>NZ_LR733215.1:1759466-2216977 GCF_902506435.1 Nocardioides sp. AX2bis | reverse complement strand
GGTCGGGGTCATCGGGAACCTTCCAGGAGGGGGTGGAGCGCGGCGACGAGCCGCCGCGTGGTGGCGTGGTCGGGGGCCGCGAGCAGGTCGGTGGTCGGTCGGTGCTCCACGACGCGACCGGTGTCGAGCACGGCGGTCGTGGGGCAGAGCCGCTCCGCCGCGCGCAGGTCGTGGGTCACCAGCAGCACCCCGACACCGTCGTCGCGGTGCAGCGCGGCGAGCAGGTCGAGGACCTGGTCGCGACGCGCGGGGTCGAGACCGCTGGTCGGTTCGTCGGCCAGCAGCAGCCGCGGTCGCGTGACGACCGCCCGGGCGAGCGCCACGCGCTGGGCCTGGCCACCGGAGAGCGTGCCGGCGCGAGCGCGCAGGACCTCGGCGCCGAGGTCGACACGCTCCAGCGCCTCACGCACCAGCCGCTCGTGGTCGCCGGGCACCCCGAGCCGCCGGAGCGGCTCGGCGACCAGCCGCCGGACCCGGTGCCGCGGATCGAGGGAGGCGGCGGGGTCCTGGGCGACGTACTGCACCGCGCGTCGGAAGGCCGTGGGACGACCGGGCGGGCCGCCGCGCCGACGGGCGGTGCGCAGCGTCGCGTCGCCCCACGTCAGCGAGCCGCCGGCCACGCCCTCGAGGCCGAGGAGCACGCGGACCAGGGTCGACTTGCCCGAGCCGGAACGGCCGACCATGGCCGTGCAGGCTCCCGCGGCGACCGTGAGCGAGCAGCCGTCGAGGGCGCGCACCGGGTCGGGCGGACGGGCGCGGCCGGCCGCCCGGTGCTCGACCACGAGGTCGCGGGCCACCAGGGTCGTCCTCGGTGCGGCCGTCACGGGACCTCCACCGCGTCCCCCCCGAGGCGACCGGCCCCGAGGACGACCGTGCGGTCGGTGCAGCGGCCGGCCAGGGCGTGGTCGTGGGTGACGAGGACCAACGCGGTCCCGCGGGCCGGGAGGTCGGCCAGCAGCGCGGCGACGTCGGCCTCGGTGACGGTGTCGAGCGCCGTCGTCGGCTCGTCCGCGACGAGCAGGTCGGCGCCGCACGCCAGCGCGAGGGCCACGCAGACCCGTTGTCGCTGTCCGCCCGAGAGCTCGACAGGCAGCCGCGGACGGACGGTCGCCGGGTCGAGGCCGACGTGCTCGAGCAGCGCGTCGACCACGGGCACCGGACGGTCCGTGGCCGCCCGTCGTCGGCCGAGGCGCGCGGCCCGGTCCAGCTGGGTGCCCACGCGGTAGAGGGGGTGCAGCGAGGTGGCGGACTCCTGGTGGACCAGCGCCACGCCGCGCGCGCGGACGTCTGCCGGGTGCCGCCAGGAGCCGCCTGTGCGGACACGCCCGGAGGCGACCAGCCCGGGCGGCAGGCCCGCGGTGAGGCAGGCGGCCAGCAGCGACTTGCCGGCGCCCGAGCGGCCGAGGACCGCCACCCGCTCCCCCGGCGTGACCGTGAGGTCCACCGGGCCGAGCAGCACCCGACCCGCCGGGTCGCGCACCACGAGGTCCTCGACCTCACCGGCCATCACGTCGGTTCCCATAGATGAGAACGATAATCATATCGATAAGCGGGTGGGCTGGTGGGTCCCGTCCTCGCACGTCACCCCGGCTCGCCCGAAGAGGTAAGGGTCACCTAACCTCTGCAGGTGACCCCCGACGAGATGCGCCGCCCGATGCGGACCCTGGGCGGTCGCTACCGCCAGCACCGCCCCCGCCTGGTGGCCGCCGTCGCCGCCTCCACGGTCAACAAGGTCGCCGACGTGGTGCCCGAGCTGCTGATCGGCGCCGCGGTCGACGTGGTGGTGCGCGGCGACGGCTCGCTGGTCGGCAGCCTGCTCGGCGTCGAGTCCCGCTACGCCCAGCTGGCCTGGCTGGCCGCCTTCAACGTCGTGGTGTGGGTGATCGAGTCGGCCAGCGAGTACGCCGCCAGCCGGCTGTGGCGCGGGTTGTCCCAGCGGGTCGAGCACCAGCTGCGGATCGAGGCGTACGACCACGTCCAGCACCTCGACGTCGGCTGGCACGAGTCACGTCCCTCGGGCGCGACCCTGGCGACGCTGAACGACGACGTGAACCGGCTCGAGGAGTTCCTGGACTTCGGGGCGCCGGCGATCCTGCAGACGGCGCTCAACATCGTCCTGGTGGGCGCGGTGTTCGCGGTGGCGTCCTGGGAGCTGCTGCTGCTGGCCTTCCTGCCGATCCCGCTGATCATCCTCGGCTCGCTGCGCTTCCAGCGGCGCCTGGCGCCGCTCTACGACCGGGTCCGCGCCAGCGTCGCCGACCTCTCCGACACCCTCACCGCCAACCTCGGCGGGATCACCACGATCAAGGCGTTCACCGCCGAGGACCGCGAGCGGGAGCGGCTCGCCGTGACCAGCGCCGAGTACCGGGACGCCAACCTGGAGGCGATCCGCTCCTCCGCCCTCTTCGTGCCGCTGGTGCGGATGGCGATCCTGGTCGGCTTCACCTGCACCCTCCTCTTCGGCGGGTGGGCCGCCCTGAACGGCACGCTGGCCGTCGGGCTCTACTCGGTCCTCGTCTTCATGACCCAGCGCCTGCTCTGGCCGCTGACCGACGTCGCCGAGGTGCTCGACCTCTACCAGAAGTCGCGCGCCTCGACCGTCCGCATCCTGCGGCTGCTCGACGAGGAGTCGACCGTGGTGCCCGGCACGACGCCGCTGGCGCAGCCGCCCTCGGGCCGGATCGAGCTCCGCGGGGTGCGCGCGGGCTACGCCGACCACCCCGACGTGCTCCACGGCCTCGACCTCGTCGTACCGGCCGGGGAGACCCACGCGGTCGTCGGCTCGACCGGCGCCGGCAAGTCCACCCTGCTGCGCCTGGTGCTGCGTTTCGAGGACCCCCGCGCGGGCCACGTCCTGCTCGACGGCGTCGATGTGCGCGAGCTCGACTGGGACTCGCTGCGCGGGGCGATCGGCTACGTCGCCCAGGACGTCTACCTCTTCGCCGGCAGCGTGGCCGACAACATCCGCTACGGCCGGCCGGACGCCACCGACGCCGAGGTCCGCGAGGCAGCGGCCGCCGCGGAGTCGACGACCTTCATCGAGGCGCTGCCGCAGGGCTGGGACACGCTGGTCGGCGAGCGGGGGGTCACGCTCTCGGGCGGTCAGCGCCAGCGGCTGGCGCTGGCCCGCGCGATCCTGCGCGACCCGGCCGTGCTGGTGCTCGACGAGGCCACCTCGGCGGTCGACAACGAGACCGAGGTCGCGATCCAGCGCTCGCTGGGGGTGGTCACCGCCCGGCGTACGGCCCTGGTGGTGGCCCACCGCCTCTCCACGGTGCGCCACGCGGACCGGATCTGGGTGCTCGACGCGGGCCTGGTGGTCGAGTCGGGCACGCACGACGACCTGGTCGCGGCCGGTGGGACGTACGCCGCGCTGTGGGGCGTGCAGACCGGCGAGGCCGCGCCGGCGCGCTGAGGCGTACGGCGGGCGCGGACGTCGCGGGACGTCATCCGTCCCGCGCCCCCGTATCCACGGATCGCATGACGTCCCGGGGCGGTGGTGGGCGCCGCGGTCCTGGTGCGCTGAGCCGGGTCAGCCGACCCGGTCGTCGCCGTCGATCTCGGTGCCGCGGCGGTCGACCCCGGTGACCAGCGCGTAGGTCGCGCCCGCCAGGGCCGCGCCCACGACCGGCGCGACCACGAACAGCCACACCTGACCGAGCGCGGCGCCGTCGAACCAGGCCACGGCCAACGAGCGCGCCGGGTTGACCGAGGTGTTCGAGACCGGGATCGAGATCAGGTGGATCAGGGTGAGCGCCAGGCCGATCGCCAGCGGGCCGAAGCCGGCCGGGGCGCGGCGGTCCGTCACGCCGAGGATGACGTAGAGGAACACGAAGGTCAGGACGGCCTCGGCCACCGCGACGGCGAGCAGGGAGTACCCGGTCGGGGACAGGTCGCCGTACCCGTTGGTGGCGAAGCCGTCGGCCAAGGAGAAGCCGCTGCGGCCCGACGCGACGACGTAGAGCACCAGCGCGCCCAGCGACCCGCCGGCGACCTGGGCGACGACGTAGCCGGGGACGTCCCTCCAGGCGAACCTGCCGGCGACGGCGAGACCGACGGAGACGGCCGGGTTGAAGTGCGCCCCGGAGACGTGGCCCACCGCGTAGGCCATGGTCAGCACGGCCAGGCCGAAGGCCAGCGCGATGCCGACGAACCCGACCTCGTCCCCGGCCAGGACGGCGGTGCCGCAGCCGGCGAGGACCAGCCAGAAGGTGCCGAGCGCCTCCACGGGCAGCCGGCGGACCAGCGACGGGGGCGTGGTCTCGGTGGGGGGTGCGGTGGGGTTCCGGGTGCTCATCGGTGCCTCCTGGGGACGCCGTCGTCCCGCTCGGGTGGGTCCGGCGCGCGGCCGGCTGACGATCAGTCGTCCCCCACCCGCCGGTGGTCACGCGCGCGGTGGCGTGAGCCCGCCCACAGGCCGCCCTCCCGGTCGTGTGCCGCCCGGTCGTGTCCCGCCCGGTCGACGACGCGTCAGGCGTCGGCCTCCATGGCCGCGACGAAGTCGCGCTTCACCGCGCGCCAGGCCTCGTCGGTCATCGTCCGCCGCCAGTACGGCGAGCAGGACATGTCGGCGCGGGCCATCCCCCGGTCGGCGAGCAGGTGGCGGCGCACCGCGCGTACCTCGTCGGCCTCGCCGTGCACGAACGCCTGCACCCGCCCGGCGGCCGCAGCGGGCAGGTCCGCGGCCCGGACCGCCCCGGCCAGGAGGTCGACGTCCCCATCGTCTCCGCGTCGGTGGAGCCACACCAGGTCCAGCGTGCCGGGCGACTCCAGCGCCACCTCGTGCGCGGGCCCGTCGCAGAGCAGGCGGACGACCGCGCGCGCCCCCGGCGGGAGGACCCGCAGCGAGGCCGCGATCGCGGGCAGGGCGGACTCGTCGCCCACCAGCAGGTGCACCTCGGCGGCCGGGTCGGGCCGGTAGCCGCCGCTCGGGCCCTCCCAGACGAGGACGTCCCCCGGACCGGCCGTCGCCGCCCACCGCCCGGCCGCACCCGTGTCGCCGTGCACCACGAAGTCGATGCTCAGCTCGTGCCGCTCGGCGTCCCAGTCGGCCACGGTGTAGCGCCGCCGCGCCGGCCACGTCTCCCGCGGGTGCTCCTCGCGCACCGCGGCAGGATCGAAGACCGCGTCGTACGGCGACCCGTCCGGCCGGAGGGCGAGGTTGACGTAGGCGTCGGTCTCCGGCCCCACCTCGAAGCCGGCGAGGTCGTCGCCACCGAGCACCACCCGGACCAGGGTCGGGGTGAGCCAGCGGGTCTCGGTGACGCGTGCGTGCAACGCAGGTTCCTCTCGTGGCGCGCCGTCGCGGTCACGCCGGCCCGGCGAGCCTAGACCCGGTTTCTGAGCCGCGGCTGTACGTCACCGCCCTACGCTGGCGCCATGAACGCGGTGGACCAGCAGCACCCCGTCGGCACCCCGGATGACGTCGACGGCCCCGAGGAGGACCTGTCCGCCTACGACATCAGCCTGCGGCCGTACGGCGTGGGCCTCGTGGTGCTCGGCGCCCTCGGGCTGCTCGCCGCCTTCACGCTGACCGTCGACAAGCTGAAGCTGCTCGCCGACCCGTCGTTCACGCCGGCCTGCGACATCAACCCGATCGTGTCCTGCGGCTCGGTGATGGCCAGCGACCAGGCCGAGGTGTTCGGGTTCCCGAACTCGTTGCTCGGGCTGATCGGCTTCGCGGCCGTGGTGACCCTCGGCCTCTCCCTCGCCCTCGGCGCCCGGCTGCCGCGCACGGTGCTCGCCGGGCTCGCCCTCGGCGGCCTGGCCGGGCTCGTGTTCGTGCACTGGCTGGCCTTCCAGACCCTCTACGAGATCAACGCGCTGTGCCCGTGGTGCCTGGTGGTGTGGGCGGTGACGATCCCGACGGCGGTGTGGTCGACGCTGGTGGCCGCCGGTGCCGGCACCTCGCGCTCGCCCCGCGTCGTGGAGAAGCTGTGGAACGTGCGGTACCTGATCGTGCTCGGGTGGTACCTCCTGCTCGCCGGCGCGATCCTCGAGCGGTTCTGGGACTTCTGGGTCACCCTGCTCTGACCCGGCCGGCGCGGGGTCGTCGGCGCGGGGTCAGAGGGTGGGCAGCCAGTCCACCTGGCCGGCCAGCACGGCGTACCCGACGAAGGCACCGATGTCGAGGAACGTGTGGGCGACCACCAGCGGGGTCACGCGCTGCCAGCGGCGGTAGAGCCAGCCGAAGAGCAGGCCCATCGCCAGGTTGCCGACGAAGCCCCCGAGGCCCTGGTAGAGGTGGTAGCTGCCACGCAGCAGCGCGGCCAGCCCGATCGCGCTCGCGTCACCGAGGCCGGCCTGGCGCAGCCGGACCTGGACGAACCCGAGCACGACGAACTCCTCCACGACGGAGTTCTGCAGCGCCGACAGGACCAGGACGGGGTAGCGCCACCACTCCTCGGGCAGGCCCTGGGCGACCACGGTGAGGTTGGTGCCGAGCGCGAACGTCGCCAGGTAGAACACGACGCCAAGCGACCCGACGCCGAGCGCGATCACGGCCCCGGAGCCGAGGTCGCGCCACCCGGCGCCGCGGAACCACACCTCGCGCACCCGGGTCCCCGAGCGCACGAGCAGGTAGGCGCACAGCAGCACCGGGATGACCGCGAACCCCATCCGCAGCAGCTGGTAGGCGAGGTCGAACCACGGCCGGTCCGGCGTGACCGAGCTGTTCAGCGTCGCGGCCTGCTCCGACAGCGCGCCCGGCGCCGTGACGGCCTCCAGCAGGTTGACCACGGAGTAGACCGCCGAGCGGCCCAGCGAGAGCAGCAGCACGAGGACGACCTCGAGGACCAGCACCGCCCGGGCCAGCTCGGGCACGCCACCGGGGACGGGGCTGTCGCGCCGCAGCGCGGCGCGGGCGCGGGCCAGACGAGGAGGCCGGGACGTCGCGGCGGCGGTGGTCACCGGACCAGGATGCCCGGGGTGGCTGAGAGCCCGGTGAGCGACCGGTCCGGGTGGGGAGGTCAGTACGCCGTGATCCGCAGCGTCCGCAGCTTGGCGTAGAGCGTCGTGCGCGAGATGCCCAGCGCCGCCGCCGCGCGGACCTTGTTGCCTCCGTGCTGGTCGAGCGCGGCGACGATCGCGTCGCGCTCGGCCCGCTCGATCGGGGCGAGGGTGCGGGCGCCGTCGCGGGAGCGGTAGGCCTCCGGCAGGTCGTCAACGGTGACCGGACCGAGCCCGCGGCCGCGCACGGCGTGCTCGAGCACGGCGCGCAGCTCGCGCAGGTTGCCGGGCCAGGGCTGCGCGCCGAGCGCGGCCAGGGCGGAGGGGGCGAGGTGGGCCGCGGCGTCGCAGCCGAGGTCGGCCAGCTGGGTCGCAACCAGGTCGGGCAGGTCGGCGGTGCGGGCGGACAGCGGGGCGAGCTCGGTGCGGTCGGTGCAGGCCGAGACCAGCGCGGCGGCCCGTCCGACCAGGTCGTCGACCGGGCCGGAGATCAGCACCACCCGGGGCGCGGCACCGGTGGCCACGTGGGAGGCGACGAGGTCGACGAGCTGCTCGGGGAGCAGGTCGATGCCGTCCACGCACACCGTGCCCTGCCCGGCGCGGACCAGGGAGACGAAGTCGTGCGACCAGGTCGCCGGTCCGTCGAGCAGGGCGCGGGCCGCGGTCAGCACGGCGACCCGGCGGTCGCCGGCGAGGCGGGCGGCGTACGTCGTGCGGCCGGTGCCCGGCGCGCCCGCGACGAGCGCGGGGCCGGTCGCGACCCGGCTCACCGGGGTGGTCCGGTTGCGGGGGCTCCGCGGGCGGGCCAACGGCTCGACGTGGACCAGGGAACCGCCGCGGGTGCGCGGCACGTGCTCCACGCGGACCCGGGCCGCCACCCCGGACTCCAGCGTGAGCTCCCGGGACAGCCCGCTGCTGCCGACGTCCTGGGCCAGCATCCGCAGCAGCGTCAGGTCGACCTGGCCCAGCAGGTCGAGCGCGGTCCGGTTCGACATGGTCAGGTCGTCCAGCATCGCCACGACGGCCCGGCGTCGCCCGGAGGCGGCCTGGAAGGCGTGCAGCAGCTCGGTCTCGCTGACCCGGCTGCTGTCGAGCAGCCGCTGCTCGATGTCGGCGACCGCCCGGGCCACCACCGGCCGCAGCAGGGGGTCGGCGGAGGTCGCGACGCAGGTGATGTCGAGGACGCCCTCGATCCGGCGGGTGACCGGGTGGAAGATCGGGTGGCCGTAGCAGCTGAAGTCGCGCAGCGGCACGGCGTAGTGCTCCGAGCCGTGCACCGCGATCCGCTCCCGGGTCTCCAGCACGGTGCCGGGGGCGTTGGTGCCGACCGCCTCCTCGAGCATGCTGACCCCGACGGCGACCCCCAGGTCGTCGAAGGCGCGCTCCAGGCCGCGGGTGCCGCACCACCGCTGGGCGACGCGGCCGTCCCGGTCGACCAGCAGGGTGCTGAAGACGGTCTCGCTGAGCTGGTCGCCGAGGTCGTCGAGCACGGGCGTGGCCGCGGCCATCAGCGGGCTCCTCAGGTCGACCTCGGCGTAGGTCAGCCTCTCGAGGGCCGAGGCCGGGTCGACGCCGGCCAGGCCGGCGCGACGCCACGAGTCGGCGATCGGTGCGCGCATCTCGTCGGTGAGGCTCACCGGCGTCCCCCTCGTGCCTGACGTCCGAGCCGTGCTGGTGTGGTCGCGGTCACAGTAGCCCGCGGTCCCGACCGCCTGTCCAGAAGCTGAACACCCACGCACCCCACGACCTGCGACGGTGACGGGAGTCACAGCGTCGCGGACCGCGGCGTACCGGTCCCCGACCAGAGGAGCACGCATGAAGACCCAGGCCGCCGTCGTCTACGAAGCAGGCAAGCGCATCGAGATCGAGGAGCTCACCCTCGACAAGCCCCAGGCGGGCGAGGTCCTCATCCGCTACACCCACGCCGGGCTCTGCCACTCCGACATCCACGTCTCCCACGGCGACCTCGAGGCCCGCCTGCCGATGGTGCTCGGTCACGAGGGTGCCGGGATCATCGAGGAGGTCGGCCCGGGCGTGACCCGCGTGAAGGTCGGCGACCACGTGGTCTGCTCCTTCATCCCCAACTGCGGGTCGTGCCGCTACTGCGCCAACGGCCAGCAGTCGATCTGCGACATGGGCGCGACGATCCTCGAGGGCTACCTGCCCGGCGGCCGGTTCCCGATCACCGGGCCGCGCGGTGACTACGGCGCGATGTGCATGCTCGGCACCTTCAGCCAGTACGGCGTGATCCACCAGAACTCCTGCGTCCCCGTCGACGACGACCTGCCGCTCGAGAAGGCGGTGCTCGTCGGCTGCGGCGTGCCCACCGGGTGGGGCGCGGCGGTCAACACCGCCGACGTCAAGGCCGGCCAGACCGTCGTGGTGATCGGCATCGGCGGCATCGGCATCAACGCGGTGCAGGGTGCGGCGCTGTCGGGTGCGAAGAACGTGATCGCGGTCGACCCGCTGGCCAACAAGCGCGAGAAGGCGATGGAGCTCGGCGCCACGCACGCCTTCGCCAGCACCGGCGAGGCGATGGAGACGCTGACCAACCTGACCCGTGGCCAGATGGCCGACTCCGCCATCCTGACCCCCGGCCTGATGACCTCCGAGATCGTCGCCGAGGGCTTCAACGCCGTCGGCAAGGGCGGGGTGGTCGTGCTCACCGGCCTGAACAAGGTCGAGGAGGTCAACGTCCAGCTCCCCGGCACCGTGATGACGCTCTACCGCAAGCAGCTCAAGGGCAGCCTGTTCGGCGACTGCAACCCGACCACCGACATCCCCCGGATCCTCGGTCTCTACCAGTCCGGCGACATCAAGCTGGACGAGATCATCACCCGTACCTACACCCTGGACCAGGTCAACGAGGGCTACGACGACCTGCTCAACGGCGAGAACGTCCGCGGCGTCGTCGTCCACAGCCACTGACGGCCCCGACAGGCCAGGAGGACCGACACCGATGACGAGACTCCCCTCCGGGGCGGCGGGCTCGACCCCCGCCCCGGAGGTGGTCGGCCGGGCGCGGGAGAGCGAGCTGCTCGAGGCCGCCCTGCGCAGCGGCGCCCACGTCGTGCTGGAGGGCCCCCCGGGCACCGGCAAGTCGACGCTGCTGCGCGAGGTCGCCCGCCGCCGTGACTCCGCCTTCGTGCTGGTCGAGGGCAACGCCGAGCTGACCCCGGCCCGCCTGGTGGGCCACTTCGACCCCGCGCTCGTGCTCGAGCGCGGCTACGCCGTCGACGTGTTCGTCGACGGTCCCCTGCTCGACGCCCTGCGCGGGGGCGGCCTGCTCTACGTCGAGGAGCTCAACCGCGTCCCCGAGGAGACCCTGAACACCCTGCTCACGGTGATGTCGGAGCGCGAGATCACCGTCCCCCGGCTCGGGGTCGTCCGCGCCGAGCCCGGCTTCGGCATGGTCGCCGCGATGAACCCGTACGACGCCGTGGGCACCGCCCGCGTCTCCAGCGCCGTGTACGACCGCACCTGCCGGATCACCATGGGCTACCAGTCCGCGGAGGCCGAGGAGCAGATCGTCGCCGGCCGCTGCGCGCTGCCCTCGCCCGGGTGGGGCGCGTCCGCGGTCGCGCTGGTGCGGGCCACCCGCGACCACCCGGAGATCCGCGTGGGGTCGTCGGTGCGGGGCGCGATCGACCTCGCCGGCATGGCCCACGAGCTGGCCCGGTCGCGCGGGGTCGAGCCCGGCGACTGGGACGCCGGCCTCGACTCCGCCCTGGTCGCGCTGAGCGGGCGGGTGCGGGTCGACGAGGCGTCGCACCGGACCCCCGAGCAGGTCATCGAGGAGCTCTACGTCGAGCACTTCGGTCCGCGCCCCGACGACGGCTCCGACGAGCGCGGGGAGGGCGAGCCGCCGGGGGAAGCCTGAGCCCGCCCCCTGCCGGGGCGGGCCCCTCCGCCGCGCCGCCGAGCCCCGCCCCGGGCGAGCCGCGCGAGTCACGCCGGGGACGCCCCGAGCGCTCCACCCCCCGGGCCGAGCTGTCCGGCCACGCCCGGTTCGCCGAGCTCTCCCCCGAGCTCGGCGAGCTCGACGTCGACGCGCTCCGTGAGGCGCTGGGCGAGGACCCCGACGAGGTGCTGCCGCTGCTCGCGGCGATGAGCCGGGCCACCGACGCTCAGCTGCGGGCGAAGGTCCAGGCGCTCGTGCCGCGCCTGGTGCTGGACCGTGCCCGGTCGGGGTCGCGGGGGCGTACGGGCTCCGGCCGGCTCCGACGGCGCCCGGCGCACCTGGGTGGCGACCTCGACGTCGACGCCTCGCTGGAGGCGATCGCGGGCGCGCGGGCGGCCGGCACCCGGCCCTCGCTGGAGGACCTCGTGGCCACGTCGTGGCAGCGGCCCGACACCGCGGTCTGCCTGCTCCTGGACCGGTCGGGCTCGATGGACGGCCCGCGCCTGGTCACCGCGGCGATGGCGGCGGCCGCGGTCGCGCTGCGCTCCTCGGGCGAGCTGGCCGTGGTCGCCTTCGACCGGCGCACCGAGGTGGTGGTCGAGCTGCTGGCGCCCGTACCCCCGCTGCAGACCGTCGAGCGGGTGCTCGGCCTGCGGGGCCACGGGATGACGTCGCTGGACGCGGCGCTGCGGGCGGCGCGCGACCAGCTGGCGCCGGCCCGGGCGGCACGGCGGGTCACGGTGCTGCTCTCGGACTGCCGCGCGACCGACGACCTCGACCCCACGGCCGCGGCCCGGGCGCTGGACGAGCTCGTGGTGCTCGCGCCGGCCGACGACGACGAGGAGGCCCGCCGCTTCGCCCGCTCGGTCGACGCCCGGGTGGCCAGCATCGAGCGCCTCGACGACCTCCCCCCGGCGCTCGACCTGCTGCTGGGGGACGGGTCGGGCTGAGTCGTCGGCTGGTCGGGCGGCGGTACTTGACGGGCAAGTTTCGAGCTTGTCGGCCTTTGCAAAGGCCGACAAGTTCAGAAGTCCCCGGCCGACCGGGGACTTCCGGCGACCTCAGCCCGCCCCGTACGCCCGCAGCCGCTTGCGGTCGAGCTTGCCCACCGACGTCAGCGGGATCTGCTCGACGACGTGGACCTCGCGGGGGTACTTGACCGCGGAGAGGTGCTCGCGGGCGTACGCGCGCACCGCGTCGGGGTCCAGCGTCGCGCCGGCGGCCGGTTGCACGTAGGCCACGACCTCCTCGCCGTGGACGTCGTCGGGGCGACCCACGACGGCGGCGTTGGCGATGTCGGGGTGGGCCATCAGGACCTCCTCGACGTCGCGGGGGTAGACGTTGAAGCCGCCGCGGATGATCAGGTCCTTGATCCGGTCGACGACGTAGAGGTAGCCGTCGGCGTCGACCCGGCCGACGTCGCCGGTGTGCAGCCACCCGTCGCGCAGCGTGCTCACGGTGGCGTCCGGGGCCCGCCAGTAGCCCTGCATCAGCGACGGGCCCTGCACGCAGATCTCCCCGTCCTCCCCGGTCGGCACCTCGCGACCGTCGGGGGCGGTGATCCTCACGGAGATGCCGTGCACCGGTCGGCCGACGCTCCCGCGCCGCACCGCCCCGAGCGGGGTGCTGGAGATCAGCGCCGCGGTCTCGGTGCACCCGTAGCCCTCGGCCACCTCCACCTGCGGCAGCCGGCGGGCCAGCTGCTCGACGACCTCCTCGGCCAGGGGGGCGCTGCCCGAGGAGAGCCGCTGAAGCGTGGACAGGTCGTGCTCCTCCAGCGGCTGGGTGAGCAGCGAGCGGAGCATCGCCGGGACGACGGGGCCGACGTGCACGCCCTCGGCGGCCACCAGGCGCAGGTAGGCGGCCGGCTCGAACCACCGCATCAGCACCGTCGTGCCGGCCTGGGTCGCGTGCAGGCCCATCGTCGAGACCATCAGCCCGAAGACGTGGGCCAGCGGCAGCGGGAGGATCGAGACGGTGTGCCGCGGGTCGGTGGAGTTCAGGGTCGAGGCCCACGCCGCCGCCGACAGCGCGTCGTGGCTGAGCATGACGCCCTTGGACCGCCCGGTGGTCCCGCCGGTGTAGAGCAGCGCCCCCAGACCCGTCGGGTCGACGTCGGCGGGCGCCGCCTCGGCCTGGCCGACCAGGTCGGCGAAGGCGACCGTCCCCTCGACGGGCTCCCCCGCGACCACGACGTGCCGGAGCGTCACGACCCCCCGGGCGGCGCCGAGCACCTTGCCGGTGAACTCCGGGGTGGTCACCACGACCACCGCCTCGCTGTCCACCAGGACGTGGCGCAGCTCGTCCTCGCTCACCAGGAACAGCACCGGCGTGGTGACCGCACCCAGCCACCAGACCGCCTGGTAGCTGACGGTGACCTCGGGGCAGTTGGCCATCAGCACCACCACCCGGTCGCCGGGCCGCACGCCCAGCCCGGCCAGCCCGCCGGCCACGGCCCGGGCCTGGCGGCCCAGCTCGGCCGAGGTCCACCGCGCGCCCTCGAAGACGGTGGTCGTGTCCTCGCCCCACCGCTCCCACGCGTCGGCGGCGAGCCGCGCCAGCGACTGCCCGGTCGGACTGGTCAGCATCTGCGACGGCTCCACGACCACGCTCCCTCTCGCCCCGGCCGACCTCGTCGTCGACCCCGGCGAACCTACCCCCGGACGGCGTCCCGCAGCCGGGAGCGCGCCTCGACCAGGGCCTGTCCCAGCAGGTTCAGGCCCGGCCAGCGCGCGGGGACGGTCGCGTCGGGGTGGGCCGCGGCCAGACCGGTGCCCCAGACCAGGTCGTCGGGCGAGGCCTCCACGAGCACCGCGTCCCCGGTCGAGAGCAGGTAGTCCCGCAGCGCCGGGTCGGACCCGAACTTGGCCACCGACCCCGCCACCACGACCTCCCAGCGGTGACGCACCCAGGTCCGGCTCTCGAAGCCGCGCACCCCGCGGCCGACCGCCTTGGCCTCCGCCGGGGAGTCCGACGCCAGCACCTGCGCAGCCGCGTCGGCGTCACCGAACAGCACCGCCTTGCGCCACATCATCCAGTGCTCCGCGGTGGCGTAACGGCGTCCGTCGACGACGAAGGGCGCGGGCCACCACTGGCTCAGGCACGACGGTCCGAGCGTCCCGTCCGGCTGCGGCCGGTGGCCCCAGAAGAGCAGGTACGCCGGCCCGTCACCCGCCGACGTCCGACCGCCGGTGCTCAGGAGCTGCCCAGCAGACCGGCCAGCGCGCGCCTCACGAGCCGCTCCCGATCCCGGTCGGAGGCCAGTTGCTCCAGCCCGAACCCGAGCAGCAGGGTGTCGTCGGTCGAGGTCGCGGCCACGCTCTCGACCAGCGGCCCCCCGATCTGCCAGTCGGTCGAGGTCGGCGGGCTGCCCGGCGGGGTGGTGCCCGGCGCCCAGAGGCTGGTGGCGCCCTCGAAGCCGTCGGCGAGGTCGGGCCGGTCGGCGTCGTCGACCTCGACCCGGGTGTCGTCGACGAAGGCGCCGATCCCCCCGCTCGAGGGGTCGGTGACGTAGCCGACCGAGACCTCCACCTCGTCACCGGCGAAGGCGGAGAGGTCGTAGGCGAGGTCCTCCCAGCCGCCCACCCCGGTCAGCGAGCTCCAGGTGCCGGTGCTGCCGGGACCGGTGCAGTCGGCGCCGCCGAGGTAGGAGCCGAGGAACGGGTGGATCTCGACGAAGAAGCCGGCCTCGCACTCGCTGGGCGGCGCGGTCGAGGTGGCCCCGCCGACCTCGGCCAGGGTGGTCCAGTCGCTGCCACCGGCCGTACGGGCCTCCACCACGAGGTGGTCGTAGCCCTCCTCGGTGTTCCACGACGTCGCCATCCGCAGCTCCGCCGACGTGGCGCCGGTGAGGTCGATGGTCCGGGTCAGCCGCGCCCAGGAGCTGTCGGCGTGGAGCACCCCGGCGTACCGCTGGCCCTCGACCGGGCTGAGCGGGTCGCCCGGCTGCACCGGGTAGGTCGCGGCGCCGCGGCTGGCGAACTGGGGGAAGTCCTCGACCGGCAGCACGTCGCTGGTGACCTGGAAGCTGCCGGCCTCGTCGAGGGGGTTGCTGCCCTCGACGACGGGACCGCCCAGCACGCCCAGGAAGCCCCCCAGCGGGCCCGGGAGACCCTCCACCGCCCCGGGGTCGGTGGTGTCGAACCGGTTGACCGCGCCCAGCCAGTACTGCCGGAAGTCGTCGGCCAGGATCAGGCAGTCCTCGAAGAACCCGGCCTGGTCGTCGACGACGCACTCCGCGGTCGGGTCGCCGTTCAGGCCGTAGTAGAGCCCGCCCACGGCGTCGCTGATCCCCGGGAGGCCCTGGTACTGCGCGGTCTCGCCGGCGTGCACGAGCTTGCCGCCCTCGTTGAGGTAGTCGCGGACCGCGATCGTCAGGTCCTGGGCACGCTCGGCCACCGACACGTCGGGGAGCGGGCCGAACGGCGTGTCGGTCTCCTCGTCCTCGGGGTCCTGGGTGAGCCGGTTGTCGCCGAGGTACCACAGCACCGCGTCGTAGTGCCCGAGCACGCCGAGGTCGTGCGGCACGCCCTGGGCGTCGACGTCCCAGACGTCGGCGGTGTAACCGGCGTCCTCGACCGCGCGCACGTGCGCCGCGGCGTACGCCGGGGCGTCGGTGCCGGCGGGGTAGGTCGGGTTGACCCCGGTGTAGTCCTCGTCGGCGACGACCAGCACGTCGGCCCCGCTGTCGGACTCGACGGTGTAGCGGAACCGCTCGCTGCGCACCGGGGTGCCCGGGTCGCGGCGGGTGGCGCCGTCCCGTCCGGTGAACCAGGCGGTCACGCGGTCGCCGACCTGCGTGCCGCGGACCGTCCCGCGGTACTCGGCGTAGTAGACGTCGTTGTCCCGGCCGTAGGTCTCCCCGCCGCGCCAGCGCGCGACCGAGGTGCGCCGGACGGGCCCGCCGTCGACACGGAAGCGGAGCTCCTTGTCACGGATCGAGCGCCGGGCGTCGACCGCGACGGTCTGCGGGTCGCCGTAGGAGACGTCGAAGGAGTCGACCTCGAAGGCCGGCGCCTCGAGGCCGAGCGAGGAGCGCGGCTCGTCGGGGTCCCCGGCGGAGCGGGCCACCGAGAGCGCGAACGGGACGTTCTTCTCGAACTCGCCCTGGACCAGCTGCTCGTCGTCGGGGAACTCGAAGCCGCTGCCGCAGTCCTCGGCGAGCCACTCGTCGTCGGGGTCGACCCCGGAGGCGGCCTCGCAGGTCGACATCTCGGGGGTGAACCCGAGCGCGCCGTACTCCTCGGTGATGCCGCTGTCGGTGTCGCCGTTGGTGGTGTAGAGCTCGGCGGACAGGTCGGGGTCGTAACCGGGGACGGCCGGCTCGGCGTCGTCACCGGCCAGGGCCTCGTAGACCAGGTCGTCCGGCGAGGGCGTGGCCACCTGCCAGCCCGTACCGTAGAGCAGCAGCTCGGCGGCCGAGTGGTAGTTGACCAGGAACTCGAAGCCGACGCGGTCGGCCAGCGCGTCCAGCGCCTGCGTCTCGGGCTCGGAGGCGGGTCCACGGCCGCGGTAGGTCTCGCTCGCCGGGTCGGGCGACGAACCCTCGTTGTCGTAGCCCCACCGGTAGGGCCAGTTCCGGTTCAGGTCGACGCCGTCACCGGGCGCCGTCGTGCCGTCCCCGTCGTTGTCGCGCAGGTTCTTGCGCCACAGCCGGTTGCCCTCGGTGAAGGTGTAGTCGTACCCGTCGGGGTTGGCCACCGGCAGGAACCACAGCTCGGTGGAGGCCAGCAGCCGGCGCGTGCCGCGGTCGCCCGCGGCGTACCGCTCGACGACCCGCGCGAGCAGCCGGGTCGTCATCTCGGGGGTGATCCACTCGCGCGCGTGCTGGGCGGAGAGGTAGAGCACCGCGGGGCGGGACCCGTCAGGCGTACGACGCGCGCGGTCGGTGACCTTGAGCGCCAGGATGTCCTGGCCCTGCACGGTCTGCCCGGCGGTGACCAGCTTGGTGATCCGCGGGTTGTCGGCCGCGACCTGCCGCAGCTCCTCGGCGATGCCACCGTCGCCGGAGTAGGTCTGCCAGACCTCGTAGCCCTCGGCGGCCCGGGCGTCGGCGCGCTCGGTGACGCTCTGCCCGTCGACCTGCTTGACCTGGAGGTCGAGACCCTGCGCGGCGAGCTGCTCTGCCTGGTCGGCGCTGAGCACGACCTCGACCTCGACCAGGCCCTTGCCACCGAGATCGTCCTGGCCACCCGCGACCGGGGCCAGCTCCAGCTCGTGGCGGTCGATCCCGAGCGCCACGAGGTCGGGCAGCTGACCGGCGCCGACCTCCCCGACGTACACCTCCAGGCCCCCGTCGTCGGGCGCCGCGGCGGACGCGACGGCGGGCGTGGCCGGGGGCGGGGCCGCGGTGGAGCCGGGGGCCCCGACCAGGGCGCCGACGACGAGCGCGCCGATCGCGGGGAGGACGACGAGACGGGACCGTGTACGCATGGTGATCTCCCTGGGCACCCCCGGGGACACCCCGGCCGGTAGCGCGAACCTGACGCGTGGCGGTCCGGGTGTCAAGGGACACGGGACCTACGCCCTGTCGCGGCTCCCTAGGCTCGTCGCATGAGCTGGACGGCGATGATCACCGCGGTGCTGCTCGCCACCGAGTACGTCCTCAAGCTCGCCGCGGTGGGCACCGTCCCCGAGGGCCGGCGCCCGGCGTCGTCGTCGGCCTGGCTGCTGCTGATCCTCTTCGTCCCGGTGGTCGGGTTCCCGCTCTACTGGTTGATCGGCAGCCCGTGGGTGCGCGGGCGGCGGATCGAGGTCCAGCGGCAGGCGACCGGCTTCATCGGCGAGCAGACCCGGATGCTGCCGACGGTGCCCTGGGGCGCCGAGCCGTCACCGGGGCTGGCCAGCATCCTGCGGATGAACCGGCACCTGACCGGCATCCCGTGCGTGACCGGGGCCGACGAAGGCCTGTTCGGCGACACCGCCGAGGCGTTCGCGGCGATGACCGACGCCGTGGCGGGCGCCCGGCACTACGTCCAGGTCGAGTTCTACATCGCCTCGTGGGACGAGGCCACCGACGCCTTCTTCACCACGCTGTGCGCGGCCGCCGGCCGGGGGGTCGAGGTGCGGATGCTGATGGACCACCTCGGCTCCCGCTCGTACCCCGGCTGGAAGGACCTGCAGCGGCGGCTGACCGCGGCCGGCGTCGCGTGGGAGCTGATGATGCCGATCCGCCCCCTGCGCCGGCAGTGGCGCCGCCCGGACCTGCGCAACCACCGCAAGCTGCTCGTCGTCGACGGCCAGACCGCCTTCGTGGGCTCGCACAACCTGATCGGCCCGGCGTACGGCAGCGCCCGCAACGCGCGCGAGGGGCGGCGGTGGAAGGACCTGACCCTGCAGGTCAGCGGTGACGTCGTGCTGTCGGTCGAGGCCGTCTTCGCGACCGACTGGTACACCGAGACCGGCCAGGTGCTCGACTTCGAGACCCACTTCGTCGACAAGCCCGACCTGCTGCCGGGCGGGCTCGACGGACGCGCGAACGCGATGCAGGTGGTGGCGTCCGGGCCGGGCTTCCCGAGCGAGCCGAACCTGCGCCTGTTCACCTCGCTGGTGCACCTGGCCACCGAGCGCGTCTCGATCACCAGCCCCTACTTCGTGCCGGACGAGGCGCTGATGTCGGCCATCACCACCGCGGCGCACCGGGGGGTGCGGGTGGAGCTGTTCGTGGGCGAGGAGGCCGACCAGTTCCTGGTCGGCCACGCCCAGCGGTCCTACTACAGCGGGCTGCTCGAGGCCGGGGTCGTCATCCACCTCTACCCGGCGCCGGCGGTGCTGCACGCGAAGTACCTCACCGTCGACGACACGGTCGGGGTGATCGGCTCCTCCAACATGGACTTCCGCTCGTTCGCGCTCACCTACGAGGTGATGCTGCTCGGCTTCGGCGGCGACCTCGTCCGCCGGTTGCAGGAGCACGACGACGAGCAGCGTGCGGCGTCCCGGGTGCTGACGGTCACCGAGTGGCAGCAGCGCCCGTGGCACCGGCGCTACGTCGACAACGTGTGCCGGCTGACGGCCGCCCTGATGTAGGCGCGCCCGCACGGGAGGACGTCCAGTCAGCTCCCGCAGTACGCCGCCAGGTGCTCGCCGGTGA
Source organism: Nocardioides sp. AX2bis (assembly GCF_902506435.1). GTDB lineage: Bacteria > Actinomycetota > Actinomycetes > Propionibacteriales > Nocardioidaceae > Nocardioides. The sequence goes on along the minus strand of NZ_LR733215.1, from coordinate 2,198,039 downwards.
TCGTCGCGCGCGAGGCGATGAGCTCCGCCGGCGTGCCCTCGAAGACCACCAGCCCGCCGTCGTGCCCGGCGCCCGGACCCAGGTCGATGATCCAGTCGGCGTGCGCCATCACGGCCTGGTGGTGCTCGATCACCACGACCGTCTTCCCCGCGTCGACGAGGCGGTCGAGCAGCCCCAGGAGGTTCTCGACGTCGGCGAGGTGCAGGCCGGTCGTCGGCTCGTCGAGCACGTAGGTCACGCCCTGCTCGGCCATCCGGGTGGCCAGCTTGATGCGCTGCCGCTCCCCGCCCGAGAGCGTGGTGAGCGGCTGCCCGAGGGTCAGGTAGCCCAGGCCGACGTCGACGAGGTTGACCAGGATCTTGTGGGCGGCCGGCACCCGGGCGTCGCCGCTGCCGAAGAACTCCTCGGCGACCGCGACCGACATCGCGAGGACCTCGCTGATGTCGGCACCGCCGAAGGTGTAGTCGAGCACGGAGGAGTCGAAGCGGCGCCCCTCGCACAGCTCGCACGGCGTCGAGACGCCGCCCATGATCCCGAGGTCGGAGAAGATCACCCCGGCGCCGTTGCAGCTCGGGCAGGCGCCCTCGGAGTTGGCGCTGAACAGCGCCGGCTTCACGCCGTTGGCCTTGGCGAAGGCCTTGCGGATCGGCTCGAGCAGACCGGTGTACGTCGCGGGGTTGCTGCGCCGCGAGCCCTTGATGCCGCTCTGGTCGACCACCACGACGCCCTCGCGACCCGCCACGGAGCCCTGGATGAGCGAGCTCTTGCCGGACCCCGCGACACCGGTGACCACGGTGAGCACGCCGAGCGGCACGTCGACGTCGACGTCGCGCAGGTTGTGGGTGCTCGCGCCCCGCACCTCGAGCACCCCGGTCGGGGTCCGCAGGACCTCCTTGGGCGAGACCCGGTCGTCGAGGTGGCGACCGGTGAGGGTGTCGCTGGCCCGCAGGCCGGCGACGGTGCCCTCGAAGACGATCTCGCCGCCCGCCGTACCGGCGCGGGGACCGAGGTCGACGACGTGGTCGGCGATCGCGATCGCCTCGGGCTTGTGCTCCACGACCAGCACGGTGTTGCCCTTGTCGCGCAGCTGCAGGAGGAGCTCGTTCATCCGCTGCACGTCGTGGGGGTGCAGGCCGATGGTCGGCTCGTCGAAGACGTAGGTGACGTCGGTGAGGGAGGACCCGAGGTGGCGGATCATCTTGGTGCGCTGGGCCTCGCCGCCCGAGAGCGTGCCGGCGGGGCGGTCCAGGGAGAGGTAGCCCAGGCCGATCTCGACGAACGAGTCGAGCGTGTGTCCCAGCGTCGTGAGCAGCGGCGCCACCGACGGCTCGTCGAGGCCGCGCACCCAGGTGGCGAGGTCGCTGATCTGCATCGCGCAGGCGTCGGCGATGCTCACCCCGCCGATCGTCGAGGAGCGGGCGGCCTCGGTGAGGCGGGTGCCGCCGCAGTCGGGGCAGGTCGTGAAGGTGACGGCACGCTCGACGAACGCCCGGACGTGCGGCTGCATCGCCTCGACGTCCTTGGCCAGGAACGACTTCTTGATCTGCGGGATCAGCCCGAGGTAGGTCAGGTTGATGCCGTCGATCTTGAGCTTGGTCGGCTCCTTGTGCAGCAGGTCGTCGAGCTCGCGTGCGGAGTAGTCCCTGATCGGCTTGTCCGCGTCGAGGAAGCCGCAGCCGCGGAAGATCCGGCCGTACCAGCCCTCCATGCTGTAGCCCGGGATCCGGAGCGCGCCGTCGTTGAGGGACAGGCTGTCGTCGTAGAGGGCGCTCAGGTCGATGTCGTTGACCGCGCCGCGGCCCTCGCAGCGCGGGCACATGCCGCCGGTGATCGTGAACGAGCGCCGCTCCTTGGTCTCCCGCCCGGCCTTGGTCGTCGTCACCGCGCCGGCGCCCGAGATCGAGGCGACGTTGAAGGAGTACGCCTGCGGCCCCCCGATGCTCGGCTCGCCCAGCCGGCTGAAGAGCCTCCGCAGCATCGCGTTGGCGTCCGTGGCGGTGCCGACCGTGGAGCGCGGCGAGGCGCCCATCCGCTCCTGGTCGACGATGATCGCGGTGGTCAGCCCCTCCAGCACGTCGACGTCGGGGCGGGCCTGGCTGGGCATGAAGCCCTGGACGAACGCGCTGTAGGTCTCGTTGATCATCCGCTGCGACTCCGCGGCGATCGTGGCGAAGACCAACGAGCTCTTGCCCGACCCGGAGACCCCGGTGAAGACGGTCAGCCGCCGCTTGGGCAGCTCCACGCTGACGTCCTTGAGGTTGTTCTCGCGGGCGCCGTGGACGCGGATGAGGTCGTGGGTGTCGGCGGGGTGCGGCGTCGTCGTCATGGCGCTCGTGAGTCTCGTCCGCCGCGGGGGTCCGTGTCGAGGGTCGCGAAGAGCAGGCTGTCCCGCCACGCGCCGCGAGCCAGGAGGTGGCTGCGCATGCGCCCCTCGAGGAGCAGGCCCGCCTTCTCCAGCACCCGGGCCGACGCGGTGTTGTCGGGGTGGCAGGTGGCCTCGACGCGGCGGATCCCGTGGTGGTCGAACGCGCGCGAGACCAGCCCGGTCGCGATCTCGGTGCCGTAGCCGGCGCCCTGGTGCGCCGGTCCGACCAGGTAGCCGATCCGCGCCCGGCGGTGGGGGGCGCTGACGACGTCGAGGCTCGCCGAGCCGATGCCCGTGCCGTCGGCCTGGGTCACCGCCCAGGTCCAGGGCGACGGCCCGGCCCCCTCCGTGGCGGCGTCGGCCAGGAAGTCGGTGGTGTCGTCGACGGTGTTCGGGCCCCAGTCGGTGTAGCGGGTGACGACCGGGTCGGAGGCGATCGGGTGCAGCCAGGTGTGGTCGGCGCTCACGAACGGTCGGAACCGCAGCCGGGCGGTCGTGATGCTCATGGCAGCTCCGCGACGAGCGCCCGCAGCCCGCGGTCGACGAAGTCGAGGAGCCAGGTGAAGCTCTCGTCCACGTCGGTGTCGAGCTGGAAGCCGCGGGCCAGCTCGAGGTCGGCGAACCCGTGGAGCATGCTGCGCAGCATCCTCATCGCGTGCACCTCCTGGGCCGGGTCCACCCGGTAGCCGTGCAGCACGGCGGAGAGCGAGGCTAGGAACCGTGCGGTGGGGACCTCCAGCGGGTCGTCGGCGCCGGTACGGCGGGCGGCGTTGATCGCGGCGTACCGACCGGGGTGCTCGTTCACGAAGGCGCGCATCGCGCGGGCGGCGGCGGCGAGCGCCTCGCGGGCCGAGCGGCCCTGGGTGGCGTCGCGGATGGCGTCGCTGAGCTCGTGGGCGGCCAGGACCGCGATCCGGTGGGCGAGGTCGTCGAGTCCCTCGACGTGCTTGTAGAGGGAGGGGGCCCGGACGCCGAGCCGTTCGGCCACCTTCCCCATGCTGAGGTGGTCGAACCCGGTCTCGTCGGCCAGGTCGGCGGCCGCCTCGACGACCGTGGCCGGTGCCAGGCCGGCCCTAGGCACGCGGGAGCGTCCGGGCCAGGAAGGGCAGCGCCAGCGCGACGACCTCGTCGGGGGTCTGCGTGTGCGGGTAGTGCCCGGCGCCCTCGATGACGGCGACCTCGCCCACGCCGTCGGGGAGGTCGGCCAGGATCAGCTCCGCCTCGGCCACCGGGTCCGCCCAGTCGGGGTCCAGGCTGCCCTCCACCACCAGCACGGGGCAGGAGACGTCCGGCAGGCGCGCGCCGGCGTCCGCCGGGCTCGAACCGCCCATGGCCCTGAGGACCTTCATCCGCCCGTCCTCGTCGAGCTTCGCCACGATCCGTCCCAGCTCTGCGTCCCAGTCGGCCGGCTTCTCGGGCACGGCCAGGTCGAGGTACCTCCCCCACCCGCGCGAGCTCCCCGTGGTGACGGCCCACACCAGCCGGAGCGTCCCGGTGCGGTAGCGCCGGTTCCGCAGCAGGCCGCCGAGGCTGACGGACTGCGTACGGGTGAAGGGCGCCAGCTCGATGACGCCGACGACCACGTCGGGCGCGGTGGCGGCCGCGATCGACGTCGCACCGCCGCTGATGGACTGGCCCACGATGACGGCCGGGCCGCCGAGGTGGCGGATGAGGGCGACGAGGTCGCCGGCGATGTCGGTGCGGCTGTAGCCGTCCCAGCCCAGGCTGGAGTCGCCGCAGCCGCGCAGGTCGACGTTGGCGACCCGGTAGCCGGCCGCCACCAGGGCGGGGACCACGAAGCGGTACGAGTGCCGGGTGTCCCCCATGCCGTGCGCGAGGACGACCAGGGGTCCCTCCCCCTCCAGGTCGTAGGCGAGGTGGTTCCCGTCGAGAGGCAGGTGGTGGGTCATGGCGTCTCCTGGTGGGTGGCTAATGCTCTTAGCCTGAGGCTAATCACATTAGCCGGTCGGGTCAAGGAGTCGGTGCCGCACGACCCTCCGCCGCAGGGTCGGCGAGGCCACCACCTCGTACCCGACGTCGAGGAACACCTGGAGCAGCCCCACCGAGGCCTCGTCCCAGATCACCGTCTTCCCGGGCACCGGCTCGGTGGGGTAGCCCTCCAGGACGCGGGCGCCGACCTGCCGTCCGTACTCGACGGTGCCGGCGGCCAGCTCGTACATCAGCCCCTGGCGACGGAAGCCCTTGCGCACCACGAAGCAGGTGACCGACCAGACGCCCTCGAGGTCGGGGTCCATCCGCATCCACGGCGCCTTCCGGCTCCACACCCTGGGGTAGTCCTCCCGCGGCTCGACCGCGACCCAGCCGGCCGGCTCACCGTCGAGGTAGCCGACGAGACCGGACGTGGGCCCGTCGGTGCCGCAACCGGTCTGCTCCAGCAGGGCTGCTTCCCTCTGCTCCTGGGTGGTATCGCGCCAGATCCAGCCCGGGGCCTTCAGGGCCTGGCAGCGGCACTTCCCGGCGCCGCCGGCGTCGAACACCGCCTCGACGTCCTCGGTCGTGGACTGGTTGGCCGGTCGCCAGGTGAACTCGGGCATACGGCACGCTAGCCGCGACGGGCGTCGGTGGCCGGTCGTCGACCCGAGGTCAGTGCGCCATGTCGACGAAGCGCGAGTAGTGGCCCTGGAAGGCCACCGTGATGTCACGGGTCGCGCCGTTGCGGTGCTTGGCCACGATCAGGTCGGCCTCGCCAGGGCGGGTCGACTCCTTCTCGTAGGCGTCGTCGCGGTGCAGCAGGATCACCATGTCGGCGTCCTGTTCGAGCGAGCCCGATTCGCGAAGGTCGCTCATCATCGGGCGCTTGTCGCCGCGCTGCTCCGGCCCACGGTTGAGCTGCGACAGCGCGATGATCGGCAGCTGCAGCTCCTTGGCCAGCAGCTTGATCTGGCGGGAGAACTCCGAGACCTCGAGCTGGCGCGACTCGACCTTGCGGCCGGACGTCATCAGCTGCATGTAGTCGATCACGATCAGCTTGAGGTCGTGGCGCTGCTTGAGCCGGCGGGCCTTGGCCCGGATCTCCATCATCGTCATGTTGGGCGAGTCGTCGATGAACATCGGCGCCGACGACACCCGGCCCATGTGGCGGGCGAGCTTGTCCCAGTCGGCCTGGTCCATCTTGCCGTTGCGGATGTGGTTCAGCGGCACCTTCGCCTCGGCCGAGAGCAGCCGCATCGTGATCTCCGAGCGCGTCATCTCGAGGCTGAAGAAGACGCTGGAGAGGTTGTTGTGGATGGAGGCCGCGCGGCAGAAGTCCAGCGCCAGCGTCGAGTTGTGGGTCGGAACCATCGACTCGCCCGCGAGGTAGAGGTGGTCGTCGTTGTCGACCTGGACGCACCGCACCGGAACAGAGGCGACGGGGCGTACGGACCCCACCTTGACCGACGAGCCGTCCGGCATCGAGATGGTGTGGATCCGGTCCAGCGTCTGCGCGATCTGCTCGGTGGTGCGGATACGGGAGGTCGGCTGCGAGGGTCTCGAGACGCTTGCTGACGCTCGCTCCTCGACCACCGTCTCCGTCAGCCACTGGTGCTCGGCGTCGGCCACGATCGTCGTGCCGTCCGAGAAGGTCACCTCGTAGCAGGGCCGGTCGACCATGACGTCGGTCGCCGCCACGACTCGTGTCGCCTTGCCCTGGGCGTCGACGAGGTCGTCACCCACGGCGACATCGCCCATCGTGGTCCAGCCGGTCGGTGTCACGAGCGGGGTGTCGAGCGCGAGCGCCTTCCCCATGGCAGGACGAGCCGCGACGATGATCATCTGCCCAGAGTGCAGACCGTTCGTCAGGTCGTCGAGGTCGGCGAATCCGGTGGGCACGCCGTAGAGCCCGGCCTCCCGGTTGCCGATCGCCTCGATCTCGTCGAGGACGCCGTCCATGATGTCGGCCAGCGGGGCGAAGTCCTCGCTGCTGCGCTTGTCGGTGACGGTGTAGATCTCGGCCTGGGCGCGGTCGACGACGTCGTCGACCTGGCCCTCGCCGGCGTACCCGATCTGCACGATCTTGGTGCCGGCGTCGACGAGGCGGCGCAGGATCGCCTTCTCGCGCACGATCTCGGCGTAGAACTGGGCGTTGGCAGCGATCGGGACGTTGGAGGCCAGGGTGTGGAGGTACGGCGCGCCGCCGACGCGCTGGAGGTGACCCTGGCGCTGCAGCTCGGCGGAGACCGTGACCATGTCGACCGGCTCGCCGCGACCGAAGAGGTCGATGACGGCGTCGTGGATCGTCTCGTGCGAGGGGCGGTAGTAGTCCGGTCCGCGCAGGACCTCCGAGACGTCGGCGATGGCGTCCTTGGAGATCAGCATCGCCCCGAGCACGGACTGCTCGGCGGCCATGTCCTGCGGGGGCGTACGAGCGCCCGGTGACGACGACGGGGCCTCGCCCGGCGCGTAGGGCATGGGCCCGTCGCCCCACTCCTCGAAGGGGGGTTCGGCGAAGCGGTCCTGGGACTCGGTCACACTCACGCGGCGCCCTCCTCGGCGGGTCGGCTGGTCAGGTCGGGGGCTGCTGGACGACCTCGGGACCGACGCTAGGACGGAGCGCCGACAGGCCTCGGCGGATCGACCGGAACCGCGACCGTACGGCCCGTCGACGGCCCCGACCTATTCCGTTGTCCACAGGTCCTGTGGATAACCTGGGGACAACTCCGGCAGACCCGCCCGAACCTGTGGGGTGAGTGTGAGCGACCCTGTGGACGACACGCCGTTCCTATCCCCGACACCCACTCTGACCTGCTGCGATGTGTCTGACAGCATGTGGAACTGAAAAAGTTCGGTCCCACCTACGTTCACCGGCCGTCCATGTCAAGACCCTCTGCCGGTCGACCACGGGGCCGGACTTAAGTCAGACTTTCCACAGACTGACCCCCGTTATCCACCGGGCCGATCCGGCCCTTGTCAAGCAGGAGCCAGGTGCGCACCCCACCCGCCCGCGCTGACCTGCGACGACACCGCAGGCGCCACGACGCCGAGATCGTGCGACTGGCGGTGCCGGCCTTCCTGGCCCTCGTCGCGGAGCCGCTGTTCCTGCTCGGCGACGCCGCCGTCGTCGGCCACCTGGGCACGATCCCGCTGGCCGGACTCGGGGTCGCGGCCACCGTGCTGCAGACCGTGGTCGGGCTCTGCGTCTTCCTGGCCTACGGCACCACCGCCAGCGTGGCCCGCCGGGTCGGGGCCGGCGACCGGGCCGGGGCCCTGGCCCAGGGCGTCGACGGGATCTGGCTGGCCGTCCTGATCGGCGTCGCGGCCACCGCGGTCCTGCTGGCGCTCGCCGGACCCCTCGTCGGGATCTTCGGGGCGGAGGCGGCCGTCGAGGACGCAGCGCTCACCTACCTGCGCATCGCCGCGCTCGGCACGACCCCGCTGCTGGTGATGCTGGCCGCGACCGGCGTGCTCCGCGGCTTCCAGGACGTCCGCACCCCCCTGGTCGTCGCCGTCGCCGGCAACGTGGTCAACCTCGTCCTCAACGTCCTGCTGGTCTTCGGCACCGGCCCGCTGCCGGCGCTCGGCATCGCCGGCTCCGCGATCGGCTCGGTGGTCGCCCAGGTCCTCAGCGCCGCGGCGCTGGTCGCGGTCGTCGTCCGCGGGGCCCGCCGCGAGGGCGCCTCGCTGCGCCCCGACACCCGCGGGGTCCGGGAGGCGGCCCGGGCCGCGGGCCCGCTGGTGGTGCGGACCCTGACGCTGCGCGCCGCGCTGCTGGTCACGACGTACGCCGTCGCGATCGCCCCCGCCGCCGAGCGCACCGTCGACCTCGCCACCCACCAGCTGGCGATGACGCTGTGGACGTTCCTGGCGTTCGTGCTCGACGCCATCGCGATCGCCGCGCAGGCGATCACCGGGCGCTACCTCGGTGCCGGGGACGTCGAGGGGACGCGGGCGGTGACCCGGCGGATGCTGCGCTGGGGACTGCTCAGCGGGCTGGTCACCGGGGTGCTCCTGGCCGTCGCCGCGCCCCTGCTCGGTCCGCTCTTCAGCAGCGACGCGCAGGTGCACGAGCGGCTGGTCCCGGTGCTGCTGGTCGCCGCGCTCGCCCAGCCGCTGGCCGGGGTGGTCTTCGTCCTGGACGGGGTGCTGATCGGTGCCGGGGACGGGGCCTACCTCGCCCGGGCGGGGACGCTGGTCCTGCTGGCGCACGCCCCGGTGGTGCTGCTCGTGGCCGGTGCCGGCGGTGGCCTGGTCGGGGTCTGGGTGGTGTTCTCGTTCGTCTTCATGGGCGCCCGCGGGCTCGCCCTGGTGCACCGCGAGCGCGGCGGCGCCTGGCTGGTCACCGGCGCCGGCCGGTGAGCGGCCCCACGCCGCCCGTCCCGGGCGTGCCAGCATGAGCGCCGTGCAGCCGCTGCTGGTCGCCGCGCTCGGCCTCCTCCTGGTCACGCTCCGGGTGGACACCGGCGGGGTCGACGCCACCCCCGACCCGCTCGGCTGGGCACTGGTGCTGCTGGCCGTCGTCCGGCTGCCGCGGGACCTGCCCCACCGCACCGCCGCGCTGGCCCTGGTCGTCCTCGCCGGGCTGACGTCGGCCGTGCTCGTCGCGCCCGACCTGACCTCCGACCTCAGGGCCGACCCGGCGCTGGCCTGGGCGGTCTCGCTGCCGGCCCTCGCCGCCACCGGCACCCTGATGCACTCCCTGACCGCGGCGGCCCGCGAGGCCGGCGACCCCGCCGCTGCCGGCTGGCTCGGCTCGGTGCGCACCCTGACCGTCGCGGTCGCCGTGCTGCCGGCGGTGGTGCTCGGCGCCGGGGTCGACGCGCTCGCCGGCCCCACCGCCGGACTGGCGCTGCTGGCCGCGGTCGGATCCGTGGTCGTGCTGCTGGTCTACGCCGGTCGCTCGTGGGCGAGACGGACGGCTGCGCCGGGCCCGCCGCGTTCCTAGGGTGACCGCACCGGCCTCGGGACCGGTCTCCCCCGCCCCTCGCCCCCCGGAGTCCTCATGGCTCGCACGGTCCACCCCGCACGTACCCCTCGAGGCCTCGCCGCCGTGGCGACGCTCGCCCTCGGCCTGTCCCTCGCCACCGCGGTCCCTCCCGCGAGCCAGGCCGCCGCCCCTGGCTGCCTGACCGAGCGCCAGGACCTCCCGCTGCTGGATCCCGGCTGCGACGACACCACGCCCCCCGACACCGAGATCACCGGCCGCAGCTTCGTGCCGAACGCCGCGGGCTGGATCGCCGAGGACACCGTGACCTTCGAGTTCCACGAGGTCGTCGAGGACGGCGACGCCGGCCCGTGGGGCTTCCGCTGCCGCGTCGTCGGGGCGGTGACCACGGACCTCGAGCCCTGCACCAGCCCGGTGACCTACGAGGACCTGCCCGACACGCAGGTCGGGAGCGGCCAGGGCCCCTGGCGGTTCGAGGTCCACGCGGTCGACGAGGGCGACGCCCCGGTCGACTGGCGTGGCAGCCTCCTGCAGCCGGGCCGCGAGACCGCCCCCGACGACGACAGCGCCTCCCCGGCCACCGCGACCTGGCGCTCCGACACCCGGGCGCCCGAGACCCGGGTCGGTGGCCTGGACCCGGACCCCGTCACCCCGGGCTCGCCGGTGCAGGCCACGCTCAAGCCGGGGGTCTTCGTCGGCGCCGACGAGGGGACGCGGACGACCCCGGTCACCTGGACCTGCGCCCTCGACGGCGTCGCGCGTGAGTGCGCCGGCGGGCCCCTCCGGCTCGGTCGGCTCGCCGCGGGCGACCACGAGGTCACCGCGACGGCCACCGACGTCGCGGGCAACACCGACCCCACGCCCCAGCGCCGCGCGTTCCACGTCCCCCGTGAGCTGGCGGCCCCCGCCGGCTGGGCGACCCGCGGCACGAAGGGTGCCCTCGGCGGGGACGTGCTGGTGACCCGGACCCGCGGGGCCGTCCTGAGCACCCGGCTGACCGGGGTGCGCGACCTGCGGGTCGTGGCGCCCACGGGGCCCGGCCTGGGGGTCGTCGAGTGGCGGCTGGACCGCGGTCGGTGGGCGGTGGTGCCGCAGCGCGCCGAGCGGACCCGTCAGGCCCAGGTGGTCGTGCTGGCCGCCTACGACCGCCCGACCAGCGGCCGTCTCCAGCTCCGCGCAGGCACGGTGAGCGCGCAGCGACCCGCCGTCCTCGACGGCCTCGTGGCGCGCTGACCGCCCGGACGCGACGACGGCCGCCCCCCGAGGGGGACGGCCGTCGTGGTACTGCGGGTGGTGCGGGTGGCTCGGTCAGGCGGGGACGACGTTGAGCGTCACCGTGGCCGAGACCTCCTCGTGGAGGCGCACACCGACGGTGTGCCTGCCGAGCGACTTGATCGGGTTGCCGAGCACGATCGTGCGCTTGTCGATCTTCTCGCCGGACGCGGTGCCGATCGCCGAGGCGATGTCACCGGTGGTGACGGCGCCGAAGAGACGGCCCCCGGCACCGGCGCGCACCGGCAGGTCGACCGTCGAGCCCTCGAGCGAGGCCTTGACCTCGACCGCGTGGTCGCGGTCACGCACGGCGCGGGCGCCGCGGGCGGCCTTGATGGACTCCACGGTCTTCTCGCCACCGCGGGTCCAGACCAGGGCCTCGCCGCGCGGGACGAGGTAGTTGCGGCCGTAGCCGGGCTTGACGTCCACGACGTCCCCGGGGGCACCGAGGCCGTCGACCTCCTGGGTGAGGATGAGCTTCATGTCGTCAGTCCTCTCAGCGACCGGTCGCGGTGTACGGCAGCAGGGCGACCTCACGGGCGTTCTTCACGGCCGTGGCGACGTCGCGCTGGTGCTGGACACAGTTGCCCGTGACCCGACGCGCGCGGATCTTGCCGCGGTCGGAGATGAACTTGCGGAGCAGGGCGGCGTCCTTGTAGTCGACACCGGTCGCCTTCTCCTTGCAGAACTGGCAAACCTTCTTCTTCGGCTTGCGGACCACTGGCTTGGCCATTGCGGTGCTCTCCTTCGATGAGCCCGGTCCGTTGTGGTGTCCGGACCGGAATGGTGGATGGGTGCTGGATCAGAAGGGGGGCTCTTCCGAGCCGACGCCCGGAGCCCCCCAGGGGTCGGCCTGCTGGCCACCGGCGGGACGCTGCTGGCCGCCCTGACCCCCCTGCTGGGGAGCCGGGGTCGCCCACGGGTCGTCCCCGCCGTACGAACCGCCGCCGCCGGAACCACCCTGGTTGCCCTGGCCGCCGGAGCCGCCCTGAGGGGCGCCCCCGCCGTACCCGCCGCCGCCCTGGCCGTTGCCGCCGGAGCGGCTGGCTCGGGCGACCTTGGCCGTGGCGTACTTCAGCGACGGCCCGACCTCCTCGACCTCGAGCTCGACGACGGTGCGCTTCTCGCCCTCACGGGTCTCGTAGGAGCGCTGCTTGAGCCGCCCCTGCACGACCACGCGCATCCCCTTCTGGAGGGACTCGGCGACGTTCTCCGCGGCCTGACGCCACACCGAGCAGGAGAGGAACAGGCCTTCGCCGTCCTTCCACTCGTTGGTGTTCTTGTCGAAGGTCCGCGGAGTCGACGCGATCCGGAAGTTCGCCACGGCCGCCCCGGAGGGCGTGAAGCGAAGCTCGGGGTCGTCGACGAGGTTGCCGACGACGGTGATGACGGTCTCGCCTGCCATGGGGTTCTCCTGGGTCGAGGTGGTGCGGTGTCCGGAGCGGTGTCCGCCGATCGTGCCGTGCCGCGCCGACAGCCGTCAGCGGCTGTCCACAGGCAGGGCTGCGATCAGTGGGCGTCGGGCCGGAGGACCTTGGTACGCAGGATCGACTCGTTCAGGGTGAGCTGGCGGTCGAACTCCTTGACCGTGGCCGGCTCGGCCTGCAGCGTGACGACGGCGTAGATGCCCTCGGCGTTCTTCTTGACCTCGTAGGCCAGGCGCCGACGGCCCCAGACGTCGAGGTTGTCGATCGTGCCGCCGTCCTTGCGGATGACGTTGAGGTACTTGTCGAGCGACGGCTCGACAGTCCGCTCGTCGAGACTGGGGTCAAGGATGACCATGACTTCGTAAGCGCGCAAGGCTGTCTCCACCTCCTGTGGGCTAGGTGGCCACGGAATCTCCGTGGCAGGAGGGCCTGTGCTCCTCGGGGCGCGGACCCGGTCTGCGGGTCCGGCTGGTCGCGAGGACAGCACAAGGTACCAGCGTGTCGCCGAGGTGCCGAAATCATCGTCCCCAGGCCCGGGCGCACCGTCTAGCATCCGGCGGGTGCCCCCTGCCGAGCCCCGCCGCCCCTCCCGTCCCGCCCGTCCCGACGGGTCCCCGCGCGACGGGGCGGGGACGGACGGTGAGGTCGCCCTGGTGCTCGACGCCGGCGGCGCCCGCTCGGCGTACCAGGTCGGGGTGCTCGAGGTCCTCCTCCCCGAGCTCGAGCGCCGAGGGGTGCACCCGACCCTGCACCTCGGCACCAGCGCCGGCGCGCTGCTCGCCGCCGCACTCACCTCGACCGCGCACCTCGACGCCGAGGAGCAGGTCGAGCGTCTCGTGGCCACCCTCGGCCAGGCCACCAAGCGGCACGTGATCCGCCCGCTGTGGCAGCAGGTCCCGGTCGTCGCGCTGCGCTACGCCTCCGAGACCCTGGGCCTGTCGGTCTTCCGGCTGCGCGGGCTGTTCGGCACGGCTCCGCTGGCCCGCACCCTGGGCCGGGCGATCACCTGGGACTCGCTGCACGACAACCTCGAGCAGGGCCGGGTGCACGCCCTGTCGGTGGTGGCCACGGCCGTCCGCACCGGTGAGGTCGTGATGTTCACCGAGACCGGTCCCGACCACACCGACCTGCCGGGCTCCCCGACGCCGGACGGCTACCGCCGGTTCGTACGGACCCGCCTCGGCGTGGAGCACCTGATGGCCTCCTCGGCCATCCCGACGCTGTTCCCCTCGGTGCGGGTGGACTCCCCGGAGGAGGCCGCAGGCTGGTACGCCGACGGCGCCACCCGCCGCCGGGTGCCGCTGGCCCCCGCGCTCGAGCTCGGCGCCGAGCGGGTCGTGGCCGTCGGCACCGGCAGCCTGCACCCGCGCCCGGCCGACCCGGCCCTCGACCGCGCCCCGGTCGACCTCGGCGACGGCGGCGCCACCCTGCTCGGGTCGGTGATGGACGACCCGATGCGCCACGACCTCCGTCGACTGGCCGAGACCAACGCGATGGCCGCCGACGACGACCTCCGCCCCGCGCTCGACCGGCACCGCTCGTCGCGGGGGAAGCCGGGGTACCGCGTCGTGCCCTACGTCGCGATCGCCCCCGAGCGGGGCGACGCCCTGGCCGACACGGCGCTGGAGGTGTTCCGCGAGAACCACAAGTCGTGGCGCGGCACCCTGTCCGACCCCGACCTGCAGGTGGTGCACCGGCTGCTCGGCAGCGACAGCCCGCTGCAGGGCGAGCTGCTGAGCTACCTGCTGTTCGACCCCGACTTCTTCGACGCCGCCCGCGACCTCGGCCGCCGGGACGCGCGGACCTGGCTGGCCGAGCACCCCGACCTGTGGGAGACCGGGCCGATCCAGGCCCCGGTCGGCTGAGCCGGACTGGACGGGCAGGTTTCGAACTTGTCGGCCTTTGCAAAGCCCGACATGTTCAGAAGTCCCCGGCCGACCGGGGACTTCCCGCACCCCCGGACGGCCCGCCTACCCTGGCCCGCATGAGCAGCACCACGATCGCCATCGGCGCCCACGTCGACCAGACCGACCCGCTGGCCGAGGCCCGGGAGCGGGGGGCGCCGCTGGTGCAGATGTTCCTGGGCGACCCGCAGGGCTACGCCGGCCCCGAGGTGGCCTACGCCGGGGGCGCCGAGGGGCTGCGGGCCGACGCGGAGGCGGCCGGCGTGGACCTCTACGTCCACGCGCCGTACATCGTCAACGTCGCCACCACGAACAACCGGATCCGGATCCCGAGCCGCAAGCTGCTCCAGAAGCACGTCGACGCCGCGGCCGAGATCGGCGCGAAGGGCCTGATCGTGCACGGCGGGCACGTGAACAAGGCCGACGACCCGGAGACCGGGTTCGACAACTGGCGCAAGGCCGTCGAGGCCACCGACCTCAAGCTCCCGCTGCTGATCGAGAACACCGCCGGCGGGGACAACGCGATGACCCGCTACCTGGAGCGGATCGGGCGGGTGTGGGACGCGATCTCCTCGGCCGAGGGCGCCGACATGGTCGGGTTCTGCCTCGACACCTGCCACGCCCACGCGGGCGGCAACGACCTGACGACCGTGGTCCAGGACGTGCTCGCGATCACCGGCCGGATCGACCTGGTGCACGCCAACGACAGCCGTGACGAGTTCGACTCCGGCGCCGACCGGCACACCAACTTCGGCCAGGGCCGGATCGACCCCGACCTGCTGGCCCAGGTGGTGCGCGACGCCGGCGCCCCGGTCGTCTGCGAGACCCCCGGCCCGGCCGAGGCCCACGTCGCCGACTTCGCCTGGCTCCGCGAACGCCTCTGACCCGCCCGGTCGGGCCCACCGCCCGGTCGCCGGTAGCCTCGATCCGTGCCTGCCGCCCTCACCGTCCGACCCGTCACCGAGGACGAGCACCTCGCCCACCTGCGCTCACGCCCGTCGGCCAGCTTCCTGCAGACGCCGGCCTGGGGCCGGGTCAAGAGCGAGTGGCGCCGTGAGTCGCTGGGCTGGTTCCGGTCCTCCCCCGACCGTGCCGAGGAGATGGTCGGCGCCGCGCTGGTGCTCTACCGCCAGCTGCCGAAGGTGAAGCGGTTCCTGGCCTACCTGCCCGAGGGACCCGTCCTGGACTGGGACGACGCCGCCGAGGACCTCGCCGCCTGGCTCGACCCGCTGACGGCCCACGTCAAGGGTCAGGGCGCCTTCGGCGTCCGGATCGGCCCGCCCGTGGTCACCCGCCGGTGGAGCGCGCAGCAGGTCAAGGACGGTGTCGCCGACGACACCACCGCCCGGCTGGCCGACCTCGCCCCGTCGGTGCGCGAGCCGCTCGGCGCCGCCGTCGTCTCCGGGCTGCGTCGCCTCGGCTGGCGGCACCAGGGCGCCGAGGGCGGGTTCGCGGCGGGCCAGCCGCAGTACGTCTTCCAGGTCCCGCTGGTCCACCCCGACGGCACCGCCCGTACCGAGGACGAGGTCCTCAAGGGCATGAACCAGCTCTGGCGGCGCAACATCAAGAAGGCCGCCAAGGAGGGCGTCGAGGTCACCACCGCCGACGCCGGCGACCCCGCCGGCCTGGCCGACGAGCTGGCCGCCTTCCACGCGCTCTACGTCCACACCGCCGAGCGCGACCACTTCACCCCGCGCCCGCTGTCGTACTTCCGCACCATGGCCGAGGCGCTCGGCGCCGAGGACCGTGACCGGTTCCGGGTCTTCGCCGCCCGCCACGACGGCGACCTCGTCGCCTCGACCATCGCCATCCGGGTCGGCACCCACGCCTGGTACTCCTACGGCGCCTCCTCCACCGAGAAGCGCGAGGTCCGCGGGTCCAACGCCGTGCAGTGGGCGATGGTGCGCGACGCGCTCGCCGCCGGCGCCCACGTCTACGACCTGCGCGGGATCACCGACACCCTCGACCCCGAGGACTCCCACGTCGGGCTGATCCAGTTCAAGGTCGGCACCGGCGGCGAGGCCGTCGAGACCGTCGGCGAGTGGGACCTCCCGCTCAACCGGGCGCTCTATCGCGCCTTCGACCTCTACATGAGCCGGCGGTGACCGCATGACCCTGACCCTCCACGTCGACGGCGCCCGCTGGCGCGCCCACCTCGACGCCGTCGCGACCGCGAACCCCGGCCTGGCGCCGGTCGTCAAGGGCAACGGGTACGGCCTGACGCTGCCGCGGCTGGCCCGCCGCGCCGGCTGGCTGCGCGAGCAGGGCCACGACGTCGACACGATCGCGGTCGGCACCTACTCCGAGCTGGAGACCGTGGCGAGCCGCTTCGACGGCGACCTGCTCGTGCTCACGCCGTGGCGTCCCTTCGGGCCCGAGCTGGAGCTCGACGAGGCGCTGGAGCGTCGCGTCGTCCACACCGTCGGCCGCCTCGAGGACCTGGTCGACCTGCTCGACCGGCACCCCGCCGCCCGGGTCGTGCTCGAGCGACGCACCAGCATGCTGCGTCACGGCTTCGACGCCGACGGGCTGCGGGCCGCGGGACGGCTGCTGCGTGGACGGCGTACGGCCTCCGTGGCCGGCGTGGCGTTCCACCTCCCGCTGGACCAGGGCTCGCACCTCGCCGAGGTCCTGCAGCTGATGGACGACGTGGTCGCCGCCGACCTGCCGACCCGCACGCTGTGGATCAGCCACCTGTCGGCCGACGAGCTGGCCACGCTGCGGCGGACCTATGCCGACTACACCGTCCGACCCCGGGTCGGCACCGGGCTCTGGCTCGGTGACCGCGGTGCGCTGCGGGTCACCTCCACCGTGCTCGACGTGCACCCGCTGCGCCGGGGCCAGGTGTACGGCTACCGCGGCCGCACCGCCCCCCGCGCCGGGCACCTCCTCGTGGTCAGCGGCGGCACCGCCCACGGCATCGGCCTGACCGCCCCGGCCGGTGAGAGCCGGCTGCGCGCCCGCGCGGCCGTGCTGGCGCGCGGCGGGCTCGACGCCGCCGGTCTGGCCCGCTCCCCGTTCACCGTCGACGGCCGCCAGCGCCTGTTCGCCGAGCCGCCGCACATGCAGGCCTCGATGCTGCTGCTGCCGGCCGGCGCCCGGGTGCCCGAGGTGGGCGACGAGCTCGACGTACGGGTCCGCTACACGACCACGTCGTTCGACCGCGTGCTGGTGGACTGAGACCGCACCGGCAGCGTCAACGGCTCCGTGCGGGCCACCGGGTCCCGGTCCGGCCGCCACACGTCGCGGACCACGACGGCGGCCAGGTAGAGCTCGCAGAGCATCCGCAGCACGATCCCGAGCCAGTAGACCGGGGCGTCGTACGCCTCGCCCTCCCCCGCCGCGCCCGGGCGCAGGTAGCCGCCGAGGTACCACCAGACCACCGCGAAGTAGAAGACCTCGCCGGCCTGCCACACGACCTGGTCGCGCCACCGCGGGCGGGCCAGCGCGGCCAGCGGCAGCAGCCACAGGACGTACTGCGGGGAGTAGACCTTGTTGACCAGCAGGAAGCCGACGACCACGAGCAGACCGAGCTGGGCCAGCCGGGGCGGGGACGGCGCGAGCAGCCCGAGCGCCGCGACGCCGAGGCACCACACGACCAGGAAGCCCTGCGAGACGAGGTTGATCGTGCCGGCCGAGAACGTCACGTCGCCGACCTGCGAGACCATCGTCCACACCGAGCCGAGGTCGGCGCCACGCTCGGCGTTGAACCCCCAGAAGACGCCCCAGGCCTCCGGCCCGGTGAGGTACGCCGGAGCGTTGGCCAGCAGCCAGGCCCCGGCCGCCCCCGCCACCACGAGCCCCGCCTCGCGCCAGCGCCGGGCGCGGACCAGCAGCACCAGCACCGGGCCGAGCAGCAGCCCCGGGTAGAGCTTGGCCGCCGTGCCCAGCCCCAGCAGCACGCCGGTCAGCAGCGGGCGCCCGCGCGACCACGACCACAGCGCCGCCGCGACCAGGGCCACGGCCAGCAGGTCCCAGTTGATCAGCCCGGTCAGCGCCAGCGTCGGTGAGGCGGCGAACACCGCGGCGTCCCAGGGCCGCCCGGGGTTCGCGCGGGTCAGGAACCACGCCGCGCCCAGGGTCAGCAGGGCCAGGCCGAAGGCGTTCACCGCGGTGAACAGCACCACCTCGCGCGCCACCTCGGGCTGGCCGAAGAGCTCGTCGGCCGGGGTGGCGTACCGCGGGGCGAGGTCGGGGAACCCGACCACCGCGTGCGTGGCCCAGCTCGACGCCCAGGCCCAGTAGGAGATCCCGACGGGGTACTCCATGGCCTCGAAGCGGTCGCGCACCCCGGCGTCGTCGGAGTAGGGCCACTCGTGCTCGACGAAGCCGCGGCCGGTGTAGAGGTAGGGCAGGTCGGAGTAGCACATCGCCGAGTAGCGGGTCTGCCCGTCCGCCCAGGCGTCGCTCGCGCACGGCGCCTTCTGCAGGGTGCCGAGCGCGAAGGTCAGCGCGGCCAGCAGCAGCACCACCGCGGTGGGGCTCCACCAGCGGCTGCGCGCGGCCCGCGGCCCGACCGGGCCGCCGACGCCCTCGGACAGGGCGGCAACGACGGGGTCGTCCTGGGTCGGGTGGACGTGGCGCGGCACCCGACCCGGGTCAGCCACCGCCCGGGCCCGGGCTGGGCCCACCGCCGGCACCGGCGGGGGAGGGGCGGGACACACCACCATCGTGCCTGCCGACGTACGGCCGGCCCCACCGCGGCCTGGCTACGCTCGGACGGCATGAGGTTTTCCGTGCTCGCCCCGCTCGTGGCCCTGGCTGCGCTGACCGGCTGCTCCGCCGCGCCGGAGCGTGAGCCGGCCGCCGAGCGGGTGCAGGACGCGGCGGCCCGCGTACCCGCGTCGACCCAGGCCCCGCAGCCGCAGCCGTCGTCGCCGGCGCCGGAGGCGGCAGCCGAGGCCGGGCAGCGGCTGGAGCCGGCCGGGCCGGCGACCTCCGACGGCACCCCGCGCGCCGCGACCCTGAGCGTGCCGGACCTCGGGCTGCGCGACTTCCCGGTGCAGGCCTACCGGGGGACCACCGACGACGTGGCCGGCACGGTGATCCAGGACGCCGGCGACCTGGCCAGCCCGTACGGCCCCGACGGCGGCGTCGGGCCGGGCGGCGTCGGCAACTACCTGGTGACCGGGCACCGGCTGTCCTCCACCGAGCCGTTCCTGGAGCTGCCGTCGCTGGTGCGCGGGGACCGGGTGACGGTGACGGCGGACGGGACCGACTACGTCTACGAGGTGCGCACGACCCGGGAGACGTCGTTCCGCGAGCCCGCGTCGCTGACCGCCCAGCGCGCCGCGGTGCCGGGACGGCCCGGTGCCGAGCCGACGAGGGCGATGATCACGCTGTCGACCTGCGCGACGCCCGAGGACCACGCAGAGGGCAACTACTGGTCCGACGAGAACGGCAACCCCGAGCACCGGATCGACAAGATCGGCGTCCTCGTGGCGTCGCGCCCGGCCTGAGCGCCCGCCTCCGCTAGCGTCTGCGGGTCGCACGCACGACTCGGAGCACGGACGAAGGAGCGGTACGGATGACCTGGTTGGTGACCGGAGGAGCGGGCTACATCGGCTCGCACGTCGTACGAGCGTTCCAGGCCGCGGACATCCCGGTGGTGGTCCTCGACGACCTCTCGTCGGGCTTCGAGCAGTTCCTGCCGCCGGGCGTGCCCTTCGAGCACGGCAGCGTGCTGGACGCCAAGCTCGTCGACCACACGCTGCAGGAGCACCAGGTCGAGGGCGTCGTCCACGTCGCGGGCTTCAAGTACGCCGGGGTGTCGATGCAGCGGCCGCTGCACACCTACGAGCAGAACGTGTCGGCGATGGTGATCCTGATGCAGTGCATGGAGGCCGTCGGCGCCGACAAGCTGGTCTTCTCCTCCAGCGCCGCGACCTTCGGCACGCCCGACACCGACCTGGTCACCGAGAGCACGCCGACCATGCCGGAGTCGCCGTACGGCGAGACGAAGCTGATCGGGGAGTGGATGCTGCGCGCCGCCGGGCGCGCGACGGGGCTGAAGCACACCAGCCTGCGCTACTTCAACGTCGTCGGCTCGGGGTCCACCGACCTCTTCGACACCAGCCCGCACAACCTCTTCCCGCTGGTCTTCGACATGCTCGTGCGCGGCGACAACCCGCGGATCAACGGTGACGACTACCAGACCCCCGACGGCACCTGCGTGCGCGACTACATCCACGTCGCCGACCTGGCCGAGGCCCACGTGGCGGCCGCGCGCCGGCTGGCGGCCGACGAGCCGGTGGAGCGGGTCTACAACCTCGGCAGCGGCGGCGGCACGTCGGTGCGCGAGATCATGGACACCATCCGCGAGGTGACCGGCATCGACTTCACCCCCGACGTCGCACCCCGCCGGCCGGGGGACCCTGACCGGATCGTCGCCTCCGGCGAGCTGGCCGCGCGCGACCTGGACTGGAAGATGCGGCACACCCTGCACGACATGGTGTCGTCGGCCTGGCAGGCCCGCCAGGCCGCGGGGGACGCCTACCCGCGCTGAGGCCGGTCGATCAGGGCTGAGGCGCCTGCAGGACCGCGCGCACGCCGGGCTCGAGGGCGTCGGCCATCGCGGCGTACCCGAGGTCGTTGGGGTGGAAGAAGTCCGGCGCCAGCCGGCCCCGCCACGAGGTCGGGCCGGTCTCGCGCAGGTCGACCAGCACGACCTTGCCGCGGGCGGCGGCGCGGACGACGTGCTCGTTGGCGAGGTCGGCGGCCGCCGAGGGCTGGGGGAGCGTGGTCACCAGCGAACCGGCCGGGAGCCGGTCGACCAGCTCGGCCATCGCGCTCGGCAGCGCCGCGCGTGCCTCCCGGCCGCCGAAGAGGTCGTTGGAGCCGACCAGCACGGTGACCAGGGCCGCCGGGGTGCCGTCCGGCTGGGCGGGCAGGCTGTCCAGGACGGGCAGCTGGCGGTCGAGGACGTCGCGGGTGCGGGCGCCGGTGGCCGACAGGTTGAGCACGGCGAGGTCGTGGCCGTCCGCGCGCAGGCGCTGGTCGAGCTGGCCGACCCAGCCGGCGTCGTGCGCCGAGGCGCCGACGCCCTGCGACATGGAGTCGCCGAGCACGACCCAGCGGCGGCGCGGCTCGAGGACGGCACGGGCATTGTGCGCGCGCCACGCGGCGGCGTACGGGTCCGCCTGCGCCCGCACCCGGCGCACCCCGGGGACGACGGTGTTGAGCAGCCGCATCGCGGGGCCGGGCGTACGGCCGGTGCGGGTGTCCCAGTCGGGCTCGGTCGCGGTCACAGGTCCCAGTGTGCCGACCGGGTGGACGGGGCCCGGCTCACCCGGCCGTCCGTGGTTCAGCCCGTGAGCACGCGGGCCAGGGTGCGTCGGCCGGTCGCTGAGATGACGGGGTGGGTGCGGGCGTAGTACCAGACCAGGCCGAGGGCCTGCTGGAGCGCCCAGGCGCGCCCGCGAGCCCACTCGAGGTCGGTGCACCCGAGCTGGTCTCGGAGTACGGCTCGGGCCGGTGCGTGGAGCAGGTGCCAGGCGGCGACCAGGTCGAGGGCGCGGTCGGCCGGGCCGAAGCCGCCCGTGTCGAGCAGCCCGCCGAGGCGGCCGTGGGTGACGATGACGTTGCCGGGCATCAGGTCCCCGTGGGTCATCACGTCGGGGCCGGCGGGCGGCAGGTCTCGCAAGTCGGCCCAGAGCCCGGCGAGCGACGCGGTGTCGAGGTCGTGGTCCACGCTCTGTCCGAGGCAGTGGGCGACCCACTCGTCGTGGTCGGGCAGGTGCCCGCCACGCCCATCGCGCTGCTCACCGACGAACGTCCGTCCGCTTGTGTCCGCGGTGCGGAAGGCGTCGAGGACGGCGGCCAGGTCCTCGGCGAACGCGGACGACCCGGCCGGGTCCTCGACGAGGGCGTCGTGGCCGGGCACCCAGGTCTGGACAGACCAGGGGAGGGGATAGCCGTGGCCGGGACGGCAGAGGGTGACGGGCAGTGGCGCGGGGGCGGGGCAGATGGCCGCGAGGGCCGCCGAGGCCTGCGCCTCGGCCTCGAGACCAGCTCGGACCTGGACGGGGTCGTCGCCGGTGAGGGGGAGCCGGACCGCCAGGCCCTCGCCGAGCCGGAGGACGGCGCACACGGTGCCGCCGCCGGCCACCGGGCGGAGGGGCAGGTGCCGGTGCTGCGGGAGCTGGTCGTCGAGGAGTCGCCGGACCAGGTCGGGGGTCACCGTCAGCTGGCGCTCGTGCATCGGCCCCTGGTCGGTCACGTCGCGGTCACGTCGCGCCGAGGAGCCCGCGGCAGGCATCGAGGCCGGTGACCGAGTACCCGGCCTCGCGGGCCCCGGCCCAGTCGGCGGCGTCCAGGCGGAGCCGGTCCGAGACGAGCATCTCGTCGCCCCGGGCGTCGCGGGTGGTGCCGTCGGGCCGGTAGCCGAGGCGGCGGGAGACGCCCTGGGAGGCGTGGTTGTCGCGGAAGACGAAGGTGAGTGCCGAGGCGGCGGCGAGGTGGTCGAAGGCCAGGGACAGGACCCCTCGGCGGGCCTCGGTCCCGAGCCCACGTCCCTGGTGCGCCAGGCCGAGCCAGGTGTAGGTCGTGACCTCACGGATGACGGAGAAGTCCCGGGCCGCCAGCCTGATCGCGCCGAGAGCCTCGCCGTCGGCGGTGAAGATGCCCAGACCCAGCCGCCAGTCGGTGGGGGACCACGAGGCGAGGCGGTCCCAGTGCTCGAGCAGGACGTACCGCGCACGCTCCTCCGGGGTCCCCTCGGCCCACGGAGTGAGGAACGGGCGCTCGTCGGGTGGGTGCACGCCGCCGGCGGCGAGGTCCGCCAACGCCGCCAGCTCCTCCTCCCGGGGGACGCGCAGGCGCAGCGAGGGGGTCGACACCTCGAGGCCGAAGAAGGGCCAGTGGTCGTCGATCACGGGTGGAGCCTGACACCTGGAGGGGCCGGGGTCACCGGCTTATCTGCGGATCTTCTTCAGGACGTACTCGCGGCCTCGGTGTCGGCGCATCTCGTAGGCGGGGTCGTGGGCTCTGCGGTGGTGGTGTCCGCACAGGGGGAGCGCGTTGCGGAGGTCGGTGGGGCCGCCGCGGGACCACTCCAGGAGGTGATGCAGCTCGCACCAGGCGAAGGGTCTCTCGCAGCCGGCGATGCCGCAGGTGTCGTGCAGGGTGTTCAGGGCGTAGCCCTGGTGGCGGGTGAACTTGCGCCGGGACTTCCCGACATCGACGGGCATGGAGTCCCCGCCCAGGACGACGGGGAGGTGGCCGGCGTTGCAGGCCAGGCGCCGGATCGAGCGGATGGAGATGACCTCGCCGGTGGCCAGGGTCCCGGTCCCGACGCCGGCGGCGATCTTGTCGAGGGCTGCGGTGATGAGCAGGCCGATGGTGTTGCCGTGGTCGAAGCCCGTGGTGGGCAGGTGCTCGATGAGCTCGCAGAACCCCGCACCGATCTTCTCCCCGTAGGAGGTCCCGTGCTGCGCGGACTCATCGGTGAGGGGCGTGCCGTCGGTGTCGCGGGTGTGACGCCTCGGTGCGGTGAGCTTCTCCAACGCCGCTTGCAGGATCCGTCCGTGCAGGGTGGGGATCACGAACGTCCCGCGGAAGGTCCCATCGCCCCGGTCGTTCAGGGACAGGTAGCACTCCCGGTGCGCTTCGTGCTCCTCATCAGCGGCGTCGTCGCCTTCGACGGTGTCGGCCTCGGCCTTCGACGGGAGCATGTTGGCGAACACCCGCCGTGCCTCGTCGCGGAGCCTCTTGGCCGACATGGGTCGGCCCTTGCCATTCGTGGGTGAGGACTCGCCGGTCGCGGTCAGGACGAGTGATTCCTCCGCGGACGCGATCTGTGCGGGGGTCAACGCCTTGGGGGCGCGTTCGGCGGCGCGGACGAGGACCTTGGCCTGGGACAGCCTGAGCGTTCCGGCTTCGAGGGCGCGTCGGGTGTGGTGGTACCGGGTCTGCAGGAGGGTCGCGATGTAGGTCCCTCCGCGGAGGACCTCGGTGGGGTCGCCGGTGAGCTTGGCGAGCCAGGAGGCGGGGTCGGGGTCGGCTTCGTCGCCGACGGGGCCTTGTTGTCCGCGGTCGCGGGCTTCGGCGAGGACGGCGAGCTTGTAGGCCGCGACCTGGGACTCCAGGGCGGTGATCTCGTGGGCTGCGGTGGTCAGGTCGGTGTTGGATAGTGCGGTGGTCGAGACCCCGGCCGCGGCGGAGACAGCACCGCGGGCGTCGAGCAGGGCGCCGGTGACGCGGACCCCGGGACGTACCCGTGCTGGACCCGGCACCCACGGTCCGTCACATCCGAGGTCGGCGGCCTCGGTGTGGGTGTCGTGGGTGGTGGTCATGGGTCTACTCAAGCACTGACCGCCGACAGCCCTGCCGCTCAGAGCGCCTTTCCCGACCACACTGGAGTAACAGTAGAACAAACGTTCGGTGACAGGCCGCGGTCGGGTCGGGCGGGGTGTCCGGAAACGTCATCTCGAGGCGCCGCAAGCGTCACCTCGGCGGGCTGCTGCTAGGAAGTGCCCGTGACCGAGCTCGCGACCCCGTCGTCTCACCTGCTGCCGTCCTGGGTCCGGGCGGTCGCCGAGTTCGGTGGCAGCCGGATCCCCGGGTCGGGGGACTTCCTCGTGGACGGGGGCCGGCTCGAGGCGACCGAGGCCTCGGGGCGCGCCCTGATCGACCTGGTGCGACCACTCGCCGACCCGGCGACCTTGCTGCCCGAGGACCTGGTGCGCTGCGAGCACTGGTGGCTCGTCGACGCCTCGACCACGGAGGACCCGGTCGTCGGGTTCCTAGCCCTTCGTCATGCGTTGACGCCGTTCCTGCTCGAGCGGGGCGGTCACGTCGGGTACGCCGTCCGACCCTCCCGTCGCCGCGAGGGGCACGCCCGGACGGGGCTGCGGCTGGCCCTGGCTCGGGCGGCCGGCCTCGGGATCGAGCGGGTGCTCGTGACGTGCGACGAGGACAACGTCGGCTCGATGCTCACGATCGAGTCCGCCGGTGGCGTCCTGGAGGACGAGCGGGAGGGGAAGAGGCGCTACTGGGTGACCTCACACCCGGCGTAGCGTCCACGACGTGACCACGCCGCCCTCCGCAGCCGACCACCTCGAGCTCGTCGACTGGCGCCAGCGGATGGACGCGGCCTTCGCACTCGCCCGCGCCGCCGCGGCCTCGGGGGACCCGGCCGGGGGTCACGCCACCTGGAAGGCGGCTCGCGACGACCTGTTCCGCACCCATCCGCAGTCGCCGCTGCCGGCTGACGACCCGCTGCGCGAGACCGGTCTGCCGTGGTTCGACTACGACCCGGCGTACCGCTTCTCGGTCCCGGTCCGACCGGCGCCCGCCGAGACGCGACCGGTCGTGGTGGGGGAGGACGGCACGCTCGAGCTGCGCCGGAGCGGGGTCGTCGAGCTGCCGGACCCGGTCGGGGCGAGCCTCGACGTGTGGAGCCTGGCGCAGTACGGCGGGGGACTCTTCGTACCGCTGCGCGACGGCACGGCGGGACGGGAGTCGTACGGCGGCGGCCGCTATCTCCTGGACACCGCCAAGGGCGCGTGGCTCGGCGGGCACGGCGACGAGGTCGTGCTCGACCTGAACTTCGCCTACCACCCGTCGTGCCGGTACGACCCCCGCTGGCAGTGCCCCCTGGCCCCGCCGGGCAACACGGTCGAGGCACGGGTGGAGGCCGGGGAGCGGCTCGCCCACCCCGCATGATGAAGATTGATGAAGCACTAGACGCTTGATGAAAGATGATGAACTATGGATGGGGTGCCGCCCACCCGTAGCCCGTTCCGCCCGTCCTTCGGCACCAGCCCGCCCCTGGTCTCGGGTCGCGACGCGATCCTGGCCGAGCTCGGCGACGCGCTCGACGCCGGCCCCGGTGCCGCGGGGCGGGCGGCGCTGCTGACCGGCAACCGCGGCATCGGCAAGACCGTCGTGCTGAACGAGGCCGAGGCGCTCGCGCGTGAGCGGGGCTGGCTGGTCGTGTCCGAGACAGCCACGGCCGGGCTCCTCGACCGGCTCACGCAGGACGGTCTGCCCGAGCTGGCCGACCTGATGCGCCAAGCGCCGTCCTCGCGCCGCCGCGTCCGCGGGTTCTCACTGCCCTCCGGGCTGGGCGGGCTGGAGTTCGACCTCCCGGCCGAGGCCGGTCCCGGCGGACTGCGCCGCCAGCTCAACGCGCTGACCGACGTGCTCGACGAGCACGGCACGGGCATCCTGGTGACGCTCGACGAGGTCCATGCCCGGGACGGTCGCGCCGACGTCGCCCAGCTCTGCGCCGTGGTCCAGCACGCGTTCCGCGAGGAGCGCCCGGTCGCCTTCGCCGCCGCCGGGCTGCCGGCCGCGGTCCAGGACCTGCTGGCCTCCGACGTCTCGACCTTCCTGCGCCGCGCCCGTCGCTTCGTCCTCGAGCCGCTCACTCCGGTCGCCGCCGAGGAGGCGCTCCGGGTGCCGATCCTGCAGGCGGGTCGCGAGGTCGCCGAGGCCGAGGTGGCGGCGATGGCGCTGGCCACGCACGGCTACCCGTACCTCGTCCAGGTCATCGGCGACCAGGTCTGGCGGCAGGACCCCGCGGCCCCGACGATCACGGCCGACCACGTACGCGCCGGGGTCGCCGCCGCCGTCCGCGAGGCCGGGTTCGCGCTGCACGAGCCCGCGATCAACGACCTCTCCGAGGGCGACCGGGCGTTCGTGTGGGCGATGGCCCAGGACGACACGGGGGAGTCCTCGATCGCCGACGTCGAGCGCAGGATGGGCCGGGACCACGGGTACGTCTCCCGCTACCGCGCCCGACTGATCGTCGCCGGGTTGGTCGAGCCGAGCCGGCGCGGCTACCTGCGGTTCACGATCCCGTACCTGCGGGAGTTCCTGCAGTCGCGACCCGACCACTTCTGACAATGCCGCGGATCACTGCGAACTGTTCGCAGTGATCCGCGGCAATCATGGCGCAGCACGGCGGCTCGTCATGATCTGGGGCGGTTGAGCTCAGCCGCGGGGGATCCAGCCCGAGGTGCCACGGTCGGGGGCGACGTCGGAGTCGGCTCCATTCTCGGTGAGGACCGAGAACCGGACCGCCCCGTAGTCGCCGTCGTGCAGGCACGCCGAGGGCATGGCCAACCGGGCGACGTCCTCAGCCCAGCGAACGCGCAGGCCGCGGCACGGAGTGGGCCCGTCGACGTCGCCGCCGTCGGTGAACGCTCCGGGGAGGATCTGCTCGCGGACCGAGCCGTCAGTCTTCTTGGTGGCGACGAGCCGCAGACCCGAGTCGCCACGGGGGTCGACGCTCACGATGACGTCTCCCCTCCGGTCCTCAGCGAGGCTGACCCGCGCCACGAGGAGACGGTCGTCATTGCGCACCGCGGCGCGTGTGACGTCGAGGCGCTGAGGACCACCGGCGTCGCCGGCCGGGTCGACCACCACCTCCGTGGCGGCGTGGACGGGGGAGGCGAGGCCGAGCGGGGCGGCCACGCCGAGGACCAGGGTCGCGGCGACGGCCGCTTTCGTGATGCGCATGGACCCTTCATCCCACGTCGTGTGCTCCAGGTCACGCGACCCGCCGGGACGTGGGGTAGAACGGGACGGTGGAGCACCCGCACCTGATGCACACCGCCCTGGACACCAACGACGCCCGCGGCCTGGCCGAGTTCTACCGCGAGCTGATGGGGTGGCACTACCGACCCGGGGACGAGCCGCCGACCGACGGGGGAGCCGACGACGACAGCTGGCTCGTGCTCGTTGACGACGACGGACGTCGTACGGTCGCCGTGCAGCGTGTCGACGAGCCGCTGGCGCGACCGACGTGGCCGGGTCACAAGGTGCCGATGCAGCTGCACCTGGACTTCTCCGTGAGCAGCCGTGCGGAGCTGGAACGGCACAAGGACCGGGCCGTCGACCTCGGGGCGGCCGTCCTGCTGGACCGGTCCGACGACCCCGACGAGGCGCTCTTCGTCCTGGCCGACCCGGCGGGCCACCCGTTCTGCCTGCTGACGACCGCCTGACGACGACCTGGTGCCAGAGCAGTCGAGATGACGACGACCCGCCCCGGCAGGTCCAGGACGGGTCGTGCGGATGCGGGCCGGAGCCCGCGATGCGTCAGTTCTTGAAGACGTCCTTGACGTCCTCGCCGGTCTTCTTCGCCGACGCCTTGGTCTGGTCGGACTTGCCCTCGGCCTTGAGCTTGTCGTTGTCGGTCACGTCGCCGGCAACCTCCTTGGCCTTGCCGAGTGCGTCCTGCGCGGCGTTCTTGGCCTTGTCTGCGATACCCATGGTGATTCCTCCTTGAATCAATGCGGTGACTGCTTCGAACACTGGTTAGTCGTGTGCTCACGCACGGTCGTCACACCGTTCGTGGGTGACCTGCGCCACGTGGATCCAGGGGCCTCCGCACCGGCTCCCGGCCGCAGCCAAGCAAACCGCCGAGGAATGGCGCGAGCTCTGCAAACTCCAGGAGGCAGCGTCTAGTAGGAATGCGCCAACGCTCCTCGGACACCCGGGTGAAGAGCATCGGATTCCAGGCGGGGGACCAGGAATGTCGCGGAGAGCCGCCCTCCGGTCCAGGGACGTGGCCGTGGGCTTGGTCCTCACCGTCCTCCTGGCCGCATGCTCCACAGTCGGCACGCTGAGCGACGCCGATTCGGGTCCCCTGGGAGTCACGCAGGGCAGCGGCGAGTGGTGCCTGCCCGCCTTCGAGACCGACAGTGATGTCGTGCACGGAAGCGAGGTGCTCTACAACGAATCTGATTCAGTCGTGCAGATCAAGGACGTGTCGCTCGTCGACGCCCGGAACCTCGAGATCAGAGACAGCTATCAGGGCCCACCGAGAAACACTCTGGTGGGCACACTGCTGGGATGGCCCTCCGCCGAGCGCTTGCAGAAGCAGGCTTTCGAACCTCTCGGGAGAATCGACCCGAACTCGCAGGCCAACCTCGTCATTCTCCTTCGCTCCGGGGATGACCCGGACTCAGCCGACCTCTCGGGCGTCCGGATCGAGTACGAGGTGGACGGTAAGACCTTCTCGGTCACTACCGGCTACTCGGTGACCTGGCGAAAGCGATGCTGAGCTGTCACTCGGCAGCGGTCGAGCCCATGATCGAGGCGAATCACGGGCCACCCAACGTGGCCTTGCCGCACGGTGCTTGGCGTACGTCGTGACGACATCATCGGTCGTTGAGCCGTACGTAGAGCGCGCTGTGGAGTCGTTCGTGCGCAACCGCCACCGGTGGGCCATCGGGCTCTGGGTGGTCGTGGTCTTGCTGAACCTCGAGGCCCTCACGAAACGGTTGGCGCGGCGCGGTGTCGTTCGTCGGCAGCGCGATGGTCTACGCGGTCATCGCGTACATGGTGGGCTCGCGGCAGGACCGCGACCACGTGGCTTTCTGGCGGTCACTGCTGGTGGCGTGGGTGTTCATCGTGGCCGCGACCGTCGCATGGACGATCTATCTCTCGGTCGCCGACGGCGAGATCGCGTGGCGCGCGGCCGAGTCGCTGATTCTTCAGGGGCTGCTGATGGCTCTGGTCGTCTCTGCCTACCTACGGACCAGTGCGGGGCGGCCCTGGCGATCGACGCCGGACGACGCTCCGACCGGAGCCTGAGTACGACACCGTTGTCATTCACGGTCGGGGCCCACGAGGGTGCCGGGCTGACTCTATCTGACATAATGTCACTTATCGGCACTATGTGGATCGGGGTCGACCCAGGCGTCTGGCACGTTCTTCCTCTGGTGGATCCGGACCAAGACGACAGCAGCCACGACGGCGCCGACACTGGCCACGACCGCGCCGACCTCCCGACCGTCTCGCACGGCATCGACCGCCAGGATCACGAACCACGCCAGGAACAGACCGACCTGGATGGCGCGTACGCGTCCGCTGACTTCTACCGGCGGGTCGGTGTGCTCCTCCCGGGCCCTGCGGTGCTGGGCGACCAGCACCAGCACGGCGCCGACGACGAGCACCGCCGCGGCCGCGGTGAAGACGACCTCGCTCACCGACCGGCCCTCCACTCTTCATCGACCATCGCGACCACCACCCGTGACATAACGTGCAGGCATCTCACGTCACCGGCTCAGCCGGCCGCATCCTCGACCGCGTCAGCGATCGCCGGCACCAGCAGCGCGTACCCCGCCGCCGACAGGTGCACCCCGTCGTCGACGAACGCCTCCGACCCCAGCCGGGCGATCACCCGCGGGGTGTCGACCAGCTCGGCGCCGGCCTCCCCGAGGACGACTCCCCCGACCCGCTGGTAGCGCGCGAGCAGCCCGTTGGCCCCGTCCATCTCGGGCTCCATCCGCAGCTCGTCGACCCCTGGCGGCGCGACGTGCACCCACCGGTACGGCTGCACCGACTCGACCAGCCGCTCCAGCTGCACCCGGAAGTCGTCCGGGTCCACCTCGTTCCACGGTGCGGCGTCGTTGGTGCCGACCGAGACCACGGCGACGTCGCGCGGGCCCACCCCGACCGACTGGGCCTGCGCGAGCACGTCGGCTGCGACCGATCCGCCCACCGCGGCATTGACGACGTCGTCGCCGAGCCGGTCGAGGTCGTCGGTGATCCGGGCCAGGTGGCTGTCGCCGAGCAGCACGATGCGCATCGCCGGACCGTACCGACCCCGGGCCTCAGGGTGTGAACGCACCGCCGTCGCCGAAGACCTGCTCCGCGAACCGTTCGCCGATCGAGCGGTGTGCCTCCGGGCCCGGGTGCAGCCCGTCGGCCAGCGGCATCAGGTCGTGGTCGCCCGCGCCGTAGAGGTCCAGCCCGCTCACCAGGTGCAGGTGCGGGTCCTCGGCCTGCCGCTGGGCGACGACCGCCGCCAGCTCCTCCCGCACGACCCGCAGCGTGAGCCGTCCCGACGCGACGTCGGCCGGGTCGCCGGTGGCGAGGAACCCCGCGCGACCCTCCGCGAAGGCGGCCGGGTCGGGCGCCGCCGGGCCCGGGGTGTCCTCGTGCATCGGCGCCAGCACCGGCGTCACCACCACCAGCGGCACGTCGGGGTGCCCGTCGCGGATCGTGTCCAGGAACCCGTGCACGGCCGGCCCGAACGCCCGCCGGCGCATCAGGTCGAGGTTCACGACGTTGATCCCGAGCTTCACGCTGACCAGGTCGGCCGGGGTGTCCCGCATCGCTCGCGCGGTGAACGGGTCCAGCAGCGCGCTGCCGCCGAGCCCGAGGTTCACCAGCTCGGCGCCGCCGAGCCGTGCTGCGACGACCGGCCAGGTCCCCGTGGGGCTGGTCGCGTTCGACCCGTGGCTGATCGAGCTGCCGTGGTGCAGCCAGGTCCGGCGCCCGGACGGCGGCGAGGGCGACACCGCGGCGTCGGAGCACAGCGTCGACACGATCGTCGTCTCGTCGTGCGGCAGCCAGATCTCGACGTCCTTCTCCCCCGGCCCGAGCCCGTCGACGCGCAGCGTCCCGGCAGGTCCTTCCCGGAGCGCAACCTGCCCCGTCCTCATGTCGATCTCCAGGACGTCGCCGCCGGTCACGCTCCCCTGCGCGACCAGGCCCCCGTCGACGACGACGTCGTAGACGCCGTCCGGACGCGGTGGCAGGCCGGTGTAGACGCGCTTGGTCGGCACGGTGTCGAGCTCGAGGACCGAGGCGGTCGTCCGCAGCGCCAGGCGTACGCCGGCCGGCTGGCTCTCGGCCAGCGCCAGCTGCGGGTCCGCGCACTGCGCCCGGGCCCGCGCCGGCAGCCGGTGCGGGAGCAGGCCGCGCGGCGTCTGCTCGACCTCGAGCGCCCCGCGCAGCAGCTCGGCGGTGACCGGCGTCGTCACCCACGTCCGGTCCGTCATGACCGCCCCTCCCCCGGCCAGGTCCGCAGCAGGTGGTCCAGCGCGTCGACGACGCGCTCCCAGCTGGTGGCGGCGTCCGGCGCGCTGTGGTCGAACCCACCGGCGAGCTCCAGGCTGCTCCACCCGTGGAACAGGCTGCCGAGCAGGCGTACGGCGTGGGTCGCGTCGGGCTCCTTCAGGTCGTAGCCGCGCAGCAGCGCCCGTGTCATCGCGGCGTGCCGGGGGCCCGCGCTGGCAACGGCCGTGGCGGTGTCCATCGGCAGGCGTGCCGCGGCGTACCGCCCGGGGTGCTCGCGGGCGTACCCCCGGTAGCTGCCGCCCAGCGCAGCCAGCGCCTCCCGGCCCGACCTGCCTGCCAGCGCCTCCGCCGACCGGTCGGCCATCTCCTCCAGCGCCAGCAGCGCGATCTGCGTGCGGAGGTCGGCGGAGCCCGCGACGTGGGAGTACAGACTCGGGGTCGCCACCCCGAGCCGTCGGGCCAAGTCGGAGACGGTGACCCGGTCGAAACCCACCTCGTCGGCAAGCTCCGCCCCGGCCTCGGCCACCCGGCGTGTCGTCAGCCCCACTCGCTCCATGCCGATCAGCCTAACACCATTAGGCAAAAGCCGAACTGCATGAGGTGGCGCAGGGTCTCGTGACGCTCGCTGCGCTCGCTCCTCGACCATCGTGGTGCTGGGTCTCGTGACGCTCGCTGCGCTCGCTCCTCGACCATCGTGGTGCTGGCGCACGTCCTGGCGGGTCCGGCCGGTTCCGGGTCGACCTGGCACCGGTGCTGCAGCCCTGGCCCCGCCTCAGCGGTCAGCGGCGGTGAGGAACACCCGCAGCGCCGAGACGAACGCCTCCGGCTTCTCCGAGTGCACCCAGTGCCCGGCGCCCTTGATCGTGACCAGGGTGGTGCGGGGGAAGAGCCGCCGCATCGCCGGCTCGTGCTCGGGCAGCACGTAGCGAGACCGCTCCCCCGCCATCCACAGCACCGGGTGGTCGAAGGTCGAGTCGAGGTCGGGGAAGCCGCCGATGTCGGCCAGCTCGCGGCGCAGCAGGTCGAGGTTGGCCTGCCACCGGAAGCCGCTGTCCCCGGACCCGGAGCGCAGGTTCTGCAGGAGGAAGCCACGGACCCGCTCGTCGTTGATCGTGCCGCGCAGCTGCTCGTCGGCGTCGCCACGCCGCTCGAGCATCGTGAGGTCCACCCCGGCCAGCGCCCCCAGCAGGTGCTCGAACTCGCCGGCGCCGTCGCTGGTGGCCGGGGAGATGTCGACGACGACCAGGCGGTCGACGAGGTCGGGGTGCGCGAGCGCCAGGACCATCGCCACCTTGCCCCCCATCGAGTGCCCGACGAGGTGCACCGGCTCCCCGCCGTACGTCGTCCGCAGCCAGGTGGCGACCACCTCGGCGACCACGACGTAGTCGGCCTCCTCGGTCCACGCCGAGCGGCCGTGGTTGGGCAGGTCGACCAGCACCGAGCGCAGGTCCGGCACGAGCGCCTTCGCGGCCTGCGTGAAGTTGCGGCCCTGCCCGAAGAGCCCGTGCAGGAAGACGACCCGCGGGCCGCTGTCGCCCACCTCGGTGGCGTGGATGGTGGGGGCGTCGTCCGCGGTGCTGCTCACCGTCCCAGCCTAGTGAGACGGGACCCGGCGGTCCCGACCCGCCGTCCTAGCCTCGACCCATGACCCCGGAGCACGTCTACACCCACGGCCACCACGAGTCCGTCCTGCGCTCGCACCGGTGGCGCACCGCGGAGAACTCCGCGGGTTACCTGCTCCCCGCGCTGGCGGAGCTGGCCGCGCGCCGTCCCGACCTGCACCTGCTCGACGTGGGCAGCGGGCCCGGCACGATCACCGCCGACCTGGCCCGCGCGGTGGCCCCGGGACGGGTCACCGCGCTCGAGGTCGGCGAGGGCGCGCTCGACCTGACCCGCCGTGAGCTGGCGTCGCAGGGCGTCACCGGGGTCGAGCTGGTCGTCGGCGACGTCCACGCCCTCGACCTGCCCGACGACAGCGTCGACGTCGTCCACGCCCACCAGGTCCTTCAGCACGTCGCCGACCCGGTGCAGGCCCTGCGCGAGATGCGCCGCGTCACGCGGCCCGGCGGCCTGGTCGCGGTGCGCGACAGCGACTACTCCGCCTTCACCTGGTGGCCCCGCGTGCCCGAGCTCGACGCGTGGCTGGACCTCTACCGCGACGCGGCCCGCGCCAACGGCGGCGAGCCGGACGCGGGCCGCCGGCTGCTGTCGTGGGCCCGCGCGGCCGGCTTCACCGACCTACGCCCGTCCTCCGCCACGTGGTGCTTCGCGACCCCGGACGACCGCGCCTGGTGGGGCGGTCTCTGGGCCGACCGGATCACCACCTCGGCGCTGGCGGACCAGCTGGTCTCGGAGGGCCGGGCCACCCGCGACGACCTCGAGCGGGTCGCCGCCGGCTGGCGGACCTGGGCGGCGGACCCGGACGGCTGGCTCTCCCTGCTGCACGGCGAGGTGCTGGCGGTCGTCTGACCGCCACCGGCAGTCGTGTGCCTGAGCACGGCCCCAGGACCGGGCTCAGGCACACGACCCGTTGCTGCGGCCGCTCAGTCGGCGTCGAGGCGCCGCAGCTCGTCGGTGCTCAGCTCGAGGTCGGCCGCCGCGGCCGAGCTCTCCACCGACTGGGGCCGCTTGGCCCCCGGGATCGGGATCACGCAGTCCGACTGCGCCAACGACCAGGCCAGCGCCACCTGCTGCGCGCTCGCCCCGCGCTCCTCGGCGACCTCGGCGAACGCGGGGTGCTTCTGCGCCAGCTCCTTGGCGTCGTTGAGCCCGCCGAGCGGGCTCCACGGCAGGAAGGCCAGGCCGAGCTCCTCGCAGACGGTGATCTCGGGCCGGCTGCTGCGGAACTTGGGCGAGAACTGGTTCTGCACGCTCACCAGGGCGTCCCCCAGGACCTCGTGCGCCAGCCGGATCTGCTCGGGGTCGGCGTTGGACAGCCCGACCATCGCGACCTTGCCCGACTCGTGGATCTCCCGCAGCGTGCCCACGACCTCCTCGTAGGGCACCTCCGGGTCGGGACGGTGGTGCTGCCACAGGGCGATCTGGTCGACGCCGAGGCGCTGCAGGCTCGCGTCGACGGCCGAGCGGAGGTGCTCGGCCGAGGAGTCCAGACCCCAGTCGCCGCCCTCCGTACGCACGTGCCCGCCCTTGGTGGCCAGCAGGACCTGGTCGCGCACCCCGAGCTCGTCGAGCAGGCCCGCGACGAGGGACTCGTTCTGCCCCTGGGCGCCGGCGCCCGCGTCACCGTGGCCGTAGGCGTCGGCGGTGTCGAAGAGGGTCACCCCGCGGTCGAGCGCGGTGCGGATCGTGTCGAGCAGCTGCTGGCGGGGGGCTGCCCCGGACTGGTCGAAGGTCATCAGACCCAGCCCGATCGCGCCCACCTGGACGTGGCCGACGGAGTCGTTGCCGAGGTGTCGTGTCTTCATCCCCCTGTCCTACCGCCCTCCCCCCGGGGTCGCCTCACCCGGGGCGCGCACCACGAGTGCCAGGCGACCCTGGTCGGGAGGACCACCGGTGAGCCATGATGTGGCCGTCCCGACGCCGTGGAACCACCCCCCAGCGACAGGCAGTCCATGACGATCCTCAGTGCCCGCCCGCGCCGTCGCGCCCGCGCGGACCCGACGCCGGGGCCGGCGCCGCTGGGGCGCGGCGCGGACGGGCCCGTCGCCTCCGACCCAGACCGGCCGGCACCGGCGTACGCCGCCGGAGGACCCGCGGCGGCCGTGCCACCGGTTCCCCCGACGTCCCCGCGGACCGGGCCGGGCGGGGACCCCTCCCGCACGGCCTGGCCACCACGAGGGGGCGCCGGTCGGTGGGCCGTCACCGCCGCCGGCGCGCTGGGCTTCCTGGTCTTCGCCTACCTGGGCCGGCTCACCGTGCCCGAGGGCGAGTCGCTGGCGCTGATCTGGCCGGCCAACGGCGTGATCGCGGTGTGGTTCGCGGTGCTCGGCTGGCGACGCTCCCTGGTCGTCGACGGGGCCGTGCTCTTCCTCGCTGCCGCGAGCGTCAACCTCGCCACCGGCGCCACCTGGCCGCTCTCCCGGGACCTCGGCCTGGTCGCGGTGTCGCTCGGCCTGGTCTTCTCCGGCGTGCTCGGCCTCGTCGCACCCCGGCTCCGCGGCCCACGCTCGGCCGACGACGGCCCCACCCTGCGCGCCGGCCGGGACGTGGCGTTCGTGCTGGTCGCCGGGGTGTCGTCGTGCCTGCTCTCGGCCCTGGTGGCCTTCGAGATCACCTGGGAGCCGCTGCTGCGCGGCGACCCGGCTCCCGGGCTCGAGCTCGCCGTCCGCAACCTGGCCGGCGTCATCGCGATCGTCCCGGTCGTGCTGCTCGCCCGCGACCGGTGGCTGCTGCGCCGCGCCCGGCGCGCGACACCGATCGCCGCGCGAGCCGCGACGTCCGACCGGCCCCTGGGGACCGTCCGCGACAGCCCGGTCGAGCTGCTGGCGCTCTACTCCGTCACCGCGGGGCTGGTGGTGGTGGTCCTCACCACCCAGGACCGGCTGCCCCTGGCGTTCCTGGTGCTGGCGACCAGCGTCTGGGCGGGGCTGCGGCTCAGCCCGTTGGGGGCCAACGTGCACGCCGTCCTCCTCGCGAGCGCGGTCGTGGTCTCGGCGGTCCTCGGCCTGGGTGGCTTCGTGCCGCTGGGCCCGGCCCGCGACGCCGCCTCGGTCACCCAGCTCTGGGTGGCCTTCGTGGTCGCGCTGACCATGGTGCTGGCCCTCGACGCCGCCGAGCGTCGTCGGCTCAACGCGGACCTCGTCGCCGCCCGATCGGGCGCTGCGGACCAGGCCGAGACGCTGTCCCGGGTGCTCGGGGCGATGGCGGAGGGTGTCCTGCTCGTCGCCGACGACGGCACGGTGCTGCTGCGCAACGACGCCGGTGTGAGGCTGACCGGGGGCGGCGCGGCCGCGGTCGGGACCCACGTCGACCACCGCCGGATGAAGGTGCTGCGCCCCGACGGCAAGGAGACGAGCATCGAGGCCCTGCTGCGCACCCAGTCCGAGCGCGCCGCCGACCACCCCGACAGCGTCTCGGAGCCCCAGGACCTCGTCGTGGTCCCCGCCGACGGTGGCGAGTCCCGGCGTCTGGAGGTCCGGGCCACCGCGGTCAGCGTCGGCGGCGGCCGGCGGGCCACCCTCGTCGTCTACCACGACGTCACGGCCGAACGCCGCGAGCGTGACGGCCTCGCCTCCTTCGCCGGGGTCGTCGCGCACGACCTGGTCAGCCCCCTCAGCACGGTCTCGGGCTGGACGGAGGTGCTCGCCACCCAGGTCGCCGCACTGGCCGGCGAGGACCCCGTGCCGCCGACCGCAGCACGCGCGCTGGCCCGGATCGGGACCGCGACCAGCGGGATGCACGACCTCATCGACGACCTGCTCACCTTCGTCACCGCGCGCGACGCCACCCTGGCCCGCGACGCGGTGGACCTCGGCGCGATCGCCGCCGACGTCGCGGCCCGCTGGTCGGAGGAGCCGGTCGGCGGTGGCCGGCCCCGGATCGAGGTCGGGGCGGTCCCCCCGGTCGCCGGGGACGCCGGCCAGCTGCGGCAGGTGCTGGACAACCTCGTCGGGAACGCGGTGAAGTACGTCGCCGACGGTGTGGTCCCGGTCGTCACCGTCGAGGGACGCCGCACCGACGACGTGGTCGTCGTCGAGGTCGCCGACAACGGCATCGGCGTTCCCCACGACCAGCTCGACGCCGTCTTCGACGCCTTCCACCGGGTGCACGCGGGGGACTACCGCGGCACCGGCCTGGGGCTGTCGATCGTGCGCAGCACCGTGGAGCGGCACGGCGGCACGGTCGTGGCCGACCACCTCCCCAGCGGCGGAACCGTCTTCCGGCTCACGCTCCCCGCCGCTCCCGACGGCGTCGTCCCCGCACGCGAGGTCCCCCGCCCGCACCCCGCCTGACCTGCACCGCGGTACGCCGCCACCTGCCTGTCGCGCGCCCTCAACACCGGCCCCCGGCGTGCCGATGACTCCCCCGTGAAGCTTCTTGCCCCCGAGCAGCGCCTCCTGGCCGCCCGGTTCTCCTACGGGCTGACCCCGGCCCTGGCCTCGCAGGTCCGTCGCGCCGGCGGTGCCCGGACCTGGTTCGACCAGCAGCTCGCCGCCCCCGTCGAGGACCCGGCCGCTGACGAGTGCCAGGGCTGGTGGGGCCACCTGTCGTGGGACCCGGTCCGGTTGTGGCGCGACAGCGCCAGCCACCAGTTCGCCTACGACTACCAGCGCTACGTGCTGTGCCGCCGGATCCGTGCCGACCGCCAGGTCCGTGAGGTGATGACCGAGTTCTGGGAGCAGCTGCTCAACGTCCCCACCATCGGCGGCGAGACGTCGTACGTCCACCGCCGCGGCTACGGCGACACCCTGCGGTCGCTGGCCTTCACCTCGTTCGCCGAGATCCTGCGCGCCGCGGTCCTGCACCCGGCGATGCTGGTCTACCTCGACAACGCCCGCTCCACCGCCCGCCAGCCCAACGAGAACCTCGGCCGGGAGCTCCTCGAGCTGCACACCGTCGGCCTGGGCGCCTACACCGAGGCCGAGGTCAAGGACTCGGCGCGGATCCTCACCGGGTGGGCGGTCGACACCATCGAGGGGAACCCGAGCCCGACCTGGGCGGCGTCCTACCGCCCCGACCACCACGCCACCGGCACGGTGTCGGTCCTCGGCTTCACGCACGGCAACAAGGCCCAGGACGGGCGCGCGGTGACCGAGGCCTACCTCGCGCACCTGGCCCGGCACCCGCTCACGGCCCGACGCCTGGCCCGGCGGCTGGCCGTCAAGTTCGTGCGCGACGACCCGTCCGAGGCCTTCGTCGACCGGCTGGCCCAGGTCTACCTCGACCACGACACCGCGGTCGTGCCCGTCCTGCAGGCGCTGGTCGACTCCCCCGACTTCGCAGCCTCCGCCGGGCGCAAGGTCCGCGACCCCGCCGAGGACCTGGTCGCGACCTACCGGCTCACCCGGACCCGGATCGCCCGCCCCACGCGACAGACCTCCGCGGCCAACGCGATCCTCTGGCAGGCCCGGTCGATGGGCCTGATGCCCCTGGCCTGGCCCCGACCCGACGGCGCACCGATCGGCAACGACGCCTGGTGCAACCCCGCCCGGATGCTCGCCTCGTACCGGATCCACCACGTCGTCGGCGGCGGCTACTACCCGAACGACGACATCACCTACCGACGGCAGCGCGCCTGGCTGCCGCGGCTGCCCGCGACCTTCGAGCAGGTGGTCGACCACCTCGCGAACCAGCTGCTCCACCGCCGCGCGACGCCCGCGCTGGTCCGGGCCTGCTGCCAGGTGATGGACAGCTCGCCGTCCGAGAAGGTCACCCGTGACCACAAGCTCCTGCGCTACGGCATGCCCCGCGTGCTGCTGACCGTCCTCGACTCCCCCGAACACTTCCTCCGGTGACCCCCATGACGACGACCTCCCCCCTCCCCGCCGCCGACGGCTGCGGCTGCCCCGAGTACGCCGGGCTCTCGCGCCGCGGGGTGCTCGGCCTCGGTGCCGGCCTGGTCGGGGCCACCACCGCCACCACCGCCACCACCATGGTCGGCGATGCCGTCCTGCAGACCGCGCGGGCCGCCAGCGGCACCGCCCGCAACACCCTGGTCGTGCTCTCCCTGCGCGGCGCGGCCGACGGGCTGTCGATGGTGGTCCCGCACGGTGACCCCGCCTACTACAAGGCCCGGCCGAGGATCGGGGTGCAGCCGGAGAGGCTCTGGGGCAGCGACGGGTTCTTCGGGTGGCACCCGGCGCTGAAGCCGCTCCAGGGTCTGTGGGCCCAGGGCCGCCTCGCCGCGGTCCAGGCCGTCGGGCTGCCGGCTCCCAACCGGTCGCACTTCTCGGCCATGGAGGAGGTCGAGGACGCCGCCCCCGGCTCGACCACCCGCGCCGGCTGGCTGAACCGGCTGGTCGGCCTCGAGGACCGGACCACCCCGCTGCGCGCGGTCAACCTCGACGCCGGCGCCCTGCCCTCCAGCCTGGTCGGCCCGACCCCCGCGATGAGCACCGAGGACGTCGACAGCGTCGTCGTCGCCGGCGGCGGCGACCCGCGACAGCGGGAGTCGTCGCTGCGCACGCTGTGGGGCGGGCGCGACGACGCCCTGGGCCGCGCCGCACAGATGGCGCTCGGGGCCGTCGCCGACTTCGCACCGGCCCGTCAGACCACGGCCCGGCCGCAGAACGGTGCCCGCTACCCCTCCGGCGACCTCGGGGGCGCCATGGCCACGGCGGCCCGCATCATCCGCGGGGACGTCGGCACCGAGGTGCTCACCGTCGACCACGGCAGCTGGGACATGCACGCCCAGCTCGGCACCGTCGACTCGGGCCTGATGCAGCGCAGCTGCGCCGAGCTGGCCCAGGCGATCGCCGCCTTCTTCACCGACCTGGGCCCGCGCGCCGGGACGGTCACCCTGGTGACGCTGACCGAGTTCGGGCGCCGGATCGTGGAGAACCCGAACCGCGGCCTGGACCACGGGTTCGGCAGCATGATGATGCTGGCCGGCGCGGGCGTGCGCGGCGGCCGGTTCTACGGCCGGTTCCCCGACCTCGGCACCCAGGCCTACTCCGACCTCACCGTCACCACCGACTACCGCAGCGTGCTCGCCGAGGTGGTCTCGACCCGGTTCGGTGCGAGCACGGCCTCGGTCTTCCCCGGCTTCAGCGGGCCGACCCTGGGCGCGATGACGAACAGCGTCGGCTCCGGCTGACCCGACCCGCGAGAGGTCAGGGCCGCAGCATGACCTTGACCGCCCGACGCTCGTCCATCGCGCGGTAGCCCTCGGCGACGTCGGCCAGCGGCAGGGTCAGGTCGAAGACCAGGCCCGGGTCGATCTCGCGGGAGGTGACCAGGTCGAGCAGCTGCGGCAGGTAGCGGCGCACGGGCGCCATCCCGCCGGCCAGGCCGACGTTCTTGGAGAACATCCGGCGGACCGGCAGCTCGACGCCGTGGGGCACCCCGACGAACCCGACGGTCGAGCCAGGTCGGGCCACGTCGAAGGCGGTCCGCATCGCCTGGTCGGTGCCCACGCACTCGAGCACCGCGTCGGCGCCGAGGCCGCCGGTGATCTCCAGCACCGCCTCCAGCGCCTCGTCCCCGCGTCCGGCGACCACGTGGGTCGCACCGAAGGCGCGGGCGATGTCCTGGCGGGGCTGGTGGCGCGAGAGCGCGACCACCTTCTCCGCACCCATCACCGAGGCCGCCAGCACCCCGCACAGCCCGACCGCGCCGTCGCCGACCACGACGGCCGTACCGCCCTGCGCGACGCCGGCGCTGACCGCGGCGTGCCACCCCGTCGGCATCACGTCGGACAGCGCGAGCAGCGAGGGCAGCAGCTCCTCGTCGACGGTGCCGCCGGAGGCGCCGGGCACGGCGACCAGGCTGCCGTCGGCCTGGGTGACGCGGGCCAGCTCGGCCTGGCCGCTGCGGGTCATCCCGAGGTTGGTGCACGCCGACTGCACGCCGGCCCGGCAGTGCGCACAGGTGTTGTCGCAGTGGCAGAACGGCACGACGACCACGTCGCCGACCCGGAACGAGCCGACCTCGGAGCCGACCTCCTCGACCACGCCCACGCACTCGTGGCCGATGGTGGCGCCCTCGGTGATGTCGTTCTCGCCGCGGTAGGGCCACAGGTCGGAGCCGCAGATGCACCCGGCCAGCACCCTCACCACCGCGTCGGTCGGGAGCTCGACCGCGGCGTCGGGGACCTCGGAGAGACGGATGTCGCGGGGGGCGTGGATCGTCGTGGCGCGCATGCCGACCACGATGCCACCCCACGCCGCGGGTGATCACGCGCACCCCCGCGTGCCGTCTTGCCCTATCTCACATGTGAGTTAGCGTGGTCGGCATGTCTCTCGACTACAAGGGCCGCATCGGCAACCTGATCCGCGACGCCCGCCAGCACCGCGGGCTGACGCAGCAGCAGCTCGCCGAGCTCCTGTCCACCAGCCAGAGCGCCATCAACCGGATCGAGAAGGGACACCAGAACCTCTCCCTGGAGATGCTCGCCCGGATCGGCGAGGCCCTCGACTCCGAGATCGTCGCCCTCGGCGGCGGCCCCGTGCACCTGCGGGTGACCGGCCCCACCACGCTCTCGGGCACGATCGCGGTCAAGACCTCCAAGAACGCCGGGGTGGCGCTGCTGTGCGCCTCGCTGCTCAACCGGGGCCGCACCACGCTGCGCAAGGTCGCCCGGATCGAGGAGGTCAACCGGCTGCTCGAGGTGCTCTCCAGCCTCGGCGTGCAGACCCGCTGGCTCGGCGACTCCGGTGACCTCGAGATCATCCCGCCCCGGGAGCTCGACCTGGAGCACATCGACGAGGCCGCGGCCCGTCGTACCCGCTCGGTGATCATGTTCCTGGGCCCGCTGCTGCACCGCTCCGAGAGCTTCGACCTGCCGTACGCCGGTGGGTGCAACCTCGGCACGCGCACCGTCGAGCCCCACATGTCCGCCCTGCGCCCGTTCGGGCTCGAGGTCAAGGCGACCGACGGGTCGTACCACGCCAGCGTCGACCGGGCGATCGTGCCGGGCCGCCCGATCGTGCTCACCGAGCGCGGCGACACCGTCACCGAGAACGCCCTGATGGCCGCCGCCCTGCACCCGGGCGAGACCGTCATCCGCAACGCCTCGTCGAACTACATGGTCCAGGACCTCTGCTTCTTCCTGCAGCGCCTCGGCGTGCAGATCGACGGCGTCGGCACCACCACGCTGCGGGTCACCGGCTGCGAGTCGATCGACGTCGACGTCGACTACTCCCCCAGCGAGGACCCGATCGAGGCCATGTCGCTGCTGGCCGCGGCGATCGTGACGAGGTCCGAGATCACCATCGAGCGGTGCCCGATCGAGTTCCTCGAGATCGAGCTGGCGCTGCTGGAGGAGATGGGCTTCCTCTACGACCGCACCGAGGAGTACCCCGCGGCCAACGGCCACACGCGCCTGGTCGACCTCACCACGAAGGCCTCGGCGCTGCACGCCCCGCTCGACAAGATCCACCCGATGCCGTTCCCGGGCCTCAACATCGACAACCTGCCGTTCTTCGCGGTGATCGCGGCGGTGGCCGAGGGCCAGACCTTCCTGCACGACTGGGTCTACGAGAACCGGGCGATCTACCTGACCGACCTCAACAAGCTCGGCGGCAACGTCAAGCTGCTCGACCCGCACCGGGTGATGATCGAGGGCCCGACCAGCTTCACCGGATCCGAGCTGGTCTGCCCGCCGGCGCTGCGTCCGGCCGTGGTGATCCTGCTGGCGATGCTGGCCTCCAAGGGCACCTCGGTGCTGCGCAGCACCTACGTCATCGCCCGCGGCTACGAGGACCTCGCGGAGCGGCTCAACCAGCTCGGCGCGAACATCGAGCCGTTCCGCGACATCTGAGGCGCCTGACCGGCGCCCCGGTCA
Organism: Nocardioides sp. AX2bis; assembly: GCF_902506435.1. GTDB lineage: Bacteria > Actinomycetota > Actinomycetes > Propionibacteriales > Nocardioidaceae > Nocardioides. The sequence goes on along the minus strand of NZ_LR733215.1, from coordinate 2,155,030 downwards.
CCGGTCGAGCACGGCGCGGGTCGCGGTGGCCACCGCGTCCGCGCCGCGCTCGCCCAGCAGCACGGTGTAGTGGTTGACGTCGTCGACCTCGACCGCACGCAGCTGCGGGACCGAGTCCGCGACCCCGGCGGCCGCGTCCGGCGGGTAGAGGCCACCCGGCTCGTCCATCAGCCCGCGCGGGGCGCGCAGGAACGTCACCGGCGTGCCCCGCTCGCGCAGCGCCGTCCACCCGGCCTCGTGGGCGGGACCGCCGGCCAGCTGCTGGATGTCGGTGGCCAGCGCCTCGACCCGCGTCGAGGGCGTCAGGTACGGCTCCTCCCCCTCCAGGTCGTGGTCGACATAGGCCTCCACCGCCGGGCCCCACGCCCCGGCGAAGGCGGGGTGGGCACGCCAGAAGTCGTGGTACGCCGCGCGGTCGGCGAAGGTCATCGTCAGTCGCTGCGCCGCCGGACCGAGGACGTCCTCCGGCCTCGCCCCGGGCGCCGGGGCCGGCATCGGGGGCAGCGCGAGGCCGCCGTCGACGAGCACGAGGGCCGAGACCCGGTCGGGCACGCGCCCGGCCAGCCGCACGCCGACGAAGGCGCCCATCGAGTGGCCCACGACGGCGACCCGGTCCAGACCGAGACCGTCGAGCAGCCGCTCGAGGTCGCCCGCGTGGCGGTCCAGGCCGTACGGCCCCGGGAGCGCGTTGCTGCGCCCACGACCGCGCAGGTCCGGGGCGACGAGGCGGACCTCCGGCAGGGCGGCCGCCAGCAGCGACCAGCCGGCCAGCGAGGCGGTGATCCCGTGCACCGCCAGCACCGTGGTGCCGTCCTCGGGCCCCCACTCCCCCACGGTCATCGGGCCGCCGTCGACCTCGACCGTGCGCAGCCGCGGGGCCGGCGTGGCGCCGCTCATCGGGCGGTCCACCCGCCGTCCATCGTGTAGGACGCGCCGTTGACCATGCCCGCGGAGGCCCCGCAGAGCCAGGTGACCAGGTCGGCGACGTCGTCGGGCTCGACCAGGCGCTTCACGGCGCTCTCGGTGAGCATGATCTTCTCCACGACCTGGTCCTCGGGGATGCCGTGAGTGCGGGCCTGGTCGGCGATCTGCTTCTCGACCAGCGGGGTGCGCACGTAGCCGGGGTTCACGCAGTTGCTGGTGACGCCGTGCCCGCCGCCCTCGAGCGCGGTGACCTTCGAGAGGCCCTCGAGCCCGTGCTTGGCCGAGACGTAGGCCGACTTGTACGGGCTGGCCCGCAGCCCGTGGACGCTGCTGAGGTTGACCACCCGACCGAACCCGCGCTCGTACATCCCCGGCAGCACGGCCCGGGTCAGCAGGAACGGGGCGTTCAGCATCAGGTCGACGATCAGCCGGAAGCGCGCGGGCTCGAAGTCCGGCAACGGGCTGACGGTCTGGATGCCGGCATTGTTGACCAGCACGTCGGCGTCCAGGCTGACCTCGGCCAGGGCGTCGAGGTCGGACAGGTCGACCGTCCAGGCCCGCCCGCCCACCTCGGCGGCGACCGCGGCGGCGCCGTCGCCGTCGACGTCGGCGACCACGACCTCGGCCCCCACCGCGGAGAGGGCCCGGGCGCAGGCGGCCCCGATCCCGCTGGCGGCTCCGGTGACGACGGCGGTGCGTCCGGCCAGGTCGGTGGTCATCGTGGGGTCCTCCTGCGGGTCGGTGGCCCGCACGGTGGGGCCACCGCCGGGATCGGGTCCACCCTGCCCGGTGCGGCCCGCGACGTCGACCGGGGTCGGGGTGGATACTGCCTGCGTGCCCGCCCGACCGCGTCCCCCCGGCCCGGTGCTGGCCTTCGCGCACCGCGGCGGCGCCGCCCACCCCGACCTGCTCGGGCTCGAGAACACCCTCGTCGCCTTCCAGCACGCGCGGGACCTCGGCTACACCCACCTCGAGACCGATGTGCACGCCACGTCCGACGGCGTCCTGCTGGCCTTCCACGACGCGGTGCTCGACCGGGTCACCGACCGCACCGGCCGGGTCGAGAGCCTGCCGTACGACGTCGTGCGCCACGCCCGGGTCGGCGGGCGGGAACCGGTCCCGACCTTCGCCGCCCTCCTGCGCGCGCTGCCGGGGGCGACCTTCAACGTCGACCTCAAGAGCGCCCGCGCCGGCGCGCTCCTGGCCGACCTGCTCGACGCCGAGCAGGCGTGGGACCGCGTCCTGGTCGGGTCGTTCAGCATCCCCCGTACCGCCGCCTTCCGTCGCCGCACCCGCGGCCGGGTCCGCACGGCCGCGACGCCGCCCGAGGCGGCCGCCTTCCGCTTCCTGCCCAGCGGCCGCCTGGCCCGCCTGCTGACCGGCGGCCGGGTGGCGGCGGTCCAGGTCCCGCGCCGCCGCGGTCCGGTCACCGTGGTGACCCCCGGGCTCGTACGCCGTGCCCGCGCCGCCGGCGTCCCGGTCCACGTCTGGACCGTCGACGACCCCGACGAGATGCGCGAGCTGCTCGACCTGGGCGTCGACGGCCTCTTCACCGACCGCACCGACCTGCTCCGCGACGTGCTGCGCGAGCGCGGCGCGTGGCCGACCGGGGCCGTGCGGTGAGCCGGACCGCGACCGGGACGGCGACCGGCACGGGCAGCCGACGGTTCGGCTGGCCGGTCTGGGCGTGGGGCCTGTGGGACTGGGGCTCGGCGGCCTTCAACGCCGTGATCACCACCTTCGTCTTCAGCGTCTACATCACCTCGGACTCCTTCGGGCCCGAGGCCGACACCTCGCTGGGCTGGGCGCTGGCCGGCGCGGGCGTCCTGGTGGCCGTGCTCGCCCCCGTCAGCGGGCAGCGTGCCGACCGCTCCGGGCGCCCCACCCGCTGGCTGGGGCTGAACACCCTCGTGGTGGTCGTGCTCTCGGCCGCGCTGTTCCTCGTCGAGCCCCGGGAGGACCTGCTCTGGCTCGGCCTGCTGCTGCTGGCCGCCGGCAACGTCTTCTTCGAGCTCGCCTCGGTCAACTACAACGCGCTGCTGCACCGCGTTGCGACCCCGGCCACCGTGGGCCGGGTCTCCGGGCTCGGGTGGGGCATGGGCTACCTGGGCGGCATCGTGCTGCTGCTGGTGGTCTACCTCGGTCTCATCAGCCCCGAGGTCGGCCTCTTCGGCGTCACCGACGCCGACGGCCTGGACGTCCGGGTCACGATGCTCTTCTGCGCCGGGTGGACGCTGCTGTTCTCGCTGCCGGTGCTGCTCACGCTGCGTGACGCACCGCAGGAGGCCCCGGGCCGCGCCCCGCGCGTCGGCGTGCTCGAGTCCTACCGCCGGCTCTTCGCCAGCGTCCGCGACCTGTGGCGCGAGGACCCCCGCCTGGTCCGGTTCCTCGGCGCCTCCGCGGTCTTCAGGGACGGCCTCGCCGGGGTGTTCACCTTCGGCGGGGTGCTCGCCGCCGGCACCTTCGGCTTCTCCGACGGCGACGTCATCGTCTTCGGCATCGCCGCCAACGTGGTGGCCGGCATCTCGACCATCGCCGCCGGCTGGCTCGACGACCGGCTCGGGCCCAAGCGGGTCATCGTCGGCTCGCTGGTCGCGCTGGTGGTGTCCGGCACGGCCGTCTTCGTCCTCCACGACGGGGGCCGCGGCGTCTTCTGGGGCTTCGGGCTGCTGCTCTCGGCCTTCGTCGGCCCGGCCCAGTCGGCGTCGCGGACCTTCCTGGCCCGGATCATCCCGGCCGGTCGCGAGGGCCAGGTGTTCGGGCTCTACGCCACCACCGGCCGCGCGGTCAGCTTCCTGGCCCCGGCCGCCTTCTCGGTCTCGATCCTCGCCGGCGCGGCGCTGACCGACGCCGCACGCACCGACGACGCGCAGTACTTCGGCGTCCTGGGAGTCGTGGCGGTGCTGCTGCTCGGGCTGGTGCTGATGCTCCCGGTGCACGCCGGGCCGGCGGCGGAGGAGCGCACGAGCCGGACCGCGGGGTGAGCCACCCGAGCGGTGGGGTTGGAATGTTGGAGGCCTGGGTAGCGTTGACCCGTCAACACCCCGGTACACGACCGTTCACCATCTCGGTCGTCGACGACGTCCACCCGACGTTCGGGGGCCACGGACACGATCCGTGCCACCCCTGGTCAGCCGGGCCCAACTGTTTGTGGAGGTGCCCCCCATGGCGGAGCGTACGTTGCGCGGAGCCCGGCTCGGCGGCCAGAGCTTCGAGGACGAGCGAGGGATCGAGTTCGCGGCTCGTCAGCAGGTTGGATACCGCTGCGACCAGTCCCACGAGTTCGAGATCACGATGTCGGTCGAGGCCGACGTGCCCGCGGTGTGGGAGTGCCCGCGCTGCGGCGCCGAGGGCCTCAGCATCTCCGGCATCGTCAAGGAGCAGAAGGCCGAGAAGCCGGTCCGCACCCACTGGGACATGCTGCTGGAGCGCCGCTCGGAGAAGGAGCTCGAGGACATCCTCAAGGAGCGCCTCGACCTGCTGCGTGGCGGCGAGATCGGTCCGGCCCACCTGCACCGGGCCAACGCGCGCAAGCGCAAGGCCTCGGCCTGACCGCAGCCGACCGAGCAGGGGCGTGACCCCTACTCGTCGTCGACGACCTCACCCCGGACCACCGGCCCCGAGCCGGCTGGTCCGGGGTTCGTCGTCCCCGGACCCGGCCGCTGCGGTCCGGGCCGACCCGGACCACCCTGGGGACCGCCCGGAGCACCGCCGGGGAACCCGGGGAACCCCGGGAACCCGCCCGGTCCGGCAGGCGGCCCGGCGACCAGCAGGCGACGGGTGATGGCCTGGCCGAGCAGCCGGCGCCACAACGGCCGCGTGAGCGGCAGCACCAGCAGCACCCCGAGGGCGTCGGTGACGAAGCCGGGGGCCAGGAGCAGGGTGCCGCCCACCAGGACCAGCGCCCCGTCGGCGATCTCCCGGCCGGGCACGGCACCGCGACGCAACGCGTCCTGCAGCGCCCGCCAGGCCCGGGCGCCCTCGCGGCGCACCAGCCAGGACCCCACCACGCCGCCGAGGAGCAGCAGCAGGACCGTCCACCAGCCGCCGATGACCTGGCCGACCTGGATCAGGACGTAGATCTCGACGATCGGCATCACCACGAAGGCGACGACCAGGAGCAGCGGCAGCCACCGGCGGCGACGCGGCGCCGTGCCGGGGCGGGTGCTGCTCATCGTCGCCCCGCCGCGGACTGGTCGTGCCGGCCGGCCGGTGCCGCGGCGGCCCCGGGACGGCGGAGCGCGCGGCGCAGCTGCGCCCGCCGCTCCGCGACTCCCCACCGGGTGATCATCCGCAACGACTCGGTGGCCACCGAGCCGTTCATCTTCGACTCGCCACGCAGCCGCTCCACGAAGTCGATCGGCACCTCCCGCACCCGCAGCCCGGCCCGGACGGCCCGCGCGGCGAGGTCGGTCTGGAAGACGTACCCGACCGAGCGCACCGCCTCGAGGTCGATCCGCTCGAGGGCGCTGCGGCGGAACAGCCGGTAGCCGGCGGTCGCGTCACGGACCGGCAGGCCCAGCAGGAGGCGTACGTAGGCGTTGCCGCCCCGCGAGAGCGCCTGGCGGTGCAGCGGCCAGTTGTGCACCGCTCCCCCACGCACGTAGCGGGAGCCGATGACCAGGTCGGCGTCGACCAGCGCCGCCCGCAGCCGGTCGAGCTGCTCGGGGGCGTGGGAGCCGTCGGCGTCCATCTCGCCGACGACGTCGTAGCCGCGGTCGAGCGCCCACCGGAAGCCGGCGAGGTACGCCGCGCCCAGGCCGGCCTTGCCGGTGCGGTGCAGCACGTTGACCCGACCGTCGGCGGCCGCGAGGCCGTCGGCGATCCGGCCGGTGCCGTCGGGCGAGCCGTCGTCGACCACGAGCACGTCGACGTCGGGGTGGGCCCGGTGCAGCCGCTCCACGATCCAGGCGAGGTCGGCGGCATCGTCGACGGCGGTGGAGTTCTCCGGCCACAGCACGAGGTCGGGGCGCGGGACCCTGCCGGCCTCGACGTCGGCGGCAAGGTCGACCGTCTCCTGGACGGTGCTGGCGGTGACCTCGCGGAAGCCGGCCAGGATGTCGTTCCCGGCGCCGGGGACGTCGGGCTGCACCGCGGCCACCGTCGCCTGACCGGTCACGGCGAGGCGGACCGGGAACGCCGCCGCGAGNCCTCAGCTCGGGTGGGGCGGGGCGGGGGACGTCGGGTCGTGCTCCTCCATCGTGCCAGGCACCCGTCGGCGACCTGCGGCGAGACCGAGGGCGAGCCCGGCGGCCGTCAGCCCCAGCGCGCCCCAGCCGGCGTACCGCCCCACCCGCACGCCCGGGGTGACGCCCTCGACGAGGTCGACCTGCTCGAGCAGCGTCGCGGTCGCCCGGCGGGGCACCTCGGCGACCACGGAGCCGTCCGGGGCGACCACCGCGGTGATCCCGTTGGTGGAGGCGACCACGAGCCAGCGACCGGCCTCGACGGCGCGGGCGCGGGTGATCGCGAACTGCTGGTCGACCTGGTCGGTGGCGATGAAGGTGGCGTTGCTGGTCTGGACCGCGAGCAGCTCGGCGCCGCCCAGGACCTGGTCGTGCAGGACGTCGTCGTAGCCGACGTCGAAGCAGATCGCGTCGGCCATCGCGATCCCGGCGACCTGCAGGGGCGTCGTCCGCTCCCCGGCCACCATGTCGCGCGGGATCAGCGCGAGGTCCCCGAAGTTCCCGATCGGGACGCCGAGGTCCTCCAGGAGGTCACGGGCGGGGATGTACTCGCCATACGGCACCGGGTGCCGCTTGGTGTAGCGCTCGGTCACGTCCTCGGCGGTGCGGTCCCCCTGTTCCCACACCAGGCCCTGGTTGAGCACCTCGCCCGGCCCGCCGTCGACGATGCCGCCGACCACGACCGGGACACCGATCGCCGCGGAGGCGCGCCGGATGCCGGCGTTGGTCACGGTGTCCGCGAACGGGTCGACGGCGGTGGAGTTCTCCGGCCACAGCACGAGGTCGGGGCGCGGGACCCTGCCGGCCTCGACGTCGGCGGCAAGGTCGACCGTCTCCTGGACGGTGCTGGCGGTGACCTCGCGGAAGCCGGCCAGGATGTCGTTCCCGGCGCCGGGGACGTCGGGCTGCACCGCGGCCACCGTCGCCTGACCGGTCACGGCGAGGCGGACCGGGAACGCCGCCGCGAGGCCGGTGAGGGCGACCAGCACGACGACGGTCACCAGGGGGCCCGCCACGGCGCGGGTGCCGGCACGAGCCGTCCGCCGGGACCCTCCGGCACCGCCGTGGAGCGTCAGGACCGCGGCGGCCAGGCAGAAGGACGCGAGGGCGAGCCCGAAGCCCACGCCCGTGGCGCCGACGTAGCCCAGGGCCGGGGCGACCGGGGTGTCCATCACCCCGAAGCCGAGCCGGCCCCAGGGCATCCCGCTGAAGGGCCACGAGGAGCGCACCGTCTCCGCGAGCGCCCAGGCGCCGGCACCCCACAGCGGCCAGGCGCGATGCCGCATGAGGACGACCAGCACCGGCCCCAGGGCGGCGTAGAAGACCGCCTCGATGCCGGCCAGCGCGAGCCAGGCGCCGGTCGAGACGGCCCGCATCCACACGATGTGCGGGAAATAGAAGGCGACGGCGAAGACGAGCGCCGGCCACCACGCACGACCCGGGCGCAGCCCGGCGACGCTGAGGGCGAGGCCGGCGACGCAGAACGGCGTGACCCACCACCAGGTCAGCGGCTCGAACGATGTGGCGAGCAGCCCTCCCGAGACCAGGGCCACGAGCAACCGGACGAGCACGCGGCGAACCTACCGGGGCGGTCCGCACGGGGCGTGGGCACCCGTGGGTGCCGGGCCCGTCGGACCGGGGACGGTGCCGAGCAACGGAGGGGACCCGGGTGCCTTCGGTCCGAGGCACGCGCGACCGGATGTCACGAGAGCCCCGTTGTCTAGGGACCCCGGGTCCCCTCCGTCCCGCTCGCGCGGGGTGGACCGGATCCGTGGACCGCGCGGAGGAGTGCTCGGCACCAGCACCCCCCGGTCACGGCCACTCGGACGCCGGTCCACAGACCACGGCCTGCATGAGCGGTAGGTCAAACCTTGGTAGGGCCGGCGCGGGCTGTCAACACGGTCCTGACCTGCACGGACCGGCGTCGGCGCAGGTCAGCACGGGGTCTTTCGACCCGGAATTGAACGTGCCAATCCCGTCCTGCGCGGCGTGTCGCCCGCGACACGCCGCCGCTCGGCGGTCGGCCCGAGGGATCGGACCACGGGAGTCGCGCGCTCAGCCGTCCCGGGCCGGGACGACGACGGTGCCGGTCGCGGTCGTCGCCACCAGGGGCTCGGCGAGCATGCGGGCCGCGCCGGGCTGGTCGGCGGTGGGCTCGCCGCGAGCCACCACGCGGACCTCGAGCTCGAGGCGCCGCGACCGGGTGCCGGCACGGACGAGGACGGCCTCCACCTCGAGCACGTCGCCCGCACGGACCGGCGCCCTGAACTGGACGTCGTCGTAGGAGGCGAAGAGCCCCTCGTCGCCGTCCACCCGGATCGACAGCTCGGTGGCCACGTCGCCGAAGAGCCCGAGGCTGTACGCCCCGTCGACCAGGTTCCCGGCGTAGTGGGCGTGGCTGTACGGGACGTAGCGACGGTGGACGACCCGGGTGCCGACCGGGGACCCGTCCTGCTCGGGGGGCTGGCTCATGCGGGGCTCTCCTGGTCGTCCCGGCCCGCGGCGTCGGTCCGGGCGAGGCGGTGGACCAGGAACGAGGCCACCTCCCCCGGCGTGGTGCCCCGCGCGAAGACCCGGTCGACCCCGAGCTCGGCGGCCATCGACTCGTCGAAGCGCGGACCGCCGACCACGAGCAGCGGTCGCCGCTCCTCCGGGTAGGCCTCGCGGAAGGCCGCGGACATCTCGCGGGTGTTCAGCAGGTGCGCGTCGCGCTGCGTGACGACCTGCGAGACCAGCACCGCGTCGGCCTGCTCCTCCTGGGCGCGGGCGACGAGCTCGGGCACCGAGACCTGGGCGCCGAGGTTGACCGTGCGCAGCTCGCGGTAGTACTCCAGGCCCTTCTCGCCGGCGAACCCCTTGATGTTGAGGATCGCGTCGATCCCGACCGTGTGCGCGTCGGTGCCGATGCAGGCGCCGACGACGACCAGGCGCCGCTGGAGCGACTCCTTGACCGCGGCGTTGGCCTCCTTCGGGGTCAGCAGCGGGAAGTCGCGCTCGACGACCTCGACGGCGTCGGTGTCGACGAGGTGGTGGGTACGGCCGTAGACGACGAAGAAGGTGAAGTCCGGGCCCATCGGACGGGAGTGCGCGACCAGGACGGCGTCGAGGCCCATCTTCGTGGCCAGCTGCGCGGCCGCGCCCTCGGCGACCTTGGAGTGCGGCACGGGCAGGGTGAAGCTGAGCTGGACCATGCCGTCGCCGGTGGTGTCCCCGTAGGGGCGCACGATGCTCATGCCTCGGCCCCCGTCCCGGTCGTGCTCGTGCTCGTGGCCGTGGCCGTGGGCGTGGGCGCGGTCTCCAGCAGCTCCCGGGCCGGGTTGCAGTAGCCCGGGGCCGTCTCGGCGACCCCGTCCAGGCCCCGGCCGGCCTCGGCCGGACGCTTCATCAGCCCGAACGTCCCGTCGGCGATGGCGGCGAGCAGGCCCCCGCCGGAGCCGGTGCCGTCGTGGTCCACGATCCTGCCCAGCAGGTCCATCGACTCACCCAGCACGTGGCGGGCCCGGGTGGCGATCACGCCGTCGGGTGCCGGGTGGAAGTCCTCGTGCAGCGAGCCCGCGGCCTCCATCACGTAGCGCACGTTCTGCAGCGCCAGGTCACGGTCGGAGAGCCACGGCGTCACCACGGCCTCGGTCATCATCCCGACCAGCAGGATGCCCTGCCCGGTCAGCGCACCGGCGAGGTTGAAGAACCCGTCGAGCAGGTAGCCGCGGAAGATGTCGCCGGTCATGTGCCGCGTCGGCGGCATCCACTTCAGCGGCGCGGTCGGGAACAGCTCGCGGGCGAGCAGCGCGTGCGCGAGCTCCAGACGGAAGGAGTCGGGCACCGCCGGGTCGATCTCGAAGGCGTGGCCGAGGCCGAGCTGCCAGTCCTCCAGCCCGGCCTCGCGGGCGAAGTACTCGTTGAGCAGCTGGCTGGTGGTGACCGTGTGCGCGGCCTCGATGGCGTCCGCGGTGGTGAGGTAGTTGTCCTCGCCGGTGTTGATGATGATCCCGGCCCGGGCGTGGACCTGGCGGCTGAAGCGCTGGTCGACGAAGGTGCGGACCGGGTTGATGTCGCGGAACAGGATCCCGTACATCGAGTCGTTGAGCATCATGTCGAGGCGCTCGAGGCCGGCCAGGACCGCGATCTCGGGCATGCACAACCCGGAGGCGTAGTTGGTCAGCCGGATGTAGCGGCCGAGCTCGTGGCCGGTCTCGTCGAGCGCGGCCCGCATCAGCCGGAAGTTCTCCTGGGTGGCGTAGGTGCCCGCGAAGCCCTCGCGGGTCGCCCCCTCGGGCACGAAGTCGAGCAGGCTCTGCCCCGTGGAGCGGATCACCGCGATCACGTCGGCGCCCTCGCGGGCGGCCTGCTGGGCCTGCGGGATGTCCTCGTAGATGTCCCCGGTCGCCACGATCAGGTAGATCCACGGCTGCCGGGGGGCGTCGCCGACGGTGGCGACGAGGTGGTCGCGCTCGGTGCGGCGGGCGTCCATCCGGGCCACGCCGACGGCGACCGCCTCGGTGGCGGCGGTGCGTGCCCGGGCGGCGTCGGCGCCGGCGGGGAGCCGGAAGCGCACCGAGCCGGCCGAGGCCTTCGCAGCGAGCGTGGCGAGGTCGTCGGCCTCGCCGCGGGCCAGCGCGTCCCAGACCGGGAGGGCGACGCCGTGCGGCAGGGCGTCGTCGCCGAGGTCGGCGCGCACGACGTCGAGCAGCCGGTTGGCCCAGGGCGTGCCCTCGGGGTCGGCGCCGGCCAGCCCGGCCAGCCGCAGCGTGGCGCGCTCGACCGAGACGGTCGTGTGGCGGCGGGCGAGGTCGACGATCGGCTCCCCGGCCTGGGCGGCCAGGCCGCGCGCCCGCGCGACCAGGTCGGCGTCGAGGTGCAGCTTGCTGGCGCGGGGCGCCGTGGTCGTCGTGGTCGTCGTGGTCGTGGTGGTGGTCATCCGCGCTCCTCGAAGAGACGTCGTACGCCGTCGTGGCGCCGCAGCAGGTCCAGGGCCAGGTCGGCGTGACCCGGGGCGTAGCCGTTGCCGACCAGCATCCGCACGTCGGCGGCGAGTCCCTCGGCGCCGAGCGCGGCGGCGGGGAACGAGGTCGCCATCGAGAAGAACACCACCGTGCCGCCGTCGGCGGTGGCCAGCACGGCCCCGCCCTCGCAGCCGGGCACGTCGACGCAGACCACGGTCACGTCGGCCGGCCCGCCCGCTGCGGCGACGGCGTCGCGCAGCGCGACCGGGTCGCGGGCGTCGGCCACGGCGACCACGTCGGCCAGGCCCGCAGCACGGAGCCGCGCGGCCTCCTGCTCGTGGGGCACCACCCCGATCGTGCGCGTGGTGCCGGCCTCACGGGCCGCGGCCAGGCTGAGCGAGCCGGACTTGCCGGCCCCGCCGACCACGGCGACCACCGGGGCGGTGCCGGTGCGGGCGAGGTGCTCGGCGCAGACGCGGGCGGTCAGCGCCGGGGCGCCGCAGACGTCCATCACGGACAGGCTCAGCGCGGTCGGGAGGTCCACGGGCAGCCGGGCGGCCACGGAGCGGCCGAAGAGCACGGCGTACCCGTCGCAGGGCACCTGCTCGTCCTCGCCGTCCCAGCGCGCCAGGCCGTCCTCGACGACCAGCGGGGTCAGCGTCAGGGAGACCAGGGTGGCGACGTGGTCGCCCACCTGCAGGCCGAGGCCCGAGCCGGGGCCGACCTCCTCGACGGTGCCGACGAGCATGCCGCCCGAGCCGGTGACGGGGTTCTGCATCTTGCCGCGCTCGCGCACGATCGCCAGGACGGCCTCCCGCACGGCGGCACCGCTGCCGTGCTCCTCGCGCAGCTGGCGGAAGGACGCGGCGTCCAGGTTGAGCCGCTCGACGCGGACCCGGACCTCGTCGTCCCACAGCTCGTGACGGGTGTCCAGGCGCCAGGCGGCCTGCGGCAGCACCCGGGACGTCGCGGGGTCGGGGTCGAGGACGCGGTGCAGGCCGACGGGGTCGCCCACGCGCTCCCGGGTCGTCGTGCCGCTCGTCGCGCTGGTCATCGCCACCTCCGTCGGGGACGTCGTCGATGACGTCCTTGTCGAAAGATCCTCCGGCGTGGGAGTGGATATGCCGGATGATCTTCGCTTATCGTGGCACGACGGCGCACCCGCCGCCACCGCGACGCGCCTGCGCGCACCCACCACCCGCACCCGCCGGCCCGGATCCCACGAGGAGCCCCATGAGCATCGAGACCTCCATCGGCCTGGAGACCGGCCAGCCGTACCCGTACCGCGCCCCCGAGCTGGTCGAGCCGGACTGGACCCGCTTCCCCGGCTGGCGCGACGTCACGGTCGCGGACTGGGAGTCGGTGCAGTGGCAGCGCTCGCACTGCGTGAAGAACCCCGCGCAGCTGAAGGCCGTGCTGGGCGACCTGGTGGCGGACTCGTTCTACGCCGACCTCGAGCGTGACCAGGCCGAGCGGGCCACGATGTCGATGCTGCTCCCGCCGCAGATGCTCAACACGATCGCGTCCCGTGAGACCCCGCGCGGGCCCGGGTCGCTGACCGAGGCCTTCCACGCCGACCCGGTGCGCCACTACATGCTGCCGGTGTTCTCCGACCGCCGCACGGACTGGCCCTCCCACCCGTACTCGACCCGCGACTCGCTGCACGAGCACGACATGTGGGTGACCGAGGGCCTCACCCACCGGTACCCGACCAAGGTGCTGGCCGAGCTCCTGCCGACCTGCCCCCAGTACTGCGGGCACTGCACCCGGATGGACCTCGTCGGGAACTCGACCCCGACGGTGGAGAAGCTCAAGCTCACCGGGAAGCCGAACGACCGCCTGGTCGCGATGCTCGACTACCTGCGCCGCACCCCCGGCGTCCGCGACGTCGTCGTGTCCGGCGGCGACGTGGCCAACATGCCGTGGCCCCGGCTCGAGGCCTTCCTGACCTCGCTGCTCGAGATCGAGTCGATCCGGGACATCCGGATGGCCACCAAGGCGCTGGTCGGGCTCCCGCAGCACTGGCTGCAGCCCGAGGTCGTCGCCGGCGTGGAGCGGGTCGCCACGCTCGCCCGGCGCCGCGGGATCTCCCTGGCGCTGCACACCCACGCCAACCACGCCGCGTCGGTGACGCCGCTGGTGGCCCGGGCGACCCGGGCGATGCTGGACGCCGGCCTGCGCGACGTGCGGAACCAGGGCGTCATCCTCGACGGCGTCAACGCCGACCCGCACGCCCTGCTCGACCTCTGCTTCGCGCTCCTCGACGGCGCGCAGATCATGCCGTACTACTTCTACCTCTGCGACATGATCCCGTTCGCCGAGCACTGGCGCACCTCGGTCGCCGACGCGCAGCGGCTGCAGACCGCGATCATGGGCTACCTGCCCGGCTTCGCCACCCCGCGACTGGTCTGCGACGTGCCGTTCGTCGGCAAGCGCTGGGTGCACCAGCTGACGTCGTACGACACCGTGCACGGTGTCTCGGGGTGGACCAAGAACTACCGCACCTCGATCGAGGCCAACGACCCCGAGGCGCTGACGCGCACCTACCCCTACTACGACCCGATCCACACGCTGCCCGAGGAGGGTCAGCGCTGGTGGGCCGAGAACGTCGCGCCCGACTCCGGCTCGATGACGCCCGCGCAGGCGGCCGCGATGTCGCGCCGGGCGGCCGCGCTGCAGGCCACCTGAGCCTGACCGGCGGGGGCCGGCCTTAGCCGACGGGGCGGTTCTCGTAGGCCGTGGACAGCACGATGGTGGTGCGGGTGGAGACGTTGGCCGCGGCGCGGATGCGGGCCAGCAGGTCCTCGAGGTCGGCCGGCGTCGACACGCGGATCTTGAGGATGTAGGACTCCTGGCCGGCCACCGACCAGCAGGACTCGATCTCGTCGACGTGCTCGAGGCGCTGCGGGACGTCGTCCGGCGAGGCCGGGTCGATCGGGCGGATCGAGATGAAGGCGGTCAGCGGCCGGCCCATCTCGGCGTGGTTGACCGTGGCGCCGTAGCCCAGGATCAGACCGCGCTGCTCGAGGCGCTTCACGCGCTGGTGCACCGCGGAGGTGGACAGGCCGGTCGCCTTCCCCAGGTCGGTGAAGGACATCCGGCCGTCACGGGCCAGCAGCTGGAGGATCTTGCGGTCGGTGGGCTCCACACCGGAAGGATCTGCGCTCACGCGGGCCAGCGTAGGGCTCCCTGCGGCTGCGCGTGGGGGATGCTCAGCACGCGGGCGGGCGGGAGTCCTAGGGTGGCGGCGTGGGCAGCGGTCGTGAGGTCTGGCTCCGTCGGGTGCCGTCGGCCGAGGCGCCGCACCGGGGCCTGGTCGGCTCCGTCCGGCGGCTGGCGCGCCGGGCGCCACGGGCGGCGTACGACCTCGAGGTCTGGGACGACGCCCGCCTGACCTGGGCCGGCCGCACCCCGCACCCCCTCCGGCCCCTCGTCCGCCGTGGCGGGGCGGACCGCCCGGCCGCCGCGAGCGCCGTCCGCAGCGCGGACGCGGCCCCGGCGGACTGGGTTACGGTGCCGATGTGACCGCCCCCGCGCCGCGCCTGATGCTGCTGGACACCGCCTCGATGTACTTCCGCGCCTTCTTCGGCGTGCCCGACATCGCCGGCCCCGACGGCACCCCGGTCAACGCCGTGCGCGGGCTGCTGGACTTCGTCTCCCGGCTGGTGACCGACTACCAGCCGACCCACCTGGTCTGCTGCTGGGACGACGACTGGCGCCCCCAGTGGCGCGTCGACCTGCTGCCGACCTACAAGGCCCACCGTGTCGTCGAGGAGGTCGAGACCGCCCCCGACGTCGAGGAGGTCCCCGACCCGCTCGGGGTCCAGGTCCCGATCATCCAGCAGGTGCTGGCGGCCTTCGGGATCACCGTGATCGGCGCCCCGGGCTACGAGGCCGACGACGTGATCGGCACGCTCGCCACCGGCGCCGGGATGCCGGTCGACGTGGTCACCGGCGACCGCGACCTGTTCCAGCTCGTCGACGACGACGCCGAGGTCCGGGTGCTCTACATCGCCCGCGGCGTCGGGCGCCACGAGCGCGTCGACGACGCCTGGGTGGTCGCGAAGTACGACGTCCACGCCCGCCAGTACGCCGACTTCGCCACCCTGCGCGGTGACGCCTCGGACGGCCTGCCCGGAGTGTCCGGCGTCGGCGACAAGACCGCCGCCTCCCTGCTCGGTCGTCACGGCGACCTGGCCGGCATCGTCGCCGCGGCCCACGACCCCGACTCGGGGATGGCGGCCGGTCCGCGACGCAAGGTCAAGGACGCCGCCGACTACCTCGCCGTCGCCCCGCGCGTGGTCGCGGTCGCCCGCGAGCTGGACCTCGACCGCTCCCACCTGGACCTGCCGACGTCGCCGGCCGACCCGGACCGCCTGGCCGCGCTGTCGGAGCAGTACGGCCTCGACTCCCCCGTCGCCCGCCTCACCGCCGCCCTCGCCCGCGACTGACCCAGGGCGACTTCGGCGGTCGAGGAGCGAGCGAAGCGAGCGTCACGAGACCCGGCCACCCACCGGTGGTCGAGGAGCGAGCGAAGCGAGCGTCACGAGACCCCAGCCCCACCGGTGGTCGAGGAGCGAGCGAAGCGAGCGTCACGAGACCCGCCCTCGCGTCAACACCTCGCGATGACGCCCCACCCTTCCGACCCGGCTGTGAATGCCAGCAGCCGTACCGCCGGATCGGGCCACGTCCACCAGCGGCACCGGTAGGCACCCAGTCGATGTGTGATCTGCGCGCACCAGGTGCACGCAGATCACACATCGACACGCCGGCCTGGTCTCGTGACGCTCGCTGCGCTCGCTCCTCGACCACCCGGCCGGGCCGCCCGGGCACGTCGACCTGACCGTTTCACGCACCAGGTGCGTGAAAGTCACAGGTCGAGGTCTCGTGACGCTCGCTGCGCTCGCTCCTCGACCACCGGGCCGGCGCCCGCTCCTCGACCGCCGGGGACACCGGCGCCCGCTCCTCGACCACCGAGCCGCCGGGCTACTCCGCCGGGCTACTCCGCCAGGCCGGAGTAGGCCACCACGCCCCGCTTGAGCTGCTTGACCGTCGCCCGCGCGGTGTCGCGGAGCGGGCCGGGTCCGGCGGCGGTGGCCACCTGGCCGGCGAGGTCGACCAGCTGCTTCATCCAGCGCACGAAGTCGCCGGCGGTGAGGTCGGTCGTCCCCAGGACGTCGTCGAGGTCGTCGCCCTCGGCCCAGCGGAAGGCGCACCAGGCGAAGCCGGCGTCGGGGCGGCGCAGGAAGTCGAGGTGGTGCTGCTTCTCGAGGCCGTCGAGGTCGCCCCAGAGCCGCATCATCGCGTCGATGGCGGCGCCGGTGTTCCCGCCGGGCACCCGCGGGGAGCGGGCGTCGTCGGGGCGGCGCGCCTCGAAGACGAGCACCGACAGCGCCGCCGCCAGGCCCGAGGACGTGAGCCCGTCCCAGAGGCCCTGGCGCAGCGACTCCGCCGCCACGAGGTCCATCTCGGAGTACAGGCGGCGCAGCCGCGCTCCCTCGGTGGTGACCTCGTCACCCTCGAGGTACCCCAGGGCGGTGAGGACCTCGCAGACGCGGTCGAACTGCCGCGCCACGGTGTTGGTGCGGTTCTCCACCCGCCGTCGCAGGGTGGCCGAGTCGCGCTCGAGCTTGAAGTGCCGCTCGGCCCAGCGGGCGTGGTCCTCGCGGTCGGAGCACCCGTGGCACGGGTGCGCCTTCATCCGGGCGCGCAGGTCGGAGACCCGGGCCGCCGTACGGTCCGGTCCGCCGTCCCGGCCGTCTCCTCGGCCGTCCTCGCGCGCCGATGCCCGCAGGTGCGGCGGCGGGATGTCGGCGGCGCGCTTGTGCAGCGCGTCCGCCAGGTCGCGGCGCTGCTGGGGGTTGCGGCCGTTGAAGCTCTTCGGCACCCGCATCCGGGCCAGCGCCTCGACCGGCTCCGGGAAGTCCATCGGCCCGAGCCGCCGGGCCTGGCGCTGCTGCGTCAGGACGTACGGCCGCGGGTTGTCGGGGTCCCAGCCCGGGTCCAGCACCAGGGCGGTGCCGGCGAACTTGCCGCCGGGCACCTCGATGACGTCCCCGGTACGCAGCTTCTGCAGCGACCCGAGCGCGAGGTCGCGACGGTCGGCGCGGCGGCTGCGGCTGGCGTCCTTCTCCACCTCGTTGACCTGGCGGCGCAGCGAGGCGTACTCCATGAAGTCGCCGAGGTGGCAGGTCGCCGCCTCGGCGTAGCCCTCCATCGCGTCCTCGGCCTTGTGCAGCTGCCGGGCGAGGCCGACGACGGCCTTGTCGGCCTGGAACTGCGCGAAGGACTGCTCGAGCAGCTCGCGCGAGCGGGTGCGGCCGAACTGGTGCACCAGGTTGACGGCCATGTTGTAGGACGGCCGGAAGGACGAGCGCAGGGGGTAGGTGCGGGTCGAGGCCAGCCCGGCGACCTCGCGGGGGTTCATCCCGGGCTGCCACAGCACGACGCCGTGGCCCTCGACGTCCAGCCCGCGCCGACCGGCACGACCGGTCAGCTGGGTGTACTCCCCCGGCGTGATGTCGGCGTGGGTCTCGCCGTTCCACTTGCTGAGCTTCTCGATGACGACGGTGCGTGCGGGCATGTTCACGCCCAGCGCCAGGGTCTCGGTCGCGAAGACCGCCTTGCAGAGCCCACGCAGGTAGAGCTCCTCCACCACGTGCTTGAAGGCCGGCAGCATCCCGGCGTGGTGCGCGGCCACGCCGCGGACCAGCCCGTCGAGGAACTCGTGGTAGCCGAGCACCTGCAGGTCGTCGGCGGGCAGGTCCCGGCAGGACGCCTCGACGAAGGTACGGATCTCCTCGCGCTCGGCCGGCGTCGTCAGCCGCACGTTGGAGTCCAGGCACTGCTGCACCGCGGCCGCGCAGCCGGCCCGGCTGAAGATGAAGGTGATCGCCGGCAGCAGGCCCTCCCGGTCGAGCGCGGTGAGCACGTCGACCCGGCTCGGGATCCACACGCGCCGGCCGTTGCCGACGGGGCGCGCACCGTTCTGCCCCCCACCGGCTCCCCCGCCGCCGCCGGACGGGCGCGGCGTCTTGCCCCGGCCCTTCTTCGGGGTGCGGCGGTCCTTGATCCGGGTCGCGGCCCAGTCGTCGCGGGCGAGCTTGACCAGCTCGTCGTTGACCGGCGCGCCCTCCTGGACGAACCCGGCGGAGGCGTCGACGTCGGAGGAGGCGAAGAGGTCGAGCAGCCGGCGCCCGACCAGGACGTGCTGGTAGAGCGGGACCGGGCGTCGCTCCTCGACGATCGTGGTGGTCTCGCCGCGCACGGTGGCCAGCCACTCGCCGAACTCCTCGGCATTCGAGACCGTCGCGGACAGCGAGATCACGCTGACCGACTCCGGGAGGTGGATGATCACCTCCTCCCACACCGCGCCGCGGGCGCGGTCGGCGAGGTAGTGCACCTCGTCCATCACCACGAACCCGAGGCCGATCAGGGTGCTGGACCCGGCGTACAGCATGTTGCGCAGGACCTCGGTGGTCATCACGACCACCGGGGCGTCGCCGTTGACGACGTCGTCGCCGGTCAGCAGACCGACGTTCTCGGGCCCGTAGCGGGCGACCAGGTCGTGGTACTTCTGGTTCGACAGCGCCTTGATCGGGGTGGTGTAGAAGGTCTTGCGTCCGGTCTGCAGGGCCAGGTGGACGCCGAACTCGCCGACGATCGTCTTGCCCGACCCCGTCGGCGCGGCGACGAGCACGCCGCGACCGTCCTCGATCGCGCGGCAGGCACGCAGCTGGAAGTCGTCGAGCGCGAACTCGTAGTGCGCGGCGAAGTCGCGCAGGACGGGGTGCTCGCGCTCCGCGCGGTAGGACGCGTAGCGCTCGGCCGGTGTGGTCATGCGGCACCTCCGGGGGCCAGGACCGCCAGTGCCCCTGGGGCGGCCTCGATGGTGGTGGGCAGCGGTCCGAACCGCTCCCCGTCGGCGTAGGCGACGATGCCGGGGGCGGCGACCGTCACGCGTCGGGCTCGGTGGTGCGTGTACTGCGGCAGGCTGGTGTGCGACCCGTCGAGCAGGCGCGGGTAGACCCGGACCAGCTCGGCGCGGCGCATCGGGGCGATCACGACGACGTCCAGCATCCCGTCGTCGAGCCGGGCGCCCTCGGTGATCCGGAGACCGCCGCCGAACGACGGCCCGTTGCCCACGGCGACCAGCATCGCGTCCGTACGTTCGACCCGCCCGTCGAGGTCGAGGGTGTAGGACCGGGGCGCGAAGGTCCGCAGCTCGGCCAGGGTGGCCAGGTGGTAGCGCGCCTGGCCGCGCGGCCAGCGCATCCGGTTGGCCCGCTCGTTGACCAGGGCGTCGAATCCCGCGGCGAGCACGGTGGCGTAGTAGCGGCCCCCGGTCACGGCGAGGTCGACGATCCGGATCGAGCCGCGGGCCACGACGTCGGCCGCGGCGACCGGGTCGTCGCGCGGGATGCCGAGGGAGCGGGCGGTGTCGTTCCCGTTACCGGTCGGCACGATGCCCAGCGGGGTACCGGTGGCCGCCACCGCCTGGAGCCCGACGTTGACCATCCCGTCACCGCCGCAGACGACCAGCGCGTCCACCCCGTCGGCGACGGCCGCGCGGGCCAGGTCGCCGGCGCTCGACCGGTCACGGCCCTCGAGCGAGCGCACGCGCACGCCCCGGGAGCGGAGGCGGTTGACGACGGCGTCGCGGGCACCGGCCGACCGGCCCCTGCCGGCGGCCGGGTTGGTGATCAGCGCGACCTCGCGCCTGGGGACAACCACGACCCGACCCTACCGAGGGGGTCGGTCACCCCCGGAGGGCTGGCACCGGGCTAGCGGTCGTCGCCGATCCGCAGGTGCACCGCGAAGTGCTCGGGCGAGGCCCCGACGGCCCGGGCCAGCCGGGACATCGCGTCCAGCACGCCCTCGGAGGTCCAGCGGGTCCCCGGGGCGGCCAGGGTCACGCGGTCGCCGTGGAGCACCACCAGGACCTGGCCGTGGCGCCACGCGCGGTGGGCGCGTACCCGGGTGTCGTCGGTGGCCACGATCGTCGGGTACGCCTCGTCGACGGCGAGCAGGTCGCACGGCGTCTGCCGGCCGGGGCCGCCGGACAGCGCACCCTCGACGAGGTGGGCCGTACGCAGCCCCGACCCGCCGGACCACACCACGTCGGTCTCCCCGAGCCACTCGGGCAGGTCGAACGGGTCGACCTCGACCAGCAGGGGCGCGCCGGGCTCCGCCGCGCTCACGCCTCGGCGGCCGCGACGAGCGCCTCGCGCCGCTTGGCCCGCCGCTTGTCGTTGCTCCGGGCGATGACCTCGGAGATGAGGAACAGCAGCACCATCGGCATCGCCATGATCGTCATCGTGAACGGGTCCGCCGAGGGCGTCGCGATCGCGGCGAAGACGAAGGTGCCGACGATGATCCAGGGCCGGTAGGCCGCCAGCGTCTTGCCCTCGATGATCCCGGCCAGGTTGAGCAGCACCACGAAGAGCGGGATCTCGAAGGAGATGCCGAAGACCAGCAGGGTGCGGCTGAAGAACTGGAGGTACTCGTTGAACTCCACCAGGTTCGTGAGCCCCGGCGGGTTGAGCCCGATCAGGATCTCCAGACCCTTGGCCAGGGTCAGGTAGCCCAGCGCGACGCCGGCCAGGAACAGCGGCCCGGCGATCGCGGCGAACACCCGCGTCCACTTCTTCTCCCGGGCGTGCAGGCCCGGGACGATGAACGCCCAGATCTGGTAGAGCCACAGCGGGCTGGTGGCCACGACCGAGGAGAACCCGCACAGCTTGAGGTAGAGCATCAGGCCGCCGGCCGGACCCTGCGTGGTGTCCAGGCCGCTGTCCTCGGGCAGGTTCGCGCGAGCGTCCTTGAGGGGTCCGTAGACCACGTCGTAGACCTGCTGGAAGAACAGCAGGGAGACCAGCAGGCCGACCAGCAGGATGATGGCGACCTTGAGGATGCGGGCACGGAGCTCGCGCAGGTGGTCCGAGAGGGCCATCCGGCCGTCGTCGCCCACGGGGTGGACGGGGCGACCGACGAAGATGCGGGCGACGCCGGTGATCGACACAGGGAGCGGCAGGGTCAGCCGGGGTGGCGCTCGGTGGAGGTCGTCGACGCGTCGGTCGTCGCCTCACCGCTGGCCGGGGGCAGCTCGCCCGCGACCGTGACGTCGGAGCCGTCGGTGCTCGAGACCGGCGTGGACTTGTCCTTGCTCTTGTCCTTGTCGTCGTCGATCAGGCCCTTGGTCTCGGACTTGAAGATCTTCAGCGCCTGACCGGTGCTGCGCGCGAGGTCCGGCAGCTTGGCGGCACCGAAGACCAGGATCACGATCGCGAGGATGATGAACCACTCGGCACCCTGGGGCATCCCGAGCATGGGGTAGGACATGGCGACCTCACAGACGACCCGGTCGGAGGACCGGGGCTTGGACGACGGACGAGTTCATCGTACGCCGCTCCCGGTGGGCCGGGGACCCGAACCACGCCGCGAGCACGTCGTCCGTGCGCCGTCGGCGCAGCGTCAACGCGCCGTTCGCCCGCTGTTGGCCTGGTCGTAGAGCGCGAGCGTGTCCGCGGCGGCCCGCGCCAACGCGTCGGCGTACGGCTCGGGTCCGACGACCTCGGCGTGCGGGGCCAGGCGGAGCAGAAGCCGGGTCAGCCACCGCTCGTCGGCCACCGGGACCTCCAGGTCGACGGTGCCCTCCGGGCCGACCGGGGCCGGGCGGACGTCCTCGACGGGGTGGTAGTCGGTGACCCAGGAGGCCTCCGGGCGCAGCCGCAGGGTCACCCGGGGCGTGTCGCGGGCGGTGCCGAGCAGCGAGCCGGTCAGCCGGCGGGGACGGGCCGGGACGCTGGTGACCTCCGTTTCGAGCACCTCGGCGTGCTGCACGCGGTCCAGCCGGAAGAGCCGCGGCGCCTCGGCGCTGTGGCAGTAGGCGTCGAGGTAGGCGTGCCCGTCGTGCTCCACGACCGCGCGCGGGTCGACGACCCGGTCGGAGACCTCGTCACGGGTGGGGACCCAGTAGCGCAGCCGCACCTGGCGCCCGCGGGCCACGGCGTCGGCCAGCTCGCCCGCGAGGCGGGACAGGGCGTCGCCGGCCTCGTCGGCGCCGGTCTCCACCGCGGAGGGGTCGGGCCCCCCGGCGGCGGCCGCCTCGAGCTTGCCGAGCACCCGGTCGACGACGGCGCGGGTGTCGTCCTGCGTCCCGGCGCGCAGCGCGCGCAGCGCGACGATGACCGCGGAGGCCTCGGTGGGGCTCAGCCGCAGCGGCCGGTCGAGGTAGTCGGCGTTGGCGACCCGGATGACGCCGTCGCCGTCCTCGTCCTCGAGGGCGTCGATGTCGACGTCGATCAGGTCGTCGGGGTAGCCGCCGGGCAGGCCGCACATGAAGAGGACCTTGAGGTCGGAGACCACCTGGTCGCGGGAGACGCCGAGCAGGTCGGCGGCCGC
This sequence comes from Nocardioides sp. AX2bis, assembly GCF_902506435.1. Taxonomy (GTDB): domain Bacteria; phylum Actinomycetota; class Actinomycetes; order Propionibacteriales; family Nocardioidaceae; genus Nocardioides. The sequence goes on along the minus strand of NZ_LR733215.1, from coordinate 2,132,574 downwards.
GGCGAGGTCGACGCTGCCGCGGGCGTGCAGGAACGGCACGAGGGTCAGCAGGCGGGTGACCTGCTCCCCCGCGCCGGCCGGGGGCTTGCGCGTCGTCGGGCTCACGGGAGGTCTCCTACGGGGTCGGGCAGCGCGCGGAGCCGGGTGACGACGGCCTCACGCAGCGTGGCCGGCTCCTCGACGAAGGCGGCCGGGCCGTGGCCGAGGACCTCGTCGGCCAGGCCGACCGTGCCGCGGGTCAGCACGAGGCGGTCCCAGTCCTCGCGACCGTCGGGGCCGGTGACGCCGACCTCGACGTCGACGGCGTCGCGGCGCAGCGTGTGGCCGGCGCCCTGGCGCACCAGCAGCACCGACCGCTCGTGGCTGGGTGCGGGGGCGAGGCGCCGGGCGACCTCGCGCAGGTCGGTGCCGGGCGGCACGTCGTACGACCCGGGGTCACCGTCGGTGTGCGCGCGACCGCGCACGCGGGAGAGCCGGAAGACCCGCTCGGCGCTGCGGTCGGTGTCCTGGCCCACGACGTACCAGCGTCCGGCGTAGCGGGTGACGCCCCACGGCTGCAGGTGCCGGGTCTGTGGCGCCGCACCCGCGCGGGCGTAGTCGAAGCGGACCGGCACCCGGTCCCGCACGGCCTCGAGGAAGACCTCGAAGGACGGCTCGTCGGCGCGCAGCCGGGGCTGGACGATGTCGAGCCGGCTGGTGTCGACGTCGACCCCGGCGGCGGTCAGCTTGCGGACGGCGTCGCTCGCGGCGGTGGCGAAGCGGGCGTGGTCCCAGACCTTGGCCGCCAACCCGACGACCGCGGCCTCCTCGGGGTCGAGGTCGATCTCAGGCAGCGCGAACTCGTCGCGGCGGATCCGGTAGCCGGGCTCGTCGTCGAAGAGGGCGTCCATCGCCCCGACCTCGATCGGCACGCCGAGGCTGCGCAGCTCCTCCTTGTCGCGGTCGAACTTGCGCTCGAAGGCGTCGTCGGAGTGGTCGGGGTAGAGGATCGAGCGGATCCGCGCCTTGGGCACGAGGTGACGCTGGACCAGCAGCATGATCAGCAGGTTGAGCAGGCGCTCGGACTTCGCCTCCGTCTGCGCCTCCGGTGTCACCACGTCAGTCTCGCAGCCGGCTCACGCGGCCCCGAGGACGTCCACCACGAAGTAGAGCGTGTCGTCGCCCTCGATGCCGGCCTGCGGGCTGCCCTGCTCGCCGTAGCCCTGGGCGGGCGGGATGGCCAGCACGACGCGGCTGCCGACGGTCTGGCCGACCAGCGCCTCGTCCCAGCCCTCGATGACCTGGCCGAGGCCGATCCCGAAGCCGACGGGCTCGCCGCTGTAGCTCTCGTCGAACGGCTCGTCGCCGTCGTAGACCTGGCCGAGGTAGTTCGCGACCAGCAGGTCGCCCTTCTCCACCTCGGGCCCCTCGCCCTCGACCAGGGTCGCGCTGCGCAGCTCGTCGGTGGGCTCGGGCGTGCCCTGGAAGTCCCAGCCGGTGGGGACGTCGTCGCGCTCGACCAGCTCGGGCACCCACCCCGGTACGTCCGCCGCGTCCTGGCCCTCCGGCGCCTCGAGGGGCTGCTCGACGAGGTCGACGACGAGCACCACGGGGTCGAGGTTGCCGATCCCGAGCTCGGGCACGCCCGGCAGGCCGAGGACCTCGGGGGCGGTGCCGACGGTGGCGATCCGCGACCCGACGGTCGCGCCGGCCTCGACCAGGCGGGTGGCGGCGGCCGCGGCGACCTGGTCGACGGTCTGGGGCTGCTGCGGCTCGGCCCCGAGGGTGACCAGCGCGCCGGCGGTCTTGTCGCCGTACGAGTCGTCGACCGGCTCGCCGTCGAAGCCGTTGCCGATCCAGTAGTTCACCATCACCGAGTCGCCCGCGGCCAGCTCGGCCCCGTCGCCCTCGGCCAGGGTCTCGGTCTCCGTGCCGTCGACGCTCATCTGGCCGTCGAAGGCCACCTCCGGCGCCGAGCCGACCTCGCCGCTGATCTCCACGGCGTCGAACCCGGTCGCCCCGCCCTCCTCGTCGGACCCGCAGGCAGCGAGCGAGACGCTCAGCAGGAGCGCGGCGGAGACCGCCGCGGTACGACGGCCGGGACGCGGGGAGAGAGGCGTAGACACGTGGACAGACCCTACCGGGGCGCCCTGACCGGCCCGCCGTCCCTCGCCGGCTCGCGGCCGGGGACGGCTGGGCGGCCCCACCCGCCCCACCCGCACCGGTCGCCCCAGGAATCCCCGCTCGGGCGGGGATTCCCTGGCTCCGCGTGCCTTGCAAGGCACGCGAACCCCGGGACACGCCCACCCAGTACGCCCACCGCGCCCACCGCACCCACTGCGCCCGCCCCGCCAGCGGCTGTCCACAGGCCGGGCCCGTGCGTCGCTATCCACCGGCGCCGGCGCGCGACTGCGGAGCACCCGTCCGCCGACCCACCCTCCAGGCATGACCGTCGACGACCGGAACCAGCTCCTCCTCTCCCCCGTCCACCTCCGACGCGACCTGGTGGCGCGTGGATGGACCGACGAGATGCTTGCCGACGCGGTCCGCCAGGGGGTGCTCTCCCGGCCGCGCCGCGGGGCGTACGTCGACGGCCCCACGTGGCATGCCCTCGACGAACTCGGTCGTCACGAGCTGACGGCTCGGGCCGCGGTGGCCCAGGCAGGACGGGCCGTCGTGGTCTCGCACGCCTCGGCACTGGTCTCCCACGGAGCGCCCCGGTGGGGTCTGCCGCTGGACGCGGTCCACCTGACGAGCCGGGACGGGATCGGGGGCCGCGTCGAGTCCGGCATCCGGCGCCACCGAGGCACGCTCCTGGAGGGCGACGTCGTCGATGTTCGCGGCCTTGCCGTGACGAGTCCGAGCCGCGCCCTCCTCGAGCTGGCCACGACCTGCAGCACCGAGGTCGCCCTCGTCCACGTCAACGACCTGCTCCACCGCGGACTGACCACGATCTCGGCGCTACGGGACCGCTACGAGGGCGCGATGGAGCGCTGGCCCCGGTCTCGCGCCACCGACCTCGTGCTCCGACTGGCTGACCACCGGTGCGAGAGTGTCGCGGAATCGCGGTTCTTCTTCCTCTGCTGGCGCTGTGGACTACCTGCGCCGGAGCCGCAGTACAAGGTGTACGACTCCCGCGGTCGGCTCGTCGCGATCCTCGACTTCGCCTGGCCGAAGCTCGGCGTCTTCGCTGAGATCGATGGCAAGGGCAAGTACCTCGAGCTGCGCCGGAAGGACGAGAGCATCGAGGACGCGGTACTGCGCGAGAAGGGGCGGGAGAACCTGGTGCGTCGGCTCACCGGGATGCGGGGCCTGCGATTCGACTGGGCCGATCTCGAGCGCCCACAGGCCACCGCCCGCGTCGTGCGTGAGGAGCTGTTCCCCGAGGGCGTCTCCGCCTGAAACGACGGCCGCGTCGGGAGGCGTGCCCCGCGGCACCCGGTGCCCGGCCGACCGCCCAGGACTTGGAGGGGGTTTCTCGGGGTTGACGTGCCTTGCAAGGCATGCCAAGTCGGGGAATCCCCGCCCGGGCGGGGATTCCTGGGGCCGGTGGGACCAGTGGGACCAGCGGGGCCGGTGGGACCTGTTTTATACACCTAGCTCCGGCTACATCCCGTCGATCAGCCGCTGCACCCGCTCGTCGTAGGCGCGGAAGGGGTCCTTGCACAGCACCGTGCGCTGGGCCTGGTCGTTGAGCTTGAGGTGGACCCAGTCGACGGTGAAGTCCCGGCGCTTCTCCTGGGCGGTGCGGATGAACTCGCCCCGCAGCCGGGCGCGGGTGGTCTGCGGCGGCACCGACTTGGCCTCGAAGATCTTCAGGTCGGTGGTCGCCCGGGCGACCATGCCGCGCTTCTCGAGGAGGTAGTAGAGCCCGCGGCCGCGGTGGATGTCGTGGTAGGCCAGGTCCAGCTGGGCGACCCGCGGGTGGCTCAGCGGCAGGCCGTGCTTGGCGCGGTAGCTCTCGATCAGCTTCCACTTGATGACCCAGTCGATCTCGGTGTCGACCAGGCCCAGGTCGTCGGACTCGACGGCCTTGAGCCCGCGCTCCCACAGGTCGAGGGCCTGCTCGATGACCGGGGTGGAGATCTGGCGGCGGTCGACGAAGTCGCGGGCCTTGGAGAGGTACTCCTGCTGGATGTCGAGGGCGCTGGCCTCGCGGCCGTTGGCCAGGCGGATCTTGCGACGCCCGGTGACGTCGTTGGAGATCTCGCGGATCGCCCGGATCGGGTTCTCCATCGTGAGGTCGCGCATCACCACGCCCTCCTCGATCATCCGCAGCACGAGGTCGCAGCTGGCCACCTTCAGCAGGGTGGTCGTCTCGCTCATGTTGGAGTCGCCGACGATGACGTGCAGCCGCCGGTACTTCTCGGCGTCCGCGTGCGGCTCGTCGCGGGTGTTGATGATCGGGCGGCTGCGGGTCGTGGCGCTCGAGACGCCCTCCCAGATGTGCTCGGCCCGCTGGCTCACGGCGTACGAGGCCCCGCGCGGCGTCTGCGTGATCTTGCCGGCCCCGACCACGATCTGCCGCGTGACCAGGAACGGGATCAGGATGTCGGCCAGCCGGCTGAACTCCCCCGCACGCCCGACCAGGTAGTTCTCGTGGCAGCCGTAGGAGTTGCCGGCGGAGTCGGTGTTGTTCTTGAACAGGTAGATCTCGCCGGCGATGCCCTCGTCGTGCAGCCGGTCCTCGGCGTCGAGCAGCAGGCCCTCGAGGACCCGCTCCCCCGCCTTGTCGTGGGTGACCAGGTCGACGATGTCGTCGCACTCCGGGGTGGCGTACTCCGGGTGGCTGCCGACGTCGAGGTAGAGCCGGGAGCCGTTGCGGAGGAACACGTTGCTGCTGCGGCCCCAGCTGACGACCTTGCGGAACAGGTAGCGGGCGACCTCGTCCGGGCTGAGCCGCCGCTGCCCCTTGAACGTGCACGTGACGCCGTACTCGTTCTCGATACCGAAGATCCGCCGGTCCATGCCCGAACAGTACGGGGGGACCGGCGGATCCGGGGGGTGACGCGGCCCCGACCTGGGGCTCGACCCGGCGCCTGCGGTCAGGCGGTGAGGCGGGCCACCTCGTCGGCGGTCAGGCGCGGACGCTCGGTACGCCGGGCGGCGCGTGCGGCCGGGGCCGGGTCGGCCGGGCGACGCAGGTGCCAGTCGGTGACGGCCTGATAGGCGGCCACCACCTCGAGCAGCCGCTCCTCCTCGTAGGGGGCCCCACCGAGCACCGCCCCGACCGGCAGCGTGTCCGGTCCGGCCGAGGAGGTGCCGAACCCGACCGGGAACCCGAGCTCGGGCAGGCCCAGGATGTCGAAGGGCACGACGCTGGTCTGCAGGACGACGTCGCAGTCGGCCATCACGGTGTCGAGCACGTCGCGCAGCAGCCGGTGCTTGGCCCGCTGCCCGGTGATCCACTCGTCGGCGGACAGGAACAGTCCCTGCACCCAGGACGTCAGGGAGACGCCGAAGGCGGTCGGGTCGGCCTGCAGCTGGCGCAGGAACGGCTCGGAGCGCTCGGGCAGCCGGACGGCGTTGAAGGTGCCCGTCAGCAGCGTCCAGTCGTCGGGGTAGGTGACGTCGACCAGGCTGATCCCCGGGATCGCGTCGAGGTCCGCCAGCGCCGCGGTCTGGAGCGCCAGGGCCTCGCCGGTGAAGCTCTTGAGGTACCCGGCAGGCACCCCGACCCGGGTGGGCCGTCGGACCCTGACCCGGCCGCGCCGGTCGGTGACGGGCCGGGCGGCGGTGATGTAGTCGGCCGGACGGGGCAGGCCCTGGGTGCGTGGGTCGGTGGGGTCCGGCGCCGCCATCACCTGCAGCATGATCGCGGCGTCGAGCACGTCGCGCGCCAGGGGTCCGACGTGGTCGCGGGTGTAGGTCAGCGGGACGACCCCGTGCAGGGAGATCCGGCCCATGGTCGGCTTGAGCCCGGTGAGGTTCTGCCGGTTGGCCGGCAGGATGATGCTGCCGCCGGTCTGCGTGCCGATCGAGGAGCAGGCCATCCGGCCGGCGACCGAGGTGGCCGGTCCGGTCGAGGAGCCGCCCGGGTCCGTCGTGGGGTCCGCGGGGGTCCACGCGTTGACCGTGGTCACGGTGCCGTTCGGCAGCGTGGCGCGGGTCGTGGCCAGCGGGCCCATCTGGCCCTTGCCGACCATCACGGCGCCGCCGTTGCTCAGCCGGCGCCAGGCGGTGGCGTCGTAGGTCGGCACGAAGTCGGCGAAGATCGTCGAGTTCGCCGTGGTGGGGACGCCCGCGGTGAAGAAGTTGTCCTTGATCGTCAGCGGGACGCCGGCCAGCGGACCCGTGACGTCACCGGCGTCGACGGCCCGGGCGCGGGCCAGGGCGGCCTCGACCGGGCGGGCGTTGAACGCCTGGTAGGTGCCGTCGAAGGTGTCGGCCCGCTCGAGGTGGGCGGTGACCAGCTCCTCGGCGGTCACCCTGCCGCGGCGGACGAGCTGGGCGGCCTCGGCCAGCGTGGTCTCGGTGAGGTCGGCACGCGCCTCCGGGCGGACGCGGACGTCGGGCATCCGGATCCGGGCCACCGGCCTGGCGGCGGTGCCCGGGGCTGCGGACGGTGCAGCGGCAGCCGCAGCGCTCGCGGGCGTCACGGCGCCGGCCAGGCCGAGGCCGGCTGCCGCGCCGCTCGCCGAGAGGCTGGCGGCGAGGAAGGCGCGACGGTTGACGTCGGAGACCATCAGGCGTCCACCTTCCCGGTCCAGGCCTCGACGATCGAGGGGTACTCCAGGGGCGGGGCGACCTGCTGGGCGTACAGGTCCTCGTCGGTGGCCTCGCCGCTGGCGGGCCGCCAGGTGTTGATGGCGCCCGGGGTGGAGCGCACGAAGCCCTTCAGCGAGGTGACCAGGGTGTCCTGGGTCGGCACGCCGGTGGCGGGGTCGAAGGTGGTCGGCAGCAGGGACAGGTCGAAGCCGGAGACGAGCAGGCGCGCCTTGACGAAGGCGGTCAGCTCCTCGTCGGTGAGGTCGGCGGCGGAGACGGGCATGGGGGCACCTTTCGGGCGGTGACGGGGCCGTCACGGGACGGGCGGTGGTGAACCTAGGCAGGTCCGTCGCTCGTCCTGTTTCGGCCGCGTCACGCCGCGGTGTCGTGCCTCCCGGAGCCCCGGGCGCTAGCTGATCGGCGGGGCCACCGGGGCGTCCGGCGGCTGCGCCTCCGGCTCCCCGATCGACCCGGTCGACCCGTCGGACGGCGTGTCCCCGGGCGTCGCGGACGGCAGCGCCGACTCGATCCACTCCGGTCGCAACCGGCGGAACTTGCGCGTCTGGGTGCGGGTGCGGTCGAGCACGGCCGCCTCGAGGTCGGCCACGGGCAGCACCCGGTCGGGCGCCTCGCCCTCGACCGCGCCGAGGGCGGCCACGGCGGTGGCCAGCGCGGTGGGCAGGTCGGCGCCCTCGGTGTAGTGCTCGCGCAGGTGGGCGGTGACGGTCTCGGCCGCGCCGCCCATCACGGCGTACCCGTGCTCGTCGGCGACCTGGCCGTCGTAGGTCAGCCGGTAGACCTGGTCCGCGGCCGGGGTGTCGCCGACCTCGGCCACGAAGAGCTCCACCTCGTACGGCTTCTCGCCGCCGCTGGAGAAGATCGAGCCGAGCGTCTGCGCGTAGGCGTTGGCCAGGGCGCGGCCGGTGACGTCGCGCCGGTCGTAGGAGTAGCCGCGCATGTCGGCCAGACGCACGCCGGCGATGCGCAGGTTCTCGAACTCGTTGTACCGACCGACGGCGGCGAAGGCGATCCGGTCGTAGATCTCGGAGACCTTGTGCAGCGCCTGCGAGGGGTTCTCGGAGACGAAGAGCACCCCGTCGGCGTACTGCACGACGACCACGGACCGGCCGCGGGAGATGCCCTTGCGGGCGAAGTCCGCCCGGTCCTTCATCAGCTGCTCGGGCGAGACGTAGTAGGGCATGCTCATCGCGCGCCACCCCCGTACGACCGGCCGTCCAGCGGCGCGGCCGGTCCGTCGGGTCGGATCATCCGCCCGGCGATCATCCGGTCGGCCACCTCGGCCACCTCGGCGTCGGGCAGGCGTACCCCGCCCTCGGCGGTGATCACGTGCACGACCGGGAAGATCCGGCGCGTGAGGTCGGGCCCGCCGGTCGCGGAGTCGTCGTCGGCGGCGTCGTAGAGCGCCTGCACCACGGCCAGCACGCAGTCCTCGCGGCCGAGGTCCTCGCGGTAGAGCTTCTTCAGCGAGCCGCGGGCGAAGACCGAGCCGGAGCCGACGGCGTGGAAGGCGGTCTCCTCGTAGCGGCCACCGGTCACGTCGTAGGAGAAGATCCGACCGATCGAGGCGGCCAGGTCGTAGCCGGCGAAGAGCGGGACCACGGCGAGGCCCTGCATCGCCATCGGCAGGTTGTTGCGGATCAGGGCGGCCAGGCGGTTGGCCTTGCCGTCCATCGACAGCGTCGAGCCCTCGATCTTCTCGTAGTGCTCGAGCTCGACCTGGTAGAGCCGGACCATCTCGACGGCCAGGCCCGCGGTGCCGGCGATGCCGACGGCGGAGAACTCGTCGGCGGGGAAGACCTTCTCGATGTCGCGCTGGGCGATCACGTTGCCCATCGTGGCGCGGCGGTCGCCGGCCATCACCACACCGCCGGGGAAGGTCGCCGCGACGATGGTCGTGCCGTGCGGGGCGAGGTCGCCGGCGCTCGGGGCGCCGGGGCGCGCCGGGCCCAGGTCACGCGCGCCGGGCAGCAGGTCGGGCGCCTGGTCGGCGAGGAAGTCGGCGAAGGACGACGAGCCCGGGGTCAGGTAGGCCGCGGGCAGGCGCGAGTCGTTCATTCGCCGCCCTTCTGGATGAACGACTTCACGAAGTCCTCGGCGTTGGTCTCGAGGACGTCGTCGATCTCGTCGAGGAGGTCGTCGACCTCCGTGTCGAGGGCTTCCTTGCGCTCGGCGACCGACGACTCGGTCGTCTCCTCGCTCTGCTGCTGCTCCTCGGTCTCGGACGAGCGCCGCGGCTGCTTCTGCTCTTGGGCCATGCTCCGACACTAGCGACTCACCGGGTGCTGCGGGCCCCACCCCGCAGGTCCGTGCGCGGCGGCGCAGGCTCAGCCGGCGAGCTCGCCGAGGAGCGCGGCGGCGGTGTCCGAACGGTCGAGGAGGTCCCCGACGTGCGCCCGGCTGCCGCGCAGGGGGTCCAGGGTGGGGACGCGCTGCAGCGAGTCACGACCGGGCAGGTCGAAGATGACGGAGTCCCAGGACGCGGCGGCGACGTTCTCGGCGAACTTCTCCAGGCAGCGGCCCCGGAAGTAGGCGCGGGTGTCCTCCGGCGGGTCGTGCATCGCGCGCTCGATGGCGGCGTCGTCGAGCAGCCGCTCGATCCGCCCGGCGGCGGCCATCCGGTGGTACAGCCCCTTCTCGGGACGCAGGTCGGCGTACTGCAGGTCGATCAGGGCCAGCTTGGCGTCGTCCCAGGCCAGGCCGTCCCGGTCGCGGTACTGCTCGAGCAGCTTCAGCTTCGCCACCCAGTCCAGCTCCCCCGCACACTCCATCGGGTCGCGGTCCAGGCGGTCCAGCACCGACTCCCACCGGGCCAGGACCTCGCGGGTCTGGGCGTCGGCGTCCGCGCCGAGCCGGTCCTCGACGTGCTTGCGGGCCAGGTCGAGGTACTCCATCTGCAGCTGCACCGCGGTCAGCCGCCGCCCGTCGGCCAGCGTCAGCAGGTGCTGCAGCGAGGGGTCGTGCGAGACCGCGCGCAGCGAGGCGACCGGGCCCGAGACCATCAGCTCGCGGCCCAGGAACCCGTCCTCGATCATCGCCAGCACCAGCGAGGTCGTGCCGACCTTGAGGAACGTCGAGACCTCGGACATGTTCGCGTCGCCGATGATGACGTGCAGGCGGCGGTACTTGTCGGGGTCCGCGTGGGGCTCGTCGCGGGTGTTGATGATCGGCCGCTTCAGCGTGGTCTCGAGGCCGACCTCGACCTCGAAGAAGTCCGCGCGCTGGCTGACCTGGAAGCCGTCCTCGCGCCCGTCCTGACCCCGGCCGACGCGGCCGGCACCGCAGACGACCTGCCGGGAGACGAAGAACGGCGTCAGGTGCCGCACGATCTCCGAGAACGGCGTCGAGCGGCGCATCAGGTAGTTCTCGTGCGCGCCGTAGGAGGCGCCCTTGCCGTCGGTGTTGTTCTTGTAGAGCACGATCGGCGCGCCGCCGGGCATCACGGCCGCGCGGCGGGCGGCGTCGAGCATCACCTGCTCGCCGGCCTTCTCCCAGAGCACGGCGTCCAGCGGCGTGGTCACCTCCGGGGTGGCGTACTCCGGGTGCGCGTGGTCGACGTAGAGCCGGGCGCCGTTGGTGAGGATGACGTTGGCCAGGCCGAGGTCCTCGTCGGTGAGCTGGCTCGGGTCGGCGACCTGGCGCGACACGTCGTACCCGCGGGCGTCGCGCAGCGGCGACTCCTCCTCGAAGTCCCACCGCGCCCGACGCGCTCGTACGGTGGCCGAGGCGTAGGCGTTGACGACCTGCGAGGAGCTGACCATCGGGTTGGCCGACGGCTGCCCGGTGACCGCGATGCCGTACTCGATCTCGGTGCCCATGACCCGACGCACGCTCATGGGATCACAGGTACTGCCCGGTGTTGCTGACGGTGTCGATGGACCGGCCGGGCTCGGTGCCCTGCTTGCCGGTGACCAGGGTGCGGATGAACACGATCCGCTCCCCCTTCTTGCCCGAGATCCGGGCCCAGTCGTCGGGGTTCGTGGTGTTCGGCAGGTCCTCGTTCTCCTTGAACTCGTCCACGCAGGCCTGGAGCATGTGCGAGACCCGCAGACCGCGCTGGTCGTGGTCCAGGAGGTCCTTGATCGCCATCTTCTTGGCGCGGTCGACGATGTTCTGGATCATCGCGCCGGAGTTGAAGTCCTTGAAGTACAGGACCTCCTTGTCGCCGTTGGCGTAGGTGACCTCGAGGAAGCGGTTCTCCTCGGTCTCGTTGTACATCCGCTCCACGGTGGCCCGGATCATGCCGCCGACGCACGCCTCGCGGTCCCCGCCGAACTCGGTGAGGTCGTCGGCGTGCAGCGGCAGGGTCGCGGTGAGGTACTTGGAGAAGATGTCGCGCGCCGACTCCGCGTCCGGGCGCTCGATCTTGATCTTCACGTCGAGCCGGCCCGGCCGCAGGATCGCGGGGTCGATCATGTCCTCGCGGTTCGAGGCCCCGATGACCAGCACGTTCTCGAGCGTCTCCACGCCGTCGATCTCGCTCAGCAGCTGCGGGACGATGGTGTTCTCGACGTCGGAGGAGACGCCCGAGCCGCGGGTGCGGAACAGCGAGTCCATCTCGTCGAAGAACACGATCACCGGCGTGCCCTGGCTGGCCTTCTCGCGGGCCCGCTGGAAGACGAGCCGGATGTGCCGCTCGGTCTCCCCGACGTACTTGTTCAGCAGCTCGGGGCCCTTGATGTTGAGGAAGTACGACTTGCCCTCGGCACCGGTGCGGGCCGCGACCTTCTTGGCCAGCGAGTTGGCCACCGCCTTGGCGATCAGCGTCTTGCCGCAGCCCGGGGGCCCGTACAGCAGGACGCCCTTGGGCGGCTTGAGCTCGTGCTCCTTGAACAGCTCGGGGTGCAGGTAAGGCAGCTCCACGGCGTCCTGGATCTGCTCGATCTGCCCGCGCAGGCCCCCGATCGACTCGTAGGCGATGTCGGGCACCTCCTCGAGCACGAGCTCCTCGACCTCGGACTTCGGGACCTTCTCGTAGACGTAGCCGGCCCGCGAGTCGAGCAGCAGGCTGTCGCCGGCCCGGATCGTGTCGTCGCGCAGCGGCTGCGCCAGCCGGACGACGCGCTCCTCGTCGGCGTTGGCGATGACCAGGGCGCGCTCGCCGTCGGCGAGCAGCTCCTTGAACATCACGACCTCGCCGACCTGCTCGAACTCGAGCGCGGCGACCACGTTGAGGGCCTCGTTGAGCATGACCTCCTGGCCGCGGCGCAGCTCGTCGAGCTCGACGGCCGGGCTCACGCTCACGCGCAGCTTGCGGCCGCCGGTGAAGACGTCGACGGTGTCGTCCTCGTTGCGGGACAGGAAGGTGCCGAAGCCGGCCGGCGGCTGCGCCAGCCGGTCGACCTCCTCCTTGAGCTTCATGATCTGGTCGCGCGCCTCGCGCAGGGTCCCGGCCAGCCGCTCGTTCTGCGCGGTCACCGTCGCCAGGTTGCGCTGGGCGTCGGCCAGGCGCAGGTCGAGCCCGCGCGAGGAGCCCGGTGACTCGCTGAGCCGCCGCCGGAGCTCGCCGACCTCGGACTCCAGGTAGCGCACCTGGTTGACCAGTCGTTCCTGCTCGCGGCCCGGGGTGTCGGGTCCTGAATCGCTGCTCGACATGAGCCCCACCTCCTGTCCTGTCGACCCTACCCGTGGCACCTGCCACCCGGGGGAGGGTCCCGCTCGCGGCGTGGCCGGTTCAGCCGCTCGTGGGCGGTTCCCCCAGGTCGGCGACGTCCGCGGGGCGCGGGCCGGTGTAGTCGGGGCCGTACGCGCCGGGTGCCGGGCGGCGGCGCTTGCGCGGCGGGCTCTGCCCGGGCGCCATCCGGCGCGCCGTCACCAGGAAGGCGGTGTGGCCGATCATCGAGTGCCCCGGGCGGACCGCGAGGCCCTCCACGTGCCAGTCGCGCACCAGCGACTCCCAGGCGTGCGGCTCGGTGAACCCGCCGTGCACGCGCACGGTCTCGGTGAACTTCGACAGCTGGGTCGTGGTCGCGACGTACGCGCACACGATCCCGCCGGGTCGCAGTGCGCCGGCGGCCGCGTCGAGGCACTCCCAGGGGGCGAGCATGTCGAGGATGACCCGGTCGTACCGCTCCCCCGAGGCCGGCAGCTCCTCGGCCAGGTCGCCGAGCCGCAGCGACCAGGCGGGGTGGCTGGAGCCGTCCGGGCCGCCGAGGAACTGGTCGACGTTGCGTCGCGCGACGTCGGCGAACTCCTCGCGCCGCTCGTAGGAGGTGACCTTGCCGTGCGGACCGACGGCGCGCAGCAGCGAGCAGGTCAGGGCGCCGGACCCGACGCCGGCCTCGACGACGTCGGCGCCGGGGAAGATGTCGGCCATCGCCACGATCTGGGCGGCGTCCTTGGGGTAGACCACGGCCGCGCCGCGCGGCATCGAGACCACGAACTCCGAGAGCAGCGGACGGAAGACGAGGTACTCGCCGCCGGCGGTCGAGGTCAGCGTGAAGCCCTCCTCGCGCCCGATCATGTCGTCGTGGTCGACCGAGCCCTTGTTGGAGAAGAACTTCTTGCCGGGCACCAGGGCGAAGTTGTGCTTGCGGCCCTTGGTGTCGACCAGGCGCACCCACTCGCCCGTGCGCAGCGGTCCGCGGTGCACGCCGCCCCAGGCCTCCGGGGGCACGTCGGGGCTGTCCTGCTGCCGACTGTCCGGCTCCTGCGGGTCCTGCTCGTTCACGTTGCTCCTCCGGCGCCGCGGACGGCGCGATCGACGTCGGCCAGCGACAGGACGCCGTAGACCGACCCGTCCTCCTGCACGAGCAGGTACTCCCGGGCGGGTGCGCGGTTGAGGGCGGTGACCAGCTCCTCGCCGCGCAGCCCGACCGGGAGGCTGAGACCGGGCTCGAGGCTACGGGCCACGCTCGACGTCGGCACCCAGGGGCGTCGGTCCTCGGGCACGGCGACCAGCGCGGCCTCGTTGACCACCCCGACCGGGGCCCCGGCGGCGGTCAGCGTCACGATGCCACCGGCCTGCATCTCCTGGGCGCGGCGCACCGCCTCCGCCAGCGGCAGGTCGTGCGGGACGCTGAGGGTACGGCGGGCCAGCCGGCGCGCCTCCAGCCCCGGCAGCCGGCTGCGCAGCCGGGCCGTGGCCAGCTCGGAGGTGGCGGTGGTCCAGATGAAGGCGGCCAGCAGGAACGAGACGACGTAGTCGGTGATGCCGGGGCGCAGGTCGAGGAACGCCTCGCCGAGCAACGGCCAGGCCAGCAGCAGGACCGCGGTCGCGCGGCCGGCCCACGCCGCCACGACGACGCCGCGCAGGGCGCTGCCGGAGACCTTCCAGACCGCCGCCTTGAAGACCCGGCCGCCGTCCAGCGGCAGGCCCGGGACCAGGTTCAGCACGCCGATCAGCAGGTTGCCGGCGGCCAGGCCGAACAGGAACAGCCCGACCAGGCCCTGGTCGGCCTGCTGGTAGGCCAGCCAGGCCACGCCGCCGACGGCCAGCGAGGTCAGCGGCCCGACGACGGCGACCCAGAACTCCTGGCGCGGCGAGCGTGCCTCGCCCTGGACCGCGGTCATCCCGCCCAGGAAGTGCAGCGTGATGGAGGGGACCACGGTGCCGAAGCGCCGTGCGACCAGCGCGTGGGAGATCTCGTGCAGCAGGACCGCGACGTAGAGCAGGGCCGCGAACACCGCCCCGGCGACGTAGCGCAGCGGGCCGAGCCCGGGGCGTACGGCCTCGACCTGCGGGGCGAGGATGACTGCGAACAGGGCCGCGAAGAGCAGCGTCGTGTAGGAGATCAGGATCTGGGTGCCCCCGACGGTGGCCAGCCGTACGGTCCCGGCCGGGCGCGGGACGGACGGCGGGGCGGCGGGGGCGGACACGGGCAGAACCTACCGGGACGCGCCGCGCCGACCGGCGTCGGCGCCTCTGCCTAGGCTCGACCCGTGCCTGTCCCTGCGTCAGCATCCCGCCCCGCCCCGGCCTCGCCCGCCGAGGCCCGATCGACACCGGTCGACGGCGTCGAGGTCATCGGGGCGCTCTCGCCGAGCCGGGCGGTCGACTTCGTCACCTGCCCCCTGCGCTACCGGTTCCGCACCGTCGACCGGCTGCCGGAGGAACCGTCCTTGGACGCGGCGCGCGGGACCCTGGTGCACAAGGTGCTCGAGGACCTCTTCGACGACCCCGCCCCGGACCGCACGCCGGAGCGGGCGCGGGGCATGCTCGCGCCGACCTGGGAGGCGCTGCTCGGGGCCGAGCCCGACCTCGCCGGTCTCTTCGAGGGGGACGGCCCCGAGGTCACGACGTGGCTGGCGTCCTGCGCGACCGTGCTGGACCGCTGGTTCACCCTGGAGGACCCGCGCCGCCTCGAGCCGGCCGAGCGCGAGCTCTACGTGGAGACCGTCACCGAGTCGCGGCTGCTGCTGCGTGGCTTCGTCGACCGGCTCGACATCGCGCGCAACGGCGCGCTGCGGGTCGTCGACTACAAGACCGGGCGGGCGCCCAGACCGGAGTACGAGGCCAAGGCGCTGTTCCAGATGAAGTTCTACGCCCTGGTGCTGTGGCGCACCCGGGGCGTGGTGCCGACGGTGCTGCAGCTGGTCTACCTCGGCAGCGGCGAGGTCCTGCGCTACCACCCCGACGTCGACGACCTGCTCGCGACCGAGCGCAAGGTCGAGGCGGTGTGGCGCGCGATCGTGGCCGCCCGCGAGAGCGGAGAGTGGCTCCCCCGCCGCGGCCCGCTCTGCGGCTGGTGCTCGTTCCAGGCGCTGTGCCCGGAGTTCGGCGGCGCTCCCCCGCCACTGCCGACGGACTAGCCCGGGGCCGGGTCGACACGGAAGACCGGCCAGCCGATCTCCGTGCGCCAGGCGGCGCTGTCGGCGGTGTCGCGAGGACCGACCGCGTACGTCTCGCGGACGGGGCCGGCGACGGCCAGGGCGTGCTCGGCGACCCAGACACCGAGCCGCGCGTAGGTCACCTCGATGGTGTCGTGGTCGCCGCGGTGCGTGGTCCGGGCCGTGTCGACCGCCGGCAGCAGGGCCGGGCCCACCCGGCTGGTCGTGGGCGGATCGAGGGCCGGCAGGTAGACCGTCGCCTCGCCCCGCCCGGCGGTGAGGAGGGCGTCCTCGAAGAGGCCGCCGGGCGGTCCGGTCGGTGCGGGCACGGCATGGTCGAGCTCGGCCATCGCCCCGGCGTACCAGCCGAGCAGGTCGTCGAGGTCGACCGTCGCCGTCACCGCCGCGACGACCCGGGCCGGCTCCGAGCCCAGCTCGACCTCGAGGTCCTCCGGCACGGGGTCCAGGAGGCGGCGCAGGGAGGCCACCGCGGCGCGGGTGCGGTCCAGCTCCTGCTCGAGACGCCGGAGGTGCTCGGCCACGAACGCCGCGCGCTCGTCGTGGTCGGCCGTGCGCAGGATGCTGTCGACGTCGGCCAGCGGCACGTCGAGGCGCCGCAGCTGGTGGATGACCTGGGCGGTCGGCACCTGCTCGAGCGCGTAGGACCGGTAGCCCGTGGAGGGGTCGACGTGTGCCGGCTCGAGCAGCCCCGCGTCGTGGTAGCGGCGGAGGGTGCGCACGCTCAGCTGGGTCGTCCGGGCGAACTCGCCGATCGTCATGGGTGCGGGCACGGCACGACCCTGCACCCTCGCCCACCGGAGGGTCCAGCGCCTGGACCCTCCCCCGGGGAGAGGCCCCACGGTGGGCGGACCCGACCGCGCCGCGGCCGACCGACCCGAGGAGCCCCGTCATGGACCACCAGCACCCGCCCGCCGTCGCCGCCTACCTGGCAGCCGAGGGCGACGCCGCCGCGATCGCCGCCTGCTTCACCCGGACCGGGGGTGTCAACGACGAGGGCCGCACCCACCTCGGCACCGACGCGGTCGCGGCCTGGCACGCCGATGCGTCGTCGGCGTTCGAGTACACGTCGACCGTCGTGGACGAGGAGCGGCTCGGCGACCAGGCGTACCGCCTGACCAAGCACCTCGAGGGCGACTTCCCCGGCGGCGTCGTCGACCTGGACCACCTCTTCGCCCTCAGCGACGACCGGATCGCCTTCCTCTTCATCACCGTCCGCCAGACCGTCCCCGCCACCTGACCCCGCCCGCACGCCGGCGGTCGAGGAGCGAGCGCCGACCCCGGTGGTCGAGGAGCGAGCGCCAGCACCCGGTGGTCGAGGAGCGAGCGCAGCGAGCGTCACGAGACCCCTCCACAGGGACATAGGTCCACTGGCGATCGAACGCATGTTCGACTACACTAGATCCATGACCACCACCGCCCACACCAACGACGACAGCACCGGGCCCGACCCGATGCTCGACGTCCAGGTCGAGGCCGTCATGTCCCCGGACCCCTCGTTCCTCGACTGGGTCCACGAGCTCGACAACCGCCGCGAAGCCACCCGGGCCGCCCTGCTGGCCGAGGTGAAGAACGCCAAGGCGGTCCGCGCTGCCGCAGAAGTCCGGGTTCTCCAGAGCATCGTGGAGTGGTGCGTCGCGAACGAGGCACTGCGCGATGACGAGGCGATGTGGATCGCCGGCTACGGCGACCACGGCCTGTCCCTCGGCGGCGCCGGGTGCCCCCTGGTCCGCGAGTCCGCGGTCATCGAGATCTCCGCCGCGTTGGAGGTCTCCACCCGCTCCGGTGCCGACCAGATCGCAATCACGTTGGAACTGCGCTACCGCCTCCCCCTGTTGTGGGCACGCGTCATCTCCGGTGCGTGCCCGGTCTGGCGGGCCCGGCTGGTCGCGGAGAAGACCATGGCCCTGTGCGAGGACGGCGCTGCCGAGGTCGACCGCCTCGTCGGCCCGTTCGCGCACTCCATCTGTTATGCCCAGCTGTGCCGCCTGACCGACGAAGCACTCCTGCGGTGGGACCCCGAAGCAGCGGAGGAGAAGCGCAAGGCCGCCGCCGACGGCAGGTACTGCCGCATCGGCCTGTCCGACCACGCCGACGGCACCGTGCAGCTCGACGCCGGACTCGACCTCGCCGACGCCCTCGCCCTCGAAGCCGCTATCCGGGACCGGGCGAAGGCCTACGCCCAGGACGGATCCACCGAGTCCCTCGACGTCCGCCGCTCCCAAGCCCTCGGCTCGCTGGCCACCGGTCAACCCACCCTTCCCGAGGGTTCGGAGGGTTCGGAGGGTTCGGAGGGGCCGGCGGCGCCGGTGGGGCCGGCCCTGGTGCTGTTCGCCCACATTCCCGGCGGCGTGTTCAACCCCCTGTTCCAGGCGGGCGGCGGCCCCGTCAATGACGCCCTCGTCTCACGGTTGGACAACCGGCACCCCGCCAAGGGCCCGATCACCACCGCCCAGGTCCGCCAATGGGCCAGCACCGCCGCCTCGATCACCATCCGGCCGGTCCTCGACCTGGCCGCGACCATCCACTGCGACTCCTACGAGTGCTCCGACCGCCTCAAGGAACAAACCCAGCTGCGCGACACCACCTGCGTCTTCCCCTGGTGCACCAACCCCGCAGTCTTCACCGACATGGAACACGTCATCCCCTACCCCGAAGGACCCACCAAGACCGGGAACGTCGCCCCCGCCTGCCGCACCCACCACCGCGCCAAGACCCACATGGGCTGGGACTACGACGTCCTCGGCCCCGGGCTCTACCTGTGGACCAGTCCCCAAGGCGAGCGGTACCTCCGCTCCCACGCCGGGACCCACCCCATCGACCAGCTCCCACCGCGGCGGGCTGCTCGACGGGGTGGAAGCAGCGCAGCGCACGGTCGTCGTCGGTCTCGAGCCGCGGCGCCTGGCTGCGGCAGTCGTCCTGGGCGTGGGAGCAGCGCGGGGCGAACGCGCAGCCCTCGGTCCACGGCAGCGTCAGCGTGGGCGAGCCCGGGATGGGCGTCAACGCGGAGCCGCGCGGCAGGTCCAGGCGCGGGATGCTGGCCAGCAGGCCCGCGGTGTACGGGTGCCGCGGCCTCTTGAACAGCGGCCCGCGACGCGCCTTCTCCACGATCCGCCCGGAGTACATAACGTTGACCTCGTCGCAGAGCCCGGCGACGACGCCGAGGTCGTGGGTGATCATCAGCAGCGCCGCACCGGTGTCGGCCACGAGGTCCTTGAGCACCTCCAGCACCTGGGCCTGGATGGTGACGTCGAGCGCCGTGGTCGGCTCGTCGGCGATCAGCAGCTGCGGCTCGCAGGCCAGTGCGATCGCGATCAGCACGCGCTGGCGCATGCCGCCCGACAGCTGGTGGGGGTACTCCCGCAGCCGCCGGCCCGGGTCGGGGATGCCGACCTTCTCCAGCAGGGCCCGGGCGCGGTCGTCGGCCTCGGACTTGTCGACGTCGAGGTGGGCCCGCAGGACCTCCCGCAGCTGCACCCCGACGGTGACGACCGGGTTCAGTGAGGTCATCGGGTCCTGGAAGACCATCGCGATCTCGCGACCGCGCAGCTTGGCCATCGCCTTGGGCTCCATCGACAGCAGGTCGCGGCCACGGAAGAGGACCTCGCCGGAGACGCGGGCCGAGCGCTTGGGCAGCAGCCCCATCACCGCCAGCGAGGTCACCGACTTGCCGCTCCCGGACTCGCCGACCAGGCCGACGTGCTGCCCGGGCCGCACGGAGAAGGACACCTCGTCGACGGCGACCACGTCGGGGCGGCCACGGCCGCCGAAGGCGATCCGCAGGTCGCGGACGTCGAGCAGCGGCTCGTCGGGGGCCGGCCCGCCAGGGGTGGCAGGGGCTAGCGTGGACGCGGGGGGCGTGGCGCTCACCGGGGTCACCTCCGGGTCCGGGGATCGAGGGCCTCGCGCATCGCCTCGCCCAGCAGCGTGAAGCCGAGGGCGGTGATGGCGATCGCGAAGCCGGGGAGCAGGGCGAGGCGGGCGGCGGAGTCGAAGCGCTCCTGGGCGGCGACGAGCATCCGGCCCCACTCCGCGACGGCGGGGTCGGACTCCCCCAGGCCGAGGTAGGACAGGGCGGCGACCTCGATGATCGCCGTCGCGAGGTTCAGCGTGGCCTGCACGATCGTGGGTCCGATCGCGTTGGGAACCATGTGCCCGGCCACGATCCGCCGCTTGCGGAGCCCGAGGGCACCGGCGGCCAGCACGTAGTCGGCCTTGCCCTGCGAGAGCATCGAGCCCCGCAGCAGCCGCGCGAAGATCGGCACCTGCGCGACACCGATCGCGATCATCACGGCGTAGGCGTTCTGGCCGAGGACGGCGACGATGCTCACCGCCAGCAGCAGGCTGGGCACCGAGAGCATGATGTCGACGAAGCGCATGACCGCGTTGTCGACCCAGCCACCGACCCGGCCGCCGAGCGCGCCGAAGCCGCCGGCGATCGCCCCGAGCCCGGCGCCGAGCGTGAGCCCGATGGCGGTGGAGACCACGCCGTAGAGCAGGGACTGGCGCGCGCCGTAGACGAGCTGGGTCCACATGTCCGAGCCGTAGCGGTCCAGGCCCAGCCAGTGGTCCTCGGACGGGCCGGGCACCGTGAGCGGGGTGACCTTGCCCGCGTCCTCGGCCGCGCCCGGCTGGTACGACGTCAGCAGCGGCGCGAAGACCGCGACCAGCACGAAGAGCAGGATGATGACCGCGCCGGCGATCGCGGTGGGGTTGCGCCGCAGGCGTCGGAACGCGCCACGCCACAGCCCGACGCCGGGCTGGTCGGGCACGAGGCCGGGGGCGCCCGCGGGGTCGCCGCCGGGGGTGCCGACCGGGCCGGCCGCGGGGGGCAGGGTGACGCTCACGAGACCCTCACCCTCGGGTCGATGACGCCGTACAGCAGGTCGACGACCAGGTTGATCAGCGAGTAGATGACCGCGATGAAGATGATGAACCCCTGGAGGACCGGGAAGTCCCGGGTGGAGATGGCCTGGAAGAGGTAGCTGCCGATGCCGTTGAAGCCGAAGACCGTCTCGGTGAGCACGGCCCCCGAGAGCAGCAGCCCGGCCTGGAGGCCGATCGTGGTGACGACCGGCAGCAGCGCGTTGCGCAGCACGTGGCGACGGCTGATCGTGCCCCGCGACAGCCCCTTGGACTCGGCGGTGCGGACGTAGTCCTCGTGCAGCACCTCGGCCACCGAGGCGCGGGTGATCCGCACGATGATCGCCAGCGGGATGGTGCCGAGCGCGATCGCCGGGAGCGCGAGGTGCAGCATCGCGTCCCAGGCGGCGTCCCACTCCCGGGTCAGGAAGCCGTCGAGCACGTAGAAGTTCGTGATGTGGGTGGCGTCGATCCGGGGGTCCTGCCGCAGCGCGGTGGGCAGCCAGCCGAGCCAGTCGGCGAAGACCAGCTTGAGCAGGATGGCCAGGAAGAACACCGGCGTGGCCACCCCGAGCAGGGAGCCCGAGACGACCGCGGTGTCGAGCAGCCGCCCCTGGTTGCGGGCGGCGAGGTAGCCGAGCGGGACGCCGACGACGATCGCGAAGAGCATCGCCGTCAGCGCCAGCTCGACGGTGGCGGGGAACCGGTCACCGAACGTGGTGAGCACGTCGGCCCCGCTCTGGATGGAGCTGCCGAAGTCCCCCTGCAGCAGTGCCTTGACGTAGGTCAGGTACTGCTGCAGGAGGGGCTGGTCGAAACCGTAGGCCTCGTTGACGGCCACGATCGCCTCCGGGGTGGCCCTCTCCCCGAGCAGGGAGCGGGCGGGGTCACCGGGAAGTGCTCGCACCCAGGCGAACAGCAGCACGGAGAGTCCGAAGAGGACCGGCACCATCAGGGCCAGCCTCCGGAGGGCGAATCGCAGCATCGACGACCTTCGGGTCTAGGAGGGGAGGACGGGGGTCAGGCCCGCGTCACTCCTGCACCGAGACGGCGTTCCAGACCTCGTCCTGCACGGGGCTCTGCTGGTAGCCGTCGACGTCCGGGCCGAAGGCCAGCGACGGGACGGGGTGGGCCAGCGGGACGCCCGGCAGGTAGTCCATGATCTCGGCGTTGATGTCCTCGTAGAGCGGCTCCTGCTCCTCGGGGGTCGGCAGGCCGCGGGCCTCGCTCAGCGCGTCGAAGAGCTCCGGGTTGTCGAAGCCCCACTCGTTGCTCTCGGCCCCGAAGAAGACACCGAGGAAGTTGTCGGTGTCGTTGTAGTCGCCGGTCCAGCCGAGCAGGTGGATGCCGTGGTCGTCGGTGCCCTGGATCTTCTCCAGGTAGTCCGGGCTCCACGCGTCGGCGACGGGCTCGATCTGCAGGCCGACGGCCTCGAGCTGCGAGCGGATCACGTTGAACGTGTCCTCGGGCTGGGGCATGTACGGCCGGCTGACCCCGGTCGGGTAGTTGAACTCGATGGTCGCGCCGTCGGCACCGGCGTCGGCGAGCATCTGCTCGGCCAGCTCCGGGTCGTACTCGTACTCGGTGACGTCGGGGTTGAAGCCCATCACGATGTCCGGCACGAACTGCGTCGCCGGCACGGTGCCCTCGGGCATCGAGGCGCTGATGATCTCGGGGATGTTCAGCGCGTGCGCGATCGCCTGGCGCACCATCGGGTCGTCCAGCGGCTCCTGCGCCTGGTTCATGCCGAGGTAGAGGACGTTGAAGGGGTCGCGCTCGACGACCTGGAAGCCCTCCTCCTCGAGCGGGGCGACGTCGGCGGGACCGACGAGGTCGTAGCCGTCGATCTCGCCGCTGCGCAGCGCGTCGGCGCGCGCGGTCGGGTCCTCGATGGCCACGACGACGGCCTCGTCGACCAGGGCCACGTCACCCCAGTAGTCATCGTTGCGGGCCAGGGTGACCTGCTGGCCGCGGTCCCACGAGTCGAGCGTGAACGGGCCGGTGCCGGTGGGGCGCTCGGTGGAGTACTCGCTGTTGCGCGGGTTCCCGGCGGCGTCGTCCTGGTACTCGTCGAGCGCCGTGGGGCTCTGCATCGAGAACGCCGGCAGCGACAGCGCGGCGATGAAGCCGGCGAAGGGCTTGTTCAGGGTGACGGTGGCGGTGAGGTCGTCGTCGGCCGAGCACGAGTCGTAGATCGCGTCGCCGGCGTCCGGGCCGGTCGCGAAGCCGCGGAAGAGCGAGATGTAGTAGTAGGTGAGGTCCTCGGTCTGCGCCGAGCGCGGCATGTTGTACCAGCGCTCGAAGTTCGCGCAGACGGCCTCGGCGTTGAACTCCGTGCCGTCGTGGAAGGTCACGCCCTCCTGGAGGTCGAAGGTCGTGGTCAGGCCGTCCTCGGAGGTCTCCCAGCCGGTGGCCAGCAGGGGCGCGGGGTCCGCGGTGCCCGGCTCGGTCCCGACGAGGCCCTCGAAGATCTGGCGGGAGACGCGGAAGCTCTCGCCGTCGGAGGCGAAGAACGGGTCCAGCGTGACCGGCTCGGCGGAGCCGGCGAACAGGAACGTGCCGCCGCTCTGCTCGCTGCTGCCGCCCTCGCTCTCCGCGCGGTCGCTCTGGGCGCACCCGGACAGGACGAGCGCGGTGGCGGCCAGGCCGATCAGGCCGCTGCGCGTGGGAATTGGTGCGAGTCGCACTGGACACCTCACATCTTCGCGTCCCGCCCGGATGACGAGACAGATCCTGCGGGACACTAGTACGCCCCGTGGCCCGGGTCACCCAGCGGCGGCGTCGCGCCGGGTCGCGGTTCGGCAACGATCCGGACCGGGCCCGCCCCGAGGCGCTCAGCGGCGTCCGCGTCCCCCGCGGCGCGTGAGCGGCACCAGGTCGGCGGGGGCGATGCCCTCCAGGGTGTCGGCGAAGGTGAGCCGGGAGGCCGGCGGCACCGGGACGTGGTGCGGCACGACGAGCACCGGGCAGCCCGCCGCGGCCGCCGAGGCCGCACCGGTAGGCGAGTCCTCGATCGCCACGCAGGCCCTCGGGTCGAGGCCCAGCAGCGCGGCGGCACGCAGGTACGGGTCGGGGTGCGGCTTGCCGCGCGGCACCTCGTCACCGGTCACCACGTGGGCGAAGGACCCCGGCGGGAGCTGCTCGAGCACCGGCTCGACGAAGCGGCGCCACGACATGGTGACCAGCACGTTCGGCACGCCGGCCTCCCCCAGGGCCGCCAGCAGCTCACGGGCGCCGGCGCGCCACGGCACCTCGTGCGCGACCTTGACGACCACGCCGTCGAGGAGCAGGTCGACGATCTCCCGGGGCGAGAGGTCCAGACCCATCCGCTCGCGGATGTAGACGCCCGAGTCCATGAGGTCGCTGCCGACCAGGGCCATGGCGTCGTCGTGGGTCCACTCGGCCCCGTGGCGGTGCGCCAGCTCCTGCTCGGTCTCGATCCAGTACGGCTCGGTGTCGACCAGGGTGCCGTCCATGTCCCACAGCACCGCCGCGGGCAGGTCGTCGGACAGCTCCTCGGGCCGCTGGGTGGTCCGCTCAGTCATCGGGGTCGTAGCCGAGGTTGGGCGAGAGCCACCGCTCGGCCTCGGTCATGCTCCAGCCCTTGCGCTCGGCGTAGTCCGCGACCTGGTCGCGACCGATCCGGCCGACCACGAAGTACTGCGCGGCGGGGTGGCTGTAGTAGATCCCCGAGACCGAGGCGCCCGGCCACATGGCCATCGACTCCGTCAGCGTGATCCCGGTGGTCTTCTCGGCGTCGAGCAGCTCCCAGATCGTGAGCTTCTCGGTGTGGTCGGGACAGGCCGGGTAGCCCGGGGCGGGGCGGATGCCGGCGTACTTCTCGGCGATCAGGTCCTCCTTCGAGAGCCCCGAGTCGTCGGCGTGGCCCCAGAACTCGGTGCGCACCCGCTGGTGCAGCCGCTCGGCGAACGCCTCGGCCAGCCGGTCGGCCAGCGACTCGAGCAGGATCGCGTTGTAGTCGTCCTGGTCGGCCTTGTAGGCCTCGACCCGCTCGCCCATCCCGATCCCGGCGGTCACCGCGAAGGCGCCGACGTGGTCGCGCAGGCCGCTCTCCAGCGGCGCCACGTAGTCCGACAGCGCCCGGTGCGGGACGCCGGCGCGGTGCTCGCCCTGCTGGCGCAGCTGGTGGAGCACGGCCCGACGCTCCTGCCGGTCGTCGTCGGCCCACACCACGACGTCGTCGCCGTCGGCGTTGGCCGGGAACAGCCCGTAGACCGCGCGGGCGGTCAGCCACTTCTCGGCGACGACGAGGTCGAGCATCTCCTGGGCGTCGTCGTAGAGCTTGCGGGCGGTCTCGCCGGTGGTCGGGTTGTTGAGGATGTCGGGGAAGCGGCCCTTCATCTCCCAGGCGTTGAAGAACGGCTGCCAGTCGATGTACTCGCGCAGCTCGGCGAGGTCGTAGGCCTCCAGCACGTGCACGCCCGGGGTGCGGGGCAGCGGCACGTCGTAGCCGCTCCAGTCGACCGGGGTCGCGTCCGCGCGCGCGTCGGCGTACGGCAGCAGCCTGCGCGTGCCCTTGCCGGCGTGGCGGGTGCGGAGCGAGTCGTAGTCGGCCTGCACCTCGCCCATCAGCTTCTCGCGCCGCTCGGGGCTGAGCAGCGCGGCGGCGGTGGGCACGGAGCGGGAGGCGTCCTTGACCCAGACGACGGGGCCGTCGTACTTGGGGTCGACCTTGACCGCGGTGTGGGCGCGCGAGGTGGTCGCGCCGCCGATCAGCAGCGGGATGGTGAGGCCCTGGCGCTGCATCTCGGTGGCGAGGTTGACCATCTCGTCGAGCGAGGGGGTGATCAGCCCGGACAGCCCCACGATGTCGGCGCCGACCTCCTGCGCGGTGTCCAGGATCTTCTGGGCGGGCACCATCACGCCGAGGTCGATCACCTCGTAGTTGTTGCACTGCAGGACCACGCCGACGATGTTCTTGCCGATGTCGTGGACGTCGCCCTTGACGGTGGCCATCACGATCGTGCCGTTGGTCTCCTTGGCGGTGGCCAGGGCCGGGTTGTCGAGCTTCTCCTGCTCGATGAAGGGGATCAGGTAGGCCACGGCCTTCTTCATCACCCGCGCCGACTTCACCACCTGCGGCAGGAACATCTTGCCGGCCCCGAAGAGGTCGCCGACGACGTCCATGCCGGACATCAGCGGGCCCTCGATCACCTCGATCGGGCGGCCGCCGCGGGCCTCGATCTCGGCGCGCAGCTCCTCGGTGTCGGACTGGACGTGGGCGTCGATGCCCTTGACCAGGGCGTGCGTGATCCGCTCCCCCACCGGCAGCCCGCGCCACTCCTCGGCGGCGACCTCGGCGACCTCGCCCTGCAGGTTGTGCGCCTCGGCGACCTCCAGCAGCCGCTCGGCCGCGTCGGGGCGCCGGTTCAGCACGACGTCCTCGATCCGCTCGCGCAGCTCCGGCTCGACCTGGTCGTAGACCACGAGGGCACCGGCGTTGACGATGCCCATGTCGAGCCCGGCCTCGATGGCGTGGAAGAGGAACACCGCGTGGATGGCCTCGCGGACCGGGTTGTTGCCCCGGAACGAGAACGAGACGTTGGAGATGCCGCCCGAGACCTTGGCGCCCGGGAGGTTCTGCTTGATCCAGCGGGTGGCCTCGATGAAGTCGCGGCCGTAGGAGGCGTGCTCCTCGATGCCGGTGGCCACGGCGAAGACGTTGGGGTCGAAGATGATGTCCTCGGCCGGGAAGCCGACCTCGTCGACCAGGATCCGGTAGGCGCGCTCGCAGATCACCTTGCGGCGCTCGAGGTTGTCGGCCTGCCCGTCCTCGTCGAAGGCCATCACGACCGCGGCCGCGCCGTGCCGACGCACGATGTGGGCCTGCTCGCGGAACTTCTCCTCGCCCTCCTTCATGGAGATCGAGTTCACGATCGACTTGCCCTGGACGCACTTGAGCCCGGCCTCGATCACCTCGAACTTCGAGGAGTCGACCATCACCGGCACCCGGCAGATGTCGGGCTCGGCGGCGACGAGCTTGAGGAAGCGGTCCATCGCCGCGACCCCGTCGATCATGCCCTCGTCCATGTTCACGTCGATGACCTGCGCGCCGTTCTCGACCTGCTGGACGGCCACCGCGAGCGCGGTGTCGTAGTCGCCGTCCTTGATCAGGTTGCGGAAGCGGGCCGAGCCGGTGATGTTGGTGCGCTCGCCGACGTTGACGAACAGGCTGTCGTCCTCGACGGTGAACGGCTCGAGGCCCGACAGGCGCAGCGCGGGGCGTACCTCGGGCACGACCCGCGGCGGACGTCCCTCGACGGCGCCGGCGATGGCGCCGATGTGGTCCGGCGTGGTGCCGCAGCAGCCGCCGACCATGTTCAGCAGGCCGGCGTCGGCGAACTCGCGCAGGATCGCGGCCGTCTCGTGGGAGGCCTCGTCGTACTCGCCGAACGCGTTCGGCAGCCCCGCGTTCGGGTACGCGTGCACGAACGTGTCGGCGATCCGGGACAGCTCCGCGAGGTGCGGGCGCATCTCCTGCGCGCCCAGGGCGCAGTTCAGCCCGACCAGCAGCGGCTGGGCGTGACGCACGGAGTTCCAGAACGCCTCGGCGGTCTGCCCCGACAGGGTGCGGCCGGAGGCGTCGGTGATCGTGCCGGAGATGACGACCGGCCACCGTCGGCCCTCGGCGGCGAAGACCTCCTCGATCGCGAAGATCGCGGCCTTGGCGTTGAGGGTGTCGAAGATCGTCTCGACGAAGACGACGTCCGAGCCGCCGTCGAGCAGGCCGTGCACCGCGGTGGTGTAGGCCGCGACGAGGTCGTCGAACTGCACGTTGCGCGCGCCGGGGTCGTTGACGTCGGGACTGATCGAGGCCGTACGGGTGGTCGGGCCGAGCGCGCCGGCGACGTAGCGGGGGCGGGCGGGGTCGGTCGCGGTCACCTCGTCGCAGATCCGGCGGGCCAGGCGGGCCGCCTCGAGGTTGAGCTCGTAGGCCAGGTCCTCCATGCCGTAGTCGGCCAGCGAGACGGCGTTGGCGTTGAAGGTGTTGGTCTCGATGAGGTCGGCGCCGGCCTCGAGGTACTCGCGGTGGATGCCGCCGACGATGTCGGGCTGGGTCAGCGTGAGGAGGTCGTTGTTGCCCTGGAGGTCGCGGTGCCAGTCGGCGAACCGCTCACCGCGGTAGCCGGCCTCGTCGGGCCGGTCGCGCTGGATGGCGGTGCCCATGGCGCCGTCGACGACCAGGATGCGCTCGCGGAGCACGGCCGCGAGGTCGGCGGTCGCGTCCGGCCGGTGGTCCGGCTCCTCGACGCGGACGGCGGGGACGGCGGTGTCGCCGGCCTCGCCGCTGGCGGTGTCGCTGGAAGGCACCCGAGCTCCTCTCGTGCAGGTCTCACCTGGTGGACCTGCGTCTCACCAGGGGTCCATGGTGTCACCAGGGGTGGCGCCCGCCGTAATCGCCGCGGGCTGTCTCCTAGGCTGTGCCGGTGATCGAGATCTCGCACACCGCGGACCTGGTGGACCCCGTGGTGATCGCGGCCTTCGAGGGCTGGAACGACGCCGCCGAGTCCGCCTCCTCCGTGGTCGACCACCTGATGCACGTGTGGGGCGCCCGGGTGGTCGGCGCGATCGATCCCGAGGAGTTCTACGACTTCCAGGTGAACCGCCCCTACGTCGGCACCGACGAGACCGGGTTCCGCCGGCTGACCTGGCCCACGACCCAGATCGCGGTGGCCTCGCCGCCCGACCTGGACCGCGACGTCATCCTGGTCCGCGGCATCGAGCCCAACATGCGCTGGCGCCAGTTCTGCGCCGAGCTGCTGGCCGCGGTCGACGAGCTCGGCGGCGAGCTGGTGGTCACCCTCGGCGCGCTGCTCGCCGACACCCCGCACACCCGCCCGGTGCCGGTCAGCGGCACCGCGACCGAGCCCGAGCTCGTGGACCGGCTGCGGCTGGAGCAGTCGACGTACGAGGGGCCCACCGGCATCGTCGGGGTGTTCCAGGACTCCTGCGTGAAGCTGGACATGCCCTCGGTGTCCTACTGGGCCGCGGTGCCGCACTACGTCGCGCAGCCGCCGTGCCCCAAGGCCACCCTGGCGCTGATCGGTCAGCTCGAGGAGCTGCTCGAGGTCTCGATCCCCCTGGAGGACCTCGCCGAGGACGCCCGGGCGTGGGAGCGCGGCGTCGACGAGCTCGCCGAGGACGACGAGGAGATCGCCGACTACGTCCGCAGCCTGGAGGAGACCCGGGACACCACGGACCTGCCGGAGGCCTCCGGCGAGGCGATCGCCCGCGAGTTCGAGCGCTACCTCAAGCGGCGGCGCGAGGACGGCTGACCTCGCGCCCGGTCCCCGCCGTCAGAGGCTGAGGCCGAGCGCGGCGTCGAGCAGGGCGTGGACGGTGGAGGACGCCTGCGGGTCCGCGGTGTCGGCCAGTCCCTCGATGCCCAGCGTCGCGTCGACCCAGCGCTGCACGGCGGCCACGGCGGTCGGGGCGTCGAGGTCGTGGGCGAGCGCCGCGAGGACCTCCTCGATCACGGGCAGCGCGGGCGCTCCCGCACCGAGGGCCAGCGCCCGGCGCCAGCCCACCAGGGTGTCGACGGCGTCGAACAGCTCGGCGTCGGTCCACTCCCAGTCGGAGCGGTAGTGGTGGCGCAGCAGCGTCAGGCGGATCGCCATCGGGTCGACGTCGCTGTTGCGCAGCGCCGAGACGAAGACCAGGTTGCCGCGCGACTTCGACATCTTCTCGCCGTCGTAGGCGACCATCCCGGCGTGGACGTAGGTCTGCGCGAACGGCACCCCCGGGTGCACGACCTGGGCGTGCCCGGCGCACATCTCGTGGTGCGGGAAGATCAGGTCGCTGCCGCCGCCCTGGACCTCGATGGCGCCGCCGAGGTGCTCGGTGGCGATCGCGGCGCACTCGACGTGCCAGCCGGGACGACCCGCGCCGAAGGGGCTCTCCCAGGAGGGCTCCCCCGGCCGCTCGGCGCGCCAGACGACCGGGTCCAGCGGGTCCTCCTTGCCGGCACGGTCCGGGTCGCCGCCGCGCTCGCCGAAGAGGGCCAGCATGGTGTCGCGGTCGAGGCCGGACTCGTCGCCGAAGGCCGGGTCCGAGCCCACCCGGTGGTAGAGGTCGCCGTCGACGGCGTAGACCGCACCGGCCTCCTGCAGCTGCTCGATCATCGTGACGACCAGCGGGATCGACTCCACGGCGCCGACGTAGGCGTCCGGCGGGAGGACGCGCAGCGCGGTCATGTCGTCGCGGAACAGCTGGGTCTCCCGCTCGGCCAGCTCCCGCCAGTCCGTCCCGACCTTGGTGGCGCGCTCCAGCAGCGGGTCGTCGACGTCGGTGACGTTCTGGACGTAGGCGACCTCGCGCCCGGCGCTGCGCCAGGCCCGGTTCAGCAGGTCGAAGCCGACGTAGGTGGCCGCGTGGCCCAGGTGCGTCGCGTCGTACGGCGTGATCCCGCAGACGTAGAGGCGGGCGGGGCCGTCGGTCGGGGAGGGCGTCTGCAGGCGCCCCGTCGAGGAGTCGTGGACCGCGACCGGCGGGCCGGCGGCGGGCAGGGCGGGCACCGCGGGGGCAGACCAGGAACGCATGGGCGCAGCCTAGAGGCCCGCGGTCAGAACGGCGGCCAGGGGATGGCGGGGTACTCCCCCCGCGGTGCGGGGAAGCAGCCGCGGTCCAGCAGGCGTCGCGCGCGCTGGTCGACGCAGGCGATCTCGAGGTCGGTGAGGTGGTCGGCCAGGGCCGCGCCGAGCCAGCCGCCGAGCGCCTCGCGCACGCGCAGCACGCCGGAGACCTCCTCGTCGCTCAGCGCGTCGCCGCGCCAGCCCCAGAGCACCGTGCGCAGCTTGTGCTCGTGGTGCAGCGCGACGCCGTGGTCGACGCCGTAGCGGTGGCCGCCGGTCATCTCCAGCACGTGGCCGCCCTTGCGGTCGGCGTTGTTGACCAGCACGTCGAAGACCGCCATCCGGCGCAGGGCCGCGGTGTCCTCGTGGACCAGCGTGACGGCGCGGTCCCGCTCGTCGAGCCCGTCGAAGACCGAGAGGTAGCCGTCGGGCAGCTCGCCCTCGCTGACGATCGTGACGGCGTCCTGCTCGGGGTCCGGCTCCTGCCAGCGCTGCATCATGCCCAGGCCGTGGGGGCCCTCGGCCAGCCAGGTCTGGGGGACGACGTCCCACTCGGTGGCGCGGGAGACGAGATACGCCGCGACCTCCCGGTCGGCCAGCGTCCCGTCCGGGAAGTCCCACAGCGGCCGCTCGCCGGCGGCCGGCTTGTAGACCACCTGGACGCCGTCGAGCTCGCCGAGGAAGGTGGCGTTCGACGCCGGCATGATCCGCCCGCGCAGCTCGACGTCACCGGTCGGGAGCGGCTGCTCCTCCGGGGTGCCGGTCACGCGGGGTCGCGCCGCTTGAACCCGTTCGCCCGCACGCACAGGTGGCCGTCGGGGTCCACCGGGATGCCGCAGAACGGGCAGGACGGGCGGCCGGCCTCGAGCACCTGCTCGGTGCGCTTGACGAAGGCACGGGCGGTCCCGGGCTCGAGCCGGACCAGCATCATCTCGTCGGGCTCCGGCTCGTCGGCCTCGTCGTCGACCTGGTCCGGGCCGACGACGGCGGCCTCGACGAACGGGAAGACCTCGATCACGACCCGCTCGTCGTCGGGGTCCCACGACAGGGTCATGGTGCCGGCGCGGAACTCCTCCTCGATCGGCTGCTCGAGCGGGGCCCGGTCCTCCAGCGCGACCGGCGCGACCGCGGGCACCAAGCCCTCGGTGCTGTCGCTGGCCATCACCTCGTCGAGCAGCTCGTCCACGCGCTCGGCGAGGGCGGCCACCTGCTGCTTCTCCAGCGCGACGCTGACGATGCGCGGACCCGAACGGGCCTGGAGGAAGAAGGTGCGCGAGCCCGGCTCGCCGACGGTGCCGGCGACGAAGCGCTCGGGAGGGTCGAATCCGTGGACGATGGGCATGTCGCTCACCCTATGACGTGCCTGAAGGGTGGTCGTGCCCGGTCGCGACCCGTCGCGACCGGACTCAGGCCGGGCCGGCTCCCCCGCCGACCGCGGCGTCGTCGGCAGCGGCGGCCTCCTCGCCCTCGGCCTGCGGCTTCGGCGCCATCCAGGACAGGTCACCGGCGTGGGTGTTCGAGGCCACGACGTACGGCCGGCTGCCGGTGTAGCGCACGATCGAGACCGACGCCGGGTCGACCGTGATCCGCTGGAACAGGTCCAGGTGCATCCCCAGGGCGTCGGCCAGCACCGCCTTGATCAGGTCGCCGTGGCTGACCGCCACCCACACGCCCCCGTCGCCGTGGCTGGCCGTCACCGCGGCGTCGTGGCGGCGTACGGCGGCGACGACGCGCGACTGCATCGTCGCCATGGACTCGCCGCCGGGGAAGGTGACCGCGGACGGCTGCGCCTGCACCGTGGACCACAGCGGCTCCTTGGCGAGGTCCTTGAGCAGCCGGCCCTGCCAGTCGCCGTAGTCGCACTCGACCAGGCCCTTGTCGGTGCTCAGCGGGACCTCGGGGCCGTCGGCCGGGCGGGCGCGCAGGATCTCGCGGGCGGTCTGCTTGCAGCGCTCGAGCGGGCTGCTGACCACGCCGGCCAGCGGGACGGGCGCGAGCCGCTCGGCGGTGCGCCGGGCCTGACCGACCCCGGTCTCGTCCAGTCGCACGCCCGGGGTCCGACCGGCCAGGGTGCCGCTGGCGTTCGCGCTGGTGCGGCCGTGACGGACGAGGATGACGGTGGCCATGGGCGCGAGCCTAGGCCGTGGGGGCTCACCTGCTGCCCTACCGTGTGCGGGTGATCGTCGACAGCGCCGTCTACCGCGACGGGTGCCGCCAGGAGCTCGACGTCGAGCCGCACGACTACCACGCGCTGCGCTCGGTGGTCGAGGGCGCGCACGACTTCGTCTGGATCGGGCTGCACGAGCCGACGGCCGAGGAGCTCTCCCACGTCGCCGAGGCCTTCGACCTGCACCCGCTCGCCGTCGAGGACGCCGTCAAGGCCCACCAGCGCCCCAAGCTCGAGCGCTACGGCGACGGGCTGTTCCTCGTGCTCAAGACGCTCTGGTACGTGGATGCGGACGACGCCGTGGAGACCGGCGAGATCAGCCTCTTCGTCGGCGCCCACTTCGTGGTGACCGTGCGCCACGGCGACGGCTCGGGCCTGCAGAGCGCCCGCACCTACCTCGAGGGCGAGGAGCAGGTGCTGACCCACGGGCCCTCGGCGGTGGTCTACGCGGTGTGCGACCAGGTCGTCGACGACTACGTGGCCGTGGTCGACGCGCTCCAGGTCGACGTGGACGAGGTGGAGTCGTCGGTCTTCTCCCCCGCCCGGACCGACGACTCGGGCCGCATCTACATCCTCAAGCGCGAGATCAGCGAGGTGCGGCGGGCGGTGCTGCCGCTGCGCGAGCCGATGCGCCGCTTCTCGACCGGCGAGGTCCGCGGGATCACCCACGAGGCCTCCCCGTTCTTCCGCGACGTCTCCGACCACCTCTCCCAGGCCGCGGAGGCCGTCGACGGTCTCGACTCCCTACTGTCCACCGCCTTCGACGCCTCCCTGGCCAGGATCTCGGTGCAGCAGAACGACGACATGCGCAAGATCTCCGCCGGCGCGGCGCTGGTCGTCGTCCCGACGCTGATCGCCGGCATCTACGGCATGAACTTCGACCACATGCCCGAGCTGCACTGGACCTACGGCTACGCCTTCGCGCTGGCGCTGATGTCCGGGATCGCCGGGATGCTGTGGTGGTTCTTCAAGCGCTCCGGCTGGCTCTGAGCCTCAGGCGTCGGGGTCGTCCTCGAAGCCGATCAGCCAGGTGAGGCCGTGCCGGTCGACCACCTGGCCGTCCCAGGCACCCCACGGACGCTGCTGCAGCGCGTCCAGCACCCGGCCCCCCTCGGCGAGGTCCGAGAACCACTCCCGCAGCGTGGCCGGAGGTGCGGTGCCCAGCAGCGAGAACAGCAGGCCCTCGGCACGGAAGGCGCGCTCGTCGCCCGCCGTGTCCGCCGCGAACAGGGCCACCGGCCCGGTGCCCAGGTACCCGTGGGCGACCGCGTCGGCCGGCCCGTCGGTCCTCGACATCTCGGCGAAGGTGTGGACCTGGACCGAGCAGCCGAACACCGTGCCGTAGAAGGCGAGCGCGTCCCGGGCCGTCCCCGGGAACGTGAGGTAGGGCGTGGGTGCGGTCATCGGTCGATGCTAGGGCCGGGCCGGGCTCAGGCCTGGAGCACGCCGAAGGCGACGAGCAGCAGCACGCCGGCCCCGAGCAGCACCCGGTAGACCACGAACGGGGTGTAGGAGCGGGTCGAGACGTAGCGCAGCAGCCAGGCGATGGCGGCGTACCCGACCACGAACGACACGACGGTGGCCAGCAGCGTCGGCCCCCAGCCGTACGGGTTGTCGGAGCCGGGGACGTCCTTGAGCTTGTAGACGCCCGCCCCGACCACGGCCGGGATGGCCAGCAGGAAGGCGTAGCGGGTGGCGTCGGCGCGCTCGTAGCCCAGCGCGCGGCCCATCGAGATGGTGGCGCCGGAGCGGGAGACCCCGGGCACGAGCGCGGCGGCCTGGGCGGCGCCCATCAGCACGGCGTGCTTGAGACCGAGCTTGTTCAGCCCCCGGTCGTTGGCGCCGTAGCGGTCGGCCAGGCCGAGCACGATCCCGAGCACGATCAGGGTGGTGCCGATGATCCACAGGCTGCGCAGCTGACGGTCGATGGCGTCCTCGAAGAGCAGGCCGAGCACCACGATCGGCAGCGAGCCGACGATGATGTACCAGCCCATCCGGGCGTCGAGCTGGCCGCGCAGCTCCGGCCGGACCAGCGAGCGCGCCCACATGGAGCCGATCCGCCAGATGTCGCGGCGGAAGTAGATCAGCACCGCCAGCTCGGTGCCGATCTGGACGACCGCGGTGAAGGCGGCGCCGGGGTCCCCCCAGCCGAACAGCTCGGGGAAGATCCGCAGGTGGGCGCTGCTGGAGATCGGCAGGAACTCGGTGAGTCCCTGGATCACCCCCAGCACCAGGGCTTCGAGCAGGTCCGACACGGTCAGGACCCTAGACCGCGTGCGGGTCGCGGCAGCAGGCGGCGCGCGGATCGCTACGGTTGCGCCATGCAGCAGCGACGCCTCGGGAGCAGCGGTCTGTCGGTCTCGCGGCTCGGGCTCGGCACGATGACCTGGGGTGCCGACACCGACGAGCACGAGGCGCGCGAGCAGCTGACCGCCTTCGTGGCGGCCGGCGGCACCCTGGTCGACACCGCCGCCGGCTACACCGACGGCGGCTCGGAGTCCCTGCTCGGCTCCCTGATCGGGACCGTCGTGCCGCGTGACGACCTGGTGGTGGCCACGAAGGCCGGCATCTCGCGCCGGTCCGGCGCCCGGGTGGTCGACACCTCGAGGCGCCACCTGCTGGCCACCCTGGACGCCTCGCTGGCGCGCCTCGGCGTCGACCACGTGGACCTCTGGCAGGTGCACACCTGGTCGGCCACGGCGCCGATGGAGGAGACGCTGGCCGCGCTGGACCACGCGGTGGCGACCGGACGCGCGGCGTACGTCGGCATCTCCAACTACGCCGGCTGGCAGACCGCCCGCGCCGCGACCTGGCAGCAGGCGGTCCCCGGACGCAGCCCGCTGGTCTCGACCCAGGTCGAGTACTCCCTGCTCAACCGCACCGTCGAGCACGAGGTGCTGCCGGCCGCCGACGCCCTGGGGCTCGGCGTGCTGCCCTGGTCGCCGCTGGGGCGCGGGGTGCTGACCGGGAAGTACCGCGCGGGCACGCCCTCGGACTCCCGCGGGGCGTCCCCGGTCTTCTCGGGCTTCGTGGGGGCCTACCTCGACGAGGACAGCGCCCGCGTGGTGGAGGCCGTCGCCCGCGCCGCCGACGGTCTCGGGTGGACCCCGCTGGAGGTCGCGCTGGTGTGGGTCCGCGACCGCCACGGCGTGACCGCACCGATCCTCGGCTCGCGCACCGCCGCCCAGCTCACCGCCGCCCTCGGCACGGAGGACAAGACGTTGCCCCGCGAGATCGCGACCGCCCTCGACGACGTGTCCGAGGGCTCGCGGTGAGCCGGGCGGGTCGCCGCCCGCCCGGGCGCGCGGTGGAGTGGGAGTTCGACAAGGTCACCTTCGACCGCGAGTTCCCCCGCGGCGTGGTCACCAAGCTGCTGGTCGAGCGCGCCGAGCACGGTGGCTGGGAGCTCGACCGGGTGCGGATCGGGTCCGACGGGACCCGTCGGGTGGTGCTGCGCCGCAAGATCATCCGGCAGCTGCGACCCACGTTCTTCTAGGCCCTGCTGCTGCGGTGCTGCGGCGCAGCACCCCCTGACGGGGCCTCGCTCAGCCCTGGAGCCCGAGGGCGAAGGCGACGTTGCCGGCCTCGTCCACGCTGGCGTCGAGCACCTTGTCGTCGAGCTCGACGCGGGCGGTCTCGTCCAGGAAGACCCGGGCGCCGTCCTGCTCGACCACCAGGTCGGTGGCGGCCGGCTCCTGGGCCGCGCTGACCGCGAACGACGGCTCGGGGCCGTCCTCGCCGGAGATGCGCAGGCCGGCGTCGGGGAGCCCCTGGTCGGTGGCGATCTGGTCGTTCAGGTCCTTCACGATGGTGCTGGCGTTCTCGGTGAGGGTGAGCACGAGGCTCTCCTTCCGATAGCGGGCAAGGAAGCCCCCCACTGTGCCGACCGAGCCCCTCGTCGTTCAAGCCGGCCGCCGTCCGGCGTGTCAGACCTCGTCGAGGAACCGGTCGAGCACCCGGGAGCCGAACTCGAGCGCGTCGACCGGGACGCGCTCGTCGATGCCGTGGAACAGGGCGGTGAAGTCGAGGTCGTCGGGCAGGCGCAGCGGGGCGAACCCGTAGGACCGCATCCCCAGCCGGGTGAAGTGCTTGGCGTCGGTGCCCCCGCTCATCAGGTACGGCGCGACGAGCGCCCCGGGGTCCTCGGCGAGCAGCGAGCGACCCATGGCGTCGACCAGGGCGCCCTCGTACGGCGTCTCCCACGGCTTCTGGTGGCTGACGAAGTCGATGTCGACGCGGTCGCCGCAGAGCTCGGCGAGGGTGTCGAAGAACTCGTCCTCGAAGCCGGGCAGGAAGCGGCCGTCGACGTGGGCGGTGGCCTCCTGGGGGAC
Source organism: Nocardioides sp. AX2bis (assembly GCF_902506435.1). Classification (GTDB taxonomy): domain Bacteria; phylum Actinomycetota; class Actinomycetes; order Propionibacteriales; family Nocardioidaceae; genus Nocardioides. The sequence continues at coordinate 2,096,128 of NZ_LR733215.1, read as the reverse complement.
GACGTTGACCTTGTAGCCGGCCCCCAGCATGGTCGGGTTCGCGGTGTTGCGGATGACGGCGCCGAGCATCCGCGCGGCGCCCCCGAACTCCTCGACCAGCGACTCCGCGTTCTCGGGCGTCGCCTCGGTGCCGGCGAGGTCGGCCACCGCCGCCAGCAGCGTCTGCATCGCCGGGGTCAGCCGGACCGGCCACTCGTACGAGCCGATCCGGGCGATCGCGCCGGCCAGGTCGGTGACGGCGTTCTCGCGGTTGATCATCGAGCCGTGGCCGGCACGGCCGCGGGCGGTGAGCCGCATCCAGGCCATCCCCTTCTCCGCGGCCTCGATCAGGTAGACCCGGCGACCGCGCACGGTCGCGCTCCACCCGCCGACCTCGCCGACCGCCTCGGTGCAGGCCTCGAGCTGGTCGGCGTGCTCGCGGACGAGCACCTCGGCGCCCAGGTGCCCGCCGGCCTCCTCGTCGGCGGTGAAGGCCAGCACGACCGGGCGGTCGGGGACCGCGCCGGCGCGTGCCCGGGCGCGGACCACTGAGAGCAGCATCGCGTCGAAGTCCTTCATGTCGACCGCGCCGCGGCCCCAGACGTAGCCGTCCTGGACCTCGCCGCTGAACGGGTCGACCTGCCAGTCGGCGGCCTCGGCCGGCACGACGTCGAGGTGGCCGTGCAGGAGCAGGCTGTCGGTGCGCGAGCGGTCGGCGCCGCCCCAGTGCGCGATCAGGGAGGTGCGGCCCGCCTCGGCCTCGACCAGCTGGGAGGAGATGCCCACCTCGTCGAGCAGCGCGGCGACGTGCTCGGCGGCCTTCCGCTCCCCCGGGCCGTCGGCGCCGCCGTAGTTGGAGGTGTCCATCCGGATCAGGTCGCGGCAGGTCTCGACGACCTCCGCAGCCGGGTCGTAGCCCGGGTCGCGCGGGGCCGTGCGGGTGCCGTCGCCGGTCGTCTGGTCGCCGTGGCTGCTCATGGCCTCATCGTGGCACCTGCCCACCACCCGCCCGATGCGGGACCGGGCCGCGGCCTTTGCTAACGTTGCGCCCGCACTCGTCCGGGTGGCGGAATTGGCAGACGCGCTAGCTTGAGGTGCTAGTGCCCGTATTAGGGCGTGGGGGTTCAAGTCCCCCCTCGGACACCGACGAAGGACCAGGCCATCGGCCTGGTCCTTCTGCTTTTCCGCCCAGATGACGCTCGCGGACAGCCGAGATGACGCTCGCGGCGCCTCGAGATGACGGTTCCGGACACCTCATCCCAGGGCGGCGAGGTGGCCGAGCAGGCGTACGGCCTGGGCATGGTCGCTGCCCGTCGGGTTGCGGTGGTGGCCCCGGTTGCCCGGCAGCAGCATCACCAGCCAGAACGTCGCCAGCAGCGCCCGCCGCTGCGCGAAGCGGTCGGCCGCCGCGCCGGTCCGCAGACCGAGACGGTCGAGGTGGGGGCCGAGCTCGTCCTCGGCGATCAGGCCGGGCAGCGCGACCGTGACGTGCTCGACGAGGTCGGCCACCTCGTACGGCAGGTCGCCCACGCCGCCGTCCTCGTGGTCGACGACCCGGCAGGTCGAGCCGTCCCAGACGAGGTTGGCCGCGTTCCCGTCGCCGTGGGTCAGCATCAGGTCCTCCGGGGTCGCTGGCGCCACCGGCTCCTCGTCCTCGAGCCACCGCCTTGCCGCGACGAGCGCCTGGCCCACGACGGCGTCACCGGCGTACGACGTCGTGGCCAGCGCCGCGCGCAGGCGCTCGGCCATCTCGACCGGTCCCGCACGGCGCGGCGGCAGCGTGCCGAGCACGGCGGCGGGCACGGCCGTACGCATCCGGACCAGCGCGTCGAGGGCGGCCCGCAGGCGCGCTCCCGTCAGGGGCGCACCGGCGAGCGGCACGCCGGGCACCCGGCCCATGGCGATCCGGACGGTGCCGTCCGCGACCTCGCGGAAGACGGGCCGCGGTGCCGATCCCGGGGCCCAGCGGTCCAGCAGCACCAGGTTGGCCCATTCCCGCTCGGCCTCGTCGCCGTGCCGGACCGAGAACGTCTTGACCACCGTCCGGCGACCGAGCCGGACCTCGTGCGTCGACTCGACCGCGCGTCGGAGGGCGCCGGAATCGTCACCTCGACTGTCCGCAAGCGTCATCTCGGCTGTCCGGGAGCGTCATCTCGGCGGGTGCGGACGGGGCGGACGCGGGCGTCGGGACGAGCGAGGTAGCTGCCGAGGTTCGGTCCGTACGCCGGGTCGTGGCGCCGTCGCTCGACCGCGGAGGACGCGGCGAGCTCGGAGCCGGGGGCGACCTCGCCGAGGGCGCGGGTGACCGGGCGCGTCATCCGGTGCACGCCCTTGCGCGAGTCGTGCACGGTGCCCAGCGGGTCCGGGACGACCTCGGGCGGGGACAGCGCGTCCGGGTCGAGCCCGAGGCCGCACTCGGTGAGCCGGTCGGCCATCCAGAGCAGGGCCACGTCGGCCAGGCCGCGCTCGGCGTACCCGCCGCCGACATCGCTGTGCGCGCCGGTGAACCAGACCTGCTCGACCCGCCTGCCCTCGGCGGCCGCGGCCGGGTCGTCCTGCCACAGCGTCGGCACGAACGGCCGGCGCCGCTCGTCGACCGCCACGGCGTGGAAGGCGGCGTCCACCCGGCTGCTCAGGGCCGTGTCGTGGAAGCGCCAGCGGCGGTTGAGCCACCGGACGGTGTCCAGCCCGCCCAGGGGGATGCCGAGCGCGCCGACGGTGTCCCAGACCCCGACCGCGCGGATCCGCGACTCGTGCGAGAACCGCGCCCGGAAGGCGGTGGAGACCTGCCCGCGCGGGTGCTCGGCCCGGTCGCGGTAGAGCGCGTACGCCTCGTCCTGCCGGTCCGCGTGCTCGCGGCGCAGGACGCCCACGTTGCGCACCAGCCCGGCCAGGCTGCGCGCGGTGTAGGCGCCCCGGCTGAACCCGACCAGGAACAGCTCGTCGCCGGGCTCGAAGTGCTCGACGAGGAACGCGTAGGCGTCCTGGACGTTGGCCGAGAGGCCCAGGCCGAACACGCCACCGACGAGCCGCTCGCGCGGACGGGTGCCGACGCCCTCGAGGTAGTGCCCCTGCTGGGCGACGCCGTCCGGGCCGTGCGTGGCCAGCGCCCGGTGCAGCCGCACGACGTTGGTCGGCGCGGCCGTGCGCGCGGTGTTCCAGGTGCCGTCGCAGCACACCAGCAGACGCGTCATCGCCACCTCCACGAGCCGTGCTGGCGAACCTAGGGCACCGCGGCGTCGCCGACCAGCGTCGGAGCGTGTCCTAGGCTCGACCGGTGCCCCGCTCCTCCTCCCCCGCGCGTCGTGAGCGCCGCCGCCCCCCGGTGGCCAAGGAGAAACCGCGACCGCGACCGCACGAGCAGCCGCGGACCGCGGCCGTCGAGGTCCCGAGCGAGCCCTTCCGCGTCGCCTTCGTCACCGGCTCGACGCCCGACAAGTGGGCCCAGCGGTTCCGTGAGCGATCGCGGCGCACCCTCGTGCTCGTTCCGGTCGAGGAGTCCGACCAGGAGCGGGTCGTGCGGGACGGCCGGGCCGACATGGTGCTCGCGAGGCTGCCGGTCGACCGCGAGGGCCTGCACTGCATCCCGCTCTACGACGAGCAGCCCGTGGTCGTCGTGGCCCTGGACCACGTCGTGACGGTCGCCGAGGAGCTGACCACCGACGAGCTGGCCGACGAGCAGCTCGTCCTGCCGGAGCGGTCCGGGTGGCGGCCGGCCGTCGAGCAGCTGCCCTGGCCGCCGATGGGCATCCCGGACGCGGTCGAGGTCGCGGCCTCGGGCTCCGGGGTGGTCGTGCTGCCGATGGCCCTGGCGCGGCTGCACCACCGGCGCGACGTCACCTACCGCCCGGTCACCGACCTGCCGCCCACCCAGGTCGGGCTGGTCTGGTCGCTGGACGTCGACGGTCCCGACGTGCAGACCTTCATCGGCGTGGTCCGGGGACGCACCGCGCGGAGCTCCCGCGACTGAGGCCCGCCCGGAAGGGTGAGAACTTCAACGCACACCTACACGGCCTGTTGAAGTATGGTGGGGTCAACACCTTCCCCCGAGGTGCTCGATGGGGCCGGCACCTGCCGGCCCCATCACATTTCTCCGGTCCTGGGGCGGCCGTCCGTCCACCCGGGCGGACAAGGGGCCACGCTGTGAGCAACGACGACCTGAACGACGGCGCCACCCTGACGGTGGGCGACCTGGCCGCGCGCACAGGAGTGGCAGCGGGCACCCTGCGGATGTGGGAGCAGCGTCACGGCTTCCCCGAGCCGGCGCGGCTGCCCTCGGGCCACCGGCGCTACCGCGAGAGCGACGTCGCCGCCGTACGCCGGGTGCTGGCCGCCCGCGAGCGCGGCGTGCGTCTGGAGCAGGCCGTCGCCGAGGCGCACACGCTGCGCCGCGTCGGCGACTCGGTCTACTCGCTGCTGCGCACCCGCCACCCCGAGCTGATGCCGCACCAGATGAGCAAGCGCACCCTGCAGTCGCTGTCGCACGCCATCGAGGACGAGTACTGCGCCACCAACGACCGCCGCCGCATCCTCGGCGGCTTCCAGACGATGTCGTTCTTCGCCGGCGCGGCACTGCGCTGGCGGAGGCTGGCCGAGATGAGCCGCTCGGCGGTCGTCTTCGCCGAGGACGTCGACCACGAGATGGAGGTGCCCGGGCGGATCCGGCACGTCCCGATCGACGCCGGCAGCCGCTCGCGCCGCGAGTGGTTCCTGGTCTGCGAGTCCGGCACCATGCCGGTGGTCATGGCCGCCTGGGAGCTCCCCGGACAGGACCGGACCCCGGACCGGCAGCGCCGCTTCGAAGTGACCTGGAGCCTGGACCCGGCGGTCGTCTCCGACTCCGTGCTGGCCTGCACCGAGATCGCCGCCGCGGCGGGCTACGAGATCGAGGGCCCGGACCCGGCCCTGGCCGGCGCGGCCAAGGTCACCTCGGCCGGGTTGTTCCTGCGCGCGGTGTCCTACATCGACGCCGACCGGCAGCGCTGACCCGGGTCGGTCGGGCCCGCCTCACCAGGAGGTGGCCTCACCAGGAGGTGGCCAGCGGGCGGCCCTCGGTGAACCCCGCGGCCGACTGGACGCCGACCAGCGCCCGCTCGTGCAGCTCCTCGAGCGTGGTGGCGCCGGCGTAGGTGCAGGCCGACCGCAGCCCGGAGCAGATCTGGTCGACCAGGTCCTCCACGCCGGGGCGGGCGGGGTCGAGGTACATCCGCGAGGAGCTGATCCCCTCCTCGTAGAGGCCCTTGCGGGCCCGGTCGTAGGCCGACTCCCCCGCGGTGCGGTGCGCGACCGCGCGCGCCGAGGCCATCCCGAAGGAGACCTTGTACGACCGGCCGTCGCCGTCCTCGACGAGGTCGCCGGGCGACTCGTGCGTGCCGGCGAACCAGGACCCCACCATCACCGAGGCCGCCCCGGCGGCGACCGCGAGCGCGACGTCGCGCGGGTGGCGTACTCCCCCGTCGGCCCAGACGTGGCCGCCGAGCTCCCGCGCGGCCGCGGCGCACTCGCGCACCGCCGAGAACTGCGGGCGCCCGACGCCGGTCATCATCCGGGTCGTGCACATCGCGCCCGGCCCGACCCCGACCTTGACCACGTCGGCCCCGGCCTCGATCAGCGCCCGGGTGCCCTCGGCGGAGACGACGTTGCCGGCGACCACGGGGACCTGCGGGTCCAGCCCGCGGACGGCGGCCAGCGCCTCGAGCATCCGGCCCTGGTGGCCGTGGGCGGTGTCGACGACGAGGCAGTCGGCGCCGGCCTCGAGCAGCTCCTTGGCACGCAGGGCCACCTCGCCGTTGACCCCGACCGCGGCCGCGACCCGCAGGCCGCCGCGGGCGTCGACCGCCGGGGCGTACAACGTGGCGCGCAGCGCACCGGTGCGGGTCAGGACCCCGGCGAGCCGTCCGTCCGGGTGCACCGCGACGGCCAGCGGTGCGCGGGCGGCGTCGATCACGTCGAAGGCCTCGCGCGGGTCCGCGTCGGCGCTGATGACCGCTGAGGCCGGGCGCATCACCGAGCCCACCTGGGCGAAGCGGTCGACGTCGGTGCAGTCGGAGGCGGCGACGACGCCGAGGGGACGGCCGTCCTCGACGACGACCGCGGCCCGGTGGGCACGCTTGGGGATCAGCGACAGCGCCTCGGCCACGGTCTGGTCCGGCCGGAGCTCGATGGGGGTGTCCAGCACGAGGTGGCGGGACTTCACGAACGAGATGACGTCGGCCACGACACCGGTCGGGATGTCCTGCGGGACGACCACCAGGCCGCCGCGGCGCGCCACCGTCTCGGCCATCCGACGGCCGGCGATCGCGGTCATGTTGGCCACGACGACCGGGATCGTGGCCCCGGTGCCGTCACGGGTGGTCAGGTCGACGTCGTAGCGACTGGTGACCTCGGAGTGCCGGGGCACCATGAAGACGTCGTCGTAGGTGAGGTCGTGACCGGGGTTCTCCTGGAGGAAGTCCACCCCCCGACCGTACCGACCGGGCCGCGCTGCCGGGCGCGTCCGGGTCAGGTGGAGGCGACCCCGATGGCGCCGGAGCGGAACGCCTCGACGAAGTGCGCGTGGTCCTCGCGGACCTGGTCGGCGTAGCCGAGCCCGAAGTCGGTCACCCACTCCACCAGCTCCCGGCGGCGGCCCTCGACGCAGTCGGCGACGGCCTGCTCGACCTGGAAGTCGACGAGGTCCTGGTCGCTGTCCTCGTCGGAGGCGCAGTGGATCTTCGCGGTCGCGCGGCCCAGCAGCTCGACGACCCCGGCGATCTCGTCGGGCTCGATCATCCCGCCCCACTCGAGGTCGACCTCGTAGGGCGAGACCTCGGCGACCACGAAGCCCGCGCCGTCGAGCGAGGTGTAGCCGACGAGCGGGTCGGTGTGGGCCTGCAGCGCGCGCTGGCTGACCACGGTGCGGTGGCCCTCGTTCTCGAAGTACTCCTCGATCGAGTCGTGCTCGGCGAAGCGGCTGACCGCCGGCACGTTGGCCTGCTTCATCGACAGCAGCACGTCGTTCTCGAGCGCCTGGCTCCAGCCCTCGACCAGCACGTTGTACGCCGGGAGGCCGGCGCTGCCGATGCCGAAGCCGGACTTGCCGACGATGTCGAGCACGTCGTAGAACAGCGGGCGGTCGTGGCGCTTGTCGGCGGGGATCGTCTCGAGGTAGGCCTCGAAGGCGCGGGCGACCTTGGCGCGCTCGGTCGCCGACAGCTGCCGCACCGTCGGGTGCTCGGCGAAGCGACGGCCCCCGTCCTCCCCGACCACCGTCTGGGCGCCGACCAGGCCGCGCCTGGTCTGGGCACGGGCCTCGACCAGCGCCTCGTGGATCGGGCCCTCGGTGTTGTCGAGCGTGAGCGCGAAGTCCTCGTCGTTCTCGGTGTCGCGGTAGGCGTCGATCTGCGAGAGGTAGGCCCGCACGTACCGGCCGATCAGGCGGCGTACGTCGTCCTCGGGCAGCGCCTTCTGCCACCCGGTCAGCGCCAACGAGGCGGCGAAGCGCTGGAGGTCCCAGGTGAACCGCCCGAGGTAGGCCTCGTCGAAGTCGTTGACGTCGAAGACCATCCGGCCGTCGGCGTTGAGGTAGGTCCCGAAGTTCTCGACGTGGAGGTCCCCGTGGATCCAGATGCGGCCGCTGCGCTCGTCGCAGAACGGGTCCGGGTCGCGGGTGACGTCGGCGTAGAACAGGCACGCCGTACCGCGGTAGAAGGAGTGCGGGTCGGCCGCCATCTTGCGGAACTTCGCGCGGAACGCCGCGGGGTCGCGCTCCATCAGCGGCGCGAACGCGTCGTCCAGCACCGTCACGATGGTCTCGCTGCGGCGCTCGGCCGTCCGGGGTGTCGCCATGGGCTCACCCTGCCACGCGGTCGAGCGGTTGTACTCAGCCCACCCGGGTAGGACGACGGGCGCCGGCAGGCCCGCACCGGCGTGAGAGTAGGGACATGAGCAACCACCACACCTCGTCCAAGAACACCAACGCCTTCTTCGCCCAGGCCGCGCTGTCGTTCGGCGTCGCCCTGCTGGCCATGGTCGTCGCCGTGCTCTACCTGCCGGTCGACCCCTGGGTGCGGGCCTTCCTGGCCCTCGGCACCCTGTTCCTGACCACCTCGGCCTTCACGCTGGCCAAGTGCGTGCGTGACAACCAGGAGAACCAGGCCGTGGTCCACCGCCTCGACGAGGCGCGGGTGGAGAAGCTGCTGGCCGAGCACGACCCGTTCCGCCAGATGTCCTGACGCAGGAGCGCCCGGGGAGGAGGCCCCATGTCTCCTCCCCGGGCGCGGTCCGGGGACCCCGCGCCGTCGGCGCGGGGTCGCGTGCGTGTGGTCAGCGCAGCTGGGCGCTCGTCAGGCCCAGCACGCGCCGGGCCACGATCAGCTGCTGGATCTGTTGGGTGCCCTCGAAGATGTCGAGGATCTTCGAGTCGCGGCCCCACTTCTCCAGCAGCTCGGTCTCGGAGTAGCCGATCGACCCGGCCAGCTCGACGCAGCCGAGGGTGACCGCCGAGCCCACGCGGCCGGCCTTCGCCTTGGCCATCGAGGCCTCCAGCGAGTTGGGCACCTTGTTGTCGGCCATCCAGGCGGCCTGCAGGGTGAGCAGGTACGCGCCCTCCCAGTCGGCCTCCATCTCCAGCAGCCGGGCGGCCGCGGCGGACTGGTTCTGCGCCGGGCGGTCGTAGTCGACCTCGACGCCGGCCTGCGCGAGCAGGTCACGGGTGAGGTCGAGCGAGGCGCGGGCGCAGCCCACGGCCATCGCGGCCACCAGCGGCCGGGTGTTGTCGAAGGTCGCCATCGCGCCGGCGAAGCCCTGCTTGGAGTCCACCTCCGGGCTGCCGAGGAGGTTCGCGGCCGGGACCCGGCAGCCCTCGAAGATGATCGTGGCCGTGTCGGAGGCCTTGATGCCGAGCTTGTGCTCGAGCCGGTCGACCCGCATCCCCGGGGTGCCCTTGGGTACCACGAAGGACTTGATCGCGGCCCGGCCGAGGTCGCGGTCCAGGCTGGCCCAGACCACGATGTGGTCGGCCCGGTCGCCCGCGGTGACGTAGATCTTCTCGCCGTCGATGACGTACTCGTCGCCGTCGAGGCGGGCGGTCGTCCTGATGTTGGCGGAGTCCGAGCCGGTCCCCGGCTCGGTGATCGCCATCCCGGCCCAGACGCCGGCGAAGCGCTCGAGCTGCTCGTCGTTGGCCACCGAGGCGATGGCCGAGTTGCCCAGGCCCTGGCGCGGCATCGAGAGCAGCAGGCCCACGTCGCCCCAGCACATCTCCGCGATCGAGAGCACCGAGGCGAGGTTGGCGCCGTTCTTCGTGCCGCTCGCCTGGCTGCGCTCCTTGGCCTTCGCGTCGTCGCCGCGGCCCACGCCGTTGGCGCCGGCCCCCTCGGCGGCGCCGGACTCGGAGAGCCCGTCGATCATCGAGGCGAGCATGTCGAGCTCGCGGGGGTACTCGTGCTCGCCCTTGTCGTAGGTGCGCGACACCGGACGCAGCATGTTCATCGCGACCTGGTGGGCCTGGCTGACCAGCGGTCGGAACTTCTTCGGCTCGTCGAGGTTGATCACTAGATCATCACGCTTCCTTCCATGACACCGACGGCCCGCAGGTCGCGGTACCACCGCTCCACCGGGTGCTCCTTGACGAAGCCGTGGCCACCGAGCAGCTGGACGCCGTCGAGGCCGATCTGCATGCCCTTGTCGGCGCACGCCTTGCGGGCCAGCGCGGTCGACCGGGCGGCGTCCTTGCCCGCGGCGACGTGGCCGGCGGCCTTGTAGGTGAGCAGGCGCATGGCCTGGAGCTCGATCGCGATGTTGGCGACCATGAACGCCACCGACTGGCGGTGGGCGATCGGCTCGCCGAAGGCCTCGCGGCCCTTGACGTACGGCGTGACGTAGTCGAGCACGGCCTGGCTAGTGCCGACCGCCAGCGCGCACCACGCGATCCGCGACAGCCGCACGCACTCGGTGTAGGTCGAGCCGTCGGCCTCGCCGAGCAGGGCCTCGGCCGGGACCGTCACGCCGTCGAGGTGCAGCCGGGTCAGCGACGCCGCGCGGACGCCCATCGCGGGGTCCGACTCGATGGTCAGCCCCGACGTCGAGGACTCCACGAGGAACAGGCATGGGGAGCCGTCGAGCTCGGCACCGACCACGAAGAGCTCGGCCTGCGCGCCGCGGACGACGGCCGACTTGAGGCCGTCGAGGCGGTAGCCGCCGTCGGCCTGCCGCACGGCCGTGGTGGCGGGCGACAGCACGTCGAAGAGCACCGTGGGCTCGGTGAGCGCGAGGGCGGCGGCCGGGACGTCACCGTCGGTGAAGGACGGCAGGTACGTCTGCTGCTGCGCCTCGGTGCCCCACAGGCCGAGCGCGGTCGCGACCGAGCCCGGGGCCAGGGCGGCCACGGCCAGGCCCATGTCCCCGTGGGCGAGCGCCTCGGCGACCAGGGCGCCGGCCATGGCCGAACGCTCCTCGGAGATGCCCCCCAGCACCTCCGGGACGCCCAGCACGGGCAGCCCGATCTCGAGACCGGCCTTGAGGACCGGCTCCGGCGCCTCGCACGCCTCGTCGGCCTCCGAGGCGGACGGTCGCAGCACCTCGGCGGCGTACTCGGAGACGAGGTCGACGAGCATCTGCTCGTCCTCGGTCGGGGTCAGGTCGAAGACACCGGTCCGCGGCGACGACGGCACCCGGGAGCCGGGGCGCCCGGCCGACCCGGCGCGGGCGAAGGTCCGGCTGGCCGTGGTGACCGACCGGAACCCGGTCCGGGTGACGGTGAAGACGGCCTGCTCGGCCTGCTTGCGCAGCCCGACGCGGTCCAGGACGTCGCTCTGGGCGAGCCGGTTGAGACCGGCCACCACGAGCCCGATGGGGTCGCGCGACTCCGAGGTCGGCACCCCGTGGCGGCCACCGGGCCGCAGCGCGTTGAGGAGGGACATGGGAGATAATGTAACTCCTAGTTACACTCCGTGCTACACCGAGCGACGTTCCTCGGGTCACACCGGCGCCGGCGCCGCCGCAGGCGCGCCTAGGATCAGTCCCCGTGACCGAGCAGACCGAGCCCCACGCGCCCCACGGCCCCCTCCCCGACGGCGGCACCGTGCGTCCGATGACCCGGTGGGGCACCCCGGTCATGCACCGGCGCCAGGCCGCGGTCGACGACTTCGACGACGCGCTGCGCACGCTGGTCGCGGACATGGTGGCCACGATGTACGCCGCCGACGGCGTCGGCCTGGCCGCCTGCCAGATCGGGGTGGACCAGGCGGTCTTCGTCTTCGACTGCCCCGACGACGAGGGCGAGCGCACGGTCGGCGTCGTGTGCAACCCGCGCCTGGAGCTGCCCGAGGGCAAGGACCGGAACCTCGACGTCGACGACGAGGGCTGCCTGTCCTTCCCGGGCGCGTTCGTCGAGTGCGCGCGGCCCGACACCGCCACGGTCGTCGGGCAGGGCATCGACGGCGGCGAGGTCGTCTTCAGCGGCGACGGCCTGCTGGCCCGCTGCCTGCAGCACGAGACCGACCACACCCTGGGCACGGTCTTCGGCGACCGGCTGCCGACCAAGGCCCGCAAGAAGCTGCAGAAGGCGCACGACAAGGCCGTCGCCGAGTTCCCGCCCGACTGGCCGGTCACCCAGCCGTAGCAGCCGCAGGCCCCGGAGGTCGAGAAGCGAGCGTCGGCCCCGGAGGTCGAGGAGCGAGCGCAGCGAGCGTCACGAGACCGCCCGCCGCACCCCGGTGGTCGAGGAGCGAGCGTCGGACCCGGAGGTCGAGGAGCGAGCGCAGCGAGCGTCACGAGACCGCCGGCCGCACCCCGGTGGTCGAGGAGCGAGCGTCGGACCCGGAGGTCGAGGAGCGAGCGCAGCGAGCGTCACACGACCCGCACCCAGCCTCCAGCGTCGGCCACCGGAGGTCGAGGAGCGAGCGCAGCGAGCGTCACGAGACCACTCGCCGCGCCAACCGGGTCAGGCGTAGCGGTGGCTCTTGGCCGAGTGGCCGGCCTCGCGCGTGCAGGTGCGGCCACTGATGGCCTTGTGCCCGCAGAGCGCCTCGTTCGGCGCCTCGGCGCCTTCGGCGCTCGGGCTCTCGGGGGCGACCGGCGGTCGCTCCGTGGGGGTGCGGACGGTCTTCTTGGCGCTCTGGGTCGGAGTGGCACCGGGACGCGGGGGCGTCGCGCCGCCGCGTGCGTAGTGGGCCTCGCGCAGCGCGCGCTGGGCGTCGAGCTTGCTCATCGGGTCATCACCTGGCCGACACTAGGCGCTGCCACCGACACCGGCCCGCAGGCGCTCCGTCGATCACGTGTTCGAAGCATCACGCCGGAGGTCTTCCCGGCGCTCTTCCCGGCGCACCCCTTCCCCCTTGGCGCCGGGTGCGCCAGCATGGCCGCATGCCCCTGGTCGACACGGTCGAGGTACGCCAGCCCGCACGCGACGACGTCGTCGGCCGGGCCTTCACGGTCGCGGGCGTCGGCGGCGGGTTCGAGGGGACCCTCCAGGTCCGCGTCAGCGACGGCGACCACGAGGTCGCCCGCACCTTCGTCACCTCCCGCGCCGGAGGTGTCGGCGCGGGCGACTTCGCCGGCGAGGTCCGCCTCGACGAGCGGGTGGCCGACGGCACGCGCCTGGTCGTGCGCGTCACCGCCGACCGGGGCGGTCCGGGCGACCGGGACGGCGACCGGGTCGCGGTGACCTGCTTCCCCCGGTCGACCGGGTTCGTCGTGCACGAGGTCGAGCGGGGCGAGACCCTCACCGGGGTGCTGCGCGGCCTGGCGGGCCTGACCGCGGCCACCGTCGAGGACGTGGTGGCGGCCAACCCGGCGATCACCGACCCCGACGTCGTCGAGGTCGGCCAACGGCTCACGATCCCGCTGCTGCCCGCCTCGCGGTGACGTAGCAGGCCACCGCGGCCGCGGCCGCCACGTTGAGCGAGTCGATGCCGGCCGCCATCGGGATGACCGCGCGCCGGTCCGCGGCCTCCTGCCACCGCGCCGACAACCCCGGCCCCTCCGAGCCCAGCACCAGCGCGACCCGGTCCAGCCCGGCCACCGCCTCCTCCACCGGCACCGCGTCGTCGGCCAGCGTCAGCGCGACGGTGGTGAAGCCCCGCGCCGACAGCGTCGGGAGCGCGTCGTGCCAGTCGTCGAGCCGCGTCCACGGCAGCGCGAAGACCGCCCCCATCGCCACCTTCACCGCCCGGCGGTAGAGCGGGTCCGCGCAGCGCGGCGAGAGCAGGACGGCGTCGAAGCCGAGGGCCGCACCGCTGCGGAAGGCCGCCCCGACGTTGGTGTGGTCGACCAGGTCCTCCAGCACCAGCACCGAGCGGGCGCCGACGAGCACCTCGTCGAGCGTGGGCAGGGCCCGCCGCTCGAAGGAGGCCAGGGCACCACGGTGCACGTGGAAGCCGGAGACCTCCTCGGCCAACGACTCCGACACCACGTAGCAGGGGGCGGGCGACGCCGACAGGACGTCCTCGAGCCCCTCGAGCCACCGCGGCGCCATCAGGAACGACCGCGCCGCGAAGCCGGCCTCGGCGGCACGCCGTACGACCTTCTCGCCCTCGGCGAGGAACAGCCCGTGCTCGGCCTCGAGGTGGCGACGCAGCGTGACGTCGCGCAGGTCGCGGTAGTCGGCCAGGCGCGGGTCGGCCGGGTCGTCGACCTCGATCAGCTCGGCCACCGGGTCAGTCCTGCGGACGCGGGTAGGTCTCCGGCCGGGCGACGGCCACGACCTCCCCGACCACGATGATCGCCGGCGGGCGTACGTCCTGGGTCACCAGGTCGGCGTCCAGGTCCTCGAGCGTGGACAGCACCGCCCGCTCCCCCGGCAGCGTCCCGTCGACGAGCACCGCCACCGGTGTGGCCGGCGGCCGGCCTCCCGCGACCAGGGCCTCCGCGATCGCTCCGGCGTTCTGCACCGCCATCAGCAGCACCACGGTGCCCCGCAGCCGGCCGAGCGCGGCCCAGTCGACCAGGGAGCCGGGGTGCCCGGGCGGCAGGTGCCCCGAGACGACGACCAGCTCGTGGGCCACGCCGCGGTGGGTGACCGGGATCCCTGCCCGCGCCGGCACGGCCAGGGCCGAGGTCAGCCCGGGGACCACCGAGACCGGCACCCCGGCCGCCTGGCAGGCCAGCACCTCCTCGTAGCCCCGTCCGAAGACGAAGGAGTCGCCGCCCTTGAAGCGCACCACGCGCTTGCCCTCGAGCGCCCGGGCGACGATCAGCTCGTTGATCTGCTCCTGGCTCGCCGAGCGGCCCCGGGGGAGCTTGGCGACGTCGACCAGCTCCACCTCGGGCGCCAGCTCGTCGAGCAGCTCGCGGGGCGCCAGCCGGTCCGCGACGACGACGTCGGCGGTGGCCAGCGCGCGACGCGCCGCAACGGTCGACAGCTCCGGGTCACCCGGCCCGCCGCCGACCAGGACGACCCCCGCGGAGGTGTCGAGGCCGGCCCGCGCGGTCAGCCGCCCGTCCTGGAGGCCGTCCATGATCTCGTCGCGCAGCCGGGCCGAGAGCCGCGGCTCGCGGTTGGCCAGCACCGCCACCGTGACACCGCCGTGCCGACCCACCGCCGGGGTCCAGGCGCTGGCCGTCGCGGCGTCGTCGGCGCGCACGCAGAAGATCCGTCGCTCGTCGGCGGCGGCCAGGACCTCCTCGTTCACGGCCGGGTCGTCGGTGGCCGCGATCGCGTACCAGGTGTCGTCGAGGTCGGAGGCCTCGAACCGGCGTGGCTCCCAGGTGATCTCCGCGGTGAGGCCCTCGAGGGCGGGCGTGACCTCGGGCGCGACCACGACGACGTCGGCACCGGCGCCGATCAGGGTGGGGACGCGGCGCTGGGCGACGTGCCCGCCGCCGACCACGACCACGCGACGGCCGGCCAGCCGCAGGCCCACGGGGTACGGCGGGGGCGCGGCGCGGTCGGCGGTCTCGAGGTCGTCACCGGGGGCCATGGGTCCACTCTCTCGCGGACCGACCCACCGGCCACCCGGCGGGTGGTGACCGGGCACCACCGCCTGGCTAGGTTCCGAGTCATGAGCTCACTCGACCGCCCCGTCAGCCCCGACCCGTACGAGCTGCTGCCCGCCGTCCCGTCCTTCACGGTGACCAGCACGGACCTCCAGCCCGGCCAGCCGCTCGCGGACGCCCACGTCGCGCACCTGGGCAACACCTCCCCACAGCTGTCGTGGGAGGGCGCCCCCGAGGGCACCAAGAGCTACACCGTGACCTGCTTCGACCCCGACGCCCCGACCCCGAGCGGGTTCTGGCACTGGGTCCTGGTCGACCTGCCGGCCGACTGCACCTCGCTGCCGACCGGTATCGGGTCCGGCGAGGCCGACCTGCCCGGCAACGCCTTCATGTGCCGCAACGACATGGGCAGCAAGGACTTCGTGGGGGCCGCCCCGCCCGAGGGCGACCAGGTCCACCGCTACTACTTCGTCGTGCACGCCGTCACCGAGGAGAGCCTCGGCGTCGACTCCGACGCCTCCCCCACGTTCGTGTCGTTCAACCTGGTCTTCAACACCGCCGCGCGAGCCATCCTGCAGGGCACCTTCCAGCACTGACCCCTGCACTGACCCCTGCCCGGGCGCCTGAGCCGTTGTGCTCAGGCGCCCGTGGCGCGTCCCGGCCACGATGGGTCCATGGCCACCACCCGACCCGCCCTGCTGCGCTGGGCGCCACCCCTCGTGCTCGTGCTCACCGTCGCCCAGCTGGCCGTGGCGCAGTGGATGCCCGGCATCGAGCGCTTCGAGGGCAAGGCCTTCGGCGCCCGTCTGCTGCTCTACCCGCTGCTGATGCTGGCGGTCCCCGCCGCCTGGTGGTGGCAGGCGCGACGCCGGCCGCAGGCCGGTCGGACCGTGCCGTACGCCGCCTTCACGCTGGTCATGGCGCCGTTCCTGGTCGACGTGACCGGCAACAGCCTGGACCTCTACGACGCCGTGGTCTGGTGGGACGACCTCAACCACCTGGTGAACTGGATGCTCCTGACGGCCGGGCTCGGCCTCCTGGTCGGGCCGGCCGTACGCCCCCGGTGGGCGCTGGCGCTGATGCTCACCGGCCTCGGGGCACTGCTCGCGGTCGGGTGGGAGCTCGGCGAGTGGTTCACCTTCATCCGGCACGGCACCGAGCTCTCCGACGCCTACACCGACACCCTCGGCGACCTCGCGCTCGGCACGCTGGGCTCCCTGGTCGCCGCGCTGGTCGTGACGAAGGTCCTTTACCGCGCCCCCCGGCGTCACTAGGTTCGGTCCACCGCGCCGGGCTCCCGCCCGTGGCGCCGTCTGGGTGGAGACAGCGATGACCGATCAACGAGCGACGACGGGGGCCGGGAGCGGCACCAGCAGCGGGGCCGGCAGCGGGGACGGGGCGGGCGACGCGGAGTACTTCGAGGAGCGTCAGCTCCAGCGCGGCGCCGCCGGGTGGGTGCTGCTCGCCGGGCTCGGGGTCGCCTACGTCATCTCGGGCGACTTCGCCGGTTGGAACTTCGGGCTCGCCGAGGGCGGCTGGGGCGGCATGCTGGTCGCAACGATCGTGATCGGCACCCTCTACTTCTGCATGGTGCTCGGCCTGGCCGAGCTCTCCTCCACGATCTCCACCGCCGGCGGCGGCTACGGCTTCGCCCGCCGCGCGCTCGGACCGTGGGGCGGGTTCCTGACCGGCACCGCGATCCTGATCGAGTACGCCATCGCGCCGGCCGCGATCGCGAACTTCATCAGCGCCTACACCGAGTCGCTGTTCGGGTTCAGCGGACCGCTGGTCTTCGCGCTCTTCTACGCCGTCTTCATCGGGCTGCACATCTACGGCGTCGGCGAGGCGCTGAAGCTGATGTTCGTGATCACCGCGATCGCGGTCGTCGCGCTGCTGGTCTTCGTCATCGCCGCCGCGCTCCAGTTCGACCCGGCCAACCTCACCGACATTCCCGCCGACCCCGGTGCCGCCGGGTCGTCGTCGTTCCTGCCGTTCGGGCTGCTCGGGATCTGGGCGGCCCTGCCGTACGCGATCTGGTTCTTCCTGGCCGTCGAGGGCGTCCCGCTGGCCGCCGAGGAGACCAAGGACCCGGCGAAGGCCATGCCGCGCGGGATCATCGCCGCGATGCTCATCCTGGCGGCCTTCGCCGCCCTGATCCTCGTGGTCGGCCCCGGCGCCGCCGGTTCCGAGAGCCTCACCAAGTCCGGCAACCCGCTCGTCGACACCCTCGAGACGGCGTACGACGGGTCGACCGCGGTGAGCACCTTCGTCAACGTCGTCGGCCTGCTCGGCCTGGTCGCCAGCTTCTTCTCGATCATCTACGCCTACTCGCGCCAGACCTTCGCGCTCTCGCGGGCCGGCTACCTGCCGACCGTGCTCTCGAAGACGGGCAGCCGCAAGACGCCGTACCTCGCGCTGATCGTGCCCGGGGTCATCGGCTTCGTGATGGCGGTGCTGAACCAGGGCGACCTGCTGATCCTGGTCGCCGTCTTCGGCGCCACGATCTCCTACGTCCTGATGATGGCCAGCCACATCGTGCTGCGCTTCAAGGAGCCCGACCTCGAGCGGCCCTACCGCACCCCCGGCGGGATCGTGACCACCGGCATCGCCCTCGTGCTCTCGCTCGTCGCCGTGGTCGCCTGCTACGTCGTCGAGCCGAAGGTCATCCAGGTGACCGCGGGCGTCTTCGTCGTCGCGATCGCCTACTTCGGGTTCTACTCCCGCCACCACATCAGGCAGGGGGCTCCCGAGGAGGAGTTCGCCGCCATCAGCGACGCCGAGAAGGGCCTCAAGTGACCGACCACTCCCCCGCCGCCGGGACCGACACCCCGGTCAACGACCGGATGCTCACCCTGGACCGGCTGCGGCACCTCATCACCGGCGGCGAGATCGACACCGTGGTGATGGCCTTCACCGACATGCAGGGCCGGCTGCAGGGCAAGCGGCTGCACGCGGCGTACTTCCTGGACGTGGCCCTCAAGGCCGGCACCGAGGGCTGCAACTACCTGCTGGCCGTCGACGTCGAGATGAACACCGTCGACGGCTACGCGATCTCCTCGTGGGAGCGCGGCTACGGCGACATGGAGTTCGTCCCGGACTGGCAGACCCTGCGGCTGCTGCCGCACCTGCCGGGCACCGCGATGGTGCAGTGCGACCTCGCCTGGCTCGACGGCGAGCCCGTGGTGGAGTCCCCGCGCACGATCCTGCGCCAGCAGCTCGACCGGGCCCGGGACATGGGGTTCAGCGTGCACGCGGGCACCGAGCTGGAGTTCATCGCCTTCGAGGACACCTACGAGGCCGCGCACGACGCCGACTACCACCGGCTGCGCCCGGTCAACCAGTACAACATCGACTACTCGGTGCTCGGCACGACCCGCGTCGAGCCGCTGCTGCGCGACATCCGCAACCACATGTACGCCGCGGGCATGGACGTCGAGGGCGCCAAGGGCGAGTGCAACTTCGGCCAGCACGAGATCGGCTTCCTCTACAACACCGCCATGGTCACGTGCGACCACCACGTGGTCTACAAGACCGCCGCCAAGGAGATCGCCGCCCAGCACGGCCGGTCGCTGACCTTCATGGCCAAGTACGACCAGCGCGAGGGCAACTCCTGCCACATCCACCTCTCGCTGCGGGGCACCGACGGCGACCTCGTCTTCTGGGACGAGAAGAAGAAGGCCCGGACGAAGCTGTACGACGCGTTCGTGGCCGGTCTGCTGTCGACGATGGCGGACTTCACGCTGCTGTACGCGCCCAACGTCAACTCGTACAAGCGGTTCGCCGGCGGCTCCTTCGCCCCGACCGCGATCGCCTGGGGCACCGACAACCGCACCTGCGCGGTACGCCTGGTCGGCCACGGCGCCTCGGCCCGCCTGGAGAACCGGGTCCCCGGCGGCGACGTGAACCCGTACCTCGCCGTCGCGGCAATGCTCGCCGGCGGCCTGCACGGCATCGAGCAGGAGCTCAAGGGCGTGCCCGAGACCCAGGGCAACGCCTACGAGAGCGGCGAGGAGCTGGTGCCGCGCACCCTGCACGCGGCCCGGGAGCGGTGGGCGACCTCGGAGGTGGCACGATCTGCGTTCGGTGACGCCGTCGTCGACCACTACACCACCATGGCCGACGTCGAGCTCGCCGCGTTCGACGCCGCCGTCACCGACTGGGAGCGCCGACGCGGCTTCGAGCGTCTCTGACCCCCGCCCCCGCACGACTGCGAGAAGAGCCCCATGAGCACCACCTGGACCGTCGTCGACCCCACCTCCGGGCAGGACCTCACGGAGGTCGCGATGGCCTCGGTCGCCGACACCGACGCCGCGATCGAGCGCGCCCACGACGCCTTCGCCGCCTGGCGCGCGGTGGCCCCCGGCGAGCGGGCCCGGCTGCTGCGCCGGTTCGGCGACGTCGTCGACGCCCACGTCGAGGAGCTGGCCGAGCTCGAGGTCCGCAACGCCGGGCACACCCTCGGCAACGCGCGGTGGGAGGCCGGCAACGTGCGCGACTGCCTGCACTACTACGCCGGGGCGCCGGAGCGGCTGCACGGACGCCAGATCCCGGTGGCCGGCGGGGTCGACCTGACCTTCCACGAGCCGCTCGGCGTCGTCGGCATCATCGTGCCCTGGAACTTCCCGATGCCGGTGCTGGCCTGGGGCATGGCGCCCGCGCTCGCCGCCGGGAACTGCGTCATCGCCAAGCCGGCCGAGCTGACCCCGCTCACCGCGATCCGGATCGGCGAGCTCGCGCTCGAGGCCGGCCTGCCCGAGGGCGTGCTGACGATCCTGCCCGGCGAGGGCCCGGTCGTCGGCGAGCGGTTCGTCACCCACCCGCTGGTGCGCAAGGTGTCCTTCACCGGGTCGACCCGGGTCGGCAAGCAGGTGATGGCCGGCTGCGCCGACCAGGTCAAGCGGGTCACCCTCGAGCTGGGCGGCAAGAGCGCCAACATCGTCTTCGCCGACACCGACGTGCCGGCCGCGGCGGCCGGAGCGCCGTACGCCGTCTTCGACAACGCCGGGCAGGACTGCTGCGCCCGGTCGCGGATCCTCGTCGAGCGCAGCGCCTACGACGAGTTCGTCTCCCACCTCGAGCCGGCCGTGCGCGGACTGCGGGTCCTCGACCCCGCCGACGAGGCCAGCGAGATGGGTCCGCTGGTCTCGGCGGTCCAGCGCGACCGCGTGCTGGGCTACCTCGACGGCGCGGAGGTGGCCTTCGCCGGCTCGGTGCCCACCACCGGCACCACGGCCGGCGGCTTCTGGGTGCCGCCGACCGTGGTCACCGTCGAGGACCCCGCGGCCCGGCTGTGGCGCGAGGAGGTCTTCGGCCCCGTCGTGGCGGTGATGGCCTTCGACGACGAGGAGGAGGCCGTCGCGCTGGCCAACGACTCCGAGTACGGCCTCTCCGGGTCGATCTTCACCCGCGACGTCGGCCGCGCCCTCCGGGTGGCCCGCGGCGTCGAGTCGGGCAACCTGTCGGTCAACTCGCACGCGGCGGTCCGCTACTGGACCCCGTTCGGCGGCTACAAGCAGTCCGGCCTCGGTCGCGAGCTCGGGCCCGACGCCCCGGCCTCGTTCACCGAGGAGAAGAACGTCTTCATCGCCCACTGATCCCCCCACCAGCAGGAGAACAACCATGGCAGGACGCATCCAGGACCGGGTCGCGGTCGTCACCGGCGGCTGCTCGGGCATCGGTCTGGCGACCGTGCAGCGCTTCGTCGAGGAGGGCGCCAAGGTCGTCATCGGCGACCTCGACGACGAGCGTGGCCACCAGCTGGTCGGCCAGCTCGGCGGCACCGACCTGCTCACCTACGTCCACACCGACGTCACCGACAAGGACCAGGTGGACGCGCTGTTCCGGACCGCCAAGGAGACCTACGGCTCGGTCGACATCGCGTTCAACAACGCCGGGATCTCCCCGCCCGAGGACGACTCGATCCTGGACACCGACCTGGAGGCCTGGAAGCGGGTCCAGGACGTCAACCTGACCAGCGTCTACCTGTGCTGCAAGGCGGCGCTGCCCTACATGCTCGAGCAGGGACGCGGCTCCATCATCAACACCGCCTCGTTCGTGGCCGTGATGGGTGCGGCCACCTCGCAGATCTCCTACTCCGCCTCCAAGGGCGGCGTGCTGACGATGACCCGCGAGCTCGGCGTCCAGTTCGCCCGCGAGGGCGTCCGCGTCAACGCGCTCTGCCCCGGCCCGGTCAACACGCCGCTGCTCCAGGAGCTGTTCGCCACCGACGCCGAGCGGGCCGCCCGCCGGCTCGTGCACGTGCCGATGGGGCGCTTCGGCGAGCCGTCCGAGATGGCCTCGGCGGTGCTGTTCCTGGCCTCCGACGACAGCTCCTTCATGACCGCGACCACCTTCCTCGTCGACGGCGGCATCTCCGCCGCCTACGTCACCCCGCTCTGAGCGGGCGCACGGGCGTGGGGGCACCGGTCGTCGGGCTGACGACCTACCGCGAGCAGGCCGCGTGGGGGGTCTGGACCGAGCGGGCCGACCTGCTGCACACGGCGTACGCCGACGCGGTGGTCGCCGTCGGCGGGCTCCCGCTCCTGCTTCCTCCCGTCGACACCGACGACGTCCCGGGCGCCGCGGACGTCCTGGTCGCGCGACTCGACGCGCTGGTCGTCACCGGTGGCGCCGACGTCGACCCCGCGCGGTACGCCGCCACGCCCCACGACCGCACGGCCGGGTGGCGCCCGGACCGCGACGCGTGGGAGCTGGCGCTGCTGGCCGCCGCCGACGCGGTCGGCCTGCCCGTGCTCGGCGTCTGTCGCGGGATGCAGGTGATGGCGGTGGCCGCCGGCGGGCGGCTCGAGCAGCACGTCCCGGACCGGGTCGGCCACCAGCAGCACTCCCCCGGCGGTGACGCGTTCGGCGACGTCGAGGTCGCCACCCGGCCCGGGTCCCGGGTCGCCGGGCTGCTCGGGGAGCGCCTGGTCGTGCGCTGCCACCACCACCAGGCCGTCGCCGAGCACCCCGGCTGGGAGGTGGTCGCCGAGGCCGCCGACGGCACGCCGGAGGCGATGGAGCGACCGGGCGACCGGTTCTGCGTCGCGGTGCAGTGGCACCCCGAGACCGCCGCCGACGTCGGCCTGCTGGCCGGCCTGGTCCGCGCCGCCGCGGCCGGCGGATGAGCCCCCTGCGTCGTGCCCGGCCGAGCGTCCAGCTCAGCGCCCACCGGTGCGGGGCCGGCCAGGACCGGACCCTGGAGAACACCCGCGTCGCCCTGGACGGGGCGCTGCGGCTGCCGGTGGAGTACGTCGAGTTCGACGTCCAGCGCTGCGGCGACGGCACCCTGGTCTGCTTCCACGACGACTGGGTGTGGGTCGGCGACCGCCGCCGGGACCTGGCCGACCTGCGCTTCGCCGAGTTCGCCGCCCGGGCGCCGCACTTCCTGCGCTACGACGACGTCCTGCAGGCGCTGGTGGGCCGGGCCCGCGCCCACATCGACCTGAAGTTCAGCGACCCCGAGGCCGTGGTCGCCGCGGTCGCCCAGGCCGTCGCGCTGCTCGGTGCCGACCAGATGATCGTGACCACCCTCGACGACCGCACCGTCCGGGTGGTGCGCGACTGGGCCGACGAGCAGGGCCACGACCTCCTGGTCGGGCTGTCGCTCGGTCGGCGGGTCCGCGGGCTGCCGCTGAACCGCCAGGTCCGCATCCGCGCCTCCGAGCTGCTGCCGCGCGTACGGATCCTGAACTCGCGCGCCAACCTCGTCGTGGCCAACCACACCCTGGCCCGCCTGGGCATCGCCGCCTTCGCCCGCCGCCGGGACCTCCCGCTGCTGGTGTGGACCGTCGACACCGAGGACTCGCTGCGCTACTGGCTGCGCCCGGGCCGGGCCTGGTTGGTGACGAGCAACGAGCCGGCCCTGGCGCTGCGCGTGCGCGCCGGCCTCGAGCGGTCCCGCCGCGCCGAACGACGCCGCGGCCTGGAAGGATCGGCGTCATGACCGAGCCCGACCTCGTGACCGACGTCCTCGGCGCGCCCTGGACCGCGGAGACCATCCCGCTGGCCCCCGACGAGGAGGGCGAGGTGGTCGCCACGCTGGTCCACCACCCCGCCGCCACGCCGTCGGGCCGCGCGGTGCTCTACGTGCACGGGTTCACCGACTACTTCTTCCAGACCGACCTCGCCGCGTGGTGGGTCGAGCGCGGCTATGACTTCTACGCCGTGGACCTGCGCAAGTACGGCCGGTCCATCCGCCCCCACCAGACCCCGAACTACGTCTCGGACCTCCAGACCTACGACGAGGAGCTGGACGCCGTCTGGGAGCGGATCACCGAGCGCGACGGCCACGACCGGGTGGTGCTGACCGCGCACTCGACCGGCGGGCTGATCGTCCCGTCGTGGGCCGACCGCCGGCGCCCGGCCGCGCTGACCGGGATGGTGCTGAACTCCCCCTGGCTCGACCTCCAGGGCAGCGCGCTGCTGCGCCTGGTCGGCCGCCCGGTCATCACCCAGCTCGGCCGGCTCAGCCCGCGCCGCGCGATCAGCCGCGAGGTCACCGGCCTCTACGGCCGCAGCCTGCACCGTGACCACGGCGGCGAGTGGGACTACGACCTGACCTGGAAGCCCGACACCGGCATCGTGGTGTACGCCGGCTGGCTGGGCGCGGTCCTGCGTGCGCACGCCCGGCTGCACCGCGGCCTCGACGTCCAGGCCCCGGTGCTGGTGCTGTCCTCGGACGCCTCGAGCAACCCCCGCGGGTCGGGGGACGAACGGCTGCACACCACCGACGTCGTGCTCGACGTGCACCAGATCCGCCGCTGGTCGACCGCGCTGGGCAGCCACGTCACCTACGCCGCCGTCCCGGGCGCCCGGCACGACGTCGTGCTCTCGCGCGCCGAGCCGCGCGCGCGGGCGTACGCCGAGATGGACCGCTGGGCCGGCGCCTACCTGGAGGACCGGACCACGGCGACAGGGTCGGCTACCGACCAGTAGGGTCCGGCCATGGACCTCGTCACCCCGCTCTCGCTCGGCCGCATCGCGATCGGCGCGCTCAGCCTCACCCGCCCCAGCGTCGCCGCCGGCCTGCTCGGCGCCAGCCCCGGCGACAACCCGCAGCTGCCGTTCATGACGCGCCTGTTCGGGGTGCGCGAGATCGCCCTCGGCGCCGTCACGCTGCTGGCCTCCGGCACCGCCCGCCGCGACCTCGTCGCCGCCGGCGTCCTGGTCGACCTCGGTGACGCCGTCGCCTCGGTCGTGTCCTACCGCACCGGCGAGGTCAGCCCGCTCGGGGCGGCCCCGCTCCTGGCCGTCGCGCTCGGCGCCGCGGCCGCCGGCGCGATCGAGGTCAACGCCTCCCCGAGGTGACGCTCGCGGCCAGCCGAGATGACGGTTGCGGCGGGTCGAGATGACGCTTGCGGACACGCCGGTGGTCCGGACCGCCGAGAGTCGTGTGCCCCAGCACGGTCCCTGGACCGGTGACAGGCACACGACCCGTACGACCGCCGCCCCCGTTTGAGTCGTGTGCCCCAGCACGGTCCCCGGACCGATGACAGGCACACGACCCGTACGACCGCCGCCCCCGCCCGAGTCGTGTGCCCCAGCACGGTCCCTGGACCGGCGACAGGCACACGACCCGTACGGCCGCCGCCCGTCGCGCCGCCGACCGCTCAGCGCAGCAGCGCCACCAGCGCGACCACACCCACCACGACGATGACCCCGCGCAGGACCGGCGCGGGCAGCCGCCGTCCGACGGTGGAGCCGATGAGGCCGCCCACGACCGACCCGACGCCGATCAGCGCGACCACGAGCCAGTCGAGGTCGGCGACGAAGATGAAGAGCACCCCCGCGACGGAGTTGACCCCGGCCGCCAGCACGTTCTTGACCGCGTTCAGCCGCTGGAGCGGCTCGGGCACGCCGATCCCGAGCACACCCATCAGCAGCACGCCCTGGGCGGCGCCGAAGTAGCCGCCGTAGACCCCGGTCAGCCCGACCAGCGGCCAGACCCACCCCGCGTCGCGCACCTCGGCGCTCTCCCGCGCCTCACGACGCGTCGCGACCCGCCGCGACAGCGCCGGCTGCACGATGACCAGCAGCACACCGAGCCCGA
This sequence comes from Nocardioides sp. AX2bis, assembly GCF_902506435.1. Lineage (GTDB taxonomy): Bacteria > Actinomycetota > Actinomycetes > Propionibacteriales > Nocardioidaceae > Nocardioides. The sequence continues at coordinate 2,071,182 of NZ_LR733215.1, read as the reverse complement.
TCAGCACCGGCACGATGGTCTCGAACGCCGAGGACGGCAGGGTCAGCAGGAGCACGGCGCCGACGGCCCCGCCGATCAGCGAGGCCACCAGCAACCGCAGCACCCGGGTCGACTGCCCGCGCAGCTCGCGCCGGTACCCCCAGGCCCCGGTCAGCGACCCCGGCACGAGCCCCAGGTTGTTCGAGACGTTGGCGGTCACCGGCGGGACACCGAGGGCGAGCAGGGTCGGGAACGTGATCAGGGTGCCCGAGCCCACGATCGTGTTGATGGTGCCGGCCCCGACGCCCGCGAGGGCGATCAGGACGGCCTCCCACACCGTCACCCGGGGTCAGATCTGCGCCGGGGGCGGCTCGACCCCCGCGTCGCCGTCGGGCGCGTTGCCGCTGACGTCCTGCGCCCTGCGGGCACGACCCGGGTTCGCGGCCTCCTCGGCCTCACGGATCGCGGCCTGCACGGCGTCGTTGGCGGCCTTCTTGCTGGCGTCGACCGAGGGCATCTCGGGCGAGGTGGAGCCCATGTCGACGCGGGTCCGCGGGCCGGGCAGGTCCTTGGGGATCCCCGACATCTCCGACATCGTCGAGCCGAGCCCCTCGAGCGCACGCCCGATCTCGCTCGGGACGATCCAGACCTTATTGGCGTCGCCCTCGGCGATCTTCGGCATCATCTGGAGGTACTGGTAGGCCAGCAGCGACTGGTCCGGCTGCCCGTCGTGGATCGCCTGGAACACGGTCTGGATCGCCTGCCCCTCACCCTGCGCCTTCAGGATCTGGGACTCGCGGTCGGCCTGGGCCCGCAGGATCGCCGACTCCCGGTCGCCCTCGGCGGTCAGGATCGCGGACTGCTTCATGCCCTCCGCCGACAGGATGGCGGACTGGCGCTGGCCCTCGGCCGTGAGGATCGCGGCGCGCTTGTCGCGGTCCGCGCGCATCTGCTTCTCCATCGAGTCCTTGATCGACGGCGGCGGGTCGATGCCCTTGAGCTCGACCCGGTTGACCCGGATGCCCCACTTGCCGGTCGCCTCGTCGAGCACGCCGCGCAGCCGGGTGTTGATCTCGTCGCGGCTGGTCAGCGTCTCCTCGAGGTCCATCCCACCGACGATGTTGCGCAGCGAGGTCATCGTGAGCTGCTCGACGGCCTGGATGTAGTTGGCGATCTCGTAGGTCGCCGCGACCGGGTCGGTGACCTGGAAGTAGATGACGGTGTCGATCGAGACCACCAGGTTGTCCTCGGTGATCACCGGCTGCGGCGGGAAGGACACGACCTGCTCGCGCAGGTCGATGCGGTAGCGGACGTTGTCGATGAACGGGACGATGAGCTTCAGTCCGGCGTCCAGCGTCTGCTGGTACTTGCCGAACCGCTCGACGATGCCGGCGCGGGCCTGCGGCACGATCTGCACCGTCTTGGCCAGCAGGACGACGACGAACGCCAGCAGGATCGCCAGTGCGATGAGCACGGCCATGCGGTTCTCCTCAGGTTGTCCCGCCGTGGCGGGTGGTCGAACAGCCTCGCGGGGTCCGGGCCAGGCAGGTGGTCAGGCGGGTCAGGTCTCGAGCGTCGGGACCGGGTGGACGTACGCGGTCGCGCCGCGGATCTCGAACACCTCGACGGTCTCACCGGCGGCGATGGTCAGGTGCTCGTCGTACGGCGCGGCCGACCACTCCTCGCCGCCCAGCCGCACCCGACCGGGCGCCAGCGCGGTGGCGGCCACCGTGACGATGCCCCGGCTGCCGAGGAGCTTGCTGTGGCCCAGGGTGAGCTCGGGCCCGCTCTTGAGGCGGCGCAGCACCGGCGGGCGGACCAGCGCCAGCATGCCGACGGCGGTGATCGCGGCGAGCACGACCTGCAGGACCACCGGGCCGTCGGCGAGCGCCACCACCAGCCCGCCCCCGGCGCCGACGGCGAGCATGATCAGGACGAAGTCGAGGCTGAGCATCTCGGCGGCGCCCAGCGCGACGGTGAGGCCGAGCCACACCGTCCAGGCGTTCTGCGAGAGCCAGTCCATGACTCGACCCTATCCGGGTTGCGAAGTCCCGTCCGGGACCTTGTGCTCAGCGGTGCCGTGGCTCGCGACGGGCCGCCCAGCGGTCGTTCTCGTGACGCAGCTCCAGCGGCATCCCGAAGGTGGCCGACAGGTGCTCCCGGGTCAGCACGTCCTCCAGGGGGCCTGCGGCGACGACGGCGCCCTGGCGCAGCAGCAGCGCATGGGTGAACCCCGGGGGGATCTCCTCCACGTGGTGGGAGACCAGCACGGTCGCCGGGGCGTCGGGGTCGTGGGCGAGCACGGCCAGGGTCGAGACGAGGTCCTCGCGCCCGCCGAGGTCGAGCCCGGCGGCCGGCTCGTCGAGCAGCAGCAGCTCCGGGTCGGTCATCAGGGCGCGGGCGACCTGGACGCGCTTGCGCTCGCCCTCGCTCAGCGTCCCGAAGACCCGGTCGACCAGGTGGGCGGCACCGACCTCGACCAGCAGGTCGTGGGCACGCTCGTGGTCGAGCTCGTCGTAGGACTCGCGCCAGCGGCCGACCACGCCGTACGACGCAGACACGACGACGTCGCGGACCACCTCGTGACGCGGGATCCGCTCGGCCAGCGCAGCGCTGGTCAGCCCGATCCGGGGCCGCAGCTCGAAGACGTCGACGGTGCCGAGCACCTCGCCGAGCAGCCCGACCACCCCGTCGCTGGGGTGGATCTGGGCCGAGGCCAGCTGCAGGAGCGTGGTCTTGCCGGCGCCGTTGGGGCCGAGCACCACCCACCGCTCGCCCTCGCGGACCTCCCAGGTCACCTTGTCGAGCAGGACGGCCTCGCCCCGTCGTACGGTCACGTCGGCGAGCTCGAGGACGGCGGACATGCGGCAACCCTATCGAGCCCCGGAGGTCCGCCGGCACCGCCCGCGCGGCGGGCGTAGCCTTGGGCGCCGTGACCGACCCCTCCGTGCTCGCCGCCCCCGTCTCCCTGCGCCTGGCCTGGTGGGGCACGGCCTGGCTGCGCGGGACCGTCGTGCCGGACCTGCTGCTCGACGCGGTGATCGGCGAGGAGGCCACCCACGCCGTGGCCGGCCTCGACGAGGACGGACCGACCGAGACCCTGCTGGGCGGCCTGGCGCGGCTGCGGGCCGCCGGTGCCACCAGCCTCGGCGTGGCGCTGCCGCGCGAGGGCGACCCCCTCGGGCTGGGCGGGCCGGCACGCTTCAACGCCGCGGCGATCGAGGCCGGTGAGGCCGTGGTCGTCGCCGGCGCGGGGATCGGGCTCGTGCCCGGTGCCACCGGCGCCGCGACCACCTGGGTGGTCCACCCGGCCGGGCGGCGCCAGCTGCCCGACGTCGGGGAGGCGGACCGTGCGCTGCGCGCCGCGCTGATCGGGACCGCGACGGCCCTGGCGGCGCTCGACGTGGCGCGCTGGCGGCCCGAGGTGGCCGACCGGCTGATGAACCTGCGCCACGGCCCCAGCCTCACCGGGCCGGACGGCGTCCCGGCGCGCTGCGTGGAGCTGGCCGCCCGTGGCGTCCAGGCCGTCGAGATCGTCGAGGTGGCGCTGGAGGACCACGGCGGGGCGGTGTCGGCCGCCGAGATCGTCGCGCGCGAGGAGGCCCTGCGACCACTCGAGCGGGCCGGGCGGCGGGCGCTGGTCGCGGCGGGCTCACCCGAGGTCTGGCCGCCGGCCTGACTCCGGCGGGGCACCGACCTCGGCCCAGACCTCCACCAGGTCCACGAGGAGCCCGGCCTCCGAGGAGGCCAGCACCACCACCGCGTGCGTCTCGGTGCCGTCCGAGACCCGGGCCCGCAGCACCGCCCGTGACCCGCCGTCGACGACCTCCCGGGCCTCGAACCGCCACCGACCCGGGTAGTCGCGGTTGAGCGCGACGTACGCCGTCGCGTCCATCTGCTCCCCGGTGTGCTCGTAGCGGACCACCGCGTGGTCGGCCAGCAACGCCCGCAGCGCGGGCCAGTCCTCGGCGTCGACCGACTCGGCCAGCAGGGTCAGCAGCCGGGCGGTCGAGCGCTCCGTCGTCCTGGTCATCGCACCAGCCTGGACCACACCACCGACACCGCAGGGGCGCGACTAGCCTGGCCTGCGATGACGGCCACCTCCGCGACCCTGCTCATCACCCTGACCGGCACCGACCGGCCGGGCGTGACCTCCACCCTGCTCGGCACCCTGGCCCACGCCGGGGTCGAGGTGATCGACGTGGAGCAGATCGTGCTGCGCCAGCGGCTCGTCCTCGGGGTCCTGGTCTCGGTGCCGCCCGACACGACCCGCCTCGTCGCGGAGGTCGAGTCCACCGCCGCCGAGCTCGGGATGCACGTCGAGCTGAGCCGCGGCACCGGTGACAACCGCTCCCGACCGGAGGGCCGCAGCCACGTCACCGTGATCGGCGACCCGTTGACCGCCGTCGCTCTCTCGGCCATCACCGGGCGCGTCGCCGCGACCGGGGCGAACATCGACCGGATCGAGCGGATGGCCCGCTACCCCGTGACCGCCATCGACCTGCACGTCTCCGGCGCGGACCCCGTCGAGCTGCGCGGCGCGCTGGCCGCGGAGGCCGCCGCGCAGGGCGTCGACGTCGCGGTCCAGCCCACGAACCTGCTGCGGCACGGCATGCGGCTGATCGTGATGGACGTCGACTCGACCCTGATCCAGGGCGAGGTGATCGAGATGATCGCCGCGCACGCCGGCTGCGAGGACGAGGTCCGTGAGGTCACCGAGCGGGCGATGGCCGGGGAGCTCGACTTCGAGGAGTCCCTGCGCCAGCGCGTGGCGCTGCTGGAGGGCGTGCCGGAGAGTGCGCTCGACGAGGTCTACGACGGGATCGTGCTGGCTCCCGGCGCCCGCACGATGGTGCGGACCCTGAAGCGGCTGGGCTACCGGTTCGCGATCGTCTCCGGCGGCTTCACCCAGGTCACCGACCGGCTGGCCGCCGACCTCGGCGTGCACTTCGCGCGCGCCAACGAGCTCGAGGTGGTCGACGGGCGGTTGACCGGCCGGATCCTCGGCGACGTGGTCGACCGGGCGGGCAAGGCCCGCGCGCTGGAGGAGTTCGCCGAGGCGGTCGGCATCGACGTCGCCTCGACGATCGCGATCGGCGACGGCGCCAACGACCTCGACATGCTGGCCGCCGCCGGCCTCGGCATCGCCTACAACGCCAAGCCCCGGGTGCGTGAGGCGGCGGACGCCTCGGTGAACGTGCCCTACCTCGACACCATCCTCTACCTGCTCGGCATCTCCCGGGAGGAGATCGAGGCCGCCGACGCGGCCGCGGGCGTGGTCACGCCCGCTCCCCCGGTCTGACCCGCCGCGGGCGCCGGTCCGGGCTCGCGTGCGCGGTCGTCCCGCGTAGCGAACGTCGGCGCGGTCGACGACGCACGACGTCGCCCCTGGTCAGCGGCCTGCACCGTGCGCGGCCCGACCCCCAGGACCCGGTCCCTACGCACGACCAACCGACCCGCTGAGGACGACCCGCTCCCCGGGCTCCGGCGTCAGCACCCGCACGCCCGGCGTCCGGCGCCCCAGCGCCGCGGCGAACCGCGGACCCGGCTCCACGAAGAGCGCGCGGTGCCGGGCCGGCATCACCGCCCGCAGCCCGACCGGCCAGAAGGTGCCGTGGTGCACGCCCAGGGCGGCCCCGGCCCCCACGGTGCCGACGGCCGTCGCGGCCTGCTCGGGGTCGAGGTGCGCCGCGCCCAGGGTGGGCCCCCAGCCACCGATCGGGACGAGGGCGAGGTCGACCGGGGCCACCGCGGTCAGGTCGACCCCGGGACCGGTGTCGCCGGGGTACCAGGCGCTCGCCGCGCCGGCGGAGAGCCGGAAGCCGATCGCCGGGGGCGCCGGGCGGGCCCGCGTACGACGACCGCGCAGCGGGTCCCGCGTGCCGGGGTGGTCGGCGGCGTGCACCTCGATCCGGACGCCCGCCACCTCCACCAGCTCCCCGGGCGCGACCTCGACGAGCTCGCGCCCGCCGAGGAGGCGCCGGGTCCACCTGCCCGCACCCCCGAGCACCCCGCGCGGCGCCACGACCGGCACCGCCGGGTCGAGCCGCCGCAGCGAGCGGTGGTGCAGGTGGTCGTGGTGCAGGTGCGAGACCAGCACGACGTCGGCGTCGAGCGCCCGGGAGGTCGGCAGCGGGCCGGAGCGCCGCAGGTGCAGCAGCGAGCGGGTCAGCACGGGGTCGACGAGCACGCGGGCACCGCCGAGCTCGACCGTGGTCGTCGCGTGCCCCCACCAGGTGACGGCGAGGGTGCCGTCACCCACGCGCGACGTGGAAGGCCTCGAGCCGGGCCCGGCCCGGGGCCAGGTCCGCCCAGGGCACGTCGACGGCGAAGACCGCCGCCGCGCAGGTCGGGTAGCCCCGGGCCACCATCTCCGAGCCCGCTCCGGGGTCGCCCTCGCCGTCGTCGAGCAGGTGCGCGAGGTAGGCCATGGTCGGGTTGTGCCCGACCACGAGCAGGGTCGAGACCTCGTCGGCCGTCTCCCGGACGAGGTCCAGGGCGGCCTCCGGCCCGGCGGAGTAGAGGCCCTCGTCGTGCCGCGCGGCCTCGGCCCCGCCCTCCCAGCCGGCGCCACCGGCCAACGCGTCGTACGTCTGCCGCGTGCGCAGCGCCGCGGAGACCAGGGCCGACCCCGTGGGCGGCCCGACGTGGATGCCCAGACCGGCGAGCCAGGTGCCCGCGGCGGCGGCGTCGGTGCGACCACGCGCCGACAGCGGTCGCTCCGCGTCGGTGGCGGCGGAGGGCTCGGCCTGCGCGTGGCGCAGGACGACGAGACGGCGGGCACGTGCGTTCACCCCACCAGCCTCCCAGCCGCCCGCCCGTGACCCAAACGACCGGGCCCGGCCGCCCCGACGCCATGCCCTAGCGTTGCGCCCATGCCCCGAGGTCCCCTTCTCGTCGTCGGAGGTGCCGAGGACAAGCTGCGCCGACGCACCATCCTCCAGCGCTTCGTCGATCTCGCCGGCGGTCCGGACGCCCGGATCGCGGTGATCCCCACCGCCTCCTCCCTGGGTCCCGAGATCGTCGAGGTCTACGACGCCCTGTTCCGCTCCGCCGGCGCCGGTGAGGTCGTCGCCGTGCGTCCCGAGAGCCGGGAGGACAGCCACGACCCGGAGCTGGTCGCGCGCCTCGACTCCTGCACCGGCGTCTTCATGACCGGCGGCAACCAGCTGAAGCTGTCCAGCATCGTCTGCGGCACCCCGGTCGGCGAGGCCGTCCGGGCCGCGCACCAGCGCGGCGCGGTCGTCGCCGGCACCTCGGCCGGTGCGAGCATCCAGTCCAGCCACATGGTCGCCTTCGGCGTCGGCGGCACCACGCCCAAGCAGCGGATGACGCAGGTCGCCGCGGGCCTCGGGCTGATCGACTCCACCGTCGTCGACCAGCACTTCGACCAGCGCAACCGGTACGGCCGGCTGCTGATGATCGTGGCCCAGTCCCCCCAGCTCCTCGGGATCGGCGTGGACGAGGACACCGCGGCCGTCGTCGAGCACGTCGAGGTCGACGGCGAGGACCACGAGGTGCTGAGCGTGCTCGGGCGCGGTGCGGTCACCATCTTCGACCCGGCCCGGCTGACCACGAACGCCTACGAGGCCCGCCGCTCGGCCCCGCTGCTGGCCAGCGGCGTGGTGCTGCACGTGCTGCCCGAGGGCAGCCTGTTCGACCTGACCACGCGCAGCCTGGTGCCGCCGGAGGTCGTGGTCGACCCCGGCGAGGCCGACGAGCTCGCCGCCGCCGGCAGCGACCTGCGCGCCCTGGCCCGCGACATCGCCGCCGGCGACGCCTCCCCCGGCGCGCTGCGCCGCCGCCGCGCCCGCTCGCAGGTGCGCCCGGCCCCCCGCGACGCCCACGACCTGGCTCCCGCAGCTCCCGCAGCAGCACCGATGACCGGAGGAGACCCCGCATGAGCGGACGCCCCAGCCCCGACCTCGCGATCACCGAGACCCGCGTCTACCGCGGCGCCAACGTCTGGTCCTACGACCGGGCGATCCACCTGGTGGTCGACCTGGGATCCCTCGAGGAGTTCCCGACCAGCACCCTGCCCGGGTTCACCGACCACCTGATGACGATGCTGCCGGGCCTGCGCGAGCACTCCTGCTCCCGCGGTCGCCGCGGCGGGTTCGTGGAGCGGCTGCACGAGGGCACCTGGCTGGGCCACGTGGCCGAGCACTGCGCCCTGGCGCTGCAGCAGGTCGTGGGGCACGACGTACGCCGCGGCAAGACCCGTGCCGTCAAGGGCACCACCGGCGTCTACAACGTCATCTACGGCTACGACGACGAGCAGGTCGGCCTGGCCGCGGGCCGTCTGGCCGTGCGCCTGGTCAACCACCTGGTCGAGGCCGACCCGGAGTTCGACTGGGAGGCCGAGCTGGAGTCCTTCATCCGCCGTGCCCAGCGCACCGCCTTCGGCCCCTCCACCCAGGCCATCCTCGACGAGGCGATGAGCCGCGACATCCCGTGGATCCGGCTCAACCAGTACTCCCTGGTCCAGCTGGGCCAGGGCGTCCACGCCAAGCGGATCCGGGCCACGATGACCTCGGAGACCTCCGCGATCGCCGTGGACATCGCCTCGGACAAGGACCTCACCACCCGCCTGCTCGGCGCAGCCGGGCTGCCGGTGCCCAAGCAGGAGTCGGTGCGCACGGCCGACCAGGCCGCCCGGGTCGCGGTCCGGATCGGCTTCCCCGTCGTCGTGAAGCCGCTCGACGGCAACCACGGCCGTGGGGTCTGCCTGAACCTGGAGGACGAGGCCGAGGTCCGTGAGGCCTTCGAGACCGCCAAGGGCGAGTCGAAGCGCGGCGTGGTCGTCGTCGAGTCGTTCGTGACCGGCAAGGACTACCGCTGCCTGATCATCGACGGCCGCGTGGCTGCGATCGCCGAGCGGGTGCCGGCCTCGGTCACCGGTGACGGCATCAGCACCGTCGAGCAGCTGGTCGACACGGCCAACGCCGACCCGCGCCGGGGCGTGGGCCACGAGAAGGTGCTGACCCGGATCAAGGTCGACGCCGCCGCCGAGGCGCTGGTCGCCGACCAGGGCTTCGAGATGACCGCGGTCCCGCCCGAGGGCCAGGTCGTGAAGCTGGCGCTGACCGGCAACATGTCGACCGGCGGCATCTCGATCGACCGCACCCTCGAGGCGCACCCCGAGAACGCCGAGATCGCCGAGGAGGCGGCCCGGATGATCGGCCTCGACATCGCCGGCATCGACTTCATCTGCCCCGACATCACCGAGCCGGTCCGCGAGACCGGCGGCGCGATCTGCGAGGTCAACGCGGCCCCGGGCTTCCGGATGCACACCCACCCGACCATCGGCGACCCGCAGTTCATCGCCAAGCCGGTCGTGGACATGCTCTTCCCGCCGGGTACGCCCTCGCGGATCCCGATCGTGGCCGTCACCGGCACCAACGGCAAGACCACGACGTCCCGGATGATCAGCCACATCTTCAAGGGCATGGGCCACAAGGTCGGCATGACGTCCACCGACGGCGTCGTCATCGACGAGCGGCTGCTGATCCGCGCCGACGCCTCGGGGCCCCGTTCGGCCCGGATGGTGCTGCAGAACCCCCGCGTCGACCTGGCGGTCTTCGAGGTCGCCCGCGGCGGCATCCTGCGCGAGGGCCTCGGCTACGAGCGCAACGACGTCGCGGTGGTGCTCAACGTCGCCCCCGACCACCTCGGCCTGCGCGGCATCGACACCGTCGAGCAGCTGGCCGACGTCAAGGCCGTGCTCGTCGAGGCGGTCCCCCGCGACGGCCACGCCGTCCTCAACGCCGACGACCCGCTGGTGCGGGCGATGCGGCGACGCTGCTCCGGCCAGGTCGTGTGGATCTCCATGGACGAGCCCGGCTCCGAGACCCGCGACATGATCGACGCCCACTGCCGCCGCGGCGGCAAGGCGCTGGTGCTGAACCCGTCGGAGCGCGGCGAGATGATCGTGGTCAAGCACGGCCCGCGCGAGATGCAGCTGGCCTGGACCCACCTGCTGCCGTCGACCTTCGCGGGCCGGGCCCGGATGAACGTGCAGAACGCGCTGGCCGCCGCGGCCGCCGCCTTCGCCACCGGCGCCCCGCTGCACGACATCCGCCAGGGCCTGCGGACGTTCTCCACCAACTACTACCTCTCCCCCGGCCGCCTCAACGAGGTCGAGGTCAACGGGGTCAACGTCGTCGTGGACTACTGCCACAACGCGCCGGGCATGAAGATGCTCGGCGACTTCGTGGACCGCACCGGCGACTCCATGGAGTCCTCGCACGCCCTGGCCCGGCCGTCGCGGATCGGCGTCATCGCCACCGCCGGCGACCGGCGCGACGAGGACATGCGCGAGCTCGGCGTGATCGCCGCCCGCCACTTCGACGTCGTGGTCGTCCGCGAGGACAACCAGCTGCGCGGCAAGGAGCGCGGCTACGTCGCCGACCTCGTCACCGACGGCGTGCGCTCGGCGATGGAGGACGGCGCCCGGTGCAAGCAGGTCGAGGTCGTCCTCGACGAGATCGAGGCGGTGCGCCACGCCATGTCGCGCGCGAACGCCGGCGACCTGCTGGTGCTGTGCGTCGACAAGCACGCCGCGGTGATGAGCGAGCTGGAGAACTGGTCCCCGCAGGCCCAGGCCGGTTCGGGGGTCACCGACGAGTCCTCGCCGGGCGCCGACCCCGACTACTACACCGCCGACGCCTGAGCGGGCGCCGGACCCACCCGTGGACGGCTTCACGACGTTCGGCACCCAGCACCTGGTGATGCTCGCCGTCGCCGCGGTCGGGCTGGTGCCCGCGGTGCTGGTCGGCCGGAGCCGTCGCGACGAGGCCGCGCGGCGTCGGAGCAGCCGGGTGCTGGCCGTCGTCCTGGTCGTCGTCCTGGTCCCGCTGCAGGCCCTCGACTTCCTGCCGGGGCAGTACGACGTGGCGACCACCCTGCCGCTGCAGCTGTGCGACCTGGCTGCCGTGGCGGCGGTGGTCGCGCTGTGGACGCACCACCGCTACGCCGTGGGCCTGACCTACTACTGGGGCCTGCTGCTGACCACGCAGGGCCTGCTCACCCCGGCGCTCGACACGGCGTTCCCGTCGATCAAGTTCCTGGGGTTCTGGGCCCTGCACCTGCTGGTCGTCTGGGCTGCGGTGCACCTGACGTGGGGTGTCCGGCTGCCGCCGACCTGGCGCGAGTACGCCACCACGGTGGCCACCACGCTGGTCTGGGCGGGCGTGGTCTACGTCTTCAGCGACGCCACCGGCACCAACTACGGCTTCCTGGTGCGCAAGCCCGAGGGGTCGGTGCTGGACGCGCTCGCCGCGTGGCCGACCTACCTGGGCCAACTGGCCGTGATCGTGCTCGTGCTGTGGGCCCTGATGACGCTGCCGTGGACGCTCGTGCGGCGCCGCCGGCGCGTCGCTCAGCCCGCCTGACCGGCCTAGCCGGCCTGACCCGCCTGGCCGGCCTGGGCCGCGCGGACCTTCTCCCGCAGCACGTCGGGACCGTCGGGCGTGCCGCCGGCCGAGGCGATCCAGTCGTAGCACTCCTGGCGCTCGGCGTGGCACATCAGACCGACCACGTCGCCCGGCCCGGCCTGCGCGACGAGCGCGACCAGCGACTCCAGCTCGGTGTCGTAGGACGCGACGTCGTCCGGTCCGAGGCCGACGTGGCCGAGGCCCTCGCGCAGCCAGGCGTCGAGCTCGGCCTGGGTGCGGTCGCGGAAGTACTTCGCCTTGTGGCCGATCGCCACCAGGTCGGCGTCGCGCCCGGCGATCTCGCCGAGGGACTCGATCAGCTCGCGGGTGCGGTCGCCGACGACGCCGAGCCCGAGGAGGACCCGGCCCTGCGTGCCCAGCACGCCGCGCATGATCTCGACCATGGCCTCGAGACCGACCTCGTTGTGCGCCAGGTCCATCACGACCGTGACCGGACCGCGGTCGGTCGGCACCGTGAAGAAGTTCATCCGGCCCGGGTTGTGCTCGGCGTCGGGGGTGAAGTCGCGCAGCCCGGCGACCACGTCCTCGCGGTCGAGGCCTGCGGCCAGGGAGGCCGACGCGGCGGCCAGCGCGTTCTCGACGTTGAAGCGGGACAGCCCGCTCAGCGTCATCGGGACCTCGACCAGCTCGACCAGCGGGTCGGGGTCGGCGTCGGGGCGCAGCACGCAGATCCAGCCGTCGATCACGGTCGTGACGCGGCCGCCGACGTCGAGGGTCTCGCGGACCGCGGGGCCGTCGGGGTCCCGGGTGAAGATCCACCAGCGCGCCCGGGTGGTCCGCCGCATCGCGTGCACCCGCGGGTCGTCGGCGTTCAGCACCGCCCAGCCGTCCTTGCGCGTGATCCACGGGACCACCGCCTTGACCTCGGCGAGCTGGTCGACGGTGTCGATGCCGTGCAGGCCGAGGTGGTCGGCTGTGACGTTGGTGACCACGGAGACGTCGTTGTGGACCAGGCCGATGCCCTTGAGCAGGATCCCGCCGCGGGCGGTCTCGGTGACGGCGAAGTCGACCTCGCGGTGGGCCAGGACCCGTCCGGCGCCCGAGGGACCGGAGTAGTCGCCGGCCTCGACCAGGACCCCGTCGACGTACACGCCGTCGGTGTTGGACCAGCCGACGTGCCGCCCGGCCTGGCGGGCGACGTGGGCGACCATCCGGGAGGTGGTCGTCTTGCCGTTGGTGCCGGTCACGGCGACCACCGGCACCCGCGGGCGGATCGTGGTCGGTCGCGGACCGGGCTCCACCCGTCGTACGGCCTCCGCGGCGTCGGCGACCAGGTCCTCCAGCGCCGCGGCGTCGGGGGCGGTCCGGGCGGGCAGGCCGTCGAGCACGCCGGCGACGGCCTCGCCGAGGGCGCGGGCGCGGCTGCGGTCGCGCCAGGGGTAGGCCACCACGATCCGGGCACCGTCGCTGGTGGGGCGCACCCGGATGCCCAGCCGGGTCGTCCCGGCTTCGCGGGCGACCTGGCGGACCAGCTGCTCGACCACGCGCAGCACGGCGCGCTGGCGGAAGCCGCTGCCAGGCGCGCCGGGCCGGACCCGGGTGAGGCCGACCCGCGTGGCGAGCCGGCGTACGGCGTCCTCGGGGGCGTCGGAGAGCACGCCGGTGTCGAGGGTCAGCTTGATCGCCGCACGGGGGAAGTAGAGGTTCGGTCCTTCCAGGACGCGCAGCTCGACGAGGGAGGTCATCGACCGCACGCTACCGGCGGGGACCGGACGGGCGCGGAGGGGTCAGGCGCCCATCGCGTGGAAGCCGCCGTCGACGTGGACGATCTCGCCGGTGGTGGCCGGGAAGAAGTCCGACAGCAGCGCGCACACGGCCTTGGCCGTGGGGCCCTGGTCGGTGTTGTCCCAGCCGAGGGGGGCGCGGTCGCTCCACATGTTCTCGAGCTGCTCGAAGCCGGGGATCGCCTTCGCGGCCAGCGTCTTGAGCGGGCCGGCGGAGACCAGGTTGACCCGGATGCCCTGGGGGCCGAGGTCGCGGGCCAGGTAGCGCGAGGTGGACTCGAGCCCGGCCTTGGCCACGCCCATCCAGTCGTAGGCCGGCCAGGCGACGGTGGCGTCGAAGGTGAGGCCCACGACCGAGCCGCCGTCGCTCATCAGCGGCGCGCAGGCCACGGAGAGGGACTTCAGCGAGTAGGCGGAGACCTGGACCGCCTGCGCCACGTCGGGCCAGGGTCCCTCGAGGAACTTGCCCCCGAGCAGCGTCTCGGGGTTGCCGAAGGCGATCGAGTGGACGACGCCGTCGAGGCCGTCGACGTGCTCACGGACCGCGTCGGGCAGCGCCGCGAGGTGCTCGTCGTCGGTGACGTCGAGCTCGAGCACCGGCGGGGTGACCGGGAGCCGCTTGGCGATGCGCCGGGTGATGCCCAGCGCCCGGCCGAAGTTCGAGATCAGGACGGTGGCGCCCTGCTCCTGCGCGATCCGCGCGGTGTGGAAGCCGATGGAGGAGTCCATCGTCACCCCCGCGACCAGGATCCGCTTGCCCTCGAGGAGTCCCGCCATGTCAGTGTCCCATCCCTAGTCCGCCGTCGACCGGGATCACGGCCCCGGTCACGTACGCCGCGTGGTCGCCGGCCAGCCAGGTCACCGCGCCGGCGACCTCCTGCGGGGAGGCGTAGCGCCCCAGCGGCACCTGCTGCTTGATCGCCGTGCGCTGCTCATCGGTGAGCACGCCGGTCATGTCGGTCTCGACGTAGCCGGGGGCCACGACGTTGGTGGTGATGCCGCGGGAGCCGAGCTCGCGCGCCATGGAGCGAGCCATCCCGACCAGGCCGGCCTTGGAGGCGGCGTAGTTGACCTGGCCCGGCGAGCCGAGCATGCCGACCACCGAGGAGATCAGCACGATCCGGCCGCGCTTGAGCCGCAGCATCCCCTTGGACGCCCGCTTCACCAGGCGGAAGGTGCCGGTGAGGTTGGTGTCGATGACCGACGACCAGTCCTCCTCCGACATCCGCAGCAGCAGGGTGTCGTGGGTGATCCCGGCGTTGGCGACGAGGACCTCGACCGGCCCGTGCGCCTCCTCGACCGTGCGGAAGGCGGCCTCGACGGCCTCGGGGTCGGTCACGTCGCAGCGCACGTCGAGGGTGCCGTCGGGGGCGCCGCCGTTGCGGGTCGTCACGGCCACGCGGTCGCCCTGGGCCACGAAGGCCTCGGCGATGGCGCGGCCGATGCCGCGGTTGCCGCCGGTCACGAGGACCGAGCGGCCGGACGGGGCCTCGGGTGGTGCGGGGGTCTCGTCGGTCACAGGCAGCGACGCTAGCGACTACCGGCCGGTAGCCCTAACGCCGTGGCCGGTCCGGGACCCGTCCGGCGGGGCGGTCTACTCGTCGTCCTCGAGACGGAAGCCGAGCTTGATGCCGACCTGGTAGTGCTCGACGGTGCCGTCCTTGATCTGGCCGCGGACCTGGGTCACCTCGAACCAGTCGAGGTGGCGCAGCGTCTGGCTGGCGCGCTCGACGCCGTTGCGGATCGCCTCCTCGATGCCCACGGGGGACGTGCCGACGATCTCGGTCAGGCGGTAGGTGCGGTTGCTCATGCGCGGAGCGTACGCGCGCACGGGACGAGGGGTGACGCGTCCCACCCCTGTGGGCCCGGATGGTCGGAACCACCGACGTAAACTTCGACCATGGCCCGAACCCCGCACGACGACGGCGCGGTCCGCATCACCACGGCCGCCACCAGCCGCTCCGCGGACATCGCCACCCGGCAGAAGCGCTACCTGTGGTCGATGAGCCTGCGGTCGCTCTGCTTCGTGGGCGCCGGCCTCGCCGCGCTGGCCGGGATCGGGTGGCTGTGGCCGATCCTGATCGCGGGCGCGATCATCCTGCCGTACATCGCGGTGGTGCTCGCGAACGCGGCCACGACCCGTACGGACGTCTTCGAGCTGCAGCAGGTCATCGCCACCGACCGCCAGCTCGGCCCTGCCGGTCCGCGCGACTGATCGTGGAGCCGGACGTCTGCTCGGCCAAGGGCTGCCGCACGCCCGCGGAGCACCAGCTGCGCTGGAACAACCCGAAGCTGCACACCCCGGACCGTCGCAAGACGTGGCTGGCGTGCGAGGCGCACCGCGAGCAGCTGGAGCACTTCCTCGGCTCCCGCGGGTTCCTCAAGGAGACGGTCCCCCACGTGCCGGACGGCCTCGAGCCGACCTGAGCGGCTCCTAGCCGCCGATGGCCGACATCGGCCGGTCCGGCTGCAGGAACGTCACGTCGTCGATCCCGTGGCCGGCGGCCTTGGTGCCCATCGCCACGACCCAGCGGTCGGCGATCTCCTCGTCGGTGGCCCCGCTGCGCAGCGCCGTGCGCAGGTCGGACTCGTGGCGCGCGAAGAGGCAGTTGCGGACCTGGCCGTCGGCGGTGAGCCGGACCCGGTCGCAGTCGCCGCAGAACGGGCGGGTGACCGAGGCGATGACGCCGACCGTGCCGGGCCCGCCGTCGACCAGGAACTTCTCGGCCGGGGCGCTGCCGCGCGGCTCGACCGCCGGCGTCAGGGTGAACTTCTCGGCCAGGCGGGCGAAGATCTCGTCGGCGGTGATCATGCCCTCGCGGCTCCAGCCGTGCTGGGCGTCGAGCGGCATCTGCTCGATGAAGCGCAGCTCGTAGCCGCGCTCCAGGCACCAGCCGAGGAGCTCGGCGGCCTGGTCGTCGTTGGTGCCGCGCAGCAGCACCGCGTTGACCTTGACCGGGCCCAGGCCCGCGGCGTCGGCGGCGGCGAGCCCGGCCACGACGTCGTCGAACCGGTCGCGGCGCGTGATCTCGAGGAACGTCTCACGCCGCACCGTGTCCAGGCTGACGTTCACCCGGGCCAGGCCGGCGGCCGCCAGCGCGGCGGCGTTGCGCTGCAGGCCGAGGGCGTTCGTGGTGATCGACTGCTCGACGGTGGGGTCGAGGGCGTGGACCTGCCCCACGATGCCGACCAGGCCGCGGCGGATCAGCGGCTCGCCCCCGGTGTAGCGGACCTCGCGCACCCCGAGCATCTGCACCCCGATCCGGACGAGCCGGACGACCTCGTCGTCGGTGAGCACCTCGTCGGTCGGCAGCCAGTCCAGGCCCTCGGCGGGCATGCAGTAGTTGCAGCGCAGGTTGCAGCGATCGGTAAGCGAGACGCGGAGGTCGCTGGCGACGCGGCCGAAACGGTCCTCGAGCGGGCGGGTCTGCATCCCCCCACTGTAGGGCCCCGGCGGTTGGTCGACGGTCTGCCCGGCGGTCGGGACGCCACCGTGTGGGAGCGCTGGATAACCTGGGCCCCGTGAGGTCGCTGCGGTTCCTGCTCAGCCGACGCTGGGTCCTCCTGGCGCTGGCCATCGCCGTCGTCGCGTATGCGACGTGGTGGCTGGGCGGGTGGCAGTTCGACCGGCTCGCGGACCGCAAGGACTCCAACGAGGTCATCCGGGTCAACGAGGAGCGCGATCCCGCCCCCGTCGAGGACGTCCTCGCCCCCGGTGGCGATGTGGGCGACAGCGACGAGTGGCGCGTCGTCAGCGCCACCGGTGAGTACGACGTCGACGACACGGTGATCGTGCGGTACCGCACCCGCGACGGCGCCGCCGGCGTCGACGTGGTGGTCCCCCTGGTGACGGCGGACGGCACCTCGCTGCTGGTCGACCGCGGCTGGCTGGCCACGGAGGCCGCCGGCACCGCACCGCCCTCGGTCCCCGAGCCGCCCGCCGGGGAGGTCACCGTCACGGGCTACGTCCGCGCCGACGGCGAGGGCGACAGCACCGGTGTCGTGGACCAGCAGACCCGGGCGGTGAACAGCGCGAGCATCGGTGAGGCCCTGGACCGGGAGGTCTACGGCGGCTTCGTCGAGCTCCGCTCCGAGGACCCGGGCCCGGCCACGCCGCTGGAGCCGGTCGAGCTGCCCGAGCTCGACAACGGCCCGCACTTCTTCTACGGCCTCCAGTGGTGGTTCTTCGGCCTGCTGGCCATCGGCGGCTTCGGCTACCTCGCCTACGACGAGTGGCGTCGCGGCGGTCCCCGCGGCCCCCGGCGTACGTCGTCCCGCCCGCGCGCCGAGGACCCGGCCGACGAGCCGTCCCCCGCCGCCCGCGCCTGACGCCGGGCAGCGAGCCGGCCGCCCGGGCGGCGGCCCCGTGGTCAGCGGGCGGTGACGACCTCGTCGGTGGTGAACTGGGTCCGGTAGAGGTCGGCGTAGAGGCCGCCGCGGGCCAGCAGCTCGGCGTGGGTGCCCCGCTCGACGATCCGGCCCTGCTCGAGCACCAGGATCAGGTCGGCGTTGCGCACGGTCGAGAGCCGGTGGGCGATGACCAGGGAGGTGCGGCCCTCGAGCGCGGCGTCGAGCGCGCGCTGGACCGCGGCCTCCGACTCGCTGTCGAGGTGGGCGGTGGCCTCGTCGAGGACGACCAGGGCCGGGGCCTTGAGCAGCAGCCGGGCGATGGCCAGCCGCTGCCGCTCGCCGCCGGAGAGCCGGTAGCCGCGGTCGCCGACGACGGTGTCGAGCCCGTCGGGCAGGCTGCGGATCATCGGCTCGACCTGGGCGGCGCGCAGCGCCTCCCAGATCTCCTCGTCGCTGGCCCCGGGCCGGGCGTAGGCGAGGTTGGCGCGGATCGTGTCGTGGAACATGTGGGCGTCCTGGGTGACGTACCCGATGGTGGCCTCGAGGGACTCCAGCGTCACGTCGCGGACGTCGTGGCCCCCGACGCGTACGACGCCCTCGCGCGGGTCGTAGAGCCGTGCGACGAGGTTCGTGACCGTCGTCTTGCCGGCGCCCGACGGACCGACCAGGGCGACCATCTGGCCGGGCTCGGCGGTGAAGGACAGGTCTCGCAGGACCGGGCCGCTGTCCTCGCGGCTCTCCTTGCGCGCCACCGACTCCAGGGAGGCCAGGGAGACCTCGTCGGCCCGGGGGTAGCGGAACGACACGTGGTCGAGCTCGAGGCTCGACGAGCCGGCCGGCAGCACCGCGGCGTCGGGCTTCTCCTCGACCAGCGAGGGCAGGTCGAGGACCTCGAAGACGCGGTCGAAGCTGACCAGCGCGGTCATCACGTCGATGCGCACGTTGGCCAGGCCCTGCATCGGCCCGAGCAGGCGCAGCAGCAGCGCACCGAGGGCGATCAGGGTGCCGGGCGAGAGCTGCTGCTGGATGGCGAGGTAGCCGCCGACGCCGTAGACCAGCGCGGTGGCCAGGGACGGCACCAGCGTCATCGCGGCGAAGAAGAGCCGCGTCAGCAGCGAGATCCGCACGCCCAGGTCGCGGACCCGGTCGGCCTTCGCGGCGAAGAGGGCGTCCTCGTCGCTGCGCCGGCCGAAGAGCTTGAGCAGCATCGCCCCGCCCACGCTGAACCGCTCGGTCATCGCGTTGCCGAGGTCGGCGTTGCCGTCCATCTGGTCGCGGCTCATCCCCGCCAGGCGGCCGCTGACCCAGCGCGAGGTCAGCAGCAGCACCGGGAAGAGCGCGAGGCACAGCAGGGTGACCTGCCAGCTCAGGGCCAGCATCGTCACACCGACCACGACGACCGAGACGGCGTTCGACACCGTGCCGGACAGCGTGGACGTGAAGGCCCGCTGGGCGCCGATCACGTCGTTGTTGAGCCGGCTGACCAGGGCGCCGGTCTGGGTGCGGGTGAAGAACGCCAGCGACTGGCGCTGCACGTGCGCGAACACGCGGGTGCGCAGGTCGTAGATCAGGCCCTCGCCGATCCGGGAGGACAGGTAGCCGCTGACCACCGACATCGCGGCGGTGAGCACGGCGAACAGGGCGATGCCGGAGGCCAGCAGCGCCACCACGGACACGTCACCGGCGAGGACGCCGTCGTCGATGACGCGCTGGATCAGCAGCGCCGGCACCACGACGAGGGCGGCGTCGAGCACGGTGAAGAGCAGGAAGAGGGCGATCAGGCGCCGGTGCGGTCGCGCGAAGGCGACGACGCGGCGCAGCGTCTGCCGCTCGATCTTGTTCTCGACCGCGGACCGGTCCGAGCGCAGGTACCGGAAGGAGGCACCGCCGCCACTGCTCATCAACGACAACACGTCCTCCGGTCAGGCTCGAGGACGCCGCCTCGTCGCGGCGCCATGGGCAGAACCCCGCGGGGGGTCCGCTTGTTCCGTGCCGACCTCGGCCCGGGCGTCAGCCGGGGCCTCCGGCGGCCAGGGCCCGGAACCGGCGCACCTGGGCCTCCCGCTCGAGGCGGCACTGCTCGCCGAGGTCGCGGGCGGTGGCGTCCTGCAGCAGCGCCTTGGTCTCGGCCGCCACGTCGGGCAGCGGGCCGAGCAGCGCGGAGACCAGCTCCTGCACGGCGTCGTCGAGCCCGTCGGCCGGGACGCTGCGCAGCGCGAGGCCGATCGCGACGGCCTCGGGGCCGTGCACGGTGCGCGCGGTCGCGCAGAGCTCGAGCGCGCGGGCGTACCCGACGGCCTCGACGAGCGGCTTGGTGCCCGCGAGGTCGGGCACGAGGCCCAGCGCGGACTCCTTCATGGCGAAGCCCACGTCGTCGGCCACGACCCGCAGGTCGCAGGCCAGCGCGAGCTGGAACCCGGCACCGATCGCGTGACCGTGCACCGCGGCGACCGACACGAAGCGCGGGTCGCGGAGCCAGGTGAACCCGGCCTGGTAGTCGGCGATGGTCGCGGCCATCGCGGCGTCGTCGAGCGCGAACAGGTCGCCGACCGCCTCGACGCCCTCAGGGGCGTCACCCGGTCGCAGCAGGCTGCGGTCGAGGCCGGCGGAGAACGACGAGCCGGCCCCGCGGACGACGACCACGCGCACCGTGCGTGGCAGGTCCGCTCCGAGAGCCGCCAGCGCGCGCCACATGGTGGGCGTCTGGGCGTTGCGCTTCTCGGGGCGGTCGAGGGTCACGGTGGCCACCGCACCGTCGAGGTCGAGGCGGAGCCCGGCACGGGCGAGGTCGTCGGGGCTCATGGCCGCGAGTGTAGGCAGCGGCACCGACAACCTGCCCCGGACGCCCGGGGGTCAGGCCAGGGAGACCAGGTCGGCGTAGTCGGGGCTCCAGAGGTCCTCGGTGCCGTCGGGCAGGATCAGCACCCGGTCCGGCTCCAGGGCCAGCACGGCGCCCTCGTCGTGGGTCACCAGCACGATCGCGCCCTGGTAGGCGCGGATCGCGCCGAGGACCTCCTCGCGCGAGGCCGGGTCCAGGTTGTTGGTGGGCTCGTCGAGCAGCAGCACGTTGGCGCTGGAGACGACCAGCGAGGCCAGCGCCAGGCGGGTCTTCTCGCCGCCGGAGAGCACCGCGGCCGGCTTGTGGGCGTCCTCGCCGGAGAACAGGAACGACCCGAGCACGCTGCGAGCCTCGGTGTCGGTGAGCTGCGGCGCGGCGGCCTGCATGTTCTCCAGCACCGTCCGGCTCGTGTCGAGCGTCTCGTGCTCCTGGGCGTAGTAGCCGACCTTGAGCCCGTGCCCGGGCAGCACCTTGCCGGTGTCCGGGGGGTCGACCCCGGCCAGGATCCGCAGCAGGGTGGTCTTGCCGGCACCGTTGAGGCCGAGGATCACCACGCGCGACCCGCGGTCGATCGCCAGGTCGACGTTGGTGAAGACCTCGAGCGAGCCGTAGGTCCGCGACAGCTCGGCGGCGGTCAGCGGGGTCTTGCCGCAGGGCGCGGGCGCCGGGAAGGCGATCCGGGCCACCTTGTCGTCGGCGCGCTCGGCCTCGACGCCGGCCATCATCTTCTCGGCGCGCTTCAGCATCGACTGCGCGGCCTGGGCCTTGGTGGCCTTGGCGCGCATCTTGTTGGCCTGGTCGGTCAGCGTCTTGGCCTTGGACTCGGCGTTGACCCGCTCGCGCTTGCGTCGCTTCTCGTCCGTCTCGCGCTGCAGCAGGTAGCGGCGCCAGCCCATGTTGTAGACGTCGATCGTGGTGCGGTTCGCGTCGAGGTGCAGGACCTTGTTGACGGTCTCCTCGAGCAGGGCGTTGTCGTGGCTGATCACCACGAACCCGCCCTGGTGGGCCTTGAGGTGGTCGCGCAGCCAGCCGATCGAGTCGGCGTCGAGGTGGTTGGTCGGCTCGTCGAGGATCAGCACCTCGGCGCCGGAGAACAGGATCCGGGCGAGCTCGACGCGGCGTCGCTGGCCGCCGGAGAGCGTCTTGAGCTGCTGGGCCAGGATCCGGTCCTGGATCCCCAGGCTGGCCGCGATCGTGGCGGCCTCGGCCTCGGCGGCGTACCCGCCGGCGGAGTGCAGGTCGGCGTCGGCGCGGGTGTAGCGCTTCATCGCCCGCTCGCGGACGTCGCCGTCCTCGCTGCCCATCTCCTCCTCCGCGGCCCGGAGCCGGCGGACGACCTCGTCCAGGCCCCGCGCGGACAGGATCCGGTCCCGGGCGAGGACCTCGGGGTCACCGACGCGGGGGTCCTGCGGGAGGTAGCCGACGTCGCCGGAGGTGGTGACCCGGCCCGCGGCCGGCTGGGCCTCGCCGGCGAGGATCTTGGTCAGCGTCGTCTTGCCGGCGCCGTTGCGCCCGACCAGGCCGACCTTGTCCCCGGGGCCGACGCGGAAGCTGACGTCCTCCATCAACAGGCGGGCGCCCGCGCGGACCTCGAGCTGGTGGGCGGTAATCATCTGGGTCACTAGTGTAGGGATCCCCGCGCACCGGCACGGTGCCGCGGGTCGACGTCGCGCCCGTGGTGTGACCCGGGACTCAGGAGACGGCGTGCGGTTCAACCCCAAGGCCCGGCTGGACACGCGACGCGTGCGCGACACCGGAGGGTCCCGCGGGCGTGCGAGCGCTGGTGCGAGCCGTCGCGCGGCGGGCGGCGCGACGCGTACGGGCCTGTCCCCCGGCATGATCGGAGGAGGCGGCATCGGGACCCTGCTCGTCGTGGGCCTGGTCTTCGTGCTGGTCCAGATCCTCGGGGGCGGCGGAGGCGCCGGCAGCGCGCTCGACGGGGCGCTGGACACGAGCCGGGTGGCCGGCACCGACCGGTACGCCTCCTGCGCGACCGGGGAGGACGCCAACACCTCCGTCGACTGCGCCCGGGTGGCGGTGGAGAACTCGCTGACCGACTTCTGGACCGACGAGCTGGGCTCCCGCTTCCGCGCCGAGGAGGCCCTGGTGACGTTCACGTCGTCGGTCGACACCGGCTGCGGTGGCGCGTCGTCGGCCGTGGGCCCGTTCTACTGCCCGGCCGACGAGACGATCTACCTGGACACGGACTTCTTCGACGAGGTCCTCGAACGCCGGTTGGGCGGGCCGGACGGCGGGTTCGTCGAGCCGTACGTCCTGGCCCACGAGTACGGCCACCACGTCCAGAACGTGCTCGGCACGATGGGCCGCGTGCGGACCCAGCAGGGCCCCACGAGCGACGCCGTCCGTCTCGAGCTCCAGGCCGACTGCTACGCCGGGATGTGGGCGGCCGCGGCCACCGCGACCGACGACGAGAGCGGCGAGGCGCTGATCAGCGAGTTGACCGAGCAGGACGTCGCGCAGGCCCTCGCGGCGGCGCAGGCCGTCGGCGACGACCGGATCCAGGAGCGCACGCAGGGCCAGGTGACCGAGGAGACCTGGACCCACGGCTCGGCGGCCTCGCGGATGCGGTGGTTCACCACCGGGTTCGAGCAGGGCTCGCTGGAGGCGTGCGACACGTTCGCGGCCAGCAGCCTCTGACCGCCCTCGCCGCCGGCGGGGTCAGCCGATCATGGCGTCGATCGCCTCGGACTGACGCTGCAGCGAGCGCAGGTAGGGCGCGACCGAGGGGTGCCGGAACTTGCCGGCCAGCGCGCCCTCTCCCGGGGCGACCCGTCCGAGCGCCCAGTCGGCCCGGGTGAGCGCGGTGTAGACGGCGGTGACGCGGGCCCCGAGCAGGACGTCGTCGGCGCTGGCGAGGTCGGTCGGCAGGCCGAGCAGGAACGCGTCGAGCAGGGGCGCCAGGTCCTCGCGCGCCGCCAGGGAGTAGTAGCCGAGGTCGCCGCCGACCGGGCCGGTGCCGAGGCTTCCCCAGTCGACGGCCAGGACGTCGTCGCCGTCGCGGCCCCGCAGGTTGGCCGGGGTCGGGTCACCGTGCTGGAGCACCTGGGGCAGGGCGTCGAGGCGGTCGAGCCAGGTCGAGCGGCGCGACCACAGGTGGTCGGCGACGTCCGAGACGGTGGTGCGGGCCAGGGTGGTCCAGCCGCCACGGGCGGACACCCGGCCGAGCCGGTCACGGAGCTGGTCGCGGGCCAGCGGCACCCCGGCGCGCGCGGCCTGCTCGGCCGACGCGCCGGCGAGCCGGCCGAGGGCGTGCGCCACGAACAGGCCGCTCGTGCACGCGTCCTCGACCCAGTCCTGGGTCACGGTGATCCCCTCGGCGTCCTCCTCGACCTCGAGGTGGCCGTCGGCCTGGCCGCGCACCCCCGGCAGCACGGCGGCCAGGCCACCGGCGAGGACGTCCGCCTCGCGGCGCCAGTAGGCGAAGTGGCGCGGGTCGGAGAGCTCCGGCAGGTCGTGCGGTCCGGGCACGGCCAGGCGCTTGACGACCAGCGCCCGCTCGGGCGTGGCCGTGCGCCAGACACCCACCGTCGAGGGGCCGGCGGCCCCGGGCAGCGGGTGCCAGCCGGGCTCGGGCAGCCACATGCTCCGGACGCTAGCCCGCCGGGGGGCTAGCGGTCGGCCCGCAGCGCGGGACACGCCGGGGCCGGGTCGGGGGCGGCTCAGGCGTTGACCACGCGGACCAGGCAGGAGGCCGCCCGGAGGGCGGCCTCGTCGAGCACGCTGCGGCGGGGGTCGGGGACGTCGAGCCACGGCTCGTGCACCTCCAGGCGACCTAGCCGGGGATCGGCGAGCACCTCCTCAACCGCGGCGCGGTCGCCGCCGACGACCACCGGCCCACCGTGCCGGGCGAGGTCCTCCAGGACGCGCGCGGCGTGGTCCGCGGCCGCCTCGTACGCCTGGCGCGCCTGGTTGTCGCGACGTCGCGCGAACCGCTGCTGCGACTGCCCGCCGGCCTTCGTACGACCCTGGACGTGGCGCTGGCCGACCTTGGAGGCGGTGGTCGTCGTGCCCCGCATCGCCGCGACGGCGAACCCGCCCTTGCGCACCAGCAGCAGGCCCCACTCCCCCGGCACGGCGTTGCGCACGGCGGCGGCGAAGGACCCCGCGTCGGCCGGCCCGTCGTACGCCCGTCCGAACGGAAGCCGGGCGGCGAAGCTCGACCCGTCCGCAGCCGACCCGACCAGCGCACCGTCGCCGACCTCCAGCACGAGCTCGCCGTGACGCACGCCGACGTTGTCGACCCACCGCTCCACCCGCCCCGGCGGGACGAGCACGGTGGCGGGCGCGGCGGTCATGGCGCCGACGCTAGCCGGACGCCGACGCTCCCCCACCGCTGGTCGAGGAGCGAGCGCAGCGAGCGTCACGAGACCCGTGCCCGTACGGCGCCTCGCGCCCACCGCTGGTCGAGGAGCGAGCGCAGCGAGCGTCACGAGACCCACGGCCCGTACGGCGCCTGCCGCCCGCCTACTGCCCGAAGACCAGCGGAACCAGGCGGCCGACCAGCACCCACCGGTGGTCGAGGAGCGAGCGCAGCGAGCGTCACGAGACCCGTGCCTGTACGGACGCGACGCTGCCTCACGTTCGTGTGGCCAGGAGCGCCCCGGTGCCACACGAACGTGAGGCAGCGCCCACCGGTGGTCGAGGAGCGAGCGCAGCGAGCGTCACGAGACCCACGGCCCGTACGACGCCTGCCGCCCGGTTACTGCCCGAAGACCAGCCGGAACCGCTCGAGCACGACCGGCATGTCCGGCTCGAAGCCACCGACGGACCCGGAGAAGAAGTCGGCGTGCACCCGGCGCCAGTGCTCCAGGGTGCGGTCGCCCTCGCCCTCGTCGCGGGCGTGGTCGGCCCCCACCTCGGAGAACGGGACGACGTCGACGGCGGTCGTCTCGACCAGCGCGCGGGGGTGGCCGGCGCCGTCGAGCACGATGCCCATCTCGCCGACCCGTGGCAACGGGTCGTCCCCCGCGTCGTAGTCGGCACGGGCGCTGGCGGTGGCGGTCTTGACCCCGTCGACGACGAGCTGGACCAGCTCGTCAGCCTGGGCGGGCGTGCGCCCGAACGACCAGGTCGGCGGGGTCACCGCCTCCAGGGTCGAGGAGGGCAGGTAGCCCGGCAACGTGGTCAGCTTGCCGCGGTGGCAGGCCAGCCCCCAGAACCGCTCGACCTCGCCCTCGTCGGGCGCGAACGGCTCGTCGGCGTCGGGCGCCTGCGTCACCTCGGCCCGCTCAGACGTTGAAGCCGAGGGCGCGCAGCTGCTCGCGGCCGTCGGGGGTGATCTTGTCCGGGCCCCACGGCGGCATCCAGACCCAGTTGATCGCGACGTCGTTGACCAGGCCCTCGAGCGCGGCGCGCGTCTGGTCCTGGATGACGTCGGTCAGCGGGCAGGCCGCGGAGGTCAGCGTCATGTCGATGACGCAGTTGCTGCCCTCGTCGACGTGCACGCCGTAGACGAGACCGAGGTCGACGACGTTGATGCCGAGCTCGGGGTCGACGACGTCCTTCATCGCCTCGGTGACGTCGTCCTCGCTCGGGGCGGCGCTGCCGGCCGGCTGCGCGGTGGCGGCCTCCGGTACGGGCGGCAGGTCGGTGTGGTCGGGGACGACCGTGGTCGCCTCGTCGGTCTTCTGCTCGGTCATGCTGACTCCTCCATCACGTTCGCGGTCGCGTCCTTCCAGGCCATCCAGGACAGCAGCGCGCACTTCACGCGTGCCGGGAACTTCGCCACGCCGGCGAAGGCGATCCCGTCCTCGAGGACGTCCTCGTCGGGGACGACCTGGCCCTTGCCCTGCATCAGCGTCAGGAAGTCCTGGTGGATCGCCAGGGCCTCCTCC
Source organism: Nocardioides sp. AX2bis (assembly GCF_902506435.1). Taxonomy (GTDB): domain Bacteria; phylum Actinomycetota; class Actinomycetes; order Propionibacteriales; family Nocardioidaceae; genus Nocardioides. Next base: position 2,044,979 of record NZ_LR733215.1, on the reverse strand, counting down.
ACGGGCTTGCCGATGACCAGGTCGGCCATCACCGAGGTCGACGCCTGGGAGATCGAGCATCCCACGGCGTCGTAGGACACGTCCTGCACCACCGGGCCGTCGGGCCCGTCGGTGAGGTGGACGCGCAGGGTCACCTCGTCCCCGCAGGTCGGGTTCACGTGGTGGACCTCGGCCTCGTACGGGTCGCGCAGGCCCGCGTGGTGCGGGTTCTTGTAGTGGTCCAGGATGATCTCCTGGTAGAGCGCATCCAGGTCGTGGCCGCCGGTACTCGTCGTCATCACTGCCCCAACCGGAAGTAGGAACGGGTGTATTCCAGGGCCTCGACGAGCGCGTCGATCTCCTGGGGCGTGGTGTAGAGGTACGACGACATCCGCGTCGAGCTCTGCACCCCGAAGCGGGCGTGCGCCGGGCGGGCGCAGTGGTGGCCGGCCCGGACGGCGACGCCGCGCGAGTCGAGCACCTGGGCGATGTCGTGCGGGTGCACGCCGTCCAGCTCGAAGCTGATCGCTCCCCCGCGCTCCACGGCCGGGTCGGTGGGACCCATCACCCGCAGACCGGGGACGGTGGCGAGCCCGTCGAGGGCGTAGCGGGTGATCGCCTGCTCGTGCGCGGCGACGCGGTCCATGCCGAGGTCGCGCAGGTACTCCAGCGCGGCACCCAGCCCGACGGCCTCGACGATCGGCGGCGTGCCGGCCTCGAACTTGTGCGGGATGCCCGCGTAGGTCGAGCCCTCCATCCGGACGGTCTCGATCATCTCGCCGCCGCCGAGGAACGGCGGCAGCTGGTCGAGCACCTCGCGGCGGCCCCACAGCACGCCGATCCCGGTCGGACCGACGCACTTGTGGCCGGTGAAGACCAGGACGTCGGCGCCGGAGGCCACCACGTCGACCGGCATCTGCGGCACGGCCTGCGAGGCGTCGACGACCACGAGCGCCCCGACCTCGTGCGCGCGCCGGGCGATCTCGGCGACCGGGTTGACGGTCCCGAGCATGTTCGAGACCCAGGTCAGCGAGACCACGCGGGTGCGCTCGGTGATCAGGGAGTCGAGGTCGGACAGGTCCAGCTCGCCGCCGTCGGTCAGCCCGAACCACCGCAGCGTCGCGCCCGTGCGCTGCGTGAGCAGCTGCCACGGCACGATGTTGGAGTGGTGCTCCATCTCGGTGATAAGCACCTCGTCGCCGGCCCCGAGGGACCCGACCCGCGAGGACCAGTCACCCTCGGCCCAGGCCAGGGTGTTGGCCACGAGGTTGAGCGCCTCGGAGGCGTTCTTGGTGAAGATCACCTCGTCGCGCGAGGGCGCCCCGATGAAGGACGCCACGGTGTCGCGGGCCTCCTCGAACGCCTCGGAGGCCTCCGCACCGAGCTGGTGCATCGCGCGCGCCACGTTGGCGTTGTGGTGCTCCAGGTGGTCGACCATCCGGTCGATCACGCACTGCGGCTTCTGCGAGGTGTTCGCGCTGTCGAGGTAGACCAGCGGCTGGCCGCCCGCGAGGGTCCGCGAGAGGATCGGGAAGTCCTTGCGGACCACCTCGAGATCGGGGAGCAGGCCTTCCATCAGGTGTCCTCTCGGGTCGGGTGCGGGGGCGTACGGCGGTGGTGCGGGCGGACTCAGCCGTGGGCGGCGGCGCTGGCCTTGATGTACTTGTCGTAACCCTCGGCCTCGAGCTGCTCGGCGAGCTCGGGCCCGCCCTGCTCGGCGATCCGGCCGTCGACGAAGACGTGCACCTGGTCGGGCTGGATGTAGCGCAGGATCCGCGTGTAGTGCGTGATCAGCAGGACACCCTTGCCCGGCTGGGCACGGAAGCGGTTGACGCCCTCGGAGACGATCTTGAGCGCGTCGATGTCGAGGCCCGAGTCGGTCTCGTCGAGGATGGCGACCTTGGGGTTCAGCAGCTCGAGCTGGGCGATCTCGTGGCGCTTCTTCTCGCCGCCGGAGAAGCCCTCGTTGACCGAGCGGGTGCCGAAGGTCGGGTCGAGGTTGAGCTGCTCGAGCGCGGCGTTGACGTCCTTGACCCAGGTGCGGAGCTTGGGGGCCTCGCCGTCGAGGGCGGTCTTGGCGGTGCGCAGGAAGTTGGAGACCGACACGCCGGGGACCTCGACGGGGTACTGCATGGCCAGGAACATCCCGGCCCGCGCCCGCTCGTCGACGCTCATCGCGAGGACGTCCTCGCCGTCGAGGAGGACCTCGCCGCCGGTGATGTCGTACTTCGGGTGGCCGGCGATGGAGTAGGCCAGGGTCGACTTGCCGGAGCCGTTGGGGCCCATGATCGCGTGGGTCTCGCCGTCGCCGATGGTCAGCGTGACGCCCTTCAGGATCTCCTTGGGGCCGTCATCGGTGGCGACGGAGACCTGCAGGTCCTTGATCTCGAGGGTGCTCATCTGGTGGTTCTCTCTTCCGGTCGGTACGTGAGGTTCAGCTGGGACGGACGCCGTTGAGCGTCGTGGAGGTGTCGACGTAGACGTCGCCGTCGCGGACCTCGGTGGGGAACGTGGCGACCGGCTCGGTCGCCGGGAAGCCGGTCGGCTTGCCGGTGCGCAGGTCGAAGCGGGAGCCGTGCAGCCAGCACTCGATCTGGCAGTCCTCGACCTCGCCCTCCGACAGCGCCACGGCCGCGTGGCTGCACAGGTCCTGGACCGCGTAGACGTCGTCGCCGTCGCGGGCCACCGCGAGGGTCAGGTCGCCCACGTCGACGGCCAGGCCCTGGTCGGCCTTCACCTCGTCGAGCGCGCAGGCGCGGACGAAGCCGCTCACGTCGGGACCGGCTCGTAGCCCTTGAGCACGTTCTTGGCGAGCTCGTCCTCGACGGTGGCGGTCAGGCGCTCCTCGATCTCCGGGACGCCGACCTTGCGGATCAGGTCCTGGAAGAAGCCGTGCAGCACCAGGCGGCGGGCCTCCTTGTCGGAGACCCCGCGCGAGCGGAGGTAGAACAGCTGCTCGTCGTCGAAGCGGGCGGTCGCCGAGGCGTGGCCGGCCCCCTCGATCTCGCCGGTCTCGATCTCCAGGTTCGGCACGGAGTCGGCCTGGCAGCCCTCGGTGAGGACCAGGTTGCGGTTCTCCTCGTAGGTCTCGATGCCCTCGGCGACCTGACGGATCAGGACGTTGCCGATCCACACGGTGTGCGCGCCCTGACCCTGCAGCGCGCCCTTGTAGAGGACGTTGCTCTTGGTCTTGGGAGCGTTGTGGTCGGCGAACAGCCGGTGCTCGAGGTGCTGGCCCTCGTCGGCGAAGTAGAGACCGAGGAGCTCGGCCTCGCCGCCGGGACCGGAGTACTCGACGTTGGCGTGCATCCGGACCAGGTCGCCACCGAAGGAGACGCTGGTGTGGCGCACGGAGGCGTCCCGGCCGACCTGGATCGCGTCGCGACCCAGGTGCACGGCGTCGTCGTCCCAGTCCTGCAGGCTCAGCACGTTGACCTGCGAGCCCTCCCCGGCCAGCACCGTGGTGATCGCGCAGTAGCGCGCCGACCCGGTGTGCACCAGCACGACGGTGGCCTTGCTGTGGTGCCCGAAGCGCAGCACCAGGTGGCCCCAGACGAGGTCGTCGACCGACTCGCCGTGCAGGCGGATGATCACCGGCTCGTCGACCTCGGCCTCGGCCGGGACGTCGACCAGCGTCGCCCCGCCCGAGTTCGCCGCGGCCAGCGCCGCGGGGCGGTCGTTCGGGGCGATCTCGCCCAGCTCGCGCGCCTCGGCCTGGCTGATCGTGCGGACGGTGACGCCCTCGGGGACGCTCTGGTCCCAGGTCAGGCGGGCGTCGGACGCCTCGCCGTCGAGGAGGCCGCGCAGCCGCTTGAGCGGCGTGAAGCGCCACGTCTCCTCGCGCCCCGTCGGCACCGGGTGGTCGCCGAGGTCGTAGGAGGGCGGGGGGTTCAGGTGCGAGACGATCCGCGGACGGTCGTCCTGCTCCAGCGCGGCCTGCACGCTCTCGCGGGCAGCATCGGTCACAGTCACAAGCCTTCGGTGTCCTTCTGGTTCGGGGGTGTGCGGGGCGGGACGGGCGGCGTCAGCCGACCGCGCCCTCCATCTGCAGCTCGATCAGGCGGTTGAGCTCCAGGGCGTACTCCATCGGGAGCTCCTTGGCGATCGGCTCGACGAAGCCGCGCACGATCATCGCCATCGCCTCGTCCTGCTCCATGCCCCGCGACATCAGGTAGAACAGCTGGTCGTCGGAGACCTTCGAGACGCTGGCCTCGTGGCCCATCGCGACGTCGTCCTCGCGGATGTCGACGTAGGGGTAGGTGTCCGAGCGGCTGATCTGGTCGACGAGCAGCGCGTCGCACAGCACGTTGGACTTCGAGCCGTGGGCGCCCTCGTTGACCTGGATCAGGCCGCGGTACGACGTGCGCCCGCCGCCCCGTGCCACCGACTTGCTCAGGATCGAGCTCGAGGTGTGGGGGGCCGCGTGGACCATCTTGGCCCCGGCGTCCTGGTGCTGGCCCTCGCCGGCGAACGCGATGGACAGGGTCTCGCCCTTGGCGTGCTCGCCCATCAGGTAGATCGCGGGGTACTTCATCGTCACCTTGGAGCCGATGTTGCCGTCGACCCACTCCATCGTGGCGCCGGCCTCGCAGGTCGCGCGCTTGGTGACGAGGTTGTAGACGTTGTTCGACCAGTTCTGGATGGTCGTGTAGCGGCAGCGGCCGCCCTTCTTGACGATGATCTCGACGACCGCGGAGTGCAGCGAGTCCGAGGAGTAGATCGGCGCGGTGCAGCCCTCGACGTAGTGCACGTAGGCGTCCTCGTCGACGATGATCAGCGTGCGCTCGAACTGGCCCATGTTCTCGGTGTTGATCCGGAAGTAGGCCTGCAGCGGGATGTCCACGTGGACGCCCTTGGGCACGTAGATGAACGAGCCGCCCGACCACACCGAGGTGTTCAGCGCGGCGAACTTGTTGTCGCCGACCGGGATCACGGTGCCGAAGTACTCGGCGAACAGCTCCGGGTGCTCCTTGAGCGCGGTGTCGGTGTCGAGGAAGAGCACGCCCTGCTCCTCGAGGTCCTCGCGGATCGAGTGGTAGACGACCTCCGACTCGTACTGCGCGGCGACGCCGGAGACGAGGCGCTGCTTCTCGGCCTCGGGGATGCCGAGCTTGTCGTAGGTGTTCTTGATGTCCTCGGGGAGGTCGTCCCAGGTCGCGGCCTGCTTCTCGGAGGACCGCACGAAGTACTTGATGTTGTCGAAGTCGATGCCGCCGAGGTCGGAGCCCCAGGTCGGCATGGGCTTGCGGTGGAAGAGCTTGAGGCCCTTCAGGCGGAGGTCCAGCATCCACTGGGGCTCCGACTTGAGGTTCGAGATGTTGCGCACGACCTCCTCGGAGAGACCGCGCTTGGCGGTCGCGCCCGCGACGTCGGAGTCGGCCCAGCCGAACTCGTACCGGCCGATGCCCTCGAGCTCGGGGTTGCGCTCGTCGATGGTCGTCATGAGATGACCTGCTCCTTCATGTCGGGTACTGCGGTCGGGATGCACGTGGTGCAGACCCCGTCGCCCTGGGCGATCGTGGCCAGGCGCTGGACGTGGTGGTCCAGGACCCGGCTGATCGCCTGGGTCTCGGCCTCGCACAGCTGGGGGAACTCGTGGGCCACGTGGGAGACGGGGCAGTGCTGCTGGCACAGCTGCTCCCCCACGGGGCCGTCGTGGACGGAGGCGACGTAGCCCTCGTCGGTGAAGACGCGGGCCAGCACCTGCGCCGGGCTGAGGTCGGGCCGGGTGTCGCTGACCTCGGTGAACCGTTCGCCGACGAAGGCGACCCGGCGCTCGGCGAAGGCGCGCACGGCGTCCTCGCCCCCGGTCTCGGCCAGGAAGCGCAGGGCCTGGGCGGCCAGGTCGTCGTAGGCCTGGTCGAAGCCGTCGCGCCCCTCCGGCGTCAGCGCGAACGCCTTCGCCGGCCGTCCGCGGCCACGCAGGGCACCGGGGCGGGGGTCGCGTGCCTCCACCGCGCCCTCCTCGACCATCTGGTCGAGGTGGCGGCGCACGGCGGCGGGCGTCAGGGACAACCGCTCGGCCAGGTCCGCCGCGGTGGACGGACCGTGGTCGAGGATGGACCTGGCGACACGTTGTCGGGTCGTCCGGTCGATTTCCACAACGTCAGTGTGCCTTTATTGCCGGGAGCCGTTCAAGTAAGGACACCCTCACTCGCCTCACCCGCCCCCCGGGGTCAGGACGGCCCGGGCCGGGTCCTCCGCAGCCACAGCAGCCCCAGCACCGGCAGCACCAGCGGGACGAACCCGTACCCCTGCCCGAAGTGGGACCAGACGGTGGGCTCGGGGAAGAGGTCGGTGCGGGCGAGGCTGAGCGCGCCCACCACGACCACCCCGACCAGCTCGACGCTGCAGGCCGCCACCGCGACCCGCCAGGCCCGCGCTCCACCGCGCAGGAGGCTGGCGGTGGCGACGACGTAGACCACGGCCGCGAGCAGCGAGAGGCCGTACGCCAGCGGCGCCCGCTCCGCCTCGGTGGCCAGCTGGAAGACCGACCGGGCGGTCGCAGCGGCGGCGAAGACGCCGTAGACGAAGACCAGGGTGCGCCCGGCGCCGGAGGACAGGTCGGTACGACGTGCCACCTCAGACCCCCGCAGCCCAGATGTCGACCAGCCGCACCTCGAGGGCGACCACGGTCAGCGCCGCGAGCAGCACCACGCCCGTCCCTGCCCGGGAGCGCTCGGCCAGGGACCAGAACGCCCCGATCGGCAGCGCGACCAGCAGGCCGACCAGGTAGCCGACGAACAGCACGGCGTCGACGTCGTTCTCGGTGCCGACCAGCAGCACCAGGCCGAGGACCAGCTGGACCAGCACGGCGGCCTCGGCCAGCGCCAGGACGGCAAAGGTGCGGTCCCCGATCGGCTGGTCGCGGACCATCTGCACGGCGGCGACGGCCGCCGCGAGCACCGTGAGCGTGAGCACGGCGACCACGACCCAGGTGTTCACGAGGGCCCAGCCTAGACTCAGGGTGTGTCGGTCCCCGCAGCGTCGCCCCCCACGCCCGGGACCACGCCGCTGACCCCTGCGCCCGGCCCGGTCGCGTCCTCCGCGGCGGTCGAGGTGCGCGGCCTGGTGATGAGGTACGGCCGCACCACCGCCGTCGACGGCCTGGACCTCGACGTGGCCACGGGCACGATCACCGCCGTGCTCGGACCGAACGGCGCGGGCAAGACGACGACGCTGGAGACCTGCGAGGGCTACCGCAAGCCGCAGCAGGGCACGGTGCGGGTGCTCGGCCTCGACCCCCTGCGCCAGCGGCGCGACCTGCTGCCGCGGATCGGCGTGATGCTGCAGGGCGGCGGCGCGTGGAGCGGCGTGCGGGCGCTGGAGATGCTGCGCCACGTCGCCTCGCTGCACGCCCACCCGCTGCCGGTGGACCTGCTGGCCGACCGGCTGGGCCTGCACGAGTGCGGGCGGACCCCGTACCGCCGTCTCTCCGGGGGCCAGCAGCAGCGGCTCGGGCTGGCGATGGCGCTGGTCGGGCGGCCCGAGCTGGTCTTCACCGACGAGCCGACCGCCGGGATGGACCCGGCCGTGCGCCGCTCGGTCTGGACCCTGCTCGAGGAGCTGCGCGCCGACGGGGTGACCGTCGTGCTGACCACGCACTACCTGGAGGAGGCCGAGCGTCTCGCCGACCAGGTCCACATCGTCGACCGGGGACGGCTCGTCGCCTCCGGCAGCCCGTTGCAGCTCACCCGCGGCGGCCGGGTCGCCACCATCCGGCTCGTCGTCACGCGCCCCTTCCCGCCCGGGGCGCCGGAGTCGCTGCGCGCTGCGCTCGGCGAGGGCGTCGAGGTGCGTCAGCTCGACGAGGTCAGCCTCGTCGTCACCGGCCCGGCCGACGCCTCGACCCTGGGCCGCGTCTCCCGCTGGTGCGAGGACAACGACGTGCTGCCCGAGTCGCTGACCCTGGGCCAGCGCAGCCTCGAGGACGTCTTCCTCGAGCTCACCGGACGGGAGATGCGCGCATGAGCCAGGCCCCCGTGGGCACCGCCACCGGCACCTGGACCCCGCGGCCGGGCGCCGCGCCGCTCGTACGCCAGGTGCTGGCCCAGGCGCGGATGGAGTCGCGGCTGCTGCTGCGCAACGGCGAGCAGGTCCTGCTCGCCGTGGTCATCCCGGTCGTCGTCCTGCTCGGCGGTGTCGTCGGCGCCGACCGGGTCGGCCTCGACTTCTCCCGGCCCACAGTCGACGTCCTCACCCCCGGGGTCCTCGCCCTCGCGGTGATGTCGACCTCCTTCACCTCCCTGGCGATCGCGACCGGGTTCGAGCGGCGCTACGGCGTGCTGAAGCGGCTGGGCGCCTCCCCGCTCCCCCGCAGCGGCCTGCTGGCCGGCAAGGTGCTCGCCCTGCTCGCGGTCGAGACCCTCCAGGTGGTCGTGATCGGCGCGGTCGCGCTCCCGCTCGGCTGGTCGCCGGCGACCTCGGCCACCGCGGTCGGCGGGCTCGTGCTCGCCCTCGTGCTCGGTACCGCCGCCTTCGCCGGCCTGGGGCTGCTGATGGCCGGGGCGCTCCGCGCCGAGGCCACCCTCGCCGCAGCGAACCTGGTCTACCTGCTGCTGCTCGTCGGCGGCGCCGTCGTGCTCCCGCTGTCCGCGTACGGTGGAGCCGGCGGGCTGGTGCAGTGGCTGCCCTCGGCCGCGCTCGGCGACGCCGTCCGGGCCGCGCTTCTCGACGCACGCGTCGCTGTCGTCGACGTCGTGGTCCTGTCCGTCTGGGCCGTGGTCGCCGCGGTCCTCACCGCCCGTACCTTCAAGTGGGAGTGACCCCCGTGAGCAGCACCGGCACCACCGCCCCGACCGTCGTCCGGCGGAGCCTGGTCCCGCTGGCCTGGGCCAGCCTGGTCGCCAACGTCGTCATCGTGGTCACCGGCGGCGCCGTCCGCCTGACCGCCTCCGGCCTCGGCTGCCCGACCTGGCCGCGCTGCACCGACGCCTCCTTCCGCCCGCACGGCTCGCTGGGCATCCACGGCGCCATCGAGTTCGGCAACCGATTGCTGACCTTCGTGCTGGTCGCGATCGCGATCGCCACCGTGGTGGTGGCGTGGCGCAGCGGCCGGCGCGTCGTACGACGGCTCGCGGTGCTGCTCTTCCTCGGCATCCCCGCCCAGGCGGTGATCGGCGGCATCACCGTCCTGACCGACCTGAACCCCTGGATCGTGGCGCTGCACTTCCTGGTCTCGATGGCGATGATCTGCGCGGCCGTGCTGCTCGTGCGCGAGGCGCGGCGGCCGGCGACGGCGCCGTACGCCCCCCGCAGCCCCCTCGCCCCCCTGGCCTGGGCGACGTTCGCCGTCGGCTGGGTGGCCCTCTACCTCGGCACCGTCGTGACCGGCTCCGGCCCGCACGCCGGTGACCTGGACGCCCCGCGCAACGGGCTCGACCCCGCCGCGGCGAGCCAGGCGCACGCCGACGCCGTCTTCGTCCTGCTCGGCCTCAGCGTGGCGCTGCTGCTCGTGGTCCGGCTCCGCACCCAGGCCGGCCCGCTGGCCGACGCCGAGGCCCGCCGCGCCGTCGGGGTGCTGATGGTCGTCCTGCTCGCGCAGGGCGCGGTCGGCTTCGTGCAGTACGCCACCGACCTCCCGATCGTCTTGGTCGCCCTGCACATGCTCGGCGCGTCCCTAATGGCCGCCGCCATGACGTGGGCGCTGGTGGCGCTGCTGCGCCCCGAGCCCGCGTCGTACGACGCCGCCCCCGCCGTGGCCGACCGCCGCCGCGGCGAGCCGGTCGGCGTCTGAGGCGTCCCGCCGTACCGGGTGGTCGGACCGGCCCGGGCGACCCGACTTGACGGGCAGGTTTCGAACTTGTCGGGCTTCGCAAAGGCCGACAAGCTCAGAAGTCCCCGGCCGACCGGGGACTTCTGAGGGTTCGGCCGCGTGCGGACGGATCGCGCGACGACCGTGCTCGCAGCCGGTCGGCGTCTGAGGCGTCCCGCCGCTCCGGGTGGCCGGACCGGCCCGGGCGACCCGACTTGACGGGCAAGTTTCGAACTTGTCGGGCTTTGCAAAGGCCGACAAGCTCAGAAGTCCCCGGCCGACCGGGGACTTCGCGGTCCGCGGGCCCTCAGCCGATCAGCGGGTCCAGCGCGACGGCGACGAACAGCAGCGACAGGTAGAGGTTGCTGGAGTGGAAGAGCCGCATCGGCTGGATCAGGCCCAGGTCCTCGGTGCCGCGGGTGCGGGCGAGCATCCGGTGCGCCTCGAGCAGGAAGCCCGCGCCGAGCACGGCTGCCGCGACCGGGTAGAAGATGCCCGTCCCGGCCACCGGCCACAAGGTCAGCGACACCGCGACCATCACCCAGCTGTAGGCCACGATCTGACGGGCGACGGTGCGGGCGGGGGCGACGACGGGCAGCATCGGCACGTCGACGCCGGCGTAGTCCTCGCGGTAGCGCAGGGCCAGTGCCCAGGTGTGCGGAGGGGTCCAGAAGAAGACGACCAGGAACAGCACGACCGGGGTCCAGGCAAGCGACCCGGTCACCGCGGTCCAGCCGATCAGCGCCGGGAAGCAGCCCGCAAGGCCTCCCCAGACGATGTTCTGGGTCGTCCGGCGCTTGAGCAGCATCGTGTAGACGAGGACGTAGAACGCGTTCGCGCCCACCGACAGCGCGGCCGAGAGCGGGTTGACCCAGACCAGCAGGACGATCGTGGAGACCACCCCCAGGCTGAGCGCGAAGACCAGCGCCGAGCGGGGCGCCACGATGTGGCGGGGCAGCGCGCGGCGGCGCGTACGACGCATCTGCTCGTCGATGTCGCGGTCGTAGACGCAGTTCAGCGCCGACGCGGAGCCGGCCGACAACGCGCCGCCGACGACGGTGGCGAGCACCAGGCCGAGCGGCGGGACGCCGCGGGCGGCGAAGAACATCACCGGCACGGTCGTCAGCAGCAACAGCTCGATGACCCGCGGCTTCGTCAGCCCCACGTAGGCGGCGGTGACGTCCTTCCAGCCGGCCCGCGACGCGGACGACCCGTCGACGGCCGAGGCCGACTCTCCGACGTGGGTCAACACAAGTCCTGAGGAATAGAAGGGGGCCGCGCGGCGATGCACCTAGGCGGGCGAGGCGAGCAGCCGAGACACCTAGGAGTGTACCGGTGACCCTCAGTAGGGTCGTGCCACGCAGGCTCCCGGTGTGCACCCGGCGGTGACCCCGCCCACACATCTGCCCCGCCCCCATGACACCCCCCGCGAGAGGATCCGCGTGACCATCACGAAGCTGGACTGGACCGAGACCGACGACCGCGCCGTGGACACCGTCCGCGCGCTGGCCATGGACAGCGTGCAGCGGGTCGGCAACGGTCACCCGGGCACGGCGATGAGCCTGGCCCCGGCCGCCTACCTGCTCTTCCAGAAGGTGATGCGGCACAACCCCGCCGACCCGCACTGGCCGGGCCGGGACCGGTTCGTGCTCTCCTGCGGCCACTCTTCGCTCACCCTCTACATCCAGCTCTACCTCGGCGGCTGGGGCCTGGAGCTGGAGGACCTCCGCTCGCTGCGCACGTGGGGCAGCAAGACCCCCGGGCACCCCGAGTACGGCCACACCGCCGGCGTCGAGACCACGACCGGGCCGCTGGGCCAGGGCATCGGCAACGCGGTCGGCATGGCCATGGCCGCACGTCGCGAGCGCGGGATGCTCGACCCGAACGCTGCCGAGGGCGAGTCGCCCTTCGACCACCAGGTCTACGTGCTCGCCAGCGACGGCGACATCCAGGAGGGCGTCAGCTCCGAGGCCAGCTCGATCGCCGGCACCCAGCAGCTGGGCAACCTGACCCTGATCTACGACGAGAACAAGATCTCGATCGAGGACGACACCGACGTCGCGCTGAGCGAGGACGTCCCGGCCCGCTACGCCGCGTACGGCTGGCACGTGCAGGTCGTCGACTGGACCAACGACGGCGGCACCTACGCCGAGGACGTCCCGGCGCTGCACGAGGCGCTCCGCAAGGCCGAGGCCGTCACCGACCAGCCCAGCATCATCGTGCTGCGCACGATCATCGCCTGGCCCGCCCCGAACGCCCAGAACACCGGCGGCTCGCACGGCTCGGCCCTGGGCGACGACGAGATCCGCGCCACCAAGGAGATCATGGGGATGAACCCCGACCTCACCTTCGAGGTCGCCCCCGACGTGCTCGAGCACACCCGCTCGGCCGTGGCGCGTGGCAAGGCGGCCCAGCAGGCCTGGGACGCCGACTTCCAGCACTGGACCACCAAGCCCTCGGCCGACGTCGCGCTCTTCGAGCGCATGCAGACCCGGACCCTGCCCGACGGCTGGGACGCCGACCTGCCCGTGTGGCCCGCCGACCTCAAGGGCACCGCGACCCGCAAGGCCTCCGGCGCGGTCATCAACGCCATCGCGCCGCACGTCCCGGAGATGTGGGGCGGCTCGGCCGACCTCGCCGGGTCGAACAACACCACCATCGAGGGCGTGCCCTCCTTCATCCCCAAGAGCCGCTCGACCGACATGTGGCAGGGAGACCCGTACGCCGGGCGCGTGCTGCACTTCGGCATCCGCGAGCACGGCATGGGCGCGATCCTCAACGGCATCGCCGTGCACGGCGGCACCCGCGTCTTCGGCGCGACGTTCCTCACCTTCTCCGACTACATGCGCCCCTCGGTGCGGCTCGCCGCCCTGATGGGCCTGCCGGTGACCTACGTCTGGACGCACGACTCCATCGGCCTCGGCGAGGACGGGCCGACCCACCAGCCGGTCGAGCACCTCGCCGCGCTGCGCGCCATCCCCGGCCTCGACGTCGTCCGACCGGCCGACGCCAACGAGACCGCGGCGGCCTGGAAGACCGTGCTCGAGCACACCGACCGCCCGGCCGGCATCGTGCTGACGCGCCAGAACGTGCGGACCTTCCCCCGCGACGCCGAGGGCTTCTCCGACACCTCCAACGTGCACCGCGGCGGCTACGTCCTGCGCGACGTCGAGGGCGGGGCACCCGACGTGGTGCTGATCGGCACCGGCTCCGAGGTCCAGCTCGCCGTCGAGGCCAGCGACCTGCTCGCCGCCGACGGCGTCCGCGCCCGGGTGGTCTCGATGCCCTGCCGCGAGTGGTTCGACGAGCAGGAGGCCTCCTACCGCGAGACGGTGATCCCGCCGACCGTGAAGGCCCGGGTGTCGGTCGAGGCCGGCATCAAGCTGGGCTGGCGCGAGGTCGTCGGCGACCACGGCCGCAGCGTCTCCATCGAGACCTACGGCGCCTCGGCCGACTACGAGCGCCTCTACACCGAGTACGGCATCACCGCGCGCGCCGTCGCCGACGCCGCGCACGACAGCATCACGGCCGCCGGCTGACCCGCACCCCGGACGCCGGGGCACCACGCAGCACCACCCAGCACTTCGCAGCACTACGCAGCCAGCGGCTGCACGGAAGGAACACCATGAGTGACCGACTGAAGGCCCTCGCCGACGCAGGCGTCTCGATCTGGCTCGACGACCTGTCCCGTGAGCGGATCGAGTCCGGCAACCTCGCCGAGCTCGTCGAGACCAGGTCCGTGGTGGGCGTGACCACCAACCCGACGATCTTCGCCAGCGCGATCGCCGACGGCGAGCGCTACGAGGACCAGGTCCGCGGCCTCGTCGCCGACGGAGCCGACGTCGACAAGGTCATCTTCGAGCTGATCACCGAGGACGTCCGCAACGCCTGCGACATCCTCAAGCCGGTCGCCGACGGCAGCTCGTCGGACGGCCGCGTCTCGATCGAGGTCGAGCCCACCCTGGCCAACGACACCGAGGGCACGATCGCCTCGGCGCAGGCGCTGTGGAAGGCCGTCGACCGGTCCAACGCCCTGATCAAGATCCCCGCCACGCTCGAGGGCCTGCCCGCCATCACCGCCGCGATCGCCGAGGGGATCAGCGTCAACGTCACCCTGATCTTCAGCCGCGAGCGCTACCAGGCCGTGATGGACGCCTACCTGACCGGGCTCGAGCAGGCCCGGGAGGCCGGTCTCGACCTCGCCCGCATCCAGTCCGTGGCGTCGTTCTTCGTCTCCCGCGTCGACTCCGAGGTCGACGCGCGTCTGGAGAAGATCGGCACCGAGGAGGCCACCGCGCTGCGCGGAGAGGCCGCGGTGGCGAACGCCCGCCTCGCGTACGCGGCCTTCGAGGACGTCGTCGCCTCCGACCGCTGGAAGCAGCTCGCCGAGGCCGGTGCGAAGGTCCAGCGGCCGCTGTGGGCGTCGACCGGGGTCAAGAACCCCGACTACCCCGACACCCTCTACGTCACCCAGCTGGTCGCCGACGGCACGGTCAACACGATGCCGGAGAAGACCATGGACGCCTTCGCCGACCACGGCGAGGTCGAGGGCGACACCGTCAGCGGTCGTCGCGAGCAGGCCCAGGCGGTCTTCGACCGCCTCGAGGCCGTCGGGGTGGACCTGCAGGACGTGTTCCTGGCGATCGAGCACGAGGGCGTCGACAAGTTCAAGAAGTCCTGGACGGAGCTCGTCGAGACCGTCCAGGGGCAGATGGACGGCGCGAAGTGACCAGCTGGAGCCGGATGTCCTCCACCGACCCGGCCCTCGAGCTGGTCGTCGGCGCCCCGGAGGGGTCCTCCTACGACGCGGTGCTCGAGGGCCTGGTCGCCGACGGCGTCGCCTCCGGCATCGCGTCGGGGGACGCCACCCTGTGGGGCCCCGCGGCCGAGGACGAGGCCGGCAAGCGGCTCGGCTGGACCTCGCTCAGCACCCGTTCGCGTCCCCTGGTCGGCGAGGTCGCCGCGCTGCGCGACGAGCTGCGCTCGGCCGGCGTCACCCGGGTCGTGCTCTGCGGCATGGGCGGCTCCTCCCTGGCCCCCGAGGTCATCTGCGGGGCGGACGGCGTCGCGCTGGACGTCCTGGACTCCTCCGACCCCGACTTCGTGCGGGCCGCCCTGGTGCGCCTGGACGAGACGGTCGTCGTGGTGTCGAGCAAGTCCGGCGGCACCGTCGAGACCGACAGCCAGAAGCGGGTCTTCGAGCAGGCGTTCACCGACGCCGGCATCGACCCCGCGGGCCGGATCGTGGTCGTCACCGACCCGGGCTCCCCGCTCGAGCAGTCCGCCCGTGAGGCCGGCTACCGGGTCTTCCTGGCCGACCCCGGGGTGGGCGGGCGCTACTCGGCCCTCACCGCCTTCGGGCTCGTGCCCAGCGGCCTGGCCGGCGTCGACACCGGACGCCTGCTCGACGAGGCGGAGGCCGTACGCCCCCTGCTCGAGGCCGACTCCGACGAGAACCCGGCGCTCCGGCTCGGGGCCCTGCTCGGCGCGGCGAACCGCGCGGGCGCCGACAAGATGGTCCTGGTCAACGCCGGGGCGCCGTACGCCGGCTTCGGCGACTGGGCCGAGCAGCTCGTCGCCGAGTCCACCGGCAAGGACGGCAAGGGCATCCTGCCCGTCGTCGTCGCCAGCGACGACGCGCCGAACCTCTCCACGAGCACCCCGGACGAGGTGCTGGTGACCTTCGGGCCGGACCACGCCGGCGGCGACGCCGACGCTCCTGCCTCGAGCTGGGGCGCCCACGTCGACGCGACGCTCGGGGCCCAGCTGCTGCTGTGGGAGCACGCCACCGCCGTCGCCGGCCGGGTGATCGGGATCAACCCCTTCGACCAGCCCGACGTCGAGAGCGCCAAGGCCGCGGCCCGCGAGATGCTCGACGGCGGCGGCACCTCCCCCACCCCCCTCTTCACCGAGGGTGCGATCACCGTCTACGCCTCCGAGGGCTGGCTCCCGCCGGGTGTCGCCGACGTGGAGCACGCCGTGCGTGCGCTGCTGACGCAGCTCGACCCCGACCACGGCTACGTCGCCGTGCAGGCCTACCTCGACCGTCACCGCGACGCCGCGCTGGCCCGGGTCCGGGACGGGCTGGCCCGCCGCACCGGGCGGCCGACCACCTTCGGCTGGGGCCCGCGCTTCCTGCACTCGACCGGGCAGTACCACAAGGGCGGCCCCGACACGGGGGTCTACCTGCAGGTCACCGGCGAGCCCGAGTCCGACCTGGCCGTGCCGGGGCGCGAGTTCACCCTGCACGAGTTCCTGACCGCCCAGGCGGTCGGCGACGGCTCGGTGCTGGCAGCGAAGGGCCGACCGGTGCTGCGCCTGCACCTGTCGTCAGCCGCCGAGCTCGACGTGGTCCGGCAGGTCCTCGGCTGATGCCCGCGGACGTGTCCCAGCGGCCCGAGCCGCTGGTCGAGGTGCAGCCCGACGCCCCCGCCCTGGCCACCGCGGTCGCCGGGGAGCTGTTGAACCGGCTCGCCGACGCCCAGACCGAGGGGCGCGTGCCGCAGGTCGTCCTCACCGGCGGCACCATCGCGGCGCGCGTGCACCAGGAGCTGGCCCGGCTCAGCGCGGGCGCGGGTGTCGACTGGACCCGCGTCGTCGTCTGGTGGGGTGACGAGCGCTTCGTCGCGCCCGACTCCGAGGACCGCAACGCCCGGGGCGCCGTGGCCGACCTGCTCGGCCCGGTGGGCGCCACCCAGGTTCACCAGATGCCCTCGACCGCGGAAGCCGCGGACGTCGACGCGGCGGCCGCGGCCTACGCCGAGACGCTGCGCGAGCACGGGTCGGACCGCTTCGACGTGGTCATGCTCGGCGTGGGCCCCGACGCCCACGTGGCCTCGCTCTTCCCCGGGAGCGCCTCGCTCGAGGTGACCGACCGGGTGGCCCTCGGGGTGTCCGACTCCCCCAAGCCACCGGCCGAGCGGGTCAGCCTCTCCCTCGACACCCTCAACCGGGCGCGCTCGGTGTGGGTGGTGGCCAGCGGAGAGAACAAGGCCGCAGCCGTCGCTGCGTCGCTCGCCACCGAGGGCACCGTCACCGACACGCCCGCCCGCGGCGTGCGCGGCGAGGACGAGACCATCTGGTTCCTCGACACCGAGGCGGCGTCGCTGACCTGACGTCGGCACCCGCCGCGAAAGACAGCAGCGGATCACTGCCACCTGGTGGCAGTGATCCGCTGCTGTCGTCTGGAGCCCGTGGGGCTCTAGAAGATGATGTCGCCGGACTTGCGGCGCGAGCGGAGCAGCGACAGGGCCTCGTCGAGGATGTCGGCGGCCTCGGCGTCGGAGCGGCGCTCCTTCACGTAGGCCAGGTGGGTCTTGTAGGGCTCGATGCGCGGCGCCGGCGGCGGGTTGGCCGAGTCCATGGACGCGGGGAGACCGCACTTGGGGCAGTCCCACTGCTCGGGGGCGGTGGCCTCGATGGAGAACGTCACCACCGAGCGGTGACCGTGGGAGCAGAAGTACGTGATGGCCTGGCGGGCCGCGGCCTCGCCGCGCTCGGCCTCGCCCATCGGTCCGGCGCCGACCCGGCTTCCCCGGATCGCGTTCCCTCCACCTGCCATGTCTGGTCCCCTCGGGTCGGTGCTGAGTCGTGTCGGTGCTGCGTGGTCGTGGTGGAGCGGTGGTGCGGGTGGAGCAGGTGGTGCGCCGGCTCAGTAGGCCAGCAGGAGCCCGAGCGCGATCACGCAGGCGAACCAGATCACGCCGATGCCGACGGTGAACCGGTCGAGGTTGCGCTCGGCGACCGAGGAACCGCCCAGCGAGCTCGACACACCGCCGCCGAACATGTCGGACATGCCGCCGCCCCGTCCCTTGTGGAGCAGGACCAGCAGGATGAGGATGGCGCTGGTGGCCACGAGCAGGATGGTGAAGAGCGTCGTCACGGTCGGTGATCCTACGCCAGGTGCGGGCTGGTCAGAGGACCGGCATGTCGTAGAAGCGACAGATTCCGCTGAACTCCTCCACCTGGAGGCTCGCGCCACCGACCAGGCAGCCGTCGACGTCGGTCTGCGCCATGGTCGCGGCGACGTTGGCCGCCTTGACCGAGCCGCCGTAGAGCACCCGCACGCCGTCCGCGGCCGCGTCGCCCAGGGTCTCGCGCACGCGGGCGCGGATCGCCCCGCAGACCTCCTGCGCGTCCTCGGGCGTGGCGACCTCGCCGGTGCCGATCGCCCAGACGGGCTCGTAGGCCACGACCAGCCCGGCGACCTGCTCGGCGTCGAGGCCGGCCAGCGAACCGTCCACCTGGGCCAGCGTGAAGGGCACCTGGTCACCGGCCTGGCGGACGTCGAGACCCTCCCCCACGCAGACGATGGGGGTGATGCCGTGGGCCAGGGCGGCCTTGGCCTTGGCGTTGACGACCGCGTCGGTCTCGTCGTGGCGCTGGCGCCGCTCGGAGTGGCCGACCACGGCGTAGGAGCAGCCGAGCTTGGCCAGCATCGGGGCCGACACCTCGCCGGTGTAGGCGCCCGACTCCTCGGCCGAGACGTCCTGGGCGCCGTAGCGCAGTGACAGCCGGTCGCCGTCGACCAGGGTCTGCACCGAGCGGAGGTCGGTGAACGGCGGCACCACCACGACCTCGGACCGCGTCGGGTCGTGCCGCTTGTCCGACAGGGTCCAGGCCAGCTTCTGGACCAGGACCACCGCCTCCTGGTGGTTGAGGTTCATCTTCCAGTTCCCCGCCATCAGCGGGGTGCGGGCAGGGGTCGTGGCCACGGGTCAGTCCTCCAGGACGGTGATGCCGGGGAGGGTCTTGCCCTCCAGGTACTCGAGGCTGGCGCCGCCCCCGGTCGAGATGTGGCCGAAGGCGGCCTCGTCGAAGCCCAGCGTGCGCACGGCCGCGGCGGAGTCTCCCCCGCCGACGACGGACAGGCCGTCGACCTGGGTCAGCGCCGTGGCCACCGCGCGGGTGCCGTCGGCGAACGCGCCGACCTCGAAGACGCCCATCGGGCCGTTCCAGAAGACGGTACGGGCGTCGGCGAGGGCGCCGGCGAAGGCCCGCGAGGCCTCCGGGCCGATGTCGAGGCCCAGCGCGTCGGCCGGGATCTCGCTGGACGGCACGACCGCAGGCTCGGGACGACGATCACCCGAGGGGAACGCGGTGTCGACGACGACGTCGCTGGGCAGCAGGATCTCCACGCCGGCCTCCTCGGCGCGCCGCAGGTAGGCGCGGCAGACGTCGAGCTGGTCCGTCTCGAGCAGGCTCTTGCCGACCTCGTGACCCTGGGCGGCCAGGAACGTGAAGACCATGCCCCCGCCGATCAGCAGCTTGTCGGTCTTCTCCAGCAGGTGGTCGATGACGCCCAGCTTGTCGGAGACCTTGGAGCCGCCGAGCACCACGACGTACGGACGCTCCGGTGACTCGGTGAGGCGCCGCAGCACCTCGATCTCGGTCGCGACGAGCTGGCCCATCGCGTGCGGCAGCCGCTGTGCGACGTCGTACACGCTGGCCTGCTTGCGGTGGACCACGCCGAACCCGTCGGAGACGAACGCGTCGGCCAGGGACGCGAGCTCATCGGCGAACGCCCCCCGCTCCGCGTCGTCCTTGCTGGTCTCGCCCGCGTTGAACCGGACGTTCTCCAGCACCGCGACGTCGCCGTCGGCCAGGCCGTCGACGGTGCTGCGCGCGCTCTCCCCGACCGTGTCGGTGGCGAACGCGACCGGCGACCCGAGCAGCTCGGCCAGCCGCTCGGCGACGGGGCCGAGCGAGAAGGCCGGGTCCGGCTCGCCCTTCGGCCGGCCGAGGTGCGCCACGACCAGCACCCGCGCCCCGGCCTCGGCCAGGGCACGGATGGTGGGCACGCTGGCGCGGATCCGGCCGTCGTCGGTGATCCGGGTGCCGTCGAGCGGGACGTTCAGGTCCGAGCGGACCAGGACCCGCTTGCCGGCGACGTCCCCCAGGGTGGCGTAGTCCCCCACGTCAGAGGGAGGTGCCGATGTAGTCGATCAGGTCGGCGAGGCGGTTGGAGTAGCCCCACTCGTTGTCGTACCAGCCGACGACCTTGACCTGGTTGCCGATGACCTTGGTCAGCGGCGCGTCGAAGA
This sequence comes from Nocardioides sp. AX2bis, assembly GCF_902506435.1. Taxonomy (GTDB): domain Bacteria; phylum Actinomycetota; class Actinomycetes; order Propionibacteriales; family Nocardioidaceae; genus Nocardioides. Next base: position 2,025,203 of record NZ_LR733215.1, on the reverse strand, counting down.
TGCACGACGCCGGGTCGGTGACGATGTCGGAGGAGACGATCGGGTCGGTCGAGTAGCGCAGGAACCGGCCGTCGGCGGCCTTCTCGATGATCGCGTTGACCTCCTCGACGGTGGTCTCGCGGCCGGCCTCGAAGGTCAGGTCGGTCGCCGAGCCGGTCGGGACGGGGACGCGCAGGGCGTAGCCGTCGAGCTTGCCCTTGAGCTCGGGCAGGACCAGGCCGATCGCCTTGGCGGCGCCGGTCGACGTCGGCACGACGTTGAGCGCGGCGGCGCGGGCACGGCGCGGGTCCTTGTGGATGTTGTCCTGCAGGTTCTGGTCCGCGGTGTAGGCGTGCACCGTGGTCATCAGGCCCTTGACGATGCCGAGGTCGTCGTTGAGCGCCTTGGCCATCGGGCCGAGGCAGTTGGTGGTGCACGACGCGTTCGAGATGACGTGGTGCGAGGCCGGGTCGTAGTCGGTGTGGTTGACGCCCATCACGACCGTGAAGTCCTCGTTCGAGGCCGGCGCCGAGATGATGACCTTCTTCGCGCCGGCGTCGAGGTGCGCCTTGGCCTTGGTGGCGTCGGTGAAGAACCCGGTGGACTCCACGACGACGTCGACGCCCAGCGCGCCCCAGGGCAGGTTGGCCGGGTCACGCTCGGCGTAGGCCTTGATCTCCTGGTCGCCGACCATGATCGCGTCGTCGGTGGCGCTGACGTCGGCGTCGAGGCGACCCAGGATCGAGTCGAACTTGAGCAGGTGCGCGAGCGACTGGTTGTCGGTGAGGTCGTTGACCCCCACGATCTCGATGTCGAGCCCCGAGGCCCGCACGGCCCGGAAGAAGTTGCGGCCGATCCGGCCGAATCCGTTGATGCCTACCCGTACGGTCACTGCACGCTCCTGTGTCGCTGGTGGGTCGCTCGATGCTCCGAGCCGTCTGGACACCTCGACGGCGCCCGTCGCCGACCCTATCGCTCCCGGCCGACAGCGACCCGGGCGTCCCGGCGTACGTGCGGGTAACCGGCGGCGAGGACCTCTCAGGCCTCGTCGGCCAGCATGTCCTCGGTCAGCGAGGCCTCGGTGTCGGGCAGGCCGAGGTCGTGGGCCTGCTTGTCGGCCATCGCCAGCAGCCGGCGGATCCGCCCCGCGATCGCGTCCTTGGTGAGCACCGGCTCGTGCAGCTGGCCGAGCTCCTCCAGGGAGGCCTGCTTGTGCTCCAGGCGCAGGTGGCCGGCGAGCTTGAGGTGGTCCGGCACGTCCTCGCCGAGGATCTCCAGGGCCCGCTCGACCCGGGCGCCGGCGGCGACCGCGGCGCGCGCGGACCGTCGCAGGTTGGCGTCGTCGAAGTTGGCCAGGCGGTTGGCGGTGGCGCGCACCTCGCGGCGCATCCGGCGTTCTTCCCAGGCCATCAGCGACTCGTGGGCGCCGAGGCGGGTCAGCAGCTGGCCGATGGCGTCGCCGTCGCGGATCACGACGCGGTCGACGCCGCGGACCTCGCGGGCCTTGGCCGGGATGCCGAGCCGGCGGGCCACGCCGACCAGGGCCAGGGCGGCCTCCGAGCCGGGGCAGGTGATCTCCATCGACGAGGACCGGCCCGGCTCGGTCAGCGAGCCGTGGGCCAGGAACGCCCCGCGCCAGGCGGCCACGGCGTCGCAGGTGCCGCCGGAGACCACGGCGGGCGGGAGCCCTCGTACGGGCCGGCCGCGCTGGTCGACGAGGCCGGTCTGGCGGGCCAGGGCCTCGCCGTCCTTGACCACGCGCACGATGTAGCGGCTGCCCTTGCGCAGGCCGCTGGCCTGCACCATCACCACGTCGGACTGGGTTCCGTAGACCTCTGCGAGGTCCTTGCGGAGCCGGCGCGCCGCGGCGCCGGTGTCCAGCTCGGCCTCGACCACGATCCGCCCGCTGACGATGTGCAGCCCGCCGGCGAACCGCAGCATCGAGGCGACCTCGGCCTTGCGGCAGCAGGTCTTGGTGACCGGGATCGACGAGAGCTCTGCCTTCACCTGAGCCGTCATCGCCATGCCGCGATCCTGCCACGAACGTCAATCACGTCCGACCACTGGCAGGCCACCAGCAGGCCGCTGGCGGGCCGCTGGCAGGCCGCTGGCGGGCGGGTCTCAGGCGCGCGGACGGCCGAGCGGGACCTCCTCGGCCGTGCCCGCGAAGATCCGGGCGTACGCCGCCGCCAGCAGCACCGGGTCGTGGTGCGGCGAGCCGTCCTCGGCGCCCACCTCGTCGACCACCAGCCGGGCCCCCAGGACCTCGACCGTGTCGGCGAGGTCCTGCTCGTGCCCGGCCACCCAGGCGCGGTCGGCCAGGACCGTGTGGACACGCAGGTCGGGGGCGTGCTCGGCGAGCACGGCGAGGTGGTCGGCCGGGGCGAAGCCGGGGGTCTCCCCCTCCTGCTCGGCCAGGTTGAGCACGACCACCAGGCGCGCGTCGGTGGTCTCGAGCTCCCGGCGCAGCGCCGGGACCATCAGGTGCGGGATCACCGAGGTGAACCAGGACCCGGGGCCCAGCACCACCCAGTCGGCCCCCGCCAGCGCGGTGAGGGCCTCCTGGCTGACCGGCGGGTCCTCGGGCACCAGGCTGATGGTGTCGATCAGGCCCTCGGTCGTGGCGACCTCGACCTGGCCGCGCACGGTGGTCAGGGCTGCGGGGTCGTCCTGGAGCCCCCGGACGGTGGCGGTGATGTCCATCGGGCACAGCGCCATCGGCAGCACCCGGCCCTTGGCGCCGAGCAGCCGGCCGACCCAGTCCAGGGCCTCGACGGGGTCGCCGAGCTGCTCCCACAGCCCGACGATCAGCAGGTTGCCGATCACGTGCCCGCGCATCTCGCCGTCGCCCTCGAACCGGTGCTGGAGGACCTGCGACCAGGTCACGCCCCAGGCGTCGTCCCCGCAGAGCGCGGCGAGCGCCATCCGCAGGTCGCCGGGCGGCAGCACCTGGAACTCCCCGCGCAGCCGGCCCGAGGACCCGCCGTTGTCGGCCACGGTGACCACGGCGGTGAGGTCGTCGACGGTGAGGTCGTCGACCAGCAGGCGGAGCGCGCTCAGCGAGGCGTGCAGGCCGTGTCCCCCGCCGAGGGCCACGACGGCCTGCGCCCGCTGGTCACTCACGCCCGAGGTCCCGGTGGACGACGCGGACGTCGTGGCCCAGCGCGGCGAGACGGCGCCCGGCCTCCTCGGCCATCGCGACGCTGCGGTGCTTGCCGCCGGTGCAGCCCACGGCGACGCGCATGAACCGCTTGCCCTCGCGCAGGTAGCCCTGGGCCACGGTGTCCAGCAGCGGCACGTAGCCGTCGAGGAACTCCGAGGCCCCGTCGCGGCTGTAGACGTAGGCCGCGACCGCCTCGTCGCGCCCGTCGCCCTCGCGCAGCTCGGGCTGCCAGAACGGGTTCGGCAGGAAGCGCATGTCGGCCACGAAGTCGGCGTCGACCGGGATGCCGTACTTGAAGCCGAAGCTGATCACGGTGAGCTTCAGCCGGCGGGTGCTGGCGTCGCCGAAGGCGTCGTCGACCCGGGCGGTGAGCTGGTGCACGTTCAGCGTGGTGGTGTCGATGACCAGGGCGGCCTCGGCGCGCAGCTCGGCGACCGCGGTCCGCTCGCGGTGCACGCCGTCGAGCAGCCGACCGCTGCCCTGCAGCGGGTGGGGGCGGCGCGCGGCCTCCTGGCGGCGCACGAGGACCTCGTCGGTGGCGTCGAGGAAGACCATCGAGGCCGTACGCCCGTGGGCGCCGTGGGCGAGCTGCGCGCGGAGGTCGGTGAAGAACGAGCCGGAGCGAACGTCGACGACGACCGCGATCCGCTGCGTGGTGCCGAGGTTCTCGTCGACGAGGCGGACGACGTCCGGCAGCAGCGCCGGCGGCAGGTTGTCGACGACGTAGAAGCCGAGGTCCTCCAGCTCCTTGGCCACGGTGCTGCGCCCGGCGCCGGTCATCCCGGTCACCACGACCAGCTCCCCCGGCGTGACGACCGGGCCGCCGGTCCCGTCCTGCTCGCTCATGCGTCCTCGATCTCGCCGGTGGCGGTGTTCACGGTCATCCCCACGGGGCCATCCTGCCCGGCGCCGCCCTTGCCGGCTCCGCCCGGTGCCGCGGCGACCGACTCCTTGATCGCTGCGGCGGTGCGCGGGCCGATGCCGGGGACCTGGGCGATCTCCTCCACCTCGGCGGTGCGCAGCTTCTTCAGCGACCCGAAGTGCTTGAGCAGGGTCTTGCGGCGGACCTCCCCCAGGCCGGGCACGTCGTCGAGGGCGCTCTCGACCATCGACTTGGAGCGGCGGTTGCGGTGGTGGGTGATCGCGAAGCGGTGCGCCTCGTCGCGCAGCCGCTGGAGCAGGTAGAGGCCCTCGGAGGAGCGGGCCAGGATGACGGGGTCCTCCTCGCCGGGGACCCACACCTCCTCGAGGCGCTTGGCCAGGCCGACGACCGGGATGTCGTCGATGCCGAGCTCGTCGAGCGCCCGCTTGGCCGCGGCCACCTGGGGCGGGCCGCCGTCGACCACGACCAGGCCGGGGGCGTAGGCGAACTTGCGGGGCCGGCCGGTCTCGGGGTCGACCAGCATCGGGCCGTTGTCGCCCTCCACGCGCTCGGACTTGGCCTGCTCGTCGAGCAGCCGCTTGAACCGCCGGGTGATCACCTCGTGCACCGACGCCACGTCGTCCTGGCCGTCGACCCCGCGGATCACGAACCGGCGGTACTCCCCCTTGCGGGACAGGCCGTCCTCGAAGACGACCATCGAGGCCACGACCTCGGTGCCCTGGAGGTTGGAGACGTCGTAGCACTCGATGCGCAGCGGCACGTCGTCCAGCTCGAGGGCCTGCTGGATCTCCTCCAGCGCCCGGTTGCGGGTGGTGAGGTCGCTGGCGCGCTTGGTCTTGTGCAGCACCAGCGCCTGGCCGGCGTTGCGGGCCACGGTCTCCTGCAGCGTCTTCTTGTCACCGCGCTGGGGCACGCGGATGCGTACCTTGGCCCGGCGCAGGTCGTTCAGCAGCTGCTCGAAGGTCTCGACGTCGGGCGGCAGCTCGGGCACCAGGATCTCGCGCGGCACCGCGTCGGCGTCGCCGGCGTAGAGCTGCAGGAGGAAGTCCTCGACCAGCTCGGACGTGCCGCCGTCGTCGGTACGGTCCGCGACCCAGCCGCGCTGGCCGCGGATCCGCCCGCCGCGGACGTAGAAGATCTGCACGGCGACCTCGAGCGGGTCCTCGGCGAGCGCGATCACGTCGGCGTCGGCGCCGTCGGACAGCACCACGGCCTGCTTCTCCAGGGCCCGGTTCATCGCGCCGAGGTCGTCGCGCAGCCGGGCGGCCTTCTCGAAGTCCATCTCCTCCGAGGCGGCGTACATCTCCTGCTCGATGCGGCGCAGGAACGGGCGGGTGCGCCCGCCCATGAAGTCGCAGAAGTCGTCGACGATCTGCCGGTGGTCCTCGGCGCTGACGTTGCCGACGCAGGGCGCCGCGCACTTGTCGATGTAGCCCAGCAGGCAGGGGCGTCCGATCTGCTGCGAGCGCTTGAAGACGCCGTTGCTGCAGGAGCGCATCGGGAAGACCCGCAGCAGGATGTCGACGGTCTCGCGGATCGCCCAGGCGTGGCTGTAGGGCCCGAAGTAGCGGGTGCCCTTGCGCTTCGCACCGCGCCCGACCATCACCCGGGGGAACTCCTCCCCCGTCGTGACGGCCAGCCACGGGTACGACTTGTCGTCGCGGTACTTGACGTTGAAGCGCGGGTCGTACTCCTTGATCCAGGAGTACTCCAGCTGCAGCGCCTCGACCTCGGTGTTGACGACCGTCCACTCGACGCCGGCCGCGGTGGTGACCATCGAGGCCGTGCGCTGGTGGAGGTTCGAGATGTCCTGGAAGTACGACGACAGGCGGGCCCGGAGGTTCTTGGCCTTGCCGACGTAGATCACGCGGCCGGAGGCGTCCCGGAACCGGTAGACGCCCGGCTGGGTCGGGATCGAGCCCGGCTCGGGGCGGTAGGACAGGGGCCCGCGGGAGCTGCGCGAGGGGCGGGCGGGAGTCACGACCCAACCCTACGAGCGGGCTCCGACGCCCCTGCGGGCGGTCGGCCGGGGGCGCCGGTCAGGCGAGGCTGATCTCGCCGCCCTCGACCGTGACCTCGACGGCCGGCAGCGGCGAGCCGGCCGGGCCGGACTCGGGCTCGCCGGTGTCGAGGGAGAACAGGCTGCCGTGGCAGGTGCAGCTGATGCCGGACTCGTCGATGCCGGTCACCGGGCAGCCCTGGTGGGTGCAGATCGACGAGAACGCCTTGAAGTCGCCCTCGGTGGGCTGGGTGAGCACGACGCCCTGCTCCTCGAGGATCACCCCGCTGCCGACGGGCACGTCGGCGGTCGCGGCGAGCGGGCCGTCGGCCTGCGGGGACGGCGCCGCGCTGGCCGGGGAGTCGCTCGCCGAGTCGGAGCCGCCGCAGGCGGCGAGCACCGGGGTGGCCAGGCCGAGCGTCGCGGCACCGGTCAGGGCGCGCCGCCGGGAGAGGGCGGAAGGGGGACGGACGATGTCGGCCACGACGGGCTCCTGAAGGGGTTGGCGATCACCGGGGACGGTCTCCGGGTGAGCGTAGCCAGCGTCCGGTGCCGCGGACGGTCAGGCCGAGCGGGAGGTGACCTTGGTCGCAGCGCGCTTGCGGGCCGGGGCGGTGGCCCCGGTCGCGTCGGCGGCGGCCTTCTTCTCCGCGGCCGCCTTCTTGGCGGCGGCCTTCTTGCCGGCCTTGGTCTTCGGCTCCGGGGGCGGCGGGGGCTTGCGCGGCGGCCCGGGCTGCTGGGCGCCCCGGCCCTCGATGAGCGGGGCGAGGTACTGCCCGGTGTAGCTGCCCTCGACCTGGGCGACGTCCTCCGGCGTGCCCTCCGCCACGACCTGACCGCCGCGGGAGCCGCCCTCGGGACCCATGTCGACGATCCAGTCGGCGGTCTTGATGACGTCCAGGTTGTGCTCGATGACCAGCACGGTGTTGCCCTGGTCGACGAGCTTGCCGAGGACGAGCAGGAGCTTGCGGATGTCCTCGAAGTGCAGGCCGGTGGTCGGCTCGTCGAGGACGTAGACCGTCCGGCCGGTGGAGCGCTTCTGCAGCTCGGCGGCGAGCTTGACCCGCTGGGCCTCGCCCCCGGACAGGGTCGTCGCCGGCTGGCCGAGCCGGACGTACCCGAGCCCGACCTCGACCAGCGTGCTGAGGTGCCGCGCGATGCCGGGGACGGCCGCGAAGAACTCCGCGGCCTCCTCGATCGGCATGTCGAGGACCTCGGCGATGGTCTTGCCCTTGAAGTGCACCTCGAGCGTCTCGCGGTTGTAGCGCGCCCCGTGGCAGACCTCGCACGGCACGTAGACGTCGGGCAGGAAGTTCATCTCGATCTTGATCGTGCCGTCGCCGGAGCAGCCCTCGCAGCGCCCGCCCTTGACGTTGAAGGAGAAGCGGCCCTGGAGGTAGCCGCGGACCTTGGCCTCCTGGGTCGAGGCGAAGAGCTTGCGGACGTGGTCGAAGACACCGGTGTACGTCGCCGGGTTCGATCGCGGCGTGCGCCCGATCGGTGACTGGTCGACGTGGATGACCTTGTCGACGTGCTCGAGGCCGGTGATCTTCTGGTGCCGGCCGGGCACGGCGCGGGCGTTGTAGATCTGCTTGGCCAGCGAGGTGTAGAGGATGTCGTTGACCAGCGTCGACTTGCCCGAGCCGGAGACGCCGGTGACGGCGACGAAGAGCCCCAGCGGGAAGCTGGCGGTCACGTCGTGGAGGTTGTGCTCCTTGGCGCCGACGACGGTGAGCTCGCGCCCCCGGGTGCGGGGGCGGCGGGCCTCGGGGACGGGGATCTCGCGGCGCCCCGAGAGGTAGAGCCCGGTCATCGAGTCCGGGTGGGCGTACAGGTCCTCGACGGTGCCGCTGTGGACGACCTGCCCGCCGTGCTCCCCGGCGGCGGGGCCGAAGTCGACGACCCAGTCGGCGACCTTGATGGTGTCCTCGTCGTGCTCGACGACGATGAGCGTGTTGCCGAGGTCGCGCAGGCGTACGAGGGTCTCGATCAGCCGCTGGTTGTCGCGCTGGTGCAGTCCGATCGAGGGCTCGTCGAGGACGTAGAGCACCCCGACCAGGCCGGCGCCGATCTGGGTCGCGAGCCGGATCCGCTGGGCCTCGCCACCCGAGAGCGACCCCGAGGGCCGGTCGAGGGAGAGGTAGTCCAGGCCGACGTCGAGCAGGAAGCGCAGTCGCTCCTGGATCTCCTTGAGCACCTGCTCGGCGATCTGGCGCTCGCGGGCGCTGAGCTCGAGGGTCTCCAGGAAGGCGGCGGCCTCGTTGATCGGCAGCGCACAGACCTCGGCGATGTTCATCTCGCCGTGCTCGGTGGAGCCCATCGTCACCGCGCGGATGACCGGCTTCAGGCGGCTGCCCTGGCAGGTGGGGCAGGGCACCTCGCGCATGAACCCCTCGAAGCGGTCCCGGCTGGTGTCGGTCTCGGCCTCGCGGTGACGGCGCTCGATGTAGGGCCGCACGCCCTCGAAGGCGGCGGTGTAGCTGCGCTGCCGGCCGTAGCGGTTGCGGGTGACGACGTGCACCTTGGTGCTGTGACCGTCGAGCACCGAGCGGCGGGCCTTGGGCGGGAGGTCGTCCCAGGGCGTGTTGAGGTCGAAGCCGAGCTCGTCGCCGAGCGCGCCGAGCAGCTTGAGGAAGTAGTCGGCGACGTGCGCGCCGGACCAGGGCTGGATGGCGCCCTGGCCGAGGGTGGCGGTGCCGTCGGGCACGACGAGCTCGGGGTCGACCTCCATCCGGGTGCCCAGGCCGCTGCAGGCCGGGCAGGCGCCGAACGGCGAGTTGAAGGAGAACGAGCGGGGCTCGAGCTCGTCGGTGTCGAGGACGTGCTCGTTGGGGCACGACATCTTCTCGCTGAACCGCATCTCGCGCTGCGGGTCGCCGTCGGGGAGGTCGACGAAGTCGAGCAGGACGAGGCCGTCGGCGAGGCGGAGCGCGGTCTCGACGGAGTCGGTCAGCCGGCGCTTGGCCGTCTCCTTGACCGCGAGGCGGTCGACGACGACCTCGATGGTGTGCTTCTTCTGCTTGTCCAGGGTCGGCGGCTCGTCGAGCGCGTGGGTCTCGCCGTTGGTGCGGGCCCGGCTGAACCCCTGCACCTGGAGCTGCTTGAAGAGCTCGAGGTACTCCCCCTTGCGGCCGCGGACCACGGGGGCCAGCACCTGGAAGCGGCGTCCCTCCTCGAGCGTCAGCACCCGGTCGACGATCTGCTGCGGCGTCTGGCGCTCGATCGGGGCGCCGCAGGTGGGGCAGTGCGGGTGGCCGGCGCGGGCGTAGAGCAGGCGGAGGTAGTCGTAGACCTCGGTGATGGTGCCGACCGTCGAGCGCGGGTTGCGCGAGGTCGACTTCTGGTCGATCGACACCGCGGGAGAGAGCCCCTCGATGAAGTCGACGTCGGGCTTGTCCATCTGGCCGAGGAACTGCCGGGCGTAGGCCGAGAGCGACTCGACGTAGCGGCGCTGCCCCTCGGCGAAGATCGTGTCGAAGGCCAGCGACGACTTGCCGGAGCCGGAGAGTCCGGTGAAGACGATCAGCGAGTCCCGGGGGAGATCGAGGGAGACGTCCTTGAGGTTGTGCTCCCGGGCACCCCGGATGATGAGCTGGTCAGCCACGCTGGTCCTTCCGGTGCTCGGTCCGTGACCGGATGGGTCACGGGCTGGTCGAACACATGTTCGTCGTCACGACGCCCGACACGCAACTCCGCGCGTCGTCCGTCGATCACTTTCTCACGCGCGACCGACACCCCTTCCGGGTGACCGCTTCGTGCAGCACGATGGGCGCGTGAGCCCCGCGGACGTCGCACCACCCCCGCCGACGGGGCGGTCCGCCGCGGCCAGGCTCCCCGACCTCGAGGACGCCACCCAGCGCCTGGTCCGCCGGGTCGACGAGCTGCCCGACGGGTCGTACGCCGCCCGCTCGCTGCTCCCCGGCTGGACCCGCGGGCACGTCGTGGCGCACCTGGCGCTGAACGCCGAGAGCCTCGAGGGCGTGCTGCGAGGCGCGGCCGCGGGCCGCGAGCCGGCGATGTACCCCTCGCAGACCCGCCGCGACCAGGACATCGAGCGCCTCGCCGCTGCGTCGCCGGGCGACCTGCGCGAGCGGCTGCTCGCCTCGGTGCGGACCTTCCTCGACGCGGTCGGCGACTTCCCGGCCGAGCGCTGGGAGGCCGGGTTCCGCCGGCTGCCCGACTCCCCCGACGTCCTGCCGGTGCGCACCGTGCTCGGGATGCGCCACCGCGAGGTGGAGATCCACCACGTCGACCTCGACGCCGGCTACACGCCCCGCGAGTGGCCCGGCTCGTTCGTCGTCGCCACCGTGGAGGCGCTGCGGGTGCGGGCTCCGGGCGTCACGCTGCTGGCCACCGACCTCGGCCGCTCCTGGCACGCCGAGCGCGGACGGGTGACGGTGAGCGGCCCCGGGCCGCAGATCGCGTGGTGGCTCAGCGGCCGTGGCCGCGGTGAAGGACTGACCAGCAACGGCGGCGACCTGCCGCGGATCCAGGAGTGGTGACATGAGCGAGCAGCAGACCGGCGAGCAGGACGCGTACGCCGGGGACGTCGCCCCGGGCGGCCCGGCCCAGACCCGGACGGCCGGGTGCCTGCGGGTCACCAAGGTCGCGGTCGACCCGGAGATGAGCAACAACTGCTACCTCCTGCGCTGCGAGGACACCGGCGACCAGGTCCTGATCGACGCCGCGGCCGAGCCCGAGCGCCTGCTCGAGCTGATCGGCGACGGTGGGCTGACCACCGTCGTCACCACCCACCAGCACTGGGACCACCACCGCGGCCTGTCCGCCGTGGTGGAGGCGACCGGCGCCGAGGTGGTCGTCGGCACCCCCGACGCCGACGCCGTGACCGAGCAGACCGGGGTCACCGTGACGCGGTCGGTCGAGCACGGCGACACCGTCGCGGTCGGGTCCTGCACGCTCGACGTCATCGCCCTGGCCGGTCACACCCCCGGGTCCGTCGCCCTGCTCTTCGAGGACGCCGAGCGCGGCGACGGACGGGCCCACCTCTTCACCGGCGACTCCCTCTTCCCCGGCGGACCCGGCAAGACCGCCGGGCCGGCGGAGTTCACCTCCCTGATGGACGACCTCGAGGCGCGGGTCTTCGACCGGCTCCCCGACGGCACGTGGTTCTACCCCGGCCACGGCGACGACTCCACCCTCGGCGACCAGCGCCCCCAGCTCGGGGAGTGGCGCGCGCGCGGCTGGTGAGCCGGTGCGCGACGGCTCAGGGCTGCCGCAGGCACAGCGCGAACACGGCCACCCGCGTCGGCGCCCCCTCGCCCACGTCGGTCCAGCCGACCTCGTAGCCGCCGCGCCCCTCCCACTCGGCACCGTCCGGGCCGTTCGGGTCCCTGGTCTCGCTGACGGCCGAGTCCAGCCAGACGTCCACGCCCGACCGCCGTGACGTCCAGTAGCCACCGCCGACGGGGGCGTCCCCGACGTCGCAGCGGGCCGCGGCGTACCCCGTCCGGTCACCGGGCTCCCCCTCCTCCGCCGCTGCCGTCTCGACGCGCTCGTACGTCCCGAGCCGCGCCGGCTCGCCGCACACCACCGAGCCGTCCGCGGCGACCGACCGGACGTGGGCGCCCTCCTCGCACTCCCCCGTGACGCGTCGCTGCAGGTCGGTCGAGTCCAGCGAGTCCAGCCGGTCCGCGTTCAGCCGCTCGACCCTCGCCGGGTCGCTGACCCGCAGGGGCGGTACGCCCGGCTCGGTCCGCAGCGCCAGTGCCGCGCCGGTCGTGCTGCGGAGCGTGGTCGTCGCGTCGGCCTTGTTGGTCCCGCCGAGGCGGAGGGTGCCGCCGGTGGCGGCGACCGCCGTGCCGGACAGGGCGACGACGAGGGCGAGGTAGGCCACGACGGTGGCGTGGGTCGTACCGGTGCGCTTCACGGCGCGATGCTCACACCCCGCCGGCGCCCTGTCAGCGGAACGCCCGGGTGAGGCCACCTTGGCCCGTGCCGGTAGACCTAGGGCATGAGGATCATGCGCAGTGCCGCCGCGATCGGCGTGGCCCGGAAGCTCTACACCGAGGCCCAGAAGCCGGAGAACCAGCGCCGGATCAAGGAGGCCGTGGAGAAGGTCAAGGCCCGGCGCGGGCAGGGCCCGGTCCGCTAGGACTCATCCCGGCTCCACCGGCAGCCACAGCTCGCAGGTGGCCCTGCCGGCCGCCGCGTCATAGGCCAGCATCGCCACGATCTCGGGACCCGGCCGCAGGCGCCACGGCTGCGAGGGGAACCACGTGGTGGCCGTCGCGGCCCAGGCCTCCTGGAGAGCCTCGGGGTGCGGCCCCTCGGTCCGGAACACCGCCCAGGTCCCCGCCGGCACCTCCAGCACGTCGAGCCCCGCGGGTGGGACACGGGTCGTGGCGACGCCGTGCAGGTAGGTGAGCTCGGTGCCCTCGGCACGGTCCGGGTCGAGGTCGTGGCTGACCGCGAGCACCCCCGTCGGCTCGGTGTCGTTGAGCTCCTTCAGACGCGCGGTCTCCTCGGGCGGGATGCCGGCGACGTGCTCGGCGATGTGCGGGTTCACGCCCGCGTGCACCAGCGGTACGCGCGCGGCGTGGCCGACCAGGCGGAGGTCGGGCAGGTCGGTGGTGCGGGTGTCCATCGGGACGCTCCCTTCGACGGTCAGGTGGAACCTGATCCGCGGTTGTGTACGTAGTGGACCCCCGTCGCGTCGTACGTCGCGGGGACCGACGGCGTGGACGGCGCGGAACGCGCGCCCGAACGCCTCGGTGGAGCCGTAGCCGTAGCGCACCGCGAGCGTGAGCAGGTCGGTGCGCGTCCTCACCAGGTCCGCCGCGGCCAGCGCCATCCGGCGTCGGCGCACGTAGTCCGACAGCGGCATCCCCGCCAGCGACGAGAACATCCGTCGCAGGTGGTGCTCGGTGGTGCCGAGCGCCGCGGCGACGTCGGCCGCGTCGAAGGCGACGGACGGGTCGTCCGCCAGCTGTGTCTCGACGGCGTCGACGGCCTGGTTCAGTGCAGCGATCACGGGGTCCTCCTTCCGACGTCCATCCTGCGCGGCCCGGGTGGGCGCCGACCCGATGATCGCGGTCGGATCCGGTCGGGTCGCACCGCCCCGTCCCGCGTCCGTCCCGGCGGCCTCCACCCTCGCTAGGGTCGGCCTCGTGACGGAGGACGGCGAGCAGGTCATCGCGACCACGGGGCTGACCAAGCACTACGGCCAGGTGCACGCGCTGACCGACCTCGACATCGAGGTGGGTCCCGGGGTGACCGGCCTGGTCGGCGCGAACGGCGCCGGCAAGTCGACGCTGATCAAGATCCTGCTCGGCCTGCTCGAGCCGACCTCCGGCCGGGCGAGCGTGCTGGGACACGACATCGCGACCGCCGGCGAGGAGATCCGCCGCGTGGTCGGCTACATGCCCGAGCACGACTGCCTGCCGCCCGACGTCAGCGCCAGCGACTTCGTGGTGCACATGGCCCGGATGTCGGGACTCGGCGCCTCGGCAGCCCGCGAGCGGTCGGCCGACGTGCTGCGCCACGTCGGCCTCGACGAGGAGCGCTACCGCCCGATGGGCGGCTTCTCCACCGGCATGAAGCAGCGCGCGAAGCTCGCCCAGGCCCTGGTCCACGACCCGCGTCTGGTCTTCCTCGACGAGCCCACCAACGGCCTGGACCCGGCGGCGCGTACGGACATGCTGCGCCTGGTGCGCCGCATCGGCGCCGACTTCGGCATCGCCGTGCTCGTCACCTCCCACCTGCTCGGCGAGCTGGAGCAGGTCAGCGACCACGTCGTCGTGCTCGACGCGGGCCACCTGCTCCGCTCGAGCGCGACCGGCGACTTCCTGGAGCAGACGGGCAGCCTGCTGGTCGAGGTGGTCGGCGGGACGACGGAGCGCGACCGGTTCGGCGAGGCGCTGGCCGCGGCCGGGCTGCCGTGCCGGCCGCGCGGCACCGCCGTCGTGATCGACCCGGCGCCGCAGCTGCCCGTCCACGACCTCGTCCGCGACACCGCCGCCGACCTGGGGCTCGGACTCATGCGCCTGCAGCCGGACCGGCACCACCTCGAGGACGTGTTCCTCCAGGGCCCGGCATCCGCACAGCAGGAGGTGGCCCGTGGCTGAGCGCACCGGCGTCATCCACGACCTGGGCTACCGCCGCTACGACGGCCCCCGCGACGGCACCGCGACCATCGCGCGGACCCTCTACGTCACCGGCCTCCGCCACGCCTTCGGGCTCGGCCGGTCGGGGAAGTCCAAGATCCTGCCGTTCCTGCTGCTCGGGCTCTGCACCCTGCCGGCCGCGATCGTCGTCGGCGTGGTCACGCTGATCAGCCTCGACGAGCTGCCGATCGGGTACGCCTCGTACACGACCCAGACGCAGCTGCTGGTGAGCCTCTTCGCGGCCGCCCAGGCGCCGGTGCTGTTCTCCCGCGACCTGCGCCACCGCTCGATCGTGCTCTACCTCGCCCGCCCGCTGCCGGCGCCGGTGTTCGCGCTGACCCGGTGGCTGTCGCTGACCAGCGCCCTGCTGGTCTTCACGCTGCTCCCCCAGCTCGTGCTCTACGTCGGGGCACTGCTGGCCGGCCTCGACGTCTCCGACCAGACCACCGCGCTGCTCAAGGCGGTCGCGCTCCTGCTGCTCACCACCACCGTCGTGGCCGGCATCACCGGCCTGATCTCCTCGGTGTCGCTGCGTCGCGGCTTCGCCATCGTCGGCTCGATCGTCGCCCTGGTGGTCGTGCCGGGCGTGGTCACCGCCGTCCAGGCGATCGCCCAGGCCGAGGGCGCCGACGACGTCGGGGTCGCGGCCGGCCTGGCGTCCCCCTGGTCGCTGCACAGCGGCCTCGCCGACGCGTGGGACGCCGGCGTCACGGTCTTCACCCCGCCGAGCGGCGGATGGGTCGTGGCGTACCTCGCCGTCGCCGTGCTGGTCGCGGCCGTCACCACCGCCGCCCTGGTCCGGCGCCTGATGAAGGTGGCCTCGCGATGAGCACGCTGGTCCTGGACTCGGTGTCCCGCTGGTTCGGCAACGTCGTCGCCGTCAACGACGTGTCGCTGACGATCAGCCCCGGCGTCACCGGGCTGCTCGGCCCGAACGGCGCCGGCAAGACGACCCTGATGGCGCTGATGACCGGCTTCCTGGCCCCGTCGGCCGGCACCGTCCTGCTCGACGGCAAGCCGGTGTGGCGGCACACCGAGGCGTACCGGCAGATCGGCCTGGTCCCGGAGCGGGAGCTGAGCTTCGGCTACCTCACCGGCCGTCAGTTCGTGCGCGCCAACGCCGACCTGCACGGGCTCACCGACCCGGGCGCCGCGACCGAGCGGATCCTCGGGGTGGTCGACATGGTCGAGCCCGCGGGCCGGAACCTCGACACCTACTCCAAGGGCATGCGCCAGCGGGTCAAGATCGCGGCTGCCCTGGTGCACGCCCCGGCCCTCCTGCTGCTCGACGAGCCGTTCAACGGCGTCGACCCGCGGCAGCGGATGCACCTGATGGACCTGCTGCGCCGGCTCGGCGACGAGGGCCGCACGGTGCTGTTCAGCTCCCACATCCTCGAGGAGGTCGAGCGCCTGGCCCGCCACATCGAGGTCGTGGTCTCCGGTCGGCACGCCGCGTCCGGCGACTTCGGCGCGATCCGGCGACTGATGACCGACCGCCCGGTGCAGTACGCCGTCACGTCCAGCGACGACCGCGCCCTCGCCACGGTCCTGATCGCGCAGCCGTCGGTGCGGGCCGTACGCCTGCGACCCGACAGCGGCCTCGACGTCGAGGTCGACGACCTCGGCAGCTTCGCCGTCGGGCTGCCGCAGTGGGCGCGGGCGCACGGCCTGACCCTGCTCGACCTCTCCCCCAGCGACGAGTCGCTGGAGAGCGTCTTCGCCTACCTGGTGAACCGATGACCGGCCTGACGACGGGCGACCCGATGAGGAGTGACGCGTGAACGCCACCATCGTCCGGCTCGCCGCGCAGGCGCTGCTCGGCCGCCGCCGGTTCTGGCTGCTGCTCGCCCTGCCGGTGCTGCTGGTCGCGCTGACCGTGCTGATCGCGGTCCTGACCGACCGCGAGGCGGCCTGGCCGCTGCTGCCCGGCCTCGGGTACCCGATCGTGCTGCCGCTGGTCGCCGTCCTGGCCGCGTCGTCGGTCCTGGGACCGGAGGTCGACGACGGGTCGATCGTCTACCTGCTCTCGAAGCCGATCAGCCGGCACGGTGTCGCCCTCAGCAAGTGGGTGGTCGCCTGGGCCGCGACGCTGGTGGCCGGGGCGCTGCCGCTGTTCGTGTCGGCACTGATCGCCGGTGGCGGCGACCGTGCGCCCGCGATCGGCCTGGCCGCGGCGGTCGCCGGGACGACGTACTCCGCGCTCTTCCTCGCCGTCTCCGCCCTCACCCGGCACGCGGTGATCGTGTCGCTGCTGTTCGTGCTGATCTGGGAGGGGCTGCTGGGCAACCTGCTCAGCGGCGTCGCGTGGCTGAGCGTCGCGCAGTGGGGCCTCCGGATCGGGTACGAGGTGTCGGCGGCGCTGCCCGACCCGACGAACCTGGTCTGGGCGGTGCTGGCGAGCGTGGTCGTCACCGTCGGCGGCGTGTGGCTGGCCGGCGACCGGCTGCGGTCGTTCTCGCTGCGGGGCGAGGACTGAGGCTCTGGACGGTGGGGCTCCGGGTCACCAGAGTGTCGCCATGAGCGACCGTGCTGCCGACCGCGCGCCGGAGTCCGGCCTGAGCGCGGATGCCTTCGCCCCCGTGTGGGCCGACGACGACCGCCCGCGCATCCCCCGCGTCGCCGGGGAGCGCGAGGCGCTCGCGGCGTACCTGGAGCACTTCCGCGCGACGGTCGAGATGAAGTGCCGCGGCGTGACCGCGGAGCAGGCCCGGAGCAGGCCCGTGCCACCGTCCACGCTGTCGCTGCACGGCCTCGTCCGCCACCTCGCCGACGTCGAGCGGTGGTGGTTCCAGCAGAACTTCGAGCGCCGCGACGTCCCGTCCCTGTTCTTCAGCGACGACCACCCGGACCTCGACTTCGACCCGCCGGCAGACGCCGACTTCGCGGCCGACCTGGAGGCCTGGCGCGCCGACTGCGCCGTCTCCCGGGAGATCGTCGCGGCCCACGACCTCGACGACACCGCGCGGCCCCTCGACTGGCACGAGGAGATCGACCTGCGGTGGCTGGTGCTGCGGATCATCACCGAGTACGCCCGGCACTGCGGTCACGCGGACCTGGTGCGGGAGGGGATCGACGGGCGGGTCGGGGAATGACGCCGTCCGGTCGGCCGACGCCGCGTGCGTCAGGCGTACGGGTGGATCTCAGAAGTCCGAGTCGGGGGTGAGGCTCCGCAGCCCGGCGCACTGACCCTGCACCACCGCGGGCGACTCCCCGGAGATGCCGCTGACGACGGGCCGACGCGTGTTCCCGAAGCAGTACACGTGGCCGAGGTCCAGGCCCAGGCCGGTGACCTCGACGCGTCCGGAGTTGTTCAGGAAGTGGTAGGAGCCGTTGCCGGGGCCGTCCTGGACCGAGACGCGACCCCCGCCGACGAAGTCGAAGTCGGTGACCTTGCTGTACTCCGGCGGAGTCTGCGCGAGGCTCCAGGCGCGGGGTCGCCCCTCCGCGCGGCCACCGAGCAGCTCGACCCGGCGGAACCAGTGAGCGCTGATCCCTTCACCGAACTCGGAGTCCCGCGCGTAGAGGGACGCGCCGGACGAGACGATCGTCCGGCCACCGATCGCCGTCCCCTCCAGCTCACAGGTGCGGTCCCTCGGGACCAGCAGGTCGCCCTCCACCTCCACCGCGCCGAGCTCGCCCACGCACCGCGTCGCCGCGGGCTCCCTCACCTCGAGGTAGCCGCCCTGCGCCCGGGCTCCGCCCTTCCTCGGCGTGTCCTCGTCACTGGACGGTGCACCGCCGCACCCGCTCAGCAGCACCGCGGCCCGCGCCACGCACGAGAGGACACGAGGAGGCGTCATGGGCGGAGTATGCGACATCGGCGACGGGCATCGCTGCCGGCGCACACCACCGCCCTCACGGGACGGGTCGACTGGCGAAGACCCAGTCGAGGCCGTCCTCGCCCTGGCAGTCCATCGACGCGTCGCGTCGCAGCCCGGCTTTCAGCGCCACGCCCTGGCTGGCGCGGTTCCCGGGCCGTACGCGCGCCACGATCGTCTCCGTCGGCATGTCGTCGCGAGCCGTCGAGACCACGGCCGAGGCTGCCTCGGTGGCCAGTCCCCGTCCCCACACCTCCGGCACGAAGCGGTAGACCAGGTTGAGCACCGGCCGGCCGCCCATGGACGCCCGCTTGACGCCGGCGTACCCGATGACGCGGTCGAGACCAGGCTCCCGTACGCACCGGTAGCCGAACCCGTGCTCCTCCCAGTGGCGGTCCCACGTGGCGACGAGCGCCGCGGCCCCGACGAGGTCCCTGAGTGCGTCGGACGGGTTGTACCCGGTGGTGCGCAGGTCTCCGAGGACGGCGAACACCCCGGCCGCATCGGCCGCCACCGGCCGGGTCAGGCACAGCCGCTCGGTCGTCACGTCCTCGGCACCCACCGCCAGATCGTCACACGCGGCACCATGGCGCCCATGACCCTGCCGACCCCCACCCTGCACACCGGACGGCTGCGCCTGCGCCCGCTCGTCGCCGACGACGCCGACGACCTCTTCGCGTTGCACAGCAGCCGGACGGTGCAGCGCTACTGGGACGCACCGCCGTGGGAGGAGCGAGCGCGCGCCGACCAGTTCCTCGCACGCTGCCGGCAGGTCGCGGAGGACGGCACCGGTGCGCGAGTGGCCGTCGACCGCGCGGACGACGGGGTCTTCCTCGGCTGGTGCGGCCTCACCCGGTGGAACGCCGACTACCGCAGCGCCGCGCTCGGCTACTGCTTCAGCGAGGCCGCGTGGGGCCACGGCTACGCGACGGAGGCGGCCGGGGCCGTGCTCCGGTGGGCCTTCGACACCCTGGACCTGAACCGCGTCCAGGCCGAGACCGACACCCGCAACGTCGCCTCCGCCCGCGTGCTGGAGAAGCTCGGTTTCGTGCACGAGGGCACGCAGCGCGAGGACTGCGTCGTCGAGGGGGTCGTCTCGGACTCGTGGGTGTTCGGCCTGCTGCGGCGGGACTGGCTGCCGTCCGCCGGGGGCTGAGCAGCCGGACTACAGCCCCACGGTCCGCCGTGCCCGGAACGCGCCGGTCCCAGGCCCAACGGCCCCTGGTCCGCCCGGGCCGGGAGCGCGTACATTGCTCCGCGCGCGCCACCGGGCGCGCCGGCCGGAGAGCGCCGAGCTCCACCCGCTCCGTGCCGCCACGTCCCTGGGTGGAGATGGGATACCCGAGAAGTCCGGCCGCCGCAGTCCGCTGCGGGGCCTTGGGGTGAGCTCAGCACGCTGAGCGGGCACCGTCAGCCCGAACCCGACAGGTCACATTCCGCAGGCGTGGGCGAAGGGTCACCCATGTCCGTCATCACGCGCGCGCTCGCCGTCCTCCTCGGCACCCTGCTGTTCACCGGCCTGCTGGGCGCCCTGCCCGCCGACCACGGTGGGCAGTCCGCCGAGGCGGCCACCGTCAAGACCACCGAGAAGCAGCGGCTGCGCGCCACCAAGGTCGCGCTCGCCCAGCGCGGCGACCCCTACCGGTACGGCGCCAGCGGACCGGACGCCTTCGACTGCTCCGGCCTGACCAAGTTCTCCTACGGCCGGACCGGTCGCACCATCCCGAGGACCACCGACCAGCAGAAGGCCGGCCTCCGGGCGATCGCGAAGTCGGACAAGAAGAGGGGCGACATCATCGTGTTCGTCTCGAACGGCGACGCCTACCACGCCGGCATCTTCCTGGGGAAGAACCGGATCGTGCACGCCAGCCGCTCCGGCACCCCGGTCAAGGTCGACCCGATCTGGACCTCCTCGTACGTCGTCCGTCGGCCGTGAGGCACTGAGCAGGGCCGCCGGCCCTGCTCAGCGGTGCCCCACCACCGCGTGCGGCACGTACCCGTCGGAGAGCTCGGCGACCTCCTCGTCGCTCAGCCGGAGGTCGACCGCGGCCAGCGCGTCGGTCAGGTGGTGCATCTTCGTGACGCCGATGATCGGCGAGGTCACGACGGGCTGGGCCAGCAGCCACGCCATCGCCACCTGCGCCATCGACACGCCCCGCCGCTCGGCTACCACGCCGACCCGCTCCACCACCGCGGCGTCCCCGTCGCGGTAGAGGGTGCCGCCGAACTCGTCGGTCTCGGTACGCGCGGTCGTGCTGTCCCACGGACGCGCCAGCCTCCCCCGCGCCAGCGGGCTCCACGGCAGCACGCCGAGGCCCTGGTCGGCGCAGAGCGGCAGCATCTCCCGCTCCTCCTCGCGGTAGAGCAGGTTGTAGTGGTCCTGCATGGACACGAACGGCGTCCAGCCGTGGACGACCGCGACGTGCTGGGCCTTGGCCATCTGCCACGCCCACATCGACGAGGCACCGAGGTAGCGGGCCTTGCCGGCCTTCACCACGTCGTGCAGCGCCTCCATCGTCTCCTCGATCGGCGTCTCCGGGTCCCACCGGTGGATCTGGTACAGGTCGACGTGGTCGACGCCCAGCCGGGTCAGGGAGTGGTCGATCTCGGCCATGATCGCCTTGCGCGAGAGCCCGGCACCGTTCGGCCCCGGCCGCATCCGGCCGTGCACCTTGGTGGCCAGCAGGTAGTCGTCGCGGTCGGCGACGTCGCGCAGGATCCGGCCGGTGAACTCCTCGCTGCTGCCTCCGGAGTAGACGTTGGCGGTGTCGAAGAACGTCAGGCCGGCCTCGAGCGCCGCCACGACGATCTCGCGGGCGGCGGCCTCGTCGAGCACCCACGGGTGCCCGCCGCGGGCGGGGTCCCCCCAGCTCATGCAGCCCACCGTGAGGCGGGGGACTTCGAGGCCGGTGCGTCCGAGTCGGGTGTAGTCCATGGCTCCATCCTGCGTCACCCGCACAGGTGCGCGGGCTCGGCACCGGGGGTGCGCACGGGCGTCGTGCGTAGTGATCGCCCGGCGGGCCACGGGCGACCTGGGGAGACGTGACTGCGGAGCCTTCGACGGGGCCGATCACTACGCGCGACGCAACCCGACGTCGACGCGGTCGGCTGATCACCCCTCGGGACCGACCTAGGGTCACGCCATGAGCACCCCCGGGACCACCAGCAACCGTTACGCCCTCGACGACCGGGTCGTCCTGGTCACCGGCGGGGGCAGCGGCATCGGACGCGCCGTCGCGCAGGCCTTCCTGGCCAACGGTGCCCGGGTGGCGGTCGCCGGCCGCCGGCGGGCGCCGCTCGGGGAGACGCTGGCGCCGTACGACGCCGACCGCGGGCTGGTGGTCACCGCCGACGTGGCCGAGGACGAGCAGGCCGCGGCCATGGTGCAGGCCGTGCTGGAGCGGTGGGGCCGCCTGGACGTCGTGGTCAACAACGCGGCGGCGTACGCCAACGGGCCGTTCGACGAGATCGAGCTCGGGACCTGGCGATCCGTGCGCGCGGCCAACATCGACGGGTTCGTCCACGTCGCCCGGCACGCGCTGCCGGAGCTGGAGAAGGTCGGCGGCAACCTGGTCGTCGTCGGGTCGGTCTCCGGGATGCGCGGGGACTGGGGTCAGGCGGTCTACAACGCCACCAAGGCCGCGATCATGAACTTCGTGCAGTCCCTCGCCCTCGACTACGGCCCCCGCGGGGTGCGTCTCAACGCCGTCGCCCCCGCGCTGACGATCACCGGGCTGACCCAGGCCGTCGCCGACGACCCCGAGGCCCTGGCCAAGGCCGAGGACCGGATCGCGCTGGGGCGCCCGGGCAGGCCGGAGGACATCGCGCCGGCGGTGCTGTGGCTGGCCAGCGACGACGCGGCGTACGTCACCGGTGCGTGGCTTCCCGTCGACGGCGGCACGACCGCGTCGACGGGACAGGCGCACTGAGGCCCCCGGTGGACCCGACGCGGCTGCTGACCGAGCAGGACCTGGTGGGTGTGGACCTGCCGGACTGGCGGATGCTGATCGACCGCCTGCACGCCAGCTTCGACACCGGCGACTTCGGCGGCGCGGTCCGGCTGGTCGACGCCATCGCGACGGTCGCCGAGGAGATGGGCCACGTCCCCGACCTCGACCTGGGCGCGGGGCGGCTCGACGTCCGGCTCGTCAGCCGCGACGTCGGCGGGGTGACCTCGCGCGACGTCGCCCTGGCGCAGCGTGTCAGCGAGCTGGCACGGGCCGCCGGGGCCGTACCGCACCCGGAGCGCACCAGCGTCCTCGAGCTGGCCCTCGACACGGAGGACGAGACGGCGGTGCGGCCGTTCTGGGCGGCGCTGCTGGAGTACGACACCGTGGAGGCGTGGGGCGAGCTCCAGCTCCGCGACACCACCGGGCACCGGGCCTCGATCTGGTTCCAGCCCACCGACGCCCACGAGACGCCCCGGCAGCGCTGGCACCTCGACCTGCGGGTGCCGCCCGAGGTGGTCGAGGGCCGGATCGCCGCCGCGGTCGCGGCGGGTGGGGTGCTGGTCGACGACTCGTCCGCGCCGGCGTTCTGGGTGCTCGCCGACGCGCAGGGGAACCGGGCGTGCGTGACGACGTGGGAGGGGCGGTAGGTCGTCCGGGCCTGGTCTCGTGACGCTCGCTGCGCTCGCTCCTCGACCACCGGGGCTGAGCCCGCTGCTCGACCACCGGGGCTGCGCTCGCTCCTCGACCACCGGGGCTGCGCGCGCTCCTCGACCACCGGGGCTGCGCTCGCTGCTCGACCGGCGGGGCTCGCTCCTCGACCGGCGGGGCTCACTCCTCGACCGGCGGGTCCTACAGGACGGCGTCGGCCACCCGGCGTACCTCGTCGGCGCTCCGCAGGCTGAGCAGCAGCGTGGTCACGCCGGTCTCCTCCCACGCGGCGACCTTCTCGCGGACCTCGGCGGGCTCGCCGATGATGTGGAGGTCGTCGACCAGGGAGTCGGGGATGAGTGCGGCGGCCTCGTCCTTCCTCCCGCCCAGGTACAGCTCCTGGACCTCGTCGGCCAGGGCCTCGTGCCCCATCCGCACGAAGACCTGCTTGTGGAAGTTCTGCTCCTTGGCACCCATCCCGCCCATGTAGAGCGCGACGGTCGGCTTCATCGCCTGCACGACCCGGTCCTTCTCGGCGGCGTCGGCGACGACCTGCAGGTGGCAGGAGGCGGCGATCTCGAAGTCGGCGCGGCTGCGGCGGGCGCCAGGACGGGCGAAGCCCTCGTCGAGCCAGTCGCGGTAGAGGTGGGCGCTGCCCGGCGTGTAGAAGAGCGGGATCCAGCCGTCGGCGATCTCGGCGGTCTGCGCGACGTTCTTCGGGCCCTCGGCGCCTAACCAGATCGGCACGTCGGCGCGCAGCGGGTGCACGATCGGCTTGAGCGCCTTGCCCATCCCGGTCGCGTCGTCGCGGTCGTACGGCAGCGGGTGGTGCGGGCCCTCGTTGGTCACCGGGCCCTGCCGGGCGAGGACCTGGCGGACGATGTCGACGACCTCGCGGGTGCGCGCCAGCGGCTTGGCGAACGGCGCGCCGTACCAGCCCTCCACGACCTGCGGACCGCTCACGCCGAGCCCCAGCACGACGCGGCCGCCGCTGAGGTGGTCGAGGGTCAGGACGTGCATCGCGATCGACGTCGGCGTGCGGCCCGACATCTGCACGATCGAGGTGCCGAGCCGCAGCCGGCTGGTCTCGCGACCCCACCACGCCAGCGGCGTGAAGGCGTCCGAGCCCCACGCCTCGGCGGCGAAGAGGGCGTCGAAGCCCGACTCCTCGGCGGCGGCGACGAGCTCCGCGACCCCGGTGGGCGGCTGCGCGCCCCAGTACCCCAGCTGCAGACCGAGCTTCATGGCCGCCACCCTGCCAGAGACGCGGCCCCCGTAGGCTGAGGAGCGTGATCGAGCTCCGCACCCCCACCCAGATCGAGCAGATGCGACCCGCCGGGCGGTTCGTGGCCTCGGTGATCACCGCCCTGGCCGAGAAGGCCGACGTCGGGGTCAACCTCCTCGAGCTGGACGCCCTGGCCCACCAGATGATCCGCGACGCCGGGGCGGAGTCCTGCTACATCGACTACCACCCCTCCTTCGGCGCCTCGCCCTTCGGCAAGGTGCTGTGCACCTCGGTCAACGACGCGGTGCTGCACGGCCTCCCCCACGACTACGCGCTCGCCGACGGCGACCTGCTCTCGGTCGACTTCGCGGTCAGCCTCCAGGGCTGGGTCTCCGACTCCGCTCTCTCGGTGGTCGTCGGCACCCCGCGCCAGGAGGACCTCGACCTCATCGAGACCACCGACCGGGCGCTGGCCGCCGGCATCGCGCAGGCCGTCCCGGGCAACCGCCTCGGCGACATCTCGGCCGCCATCGGCGAGGTCGCCCGCGCCGCCGGGCTCGGCGTCAACCTCCAGTTCGGCGGCCACGGCGTCGGCAAGACGATGCACGGCGAGCCGCACGTGCCGAACGACGGCCGCGCCGGGCGTGGGCTCAAGCTGCGCGAGGGCCTCGTCCTGGCGATCGAGCCGTGGTTCCTGCACACCACCGACGAGATCGAGTTCGACCCGGACGGCTGGACCATCCGCTCGGTCGACGGCTCGCGCGGCGCGCACATGGAGCACACCATCGCGATCACCGCCGACGGCCCGCTGATCCTCACCGCCCGCGACTGACTCGCGCCGGGGCAGGTAGTCCCTGACGAAATCGTCGGGGTCCAGCCGGTTCAGCGACGATTTCGTCAGGGACTATCGGGCCGCGGCCCCCGCGACTGACGGTCAGCCGGTCGGTCAGCCCGTCGTGCGGTAACGCCCCCGGTAGAACACCAGCGGGTCGCCCGGCGCCTCGCCGGCCAGGGTCAGCACCCGGCCGATCACGACGTCGTGGTCGCCGGTCTCGTGCACCGCCTCGATGGTGCAGTCGACGTGGCCGAGCGTGCCGGCGAGCACCGGGGACCCGGTGCGCGACGACGGGCGCCACTCGACCTCGGCGAACTTGTCGGCGCCCTTGCTGGCCATCGTGTTGGACACCCACGCCTGGTCGCTGGCGAGCAGGTTGACGCAGAACGACCCGGTCTCGCGGATCAGCGGCCAGGCACGTGAGGTCCGCGACGGCACGAAGAGCACCAGCGGCGGGTCGAGCGAGACGCTGGAGAACGACTGGCAGGTCAGCCCGACCGGCACGCCGTCGTGGACCGCGGTCACCACGGTGACGCCGGAGGCGAACCGGCCCAGGACGTCGCGGAACGCGCGCGTGCCCTCGACGTGACCGACCGGCTGGCCGGCCGTGGCGTCGTCGGAGATCAGGTCGAGCCCGGCGTCACCGAGCCACGCCTCGAACAGCTCGGGGCAGGGCTGCCCGCGGTCGGTCTCGTACGACGGGCGCGGCCCACCGGCGGCGGGGTCCGGCGCCGGGACGGCGGCTGAGCTCATGGGGCCCACCGTAGTCCCGCGCGGCCGGGCACCCGGCGACCGGTCACGCCAGCCAGGGGGCGGCCCGGCGGCTGTGCGCGGCCTTCTTCGCCGGGTCCATGCCCTCGTAGGACCGCGCGATCATCGAGCTGCGCGGGTTGCGGGTGAAGACGTCGAGGTGGTCGCGCACGAAGGACCAGTACAGCGCGTCCCAGTCCTCGCGCCAGTCCCCCGGCCCGAAGTCCGTCATCTTCTTGAGGTAGTTGCTGCCCGAGACGTACGGCTTGGTGGTGATCATCTCCCCGGAGGCGAACTGGGACATCGCGTAGACGTTGGGCACCATCACCCAGTCGTAGGCGTCGACGAACATCTCCATGAACCACTCGTAGACCGCGTCAGGGTCGGTGCGCAGCAGGCACATCGCGTTCCCGAGGACCATCAGCCGCTCGATGTGGTGGGCGTACCCGCGCTCGAGCACCCGCTCCAGCACGGTGTCGACCGGGTCGAGCCCGGTGTGGCCGGTCCACCACCCCTCGGCCAGCGGACGGCCGTGACCGAGGTGGTTGCGGCTGCGCATCTGCCGGCCGTGACGGACGTACGTGGCCCGCATGTACTCGCGCCACCCGATCACCTGGCGCACGAACCCCTCGAGCGACGGCAGGTCGACGTCGTGCTCGTCGGCGGCGACCAGGGCGCGCTCGAGGACCAGCGCCGGTGACAGCAGCCCGATGTTGAGCCCCGGGGTGAGCAGGCCGTGGAAGACGAAGGGGTGCTCGGTCGAGACGGCGTCCTCGTACGGCCCGAACTGCGTGAACCGCTCCTCGAGGAACTGCGCGAGCACCTGCTCGGCCTCGTCGTGCGTGCTCGGCCAGGCGAACGTCGCCGGGTCGCCCGGGGCGTCGGGGAAGTGCTCGGCCACCCACGCCACCGCGTCGTCGACGGCGGCGTCCCGCTCGCCACCGAACAGCGCCACGTCGGGCACGGGGTGGTTCTTCGGCAGCTTCTTGCGGTTGTCCTCGTCGAAGGACCACTTCCCGCCGACCGGCTCGTCGGACTCGACCAGGACGTCGAGGCGGCGGCGCTGCCAGGCGTAGAAGTGCTGCATCCGCGGCTTCTTGCCGGCCGTGCCGAAGTAGGTCGTCAGGTCGTCACGGGTGGCCAGGAAGTTGGGGGTGTCCAGCCAGGTGTGGCCCGCGTCGGCGTCCCCGCCGAGGGTCAGCCCGGCCTCGTCGAGGGTCGCCTCGACGTCCTGGGAGAGCCAGTCGTCGACCACGTCGTACGCGCTCACCTCGGTGGCACCGAGCTCGGCCAGCACACGGCCGGTGGCGGCGCGTCTGGTCGTACGCCCGTCGCTGCCGACCAGCTCGACGGCGTGGCCGGCGTCGCGCAGCCGGTCGGCGAAGCGGGTCATCGAGGCGCGGTGCAGGACCAGCTTGTGGCTGTGGAAGGCGTACTGCCGGAACAGCAGGTCGTGCTCGACCAGGACGAACGTGGTGCCGTCCGGGACGTCGAGGTGCTCGGTGAAGAGCTGGTGGGGGTAGACCAGCCGGACCCGTACGTCGTTCGCCACGCTCGCGAGGCTAGCCACGCCATACTCACCCCCATGACCAGCACCGCGACCCCACCGGCCCTGGAGGGCTGGACCCTCGGCCACCACACCGACGACGAGGGCACGACCCACCCGACCTACCGAGGCGGCAGCGGCCCGGGTGTCGTCGTGATCCACGAGATCCCGGGCATCACGCCGCAGGTGGCGACCTTCGCGCAGGAGGTCGTCGACGCGGGGTTCACCGTGGTGATGCCCCACCTGTTCGGCACGCCGGGGCGCGGGATGAGCCCGGCCCACGTCGCGCAGGCGTTCCGGCAGGTCTGCGTGAGCCGGGAGTTCACCAAGCTCGCCACCGGCGAGACGACGCCGGTCGCGGGGTGGCTGCGGAGCCTGGCGCGCACCCTTCACGCCGAGCTGGGCGGGCCCGGCGTCGGGGCGCTGGGGATGTGCTTCACCGGCGGCTTCGCGCTGGCCATGATGGTCGACGACAGCGTGGCCGCACCGGTGCTGTGCCAGCCGTCGGCGCCGTTCCCGGTCGGCAGGGCCCGGGCCGCCGACCTCAACCTGTCGCCCGAGGACCTGGCGACGGTCAAGCGACGGGCTGCCGGCGGCTGCTCCGTGCTGGGCCTGCAGTTCGCCAAGGACCCGGCCACGGGCACCCGCTTCGACACCCTGGACCGCGAGCTGGGCGAGGCGTTCCTGCGGGTCGACCTCCCCGGCGCCGGGCACTCCACGGTGACCACGCAGCGCCAGCAGGTGGCGGTCGACCGGGTGCTGGGGTTCTTCGGCGAGAAGCTCAGGAGCTGACGGGCGGCTCGAGCACCTCGACCTCGTCGCCGACCGCGATCCGGCCGGACTCGAGGACCCGTAGCACCGACCCGCCGCGGCGACGCAGCGCCTCCTGGGCGCCCCGGCCGATCGTGTCGTCCAGCAGCTTGCAGGGGGCGGCCACCCGGACCACCTCGAGCAGCGACTCCCCCACCCGCAGCCGGGTGCCGGGCGCGGTGGGGATCATCCCGGCGTCCACGGTGACGTTGCGTCGGGTCAGCCCGGCGGGGACCGGCGCGCCGAACCGCTCCTCGGCCTCGGCCAGCGCCTCCGCGCTCTGCACGGTCACGTGGCGGTGCCGGCTGCCGTGGTACCGGTCGCCGACGATGCCGGCGCCGGCCTCGGCGTGCACCTCGGGCACCTCCCGCATCGGGAGCCGACGGCCCTTGGCGACGTGGAGGGACTGGACGCGCTGGCTCACGTGCGGAGCGTACGTAGCCGGAAGGAACGAAGCCGGCGGCGGGTCCGGCCGTCGATCCGGTCGTGCCGGTCAGCCCGGTGCCGCCCGCAGGGTTGCGGACGTCGTTCCTTCCCGCTCCGCGTGACCCGGGCGTCCTGTGGCGTGGCAGACCTGGATCCCGTGGGCTGCAAGGATCGACAGGTGTGGCTGAGTGAGGTGGGACCCGACGACGTCGCCGATCTCACCGCGTTCCTCGGCGAGGTCGACCTGACCCTGAGCGGCCTGGACGCTCCGACCGTCCGGCTGTGGGTCGGGCGCGACACGGAGGAGCGGGTCGTCGCCAGCACCGGCTACGAGGTCAGCGAGGACGGGCGGCACGCGCTGCTGCGCAGCGTCGCCGTCAGCCCCGCGGCGCGGTCGGCCGGGCTCGGCAGCGAGCTGGCCCGGTTCGCGCTGGCCCGCGCGGCCGGGGACGGCGCGCGTACGGCCTGGCTCTTCAGCCGCCGGTCGGGGCCGTTCTGGCAGGGCCTGGGGTTCGCGCCGGCCGACCGGGACGAGCTGGCGACCGTCCTGGCCGGGACGCACCAGGTCCGGCTTTTCGTCGCGACCGGGCAGCTGGGGCGCGAGGTGGCGTGGTCGCGCCCGGCTGCGCTCCCGTTGGTAGGCCGTCGAAGCGCGAGGTCCGCGCCGCGGAGGCGTCGGCAGTGCTAGAACGTGGGTCGTGACCCTGACGTTCTCACGTGACCGCTCTGCCGCGGCCTGGCTCAGGGAGCGAGGCACCCCGTGGGGAACCCTGGTGACGTTCGGTCCCCAGGTGTTCCCGGCGTACGCACGGGTGCGGTTCCTGCCCGACCCGACCGCTCCAGGGCAGTCGGAGAATGACGTGGACCTCGATGTCCTTGACGACCCCGACGACCTCGACGTGGTCCGCGACGTCGTAACCGTGCTGGCCGCCCATACCCGCACCCCTGACGACGCCTACTTCTGCATGTGGGACGGCTGGGGCACCCCACCCGGGCTGGACGGACAACCGAAGGTCGCGCTGCCGAACCGTCTGTTCTTCCTGTTCCGGGGCGCACTGGCCGACATCGACGACTGGGACACCCCACGGATGGAGAGCACGGTGGTCGGACACACGCCACCGCCGGCGTTCATCTGGCCCGCAGATCGCGCCTGGTGCTTCGCGTTGGACGACGACCCGCACTACGCGGGCGTCGGCGGCGCCCCGGCTGCTGTCGCGGACCGGTCGGACACCCGAGCCTCGACGCTGTGGCGGCTGTCCCCACCGACCCGCAGCCGGCGTATGGGTAGATCGCTCACCTGCCGGTGCCGATGAGCGCCGCCGCTTGAGCGCCGGCGGCGAGCGCTGCTGGATTGCCTCGCCGGTGGCTCTCCTGGGCCACCTCGACGAACTTGATGGCGTGCTCGTCGTCGGTCGCGACCGCCATGTCGGTGACGCGTTCCGGGGTCAGCAGACGCCCACCCCGGCCGGGTGTCGCGGGTCGTGCCCCGGTGGGGCGGTAGGCGGCACTGATCGAGGCGGAGGCAGCCCAGGCTGCGTCGTGTGTCTGCGCCCAGAGGTCTGTGGGCAACGCGGGCAGGACCAGGGCGGCGGCACGTGGCGCGGTAGCAGCGTGGACCAGCATCACGGGGTTGCGATGAGCCCAGTACGCGTAGTGGCCCACCGCCGCATCGACGAGCTCATCCAGCGCTGCTGGGACGGCTTCGGGCCCGGGAAGAGGTCGGAGTCGACCAACCGCGGGAGCCCATTGGGCGCTGTGGTCGAGGTCCCCCAGGCGCGTACGGATCCCGCCGCTGACTCCGATGCTCGGCACCTCACTCAAGGCGTCTTCGGGCGGAAGTGCGCCTGCTGGTCGACCGTGCGCAGGCAGGCGTTGGTGTCGCGCCGCCCAGTAGCCGAGGGCGTGCGCGAGCTCGACCGTCCGAGCCGGTGTCGTTGTCTCCAGCAGGGCGCGCACCGCATGCCCGGTGCGGATCAGGCCGTGGGTCGCCGACGCGATGGCCCCGTCGATCAATCGGGGCCACCACCTGACCAGGACGTCTCGCCACGGCTCCTCGGTGAGCCGTTCCTCGAAGAAGGCACACCAGTCTCCCAACCGGGAAGGGTCGCCGAGGACCTCGCGCCACTCGGACTCGTCGATCGCCCACCGGGGTCCGGGGGCGTGGTGGAGCCTGCGCGAGTAGCGCCCGACCCATGCCTCGACCGCCTCGGTCCTCCCGAGCCTGATGAGGGCGTCTGCTGCCATCGGCCCATGGTTCGAGAGCCACCCGTCGAACTCGGGGCCGGTCGTGTGCAGCCGGGAGTAGGACTCGTCGAGGGCCTCGTGGGGGTCTGTCACCCGCACAGTCGACACGTTAAAGTCCACTTGAAATCAAGGGGAAGGGCAGGCAGACGTGGCGGTCGATGCGCTCACGGTGGGTGCGGTCGCTGAGCGGGCGGGCCTCAGCACCGCCACGCTTCGGTTCTACGAGGACCGCGGCCTGATCCAGTCGACCCGGACCACGGGCAACCAGCGCCGCTACCCACGCCACGTCTTGCGACGACTGGCGTTCGTCACCGCCGCCCAACGCGTCGGACTGACCCTGAGCGAGATCAGGGAGCTGCTCGACACGCTTCCCTCTGACACCATCCCCACCCAGGACGACTGGGCTGCAGTGGCCGCCCCGTGGCGCGAGCTCGTCGCAGCCCGCATCCGGACGCTCGAGAGGCTGCAGACCTCGCTCGACGAGTGCATCGGCTGCGGCTGCCTGTCGCTGACCCGGTGCTCACTGATCAACCAGGACGACGCCGCCGCAACCGAGGGTCCCGGCTCACGATGGGTCCGACGCGCCGAAGAAGCCGGACGACGAAGGCCCTGACCCACGGCGCGCGGCGGCGGTCCGTCAGGACTGCCTCGGCTCCGCCAGGCCGCCACCCGGTGGAGAAGCAACCGGAACAGGCCTCGTCGCCCGGCATCCCCGCACGTCAGGTAGCCGACTCCGCCGCCTAGGCTCCCCCGCGTGCCGGACATGCCCGAGGACCTGCTCGCCCACGCCCGCGCCGCGACCGGGTTCATGCCCGAGGACGAGGGCCTGCTGCTGCACCGCACCGCGCTGGGCTGCCTGCCGCGCGGCCCGGTGCTGGAGATCGGCACGTACGGCGGCAAGTCGGCGATCTACCTCGGTGCGGCCGCCCGCGCGGTAGGCGGGGACGCCTGCGTCTTCACCGTCGACCACCACCGCGGGTCGGAGGAGAACCAGGCCGGCTGGGAGCACCACGACACCTCGCTGGTCGACCCCCGCACCGGCCTCATGGACACGCTCCCGCTCTTCCGTCGCACCCTGCACGACGCCGGCCTCGAGGACCGGGTCGTCGCCGTCGTCGGACGCAGCACGACGGTGTCGCGCTGGTGGGCGACGCCGCTGGCCATGGTCTTCGTCGACGGCGGTCACGCCGCCGAGCACGCGCACGCCGACTACACCGGGTGGGCGCGGTGGCTGCAGCCCGGTGGGCTGCTCGTGGTGCACGACGTGTTCCCCGACCCGGCCGACGGCGGGCGGCCGCCGTACGAGGTCTACCTCCGGGCGCTGGACAGCGGCGACTTCAGCGAGGTCGACGCGCTCGGGTCGGTCCGGGTGCTGCGGCGCGACCGCGGTGACGCCGGCGACCCGGTCCGCTGACGCCGTCGGTCTCGTGACGCTCGCTTCGCTCGCTCCTCGACCGCCGGACGTGCCCGGAATCGTCATCTCGAGGCGCCGCGAGCGTCATCTCGGCTGTCCGCGAGCGTCATCTCGGCGGGCGAGGAGGTAGACCCGCTCGCGCTGCTCGCCGTGGGCGGTGACCGGGCCGCGGTGGTACCACTCGACGTCGACCAGGCCGGCCTCGGTGAGCTGCGCCGCCACCGAGGCGGGGTCGTGGCGGACGAAGTCGAGGTCGACGTCCTCGTCGAACCACGTCCCGGCGTGCTCGAGGCCGGAGCCGGCGTGCAGCGCCACGACGAGCAGGCCGCCGGGCCGCAGCGGACGGACCAGCGCGGCGAACGCCTCAGGCAGCTCGGCGGGCACCGAGTGGATGAGGGAGTACCACGCCAGCACCGCCGCCCAGCCGTCGTGGTCGCGGGGCCGGACAAGTCGGCGGAGGTCGCCGACCTCGAACTCCGCGTCCGGGAACCGTGCCCGGGCCTGCTCCACCATCCCCGGCGACAGGTCCAGGCCGTGCGCCTCCGCGCCGGCGGCGGCGAGGTACGCCGTCACGTGACCCGGACCGCAGCCGACCTCGACCACGGGGCCGCCGTCGGCGACGGCGTGCGCGGCGACCCGGTCCAGCAGCCACCGCTCCAGGACCAGGACGTCGAGCTCGTCGGTCAGGGCGTCGGCGTACGCGGGGGCCACCGCGTCGTACGACGTCCGCACCCGCGCGTCGCGCGCCTCGGGCCCACCCTCGGGCAGGGCCGCCTCCGCGACCGCACCCGCACCCGCACCCGCAGCATCGCCCGCGCCGTCGTCGACCGGCCCCAGCAGGTGCACCCACCGGCGCTCGCGCTGACCGGCCCGCCGCTCGAGCTCGCGCACCAGGGGCTCGTCCCGCGCGGCCAGCCGGGTCAGCACCTCCTCCACGTCGCGCCGGTCGGTGAACGGGTGCAGCCGCTCGGAGCGCGTCCGCAGCTCCCCGGGCGCCTGCGCACCGCGGAGCAGCAGCAGCGTCAGGACGGCGGCCTCGTCCTCGCCGAGGTCCAGCGCCTCGGTGAGCCGCTGGTGGTAGCGCAGCGTGCGGCGGCCCTTCTCCGACCAGACGATCCGCACCAGCTCGTGGTCCTTGAGCCGGCGCGCGACCTGCTCGACCGTCGCGTCGTCGTAGTCGACGACCGGCTCCCGGCTGCTGGTCTGGTTGCAGGCGCTGCGCAGCGCCTGGCCCGACAGCGGGTAGGACGCCGGGACGGTGCGCTGCTTCTCGAGCAGCGCGCCGAGGACGCGCTGCTCCTGGTCGTCGAGCCGGGGCAGGGTCACCCCGCCGAGCCTAGGGCGTTCCGTGGTCCCGGCGGTCGTGGCCCGCGGGCACGTCGTGGCACCCGCACTCCAGCAGCAGCTCGGCGAAGTCGGGCGCCAGCGAGGTGCCGCGCATGATGCCCGAGCCCGGGGTCGCGTGCCCGTAGGTCTCCCCCAGCGCGTCCACCGCCAGGATCACCGCGGCGCCGGTCCAGGCGGTGAGCTCGCGCGGCCAGTAGACGTCGTCGCCGTAGACCCAGCCGGTGAAGTAGCCGCCCGACCCGTGCCGCAGGTGCTGCATGTCGACCAGCAGGGCGCGGGCCCGCGCGTGGTCGCCCTCGGCGTCGAGGGCCATCGCCAGCTCGCAGGTCTCCGCGCCGGTCACCCACGGGTTGGTGTCGACGCAGCGGATGCCCATCCCGGGCACCACGAAGTCCTCCCAGCGCTCGTCGAGCATCGCGCGCGCCGCCGCACCCCGCACGGCGCCGCCGAGGACCGGGTAGTACCAGTCCATCGAGAAGGTGCTCTTGTCCAGGAAGAGGTCCCGGTGCTCGCGCACGGCGTGGCCGAGCCGGCCGCCGGCCAGCTCCCACTCGGGCTGCGGGTCGTCCAGCAGCTCGGCGATCGCGACACCCGCACGCAGCGACTGGTAGATGCTGGAGGAGCCGGCGAGCAGGGCGTCGGTGACGTCGTCCTCGCCGGTCACCGGGACGCCGTCGGCCCAGAACTGGCACCAGGCGATGCCACCGAACGGCAGCTGCCGCGACACCACCCAGTCCAGCGCGGCCCGCACGACCGGCCACATCGCCTCGACGAAACCGCGGTCCCGGCGTACGAGCCAGTGGTGCCAGACGCCGACCGCGACGTAGGCGGCCATGTTCGCCTCGCCGCGGTCGTCCTCGACGACACCGGCGACCACCTTCCAGGGGAAGGAGCCGTCGGCCCGCTGCTGGGTCGGGATCCAGGCGTACGCCCGCTCCGCCGCCGCGACCTCTCCCCCGACCAGGAGGCCCATCGCCGACTCGACGTGGTTCCAGGTGTCGGTGTGGGCCCCGACGCTCCACGGGATGGCGCCGTCGGCCTCCTGCACCGCGGCCACCGCGGCCGCCGTGGCCGCGACCTCCTCGGGCCCCAGCACCCCGGCGACGAACGGCAGGTCGTGCCGCGCCGTCACGCGGCCGCCGGATCCGCCGCGTCCGGCTTGGTGAGGTAGAGCACCAGGCTCTTGCCGATCAGCGGGTCGAGCACCGCGCCGGCCCAGCGCAGCACGCGCGGCTGCTTCATGATCTCCCAGACCAGCAGCTTGTGGTAGGTCGCCGGGACGGGGTGGTCGTCCTGGCGGACCCCGACGGCGCACTTCAGCCACCAGTAGGGCGTGTGCAGCCCGTGGGCGTAGCCGGTGCCGGCGTGCTGCATCCCGGCGTTCTCGAGCTTGCCGACCAGCTCGGCGTCGGAGTAGATCCGGATGTGGCCGCCGGGGTTGTCGTGGTACTCCTTCGACAGCTTCCAGCAGACCATCTCGGGCAGCCAGCGCGGCACGGAGACCGCCATCGTCCCGCCGGGGCGCAGGACCCGGACCAGCTCGGCGATCGCGCCGAGGTCGTCGGGCACGTGCTCGAGCACCTCGGCGGCGACCACGCGGTCGAACTCGCCGTCGGCGAAGGGCAGGGCGAGCGCGTCGCCCTCCTTGGTGTCGGCCCCGGCACCCGCAGGCACCTCGTCCTCGGCGCGCATCGCGGCGAAGAGGTCACCGACGCCGGCGAGCTCGTCGGCGTCCTGGTCGAAGGCGACGACGTCGGCCCCGCGGCGGTACATCTCGAAGGCGTGCCGGCCGGCGCCGCACCCCATGTCGAGCACGCGGTCGCGCGGGCGCAGCCCGAGGCGGTCGAAGTCAACGGTGAGCACGGAGGGTCCTCCTGGGGCGGCGGGTCAGGGAGCGGCGTACGGCGGTGGGCTGCGGCCCCGCGGCCACGGCCGCGGCGAGCACGTCGGCGAGGGAGACGGCGGCGGCGCGCCAGCTGAAGTGCTCCTCGACCCGGCGGCGACCGGCGCGACCCATCGCCGCGCGGCGGACCGGGTCGTCGAGGAGGGCGGCGAGGGCGGCGCGGAGCGCCTCGACGTCGCCGGGCGGCACGAGGTCGGCGCACTCGCCGTCGGTGCCGACCACCTCGGGGATGGCGCCGGCACGCGAGACGACGAGCGGGGTGGCGCACGCCATCAGCTCGACCGTGGGCAGCGAGAAGCCCTCGTGCAGCGAGGGGACGCAGGCGACCTCGGCCGAGCCCATCAGGGCGACCAGGTCGGGCTCGGACAGGTCGTGCACGAACCGGACGGCCTCGCCCAGGCCGAGCCGCTCGACGAGCTCGGAGGTACGCCCCCCGGGCCGCGTGACCAGGACCAGCTCGACGTCGCGCTCGGTGCGCAGCTTGGCGAACGCCTCGAGCAGCACCGGGACGCCCTTGAGCGGGGCGTCGGCGCTGGCCATCGCCAGCACCCGGCCGGGCACCCGCGGCGTCGACGGCGGGACGAACGCGTCGTCCACCCCCAGCCAGGACACCCGGACCCGGTCGGGGTCGACCCCGAACTCGGCGACGACGTCGTCGCGGGACGCCCCGGAGGGCACCACGACGGTGGTCGCGGACCGCGCGACGCGGGCCTGCATCCGCAGGAAGCCGTACCACCGACGCAGCGACAGCCGGCGGCGCAGGGTGGGCGCCGCCGCCAGCTCGATCTGCCGGTCGAGGGTGATCGGGTGGTGGATCGTGGTGACCAGCGGCAGCCCGTCGGCCTCGACGTCGAGCATGCCGTAGCCGAGCACCTGGTTGTCGTGGGCGACGTCGAAGTCACCGGTGCGCTCGCGCAGCATCCGGGCCACCCGGGTCGAGAAGGTCTTGGGCTCGGGGAAGCCGCCGGTGAGCATGGTGGCGACCTCCTCGACGTCGACGCGGTCGCGCAGCTCGCGCAGGCGCGGCACCCGGAACGGGTCGGGCTCGCGGTAGAGGTCGAGGCTGGGCACCTCGGTCAGCAGCACGCCCTCGTCCAGGTCGGGGTAGGGCTGGCCGGAGAAGACCTCGACCTGGTGGCCCAGGCGGACCAGCTCGCGGCTGAGGTGTCGCACGTAGACGCCCTGACCCCCGCAGTGGGGCTTGCTGCGGTACGACAGCATCGCGATCCGCACCGGGGCAGCCTAACCCGCCGGTAACTTGCCGCGGCGACCAGTCCTGCCCGGCCCCCTCGGCCCGCGGTGCGCCGGACCGGGTCGCCCGACCTCAGGTGCCCGGTGCGTACCGGTAGCCGGAGCCGTCCACCGTCTGGATCCAGTCGCGCCCGGGGGCGGCGCGCTTCAGCTTGCGCCGCAGCGACGCGACGTGGACGTCGACCAGGAAGTCGGACTCCATGAAGTCGCCGTGCCACATCTCGCGCACCAGCTCGGCGCGCCACCAGGTCCGCAGCGGCGGCTGCAGCAGCGCGACGAGGAGGTCCACCTCGGAGGGGGTCAGCGGGAGCGGCTGCCCGTCGAGCAGCGCCACGTGGCGCACCGGGTGCAGCATCAGGCCCCCGCCGGCGTCCAGGACGCCGGGGCCCGGGCCGTCCGGCGCGGGCGGAGCGACCTGACCCGGGCGGTCCGTGCCGGGCGGGGTGACCGCCTCGGGCGCGGTGACCGAGCGGGCGACACCCTGGCGCGGGCGCCGGAGCAGTGCCGCCGCCCGCGCGACCAGCTCGCGGGGCGAGCAGGGCTTGACCAGGTAGTCGTCGGCGCCGACCTCCAGGCCGAGCAGCCGGTCCAGCTCGGCGTCCCTGCTGGTCACCATGATCACGTAGGCGTCGCTGAAGTCGCGGATCCGCCGACAGGTCTCGATCCCGTCGATCCCGGGCATCGACACGTCCAGCGTGATCAGGTCGGGGTCCAGGCGACGGACCGTCTCGACCGCCTCCTCACCGCTGGACGCCGTCTCGACGGCGAAGCCGGCGCGGACGAGGGTCAGGCCCATCACCTCGCGCTGGTCGGCGTGGTCGTCGACCACCAGCACGCGGCGTACGGCCGGGGACGACTCGCCCTCTCCAGGGCCGGTCTGACCGGTGGGGCGCGACGGGGAGCTCATGACCCCCCGATCCAAGCACAACGCCCACCCGTGGGTGCCTTCCTCGGAAGACCCGACGAGTTCGCGCGTTCCGGTTGCAGCGCCCCCCCTCGTCGGTGAGACTGGCCGGGACCGGTCGGGGGCCCGGTCACCCCGCCCCCCGTGCTCCCCGTGCTCCCCGGAACAGGACCCCCCCATGCCTGCTACCTCCCAGCCGCTCACCCCCCACGCCGAGCAGTGGCCTGCTCCGCCGGGCCCGCGCGCCACGGTGCACCCGCTGGTGACACCCTCCGCCCGCGCGCTGCGAGCCGTCGAGGACCAGCGCCAGCGGGCGCTCGACAGCCTCGCGCTCGAGGACGACGGCCAGCAGGAACGGTTCGACCGGATCACCCGGATCGCCTGCAGGTCGCTGTCGATGCCCATGGCCTACATCACGGTGCTGGACCGCGACCGGGCCTGGTGGCCCAGCGCGACCGGGTTCCCGCCGGGCGTGCCGGCCGACATGCCGCGCGAGGAGACCCTGTGCAACACCACCCAGGGCCTCGGCGAGACCCTGGTCATCGAGGACGCCCGCGAGGATCCCCGCTTCGCGGACTTCCCCATCGTCACGGGCGGCCTGCTCGTCTCGTACGCCGGCGTGCCGCTGCGGGACTCCATGGGACACGTGCTGGGGAGCCTGTGCGTCTCGGACACCGAGCCGAGGCACCTGGACCCCGACGACCTCGACACCCTCTCCGACCTGGCCCGGTGGGCCGAGCAGGAGCTCACGGCCTCGAGCGAGATGCGCCAGGCACGCCAGGTGCAGAACTCGATGCTGCCGGTGCTGCCGGTCTCGACCGAGGAGTGGGAGGTCGCCGGCATGTGCCTGCCCGCACTCGCGGTCGGCGGGGACTTCTACGACTACACCGTCACCGACGACGTCCTCCACGTGATGCTCGGCGACGTGATGGGCAAGGGCACGGGCGCCGCCCTGGTCGGCGCCGGGATCCGGGCAGCGCTCCGCGGCACCACCCCCGCGGTCGTCGCCGGCGTCGACCTCGGGGTGACCACGACGCAGGTGGCGCGCTCGGTCAACACCGACCTCGAGCGCGCGGAGTCCTTCGTGACCCTGGTCCAGGCGGCCGTCGACCTGGAGGACGGCACGGCCCGCTACGTCGACGGT
Source organism: Nocardioides sp. AX2bis (assembly GCF_902506435.1). Lineage (GTDB taxonomy): Bacteria > Actinomycetota > Actinomycetes > Propionibacteriales > Nocardioidaceae > Nocardioides. Next base: position 1,986,841 of record NZ_LR733215.1, on the reverse strand, counting down.
GGCGCCGGGCTGGGCCTGGTCGCGCACCACGACGGCACCTGCACCCGCCTGTCGAGCCTCGACCGACCGATCGGGGTGCTGCCCGACGACCACTGGACCGAGCACGAGCTGGACCTCCTCCCCGGCGACCGGATGGTGCTCTTCAGCGACGGCCTGCTCGACCTGCTCGACGACCCGATGGCGTGGTGGGAGGCGGTGGAGGCGATGGTGCGCGAGGCCGACGACGTCAGCGACCTGCTGGGCTCGGTGGGCCTGCTGGCCAGGCGCCGTACGCCGCTGGACGACGTGACCGCGGTCGGCGTCTTCCGTACGCCGGTCTTCCGAGGGCCGCGGCCCGTCCGCCTCGATGGTGGGGCATGAGCCGCAGGCTGCTCCTGATCCGCACCATCGTCCTGGCCACCGCCCTCCTGGGCGTCAACTACGTGGCCTGGCGGTGGATGTTCTCCGTCAACTGGTCCTACTGGTGGATCGCGGTCCCGCTGGTGCTGGCCGAGACCTACAGCCTCATCGACTCGCTCCTCTTCGGCTTCGGGATGCTCCGCCTGCGCGAGCGCGGCCAGCCGCCGCCCGCGCCCGAGGACCTCACCGTCGACGTCTTCATCACCACCTACAACGAGCCCCTCGACCTCGTCGAGCGCACCGCGGTCGCCGCTCGCGCCATCGCCTACCCGCACCGGACCTGGATCCTGGACGACGGCAGACGAGAGGAGATGCGCGACCTGGCGCAGCGCCTCGACATCGGCTGGATCACGCGCAGCGCGGACTGGGCCGGGCACTCCCGGCACGCCAAGGCCGGCAACCTCAACAACGCCCTGCTCGCGACCGAGGGCGAGTTCCTGCTCATCCTCGACGCCGACCAGGTGCCCTCCCCGGACATCCTCGACCGCACCCTGGGCTACTTCGACGACGAGAAGATGGCGTTGGTGCAGACGCCCCAGTGGTTCGAGAACGTGCCGGACCACGACCCGCTGGGCAGCCAGGCCCCGCTGTTCTACGGGCCGATCCAGCAGAGCAAGGACGGGTGGAACTCCGCGTTCTTCTGCGGCTCCAACGCCGTGATCCGCCGCGAGGCGCTGATGATGCTCGGCGTGAGCCGGTACGTCGGCGAGGTCGAGGTCGGCGTGCACCGCGCGCTGCGGACCGCCCGCACCGTCGTCCGCAGCGCGCTGCGCGGCCTCGACGAGGACGAGGTCCTGGTCCGCGACGCCCTCGAGGCCATCGAGTACGAGGTGGGCAAGGCCCGCCGCCGGCTCGGCCGGGGCGAGGCCCTCTTCGACGTCACCTACCGCTTCCAGGAGCGCGTCGCGGCTGTCCGCCGCCGGCTGGTCTCGGCCGACCTCGAGGCGCTGCAGGCCGACCTCGCCGTGATCGCCGAGCTCGAGGGCATCGCCGCCGACCCCGACCTGGGTCTGGCCACCGTGGACGAGGGCGCCCTGCGCCGGATGTCGCAGCGGGACTTCTCCCCGCTCGGCGCGGTCGACACCGTCGAGGCGCTGGTCCGGGCGGTCGACGTCGACCGCGGCGACGAGGCGCAGGCGATCATGCCGATGGCCACGATCTCGGTCACCGAGGACATGGCGACCTGCATGCGCCTGCACGGCCTCGGCTGGCACACGGCCTACCACGACGAGGTGCTGGCCGTCGGGCTCGCCCCCGAGGACCTGCAGACCATGCTCACCCAGCGGCTGCGCTGGGCGCAGGGCACGATCCAGGTGATGCTGCGCGAGAACCCGCTGACCCAGCGCGGCCTGGGCGTGGCGCAGCGGCTCATGTACTTCGGCACCATGTGGAGCTACCTGGCCGGGTTCGCGGCCCTGGTCTACATCGGCGCACCGGTGCTCTACCTGGCCTTCGGGGTCCTGCCGGTGCAGGCCTTCAGCGCCGACTTCTTCTGGCGGCTGATCCCGTTCCTGGTCTTCAACCAGCTGTTGTTCATGGTGGTCGCCAACGGGAGACCCACGTGGCGCGGCCAGCAGTACTCGTTGGCGCTCTTCCCGGTGTGGATCCGCTCGGTGACCTCGGCGGTCGGCAACGTGTGGTTCGGCCGCTCCCTGGACTTCGCGGTGACCCCGAAGACCAAGCAGGCCCAGGAGTCCCTGCCGTGGCACCTGGTGAAGCCCCAGCTGTGGGCGATGGGGATCCTGGTCGCCGGCGCGGCGATCGGGGTCGTCCGGCTCGCGGTCGGCCAGGCCGAGCCGCTGGCCACCGGCATCAACCTGTTCTGGGTCGCCTTCGACCTCCTCATCTTCTCCGTGGTGATCGGCGCCGTGCGCTACCGCGGGTTCGACCCGGCCGTCCACGGCCTGCCGACCCCGCCACCTGGTAGCTGCGACGCACCGGACCGGGCCGAGCAGGTCGCCCGGATCGTCCAGCGGCACCCGCAGGAGCCGCCCGACCGGCACGACCACCACGACCACCACGACCAGCAGCACACCGACCACGCCCAGGGGGCCTCATGATCGAGTTCGGAATCGACACCACCAGCGAGGGGATCGGGGTGGTCACACCGCGGGGACGGCTGAACATGGTCTCCGCGCGGCGCCTCAAGGACCTGCTCGCCGAGCTCGTCGACGGGGGGACCACGCGGATCGTGGTGGACATGGGCGAGACCACGTTCCTGGACTCCTCCGGCCTCGGCGCCCTCATCGCCGGGCTGAAGTCCGCCCGCCAGGCCGGGGGTGACCTCCGCATCGCGCGGCCCACGCCGGCGGTCCACAGCGTCTTCGAGATGACCAACCTGGACCGGGTGCTGCGCGCCCGCGACACGGTGGAGGGGGCGTTCGATGCCTGACACCACCCTGGGCGCGGTCGGGCCCGAGGGCGTGCCGTCGACCCGGTTCGAGGTCGAGATGGCCGCACACGAGGGTGCCCTCGACCACGCGCAGGACCTCGTGGAGAAGCTGTTCGGCGAGCACCCGGACCTCTCTGCGCGCGACCGCTTCCGGTTCGAGACCGCGGTGGTGGAGGTGCTGGCCAACATCGTCGAGCACGCCTTCACCGGTGACGAGGTCGCGGGCCTCCGCCGGCTCCGGCTCACCCTGACGGTGACCCCGACCGAGCTGACCGCGCTGCTCGCCGACAACGGCGAGCCGGCCGGGGTCGACCTGAGCGCGGTCATCATGCCGGGCGAGGACGCCGAGTCCGGCCGTGGTCTGGCGCTGGCCCTGGCCGCGGTGGACGACCTCCAGTACCGCCACGTCGGGGGCAGGAACTACTGGGACCTGCGATGCCATCGCGGGGCCTGACCTCGACCTCCACCCTCCGGGGGCGCACCGGGCCGGCCATCCTGCTGGTCGCGCTCCTGCTGGGCCTGCTGGGGCCGCTGCTCGCCGCGACGCCGGCCGCCGCGGTCGACACCGAGGGCGACCCGTCTCCGACCGCGCCACCCACGGCGCCGATCGGCGCGCCCTGGTTCGGCCCCGGCCTGGACTGGACCGACGACCGCGCCGACGGGTACGCCGACCGGCTCGGCGAGGTGCCCTCCCTGTACGGCCAGCGCGTCCACTACCCGTTGGAGAGCGAGGACCGCACCTTCCTGCGCCAGTTCGTCGAGCAGGCCGCCGCCCAGGGGGCGGTGGCCGTCATCGACCTGGAGCCGCAGATCGCGCTCGACGCGCTGAGCGCCGAGGACGCCCAGGCGCTGGCCGACGAGCTCGCCCGGCTGCACCGCGAGCTGGACACCTTCTTCCTGGTCCGCTTCGCCCCCGAGATGAACGGCTCCTGGGTCACCTGGGGCCAGCAGCCGCTGAAGTACGCCGACGCCTTCCGGGTCCTCGCCGACACGGTCCACGCCACGACCGACCAGGTCTCGATGGTGTGGTCCCCGGCCTACGGGTCCGGCTACCCCTTCGGCGAGGCCTTCGGTGCGGTCGGCAAGAGCGGTCCCTCGGACACCGCCGCGCTCGACACCGACGGTGACGGCGCGCTGACCGACGCCGACGACCCGTACGGCCCCTACTACCCCGGTGACGAGGCCGTCGACTGGGTGGGCCTGTCGCTGTACTACTTCGGCCAGCGCGGCGCCTTCGGCGACAACGACCTGCCCCGCGACGGCGAGTACGCCGAGCGCCTCGACGAGGAGTGGGGGTACGGCTCGGTCCAGGACAGCGCCGTGCGGGCGCCGTTCTACGAGCGCTTCGCCACCGAGGACCAGCCGATGCTGGTCGAGACCGGTGCCCTGTTCAACCCCGAGGGCGACGAGCAGGACGAGACGGCGCTGAAGCAGGCCTGGTGGTCGCAGGTCCTCGCCGAGAGCGAGGACCACCCGCTGGTGGCCGGCATCACCTGGCTCGAGCGGGTGCGACCCGAGGCCGAGGTGGACGACGCCGAGGTCGACTGGCGCGCCGCCGAGATCGGCGACCTGGCCGAGGCGCTCGGCGAGGACCTCGCAGCCGCGGACGTCACGCTCGGGCCGGTCACCCAGGTGCTGGACCTCGAGACCGGCGCCGCGGCGACCGCCCAGGGCCGGCAGCCGACCGACGTCGGCGCGGAGATGGGCTGGATCGTGTTCTGCGTGGTCCTCGGCGCGCTGCTGTTCCTGCTGGCCGGGGTGGTGGGGCGGCTCGTGCCGTCGTGGCGCTACCCCGACGAGCACGACCCCCGCGACCGGCGCCTGGACCTGTTCCGCGGCTTCATCATCCTGGCGGTGGTGGTCACCCACATCGAGGTGGCCGGGCCCTACACCTACGTCACGCTCAACGCCGTCGGCGCGATCACCGGCGCCGAGATGTTCGTCCTGCTCTCCGGCGTGGTGCTGGGCATGATCTACGAGCCGACGGTCCGCAAGCTGGGTGAGCGGCGTACCGCGGTCGCGATGTGGAAGCGCGCCCGCAAGCAGTACCTCGTCTCCCTCGCGGTGGTCGTCCTGGTCTACCTCGTCGGGGTGCTGCCGTTCGTCACGACGGCAGCGATCACCACCTTCACCGACCGCGGCACCGGCGAGGACGGCGCCTCGACCACCGGGCAGGTCTACGACCTCTACGCCAACTTCCCGCGCCTGTTCGACTACCCGCCGCCGTGGTACGCCGTCAAGCAGCTGCTGCTGCTCGAGATGGGCCCGTGGGTCTTCAACATCATGGGCCTCTTCGTGGTGCTGAGCCTGCTGCTGCCCGCGGTGATGTGGCTGGTCCGCCGCGGCCTCTGGTGGCTGCTGCTGGCCGTCTCGTGGATCGCGTTCGTCTACATGGCGCTCAACGAGGTCCACTGGCTGCCCTCGCAGTTCGAGTTCGTCTTCCCGCTGCTCACCTGGCAGGTCGCGTTCACGCACGGCCTGGTGCTGGGCCACTACCGGGGGCGCGTGCAGAGGGCGCTCACCGGCCGGTGGGGCGTCCTGGGGTGCACGGTGTTCGTCGTCGGCTACGCCGTCTCGCTCGGCTGGATCTGGCTCGGGTACCGCTTCGGGGTGCCCACGCCGTTCCCGGACTCCTCGTACGTCTGGCTCTACGAGAACGCCTACACCCGGATCTTCCTGCAGCCCGGCCGGCTGGTGGACCTCGCCTTCATGCTGGTCGTGACGTACGCCGTGCTCACCCGGATGTGGAAGCCGGTCGACCGCGTGATCGGGTGGCTGTGGATCCCCCTGGGCCAGGCGAGCCTGTACGTCTTCATCGTCCACGTCTTCTTCGCCCTCGCCGTGGCCAACGTGCCCGGGCTCGACCGGATGGTGTGGTGGCAGGGCCTGGTCGTGCACACGGTCGTGATCGGCCTGATCTGGCTGATGGTGAAGAAGAAGGTCCTGTTCTCGGTCATCCCGCGCTGAGGGGCCGCGCCGACGGCCAGGCGGGGCCCGCCTAGGGTCGTAGGCGATGTCGACGGTCCCGCGTTCCCCGCTCCGGTCGGTCGCCCTCGTCCTCGCGGTCACCGTGGTGCTGAGCGCCGTGCTGACGGCCGTGCAGGTCCCCTCGCCGGTGCTCTTCGCGGCTGTGCTCGGCGGGATGGCGCACGCCCTGACCTCGCCGACACCGCTCGCCCTGCCGGGGTGGGGTGTCCTGGTGGCGCAGGGCCTGATCGGGATCACCGTCGGCGCCCTGGTCGACCTGGCCACCCTGCGGCGCCTGGGCACCGAGGCCGTCCCGGTGGTGCTGGTCGTGGTGGGCACGCTCGTGCTCAGCATCGGCGCCGGCCGGGTGCTCGCCCTGCGACGGGACGTCTCCCCCACCACCGGCGTCTTCAGCCTGGTCGCCGGCGGGGCGTCGGGCGTGGTGGCGGTGGCACGCGACCTCGGTGCGGACGACCGGGTGGTGACCGTCGTGCAGTACCTGCGCGTCCTGGTCGTGCTGCTGACCATGCCCGTCGTCACCGCCCTGGTCTTCCACCCGCCCTCCGGCGGCGGCACGCCCGGTTCGACCGACGCCGGCCTCCCCGCCGACCTCACCTTCGTCGCGGTCAGCCTCGCCGCCGGCCTGCTCCTGGCGCGGGTCGTCCCGGTCAGCACGATGAGCCTGCTGGGGCCGCTCCTCGTCTCCTCGGTCCTGGCGGCCGGCGGCTGGCTGGGGGCCGTCTCGGTGCCGACCGCGCTCGAGTGGCTGGCCTTCGCGCTGATCGGCGTCCAGGTCGGGCTGCGCTTCACCCGCGCCAGCCTGCACAGCATCGCCCGGATGCTGCCGGTCGTGCTGGCACTGATCGCGGTCGTCGTCGTCGGCACCGCCGGGCTCGGGGAGGTCCTCACCTGGCTCACGCCGGCCGACCCGCTCACCGCCTACCTGGCCACCACGCCGGGCGGGCTCTTCGCGGTGCTGGCGATCGCCTCCGACAGCGGCGCCGACGCCACCTACGTGATGGCCGTGCAGCTGCTCCGGCTGCTGGTCATCCTGGCGATCCTGCCGCTGCTGGCCCGCTGGCTCCGCCGCCCCGGCGACTGACCACGTCGGTGCCCGGTGGTCGAGGAGCGAGCGCAGGGTCGGCCCCGGTGGTCGAGGAGCGAGCGCAGCGAGCGTCACGAGACCCAGTGCGGCGGCCCCGGTGGTCGAGGAGCGAGCGCAGCGAGCGTCACGAGACCCAAGGCGGCGGCCCCGGTGGTCGAGGAGCGAGCGCAGCGAGCGTCACGAGACCAGGTCGGCGCGGTCAGCGCAGGTGGGCGTACAACGCGTCGCGGTCGATGACCCGGCGGGCCTTGGCCCGGTAGCGCAGGATCTGGGTCAGCCCGACGGCCCAGAGGACGTACTGCGTGCTCATCGCCCACCGGAACGCCTCCGGCGTGTACGCCGTGCTGGCCCCCGGCGTGCGCCAGTCGAGCACGAGCCCGATCGCCACGACCAGCAGGAGGCTGGCCAGGAAGCCGCCGACGTTGATCATCCCGGTGGCGCTGGCCAGCCGGTCGGCCGGGTTCGAGGTACGACCGAGGTCGAAGCCGACCATCGAGCCGGGGCCACCGATGCCGGCCACGACGACGAGCACCACCAGCATCCACAGCGGTGCCTCCCCCGGCCAGAGCAGGACGACGGTCCACACCGTCACGATGCCCACCACGATGCTGATCACGAGGGTCGAGCGGTGCCACGGGTGCCGCCCGACCATCCAGCCGACCAGCGGCCCGGCCGCGGCGAGGGCCAGCACCATCACGGTGAGCAGGGCGCCGGCCTCGGTGGGCGTCCGGCCCTCGCCCCGCACCAGGAACGGGTAGCCCCAGAGCAGCGCCAGCATCGTGGAGCTGAACTGCGTGGTGAAGTGGACCCAGAAGCCGAGCCGGGTGCCCGGGTGCGCCCAGGACGCGGCGAGGCTGGCACGCACCGCCGAGAGAGACAGCGCCGCCCCGCTCAGGCTGCGCCGGGCCGGGCTGTCGCGCAGCACGACCAGGCCGACCGCCCCGAGCACCAGGCCCAGCGAGGCCGTGGCGAGGTACGCGGTGGTCCAGCCGACGGTGCCCAGCGCCCAGGTCATCGGCAGCGCGGCACCGATCGCGCCCAGCTGGCCCAGCGGCCCCGTCAGCTGGGTCACCAGCGGGATCCGGCGGGGTGAGAACCAGCTGGCGACCAGCCGCAGCACGCACACGAAGGTCAGCGCGTCGCCCATCCCGACGAAGAATCGCGCGACCAGCGCGAGGCCGTAGGTGTCGGCCAGCCCGAACGCGGCCTGCGCGGCCGAGAGCAGCAGGACGCCGGACAGCAGCACCCGGCGCGGGCCGAACCGGTCGACCAGCAGCCCGGTCGGGATCTGCATCCCGGCGTAGACGAGCAGCTGGAGCATGGTGAACGTCGCCAGCTGGGCGGCCGAGATCCCGAACCGCTCGGTGGCGTCGAGCCCGGCCACCGCCAACGAGCTGCGGTGGAAGACCGCGAGCAGGTAGATCAGCAGCCCGACCGACCAGACCGCGAGGGCGGTCCGCAGCGGCGGCGCGGCGACCGGTGCGGGGACGGTCGCCCCGCTCACCGCCCGCTCACTCGGTCGCCGGCGCTCATCTCGCTCGCGCGACTCACTTCGTCGCCGGCGCTCGCTGCGCTCGCGCAGCTCTTGCGCTCGCCGCCAGCACTCACGCTCGATCCTCGCGTGGCGCTGTCGCTCACTTGGTCGCTTCCATCATCTGGCGGAGCTCCTTCTTGAGGTCCGAGATCTCGTCGCGCATCCGGGCGGCGACCTCGAACTGCAGCTCGGCGGCCGCTCCACGCATCTGGTCGGTGAGCTCCTGGATCAGCTGGGCCAGGTCGGCGCTCGGCATGCCGGCCAGGTCCTTGGCCTGCCGCCCGGACGCCTCGGCCGACAGCGCCGGGACCGGCTGCTTGGCCTTGACCCCGCCGGCCCGGCCCTTCGCGGCCGTCCCGGCCCAGGTCGCCAGCAACGCCTCGGTGTCCTCACCCTCGCGCGAGAGCATCTCGGTGATGTCCGCGATCTTCTTGCGCAGGGGCTGGGGGTCGACCCCGGCCGCGGTGTTGTAGGCGATCTGCTTGTCACGGCGCCGGTTGGTCTCGTCGATCGCCTTCTCCATGGACGGCGTGATCTTGTCGGCGTACATGTGGACCTGGCCCGACACGTTGCGGGCCGCGCGACCGATGGTCTGGATCAACGACTTGTCCGAGCGCAGGAAGCCCTCCTTGTCGGCGTCCAGGATCGACACCAGCGACACCTCGGGCAGGTCGAGGCCCTCACGCAGCAGGTTGATGCCGACCAGGACGTCGTACTCGCCCATCCGCAGCTCGCGGAGCAGCTCGATGCGGCGCAGCGTGTCGACCTCGGAGTGCAGGTAGCGGGTACGCAGGCCGGCGTCGAGGAGGTAGTCGGTGAGGTCCTCCGACATCTTCTTGGTCAGCGTGGTCACCAGGACCCGCTCGTCCTTCTCGGTCCGCGTCCGGATCTCGTGGATCAGGTCGTCGATCTGCCCCTTCGTCGGCTTGATCACGACCTCGGGGTCGATCAGGCCGGTCGGGCGGATGATCTGCTCGACGGTGTCGCCCTGCACCTTGTCGAGCTCGTAGTCGCCCGGCGTCGCCGAGAGGTAGATGGTCTGCCCGATCCGCTCCAGGAACTCCTCCCACCGCAGCGGCCTGTTGTCCATGGCGCTGGGCAGCCGGAAGCCGTGGTCGACCAGGTTGCGCTTGCGCGACATGTCGCCCTCGTACATGCCGCCGATCTGCGGGACCGCGACGTGGGACTCGTCGACGACCAGGAGGTAGTCCTCCGGGAAGTAGTCGAGCAGGCAGTTCGGCGCCGAGCCGCGGCTGCGCCCGTCCATGTGCATCGAGTAGTTCTCGATGCCTGCGCACGAGCCGACCTGCCGCATCATCTCGATGTCGTACGTCGTGCGCATCCGCAGCCGCTGCGCCTCCAGCAGCTTGCCCTGGCGCTCGAAGACGGCGAGCTGCTCCTCGAGCTCGGCCTCGATGCCGGCGACGGCACGCTCCATCCGCTCCGGGCCGGCGACGTAGTGGGTGGCCGGGAAGACGTAGAGCTCCTGGTCCTCGGTGAGCACCTCGCCGGTGACGGCGTGCAGGCTCATCAGCCGCTCGATCTCGTCGCCGAAGAACTCGATCCGCACGGCGTGCTCCTCGTAGACCGGGAAGATCTCGAGGGTGTCGCCGCGGACCCGGAAGGTGCCGCGGGTGAAGCTCATGTCGTTGCGCGTGTACTGGATCTCGACCAGCTGGCGCAGGATCGAGTCGCGGTCGCGCTCCTCGCCCACCCGCAGCCGCAGCATCCGGTCGACGTACTCCTGCGGGGTGCCCAGGCCGTAGATGCACGACACGGTGGAGACCACGATCACGTCGCGCCGGGTCAGCAGCGAGTTCGTCGCGGAGTGGCGCAGCCGCTCGACCTCCTCGTTGATGGAGGAGTCCTTCTCGATGTAGGTGTCGGTCTGGGGCACGTAGGCCTCGGGCTGGTAGTAGTCGTAGTACGAGACGAAGTACTCGACCGCGTTGTCCGGGAACAGCTGGCGCAGCTCGTTGGCGAACTGCGCGGCCAGGGTCTTGTTGGGCTGCAGGACCAGCAGCGGGCGCTGCACCTGCTCGGCCACCCAGGCGACGGTGGCCGTCTTGCCGGTGCCGGTGGCGCCGAGCAGGACGACGTCCTCGACGCCGCCCCGGATCCGCTTGGTGATCTCGGTGATGGCCGCCGGCTGGTCACCCGCGGGCTGGTAGTCGGAGACGACCTGGAACGGCGCGACACGGCGCTCGAGATCGGTGACGGGACGCATGGGTCGAGCCTACGTCCGCGCGCCGACACCCCTCGACTACGTTGGGAGGGTGAGGTCGAGCAGGGTCCGGCTGACTGGCCGGGCGGTACGCGTGCTGCGGCGCACGCTGCTGACCGTCTTCGGCGTCCAGGTGGCCCTCGCGCTGACGATGTCGCTGGTCGACTCCTACCGGCGGCGCGGCAAGCGGCCCCAGCCGTTCCCGACCATGCCGCCGCGCACGGTGGCCGTCGGCGACAGCGAGGTGACGACCTACACCTTCGGTCGCGACCTCTACGACGACATGATCGCCGCGATCGAGGGCGCCCGCCGCCAGATCCTCTTCGAGACCTACATCTGGAAGGGCGACGCCACGGGCGAGCGGTTCAAGCAGGCGCTGTCGGACGCCTCGGCCCGCGGGGTCGACGTCTACGTGATCTACGACGGCTTCGCCAACCTCGTCGTCTCCCCCGTCTTCAAGCACTTCCCGCCGTCGATGAAGGTGCTGCGCTACCCCGCCTACTCCGCGGGCTGGCGGTTCTTCGACCTCAAGCGGTACGGCCGCGACCACCGCAAGATCCTCGTCGTCGACGACAACGTCGGCTTCGTCGGCGGCTACAACATCGGCTCGGCCTACGAGACCGAGTGGCGCGACACGCACGTCCGCGTCGTCGGCCCCGGCGTGCACGACCTGGAGCGCGCGTTCGCGGACTTCTGGAACCTGCACCGCCGTCGCCGGCTGCGTCACAGCGAGCGGCCGCTGCTGCTCGAGACGGCGGCCACGTGGGAGCCCCGGATCCGGGTGCACCGCAACGTCCCCCGGCTGTGGCTGTTCCCGATCCGGGGGATGTACCTCGAGGTGATCGCCCGGGCGTCGTCCCGGATCTGGATCACCCAGGCCTACTTCCTGCCCGACCAGGACTTCGTCGACGCGCTCAAGAGCGCCGCGCGGCGCGGGGTGGACGTACGCCTCCTGCTCCCCCTGAAGTCCAACCACATCGTGGCCGACTGGATCTCCCGCGGGTACTTCTCCCAGCTGCTCGACGCCGGGGTCCGGGTGTTCCGGTTCCGCGAGGCGATGGTGCACGCCAAGACCGCCACCGTCGACGGCACGTGGAGCACCGTCGGCACCGCCAACATCGACCGGCTGAGCCTCTCGGGCAACTACGAGGTCAACCTCGAGGTGATCGACACCGGGCTGGCCGAGACGCTCGAGGAGGTGTTCGCCCTCGACGAGTCGCACTCGCTGGAGCTGACCCAGGGCGAGTGGGAGGCCCGGGACCTGCACCGGCGCTTCACCGAGGCGTTCCTGCGCCCGCTGCGCGCCCTGCTCTGACGCCGGGCCCGTCCTGCTCAGTCCAGGTTGACGCCGGCGTCGGGGTTCCTCTTCTGCTCCCGGTCGAGGTCGACCTGGGCGATCACCTTGTCGTCGAGCTGGCGCGGGGCGAGGTTGACCGCCCAGCCGCCCTCGCGCTCGGCACCGCAGACCACCTGGGACAGGGGGGCTCGCGGGTCCGGCACGCAGGCGAGGGACTCGATCTTCCGTCCGCCGACCTGGACCCGGGTGTCGCCGTCCTCGCCGGGGTAGTCGACGTCGGCGAGGACCGAGTCCACCAGGGCCCGGCCGGGGACGGTCCCGTCCGCGTCGGTCACGCCGTCGAGCGTGTAGGTCAGCACGACCAGCAGGGACGAGCGCACCAGCGGCACCGTCACCGGGTCGGTGGCGATCCGGGGCGCCTCGGGCAGCCGTACCTCTCCCAGGCTGGTCTGCACCTGCAGGTCGGTCACCGACGGCCGGCCGTCGGCCTTCAGGGTCGGGTAGGCGGCGAGGGTGACCTCGTCGACGCCCTGGGCGGGCCGCAGCCAGTGCGTCACGTCGACCGAGCCGTCCGGCTGGACGCGGGCGTCGACGTACGCCCCGGGGTCGGGCAGGCGGACCGGCGCGGACGGCGGGGTGGCGGGGACCAGCGTCGGCCCGTCCGAGGTGGGCCCGTCGGCGTCGTCGCCCCCGCCTCGGAGGAGCACGACCAGCACGACGACGAGCACGAGCGCCACCACCGCGACGACCGCGGTGCGCGGACCGGACCGCGACTCCCCCGGCTCGCCGCTCATCGCGCTCCCCGCTCGGGCAGGGCCGTCACGACGGCGAGGTTCTGGTAGCCGCCCTCGTCGGGCAGGAACGGCGGCGCGCAGGTGACCAGGGTCACCCGGGCCGGGCCGTCGGCGGAGAGGATCCGGGGGTAGGACCCGAGGTCGTCGAGCGGCACGAACCGGCGCGACGCGACGGCGTACGAGGTGGTCCGACCGCCCGCGCGCACCTCGACCTCGTCACCCCGCTCGACCGTCAGCAGCCGGGCCGACGGGCCGAGCCCCTCGTCCTCGGAGTCGACGTGCCCGGCCAGGAGGACCGAGCCGAACGGGTCGCCGACCCGCGCGCCGCCCTCCCACCACCCGAGGACGTCGACGTCGGCGGGGACGTCCAGGAGACCGTCCTCGCGGGTGCCGACCGGCACCACGTCGAGCAGGTCGGTGCCGGGGAGGCGTACGGCGGTGGGCACGCGGGCCACGGCCGAGCCGACCCGGGTGGCCGGCGTGGCCTCGAGCTCGCGGACCTCACGGTCGTCGGTGCCGGCCGGCGCGTCGTCCGGTCCGCTGCCGGCCGACGTCGCCGCGTCGCCGACCGGCGCACACCCTGCGGCCAGGGCGAGGGTCAGCAGGACGACGGAGGCCGCCGAGGGCAGGCCGTTCCGCGGGGACGTCGTCGTGGCAGGCACCGGGGGCCGGGGTGGTCGCTCGGTCGGGCCGGTCAGCGCGGGCCGAGGACGGCGGTCAGCAGGTCGCGGGCCAGGCCGGCCGACGAGCCGGTCTCGATCCGGGTGGGGGCGACGCTGCCGTCGGAGGCCAGCGCCGCCGAGTGGGCGACCGCGCGCATCGAGTTGTCCTGCGGCGAGCCCACGGCGTAGACCATGGTGACGGTCTCGGCCGGCAGGTCGACGTCGATCGGGCCGAGGAACGCGCCGCGGTCGGACCCGCTGGGCAGCAGCGCCACCGCGTGGCCGCCCGAGGGAACGTCCGCCTCGGCGTACTCGCCGTTGGCGATGTTGGTGAAGACCGTCCGGCCGTCGACCCGGACGTCGGCCGGCGGCGCGGTCGCGGTGTGCGCGAGCACCACCCGGGCCTTGCCGGGGCCGATCGGGGCGTCGGGCACGGCGTACGTGCTGGCCACCGGGTCCCCACCGCGGGCGGCGGGGAGGTGCAGGACGACGTCGGTGGCCGCGCCGGAGGTCAGGCGCACGCCGACGTCGGTGCTCCAGTCGTCGTTGCTCAGGGTGAGCTCCTGGGCACCTGCGGGCAGCTCCCACGGGCCGACGACGTCACCGGTGGCGACGTCCTGCTCGACCGGGCGGCCGTCGACCTCGACGTCGACCTCGATGCCGGGCACGGCCTGGACGAGGTAGAGCTGGCCGTCGGCCTTCGCGGCGCTTGCCGGGGCCCCGGGCGAGGCGCCCAGGAGGGCCGCGGCGAGGACCGCTACGGTCCCGGTCGTGGCGATCGTGGTGTGTCGTCGCTGCATGTCGTCGGTTTCCCCAAGCGGCCGGATCCCCTCCGCGGAGCTGCGGTCGGGTGAGCGCGGGCGAGCCAGCCGGTGCGCCTGGCACCACCTCCTGACGTCCCCCACGACGCCAGGCACGTTATCAAGCAGCAGCCGACACCCCCGGCCGATGGCGCGCTCTTTACCCAGAATGGGTCAAGGGCGGGTGGTCCGGGAGGGCAGGTGGGTGCGGGGCGCCATCCGGGCGCCGTGCCGCGGGCGGTGCAGCCGGGAGGCCGCGAGCAGAGCCACCACCCGCCCCCGCTGGGGCCGCCAGGGCTCCAGGTAGGCCGCCATCTGCTCGTCGTCGAACGGCTCCCCGGTCAGCGCCCAGCCGACGTCCTTGGCCACGTGGTAGTCGCCGAAGGAGACCGCGTCGGGGTCGCCGAAGGTCCGCTGGCGCACCTCGGCGCTGGTCCAGACCCCGATCCCGGGGATCGAGCGGAGACGTCGCTCGGCCTCTTCTGGAGCCAGGGCCACGAGCCGCTCGAGGGTGTCGGCGACGCGAGCCGCCGTCACCACGACCCGTGAGCGGGCGGGGTCGACGTGCATCTGCAGCCACCCCCACGACGGAACGGCCCGCAGCCGCTCGGGCGTCGGCTGCACCCAGAGGTCCAGCGCGGGCCCCGGGCCGGGGGCCGGCTCGCCGTGCCGGCGCACCAGCATCCGGAACCCTGCGAAGGCCTCCTGGCCGGTCACCTTCTGCTCGATGACCGCCGGCACCAGCGCCTCGAGCAGCAGACCGGTGCGCCCCAGGCGCAGGTGCGGGTGCCGGCGCAGCGCGTCGGCCAGGACCGGGTGCCGCGGCTCGAACCCCGACCAGTCGTCCGAGGCGCCCAGCAGGTCCGGCACGGAGCCGAGCACCCAGTCGGCGCCGGGCCCCCAGGCAGCGGCGCGCACCTCGGTGCCGCCGGCCCGCGGCTCCAGGGCGAGCGTCGCGGGCCCCTCCGGCGTCCGGATGCCGCGCCAGTGCCGGCCGGCGCCGTCGACGCGGTACGTCGGGTCACCGCCACCGCGTCGGTGCAGGCCGAGCACCTGGCGCAGGCTGCAGGGCGTCGCGGGGTGGTGGACCAGCGTGCGGGCCCCGCCCGTCCCCGTCACCTCGTGCACGTCCCGACGCTAGCCCAGGAGGCCGACACGACCCGGGCAGGTGGGCACGGCTGTCGGGGGCAGCGGTCAGACTCGGGCCATGCTGCTCGCCGAGGTCGTCACCACGTCGTCCGCCGTGGCGGCCACGCGCTCGCGCAAGGCCAAGGTCGCCGCGCTGGCGCCGGTGCTCGCCCGGGCCCACGAGGAGGGCGGCACCGACCTGACGACCGTGGTGTCCTACCTCGGGGGGACGCTGACCCAGCGGCGTACGGGCCTGGGCTGGCGGGGGCTCGGCTCCCTACCGGAGCCGGCCGCCACGTCGTCGCTGACGGTCACCGAGGTGGACGGCGCGTTCGAGGACCTCGCCGCGATCGCGGGGTCCGGCTCGCAGGCGGCCCGGGCCGGGGCGGTGGCGGCGCTGTTCGGACGCGCGACGGACCAGGAGCAGGCCTGGCTCCAGGGCGTGGTCACGGGCGCGGTGCGCCAGGGCGCGCTCGACGCGCTGGTGCAGGAGGCGCTCGCCGTCGCCGCCGCGGTGCCGCTGGCCGCCGTGCGCCGGGCCGCGATGCTGGCCGGCTCGACCCGCGACGTGGCCGCGCTGGCGTTCACCGGCGAGGAGGCGCTGGCTGCCGTCGGGCTGGAGGTGGGCCGCCCGGTGCTGCCGATGCTGGCCGGGACCGCTACGGACGTCGGCGCCGCGCTGGTCAAGGCCGGCGGCGGGGAGGTCGCGGTCGACACCAAGCTCGACGGCATCCGGATCCAGGTGCACCGCGACGGCGACGACGTCCTGGTCACCACCCGCACCCTCGACGACATCACCGCGCGGCTGCCCGAGGTGGTCGAGGTGGTCCGGGCGCTGCCGGCCACGCGCCTGGTCCTCGACGGCGAGGCCCTGGCGGTCGGCGAGGACGGACGGCCCCGACCCTTCCAGGAGACCGCGTCGCGGACCGCCCAGGCGTCGGGGGTGCAGGTGACGCCGTACTTCTTCGACCTCCTCCACCACGACGGCCGCGACCTGCTCGGCGCGCCCGGCCACGAGCGGGCCGCGCTCCTGGACTCCCTCGTCCCCGAGCAGCACCGGGTGGGTCGGGTGGTCACCGACGACCCGGCCACCGCGCAGGACTTCATGGACGCCGCGGTCGCCGCCGGGCACGAGGGCGTGGTGGTCAAGAACCTCGGGTCCACCTACGAGGCCGGCCGCCGCGGGTCCGGGTGGGTCAAGGTCAAGCCGCGCCACACGCTCGACCTGGTCGTGCTGGCCGTCGAGTGGGGCTCCGGTCGCCGCGAGGGCTGGCTGTCCAACCTGCACCTCGGCGCCGCCGACGGCCAGGGCGGCCTCGTCATGCTGGGCAAGACCTTCAAGGGGATGACCGACGAGATGCTCACCTGGCAGACCGAGCGGTTCCTGGCCCTCGAGACCAGCCGATCGGGCCACACCGTGCACGTGCGGCCCGAGCAGGTGGTGGAGATCGCCTACGACGGCGTGCAGCGCTCCACCCGCTACCCCGGCGGGGTCGCCCTCCGCTTCGCCCGGGTGCTCCGCTACCGCGACGACAAGCCGGTCGGCGAGATCGACACCGTCGCGACGGTGCGCGCGGGGCTCGCCTGACGCAGCCCGCCCTCGGGCCGCGGCTGCCGCACTGGTGTGCCCGTCGCGACAGTGCAGCGGATCGGTGCCGAATACGCGTACCGATCCGCTGCACTGCTGCGCTGGGCGGCCCGACGACGCGGTGGGCCACGGGCCGTCCACAGCGCCGGCACCGCACCGTCCGTCCACACCTGGCCGAGGGCGTGCTCGCAGGCCGGCCGCGACAGGGCGACGGTGGGGGCATGGCCCTCGCAGCGATCGAGCACCCGACCCCCGTCCACCTCCTGGCCGACGCCGCCGACCTCGTGCGGGCCGCCGCGCGGCCGGGCCCGCGCCCGGTCGACCCGGCGACGGCGCGGTGCCTGCGCGCGCTGCTGCGGGACCTCCTCGACGCGGCGGGCGAGCTGGAGGCGTCGCTCGAGGCGCCCGCACCCGCGCCGACCCCGCTGGCGGTCGTGCCGGACACCGACGCCGGCGGCGGACGTACCGCCCGGCCGGGGTCCCTGCAGCTGTCGACCAGGTGCGCCGAGGTACGCCTCGCCGGGCGCGGGCCGGCCCCGGAGGGCGACCTGGTCCGCGCGGCCCTGCACCACCGCGCCGGTGCTTCCGGCAGCGCCGCGCAGGAGCAGCTCGGCGCGCTGCTCTGGACGGCCCTGGTCGCGATGGCCCGCGACGGGCTGGATCCGCCGACCGCCCTGCCGTCACCGCTCGGCCTGGTCGGCCGGACCGGCTGAGGGACGCCACACCGACGCCGCGACGGTGTTGCAACAGTCAGTTGCACGAGCCGTACACTCCGCTCATGAGCACGACCGGACCCACCGACGGCCGTCGCAGGGCGGCGGTCGCCCGCCGCCGCGCGCGCGAGACCGAGATCATCGCCGCGACCCGGCGGCTCTTCGACGAGCGCGGCACGGGTGACGCCCAGATCGAGGACGTCGCCCGCGCCGTCGGGATCAACCGGGCGATCGTCTACCGGCACTTCACCGGCAAGGAGGAGCTGTTCGCGCTCACCCTGGTCAGCTACCTCGACGAGATGCGCGAGGCACTCGCGACGGCCTCGGCGACCGACGAGCCCGCCCCGGCCCGGCTGCGCGCGATCGTCGCCGCCTTCGTCGGGTACGGCGTGGCGCACCCCGCCTTCGTCGACTGCGCGCAGGCGCTGATGCGCCGGCAGGGCGACGACCTGCTCGACGAGATCAGCGAGGGAGCCCTGTTCCGGCTCGGCCGCTCGATCTCGTCCTGCCTGGCCACGCTGTCGACGGTCCTGGAGGACGGCGACCGCGACGGCGTGTTCCACGTCGAGGACCCCACACTGCTGGCCAACATGCTCTACGCCAGCGGCCTCGGCGCGCTCCAGCTGGCCCGCGTCGGCATCCTGGTCAAGGAGGCCGCACCCGGCATCCCGACCGTCGGCCAGGTCTCCGCCGAGCAGGTCCGCGACTACCTCGTCGGATCCGCGCTGGCCCTGGTCACGCGCCCGGACGCAGCACCGGCGCCGCCCACCCCCTGAGGCCACCTCGTGGCCCCGGGAGCCGGACGACGCCGGGGACGCGATGCGTCAGGGGCGCTCGAGGATCGCGGTCACACCCTGCCCGCCCGCGGCGCAGACCGAGATCAGGCCCTTGCCCGAACCCTGCTGCGAGAGCAGCTTGGCCAGCACGTTGACGATCCGGCCGCCGGTCGCGGCGAACGGGTGGCCGGCCGCGAGCGACGAGCCGTTGACGTTGAGTTTCGAGCGGTCGATCGAGCCCAGCGGCGCGTCGAGACCCAGGCGCTCCTTGCAGAACACCGGGTCCTCCCACGCCTTGAGGGTGGAGAGCACCTGCGAGGCGAAGGCCTCGTGGATCTCGTAGAAGTCGAAGTCCTGCAGCGCGTGGCCCTCGCGCTCGAGCATCCGCGCCATGGCGTAGGCCGGGGCCATCAGCAGGCCCTCCCCGCCGTGCACGTAGTCGACCGCCGCGGTCTCGTAGGCCGTCAGGTAGGCCAGCACCGGCAGGCCGCGCTGCTCGGCCCACTCCTCGGAGGCCAGCAGCACCACGGAGGCACCGTCGGTCAGCGGGGTGGAGTTGGCCGCGGTCATCGTGGCGGCCGCGCCCTTGCCGAAGACCGGCTTGAGCGTGGAGAGCTTCTCGACCGTGGAGTCGGCGCGCAGGTTCTGGTCGCGCTCCAGGCCGCGGAACGGCGTGACCTGGTCGTCGAGGAAGCCGGACTCGTACGCCGCGGCGAGGTGCTGGTGGGAGGCGACCGTCAGCTCGTCCTGCGCCTCGCGGGTGATCTGCCACTCCAGCGCGGTGAGCGCCTGGTGCTCGCCCATCGACATGCCGGTGCGCGGCTCGCCGTTCTGGGGGATGCTCGGCACGAGGTCGCCGGGACGGATCTTGGCCAGCGCGGCCAGCCGACCCTGCAGGCTCTTGGCGCGGTTGGCCTCGAGCAGGATCTTGCGCAGCCCCTCCCCGACGGCGATCGGCGCGTCGGAGGTGGTGTCGGAGCCGCCGGCCAGGCCGACCTCGATCTGGCCGAGCGCGATCTTGTTGGCGACCTGGATCGCTGCCTGGAGGCCGGTGCCGCAGGCCTGCTGGACGTCGGTGGCGGGCGTCTCGGCCGAGAGCTTCGAGCCGAGCACGGCCTCGCGGGTCAGGTTGAAGTCCCGCGAGTGCTTGAGCACGGCCCCGGCCACGACCTCGCCGAGGCGCTCGCCCTCGAGCCCGAAGCGGGTCACCGCGCCGTCGATGGCGGCGGTGAGCATGTCCTGGTTCGAGGCCGTGGCGTAGACGGTGTTGGAACGGGCGAAGGGGATCCGGTTGCCGCCGATCACGGCGACACGACGGGTGCTGGAGATCATGGGCACATCCTTGTCGGACCGCCCCCGGGAGGGGAAGGCGGTGAGGGGGAGGTCACGCAATGTGGACTCCGAGTTACACATAGAGTTACATGATCGATCCGACCTTGCACGCACCGACCGGAGGACCGCACGCATGAGCGACCGCTACCAGGGATTCACCAGCACGCCGATCGGGAAGCTGCTTGTCAAGAATCTCGGCCTGCCCGCCCCGATGCGGCTCGACCGCTACACCGAGGGCGACCCGCTGGTCCAGGGCACGGTCCTGGTCGGCGGCCGCGGCCGGCTGGCCGAGTCGCTGCCCGGCCTGCTGGCCGAGCTCGACGTCACCACGGCGACCGCCGCGGCCGACGGCGCCCGCTTCAAGGGCCTGGTCTTCGACGCCACCGGCCTGACCGGCAGCGAGCAGCTGCACGCCCTGCGCGACTTCGTCACCCCGGTGATGCGCAGCCTCGAGTCCTGCCCCCGCGTGGTCGTCCTCGGCACCCCGCCCGAGCAGGTCACCGGCTCCGAGCGCGTCGCGCAGCGGGCCCTGGAGGGCTTCACCCGCTCCCTCGGCAAGGAGATCGGCCGCGGCGGCACGGTCCAGCTCGTCTACGTCGCCGAGGGCGCCGAGGCCGCGACCCTGAGCACGCTCGGGTTCCTGCTCTCCCCCAAGTCCGCCTACGTCTCGGGCCAGGTGGTCCGGATCGGCGCGCACGGCGCCACCGACGCCGCCCCGGTCGCGGACTGGACCCGTCCGCTCGCCGGCCGGGTCGCCCTGGTCACCGGCGCCAGCCGCGGCATCGGCGAGCAGATCGCCCGCGTGCTGCACCGCGACGGCGCCACGGTGGTCGGCGTCGACGTGCCCCAGGCCGCGGACACCCTCGTGAGCCTGATGGACGAGCTGGACGGCGACTGGCTGACCCTCGACATCACCGCCAAGGACGCACCGCAGCGCATCGCCCAGCACCTGAAGGACAAGCACGGCGGCGTCGACGTCGTGGTGCACAACGCGGGCATCACCCGCGACAAGAAGCTGGCCAACATGGACGAGTCGCGCTGGGACTCGGTGATCGCGGTCAACCTCACCGCGCCCGAGCGGATCACCCGCGAGCTGCTCGACCAGGGCGTCCTCAACGACCACGGCTCCGTGGTCGGCGTGGCCTCGATCGCCGGCATCGCCGGCAACGTGGGGCAGACCAACTACGCGGCCTCCAAGGCCGGTGTCATCGGCCTGGTCGACTCCCTCGCCGACGACCTCGAGCGCGGGATCACGATCAACGCCGTCGCCCCGGGGTTCATCATCACGCAGATGACCGCCGCCGTGCCCTTCGCGACCCGCGAGGTCGGCCAGCGCCTCAACGCCATGTCGCAGGGCGGCCTGCCGGTCGACGTGGCCGAGACCATCTCCTGGTACGCCAGCCCCGGCTCGACCGCGGTCAGCGGCAACGTGGTCCGCGTCTGCGGCCAGATGATGCTGGGGGCCTGAGGTGGAGACCACCACCGTCGCCGGCTCCGCCGGCCTGGGCACGCTGCTGCGCGCCGCGCTCCCCTCGCTGCCGGTCGTGGGCGGCCTGCCCGGCGTCCGCAAGGCCTCGCCGGCCGGCTTCGAGGGCCTGTCCTACGACCGCCCGCCGGTCACCGTGCGGCGCGAGGACGTGGACACCTACGCCCGGGTCTGCGGCTTCCCGGTCAAGGACACCGTCCCGCTGACCTACCCGCACCTGCTGGCGTTCGGGCTGCACATGGCGATCATGACCGACCCGGCCTTCCCGGCCCCCGCGGTCGGGATGGTGCACGTCGAGAACAGCATCACCCGGCACCGTCAGATCCCCGTCGGGAGCCGCCTCGAGGTCGGCACCCGGGTCGGCCCGCCCGGACCGCACCCCAAGGGCACGACCTACACCTTCGCCACCGAGGTGCGCGACGACGACGGCCTGGCCTGGGAGAGCACGTCGACCTACCTGCGCCGCGGCCGCGGGGACGACACGGCGCCGGGCGGCACGTCGTTTCCCGACGCGCCCCCGACCGGGACGGTCTGGCGCCTGCCGGCCGACCTCGGGCGGACGTACGCCGCCGTCTCGGGCGACCACAACCCGATCCACCTCTACCCGCTGACCGCCAAGGCGCTCGGCTTCCCGCGCCAGATCGCGCACGGGATGTGGACCAAGGCCCGCTGCGTGGCGGCGCTGGAGAACCGGCTGCCCGACGCCGTCCGGGTCGAGGTCGCCTTCAAGAAGCCGGTGCTCCTGCCCGGCAAGGTCGCCTTCGGGTCGGCCTCCCTGGAGGACGGGTACGCCTTCTCGCTCACCAGCCCCGGCAGCCGCGCGCCCCACCTGGCCGGACAGACCACCTCGCTCTGACCCGTCCAACCCTCAGCCTGAGGCTGAGGGTGAGACCACGGCGCGGCGGCGACCGAACGACGCGATCGTCGCCGCGCCGAGGAGCGTCAGCCCGGCCGAGGCCAGGATCGCGGTGTCGAAGCCGACCGTGACGTCCTCGGGGATCTGCGCGACGGTCGCGAAGAGCGTGATCCCGCACGCCGCACCCAGGTAGCGCGCGGTGTTGTTGGCGCCCGAGCCCATGGCGGCCCGGTCCGGCGGCACGCTGGCGACCGCCTCGCGCCCGAGGGTGGCGTTCAGGGCGCCGGTGGCGACACCGGCCACCACCATGGCGCCGGTCAGCTGCCACAGCGCCGAGCCGGCGCTGACGCCCAGGCACAGCAGCTGCCCGAGGGCCACGCCGAGCAGGAGCACCGCGATCGCGCGGGGGCCGCTCGGCGCGACCCTCAGCCGCGGCAGCAGCACGGAGGCGGCGACGCTGGTGATCGACCAGCCCAGGACGGGCACCGTGGCCACGGCGAGCCCGCGGTCGAGGCCGGCGTCGACCAGCGTCGGCAGGTAGGACGTGGTCCCGATGATGCCGAGGCCCAGCACCAGCGAGCCCGTGGTCGCGGCCCGGAACCGGGGGTCGCGCAGCAGCACCGGGTCGAGCAGCGGCGCGGGGACCCGCCGCTCGACGGCCAGGAACCCGAGCAGGGCGGCGAGGGCGACCACCGCGAGCACCCCGGTCAACGGGTCGACCCCGCCCCGGCCCTGGGTCAGGGCCGCGACGAGCGCCGTCGCGGCCAGGCTGAGCAGCGCCAGTCCCGCGAGGTCGACCCGACCGTGCACGCCCGGGGGCGCCGGCATCCCCCGCCGGCTGGGCACGACGGTGGCCAGCACCACCACGGCGGTCACGGCGTACGTCTCCCGCCACCCGCTGGCCCACGCGGCGTCCAGGTCGAGCGCGAGCGCCAGCAGCGAGCCGGCGGTGATGCCGACGCCGACCGAGGCGCCCCACACGGCGGTGGCCCGGGTCCGGGCCGGGCCGGGCTCGGTGGAGCCGGCCAGCAGCGCCAGGCCGCAGGCCAGGACGGCCGCGCCACCGACGCCCTGCACCACGCGAGCCCCGACGAGCAGCCACGGCTCCCACGCCAGGGCGCAGACCGCGGCCCCGGCGCCCATCAGCACCAGGCCGCCGAGGTAGACCCGGCGGCGGCCCCGGGTGTCACCGGCGACCCCGGCCGCGAGCAGCGCCGCGGCGAGGCCGACGCTCATCGAGCTCAGGATCCAGGCCTGCGCCGCCGGCCCCGCCCCGAGGTCCGGTGCGCTGCGCGCCAGGGTCGCGATCGGGGTCACGTAGGTGACCAGGACCAGCGCGGTGCCGACGGCGACCCAGGTCAGGGTGCGGTCGCGACCGGAGGCCCGAGTTGGTTTGACTTCCGAACTCACCCGGGTGACGCTAGCAGGCGTGAGCGCCCCGAGCACCCCACGCCAGGTCCCGCTGGCCGACCTCGCCGGCCGGCCCTGCCCTGCGGCCGCGGCGCTCGAGCTGGTGGGCGAGCGCTGGTCGCTGCTGGTGGTCCGCGAGCTGCTGCTCGGCGCGCGCCGGTTCACCGACGTCCTGCGCGGCACCGGGGCGCCCCGCGACCGCGTCACCGCGCGGCTGCGGTCGCTGGAGGGGGCCGGGCTGGTGGTGCGGCGCCGCTACCAGGAGTCGCCGCCGCGCGAGGAGTACCTGCTGACCGAGGCCGGGCTGGCGCTGGCGCCGGTCGTGGACGCGCTGATCGCGTGGGGCCGGACGTACGCCGTGGCCCCCGACGACCCGCTGCGCGACCGCTACCGCCGGATCGGGCTCAGCGGTCCCGACGCGGGCGGATGATGCCCTCCTGGGCGACCGTGGCCACCAGGACGCCGTCCGGGGTGAAGACGCGACCGATCGACAGCCCGCGGCCACCCTGCGCCGAGGGCGACCACTGGTCGTAGAGCCACCACTCGTCGACCTTGAACGGCCGGTGGAACCAGATCGTGTGGTCCAGCGAGGCCATCATCACCTGGGTCGGCAGCACCGGGTGCGCGGCCAGCGAGGCGCCGAGCAGGCTGACGTCGCTGGCGAAGGTGAACATCGCCAGGTGCACCGTCGGGTCCGCCGGCAGCTCACCACGCAGCCGCATCCACATCCGGGACTGGGCCGGGTGGGCCGGGTCGCGCTCCAGGCCGTGCTCGGAGCTGCCGAGGAAGCGCATCTCCATCGCGCCCCACTCGTTGTCCAGCGAGTCGACCTCGGTGTTCCCGGCCTTGCGCATCAGGTCCATCATGTCCACGCCGGCCTCGGGCCCCGGCGTGACCGGCATCTGGTCCTGGTGGTCGAAGCCCTCCTCGTGCCGGTGGAAGCTGACGGTCTGGTAGTAGATGACCCGCCCGTGCTGGCGGGCCTCGACCCGGCGGGTCAGGAAGGACCGGCCGTCGCGGATCCGCTCGACGGCGTAGATGATCGGGACGCCGTAGTCGCCGGCCAGCAGGAAGTAGGAGTGCAGCGAGTGCACGCGGTAGCCCTCGTCGACCGAGCGCATCGCCGCGATCAGCGCCTGCGCGGCGACCTGACCGCCGTAGACCCGCTTGCGGCGGGTGACCGGCTGGCTGCCCCGGTGCAGGTCGACGTCGAGGGTCTCGATGTCGAGCAGCCGGACCAGCTCGGCGGTGCGCTCGACGCCCTCGGCCCCGTCGGCCCGGCCGGTGTCGCTCACTGCTCCCCGTCCGGGTGCTCCAGGCCGGCCAGGAACCGCTCGAACTCCTGGCCGATCTCCTCGCCGGTGGGCAGCGGGCGGTCGGAGGCGAGCAGGTTCGAGCCGCTCTCCTCGGCCCGCTCGAAGGCGTCGTACTGCCGTTCGAGCGCCGCGACGACCTCGCCGACCTCCTCGTTCTGGGTCAGGTAGTGGTCGATCTCGGTCTCGCGCTGCTCGGCCTGCGAGCGGAGCGCGTCGAGGGTGATCGTGAGCCGCCCGAGCTTCTCGACCTGCTCCAGCAGCGTCACCGCGGCCTGCGGGTAGTCGAGCTGGGCCAGGTAGTGCGGGACGTGGGCGACGAAGCCGAGCGCGTCGTGGCCCCACTCCCCCAGTCGCACCTCGAGCAGCGCCTGGGCGCTGCCGGGGATCCGCAGCTCGCCGCGCCACGGGCTGGTGCCGGTGACCAGCTCGGGCCGGTTCGCGTGGTGGGTGACGGTGATCGGGCGGGTGTGCGGCACCGCCATCGGCACCGAGCCCATCCCGACCACGCGGGTGACCCCGAACCGCTCGACGACCTCGCGCACCGCCCGCGCGAAGGCCTCCCAGCGGGTGTCGGGCTCGGCGCCGTGCAGGAGCAGGTACGGCGTGCCGCCGCTGTCGTGCAGCAGCCGGACGAGCAGGCGCGGCGCCTCGTAGCCGGCGTAGTGGTCCTGGACGAACGACATCGGGGGCCGGCGGGCGCGGTAGTCGTGCAGCTCGTCGACGTCGAAGGTGGCCACCACCGGGCCGATCGCCGGGTCGGCCCCGGCGGCTCCGGGCCCGTCGAGCGGGCCGCTGTCGGCGGTGCCGGAGGTGTCGGCGTTCGTCTCGGCGACCGGCATGGACGTCACGCCGGCCTCGTCGACGGCGACCAGGTGGCGGGCGGCGAGCGCGGCGGCGTTGCCGGCGTCGAGGAACCCGTCGAGGACCAGGACCATCGTCAGGTCCGAGACGCCCTCGAGCGCGGGGACGTCGTCGACGATGTGGACCAGTCGTGGTGATGTCACCTGCCCACGATAGTTGCCGGACCAGGTCAGCCCGCGTCCGCCTCCGCCGTGCGCCGCCCGAGCCGGCTGTGCTTGCGCCCGTAGACGAAGTAGACGACCACGCCGAGCGCCATCCAGATGCCGAAGCGCTCCCACGTCTCCCCGGTGAGGTTGAGCATCAGGTAGACGCACATCAGCACCGACAGGGTCGCCACGACCGGCGCCAGCGGAGTGCGGAAGGAGCGCGGCAGGTCGGGGCGGGTGCGGCGCAGCACGACCACGCCGATGCTGACCAGGACGAACGCGAACAGCGTCCCGATGTTGACCAGGTCGGCCAGGGTGCTGAGCGGGACGAAGCCGGCGATCGCCGCGACGACCACGCCGGTGGTCATCGTGATCCGCGACGGCGTGCCGTACGTCGGGTGGACCTTGGCGATGCTGCGGGGCAGCAGTCCGTCGCGCGCCATCGCGAAGGCGACCCGGCTCTGGCCGAGCATCAGGATCATCGCGACGACGACCAGGCCGATGCACGCCGCCACCGAGATGACGTCGCCGACCCAGCTGACCCCGGCCGCCTCGAAGGCGGTCGCGAGCGGGGCGGCGTCGTCGGGGTCGATGTCGCGGTAGTCCTGCACGCCGGTGACCACCAGGCTGACGGCGATGTAGAGGACGGTGACGATGGCCAGCGAGCCGAGGATGCCGATCGGGACGTCGCGCTGGGGGTTCCTGGCCTCCTCCGCGGTGGTGGCGACGACGTCGAAGCCGATGAAGGCGAAGAAGACGATCGCGGCGCCGGCGATCACGCCGCCGAGCCCGAACACGGCGGGCTCGACCCCGAGCAGCGAGGTGATCAGCGGCAGGTCGCGGAACCCGCCGCCGGACTCGGCGACGGGCTGGGACTCGGGGATGAACGGGACCCAGTTGGACGGGTCGACCAGCGAGATGCCGATGACGATGACCGCGGCGACGGCGGCGAGCTTGATCGCCACCACGACCTGGTTGAAGCGGCTGGAGAACTTCGTGCCGCGCACCAGCAGGACCGCGACGAGCAGCGCCACCACGACGGCCGGCAGGTTGATCAGCCCGTCCTCGGCGCTGGAGAGCGCGGCGGGCACCTCGAACGCCGTGCCGGCCAGCAGCTGCTGGAGGTAGCCCGAGAAGCTCGTCGAGAGCGCCGCGGCGCCGATCGTGAACTCCAGGACGAGGTCCCAGCCGATGATCCACGCCACCAGCTCGCCCAGGGTGGCGTAGCTGAACGTGTACGCCGACCCCGCCACCGGGACGGTCGAGGCGAACTCGGCGTAGCAGAGCGCGGCGAGACCGCAGGCGACGGCGGCGATCGCGAAGGACAGCGCCAGGGCCGGACCGGAGTTGGTGGCCGCGACCGTGCCGGTCAGCACGAAGATGCCGGCACCGATGACGACACCGACCCCGAAGACCGTGAGGTCGAGCGCGCCGAGGTCCTTGCGCAGCCTGGTCTCGGGGTCGTCGGTGTCGGCGATGGACTGCTCGACGCTCTTGGTCCGGAGCACACCGGTGTCTCTGCTCACCGGGGAACGGTAGGACACGGGAGCGGCGCGCGCGACGACCCGCGCGGGAACGGGACGGTCCGGATCAGGCGGTCGGCTCGACCCGGTCGCGCTCGGCGCTCGCGCCGTCCAGGGCGGAGACGGCCTCCACGATGCCCAGTGCCAGCGCCTGCGGAGTCAGCCCGAGCCGCTCCAGGATGACGCCGCGCTTGGCGTGGCCGAGGAACTCCTGCTCGATGCCGTGCAGCCGGACCGGGGTGGTGACGCCGGCGGCGTTCAGGGTCTGGAGCAGCACCGCACCACAGCCGCCGACGATGCCGTTGTCCTCGATGCTGACGACGAGGCGGTGCTCACGGGCCAGCTCGACGATGGCGGGGTCGACGGGCTTGACCCAGCGCGGGTCGACGACGGTCGCGCCGATGCCCTGGTCGACCAGCCGCTGGGCGACCCCGACGGCGGTGGTGGCCATCGAGCCCACCCCGACCAGGAGCACGTCGCGGGCGCCCTCGCGCACCAGCACGTCGGCGCCGCCGGCCTTGCCGACCGCCTCGAGGTCCTCGGGCGGCGGGCCCTTCGGGTAGCGCACCACGGTGGGGGCGTCGTCGACCTCGACGGCCTCGTCGAGCAGCTCACGCAGCCTGGTCGCGTCGCGGGGGGCGGCCAGGCGCAGCCCCGGCACGACCTGCAGCACCGACATGTCCCACATGCCGTTGTGGCTGGCGCCGTCGTCGCCGGTGACGCCGGAGCGGTCGAGCACGAAGGTGACGCCGCAGCGGTGCAGGGCGACGTCCATGAGGACCTGGTCGAAGGCCCGGTTGAGGAAGGTGGCGTACACCGCGAAGACCGGGTGCATCCCGCCCATCGCCAGGCCGGCGGCCGAGGTGGCGGCGTGCTGCTCGGCGATGCCGACGTCGAAGGTCCGCTCGGGGAAGCGCGCCTGGAACTTGTCGAGGCCGACCGGGTGCACCATCGCGGCGGTCATGGCGACCACGTCGGGCCGACGGCGACCCACCTCGACCATGGCGTCGGCGAAGTGGTCGGTCCAGATCCGTCCCTTGGGAGACTCCTGGCCGGTGTCGACGTCGAAGGGGCCCGGGGAGTGGAACTGGTCGGCCTCGTGCCGCTCGGCGGCGTCGTACCCGAAGCCCTTGCGGGTCAGCGCGTGCACGATGACGGGCCCGTTGAAGCGTTTCGCCTTCGCCAGCGCCTGCTCCATCGCGACGCGGTCGTGACCGTCCACTGGGCCGACGTACTTCAGGCCGAGGTCCTCGAAGAGGCCCTGCGGGGCGAGCGCGTCCTTGAGGCCCTTCTTCATCGCGTGCAGCGCGTCGTAGGCCGCCGCGCCGACGCCGGGGACGGCGGTCAGCCGCTTCTTGACCTGGTCGAGCAGCTGCTCGTAGCGCGGGTCGGTGCGCAGGGAGGTGAGCGCGGTGGCGAGTCCACCGACCGTCGGGGTGTAGGAGCGGCCGTTGTCGTTGACCACCATCACCAGGCGGCTGTCGCCGGCGACCGCGATGTTGTTGAGCGCCTCCCAGGCCATCCCACCGGTCAGCGCGCCGTCGCCGATGACGGCCACGACGTGGCGGTCCTCACCGCGGATCGCGTACGCCTTGGCCAGGCCGTCGGCGTAGGACAGCGCGGTCGAGGCGTGGGAGTTCTCCACGATGTCGTGCGGGGACTCGGACTGGCTGGGGTAGCCCGACAGCCCGCCCTCCTGGCGCAGCCCGGCGAAGTCACCCGCCCGTCCGGTGAGCATCTTGTGCACGTACGCCTGGTGGCCGGTGTCGAAGACGACCCGGTCGCGCGGGGAGTCGAAGACCCGGTGCACGGCGATCGTCAGCTCGACGACGCCGAGGTTGGGGCCGAGGTGCCCCCCGCCGCGGGCGCAGGTGCCGATCAGCAGGTCCCGGATCTCGCTGGCCAGCCCGGTCAGCTGGTCGTCGGAGAGTCCCCGCAGGTCACGAGGGCTCTGTATCGACTGGAGGAGGGACATGTGGCCGAGTTTACGTCCCACCCCGGCCTGTCCGACATCTCCGGAGGGGCCGTCCCCGTCACAGGTGGGATGCTGTCCCGTGCTCACCCGAACCCGCGCCACCGCGGCCCTGCTCACCCTGGCCCTGGCCGCCGCGGCCGCCCCGGCCCTGCCCGGTCCGGCGGTCGCCGACGACGGCGCGGTCGCGGCCTCCCCGCTGGCCGTGACCGGTTACGTCATCCAGTCCGCCCGCTCGGCGGTGGTGACCCGCGACGCGGACGCCCTGACCACGGTGACGGTGGCCGGGGTCGAGATCACCCGCGACGGCGCCTCGGTCGGCACGTCCACGCGGGACGCCCGCCGGCTGCTGCGCACCGCGCAGGGGTCCGGCCTGCGCGCCGAGCTGATCCTGAGCAACTACTCCGAGCGGCTCGGCGGCTTCGACACCCGCGCCGCCGACCGGCTGCTGCGCAGCGCGGAGCACCGCGACCGCGTCGTCGACTCCCTCGTCGACCAGGTGGTGGACCAGGGCTGGGACGGGGTGAACGTCGACCTCGAGGCGCTCCGGACCCGCGACGCGAACGGGCTGGTCGCCCTGCTGCGTGCGCTGTCGGCGCGGCTGCCCGACGACCGCGAGGTGTCGATCGACGTCTCCGCGCGCACCAGCGAGAAGGCCTACCGCGACGCCGGCTACCGGCTCGCCGCGATCGGCGAGGCCGTCGACGTCTTCCAGCTGATGGCCTACGACATGCACGGCCCGACCTGGTCCCGCCCGGGCCCGATCGGCCCCCTGGACTGGCAGCGGAGCGCAGCCGAGGTCGTGCTGGGGGCGGTGCCCGCCGAGAAGCTGGACCTCGGCGTCGCCGGGTACGGCTACCGCTGGACCGGCCGCCTCACCGGCCGCAGCCTGACCGTGGCACAGGCGCGATCGGTCGTCGCGCGGTCCGGCGCCGAGGCACGGTACGACGACGAGGCCGGCGAGTGGACGGCCACGCTGCCGGGCGGCGACGTCCTGTGGTGGTCCGACGGCGCGTCGTACGAGCGCCGCCGGGAGCTGGCCGCCGAGCTGGGGCTGCACGGGCTGGCCCTGTGGCGTCTCGGCTCGGCCGACCGCCTCGTCGGCTGAGGGTCCCTAGGCGAGGTCGCGGGCCTCGGCGACCAGGGCGGCGTACACCGGGTCGGCCAGCAGCAGCGGCAGCGCCTGCGAGGCCAGCGCCGACAGGGGCAGGTCGACCAGCGTCGCCGGGTCGACGAACACGATCCGCCGACCCTCCCGGCAGTCGACGTCCGCGTCGGTGACGGCCGTGGCGGCGAGGTGGACGTGGACCGGGTCCGTGCTCGCGTACCCCTCGTGGAAGACCGCCAGCTCGCGCCACGGCCGCAGCGTCCCCGGCGCCGGCCTCAGCCCCGTCTCCTCCTCCAGCTCGCGGTACGCCGCGGCCAGGACGTCCTCGCCCTCCTCGACGTGGCCGCCCGGCAGACTCCACCGCTCCGGGTCGATCACCGGGTGCTCGTCGCGCTCCTGGAGCAGCAGCCAGCCGCGCGCGTCGACGAGCAGGGCACTGGCGAAGCGGCGCACGGGCGTCTCCTCGGGGGTCGGGTGAGGTGGGTCTCGGAGACCCGAGCGTAGGGGCCCTCTTCACCGGCGGATCTTCTTCAGGACGTACTCGCGGCCTCGGTGCCTGCGCATCTCGTAGGCGGGGTCGTGGGCCTTGCGGTGGTGGTGCCCACACAACGGGAGTGCGTTTCGTAGGTCGGTGGGCCCGCCACGCGACCACTCCAGGAGGTGGTGGAGCTCGCACCACGCGAAGGGCCGCTCGCAGCCGGCGATACCGCAGGTGCGGTGCAGCGCGCGCAGGGCGTAGCCCTGATGGCGGGTGAACCTGCGCCGGGACTTCCCGACGTCCACGGGCATCGAGTCCCCGCCCAGGACCACGGGGAGGTGGCCGGCGTTGCAGGCCAGGCGCCGGATCGAGCGGATGCTGATCGTCTCGCCGGTGGCCAGGGTCCCGGTCCCGACGCCGGCGGCGATCTTGTCGAGGGCTGCGGTGATCAGCAGCCCGATGGTGCTGCCGTGGTCGAAACCCTTCGTGGGCAGGTGCTCGAGGAGCTCGCAGAACCCGGCGCCGATCTTCTCGCCATAGGAGGTGCCGTGCTGGGCGGACTCGTCGGTGATCGGCGTGCCGTCGGTGTCGCGGGTGTGACGCCGCGGGGCGGTGAGCCGCTCGAGGGCGGCTTGCAAGATCCTGCCGTGCAGGGTCGGGATCACGAACGTCCCGCGGAAGGTCCCGTCCCCGCGGTCGTTCAAGCTGAGGTAGCACTCCCGGGCCGCGTTCTCCTCCTCGGCGGCTGCGTCGTCGCCCTCGGCGGTGTCGGCCTCGGTCTTCGACGGGAGCATGTTCGCGAACACCCGCCGTGCCTCGTCGCGCAGCCGGGCCGCGGACATCGGCCGCCCCTTGGTGTTCGTGGGGCAGGACTGACCGGTCGCGGTCAGCACTAGCGATTCCTCCGCTGACGCGATCTGCTCAGCCGTCAACGTCTTGGTGGCGCGTTCGGCGGCGCGGACCAGGACCTTGGCCTGCGAGAGCCGCAGGGTCCCGGCTTCCAGCGCGCGCCGCGTGTGGTGGTACTTGGTCTGAAGCAGCCGGGCGATCCAGAGCCCGCCGCGCAGGACCTCGGTGGGGTCGCCGGTGAGCTTGCCGAGCCAGGCTGCGGGGTCGGTGTCGGCCTCATCGCCCACGGGGCCGTGCTGGCCGCGGTCTCTGGCTTCGGCGAGGACGGCGAGCTTGTAGGCCGCGACCTGGGACTCCAGGGCGGTGATCTCGTGCGCGGCGGTGGTCAGGTCGTCGTTCGACAACGCCGTGGTCGAGACACCCGCCGCCGCACTCACAGCACCGCGGGCCTCGAGCAGCGCACCGGTCACGCGGACCCCCGGACGTACCCGCACCGGACCCGGGCCCCAGGGTGTCTCGCACCCCAGGTCGGTCTCGGCGTGGGCGGTGGTCATGGGTCTACTCAAGCACCGACCGCCGACATCCCTCCCGCTCAGAGGGGGCTTTCCGGCCACGCGAGAGTAACAGTAGAACAAACATTCGCCTATAGGCCGCGGCCGGGCCGGGCGGGGTGTCCGGAAGTGTCATCTCGAGGCGCCGCAAGCGTCACCTCGGCGTCAGAGGCGGGCGGCGAAGCGACGCCCGCGCAGCGCCTCCTCGACCAGGCCCACCGCCCGACGCAGACCCTGCAGCCGGGCCTCCTCGTGCAACCAGGCCTGGACCGCCCCTTCGACCACCGAGGCGTCGACGACCTTGGGCAGGTCGGCGCGGGCCTCGCTCAGGGCCCGGTGGACGGCGTCGCGGCTGGCCTCGACGTGGTGCACGGTGAACCGGGCCAGCACGATCGGTTGCTCGCGGACGGCGCGGTGGCCGCGGTACTCCGGCGGGCACTGGTCGAGCAGCCACACGGTGGCGCTGCGCACCCACTCCGGGGCATCGGGCGGGCGCACCTCCGCGGGCCAGCCGGGTGGCGCGACGGGAGGGTTCACCCGTTGAGCCTACGTCGAACACACGTTCGAACACCAGCCAGCTGTAACCCGCCCTCAGCCGGCCAGGAAGCTGAACCGCACCTCGCGCTCGGTGTTGTCGACGTTCAGGTCGACCAGGCAGACGCTCTGCCAGGTACCGAGCGCCATCCGGCCGCCGAGGACCGGCAGGGAGGCGTACGGCGGGACCAGCGCCGGCATCACGTGCGAGCGGCCGTGGCCCGCGCTGCCGTGGCGGTGGCGCCAGCGGTCGTCGGCCGGGAGCAGGTCCTGCAGCGCGGCGAGGAGGTCGTCGTCGCTGCCGGCGCCCGTCTCGAGCACGGCCAGCCCGGCCGTCGCGTGCGGGACGAAGAGGTGCAGCAGCCCGTCTCCCCCGTCGGCGGCCCCGCCGAGGAAGTCCGCGCAGTCGCGGGTCAGGTCGAGGACGACGTCGCGGTCGCCGGTCCGGTAGGTCCTGGTCTCCGACCTCACTCCTGGTCCAGCGCCTGCTCGAGCCGCTCCACCTTGGCGGTGAGCTGGCCGTCCCAGCCGGGCCGCACGTCGGCTTTGAGGACCAGCGAGACCCGCGGCGAAACCGCGGCCACGGCGTCGACGGCGGCCTTGACCACCGCCATCACCTCGTCCCACTCCCCCTCGATGTTGGTGAACATCGCATTGGTCTCGTGCGGCAGGCCGGAGTCGCGGACGACGCGTACCGCGGCGGCCACGGCCTCGGCCACGCCCCCGCTCTCGTCGGCGGTGGCCGGGCTGATGCTGAAGGCGGCGATCATGTGGTCACGGTAGCCGGGCGCGCCGGACCGAACCCGTCGTCGCGACGCTCCCCGGCCACCTGCAGGCCAGGAAGGTCCCGACGCAGCCGCGCCAACGCGTCACGGGTCTGCGACTTCACCGTGCCCACCGCGATCCCGAGGGCCGCGGCCGTCTCGCGCTCGGTCAGGTCGTCGAAGTAGCGCAGGACCAGCACCGCGCGCTGACGCGGCGCGAGCCGGTCGAGCGCTGCGCGCAGGTCGAGGGCCGCCTCGCTGTCGACACCACTCACCCCACGGTCCGGGAGCGAGGAACGGGACTCCTCGCGCCAGCGCCGTCGCCGCCACCGTGAGACGCACTCGCGGGCCACGATGCGACGCACGTACGGCTCGGGGTCACCGACCAGCCGCGACCAGTGCGGGACGGCCTTCACCAGGGCCACCTGCACGACCTCCTCGGCGTCGTGGTGGTCACCGGTGATCAGCGTGGCGGTACGGACCAGCGAGGGCATTCGGGCGATGACGAACGCCTCGAACGAGGCGCGCGCGTCCGTGCTCAGGTCACGGTCGGACACGACGCCTCCAGAGCAGCACGCCGGCGATGCCGGTCACCAGCGCCACCGCCAGCAGCGCCGCCTCCAGACGGGGGTCCAGCGGCCGCGCAGGGTCGGGGGCGTCGTACGTCGGTGCGGCCAGCGCGTCCTGGGCCAGGACGAGGGGACCGTCAGCGGCGGTGCGCTGCACGACGAGGTCCTCGACGTCGCCCGTGATGATGTCGACCGAGTGGAGCAGCGTCGACGGTTCGGGGTCCTCCGCCGCAACCCGGGCCAGGTCGCTGGCGACCACGTGCCCGTCGTCGCGCCACCCCGCGAGGCCGTTCCAGCCCTGCCCCGCCGTCTCCCGGAGCCGGATCGTCGTGCCGGGCGCGCCGACCTCGCCCACCAGCAGCCTGCCCCGGCGGCCGGTGTCGGAGGTCGCCGTCCCTCCGGCCAGCGCCGCGACGCGCGTGCCGTCCGGGGAGAGGTATGCGGTACCGGTGGTGGGCCGGGAGAACCGCCAGGACATGACAGGGGCATCGGGGTCCTCGGCGTCTCGCAGCCCGAGACGTCGACCCCCGGCCACCAGGCTCCCGTCCCCGCCCGCGGTCAGGCCGTCCAGGTCCGAGACCTCGGGGTGGACCACCTCGGCGCCGGTGGTCGGTGTCCAGGCCACGGCGCCCGACCCGGTCGCCGAGCGTGGGCGGACTGTGTCCCAGGCCATCCAGGTCATCCACAGCACGTCCCCGGACCACGTCAGCTCGGCCGCGTTCACACCGTGCTCGGTCGGCACCGGCCGCCGCACCACGTCGCCCGTGATCGTGTCGTACACCGCGACGCCGGCCAGCACGGGTCCACGACGCACCGGCTCCCCCCGCGTCTGCCCGACGTACCAGTAGGCCACCAGCCGACCGTCGGCCGAGAGGGCCGGCGCCGTCGAGTCGTCGGGACCAGTGGGTGACCCCGGCAGGCCCGGGAGGTCGAGAAACGCATACTCCCCGGTGGCGGCGGAGACGCCCACGACGCCCGGCTCCTCCTCACCCCAGAAGCTCGCGTCCTGCGTGGGGATCACCGCGACCAGCGGTCCGGGCGGGTCGTCGGTGGTCGGGAGCCAGCGGCTCGGCTCGTGGAACGCGTCCGGCAGCGTAAGCTCGAGGGTCCCGCCGGTCGCGGGAAGGTCGGCCGCGCCCGGCACCCTGAGCCAGCCGACCGCCACCACCGCCAGCACCACGGCCGCCGCGCCCCCGCCCACCAGCACCGCCCCCGCTCGCCGGCGGCGGCCGTACCTGCGTCCGCGCTCCCACAACCCCGTCGTGGGCGTGGTGACGGGCTCGCGCAGCGCGAGCTCCTCGAGCTGGTCCTGCAGGGTGGGCACGGGTCCTCCTGGGGCGTCGTCGTCCGCTCTCACCCGTCAGTACGCACCCAGGGTCCCCGACGGAGGGGTCCGCAGACCGACTTCCGATTCAGCCGAGCGCGAGACCGCTGCGCACCAGCAGCACGATCGCGGACGCGGCGCAGACCACGAGCACGGCGGGCCGGACCTTCGCGGCCGGGACCCGCTGCCGCACCCGGCTGCCGAGCAGCGTCCCGACCAGCAGGACGGGCAGCAGGGCGACCGCGACCCAGAAGTGGGTGGCGTCGAGCTGGCCGCCGAGGGCCAGCCCGCCCAGGCTCAGCGCGGAGCCGGTGGTGAAGTAGACCGCCAGCGTCGTACGGATCCGCTGCGGCGGGCTGTGCTGGTAGAGCAGGGCCATCGGCGGGCCGCCCACCGAGCTTGCGGTCCCGGCGAACCCACCGAGCAGACCGGCGCCCAGCAGCGTGCCCCGGTTGAGCGGGACGGTCACCGCGCGCCAGGTGAGCAGGACGGCGGCCAGCACGATCACACCGACCATGACGCCGAGCGCGGCGCCGGAGAGGGCGGCGATCGCGGCCACACCCCCGACGGTGCCGACCACCCGGGTGGGCGCGGTCCAGATCAGCCCACGCCAGTCGATGTCCCCGTGGTCCCGCCAGAGGGTGACCAGGGGCAGCGCCACCGCGAGCCACAGCAGGACGTCCGGCATCAGGTCCGGCGCAACCAGCGTGATCACCGGCGCTCCCACCAGCCCCAGCCCGAGCCCGACGAGGTTCTGCACGACGGCCCCGACGAGGACCGCGCACAGCACGACGGCCAGGACGGTCAGCGGCTCCCCGAGGAGCGTGACCGTCCCGGCCGTCGACGCAGCGATGATCAGGCGTTGCGCAGGTTGCGGAGCACGAACTGCATGATCCCGCCGTTGCGGTAGTAGTTCGCCTCACCGGGGGTGTCGATGCGCACGACGGCGTCGAACTCGACGCTCTCGCCGCCGTCCTTGGCCGCGGTGACCTTGACGGTCTTGGGCGTACGGCCCTCGTTGAGCTCCGTGACGCCGGTGACCGAGAAGGTCTCCTCGCCGGTCAGGCCGAGCGACTCGGCCGACTCACCCTGGGGGTACTGCAGCGGCAGCACGCCCATCCCGATCAGGTTCGAGCGGTGGATGCGCTCGTAGGACTCGGCCACGACGGCCTTGACCCCGAGCAGCGCGGTGCCCTTGGCGGCCCAGTCGCGCGAGGAACCGGAGCCGTACTCCTTGCCGGACAGGACGACCAGCGGGGTGCCGGCCTCGGCGTAGCTCTCCGAGGCCTCGTAGACCGAGGTGACCTCGCCGCCCTGGGCGAAGTCGCGGGTGAACCCGCCCTCCGTGCCCGGTGCGAGCTGGTTGCGCAGGCGGATGTTGGCGAAGGTGCCGCGGATCATGACCTCGTGGTTCCCGCGGCGCGAGCCGTAGGAGTTGAAGTCGCGCTGACCCACGCCGTGGTCGGCGAGGTACGTGCCGGCCGGGCTGTCCTTCTTGATCGCGCCCGCGGGCGAGATGTGGTCGGTGGTGACCGAGTCGCCGAGCTTGAGGAGCACCCGGGCGCCCTCGATGTCGGTGACCGGCTCCGGCTCGGCCGGCATCCCGTCGAAGTAGGGAGGACGCCGCACGTAGGTGGAGTCCTCCTCCCACGCGAAGGTGTCGCCCTCCGGCGTCGGCAGCGACTGCCAGCGCTCGTCGCCGGCGAAGACGTCGGCGTAGTCGGAGGTGAACATGTCCGAGGTGATCGCGGAGGCGATGACCTCCTCCACCTCGGCCGCCGACGGCCAGATGTCCTTCATGAACACGTCGTTGCCGTCGGTGTCCTGACCCAGCGGCTCGGTGAACAGGTCGACGTCCATGGAGCCGGCGAGGGCGTAGGCGACCACCAGCGGCGGGGAGGCCAGGTAGTTCATCTTCACGTCCGGGTTGATCCGGCCCTCGAAGTTCCGGTTGCCCGAGAGCACCGAGACGACGGCGAGGTCGGCGTCCTGGACGGCCTGGCTGACCTCGGGGATGAGCGGGCCGGAGTTGCCGATGCAGGTCGTGCAGCCGTACCCGACGAGGTTGAAGCCCAGCTTGTCGAGGTACGGCGTGAGGCCGGCCTTGTCGTAGTAGTCGCTGACCACCTTGGAACCGGGCGCGAGGGACGTCTTGACCCACGGCTTGCGGTCCAACCCCTTCTCGACGGCCCGCTTGGCCAGCAGGGCCGCACCGATCATCACCGAGGGGTTCGAGGTGTTCGTGCACGACGTGATCGCCGCGATCGTCACCGCGCCGTGGTCCAGGTCGAACTCGGTGCCGTCCTCGAGACGCACGGGCACCGACTTGCTCGGGCGACCGCCGTCCTTGGGGGCCGCGGAGTGGCGCGGCTTGCCGCTGCCGTTGCCCGAGCTGCTGGACGGGGCGTCGCTGGCCGGGAAGGTCTCCTCGAGCGACTCGTCGACCCCGCTGTCGGAGGTCTCCTCCTCGTGCTCGACGTAGTCGGTGAGCGCGCCGCGGAAGGACATCTTGGCGTCGGAGAGCGCGACGCGGTCCTGGGGCCGCTTCGGGCCGGCAAGGGACGGCACGACGGTGGAGACGTCCAGCTCGAGGCGCTCGGAGAAGCGCGGCTCGGCCGACGGGTCGTGCCAGAGGCCCTGCTCCTTGGCGTAGGCCTCGACCAGCGCGACCTCCTCGGGCGTACGGCCGGTCAGCTCGAGGTACTTGGTGGTCTCCTCGTCGAGCGGGAAGACCGCGATCGTCGAGCCGAACTCCGGGCTCATGTTGCCGATCGTGGCGCGGTTGGCCAGCGGCAGCGCGGAGACGCCGGGACCGTAGAACTCGACGAACTTCCCGACGACGCCGTGCTCGCGCAGCATCTCGGTGATCGTCAGCACCAGGTCGGTGGCGGTCGTGCCCTCGGGCAGGTCGCCGTTGAGCTTGAAGCCGACCACGCGCGGGATCAGCATGGAGACGGGCTGGCCGAGCATGGCCGCCTCGGCCTCGATGCCGCCCACGCCCCAGCCGACGACGCCGATGCCGTTGACCATCGTGGTGTGCGAGTCGGTGCCGACACAGGTGTCGGGGTAGGCCAGCGTGGTGCCGTCGGCGTCCTCACGGGCGAACACGACGCGGGCGAGGTGCTCGATGTTGACCTGGTGCACGATGCCGGTGCCCGGGGGGACGACCTTGAAGTCGTCGAAGGCGCCCTGGCCCCACCGCAGGAACTGGTAGCGCTCGCGGTTGCGCTCGTACTCGATCTCCACGTTGCGCTCGAAGGCCTCGGGGGTGCCGAAGACGTCGGCGATGACGGAGTGGTCGATGACCATCTCGGCCGGCGCCAGCGGGTTGATCCGGGAGGCGTCGCCGCCGAGCTCGGTCATCGCCTCGCGCATCGTGGCGAGGTCGACCACGCACGGCACGCCGGTGAAGTCCTGCATGATCACGCGGGCCGGGGTGAACTGGATCTCCTGGCTCGGGTCCGCGTCGGCGTCCCACCCGGCGATCGCCTTGATGTCGTCGGCGGTGATGTTCTCGCCGTCCTCGGTGCGCAGGAGGTTCTCCAGCAGCACCTTGAGGCTGAACGGGAGCGTGTCGACGTCGAGGCCGTCACCCTCCACGGCGTCGAGGCGGAAGATCTCGTAGGACTTCCCGTCCACGTCGAGGGAGCTCTTCGCCCCGAAGCTGTCCTTGCTGGCCATGCCCGTCATCTCCTCTGTCACGTCAACCTGCGTCGCGGGACCCGCGCGCCCATCCTGCCGCCGTCGCCCGGGTGGACGGTAGGAAGGCTGCCCTTACCGCGAGTCACCCGGGGACCACGAAGTCTCTTGATGTCAAGATACATCATCCCTGGGCGAGCTCGGCCACGTCCTGCCACTTCTCCCAGGTGGCGAGACGGCCCTCGTAGTCGGCCTTGGCGAGCGCGAGCGGGGCGCTGCCGAAGAAGACCCGCAGCGGCGGCTCGTCGGCGTCGACGACACGCAGGACGGCCTGCGCCGAGGCGACGGGGTCACCGGGCCCGCTGGTGGCCCGGCTCCTGCGCGCCTCCTGCATCCGCTCGCGGGCGGCCTCGTAGGCCGGGACGACCTCGGAGTGGCTCGCCGAGGACCCGGCCCAGTCGGTCGCGAACCCGCCGGGCTCGATGATCGTGACGTGGACGCCGAACTCCGCGACCTCCTGGGCCAGCGCCTGGCTGAAGCCCTCGAGCGCCCACTTCGAGGCGTGGTACGCGCCGATGCCGGCGAACGCCGTGATCCCACCGATCGAGGACACCTGCAGGATGTGCCCGCTGCCCTGCTCGCGCAGGAACGGCAGCGCCGCCTGGGTGACCCACATCGCGCCGAAGACGTTGGTCTCCATCTGGTCGCGGAAGTCGGCCTCGCTGAGCTCCTCGGTGAAGCCGAAGTGGCCGTAGCCGGCGTTGTTCACGATGACGTCGAGACGGCCGAACGCCTCGTGCGCCTGCGCGACGGCCGCGAAGTCGGCGTCGCGGTCGGTGACGTCGAGCTGGAGCGGGAGGACGGCGTCGCCGTAGCGCTCCACGAGGTCGTCCAGCGTGGAGGTGTCGCGGGCGGTGGCGGCCACGCGGTCGCCGCGCTCGAGGGCGGCGATGCTCCACTCGCGGCCGAAACCGCGGGAGGCACCGGTGATGAACCAGGTCTTGTCGTCAGCCATGCCGCGACGCTAACCCGGCCCGTTGACCCACCGGTCACCCCGGAGTAGGTTCTCGCGCTTGTGCGCTCACCGGTCGGGACCTACCTCCGCCTGGTGCGGGCCGGGTTCCGGGAGCAGTCGGCCTACCTGCTCGCCGCGTTCGGCGGCCTGGTCGCCAACGCCACCTTCGGGCTGCTGAAGGTGGCGATCCTGTTCGCCACCGTCCGGGCCGCCGGCGGGGAGCTGCGGGGCTACGACCTGGCCGAGATGAGCGCCTACATCTGGCTCTCCCAGGGCCTGCTCGGCTCGGTGAACCTGACCGGCCGCACCGACATGGCCGACCGGGTCCGCACCGGTGACGTCGCGGTCGACTTCCTGCGCCCGCTCGACGTCCAGGCGGCCGCGGTCGCCACCGACACCGGCCGCCGGCTCTTCGCCCTGCTCCCCCGCGGCGTGCCGTCGGTGGTGATCGGCGCGCTGCTGGTCGGGATGAGCACCCCCGGGTCCGCGTGGACGTACCTCCTCGGGGCGGTCAGCGTGCTGCTCGGCATCGTGCTGTCCTGCGCCTGCGTCTACCTGCTGGCCGTGGTCGGGTTCTGGATCGTCGAGACCCGCGGCCTGCAGATCCTCTACATGGTCGCCTCGGGCTTCCTGGCCGGGCTGTTCGTGCCGATCAGCCTCTTCCCCGACTGGCTCCACGCGGTCGCGGTGTCGACCCCGTTCCCCTCGATGATGATGTACCCCGTCGACCTGCTCTCCGGGCGCGTCGAGGGCCTCCCGGCGCTGCTGCTCGTCGCGCAGCAGGCCGCCTGGCTGGCCGCCGCCGCGGTCCTGGGACAGGTGCTGACCCGGGCCGGGCGCCGCAGGCTGGAGGTGCAGGGTGGCTGACACCCGCCGGTGGTCGAGGAGCGAGCGTCCGCCCCGGTGGTCGAGGAGCGAGCGCAGGCAGCGGCCGCCCCGGTGGTCGAGGAGCGAGCGCAGGCAGCGGCCGCCCCGGTGGTCGAGGAGCGAGCGCAGCGAGCGTCACGAGACCCTCACCCTGCGCGCGCGCTGGGAGCCGTACCGCGTCGTCCTGGCCTCGCGGATCCGGTCGCAGCGCAGCTACCGCGCCAGCTTCGCCCTCGACCTGGGCAGCTCGCTGCTGGTGGGCCTGGTCGAGCTGGCCGAGGTGGCGGTGCTCTTCCTCGCCGTCGACCGCATCGGCGGGCTCACCCTGGCCCAGGTGGTGCTGGTCTTCGGGATCGCCGACCTGACCTTCAGCCTGGCCGACATGGTGGTGGGGCACTGCGACGAGCTGCCGCGCTTCATCCGTGCCGGCACGCTCGACGTGTTCTACCTGCGACCGCAGCCGCTGCTGCTGCAGCTGGTCACCAGCGACATCTCCCTGCGGCGCCTGGCCCGCGCCTCGGTCGGCGCGGTGGCCCTGGT
Source organism: Nocardioides sp. AX2bis (assembly GCF_902506435.1). Lineage (GTDB taxonomy): Bacteria > Actinomycetota > Actinomycetes > Propionibacteriales > Nocardioidaceae > Nocardioides. The sequence continues at coordinate 1,945,322 of NZ_LR733215.1, read as the reverse complement.
CGTCGGGCTGGTGCTCAACGACATCACGTGGGGGCCCTCGGCCGTCGCGCTGCTCGTGCTCGCCGTCCTCTCCGGCGCGGCCACGTTCGCGGCGCTGTTCGTGACCGCGGCCGGCCTGCAGTTCTTCCTCGTCAACGGCGCCGAGATGACCAACGCCTTCGTCTACGGGGGCCGGTACGCCGCCGGCCAGCCCGCGTCGGTCTGGCCCCGCGGGCTGCTCGTGGTCTTCGGCTTCGTCTTCCCGATGGCCTTCACCGGCTACCTTCCGGTGGGCACCCTGCTCGACCTCCCCGGCGTGCCCGGGCTGCCGGGGTGGTTGGGCTGGTGCGCCCCGCTGGCTGCGGTGTGGGCGTGGGTGCTGGCCCTGACCTGCTGGCGCTGGGGCGTGCGGCACTACCAAGGAGCAGGCGGATGACGCACGACGGCACCGGCAGCAGCGAGCCGATCATCGAGACCACCGGCCTGACCCGTGACTTCCGGGTCCGCGACGGGCTGCGCCGGCGGACGGTCCGCGCCGTCGACGACCTGACCCTGCGGGTCTCCCCCGGCGAGGCCGTCGGCTACATCGGGGCCAACGGCGCCGGCAAGTCGACGACCATCAAGATGCTGACCGGGATCCTGGTGCCGACCTCCGGCGAGGTCCGCACCTGCGGGTGTCGGCCCGTGCCCGACCGTCGACGGCTGGCCGGCGAGGTCGGGGTCGTGTTCGGGCAGCGCTCGCAGCTGTGGTGGGACCTGCCGGTGCGGGAGTCGTTCTCGCTGCTCGCCGCCATCCACCGACGTCCGCCCGCCGACGCGCGGGCCCGGACCGACGAGCTGGTCGAGCGTCTCGAGATGGCCGAGATCCTCGGCACCCCGGTGCGCCAGCTGTCGCTGGGCCAGCGGATGCGGGCCGAGGTCGCCGCAGCCCTGCTGCACCGCCCGCGCCTGGTGATCCTGGACGAGCCCACGATCGGGCTCGACGTGCTCTCCAAGCAGCGCCTGCGCGAGTTCCTGGTCGAGGAGCGGGCCACCCACGGCACGACCCTGCTGCTGACCACGCACGACATGGGCGACGTGGAGCGGCTGTGCGACCGGGTGGTGCTGGTCGACCGCGGCCGGCTCGTCTTCGACGGCGACCTGGCCGGCCTGGGCCGCACCGTCGGGGCCGAGCGGGTGCTGGTCGTCGACCTCGCCGAGCCTGTTGCGGACCTCACCGACGTGCCGGACACCCGCCACCTCGGCAGCGAGGGCCACGGCCTGCGTCAGCGGCTGGCCTTCGACGCCCAGCGCACCACCGCGGCGCGGGTGCTCGCCGCGGTCTCCACCCGCGTCGAGGTGGTCGACCTCTCGGTCGAGGAGCCGCGGGTCGAGGACGTCGTCCGCAAGGTCTATGCCGCGCGCCGCTGAGGCCGGGACGGAGCGGTCAGTCGTGGTTCGGGCCGTCGTCCGACCCGTGACCGTGGTGACGGGGCCCGTCGTCGGCGCCGTGACGCTGGTGGTTCGGGCCGTCGTCCGACCCGTGACCGTGGTGACGGGGCCCGTCGTCGGCGCCGTGACGCTGGTGGTTCGGGCCGTCGTCCGACCCGTGACCGTGGTGACGGGGGCCGTCGTCGGACCCGTGATGGCCGTGGTGGGGGCCGTCGTCGGCGCCGTTGCTGGCGAAGGCGGTGGCCGGGGCGAGGGCGATCAGGACAGCGGCGCTGCCGGCGGCGAGGGTGCGGCGGACGTTCATGGGGTACCTCCAGGGGACGGGTTGTTCGGACGTGCCGAGCCTCGTGCAGACGGGGTACCACCCGACAGCGGACATCTGGGCTGGTACCCCGTACCGGCACGCACCCGGAGGTCGTCCCGCTCGTGGCGCTGGGCGCCGCGAACCCATCACCCCAGGTCGGAGCCGACCTTCTCCAGCAGCGCCACGCACTCGACGTGGTGCGTCATCGGGAACAGGTCGAGGGCGCGGAGGCTGCGCAGCTCGTAGCCGAGCTCGGCGAAGGTGGCGACGTCGCGGGCCAGCGCGGCGGGGTCGCAGGCGACGTACGCGACCGCGCGGGGGCCGCGGGCGACGACCTGTTCGACCACGGGGCGCCGCGCGCCGGTGCGCGGGGGGTCCAGGACGACCAGGTCGACCTCGGGCGCCACGCCGGCGCCGAGCACCTGCTCGACCGGCCCGGCGTGGACCTCGGCGCCCGGCACGTTCTCGGCCGACAGGCTCGCCGCCTCGGCGTCGGCCTCGACCAGGCTCACCAGCTCGGTGTCGCCGACCGCGTCGGCCAGGAAGCGGCCGAACAGGCCGACCCCGGCGTACAGGTCGAGCGCGCGCTCGCCCGAGCGCGGCGCCAGCGCGGCCAGGACCGACTCCACCAGCACGCCCGGGGCGCCCGGGTGGACCTGCCAGAAGCCGCCGTCGGCCACGGCGAAGGTGTGCGGCCCGACGTCGTACGACGGGGGCCGGTGCGCGTCGAGCAGGCAGTCGTCCACCTCGACGACCTCGTGGGAGCGGTGCACGCGCATCCCCTGGCGTCCTCCGGGCAGGTCGACGTAGTGGTGCCGCGTGCGCCAGCGCAGGCCCTCGTCGTCCCCGGGCACCGCCTCGACGGTGACGTCCACGTCGAGCCCGGCCAGGCGCGCCAGCTGCTCCCGCACGACGGCCGCCTTCAGGTCACGCTGCGCCGGCAGCGCCACGTGCTGGAGGTCGCAACCGCCGCACAGGCCCGGGCCGGCGTACGGGCAGGGCGCCTCCACCCGGTCGGCGGACGGCGTGCGGACCTCGACGGCGTCACCGCGCCAGAACCGGTCCCCGTCGGAGCCCTCGGTGACCACCAGGACCACCTGCTCGCCGGGCAGTGCGTGGCGCACGAAGACCACCCGGCCGGCGTCCTCGCCCGCACGCGCGTCGAGCCGGGCCACGCAGTGACCGCCGTGGGCGACCGGGCCGACCTCGGCCTCGAACCGCTCCCCCACCCGCACCCGCCCCTTGGGCGTGCGGGCCCGTGCGGGTCGGGCGCCCGTACGGGTCCCGGGGCGACGCCCGCGGCGACGGTCCGGCGCGCTCATCGGCGCGACGGCTCGTCGGCGCGGCCGCGGCGGAGGTCGCCGGGCTGGACACGCTTGCCCTCGCGCATGACCTTCTCCTTCGCGATCCGCGACGAGCGGAGCTGGTAGGGCACCGAGATGACCATGACGCCGGGGGCGAACAGCAGCCGACCCTTGAGCCGCAGCGCGGTCTGGTTGTGGAGCAGCTGCTCCCACCAGCGGCCCACGACGTACTCGGGGATGTAGACCGCGACCACGCCACGCGGGTTGGCCCGACGGATCTCGGTGGCGTACTCGACGATCGGCTTGACCAGCTCGCGGTAGGGCGAGTGCAGCACCTTCAGCGGGACGCCGAAGTTGCGCTGCTCCCACGCGGCGAGCAGCCTCGCGGTGTCCCGGGCGTCGCTGGAGACGTAGACGCCCTCCAGGACGTTGGGCCGGGTGGCCTTGGCGAAGGCCAGGGCGCGCAGCGTGGGCTTGTGCAGCTTCGAGACCAGGACGATCGCGTGCACCCGCGTGGGCAGGACCTTGTCGGTCTCCTCGGCGGCCAGCTCCTCCTCGACGCTGTCGTAGTGGCTGCGGATCTTGCGCATCAGGGCGAAGAAGAACCCCATCGCCAGGATCGTGATCCAGGCGCCCTCGAGGAACTTGGTGATCAGGATGATCACCAGGACGACCGCGGTCAGGCTGAGCCCAACGGTGTTGATCGCCCGGGAGCGCATCATCCGGCGGCGGGCGGCGGGGTCGCGCTCGGAGCGCAGCAGGCGCGTCCAGTGCCGGATCATGCCGAGCTGGCTGAGGTTGAAGGAGACGAAGACGCCGACGATGTAGAGCTGGATCAGCCGGGTGGGCTGGGCGTCGAAGGCGAGGATCAGCACGATCGCCATGGCGGCCAGGAAGACGATGCCGTTGGAGAACGCCAGCCGGTCACCGCGCGAGCCGAGCGCGCGGGGGGCGAACCCGTCCTGGGCCAGGATCGAGCCGAGCACCGGGAAGCCGTTGAAGGCGGTGTTGGCGGCCAGGACCAGGATCAACCCGGTCATCACCACCACGAAGTAGAAGCCCGGCGGGAAGTCGCGGAAGATGCCCTCGGCGATCTGGGCCATCAGCGCGTCCTGGCGGAAGCCCTCGGGGACGGGGGTGCCGTCGGCCTGGATCAACCGGTCGATCTCGGTCGGGTCGACGTAGCGCACGCCCATCTGCTGGGCCAGCACGATGACGCTCATCATCATCGTGACCGCGATCAGGCCGAGCAGCAGCAGCGTGGTCGCCGCGTTGCGGCTCTTGGGCTTGCGGAAGGCCGGGACCCCGTTGCTGATCGCCTCGACGCCGGTCAGGGCCGCGCAGCCCGACGAGAACGCCCGGGCCAGCAGGATCAGCAGCCCCATCGTGGTCAGCGCGCCGTCGAAGCCGGGGTCGGGGAGGATCGTGAACTCGGCGCTCGAGACCTGCGGCAGGTTGCCGGTGATCAGCTGCAGCAGGCCGATCCCGCACATGCCGAGCACCGCGACCATGAACAGGTAGGTCGGCACCGCGAAGAGCGCACCCGACTCGCGGATCCCCCGCAGGTTCAGCGCCATCAGGATGACCACCATCGCGCTGGCCGCCAGCGGCTCGTGCCCGGCGAGGAACGGCAGCGCCGCGGCGGCGTACTGCGCCCCCGAGGAGATGGAGACCGCCACCGTCAGCACGTAGTCGACCAGCAGCGCGGCGGCCACCGTGGTGCCGGCGTTGCGTCCCAGGTTGACGCTGGCGACCTCGTAGTCGCCACCACCACTGGGGTAGGCGTGCACCGTCTGGCGGTAGGAGGCGACCACCGCGGTCATGATGATCGCGACCGCGATGCCGACCTTCCACGACCACGTGTAGGCCGAGACGCCGGCCAGGGACAGCATGATGAAGATCTCGTCGGGGGCGTAGGCCACCGAGGAGAGGGCGTCGCTGGCGAAGACCGGCAGCGCGATCTTCTTGGGCAGCAGGGTCTCGCCGAGCTGGGAGCTGCGCAGCTTGCGTCCCAGGAGGATGCGCTTGGACACGTCGCGGACACCCACGGTCGGGAAGAGTACGGCACCGCGTCCCGCCCCGGCGCCGCGCGGGATACGGTGCACGCGTGCATGTCGTGATCATGGGTTGTGGCCGGGTCGGCTCGACCCTGGCGCGCAGCCTCGAGGACCGGAACCACACCGTCGCCGTCATCGACAGCGAGCCGGACGCGTTCCGACGCCTCGGCCCGGGGTTCAACGGCGACAAGGTCGCGGGGATGGGCTTCGACCAGGAGGTCCTGGAGAAGGCCGGCATCCGACGCGCCGACGCGTTCGCGGCCGTCAGCTCCGGCGACAACTCCAACATCATCGCCGCCCGGGTGGCCCGCGAGACCTTCGGGATCGAGCAGGTCGTGGCCCGGATCTACGACCCCGGCCGCGCCGAGGTCTACCAGCGCCTGGGCATCACCACCGTCGCCACGGTCAAGTGGACCGCCGACCAGGTGCTGCGGCGGCTGGTGCCTGCGGGCGCCGAGCCGGACTTCCGCGACCCCTCCGGCACGATCCGCGTCGACCACGTCCCGGTGCCCGAGACCTGGGTCGGCACCCGCACCCGCGACCTGGAGGAGCAGTCCCGCTCCCGGATCGCGTGGCTGGACCGGCTGGGCGAGGGCGTCCTGCCCACGTCGGAGTCGGTCGTCCAGGAGGGCGACCTGCTCCACCTCGTGATCCGCGAGGAGAACGCCCAGCACGCCTACCGCGTCATCGAGCGCGGACCCGAGCAGGAGTGAGGAACCAGCCATGAGGGTCGCCATCGCCGGAGCGGGCGCCGTCGGGCGCTCCATCGCCCGGGAGCTGATCGGCAACGGCCACGAGGTCCTGCTGATCGACAAGTACGCCTCCGCGATCCGCCCCGAGCGGGTGCCGGACGCGGAGTGGCTGCTCGCGGACTGCTGCGAGCTGTCGTCGCTGGAGGAGGCCCGGCTCGACCGCTGCGACGTCGTCATCGCGGCCACCGGTGACGACAAGGCCAACCTGGTGACCTCGCTGCTGGCCAAGACCGAGTTCGGGGTGCCGCGCACCGTCGGGCGGGTCAACCACCCCAACAACGAGTGGCTCTTCAGCGAGGCCTGGGGCGTCGACGTCAACGTCTCGACCCCGCGGATCATGTCCGCCCTGGTCGAGGAGGCCGTCACGGTCGGCGACCTGGTCCGGCTGTTCACCTTCCGCCAGGGCAACGCCAACCTGGTCGAGATGACCCTCCCGTCGGACTCCCCCTACGTCGGCAAGCAGGTCGGCCTGATCCCGCTGCCGGACAACTGCGCCCTGGTGACCATCCTGCGCGACGGCCAGGTGTACGTGCCCGACGCCGAGCAGCCGGTCGAGGCCGGGGACGAGCTGCTGTTCGTGGTGCCCGACGTCGGCGAGGACGAGCTCGAGCGGTTGCTGGCCCCGGCCAACCACCCGGCCGGCGGCGCCCAGCGGACCGCCGGCCAGGCCTGAGCCGCCGCCCGGGGTCGGATCAGGTGGCCGGGGAGCCGGTCGCCTGCTCGATCGGGGTGCGGTCGCGCGTCAGCACCCAGATCATCGCGCTCCAGGAGGCGATCCGCAGCGGCCACCCCAGGCCGAGCCGGAGCACCCCCAGGACCAGGACCGCCAGGTCGATGTCGATCAGACCGGACCAGCCGGCCAGCCAGACCGGGCCCTGCAGCCCGGCGCCGATCGCGCCCGGGAGCAGGAAGATCCAGGTGAGCCGGCTGCACAGGCCGACCACCTGACGGTCGGCGTGCCAGGCGGTGGGGTCGCCGGTGACGCTGCCGAGCAGGAACCCGACGAACGGCCACCCGACCAGGCAGGAGCCGGCCATCACCACGGTGTAGCCCGTGGAGACCAGGATCCCGGGCAGGAAGAACGCCAGCGCCTGCTCCGACTCGCTCCCCCCGGAGGCGGCCGCGAGCCGCACGAACAGGTAGCCGATCCCGATGGCGACCAGCGCGTTCATCACGAACTGGACCGTCGAGCGCTGCACCAGGCGGACCACCAGCATCACGACGGTGACCGCGATGCTGGCCACCAGCGCGACCGACAGCTCCTTGGTGATCAGCCAGATCACCGTGAACAACGCCCCGGGGACACCGGCCTCGACCATGCCGCGACGCCCGCCGAGCGCCCGGGCCATCTGGGCCCGGACCAGCGCCTCGACCGAGTCGACGCCCGAGACGGCGCGCGCGGCGGGGGCGCCCGGCGCGGTGCCGCCGTCCGGGTCGCTCACGGCAGCAGCTCGTAGCGGGGGTTGAACATCGTGCGCACGCCGCCGTGCTGCCCGATCCGGCCCTGCACGCGCATCGAGCGACCCGCGTGGACGCCGGTGATGTGACGGCGACCCAGCCAGACCACGATGAGCGAGCCCGTGCCGTCGGCCAGCTCGGCCTCCAGGGCCGGCACGCCGCCGCGCGGTCGCAGGGTGATCATCCGCAGGTTGCCCTCCAGGCACACCGGGACCCGGTCGGGGGCGTCGCCGATCCGCTGGACCGGGACCTCCACCGCCGGCGGCCCCTCACCGGGCTGACGGTCGTCGTCGTTCCCGCGGCGACCGGGACGCTCGACGTCGCGGGAGCGCCGCAGCGACCTCACGACCGGGGGTCCCCGTCGGGGTCGGTGCCCTGCGGAGCAGGGTCGACGGGCTGGTCGACGGCCTGGTCGACGGGCTGGTCGACGGGCTGCTCCTGGGCCAGCGCCCGCTTGGGGTCGGCCGGGGGCCGCTCGACGCGGCGGGCGTTCTCCGGCAGCTTGATCGGGAGCGGCTCACCGGGCGGGACCGGGTTCTGCCCGCGGCGCACCACGACGCGCTCGAGGACCTCCTCCCAGGCCACGGCGGCCTCGGCGTCGACGGCGGGGCGACCGATGAAGGTCGCGCGCAGCATCCAGCGGGGCCCGTTGATGCCGACCACGCGGGACTGCTGCACGCCGACGGCGCCGTCGGGGGTGCGTACGCGCACCTCGCAGGCCAGCTCGGGGCCGAACCGGCCCTCCTGCTCGGTGGCGGTGCCACCGCGGCGGGCCATGTCGGCGGCGATCCGCGGCCGTACCTCGGACCACAGGTCGCCGTGGCGCGAGGCCGCGAACGCGCGGACGTCGAGCGCCCCGTCGTTCCCGGCCAGCACGACCGACTGGACGTCGCCCGAGGCCTCGTCGACCTGGAGCCGGAGGTCGCGGCCGGGCTCACCCTGGAGGAGCAGCGAGCCGAGGTCGACCCGCTCGGTCCCGTCGTCTCCGAGGTCGTCGACGTCCCAGGGACCCGGGTCGCGCTCGACCGAGGCGGCGTCCTCGACCCCCTGGTCACCATCGTCGGTGGTGGACTTGCGGCGGAACCTCACTGCTCTTCTCCTCCTCGCGACGCGGGGTCGTAGCCCCCGGTAGAACCGTAGCCTCCGCTGCCGCGCTCGGAGTCCGGCAGGCGGTCGACCTCCACGAACCGCGCCCGCTCGTGACGCTGGACGACCAGCTGGGCGATCCGGTCGCCCCGACGCAGCCGCAGGGACGTGACGGGGTCGTGGTTGACCAGCAGCACGCTGATCTCGCCCCGGTAGCCCGCGTCGATCGTCCCAGGCGTGTTCAGCACCGACAACCCGTGCCGCGCGGCCAGGCCCGAGCGCGGGTGCACGAGCCCGACGTACCCCGGCGGGAGCGCCAGGGCGACCCCGGTGGGGACGAGAGCCCGCTCGTGCGGGCCGAGCTCGACGTCGACGGCGGTGCACAGGTCGGCGCCCGCGTCCCCGGGTCGGGCGTACGACGGCAGCGGGAGGTCGGGGTCCAGGCGCACCAGGGCGATCTCCAGGTCGGCGCCGGGGTGCCCGTCGGGGTCGGTGTGGTGGTCGTCGCTCACGGCGGGAGGCTAGCCGGGGGTCTGCGTGCCGCGCCTGGCCCGGGGTGGGACCCTGGGGACGTGACCGCGCACTCGCCCACGCCCACCCAGCGCCCCGACGGCGCCGCGGGGCACGACGAGCGCCTGGGCGTGCCGCTGCGGTGGTGGGTCCAGGGCACCATGCTGGTCGCCTCCCTGTGGCTGGCCCTGGTCGTGGCCACCCCCGCCCTGGTGGCCTTCGGGGTCGCCGGCCTCTGCCTGGCCCTGCTGGCGGGCCTGCTGGTGGCCTACGGCTCCGCGGTCGTCCGGGTCGACGACTCCACCTTCCGGGCCGGTCGCGCCTCGATCGCGGGTCACCACCTCGGTCGGGTGGACGAGCTGGACGCCGAGGAGGCGCGCCTGGTGGCCGGCCGGGACGCCGACGCCCGTGCCTACCTGCTGCTGCGCCCGTACCGCAAGCGCGCGGTCCGCGTGGAGGTGCTCGACCCGCGTGACCCCGCGCCGTACTGGCTGGTCAGCACCCGCCACCCCGCTCGGCTCGCCGCGGCGCTGCGCGCGCTGGTGGCCCGCACCACCGACGCCTGACCACCCGCCGGCCGTGCCGCCCCGCGGGGGGTGCCTGCGCCCCGAACGGGCTCGATAGCCTGACGTCCATGGCATCGGAGAGCTCCAAGATCTGGTCCGTCTTCTCCCTGGCAGCGGCGCTCGGCGCCGCCACCGTGGCGAAGAAGGGCCTCAACACGACCTGGCTGAAGGCCACCGGCAAGCAGCCGCCGGCCAACCCCGCCGACCCCGACGTCGACATCTGGGAGGCGGTGGCCTGGGCGGCCCTGAGCGGGACGCTGATCCAGATCGCGCGCATGCTCGCGACGCGGAAGGCGGCCAACTACTACGCCCGCTCGACCGGCCACATGCCCCCGGGCCTGGGTGCCGACCGCTTCGACGAGGACGCGCCCACCCCCGCCAGCTGACCGACCCGGACGCACGACGGCCCCGGTCCCCCTGAAGGGGGCCGGGGCCGTTCGCCTACGTCTGCAGGTCAGGCGCAGTCGTGGCAGATCATCTTCTTCTCGTCCGCCAGCTGGCTGCGGTGGTGCACCAGGAAGCAGCTCATGCAGGTGAACTCGTCGTCCTGCTTGGGCTTGACCTCGACGGCCAGCTCCTCGTGCGAGAGATCCGCGCCGGGCAGCTCGAAGGACTCGGCTGCCTCCGCCTCGTCCTCGTCGACCTTGCCCGAGTTCTTGTCGTGCCGTCGCGCCTTGAGCTCTTCGATGCTCTCCTCGGACTGGTCTTCCTCGTTCTTGCGCGGTGCGTCGTAGTCGGTCGCCATGTGCCCTCACTCACTCCCTTCGAGATGTCTGCTCGCCCCCTCTAGCGGGGCAGATTGTGCACCATCACCCCACCCCACGGTCCAGGGGGTCGACAGGTGGTCACCACGGAGGTGGCGCGGCGCACGCGCCGCGGGCGGCAGTGAGCGGTCAACGCCCCCCGCCCCACGGCTATTCCCCGGCCTTCGCGGCCGGCCCGACCAGGCCAGGAGCCGCCCCGGCCGCGGCGAACCCGGCCTCGTGGACCGCGTCCCACAGCTCCTCGAAGCCGTCGTCGGGCCCGCACACCACGAGCTCGCGCCCACCGACACCGGTCGTGATCTCGAAGCGCGCGCCCGCGGCGCGCGCCACCAGGCCGGCGGCCGCGTGGTCCCAGAGCCGGGTGCCCTCCTCCAGGTAGCCGTCGAGGCCGCCCCGGGCCACCAGGCACAGGTCCAGCGCGCACGAGCCCAGGCGGCGCACGTCGCGCACCCGTGGCAGCAGCGCGGCGAGCGCCGCGCCCTGCTGCGCCCGCAGCGCGGCGTCGTAGGAGAACCCGGTGCCGATCAGCCGCTGCGACAGCGGCGCCCGGGGACGGACGCGCAGCGGGCGGCCGTCGCAGGTGGCCCGGACGACGCCGTCCGCGTCGGGACGAGCGACGTACTCCGTGCCCGTCGGCACCTCGAGGACCACGCCGGCCACCACGGTCGCGGTGCCCGTGTCGTCGGTGACCTCCGCCGCGATGCTCACGGCGTGCTGCGGGAGCCCGTAGAGGAAGTTCACCGTGCCGTCGATGGGGTCGACGATCCACCGGACCCCGCTGGTGCCCGCGAGGTCGTCGCCCTCCTCGCCGAGGACCGCGTCGTCGGGGCGGGCCTGCGCCAGACGCAGGCGGACCAGCTCCTCGCAGGCACGGTCGACCTCGGTGACGGGGTCGACGTCGCTGCTCTTGGTGGCGGCGACGGTGACCCCCTCCGAGCGGTCGCGGACCAGCGCGGCCGCCTCACGGGCGACGTTCAGGGCGAGGTCGGCCAGCGCGCCGACCTCGACGGGGCTCACGCGTCGCGCCCGCAGAGCGCCGGTCGCGGACCCTTGCCGTTCGCACAGCACTGCGCGGGGCAGACGTCCCACATCGGGCCGGTCCCGCCCACCGACGACCGGGCGACGTCCTCGCCCCGCTCGACGGCGGCGCGCTCGGTGAGCAGGTCGCGGACGACGGCGACGAACCGCGGGTCGGTCCCGGCGGTCCCGGCGCGGCGCATCGGCAGGCCGAGCTCGTCGGCGGTCTCGCGGGCCTCGGTGTCGAGGTCGTAGATGACCTCCATGTGGTCGGAGACGAAGCCGACCGGCACCAGCACCACCGCCGGCGCCTCCCCCGCAGCGACCAGCTCCCGCATCCGGTCGTTGACGTCGGGCTCGAGCCACGGCATCTGCGGTGGCCCGGAGCGGGAGCAGAAGACCAGCTCGTGCCGGCGCTCCACGCCGGTCACCTCGCCCACGCGGCCCGCGACCACCCCGGCCACGTCGAGGTGCTGGGCCACGTAGGCCCCCCCGCCCTGCTCGGGCGGGCCGGAGGACGCGTTCATCGAGTCGGGGATCGAGTGGGTGACGAAGAGGATCCGGGCGTCGTCGCGGACGTCCTCGGGCAGGTCGGCCAGCGCGGCCAGGGTCGCGTCGACGACGGGGTCGACGAACCCGGGGTGGTTGAAGTAGTGCCGCAGCTTGTCCAGGCGCGGCGCGGCGGGGCCGGACCGACCGTCGACGTCCTCCACCGCGTCGTACAGGTTCTCGCGGTACTGCCGGCAGCCCGACCACGAGGAGTAGGCGCTGGTGACGAAGCAGGCCGCCCGGGTCACGCCGTCGGCGGCCATCTGCGCGAGGGCGTCGGTCAGGTAGGGGTCCCAGTTGCGGTTGCCCCAGTAGACCGGCAGGTCGATGCCGGCCTCGTCGAGGTCGACGCGCAGCGCGTCGAGGAAGGCCCGGTTCTGGTCGTTGATGGGCGAGCGGCCGCCGAAGGCGTAGTAGTGCTCCCCCACCTCGACCAGCCGCTCGCGCGGGATCCCGCGGCCGCGGGTCACGTTCTCCAGGAACGGGAGCACGTCGTCGGGCCCCTCGGGGCCGCCGAAGGAGACCAGCAGGACCGCGTCGTACGGCGCGACGTCCGTCACCTGCCGCTCGACGGGGAGCGCTGCGGGCGTGGCGGTGCTGGTGGCGATGTCGTTGCTGGTCACGTCCCGATCCTAGGCAGCGTCGCCGCCACCCGTCCGGTCGCGTCGTGAGGAGAACGGCCCCGCGCTGGCGTAGGCTCGGCGGACCGTGGGACCACGACGAGCAGGCGCCGGGCACCACGCCCGGCGGGGAAGGTGGGACGCGTGCCGCAGCTGACCCTGGTCGGCATGAGCGACGACCGGACCCGCCTGCTGCTCGTCGACGACGCCGGGGACGAGTTCACCCTCGCCCTCGACGGACGCCTGCGAGCCGCCTTGCGCGGAGAGACCTCACGCCTCGGCCAGTTGGAGATCACCATGGAGTCAACCCTGCGTCCCCGCGACATCCAGGCCCGGATCCGGGCCGGGGAGTCACCCGAGGCGGTGGCCGAGGCCGCCCAGACCTCGGTCGACAAGATCATGGCCTTCGCCGGCCCGGTCGTCGCCGAGCGGCAGCACATCGCCGAGCGCGCCCAGAAGTCGTCCCTGCGCCGCGGCGGGGAGTCGACCGGTGGTGCCCGCACCCTGGGCGAGGCGGTCGCCGCCCACCTGCGCACCCAGCAGGTCGACCCCTCCGCGGTGGAGTGGGACGCGTGGCGGCGCGAGGACGGCCGGTGGACGCTGACCGGCACCTACCGCACCGCCCGGCGCGAGGGCGTCGCCTCGTTCACCTTCGACGCCCCGGGCTCCTACGTCACCCTGGACGACGACGACGCCCGCTGGCTGGTCGGTGAGCAGGTCGTGGTCCCCACCGCCTCCTCGACCTCCGGCTCCCGGCCGTCCGGCGACGACCTCAGCGCCGCACGCGCCCGACGCCGCGCCTCCGGGCCGGCCGAGGACGAGCTGCCGCTCGGGGACGACGCGATCGAGCTGGTCTCGGGTCCCGCCCCCGCCAAGCCGGTCCTCGGCGACGACGACGACACCGCGACCACCCCCGCCGTCCCCGCGGACGACTCCCCCGTGCCGGCGACGGGCACGGCGCCCGAGGCCGGGACCGACGCCGGGACCGACGCCGGGACCGACGCCGGAGCGGAGCGACTGGCCGAGCCCGCCGCCCGGACCGAGGCCCCCGCGGCGACGATCCCGCCGGCTCCGGGCGAGCCCGCTGCCGACGTCGACGGGTCCGGTGCGGACGACCAGGCAGGTGACCCCGACGAGGAGGAGCCGCCCCGCCGTCCGGTGACCAAGAAGCGCGGCCGCGCCTCCGTACCGAGCTGGGACGAGATCATGTTCGGCGGCCGCGACCAGTAGGCCCGTGACCCGCTAGCCTCCGCCCATGTCGTACTTCGTGACCGGCGCCACAGGCTTCATCGGTCGTCACCTCGTCACCGAGCTGCTCGCGAACCGCGAGGGCGACGTGTTCGTCCTGGTCCGTGAGGGCTCCCGGGGCCGTCTCGACACGCTGCGACGCGGCTGGGACAGCGACCGCGTCGTCCCGGTGGTGGGCGACCTCGGGCAGCAGGGGCTCGGTGTCGACCCGGCCTGGGTCTCCGAGCACGCCGGCGAGGTCGAGCACGTCTTCCACCTCGCCGCGATCTACGACATGACCGCGGACGCGGCGACCAACGAGGCGCTCAACGTCGACGGCACCCGCCACGCCCTCGGCCTGGCCGAGGCGCTGGACGCGGGCTGCTTCCACCAGGTGTCGTCGGTGGCCGCCGCGGGCGACTTCCAGGGCCGGTTCGACGAGACGATGTTCGCCGAGGGCCAGCACCTGCCCTCGCCGTACCACCGCACGAAGTACGAGTCCGAGCGGATCGTGCGCGAGGAGTCCGCGGTGCCGTGGCGGGTCTACCGCCCCGCGATCGTGGTCGGTCACTCCGAGACCGGCGTGATGGACAAGGTCGACGGGCCGTACTACTTCTTCCCGGCGCTCAAGGCGCTGCGCGGCGCGCTGCCGTCGTGGGTCCCGCTGGCCGGGATGGACCTCGGCCGCACCAACCTGGTGCCGGTCGACTACGTCGCCGCGGCGATGGACCATCTCGCCCACCTGCCCGGCCACGACGGCGAGGCCTTCCACCTCGTCGACCCCGATCCGCAGCCGGTGGTCGACGCGTTCAACGCCTTCGGCACCGCGGCCGGTGCGCCGACGTTCCGCACCCCGGTGGAGTCGGGGCTGGCCAAGGTCTCCTCGCGCCCCCTGCTCCCCCGCGCCCTGCGACCGGCCTCCCTGCTCAACGCCGTCGTCCGCACCGCGCCGGCCCAGGCGCTGCTCGACCAGACCGTCGGCCGGCTCGGCCTGCCGGCCGAGGTCCTCGCGCACACCTCCTTCACCGCCGTCTTCGACTCCCGCCGCACCGAGAAGCTGCTCGCCGGTTCCGGGATCGCGGTGCCCGACCTCGACTCCTACGCCGCGCTGCTGTGGAGCTACTGGGAGGAGCACCTCGACACCGCCACCGCCCGCGACCCGAAGGCGCGCGCGGCCCTGGAGGGCAAGCACGTCGTGATCACCGGCGCCTCGTCCGGGATCGGCCAGGTCGTCGCGCTCAAGGTCGCCCAGGCCGGCGGCATCCCGGTCCTGGTGGCCCGCGGCAAGGACAAGCTCGAGCAGACGCGGGCGGCCATCGAGCTGCGCGGCGGCACGGCGCACGTCTACCCGTGCGACCTGTCCGACCTCGACGCCATCGACGAGCTCTGCGCCCGGCTCGCGGAGGACCTCCCCACGATCGACGTCGTCGTCAACAACGCGGGCCGCTCGATCCGCCGGTCGCTGCGCCTGTCGGAGGACCGGTTCCACGACTTCGAGCGCACGATGCAGCTGAACTACTTCGGCGCGATCCGGCTGGTCATGGGACTGCTGCCCCCGATGCGCGACCAGCGCAACGGGCACGTGGTCAACATCAGCTCGATCGGGGTCCAGACCTCCCCGCCGCGCTTCTCGGCGTACGTCGCCTCCAAGGCCGCGCTCGACGCCTGGAGCAACGTCGTCGCCTCCGAGCTGGTGGGCGACGGCGTCACCTTCACCGGCATCCACATGCCGCTGGTGCGGACGCCGATGATCGCGCCGACGAAGCTCTACGACAAGTTCCCCACCATCTCCCCCGCCCAGGCCGCCGACCTGGTGATCCGGGCGGTCGTCGACCGGCCGCACGAGATCAACACGCTGCTCGGCAACGCCGGCGCCGTCGTCCACACCGTGGCCCCCAAGGCCGCCTTCCGGGTGCTCAACATGGCCTACCACGTCTTCCCGGACTCGGCCGCGGCGAAGGGCACGGTGCCCGAGGGCGGCGCGCGGGAGACCGAGCAGATCATGCTCGCCCGCGTGCTCCGCGGCGTGCACTGGTAGCCGACCCGGGGGGCACGCCGGGCAGGGCGTGGGCGCCGCGACTGGGTGGGCGTTTCCCGGGGTTCGCGCGCCTTGCAAGGCACGCGCAGCCGGGGAATCCCCGCTCGAGCGGGGGTTCCTGGGGCAGGTGGGGNGGAGAGCTTCTTCTCCCTGCTGCAGAAGAACGTCCTCAACCGCCGCTCCTGGGCCACCCGAGAAGAACTGCGGATCGCGATCGTCACCTGGATCGAAAGGACCTATCACCGCCGTCGTAGGCAGGCGACTCTCGGCCGGTTGACCCCGGTGGAGTACGAGTTGATCATGCTCCCAACCGCCACCCAGGCGGCCTAACCGAACTGTCACCAGTTCGTGCAGCAGACCCGCCGCTGCCGCCCACGCCTTCGCACGCTCCGGGCCGTAAACTCGGCCTGACTGAGTCTGGCCCGAACCCATTCAGCGTTTGCGCGCGCTCGATCGAATGAAGTTTCGCCACAGCCAGACACTGCGCCCTCGCCAGTGAGGTAGACGCCGAGGCGACCAGTTATGCCCGTACCGCGCCGCTCGCCGGCTAGTCCCGCGTAGACCACCTCACCGCCTAGGCGATGAGGTGGGCGCCGGGAGTTCTCGGAGCAACGGCAAGCGCCGTCTGCAGCAGATGCCGTTCAGACCATGATGCAAGCGTCTCGTAACCCGCACTAGGCGCTGGCGCTACCGGTGTTGGGTTTCATCACGGCCAGGGTCGCATCGGGCGACAACGGCGCGTTGGCCACTGCTCCAATGATGCGGCGTCCCTCAGGAGTGCGCTTCAGTGCGTCCTCATCGCGTCGCACGTGCTCGCGCATGACATGCCAAACCGCACCCACGTTGACGCCGTTGCCCATCTGCTTGTAGGTCGCAGATGGCTTCTGATCGCCGAAGTCGAACCAATCGGGAAGGCCCTGCATGCGAGCGGTCTCGCGGGGAGAGATGCGTCGCTCACGCGGTCCAACGATGGACGTCTGCGTGATGGCAACCAGAGCCGGCAGGTAGGTCGCACGCTTGGCGCGAATCCCGGATGGGCGGAAGTGCATGACTGTGTCCCACAGCCGAGGCGTGTCCTGGGCCTGCCACTCCAACTTGCGACGCGAGGCAGGAAACGCGTCCGTAAAAACGCCCCACTTCGCCGTCCACACGTCCAGCAAATCTCTGTGGGCTGCATAGAACTCGTAGTTCTTCCGCAGGTGTGAGGCCTTCCAGGCTGGCGTCGAAGCAGGGATGGGCTTCATGTAGTCCTGCCATGAGTCGGCCCACAGGGGGAAGCCAGGCAGGCGTCGACCCTCACGGCGCTCCCACATCAACTCCACGAAGTCATTCCAGGCGTCGATCCAAAGACGTTCGGCGGACGTCAGGTTGCAACCCGGGATGTTGTGGGTGTCGTCCAGAAGGTCTTCGAGGTCCCACTCCTCCTTTGGGTCCCACCCGTCGATGGAATCAGCGTTCGTTGCCACCGGGTGCACGGGCAGGTGGCGGGTTCCATCGGGGTCGTAGGTAGCTGTGATGAAGACCCGCTCGCGCACGTGAGGACGTCCACCGCGGTCGGGCGGCAGCAAGTGCGGCGAGAAGATTGCGGGCACTTCGGACACGCGGTAGCCCTGCTCACGCAGCGTCTCGATGATGACCTGCCACTCGTGCATGTGGCGTGGGCCGGCCAGGTTCCGGACGTTCTCCAGCAGGACGACAGACGGATGGTGGGCCTCGATGATCGAAGCAATGTTGAAGAACAACGTGCCGCGGGTCTCATCCATCCCCCGCTGCGCGCCAGACTTGCTGAAGGGCTGGCAGGGAAAGCCAGCCGCAAGCACGTCGTGGACCGGAACGTTCATCAGGTTCTTGTCTTTGTCCGCGTCGGCGGTGATGTCACCGAGCGCCTTGTGGCCCCAGTTCCGCTCGTACACGGCCGCTGCGGCCTTGTCGATCTCCGCGGCGTAGACGCACTCCCCGCCGTAGGCCTTGAGCGCGGCGTGGAAGCCCCCCACCCCGGCAAACAGGTCGATGAATCTGAAGGCGGGCTCGTCCGTGGTCACGCCTCAAAGCTTATGTGGCGCCAGGTCGGATCTGAGCATTGGCTACGGCGTGTCGAGCGTGTGTTCGAGCTCTCTTGCCCATCGTGTCACTTCACTCACACGATCCTCTGAAGCTCGGCACACTGCGGCCATGAGCGAGCAAGCGGGACCGCAATCCAAGATCGCCGGCGCGAAGGTTCACAACCCAACCAAGCAGCAATTGGCGGAGGACATCGCGGCAGCCTTGCAGATCGAACCGCCCGCCGTGTCGAGGGGATCGTCCGTTGACAGCACCTTCCTCAATCGGGTTCACACGGCCATCACGGGAGATACATCCACCGAGACTGATGCGTATCGCAAGGCCGAGCGAGTGCTCCGCGACCTTGGCCTCACCTACGACCCCTTCTGGGACTCGAGCGAGTCTTCGGAGACGGGTGGGTCCACTGTCACCAACCGTGCTTACTCCCGCATCCGCTCAGCCGTCACGCGGGTGCCGCGATGCTTCCTTCTCAACGTCACCGACGCCGATGCTGGCGCCAAGTGGGAAACCGACCATCACCGTCGGTACCGCTATGACTCCACCGTCACGGGCCGCGGGCCACTTAATGACGCAGGGCCCGGGTCACGCGTCATCTACTACGCGACCAGCAAGTCCACGGAGCACCCCAAGCACTTCATAGCGCATGCGGAGATCTCATACATCGGGCCAGGGTGGACGGGTCCTTGGGAAGCCACCATTGCCAACTACACCGAGTTTGCCCGCCCTGTGCCCGAGTCAGAACTAGACCTACCGGCGTGGAACCACCAACACGCCATCACCGAGGTCACCTTCGAGACGTATCGAGCCCTCCTCGAAGCGGCCGATACGGCGTTGCCAGAGTCTTCCGGACAGGCAGAGCAGGACCCAGGCGGTGACGTGGTTGCGAAGCGCGTCCTCGAGGAGATCCCTGCACCTGCCGTAGCGCCCGCCCTCACCGTTCCTGATGCCCTACCGACAGGTGACCTCACGGCAACTGAGGCCACCATGCCCACCTACACAGAGAGTCACGCAGGCGACGAACTGGTCACCTCGGACCTCCCCCGTACACCCAGCAACTCGGCTCGCAACAAGTTGGCCGAGACGCGTGCGGTAGACCTGGCCGACCAGGCTCTGCAAGCGCAGGGCTGGACCATGAAGCGAGACCGCCAGAAGGAAGGCGTTGGCTACGACCTTCTCTACGTGAAGGGTGAGAGGGAACTGCACGTCGAGGTCAAAGGCATCATGAGTTCGACCCTGGCCTTCAACCTGACGCCGAAGGAGAGTTGGCGCGTAGAGACCGACGCGGACTTCGTCGTCATCGCGGTCACCAACGTCCTGTCCCCCATCGCCTTCCACCTGCACCTGCTGACACGAGACCAACTCGCCCAAGCACCTCGCATCATCACGGGGTACCGCCTCAAGTTCTGAGGACACGAAGGCTGTGAACGAACCACGGATACGAATACCAGCGCCTCCGGCCGCGACAACGCCTGGCCGCGCGCGCATCATGGCTTCGATCCGTCGCACGGACACCAAGCCCGAGCTTGCACTGAGATCGGCGTTGCATGTCCGCGGTCGGCGCTTCCGTAAGGACTTCAGGATCGTGCTGGACACTGTCAAGCCGCGCCCAGACATCGTGTTCACTCGCGCGCGCGTTGCCGTGTTCGTTGACGGGTGCTTCTGGCATTGCTGTCCCCTGCATGGCAATGCACCCGAGCAGAACTCGACCTATTGGCAGCTGAAGCTGGCCCGCAACGTCCAACGAGACCGCGAGTACGACGACGCGCTAGCGAATGCCGGCTGGACCGTCGTTCGGGTATGGGAGCACGTGGGTGTGGAGGACGCTGTCGACGCGGTGGAGACCGCTTTGGACGCTTCTCAACAAGGCCGCACCTAACGGCGCCCCTGCTGGCACCGCGGTCAGGCTGATGCGTGATGCAGCCGCAACGATCCCCGCGCATTCTCACGGCTAGAAACGTGAGACGTCAGCGCTACGCCCCTGCCACGTGCGGTTGTAGCGGGCGTGCTGAGGACAGGCGAGGTGGCGGCGTCGTGCCCACCCTCTAGGTCACTGATGCCGCGGACTCCACTGCGGAAGCGAGCCGGCGCCTTCACTGCCAACGGTGATGCGCGGACGTACGACGCCGAGGGCACACTTATCCGAGCGCGAGACCGCTCCGCGTACCTACGCCAGGTCCTACTCCCGAAGCTTCAAGCAGAACAGTCTGCGAAGGTATCTGGCACTGACCTTGATGCAGCCGTGCGCGACCGCATGCCGAAGCATTGGGTGCTGCCACCGATTGAGTTCAGCGACGTCGATGACGCCATCGTTGTTCGCCGTGCCACACCAGTAGTGGCAGGACCCGTCACGACGAGCGTGGGGCCGGTCGGAGCCAGTGCACCGCACACCAACAGCAAGCCCACGACACCGCGACGCAGTGGTGCACCGAAGGCAAGTGACGCTCAGGAGCGGGCACGGCGTAGACGGCAAACGGCAAAGTCCTGCCCTCGAGCCATGCGCATTTTCAAGCAGTAAGACCATCAACTGAGCAAGGTTGCGAGTGTTGGCTAGCCCGGTTCGAGTCCAGTAGACGCGCTGGACGGTCTGTTCAGTTGGTTCTTCGACCTGTTCGACCTGGACTGAAACCCGGAGTCGGCATGTCTACGTATGGTCGTTCTCGCCGCCACGGCCACCTCGGTCCAAGCCGCATGGGAGCCTGCGAGCGCGCTACCTTAAGAAAATTTGAGCTCGTTAAGACTCGTGACGTTCCTTGATCGCCAAGGGACCACTGGCGCGCTCCACGCCTAGGACCATGCCGAGCCCAGTCAGCACGTCGCCCGCGAGCAGTTCGGGGTTGGTCTCGACCT
This sequence comes from Nocardioides sp. AX2bis, assembly GCF_902506435.1. Taxonomy (GTDB): domain Bacteria; phylum Actinomycetota; class Actinomycetes; order Propionibacteriales; family Nocardioidaceae; genus Nocardioides. The sequence continues at coordinate 1,924,752 of NZ_LR733215.1, read as the reverse complement.
TTTGAAGCATGGATGCGACCTGCTTGGGCGGCAATGATGACAGTGCCTGTTCCAACTCGCGGTAACCGTCGTCGGCTCGTATGTCAGCATCGGCGATGAGTTGCATCTGCTCATCCGCAAAACGTTGTGCAGCAAGCGCCATCAGGTACCGAGCCTGCGCTTCCGAGTTGGTCATGTCGAGCTTAAACTCGTTAGCGACGACCGCAATGTCGTGGGTGGGTTCAATTGTCGTTGCTTCCACCACGGTGTTCTTCTTCTCGGCGCGACGGAGGCGACGAAGAACCCTGCGCTCACGCCTGCGCTCGACGCGCGCCTTGATGGCGGGCTGTAACTTCTCGATCCACAGACGCTTGGCATGCGGCGTTCCGTGCTCAATGGCCATCTCGAGAAGAGCTCGAACAATGATCCCCGCGAACTCCTCGCGGGACAGTTGCTCCTCTGTGCGTCGTGGCGTCTCGGTCTCGACGTATACGTAAACCGGATCCGGGTAGGTCGCAGTCTCGTCATCATCGTCGTCAACGGGGCTAAGAGTCACCTGACCCAGCTCGCCGTTGGCGCTGCGGGTCAACGGACTGGCCTCACCAGGCTTGACACGTGATTTCGAGTAGGTGGAGTCCTTGCGCCGGGTGACGTTCATCTTCTCCGTGACGTACTCGTGCCCGTCCTCCTCCCGTGTCATGGGTCGGAGCCTACGTCGAGCCACCGACACGTGCGCCCGGATCAACACGTGCAGCAGACCCGGGCGGGTTCTGGTGGGCCCCGTTGTGCGTTCACAGTGGCGAGCAGCCGACCGGGCAGGCTCGTCCGACTCGGCAACGCTCCTTGACGGGTGGCGCAGCAGAGACCGCAGCCTGACGGCAGCGCCCATGTTCGGTGCGCAAACCCTGCACCCATCCTGCGCCCGCGGCTCCTGCTGTCGATGAGTAAGCGGGCGCGGGGGTGCGGGCGCGGGTTCGCACGCACGAGACGACGTCCCGAGCAAGTGTTGGCCTATAACGGACCCGTAGTTCGCCGTCGCACAGATAGCTCGAGCGTCAGGCTGGCTTTAATGGCGCGGCCAGTTCGGTGACCGAGGCAGGATCAAGCACCAACAGTGCGTCGGGCGCCACCGCGCTGCCATCAGCTACCTCATCGCTCGGGATGAACAGGACGCACGACGTGACATCAGAACCCTTTGACGATTGCCAGAGGACGCCTCTCACGTTCCCTGCGAGCTCGTAGCGGAAGTGCTCCGCGACAACCTGGGTAGGCACGTACTCCAAGTACTGACTGTCAGCCGGATCTGCGACCTTCGTGACGTCTGCGATGAAGTCGTGAAGGAACTGTCGCGAGGGACGAAGGTGCCGATCTGAGGCGAACAGCGAAGGGACGGACGGTGGGACTCGAAGGTCGACAACGTTCAAGGGAACTGTGGTCGAGAAACAACCGAGACTTGCCTCCTGTGTCGGGCTGGCGTATCCCCCAACCTCGGCCTGTGCGCCACCAGCACTGGACGCTCCATAGAAGGCGCCGATCCCCTTCGGACTCATTCGGTTGTCCCTGGCCAGTGAATCTGGGGGCGTGCCAATGTCGGCTGCGGTTTCATAGGACTCCCCCGGTTCATGCACGCGAGCACGCCAGTACTCAGTCCCTGCCGGGAGCGTGATCACGAGGTCGGACTCCGCAACCGCGTTGACGACCGCTGATGGGACGGCGTGCATGGGCAGACTTCCCGCACCGTCGAGCGTGGAGTCGTCCTGAACTAGAAACGTGAAGCGCCGCCGATGCTTGACGTAGTCCCGGAAGCCCTGCCACCCCCAGGTCAGGGCCTGGGTGGGCGTAGCCGCGTACGGGTCTCGCTGACACCACAGATCCAGCTGAATGGCACGCAGGAGGTCGTCATGGACCTTCTCGATCTCAGTGATCTCTAGGTCCCAGACGAGATCCCACGTGTCATGGGTGATGGCCCCGACATAACCCCCCTCCCAGCCCATGCTCTGGTTCGGATCCTCGTACTCAGAGCGCAGGCCATCGACTACGAGTTCAGTGATCACGTCGAAGGGAGCGGTCCCCTCTGGCGCAACAGGTGTCTCGTCGCAGTAGTCGCAGGGGTCGTCACCCCCCTCAGCCCTCACTGCCTCTTGGAGAGCCTCGTCAGTGACGCAAGAGCTGCAGATGACGGTGTCTGTCTCGGACCATCCGCGCGACTCGATCAGTTCCATGTAGCGCTTCGTAGCCCCCATAGAGCCATGAAAAAGGATGAAGCCACAGAAATCAAGTTGTGGCGGGTCTGGCTAACAGCGAAGAATGCGATATGGCTGCCCAGCAAGAAAGACACGCAGTACCGCAGGAGCCTTTTCGAAATGAGACGGGATTGTCTCAGTACGCTCGATCGTTCAGGCAGATTGCTAACCGCCTTTTGGGGCCCAATGGCTCAAAGTCACACATGTCGAGCACCTGGTGCGTTTTCAGGCGAAATCAGAGGTCAACGGTTTCTGCTCGCGGCCTCATAAGCGCAAGGACCCAGCGGTCCGGTCAAGTCGGCCAGTGAACCACGATGGCCCCTATGCGCTGCCGAACCGCACCGAAGAGAGTCACTGGGCGTTGGGGCTTGCCGTTTGCGAGCACCGTGATCTGCAAAGTCACCAAACCAGCCTCGATCGACTATGGGATTCAAATTCCGCCCGAGGTCCCACACGGGGCCGGCGTTCCGGTAATCCCACAGGGTTCCGTGGCCACCCAAGGCGATGTACCCGACAGGTCGAAAGCCTTTCGTGCCGTCGTCATTGCCAGCGCCGGCCTGTGGGTTGCCGGAGACGGTGGTTGCTTCGTCACACGGAGCCAGAGCCTGATCTCGTTCCCTGGGTCAGTCCGATTGATCGTCCCGGGATCCAGAAGACCCGCCAAGCTGGCAGTCGAGACCGCGATTGCTCCCGGGCACCTTCGCTCTGTGACTGCAGACGTGATTCCCACTGCGGTTCTGACCAGTCAGCTGCCGTTCCTGCTCGCCAAGTTGTTGAGCTAACGCACCGGCAGGATGCGACAGCGGCAGCGGCTGTGAAGCGGGCATGTTGACACGTCTTCGTAGTCGAGCTTGAGCTTGTATGGCGTCTTGCTCTCCCCGCGGTCGACGTTCAGCTGGTCGCCCTTGTCGACCGACTGCTGCGCCAGATCAGGCCGAACGGTGAAGTTGGCGTGGTAGGAACGCGGCATGGCGGAGCGGGCAATCACGGAGGACAACCTCGGCGCGTGGCTGATCAAGTGCGATCCCGAGACCAAGTTTGACCTGCCAGGCGCAATGGCCGATGGAATGGACGAGATCAATAGTTGGAGCGTCGTCCCTGGCTACCGCGCGGACATGATGGCGCCCAACGACAAGATCATTCTCTGGGTGTCCGGCAACGGCCGGCGGATGACCCGCGGCATCTGGGGCGTCGGACGGGTCACGGGGCAGGTCGAGCCCGAGGACGACGACGATTACTTCAGCGACATTGGTTACTGGCTGGACAAGCAAGCACGCGATGCCGTCGAACTGTTCGTGCCGGTCGACATCCCTCTGCTCAACGCTGCGGTCAGTGCTGACGAGATCGCGGCGTCTGGTGTCACCGACCTCGAGGTGCAACGCATGGCCATCGGATCTAATCCGTCCTGGGTGTCGAAAGAGCAGCTAAAGCTACTCGAACAAGTCCTGCCTGGCTGGACTGACGACGTTCCGGATCAAGAGACCATCACCATTACTGGCGGGGGCGCAGGTCACGGCTCCCCTGCCAAGAACGCCATCGTTGAAGCCATCGCGATGGCGGCAGTCATCGAGCACTACGGCGACGAGTGGACGTATGACGACGTCAGCTCCGACAAGGTCGGCTGGGACATCACCTTCAAACACACGAGGTCGGGTGAGATAGTTCGCGCCGAGGTGAAGGGCCTCAGCGGCACGAAGCCAATCGTGTTTCTGACAGCGAACGAGATCAGGGCGGCAGAGAATCAGGTTGGTTGGCGCCTGGCCGTCGTCACGTCGGCCCTCAACTCCCCGAAGGTCTGGCACTACACCGCCGACCAGGCATTGGATGTGGCCAAGCCTTACGTCTACAAGGCTGCCCTGCCGTCGAAGTGAGCCGCCAAACTTACTCGTGAGTTAGCAGACGTAATCGCGGATGTAGTCGTTCCACTTAGAGGCTGCGCTCGGCGGCGCCCCGCTCGCGATGGCTTCGCGCTCCTCCGCTTCCCAGCTAGTGGCCCCGCTTGCCACACGCTCGCAAACTGTGACGGCGAGGAGCGCCGAGTCGCGTGGCGCGATGCCCTGGAACGAATACCCAGTCTGCAGCGCGATGTTGTGGACGGCTGACACCTCTGTCGGTGACAAACCTCCTGGCCCCTGGGGCGCAGGCTTCGGCGTGGGAGTGGGTGTAGGCGATGGTTTCGCTGCGGCCTTCTCCCGTCCAGCATTCTGCTTACGTGGGCTCGACTGCGGCTCATCGTTCGGCGAAGCCTCGCTACTTGGATTCGAGTACGACGACGATGACGAGTCACTCGGCAAGTCAGCGCACCCTGCGACGACGACACCGAGCGTGCAGGTCAGTGCAACTAGTCCGAGACGCATGCCGCGAAGGCTAAGGGCCACCGAAGTTCGCCTGCGCCAGATTGGCAGTTCTTACGAAAGGAACCCGGCGGGCAGCATCAGGACTGGACGTGTTGTCCGGTGCCTGCAGCTTCCTGAGACCGTCGGCTACAGCCCGCCTGGCGTCGCGGTTGTAGCCGTACGCAGCTGCGGTTGGAGGCCTGATCGGGCGAAGAACGTAGGTGTTGTCGAACTCATCGAGACGAGCTGTCACGCGCAGAAGCGACGAGTCCATCGCATCGCCCTACTCTGTGTTCCGTCAGCACCATGACTGACTTGCGCGACGTTCTAGTGAAGCAACGAACGGGCCCGGCACATGATGTGCTGGGCACGTTCGTCGTGCAGGTGTCAGTTCGATGCTTCGTATGCCTCAACGACTGCCACGGGAACGCGTCCGCGATCCGGAACCTCATACCCGTTCTCCCGGCCCCATGCCCGGATCTCGGCTGCGTTGGACTTGCCCGTCGTGGCCTTCTTCGTGCGACGCGCACCGCGTGGAGTCGTTCATCGACATGGTGGAGAGCGCCAGGAAAGATGCCTGACGCCTAGCACCAAGCCGAGAGGATGCCGCCGAGAACGGCACCGATCGGCGAGACTCACTGCTCTAGTGACACTGTCAGGCACGCACCAGGCGCTGCAGCATTTCGTTGGTCTCGTGATCAGTCGAGAACACCGACGTGCCGCGCATCGACCTGGTCAGGAGCACCTTGTAGGTGTTGAGTATTGCTCGCTCCAGCCCGGTCGGATTGCCGCGCTTCAACTGGGTGTCCTGGTTGTACTCGGGCCGTACGACCCACTCGTCGGTGCGCCACACCAGATCCGGTCCGATGATTACGCCGCCGTAGTCGTACTCGAAACCCTGAGCCGTGTAGACGCAACCAACCTGGTTGAAACCGGCTGGGTCGGTGGCCCAGTACGGCGTCCCGGGTGCTCCGGCGAACGACGTGTCCCGCTTGTTGTTCCATGGCTTGCTCCAGTCGCCGATGACGACGTCCTCCGGCAAGGAGTCGGATCCTTTTTCTGGGTCGCGCCACTTCCAGCAGTAGCCAGCGGCCATTCGAGCGGAGTAGCCCTCGTCCAGCAACTTCGCCAACTTGAGCTCCATGGTCGACGGAGTCAGAGCGGCTGAGAGCTCGAACCCGTCATCGCCTTCCCACCTGATGGGGCCGCCCGGCTCGAGGCCAAGGAGTCGCAGCACCCACATCTCGTAGACGCGGGAACCGCCACACCGGAACTGCCCGTCCAGATCGATGTGCGTCACCTTGCACTCCATGCGCAGGGCGGCGCCCTCGATCTCCGCAACTGTTCCGCGCTCGGACGGGCGAACGACCTGGTGCTCATCGAGCAAGAAGACCGGCACACGTGCGGCGTCGATCAGTTCCTCGACCTGTGGACGGCCGGTCCGCAACGATGCGCGCGTATACCGGTTCGTCGAGGTCTCCTTGATGCGGTGGGCCTCGTCGAGAATCAGGACGTCGAGGCCGTTCTTCTCGGCATCGATGAACTGGTTGTAGTACTTGAACATCTGTTGGACTCGAGGGGCCCGGCTGCCCGCGATGCGGCGAAGCGACTGGGTGAAGGCCGAGGACCCGGTGGCGTGGAGAACAGGGCGACCTCGTCGGGAGAGCTCGCCGAGCAGGCTCAAGGCAATAACGCTCTTTCCAGACCCTGGGCCCCCGGTGACCACGATGACTTCCTTGGTGTTGCCGCGACGCGACGCCTCAACCGCACGCAGCACCTCGGAGTAGGCGACCTGCTGCTCGTCGAGGAGGTTGAACATCTCGCGCTGCTGCACTTCTTCAGCCGCTAGCGCCATCAGCTGCTTGCTCGGCCGGACAGCCGCGTTCAAGAGCTCATCCGCGGCGGCCGCTCCGCTCTCCGGGGCGAGCTTGGTCCTGAGGAAGTCCACAAACGTGCCGCGACCCTGTCCCGTGAACACCCTGCTCTGCTCGGTCGCCGGCAGTTGGAACAATCCGTCGACACCAAGATCGGTTGCGTTGTGGAGGTAAGCGGCCCCAGTCACGCGGTGTGGCTCGTCCGCCAAGCTGGCAACGAAATCAGTGAGATGCACGCAGTACCGACGGACCTGTTCGCCGGGGTGGAGGTGGTCACCGTAGCCCCCGATAGAGACGACATCATCGGTGCCGTCTTTCAGCATTGCTTCGGTCCACTGCTTGAGCTCGAGCACGACGTACGACGAGTTGCCGGTCCGCGGATGGGTCCCGCAGAGCACCACATCGGCGCGCTTGCTCGTGAGCGGGAGCTGGTACTCGAGCAGCATTTCGACGTCGTCGAGCCCGGCGTCACGGAGGTCGTTGACCACGACGCCGATGCTGCGATCCCAGGATCGGACCTCGCCTGGCGACGGGGAGTGGCCTCGACGGAATCGGAACTGTTCGGTCAACGAATCGACCAACCGGCCGCTCTCGATGAGCGTCCGAACGCCCGATGCGGACGCGCGAAGCAGGGGCACGACGACTCCAGGAAGGCACGCATGTCTTCCCGCACGGGTTGGAGGCTTGTCGTCGTGACGCGCACTGTCGGGCCGAAGCGGATTACGCCGCGACCCTAACCTGCCGAGTCGTTCGTTCCGTACCGTTCGCGCATGGCTGAGTCACCCAGCAAGTTCCTACGGCAGTTTCACGAGTACGTCGGTGCTTCTATCCGCTCCACCCCGACGGTTGACGTCGACGGAGCCATGCTCCGGTGCGACTTCATCGACGAGGAAGCCGCAGAGTTGCGGCTCGCCGTCGAGGGCGGCGACGTGACGGGAGTCGCTGACGCCCTCGGGGACTTGGCCTACGTGGTCTACGGCGCAGCCCTGCACTACGGCATTGACCTCGACGCGGTGGTTGCTGAGGTTCACCGGTCCAACATGACGAAGACCCCGGCGGGGAACGGGAAAGCCGTCAAGGGACTGGAGTACCGCCCACCGGACCTTCAAGAAGCCCTGGCCCCTCGACGTGCCGGAACCGAGCACTCACCTCGCTTGTAGCCCCGCCCCTGACGACGGATGACGAGTCCCGCTTTCAGTCACCGCCCAACGCCACAACCGCCTCTAAATCGAGCGGCACGCATGCTACGAAGGTCCGTAGATCGGTCCGCCCCTCGGGGCGGGCCGAACGTCGTTTCAAGGCTAGGTGACGACGGCTGACGGGCGGTGACGAGGCGTGCACGGTGGGGTCAAGTTCTACCGCGGCTCCCCTTCTGCGGCGCGCTCCTACGTGGAAGCCGACCGCTCCCGGGTCGACGACTACTACCTCGCTGAGGGCACGGGGGTCGCGACCAGGTACGTCGCCACCGCTCCCCCGGCGGTGGGGGGACGCAGCATCGCCGCAGTTCAGGACGGGGGGACGCTGGACGGGGACGCCTACGAGCGGTGGGTCGCCGGCTACGACATCGCGACCGGTGCGGCGAAGGGCCGGCTCCGCACAGACGAGCGGGGGTTGCGGTTCGTCGAGGTCGTGGTGAACGGTCCGAAGACCTGGTCGCTGGCGGCAACGCTGCACCCGAAGATCGCTGCCGCCTACGACGCAGCCCAAGACCGTGCTGCGACCGAGATCATCGCTTGGCTCGCTGAGCACGCCACCACGCGCGTCGGGCCACGGGGCCGTCAGGTGCAGGTGCCGGTCGAGCAACTCGAGGCCGCCGTGGTGCGGCACTACACCTCCCGTGCCGGAGACCCGCACCGCCACCTGCACCTGCAGATGAACGCGCGCGTCTTCGCTGCAGGCCGGTGGCGGGGGCTGCACTCGGTGGGCGTGGTGGACAGCATCGAGGCGATCAACGGGATCGGGCATGCCGCCGTCGCGTGCGACCCCCAGTTCCGCGAGACCCTCGCCGCCCACGGCTACACCGTGGACCCCGACTCCGGTGAGATCGCCCAGCTCGCGCCGTACACCGGCGCCTTCAGCGCCCGCGCCGCGCAGATCACGCGCAACATCGACCGCTACGAGGCCGCCTGGCGCAGGCAACACCCCGCCGAAGAACCCGGCCCACGCTTACGCCGCGCATGGGACCGCCGCGCCTGGGCAACTGCGCGACCCGACAAGGTCGTCCCCAACGACGGCACCCAGCTGGCCGAGCGGTGGCGCGACGAGCTCCGGGGCCTCGGGTTCACCCCGCCCCACTCCCCTGTTCAGGAAGGCGACCGGCCGTGGACCGCGATCGGTCGGATCAACCGCGACGCAGTCACCGACCTCGTCCTGACGAGGCTCGGTGCCCGGCGGTCGGCCTGGAACGCCGCCGACATCCGTGGCGAGGTCGAACGAATCATCGCCGCCGCCGGCGTCGTCACCCCGGCGCCGGTACGCCGCGAACTGGTCGAGGACCTGACCAGCCGCACCGTCGACCGCTGCGAGCTTCTGCTGACTCGAGACGACGTACCCGAGCACATCCGCACCCTCACCTCCCGCGACGTACTTAACGTCGAGACAGACCTGGTCACCCGCCTCGCTGCACGCGCCGAGCAACCCGCGACCCCCTCCTGGATCGGCCTCCTGGCCTTCGGAGGCGAACTGGACCCCGCACAACGGCGGGTGGTGGCCGCGTTGACCGGCACGGGTCCTCTCCTGGTGATCGAAGGCGCCGCCGGAGCGGGTAAGACCAGCACGCTTGACGTGGCTCGACGACTCGTCGAGATCCGGTCGCACCGGCTCGTGGTGGTCACCCCGACGCTGAAAGCCGCCCGGGCAGCCGAGGCACAGCTCGGTACCGACGCGTTCTCCGCAGCCTGGCTGGTCCACCAGCACGGGTACCGCTGGGACACCGACAGCCACTGGACCCGCCGCCACGCGGAGCCCAGCGCGCGGGCGCGGCTGCTGCCAGGTGATCTTCTGCTCGTCGACGAGGCCGGCATGCTCGACCAGGACACCGCACGCGCCTTGCTCACCATCGCGGACCAGGCCCACGCTCGCGTCGCGTTCGTTGGCGACCGCCACCAGCTCCCCGCGGTCGGCCGCGGCGGCGTACTCGACCACGCCGCCCGCTGGGCACGCCCCGAGGCATGTCTCGTCCTGGACACCGTGCACCGGTTCAGCGATCCCGAGTACGCCGCCCTCAGCCTCCTCATGCGGACCGGGAAGGACTCCGGCAAGGTCTTCGACGCGCTGCACCAACGCGGCCAGATCACTATCCATCGCAGTGAGGTCGAGCGCCTCGCCGCCGTCGCCGGAGCCGCACAAGACGGCGGCAGGATCATCGCCGACACCCGCGAACAGGTCACCACACTCAACGCCGCGATCCGCGACCAACGCCTGGCCACCGGCCAGACCGTCTCCACCGGAGCACTGATCACCTCAGCCGGTGAACCCATCGGCCTCGGCGACCACATCACCACCCGCCGCAACGACCGCAACCTGGGCGTGGCCAACCGCGATTGTTGGACGGTGGCCGGCATCGGCGACGACGGCGGTCTGCTCGTGCGTGGACGTCGCGGCGAACGGATCCTGCCCGCGCCCTATGTCCGCCAACATGTCGAGCTCGCGTACGCCACCACCGTCCACGGCGCCCAAGGCGAAACGGTCGACCACGCCCATTTGCTCGTCGGTGAGGCCACCGGCGCCGCTGCGGCGTACGTCGGCATGACCCGCGGCCGTCGAACCAACACCGCCCACCTCGTCGCGGAGAACAGCGAGGACGCCCGCGACCAATGGACAGCTGTGTTCGCGCGCGACCGCGCCGACCTCGGACCCACTGACGCCCGTGAACGCGCCCTTGAGAACATCGATCGCTACGGCCCTCACGCATCCCCCCGCCGACAGCTGCGCAAGGAGCAACGGATCGACGAGCATCACGAGGAGCGTCTCCGGCCGCATTCAGCGCCACCCGGATTCAGAATCTGACAGGAGCCGCACTCACGTCGCCCTCCCGGCAGTGCCTCGCGCCGCAACGTCCTGGCATCCCTTCCGAAGGCGCGCACATGACCTGCGCCCGCACGAAGCTCCCCCACCCCGCCACCAGGCAGAGGCGCGCGGCCCGGAGGATCACCCCGCCAGTTCTCGACTCCTCATGTACCTCAGGGACACCGTCATTCCACCGCTGACCACGATCGACGGGCCGCCGTCGATCCCACCGGCACCCGTACGGACATCAGTGGGTACAGCCATAACTAAGGAGACGCCCGTGCAGCCAATCCAGATCCCCGCCGAGTGGAACGACAACGGCCTGCTCACCTTTGAGGACTTCTGCACCCTCATTCGCACGCCCCAACGCACCGTCCGCGACTGGCGACGGCGCAGCGTCGGACCTCGCTGGGCGCGCCTTGACGGCTGCGGCCGCCTCTACATCACCGTCGCCGAAGCACGCCGCTTCCTCAACTCGGCAACACCCGGCCACTCGGACCCCACGATGCGCAAGGCGGATGCATCATGAGCAGGAAGGCCGAGCTCCCTGTTTATGTCAGCCTCGAGGAAGCCGCCGAGATCATGTCGCTCTCCACCAGGACAATTAGGCGCCGCATCAGCGACGGTACGATCCCCGCCTACCAGTGCGGCCGACGCCCCATCCGCATCCGTCTCGACGAACTCGAGGCCGCGCTACGGCCAATCCCCTCGGCACGGCGCTGACAAACCTCGGGTGATGCGCTTCGCCCGGACTGACGTGCACTGGGCACAGTGCTCCGGAAAGCCGCTTGAGGCTGTTCAACTCTCGGCGCCGACTGGCATGCTGAGGCAGTGATTGACTCTGAGAGCGTCCCGGCGTGCGCCGGCAGCGTTCGCTCAAAATGGAGTGTGTGATGAAGGTCGGGACGGAGCAAGACTGTGAGTGTGCCCCGTCGAGGGCGGGTGCTTGATTGATGGCTCTGACCAAGCAACAGGTAATGCAGGTAGTCAGCCGCTATATCGGGGTAGAGAGTGGCTATCTAGGTGACTTCTCCTATCGCACCCACACCGAATTCTACCCAGAATACTGCGACATCGACGACATCTTTCCCGACGAACTTGCTGGGACTACGCGTGAGCGTTTCATCGAGATTCTGTCGTCGCAGACCGCCGCACGGCAGTCTCGGATTCTGAGAGGTGTACTCGAACGGTTCCCGGTTGACGGGCGCCCGGAGGCAAGAGCCAGGTTCAAACCCGAAATTCTGAGATGGATTGCGGAACTCGATGGCGAGCCCGTGGTCGCGGGCCCGAAGCTACAGGCGGCTAGCACCAGCGAAGTCGTTCGCAGGGCGCTATCCGATGCAGAGAGTCTGCTGCGAAGTGGCGGGCCAGTAAGCGCCGTCGATCGCGTCCATACGGCGCTCCACGGGCACATGAAGGCGCTCTGCGCAGCGGAAGGAATTCAGCTCCCTGAGGCCGCGACATTGCAGAAGGCGATGAAAGAACTCCGTACGCATCATCCAAGACTCAGGCCGGCAGGAGCGCGGGCGGGCGACGTTAGTCAGGTCCTATACTCGATGGCCGCGACGCTCGATGCGCTGAACACCATCCGCAACAACGCGAGCGCTGCGCACCCCAATCGGAGACTGTTGGGCGATCCCGAGGCTCTTCTCGCGATCAATGCAGGACGCACTATCTTCACTTACGTTGCGCAAAAGACGAGCGAGCTCGGGCCTGAGCCTCTAGCCCCTGAACCGTCCGCCAACACGCGGGACAAGCCGCCTTTCTGATCGCGATCGCCCCTGCGAGTGTCCCTTAACTGCACGCGCGAGGCTCGTTCGGTTCGACTCCTGCGCCGTGGCCCCGTTGAGGGCGGCTACGCGCGAAAGGCGGTCCCTCAAATGCGTTTAGTGCTCAAAAAAACGCGATCATCGGAATCCTCGTAGATAATGACGCATAGTTTCTTCTCTAGTTCCGTTCGAACTTCGCTTGGGCGCTCGAACCCGGCAACCCTCAGGAACAAGTCCTTGACCGACTGCTGCGTCAGTCCGATCTCTTTCCGACGATAGATGATTACCTCGGCATTGCCACTGCTTACGGCCTGGGCGATGTTGCGCCACCACCATCCGTCGCTCTCACCGAGCGAGCACCCGAAGACGATGAAGAGTTCGGTCTGAGCGAAGTGGCTTCGGAAAAGCACGTTGCTCTGCGCCCAGTAGGGCTTTTTTAGCTGGTTGTACGGGTTCTGGCCCTTGTCGTAGTCGTCTTCCGCATCTATGCCCAAGAGCAGCGAGCGGGGGGTGCTCAGAACACCGTGAGGATGTACTACATCGGTGAGGACGTAGCCAGACTGCCCGGCATCGGTGGCGTTGCTCGGGTGAAGGTGCCCACCCGGGTCGTTCTTGAACGAGAAGTTGGTGTCGACTGTCGACCACTTTCGTGGAGTGAACTGCAGTTGATCAAGGAAGACATAATTGTCGAGCAACGTTGTGTAGTTGAAGTTCACGAAGAGGAAGTTGAACAGACCATAGTGGGTTCCGGCGTTGACCGGGAATTGCATGGAATTGAACGTTTGTGCGTCTCTGATGTCGTGCAGGAATTCGGCGAGGCTCCTCATGCTCCATCCGTTCGCGACAGCGTCCGCCCCTAGGTCACCCAGCAGTCGGTTCGGAACCACTCCCTGCAGGAACTCCGCGAATTGCGCCTGCATAGCTCGGAGGTCTGCGAAAATCTCTCCCGCCCGATGCCGACCTGTCTCCACTGCGGCCGTGACTGCAGCTTCGATGTCACCCCAGTTCTCGCAACCATCCGCTAGCGCCTCCTCCATATGGACTAGCAGGCGGTTCGCCGAGTCGAAGTCACGCATCTTAAGGTGGTAATAAAAGGACGAGTAACGAGAATCGACCGGTTGTCTGTAGTCTTTCAGAACTTGGATGTCGAATCCGTTCCCGACGAGCACCATAATGTTGTGTTGCTTGTCCAATTTCTTGAACATGTTCTGCGAGTAATCCACGTAGCCTGGTCCGCGACCGTCTGTAGACATTCGATTCCTCTTCCGTCAACTTGTTCGACGTCAACCTACCCATGGCTGGGGCGCCGTGGCGTCAACCGTGTTGCGCTGCACTCGTCGGTGTCCGCCGAGTTTTGCCCGTTCCGCCGCTAGCTCCCGATAGGTTTGGCGTACCCCGACTTTTGGAGGACCTTGCCGTGCCAATCTGGCGTTCAGCCGCACTCGAAGCCGTGCTCGAGACTTCGCTCGACGAGAGCGGGTTGACGGAAGCCGTTATCAAGCGCCTGGTCGAGGTTGGTGCGCGCGAAACCGACCAACTGGACTTCAAGTTGAGGCCGCACCTCAGCGAGTCTGGAACCGTTGCAACTCAGGCGGATAGAAGCTGGGGCGCTGAGCAGGAGTTCGCGAAGGACGTTTGCGCCTTCGCCAACCACCTCGGCGGCCTCATCCTGGTCGGTATTCGTGATGAGAACGACATCGCGACAAGGGCCGAGCCCACTGTTGCCGACCCCGGCGCAGTCACCCAGCGCCTGCGTCAGGCGCTTCTCAACTACTCCAGCCCATCGCCACAGTTCTATTCCATCGCCATCGAGTCCGCTGACGGCGGATACTACCTAGCACTGATTGTCCCGCCGAGCCCAGCTGCGCCGCATGCGGTCCAAGGCGCAACAGGCAACACTCGGCGACCGCTGCAGTACCCAGTTCGAGACGGCACCGACACGCGCTGGCTCCTCGAGCACGAAGTGGCGGAGCGTTACCGAGCCCGCTTTGCCGGACGCTCAGCGCGCCAGGCGCTCCGGGTAGAGACACTCGAGGCAGGGCTTGGTGCCCTCCAGCGGGCTGAGGACGAGATCTGGCTATACCTGGCGATCGTCCCCGAGTCACCGGCACCTCAACGTCTGGACCAGCACGCAGTCGAAACCATTACGAACTGGTGGCGCGAGTACGGATTTGCTTCGCCACTGAGCCGAATTTTCAACCTTCATGGAACGCCTACAGCTGCTCCGGAGCGTGTCACGATCTCAGGCTCGGCAGCTCGCGTGGGCGGCGAAGACACCGACCCGCGAGATGCGTATCTAGAGTTGTATGTGGACGGAAGGGTGTTTGCGGCAACGCCGATCACTACCAGATCCAGTCGCGAGGACCGAGCGTGCATCGGCGAACTCACGCTCGCGGACGACACGATCTTGCTTGCAGACATCGCCGTTTCCTGGGCTAATTATCAAGCAGGATCCTGGGGATCGGCTGAGGTGGTGATTGGGCTTGCGAAGCAGGGCCTGGTCACCGAACCATTCGATACTCCATTAACAATTCAGTCCGCATCGAATGAGGGCTTGCATCGGATTCGGGGTACCCGCGCGATCCCCCGCCCGATTCAGGCCCGGAGCGCTGTCGACCTTGATCAAGGCCAAGACCAGGTCGGTAGACTACGCGCAGCGCGCAACGCTCATACGGTGCTCCTTCACCATTTCGGGTTGTCCGAATCGGGCCAACTCGATGCCGATGGCGCAATCATCGCTTGGGGATGGGGCAGGCAGGCTCAGGACGTAGAGCGGTGGGCCACAGATCGTGGATTGCCTCTTCGTCCGCGGTATTCTCAGTCCTTATGAGGGACCCTTCGCGCATACTGTCCCTCGTTGCTACACCTGTGCTGCCTGTCACAGCATTGCGGGGCGCACTCCACGGTGCACGACCTGTTCAATAGCAGAGGTCTTCCAAACCACCCCGAGATCACTCTCGGCGTTGACACGTCCGGAATAGCACCCGAATAGTTCTACGACTTCACCATTCGCAACGCCGATAGTCCCGTCGCGCAGCATCAGGCTGCCACCTGGACTGTAATAGATCACTGGCGAACCGGACTGTCCAGGGCGAGTTCTAGCGTCGATCAGGAACCGCGGTAGGTCACTGTGATCGAGGGTCCATTCAGACGCGATCGTGCCTCGAGTCCAAAGTGCGACTCCATGTGCTGCCGAATCCCCGAGCGAGCCTTGACCGAAGGGGTAGCCCACCACGTACAAGTCCAGGGTGATGTGGCGCGGGAGTTGAATCGCAAGCTCATCGAAGGCGTAGGGGAACGTACTCACTCCTGCAAGTTGCGTAAGTGGAAGGGCAACGACGTCCACCAGACCACCATGAACTGGATGTTCTAGCCAGAGGGGCCGACCATCTTGATCGAGCAGGGGCTCCTTGACGACTACCCAGTGGCCGGGGCCCGAGTCAGAATTGTGAAGGACTGTGACTGAGTCAGGGGTCGCTGCAGTCTTGCTGAGCACCTCGTCAGTGTCTGAGCGTCGACCGGAGAGGTTGTGGCGGTTCGTAACGAGAAACGTGGTTCCGCCCTCCTCGATCAGGAACGCCGTACCCGACGACAGAACCTGATCTCGCACCGTCATGAAGACGCGCAAAGACTGGACCGAAGGCAAGGAGACTTGGAGCACGAGTTGAGCCTGCCAGATTCCAGAAGGATTCGGCGCAGTCAGCGCTCGCCCTCAAGCGCTGAGTTGAGCTCGCAGATCCTCCTAGTTAGCCACTTAAGGTCAACAGCTCCTCAGCTCGTGGACGGACGGCGTCCCAGCGTCATTCCGGCTCCCTTCTGTTGTCAACCGGTGGTCTCGAGTGACCTCTTCCGGGTTGGCGGCGTCGGGCGTAGCGTCTGATTCGCGGGTCCGGGAAGTGGCTGATCCGAAGTGTCGATGTGCGGGTGCAGGTCGACCGCGCTGGATCGAAGAGTCGCCCCGCAGTGCCCTCCCGGACCCGTGCCAGCGTCCCCGGCGGCGCGTTGTGCGTCCTCGATCAGTTGGCGGTAGATGGCATCGGAGATCCTGCGCTTGAGGCACCTGATTGCTTCGAGGGACTTCTTGCCCTCGGCTCGCTTGCGTCGGTAGTAGACGCGGCCGTCGGTGTCGAGGCGGATCTGGCTCATCGCGGCGATGTGGATCATGTGGTTCATCCGCCGGTTCCCGGCGCGTGAGAGCCGGTGCCGGTTCTGCTCACCCGACGAGGCGTCGAGGGGTGCGGTGCCGGTCCAGGACGCGAACCGGTTGCGGTCAGCGAACCGGGTGACGTCACCGACGTCGGCGAGCGTCCTCGCGGCGACGACGGGTCCGACGCCGTGGATGTTCATCAGGTGTGAGCCGCGGGCCAACACGATGGCCATCAACTCGGCGGTCGACTTCTTGATCTTGGCCTCGACCGCGATCAGCTCGGCGAGCTCCTCGGCGGCGATGCGTCGTCGGGTCTTCCCGGCGATGTCGCGAGGCCGGACAGAGGCGAGCATGGCCTTGGCCTGGCCGGTGGTGAGGTCGCGTTTGGCCTGTCCTGGCAGGAGTTCTGCGAGCAGGGCCTGAAGACGGTCGACGGTCTGGAACCGCCGGCGGGTGAGTGCTTCGCGGCGGTCGGTGAGCATTCGCAGTGCTTCGAGTTCGCCGTCGACCTGCAGCACTCGCAGATTCTTGGTGCGTACCGCGACGGCCGCGACCGCGTGGGCGTCGTGGGCGTCGGTCTTGCGGTTGTGGCCGGTGTCGAAAAGCCGGACCCGAGCAGACAGCTTGGCTGGCACGTCGACAACACGTTCGCTGTCTTCGAGGAGCCGTTGCGCGAGAGGTCGTCCGGCACCGTTGGCTCCTTCGACGGCCCAAACCCGGTCCGGCCAAGTCTTCGCGTATCCGCGCATCGCGGCGTAGCCGGCACGGTCTGTAGTGAACCGGCCCGACCCGAGCAACTGCTCATGCTGGTCGACGACCTCGATCGTCGCGGACAGCTTGTGGGGATCGACCCCGATAATCACGCGCTCTGACTGCTGAACCATGTACTGCTCCCGCCTGTGCTCGATCCGGTGTGGACGGCGAGGTGGGCATTGCTACTACGAGCTGGGCAGTCCCCTTCTTGAGCCACGCCTCGTCACGGTGACCGGCGGGCCGAAGACCGGAAGTGAGCCACACCAGAACAGCCGGTGGGCAGCCGCATGGAGAGCTGCCCGCCGATCACCTAGACCGAGTCTGGCCAGACACCGGTCCTAACGGAATCGTCTAGTAGCCGCGAGCTGGCGCGGTCCCGGAACGCACTGTCGTGCCGATGAGCGGTCGCCGCAATAGGTGGAAGTGCGACTACTGGCCCAGCAGCGGGCTCCCACTCATCCTCTGGCCGTCAGCACATTGACCGGGCGGACGAGAGCGAGAGAACGGACGCTCAATCGGTTCCTGAGCCTGTGTGGTCGAAATCCGCGACCCGCGCCCCATGTCAGTTGACCGACTAGGTGGTCTCTGGCCGTGGGTGTGCGGGGTGTTGCGTACGTCGCGATTGTGATCGCGTTCTGGGGTCGGGTCGGCGCTTAAGCCGTGGTCGCGAAGGCTGCCGGTAGCCTGCCCGCGCGAGCGTTGCCAAATGGCGGCGTCGAGAACAAGCGCCAGACCATCGACGAAACGCATATGGGGAGAGAATGAACGAAGCGCTCGCGAAGGACTTGCTCGGTTGGCTTTCAGGCGAGGCGAGCCGCACCACGCGAATCGTGAAGGTCAAGGGCACAACGACTTTCCGGTCGTCAGTCGCCGCGTTGACTCGAGAACTGACACGGCTTGAGCAGGAATTCCGGGCCCTGGCTAGCGACGCCGACCCCATGATCGCGATTCCAGAATTTGTGGATGTGGATGACCCGGACGTCCGGTGGCTGGTCAAGTCGTCCCTCGCTACCAGACTGACTTGGACGCTCGCGACGACTGCTTCGGGCACGATCCGTTCCAAGGAACTCGCAACGCGTTGCTATAAGAAACTCGGCGAGTGGTGGGCCGTCCGTTTCATTCTGACCCTCATCACCGCGGACCCTCAGTCTCTAGCCACGACCTCTGCTGACGCGGAGGGCCTGCACCGTGTCGCGTCGCAGCAGATCCGGTACGCGTGGGTTACCAGGCTCATCTGTACGTCAATGGCTCAAGAGGTGGCGCAGAACCCGGTCGCTAGTCAGCGCATCCCCGAACTGACGCCGGGCGCCGTCGACGCGTTGCTTGACGCGACTATCGGCTACTTCACCACGGGCACGTTGAACCTGTCACAACCAGCCAAAGCGCTCGCCCAAAACTTCGCGCAACGTGCGGGCAGCCTCGCGGGGAGGCCTCTTCAGGACGCGATCTTCCACCGGGACATCAACGCAAAGCCATGGATTTTGTACCCCAACGGTGAGCTTCTTCCGATCGCCACTCTGCCGGCTGCCCTCGGTCTCGAGCACGCCGTCCTCCAACTCGCTGACGATCGCCTTGCGTCTCTGCGCTTGCCAGCAACCTCCAAGGGAGAGTTCTTCGAGCGCGTCACACAGCTGTGTCTAGCTGACGCCTTGAACATTCAGCCAGCGAGCACCGGTAGGCCGCTAAAGGTGCGGGTTTCCCCGGCAGACGAGGGTGAACTCGACGGCGCCCTAGGCAATCCGGTCGAGGTGATCTTTGAATGCAAGGCACGAATGACGCCAAACGGCATCGGTGGGATCGGAGGCGCTTTCGAGACCGACGTCGTCGCGGCCATCGGTCAGGTCAGGGAGCGCCTCGACGCTCTCACAACAGGTCGTAGTCCTATTGTCGACGCGACCGGGGCCCGGTTCGTTCGTGCCGAGGAGGTTTCGGGGATCTGCGTCCTTGCTCATCCCTACGGCGGGTCGGTAGTCAATCCGATGATGCTCGACTTGACGACGGCCGAGCGCGACTTGGTACCGATCGTCGCAGCGGACATACACACTTGGATCATCGTTGCGACGGCCTTGGGCTCTACAGCCGAACTTCGTAGCTTTCTAAAGTTTCGGAACCGGCACTACCGATGGCGGATCTACGCCACCGAAGAAGTCGACCTGCTCATCTCATTTCTCAACCCCAACCGCTCTGAGCTCACGCGCGCGATGAGCCAGTCGAAAGTCTTGAGGCCAGATGCGAATCAGCTGATGGGCGGTTGCTCAGTTCCGCTTGACTGCAGTCTGCTCACTCCGAAGCCACAACCGGGACGGACGTGGCGGCAGCTTCTATACGCCCACGCCGAGGTCACGAACCCGTGATCGTTGCAGGCAACAGGGGGCTCATCGACGGTCGCTTACCACGTAACGGGTAGGTCGCGCGTGAGGGTCTCACGCGGCCAGGCCCGGCGGGCCGGATCCCGGCGGCGTCCGAAACGGCCGCGATCGGTGCGTAAAGAGGGTGCGTCTTTCCGCCGCGATCACGACGCTTCACATGCCACAACTTCTGGTCCGGGAGTCGCACCTTGGCGCCCGGGTAGTCCTGAAGGTGGTTCGTACCACGAAACCGGTCAGCCTCGTCAGTGGCTGGCTTCGCGGACGCGGTGTGGCTCGCTTCCGAGATGTCCCGCCCGGGTGCCGTCGATCGTGCGCGCCTCGGCACGACGCGCCTATAGTTGCCGGGTACTCGCCGGGGGTTGACCGCCGGCGCCAAGAAGTGCCTGGATGTCCTATGGCCGTCGACGTACTTGTAGCGTTCATCGCTGCGCTGGCCGCCCTGATCGTCGCCTGCTTGAGTTTTGCTGACAACTCTCGTACACGTAATGCAAATGGCAGGCTGGCCGATGCACAGCAGTCTCAGCAACGGGAGCTTGCAGTTCTGACGGCCGACCTCGAACAACGGGCCAAGCTAGAGGAGCACGAAAAGACGGCGAAGGCGGAGCTCGACCGAGCGCGGGAGCCCCTCGTCTCTGCTGCGGTTGACCTCGCCGATCGCCTCGACAACATGCGGCGCCGGCACTTTCTCGCGTACCTTTCCGCTGATGACCATCGCGCAGTTATCGCAAGTCTTAGCACCCTCTATAGGTTCGCGCGGTATTGGTGCGTCGTTGAATCTCTCTACGACCGCGTCGTCTTACTGCAGTTTCGAGACGATGAGGCGACCCGCCCAGTGGCCGCTCTTCTTCGAGAGATCGGCCGAACGCTCGCCAGCGACAAGTACGGGCAGTCCTTTATGGTATGGCGTGAAGAGCAACGTGCGGTGGCCGAGCTGATGCGGGTGAACGGCGCACCAGGCAGTTGGATCGGCTTCGCCACCTTTGTCGATCGATACGAGGAAACCTTCTCGCGTTGGCTAGATCCTCTGCAGGCGGATCTTGAGTCGACGGCCGTGGTGAAAAGCCAAAGGCTCCTCATGGCACAACGCCAACTAGCGGAGCTGTCGCGTCAACTCGACCAAGAGGGAACGTACCGCGAACAGTGGCAGCGAGCTCTCGATGGTGCCCGACCGCCGGATGAACTCGAGGGAGACCCTCGCTGACCGTCTGTCTTCAGCGCAAAGCACCCTGCCGACGACTCGCGTCTGCCTGTGCTCTGTGCGGCATGATCTGACGCTTTGGCGAGACAATCGGAGCAGTCCCCTGGTAAAGACAGCAAGGGCCAAGTAGTCGCAGGGCGAGGCACCAGCGTCATACCACCGCTTGAGCCCGGGTCCCAGCGACGATGGCATGAAACGCTAGGCGCATGACCTCATTGTGGATCGCCATCATCGGCATCCTGGGAACGCTGTCTGCGTCACTCTCAACACAGTTGCTCCATGCCCGAGCCGAAGACCGTCGGAGTTTGGCGGAGGAACAACGGCGTATCAGCGACCTCCGCAGAGAAGCGCTTGCCGAGTTTGCGGACACGCTGATGTCCTACCGGAGGGCTCAACTCCAAAACTGGTACGAAGCGCGTGCGCAAGGCGTGGACGCAGACCACACCGCTGTGGCTTTCGAGCTCCGCGAACTCCGAGCGAGTGCGTGGAGCGCTCTGTACCGGGTCCAACTGTTGTGGCGCGACAAGGCGGTCGTCGAAGGGGCCAGGACGCTCGTCGACGCCGTGACAACGTTTAAGGCGCTCGCCGACCAGAAGGCGCTCGGCGATTCTGCAGATCAAGTGCGCGAGGAACTTTCGATCGTCATGGACAGAGCGCGGGAGTCGCTGCTGAGTTTGGTCGAGTAGCGCCGGTTAGCCGCCAGGCCCGCTGACTTCAATCGGGACCCGCGTCATACCACCGCCTCTGCGCTGGCGGACGCTGTGCGCCGATCCGGCAGCAGGTCCGACTCAGGCGAGGATGCGCACGTACCGACTGCGCGTATTCAACCGCTCGGCCCTGCCCTGCGCCTTGAGTTCCTTCATCGCGATCGACCGAGCCTTGGCGGCCTCCGCATAGCTGAGGCCGTACTCACGTTCGAGCCACGGGCGAATGGCGGTCATGACTTCGTCGCCGGGCTGGCCCAGGGACCTCAAGTAGTCGTAAACAATTGACGTGTAATCGTCAGCCATGTCGGCTCCTCTTCCTCATCAAAACTGGCAAATGACGCCTGCTGAACTCGAGCGTATGACCGTGGTGCGTCACTCCGCGTTCGACCTCCGCCAACTGTTGAACTTGGTCGTGCAACCACGAATTCAGCCACCTGAAAGTCGGCTGCGGGCTCTTTTCCTTCGCGACGGCGCTGGGCCAGGTGTTACCTCCGACCTCGCTGGACCGCCCAGACCGCGTGATCGAGATGGTTCGCATCGACGCTCAAACGCTCAGCAGCCGCGAGCAGTATCGCCTCCGCCTCCGTCGGCTTGACCGTCCGGCCAACAGCACGACTCACCCAGCGCGTGATCATTCGGTCCGCCTTGATCCCCGGCATGCCGGAATTCATCAGGAAGTAGCGCCACGTCAACCCGCTTCGTTGACCAGGCAGGGCCAGCCACCCGGACTTGAGCCGGTTGTGCTCGTCCGCCGATGCCATGGCCAGCTTTAAGTCGTCGCTCGTCTGAACGTCTGATCCTTTCAACAGCTGCGCGGCACCGAGGATGACCGTGGTCTTGTACGGGGCGGCCTTCGACTGCCACGCGCGCCAGTGGTTGTCCAGCTCATCGGCGAACTCATCCGGCCCTCCGCACCGCTCGATCTCCGCGATCAACTCATCTGGGCCGTCGCGCTTGGGATCGGCCCCCTGCTCGTCGCGACGTGCGCAGTAGCGACCCAGCACGCGCACAACCGCGTCGGACTGGTTACCCGTGCTGAAGACCGCGTTCAACACGCACAGACCGAGACCCTCCAAACGGACCGGAGAAGGCCACGAGCCACGCTCGCCCAGTTCCTCCCGGGCGAGGGCTACCGCCCTATCGGTGTCGATACGAGCGAGCTGCGTGAGGAAGGTAGGCATCCCGGAGAGTCTGGCGTCGCCCGGTTGCCACAGCAACCTTCACGGAGCTGCCCGGGGAGCAGCCACCGCTAGCCGTGGACTCGCACGGCTTGTGTCAGTGACGCCACGAGCCGTTGAACGGTCTGGCCCGCACCGTCATCGGTCGCGCGGTAAGCGGCGCCGGCACGCTCGGCCTGCGCCGCTATCTCGGACCAGGTGACATAGGCGACCGATGAAGCCGCGTCCAGTACCGGAAGTTCGCGCCCCAGCCGCGCGGAGATACTGTCCACGCCCAGTTGCAGGGCTTCATCAACCGGCGCTGCGCCGTGTCCCTTCACCCGCAACGGCGGTGGTGTGCCAAGCACCAGCAGCAGGAGCGACTGACGACCCGCGCTGTGGTGTGCGGTCACCAGCAGCTCACGCGCCACCTGCTCCACCGAAAACAACGGTGATCTGATCCTCTTAGCCTCCACAAACACATACGTGCTCGGCGAACTAATCACCACGTCAGGCTGGACCCGCAATGACAGATCGGGCTCGATCAGGTCACCAGGCAGGACATCGACTACCGCCCGCTCCACCTGAGCGGCCGCGTGATCACGGACGGCATCCGCGCCCGCGGCCGCGCGCAGCACCGCACCAAGAAAGGCATCGCGCGGAAGGAAGTCGAGGGCCTGGAACACCTCGGTCGTTAACACGTTCTCGAGGCCGAGACCTCCCCCTCGGTACTTGCGAGCGTTGCCCTCCCACGACAGCTCATCGAGGAGTCGCCGCACCGCACTGGCCATCGTGCCAACCTACTGGCCTCCACCGGCCCGGCCCGCACTTCGGTGTCCCGCTTCAGTAAGCGCGACACACCGAGTTCAGCGCCGCCGGCCGTCAGCGCGCGAAGCAGGACCAAACCGAACCGTAGCTGCAGTCGACCCGCCCGCCCAGCTCAGTAACCCCCGACGGCTGGACCGCCGCATTCCACCGCGACTGTCAGTCAAGTTCAGAATGCCAACCGCGATGCGTCGGGGCTCCGACGTCGCGCGCGACGCCGTGCCCCCAAAGGGGTCAGCAGTTGACATCGATGCCGCGCAGTTACTCCGGGCGCACTGCAGGTCACTCTGGGTCGACAAGTGCGCCTCCGCCAGGGTCCCCATCGAGCGTCGTGGATGCAATCCTTCATTCATGACATCGGACCTCCGCATCCGATCTGACGACGATGAGACCGGGCGCGACGCTGCCGTCCTCGCTCTGCGGGCAATCCCGACCGACTCGGGGCAGGTGCTCGTGGTCGGGATCACTCTGATCGCACGTGGCCCGGTGTTCCACACCACCAACCAGGCCGGTCTTGAGTCGTCTCATCACCTCGGCTACCCGGCGTCCCTCGAGGACCTAACGGCCGCGCTCAACCTTGAGGACGAGCTCGCTGTTGGGCGTTCAGAGATGTGCGCGGCAGCGCTCACGTGGATGGCCGATCACGACGTCTCGTCCTCGCCCGGGTTCGGCGAGTTCTTTCGCTGGGCCGTCTTCGTGGACATGATTCTTGATACGGATGGTCTCGCGCTGATAACCGGCGACGGGACGCCCGCCACACTTCCGGTCGGCTGGGTCCACGAACCATCCCGGGACGGTCACGGGGAGGTCGTCCGCGTGCAGGTAGAACGTCCGCATGTCGCCGACGTTCGCGCCAGCACAGGACTGACGATCCGTGCGGACGGCTGGTCGGGGATCCGGATCGCATCGACGCGCAACGCAGGCCCAGAAATCCAGGATTCCGGGACCCCCACGCCGCCGCCCGCCTTCGTGACTTTTCGTCGCGACTACGCGAATGCGCGCTCCTACGCGTGGTCTCGCAACGAGGAGGCTCAAGCCGAAGAATTGATCCACTTCGTTCAGACCCACCACCGCGACCACGACGACAATTGAAGGTCTGAGTTGGCTCGCCCGGCCCTCTGTGGCCAACAGGTGGGAACCGCGAGGTGGGTCCGCAGCTTACGCGCTACCGCCCAGCGCGAACTCAGAGAGTCGTCTCGCGATCTCGGCGTCGCGGTCAGCGGCAGCGTGCTGATACCGCATCGCGGCACCCGGTGTGGTGTGACCCAGGCGGCCCATCAGTTCGGCCAACGTTGCGCCTGTCTGAGCGGCCAGGACAGCACCTGTGTGGCGCAGATCGTGCCAACGTAGATCCGGGCGACCGGCCGCCTTCCGAGCCGGGTAGAAAACCTTGTAGAGCGTCGACGGCGCCATGTGCAGGTTCTCGTCCGCCGATGCCGGGAACAGCAGGGCGTCCCGGCCGGCCGCCGTGTGGTCGGCGAGGTGGTCTTTGACCAGCGGGGCGAGGTGCGGCGGGATCGCGACGTCTCGGCTCCCTGCATCACTCTTGGGCGGCCCGACGATGAACTTGCCGTCCACGCGCACCACACCCCGCCGGATCTTGACCCGGTTCGTCCGTAGGTCGATGTCGCCTCGGCGCAGCTCCGCGAGCTCTCCGAAACGCATGGCGCACCACGCGGCCAACAGGGCCATCAGCTTGTAGCGGTCCGGCAGCTCGTCGACGATGATCCGCAACTCCTCGAGCGTCGCCGGCTCCACGTGATGGGCGCGCTTGGTGTTGCCGGCGCCGCGGATATGGGCGGGGTTATAGGGGATGAACGGGGTCGGTCGCTCCGACGCGGCACTGTTGAAGACCGTGCGCAGCAGGCTGTACGACTGGGCCCGGATCGTCTCCCGCCCGGGCGCCAGACCGTCGTACCAGGCGTTGACGTCCTCTGCTGTGATGCGGTCGATGCGTACCTCGCCGAACGTCGGGTAGATGAACTTGTCCAGCAACATCAGGTACTGCCGACGCGTTGTCGGCCGCAGCTCGCGGCCCTTCGTCTTCCGCGTCTCGACCCACAGGTCGGCGTAGGCCTGAAAGGTCGGGGTCGACCGCCGAAAGCTGCCCCGCGACGACGCATCCGGCGCCCACACCTGCATCTCGATCTCGGCGCGGCGAGCCGACAGCCACGCGGTGGCATCGTCACGGGCGGAGAAGGTGACGGGTGCGCGGTGGAGCTCGCCGTCCGGGCCCATGTAGGCCGCACGATATCGACCCGAGTTGAGGGGCTCGATCCGGCCGAAACTGCGCCGTCGACTCTCCTTCTTGCGAGGCATCTTGTGCACTCCCAGTGTCGCTTTTCGAGGAACAAGCGAGGAACAACGGCGTCTATTTGTGTCCATTGCCGTCCGCTTCTGTCACAAGACCAAACATGGCCTGACCTGCGAGTTTACGACGAAACTGGACGTCAGGCCAGGTCTTGCGGTAGCCCCGATCTCAACAATTCAAACCCAATATCGCCTCCAATTCCTATTGCTCATGGGAGGTAGATCAATTCTTTTCACATCACCCGTTTCGCTTTCCACCTCAACAAGAACTCGATCCCCCCGCAGCCGCTTCATGGACATAAGGCATCGCCGCTCCCCCGCCGGGTCGTCGATACTCACCAGATGCGTCGTCATCTGTGGTGGATCCTCGGCCTGGTCCTCGTGGTCGGCGGTGTCGTCCTTGGTCTCGCCAACCAGCCTGGTCCGGCGGACTTCGGCTGGTTCGCCTACACGCCCCTGAGCGAGGACCCCGACTGGACCATGGGCTGGGGCGACTCTCCGCTCGACGGGTCGGTCGTGATCGTGTCGTGGTGGCAGCTGGCCGGCGCTGCACTGGCAGCCATCGGGCTGCTGGTCGTCGCCGCGGCCGTCGGCTTCCGACTGGGCCGGCGCCGCACCTGACGCAGGTGGACGGCCGCGCCGGCACGGGTCAGAGCTGCCGCTCGAACCCCAGGTGCGTGCTCTCGTACCCCAGCCGCCGGTAGAACGCGTCCGGCCGGTCCCGGGCGGAGTCGGTGCTCGCCTGGGCGACCGTGGCGCCGCGTACCCGTCCGTGCACGTGCGCCCAGTCGAGCATCGCGGCGGCCAAGCCGGTCCCGCGCTCCGCGGGAGCCACCCGGACGCCCTCGACGTGCAACCGGGTCGTGCCGCCCCGCGAGAGACCCGGGATGACCGTGAGCTGCATCGTGCCCACGATCCGGTCGCCCTCGTCACGCACCGCGGCGAGGTACTGGGCTGGGTCGCGGCTGATGGCGTCGTACGCCGCCTCGTGGTGCGCCAGGTCAGTCCCCTCCCCCAGCCCACTCGCCCCATCGCCCTCTTCGTCGGCCAACAGCGCAGCCAGGGCAGCGACGTCGGCGCGAGCCGCCCGCTGCACCCGGAACACCCGGTCACCGAGGACCAGCCGGCCGCCCACCGAGGCGCGGGCGGCCGTACGCAGCCGTGCGACCAGGGCGTCGAGCCAACGGCCCACGCTGTCCCGGGCCTCGACGGTGTCGGGGTAGCGGCAGCGCAGGTGCAGTCCGGACTCGTCCAGCACGAACCAGAGCATGACGCCGTCGGTGCGGATCGCGGCCCCGACGTACTGCGCCTCCAGGCCGGTGGCGTCGATGCGGACCGGCAGGCGGCGCAGGTCGAGCCAGGAGATCGCGAACATCCCGGGCGCCTCGGGCATCCCTCCCCACGGCTTCAGGATGTCCTCGAGGGCCCAGGACCCGAGCCCGATCGCCTCCTTGAGCGCAGCCGCGCAGGCCCGCGGGGCCGGGTCGGTCGACTCCAGCACGGAGTTGGTGATGAACCAGCCCACCGAGTCGTGCCAGGTCGCGTCGTACCTGCTGTGCACCGGGAACACCGCGCGCAGCGGGGTCTGTGCGAGGTCCTGGGTCACGGCGGTCATGGCGGAGACGACGAGCGTCAGGGTGGAGACGCCGTCGTCGCGGGCCTGGGCCGAGAAGGCGGCGCTGTCGTCGACGTCGAGGACGTCGCGCACCTCGACCCGCTCGCGTTGCGGCGTCGTGACGTCGCCCAGCGGCATCGGGAACCGCGGCATCACGTCGCCGCAGGCGCCGAGGATCTCCGCCCACCGCGCGCGTACCTCCGGCGGCGCCGTGGGCCGTTCCCGCAAGGACGCGGTGTGCTCGGCGAACGCCGGCACCGCCCCGACCGCGGGCGCGCGACCGGCACCCACCGCGCCCAGACCCCCGAGGAGGTCGCGGGCGACGACGAGCATCGACCACAGGTCGGTGTGGGCGTGGTCGGCGGCGACCACCACCGTCGGCCCAGTCGCCGTCTCCAGGACGCAGAGCCGGTGCGAGGGACGCCGGTACGGCGAGCACGCCTCGTCCAGCACCTCGCGCAGCGCGTCGTTGGGCGCCTGGCCGGGGGCGATGGCGTGCTCGGCCCACCCGCCGGGTCCCACCTCCACCTGGTGCAGCACCGGTCCGTCCGCGCCGGGAGAGAACACCGAGCGCAGCGTGCCGTGCCGTGCGACGACGGCGAGCCACGCCGTCGCGAGGTCGTCGCGGTCCACCGGCTCCGTGAGCCGGAACGACAGGGCCATCCACGACCCGGCGCGGTCCCCGTTGCCGACGTGACGTCGCTGGTCGAAGGAGACCGGGAGCTCGTCGCCGGTGGCGCCGACGGCCAGGTCGTACCCCCACAGCCGACCGAACGGCAGGCGCAGCTGCGCCACGTTGGTAAGCCGCATCCCGGTACCGTAGAGCCTCACCTGCGTCTGCGAGGAGCAACCGTGCCGACGTTCACCGTCCCCGGGGCCGAGCTCGACGTGGAGCTGAGTGACGAGGGCGGGCATCCCGTCGTCCAGCTCCACGGCCTCACCTCCAGCCGCCGGCGCGACCGCCTGCTCGACCTCGACCTCGGGCGCGGACTCAGCGGGACCCGCCTGCTGCGGTACGACGCCCGCGGTCACGGCCGCTCCACGGGTCGTACCGCCCCCGAGGACTACCGCTGGTCGGTGCTGGCCGAGGACCTGCTGTGGCTGCTGGACGAGTGGTTCCCCGGCCAGCAGGTGCACGGCGTGGGTCCGTCGATGGGCACCGGCACCCTTCTGCACGCGGCGGTGCGCGACCCCGGCCGCTTCGTGGGGCTCACCCTCGTCGTGCCGCCCACCGCCTGGGAGACCCGGGCCGCGAAGGCCGCGGACTACCGGGAGGCCGCCGACCTGGTCGAGACCGACGGGATGACCGCCTTCGTGGAGGCCGGTCGCCTCGCGCCGCGGCCGCCGGCGACGGTGGACACCCCCGAGACCCTGCCCGAGGTGAGCGAGGAGCTGCTCCCCTCACTGCTGCGCGGAGCCGCTCTCGCCGACCTCCCACCCACGACGCAACTGACCCACGTCGCGGTGCCGACGACGATCCTGGCCTGGACCGACGACCCCGCCCACCCGGTCTCCACCGCCGAGGCGCTGGCGGACCTGCTGCCGAACGCCCGGCTGGAGGTGGCGCGGACGCCGGCCGACCTGGCCACGTGGCCGGAGATGCTGGCGGCCGACGTGGCGCGGCACGGCTGACGTACCGACGCGGGAGTCAGCTCAGAGGTTGATGGTGATGTCGGCGTCCTCGGTGAGCCCGTCGACGAGGGACTGGGCGACGCGGCCCTGCTCCTCGGAGACCGCCTGGTCCTTCAGCTGCGCGCGCACCTGGTCGAACGGCGGGATCGCCTGCGTGGCCTGCTGGCCCGACTGGGACTGCTGCTGCTTGACCTGCTGGTAGAGGGTGCGCAGGTCCTTCTCGGTGGGCTCGATCTCCTGACCGGCCTCGTCGGCCACGAGACCCTCCACCAGCAGCTGGGTCTCGACCTGGTCGCGGACCACGTCCTCCGAGGTGCCCTGCTCCGCGACGGCGTCGAGGAACGCCTGCGCGGACGGCAGCTGGTTCTGCTCGGCCAGCGAGGTGATCTCGTCGTCGACCGCCTGCTCCGAGGCGTCGATCCCGCGCGCGTCCGCCTCCTGGCGCAGCAGCTCGGTGTCGACCAGGTTCTGGGCGGTCTGCTCCTTGAGCGTGTCCTCGTCCGGCTGCGCGCCGCCGGCCTGCGCCTGCGCGGTCGCCTGCTGGGTCAGGGCGGCGTAGGCCACGGTGAACTCGTCGCGGGTGATCTCCTCGCCGTTGACCTCGGCCACGACCTCGGGGACGTCGGCCGCGTCAGGCTCGGACCCCTCGGGCTCCGCGGCCGCGGACTCCGAGGAGTCGGACGAGGCCGAGGACTCCCCGCTGGGCTCGTCCTCTCCCCCACCGCCGCAGGCGGTCAGCAGGAGCAGCGCGGCGGCCAGGCCGGCGAGGGTGGTTCTGGTGGGCATCGTCGTACGCATCTCGTCGACGGTACGGGGCGGGCCTGACCGGAGCCGCGACAGCACGCGCGCTCAGGCGCGCAGTGCCGCACGGATGCGGCGTACCCGGCGGACGCACCACCACCGAGCGAGCGCGCCGACCGGGCCGCGCTCGTCGCGGCGGTCGAACCCCAGAGGTGCTGGCATGCCGGGACAACGAGCCGTCTCCGCGACGGTGACGGCAGGTGCCTCGTCACCGAGACAACCCCGTCAAACGACCACGGTGACGAGGGTCCAGGACCTACGGTCCGGGGATGCCGAGCAAGGGACGGCGATCGTGGAGCGTCGCCATCGCGCTGGCGGCCGCGGCGGTCGCGATGGCGGTCTACGCCGGGGTCGACCCCGAGGGGATGACGGCCACCGCCTGCTACATGCTGGTGGTGGTCGGAGCCAGCGTGGGTGCCTGGATCGGGGCCTCGCGTGCCCCGCGGGGCCACCGGGTCGTGCCGTACCTGATCGCTCTCGGGGTGTCCCTGACCTCGATGGGCGAGGTGCTGTGGTTCGCGCTGGACCTGATGGGCGCGCGGACCGACGTCTCGGTCGCGGACCCGTTCTTCTTCGCCAGCTACGTCGCCCTGTGCGCCGCCCTGTGGGTCGTGCTCGCCCGGGGCTCGGGTCGGGGTGGTGCTCGCGTCGACCTGGACTTCACCATCGACCTCCTCACGATCGTGGCGGTCAGCGTGCTGCTGTTCTGGAGCTTCTCGCTCCAGTCGATCGCGGCCGACTCGAGCCTGTCCCTGCTGGCGCGGGTGGTGGCGATCGCGTACCCCCTCGCGGACGCGATCCTGCTGGCCCTCGTGGTCCGGGTCCTGGTCAGCAGGAGGGCCCGGGCGAGCCTGGGCATCCCGCTGCTCACCGGGGTGTGCCTGTGGCTGGTCGCCGACATCACCTACGCGCTGGGGTTCGACGGCGACACCGCGACCACGCTGACCGGGCTGGCATGGATGACGGCGACCGTCTTCCTGGCTCTCGCCGCCGGCTGGAGCGCCGAACCTCCGACCGACACCGCGGGCCCGCCGGCGTTCCGCAGCTCGGCCGCGCAGCTCACGGTCGCGCTGGGGCCTCTCGCGGTGCCGCCCCTCCTCGAGCTCGCCAGGGACCTGCGTGGTGAGCCCGACCGGCTGCTGCAGCTCCTGGTCGGGACGGCGGTCCTGATCGCCCTGGCCGTCGTACGCACGGCGCGGCTGATCCGTTCCGAGGAACGCACCCGTCGCCAGCTCGAGGCGGCCCGCGACGCCGCCCTCGAGGCCTCCCGCGCCAAGTCGATGTTCCTGGCCAACATGAGCCACGAGCTCCGGACGCCGTTGACGGCGGTGCTCGGCATGGGTGAGATCCTCGCCGACACCCAGCTGGACGAGTTCCAGGCGGGACTGCTGGAGCGGATGAACCGCTCGGGGACCCGGCTCGGTGCGCTCGTCGAACGGACCCTGGACTTCTCCCGGATCGAGGCCGGCCGGGTGGAGCTGGAGACCCAGGTGTTCGACGTCCACGCGATGGCCGCCGACGTGGCCGAGCTGTACGAGCCCCGCGCGGCGCGGGCCGCGATCGACTTCGAGTGGCAGGTCGACCCGGCCGTACCAAGGCTGGTGGTGGGTGACCCCGGCCGGCTCTTCCAGGTGGTCACCAACCTCCTCGACAACGCCCTGAAGTTCACCCACGAGGGGCGGGTCGGCCTGACCCTGCGCGTCGCCACCCTCCAGGAGACGGGCGAGGAGGGGCCGCGTGAGGTGCTGGAGCTGGTCGTGTGGGACACCGGCATCGGGATCGCCGAGGCGGACCAGGAGTCGGTGTTCCAGTCCTTCAGCCAGGTGGACGACTCGATGACCCGGCGCTACGACGGCACCGGCCTCGGCCTGGCGATCTGTCGCGAGCTGACCGGCCTGATGGGCGGGACCGTGACCCTCTACAGCACCCTGGGGCACGGCAGCACCTTCATCGCCCGGATCCCCTCGGAGCGCCCCGCCGACGACGCGCCGCCCGAGCAGCCCGCCCCCGAGCAGCCTGCCCCGGACCCGGCGAACCGGCCGTCGCACGCGTCCGTGTCCTGACCGTGCCGGGGGACGATGGGCGCATGACCTCCTCACGACCGGCCCCTGCGCCCGAGCCGCCGACCATGGGCGCCGACCTCGTCGCGCTCCTGCGCTCGGGGGCGACCTGCTACCTGGCCACCACCATGCCCGACGGCTCGCCCCAGCTGACCCAGACCTGGGTCGACGTCGACGCGGCCGGCGAGCACGTGCTGATCAACACCGTGGTGGGCCATCAGAAGGCCAGGAACATCGACCGGGACCCCCGCGTCAGCGTCGCCGTCTCCGACCCGGCCAATCCGAGCAGGTACCACGAGATCCGCGGGCGGGTCACCCGCGCCACCACCGACGGGGCGACCGAGCACATCGAGGTCCTCGCCCAGCGCTACCTCGGCGACCCCTACCCCTGGTACGGCGGCCGCGACCAGCAGCGGCTGCTGCTCGCGATCACCCCGAGGCGCGTCCACTCGATGGGCTGAGTCGTGGGTCAGGCGAGCCGGACGCGGTCCATCGTGCCCCCGCCGGGAGCCCGATGCCGTGGGTGGCCGCGTCGGCCAGCATCGTGACCAGACCGGCCACGGCCGGGGCCACCGGGCGGCGCGGGTCGCGCAACAGGCGTACGGCCCGGCGCCCCACGGGGTCGCGCAGCGGGACGGCCACGACGTCGGCGAAACCGGTCATCGGCAGCACCAGTGCCGGGACGACGGACACACCCAGACCGGCGCCCACCAGGCCGGCGACCGACCCCACGTTGCGTGCCTCGGTGACCGGGCCGAGCGGGACCTCCTCGCGTGCGAGGACCCGGTCGGTGAAGGTGCGGATGCTCGAGGCGTGGTCGAAGGCGACGAAGGGCTCGCCCCCGAGTTCCGCCCAGGTCACCCCGGCCTGCGTGGCGAGTGCGTGACTCGAGGGCACGAGCAGGAAGTAGTCGTCCTCGGCGATCGTGACGGCCTGCAGCGTGGCCGGCAGGTCCTCGGCCACCGTGAGCGCCAAGTCGACCGCTCCGCTCAGCACCAGCGCGGTGACCTCCCCCGCCAGCCCGTCGCGGACCTCGACCGCCACGTCGGGTCGTGCCGCCCGGTAGGCCGCCAGCACCGGCGGCAGGAGGGTCGCCGCCAGCGACGGCAGGACCGCCACCGACACGGTCCCGCGGTCGCCCCGCAGGAACCCCTCGAAGTGAGCCAGGGCCCGGTCATGCTCGGCCAGCACCCCTCGCGCGAGCAGGCAGAACTCTGCGCCCTCCCGGGTCGGCACCACGGAGCGGGTCGTGCGCTCGAACAGCCGCACCCCGATCCGGCGCTCGACGTCCTGCACCGTCCGGCTCAGTGAGGACTGCGCCGTGTGCAGCCGCGCCGCGGCAGCGGAGTACCCCGACTCGTCCGCGACCGCGACCACCGCCCGGAGGTGTCGAATCCCGACGTCGATGCCCATAGCGCATCAATCTATCGCGAACGAATGTTGGACCGGCACGTATGGCGCCCGTCACAGTGAGCGGGTCCTGCCCACCTGATCGGAGACACCGTGCTGACCTTCCTGGGGTTCCTCACCATCGGCGTGATTCTCGCCCTCCTGCTGACCAACCGGGTGGCCGCCGTCGTCGCGCTCGCCGGCGTGCCCGTCGTCACCGCCCTGGTGGCCGGAAACAGCCCTGCCGAGATCGGCGCCTACGTGTCCGAGGGCCTGGCCGGCGTCGTCGGGGTGACCGCCATGTTCGTCTTCGCGATCGCCTACTTCGGCGTGATGCGCGACGCCGGCATGTTCGACCCGATCATCCGACGCATCGTGGCGTTCGCCGGCAACGCCCCTGTGACGGTCTGCCTGGCCACCACCACGCTGGCGATGGCGGCACACCTCGACGGCGCCGGGGCCACCACCTTCCTGATCACCATCCCCGCGATGATGCCGCTCTTCGACCGGCTGGGGATGAAGCGCCTCACGCTGACGGTCTGCGTCGGCATGGGTGCCGGCGTGATGAACCTGCTGCCCTGGGGAGGTCCGACCGCACGAGCCGCCACCACCTCCGGGGTCGGCGTGAACGAGCTCTGGGTGCCGCTCATCCCGGCCCAGATCGCCGGCATGCTGGGCGCCCTCGCCATCTCCTACTTCCTCGGGCGGCGCGAGACGACACGGCTCGCAGCGACGGCCGACGACCGGTCGCTCAGCACGGTGGGAGGCCCCGACGCCGGGTCCGGCAGCACCGGTGCGGCCGGGCCCTCAGACGACGACACCCCGTCCGCCCCCGGACACCACCTCACCGAGGAGGAGGCGGCGCTGCGTCGCCCCCGCCTGTTCTGGATCAACATCGCGCTGACCGTGCTCACGATCGCCGGCCTCGTCACCACGCTGGCGCCGCCGGAGCTGCTGTTCCTCGTCGCGCTCGTGGTGGCGCTCGTCGTCAACTACCCCGGCCTGAAGGAGCAGACGGCCCGCATCCAGGCACACGCCGAGGGCGCGATGCTGATGGCCTCCACGCTCCTGGCGGCCGGGGCCTTCCTCGGGATCCTCGACGGCTCGGGCATGGTGACCGCGATGGCGACCAGCACCGCCGAGATCGTGCCCGCCTCCTGGGCGCCGGGGCTCCCCCTCCTCGTCGGCGTGCTCGGCGTCCCGCTCAGCCTGCTCTTCGGTCCCGACGCCTACTACTTCGGCGTGCTGCCGGTGCTCCAGGGCCTGGGCGCCGAGTTCGGCGTCGCCAACGCGGACCTGGCACGCGCCTCCCTGGTCGGCCAGGAGACCGTCGGGTTCCCGATCAGCCCGTTGACCGGCTCCTTCTTCCTCCTGGTCGGGCTGGCCGGGGTCGACATCGGACGCCACATCCGCGCCCTGTTCGGGTGGGTCTGGCTGCTGAGCCTGATCATGCTCGTCGTGGCCGTCGCCACCGGCGCCGTCCCCCTGTGGGCGTCGTGACTACGCGACGTACCAGCGTCCGGCTCGGCGCCGGCGCGGGCTTCGCCGGCGACCGGCTCGACCCCGCCGTCGAACTGGCGGTGCGGGGCGGACTGCAGTACTTGGTCTTCGAGTGCCTCGGCGAGCGCACCGTGGCCGAGGGCCACGCCCGCCGGCGCCGCGACCCCGCTCTCGGGTACGACCCCCTGCTCAAGCGGCGGATGGGTGCGGTCCTCGCACCGTGCCGGGCCTCGGGGACCCGGGTGGTGACCAACGCGGGCGCCGCCAACCCCGGCGCGGCCGGGGCGGCGGTGGCCGGCGTCGCTCGTGACCTGGGTCTACGCGGGACGCGCGTCGCCGTCGTCTCCGGCGACGACGTGCTGGACGCCGTCCGGGCCGTCGACCCGGTCGTGTGGGAGACCGGCGAGCCGGTCTCGGCGGGCCGCCCGCTCATCTCGGCCAACGTCTACCTCGGCGCCGACCCGGTGGTGCAGGCGTTGCAGGAGGACGCCGACGTCGTCGTGACGGGGCGGTTGGCCGACCCCTCGCTCTACGTCGGCCCAATACGCCATGAGCTGGGCTGGGACCCGGAGGACGACCACATGATGGGCGTAGCGACGATGACCGGCCACCTGCTGGAGTGCGCCGGTCAGCTGACCGGCGGCTACTTCGCCGACCCCGTGACGAAGCCGGTCACCGGACTGGCCAGCCTGGGGTTCCCGTACGCCGACGTCAGCGCGGCCGGCGAGGTGCGCCTAAGCAAGCTGAGCGGCACCGGTGGCCGTCTCGACGCCCGCACCTGCGCCGAGCAGCTCCTCTACGAGGTCGACGACCCCGGGGGCTACCTGACCCCGGACGTGACCGCCGACTTCACCGGTGTCACCTTCACCGAGACCGGCCCCGACCAGGTGCTGGCCGGCGGTGCGACCGGCAGGACCCGGCCCGCCCAGCTGAAGGTCACCCTGGGCCAGGACGGTGGCTGGCTCGGCGAGGGCCAGATCTCGTACGCCGGTCCGCGGGCGCTCCAGCGCGCCGAGCTGGCCGCCGAGGTCGTCCTCGAGCGCCTGGTCGCCGTGCACGGCCTGCCCCCGGGCGCTGCGGAGGTCGAGCTCATCGGCACCGGCGCCGCCTTCCGCGGACTCGCCTCCCCCGCCGTCGACCCGCCGGAGGTGCGGCTGCGCGTGGCCGCGCGCGTGGACAGCGAGGTGGCCGCCCACGCCGTCGGCTGGGAGGTCGAGGCGCTCTACACCAACGGGCCCGCGGGCGGTGGCGGCGCGCGTACCGGCGTCCGGCCCCTGGTCGCGGTGCGGTCCTGCCTGATCCCCCGCGACCTGGTCAACACCGGCGTCGACATCATCGAGGTGGCGTGACATGAGAGTGGACGACGTGGCGGACGTGCGCGCCGGCGACAAGGGCGACACCCTGATCCTGGCCGTGCTGCCCCGCGACGCCGCAGGCTGGGACCTGCTCCAGGAGCGGCTCACCGTCGCGCGGGTCGCCGAACACTTCGGCGCGGCGGTGCGCGGCCAGGTGCTGAGGCACGAGCTCCCGCTCCTGCCCGGCCTGGTCTTCCGTGTCCCCGGGGTGCTGGCCGGCGGCGTCACCGGCGCCGCCACGCTGGACGGCCACGGCAAGACGCTGAGCTACCACCTGCTCACGCTCGAGCTCGGCGGCTGACCGAACCGGACGACGAGCGCCAGAACACGAGACGCCTTCCTGATAGTCGGCTGAGATTCCGCGGCAGACCAAGCGCAGGGCGCCCCCGCACCGAACGACGTGTGCAGCAACGCCCACGGGGGTCTCCCGAGCTGGGCGCTTCCTTCTGAAGGGCTCCACCATGCGTTCCACCACGTTCTCCACCCGCACCCGCCGCGGCCTCGCCGCCATCGCCACGGTCGGCCTCCTCGCCGGCCCCCTCGCCGCGTGCAGCAGCGACAGCGACGCGGCCCCCGCCTCGGCCAGCTCCGCCGGCTCGTCGAGCTCGTCGTCCACCGAGGCCCAGACCCCGCCTCAGCCGGTCGCCGCGATCGACGCGCTCACCGGCCAGGACACCAAGATCGCCCTCGACAAGGGCTTCACCGACGCCCTCACCCAGCTCAAGCTGACCCCGGGCGTCACCGGGGACGCCAAGCTCACCGACGGCTCGCTGGTCTTCCCGATCACCGGTGGCAACGTCACCGTCTTCGAGCCCGGCCAGGTCTCGCCGTACGTCATCGGCCAGGTCCAGCACGAGGGTTCCGGCCTCTCGCTCTCCGCGGGCGGCACCACCGTCGAGCTCACCAACCTCAACGTCGACCCGGGCGTCTCGCGGGTCTACGGCGACGTGACCGTCAACGGCGAGGTCGCCGTGACCAGCGCCTACCTGTTCAAGCTCGACGGCAGCACCCTGAAGCCCCTCCAGACCCAGGGCAACAAGGCGATCCTCCAGGGCACCGAGGTCCAGATCTC
Source organism: Nocardioides sp. AX2bis (assembly GCF_902506435.1). Lineage (GTDB taxonomy): Bacteria > Actinomycetota > Actinomycetes > Propionibacteriales > Nocardioidaceae > Nocardioides. Next base: position 1,887,653 of record NZ_LR733215.1, on the reverse strand, counting down.
CGACGTCGCGGCCCCGCTGCTCAACGACACCTTCGGCACCGACGCCGTCACGCCCGGCCTGCTGGTCGGCATCGCCACCATCACCGTCAACACCAAGTAAGGCGCCCGGGTCACCGACCCGACGGCACCTCCCCGAGCAGTCGCCGCACCGAAGGCCTTGGTGCGGCGGCGAGGGGCTCCGGCCGATCCTGTTCCTACGCAGCGACCGGGGCCCCGTCCCCAGAGAACGAGATGTCGAGATGACCTCCACCCCCACCGCGTCCACCCTCGGCCACGGCGCCGTTACCGGCACCGACGGCACCGGCGTCCACCACTTCGAGGCCGACCTGACCTTCGGCGGGTGCCGTGACCCGAGGTGCCCGACCGGTTCGGTCGAGCCCACGGTGGACATGTCCTGAGAGCACGCACCACGGGGGCGGGGGCCGTCGGTCCCCTTCCTCCCGCTGTTGGTACCCGGATCCCGGCGTCACCACGGTGCACGTCCCCCGCGCGTAGGGTGGAATCGCAGCGGCGGAACAAGATGGTCAGCTGGAACCCACCGGTCCCCGACCATCTCTCGCCCGTCGTCGTCCCCACCGGGTCGGACAACCTCAGACGGAGGCGCGATGCGCGCTCCCACGGGCCTCGGCGTCCCCCTCGTGCGCGGAACCCCGCAGATCAGCGACCCACGGTTGCTGGCCCAGATCGTCGAGGCCTCTGCGGACGCCATCTTCAGCGAGGACCTGGCCGGCACCATCACCAGCTGGAACGCCGCCGCCGAGCGGGTCTACGGCTGCTCCGCCCGCGAGATGGTCGGGCGCTCGGCCGGCGACCTGCTGCCCGAGGTGAGCACCCAGCAGCTGCAGCAGGTGCGCGACCTCGCGCTCTCGGGCGAGCGGGTGGAGCGGTTCGACACCTGGCACCTGCGGCCCGACGGGCGACGGATCGCGGTCTCGCTCACCGTCTCGCCGCTGCGCGGCGCCGAGGGTGAGGTCGCGGGCCTGGCCACCAGCGTCCAGGACGTCACCGAGCGCGTGCGGTCGACCACCGAGCTCGACACGCTGCGGCGTACCCAGGAGCGGGCCAACACCGCGCTCGCCCGCTCCAACCGCGACCTCGAGCAGTTCGCCTTCGTGGCCTCCCACGACCTCTCCGAGCCGCTGCGGGCCATGACCGGTTTCGCCGAGCTGCTCGAGCGGCGCTACTCCGCGGTCCTCGACGAGCGCGGGCTGCGCTACGTCGGCCACGTCGTCGACGGGGCCGCGCGGATGCAGGTCCTCATCGACGACCTGCTCGAGTACTCCCGCTACCTCCTGGTCGACCCGCCGGGCGACCACGTCGACACCACCGCCGTCGCGCGCCGGGTCGTCGACACGCTCGCCGCCACCGGGGTCAGCGTCGGGGACCTGCCCGTGGTCGGCTACGACGAGTCCTCCGTCGTCGCGGTCCTGTCCAACCTGGTCGGCAACGCCGTGAAGTTCCACCGCCCAGGCACGGTGTCCCGGGTCGAGGTCACCGGACGCCTCGAGGACGGGCGCGTCCTGCTGCAGGTCGACGACGACGGCATCGGCATCGAGCCCGACCACGCCGACCGGGTCTTCGCGATGTTCGCCCGCCTCCACGGCCGTGAGGCCTACCCCGGCACCGGCATCGGGCTGGCGATCGTTCAGCAGGTCGCGGAGCGCTCGGGGGGCACGGCGTGGGTCGAGGCGTCCCCCCTGGGCGGCAGCCGGTTCTGCGTGACGCTGCCCGCCGCGCCGGCCGTGGACGGCGGCCGGCTCCGGGCCGGCCGGGCCGCGGACATGACGTCGGCGGCGGAACGGTCGGCCCGGGACCACCGCTCGAGCGGCGTGCTCGCGCTGGACCGCGGTACCCGGCTGCGTTTCCTGCTGATCGAGGACTCCCCCACCGACTGCGAGCTGATCCGGAGCCTGCTCGAGGACGAGTTCGCCGATGTCGTCATCGAGATCGCCCCCGACCTCGATCACGCGATGGGGCTGCTCGCCACGAACGAGTACGACCTCGTCCTGGCCGACCTCACCCTGCCGGACGCCGACGGCGGGACCGTCGTACGCGCGGTGCGCGGGGCCTCCCCCCAGACCGCGCTGATGGTCATCACCGGCACGGACGACAACACGCTGGCACTCTGGGCGCTGGCCGAGGGCGCCCAGGACTACCTGGTCAAGGGCGAGCACGACGGGCCGCGGCTGGCCGACGCGCTGCTGCGAGGGCTGCAGCGCAGCCGGGCCGAGAAGCTGACCCACGAGCTGCTCGTCAAGGCGTTGGAGCTCGAGCGGAAGAGCGCGGAACAGCTGCGTGAGCTCAACCGGGCCACCGACGAGTTCGTCGCGACCGTGAGCCACGAGCTGCGTACGCCCCTGGCCAGCATCTCCGGCTACGCCGAGATGCTGCAGGAAGAGGAGTCGCTGACCGAGGCCCAGCGCACGTGGGCGAACGTGATCGCCCGCAACGCCGGCCGGCTGACTGCGCTGACATACGACCTGCTGCTGCTCTCGGGGTTCAGCACCGGCGAGGTGCCGATGGAGGACGAGGAGGTCGACCTCCGCGAGGTGGTGAACCAGGTCCGCGACCTCGTGGACGCGCTCGCCGCCGGGCTGCACCTCGACGTCTCCTTCGACCTCGCCGACGGGCCCGTGCTGGTCACCGGCGACGCCGGACAGCTCGAGCGCGTCGTGCTGAACCTGGCCGGCAACGCCATCAAGTTCAGCGAGGCCGGCGGCTCCGTGACCTGCCGGGTCACGGCGGACGCCACCCAGGCGCTGCTCGAGGTCACCGACACCGGGATGGGCATCCCCGCCGACGAGGTCGAGGGGCTGTTCACCCGCTACTTCCGCGGCTCCTCCGCCCGCCGGCAGGCGATCCAGGGCACCGGGCTGGGGCTGCACATCGTGGCCTCGCTCGTGGAGAACCACGGCGGGCGGGTGGACGTGCGCTCCGTCGTCGGCGTGGGCACCACCTTCACGGTGCGCCTGCCGCTGGTCGGGTGACCGGCGCGGGCGACCGTCAGGACCGCAGCACCTTCTCCATGGCCTTGCCCCGGGCGAGCTCGTCGACGAGCTTGTCGAGGTAGCGGATCTTCCGCATCAACGGATCCTCGACGTCCTCGACCCGCACCCCGCAGACGACCCCGGTGACCTTGTCCACGTCCGGGTTGAGCGTGGCCTGGTCGAAGAAATCCGCGAAGGTCGTGCCGGCCTCGAGGTGGGCGGCCAGGGCGGGGGCGTCGAAGCCGGTGAGCCAGGTGATGACCTCGTCGACCTCGGCCTTGCTGCGCCCCTTGCGCTCGGCCTTCGCGACGTAGTGCGGGTAGACCGAGGCGACGCTGGTGGTGAAGATGCGGTGCATCCTGCGCAGGCTAGCGGGGCCGGGCAGAGAAGGCGCGGACGCAGTCGTGGGTCATCCGACGCGCTCCAGCGCGTCATCCGACCCACGACCCCCACCCCGCGGAGTCGTGTGCCCGAGCACGGCGCAGGGACCGTGCTCAGGCACACGACTCACGCCTCGCGGCTCCGGTCAGCGGCGCACGCGGACGCGTACCCGGTCCTGCGAGGGGGCGACCTCGTCGGATCCCGCATAGGCGACGGTGACGACGTACCTGCCCACAGCCAGGCGGCGCGGCAGCGTGAGCACCGCACGACCGCCGTCCAGGGTGGACCGGTCGACCCGCCTGCCGTCCAGCGCAGCGGTGACCCGACCCTCGGGCACGACGTCGCCGGCGGCCACCGCGACGCGGATGCGGGCCGCGGTGCCCTTCTTCACGACCGGGCGGACCGCCGCGGCGAGCGTGGTCGAGGCCACCGGGTCGGCGGCCGGCTCGGCGAGGCAGTCCTCATCGGGCGCGGTCTCCGGGCTGACCCAGGTGCAGTCGAACGCCGTCGGGTTGATCTCCTGCGGGCTGCGGCGGACCGCCGCGGCCTCCTCGTAGTCCGAGGCCAGGGCGATCAGGGTCTCCTCGGTGTAGGCCGTGCCGAGGAAGGTGATCGGCACGGGACGCCGGTTGGCGGCGGCGTAGCCGGCCGGCAGCGTGAGCGACGGGTAGCCCGCGCGAGCGCCGATGCCGGTGGTGCCGGCGTTGCTGACGATCGCCTCGATGTTGTTCGCGGTGAGCGTCGAGTCGATGCCGGCCCGGGTCTCGGTGAGCCCCTGCGTGCGCGCCGCCTCGTAGGCCGCGGCCTGCTCCGGGTCCTCGAGGTCGACCTCGGCGGACGCGGTGAGCAGCGTCTGGCCGAACTTCAGCGCCACCCGGGCGTTGGCCTCGTTGAACGCGATGACCTCCTCCAGCGTCGAGACCGGGGCGGTCTCGGGCAACCGGGCCAGGTAGGCGTTCAGGTCCCGCTCGAACTCGTACGTCAGGATGCTCGGCGCAGTCGTGTTGGTCGGCGAGGCGACCTCGACCAGCTCGGCGCCCTGGTCGCGCAGCACCTGCAGCGCCGCGAGGTAGGTCTCGTTGCTCGAGGCGACGTAGCCGAGGCGGGTGCCGGCGAGCGCGTCGGTCGACAGGGACTCGGTGTAGTCGACGTCGTCGAAGGCGTCGGCCTGGCCGTCCTGCGTGGCCGGGTCCTCCGGGTCCGCGCCGGTCGTCATCGCCGAGAGCATCGCGGCCGCGTCGCCCACCGAGCGGGTCATCGGACCGGCGGTGTCCTGGGTCGCGGAGATCGGCACGATGCCGGTCCGGCTGATGAGGCCCACGGTCGGCTTGATGCCGACCAGGGAGTTGGCGTTGGCCGGGCTCAGGATCGACCCGGAGGTCTCCGTCCCGACCGTGGCCGCGGCCAGCGACGCGGCGGCGGCCGCGCCGGAGCCGGCGCTGGAGCCGCTGGGCGTCTGCGACAGGTCGTACGGGTTGAGCACCTGTCCCCCGAGCGAGCTGTACCCCGACGGCATGCCGCTGGTCATGAAGTTGGCGAACTCGGTCAGGTTCGTCTTGCCGAGGATGATCGCGCCGGACTCCTCCAGCGCGTCCACGACCGTGGCGTTGCCCGACGGGTAGGAGTTGGCCAGCGCCACGGAGCCCGCGGTCGTCGGGTCGCCGGCGTGGTCGATGTTGTCCTTGATCAGGATCGGGATGCCGGCCATCGGGCCGAGGTCCTCACCGGCGGCACGCGCGGCGTCCGAGGCCTCGGCGTCTGCGAGCGCATCGGCGGACAGGTGGCGCACCGTGTTGAGCGACGGCCCGTCCTCGTCGAGGCGCGCGATCCGGTCGAGGTAGGCCTCGACCAGCTCCACCGAGGTCGTCTCCCCCGCGGCCAGGGCGGCCTGCAGGTCGGCGATCGAGGCGTCGGCGAGGTCGAGGCCGGCCGGCGTGGGGGCGGGGCCCGACGGCGTCGCGGCGGCGGGCGCCGCGGCGAGGGTCGGGGCCGGGATCGCGAAGGCGGTCGCGGCCACCGACAGGGCGACCCCGCCGACGGCGAGGCGGGCCCGCCAGCGTGTGGAGCGGGCCCCAGCACGCGCGGGCGTACCGGGGGTGGAGGGAGTAGCGGACCCGAGAGGGAGAGGCTGGTGAGGCAAGGAAGGAGCTCCGTCGTTCACGAGGGACGACACCGTGTCGTCTGCCTGAAACCTCTCCCGGCGGTGTTTCCACGCGGTGTCCGTGGCGCTACGGCGACCGACGCGTTCAGGCGGGCGTGGGCGGACCCGGCGCACGCAGTCGTGTGCCCGAGCACGGCCTACAGACAGGGCTCAGGCACACGACTCACGCCTCGCGACTACCTCCGGGCTACCTCAGGGCGTCGGCACCCGGAACGTCCCCGTCGGCACCTCGCCGCTGCCGATCGTGTTGTCCTCGATGTAGCGCGACAGCCACGGCGACTCCGCGCCCTGGGTGGGGCGGTCGTCGGCCGTCGACTGCGTGGACAGGCGCACGGCCGCGTCCTTGACGGTCACGACCCGCCCGCTGGGCAGGGCGCGCCAGCTGCCGCCGGTGATCGTCCCGATGCCGATGGCCATCGAGTGGCCCTTCGCCAGCGTCCAGTCCATCCCCTTCAGGTCGAAGGTGCGGCCGGTGGTGCGCAGCTCGGCGACGTTCTCGTTGATCAGCGTCGCGGTCTGAGACTCGGGGTCGACGTCCCACATCGAGACGTAGACCTGGCCCTCGCCGCGCGTCTTGAGCGTGACCCGCGGGGTCCCGGTCACCCGGGTCTCCTGACGGACCGGTCGCGACCAGGTCTGGTACGACGTGGGGAGCAGCCCGGCCGCGGACAGCTCGGCGTCCGCACGCTCGGCGGCGGTGCCCAGCGAGCTGCGGACCTGCTGGTCCACGTCCCCGTCGCGCCGCTCCACGGTCGTGGGCGGGACCTGCTGCTCGGCCACGCGCCGCGCCTGGGCCGCGCTGAGGCCGGTGCCGGCGGCGTCGCCGCGGCGTACGGCCGCCTCGTCGACCGGGCCGGCGTCGACGTACCGCCCGGAGCCGAGCGCGACGGCACGGGTCGTGTCGGCCATCGGCCAGGTGCGCTGCGCGCGCCAGTCCCCGAAGTTGTCCTGGACCACGAACGCCGGGTCGTTGCCGGAGGACGGCTCGATGCCCTTCAGGTGGCGGTCGTAGAAGCGTCCGACCTCGGCGAAGAAGCCGGACCGGCCCTGCGAGAGATCCCCGGTCTCGGGATCGACCTCGTTGCCGCGCACGTGCTCCCACGGCCCGAGCCAGCCGCGGGTGGGCCCGACGTGGTTGCGCAGGTACTGCTCCATCTGCTCGGGCTTGGTGTTGCTCTCGGTGAAGCCCTGGGTGACGAACAGCGGGGTGCGCGCGCCCTCGGCCTTCACGGCCTGGTTGCGCAGCGTCCAGTACGGGTCCTGCTGGCTCGTGTTCGCCACGTTGTCGCGCAGGTTGCGCGCCAGGCACTCCGGGTGCTGCTGTTCGTAGGCCGCGGCCTCGTTGTAGCGGTCGGTGTCCCCGCTGGTGCCGCCGAGCGAGGCGATCGAGTTGTACGCCAGCGGGGTCCCGGTCTGGTTCCCGCGCGGGACGTCGTTGGAGTAGAGGTACGGGTACATGTTCCACAGCGGCTCCTGGGCCACCACGGCCTCGAGCCCCCGCGGGTCGAGGTCGGCGCCCCAGAGACCGGTGACCGCGTCGTACGACTTGCCGTACATGCCGACCTTGCCGGTCGACCAGGGTCGCGAGGCCGACCAGCGCACGGCCTTGCGTACGTCGGCCTGCTCGCCGGCGCCCATCCAGTCCAGGCAGCCGGTGCTCGCGCCGAAGCCGCGGTTGTCGACCAGCACGACGGTGTAGCCGCGCTCCATCAGCCGGGCACCGTCGATCAGGTCGTCGAAGCGCGAGCTCGGCTGGACCTCGTCGGTCTCCCGACCGGTCTGCCCGGCGTGGTTGAAGTAGGGCCCCACCGACAGGACCACCGGTGTCTCCTCGGTAGGAGCGAGTCCCTCCGGGCGCAGCACGTCGGCGTGCAGCGTGACCTTCGTGGGCGAGCCGGCCTGCGGCGCGGCGAAGTAGTGCTCGGTCCACGACGCCCCGACGGGTACGCCGGGGTTCTCGTCGTGGGTGACGCCGTCGGCGAGGGGGCCGGCGGCCGGCGCTGCTGCTGCGGGCGTTGCGGCTACTGCCGTAGCGGGTGGTGCGGCGGAGGTCGGAGACGTCAGCGCGGAGGCGCCGAGTGCCGCCGCGACCACCGAGGTGCGGACGAGGGCTCGCTTCATCGTGTCGTGCCTTTCCCGAGAGCGCCGACCCGTGGCGGGCCGGACGGGCCCAACGTACGTCGGGTCGGCGCTACTGGGAACGGGTCGTGTGCCTGAGCACGGCCTCTCGACCGTGCTCAGGCACACGACTCACTCAGTGCTCGAGCGGTCGGCTCAGAAGCGGCCGTACGAGCGCTCGACGTCCCAGATCGGGGCGTACTGCACGGAGCCGCCGGTGCCCGGCGCCTCCCAGACCATGCCGTCGCCGGCGTAGATCGCGACGTGCGACACCGAGCCGCCCGGCGAGTAGAAGATCAGGTCGCCCGGCTGGAGGTTGTCCGCCGAGACCGGGGTGGCCGCGGCGGCCTGGGCGGCCGAGGTGCGCGGGATGGTCTTGCCGGCCTGCGCGAAGACGTAGCTGGTGAAGCCCGAGCAGTCGAAGCCGGACGGGGTGGAGCCCCCGTAGACGTACGGCACGCCGGCGTACTGGCTGGCCGCCTCGACGACGCCGGACGCGGCGCTGCTGGGCGCCGCGGGGGCCGCCTGCGACGAGCTCGAGGAGCCGCCGCCGGTCTGCAGTGTCTGGCCCGGGTAGATCGTGGTCGGGCTGGAGACGACGTCGCGGTTGGCGGCGTACAGGTCCTGCCACGACGTGCCCATGCTCTGGGCGATCGAGGACAGGGTGTCGCCGGACTGGACGGTGTAGTCGGCGGCGCTGGCCGGGCTGGTCAGCGCGGGACCGGCGGCCAGGCCGGCGGCCAGGGCGACGGTGGCCGCCGCGCGGCGGCCGTGGTGGTGCTCGACCTCGGCGCGGTGCTTGCCGGGGCGCTGGGCGTTCTTGCGTGCGAAAGACATGTGTTCCTCCGGACGCCTACGAAGTTAGCTGTCGGGTTCGGGCCTGGAGGTGCCCGGCCGCCGGTGGGCCCTGGTGGACCCGGTGGCGGCTTCACCCCGGTGGCACCGCGTCGCGGCGCCACGATGGTTCCTCCGCACCCGCCGTCGTTTCATTGCTGGCACTCCGACGCGGCGGGTCTCGGCGACGTCGGGGTGCGGCCTCCCTGATGAGGGGCCGCGGGTGAACGTAGGAGACGGGAGCGCGAGGACCAAACGCGCCGGCGGCCCGGATCCAGTGCGTGTCGGGGCGTCTCGCGGGCCGAACCCCCCTGGGCACGGCCTTGTGCACCTGTGCGGTCCAGACCTGTGGGTTACCTCACACCGGGTCGTCCAGAACAGGCCCGGAGCGTGCGGATCGACCCCGGGGAGGAGGTCCGGACCTAGGGTGAGTCTCGTGACGGAGACTCCCCAGTGGACAACACTGCGCTGCCCGGACTGCAGGCATGCGACGCCGCCGCGCACCCGGCTGGGACGTCGTGTCGACCGCCTGCTGCGCCTGGCGCCCGGGTGCTCCGAGGACCTCGACGCGTACGACGCCCACGGATCGCCCTCGTCCTGCGACTGCCGCCACCCCGCGCACGCGCACTGACGCCGGGGATGGAACCGGTCGAACACATGTTCTAACGTGGGCCCATGCCCGTCCTCCCCCGCGCCCAGCACGTCTGGGTGTCGCTGACGGGGGTCTGGGCCGACGACCGGGTGCCGGGACTGCTGCTGTCGTGGCGCTCCACGCCGCAGGGGTGGGAGGGCTGGGTGATCTCCGCCCAGGCAGGCGTCGGGGCGCGGGGCGACGGGCCGTACGTGCGGCAGAGCTGGCTGCCCGCCACGGCGATCCGCCCGCTCGGGCCCCTACCGCAGGCGCCGCCGCACCACCCAACGGCAGGTCGCGCCGCGCACTGAGCGGCGTCCCGCGGTCGGACGGATCCGGATGACGACCGGGCGGAGCGGTGCATGGGGTCACGCTCCGCGCCGGCCGTCCTTCGGAGGGACACCAGCTCCTGGTCCGTCCGGTCCTGCCCTCAGAGCATGCCGCGCCCGCGGTCCCGGCTACCAGGACCGAACGACCTGGCCGGTCGTCCTAGGACCAGTGGCCGCACGGACCCACCACGACCTCGGGCCCCTAGGGGTGATCCACCCGGGGGCCTCGCAACGGCTACGGTCCTGGTCGTCGAGTGACTCGCCACGCCCGGGTGGTCGTCCACCTGATTCGGGGTGATCGACGAACCGCGATCTGGTCCGGGCAAGTGACCAGATCGCGGGCCATAGAACTCTGCGCGTGCTGTCAGCCCCTCGGGCCGACCCGCATCAGTTCCTCGAACGTACGCCTGTTCGTGCCACCTGACGACTCCTGGGCACCCAGGCAACCGATGTCCGCCTCACCGCGTCTGACAGTCCGAGGCCCGCAGCCGGGCCCCTACCCGTCTCGGAGGACCGCGTGACCCGACCACAGCGCCGCACCGCCCGCCCCGCGCGCCCCACCACCGGCCCCGGCAGCGCCCGGGAGCGCGGGGCGTCCGACGCGCAGCAGGCCGTGGCCGTGCTCCTGATCGTGGCGCTCGGCGCCGTGGCGGCCGCGGTCCTCCAGCACCTCTGAGCCACGTCCGGGCGCCAGGGTCAGCCGCAGGGTCACGCGCAGGGTCAGCCGCAGACGCCGTCGAACCTCTTGGCGCCGACACGCGGCCGCTGCTCGGGGCCGGCCGCGTACTCGACGACCACGTCGCACTGCTCCCCGCCGGGCGTCGAGGCCCGGCACTGGTCGTAGAGCCGGCTGAACCCGCCGGCGCCCCCGTCACCGAAGACGCCCGCGGTCCCGAAGGTCGCGTGCACCGCCCGCTTCGTCGTCCCCTGCTCGACGGCGCGGAACTCCGCCCGGGTCACGCAGTCCTGCCGCCCGGCCGCGGCCCCGGTGGCACCCGCAGCCCCCGCAGCCCCGGCGAGGGGCACCGCGAGCCCCAGGACCAGGACGCACGTCGTGGAGGACAGCAGGACGGCAGCTGGGCGACGCATGCCCCCACTGTGCCGTCCTGCCGCCTCACCGCAACCCCGTCCGGCAGGCAGCGGCCCGGCGGATCAGCCCTCGACGATCTTCAGCCCGGCGATGCAGCCGACCAGACCGACCAGCAGCACCGCCTTGAGCACCGACACCGACTCGGCGCCGGTCACCATCGCGAAGCTCACGGTGGTCACCGCACCGATCCCGACCCACACCGCGTACGCCGTGCCGACCGGCAGCTCCCGCAGCGACCACCCCAGGCCGCCCATGCTGAGCACGAGCGCGACCCCGAACACGACCGTCGGGCCGATCCGGCTGAAGCCGTCCGAGCGGTCCAGCGCGGTGGCCCACACGGCCTCCAGCAGCCCCGACACCACGAGCACGATCCATGCCATGACACACCTCTCCCAGGTCGCCGTCTTGTCGCGTTCCGGGTACGGCGCCGCTCGTCCGGGAGCCGGGAGGGCTCGCGAGCATCGTCTCAAACCCGGGACCGGACGTCACCTTCGCGACGACGCCCAGCCCGAGAGGACTTTCGGCACTGGGCGGACCCCTCCCCCGACGCGGCACAGTCGGAGGCAGGTCAAGGGTGGGCGCCACGCCAATGACCGGCTCGGTGTGGTGGCGGGGATGACCCCGCCGCCTCGCCGCCGGGATCCCCACGAGGACGAGCCGGGCCGATGTCGAGACCGACCCGACGGTTCCGTCCCCGGGGTGAGTGCGACCACGATGGGTCGCACACCCGAGGAGGACCACGATGGCCAAGTACCTGCTGCTCAAGCACTACCGCGGCGCCCCCGCCGCCGGCAACGACGTCCCGATGGACCGCTGGACCCCCGACGAGGTCACGGCACACATCGGGTTCATGAACGACCTGGCCGGGCGGCTCGAGGCCGCCGGCGAGCTGGTCGACGCCCAGGCGCTCGCGCCGGAGGGCACCTGGGTCCGCTACGACGGGCCCGGGCGTCCGGCGGTCACCGACGGCCCGTTCGCGGAGACCAAGGACCTCGTCGCCGGCTGGATGGCGATCGACGTCGACAGCCACGAGCGGGCGCTCGAGGTGGCCGCCGAGCTGTCGTCGGCCCCCGGGGCCGGCGGCGAGCCGCTGCACGAGTGGCTGGAGCTCCGCCCGTTCCTCGAGCAGCCGCCGACGATCACCGAGTGACGGGCCGGGTGACCGGCGAGTGACCGTCGACGAGACGCTGCTGCGGACCCTCGTCCCCCGCGTCACCGGCGTCCTCGTCCGCCGCGGGGCCGACTTCGCGGCGGCCGAGGACGCCGTCCAGGACGCGCTGGTCGAGGCCGTACGCACCTGGCCGACCGACCCGCCGCGCGACCCGAAGGGCTGGCTGGTCACCGTGGCCTGGCGCCGGTTCCTGGACGCGACGCGGTCGGAGACCTCGCGCCGGCGCCGGGAGGTGCGGGTCGAGGACGAGCCGGGGCCGGGCCCGGCGGCCGGTGCGGACGACACGCTGGCGCTCTACTTCCTGTGCGCCCACCCGTCGCTGACCCCGTCCTCGGCGGTCGCGCTGACGTTGCGGGCCGTCGGCGGGCTGACCACGCGGCAGGTCGGCGAGGCCTACCTGGTGCCGGAGGCGACGATGGCGCAGCGGATCAGCCGGGCCAAGCGCACCGTCGCCGGCACCCGTCTCGACCAGCCGGGGGACCTGGGCACGGTGCTGCGCGTGCTCTACCTGGTGTTCAACGAGGGCCACTCCGGCGACGTCGACCTGGTGGCCGAGGCGGTCCGGCTGACGCGACAGCTCCTGGCCGCGGTCGACCCGGCCCACGACGCCCGTCCCGAGGTCGCCGGCCTGCTGGCGCTGATGCTGCTGCACCACGCACGGCGCGACGCGCGTACCGCCGCCGACGGCAGCCTCGTCCCGCTCGCCGAGCAGGACCGGTCCCGGTGGGACACCGGGGCGATCACGGAGGGGGTCGAGGTGCTGCAGGCCGCGCTCGCCCGCGACCGGCTGGGCCCGATGCAGGCCGAGGCCGCGATCGCGGCCCTGCACGCCGACGCCGCGAGCGTCGCGGAGACCGACTGGGTGCAGGTCGTGGAGTGGTACGACGAGCTGCTCCGCCTCACCGACACCCCGGTCGTCCGGCTCAACCGCGCGGTCGCCGTGGGCGAGGCCGACGGCCCGCGGGCCGGGCTGGCGGCGCTGGCCGACGTCAACGACGCGGTGCCGCGGCGCACCGCGGTCGAGGCTCACCTGCGCGAGCGCGACGGCGACCGGGCGACCGCCGCGCGGCTCTACGCCGAGGCGGCACGCGCGGCGTCGAGCACCGCCGAGCGGGACCACCTCGTGCGGCAGGCGGCGCGGGTGAACCAGGGCTAGCGAGCTCTGGTCTCGTGACGCTCGCTGCGCTCGCTCCTCGACCACCGTGGGGCTGGCCCTGGTCTCGTGACGCTCGCTGCGCTCGCTCCTCGACCACCGTGGGGCTGGCCCTGGTCTCGTGACGCTCGCTGCGCTCGCTCCTCGACCACCGTGGTGCTGGGGCTGGTCTCGTGACGCTCGCTGCGCTCGCTCCTCGACCACCGTGGGGCTGGGGCTGGTCTCGTGACGCTCGCTGCGCTCGCTCCTCGACCACCGTGGGGCTAGCGGGTGGTGAGGTCCCGGTAGATCCCGATGGTCGTGCCGGCGATGGCGTCCCAGCTGAAGGACTGCTCGGCGCGCAGGCGGCCGGCCCGGCCGTACGCCGCTGCGACCTCGGGGTCCGAGACCGCGCGGACGAGCGCCTCGGCGAGGTCGGCGACGTAGCGCTCGGGGTCGAGCGGGGTGCCCGTGCCGTCGTCGGCCTGCTCGATCGGGACCAGCCAGCCGGTCTCGCCCGGCACGACGACCTCGGGGATGCCGCCGGTCGCGGTGGCCACGACCGCGGTCTCGCACGCCATCGCCTCGAGGTTGACGATGCCCAGCGGCTCGTAGATCGAGGGGCAGGCGAAGACGGTCGCGGCGGTCAGCAGGGCGACCACGTCAGTGCGCGGGAGCATCCGGTCGATCCACACGACGCCGTCCCGCTCGGCGGCCAGCCCAGCGACGAGCGCCTCGACCTCGGCCATGATCTCGGGGGTGTCGGGGGCCCCGGCGCAGAGCACGAGCTGCACCTCGGGCGGCAGCGCGGCGGCGGCGCGGAGGAACAGCGGAAGCCCCTTCTGCCGGGTGATCCGGCCGACGAAGATCACCGACGGGCGGTCCGGGTCGACGCCCAGCGCGCGCACCCGGTCGGGGTCGACCACCGGCGACCAGGACGTGGTGTCGATGCCGTTGTGGACCACGTGCACCCTGCCCGGGTCGACGTCGGGGTAGCTGCGCAGTACGTCGTCGCGCATCGCCGCACTGACGGCGATGACGCCGGCCGCGGCCTCGTAGGCGGTCCGCTCGGCCCAGCTCGACACGGCGTACCCGCCGCCGAGCTGCTCGGCCTTCCACGGCCGCATCGGCTCCAGGCTGTGCGCGCTCACCACGTGCGGCACGCCGTGCAGCAGGGAGGCCAGGTGGCCGGCCATGTTGGCGTACCAGGTGTGGGTGTGGACCAGGTCGGTCCCCTCGCAGCCGGCGACCATCTCCAGGTCGACCCCGAGCGTGCGGATCGCGGCGTTGGCCGACGCCAGCCCGGGCGGGTCCGCGTACGCCGTTGTGCCGGCCTCCTGGCGCGGCGCGCCGAAGCAGTGCACCCGCGCGTCCACGTCCCCACGGGACCGCAGCGCCTTGACGAGCTCGTCGACGTGCACCCCCGCCCCTCCGTAGACCTCGGGCGGGTACTCACGGGAGCAGACGTCGATGCGCATGCGCGCGAACCTACTGCCAAGACCAGCGGTCGGCACCCCTCCCGCACCATGCGTCACGCGGTCTAGGTTCTCCCCATGACTTCAGTGTGGAAGCGCCGCAACGTGCTCACGATCGTGCTCGCCGGGGGCGAGGGCAAGCGGCTGATGCCGTTGACCGCCGACCGCGCCAAGCCGGCCGTGCCGTTCGGCGGCATCTACCGCCTGATCGACTTCGCCCTGTCGAACGTCGTGAACTCGGGCTACCTCAAGGTCGTCGTGCTCACCCAGTACAAGAGCCACAGCCTCGACCGTCACGTCACCACCACCTGGCGGATGTCGACCCTGCTGGGCAACTACGTCACGCCCGTCCCGGCGCAGCAGCGCGTCGGCAAGCGGTGGTACCTCGGCAGCGCCGACGCGATCTACCAGTCGCTGAACCTGCTCAACGACGAGAAGCCCGACATCGTGGTCGTGGTCGGCGCCGACCACGTCTACCGGATGGACTTCGCCCAGATGGTCGACCAGCACGTCGCCTCCGGCGCGGCCTGCACGGTCGCGGCGATCCGGCAGCCGATCGAGCTGGCCGACCAGTTCGGCGTGATCGAGGTCGACCCCGAGTCGCCGTCGCGGATCTCGGCCTTCCGCGAGAAGCCGACCGACCCCCAGGGCCTGCCCGACGCCCCGCACGAGGTGCTGGCCTCGATGGGCAACTACGTCTTCGACGCCGAGGCGCTGCGCGAGGCCGTGACCCGCGACGCCGACGCCGACACCTCCCACGACATGGGCGGCGACATCGTCCCGTGGTTCGTGGCCCGCAACGAGGCCGGCGTCTACGACTACCAGGACAACGACGTCCCCGGCTCGACCGACCGCGACCGCGGCTACTGGCGCGACGTCGGGACGATGGAGTCCTACTACGCCGCGCACATGGACCTCGTCGCCCCGCTGCCGGTCTTCAACCTCTACAACTCCGACTGGCCGATCTACACCAGCTACGGCCCGCAGCCGCCGGCCAAGCTCGTCGCCGGCGAGGGCGGCGCCCAGGTCACGGCCTACAACTCGATCCTCTCCCCCGGCACCCTGGTCACCGGCGGCAGCGTGAACAACGCGGTGCTCTCCCCCGGCTGCTACGTCGACACCGGCGCCGAGGTCAGCGACTCCGTGCTGCTGCCGGGCGTGCGCGTCGGCGCGGGCGCGGTCGTGCGCAACGCGATCATCGACAAGAACGTCTGGGTGCCGCCGGGCGCCCGGATCGGGGTGGACCACGAGGAGGACCTCGCCCGCGGTTTCGTGGTCCAGGACGGCCTGACCGTGCTGGCCAAGGACCAGGTCGTGCCCGAGGCGGCGCCCGACGCCCCCACCACGGAGCAGGAGCAGGCGTGAGCAGCGACCGCGCGGGCACCCTCGCCCGCCCCGAGGACCTCGTCGACGTCGCCGCGCTGGTGACGGCGTACTACACCGAGGAGCCGGACCCCGACGACCCCGACCAGCAGGTCGTCTTCGGCACCAGCGGCCACCGCGGCAGCAGCCTGCGCAAGGCGTTCAACGACGCCCACATCGCCGCCACCACGCAGGCGATCTGCGACTACCGCCGCGAGCAGGGGTACGACGGGCCGCTCTTCGTCGGCGCCGACACCCACGCCCTGTCCACCCCCGCCTGGACCACCGCGGTCGAGGTGCTGGTGGCCAACGACGTGACCGTGATGGTCGACGACCGGGACGGCTACACGCCCACCCCCGCGGTCTCCCACGCGATCCTGCGCGCCAACGCCGGCAAGGACCTCGCCGGCGGCCGACCGGGCTCCGGGCTGGCCGACGGCATCGTGGTGACGCCCTCGCACAACCCGCCGGCCGACGGCGGGTTCAAGTACAACCCGCCCCACGGCGGTCCGGCCGACTCCGACGCCACCAAGGTGATCGCCGCGCGCGCCAACGAGCTGGTGCGCGCCGGGCTGGCGGGCGTGCGCCGGGTCCCGATCAGCCGCGCCCGCGGTCAGGTGCACCGCTACGACTTCCTCGGCACGTACGTCGACGACCTGCCGTCGGTGCTCGACCTCGACGCCGTGCGGGAGGCCGGGCTGCACGTCGGAGCCGACCCGCTGGGCGGCGCGGCCGTGCACTACTGGGGCGAGATCGCCGAGCGGCACCGCCTCGACCTGACCGTGGTGAACCCGCTGGTCGACCCGACCTGGCGCTTCATGACGCTGGACTGGGACGGCAAGATCCGGATGGACTGCTCCTCGCCGTCCGCGATGGCCTCCCTGATCGGGCGCAAGGACGAGTACGACCTCGCCACCGGCAACGACGCCGACGCCGACCGGCACGGCATCGTCACGCCCGACGGCGGCCTGATGAACCCCAACCACTTCCTGGCCGTCGCGATCGGGCACCTCTTCGGCGGCGCCCGCCCGGACTGGCCGACCACCGCACGGATCGGCAAGACCCTGGTGTCGTCCTCGATGATCGACCGGGTCGCCGAGGACCTCGGCCGGCCGCTGGTCGAGGTGCCGGTCGGCTTCAAGTGGTTCGTGCCCGGCCTGGTCGACGGGTCCTTCGGCTTCGGCGGCGAGGAGTCGGCCGGCGCGTCGTTCCTGCGCCGCGACGGCTCGACCTGGACCACCGACAAGGACGGCATCCTGCTGGCCCTGCTGGCCTCCGAGATCCTGGCCACGACGGGGAGGACACCCAGCCAGCACTACGCCGAGCTGACCGCGCGACACGGGGAGCCGGCGTACGCCCGGGTCGACGCCGCCGCCGACCGGGACCAGAAGGCCAAGCTGGCCGCCCTCTCCCCCGACGACGTGTCGGCCACCGAGCTGGCCGGGGAGCCGATCACCGCCAAGCTCACCGAGGCGCCCGGCAACGGAGCGGCGATCGGCGGGCTCAAGGTGACCACCGACTCGGCCTGGTTCGCGGCCCGCCCGTCGGGCACCGAGGACGTCTACAAGATCTACGCCGAGTCGTTCCGGGGGCCCGAGCACCTCGCGGAGGTCCAGGCCGCGGCGCGCGAGGTGGTCTCGGCGGCGCTCGGCGGCTGATCTGGCCGCCTGGTTGGGCCCAGGGGCCCGACCCGGAGAGGACCTAGGTCCTCAGATGGTTCCGGATCGGCCCGACCTGGGGACAAGGGCTGCCGTAGCCACCGTCGGCCCTCTACTGTTGGTCGTGACCGAGCCGCTGGTGACCCGAGACGCCAGCGGCTCGGTCTCTTCATGTCCGGAGCAGCTCTCCTGCGAGCAGGCCCGACAGGTGGGACTCAGTCCTCGTCGGAGGCGAAGTCCTCGTTGTGGGTCCCGGGCCGGGCCGCCCACGGCTTCTCCTTCGCCGGTCGGACCACGACCAGCCGGTCGCCGCGGGCCAGCTGGGTGACCGTGGGGTCGAAGTAGCGGAAGACCTTCTCGTCGCGGACGACCGCGATCACCTGGTCCGGCAGCGACTGCGGCTGTGCGCCGACCTCGCCGACCAGCAGCTCCCGCTCGGCCACCTCGAGGCCGTCGCCGTAGGTCAGCAGGTCCTCCATCACCGAGCCCAGGGTCGGCGACAGCGACGACAGGCCGAGCAGCCGGCCGACGGCGTCGGAGGAGGTGATCACCGAGTTGGCGCCCGACTGACGCATCAACGGGGCGTTCTCCTGCTCGGTGACGGAGGCGATGATGTAGGCGTCGGGGTTGAGCTGGCGCACCGTCAGCGCGGCCAGCACGTTGGAGTCGTCACGACCGGTGGTGATGATGACCTGGTCGGCGGTGGCGACCCCGGATCGGCGCAGCACCTCGCGCCGGGTGGCGTCGCCGGTGACGACCGCCAGCCCGTCGGCGTGCGCGTCGGCCAGCGCGACCGAGCTGGGGTCGACGATCACGAAGCTGTCCCGCTCCACACCGTTGCTGACCAGAGTGTCGACCGCGCTGCGGCCCTTGGTTCCGTAGCCGACGACGACGACGTGGTGGCCCATGTGCTTCCTCCAGCGAGAGATGCGCAGGGCCTCGCGGCCCTGCGAGGCCAGCACCTCCAGGGTCGTGCCGATCAGCAGGACCAGGAAGGCGATGCGGGCGGGGGTGATCACGAACGCGTTGACCATCCGTGCGGTCGGCGAGACCGGGGCGATGTCGCCGTAGCCGGTCGTGCTGAGCGTGACGGTCGTGTAGTAGATCGAGTCCAGGAAGTCGACGCTGCCGTCGGCGTTGTCGTTGTAGCCCGCGCGGTCGAAGTAGACCAGCAGGACGGTGCCGACCAGGATCGCCAGCGCCAGCAGCAGCCGGCGACCGAGCGCCCAGACCGGGCTGATCGTGCGCTCGGGGAGGCTGACCTTGCCCCGCCGCATCGCCCCGACGTCGGAGCCGGCGCTGAAGGGGGCGCGCCCGGCGTCGCTCTGCTCGGTCGGCTCCTGCACGCCGTGAACCTAGCCCACGTCCCGCGCGGAGCCGCCGCCGACGCGGTCGCGCCACCGGGCGCTCAGCGCCGACCGGGCGCGCACGGTGCTCTGCTGCGGGAACACCTCGTCGAACGCGGCGTTGACCGCGGCCCCGATCAGCACCGCGATCGCCACCACGTAGAGCCACAGCAGGACCGCGATCGGCGCCGCCAGCGGGCCGTAGATCGAGGCCGAGTCGTCCGAGGTCACCGTGAGCACCCACCGCAGGACGTACGAGCCCACGATCCACGCGACCAGCGAGAAGCAGGCGCCCGGGAGGTTGAACCGCCAGTGCGTCCGCACCGGCACCGACACGTGGTAGAGCGTGGCCAGGAAGCACACGCACAGCACCACGACCAACGGCCAGTAGAAGCCCAGCAGCGGGTCGAGCCCGTCGGGCAGCACCCGGCCGACCATCTGCGGCCCGGCCACCACCAGCGGCAGCGCCACGATCCCGATCATCATCGCCAGGATGTAGAGGAAGAACGACAGGGCGCGGGTGGCTACGATCCCCCGCTGCCCCCCGAGGCCGTGCATGATCGTGATGGTGTCGACGAAGACGTTGAGCGCCCGCGAGCCGGACCACAGCGCGAGCACGAAGCCCAGTGAGATCACGTCGAAGCGGCCCCCCTCGAGCACCGAGTCGATGGTCGGGTCGATCACCTTGCCGACGGCCGGCTCGGTGAGGAACCGCGAGGACAGGTCGATCACCGCCGCCCGGATCTCCTCGACCTGCGCCGGGGTGAACCGCTCGGTCACGTAGCCCACCGCGCCGGCCAGCGCGAACACCAGCGGCGGCACCGAGAGCACCGCGAAGAACGCGGCCTCGGCCGCCAGCCCGGTGACCCGGTTGCGCAGGCAGGAGGCGACGGTGGTGACCACGATCCGCCAGAGCGGGTGCAGGCGGCGGCCGAGCAGCGCGACGTACGGCGCCAGCGCGGCCGTGCCGGGCCGGCGCTGCTCCGGCGCCTCGGCGGGGTGGTCCGGCTCGGGCGCGGGGTCGGGCGCCGCGGGCTGGGGGGCGGCCGCGGCCGGAGCGCTCGCCGGCGGCGGATGCCGCTCGGTGGGCGCGACCATGGCGCCTAGGTTACGTCCATGGCTCCTGCGAACAGCCCAGCCGACGGGCGCGCCGCGCACCGCGTCGCGACCAACCAGGCCCCGCCGCTGGCCGGGCACGACGTCGTGGGCGGTGACGCCGCGCTGAGCGAGGCCGTCCTCCGCCACGCGGACGAGGCCACGCTGGCCGGGCTGCTCCCGCTGGGGCGCGAGGCCGGGTCGGCCGAGGCGCGCGAGCACGGCCGGCTGGCCAACGAGCACCCGCCGCGGCTGGTGCCGTACGACCGCTACGGCACCCGGGTCGACGAGGTCGAGTTCCACCCGTCATGGCACTGGCTGATGGGGCGCGCGGTCGGGCACGGGCTGGCGGCGGCGCCGTGGGAGTCCGACGACCCGCACGCCCACGTCCGGCGCGCGGCGGGGTTCCTGGCCTGGTCGCAGACCGAGCCGGGCCACGGCTGCCCGGTGTCGATGACGTACGCCGCGGTGCCCGCGCTGCGCGCCGACGACGCGGTCGCCAAGGAGTGGACGCCGCTGCTGGCCTCGACGTCGTACGACCCCGGCCTGCGCGCGCCGGCCGGCAAGCGCGGGGCGCTGGCCGGCATGGGGATGACCGAGAAGCAGGGCGGCTCGGACGTGCGGGCGAACCTGACCGAGGCACGCCCGACCGGCACCGACGGGGAGTACACGCTGCACGGGCACAAGTGGTTCACCTCCGCGCCGATGAACGACGTGTTCCTCGTGCTGGCCCAGGCCGAGGGCGGGGTGACCTGCTTCGTGGTGCCGCGGGTGCTGCCCGACGGCACCCGCAACCAGCTGGACGTGGTGCGCCTCAAGGACAAGCTCGGCAACCGCTCCAACGCCTCGGCCGAGCTCGAGCTGGACGGCACCGTCGCGCAGCGGCTCGGCGACGAGGGCCGGGGGGTGCGCACCATCATCGAGATGGTCGCCGCGACCCGGCTCGACTGCGTGCTCGGCTCGGCGTCGCTGATGCGGCGTGCGGTGGCGGAGGCGTCCTGGCACGTCGCGCACCGCGCCGCCTTCGGCCGCCGGCTGGCCGACCAGCCGCTGATGCAGAACGTCGTGGCCGACCTGGCGCTGGAGTCCGAGGCCGCGACCGCCCTGGCGCTGCGCCTGGCGGCCGCCGTCGACGGCGCCCCCGACCCGCACGAGGCTGCGCTGCGCCGGCTGGCCCTGCCGCTGGCGAAGTTCTGGGTCTGCAAGCGCACGCCCGGGATGGTGGCCGAGGCCCTGGAGTGCCTGGGCGGCAACGGCTACGTCGAGGAGTCCGGGATGCCGCTGCTCTACCGCGAGGCGCCGCTGAACTCGGTCTGGGAGGGCTCGGGCAACGTCAACGCCCTCGACGTCCTGCGCGCGCTCGGCCGGGAGCCGGAGGCGCTCGACGCCTGGATCACCGAGGTCGGCCTGGCCCGCGGCGGCGACGCCCGCCTCGACCGCGCGCTCGAGGACACCCTGGCGCTGCTCGGCTCGCTGATGGCCGACCCGGCCTCGATGGAGCGCTCCGCACGCCGCCTGGCCGGACGGATGGCGCTGCTGCTCCAGGGCTCGCTGCTGGTGCGGCATGCTCCGCCCGAGGTGGCCGACGCGTTCTGCGCCTCCCGCCTGGCCTCGCCGCACGACGGGGTCTACGGCGCGATGGAGGGCGGGGACCTGCGGGCCCTGGTCGAGCGCACCACGCCCACGGTCCCGGTCGGCTGAGCGCGGTGGTGCGGTTCCGGCGCCTCGACCTCGGCGACGACGCGGCGCTCGCTGAGGCCTACGCGGTGGAGTGCGCCGCGACGGCTCGGGCGCGGCCGGGGTGGGTGCCGCTCGGCGAGGCAGCCCGGGTGGCCGCCTGGCGCGCGGAGGGTGGCTGGACCCGGCGCCTCGTCGGTGCCGTCGAGGCGGACCGTCTGGTGGGCCTCGGGGCAGGTCAGGTCGCCGCCGACACCCCGGACACCTGCTGGGTCGCCGTGTCGGTCCTGCCCGAGGAGCAGCACCACGGTGTCGGGTCCGCGCTCGTGCGCGCCGTGGAGGCAGAGGCGCCCGCTGGCGTGCGCCGCTTCGTGGCCAGTGCCTACCGGCCCACGGCGGAGGCGCTGGACCGGCTGGTCCAGGGTTTCGCGACGCCGTTGGGCTACGCGCAGGCCACGACGGAGACCGTCGTCGAGCTGGACCTGCACCGGTCAGTGCTGCCGACTGCGCCCGCAGCGCCCGGTTACACGGTGGCGACCTTCGTCGACGGCGTCCCCGACCGCCTGCGCGCGCAGGTCGGTGAGCTGATGGGGCTGGTCGACGCCGAGGCGCCGCACGGTGACCTCGGGTGGGAGCCGACACCGGTCTCGCCCGAGCAGTACGCGGCCGAGGTCGGCCTCTGGCGGGCCCAGGGTCGGACGGTGATCGAGTCGCTCGCGCAGGACGGCCGCGGCGACGTCGTCGCGTGGACCTGCCTGCTGGTCGCCGCCGACCAGGCCCGTCCAGCGCAGGTCGAGGGGACGGTCGTCCGGGCCGAGCACCGCGGGCGCGGGCTCGGACGGGCCGTCAAGGTCGCCTCGCTGCGCACGGCGCAGGCCCACGGCGGCGCGACGCGTGTCCGGACCAGCAGCGACGACGCCAACGTGTGGATGCGGTCGATCAACGACGGGCTCGGGTTCGTCCCGGTCGAGTCCGAGGTGCTGCTGCAGACGTCCGGGGCGAGCCCGGCGGTGGTGCTTCCTGCGTAGTGATCGCCGTCCGCGACCGGCATTCAACGGCGCGCAACCCGCTGACCTGGGGCGATGTCGCGCCGGCCGGGTCGCCACCCGCGATCACTACGTACGACGACCGGCGACCCGCCGTCGGCGGGTCCCCGGCTACGTCAGGACAGCTCGAGGCCCGGGTACAGCGGGTGCTTGTCGAGCATCTCGGCGGAGGCGTCCTTGACCTTGTCGGCGATGCCGTCGGCCAGGACGTAGGCCGCCTTGGAGGGCCCGCCGGCCTTGGTGGTGCCGGGCTGGGTGTTCTCCAGCACCATCGTGATCAGCTCGGCGGTCCGGTCGAACTCGTCGTGGCCGAAGCCGCGGGTGGTCAGCGCCGGGGTGCCGAGGCGGATGCCGGAGGTGTACCAGGGGCCGTTGGCGTCGGCCGGGACCGAGTTGCGGTTGGTGACCACGCCGGCGTCGAGCAGCGCGGTCTCGGCCTGGCGGCCGGTGAGGCCGTACCTGCTGACGTCGAGCAGCACCAGGTGGTTGTCGGTGCCGCCGGTGACCAGGTCGGCGCCGCGGGTCAGGAACCCCTCGGCCAGGGACTGGGCGTTGTCGGCCACGGCCTGGGCGTAGGTGCGGAACGAGTCCTGGCGGGCCTCGGCGAAGGCGACGGCCTTGGCGGCCATCACGTGGGCCAGCGGGCCGCCGAGGACCATCGGGCAGCCGCGGTCGACGCTGGGGGCGTACTCCTCGGTGGCCAGCACGATGCCGCCGCGCGGTCCGCGCAGCGACTTGTGCGTGGTGGAGGTGACCACGTGCGCGTAGGGGACGGGGTCCTCCTCGCCGGTGAACACCTTGCCGGCGACCAGGCCGGAGAAGTGAGCCATGTCGACCATCAGCGTGGCGCCGACCTCGTCGGCGATCTCGCGGACCTTGGCGAAGTTCACCCGGCGCGGGTAGGCGGAGTAGCCGGCGACGAGGATCAGCGGCTTGAACTCGCGGGCCTTGGCGGCCAGGGCGTCGTAGTCGAGCAGGCCCGTGGTCGGGTCGGTGCCGTACTGCTGCTGGTGGAACATCTTGCCGCTGATGTTGGGGCGGAAGCCGTGGGTCAGGTGCCCGCCGGCGTCCAGGCTCATCCCGAGCAGGCGCTGGTCGCCGAGGGTGCGACGCAGGGTCTCCCAGTCGGCGTCGGAGAGCTCGTTCACGTTCTTCGCGCCCAGCTCGGCCAGGGCCGGGGCCTCGACGCGGTGGGCCAGGATCGACCAGAACGCGACCAGGTTGGCGTCGATGCCGGAGTGCGGCTGGACGTAGGCGTACTCGGCGCCGAACAGCTCGCGGGCGTGCTCGGCCGCGATCGACTCGACCGTGTCGACGTTCTGGCAGCCGGCGTAGAAGCGGTGGCCCACGGTGCCCTCGGCGTACTTGTCCGACAGCCAGGTGCCCATGGTGAGCAGCACGGCCGGCGAGGCGTAGTTCTCGCTGGCGATGAGCTTCAGCGAGCCGCGCTGGTCGGCGAGCTCGGCGGCCGTGGCCTGCGCGATGCGCGGCTCGACGGCGGAGATGACCTCGAGGGCCTGCCGGTAGGCGCTGGAGGCGAGGCTGGTCTGGTGGGCCTGGTCCGCGGCGTTCATGGGGCCAGCCTAGGACCGGAGGTGCGCGGAGGCCCCCTCCGCGCGGCCACGGGTCTTCGGCGGCGCCGGGCGGCGGCTGTGACGTGCACCTCACCACCCCCGGGAGACGCAGGTCAGCGTCTCGACCACCGGACACGCGTCTCACCACATGGGATCGGCGTTTGTGGGGGCGTGGTCCACAAGGTGAGACTGACTGACGTGATGACCGTCGGGACACCCCTCCACCTCGTGGTACGCCGCCACGTGGACCTCGGGCGCACCCGCAGCTGTCTCTGTCGGACTCGCTGAGCGACCCGTACCCGGCCCCACCGCGCCGGCGCCCCGCCCGAGCCCCACGAGAAGGACCGCTCCCCCATGGCTGACATGCGCTTCCAGGCCGAGAAGGCCGCCCACACCGAGATCCCGCGCCCCAAGCGCGCCGAGGGTCAGTGGGCGCTCGGCTACACCGAGCCGCTGAACAAGAACGAGCAGTCCAAGAAGGACGACGACCCGCTGAACGTGCGGGACCGGATCCTCTACACCTACTCCAAGCGCGGGTTCGCCTCGATCGACCCCGCCGACCTGCGCGGACGCTTCCGCTGGATGGGCCTCTACACCCAGCGCGCCCCCGGTTTCGACGGCGGCAAGACCGCGACCGTGCCGGAGGAGGAGCTCGACGACTCCTACTTCATGCTCCGTGTGCGCTCCGACGGTGCGCTGCTCGACCACGCGGCCGTCCGCGCGCTGGGCACCATCGGCGTCGACTTCGCGCGCGGCACCGCCGACGTGACCGACCGCGAGAACATCCAGTACCACTGGATCCGGATCGAGGACGTCCCGGCGATCTGGGAGCGGCTCGACGCCGCCGGGCTGAGCAGCCTCGAGGCCTGCGGCGACTCCCCGCGCCCCTTCCTCGGCTCGCCGGTCGCCGGTGTGTCGAAGGACGAGATCATCGACGGCACCGCGGCGCTGGACGAGATCAAGCGCCGCTTCATCGGCGACCCGGCCTTCTCCAACTTCCCCCGGAAGTTCAAGACCGCGCTGACCGGGCACCCCGGCCACGACGTGTCGCCGGAGACCAACGACATCTCCTTCGTCGGCACCGTCCACCCCGAGCACGGCCCCGGCTTCGACCTGTGGGTCGGTGGCGGGCTGTCGACCAACCCGAAGCTGGCCGCCCGGATGGGCGTGTGGATCCCGCTGGACGAGGTCGCCGACGCCTGGGAGGGCGTGGCGTCGATCTTCCGCGACTACGGCTACCGCCGGCTGCGCTCGCGGGCGCGGCTGAAGTTCCTGGTCGCCGACTGGGGCGTGGAGAAGTTCCGCGAGGTGCTCGAGAAGGAGTACCTCGGCCGCGAGCTGGTCGACTGCCCCTCCCCCGAGACGCCCACCGGGCACCGCGACCACATCGGCGTGCACGAGCAGAAGGACGGCCGTTTCTACGTCGGCCTGGCCCCGACCGCCGGGCGCGTGTCCGGGTCGATGCTGGTCGAGCTGGCCGACGCCATCGAGGCGCACGGCGCCGCCGGTGCGCGGCTCACGCCGTACCAGAAGATCGTCGTGATCGGCGTCGACGCCGACCAGGTCGAGCCCCTCGTGGCGCGCCTGGACGCCATCGGGCTGCAGGCCCGGCCGTCGAACTGGCGGCGCAACACGATGGCCTGCACCGGCATCGAGTTCTGCAAGCTGGCCATCGTCGACACCAAGGACCGCGCCCGCGACCTGGTCGACGAGCTCGAGCAGCGCCTGCCCGACCTCGACGTGCCGATCACCGTCAACGTCAACGGCTGCCCGAACGCCTGCGCGCGCACCCAGGTCGGCGACATCGGCCTGAAGGGCCAGCTCGTCATGCACGACGGCGAGCAGGTCGAGGGCTTCCAGGTGCACCTCGGCGGTGCGCTGGGCCTGAACGCGAACTTCGGTCGCAAGCTGCGCGCCCACAAGGTCACCAGCGCCGGTCTCGGCGACTACGTCACCACCGTGGTCGGCAACTACCTGGTCGACCGGGCCGACGACGGCGAGGACTTCGCGACCTGGGTCGCCCGGGCCGAGGAGGACCTGCTGCGCGGCGAGAAGTCGCTCGAGTCCGCGGAGCCCGGCGGTGCACGGTGACCGGCCGCGGGGTGCCGTACCACTGCCCCTACTGCGGTGACGAGGACCTCTGGCCGCACGAACCGACCGACGGCAGCGCCGGTCACGGTGCGTGGGAATGCCGGTCGTGCCTTCGTGCCTTCTCCTTGAAGATGCTCGGTCAGGTCGCGCCCCCCGCGTCCGTGGCGGCCGAGCGCGACCGGAGGAGCACCCCATGACCACCGCCACCACCGACGCCGCCCGCAGCTTCCGCGGCGCCACCGCCGGCGACCGTTCCCCCGAGGAGCTGCGCGAGCTGGTGTCCCACTGGGGCGCCGAGCTGGAGCTGGCCCCGGCCGAGACGATCATCGAGTGGGCCGCGGCCACTTTCGGCGAGAAGTTCTGCGTGACCTCCTCGATGGCCGACGCGGTGCTCTCGCACCTGGTCTCCAGCGTGGTGCCGGGCATCGACGTGGTCTTCCTCGACACCGGCTACCACTTCGCCGAGACAATCGGCACCCGCGACGCCGTGGCCGCCACCCTGCCGGTCAACCTGCTCTCCATCACGCCGGTGCAGAGCGTGGCCGAGCAGGACGCCGCCTGGGGCAAGGACCTCTACAAGACCGACCCGGACCAGTGCTGCGCGCTGCGCAAGGTCGCGCCCCTCGCCGAGGCCCTCGCGGGTTACGAGGCCTGGGCCACCGGCCTGCGCCGCGCCGAGACCAAGAACCGCGTGATCGCGCCGGTCCTGGGCTGGGACGCCAAGAAGGGCAAGGTCAAGGTCTCGCCGCTCGCGCGCTGGAGCGACGAGCAGGTCGAGCAGTACGTCCTCGACAACAACGTGCTGGTCAACCCGCTGGTCTACGACGGGTACCCCTCGATCGGCTGCGCCCCCTGCACCCGCCGCGTCGCCCCGGGCGACGACCCGCGCAGCGGCCGCTGGGCCGGCACCTCCAAGACCGAGTGCGGCATCCACACGTGACCGCTGCTGCTCGCACCCCTGCCTGCTCCACCCGCACCACGAGCCGTCCTCCGAGGAGGTACGCCTGATGTCCGCACCCGCGCTCGTCGCCCTCGCGCCCGGTGGGCGCGACCCCGAGGCCGTCGCCACCATCACCGCCCTCGTGGCCGAGGTGCGCGCGCTCCGGCCCGACCTGCGCGTCGAGGTCGCCTTCCTCGAGCGGGCCCGGCCGTCCTTCGACACCGTGGTGGACCGGCTGGCCCGGGCCGGGCACGACGAGGTCGTCGTGGTGCCGCTGCTGCTGACCAACGAGGGGTCCGCGAGCGGCGACGTCCTCAGCGCCGTCCGCGCCGCCGGCGAGCGTCACCCCGGCCTGCGGATCAGCGCCTCCGAGGTGCTCGGGGTCTCCCCCAGCTTCCTGGGCGTGCTCGACGAGCGCCTGCGTGACGCGCTGCGGGTGCACCGCGTGCGGGAGCTCGACGCGCTCGTCCTGGCCGGCGAGGGCTCCGGCGACGCCCTGGCCAACCAGACCGTGGCGCGCCTGGCCCGGATGTGGGGCGCACGTCACCACCTGCCCGTCACCGCGGCGTACGCCACCACCGCCCCGCCGGCCACCGGCGAGGCCGTGCGTGCCTTCCGCGGCGAGGGCCGCCGCCACATCGCGGTCGGCTCGCTCTTCCTCGCCCCGGGGGCCCTGACCTCCCGCGCCACCGAGCTGGCCCTCGAGGCCGGCGCGGTCGCGATCTCCGAGCCGCTCGGCGCCCACCCGGAGGTCGCCCGCGGCGTGCTGGCGCGGTACGCCGTCGGCGCCGTGGAGCTCGTCCCCGTCTGACCCGGTCCGGGCACGCCGTCACAGCAGCGGATCACTGCCACCTGATGACAGCGATCCGCTGCTGTCATGCCCTCACTCGCAGGTGCGGGCGACCAGGTCCGCAAGGGCGGCCGCCGGGTCGGGCGTCGTGCCTCCGTGCACCGGGCCCGGCTGGAGGACCGTGCTCCGCGGCGCCTTGAGGAAGCCGAACCGCAGGGTGAGCGGTTGGGCCGCGACCGCGCCGGCGCGCGGGTCGCCGGCCGCGACGGCCTCCACGAACGCCATCGACTCCAGCACGCGGTCGAGGTCGAGGCCGGGCCAGAGCGCGGTCAGGCGGGCGCGGTCGAGGCACCCCTTCGCGGCCAGGTAGTCGGCGCCCTGGCAGTACAGCGCGACCCCGACGTTGACGAACTCCTCGCGATCCGCGCGCGGGACGCAGCGCAGGACGACGTACTGGTAGGACAGCTCGGGGGCGCTCACGCGTCGGTCCCCGGGAGCCACTGCCGCGTGCGGAGCCGGGCGGTGAGGAAGGCGACGTACGCCTCGCGCAGCGCGGCCGGTGTCTCTGCGCCCGGGACCGGCTCGAGCCAGGCGTCGGGCACCTCGGCCAGCGCGTCGACGAGGGCCTGCTCGTCGAGCAGCGGGGCGATGCGGGCCTCGGCCTCGCCGAGCCGGTCGGCCCAGGCGCCGAGGACGTGGTCGGCGGCGTCCCAGCGCTGGGCGGCGAACCGGGCGGGCTCGGTGACGCCGCCGGCCCAGGCGTGGTGGAAGTAGAGCGCGGCGCCGTGGTCGATCACCCAGAGGTCGTCGTGCCAGACCAGCAGGTTCGGGTTGCGCCAGGACCGGTCGACGTTCGCGGTGAACGCGTCGAGCCACAGCACCACGGCCGGGTCGAGCGGGTCGCCGGGCGGGTCGCCGTCGTAGCCGAAGGCCCCGGGCAGGAAGTCGATGCCGAGGTTCAGCCCGACGCTGGCGGTCAGCAGGTCCTGGACCTCCTCGTCGGCCTCGTACCGCGCGATCTCGCGCGTCAGGTCGAGGGCGACCAGGCGGGGCGTACGCAGGCCGACCCGGCGGGCCAGCGCACCGACGACGACCTCGGCGACCAGCACGCGGACCCCTTGGCCCGCGCCGCGGAACTTGCAGACGTAGGTGCCGAGGTCCGAGCCCTCCACGACCCCGGGCAGGCTGCCGCCCTCGCGCAGCGGGGTGACGTAGCGGGTGACGCGGACCGTCTCCAGCGGTCGGCTCACTCCGTCTCCGCCTGCAGCCGTGCGCGCTGGTCCTCGACGTCGAAGTCGGCCGCGGGCCACTGGGGCGCCATCCGCTCGAGCTCGCCGAGCAGCAGCCGGCCCACGGCGAGGTTGCGGAACCACTTGCGGTCGGCCGGCACCACGTGCCACGGCGCGATCTCGGTGCTGGTGCGCTCCAGGGCGATCTCGTACGCGCGCTGGTAGTCGTCCCACAGGCCGCGGTCGTCGATGTCGCCGGGCTGGAACTTCCAGTGCTTGGTGGGGTCGTCCAGGCGGGCCAGCAGCCGCTCCCGCTGAGTGGCACGCGAGACGTGCAGCATCACCTTCAGGACGTGGATCCCCGAGGCGACCAGCTCCTGCTCGAAGTCGTTGATCGCGTCGTAGCGACGCTCCAGCTCCGCCTGGTCGACCAGCGCGCGGACCCTCCCGATCAGGACGTCCTCGTAGTGGCTGCGGTCGAACACCCCGATCTTCCCGGGGCCGGGCACGGCCTGGCGGATGCGCCACAGGAAGTCGTGCTCGAGCTCCTCGGGCGTCGGCGCCTTGAACGAGGTGATCCGGACGCCCTGGGGGTCCACCAGGCCGACGGTGTTGCGCACGACCCCGCCCTTGCCGGAGGTGTCCATGCCCTGGAGGACCAGCAGCACCGCCCGCTCCCCCGACCCGGAGACGCCCTCGGCGAAGAGCCGCTCCTGCAGGTCGCCCAGCGGGTCGCCCAGCTCGCCCAGCAGGCGCTTGCCCTCGGCCTTGTCGCCGTCGAAGCCCGGCGTGGCGTCGGTGGGCCACGCGGCGAGGTCGACCGCTCCCGGGGGCACGCGGAGCGCGGCGGCGAGGTCGGAGGCGGTGGTCGTGCTGTAGGTGCTCACCGGGCCATCATGGCCCATCGAGGTCGCGGGCTCAGGCGGGCACGGAGCCGCTGACCGCGGCCTCGGCCGAGGACCACGGGAAGTCGATCCACCGGTCGGTGCGCCGCCAGGAGTAGTCGGGGCGCACCAGCGAGCCGGGCTTGTCGTAGAGCACCGCCACCCGGACCTCGGCGGCGTGGGGCAGGCAGAGGTCGCGGACGGCCGCCAGCGTTCGGCCGGTGTCGGCCACGTCGTCGGCGACCAGCACGCGACGACCGGCCAGGTCGGCCGGCGACGGCCCGGGGCTCAGCACCACCGGCTCGTCGAGGTGCGCGTCGACCCCGGTGTAGAACTCGACGTTGAGCATGGCGCAGGCCTTGACGCCCAGCGCGTACCCGAGGCCCATGCCCAGCGCGAGGCCGCCGCGGGCCACGCTCAGCACCAGGTCCGGCCGGTAGCCGTCGTCGACCACCTGGCCCGCCAGCTCCGGCACGCACCGGCCGAAGGTCTCCCAGGTCAGTACCTCGCGCTCGTCCACGACGACGATGGTGCCCCGCCACTGTGTCGCCCGTGTTTCGTGACGCGGTGGAGAAGCCGGGGCCTACAGGTCGTCCGGTGCCTCGGGGAAGGTGTCCTCGTCGGCGTCGAGCTCCTCGCGGACCACCGACCAGGCCATGCCGGCGCCGTAGCCCTTGCGGGCCAGCATCCCGACCAGCCGCCGGGTGGCGGTGGTCTGGTCGACGCGGGTCAGGGTGCGCATCTTCTTGCGCACCAGCAGGCGCGCGGCCTCGCGCTCCTGCTCGGGGTCGACCTCGTCGAGCGCCTCCCGGGCGACCTCGTCCTCGACGCCCTTGCGGCGCAGCTCCTGCGCGAGCGCCCGGCGGGCCAGGCCCTTGCCCGACTGACGCTGCTGGACCCAGGTGGCGGCGAAGGCGGCGTCGTCGACCAGACCCACGTCGGTGAACCGGTCAAGCACCCGGGCGGCGACGTCGTCCTCGACGCCCTTGGCGGCCAGCTTGTCGGCCAGCTCCCGGCGGCTGCGGGCCCGTCCGACCAGCTGGTCGAGCAGGATCGTGCGCGCGGTCTGCTCGGGATCGGCGTCCGGCTCCGGCGGGCGTTCCGCCGACGGACCCCGCCCGGTCGAGCCCGACCTGCTGCCGGACCTGCTGCCGGACCTGGTGCCCTGCCGGCTGCCCGACCGGCTGCCCTGCCGGCTGCCCGACCGACCCGGTCGCGTGGGGCGGTCGGCCCGCTCCGGCTTGGGCACCGCCCGACCCCGGGTCCACGCGGCGACGCCGTCGGCGACGTCGCCGCGCCAGGGATCCGGAGCGGCAGGGTCCGACTCAGAAGTCATTGATCCCGATGGGCTCGTCCGACAGCTCGGAGGCCTCGGCGTCGACCTGCGGGCCGACCCCCAGCTTCTCCAGGATCTTCTTCTCGAGCTCGTTGGCGAGGTCGGGGTTGTCGCGCAGGAAGGTCCGCGCGTTCTCCTTGCCCTGGCCCAGCTGGTCGCCCTCGTAGGTGTACCAGGCACCGGCCTTGCGGACGAGGCCCGCCTCGACGCCCACGTCGATCAGGCCGCCCTCGCGGGAGATGCCCTTGCCGTACATGATGTCGAACTCGGCCTGCTTGAACGGCGGCGCGACCTTGTTCTTGACGACCTTGCAGCGGGTCCGGTTGCCGACCATGTCGGTGCCGTCCTTGAGCGTCTCGATGCGACGCACGTCGAGGCGCACCGAGGAGTAGAACTTCAGCGCCCGACCACCGGTGGTGGTCTCGGGCGAGCCGAACATGACGCCGATCTTCTCGCGCAGCTGGTTGATGAAGATCGCGGTCGTGCCGGACGAGTTCAGCGCGCCGGTCATCTTGCGCAGCGCCTGGCTCATCAGGCGGGCCTGGAGGCCGACGTGGCTGTCGCCCATCTCGCCCTCGATCTCGGCCCGGGGCACCAGCGCCGCGACGGAGTCGATGACGATCAGGTCGAGCGCGCCGGAGCGCACCAGCATGTCGGCGATCTCAAGCGCCTGCTCACCGGAGTCGGGCTGCGAGACCAGCAGCGCGTCGGTGTCGACGCCGAGGTTCTTGGCGTAGTCGGGGTCGAGGGCGTGCTCGGCGTCGATGAAGGCCACGATGCCGCCGGCGCGCTGGGCGTTGGCCACCGCGTGCAGGGCGACCGTGGTCTTTCCCGAGGACTCCGGGCCGTAGATCTCGACGACGCGGCCGCGGGGCAGGCCACCGAGGCCCAGCGCCACGTCCAGCGCGATCGACCCGGTGGGGATCACCTCGAGGGGGGCGCGCGTCTCGTCACCCAGGCGCATCACCGAGCCCTTGCCGAACTGCTTCTCGATGTTGAGCAGCGCCGTGTCCAGCGCCTTGTCGCGGTCTCCGCCAGCCATGGTCAGTCTCCGTCCTCAGCGGGCCGGTCAGGCCCGTGGTCAGTGCGTGTGTGGGGTTCGTGAAGTGCTGTCGACGACGTTAGGGCGACCCGCCGACAACGGTCCTGACCTGACGCCGGGCCTGGGGACGACGACGCTCGTCCGCCCGCCTGTGGACACAACCTAGCCCGAACACCTGTTCGACGCGCGGAGGTGCTACCGCGTGTCCCCCGCGTGTCGCCGACGGCGCAGCACCGCCAGCACCACGGCCACCACGACGAGGGCGGCGAGCACCAGCCACCCGGTGGTGTAGTCGCGGTCCAGCAGCGTCGGGTTGTCCTCGCGGGCCCCGAAACGGCCCAGCACCGGCACCGCCAGCAGCGTCACCGAGCCGAGCACCAGGAAGCCGCCGGCGACCGGTCCGGAGACCGTCCACGGCAGCACCCGCTGCGCCGCGGCGCCCAGCGCCAGCTCGAGCCCGCTGATCACGACGTCGTGCAGCAGCAGCGCCGCCACGGTCCACACGGCCACGTCGAGGACCTGGGAGAGCTCCTGGCGCGAGAGCAGCAGCCACGCGCCGTACAGGCCCACGAGCACGCCGAAGCCGCCCACGACGAGCCGCCCGGCACCCACGCCACCGGCACCCACGCGCCCGGCACCCACGCCACCGCCGCTCACGTCGACACCTCGAGCCGGGTGACCCACTTGGTCTGCAGCACCCCGGGCCGGTTCGGCGCGATGACCCGGCAGGGGAACCCGTGGTCGAGGGACAGCTCCTCGCCGTTGAGCCCCAGCGCCAGCAGCGTCCGGTCGTCCTCGACGAACCCGCCCTGCATCATCGTGGTGGAGAACGCGCCGAAGCGCTGCAACGAGGTGACGACGACGTCGGACCCGTCGGGCGCGTCGACCAGGGCCATCAGCTCCGAGACGCGGACGCCGGTCCAGGTGGCCGTCGCGCTCCACCCCTCGACGCAGGCGATCGGCAGCTCCTCGGTGTGCTGCGTCATCGCCTCGAGGTCGGCGCGGTCCAGGGTGCGGGAGGTGGCCCCGTTGACGAGCTCGAGGGCGTACGCGCCGGTGGCCACCGCCTCGGGGGTGACACCGGCGGCCTCGGCCGAGCGGTTGATCGGGATGCCCTGCGGGCCGTCGCCGGTGCGGACGGCGAGGACCGAGACCTGGCGCAGCCAGGCGACGCTGCCGCCCGCGGTGGCCAGGACCGCGACGCCGGTGGCGACCCAGGTGGTGCGCAGCAGCCCACGACGGCTCAGCGCGCCCTCCCGGGTGGCCGAGGGCCGGTCGTGGGTCGTGTCCTCGACGTCGCCCAGCAGGGCGTCGCGGATCACCGGCAGCTTCACGGCCACGTGGACCAGCAGCGCACCGATGGCGACCCACGCCATCGCGTAGTGGCTGGGCCGGAACGAGAAGGACCAGGGGTACCACTGGGCCGCGTTCATGATCCCGGAGACCAGCTGGAACAGCGCCGCGCCGACCAGCGCCGCGATCGAGGCGCGCTCGAGGCCGTGCAGCACCAGGCGGCGCAGGTCGCCGAGCGGGACGGCCTGGAACAGCTTGGGGAAGACCGTCCAGAGCTTGACCAGCAGCAGCGGCACGGCGGCGTACCCGCTGATGACGTGCAGGCCCTGGGTGAACCGGTAGCCCCAGGCCGGGCTGGTGGGGAACGGGACGGGGTGGTCGACGTTCTGGGCGTAGTGGCTGATCAGCCCGGTGACGAAGCAGGTGGTGAAGGTGATCGCGAGCAGCAGGCCGATCCGCGCGGCCACGGCGGGGCTGCGCAGGCGGCTGGTGAATCGCTCCTCGGTGGGGACCGGGAGCGTGCGGCTCATCTCGGTTCTTCCAGCACGACCGACCAGCGGTCCTCACCGTGGCGGTGGGTGGAGGCGACGCCGAAGCCGACGGCCGCGGCGATCTCGCCGATGTCGTCGATGCCGACGACCGACCAGCGGAAGGGGCGGCTGCGGGTGCCGGCGCACTCGAGGGCCGCCCAGTGCGTGGTGAACGGGATGCCGGGCGAGGCGACCTCGACGACCACGCGGCCGGTCGGGTCGAGCAGCTGCCGGACCCGCTTGAGCAGGGCCTCGGGGTCCCCGCCGATGCCGACGTTGCCGTCGGCCAGCAGCGCCGAGCGCCAGCGGCCCTCGCCGGGCAGCCGGTCGAAGACGTCACGGCGCAGGGCGGCGACGCCGCGCTGACGGGTCTGGCCGACGGCCTCGTGGACGACGTCGATGCCGAGCACGACGTGCCCGTTCTCGGCCAGCGCGGCGCTGAGCCGTCCCGGGCCGCAGCCGATGTCCAGGGTGGAGCCCACGCACTGCGAGATCAGCGACTGGTCGAGGGCGTCGGCCTCACGGGTCCAGTCGGCCATCGGCAGGTGCTGCGGCTCGGGGCCGAGGCCGACCACGTGGCAGGGCTCGCCGCGCAGGGCGTGGGAGAAGACGGTGGTGAAGGAGGCCTGCCCGTCGTCGTCGAGGGCCTCCAGGACGCCGGCGGGCGGCTCCAGGGGGGAGAACGGGTCCTCGCTGAGCTCGGCTGACAGGTGCTCCTCGCTCATGCGGGGTCCTCCTCGACGGCGCCCGGGCCCGGGCCCGGGGTGGTGACGTGCGCCGCGGACCAGGCCGTGGCGAAGTGGCTGCCGGGGGCCAGGGCGGCCACGGCGTCGGCGTCGTCGACCTCGTCGACGTCGCGCAGCATGACGGTGGTGCCCACGCGCCACCCGGCGCCGACGAGGGCGTCGCGGGTGTCGGCCCCGGTGCGGTCGGTGGACATCTCGACGCCCGCGAGGACGGCGGCCACCGCGGGGTCGCGGCGTGCCAGCACCCACCAGCCGCCGTCGTCGGCCGGGCCGAGCACGGCGTCGTACGCCGGCTCGTCGGCCTGCAGCGGGGCGGCGGCGGCGGCCAGCAGGTCGGCGTTCGCGTGGGGGGTGTCCATGCCGACCTGCACGACCACGCCGGGGCCGGCGTCGGCG
This sequence comes from Nocardioides sp. AX2bis, assembly GCF_902506435.1. Classification (GTDB taxonomy): domain Bacteria; phylum Actinomycetota; class Actinomycetes; order Propionibacteriales; family Nocardioidaceae; genus Nocardioides. The sequence goes on along the minus strand of NZ_LR733215.1, from coordinate 1,852,309 downwards.
TGGGCGGCGACGAGGCGCTCGGCGAGGCCGTCGCCGCGCTGCGGCGTGACGGTCCAGCCGACCAGGGCGGCACGCAGCGCGTCGGCGCCGACCGCGGAGTCGAGGTCGCCGTCGAGGGCGAGGTGGCAGCCCTCCGCGCCGGCGGCGGCGGTGGCGGCCTCGAGGGTGTCGAGCAGGGCGGCGGAGGCGACGCGCGCGGCGGCGTCGTGACCGACGTCGGCGCCGAGGCGGGTCTTGACCCGGCCGGCGACCGGCGCCTTGGCCATCACCAGCACCCGGAACGACGCCGGGTCACCGGCCGCGTGGTCACCGGCCGCGTCCGCGCGGTCCCCGGGACCGGTCTGCGCGCTCACGCGAGCACCCGCCAGAAGTCGCGGGCGGTGCGGACGGTGCCCTTGACCGAGCCGGACACCTTCGACTTCGTGCCCTCGGCGCGCGGGTGGTAGCCCACGTCGCGCTCGCTGACGCGCCAGCCGGCCAGCGTGGCCTTCTGCAGCATCTCCACCGGGTAGCCGAAGCGGCGGTCCTGCACGTCGAGGTCGAGCAGCGCCTGCCGGCGGCAGACCCGCATGGGCGCGATGTCGTGGGCGTCCATCTTGATGCGCCGGCGCAGCCAGGCCACGATCAGCGCGTTGCCGACGCGGGCGTGCCACGGCCACACGCCCGAGCGGACGGGCCGGCGGCGGCCCACTGCGAGGTCGGCACGTCCGGAGCGGACGTCCTCGAGCAGGGGCAGCAGCTCGGCGGGGTCGAACGAGCCGTCGCCGTCCATGAACGCGACGTACTCGTGGGTGGCGGCCAGCAGGCCGGTGTGGACGGCCGCGCCGTACCCCGGGCGGGACTCGGAGACCACCAGGGCGCCGAGCCCGCGGGCGATCTCGGCGGTCCCGTCACGGGAGCCGTTGTCGGACACGACGACGGCGAAGTCGGCCGGGATGCGCGGCAGCAGCGCCCGCAGGGCCGGGCCCTCGTCGCGGCACGGGAGCACCAGGTCGCACGTCGTCACGAGACGACCCTAGGGCTTGGGACCCAGCGAACTGGAATCAGACGGCGTGGAAACGCCGGGTTGCGTGAGCACGCGCACCCCTCTGACAACGTCCGGGTCCGTCCGCCCACGTCCGGCGAGGGTGCTTTCCGTACCCTCGGCGCCATGGCGACACCCTCCATGACACGTCCCGCCGCCACCCCGGGACCCGGTGCCACGGTGGCCGAGACGCCCGCCGACCGCTGGCCGTGGGTCGGCCTCGCCGTGGTCCTGGTGCTGGTGGTCGCCGCCACCGTCGTCCCCCCGCTGACCGGGTGGGACGTGCTGGCCCGCGACGACGACCGGGGCACCCCGCCGACCCACGGCTTCGTCGACGTCAAGGTCGGGATCGGCACGCTGCCGGCGGTGGTGCTGGCCCTGCTGGCCTGGCGGTACGCCGCCGGCCTCGCCGCCCGGCTGCCGTGGCGGACCCTGCTGGTGGTCTCGTTCGCGGCCGGTCTGGCCTGGATGGTCTCGCTGGCCCTCGTCGACGGTCCGGACGGGCTGACCCGGGTGCTGGGCAACCCGTACGAGTACCTCCCGACCGCGCGGGAGGTCGACAGCGTCCCGGTGATGCTGGACGAGTACGTCGACCGGATCCCCTACGCGCACCCGGACAACTGGGTGGTGCACGTCGCGGGGCACCCGCCGCTGGCGCTGCTGTTCTTCGTCGGCCTGGTGCGGATCGGCCTGGGCGGCGACCTGGCCGCCGCCCTGGTGGTCACCGTCCTCGCCGCGACCACCGCCGTCGCGGTCCTGGTGGCGCTGCGGGCGCTCGGCGCCGAGGCGGCCGCCCGCCGGGTCGCTCCCCTGCTCGTGCTTGCGCCCTCCGCCGTGTACATGGCGGTCTCGGCCGACGCACTGTTCGCCGCCGTCGCCGCGTGGGGGCTCGCGGCGCTGGCCCTGGGCGCGACGGCGCGCGACCGCGGCCGCTCGACGGGCGTGGTCGTGGCCTGGTCGGTGCTGGCCGGGCTGCTGCTCGGCTGCTGCGTGCTGCTGTCGTACGGCCTGCCGCTGCTGGGGCTGCTGGCGGTCACCATCCTGTTCCTGGCGCGGTCCTGGCTGCCGCTGCCGGTCGCGGTGGTGGCCGCCCTGGTGCCGGTGCTGCTGATGGCGGCCGGCGGGTTCGCGTGGTGGGAGGCGTACCCGGTGCTGCACGAGCGCTACTTCGACGGCCTCGGCGGGGAGCGGCAGGCGAGCTACTGGGTCTGGGGCAACCTGGCCGCGCTGGTCTTCGCCACGGGCCCCCTCCTCGGCGCCGGGGTCGCCCGCCTGGCGCAGCTCGGCGTGACGCGGCGGGCGCGTACGGCGCTGGCCGCGACGCCCGACCGCGTCGTCGCCGGGCTGGCGGCCGCGGCGCTGGCCACCATCGCGGTCGCGGACGTGTCGGGCATGAGCAAGGCCGAGGTCGAGCGGATCTGGCTGCCGTTCATGCCGTGGATGCTGCTCTCGCTGGCCCTGCTGCCAGCCCGCTGGCGCAGCGCCGGGCTGGCGCTGCAGCTGGTCTGCGCGCTGCTGGTGCAGCACCTGCTCTACACCAGCTGGTGAGGACCGTCAGTCGCGCAGCGGCGCGGTCGCGAACTCCCGCAGGCCCACCTCGGGGCTGACCTCGGCGGTGAAGCCGAGCTCCTCGCTCGCGCGCCGCGGCGAGGCCACGATGTGCCGCACGTCGCCGAGCCGGTAGCCACCGGTCACCTCGGGGTCGATGCCCACGCCCGTGCCCGCGGCGACGGTGCGCGCCACGTCGAGGATCGAGACCGGCTGCCCCGAGCAGACGTTGTAGGCGACGTGGGTCCCGGTGTCGGCGGCCACGACGGCGTCGATCGCGGCCAGGTTGCAGCGGGCCACGTCGGCGACGTGCACGAAGTCGCGCATCTGCCCGCCGTCCTCGTAGACCTTCGGCGCCTCGCCGCGCTCCAGCGAGGAGCGGAACATCGCCGCCACCCCGGAGTACGGGGTGTCCTTGGGCATCCGCGGGCCGTACACGTTGTGGTAGCGCAGGGACACCGCGGCCGAGGCGGCCTGGCGGGTCCACGAGATGGCGTAGTGCTCCTGGGCGAGCTTGCTCGCGGCGTAGGCGCTGCGGGGCTCCAGGCGCGCGTCCTCGTCGACGACGTCCCAGCCGAGCACCCGGTCGCAGCGCGGGCAGTGGTTCTCGACGTCGCCCGACTCCAGCGCCTCCACGCTGCGCGAGCCGGGGGGCTGGTCGCCGTGCTCGGGGCAGGTGTAGCGACCCTCGCCGTAGACCACCATCGAGGAGGCCTGCACCAGCCGGGTCAGGCCGTGCTCGGCCATGGCGGCCATCAGCGCGGCGGTGCCGAGGTCGTTGTGACCGGCGTAGGCCGGGAGGTCGGCGACGGTGACGCCGGCGCCGACCAGGGCGGACTGGTGGCACACCACGTCGACCCCACGGAGCAGCTCGGCCCACTCGCGGCTGGTGGCGGCGTCGCGGACGTCGAGACGGTGGGTGTCGGCGGGCAGCGCGGCGCCGGCGCCGTGGGCGTTGGGCAGCATCCAGTCGACGCGGACGACCTCGTCGCCGCGGGCGGTCAGCGCGTCGTCGATGGCGCCGCCGATGAAACCGGCCGAACCGGTGAGCAGGACCTTCATGCGCGGGCCGCCGATCCGGTGCCAGGGACGTCGTAGGTGAGCTCGAGCCCGTCGGACCAGCTCGAGCAGGTGCAGCCGGTCGGGTCGGGCGCGGTGGCGATGACGTCGGAGAGCAGGCCGGTGAGCCGCTCGAGGTTGGCCTTGAACAGCGCGAAGACCTCCTCCTGGCCGACCCCGTCGCCGCTCTCGGCACCGGCGTCCATGTCGGTGACCAGGGCGATCGCCGAGTAGCACATGCCCATCTCACGGGCCAGCGCCGCCTCGGGGGCGCCGGTCATGTTGATCAGGGTCCAGCCCTGGTCCGCGTAGCTCTTGGACTCGGCGCGCGTGGAGAACCTCGGCCCCTCGACGACGACCATGGTCCCGCCGGTCTTCACGTCGGGCGCGGCGGTGCTGATCGCGCCGGAGAGCCGGGCGCAGTACGGGTCCGCGAACGGCAGGTGGACCGCGCCGGACTCCACGAACGAGCCCACGCGCCGGAAGGTGCGGTCGACGAGCTGGTCCGGGACGACCACGTCACCGGGGGCGACCTCGTGGCGCAGCCCGCCGACCGCGCACGGCGCGAGGACCTGGCGCACGCCGAGCGAACGCAGCGCCCACGCGTTCGCGCGGTACGGGATCCCGTGCGGCGGGTGGTCGTGGTGCGGCCCGTGGCGAGGGACGAAGGCGACCGAGCGGCCGGCGACCGTGCCGACCGAGATCGGCGCCGACGGGTCGCCGTACGGCGTGGTCACCGCGTGCTCGACCGGGTCGTCGAGGAAGGAGTAGAAGCCGGTGCCGCCGATGACGGCGATCTCGGCGACGGGGGCCTCGGGGGCGTCGGGCTGCGCGGGTGTCGTGCTCACCCGGGCAACTCTGCCAGCCCGTCGCGGTCGCGGTCGGGGTGGGCCGCGGTGCGTACGGCCGCCAGCAGCACCAGCCCGGCCAGCAGCACCGCCCCCAGCGCGAGGGCGGGGTAGCCCGCGACGCCGACCACGACCCCGGCCAGGCCGCCGGCCGCCGCGGCGGCGACGTTCATCAGCAGGTCGGAGGCGCCCTGGACGTCGGTGCGGACCTCGAGCGGCGCGAGGTCGGCGACCAGGGTGGAGGCCGCGACCGTGGCCAGCGACCACCCGAGGCCGAGCAGGAACAGCCCGGCGGTGATCCGGGCGGACCCGCCCTCGGGCGCCGCGCCGCACAGGGCGAGCGCGAGCAGCAGGACCGCTCCCCCGGCGCCGAGCACCCGGGGACGACCGAGGCGGTCGGCGAGCCAGCCGACGACCGGGGCGAAGGCGAACATGCCGAGGACGTGGATGCTGATCACCAGGCCGATGACCCGCAGGTCGGAGCCGCCGTGCTCCATGTGGAGCGGGGTCATCACCATCACCGCGACCATCGCGGCGTGCGCACCGGCGAGGCCGGCCACCGCCCAGCCGAGCGCCGGTGTCTCGGCCACCGCGGCGCGGACCCGCGACCAGGACGTGCCGGTGGGCGGACCGGTCGGCGGTCCGGCCGCCGCGCGGGCCGTCAGCAGCGGGTCGGGGCGCAGCAGGACGCCGATCACGAGGGCCGCGACCAGCATCCCGGCGGTGGCGACCAGGAACGGCCCGGTGAGCGCGGGCAGGCCCAGCGCCGTGGCCAGGCCGGCGGCGGGGCCGGTCAGGTTGGGCCCGGCGACGGCGCCGATGGTGGTCGCCCACACGACCACGGCCAGCGAGCGGGCCCGCCGGTCGGCGACGGCGAGGTCGGTGGCGGCGTACCGGGCCCCGCTGTTGGCGGCGGTGGCCGAGCCGAGCAGCACGGCGCCGGCCAGCAGCAGCAGCATCGATCCGGCGGCGCCGGCCACGACGACGACCGCGCCACCAGCGGCGCCGAGGAGCCAGCCGGACACCAGGCCGACCCGGCGCCCGCGGCGCGACATGACGCGAGCCAGCAGCCAGGAGGCGACCGCGGCGCCGAGCACCTGGAAGGTCTGCGCGAGCCCGGCCAGGCTGTCGCGGCCCGACAGGTCGCGCGCGAGCAGCGAGGCGGTGGCGATGCCGATCGTGATGCCGACGGCCCCGAGGGCCTGGGCGAGCACGAGGACCCGCAGGGTGCGGGTCTGGGCGCGGGTCAGCTCCTCGGCGGACGGCACGGCGTGTTCCCGGCTGTCGGGCGCGAGGGGCGCGGTCATCGGTCGCGGTCGGGCAGCTCGAGCACGGCCCAGACGGCCCGCCAGACCCGACGGGGGTCCTCGCCGGCGTCGAGCGCCTGCTTCGGCGTCCGCCCGTCCAGCTCGCCGATGACCTGCTGGTCGGCCCAGACCTTGAAGTAGACCGGCCCGAGCGCCTGCTCGAGACGGTCCCAGAACTCGGTGTACCTCACCTGCCGCAGCGTCTCACGCCGGCGCGAGACGGGGCGGGTGGGTCGGTCCCTGCGGACTGGGTGGGCGTTTCCCGGACTTCGCGCGCCTTGCAGGGCACGCGGAGTCGGGGAATCCCCGCCCGAGCGGGGATTCCTGGTGCGGGCGGGACTCCTGGGGCGCGCCGCCACGCCCCCGGCTCGCGCCGCCCCACCCGGTCGTCCTAGGTTCGTGCCACCCCCGAGATGGAGGACCGATGGCGCTGTCCGCGACGCCCACCACGCTGTCCCCGGCGTACCTGACCGACCGCTACGAGCTGACGATGCTCTCGTCCTGGGTCACCGAGGGCACGGTGGAGGACCGGGCGGTCTTCGAGTGCTTCGGGCGGCGGCTGCCCGAGGGGCGCCGCTACGGGATGGTCGCGGGGCTCGGCCGGCTGCTGCCGATGATCGAGGACTTCCGCTTCGGCGAGGACGACGTCGCCTGGCTGGAGGAGCAGGGCGTGGTCAACGCGGCCGGTGCCGACTACCTGCGCGGGTTCCGGTTCACCGGCGACGTCGACGCCTACCGCGAGGGCGACCTCTACTTCCCCGGCAGCCCGGTGCTCACCGTCAGCGGCACCCTCGGCGAGTGCGTCGTGCTCGAGACGCTGGCGCTCTCGGTGCTCAACCACGACAGCGCCGTGGCCAGCGCGGCCGCCCGGATGGTCGACGCGGCGGGCGGGCGGCCGCTGGTCGAGATGGGCTCGCGGCGCGCGCACGAGCAGGCCGCGGTGGCGGCGGCGCGCGCGGCGTACCTCGCCGGCTTCTCCTCCACCAGCAACCTCGCCGCCGGCCGCCTGCACGGCGTGCCCACCGTGGGCACCGCCGCGCACGCCTTCACCCTGGCCCACGCGACCGAGGCCGAGGCGTTCCGCAGCCAGGTCGAGGCCCAGGGGGTCGGCACCACGCTGCTGGTCGACACCTACGACATCGCCCAGGGCATCCGGACCGCCGTCGAGGTGGCCGGACCCGGGCTCGGCGCGGTCCGCATCGACTCCGGCGACCTCGCCGAGGAGTCCGTGCGCGCCCGCGCGCTGCTCGACGAGCTCGGCGCCACCGGCACCCGCGTCACGGTCACCAGCGACCTCGACGAGTTCGTCATCACCGCGCTCGGCGACGCCCCGATCGACGGGTACGGCGTCGGCACGCGGCTGGTCACCGGCTCCGGGCACCCCACCGCCGGCCTGGTCTACAAGCTGGTCGCGGTCGGCGACGGCCCCGGCGCGGACGCCCCGCTGCGCCCGGTCGCCAAGAAATCGGCCTCCAAGGCCTCGGTCGGCGGCCGCAAGACCGCCTGGCGCGAGCACGACGCCGACGGCCTGCTGGTCGCCGAGCGCTACGCCACCGACGACCGCGCCCTGCCCGACGGCGCGCGCGCCGTGCAGGTGCCCGTGGTGCGCGGCGGCGACGTGGTGCACCGCCCCGACCTCGAGGACGTACGCCGCCACGCCGCCGCCTCGCTGGCCACGCTGCCGGCCGCGGCCCGCCGCGTGACGGCCGGGCCGGCGTACCTCGAGGCCACCCCCGTCACCCACTGAAGGAGGAACCATGGACACCCCATCCGCCGGTCCGCGGGCCCTGGTCGTCGTCGACGTCCAGGTCGACTTCGTCGAGGGCGGCTCGCTCGGCGTCGAGGGCGGCCACGCCGTCGCCGAGGCGGTGACGCGCCACCTCGCCGAGCACCGCGACGCCTACGCCCTGGTCGCGGCCTCCCGTGACTGGCACGAGCCGCACGGCACCAACGGCGGCCACTTCGCCGAGCCCGGCACCGACCCCGACTTCGTCGACACCTGGCCCGCGCACTGCCTGCGCGACGAGGGCGGCAGCGACTACGCGCCCGGGCTCGACACGGCCGCGGTCGACGTGCACCTGCGCAAGGGCGTCGGCGAGCCGGCGTACTCCGCCTTCGAGGCCGTCGACGACGACGGCCGGCACCTCGCGGACCTGCTGCGTGAGGCCGGCGTGGGCGACGTCGACGTCGTCGGGATCGCCACCGACCACTGCGTGCGGGCCACCGTCCTCGACGCCCGCCGCGCGGGGTTCGGGGTGCGCCTGCTCGACGGCCTGCACGCCGGGGTGGCCCCGGGGACCACCGGTGCCGCGCTCGACGAGATGGTCGCCGCCGGCGCCGTCACCGGACCGTGGAGCGCGGCGTGAGCGGCCCGGAGCAGGTCTCGGTCGCCGTCGACCTGGCGGTGCTGACCATCCGCGACGGCGCGCTCGCCGTGCTGCTGGTCGAGCGGGGCTCGGAGCCGTACGCCGGCAGGTGGGCGCTGCCCGGCGGCTTCCTCGAGGCCGGCGAGGACGCCGAGGAGGCGGCCTGGCGCGAGCTGCGGGAGGAGACCGGCGTCGAGCGGTTCGCGGGGCACCTCGAGCAGCTGCGGACGTACTCCGCCCCCGACCGCGACCCCCGCGGCCGGGTCCTCTCGGTGGCCCACGTCGTGCTCGCGCCCGACCTGCCCGAGCCGGTCGCCGGCTCGGACGCCGCCGGCGCGCGCTGGTGGGCCGTCGAGGACGTCCCAACGCTCGCCTTCGACCACGCCGAGGTCCTCGCCGACGCCGTGGAGCGGGTGCGGGCGAAGCTGGAGTACACGACGCTCGCCCTGCAGTTCGTGCACGAGCCGTTCACCCTGCCCGAGCTGCGGCGGGTCTACGCCGCGGTGTGGGGCGCCCCGCCCGACCTCGGGACCTTCCGGCGCAAGGTGCTCGGCACCGCCGGCTTCGTCGAGCCGGTCGAGGCCACCTCCGACGACGGCGGGTCGATGCTCTACCGCCGCGGCAGCGGCCGCGACGTGCAGCCGCCGCTGGTGCGTCCCGCCGGCTGAGGGGCCGCCGTACGGCCGGGACCCGCAGGGGTGTCGGCGGCGTCGGCAAGACTGACCCGGTGAGCGAGCCGACCCCCGACACCGCGCTGGCCGGCTTCAGCGCGCCGTCGCGGACCTGGTTCGAGGCCGCCTTCGCCGCCCCCACGCCGGCGCAGGCCGGCGCCTGGGCCGCGATCGGCCAGGGCCGGAACGCCCTGGTCGTCGCGCCGACCGGGTCGGGCAAGACGCTCTCGGCGTTCCTGTGGTCCCTGGACCGGCTGATGACCAGCCCACCGCCGGAGGAGAAGGCGCACCGCTGCCGCGTCCTCTACATCTCCCCGCTCAAGGCCCTGGGTGTCGACGTCGAGCGCAACCTGCGCGCCCCGCTGACCGGCATCCGCCACACCGCGCACCGGCTCGGCACCGAGGTGCAGGACGTCCACGTCGGGGTCCGCTCCGGCGACACCAGCGCCACGGACCGCCGCAAGCTCTCCACGGCCCCGCCCGACATCCTGATCACCACGCCCGAGTCGCTGTTCCTGATGCTCACCAGCGCCGCCCGCGAGACCCTGCGCGGGGTCGAGACCGTGATCCTCGACGAGGTGCACGCCGTGGCCGGCAGCAAGCGCGGCGCGCACCTGGCGCTGTCGTTGGAGCGCCTCGACGCGCTGCTCGAGAAGCCCGCGCAGCGCGTCGGCCTCTCGGCGACGGTGCGGCCGCTGGAGGAGGTCGCCCGGTTCCTGGGCGGCGCGGCCCCGGTCGAGATCGTGGCCCCGCCGGCCGAGAAGCGGTGGGACCTGACGGTGGTGGTCCCGGTCGAGGACATGACCAACCCCGAGGCGTACGTCCCGCTCGAGACGCCGGCCCGTGAGACGGTCGGTGCCGGTGCGGCGGCGCGCACCGGCGGCGGGTCCGCAGCCGGCGCCTCGCCCTTCGTGCCGGACCCGCCCGGGGGCGCGATCGCGCTCGCCGAGCCCGACGTGGTGGGGCTGGCCGAGGGCACCGACGCCCCGGACGGCGCCGACCTGGACCCCTTCGCCGACGACTTCTTCGGCGACACCGCCGACCGCCGCCCCGAGCGCTCGACCTCGATCTGGCCCCACGTCGAGGACGCCGTGGTCGACCTGATCGAGAAGCACACCTCGACGATCGTCTTCGCCAACTCCCGACGCCTGGCCGAGCGGCTGACCGCCCGGCTCAACGAGATCGCCTCCGAGCGCGCCGGGCTCGACCCGGACGACCCCGACGCCGGTGGCGGCGACGGTCCGCGCACGCCCGCCCAGCTGATGGGCCAGGCCGGCTCGTCGGCCTCCCCCCGCTCGGCGGCCGACGAGAAGACCCCGGTCGTGATCGCCAAGGCCCACCACGGGTCCGTGTCCAAGGAGCAGCGCTCGCTGATCGAGGACGACCTCAAGCGCGGCCGCCTGCCCGCGGTGGTCGCCACCAGCAGCCTCGAGCTCGGCATCGACATGGGCGCGGTCGACCTCGTCATCCAGATCGAGTCGCCGCCCAGCGTGGCCAGCGCCCTGCAGCGCGTCGGTCGCGCCGGCCACCAGGTCGGCGAGGTCTCCCGCGGGGTGCTCTTCCCCAAGCACCGCGGCGACCTCGTGCAGACCGCGGTGTCGGTGCAGCGGATGCGCAGCGGCGGGATCGAGGCGCTGCGGGTGCCGACCAACCCGCTCGACGTGCTGGCCCAGCAGGTCGTCGCGATGACGGCGCTCGAGGCCGTCGACGTGGAGGAGCTCTTCGCGCTGGTCAAGCGCAGCGCCCCCTTCGCCGGCCTGCCCCGCTCCGCCTTCGACGGCACCCTGGACCTGCTCAGCGGCCGCTACCCCAGCGACGAGTTCGCGGAGCTGCGTCCGCGCGTGGTCTGGGACCGCGTCGCCGGCACGCTCACCGGGCGCCCCGGCGCGCAGCGGCTGGCCGTCACCTCGGGCGGCACCATCCCCGACCGCGGGCTCTTCGGTGTCTTCCTCGCCGGCGGCGAGGGCCCCGGGCGCCGCGTCGGGGAGCTCGACGAGGAGATGGTCTACGAGTCCCGCGTCGGCGACGTCTTCGCGCTCGGCGCGACCAGCTGGCGGATCGAGGACATCACGCACGACCGGGTGCTGGTCAGCCCCGCCCCCGGCGTCCCCGGCCGGCTGCCGTTCTGGCGCGGCGACTCCCTGGGCCGCCCGGCCGAGCTGGGCGAGGCCGTCGGCGGCTACACCCGGGAGCTGGGCTCGATGCCGCGGGAGAAGGCGGTCGAGCGGGCCCGCGCCGACGGTCTCGACGAGTTCGCCGCCGGCAACCTGGTGACGTACCTCCACGAGCAGCTCGACGCGACGTCGGTGCTGCCCTCGGACACCACGCTGCTCGTCGAGCGCTTCCGCGACGAGCTCGGCGACTGGCGCCTGGTCCTCCACTCCCCCTACGGCACCCCGGTCCACGCACCGTGGGCGCTGGCCATCAACGCCCGGCTCCGCGAGCGGTACGGCGTGGACGGCCAGGCCGTGGCCTCCGACGACGGCATCGTCGTGCGCATCCCCGACACCGAGGCCGAGCCGCCCACGGGCGAGGTCGTGGTCTTCGACCCCGAGGAGATCGAGCAGGTCGTCACCACCGAGGTCGGCGGCTCCTCGCTGTTCGCCTCCCGCTTCCGGGAGTGCGCGGCCCGCGCCCTGCTGCTGCCGCGGCGCGACCCCGGCCGCCGCTCGCCGCTGTGGCAGCAGCGGCAGCGCTCGGCCGCCCTGCTCGAGGTGGCCTCCAAGTACCCGTCGTTCCCGATCGTGCTCGAGGCCGTCCGCGAGTGCCTGCAGGACGTCTACGACCTCCCCGCGCTGACCACGCTGATGCGACGGGTCGAGCGGCGCGAGGTCTCGGTCGTGGAGGCCTCGACGACCAGCCCGTCGCCGTACGCCCGCAGCCTGCTGTTCGGCTACGTCGCCCAGTTCGTCTACGAGGGCGACTCCCCCATCGCCGAGCGCCGCGCCGCCGCGCTCTCCCTGGACCAGGGCCTGCTGGCCGAGCTGCTCGGCCGTGCCGAGCTGCGCGAGCTGCTCGACCCCGCGGTGCTGACCGAGGTCGAGGCCGAGCTGCAGCGGCTGGCCGAGGACCGCCGGATCCGTGACGCGGAGGGAGTGGCCGACCTGGTCCGCGTGCTCGGCCCGCTCTCGACCGCCGAGCTGCGCGAGCGCACCCGGCCCGACGTCGCCGACGCCGTCGAGGAGTGGACCGCCACGCTCGGCACGCAGCGGCGCCTGGTGGCCGTGCGGATGGGCGGGGAGGACCGGTGGGCAGCCGTCGAGGACGTCGGCCGGCTGCGCGACGGGCTCGGGGTGCCCGTGCCGCCCGGGACGCCCGACGTGTTCTCCGAGACCGTCGAGGACCCGCTGGCCGACCTGGTCGCCCGCCACGGCCGTACGCACGGGCCGTTCACCGTCGAGGACGTGGCGACCCGGCTGGGGCTCGGCACCGCCGTGGTCCGGCACACCCTCCAGCGGCTCGGCAGCCAGGGGCGGATCGTCGAGGGCGAGTTCCGGCCGGGCGCGAGCGGCCAGGAGTGGTGCGACGCCGAGGTGCTGCGCCGGCTGCGGCGGCGCAGCCTGGCCCGGCTGCGGCAGGAGGTCGAGCCGGTCGACCCGGCCGCCCTGGGCCGCTTCCTGCCGGCCTGGCAGGGCGTCACGACGACCAAGGGGCCCGGCGGGCGCCACCGCGGCGTCGACGGCGTCCTCGCCGTCGTCGAGCAGCTGGCCGGGGCGCCCGTGCCGGCCTCCGCGCTCGAGTCCCTGGTCCTGCCCGCGCGGGTGCGCGACTACGAGCCGGCGTTCCTCGACGAGCTGACCGCGACCGGCGAGCTGGTGTGGGCCGGGCACGGCACGCTGCCCGGCAGCGACGGCTGGGTCTCGCTCCACCTCGCCGACCAGGCCGCGCTGACCCTGCCCGAGCCCGACGACGAGCCGCCCACCGAGTTGCAGCAGGCCGTCCTCGACGCGCTGGCCCCCGGCGGCGCCTGGTTCTTCCGCCAGCTGGCCACCACGGTGGGCCAGGTCCTGCCGAAGACGGCCGACGGCGCCCTGGCCGACGCGCTGTGGGGCCTGGTCTGGTCGGGCCGCGTCACCAACGACACCCTGGCCCCGCTGCGCTCGCTGACCCGCGGCAGCGCCGGCACGCACCGCACCCGCCGGGCGCCGGCCCGCACCCGCCGCGCCGGGTCGGCCGGGCGCGCGATGCCCTCGCGCACCGGTCCCCCGCAGGCGGCCGGACGGTGGTCGGTGCTGCCCGAGCTCGACCTCGACGTCGTGCGCCGCGGTGCCGGCACCGCCGAGCGGCTGCTCGACCGGCACGGCGTCGTCATCCGGGGCGCCGTGGTCAACGAGCGGATCATCGGCGGCTTCGCCGCGGTCTACCGCGTGCTGTCGACCTTCGAGGAGTCCGGCCGCTGTCGCCGCGGCTACTTCGTCGAGGGCCTCGGCGCCGCCCAGTTCGGCACCGCCGGGGCGATCGACCGGCTGCGCACCTTCAGCGAGGTCGGGCCCGACGCGGCCCCCGTCGCGGTCGCGCTGGCTGCCACCGACCCCGCGAACCCGTACGGCGCCGCCCTCCCCTGGCCCGAGCGCGACGCCGAGGCCCAGGGTGGCGCGGGTGAGGGCGGCGACGCCGAGGGCGGCAAGGGCCACCGGCCCGGGCGCAAGGCCGGGGCGCTGGTCGTCCTCGTCGACGGCGAGCTCGTGCTCTACGTCGAGCGCGGCGGACGGACCCTGCTGACCTGGACCGACGACGACCGCCGGCTGGGTCCCGCGGCCACCGCCCTGGCCGCAGCCGCCACCCGCGGGTCGCTGGGCCGGCTCACCGTCGAGCGCGCCGACGGCGAGCAGCTGCTCGGGCGCGGCACCACCCCGCTGCGCACCGCGCTGGACGGCGCCGGGTTCGTGGCCACGCCGAAGGGGCTGCGGCTGCGTGCCTGAGGGGGACACCGTCTGGCGCACCGCCCGGTCGCTGCACCGCGCGCTGACGGGCCGGGTGCTCGAGGTCGCCGACCTGCGGGTGCCGCAGCTGGCCACCGTCGACCTCGTCGGCGCCCACGTCGTGCGTACCCGCTCCCGCGGCAAGCACCTGCTGACCCGGCTGCGGCACGACTCCGGCGACTGGACCCTGCACACCCACCTGCGGATGGAGGGCTCCTGGCACCTCCTCCGCCCGGGACAGCGGTGGGGACGCCCGGCGCACCAGGCCCGCGTCGTGCTCGGCACCGACGCCGTCACCGCGGTCGGCTTCTCCCTCGGCGTCGTCGAGCTGGTGGCCACCGCCGACGAGGACAGCGTGGTCGGCCACGTCGGGCCCGACCTGCTGGGACCGGGCTGGGGCGAGGCCGACCGGGACGAGGCCGTACGACGCCTCCGCGCCGGCCCGGAGCGCTCGGTGCACGAGGCGCTGCTCGACCAGACCTGCGTGGCCGGGATCGGCAACATGTACGCCGCCGAGATCCTGTTCCTGCGCGGCCTCGACCCCACCACCCCGTTCTCGCAGGTGCCGGACCCGCCCGGGTCGGCCGGGCTGGTCGACCTGGGCCACCGGCTGCTGGTGATGAACAAGGAGCGGGCGACCCAGGCCACCACCGGCGACCTGCGCCGGCCGATGTGGGTCTACGCCCGCGGCGGTCAGCCGTGCCGGCGCTGCGGCACCCGGATCGAGGTCGGCGAGCTCGGCCCGGCCGGGCGCGAGCGGATCACCTTCTGGTGCCCGCGCTGCCAGCCGAGATGACGCTCGCGGACAGCCGAGATGACGGTTGCGGACAGTCGAGATGACGTTTCCGGACACCTCGGCGGCAGGGGGAACCTCCCGTCGCCTCGCGACGTCACAGGGGTGTGTCGACGACGAGGTGGGGGCGTACGGGGGTGGCCCTGGTCCTGGCCCTGACCGGCGGCTGGTCGACGGGGTGCGCCGTCACCGGGGCGACGGACGGGCGAGAACCTGCCCCTCCGCGTGAGACCCGTTCGTCCGGCGGCCCGGCTCCCGACGCGTGCCTTGACACCGCCGATGCGACGCGGGAGAGCATCGACGGCACGCCGCTCTGGGCGAGGTTCTGCCCCGGGCCCGAGGGACGTACGGCGCCGGCCGAGGTGCCGTCCGACGCCCTGACCACGCACGTGGAGGACCTCGCCGTCCTGACCGAGCTCGTCGAGCGAGACCTCCCGGCACCGGCCCGCTGCGGCAGGTTCCACGGCCGCACCTACCGGGTCCAGTTCGGGTACGCCGGCGGAGGCGTCACCACCGTCGTCGGGCACACGGACCCGGACTGCGCCGGACAGGTGCCCACCAGCGGAGCGTGGGTCGGCGGCCCCGACGCGCTCGGGGTGTACGGGACGTTGATGGCAGCGTTCGGACGCCAGTACGCCGACCAGTTCGGCGACGCCACCAGCGGCCTCCCGCTCGTCTGCCCGGAGAACCAGCGCAGGCCCGACAGCGTCGACGTCGACGGTCCGTCAGCCTCGTTCGACACCGGCTACCTGCTCGGTCGGCGTGCCCCGATGGTCATGCCGCTGCCGGCAGTACGCGGAATCCTCTGCACCTGGCCGCGCGGCGCCGAGGACGACGAGCCGAGCATCCGGGACCTGCCCGTCGAGGAGGCCGAGCGCGCCCGGATCGGGCTGCACGCGATCGCCGGGGGCGTCGTCGACTGCGCGGGCAGCCCCGACCAGACCTACACCGCCGTCGTCGAGGACCGGACCGGCACCCGCCGCGCGGTGACGATCATCGACTCGGAGTGTTCGACGACCATCCGCAGCGACCGGGGCTACGGCCTCGGGTTCGCCTGGCTCGACCGGTGACGCCGGGAGGGACTCCGCCCGGCAGTCATCGCGCCGCGAGCGTCACCTCGACGCGCCGCGAGCGTCATCTCGGCTGTCCGCAACCGTCATCTCGGCTGTCCGCGAGCGTCATCTCGGCGTCAGGCGGCGGAGGCGACCACGTCGGGCGCGGTGCCCGGGGCGGGGACGCGGACCGGGACCTTGACGGTGACCGGCAGCGGCACGGGCCGGGTCGCGGCCTCCTCCAGCACGATCGCGTCGGAGACGTCGCGCAGGACGTCGGAGAGCGGCAGGTCCAGCGCGCCGCACAGCGAGGCCAGCAGCTCCGACGACGCCTCCTTCTGACCGCGCTCGATCTCGGAGATGTAGCCGAGGCTGACGCGGGCCTCCTGCGAGAGCTGACGCAGGGTCAGCCCCTGCTCGACGCGGTGTCCGCGCAGCACGTCGCCGAGGAAGCGGCGGAACAAGACCATGACGTTCTCCCCTCGGTGGTCGGCGGGCTGGGCTGCGGTGACCGGCTCGTGGGACTCAACGCTACAAGGTCCCCCGTTCTTCCTGCTCGCCCGGCTCACCCCCCGGGCCCCCTCGGGGCACGGCACAGGGGGCCGGCGCGGACGCCGACCCCCTGCTGTTGCTCCCTACCGCTGTGCGGCGCTGCTCTAGCGGCGCACCCGGATGGTGTGCTCGACGACGCCGCGAGCGACGTCCTCGTCCCCGAGGTAGACCACCCGCACCGTCTTGGCGCCCGGCTGGCCGAAGCGGCCCAGCCGGGTGACGACGCTGCCGGTCTCGTCGAGGTCGAGCAGGCGCGCGGTGCGGCCCTGGACCTTGACGCGGACCTGGCCGCTCGCCTCGGCACCCTCGGCGGTGACGTCGACGAACAGACGCGCCCGGGTCTCCCCGGCGATCACCGGCCTGGGCTGGTGGTCGACCGCGATCGTCGGCGTGGCCGGGTCACCCGGCTCGCCCCCGTCACCGGTGACCTGCACGGGGACGACCACCTCGGTGCCCGTCTCCTCCCCGACGACCGTCAGCTCGGCGGTGCCGGCCTCGACGGCGTCGGGCAGGGTCACCTCCGCCGTGGCGGTGCCGACCTCGTCGTAACCGGGCAGCGCGGTCTGCGGCTGCGTGACCACCGGCGCGGTGGCCAGCTCGGTGCCGTCGAGCAGCACCGTCACCTCGTCGTCGGTCACGTCGCCCCGGCCGGTCATCGACAGCGACGACAGGTCGAGGGTGAGCGTGTCGCCCGGGGCGACCTCGGCGGCGGACAGCTGGGTGCCGACCGCGCGCTGGGAGTAGTCCACGGCCAGGGGCTGCTCGGTCGCGAACTCCTCGAGGAAGTCCACCGTGGCCTGCAGGTCGGTCACGCCGGTGTCCTGCGGGCTCCCGGTCGCGGCGGCCTCGCGGAAGGCCGCGAAGTCGTCACCCCCGCCGGCCAGGAAGGAGTTGACCGTGACCGAGTAGGACGTCGCCAGGTCGACGGGCTCGCCGTCCAGGCGCATGTCCAGGACGTGCTCGCCGCGGGCGGCCTCGGGGTCGTAGGTGTAGGTGAACCCCTCCGAGATCCCGAGCTTCAGGAACGGCCGTGACGCGCCGTCGGGCTGCCACTGCTGCTCCAGGGCCGCCTTGATCTGCGCACCGGTCATCTGCTGGTTGACCAGCGTGTTGGCGAACGGCTGGACCGTGGCGGCCTGCTCGTAGGTGACCGGGCGGGGCGAGCCCTGCTCGATCAGCCCGGTGAGGTCGGCCCGCAGACCGCCGGGGTTCATGAACGCGACCTGCGCGGCGCCCCGGTTGTCGGCCTCGGTCGCCCACTGCTGGATCTCGGCGACCAGGTTGCCCAGCGTCGACTCGCCACCGCGGTTGTCGGTGGTGCCGTCGGCCAGCTTGGCCCGGCTGAAGGTGCCGGTGATGTCACCGAGCTGCTCGGCGCCGAGCACCTTGGCCTCGGCGACCGCGTCGGCGACGATCTTCGTCACGGCCGGGTCGGCCGGGTAGTTGCCGGCCAGCGGCAGGAGGTCCTGCTCGACGTCCAGCAGCTGACCGGTGAACGAGTCGACCTCGAAGCGGATCCGGTTGAGGTTGGTGCCGTACTGGCCGGCCGAGACGACGGGACGCTCGGTGACGTCGCGGTCGGCCCAGCCCTCGACGGGCAGGGAGCAGTCGTAGGCCAGGTGGGTGTGGCCGGAGACGATCGCGTCGACGTCGTCGTTGACGCCGGTCACGATGCTGCCCCACTTCGAGGACGGGTCGTCGTCGAAGGTGGTGCAGTCGGTCCCGGGCGCGCCCTCGTGGACGAGCAGCACGACGACGTCGGCACCCTCGGCCTTGAGGTCGGCCGCGGCCGCGTTGGTCTCGTCGACGACGTCGGTGATCTCGAGCTGCTCGATGCCGGTCGGGGACACCAGGGACGGGAGGTCCTCGGTGACCGCGCCGACGAAGCCGATCTCGGTGCCGCCGAAGTCCTGGATCCAGGTGCCGTCCAGGGCCGGGGAGCCGTCGTCCTTGAAGCGGACGTTGGCGCCCAGGTACTCCCACTCCGCGCCACCGTTGGGGTTCTCGGCGGACTCGGGCGCCAGCACGCGACCGGTGAGGTCGTCGTAGCCCTGGTCGAACTCGTGGTTGCCCACCGCGGAGACGTCGAGGCCGGCCTCGTTGAGCGAGTCGATCGTCGGCTTGTCCTCGGCGATGAAGGAGGCGAAGGTCGACGCCCCGATCAGGTCACCGGCGGCGGCGAACACGGTGTTCGGGTTCTCCGAGCGAAGCTGCTTGACCGCCCCGGAGAGCACCGCAGCACCCGCGATGGTCCCGTCGGCCTGGAGACGGCCGTGGAAGTCGTTGGTGGTCAGCAGCTGCACCTCGGTGGCGTTGCTCGGGCTGGTGCTGAGCCCGACGACCTCGGGGTTGTGGTCCGAGGCAGCGAACACGTCGGGGCTGAAGAGCTGCCGCGCGTTGTAGTTGCGACGGCTGTACTGGAAGGCCACCGACTCGTTGGCGTTGGTCTCCCAGATGTCCACCCCGGTCACCATCCGCCGTGCGGCGGGGCTGGCCAGGACGTGGTCCAGGGAGCCGGACAGACCGCTGAAGCTGTAGCTGTACTCGCCCGGGGTGTCGGACTCGAGCTTCGAGAACCCCTCCCCCTCGAGGAGCTGGATCGGGTCCTCCTCGGAGTAGGAGTTGAAGTCACCGGTGAGGAACACCTTGCGGGTGCCGCGGTCGACCGAGAACTCCTTGGCGAAGTCGGCCAGCGCCGCGGCCTGGGCCACGCGCTCGTCGTTGGCGTTTCCCTGCCCGTCGGGGTCCGGCGTGCCGGAGCCCTTGGACTTGAAGTGGTTCACGATCACCGCGAACACGTCGGCCCGGCCGGCACCGGCCGGCTTGAAGGCCTGGGCCAGCGGCTCGCGCGCGGAGGCGAACGCCGCCGAGCCCACGAGCACCTCGGACGCGCCCACCGGGCGCACCGTGGTCGGGTCGTAGATGAACGCGTTGCGGATGACGTCCTGCTCGGCCAACGGCGGCAGGTCGGCGGCGGCCGGCGAGGCCGCGTAGGCCCAGCGGCGGGTGCCGGCGTCGGTGTTCAGGGCCGACACCAGCGCCTTGACGGCGTCGTCGCGGTCGGTCTCCTTGAGGAGCTTGACCGAGTTCTCGATCTCCTCCAGGGACACGATGTCGGTGTCCATGGTGTTGATCGCCTCGACGATCTTGGCCTGCTGGCGACGGAAGTCGCCCAGCTCGGCCGCGCCGCGGGGGCCGTCGGGCGTGCACGAGTTGACCGAGACCGGGTCGTCGTCGCGGTCCAGGTAGTAGGTGCAGCGGCCGCCGTTGGACTCGAACTGGGCACCGGTGGTGTTGAAGTAGTTCAGCACGTTGAACGTGCCGATCGACAGGTCACCGCCGACGTCGGCCGGCTCCGCGTTCTCCGGGCGGGTGTTCTCGAAGGTCGCGACGTCGCGGCCCTCGTCGGTCACCTGCTCCTGGGGCTGCAGCTTCCAGGTGTTGTTGCGGTAGTCCAGGACGACCGGGGCGACCAGCTCGGCCGCCGCACCGACCCGGACCGGGTTCTGCTGCGAGAGCCAGGGCAGCGGGACGTCCTGGTTGTCGCCGCCGTTGAACGGAAGGAAGTCGATGCTCGCGCCGTCGTCCAGGACGACGCCCCGGGCGGCGTTGTCGGCCGCCACGGCGTCGGCCTCGGGGCTGCCGGCGTCGGCGACCTCGGTCGGCTGGATGAGCGGGCGGTCGCCGGTGGCCAGGCCGATCTCGGCGTACCGGTTGGTGCTGAAGACGTTGGTGACGGTGAAGTCGTCGGTGGGCGCGAGCAGCTCGCCCTCGTGCGCCTCGCGGTCCGCGGTCGTCGTCGGGTACGCCGCGGCGAGCGGGGTGACCGGCGCCAGCGCCGGGCTCACGGGCGCGATCCCGGCGGCGGTGACGGTGACCTGGGTGGCGCCGCCGAACTCGCCGACCTGACCGGTGACCTCGACGGAGTCGCCGAGCGCGAGCCCGGCCCCGTCGAAGTCCGGTCCGCCGTAGACGAAGACGGCGTCGGAGGCGCCGGGCGTGGCGTCGGTGGCGCCGCCGGTGCCGGCGGTCTGCAGGAAGAATCCGTTGTAGGTGCCGTCGTAGAGCGCGGTGACGACGCCGGAGGTGGTGACCTCGCGCCCGACCAGCGGGCTCTGCGTGCCCGTGCCCTGGATCTCGGCGACCGTGACGTCCCCGACCGGCGGCGGGGGCTCGGGCTCGCCGCCCGAGGAGACCGGCGCGACCGCGCCGGCGGTGAAGTCGGCGCCGTTGACGTCGGTGTCGGTGCCGTCGGCGTCGCGCGAGGCCGAGGTGGTGTTGGTCAGGCCCGGGGCGTCGACGTCGCCCTCGGAGACCGTCGCGCTGCCGTACCCGACCAGGTCGACCAGCGAGCCGCCGGTGGGGGCGGTCGGGCTCAGCGTGACCGGCTCGGTGCCCTCGACGAGCGCGACGATGCCGGAGCCGCCGCTCATGGCCTGTGTGCCGGTGGCGTCGGGCGACGGCAGCGGCGTGCTGCCGCCGCTGCCCTGGGCCTGCTGGACCAGGTAGTAGCCGCCGGGGGCGACCTCCCCGGTCAGGGGCGTGACGCCGGCGCCGCTGTTGGTGCCGCTGCGGTACTGCACCGACAGCCCGTCGACGTCGATCGCCGCGTCGGTGGGGTTGTAGAGCTCGACGAAGTCGTGGGTGAAGGTGGCGCCGGAGTTGCCGCCACCGCCGTACACCTCCGAGATGACCAGGTCGTCACCGAGCGGGTTGGCCGCCGCCGGTGAGGAGAGGCCCAGGACGAGGGGCGAGACGGCGACGCTGAGCCCGGTGACCGAGGCCACCAGCCCCCGCCTTCGACTCGGGTGACGCGGGGTGCGCGAGGACACAGAAAGAGACCTTTCGGTCGACCAGAGGGTGAGGGGGAAGGCGCTAGGACCCTAACCCGGTCTGGACCACGCGGGAACGTCGATCTAGGCAACGATTGTGTGAACGACTGACCCGCCCGGGCCGCTCGGTGGGCCGCCCGGTCGGCCGCCCGGTGGGCCGCTCAGTGGGCTGCGGCGCGCGGCCCGCGGAGCTCGTGGCGCTGCTGCCAGACCCCGCGGAAGAACTCGTAGCCCGACCACAGCGTGAGCGCGACGGCCACGACGAGGCAGGCCTGGAAGGCGTAGAAGAGGACCTCGCCCGGTGTCTGGAGCCAGCCGGCCAGGTCGGTGTCGCGCAGAGGCAGGCAGAGCCCGCCCAGGGCGAGCGCCTGGAAGGTGGTCTTCCACTTGCCCAGGTCGGCCGCGGCGATCACCACCCGCTTGAGCACCGAGAGGCGCAGCAGCGTCACCGACCACTCGCGGAGCAGGACCACGACGGTGACGGCCCACCAGATGTCGCCGAGGATGGACAGCCCGATGAAGGCCATCCCGGTCAGGGCCTTGTCGGCGATCGGGTCGGCGATCTTGCCGAAGTCGGTCACCTGGCCGCGCGCCCGGGCGATGTCGCCGTCGATCTTGTCGGTGATCATCGCGACCGCGAACAGCACCCACGCCACGCAGCGCCACAGCACGGAGTCGCCGCCGTCGACGAGCAGCGCCCAGGCGAAGAAGGGCACCATCAGGATCCGGAACGTCGTCAGCGCGTTGGGCAGGTTCCAGTTGCTGACCTGGGGCGTGGTGGTGCTCATCGCACCGTCCCCGCGGAGGCCACGACGAGGTCGGCGCCCTCGCTGGCCACGACCGTGCCGGTGACCAGGTCGCCGACGCGCAGGTCGCCGGAGTGGTCCTCGACGCGGCAGAGCCCGTCGACCTCGGGGCCCTGGTGGGCGCCGCGGCCCTCGACGACGAGCTCGCCGTCCTCGACCGCCACGTGCTCGACGAGCACCTCGACCACCTCGCCGAGGCGCTCCTCGGCGCGCTGGGCCGTGAGCTGCTCGACCAGGTCGGTGACGTGGGCCAGCCTCGCGGCGACCTCGTCCTCGTCGTGCTTGTCGGTGAAGGACTCGGCCTCGGTGCCGTCCTCGTCGGAATAGCCGAACACGCCGACGACGTCGAGGCGCGCGGCGACCAGGAAGTCGGTGAGCGTCTCGAGGTCCTGCTCGGTCTCGCCGGGGAAGCCGACGATCACGTTGGAGCGGATCCCCGCCAGCGGCGCGTGGGAACGCACCTGCTCGAGCAGCCCGAGGAACGACTCGGGGTCGCCGAAGCGTCGCATCCGGCGCAGGACCGTGGCGCTGGCGTGCTGGAAGGACAGGTCGAAGTACGGCGCCACGCCCGGCGTGGTCGCGATCGCCTCCACCAGCCCGGGCCGGGTCTCGGCGGGCTGGAGGTACGAGACCCGCACCCGCTCGACACCGTCGGTCGCGGCCAGCGTCGGCAGCAGCGACTCGAGCAGGCGCAGGTCGCCGAGGTCCTTGCCGTAGGAGGTGGAGTTCTCCGAGACCAGGAACAGCTCGCGGGCGCCCTCGCCGGCCAGCCACTGCGCGTCGTGGAGGACGTCGCTGGGCCGGCGGCTGACGAAGCTGCCCCGGAAGGACGGGATGGCGCAGAAGGTGCAGCGCCGGTCGCAGCCGCTGGCGAGCTTCAGCGAGGCCAGCGGGCCGGTCTCCAGGCGGGTGCGCTCGACCCGGGCCGGGGCCGCGGCGGCCCGGTCGACGGGGCTGATCGGCAGCAGCCGGCGCCGGTCGGCCGGGACGTGCGCGGCGGGCCGCTCCCCCGCCACGATCCCGCGCAGGCGCGCAGCGATGTCGGGGTAGTCGTCGAAGCCGAGGACCGCGTCGGCCTCGGGGAGCGACTCGGCGAGGTCGGCGCCGTACCGCTCGGCCAGGCAGCCGACCGCGACGACGGTGCTCGGGCGGCCGTTCTCCTTCAGGTCCGCGGCCTGCAGCAGGGTGTCGACGGAGTCCTTCTTGGCGGCCTCGACGAAACCGCAGGTGTTGACCAGGACGCTGTCGGCGTCGGCGGGGTCGGAGACCAGCCGGAACCCGCCCTGCGTGAGGCGGCCGGCCAGCTCCTCGGAGTCGACCTCGTTGCGCGCGCAGCCGAGGGTCACCACGGCCACGGCGTGGAGCTCCTGCTCGTCGGCCGGCGGGTCAGGGGCGACCGCGGGGGCGGTGGTGGGCGTCGTCATCGTCGCCAAGTATGGCGCGCCCACCCCGCCGGGGCCGAACCCACGCCCCGCGGGCCGGTCCCCCGGTGTGACGTTCAGCCGCGTGCCGGGGTCGACTGGCCCGGCTTGACCGCCAGCACGGGGCAGTCCGCGGTGAGCAGGACCCGCTGGGCCACGCTGCCCATCAGCAGCTTGCCGACCGGAGTGCGCTTGCGCATCCCGAGCACCACCAGCGACCCGCCGACCTCGGTGGCGACCGCGAGCACCTGCTCGGCGACGTCGGCCCCGGTGGACTGGCGGACCTCCACGTCCTGGCCGGCGACGCTCTCGCGGAGCCGGCCGACCGCCTCGTCGGAGGCGTAGCGGGGGTCGACCAGCGCGTCGCCCTTGGTCGCGTTGACCACGACCACGCGGCTGCCACGGTCGGCGGCCTCGGCCAGGCCGTGCTCCAGGGCGACGGCGCCGAACTCGTCGGGCGTCCAGGCCACCACGACCGGGCCGGGGGCCGTGCCGGGTGTCGTGCCGGGCTGCGTGTTGTCGGTGCTCATCGGGACACCCTCTCCTCGTCACGGTCGGTCGGGTCGGTCGGGTGGGCCAGGTCCAGCGGCGTGGTGCCGCGGGCGGCCGCCCGGCGCTTGAGCAGCGGCGGGAGGACGACCAGCACACCGATCAGGACGTACACGCCGATCCCGAGGGGCTCGGCGAGCAGCCCGCTCCAGGCGCCGTCGGAGAGCGAGAGCGCCTCGCGCAGCTTCTCCTCCATCAGCGGGCCGAGGATGACGCCGAGGATCAGCGGCAGGACCGGCAGGCCGAAGCGACGCACCATCAGCCCGAGCAGGCCGAAGACCAGCAGCAGACCGATGTCGAACGGGTCCAGGTTGGTGGCGTAGGCGCCGAGGCAGGCGAAGAACAGGATGCCGGCGTAGAGCTGGGGACGCGGGATCCGCAGCAGCCGCGCCCAGACCGGCGCCAGCGGCAGGTTCAGCACCAGCAGCAGGAAGTTGCCGATCAGGAGGCTGGCCAGCAGCGTCCAGACCAGGTCGGCCTGGTCGGTCATCAGCTGCGGGCCGGGCTGGATGCCGTAGCCCTGCAGGGCGGCGAGCATGACCGACGCGGTCGCGGTGACCGGCAGGCCGAGGGCGAGCATCGGCACGAACATCCCGGCCGCCGAGGCGTTGTTGGCCGCCTCCGGACCGGCGACGCCCTCGATGGCGCCCTTGCCGAACTCGTCGTTCTTGGCCAGCTTGCGCTCGGTCACGTACGACAGGAAGGTCGGCAGCTCGGCGCCGCCGGCGGGGATCGCGCCGAACGGGAACCCCAGCGCGGTGCCGCGCAGCCACGGCTTCCACGAGCGGCCCCAGTCCGCGCGGCCCATGAAGGGGCGCCCGACCGGGACGATCTGCAGCGGGGTCCGTCGCAGGTGGGCCGCGACCCAGAGGGCCTCGCCGAGGGCGAAGATGCCGACCGCGACCACGACGATGTCGAGGCCGTCGATGAGCTGGGCCTGGCCGAGGCTGATCCGGGCCTGGGCCGTGTTCGGGTCGAGCCCGACCAGCCCGATGGTGAGGCCGAGGAACAGCGCGACGAACCCGCGCAGGACCGAGGAGCCGAGCACCGCGGTGGTCATCACCAGGGCCAGCACCATGATCGCGAAGTACGACGGGGCGCCGATCTCGACGGCGACCTTGGCCAGCGGCGGGGCGAAGAAGGCCACCAGCAGGGTGCCGATGGTGCCGGCGACGAACGAGCCGACGGCCGCGGTGGCCAGGGCCTGCGCGGCTCGGCCCTTCTTGGCCATCTTGTTGCCCTCGAGCGCGGTCATCACCGAAGCGGACTCGCCGGGGGTGTTGAGCAGGATCGAGGTGGTCGACCCGCCGTACATGCCGCCGTAGTAGATGCCGGCGAACATGATGAACGCCTGCGTCGGCTCGAGGCCGAAGGTGACCGGCAGCAGCAGCGCCACGGCCATGGCCGGGCCGATGCCGGGCAGGACGCCGACGAAGGTGCCCAGCAGGACCCCGATCGCGGCGAACATCAGGTTCTCCGGCGTGGCCGCGGCCGCCAGACCGCCGAGCAGGAGGTCGAAGTCACCCATCAGAGCACCCCGTCCAGCAGACCGGGCGTCAGCGGGATGCCGAGGCCGACGTAGAAGGCGTACCAGCTGCCGACGGCCAGGACGAGGCCGACGATGACGTCACGCACCAGCGTGCGGCTGCCCAGCGCCCAGGCGCCGCCGGCGAAGAGCACGGCGCCGGTGATCGCCCAGCCGAGCAGGTCGACGGTGGCGATGGTGAAGGCGATGACCCCCACCAGCTTGGCGACGGTGACCCAGTCCGAGCCCTGCGCGAGGTCGACGTCCTCGCCGCCCTCCAGCTCCCCGCGGGAGCCGCGGGCGGTGGCCAGGGCCAGCAGGACGCCGAGCACGGCCAGGACGGTGCCGACGACGTACGGGAAGGCGCGCGGGCCGACCGGGTCGCCGAAGCCGACGCGCAGCGTGGTGGCGTCGTAGACGGTGTAGAGGCCGACCACGACGAGCAGCGCGGCCAGGCCGTACTGCGCCTTGTCCACCCCGCCCGCGGGCTCGGGCGCGGGGCCCGTACGGGGTTCCTCGGTGTGGGTGCTCACAGCAGGTCCAGCTCCTCGAGCGTCGACGCGACGCGTTCGTCCTGCTCCAGCAGGAAGGCTTCGAAGTCGTCCCCGGTGCGGAAGGCGTCGATCCAGCCGTTGTCGGCGAGGGTCTGCTGCCACTCCGGGGAGTCGTGCATCTCGGTGAGGTACGCGATCAGCTCGTCGCGGCGCTCCTCGGAGATGCCCGGCGGGGCGAGGACGCCGCGCCAGTTGATGAAGACCAGGTCGATGCCCGACTCGGTCAGGGTGGGCACGTCGCTGACGGCCTCGCCGTCGAGGCGCTCCTCGCCCGAGACGGCCAGCACCCGGAGGTCGCCCGCGGCGATCTGGCCCTCGAACTCGCTCAGGCCGGAGAAGCCGACCTGGATCTTGTTGCCGAGCAGGGCGCTGGTCAGGGGCCCGCCGCCGTCGTAGGTGACGTAGCGGACCTCCTTGGGGTCGATGCCGATCGTCTCGGCCAGCTGCATCGGGAAGAGGTGGTCGGGGCCGCCGGGCGACGAACCGCCACCGACGACGACCGACGACGGGTCCGCGACCCAGGCGTCGACGAGGTCGTCGATGGTCTCGAACGGCGACTCGGCCGGGACCAGCACGCCCTCCTGCTCCTCGATCAGCTGCGCCACCGCGGTCGCGTCCTGGGGCCGCGCGTCGGCGGCGAAGGAGTAGGTCGAGCCGACGACGCCGAGACCGATGGTCATCAGGATCCGCTCGTTGCCCTCCTGGCTCATCAGCTGCGTCATCGCGGCGGCACCACCGGCGCCGAGGATGTTGGTGACCTGGAAGTCGCCCCCGGTCACCTCCTCCTGCTCCATGACGCCGACGGCGGCCCGGCCGGTCTGGTCGTAGCCGCCGCCCGGGCTGTTGGGGATCCACATCTCGAGGTCCGCGCTGTCGTCGCCGCGGGTCACCCCGCAGGCGGAGGTCAGCAGGGCCAGCGCCGCCAGCGCGGCGGCCGCGCCGCGCAGCCGGCGTCGCGCAGGTCGGCCGGCGCGCCCGGCGGGGCGGCGGGACGGTGGTGCAGGGAACATGTCTCTCCCGGAGGTGGTGCACGGTGGTGCAGCGAGTGGACGTGTCGATCGTCACGCACGCTGTGGCGGCCGTCACGATTAGGCAAGCAAAGGAGGTTGTGGACGTTGTGGTCACGCGGTGAGCGGGTGGAGGGGACCGCCGGTGGGCGGGACCGGCGCGCGCGCCCGGAGCGCTTACGCGTGCCGGTGCCCCGGACCCTCGCCGGCCAGTTCCTGCTGCTGCAGCTGGTCGTGCTGGTGCTGGTCGTCGCGGTCACGAGCGTGGTCTCGGTGCGCCAGAGCGACGCCGACTTCCGTGACACCCGGGGCGCGCGGCTGCGCGCCGGCGCGGCCGTGCTGGCCAACACCGCCGCCGTCCAGGACGCGCTGGCCGCGCGGGACCGCGGCCGTGGCGACCTGCCCACGGGCTCCCTGGCCTTCTACGTCACCCAGCGCCAGGACGACGTCGGCGCGACCACCGTCTACCTCACCGACCCGGTCGGGGTCGTGCTCGCCTCGACCGACCCGACCCGCGAGGGGGACACGCTCGTCCTGGGCGACGGGTCGTCGACGCGCGGCAGCACCTGGACCGGCGACCTCGTGGACCGCGGGGCGCGCACCATCGCCGCTGCGGTGCCGGTCTACGGCGGGGCACGCGCCTTCACCCCCGACCGCCCCGGCCGCCCCCCGCGACAGGTCGGCATCGCGGTCGTGACCGAGACCTATCCCCCGCTGACCGAGCGGTTGTCGGCCACCCGGACGGACGTGCTGGTGGTGCTCGGCAGCGGGCTGGCCCTCGGCCTCGCCGGGTCCCTGCTGCTGTCACGCCTGATCCGGCGCCGTACCCGCGGCCTGGAGCCGGCCGAGATCGCGGCCCTGGCCGACCAGCGCGAGGCGCTGCTGACCTCGATCCGCGAGGGCGTGGTCGCGGTGAACGACGACGGGGTGCTGACCGTGGTCAGCGACAGCGCCCGCGACCTGCTGCGGCTGCCGCCGGACGCGCAGGGCCGTGCGCTGGCCGACCTCGACGTGTCCCCGCCGGTACGCGAGGTGCTGGCCGGCACCGGGGACCTGCTCGACGTGGTGCTGGTGGTCGACGGGCGCACCCTGGTGACCAACCGCAACCGGGTCGAGGCGGGCGGGCGGCGGATCGGCACGATCACCACGCTGCGCGACCGTACGGACCTGCTCGCGCTGCGCAGCGAGCTCAGCGCCCGCGAGAGCGTGACCGGGACCCTGCGGGCGCAGACGCACGAGTTCAGCAACCAGCTGCACACGATCTCGGGGCTGGTCCAGCTGGAGGCCTACGACGAGCTGGGCGCCTTCCTCGGCACCCTGAACCGGCGTCGCGCCGAGATCAGCGACCGGGTCCTGGCCCGGGTCGACGACCCGGCCGTGGCGGCCCTGCTGATCGCCAAGACCAGCCTGGCCGCCGAGCGCCGCGTCGAGCTGGTCCTCGACCCCGCCACCGCCCTCCCCCGGCTCGGCGCCGACCTGTCGGCCGACGTCGGCACGGTGCTGGGCAACCTGGTCGACAACGCCGTCGACGCCGTCGCCTCCGCCCCCGACGCGCGTGTCGAGGTGCTGCTGCGGCGCGAAGAGGCAGGCGCGGAGGGCCCGGCCGTGGTGGTCGTCCAGGTCGCCGACTCCGGCCCCGGGGTCGCCGAGGGCGACCGCGAGCAGGTCTTCCACCGGGGCTTCTCCACCAAGCCGTCCGAGGCCGGCGGCCGCGGTGTCGGCCTGGCGCTGGTGCAGGTCGTCTGCGGGCGGCGCGGCGGGACCGTCGCGGTGCACAATGCGGGCGGCGCGGTCTTCGCCGCGCGCCTGCCCGACCTCGAGGACGTCACCCCGTGAGCACCCCCGCCGCACCGCCGCCCCCGCCGACGCCACCACCGTCGAGCGGGCGCGAGCTGAGCGTGCTGGTGGTCGACGACGACTTCATGGTCGCCTCGATCCACACCCGGTTCGTGGAGCGGGCCGCCGGGTTCCGGGTGGTCGGCGTCGTCGCGACCGGCGAGGCGGCGCTGGCCGAGGTCGAGCGGCTCGCGCCCGACCTGGTGCTGCTGGACGTCCACCTGCCGGACGTGGACGGCATCGAGGTGCTGCGCCGGCTGCGCGCGACCGGCAACGACGTGGGCGTGGTGATGGTGACCGCCGCCCGCGAGGCCGACACCGTGCGCGCCGCGGTGGCCGGCGGGGCGGCGCACTACCTGGTCAAGCCGTTCGAGGCCGACGACCTGCTGTGGCGCCTCGAGGCCTTCCGGGCGGCCCGCGCCGCGCTCGACGGGTCCTCGCGCCCCGCGCAGGAGCAGATCGACGCGGCGTTCGGACCGGGTGCGCGGACCACCCCGGCCCCGCTGCCCAAGGGGCTGAGCCGCGAGACCGCCGGCACCGTGCTGGCCGCCCTGGACGACGGCGCCGAACGGTCGGCCGCCGAGTGCGCCGAGCTGGTCGGCGTCTCCCGCGTCAGCGCCCGCCGCTACCTCGAGCACTTCGTGGCCGACGGCCAGGCGCTGGTGCGGCTGCAGTACGGCGGCAGCGGCCGCCCCGAGCGGCGCTACCGCCGCGCCTGACCAGGCTGACCGGGCCAGCACCCGTACGCCGCCCCGACAGCACCGGCAGTCCCAGTAGCCCCAGGAATCCCCGCTCGGGCGGGGATTCCCGGACTTCGCGCGCCTTGCAAGGCACGCGAACACCGGGGATCACCGCTCAGGCGGGGATTCCTGGGACAGGTGGGGCGCACGGGGCGGTCGGTGAGCCGGGGACACCCCGGGTCAGGGGACGAAGACGTCCTCGGCCTGCTGACCGGTGGCGCCGAGGGGGCCCTCCTCGGTGCCGTCGACGGTGACCAGCAGGCCGCCGTCGGAGGAGCCGATGCGGACGGGCGGGGCGACGTCGAGCTGGATGGTCTGCATGAAGGCCAGCTGGTCGTCGAAGACGACCTGCGAGCCGCTCCGCACGGTGACCTGGGCACCGCCCCCGGCGGCGGTCAGCTCGACCGGCACCGCCGCGCCCGTGCCGGTGGACGCACCGTTGTCGACGCCACCGCTGTTGTTGAGCCGGGGCGTCGGGGGGGCCAGGTCGGCCGGGCGGTCGACGACCAGCCGGGCCACCGACCAGACCAGGATCAGGGTCATCGCCGCCGCGACCAGGACCGACCAGTTCGGGCCGCCGCGGGTGCCGCGGATCGAGCCGCCGGCGCCGGTGGCCAGCTCGGCCTCGAAGACCCGGCGCGCGTCGATCGGCGCGTCGGCGTAGCGCTCGTCGTAGGTGGCCAGCAGCGGGGCCGAGTCGGTGCCGAGCACGCGGGCCAGGGTGCGCAGGTGGCCCTTGGCGTAGAAGTCGCCGCCGCAGGGCGCGAAGTCGTCGACCTCGATCGACTCGATCACGTGGGGGCGGATCCGGGTGCGGTCGGCCAGCTGGTCGACGCTGAGGCCCAGCCGGGTACGGGCCGCGGCGAGCTCGGGCCCGATCACCGGGTCGACGACCGGCAGCGGTGCGTAGTCGTCGAGGACCAGCGGGGCGACGGCCTCGCCGGGCTTGGCGATCGGGCGGACCCGGTCGCCCCACACCGAGGTCTCCTCGACCAGGTTCACGCTGCCGTCGCGACGCAGCTCGCGGGCCTCGGGCAGACGGGGGCGGTCGTCCTCGTCGTCGGTCTCGGAGGTGTCGAGCCGCAGCGCAGCCGCGCCGAGCACCACGTCGGCACGGGTGCCGCTGGACAGGTCGCGCCACGGCAGCGGCGTGCTGCTGGCGACCACGGTCGGCGTCGGTGCCGGCAGCCCCGCGTCGTCGCGTCGGGAACCCGGGCGACCCGTGTCCCCGGCGCCGGCACCCTCCGCAACCTCGTCCTCGTCCTCGCGCTCGGCGCGCACCGGACGACGCTCGTCGACCCAGCGTCGCAGCCGTGCGGCCAGGCCCTCGCGGGCCTCGTCCTGCACGTCGTCCTGGTCGTCGTCCTCCTGGACCAGGTCGTGCTCGGCCACGTCCTGCTCGTCCGGCTCCTCGTCGACCTGCACCGCGACCGGCTCGACCGGCTCGGCGACGGGCTCGACCACCTCGGTCGCACCGTCGGCCAGCGCACGCAGGGCCCCGGGCAGGTCGTCGGTGCCGACCACGCGGGTGGTCAGGCTCAGCGGCACCGTGAGCGGGTCGTCGTCAGCGGCGGCGCCCACGAAGGACAGCGAGCCGTCGCGGGCGGGCCCTCGGCGGGGGCGGTGCTCGACGCGGTCGACCTGGTCCCAGGTGAGGCCGTGCCAGGTCTGCCCGCGGCGCACCCGCACGCCTTGGTCGTCGGCCACGAGCACCGGGGTGCGGGCGTCGACGAAGGCGAGCAGGTTCACGATCCCGACCGCGCCCATCGCCAGGCACAGCGCCCAGTCCAGCGGCGCGCCCGAGGCCATCGCCCGCGCCAGCCAGGCCAGGGCGACCATGCAGCCGGCGACGCCGACCGCCCCGGTGACCGCGCCGCGGCGGCGCACCTCGACCTCGGCACGGCCCTGGCCGTCCTCGACCCCGGACTCGATCAGCTGCACGTCGTTCACTGTTCCCCCTGGATGATGGCGATGACGCCGTCGACCTCGTCGGGCTTGACCAAGACGTCGCGGGCCTTGGACCCCTCGCTGGGGCCCACCACCCCGCGGCTCTCGAGGATGTCCATCAGGCGCCCGGCCTTGGCGAAGCCCACGCGCAGCTTGCGCTGGAGCATCGAGGTCGAGCCGAACTGCGTGGAGACGACGAGCTCGATCGCCTGGACCACGAGGTCCAGGTCGTCACCGATGTCGTCGTCGAGGTCACGCTTGGCGGCCGCGGGGACGGTGACGTCCTCGCGGTACGTCGGCTGCAGCTGGGTCTTGCAGTGGGCCACGACCTGGGCGATCTCGGCCTCGGTCACCCAGGCACCCTGGATGCGCGCGGGCTTGGAGGCGCCCATCGGCAGGAACAGCCCGTCACCCTGGCCGACGAGCTTCTCGGCCCCCGGCTGGTCGAGGATGACGCGGCTGTCGGCCAGCGACGAGGTGGCGAAGGCGAGCCGCGACGGCACGTTGGCCTTGATCAGGCCGGTCACGACGTCCACCGAGGGGCGCTGGGTGGCCAGCACCAGGTGGATGCCGGCGGCCCGGGCCAGCTGGGTGATCCGTACGACCGCGTCCTCGACGTCGCGCGGGGCGACCATCATCAGGTCGGCCAGCTCGTCGACGATGACCAACAGGTACGGGTACGGCGCGAGCACCCGCTCGCTGCCCGCGGGCAGCTCGACCTTGCCGGCCCGCACGGCCTTGTTGAAGTCGTCGATGTGGCGGAACCCGAAGTTGGCGAGGTCGTCGTAGCGCAGGTCCATCTCGCGCACGACCCAGGCCAGCGCCTCGGCGGCCTTCTTCGGGCTGGTGATGATCGGGGTGATCAGGTGCGGCACGCCCTCGTAGGCGTTCAGCTCGACCCGCTTGGGGTCGACCATGATCATCCGGACCTCGTCGGGCGTGGAGCGCATCAGCACCGAGGTGATCATCGAGTTGATGAAGGAGCTCTTGCCCGAGCCGGTCGCGCCGGCCACCAGCAGGTGCGGCATCTTGGCCAGGTTGGCGACCACGAAGCCGCCCTCGACGTCCTTGCCGAGCCCGGCGACCATCGGGTGGTGGTCGTTGCGGGCGACGTTGGAGCGCAGGACGTCGCCGAGCGAGACAATCTCCTTGTCCAGGTTCGGGATCTCGATGCCGATCGCGGACTTGCCCGGGATCGGGCTGAGGATCCGGACGTCGGCCGAGGCGACGGCGTAGGCGATGTTCTTGCTCAGCGCGGTGACCTTCTCGACCTTGACCGCGGGGCCGAGCTCGACCTCGTAGCGCGTCACCGTGGGGCCCCGGGTGTAGCCGGTGACCTGCGCGTCGATCGCGAACTCGTCGAGGACCTGGGTCAGCCGGTCGACGACCGCGTCGCTGGCCTTGGAGCGGGCCTTGTGGACCGAGCCGGGCTTGAGGACCTCGCTGGTCGGCAGGCTGTAGACCACGTCGCCGGACAGCGCGAGCTGCTCGACGCGGGCCGGCAGGTCGGCGTGCGGCGGCGGGACGAGCTCGGCCTGCTCGGGCTCGGGGTCCGGAGCCGGCGCGGGGCGGCGGCGCGGGGTGCGCGCCGCCGGCGCCTCGTCCGGGGTGGGCGGCATCCCGAGCTGGGTGTCCTCGGAGTCCGCGTCGACGTCGTAGGGCGCGTCCTCCGCGGGCGCGGCCTTTCTCGCCCGCTTGCGGATCTCGCGGTCGGAGAGGACCGGGCTGTCGTACGGCGGGTCGCCCGCGTCGGGGTCGATCTCGGCGGCCGTCCGGCGGGTGCGGATCGGCTGGGTGGGGGCGCCGTCGTCGAGGCCGTCCTCGTCGACCGGGCCGCGGCCCAGGAGGAGGTCGCGCAGGTCGGCGAGGCGCTCGGGCACCCGGTAGACCGGCGTGGCGGTGATGACCAGGACGCCGAAGAAGCAGAGCAGCAGCAGCACCGGCACCACGACGAACGGGGTACGGAGCAGGTCGAGCAGGAGCGAGGCGACGACGTAGCCGACCGCTCCCCCGCCCTGGCGCAGCGGCGAGGTGTCGCCGGCCAGCGGCTGCGGGTCGCCGGCGGCGACGTGGACGACGCCGAGCACGCCGAAGGACAGCGCCGACCAGCCGATGACCTGCCGGCCGGCGGGGCCGTTGCGGACCGGGTCGCGCATGACGCGCCACCCGGCGACGACCAGGGCCAGCGGCACCAGCCAGCCGACCTGCCCGACGCTGCCGGTGACCAGGGTGCGGGCCAGCTCCATCGCGCCACCGGGCACCTCGAACCAGACCGCGGCGGCCGAGACCAGCGCGAGGCCGAGCAGGACGAGGCCGGCTCCGTCGCGACGGTGCTCGGGCTCGAGGTCGCGGGCGGTGTGACCGACCCCGCGGGCGGCGGCGCCGACGCCGCCGGCCACCGCGCTCCAGGTGGCCGCGACCCCGCGGGCCCCGACGCCTGCCACGCGCACGACCGGGCTCGGTCCGGAGCGGACCGCACGGGGGGCGGGCCGCTTCTTCGGGGTCGAGCGGGAGGTCGAGCGGGAGGAGGGGCTGGGGGGCTTCCGCGTGCTCCGGGTACGAGGAGTCGAGGAGCCCTTGCCACTCGTGGACCGGCTGGTGCTGGTCGACGTGGACGAGGACGTGCTCTTGCTCCGCGACCCCGGCGGGGAAGACGTACGGGTCGCCATGGTCGACACCCTAGTTCTGCGTCACATGCGTCCCACGGACCACAGGAGTGCGTGTCTTGGGACCGGTCGGACGGTCCCGGGACCACCGATCCGTCCACGGAGGCCCCACAGGGCGACCACGCGACGGTGTCGTCGCGTCGACGCGCTGGTGACGTCGGGGTGACACCGACTTGTTACGCAGAGGTATGGACCAATCCCTCCCCCGTCCTTAGGGTGCGACTGGCGGAACGGCGACCCCGGACCGCACACCACACCCACTCGGAGGGAACAACACGTGAAGATCCTCAGGCAGGGCTTGGCCCTCGCCGTTCTCGGGGCAGGGCTCACGGCGGTGTCGCCGCTCACGGCCACCGCGGCACCGACCGCACCCGACCGCACGCTCGTCCAGCGCATGCAGGACGACGCCAGCGGCCAGGTCCGGGTCTCGGACGAGCGCGCCACCGGCAAGATCAGCTTCATCCGCGCCGCCGGCGCCGGCAGCGACCTGCTGCCCGGCACGGCCGCCGACTCCGCGGTCTCGGCCGTGGCCAAGGCCGAGGCCTACGTCGACGAGTTCGCCCCGGCCTTCGGTGCCCCGAGCGAGCAGCTGGTGCGCGAGGGCGTCACCCGCGACAAGCTGGGCACCGTCGTCACCTGGACCCAGGAGTACGACGGTGTCCCCGTCTTCGGCTCCATGCTCAAGGCGCACCTCGACGACCAGGGCGACCTCACCGCCGTCAACGGCGAGCTCGTGCCGGTCGAGGGCCTCAGCACCGACCCGGCGCTCTCGGCCGCCGAGGCCGGTCGGGCCGCGGTCGCGATGGTCAAGGCGCAGCCGCCCACCGACGACGAGGGCAAGGCCGGCTCGGTCGCCGGCATCGAGGCCAAGGACCCCTCCCTGCTGGTCTACCGCTCGGGCCTGGCCCAGGGCGTCGCCGGCGGCGAGAACGAGCTGGCGTACTCGATCGAGGTCGGCAACGACGCGAACGTGCGCGACATGGTCTTCGTCGACGCGCAGACCGGCAAGATCCTCAACCGCTACTCCCTGATCCACGGAGCGCTCGAGCGCGAGCTCTACGAGGCCGACCAGGACCGCAACCTGGAGCTGGTCTGGGAGGAGGGCGACCCGCTGCCGGGCGACCTGAACCAGGACCAGGAGAACCTCGTCCGCTCCACGGGCGAGTCGTACTGGCTGTTCAAGAACGCCTTCGACCGTGACAGCTACGACGGCGCCGGCGCGACGATGCGCACCATCAACAACGACCCCGCCATCTCGTGCCCGAACGCGAACTGGAACGGCACGACGACCAACTACTGCGACGGCGTCACCTCCGACGACGTCGTGTCCCACGAGTGGGGCCACGCCTACACCGAGTACACCCACGGCCTGATCTACCAGTGGCAGCCGGGTGCGCTCAACGAGGGCTACTCAGACGTCTTCGGCGAGACCCTCGACCTGATCAACGGTCGCGAGGACGAGGGCGAGGGTGACATCACCTCCCCGCGCCCGGTCGACACGTGCTCCACCAACTCGCCGGCCAAGCCGGTGCTCACGATCAACTCGCCGAGCTCCATCGCCCGTGACTGCCTCACCGGCGGCGCGTCGTTCGGCAAGCAGCTCACCGCCCAGGGCATCACCGGCGACGTCGTCGCCCCCACCGACGCCGTGGAGGCGGGCGGCGGGACCGCCCTCGACGGCTGCTCGCCCTACGACCAGGACGTCACCGGCCAGGTCGTGCTGGTCGACCGCGGCCTGTGCGCCTTCACCGAGAAGGCCGAGATGGCCACCGAGGAGGGCGCGGCCGCGCTGATCATCGGCAACCGCGACGACGCCCCGATCGGGATGTCCGGCGACGACCAGACCCTGGTCACCACCGTCTCGATCGGTCTCACCGACCGCGAGGCCATCCGTACCGCCCTCACCGGCGGCGAGACCGTCAACGTGACCATGAAGGACGCCGGCGGCGAGCGCACCAGCTCGTTCCGCTGGCTCGTGGGTGAGAAGTCCACCGCCTTCGGCGGCGCGATCCGCGACATGTGGAGCCCCACCTGCTACGGCGACCCGGGCAAGGTCAGCGACGCCGAGTACAAGTGCTCCACCGACGACAACGGCGGCGTGCACTCCAACTCCGGCGTGGTCAACCGCGGCTACTCCCTGCTCGTGGACGGCGGCACCTACAACGGCGTCGCCGTCGACGGCCTCGGCCTCGACAAGTCGCTGAACATCTACTACAAGGCGATGCTCGACTACCAGACGCCGGCCAGCGACTTCGTGGACCACGCGAACTCGCTGGAGGCCTCGTGCGCCGACCTGACCGGGAAGGCGATCAACGAGCTGTCCACCGCGCCCAACGACGCGGCCCGGGCGGTCGACAAGATCACCGCCGACGACTGCGCCCAGGTCGCGGCGATGGCCCAGGCCGTCGAGCTGCGTCTCGACCCGACCGACAAGTGCAACTTCGAGCCGCTGCTCGCCCCGGGCGACCCGGGCACCTGCGGTGAGGGCTTCACCGGCACCGAGGTGTTCTCGGAGGACTTCGAGAACGGCCTGGACGCCTGGACCCTCGAGGGCGAGAACGTCTACGGCGGGGAGACCTTCCCCTGGACCACGACCCGCACCTACCGCGGCGACCACGAGTCCACGGTGGCCTTCGCCCCCGGCCCGGACGAGGGTGACTGCTCCGGGACCCCCACCGACATCTCCTCGGTGGACTGGATGACCAGCGGTGACATCGAGCTGCCCGCGGACGGCACCACGCCGCGGATGTCGTTCGAGCACTACGTCGCCACCGAGGTCGGCTACGACGGCGGCAACGTGCAGGTCGCCGTCGACGGCGGCGAGTTCGCCCCCGTCCCGGCGGACGCCTTCGCCTTCAACGCCCCCGACCAGATCTCGACCGTGGAGGAGGGCAACACCAACCCGCTCGCCGGCCAGCCGGGCTTCACCGGCACCGACGGCGGCACCGTGTTCGGCAGCTGGGGCACCTCGGTCGTCGACCTGGGCGAGGCCGGCGTCGCGCCGGGCGACACCATCCAGGTCCGCTTCGCGATGGGCCGCGACGGGTGCGGCGGCGCCAGCTTCTTCGGCTGGAACGTCGACAACATCACGGTCTCGCTCTGCGAGGAGGTCCCGGTGGAGCCCACGGCCACCACGACGACCTTCAAGCGGACGATCCCGCAGCCGGTGCGTACCGGCAAGCCGTTCGTGGCCAAGGTGAAGGTCGCCGCCGACGGCGACACCGTCCCCACCGGTCCCGTCCAGCTGATGTTCAAGGACGCCACCGTCGGCCAGGGTCGCCTGAACGACAACGGCGTGGCCC
Organism: Nocardioides sp. AX2bis; assembly: GCF_902506435.1. Taxonomy (GTDB): domain Bacteria; phylum Actinomycetota; class Actinomycetes; order Propionibacteriales; family Nocardioidaceae; genus Nocardioides. The sequence continues at coordinate 1,814,982 of NZ_LR733215.1, read as the reverse complement.
TGATCGAGTCGAGGAAGCGCTTCGCGAAGGCCGGGTCGCGCACGATGACCGCGACCTTCGTGGGTGACGAGCTGCAGGAGAGCAGCTCGGACGAGTTCACGGTGCGCGTCGTGCGCCGCTGACCTCAGCTCCAGCACCAGGAAGGGCCCCGCCGGACGATCGTCCGGCGGGGCCCTTGCCGTTCGGGGCCCTCGCCGTTCGGGTGGTCGCCGCCCGGGGCGGTGGGACTCAGCCGCGCCCGCGGGGCAGGCAGACCCGGAAGGTGCTGCCGGCGCCGAGGTCGGACCGCACCATGATCCGCCCGCCGTGCAGGTGCACGATGCGCCGCGAGATGGCCAGTCCCAGCCCCGAGCCCGGCAGCGACAGGGCCTCGGGGTTGGTCGAGCGGTGGAAGGCGGAGAACAGGTGCACCTGGTCGGCGACGGAGATGCCGAGACCGGTGTCGGTGCACTCCAGCCAGACCCCGCCGGCCTCGTCGGACCCCACGCCCACGGTGACCTCGCCACCGCGAGGGGTGTACTTGACCGCGTTGCCGAGCAGGTTGTCGACCACGGTCCCCAGCTCGTCGGGGTCGGCGTCGACCGGCACCGTGTCGCTGGGCACGTCGAGGTTGAGCACCAGTCCCCCGCGCTCGGCCTGGACCGCGATCAGCTCGACGCTGGCGGCGGCGAGCGCGCGCAGGTCGACCGGGCGCGGGACGTGGACCCGCGACTCCTGCAGGGCGGAGTAGTCCAGGAGGTTCTGCACCAGCCGGTCGAGCCGTCGCGCGTTGCGCGCGATCGCCTCGACCGAGCCGATGCCGGTGTCGAGGTCGGTGAGCAGCTCGGCGTGCCCGACGATCGAGCTCAACGGGGTCTTCAGCTCGTGGGAGATGGTGGCGATCAGCTCCCCCTTGTAGCGGTCGAGCTCCTGGAGCTCGCCGACGAGGTGCCGCTCGCGCTCGAGGACGCGGGCGTCCAGGACCACCCGGCCCAGCAGCCGCCCGATCTCGCCGACCGTCTCCTGCTCCAGATCGCTCCAGGTGCTCGACCCGGGCCGACGTGCCACCAGCAGGTAGCCCGACGCCTCGCGCTCGCCCACCGGGGCCAGCAGCACGGTGGCGTCGCACTTCTCCCGGGCCAGCCCCGAGACGCGTGAGAGCTCGGCCGGTCCCAGCACGGCGGGGTGGCCGGAGCGTGCCGCACCGACCGCGATCCCGGCCGCGACCCTGGCCAGGCCGATCGAGCCACCGGCGTGGGTGGAGAAGAAGTGGGAGTCCTCGAGCCGCTCCAGGTCGCCGGAGGTGACGCAGCGGATGGCGACCTCCTCGACGTCGAACCCCTCCGCCACGGCGTGGCCGACACCCTCCAGGGTCAGGTCGAGGTCGGCCAGCCGGGCAGCCGCGGAGGCCGCACTGAGGACCTCGCCCATCCGCACCTGGACGGCCAGCCGCTCGCGCTGCTGGGCGTTGTCCATCGCCAGGCCGGCCTGCACCACGAACATCTCGAGCAGCTCGCGCTCGAGCTCGGCCGGCACCATGCCGTCGGCGGGCAGGTCCACGGACATGTTGCCCAGGAGCCGGCCGGTGGCCGACCACAGCGGGGCGTACAGCGTGTCCAGGGGGTGCCAGGCCCCCTCGACCGGGCTGGGCTCGAGGTCGGGCACCCAGGCGGCCTCCTCGAGGGGGGCCGGGAGCCGGTCGTGGGGCAGGAAGCGCAGCACGCCCCACTCGTCGGCGAGGTCGAACTCGTTGACCAGCGAGGCCACCGGTGTCCGCCGCCCCAGCAGCAGGTCACGCACGTGCCCCGGGGCCGCGACGTTCGTCATCACCAGCGTGTCGCCGTCGAGCCGGGAGATCGCGGCCACCCCGAAGCCGAGCACCTCCACCACGCCGTGGGCGATCTCGTCGAGCACCTCGGAGAGGTCCGGCGAGGCGTTGACACGCTGCATCAGCCGGTAGAGACGGGTCAGCACCTCCGGTCGCGACGACGCAGCGACGTTCATGGAACGGACTCCCGAGAGTGATCTGGACCGCCGACGGACCAGGTGGCACACCGGAGTCTAGGCACCGGGACGCGGCCGCGGGCGGTATTTGGCGCGACCGGTCAGGCGACGACCACGACGGGCACGATCATCGGACGTCGGCGGTGGGTGCGGCTGACCCACCGTCCCAGCGTCCGGCGCAGCACCTGCTGCAGCTGCTGGACGTCCGTCGTGCCGTCCGCGAGCGCCCCGGTCAGGGCGGCGACGACCTCCGCCCGGACGTCGCCGAGGTCGACGTGCTGGAGCGCGTTGCCCCGCGCGTGCACCTCCGGCTCGGCCAGCACCGCGGCCCGGGCCAGGTCGACGACGACCACCACCGAGAGGAAGCCCTCCTCGCCGAGGATCCGGCGGTCCTTGAGGTCGGCCTCGGTGACCTGCCCCACCGAGGACCCGTCGACGTAGACGTACTCGCAGGGCACCCGGCCCACGACGTCGACGCGTCCGTCGACCAGGTCGACGACCACGCCGTCCCCGGCCACGACGACGTCGGGGACCCCGGCACGCCGCACCAGCTCGGCGTTGGCGCGCAGGTGGCGGACCTCGCCGTGCACCGGCATGACGGCGCGCGGGCGGACGATGTTGTAGCAGTAGAGCAGCTCGCCGGCACTGGCGTGACCCGAGACGTGCACCAGCGCGTTGCCCTGGTGCACCACCCGCGCGCCGAGCCCGGCCAACCCGTTGATCACCCGGTAGACCGCCGTCTCGTTGCCCGGGATCAGGCTGGAGGCCAGCACCACCGTGTCCTCCTCGCCGACCTGCACGAGCTGGTGGGTGCCCTGGGCCATCCGGCTGAGCGCGCTCATCGGCTCACCCTGGGACCCGGTGGAGACCAGCACCTGACGCTCCGGCGGGAGGCCGGCGAGCTCCTTGGCCTCGACGACCACGCCCTCGGGGACCCGCAGGTAGCCCAGGTCGCGGGCGATGGCCATGTTCCGCACCATCGAGCGGCCGACGTAGCCGACCTTGCGTCCGTGGGCGACCGCGGCGTCGAGGACCTGCTGGACGCGGTGGACGTGGGAGGCGAAGCAGGCCACCACGAGCCGGCCCTGCGCCTGCTGGAAGACCTGGTCGAGCACCGGGGTGATGCTGGTCTCCGCCGTGGTGAAGCCCGGGGTCTCGGCGTTGGTGGAGTCGGTGAGGAAGAGGTCGACGCCCTCCTCCCCCAGCCGCGCGAAGGCGCGCAGGTCGGTGAGCCGGCCGTCGAGGGGCAGCTGGTCCATCTTGAAGTCGCCGGTGTGCAGCACCAGGCCGGCGGTGGTGCGGATCGCGACGGCGAGCGCGTCGGGGATCGAGTGGTTCACCGCGACCAGCTCGAGCTCGAAGGGGCCGAAGGAGATCGTGTCGCCCTCGGCGACGACGTGCTGGACGCTCTGGCGCAGCCGGTGCTCGCGCAGCTTGGGCTCGAGCAGCGCCAGGGTCAGCCGCGAGCCGACGAGCGGGATGTCGGGACGCTCGCGCAGCAGGTACGGCGTCGCGCCGACGTGGTCCTCGTGGCCGTGCGTCAGCACCAGCGCCTCGACGTCGTCGAGGCGGTCGCGGATCCAGGAGAAGTCGGGCAGGACCAGGTCCACCCCGGGCTGGTGCTCCTCGGGGAAGAGCACGCCGCAGTCGACGAGGAGGAGACGTCCCTCGTGCTCGAAGACGGTCATGTTGCGACCGATGTCGCCCAGGCCGCCCAGCGGGACGACACGGAGGCCGCCTGCGCTCACCCCCGGCGGCCTCGAGCCCGGCACGCAGCGCGGACATCTCGTCGTCGTCGAGGGCGGCCAGCGGGGGTCGTACGCGGCGGTTGTCCAGGACGCCGAGCAGCTCGAGCGCGGCCTTGGCGGTGGTGGCGCCGTAGTTGGCCGGCCCCATCACGGCGTCGACCGCGGGCTGCATGGCGGCGTGGAGCTCGAGCGCGCGGGCGGGGTCGCCGGCGTGGAAGGCGCGCACCATCTCGGCCAGCTGCTCGCCGACCACGTGGCCCGCGACGCTGACGACGCCGGCCGCGCCGTGGGCCAGCCAGGCCAGGTTCATGGCGTCGTCGCCGGAGTAGACGGCGTAGCCGAGCTGCCGCAGCCGCAGCCCCCGGGCGAGGTCGGCGGTCGCGTCCTTGACCGCGACGACGGGGTCCCAGGCGATCGCCTGCTCGTAGACGTCCATCGAGATGGTCGTGGCGGTGCGCCCGGGCACGTCGTAGAGCATCACCGGCACGTCGGTGGCCTCGACCACGCTGCGGAAGTGCAGCAGCACCCCGGCCGGCGAGGGCTTGTTGTAGTACGGCGTGACCAGCAGCAGGCCGTCGGCGCCGACCTCGGCGGCCTGGCGGGCCAGCTGCACCGAGTGGGCGGTGTCGTTGGTGCCGACGCCGGCGACCACCACGGCACGGTCGCCGACGGCGTCCTTGACCGCAGCCAGGATCGCGCCGTCCTCGCGGACCGTGGTCGTCGGGGACTCCCCCGTGGTGCCGGAGACGACGACGCCGTCGTGGCCGTGCTCGACCAGGTGCACCGCGATCCGTGCGGTGCCCTCGAGGTCGACCCCGCCGTCCGCGTCGAACGCCGTGGCCATCGCCGTGAGGACCCTGCCGAACGGGGCCGCGGGGGTGGAGGTCATGGCGGCACGTTATCGCCCGAGCAGCCGCTCGTAGAGCACGAGGTGCGCGCGCGCCGCGCGGTCCCAGGTGTAGGACGCCGCCACCGCGCGTCCCGGCGCCGGGTCCGGCGGCGCGGACAGCACCCCGGCCAGCACCCCGGTCAGCGCCGCGGTGGTGCCCGGCGGGTCCGCGGCGTAGGCGACGGCGTCGCCGAGGACCTCGCGCAGCACCGGGAGGTCCCGCGCGACCACGGGCACGCCCGCGGCCAGCGCCTCCATCGCGGCCAGCCCGAACCCCTCCTTGGTCGAGACCATCGCCAGCACGTCGGCCTGCGCCACGAGCGCCGGCAGCTCGTCCTCGCCGAGCGTGCCGAGGACGACCGGCTCGACGCCGAGCTCGGCACAGCGCCGGTCGAAGGCCGCGCGGTAGTCGCGGTAGTCGAAGAGCGTCTCGCCGCCACCGAGGACGAGCCGGCGCGTGGCGCGCAGGTCGGGCGGCAGCGCGGCGTACACCTCGAGCAGGTCGAGGCTGGCCTTGCGCGGCTCGATGCCGCCGAGGGCCAGGACGTAGCGACCGAGCCGGTCGGCCCACCGCGACCGGCCGGCGGCGTCCTGGGCCCCGGCCGCGAACCGGGCGGCGTCGACGCCGTTGGGGATGACGGTGGCCACGCGGCCCCACCCGTCGCGCACCTCGCCGGCCACCGCGGCCGACACGCAGACCAGGTCGCTCGGCGCCGCGACGGCGCGGTCGTGGCAGGCGGCCAGCTCGGGGGTGGTGAAGGTGTCGAGGTGGTGCACCGTGCGGACGCAGGGCAGCGCGGCGTTGGCCGAGATGCAGTCCTGGGCGTGCACCACGTCGTACGCCTCCCGCGCCGCGTCGAAGACGTCGCCGAGGACGGCGATCGATCGCACGATCCGCTCCCCCACCGTCTCGTCGGCGACCTCGGGGAAGGGCACGGCGCGGACGCCGACCCTCGGGTCGACCGGGCGGAAGAACGCGGCGTCACCGCCGCGGGCCAGGGTCCACACGTCGACGCGGACGCCGAGCGCGACCAGCGCCTCGGCCAGCGCGAGCGTGTGGACGACCCCGCCGCGGGGGCGGGTGGAGTAGGTCAGCAGGGCCACCCGGGGCGGTGTGGTGCCGACGGCCGGGCCGGAGACGATCACGGGCGCACCTCCGCTGCCGACGCGCGGTAGGCGGCGGGCACGAGCTCGTCGAGGTGGTGCAGCACGCGGCGGGCGCGCGCGACCTCGGCGGCGACATCGACCTCGGCGACGGCCAGGCCGCCCTTGGCCCCGGTCCGGGCCAGGACGTCACCGCCCGGACCGACCACCTTGGCCTGGCCGAGGAACCGCAGCCCGCCCGTCACGCCGGTCTGGTTCGACGACGCCCACACGACCTGGTTCTCCGCGGCGCGGGCCTGGTCGTACAGGTCGAAGAGCCGGGCCTGGCGATCGCGCGGGAGCCTCGAGGCGCGGTCGGTGACCGAGGCCGGCCACGCGGACAGGCAGGCGACGGTCTCCGCTCCGCCGAGGGCCAGGGTGCGCGCGGTCTCGGGGAAGGTCTTGTCGTAGTCGATGAGCATCCCGAGCCGGCCGACCGGGGTGTCGAAGGCGCGGAAGGTGTCGCCGGCGGCGTAGACGAGCGCCTCGCCGGCCGGCTGGTGGACCTTGCGGTGCCGGCCCAGGACGCCGTCGCCGTGCACGCACACCGCGGCGTTGTAGAGCAGGGTCCGGTCGCCGACGGGGACCTCCTCGGCGTACCCCAGGCAGACCACCATGTCGCGGGCGGCGGCGCGCACCCGGGCCACCTCCGGGCCGTCCTCGGACAGACCGGGCGGCAGCGAGTCGGGGTCGGGCCGGCGCAGGTCCGAGAGGTAGCCGCCGAGCGTGGCGTCGGGCAGGACCAGCAGCCCGACCCCGGCCTGGCGGGCGGCGCCGACGACGCCCTCCACCTTGTCCAGGGCCCTGCCCACGTCCCTCCCGAAGTGGCCCGCGACCGCGCCGATCCGGAGCGCGGGCACGTCTCAGCCGACCCGGGCCGTCGCGGGCGCGGCCGTACGGCGGGACCCGGTGATGCAGGAGACGACGTGCTCGGCGTCCGCGGCGATGCCCAAGAACCGCCCCGAGCCCCACGTGTGCAGCCAGGGCAGGCCGAGGAAGTAGAGGCCGGGCACGGCGGTGACGCCGCGGGTGTGGGCGGGGCGGCCGTTGCCGGCGAAGACGCCGACGTCCACCCAGCGGTAGTCGGCGCGGTAGCCGATGGCCCACACGATGCTGGTGACGCCCTCGGCCACCAGGTCGAGGACGGCCGGGTCCTCCTCCGGCGCCCAGACGGGCTCGTAGGAGGAGGCCGGGGGCGCGTCGAGGCCCTCCCGCTCGACGAACCGGTCGACGTCGCGGTTGATGGAGCGGTACGTCGCGTCGGCCGCGTCGAGCGCCGCGGTGAGCGTGGGCAGGAAGCGGACCTGGGTGTCCTCGCCGCCCTCGAGCAGGCCGTAGAGGCGCATCCCGTCGGCGGCGAACGCGCGGAGGTCGATGTCGCGGCCACCGTCGCGGCCGGTGACGTAGTGGTTGGTCTTCTCCCGCGCGGCGGAGCCGCCGGGGTAGGAGGCGACCGGGGTGTCGTAGAGCCCCATGTCGCAGAGCCAGGTCATGACGTCGCGGCCGCGGTAGCGGCGCGCCACCCGGGGCGCGTCGCCGACCGCGAGGTGGACCTGGCGGCCGGCGAGGTGGAGGTCCTCGGCGATCTGGGCGCCGGACTGCCCGGAGCCGACGACCAGGACGGCGCCGTCGGGCAGCTGGCCGGGGTGGCGGTAGTCCGCCGACTGCAGCTGGGTGACCGCCGGGTCGAGCGCGGGCGCCCAGGGCGGGACGATCGGCAGGTGGTAGCCGCCGGTGGCCACCACGACGTGGTCGGCGGTCATGGTCGCCGGGCCGTCGGGACCGTGGGCGGTGAGCTCGAACCCGCCGCCGTCACGCTCGGCGAGCCGGGTCACCGCCGTGTGCTCGCGCACCGGCGGGCCGAAGGTGGCGGGGTAGCCGGCCAGCCAGGCCACGACCTCCTCGCGGGTCATGAAGCCGTCGGGGTCGGGGCCGTCGTAGGCGTAGCCCGGCAGCCGGCACTGCCAGTTGGGCGTGACCAGGGTGAAGGAGTCCCAGCGGCTGTCGGTCCACTCGTGCGTCAGGGTGCGGGCCTCGAGCACGACGTGGTCGACGCCGTCGCGGGTCAGGCACCAGCTGGTGGACAGCCCCGCCTGGCCACCGCCGACGACGACGACCTCGTGGTGCTCGGTCGGGCCGGTCCGGTCGGACGGGCCGGTCTGGTGGGACGGGGTCATCGGGTCTCCTCCGGGAGCGGTGGCCACATCGCGACCACCTCGACGAGGGCGGTGGGGTCGTAGGCCGCGGCGGAACGACGGACCTGGGCGGTGGTGGCGGCCGCGGACGTGCAGGCGAACCCGTACCGCTCGCGGACCCGGTCGCTGGCGGTGGCCATCGCGCGGGCGGCACGGTCGGTCAGCTCGGTGACGGTGTAGGTCGCGCCCGCGGCGAGGTGGTCGTGCACCACCAGCGACGGCGAGTAGCACTCCTCCACCCGGCCGTCGGGCCAGCGGACGGCGAAGCTCATCTCAGGCATGCGCGGCCACCCGGTCGTAGTCGTAGAGCTCCGGGCGGCGGTCGCCGAGGTGGAACATCGAGCGGCGCGCGGTGCCGAGGACGTCGTCGACGTCCAGGGTGGCCACGGCCATCCCGGCGTCGGCGCCCGTGGAGGCGAGCACGTCCCCGCCCGGGCCGACGACCTTGGCGTGGGAGACGAAGCGCAGCGAGCCGAACGTGCCGGCCTGGTTGGAGGCCAGCCACACGACCTGGTTCTCCAGGGCGCGGGCCTGGTCGAAGATGTTGAAGCGGTGGGTCCACCGGTCCTCGACGATCGAGCCGGCGGTGGCGGTGCGCGAGGCCGGCCAGGCCGAGATGCAGGCGATGATCCCGGCGCCGTCGAGGGCCAGGGCGCGGGCCGACTCGGGGAACGCCTTGTCGTAGCAGATCAGGGCCCCGACCCGGCCGGCCGGCGTGTCGAAGGCGCGCAGGTCCTCCCCAGCCTCGTAGTGCAGGTCCTCCCCCAGCGGCTGGTGGACCTTGCGGTGCACCCCGAGCACGCCCTCGCCGCTGACGACGGCGGCGCTGTTGTAGCGCCGGGGCCCGTCCGCCTCGCAGAACCCGACCACCAGCGTCATCTCCCGCGCGGCCGCGGCGACGCGCCGCAGCTCGGGTCCGTCGAGCTCGAGGACCGGGGGCAGCGAGTCGGGCGCCTCATCGTGGGTGCCGTCGCGGCCCCGCCCCAGGGCCGAGAGGTAGCCGCCGAGGCAGGCCTCGGGCAGCGCCAGGACGGACACCCCGCGTGCCCTGGCCTGGGCGGTGAGGGTCTCGACCTGGGCCAGGTCGGCCTCCAGGTCCCGGCTGAAACCGGCGGCGACAGCCGCCACGCTGGTGCTCATCGGTGGTCCTCTCGATGGGGGTGGAGGGTCGTACGGCCGGCCGCGCCGAGCCCGGTGACCCCGGCGGCCACGGCCTCGGTGACCACGCCGTCGGGCCAGCGCAGGCCGACGCCCGTACCGGCCTCGAGCGCGCCGCAGGTCGCGGAGGTGAGGAAGCCGGGGAGGGCGTCGCCGGGCGCGCCGGGCGTGCGGGACGGGGCGTCGGTGGTGACGACGGCGAAGCCGGGGAAGCAGGTCAGCCAGTCGCCGGCCGCGGCGTCGGCCGGGGCGGGGACGTCGGCGACGTCGAGCACGGCGCGGCAGCCGCCGGCCTCGGCGAGCATGCCCACCGTGCCGACGAGACCGGCCATGGAGACGTCCTTGGCGGCGGCCGGGGCCAAGGTCGGGACGACCCCGGCCAGCGACTGCAGCTCGGCGGACGTGCGGTGGGAGGAGGAGTCCCACTGGGCGCCGGTGTAGCCCGGTCGCCAGCCGCCGCCGAGGTCGGCGGTGACCCGCACCGCGTGGCCGGGGCGACCGCCGGCGCCGGGGACGGGCGAGGCGACGCGGCCCAGCGCGGTGACCGAGAGGGCGGCGGGGACACCGGTCTGGGTGTGCCCCCCGAGGACCGGCACGCCCCAGGCGCGGGAGGCCTCGCCGAGCCCGCGCAGGATGCGGCGGGTGAAGGAGGCGTCGCGCCCGGCGACGGCGTCGAGCAGCCCGACGGGCGTGGCGCCCATCGCGCAGAGGTCGTTGACGTTGACCAGGACCGCGCACCAGCCGGCCCACTCCGGGTCGCGCTCGACCATCGCGGGCAGGATCGCGTCGCAGGCGGCCACCAGGTCGCTGCCGGGCACCGGTGAGGCGTCGTCGCCGAGGAACCCGGCCGGGCTCGCGACGAGGCCGTCGAGCAGCCCGCCGAGCGCGGCCTTGGTCGAGGCCACCAGCCGCTGCACCCGGGCGACCGGCCAGTCGACCTCGACGTGGGGGTGGCCGTGCAGGTGGGTGTGGCCGCGGACCTGCCAGCCGAGGCGGCGGAACAGCACCTCGTTCTGCGCCTGCACGGTGGCGTCGAAGCGCAGGGCCCCGGCCGACTCGGCCTCGGCGCAGGCCGCGCGCACGAGGGAGGCACCGACCCCCAGCCCGAGGCGGGCGCCGGGGGCGACGACCAGGCGCGAGCCCCGCCACCATCCCGGGTCGCGTCCCGGGGCGACCGCAGGGTGGTGCGCGGGGTGGACCCGGACCCCGCCGAGCACGTCGCCGTCCGGGGAGCGGGCGACGAGCACGCGGGTGCGGGGGTCGTCGTCGACGTCGTCCGCGTCGGTCGTGGCGAAGAGGCCCTGCTCGGCCACGAACACGTCGTGGCGCAGCCGGCGGTAGGCGGCGAGGTCGGCGCCGGCGGCGGGCACGACGACGTACGCCTCGGGGTCGACGGCGGCGGGGGTGCGCGGGCGTCCGGTGAGGACGACGTCGCCGACCAGCCCGGTCACGACGCCTGCTCCGCGGCCGACGGGCAGGCGCCGAGGGCCGAGCAGGCGCCGCAGGCCGCGCAGCCGGCGGCCTGGTCGGCCCCGGCCATCCCGGCCTCGCGCAGGGCCTCGGCGACGCGGGAGGTGACGTCGTAGACCAGCTCGTGGGGCGGGGCGCCGACGCCGTCGACATCGGTGGCCAGCGTGCCGGCCAGGGGACGGAACGGCACGACGAAGGGGTAGACACCCAGGGCGATCAGCTCGCGGGCGCCGGCGACGAGCTCGTCGGGGTCCTCGCCGAGCCCGATCAGCAGGTAGGTCGAGACCTGGTTCCAGCCGAAGACGCGGACGGCCTCGGCCCAGGCCGCGCGGTACTCGGCCATCGGCACGACGCCCTTGGAGGGCATCCAGCGGCGGCGTACGTCGTCGTCGAGCGACTCGACGTGGATGCCGATCGAGCGGGCACCGGCGTCGTACAGCTCCTGGATCGTGGCGAGGTCGCCGGGCGGCTCGCACTGCACCTGGATCGGCAGGTCGGGCAGCACCTCGCGGACCGCGCGCACGCAGCGGGCGAGGTGGGTGGCGCCGCGGTCGCGGCCGTTGGAGGTGCCGGTGGTCATCACCATCTGGCGGATGCCGTCGAGCTGGTACGCCGCCTGGGCCACCTCCGCGACCTGGGCCGGTGTCTTGACCGCGACGGTCGAGCCCTGGCGCAGCGACTCCTCGATCGCGCAGAACCGGCAGCGCTCGGCCTCCTCGTAGCGCACGCAGGTCTGCACGACCGTGGTGGCCAGCACGTTGGCGGAGTGCAGGCGGGCGAGCTTCTCGTAGGGCACGCCGTCGGCGGTGGTGAGGTCGTAGAACCGGGGGCGGGCCACCGACTCGACGCCCATCCCGGTGTCGGCACCGTCGAGCAGGAGGCGCCCACCGCTCACGGAGTAGGGGCTGCGGGGGTTGAGCGGGACGGCCGCGCCGACGCCGTCGAGGAGCACGTGACCGTCGTCGCTGGGGCCTGCGCCGGCGCGACGCGCGACGGGCGCGTCGAGCAGGCGGATGCCCTGGATCGCGACGTCGACGCGGGTCGAGCGCGGGGACGGGGTGTGCGGCGCGGCCATCTCGCGCCTCAGAGGTTGTAGACGGAGTTGATGATGGCGCCCTTGTTGGCGTAGTGGATGACCGCGTCCTGGACGTCGAGCGGGTGCGCCGGGATGACGCCCTCGATCACGTCCTCCTCGCGGCAGCCGTGCAGGGCGAGCCCGAAGCGGCAGCAGAAGACCGTGCCGCCCTCGGCGATGAAGGTCTTCACGGAGTCGTTCATGTTCTGGTTGCCGGGGAAGGCCACGTCCCCGGTGGTCGGGAAGCCGCGGGTGTCCATGCAGGCCAGGGCGCCGGGGCCGTAGAAGTAGAGCGCCGACTCGAAGCCCTTGCGCAGCGCTCGGGTGGCCTGGAGGACGGCGACGAAGCTGACCGACGACTCGTGCGGGATGCCGTGCACCAGCGTCAGGTAGCTCTGGCCCTCGGAGGCCTGGTAGTCGGGGAAGATCTTGGTCGAGCCGTAGAGGTTCGTCCCCTTGGCCTGCGAGGGGTGCGGGATCTCCCCCACGGACTTCTCGATGTTGGCCATGATCTCGTCGTCGAACGCGGGCATCGCTTCTCCTGTGGGTCGGGTCGGTGCTGGTGGGTGGGGCCGGGTGGTGCTGCTCTCAGCCGTAGAGGGCTTCGAAGTTCTCGGTGAAGAAGGTGCGGGCGAGGTCGCCGTCGCCGGCGGCCGCGCTCAGGCGGGCGTGCTCGCCGGCGAAGTCGCCCCAGGGGGTGTCCGTGGCGAACAGGACGCGGTCGTGGCCGACCCCGCGCCGCTCGATCTCGGCGACCAGCCAGGTCGGGGCGAAGCCGATGGCCCACGAGGTGTCGGTGTAGACCTGCTTGCCGGCCTCGATCCAGTCGAAGAGCCGGCCACCGATGAGCTTGAGGTGACCGCTCATCCCGCCCCCGAGGTGCACGAGGTGGATCCGGGTGTCGTCGCCGTAGCGGTCGACCAGGTGGCCGATCCGGTCGACGTCGGAGGCGGCGCCGGGGCTGGTGTGCACGTGCACGACGAGGTCGTGCGCGGCCGCGGTCGTGAAGATCCGGTCGAGCTGCTCGGCGCAGTCCGGGTCGTCGGGGTCGCCGCCGAGCAGGAAGCTGGTCTTGAGCGCGGCCACCCCCTCCTCGCCGACGAGGGCGAGGGCGTCGTCGTTGCGCGCCGCGTCCGAGGCCTTCGGCGAGACCCACAGGCCGCACCGCACCCGGTCGTCGGCCTGCGCCGCCTCGAGCGCCAGGGCGTTCAGGTCGAAGGCGACCTGCGGGTCGGGCACGCCGTAGTTCGGCAGCACCAGCGCCCGCTCGACGCCCTCGGCGTCGAGCGAGGCCAGGAAGTCCCGGACCGTGGCCTTGGCGGTCGTGTCCGGCCGGACCGGCGGCCCGCCGTAGAACGGGTACGCCGGCAGCACGCCGATGTGGCGGTGCGCGTCGTCGATGTGCTTCCCCATGACGACGACACTGCGCGCCGATCGTTTCGGAATGGTTTCGAGAGGAATGCGGAGCCGGACCGGGGACGTAAGGATCGTGTGACCTGTCCCCCGCCCACGTTTCCGGCGCCTACCGCCCCCGCGGCGGCGGTCGAGGAGCGAGCGCCAGCCCCGGTGGTCGAGGAGCGAGCGAAGCGAGCGTCACGAGACCCCAGCAGCAGCCGTACCGCCGCACCGGGGACCCCACCGGCCGCACCAGCGTCGGTGGTCGAGGAGCGAGCGAAGCGAGCGTCACGAGACCCAGCTCGCGATCTGGTGCCACCTGGTGACACCGGATCACGACCTGACCGGCCCCGCGGCGTGCCTGGTCTCGTGACGCTCGCTGGCGCTCGCTCCTCGACCACCGGGGCCACCGCCCGCTCGTCGACCTGACCGTTTCACGCACCAGGTACGTGAAATCCGCAGGTCGAGGTCTCGTGACGCTCGCTGGCGCTCGCTCCTCGACCACCGGGGCCACCGGGCCGACGCCCTCGTCAGCCACCGGTGGTCGAGGAGCGAGGGTCAGCCACCGGTGGTCGAGGAACAAGCGCCAACCACCGGTGGTCGAGGAGCGAGCGAAGCGAGCGTCACGAGACCCAGCTCGCGATCTGGTGCCACCTGGTGACATCGGATCACGACCTGACCGGCCCCGCGGCGTGCCCGGTCTCGTGACGCTCGCTGGCGCTCGCTCCTCGACCACCGGGGAGACCTGGTCTCGTGACGCTCGCTGGCGCTCGCTCCTCGACCACCGGCGCCACCGCTCGCTCCTCGACCACCGGGGGCTAGGGGCGGCGGGTCCACCACACGCGGTCGAAGCCGTCGAGGGGCTCGCGGCGCTCCTCGTGCCAGACGGTCCGGTCGAAGGCCGGGTAGTGGACGTCGCCGGGTGGCGACTGCCGCACCTCGGTCAGCACCTGGGCGTCGGCGACCGGCAGCGCGGCGGCGTAGACCTGGGCTCCGCCGGCGACCATCACCTCGACGTCCCCGCCGTCGGGGCCCGGCCCGGCGACGCCGTCGGCCAGGGCCAGCGCCTGGTCGAGGTCGTGGGCGACCAGGACGCCGTCGGCGGTCCAGGACGGGTCGCGCGTGAGCACGACGGTGGTGCGCCCGGGCAGCGGGCGGCCGATCGACTCGTACGTCGTACGCCCCATCAGCAGCACGTGGCCGAGCGTCAGCCGCTTGAACGTGGCCTGCTCCCCCGGGATCCGCCACGGGATGTCGGGGCCGTCGCCGATGACGCCGTTCTGCGCCACAGCGGCGACTAGGACGACCCTCCTGCCACCGGGGGTCATACGGCGATCGGCGCCTTGATCCCCGGGTGCGGGTCGTAGCCCTCGACCGCGACGTGCTCGAGGTCGAAGCCGTCGAGCGTGGTCACCGACGGGTCCAGCCGCAGCGTCGGCAGCGGGCGCGGCTCGCGGGTCAGCTGGAGGCGGGCCTGCTCGAGGTGGTTGGAGTAGAGGTGCGCGTCGCCCATCGTGTGCACGAAGTCGCCCACCCGCAGCCCGACGACCTGCGCGACCAGGTGGGTCAGCAGGGCGTACGACGCGATGTTGAACGGCACGCCGAGGAACACGTCGGCCGAGCGCTGGTAGAGCTGGCACGACAGCCGCGCCGGGCCGCCGTCGTCGGCCGGTGCGACGTAGAACTGGAACAGCGCGTGGCAGGGCGCGAGCGCCATCTGCGGGATGTCGGCGACGTTCCAGGCCGACACGACGTGGCGTCGCGAGTCGGGGTCGGCCCGCAGCTGCTCGACGACGCGGGCGAGCTGGTCGACGTGGTGGCCGTCCGGGGTGGGCCAGCTGCGCCACTGCGCGCCGTAGACCGGGCCGAGGTCGCCGTGCTCGTCGGCCCACTCGTCCCAGATCGAGATCCCGCGGTCCTGGAGCCACTTCACGTTCGTGTCGCCGCGCAGGAACCAGATCAGCTCGCCGAACACCGAGCGGGTGTGCACCTTCTTCGTGGTGACCAGCGGGAACCCCGCGGTCAGGTCGAAGCGCAGCTGGTGGCCGAAGACGCTGCGGGTGCCGGTCCCGGTCCGGTCGGACTTCTCGACGCCCTCGTCGAGCACGCGCGTGAGGAGGTCGAGGTAGGCCTGCATGCGCCCGAGATTACTCCGCGGCGGGCCCGCCGAGGTCCACGTGCCCGGCCACGGTGGTCCGCGTCGCACCGCCGACCCGCACCACCTCGCCGACCCGGTCGACGTGCACGCGCCCGCGGCGGCCGAGGGCGGTGCCCTGCGAGGCGACGTACGACGCGGGGAGCACGTCCCCGGCGAGCCACTGCCCCAGCCCGGCGTTCAGGCTGCCGGTCACCGGGTCCTCCACCACGCCCAGCCCGGGGCAGAACGCGCGCACCTCGACGGCGGCCTCCGCGCCGGGCGGGTACGCCCCCACGACCCCGACGTCGAGGTCGCCGAAGACCGACCAGTCCGGCTCGACCGCGAGCACCTCCGCCGCGCTGCCCAGCAGCACCCCGACCCAGCCGGGGCCGTTGTCCACCCACGCCGCGTCGACGACGGCGGCCTCGTCCAGCCGCAGCGCGCGGCGTACCCGGGCCAGGTCATCGGCCGAGACCGGCCCCGACCGCAGCAGCGGCGGGGCCTCGAAGGCCAGCCGTCCCCCACCACCGTCGTCACCGGCACCGCGGTGCACGACCACCAGCCCGGCGCCGCACTCCTGCACCACCCTGCCGGGCGCGGCCGCGACCCCACCGGCCTCGAGCCAGGCGTGGGCCGAGCCGAGCGTCGGGTGCCCGGCGAACGGCAGCTCCGCGCCCGGGGTGAAGATCCGCAGCCGGTAGTCCGCGCCGGCGACCGTCGGGCGCAGCAGGAAGGTCGTCTCGGACAGGTTGGTCCACCGCGCGAACGCGGCCATCTGCTCCTCGCTCAGGTCGTCGGCGTCGTGGACCACCGCCACCGGGTTGCCGAGCAGCGGGGCGTCGGAGAAGACGTCGACCTGGGAGAAGCGGTACGACCCCACGGCGCGCACCGGGTCAGGGATGCAGCGACATCGGGCCGTAGACCCGCCGCTGGTCCTCGAGCAGCGTCACCGCTTCGACACCCTCGGCGGCGAGCGCGGCGAACACCTCGCCGACCCAGGACTCGGCGTCGCCCTGGTTGGCGAACCGCTGACCGGCGTACTCCTCGGGCACGTCGACCTCGGCGCCGGCAGCGTCCTCGAAGCGCCACCACCAGGCGCGGTCGCCCTCGACGGCGGGGCGGAAGGTCGCGGGCTGCTCGGGCAGGTTCATCAGTCCTCCCGGACCGTCGTGGCGACGAAGGGCGGGCGCACCACGTCGAAGACCTCGCGGCGGCCGCGCACGTCGACGCCGACCTGGCCGCCGTCCTCGACGACCGTGGACAGCAGCGCGAGGCCGATGCCGGTGCGCAGGGTGGGCGAGAAGGTGCCCGAGGTGACCTGGCCGAGCAGGACGTCGGCGGTCAGCGAGACGCCCATGCCCGGGCGTGGGATGCCGCGGCCGGTGGCCCGCAGGCCGTACAGGCGCCGACGCGGGCCGGCCTCGCGCTCGGCGAGCAGCACGTCGCGGCCCCAGAACGCCTCCTTCTTCCACCCGACGGCCCAGCCCAGGCGGGCCTGGACCGGCGTGATGTCCATCGAGACGTCCTGGCCGTGCAGCGGGTAGCCCATCTCGGTGCGCAGGGTGTCGCGGGCGCCGAGGCCGCAGGGCGTGATGCCGTACGCCTCCCCGGCCGCCAGCAGCGCGTCCCACAGGTCGCCGGCGACCTCGTTCGGGGCCACCAGCTCGTAGCCGCGCTCGCCGGTGTAGCCGGTGCGGCAGACCGTGACCGGACCACCGGCGAGGTGCTGCTCGCCGAAGCTCATGTAGGGGAAGCCACCGAGCAGGCCGACCGCGGCCAGCACCTCGTCGCTGCGCGGGCCCTGCAGGGCCAGCACGGCGTAGTCGCGGTGCCGGTCGGTGACCTCGACCCCGGCGGGCGCGCCGGCGCGGAGCCGGCGCACCACCTCGGCGGTGTTGGCGGCGTTCGGGACGAGCAGGAGGTCCTCGTCGCTGCGGTAGTAGACGATCAGGTCGTCGACCACGCCGCCGGTCTCGTCATCGCAGCACAGCGTGTACTGCGCCCGGCCCGGCCCGATCCGGCCGAGGTCGTTGCTGAGGGTCGCGTTCAGGTACGCCGCCGCGCCCGGCCCGGTCACGGTGGCCTTGCCGAGGTGGCTGACGTCGAAGAGGCCCACGCCGGTGCGCACCGCGGTGTGCTCGGCGACGACGCCGGTGGGGTACTCCAGCGGCATGCTCCACCCCCCGAACTCCGAGAGCTTGGCGCCCAGCGCGAGGTGCCGGTCGTGCAGCGGGGAGAGCAGCGATGCGTCGTCGGACATGCCCGGAAACCTAGCGCAGCGGGCACCCCCCGGAGCCCTGCGGCGGTGCAGGGCGCCCCCGCTATCCTTCGTCGGTGACGACCTACACCCTCCGCTCCGCCAGCCCCGCCAAGACCCGAGCCGACGTCGTGGTGGTCGGCCTGGTCCAGGGCGACGACCGTCCCGAGGTCGCCCCCGGCGGCGAGGACGTCGCCAAGGCCTGGGGCCGCAAGCTCAGCCCGATGCTGGCCTCGCTCGGCGTGACCGGCAAGGCCGGGGAGGTCACCCGGATCCCCACCGCGGGCACCATCTCCTCCCCCGTCCTACTGCTGGTCGGGCTCGGACCCGAGGTCTCGACCACCGCGCTCCGCGCCGCCGCGGGCAGCGCCGCCCGCGCCGCGACCAACGCCGTGTCCCTCGCCCTGGCCCTGCCGGCCACGAGCCCCGCCGAGGTCCGCGCGGTCACCGAGGGCTACCTCCTCGGCTCCTACGCCTTCACCGCCTACAAGGGCACCGGCAAGGACGGCACCGCCGCGAAGACCGACGACAACCCGGCCGACGTGGTGGTCCTGACCGCCGACGCCCGCAAGAAGCCGACCGTCACCGCCTTCGAGGAGGCCCGCGTCGTGGCCGCCGCCGTGGCCACCGCCCGCGACTGGGTGAACACGCCCCCCGGCGACCTCCGCCCGCCCACCTTCGCCCGCGCCGTGGAGGCCGCCGGCAGCGACTTCGTCAAGGAGCACGCCCACGGCCGCGGGACCCCCAAGGTCGGGGTCACCGTCTGGGACGAGGAGCAGCTCGCCGCGCAGGGCTTCGGCGGCCTGATCAGCGTCGGCCGCGGTTCCTCCGAGCCGCCGCGCCTGGTCGAGCTGAGCTACGCCCCCAAGGGCGCCACCACCCACCTGGCCCTGGTCGGCAAGGGCATCACCTTCGACTCGGGCGGGCTGTCCATCAAGCCGGCCCAGGGCATGCACGAGATGAAGTCCGACATGGCCGGCGCCGCCGCGGTCGTCGCCGCCACGCTCGCGGTCGCCGCGCTGCGGCTGCCGGTGCGGGTCACGGCGTACGCCGCGATGGCCGAGAACATGCTCGGCTCCGACGCGACCCGCCCCGGCGACGTCGTGACGATCTACGGCGGGCGCACCGTCGAGGTCCTCAACACCGACGCCGAGGGCCGGATGGTGCTGGCCGACGCCCTGGTCAAGGCCGGGGAGGGCGAGCCCGACCTCGTCGTCGACGTCGCCACCCTGACCGGCGCCATGGTCGTCGCGCTCGGCGACAAGGTCGCCGGGGTGATGGGCGACGACGAGGTCGTGGCCCGGATGCGCGCGGCCGCGCTGGCCGCCGGCGAGGAGTCCTGGCCGATGCCGATCCCCGAGGAGATGCACGAGCGGGTCCGCACCAGCAAGGTCGCCGACCTCGCGCAGGTCGACTGGGTGCGCTGGGGCGGCGGGCTCTACGCCGCGGCCTTCCTGCGCGAGTTCGTCGCCGGGCGCCCCTGGGCGCACCTCGACATCGCCGGGCCCGCCTTCGGCAGCTCCGCGCACGGCCACGTCACCGCCGGCGGCACCGGGTACGGCGTCTCGACCCTCGTCGAGCTGGTCCGCGGCCTGGCCGACCAGGGCTGAGACCGGCCGCCGGCTCGGCCCTCAGAGGCCGAGCTGGCGGCGCTGCTCCTTCTGGCGCTTGTGCTCGCGCGAGTTCCAGTCGCGCATCCGCTGCGGGATGCCGACCAGGCCGGCGTCGTACGACGGGACCTGGTGGTGGTTGCAGAAGTCGTGCGCCCACCCGATCGACGGCACCCGGCGCCGGGTCCACTCGCCGTCGTGCGCGACGAGCAGCAGCGTCACCTCGCTGACCGCGGTGCGCGGCTCGACGAAGCCCTCGACGCCGTGGCGTGCGGTGACGAACTCGAGCAGGTGCTGCTCGTCGACGCGGGACGCCGCACGCACCCGGGTCGAGCCCGTGCGTGCGCCGTCCTTGGCGGGTCTGCTCATCTTCGTACGCCCACCGCCGCGGAAGCGGTCCCAGATCGCCATGCCCCCAGTCTGCCCTGCCGCCCCAGGTCATCCGCGCGCAACGCCGCACGCCACACCCCTGCGGCCCCTGGTCAGGACCCTGGTGGGAAGTGCAAGGATGGGCCCCGCCGACCCTGGCGGCCGGCGCCCACCGCCCGCAGCGAGAGGACCAGCGTGCCCGGACCGGACTTCGACGTGCTCGTCCTCGGCGCGGGCTCGGGGGGGTACGCCTGCGCGTTGCGGGCCGCCCAGCTCGGACTCACCGTCGCCCTGGTCGAGAAGGACAAGGTCGGCGGCACCTGCCTCCACGTGGGCTGCATCCCCACCAAGGCGCTGCTGCACGCCGCCGAGGTCGCCGACTCCGCGCGCGACGCCGGCCAGTTCGGCGTGCGCGCCACGCTCGAGGGCATCGACGTGCCGGCGGTCAACACCTACCGCGACGGCGTCGTCTCCCGCCTGCACAAGGGCCTGACCGGGCTGGTGAAGGGTCGCGGCATCACCACCGTCGCCGGGACCGGCCGGCTGACCGGCCCGCACGAGGTCACGGTCGACGGCACGGCGTACACCGCCCGCCACGTCGTGCTGGCCTCCGGCTCCCGCCCCCGCGTCCTGCCCGGCCTCGAGGTCGACGGCACCCGGGTGCTGACCTCCGAGGACGCCCTGCGCCTCGGGCACGTGCCGGCCTCGGTCGTGGTGCTCGGCGGCGGCGTGATCGGCTGCGAGTTCGCCAGCGTCTGGCGCAGCTTCGGCGCCGAGGTGACGATCCTCGAGGCCCTGCCGCGGCTCGTCGCCGGCGAGGAGGCCGCGTCGTCGGCCGCGCTGCAGCGCGCCTTCCGCAAGCGCGGGATCACCGTGCGCACCTCGACCCCGTTCCAGAGCCTGAAGGAGACCGACGACGGCGTCGCGGTCACCGTCGAGGGCGGTGACGTCATCGAGGCCGAGCTGGTCCTCGTCGCCGTCGGCCGCGCGCCCGTCACCGAGGACCTCGGCTACGAGGAGCACGGCGTCACCCTCGACCGGGGCTTCGTGGTCACCGACGAGCGCTGCCGCACCGGCGTCGAGGGCCTGTGGGCCGTCGGCGACATCGTGCCCGGCCTCCAGCTGGCCCACCGCGGCTTCGCGCAGGGCATGTTCGTGGCCGAGGAGATCGCGGGCCTCGACCCGGCCCCGGTCGACGAGCTCGCCGTGCCCCGCGTGACCTACTCCCACCCCGAGGTCGCCTCGGTCGGGCTCACCGAGGAGCAGGCCGTCGCGCAGCACGGCGCCGACGGCGTCGAGACCCTGACCTACGACCTCGGGGGCAACGGCAAGAGCCAGATCCTCAAGACCCAGGGCTTCGTCAAGCTCGTCCGCCGCACCGACGGACCCGTCGTCGGCGTCCACCTCGTCGGCGAGCGCGTCGGCGAGCTGATCGGCGAGGCCCAGCTGATCTACGGCTGGGAGGCGCACGCCGAGGACGTCGCCCCGCTGGTGCACGCCCACCCCACCCAGAACGAGGCGCTCGGCGAGGCCCACCTCGCCCTCGCCGGCAAGCCGCTGCACGCGCACGGCTGAGCCACCGCCCACCCGACCGCCACGAGCCACCCGTACCCACTGCACCGAAGGAACCCCATGGCCACCGAAGTCAACCTCCCCGAGCTGGGCGAGTCCGTCACCGAGGGCACCGTCACCCGCTGGCTGAAGCAGGTCGGTGACGAGGTCGCCGTCGACGACGCCCTCCTCGAGGTCTCGACCGACAAGGTCGACACCGAGATCCCCTCCCCCGTGGCCGGCACCCTGCTGGAGCAGAAGGTCGCCGAGGACGACACCGTCGAGGTGGGCGGCCTGCTCGCCCTCGTCGGCGACTCCGACGAGGCGTCCTCCTCCGACGACGGTGGGTCGAGCGACCCCGAGCCGGAGCCCGAGCCCGAGCCCGAGCCGGAGCCGGAGCCCAGCACCGAGGAGCCGCAGGCCTCGTCCGACGAGGCCGACGAGCCCGCCGAGGCGCCCGCCGCGAAGCCGTCCTCCGGCGGGGGCGGCGACGCGACCGTCGTGAAGCTCCCCGAGCTGGGCGAGTCCGTCACCGAGGGCACCGTCACCCGTTGGCTGAAGCAGGTCGGTGACGAGGTCGCCGTCGACGACGCGCTGCTGGAGGTCTCGACCGACAAGGTCGACACCGAGGTCCCCTCGCCCGTGGCCGGCACCCTGCTGGAGCAGAAGGTCGCCGAGGACGAGACCGTCGAGATCGGCGCCGAGCTGGCCCTCGTCGGCTCCGGCGAGCCCGCGCAGAGCTCCCCCGAGCCCGAGCCGGAGCCGGAGCCGGAGCCCGAGCCGGAGCCGGAGCCCGAGCCCGAGGCGAAGGAGACCCCGCAGGAGAAGGCCCCCGAGCCCGAGCCGGAGCAGAAGAAGACGGCCACCGAGGAGGCGCCCGCGCCGACGAAGCAGACCGAGCCGTCCGAGCCCGCCGCCGAGAAGCCCTCGCGCAGCGAGGACCCGGGCCAGTACGTCACCCCGCTCGTGCGCAAGCTCGCCGCCCAGCACGACGTCGACCTGTCCTCGGTGACCGGCTCCGGCGTCGGCGGACGGATCCGCAAGCAGGACGTCCTGGACGCCGCCAAGAAGGCCGAGGAGCCCGCACCCGCGGCGGCGCCCGCCGCCCCGGCCGCCGCCTCCGCCCCGGCGGCGTCCGGTGCGAAGCCGACCCCCTCGCCGCTGCGCGGCACCACGGAGAAGATCACGCGGCTGCGCAAGATCATCTCCGAGCGGATGCTGGACTCGCTGCACACCTCGGCCCAGCTGACCCAGGTGGTCGAGGTCGACGTCACCAACATCGCGCGCCTGCGCGACGCGGTGAAGGCCGACTTCCTGGCCCGCGAGGGCGTGAAGCTGTCCTACCTGCCGTTCTTCGCCAAGGCTGCGATCGACGCGCTCAAGGAGCACCCGAAGCTGAACGCGACGATCGACGCCGAGAAGGGCGAGGTGACCTACTTCGACCGCGAGAACGTCGCGTTCGCGGTGGACACCGACAAGGGTCTGCTGACCCCGGTGGTCAAGGACGCCGGCGACCTCTCGATCGCCGGCCTGTCGAAGAAGATCGCCGACGTCGCGCAGCGCACCCGGACCAACAAGATCGGTCCCGACGAGCTGTCCGGCGGCACGTTCACGATCACGAACCTGGGCAGCGTCGGGGCCCTGTGGGACACCCCGATCATCAACCAGCCCCAGGTCGCGATCCTCGGCCCGGGTGCGGTCGTGAAGCGGCCGGTCGTCATCGACGACGCCAACCTCGGCGAGACCATCGCGGTGCGCCACATGGTCTACCTGGCGCTGACCTACGACCACCGCCTCGTCGACGGCGCTGACGCCGGCCGCTTCCTGGCCGACGTCAAGGCCCGGCTCCAGTCCGGTCAGTTCGAGGTCTGAGATGACGCTGCGCGTCGTCCTCGCCGGGGGCTCCGGCTTCCTCGGCACCCAGCTCCGCGAGGCGCTGACCACCCGGGGCCACACGGTCACCCGGCTGGTCCGGCGCCCCGCGGAGGGTCCCGGGGAGTCCACCTGGGACCCGTACGCCGGCGAGGTCGACGCCGCGGTGGTCTCCGCGTCCGACGTGGTGATCAACCTCGCGGGCTCGCCCACCGCCGGCAACCCGCACTCCAAGAAGTGGGCCCGGGACCTGCGGGAGAGCCGGATCACCACGACCACGGTGCTGGCCGAGGCCGTCGCCTCCGCGGCGGCGGGCGGCGCCGCTCCCCCGGCGTTCCTGGCCGGCAACGGGATCTCCTACTACGGCGACCACGGTGACGCCCTGCTCACGGAGTCCTCGGACTCCCGCGGGCACGGCCTGCTGACCGAGGTGACCCGGGAGTGGGAGGCGGCGGCCGAGCCGGCGCGGGCGGCCGGGTCCCGGGTGTGCGTGCTGCGCACGGCCCCGGTGATGGACGCGGCCGCACCGCCGCTGAGCCTGCTGAGGCCGTTGTTCAAGCTCGGCCTCGGCGGACGCCTGGGCAGCGGGCGCCAGCACATGGCGATGATCTCGCTGCGCGACTGGGTGGGCGCGGTGGTCCACCTGGCCGAGCACGACTCGGTCTCCGGCCCGGTCAACCTGTGCTGCGTCGACACCCCGACCAACGCCGCGTTCACCCGGGCCCTGGCCTCGGCCCTGCACCGGCCGTCGTTCGCGGCCGTGCCGGCGCCGTTGCTCAAGGTCGGTGCGGGCGACCTGTCGACCGAGCTGCTGAACTCGCTCAACGTGCGCCCGCAGGCGCTGCTCGACAGCGGCTTCACCTTCGCCGACCCCGACGTCACCGCGGTGGTCGCCAGCGGGCTGGCCCGCCGGCGCTGACCTGCCGCTGACCCGTCGACGGCGTGGTCCGGCCGGGGCCCCTCACGGGGTCCCGGCCGGCACCACCTCGGCCACCTGCCAGGTGGTGCCGTCACGGCGCAGCTCCACGACCCGCGTGCTCGGGCGGTCCCGCCCCAGCCGCAGCACCCCCGGCGCCGCGTCGGCCACCGCGTGCACGCGGAGCCGGTCGGTGACCTCCAGCACGGCGCGCCGCCGGTCGAGGGCGACCACCTCGAGCGCGTCGACCCGCAGCCGCAGCGACCGGACCTCGACCCCGGCCGCCCGCCACCGCTCCAGCAGCGCGGCGTCGCGTTCCCCGGCGGTCGACCCGGGGACGTAGAGCGCTGCCAGGGCGCCGGCGTCGGCGGCCTGCCAGGCCCGTTCCCGGGCCTGGTCCCACGTCCTCAGCAGCCCGGCCGACCACCGCACGGCGCTCGGGGCGGCGGCTCCGCCGGGCGGCGGTGCGCGGACCGGGGCGGCGCCGGCGGCGAGCGCCTGCCGGCCCTCGGGCTCGTCCTCCTCCTCCGGCGGGACCGGACCGTCCGCGGCGGCCAGCCGGGGCTCGGGCTCCCCCGCGCCGAGCCCGAGGAACCCCGCCCCTCCCGGCGTCCCGGTCGCGGACAGCAGCACCACCCCGGCCACGACGAGCGCGGCCAGGCCGGAGCCGAGCAGGGCGAGCCGGGGCGCCCAGGACCGCACGTGGGTGCTCGGACGGCGGGCGACGTGGCGCATGCCCCCGTTCCTACCCCGGACGCGGCCGACGCCGCTGCGGCTCTCCACAGGCCCCGCGGGCACCCCTCGTCCGCGGAGTAGCCTCGACCGACGTGAGCACCCCTGCGTACCTCCGCGACGGCCTCGGACCCGACGCCGTGGACTACCGCGCCGCCTGGGACCGCCAGCGCGTGCTGCACGCCGCGGTCGTCGACGGGTCGCTGCCCGACACCGTCTGGCTCCTGGAGCACCCGCCGGTCTTCACCTGCGGCAAGCGCACCGACGAGCACGAGAAGCCCGTCGACGCGGGGGGCGCCGACGTGATCGACGTCGACCGCGGCGGCAAGATCACCTTCCACGGCCCGGGCCAGCTGGTCGGCTACCCGGTGGTGCGGCTGCCCGACCACGTCAAGGTCGTCGACTACGTGCGACGCGTCGAGGAGGCGCTGATCCGCGCCTGCGGGGAGCTCGGCGTCACCACGGCCCGCATCCCGGGCCGCAGCGGCGTGTGGCTGCGCGCCGACGACCGCGGCCCGGAGCGCAAGGTCGCCGCCCTCGGCATCCGCGTCTCGCGCGGGGTGACCATGCACGGCTTCTCCCTCAACGCCGACGTCGACCTCGGCTGGTACGACCGGTTCGTCCCCTGCGGCATCGCCGACGCCGGGGTCACCAGCCTGAGCCGCGAGCTCGACCGGCACGTCGGCATCGACGAGGTCCTCCCCCACGTCGAGCGGCACCTGAGCGACCTCCTCGCGTGGGAGGCCTACGAGCCGACGCCCGACTACGAGCCGCGCCCCGAGCCCGGCCGCGGGCCACGGGTGCAGGTCCTCAGCCTCTGACCCGTCCGCGCGTCGCAGCGGGTCCGGGGTCCCGGGCTGCTTGACTCGCGCCGGACCCGGGCGGGCGCCCGGGCGGGACGGAGCAGCCGTGAGCGACCTCGCCGACCCGGGCGACACCGGGGACCTGGTGATCGCCACGCGCGGTCTGCGCAAGGAGTTCCGCAGCCTGCGGCACGGCCACCACGTGGCGGTGCAGGACCTCGACCTCGCGGTCCCCCGGGGCGGCGTCCACGGCTTCCTCGGCCCCAACGGCTCGGGCAAGACCACCACGATCCGGATGCTGCTGGGGCTGGCCCGACCCACCGCCGGGACGATGCGCCTGCTCGGGGAGCCGGTGCCGAGCCGGCTGCCGGTCGTGATGGGTCGGGTCGGCGCGGTGGTGGAGTCGCCGAAGTTCTCCCCCGGGTTCACCGGACGCCAGAACCTGCTGCTGCTCTCCCGTGGGATCGGTGCCCCCGACGCTCGCGTCGACGAGGCCATGGAGACCGTCGGTCTCGGTCAGCGCGGCACGGACCGCTACCGCGGCTACTCCCTGGGCATGAAGCAGCGCCTGGCCATCGCCGCGACCCTGCTCAAGGAGCCCGAGCTGCTGATCCTGGACGAACCCACCAACGGCCTCGACCCCGCCGGCATCCGGGAGATCCGCGAGACCATCCGCGACCTCGGCAGCAGCGGGGTCACGGTGCTGCTCTCCAGCCACATCCTGGCCGAGGTGCAGCAGGTGTGCGACGCGGCCACCATCATCGGCCGGGGCCGGATGCTGGCCAGCGGCCGTGTCGACGACCTCGTCGCCGGCACCGGCACGTCGACCTGGCGGGTGCGGGCGGCCGGGACCGACCAGCTCGACCGGGCCCTGGCGGCCGGCGGCTACAGCGCCCGCCCCGACACCGACCCCGCCGCCCGGGTCGTCGAGGCCGACGACCCCGCCGCCCTCAACCGGGCGCTGGGCGGGGCCGGGGTGTGGCTCACCGAGCTGGTCCCGCTGCGCCGCGACCTGGAGACGGTGTTCCTCGAGCTCACCTCCGCCGACACGCTGGGCGGCACGCAGGGCGGCACCACGACGGACGGCACCACGACGGACGGGGGCGTCCAGTGATCCGCGCGACCCGGGTGGAGCTGACGCGGCTGCGGTGGCGCCGCGCGGTCGTCCTGCTGCTGGTGGCCGCCGTCGTCGTCCCGCTGGCCATCGCGGTGGTCATCGGCTGGCAGACCCGTCCGGTCACCGACGCGGAGCTGGAGCGCGCCGAGCAGCAGGTCGCGCGCGAGGTCGAGCAGCCCTACTACCAGCGGCAGCTCGAGCGCTGCACCGAGCGCCCCGAGCGGTACGGCGTGGGCCCCCGCGTCGCGGACCTCGACGACCCGGCCGCGGTGGCCGCGGCCTGCGAGGAGCAGAGCCTGCCCCAGGTCGACTGGTTCCTGCAGCGCAGCCCGCTCGACCTGGGTCGGGTCTACGCCGACACCGTCGGGGTCGCGGTCGTCACGGTGCTGGGCCTGCTGATGATCCTGGTCGGCGCCACCTTCGCCGGCCACGACTGGAACACCGGCTCGATGGGCAACCAGCTGCTCGTGGAGAGCCGGCGCACCCGTACCTGGGCCGCGAAGGGGCTCGCGGTCCTGCTGGTCGGGCTGGTCCTCGCCGCCGTCGTGCTCGCCGCGTTCTGGGGCGGGCTGGCCGGCCTGGCCTCGCTGCGCGGGGAGCCGGTCGGCGACGCCGTCCCCGGCCTGGTGTGGTCGCAGTCGTGGCGCGGGGTGCTCCTGGTGGCCGGGGCCGGCCTCGGCGGGTACTTCCTCACCATGCTGATGCGCAGCACGGTGGCCACGCTGGGGCTGCTCTTCGTCGCCGCGGTCGTCGTGCCGCTGCTGCTGTCGGTCAGCGGGATCGACGGCAACGAGCGCCTGCAGCCGCAGTACAACGCGCTGGCCTGGCTGACCGGTCCGCTGTCGTTCCCGCAGTTCGACGCGTCCTGCCAGGACGTCCGCGGCGACCGGGACGCCCGGGTGGCCGCGGGGTGCGTCGTGGTCGTCGACCGCACCGACGCGGTGGTCTACCTCGGCGGGCTCCTCCTGATCGCCGGCGGCGCGTCGCTGGTCTCCTTCGGTCGTCGCGACGTGGCCTGAGTCCGCACCCGGAGGGTCGGGCCCCCGGGCGTACAGTTGACCGACGTGACGACCTCTTCCACCGCCCCCGACGGTCGCAAGCTCCTGCGTCTGGAGGTCCGCAACGCCGAGACCCCCATCGAGCGCAAGCCCGAGTGGATCAAGACGAAGGCCTCGATGGGCCCGGAGTACACCGAGCTGAAGAAGCTGGTGAAGGCCGAGGGCCTCCACACGGTGTGCCAGGAGGCCGGCTGCCCCAACATCTACGAGTGCTGGGAGGACCGCGAGGCCACCTTCCTCATCGGCGGTGACCAGTGCACCCGCCGCTGCGACTTCTGCCAGATCGACACCGGCAAGCCGCAGGCGCTCGATCGCGACGAGCCGCGCCGCGTCGCCGAGTCGGTGCGGACGATGGGTCTGCGGTACGCCACCATCACCGGCGTCGCCCGTGACGACCTCCCCGACGGCGGCGCCTGGCTCTACGCCGAGACGGTCAAGCAGATCCACGAGCTCAACCCCGGCACCGGTGTCGAGAACCTGATCCCGGACTTCAACGCCGTGCCCGAGCAGCTCGCCGAGGTCTTCGAGTCCCGTCCCGAGGTGCTGGCGCACAACGTCGAGACCGTGCCGCGGATCTTCAAGCGGATCCGCCCGGCCTTTCGCTACGAGCGCTCGCTGGGCGTGCTGACCTCCGCCCGCGACTTCGGCCTGGTCACCAAGTCCAACCTGATCCTGGGGATGGGCGAGACCCGCGAGGAGGTCTCGCAGGCGCTGCGCGACCTCCACGAGGCCGGCTGCGAGCTGATCACGATCACGCAGTACCTGCGCCCCTCGGCCCGCCACCACCCCGTCGAGCGGTGGGTCAAGCCCGAGGAGTTCGTGGAGCTGGCGACCGAGGCCGAGGAGATCGGGTTCTCCGGCGTCCTGTCGGGCCCGCTCGTCCGCTCGTCCTACCGCGCCGGACGGCTGTACCGTCAGGCGATGGACGCCCGCCAGGGCGCCACCGTCTGACGCTCGGCCCGACCGGGCCTGACCGACCCACCCGCGCGAGGAACTCGAGGACCAGCCCGACCATGGCCCGCAAGAAGAAGCAGAAGCAGGCGATCGACCCGAACGACCCGTCGACGATGAGCCGCCGTCAGCAGATCGTGGCGACCTACTCGATGACCAAGCAGACCGACCCGAAGATCGGCCTGTGGCTGCTCGGGTCGTTCCTGCTCGCCGGTCTGGTCGGCTTCGCGCTCTTCTGGCTGCTCCCCGGCGACGGCACCATCAGCACGGTCTTCGCCGTGGTCGGCGGGATCCTGCTCGGCATCCTCGGGGCCCTGCTCGTCTTCGGCCGCCGCGCCCAGGCCGCGGCATACGCCCGGATGGAGGGCCAGACCGGCGCCGGCGCGAGCGCGCTGACGATGCTGCGCCGGGGGTGGAAGACCGACCCGATGGTCGCGTTCAACCGTCAGCAGGACGTCGTGCACCGCGTGGTCGGCCCCCCGGGCATCGTCCTGGTCGGCGAGGGCAACCCCACCCGCCTGCGCGGGATGCTCAACGAGGAGCGCCGCAAGCACGAGCGCGTCGCCGCCGGCACGCCCGTGCACGAGATGCAGTGCGGCAACGCCGAGGGTCAGGTCCCGCTCCCCCAGCTGGTCAAGAAGGTCAGGAAGCTCGGCCGCAAGGTCAAGCCGGCCGAGATCACCGACGTGCTGCACCGCCTCAAGGCGCTCGACGCCCGCCGCTCCGCCGTGCCGATGCCCAAGGGCCCGGTCCCGCAGAACATGAAGGGCATGCGCGGCAACATGCGCGGCCGCTGACCCTCCAGGGGTGCTCGAACAACGACCACCCCGGTGGTCGAGGAGCGAGCGAAGCGAGCGTCACCCCGGTGGACCACGAACGACCGCCACCCCGGTGGTCGAGGAGCGAGCGAAGCGAGCGTCACGAGACCCAGCGCCCGGTCCCGAGGCTCCGGCCCAGCGGCACTCACACCTCGACCAGCGGCCTCCGTCAGGCGCGGCCGGCGCCCAGGCTCCGGTACGTGTCCAGCGTGATCGTGCAGGTCCCGGCGGCCAGGTCGTGCAGCCCGCGGCCGTCGGGGCGCCACACCAGGGGCGGGACGACGAGGACGACCAGCACCTGACGCACCAGCAGTCGCAGCGGGTTCATCGGGCGCGTACCCCCGCCGGCCCAGACGACCCGCAGCCGGGTGGCCAGCTTGCCGAAGGACCCGCCCGCCAGCCAGGTCAGCAGCGTCGTCTCCGCGACGTACAGGCCGAGCACGGCGAACGAGGCGGTGCTGCCCGGCTCGGTGTAGGCGTCGAGCCCGACGACGCCGATCACCGCCAGCGTGCAGGCGAACCAGTCGACGAGCAGCGCGAGGATCCGGCGCCCCCAGGACGCGGTGGGGAAGGGCGGGGTCTGGACGGGCACGACCCCAACCCTAGTGAGGGCGTCCCACCCCGGGACGACCTGTAACACGGGGGAAACAATCACGATACGGTCGAGAAACCACCCGTGCCTAGGTTCGGGCTCCAGCCCGGGGTACGAACCGCCCGGGCACCCCCTCGCACTCATCCACCGGTCGACGCGCGCGCGTGACCAAGGAGGCCGAATGTTCCAGAACAGCGAAGAGCTGCTCAAGTACGTCAAGGACGAAGGCGTCGAGATGGTCGACGTCCGCTTCTGCGACCTGCCCGGCGTCATGCAGCACTTCACCGTGCCGGTGTCGTCGTTCGACCAGAGCGTCTTCGACGACGGGCTGAGCTTCGACGGGTCCTCGATCCGCGGGTTCCAGGCCATCCACGAGTCCGACATGTCGCTGTTCCCGGACCCGACGACGGCCTACCTGGACCCGTTCCGGACCGCAAAGACGCTGATCGTCAACTTCTTCATCCACGACCCGATCACCGGTGAGGCCTACTCGCGCGACCCGCGCAACATTGCCCGCAAGGCGATGTCCTACCTCACCACGACCGGCGTCGGCGACACCGCCTTTTTCGCCCCCGAGGCCGAGTTCTACGTCTTCGACGAGGCACGCTTCGAGACCAAACAGAACAAGGGCTACTACGAGCTCGACTCGATCGAGGGCGCCTGGAACACCGGCGCCGAGGGCAGCCTGGGCTACAAGACACCCTACAAGGGCGGCTACTTCCCCGTCGCGCCGACCGATCACTTCGGTGAGCTGCGCGACGAGATGGTCATCGAGCTGGAGAAGTCCGGCCTGCTGGTCGAGCGTGCCCACCACGAGGTCGGCACCGGCGGCCAGGCGGAGATCAACTACAAGTTCGCCGAGCTGCTCCAGGCCGCCGACGACGTGATGAAGTTCAAGTACATCGTCAAGAACGTGGCCTGGCGCAACGGTCGCTCGGCGACCTTCATGCCCAAGCCGCTCTTCGGCGACAACGGCTCCGGCATGCACTGCCACCAGTCGATCTGGAACGAGGGCGAGCCCCTGTTCTACGACGAGACCGGGTACGGCGGCCTGTCCGACATGGCCCGCTGGTACATCGGCGGCATCCTGAAGCACGCCCCGTCGCTGCTGGCCTTCACCAACCCCACGGTGAACTCCTACCACCGCCTGGTGCCCGGCTTCGAGGCCCCGATCTCGCTGGTCTACAGCCAGCGCAACCGCTCGGCCTGCGTGCGCATCCCGATCACGGGTGCGAACCCGAAGGCCAAGCGCATCGAGTTCCGTTGCCCCGACCCCTCGGCCAACCCCTACCTCGCCTTCTCGGCGCTGCTGCTGGCCGGCCTGGACGGCATCAAGAACAAGCTCGAGCCGCCCGCCCCGATCGACAAGGACATCTACGAGCTCCCGCCGGACGAGATGGCCGACATCGACCAGGTGCCGACCTCGCTCAACGCCGTGCTCGACAACCTCGAGCGCGACCACGAGTTCCTCACGGTGGGCAACGTCTTCACGCCCGACCTGATCGAGAACTGGGTCGAGTACAAGCGCACCAACGAGATCCTGCCCGTGCAGCTGCGGCCGCACCCGCACGAGTTCGAGCTCTACTACGACATCTGAGTCCTGACCGAATCGAGGCCCCGCCGAGCACTGCTCGGCGGGGCCTCGATTCGTCCTGGGCCGCTGACGCGTCCCGGTCAGACGTCGCTGCCGAGGACCTGCACCAGGACGAGGAACAGCAGGAACGCCCAGCCGCCGGTCAGGCGCCGCGACCCCGGCGCCGGGCGCGGCACCAGCCGCAGGTGGCCGCCCAGCAGCAGCAGAGCCACCCCGACGATCAGGCCCGCCGGGGAGAACAGCAGCCACGCCCACCCCCACCGCGTCGCCCGCACGGGCTCGGGCCCGAGGGCGAGCAGCAGCAGGTCGGCGAGGACCAGCCCCAGCAGGGCGGGCGCGAGGGGGCCGTTCACCCGCAGGCCCAGGACCGCGGCGTGCGCGCCGCTCTCCGGGTCGGCCCTGATGACCTCGAGGCCCGGTTGCCGGGCGAGCAGGTCCTGCTCGAGCGATCCACGGACGACCGGCACCCCGCTGTCGACGAGGGTCGAGGACCACGCCCGGTCGGTCCGTGGGGCCCGGTCCGACCTGCTCCGCTGCTCCTTGACCTCGGTGACGCGCTCGAACAGCCCGTCGCGCCAGGAAACCTCCACCACCGAGAAGCCGGTCGACCCCGGCGGCAGGCCGCCGCGAAGGACCACCGAACCCACCTCGCCCGACTCCAGGCGCTCGCGGAGCTCTCCCAGCGGGGCCGGACGCTGGCCCGTCAGGAGGACCGCGGCGACAGCCACGAGGTGCGCCAGCAGGAGCACCCACGCCACCCCGGCCCACCACCGGCGCCGGCGCTCGAGGCCGCGCCGGACCGGAACGGTCCCGACCTCGGTCGTCGTCACGGCGCAGCCTCCCCTGGTGACCGTCCCTCGACGGCCTGGTCCGCTCGCAGGCTAGCGGCTCGCGGGCCCCGGCGGGCCGTCGTGCGGCCCGCTCCTGGCGCGCTCAGCGCATCGTCGTCCGGAAGCTGTCGAGCACGACCATCGGCGCCGAGCCGGCGGCGCCGGCGCCGGCCGCGCCGGAGGGGTCGCGCAGGAAGTCGGTGTGCCCGTCGAGCCCGAGCGCGCCCGCGTCCTTACGCCGGTAGCCCATCGTCCACCCCGGGAAGGCACGCTCCTCGACCTGGTCGTCCATCACCACGAGCAGGCCACGGTGCCGGCGGTCGGCACTGATCCGGTCGAACACCTGCGAGACCTCGTCGTCCGGGCCCTCGACCGCCTGCATGAAGTTGCCCCCGCTGTACAGCAGCATCCCGGTCAGCCCGCGCGGCTCGTTCCACGCCCGGGCGGCGCCGAGCAGCCCGTCGAGCTCGGCCTCGGTCCACAGGGTGCGGGCGGAGCTGACGTAGGTGAGCGAGCGCATGGGTTTCAAGACCTTCTCCGCGACGGCGACGGGTGACGCCGCATCCTCACCCGCGCGCCGACCGACGCGCAGCAGAACAGCCGAGTCAGGGACGAGTCACACGACTTGGAACCCCCCGGGGGGTTCTGCTACCGTCCTGCACATAACCCCCCAGGGGGTTACCGCGACCGGCCCGGACAGGCCAGGAAGGACATCCCATGCGTGAGATCGACACCGACCAGCTCGCCGCGGTGCTCGAGGAGGACGTGACGGTCGTCGACGTCCGGGAGACCACCGAGTACGCCGACGCCCACGTCCCGGGGGCCGTCAACATCCCCATGGGCCGCCTGACCTCCCGGCTCCACGAGCTCGACCGCACCGCCCCGGTGCACGTGATCTGCGCCAGCGGGAACCGCAGCGCCGCGATGGCCGAGGTGCTGCTCGCCCAGGGGTTCGACGCCGTGAACGTCGTCGGTGGCACCAGCGCCTGGCTCCGCTCCGGGCGCCCGGTCGCCCACGGCGCGGGAACCGGCGCCGGGACGGAGGAGTCCCGATGAAGGACCTGACCGTGGTCGCGATCGAGACCCCGACCCTGGGCGACCGCAGCTACCTCGTCCACGACGGCGAGGTCGCGTTCGTCGTCGACCCGCAGCGCGACATCGACCGGGTGCTGACCCTGCTGGCCGAGCACGACGTACGCCTGACCCACGTGCTCGAGACCCACCTCCACAACGACTACGTCACCGGCGGGTTCGCCCTGGCCGCCGCGACCGGCGCGGCGTACGTCGTCAACGGCGCCGACGACGTCTCCTTCGACCGCACGCCCGTCAGCGACGGCGAGCAGCTCGCCATCGGCGACCGGATGCTGCTCACCGCCCTGGCGACCCCCGGACACACCTTCACCCACCTCTCCTACGCCCTGCGCGACACCGCCACCGGCACGGACGTGGGCGTCTTCTCCGGTGGCTCGATGCTCTTCGGCGCGACCGGGCGGCCCGACCTGCTCGGTCACGACCACACCGACGCCCTGGTCCACCACCAGCACGCCTCCGCGCACCGACTGGCCGCACTGCTGCCCGACGACGCAGCGGTGTTCCCCACCCACGGGTTCGGCTCGTTCTGCTCGGCCACCCAGTCCGACGCGACCTCCTCGACGATCGGACGCGAGCGTGAGACCAACCCGGTGCTGACCCAGGACGAGCAGACCTACGTACGCGCGCTGCTCGCGGGTCTCGGCCCCTGGCCGGCGTACTACGCGCACATGGCCCCGGCGAACGCCGCGGGTCCCGCGGCGCCCGACCTCAGTCCCCCGGCGCGGGCCGACGCCGCGGAGCTGCGCCGCCGCATCGAGGCCGGCGAGTGGGTCGTCGACCTGCGCGACCGCACCGCCTTCGCGGCCGGGCACGCCCGCGGCACGCTCAACTTCGGCCTCGACGGCGGCTTCGCGACGTACCTCGGCTGGCTGATCCCCTGGGGCACCCCGCTCACGCTGCTCGGCGCGACCGCCGACGACGTCGCTGAGGCGCAGCGCGAGCTGGTCCGGATCGGCATCGACCGTCCCGCCGCCCACGCGACGGGCTCGCCTGCTAACTGGGCCGTCGGCGAGCCGACGGGGTTCGCGACCGCGACCTTCGCCGACCTCGCCCTCGTCCGCCACCACCGCGACGTGGTGGTCCTCGACGTGCGCCGCGCCGACGAGCACGACGCCGCCGCGATCCGGGGCTCCGTCAACATCCCCCTCCACGAGCTCATGACCCGCCTCGACGACGTCCCGGCCGGGGAGGTCTGGGTGCACTGCGCGGGCGGCTACCGCGCGTCGGTCGCCGCCTCGATGCTCGACGCCCACGGTCGTACGCCGGTCGCGATCGACGACTCCTTCGCCCACGCCGAGGAGGTGGGTCTGCACCTCGTCGGGCCGGCGGCGTGACGCTCCTCCTCGCGGTCGCGGCCGGTGCCCTGATCGGGCTCAGCCTGGGCGCGCTCGGCGGCGGCGGCTCGATCCTGGCCGTGCCGGTCCTCGTCTACCTGCTCGACCAGTCCCCCGCCCAGGCGACCACCGGGTCGCTGGTGGTCGTCGGGCTCACGTCGCTGACCGGGGCGGTGGCGGCCCGACGGGCCGGGGCCGTCCTCCTCGCCCGGGGCGCGACCTTCGGGGTCGTGGCCACCGGGGGTGCCGTCCTCGGGGCCAAGGCCTCGGCCCACGTCGACGAGGACCTGCTGCTCGCCGCCTTCTCGGTGCTGATGCTGCTGGTCGGCGCGCTGATGGCGTGGCGGCTGCTGCCGCGCGACGGCGACGGGCCCGCCCACGCCGCACGACCGACGCTGGACGACCCGATCCTCACCTTCAGCCCGACCTTCGCCTGCGCCTGCCCCCGTGCCCTCAAGGTGCTGGTCACCGCCACGCTCGTCGGCCTGCTCACCGGCTTCCTCGGGGTGGGCGGCGGGTTCCTGGTCGTCCCGGCGCTGCTGGTCGCGCTCGCGCTCCCCCTGCCGTACGCCGCCGGCACCTCGCTGGTGGTCATCACGATCACCAGCGCCGCGGCCCTGGCCACGCGCGCCGGCGTCGGCGCCGCTCCAGACTGGGGCGTCGTCCTGGTCCTCACCCTCGCCTCGGCGCTGGCCGCCGTCGGCGGCGCCCGGCTCGCCTGCCGGGTCGACACCCGGCACCTCGCGGCCGCCTTCACGGCCCTGGTGCTCGGCGTCGCCGCCTACACCGCCGCCCAGGCCCTGCCCGCCCTCTTCTGACCCTGACCCATGCTCGCTCCTCACAGGACGGACCTCCCATGAGCACCACCACCACCACCACCACCACCACCGCCACCCAGCGCGCCGGCGCCTCCGACCCGGCACCCGGCACCGCGGCAGGCGTACGCCCCGGACCCCTCGGGCGCCTCGGCGTCTGGGTCACCGACAACGCCAAGGGCGTCACCGGGGTGTGGCTGATCCTGATCATCGGCCTCGGCGCGTTCGCCCCCCAGGTCGAGCAGAACCTCTCCGGGGCCGGGTGGCAGGCCGACGGCTCCGAGTCCGTCGCCGCCCGCGAGCTGGCCCAGGAGAGCTTCGGCGGCAACGCGTCCTCGGCGATCCAGGTCGTCGTCCACTCGACGGACGGCCCGGTGACCGACGGCGCGGGTGCCGAGGTGCTCGCCCAGGTCACCGCGGTCCT
The DNA here is from genome assembly GCF_902506435.1 of Nocardioides sp. AX2bis. Taxonomy (GTDB): domain Bacteria; phylum Actinomycetota; class Actinomycetes; order Propionibacteriales; family Nocardioidaceae; genus Nocardioides. The sequence goes on along the minus strand of NZ_LR733215.1, from coordinate 1,779,054 downwards.
CGAGGACGAGCCCCGCATCGCCGACGTGGTCGCGCCGATGCCCGGCGCGACCCTCAGCCAGGACGGGACCACCGCGATCGTCCTCGCCGGCGCCGGCACCGACACCAACGAGATGGTGCGGGTCGCCACCGACCTCAAGGGCGATCTGCAGGACCTCTCGGTCGAGGGCGTCCAGGTCAACCCGACCGGGTCCTCGCTGCTGTGGTCGGACTTCAACGAGGCCAACCTCGAGGCGATGCTGACCTCCGAGATGATCTCGTGGCCGGTCACGATGGCGATCCTCGTGCTCGCCTTCGGCGCCCTCGTCGCCGCCGGCCTCCCCCTGCTGCTCACCCTGGCCGGCCTGGTCGCCTCCGCGGGGTCCCTGGTGCTCATCAACGAGCTCGTGCCGGTCTCGATCTGGGCGATGAACTTCGCGATGATGTTCGCCCTGGCGCTCGGCATCGACTACGCGCTGTTCCTGGTCGTCCGCTACCGCGCGTCCCGGATGGGGGCCGGCAGGTCGGCCCGCGATGCCGTCGCCGAGACCATGGACACCGCCGGCAAGGCGGTCCTCCTCTCCGGAGCGACCGTGCTGATCTCGCTGTCGGCCGTGATGCTCGTGCCGTCACCGTCCTTCCGCTCGATGGCCGGCGGGATCATGCTCTCCGTCGTCTTTGTCCTTGCCGCCACACTCACCCTGCTGCCACTGGTCCTGTTCAAGCTCGACCACAAGATCAACAAGCTCTCCCTGCCCTGGGTGAACAGCGGCGAGCACCGCTCGGCCCGCTTCGCCGCGTGGGGCGAGCGGCTCTGGAGGCGGCCGGTCGTCTGGGGCCTGGGCTCCCTGGTGGTGCTGGCGGTCCTGGCCGCGCCGATCGTCGGACTCACGACCGCCATGCCCTCGATCAAGGTCCTGCCCGAGGACTCCAGCGCCCGGGTCGGCTACGACCTCGTGCAGGAGGCCTTCGGCGAGGGCGCACCGGGCACGCTGCAGGTCGTGGCCGGCGAGCAGGACGCGGACGCCGCGTCCGCGGTGCTCGCCTCGGACGCCGGCATCGCCGGGGCCATGCCCGCCGTGCCGGCCTCCGACGACAGCGGGCTGGTGATGATCCAGGCCGTCCCCACCGTCGACCCGTCCGACCCCGCGCTCGGCGCGACCGTCGACCGGCTCCGGTCCGACCTCCCGACGAGCGCGCTCGTCGGCGGTGCCGCCGTGGAGAACCTCGACCTGAAGACCCAGCTCGACGAGTCCACCCCGCTGGTCATCGGCGTCGTGCTCGTGCTCGGCTTCCTGCTCCTGCTGGTCGCGCTGCAGGCACCGCTCATCTCCCTGCTCGGCACCCTGGCCAGCCTGCTGTCCACCGCCGCGGCGTTCGGCGTCGCCCGCCTGGTCTTCCAGGAGGGGTACGGCTCGGGGCTGCTCGGCTTCGAACCGCAGGGCTTCCTGGACGCCTGGGCGCCGGTGTTCTTCTTCGCGATGATCTTCGCGATCGCGATGGACTACACGGTCTTCCTGCTGGCCTCGGCCAAGGAGCACTACGAGCGCTCCGGCGACCCGAAGGACGCGATGGTCGGCTCCCTGGCCCACTCCGGCCGGGTGATCTTTGCGGCGGGCGCCGTCATGGTCGCGGTGTTCCTCACCTTCGCGCTCTCCGGCCCGCTGCCGCCCAAGGAGATGGGCATCGTGCTCGGCGTCGCCGTCCTCCTCGACGCCTTCCTGGTCCGCCTGGTGCTGCTGCCGGTGATGCTGCGGCTGACCGGACGGGCCGCCTGGTGGTCGCCGGCCTGGCTCCGGCGGGTGCTGCCCACGATCACGTTCAGCCACGGCTGACCCTGCCCACCACCACCACCACCCCACCCGTCTCGAGAAGGAGCACCACCATGTGCCGAGCAGTCACCTGCAAGAAGTGCGGCAAGACGACCTGGGCCGGCTGCGGCCAGCACGTCGACCAGGTCCTGGCCCGCGTGCCCCGCGCCGACCGGTGCGACGGCCACCCGAAGGAGGCCCGCGCCGGGCTCCTGGACCGTCTGCGCGGGAGGCGGTCGTGATCCTGGGCGCAGCACCCGGAGGAAACCCCCCAGGGGGTTGTATGCTCGACCCCGGCAGCGGCGCCCGGCCGCAGCCACCAGCCCGAGGAGGACCCGCGATGGCGGAGTACACGATGCGGACCACCGTCGCACGGCCCTACGAGGAGACCGTCCAGGCCGTGCGCGACGGCCTGGTGGACGCCGGGTTCGGCGTGCTGACCGAGATCGACCTGCGGGCGACACTGAAGAAGAAGCTCGACGTCGACGTCGCACCCCAGATCATCCTCGGGGCCTGTCGCCCGCAGCTGGCGCACCAGGCACTCCAGGTCGAGCCGTCGATCGCCGCGATGCTGCCGTGCAACGTGGTCGTACACGGGGTGGACGACACCAGCACGGTGGTCGAGGCCTTGGACCCGGACGTGATGATGTCCTTCGCCGGCGAGGGCGAGGCCGGTGAGGCGCTGCGGAGCGTGGCCACCGACGCCCGCGCCCGGCTCACCACCGTGCTCACCGCGCTCGACGCCGTCGAGGTGGACGCCTGATGGAGCTCGAGCCGACCGACATCAAGCCGATCATCACCCGCATGAAGCGGGCCAACGGCCACCTCGCCAGCGTCATCCGGATGATGGAGGAGGGCTCCGACTGCGAGGCCGTCCTCACCCAGCTCGCCGCGGTCAACAAGGCGCTGTCGCGCGCCGGCTACGCGATCGTGGCCACCGGGCTGCAGCAGTGCCTCACCGAGACCGACGAGGGCCTCGACGGCGTCGACGTGAAGAAGATGGAGAAGCTCTTCCTCGCCCTGGCGTGACGGGCTTCCCCGTCGTGGCCCGCCCGAGGAGCACCGCGACGACGGCGATCAGCACCCCGGCGACGTCGTCGACGGCGAAGTGCCAGCCGAGGTAGACCGTCGCCACCATGGTGGTGAGCACGAACGCGACCATCACGCGGCGGGTGCGTCGCAGGCCGTAGTGGTACGCCATCAGCAGGAGCATGCAGGTCACCGCGACGTGCAGGCTCCCGAACGCCGCGACCTGCGAGAGCGCGCCCGGGGCGCCGGGGTCGGCCAGGAAGTCGGCCCGCTCGGCCAGGAACCGACGCTGCGTCTCGGTGACGACGGTGTCCGGCAGGTCGGCGAACTGCGCGGGCTCGGAGGAGAACGGTCCCAGCGACGGGACCAGGTAGTAGGAGCAGACGCCCAGGATCCAGACCCACGCGGCCGAGGAGAGCAGCACGTACCCCTCGCGCACCCGCTCGGGGAGCACCACCGCCGCCACCACGGCGACCCGGATCAGCGTGCTGAAGGACTCGTAGACCGCGACCAGGACGTACGCCGAGACCTGCACGCCCAGCAGGTCGTGCAGCAGCCCTGCCGGGCTGTGCCCCAGGAACAGCCAGCGGTCCCAGGCCAGGAGCGTCCCGTCCTGCGGCTCCTGGAAGGCGACCCAGCTCTTCAGGTTGCGGTAGCAGGCGTAGACGACGTAGTAGCCCGTCACCCCGGTGGCGGCGAGCACCAGGCGGCGCGGCGACCACCGCCCGCGCAGCGTCGCGAGCGTGCCGCGGAGGTCACGGTGCCCGCGCTCGGTGCGGTGGTGGGCGTCAGCCAGCGCGAGGACCGCGAAGACCACCGTCGACGAGGCGATCCTGGCGGCGAACCAGGCCCCGCCGGGGTCGCGGAGCGGCACCCCGACCTGGGCGGAGCGGACCAGGGTGACGAGCACGAACGTCGCGACCAGGGCCCAGAAGGCCACCAGCCAGCCGCGCCCCGCCGGACGGGGCGGGTCGGTCGGTGGGGAGCGCGGGGCCTCCAGGGTCACACCAGGACTCTCCTCCTGCTGCCGACCGGCCCGCGAACCGCGGGTGGCCCGTCACCGCAGGCGGGCGCCCTCGCCCCAGGCGGCCAGCGACCCGGGCGAGCTGTCGATGCGCCAGTCGGCCTCCTTGAGCAGGGAGAACCAGGTGACGCCGCCGACCTCCGGGTGCGCGTCGAGCCAGGCGTACATGTCGGTGATCCAGGCCGCCTTGTCGCCACCGGCACCCTCGGGGGCGGCGGTCTCGGTGACGTGCACCGGGCGGGCGCTCAACGCCGTGAGCTCGTCGACACCGGCACCGAAGACCTCGCCGAACGACTGCCAGGTCGACCACGACTGCGTGGTGCCCCAGTTGTAGCCGTCGAGGCCGACCCGGCCGACGTACCGGTCCCCCGGGTAGAGCGAGGCCAGCGACGTCGAGCCCGGGTAGGGCACGTTCGCCGACCAGCTCCACGTGACGTTGGTGGCCTTGACCTTGGTGAAGACGTTCACCACGTGACGCCAGGCGGCGGCGTGGTCGCCGGGACCGTTGCCGTTGACGCCCTGGGCCCAGGGGTACCAGTCGCCGTTCATCTCGTGCGCGAACCGGATCACGACCGGGCGTCCCCACGCCTTGACCTGGCGGGCCCAGCGGGTCACGTACGCGTCGTGGGCGCCGGCGGCGATCCGGTCCAGGGAGTACGCCGGCTGCACCAGCCCGCCGGCGGGGTCCCACGGCTCCCACGTGAGCTCGGGGACGGCGCCGATGCCGGCGATCCGGCTGGCGTCGGCTGCCGGGAAGTCGCCTCCGCGCGCCCAGGCGGCGTAGAAGGTGACCTGGTCGACCTGCGCGCCGGTGGCCGACTCGAGGGCGGTGACCTCGGAGAGGTCGCTCGGGGCCCCGGCGGTGGCCAGGCCGACGACGTGGTCGGTGGCGCCGACGACGGCGGCGGTGCGACCGGCCCCCGCGGCGGCGGCGCCGGACGGTGCGAGCAGCCCGAGGACGAGGGCCGCGGCCGCGAGCACGGGGGCCCCCGGGAGCACGGCGAGCAGGCGGCGGCGGGGACGAGGCACGAGAGCTCCCAGGAGGCTGGCGGGGCGGCGCGGCGGCACCTGGAGTGGTATCGGTCGCGGGCACCGTCGTCTTGAGGGCGGACCACCGCGGTGCTGCGTACCCTGAGGGCACCGTGACCACCCCGACCGACGAGCCGCGCGAGCGTCCACTGCTGCTCGCCGTCGACGCGCCCTCGTTGCTGCACCGCCACCACCACGCCCGGGCCTCGACCGACCTCCGCGACCGGGGCGGCCGCCCGGCGTGGGCGCTGCACGGGATGCTGCTGCAGATCCTGGAGACGGTCGAGAGCTTCGCGCCCGACGCCGTCGTCTTCGGCCTGGACGACCGGGAGGCCTCGGTGCGCCGGGAGGCCTACCCCGACTACAAGGCCGGGCGCGCGGAGAAGGACGCCGCGCTGGTCGAGCAGCTTGAGCGGTCGGGGCCCCTGCTCGGGGCCCTGGGCCTGCGCGCGGTGACGCCGGCCGGGCTCGAGGCCGACGACGTCAGCGCGTCGGCCGCCGCCTGGGCCGAGGAGCGGGACTGGCGCTGCGTGGTCGTCACCTCCGACCGCGACGCCTTCGCCCACATCAGCGAGCGCACGCACGTGCTGCGCCTGATCACCGGCGGCGTCGACGGCTCCCCGCTGCTCACACCGGCCCGCCTGCACGCGATGTACGGCGTGCGCGCCGAGCAGTACCTCGAGTACGCCGCCCTGCGCGGCGACGCCAGCGACAACCTGCCGGGCGTGCCCGGCATCGGCGAGAAGGCGGCCTCGCTGCTGCTGGCGCAGGTGGGCTCGATGCGGGAGGTGTGGGCCGACCTCGAGCACTGCGACGGGGCGACCCTGGCCGCGGCCGTCGACGACCAGTGCCGCGAGGAGGGCCGCCGCCGTGCCGGCGCCGGACTGGTCCGCAAGCTGTCCGCCGCGGGCGCCCGGGAGCGGTTCGACTTCAACCTGGGCATCATGGCCGGGCGCACCGAGGTCGACCTGGGCCTGACCCCGGAGGTGCCGGGCTCCCCCGGGCTGCTGCCGGTGGCAGCCGACCGCGTCGCCCGCGCGGTCGACTACCTCGGCGTCCCCTCGACCACCGACCTCGCGGTCCGGGTGCTGGCCGGCGGCGCCGGGCGGTGACGCGGCGGGCGTACCGCCGGGGTTGCTGAACTGGCACAATTGCGTGGTTCCTGCAGGGTTACCGGCCAGTAATGCGTCACACGTCCGCCATTGCGCCCGTACGGTAGCTCGGCCGCGCCCCGGCCCCGGCCCCGGCCCCGAAGCGACGGGACGACGGGACCTCGCCGGCGGTGAGGCTCAGAGGATGTAGAGCATCTCCTGGTAGGTCGGCAGCGGCCACAGGTCGTCGGCCACCAGCGTCTCGAGGGTGTCGGCGGCCGTGCGGACCGCCGCCATCGCCGGGAGCACGGTGTCGCGGGAGAAGGTCGCCGCGGCGAGCGGGTCCCCGCCGTCGACCGGGTGGTCCTGGGCGAGGGCGTCGCCGAGCACCCCCAGGGCGGACCGCAGCGCGCCGATCGGCGCCGAGACCGTCTCCAGCGTCGACCGGTCGGCCTCGACGCCGGCGGCCAGCAGCGCCGCCACGTTGCCGGCGAGCTCGGTCTGGTAGCGGATCGCGGAGGGCAGGACGGTCGTGGTGGCCATCTCGAGGGTCAGGTTGGCCTCGACGGCGACCGCGAGGACGTACTGCTCGATGCCGATCTCGAAGCGGCTGTGCGCCTCGTGCTCGTTGAAGACGCCGTAGGTGCCGAACAGCTCGACGGCCTCCGGGGTGATCAGCTCGGGCAGGGCGTCGACGGTGGTGCGGAGGTTCTTCAGCCCGCGCTGCTCGGCCTCGACCGGCCACTCGTCGGAGTAGCCGTTGCCGTTGAAGATCACCGCACCGTGGTCGGCCACGATCGAGGCCAGCAGCGTCTGGACGGCCTCGTTGAAGTCCGTCCCGCCGGCCACGGCCTCCTCGAGCGTGGTCGCGCAGTGGTCGAGCGCCTCGGCCATGATCGTGTTCAGCACCACCATCGGCCCGGCCACGGTCTGGTTCGAGCCCGGGGCACGGAACTCGAAGCGGTTGCCGGTGAAGGCGAACGGGCTGGTGCGGTTGCGGTCGCCCGGGTCCGTGGTCAGGTTCGGCAGGGTGTCCACGCCGATGGTCAGGGTGCCGCGGTCCTTGGAGCTGGTCGCACCGCCCTTGGCGATCTGGTCGAAGACGTCGGCGAGCTGGTCGCCGAGGAAGATCGAGATGATCGCCGGCGGCGCCTCGTTCGCCCCGAGTCGGTGGTCGTTGGAGGCCGAGGCCACCGAGGCGCGCAGCAGGCCGCCGTAGCGGTGGACCGAGCGGACCACCGCGGCGCAGAACACCAGGAACTGGGCGTTGTCGTGCGGGTTGTCCCCGGGCACCAGCAGGCTGCCCAGGGTCGAGTTCCCGAGCGAGAAGTTCACGTGCTTGCCCGAGCCGTTGACGCCGTCGAACGGCTTCTCGTGGAAGAGGCACTCCATGCCGTGCTTCCTGGCCACCGACTTGAAGGTCGTCATCAGCAGCTGCTGGTGGTCGGAGGCCTCGTTGGCCCGCTCGAACATCGGCGCCACCTCGAACTGCCCGGGGGCGACCTCGTTGTGGCGGGTCTTGGCCGGGATGCCGAGCTTGAACAGCTCCCGCTCGGTGTCCATCATGTAGCCGAGCACCCGCTCGGGGATGGCCCCGAAGTAGTGGTCGTCGAACTCCTGGCCCTTCGGCGGCTTCGCCCCGAACAGGGTGCGCCCGGCGTTCAGCAGGTCCGGGCGGGCCAGGAAGAAGTGGGAGTCGACGAGGAAGTACTCCTGCTCGGCGCCGCAGTAGGCCACCACGTTGTCGGGGTCGGCGTGGCCGAACAGCTCCAGCACGCGCCGGGCGTGCACCGACATGGCCTGCTGCGAGCGCAGCAGCGGCGTCTTGTGGTCCAGCGCCTCGCCGGTCATCGAGATGAAGATGGTGGGGATGCACAGCGTGTTGCCGTTCGGGTTCTCCAGGACGTACGCCGGGCTCATCACGTCCCACGCGGTGTAGCCGCGCGCCTCGAAGGTGTTGCGCAGCCCGCCGTTGGGGAACGACGAGGCGTCCGGCTCGCCCTGGACCAGGGTCTTGCCGGAGAACGAGGCGAAGGCGGTGCCGTCGCCGACCGGGTCCAGGAAGCTGTCGTGCTTCTCGGCGGTCAGGCCGGTCAGCGGGTAGAAGACGTGCGCGTAGTGCGTCGCGCCCTTCTCCAGCGCCCAGTCCTTCATCGCCGAGGCCACCGCGTCGGCCACGTCGGGGTCCAGCGGCGCCGACTTCTCGATCGTCGAGAGCATCGAGCGGTAGACGTTCTTCGGCAGCCGCTTCTGCATCACGGTGAGGCTGAACACGTTCTCGCCGAAGATCGAGCCCGGCTCCTCGCCGGGGTCGAAGCTGATCGGCGGGGCGACCCGCGCCTCGACGGCGGCGATGGCCTGCTGGCGGACGGGGTTGGCGGTCATGGGACTCCTCGTACGGACGCGGCGCCGCCGGGCGCCGACGCTCGACCACGACGGTAGGCGGCTCCGGTGTCGGGGTTGTTTCGTCGAGGTGACACCGGGCGGCGACCTCCCCCCGGCCTACGCTGAAGCGGTGAGCACCACCGCCCCCACCCCCCTCGACGTCCACCTCGAGCACCGCTTCGCCGACGCCCTGCCCGAGCTGGCCATGGCCTGGCAGGCCGAGGACGTCCCGGCCGCGACGTTGCTGACCCTCAACGAGGAGCACGCGCTCGAGCTCGGCCTGGACCCCGCCCACCTGCGCAGCCCGGCCGGGCTGGGCCTGCTCACGGGGACCGTCGTGCCCGCCGGGGCGACCCCGGTGGCGCAGGCCTACGCCGGGCACCAGTTCGGCGGCTGGTCCCCCCGCCTCGGCGACGGCCGAGCGCTGCTCCTGGGTGAGCTCGCGCTGCCCGACGGCCGGATGCGCGACCTGCACCTCAAGGGCTCGGGCCGGACCCCGTTCGCCCGCGGGGGCGACGGGCTGGCCGCGGTCGGCCCGATGCTGCGCGAGCACGTCGTCAGCGAGGCCCTGCACCACCTCGGCATCCCCACCACCCGGGCCCTGGCGGTGGTCGCCACCGGGCGCGAGGTGCGCCGCGAGACGCTGCTGCCCGGCGCCCTGCTGGCCCGGACCGCCGCCAGCCACCTGCGGGTCGGCAGCTTCCAGTACGCGCGCTCGCTCGGCGACCCCGCCCTCCTGCGGCGCCTGGCCGACCAGGCGATCGACCGCCACCACCCCGACGCGCGCACCGCCGAGCGGCCCTACCTCGCCCTGCTCGAGGCCGTCACCGCCGCCCAGGCCGCCCTGGTGGCGCAGTGGATGCTGGTCGGCTTCGTGCACGGCGTGCTCAACACCGACAACGTCACGATCTCCGGGGAGACCATCGACTACGGGCCCTGCGCCTTCCTCGACGCCTACGACCCCGCGACGTCGTTCAGCTCCATCGACGAGGGCGGCCGCTACGCCTACGGCCAGCAGCCCACGGTGACGTTGTGGAACCTGGCCCGCCTCGCCGAGGCCCTGCTGCCCCTCATCGACGACGACGAGGAGCAGGCCGTCGCCCTGGCCACCGCCTCCCTGGAGGGCTACAGCGCCACCTACACCGCGCGCCTCGACGCCGGGATGCGGCGCAAGCTCGGCCTGCCGGAGGGTCTGGCCGACGACGTCGCGAACGCCCTGGCCGCCGACCTGCTCGCACTGATGCGCGAGACCGGTGTCGACCACACCTCCTTCTGGCGTCGGCTCTCGGCCGCCGCCCGCGGCGACGCCGAGCCGGCCCGCGCGATGGTCCTCGACCTCGCCGCCTTCGACGCGTGGTGCGAGCGCTGGCGCGCGGTTGACCCGGACCCCGCGGTCATGGACCGGCACAACCCGGTCTACGTCCCCCGCAACCACCTGGTCGAGGAGGCGCTGACCGCGGCCACGGGCGGCGACCTCGGCCCGGTGCGGACGCTGATCGACGTCCTCGCCGCGCCGTACGACGAGCGCCCGGGGCTGGAGCGCTTCGCCCAGCCGGACCCGGACGGCGGCGCCGGGTTCCGGACGTTCTGCGGGACCTGAGCCCGCTGTCGCTGCGGCCGCGTCCTCGGCCGGCCGAGGTCAGGTGGCCGGGGTCAGCCGGCCGACGACGCCGACGGCGGGGTGCGGTCCTGCAGCACGCGCCGGACGCGGTCCGGCTCGAAGCCGTGCGAGAGGCCCCAGATCACGGCCTGCGGACGAGTGGTGGCGCCGATCTTGCGGTAGGCCGAGCGGATGTAGGTCTTGACGGTGTTGATGCCGATGTAGGCGCGCTGGGAGATCTCGACGTTGCTCAGGCCCTGGCAGATCAGGGCGAGCACCTCGGACTCCCGGGCGCTCAGACCGTGCTCGTCCCCGGGCCAGCGGCCGAACATCTCCCCGCGCTCGGGGTCGGTGTCCCCGCCGGGCGTGACCCGCTCGCCGCGGTGGACCCGCTCGATCGCCTCGACCAGCTCCTCGGCGCTGCACGCCTTCGACACGTAGCCGTGCGCCCCGCGGTCGAGCGCCGCGCGCACCTGGTCGGGGTCGGTGTTCCAGCTGAACACCAGGAACCGGCCGCCGGCACCCATCAGCTGCTCGGGGTGGCACGCGGAACCCTGCGGCTTGCCGAAGGTGTCGTAGAGGACGACGTCGACGTCGCTCGCGACCGGCTTGCGGCTGTCCAGCTCCACGACCTCGACCCGCCCGGCGAAGGGCTCGAGGACCCGCGCGGTCCCGGCCACCACGATGGCGTAGTCGTTGACCACGGCGATGCGCACGGGCGAGGAGGACATGAGCGCCATCCTACGAGAAGCGCGCCCGGGCACGTCCCGGGCACGTCACCCGTGCGGGTGTTGGGTGGCGTCGGAGCGCCTAGTGAGGTGGAGGAGCACGACCACCCACCCACCTCGCACCCCAGGAGTCACCCACCGTGGCACAGCTCGACGGCAAGACGATCGTTTTCCTCACCGCCAACTCCGGCGTCGAGCAGGTCGAGCTGACCCGGCCCTGGGAGGGGCTGCGGGCCGCCGGTGCACGGTGCGTGCTGGTGGCGCCCGAGGCCGGGACCGTCCAGGCGTTCGAGAACGACGTCGACAAGGCCGACACGTTCGACGTCGACACCACCGTGGCCGAGCTCGACCCGACCACGGTCGACGCGCTCGTGCTGCCCGGCGGCACGACCAACCCCGACCAGCTGCGGCTCGACGAGGCCGCGGTGGCCCTCGTCCGCACGCTGGTCGACGCCGGCAAGCCCGTCGCCGCCATCTGCCACGGCCCCTGGACCCTAGCCGAGGCCGACGTCCTGGGGGGCAAGACCCTCACCAGCTTCCCCAGCATCCGCACCGACCTCAAGAACGCCGGCGCGACCTGGGTCGACGAGCAGTCCTTCACCTGCCCGGCCAACGGCTGGACCCTGGTGACCAGCCGCAACCCCGACGACCTGGACGCCTTCGTCGAGGCCTCCGTGGCGGCGTTCGCCGGCTGACAAGCACGCGCCCAGGGTCCGGTCTCCTAGGGTCGGGCCATGGTCAGCACCGGGGTCGGACGTCTACGCCAGGGTCACGTCTACCGCCAGGGGGCGCTCGGGCGGCGCCCGGCGGTCCCGACCGACGACGCGGCCCTGGAACGCGCCGCCCGCCGGGCGATGAGCGACCGGGCGTGGGCCTACGTCGCCGGCGGGGCCGGCCAGGGCCGCACGATGACGCGCAACCGGCGGGCCTTCGACGCCTGGGGCGTGCTCCCACGGATGGCGCACGGCCATGCGGTCCGTGACCTCTCGCTCGACGTCCTCGGTCACCGGCTCGCCGCCCCCGTCCTGCTCGCCCCGGTGGGAGCTGCCGGTCTGGTCCGCCGCGACGCCGACCTGGCGGTCGCCCGGGCCGCGGCGGCGACCGGCACGACGTACGTCCTCTCCAACCAGGCCAGCAGCCCGATGGAGCAGGTCGTCGCCGAGCTCGGCGGCAGCCCGCACTGGTTCCAGCTGTACTGGAGCAAGGACGAGGGCCTGGTCGACAGCCTGATCGGGCGGGCGGAGGCCACCGGGGCGCAGGCCCTGGTCGTCACCCTCGACACCACGGTGCTGGGCTGGCGGCCGCAGGACCTGGACCTCGGCTCGCTCCCCTTCAGCCGGGGCATCGGGATCGCGCAGTACACCTCCGACGACCGCTTCACCGAGATCGTGCGGACCCGGGTGGCTGCGGCCGCACGCGAGGGGCGGGACGCCGTCGAGGTCACCGTCGGCGCCGTCCGCACCCTGCTGGACATCGCCCGGCACCACCCGGGGCGCTTCCGCGACAACCTGCGGGCCCCCGAGCCGCGCGCGAGCGTGGAGACCTTCCTCGACGTCTACTCCAACCCCGGTCTGTCCTGGGACCACCTCGCGACGCTGCGCTCGCGCACCTCGCTGCCCGTGGTCCTGAAGGGCGTCCTGCACCCCGACGACGCCCGACGCGCCCTGGACCTCGGGGCCGACGCCCTGGTGGTCTCCAACCACGGCGGCCGGCAGGTCGACAACGCCGTGGCCTCCCTGGACGCGCTGGTGCAGGTCCGGGAGGCGGTGGGCCCGGACCCCACGCTGCTGCTGGACAGCGGGGTGCGCACCGGCGCCGACGTCTTCGTGGCCCGCGCGCTGGGCGCCGACGCGGTGCTGCTCGGCCGCTCGCCGATCTACGGCCTGGCCGTGGCCGGTCAGCGGGGCCTGGAGGAGGTGCTCGGCAACGTCGTCGCCGAGCTCGACCTGACGATGGCCCTGGCGGGGACGCCCGACCTCGGCTCGATCACCCGCGACGCGCTGGTGGCGCAGCACGCCTGAGCGGCGCGGACACCGGGACCGGACGGCGCTGTCGCTCCCCCCGGGGACAGCACCGTCCGGAGAGCGGGGCGTCGTCACGACGCGGATGCCGGCAAGGGTGCGGACCACCGGGGTCTGGGGCGGTCAGCGGAGAAAGTAGCAGAGGCGGGCCCGGCGGGCCAGACGACACGAGACTGGTCGGTCAGCGGGCGCGGCGCTCGACCTCGTCGACGATGGAGCGGGCGAGGTCGGACAGTCGGACCTGCTCGGAGCGAGCGCGTCGACGCAGGATCTCGAAGGCCGCGTCGGGCGTGCTGCCCATCTGCTGGGCGAGCACTCCCTTGGCCTGCTCGAGCACGATCCGGCTGTTCAGCGCGCCCTGGAGCTGCTCGGTCACCGCGCCGGCACGGGAGAGCTGGCGCTCCTGGAGGAGCGCGATCGTGGCGACGTCGGCCAGCGCCTGCACCAGGCGGACCTCCTCGGGCTCGAACGTGCCGTCCTCGTCGCCGAGCAGGTTGAGCGCGCCGATGGACTCGTCCCGCAGCCGCATCGGGAAGGCGTGCACCGACCGGAACCCGGCGTCGAGGGCGGCCCGGGCGAAGACGGGCCACCGACCGGTCGCCTCGGCGAGCTCGGCGTTGACCACGGCCTGCCCGGTGCGGGAGCAGTCGAAGCAGGGCCCCTCCTCGGTCTGCAGCTGCAGCAGCTCGAGCATCCGGGCGCTCTCGCTGGTCGAGGCCATGTAGCGCAGGACGTCGTTCTGGTCGAGCATCATCAGCCCGACCGCGCTGGCGCCGCTCACGGTGGCGGCGTGCTCGGTGAGGCGGTGCAGGAACTCCAGCAGGTCGAACTCCGCGACCAGGGTGTCGGCCACGTCGACGAACAGCTCGGGGATGCGGTGGAGGTCGATCATGGCGTGGTCCTCTCGGTGGTGCTCAACGTGTGCCGTCCCCGGACAGGTCGAGACGACCTGCGACGATCTCGGCGGCCACGGCCGGCAGGTCCTTGCCCGTGGCGAAGGCACGGGCGCGCATCCGGGCCAGCGCCTCGGCCATCGTGACGCCGAGCGCGGCCATCACCATTCCCTGGGCCTGGTAGACCTCGATCCGGAGGTCGAGGTCGTCCCCGAGCGGCGGGAGTCCCCCGGGCCGGCCGCTCCGGTCGGTCCGGGCCGCGCGGTCGAGCAGCAGCTCGGTGGTCAGCGCCGCGAGCGCCACCCCGAGGCCGGCCACGGCCGGCACCAGCGCGAACGGTCGGCCGTGGAAGGCCGACAGGGCCCCGAACCGCGCCGCGCCCAGCTGGAGCGGGAACGCGTGCACCGCCCCGATGCCGAGGTTCTGCACACGGGCCTCCCACGCCGGCCAGCGCCACCCGTCGGAGGCGCCCACCTCGGGCACGAGGACGGGGTGCCCGCCCAGGAGCGCCTGGGTGACCGGCCCCTCCCCCAGGTCCAGCTCGACCTCGGCGGCGCGCCGGTAGAGGTCGCCGGAGGAGCCGGCCACCACCTGCACCTCGGCGACGTCGTGGTCCAGGCCGCGCGCCGGGACGAGCGTCACCGTGGCACCGTCGGCCACGAGCGCCTCCGTCGCGGCACAGCACACGCGGTCGAGCAGGGGCGGCAGCCCAGGTAGGGGCGGGGGCTGGGCGTCCAGGAACGCACGCGCGCGGGTGCGGGCGTCCACTGGGTGTGCGGGACGGTCGATGAGCTGCCTCCGGTCGGCGGTGCCCGGGGTCACCGGGTCAGGCGACCCTATCGCTCCCAGGACGCCCGACCCGCGAGCGCGGCCCGGGCCTCAGCCGAGGAGGACCGGGATCAGCATCTCGTCGGGCGTCAGCGACCCGTGCAGGCCGACCAGCCGGGACTCGTAGGACCAGCCGACGGTGGAGACGACCGACGCCCGGTCGCGGCACGCCACCAGGACGTCGCCCAATCGGGGCACGACCGTGGGCGAGACCGGGCCGAACCAGCCCCGGGCCACCGCCTCCTCCCGGGTCAGCACCTCGGCGGCGTCCCCCAGCGTCCCCCTCCAGGCAGCGACGACGTCGTCCACCGCGCCGCGCTGGCAGTAGAGCTGGCGGAAGCGGGCCTCGCCTCCGAAGAGGCTGACCCCGGCGGACAGCTCGGGCAGCGCGTCGACGTCGAAGCGCTGCGCGGGGTCGGCGTCGACCATGCCGTGGTCGGCGACCACGAGCAGGCGTACGGAGGCCGGCAACGACTCGCGCAGCTGCTCGGCCTCGCTGTCGATCATCGCCAGCTGCTGGAGCCAGGCGGTCGAGGCGACGCCGTGGCGGTGCCCGGTCCAGTCGAGGTCGCCGTCGTAGAGGTAGGTCAGCGACGGGGTGCGGGCCGAGACGCGCTGGGTCGCCGCGATCCGCTCCCCCACCTTGTCGGCGCCCACGAAGTCGGCGCCGCGGTGGGCGGCCTCGGTCAGGCCGCTGCCCTCGAACTCGCGCTTGTTGACCACGGTGGTCGTGACGCCCGCGGCCTGCAGGCGGGTGAAGGCGGTCGGGTGCGGCTGCCACTCGCGGGGGTCGACCGCGGCGTCCCAGCCGAGGGCGAACAGCAGCCGGTCGGTGCCGGGGATCCGCGAGCTGTAGCCGACGACCCCGTGGGCGCCCGGCGGGAGGCCGGTGCCCAACGAGGTAAGGCTGGTGGCGGTCGTGGACGGCACCCCTGCGGTCGCGGCGGCATCGACGACCTGCAGCGAGGAGAGGTACGGCGCGGCGTGCTCGTAGCGGGCCAGCTGGCGGGCGCCGAGCCCGTCGACGAGGAACAGCACGTACGCCTCGGCGTCGGGCAGCACGAGCCCGGGCGCAGCGCCGGGCGCACCCCCGGCGCGATGGTCGCGGTCGGTGGCCGGGTCGAGCGGGCGGCCCAGGGCACGGGCGACCGCCGGGACGACGTCGCCGAGGGAGCGGCGGCCGTACTCCGGCTCCAGCAGCGTCACCGCAGGTGGGTGCGCGCCGAGAGCGACTCGGCGAAGGAGAGCAGGCCCGCCACGGCGTCGGGGCCGTCGGCGGTGGCCGAGACCCGCAGGGTGAAGTCGTCGGCGGTCATCGAGCCGGTGTAGCCGTGGTCGGCCTCGCACTCGGGGTCGCTGCAGCCGGCGGGCTCGAGGTCGAGGTGGCTGACCCCGCCCCACCCGATCGTCATCACGGCCTCGGCCGGCGGGGTGGGGCCCTGGGTCGGGTTCGCGACCATCCGGGTCACCACGACCGAGCGCACGGAGTCCAGCCGCACGGCCTCGGTCGAGGTCGAGGTGTAGGGCTCCGGGAGCAGGTCGTCGGGGGCGTGCTCGTCGGTGTGGGCCAGCACGAGGCGGCTCGGCGTCAGCACGACCACGCTCTGGTGGCGGCGCACCTCGTCGTGCTCGAAGGTCGGCTCGTGGTGGACGTAGTAGGAGACCACCTGCTCGCCGGCCACCGCGGCGGCGACGCCGTCGGCGACCACCTCGGGGTAGTACCCGGTCTGCTCGATGGCCCCGAGCAGCTCCCGGGTGCGGTCGCTGTCGTCGGTGCGGGTGCTGCGCATGCCAGGAAGTCTCGCACGGGGTCCCGCGGTGCTCAGAACTCGTAGCCGAACGTCGCGACGTCGCGTGCGAAGACCTCACCCACGCGGTCGCGCATCGCCGGGGTGTACGCCCTGCGGTGGTCGACCCGCTCGTCGTCGGCGTTCCACCGCTCCCCCGTGCGCGGCGGCAGGCCGCAGCGCGCCGCCACCACGCGCAGGTCGTCGTCGAGGGTCTCCTGGCGCGCCACCACGTCGGCCCGGCGACCCGGCGCCTCGAGGTAGGCCACCTGCGGGCGACGCAGCCGGGGGATCTCGGTGGTCCCGCGCATCACGAAGTCCTCGAAGTCGGGCAGCTCGAGGGCCACCCGCCGCGCGAAGGCGTTGCCGCGGAAGTTCTCCAGCGACTCCAGCGGCTCGCCCTCGGGCACCCAGGACACCCACCGGCGCACCATCCGGTGCCACGACAGCAACCGCGCCCAGGGGTTGCGCACGACCCCGACGACGAGGTGGTCGGTCAGCGCCGGCTCGGCGGCCAGGATCGCCCGCAGGCCGGCGTGCCGGTCGCAGCCCGGCACCCGGCGCGCGTCCGGGGCCACCTCCTGCAGCCAGCGCTCGACGCTGACCCCGCCGGTCTTCTGGACGTGGACGAACAGCAGCCCCGCCGCGTCGGAGACGATCACCGCGGCTCAGTCCGGGGCGGTGTCGCCGGGCAGGTCCGGCATCCGCCGGGCGTAGAGGTCGGAACGGGGCGTGGCCACGCGCTGGACGCGGGCCGTGGCGGTCAGCACCGAGAGGTGGTCGGCGCCGGCGACCACGAGGCCGAGCTCGAGGGAGGCCACCTCGGGGAAGTCGAGCTGCAGCTGGGAGACCTGGCCGATCAGCCGCTCGATCAGCGCCACGTCGACGGCCTCCGCGCCGCGGTAGCCGAACAGCATCGGGGAGCTCTTCACCTCCCGCACCATCGCCCGGGCGTCCCGCTCGCCGAGCGGCGGGATCCGGTAGGAGAGGTCGGACAGCAGCTCGATGA
Source organism: Nocardioides sp. AX2bis (assembly GCF_902506435.1). Lineage (GTDB taxonomy): Bacteria > Actinomycetota > Actinomycetes > Propionibacteriales > Nocardioidaceae > Nocardioides. Next base: position 1,761,841 of record NZ_LR733215.1, on the reverse strand, counting down.
CGGGTCCGGCGATGCCGAACGAGACCACCGGCCCGAAGAGCGGGTCCTCGATGCTGCGGATCGAGACCGGCACGCCGGGCTGGGCGGTGCGCTGGACGACGAAGTCCGGCTCCGCCACGGAGGTCACCGAGTGCGCCAGGGAGGACCACGCGGTGGCCATCTCGTCGGCGTCGGCGATGTTGCGCCACACGTGGGCCAGGTCGGGGCGCTCGCGCAACGGCTCCGCGGTCGCCTTCAGCACGACGTCGTGGCCGCCGGCCCAGCCGAGGTCGTGCCCGGCGGCGCGCGCCTCGGCGAGCGTGGCGACCCGGCGTACGGGCCACAGGTCGATCCCGTAGGCAGCGAGCAGCTCGCGCAGGGCGTCCTCGCCGAGGTTGACCCCGTCCGGGTCGGCCTGCAGGGCACGGCGCACGACGGCCCGGGCGGCCGGCTCGTCGCTCTGCGCCGGGTCCGGCGGCGGCCCGTCGGGGGTGCGCAGCCACACCGCGTACTCCACGACCCGGGCCAGGGCGCGGACGGCGGACTCGACCGCCGGGTAGGACGGCACCGACCCGCGACCGGCGGTGGACCCGGCCACGTCCGGCACGCGGAGCAGCTCGGGCACGCCCTCGGCGCCGAGGAAGGTGGAGACCAGGGGCTTGTCGGACTGCTCGCCGACGGCGGCCAGCACGTTGGCGACGTCCTCGCCGGAGACGTTGAGCGGCGGGATGTAGACCGCCATCACCGCGTCGACCTCGGGGTCGTCGATGGCGGCGTCGATGGCGTCCTCGAAGTCCTCGGCCCCGGCGTCGGCTCCCAGCGCGACGGCCCGGGTGACCTCGAGGCCGATGGGGGCGGCCGCGTCGGCCGCGAGCAGGCCCAGGGCGTCGGAGTTGCCGACGATCGCCACCCGGCGGCCCCGCGGCAGCGGCTGGTGGGCCAGCAGCTGGGCGACGTCGAACATCTCCTCGAGGGTGTCGACCTGGATCACCCCGGCCTGGCGGAACATCGCGTCGACGGCCTGCGGCGGCGCACCGATCCGGCGCACGGTGTGGCCCATCGGGACGCCCTGGGTGCTCCGCCCGGAGCGCACCGCCACGATCGGCTTGCGCAGCGAGACCCGCCGCGCGATCCGGGAGAACTTGCGCGGGTTGCCGATGGACTCCAGGTAGAGCAGCACGACCTCGGTGGAGTCGTCCTCCTCCCAGTACTGCAGCAGGTCGTTGCCCGACACGTCGGCGCGGTTGCCGGCGCTGACGAAGGTGGACAGCCCGAGGCCACGGTTCTGCACCTTCTCCAGGATCGCCGAGCCGAGCGCGCCGGACTGGCAGAAGAACCCGGCCCGCCCGCGCGGGGGCATCACCGAGGACAGCGAGGCGTTGACCGAGACGGCCGGGTCGGTGTTGATGACGCCGAGGCAGTTGGGGCCGATCAGCCGCAGGCCGTACGAGCGGGACAGCCCGACCAGGTGCCGCTGGCGCTGCCGGCCCTCCTCGCCGGTCTCGGCGAACCCCGAAGAGATCACCACCAGCCCGTGCACGCCCTTGGCCGCGCAGTCGAGGACCACGTCGGTCACGGCCTCGGCCGGGACCGCGACGATGGCCACGTCGACCTCGTCGGGGATGTCGCCGACGCTCTGGTAGGCCGGGAGCCCCGAGACGGCGCCGGCGCTGGGGTTGACCACGTAGACCCGGCCGGTGAAGTCGCCGGTGACCAGGTTGCGCACCAGCTGCTGGCCGATCGTGTCCTGGCGGCGCGAGGCGCCGATCACCGCGACCGAGCGCGGGTTGAAGAACCGCTCGATCGAGGCGGCCTCCGCACGCTGCTCACGCCCGCGCATCACGCCGATCGCCGTGTCGGTGGCGTCGATCGGGAACTCCAGGCTCAGCACGCCGTCCTCGTAGCCGCTGGCCACCCGGTAGCCCGCGTCGCGGAAGGTCTGGATCATCCGGTGGTTGTCGGGCAGGACCTCCGCGGTGAACCGCTCCAGGCCGCGCTCGCGCCCCGCGGCGGCGAGGTGCTCGAGCAGCAGCTGGGCGATGCCGCGGCCCTGGTGGCGGTCCTCGACCAGGAAGGCGACCTCGGCCTCGCCGTCGCCGAGGGCCTCGAAACGGCCGACGGCGATCATCTGGCCCTGGAGCAGCATCACCAGCGCCACCCGGCCGACGTGGTCGACCTCGGTGAAGCGCCGCACGTCGCGCGCGCTCAGCGTCGGCATCGGGCTGAAGAAGCGGTAGTACTTCGACCGGTCGGAGACGCGGGCGTAGAAGGACACCAGCAGCTCGGCGTCCTCGGGCACGATCGGGCGCACGTGGGCGGTGCGGCCGTCGCGCAGCAGGACGTCGGCCTCCCAGTGCTGGGGGGCCGGGGCGGTCGTGCCCGCCGGAGCAGCGGGG
>NZ_LR733215.1:1504543-1759366 GCF_902506435.1 Nocardioides sp. AX2bis | reverse complement strand
CCCCTCCCCCGCCCGACGAGGTCGAGGAGCACGTCCTCGACATCGACGTCGGCGAGGAGATGCGCACCTCGTTCCTCGAGTACGCCTACTCCGTCATCTACTCCCGGGCGCTGCCCGACGCCCGGGACGGCCTGAAGCCGGTCCAGCGCCGGATCCTCTACACGATGCAGCAGATGAACCTGACCCCCGAGCGGGGGCACGTGAAGTGCGCCCGCGTGGTCGGCGAGGTGATGGGTCGCCTGCACCCGCACGGCGACACCGCGATCTACGACGCCCTCGTGCGCACCGCCCAGCCGTGGTCGATGCGGCTGCCGATGGTCGACGGGCACGGCAACTTCGGCTCACCCGACGACTCGCCGGCCGCGATGCGCTACACCGAGTGCCGGATGGACGCCCCGGCCGTGGCGATGACGGCCTCGATCGACGAGGACACCGTCGACTTCCGGCCCAACTACGACAGCCGCGAGCTCGAGCCGTCGGTGCTGCCGGCCGCCATCCCGAACCTGGTCGTCAACGGCACCACCGGCATCGCGGTCGGGATGGCCACCAACATGGCCCCCCACAACCTGGTCGAGGTCGTCCAGGCGCTGCGCCACCTGATCACGCACCCCGCGGCCGGCACCGAGGACCTGATGCGGTTCGTGCCCGGGCCCGACCTGCCGACCGGCGGCAAGATCGTCGGCCTGGCCGGGATCCGCGACGCCTACGAGACCGGGCGCGGGTCATTCAAGATGCGCGCCACGGCCCGGGTGGAGCCGGTCGGTCGGCGCAAGGGCATCGTGGTGACCGAGCTGCCGTACGGCGTGGGCACCGAGAAGGTCGTCGAGCGGATCAAGACCCTGGTGCAGGGCAAGAAGCTGCAGGGCATCGCCGACATCAAGGACCTCACCGACCGCGAGCACGGCCTGCGGCTGGTGATCGAGGTCAAGAACGGCTTCGTGCCCGAGGCCCTGCTCGAGCAGCTCTACAAGTCCACGCCGTTGGAGGACTCCTTCGGCATCAACGCCGTGGCGCTGGTCGACGGCCAGCCGCGCACCCTGGGCCTGAAGCAGATGCTCGAGGTGTTCCTGGCCCACCGCTTCGAGGTCGTCCGCCGACGCTCGCAGTTCCGCCGCGACCGCAAGGCCGACCGGCTGCACCTGGTCGACGGCCTGCTGGTCGCGCTGCTGGACATCGACGAGGTCATCGCGGTGATCCGCTCCAGCGACGACGCCGGCGCGGCGCGGGAGCGGCTGAGCACGGTCTTCGACCTGTCGCGCGCCCAGGCCGACTACATCCTCGAGATGCAGCTGCGCCGGCTGACCCGCTTCAGCCGGATCGAGCTGGAGAAGGAGCAGGAGCAGCTGCGCCGCGAGATCGAGGAGCTCGACGCGATCCTGGCCGACGACGCGCTGCTGCGCGGGGTCGTGTCGGCCGAGCTCGCCGAGGTCGCCGCGACCTACGGCACCCCCCGTCGTACGGTGCTGCTCGAGTCGGCCGGGGCACCGGCCGCCGCGGCCGCCGCCGGTGCGCTCGAGGTCGCCGACGACCCCTGCCTGGCCCTGCTGTCGTCGGCCGGGCTGCTGGCCCGCACCGCGCCGCTGGACCCGGACGCCGCGGGCGGCGGGGTCTCCGGCGCCACCGACGGCAGCGACGCCCGCCGCGCGCACGACGTCGTGGTCTCCTCGGTCCGCGCCACGACGCGGGGCGAGGTCGGCGTGCTGACCTCCCTCGGGCGGCTGCACCGCCTCGGGGTCCTGGACCTCCCGGCGCTTCCCCCGTCGAACTCCCACCCCGACCTCCAGGGCGGGGTGCCGCTGACCGAGCTGCTGGTCCTCGACCCCGGCGAGCGGGCACTGGCCCTGTGCACGCTGGCCGAGGACGGGCCCGGGCTGGCCCTCGGCACCCGCGCGGGCGTGGTCAAGCGGGTCAACCCCGAGGTCCTGAACCGCGACGTCTGGGAGGTCCTCCGCCTCGCCGACGGTGACGAGGTCGTCGGCGCCGTCGAGCTGGCCACCGGCCGTGAGCAGCTCTGCTTCGTGTCCAGCGACGCCCAGCTGCTGCACTTCGGTGCCGAGGCGGTGCGTCCCCAGGGGCGCACGGGCGGCGGCGTCGCCGGCATCAAGCTCGGCGCCGGCGAACGGGTGCTGTTCTTCGGCGCCACGGACCCGACCGCGCCGCAGGGCCACGAGGTGCTGACCGTCTCGGGCGCCTCGACGGCGCTGCCGGGCACCGAGGTCGGCGCGGCCAAGCTGACCCCGTTCACCGAGTACCCCGCCAAGGGACGCGCGACGGGCGGCGTGCGCTGCCACCGCTTCCTGCGCGGCGAGGACACCCTGCTCCTGGCCTGGGTCGGGCCCGCCCCGGCGCGGGCCGCGGCCGCGAGCGGCGCGCCCGTCGAGCTGCCCGCCCCGACGGGGCGCCGCGACGGGTCCGGGGTGCCGCTGACCCAGCCCGTCGCCGCCTGCGCCGAGGCCCTGGGCGCCTCCCCCGCGGCCCTCGGGGCCGGGCCGGGGACCCTCCCCGACGCGGGCTCCGAGCCGGGGCCCGCGACCGACGGTGTGGGAGGCTGAGGGCATGCTCCGCCGCGCCCTCCGACCGCGCCCGCGCGCGTCGTCCCTGCCCTCGGCCGCCCTCGCCGCCGCCCTGCTCGTCCCGGTCGGCCTGCTGGCCGGCTGCTCCGGTGACGAGGGAGGCACCGGCAGCGGCGGCGACACCGCGCCGACGCCCGAGGAGGTCCTGGCCCAGGCCAAGACCACGCTCGACGACACGTCGGGCGTCCAGCTGTCGCTGACCACCGAGAACCTGCCCGACGGCACCACCGGCATCACCAGCGCCACCGGCGTGGCCACCGCCGCGCCGGCCTTCGAGGGCCAGATCGCGGTCAGCCTGGCCGGCAACTCCGTCGAGGTGCCCGTGGTCGCCGTCGGCGGCGAGGTCTACGCCGAGCTGCCGCTCGTGCCCGGCTTCCAGACCATCGACCCCGGTGAGTACGGCGCCCCCGACCCCGCCGAGCTGATCGACCCCGAGCAGGGCGTCTCGACCCTGCTGACCGCGACCGAGGAGCCCACCGAGGGCGAGACCGTGCGGGGCGGGGCCGACAACAGCGAGGTGCTGACCGAGTACTCCGGCTCGGTCACCGACGAGGTGATGACCAACGTCATCCCCTCCGCCGAGGGCGACTTCGACGTGGTCTACACGATCACCGAGGACGGCGAGCTGCGCTCGGCGGAGCTGACCGGGGTGTTCTACCCCGCGAGCGCCGAGATGACCTACACCGTCGACCTGACCGACTACGGCACCGAGCAGGACATCACCGCCCCGTGAGCGGGACGGAGCGGGTCGCGACCCGCTCGCGGGTGCTGCTGGCCCTGGCCGCCGTGGCGGTGGCCTTCGCCGCCGCCGACACCTACGTCGTCGTGCTGGCCCTGCCCGACATGGTCGCCTCGGTCGGCATCTCGGCCGAGGAGCTGCAGCGCGCGGCCCCGATCATCTCCGGCTTCCTGCTCGGCTACGTCGCGATCCTGCCGCTGATCGGGCGGATCGCCGACCTGCGCGGGCGTACCCCGGTCCTCGTCGGCTCCCTGGTCGTCTTCGCGCTCGGCTCCCTGGTCACCGCGCTGGCCTACGACATGCCCAGCATGGTGGTGGGCCGCTTCCTGCAGGGCCTCGGCGGCGGCGGCCTGGTCCCGGCCACCCTGGCGCTGGTGGCCGACCTGTACCCGGTCCACCGGCGCGGGGTGCCGCTCGGCATCGTCTCGGCGGTCCAGGAGGCCGGCTCCGTGCTCGGCCCGCTGCTCGGGGCGGTCGTGCTGGCCGTGGCCGACTGGCGCGCGATCTTCGTGCTCAACCTCGTCGTCGGCGTGGCGCTGGCCCTGGCCGTGCGCGCGCTGGCCCGGCGGGACCCGGCGGTGCGCGCGGCGGCCGCGCGGACGCCGTACGGGGGCGGGCCCCCCGGACGACGGCGGCCCGACCTCGTCGGGCTGCTCCTGCTGCTCGTCGCGACCGTGCTGGCGCTCCTGGTCGTGCTCCGGCCCTCGGCGCTGCTGCGCGACCTGACCTGGGGCCAGGTCTTCGTCGGCCTGGTGCCCGGCGGCCGCTGGCTGACGCCGGTCGGCCTGGCCGCGATGGCGGCGCTGGCCCTGCTGGTGGTGTGGTGCCTTCTCGCCCGGCGGCCGCTGCTCGACCTGCGCGGGTGGTGGCGCACCGCCCGGGCCGCGGACCTGGTCGGCGCGACGTACCTCGCGGTGGCGCTGGGCGGGGTGATCCTGGCCTTCGCGACCGCGGACCCCGCGATCGAGCTCTTCGCCGAGCAGGGCTGGTGGTACCTCCTGGGCTCCGCGATGGCCACCGTGGCGCTGGTGGTGCACCTGCGTCGCGCCGCCGACCCCCTGGTGCCGCGGGGTGCGCTGCGCGCGCGACCGGCCTGGGGCGCGGCGGTGGTCAGCTTCTTCGTCGGCGCCGCCCTGATCGCCGCCGTCGTCGACATCCCCCTCTTCGCCCGCACCACCACCTACCGCGACTCGCAGCTGATGGCCGCGCTGGTGCTGGTGCGCTTCCTGGTCGCGCTCCCCGTGGGTGCCGTCGTCGGCGGTTACCTCGTGCGGCGGCTCCCGGCCGGCGTGATCACCGCCGCCGGGATGACGCTCGCCGCCGCGGCCTTCGCGGTGATGAGCACCTGGGGCGTCGACAGCCTCGAGAGCGTCGCCTCCGACGTGGTCCTCGTGGCCTGCGGGTTCGGCTTCGGCCTCGCGCTGGCGCCGGTCAACGCCGCCGTGCTGGCCAGCACCGACGCCGCCGTGCACGGCCTGGCCAGCGCCGTGGTCGTGGTCGCGCGGATGGTCGGCATGCTCGTCGGCATCTCGGCCCTCACGGCCATCGGGCTGCGGCGCTACTACGCCGCGTTGGAGGACGACCCCATGCCCGCCGCGGTCGACGTGTGCGACGGCCGCACCCGCTGCCAGGCCTACACCGACCTGCTGGCCGCGGCCAGCATCCCGCAGGAGCAGGCCGTCTTCGCCGGCGCCGCGGTCTGCGCCGTCGTCGCGGCGGTGCTGGCGCTGTGGCTGTTCCGCGGCGCCCGCACCCGCGAGGTCGACCCACGTGACGCGGTCCTCACCTCAGGCTGACGACGCCACCCGCCCTGCGGCGATAGGTTGCGGCCCGTGGACTCCTTCGACGACCTGATCGCTGCCAACGAGGCGTACGCCGCCGCCAACGACGTCTCCGGGTTCGACGGTGTCGCCCGCGCCGGCGTGGCGATCGTGACCTGCATGGACTCGCGGATCCAGCCGCTGGAGATGGTCGGCCTCGGCCTCGGCGACGCCAAGATCTTCCGCAACCCCGGCGGGCGGGTGACCCCGCAGGCGCTGGAGGCGCTCGTGCTGGCCGTGCACCTGCTGAACGTCTCGCGCATCCTCGTGGTGCCGCACACCCGCTGCGCGGTGGCCAGCAACACCGAGGCCGAGCTGCGCCGTCGCGTGGCCGAGTCGGCCGGCGGCGACGCCTCCTGGCAGCCGATCCACGTCGTGGCCGACCAGGACGAGGCGCTGGCCGAGGACGTCCGCAAGGTCCGCACCCACCCGCTCATCCCGGACTCCGTCCAGGTCGGCGGGTTCGTCTACGACGTCGACACCGGCCTCCTGGACCAGCGCCTCTGAGCCGAGATGACGCTCGCGGACAGCCGAGATGACGCTCGCGGCGCCTCGAGATGACGGTTGCGGACAGGCTGCGCGTCAGCAGCCGCGGCGCTCGACGCCGTCGACGGCCACCGGGAGCCGGCCGGGGGCTCGCGCCTCACCGGTGAGCACCTGCACCAGCGCCGTCATCGCGCCGGGCGTCGTGCCGTAGGTCGCGACCTCCACCGGCGCGTCGGCGTACCCGAGCAGGTAGGGCGAGTCCGTCGCGACCAGCACCCCGGGCGCGCCCGGGCCGTCGGTCGTGCCGAGGCGTACGGGCGTCCCGTCGACGACCGTGCTCGCCGGCGTGGCACGCCACGCGTCCAGGGCGCGGGCGTCGGCGCGGCTGCGACCGGTGGGGACCGGACGGGGCGGGCGGGTCTCGGAGACGGAGCCGAGCGGGACGCCGGCAGCCTGCGCGGCCGTACGGAAGGCGCCCACCGCCGCGGCGTCCCCCATCGGCACCAGGGGCCCCCGGACCAGCGGGCCGCGGCAGGCGCCGGTGGCGACGGTGACCGCCGCCGCCGACAACGCCCGCGCCGGTCCCGCGGCGCTCGACGGGCCGCCGCGCCCGGGCGGCGTGGCCTCCTGGTGGAGGAGCATCGCGCCCACCCGGGCCGCAGCCTGCTCGAGGCGCCGCCGGTCCAGGTCCCCGCTGCGCACGGCCGCCAGGATCGACGCACGGGTCGCCGCGGGGTCCGGGGGCAGCAGCACCAGGTCGCCGCCGGCGCGCAGGAAGCCGACCGCGGGCCGGTCCACGCCGTCTAGCGCGGCCATCTCGAGGGCGTCGCTGACCACGACGCCGTCGAAGCCGAGGTCCTCGCGCAGGAGACCCGTGACGACCGGGCGGGAGACGGTCGCGGGCACGCCGGGGTCCACCGCGGTGACGGCCAGGTGGCCGATCATCACCGCCGGCAGGCCCGCGTCGACGGCGGCCCGGAACGGCACCAGGTCGGTGTCACGGAGCTCGGCGCGGCTGCGCCCCTGCACCGGCAGCGCGAGGTGGCTGTCGGTCGTGACCGACCCGTGGCCCGGGAAGTGCTTGACGACGGGCAGCACGCCGCCCGCGAGGTAGCCCCGCGCCGCTGCCACGGTCTGCTCGGCGACCACCGCCGGGTCCGAGCCGGCCGAGCGCGACCCGATCACCGGATCGGCCGGTCCGACGGTCACGTCGGCGTCGGGGGCGAAGTCGGTGGTGAACCCGAGACGGCGCAGCTCCGCGCCCGCAGCGGCGTACGCCTGCTGGGTCAGCCGCGGCCGGTCGGCCGCCCCGGCGCTCATGAAGGCCGGGAAGCGGGTGACGCCGGTGGTCAGCCGCTCGACCAGCCCGCCCTCCTGGTCCACGCCGACCAGCAACGGCCACGGGCGGCGTACGCCCCGCTGGAGCTGCGTGGCGGTCCGGCGGACCTGCTCGGCCGAGACCACGTTGTCCTCGAACATGATGACGCCGCCGAGGTCGAGGTCCTCGACCAGGGCGGTCGGGGTGGTGGTGCCCGACCAGCGGGCCACGATCACCTGACCGGCGAGCTCGGGCAGCGTCATCCGGTCCACGGCCCGCGCGGCACGGTCCAGCTCGGCCCGCGTCGGGCCCCACCCGGGGTCGAGACCGAGCCGCTCGGAGGCGGTGGGGCGTACGTCCTGCGACGCCTGGGCAGCGCGCCCCGCGGGCTCGTCGCTGCTCGGGTCGGTGGGGCCGCTGCAGCCGGCGGCGAGGGTCGCGGCAGCCGCCAGCGAGGCGACCATGGCGGTCAGCCGGACAGGGGTGCGCATCGGGCCCATGCTGCCACCCGTCGGGTGATGCCCGGACCAGGCCGGCCCCGGAACGTCATACGGAGCGAGCACCCGTCTGCGCAGTACGTATGACGTCCCGCGGGCCGCGGCCGCGCCCACGCCGGCTCGCGGTCACCGAGGGCGGCCGAGCGCCTACGGTCGTCTCATGGACTGCAACGACTATCAGCGCGCCGCCCTGCGCACCGCCCGCGACGTCGACGCCCCCGACGAGTTCATGCACCTCGTGCTCGGGCTGGTCGGTGAGGCCGGCGAGGTCGCTGAGAAGGTCAAGAAGCTGGTCCGGGACCACGGCAGCGACCTGGACCGGCTCGACCGCGACGACATGGCCGCCGAGCTCGGCGACGTGCTCTGGTACACCGCGGTCCTGGCCAGCTTCCTGGGGCTCTCCCTCGACGACATCGCCCAGGGCAACGTCACGAAGCTGGCGGACCGCCAGCGGCGGGCGGCCCTGGGCGGCTCCGGCGACCACCGCTGACCAGGGGCCCGACCGGCCCCGGGACGTCATACGGAGCGAGCACCCGTCTGCGCGGTACGTATGACGTCCCGCGGGCCGCGCCCGCGCCCGACCCGTACGGGCCGACCCGTCACGCGTCGAGCATCTCCACGTCGACCTCGTAGGCCCCCTGCACGATGAACTCCTTGCGCGGCGCCACCTCGGAGCCCATCAGCAGCTCGAAGACCGTCGCGGCCGCGTCGGCGTCGTCCACCGTCAGCTTGCGCAGGGTGCGGTGGCGCGGGTCCATGGTGGTCTCGGCCAGCTGGTCGGCGTCCATCTCGCCGAGGCCCTTGTAGCGCTGGACCGGGTCCTTCCAGCGCACGTTCTTCTTCTTCAGCTCCGCCAGCTTCCGCTGCAGCTCGTCGTCGGAGTAGGTGTAGACGTACTTCTCCATGCCCTTGCGGGGGTTGGTCAGCTCGATGCGGTGCAGCGGCGGGACGGCCGTGTAGACGCGTCCGCTGGTGACCAGCTCCGGCATGTACTTGAAGAACAACGTGGCCAGCAGGCAGCGGATGTGGGCGCCGTCGGAGTCGGCGTCGGCCATGAAGATGATCCGGCCGTACCGCGTGGCGTCGAGGTCGAACGTGCGCCCGGACCCCGCACCGACGACCTGGATGATCGAGGCGCACTCGGTGTTCTTCAGCATGTCGCCGACCGAGGCCTTCTGGACGTTGAGGATCTTGCCGCGGATCGGCAGCAGCGCCTGGAAGGAGGAGTCGCGCGCGAGCTTGGCGGTGCCGAGGGCGGAGTCGCCCTCGACGATGAAGAGCTCGGTGCGCTCGTTGTCGTTGTTGCGGCAGTCGGCCAGCTTGGCCGGCAGCGCGGAGGACTCGAGCGCGTTCTTCCGGCGCTGGGTCTCCTTGTGCTGGCGGGCCGCGATCCGGGTGCGCTGGGCGCCCACGACCTTCTCCATGACCAGCTTGGCCTGCGCCTTCTCGACCCGCTTGGTCGAGGTGAGGAAGGCCTTGAGCTCGGCGGCGACCACCTTGCGTACGACGTTGCGCGCGGCGGGCGTGCCGAGGATCTCCTTGGTCTGCCCCTCGAACTGCGGCTCGGCCAGGCGCACGGTCACCACGGCGGTCATGCCCTCGAGCACGTCGTCCTTGACCACGTCCTGGTCGTTGACCTTGAGCGCCTTGGTGGCGCGCATGACCTCGTTGAAGGTCCTGGTCACCGCCTGCTCGAAGCCGCCGACGTGCGTGCCGCCCTTCGGCGTGGCGATGACGTTGACGAAGGAGCGGACCTCGGTCTCGTACCCGGTGCCCCACCGCACCGCCACGTCGACGCCGAGCTCGCGCTCGACCTCCTGCGGCGTCATGTGCCCCTGCTCGTCGAGCATCGGCACGGTCTCGGTGAAGGTGTCGGTGCCCTGGAGCCGCACGATGTCGGTGACGGCCTCGTCGTGGGCCAGGAACTCCGCGAACTCCGCGATCCCGCCGTCGTGGCGGAAGCTCTCCTCCACCGGTACGTCGCCGCGCTCGTCGCGGATCACCAGCTCGAGACCCGGGACGATGAAGGACGTCTGCCGGGCCCGGCCGAGCAGTCCCTCCAGCTCGAAGGCGGCGTCGGCGGTGAAGATCTGGCGGTCCGGCCAGAACCGGATGCGGGTGCCACTGCGCCCCTTGGGCACACGGCCGGCCTTGCGGGTCAGCCCGGACCGGGCCTCGAAGCCGGCGGCCCCACCGTCGGTGTCGAAGACGCCCGGCACCCCGCGGCGGAAGCTGAGCCCCTGCCGGCTGGGGGCGCGCTCGACGTCGATGTCCATCCGCGACGACAGGGCGTTGACCACCGAGAGCCCGACGCCGTGCAGCCCGCCGGTGGCGGCGTACGACCCGCCGCCGAACTTGCCGCCCGCGTGCAGCTTGGTGGCCACCACCTCGACGCCGGGCAGCCCGGTCTTGGGCTCCTTGTCGGTGGGGATGCCGCGACCGTCGTCGTGCACCTCGACCGAGTCGTCGGCGTGCAGCGTCACCTCGACGCGGTGCGCCTCGCCGGCCAGCGCCTCGTCGACGCCGTTGTCGATGATCTCCCAGAGGCAGTGCATCAGCCCCCGGGTGTCGGTGGAGCCGATGTACATGCCGGGCCGCTTGCGGACGGCCTCGAGACCCTCGAGGACGAGCAGGTGCGCGGCGTTGTACGTCTTGTCGATCGGAGGCTCCCGGGTCGCTGACTGGTCTGGACGACCCGAACCTACCGACGACACGCCCGCGGCCGGTGCGCGGCACGCCTGCCCGGGCGTACCGCCTGCCCAGTAAGGTCGTGAGCAGCAGTGCAGCCCCACCGCAGCACCGACCGACCGGGCGACGAGGCCCGGTCAGTCACCCTTCAGGATCACCACCCGCGTGGTTCGATCACAGTGTGGTTCACCACGAACGGCTGAGGAACAACACGTTCCCTCGCTACGTTGTGAACAGCACCGACCGACCAAGAGATGAGGCCGTTGTGACTACTGCAGTTGCTACCAGTGCTCCCCTGACTGCCGAGGACCGTTGCGACCGCTGCGGTGCCCAGGCCTACCTTCGCGTAGCCCTGCAGGCGGGGGGCGAGCTCATGTTCTGCGCGCACCACGCCCGCGAGCACGAGGACAAGCTCAAGGAGGTGGCCGTGACCGTCGTGGACGAGACCCACAAGCTGCACGGCACCCCCGCTCCCGACGCGGAGCGCTGAGCACCACCCACCACGAACTTCCTCGACGGCCCCGGACCACTGGTCCGGGGCCGTCGTCGTCCTCCGACCCGCGGGCCACAGCGCGTTCTGCGTACGCTCGGCGGCCGTGACCGCCCTCGGCCTGGCCCTCGTGGCCGCCCTCACCTACGGCCTGTCCGACTTCGTCGGCGGTGTGGCCTCGCACCGGGCGTCTGCGTGGGCGGTGGCGCTGCTCTCCCAGCTCGGCGGGGCGGGAGCCGTGCTCGTCGTGGCGCTCGTCGTCGGCGGCACCCCGGAGCCCGCTGACTGGGCCTGGGCGGTCCTGGGCGGGGTCGGGAACGGTGTCGGCACCGCCTTCCTCTACCGCGGGCTGTCCTCGGGTCGGATGGGCGTGGTCGCCCCGCTGTCCGGCGTCGGCGCGGCCGTGGTGCCGGTGGCCGCCGGGCTCGCGCTCGGGGAGCGTCCGCGCCTGATGGTCGCCGCCGGCCTGGTCGTGGCCGCCCCGGCCATCTGGCTGGTCTCGCGCGAGCCCGCCGACGACCCGGCCCCGGTCCCCCGGCGCGGCGGCGGCCGTACGCCGGCCCGCGCCGCCGTGGTCGACGGCCTGCTCGCCGGCGCCGGGTTCGGCACCCTGTTCGCGGCCCTGGCCCAGGTCGGCGACGACGCCGGTCTGTTCCCGGTCCTGCTCAACCAGCTGGTCGCGGCGGTGGTCGTCGTGGTCGTGGCGGCCGGGCTGCGGGCGCCCTGGGTGCCGCGGCGGCCCGCGGCGTACCTCGGCCTGGTCTCCGGTGTGCTCGGCGTGACCGGCACGCTGCTGTTCCTGCTGTCCGCCCGCGCCGGCTACCTCGCCGTCGCCGGCGTGCTGACCTCGCTCTACCCCGCGGTGACGGTCCTGCTCGCCGCGCTGCTGCTGCGCGAGCGGGTGCACCGGAGCCAGGGCGTGGGGCTGCTGCTGTGCGCCGCGGCCGTGACCTTGGTCGCTCTGGGGTGAGGCCCCAGGCGTGGGCGCGGCGCGCTCACCCGCTCGTGCGTACGAGGGGTGGAGCCTGATGCGGTAGACCTGCTCCATGAGCAACTCCACGCCCACCCAGCCGGGTTCGACCCCCGGACCCGACCGCGGCGCGCAGCCCGGCGGTACCCGTGCCGCCGACAAGCCCGGCAAGCCCGGCAAGGCCGGCAAGGCCGAGAAGTCCGGCAAGGCCGGCGCCCCCGGAAAGCGCCAGGACAAGCAGTCCGACCCGCTGCGCCGCTCGCGGGCCGGCGGCCTCTACGTCGGCGTGATCGCGCTCGGCATCGTGCTGATCCTGCTGATCATCTTCGTGGCCCAGAACACCGACCCGACGACGGTGCGCTTCCTCGGCTGGGATGCCGACATCCCGGTCGCGGTCGCCCTGCTGATCGCGGCGGTCGCCGGGCTCTTCCTGGCCGGCATCGCCGCCAGCCTGCGGATCTTCCAGCTGCGCCGTCGGGTCAAGCACGACCGCAAGGCCTGAGCACCCCCGCACGTCGACGGGCCCGTCACCGCAGCCGCGGTGGCGGGCTCGTCCTGCGTCGGGTGGCGTCGCGACCGCGTGGATGGGCATCCTGGGCCGCGAGCGCGCCGGCTCCTGCCGGCGCCCCGAGACGAGGAGCACCCCGTGACCCCGATCATGACCAAGCAGGACGCCGCCCGGCACGTCGACTCGGCCCGGGTGCGGCACGGCCTGACCTGGGCCACTGTGGCCGAGCAGCTCGGCACCCCGCTGGTGTGGACGACGGCGGCGCTGCTGGGGCAGCACCCCGTACCGACGGAGATCGCGGCGGCCGCCTGCGCGCTCCTCGACCTGGGCGACGACGTGGCCGAGGCCCTGCGCCAGCAGCCCACCCGCGTCGCCGACCCGGCCGTGGCCACCGACCCGACCGTGTACCGCTTCCACGAGGCGCTCGCGGTCTACGGCCCGGCGCTCAAGGCGCTGATCCACGAGGAGTTCGGCGACGGGATCATGAGCGCGATCAACTTCCAGGTCGACATCGCGCGGCGCCCCGACCCCGACGGCGACCGGGTGGTCGTCACCTTCGACGGGAAGTTCCTCGACTACCGCTGGTGAGCCGCCCGCCCGGCGCCCCGCTCAGCGCAGGGCGCCGCCCACCGTGCGGACGCGCACGTCATCGGCGCGCACGTAGGCCATCCGGTGCCCGAACCACACCATCAGGTAGTCGTCAGCACCCTCGACCTCGGTGCAGTCGTCGACGGTCGTCGCGCACTGGAAGCTCTTGGCGTAGTAGTAGTCGGTCTCCGGGTCCGGGTCGGCCACCACGTAGCCCTGCCCGCGGTCCATCGCGTACTGGAGCGGGACGACCTCCTGGACCGGGATCGAGGCGGGGTACGCCGACGCCTCCGGGTAGGCGCGGCCGTAGACCGGGACGTCGTCGCGGCGGGGCACCACCACCTGGGCACGGTCGGGCACCACGACGGGGTCGCGGCGCGGGCTGTGCATCCAGGCGAGGTCGCCGAGGTACCAGACGCCGAGCCAGGCACCCCGGCGCTCGGCCACGCGGAAGCGGTGCCCGGCCGTGGCGCGGGCGCCGATGTCGGAGACCTGCGTGGTCGAGGGCGAGCCGTCGGGACGGAGACCGGCGTCGGCGACGAGCGGCGAGCCCCAGCGCGGCCGCTGCTGCAGCGGCACGAAGTTGGTGCCCTGCGGGGTGCAGGCGCCGCTCTCGGTGCATCCCGACAGCGGCTGCCGGTTGCCGCGGAAGCCCGGGGCGACGGTGACCACCTTGGCGTCGCGGGCCGTACGCCCGGTGCCGGCACCGGTCTGGTCGATCGGGGCGCGGAGCAGGTCGAAGTAGTGCTCCCAGTCCCAGTACGGCCCCGGGTCCCAGTGCATGCCGCGCACCGTGGCCGGGGTCGTGCCGGGCACCTGGTCGTGGCCGATCACGTGGCCGCGGTCGAGCGGGATGTCGTAGCGCTCGGCGAGGTGGCGCACGAGCCGCGCCGAGGTCCGGTAGAGGTTCTCGGTGTACCAGCTGGCCCCCTCGGCGGCGAAGCCCTCGTGCTCGAGCCCGATGGAGTGCATGTTGGTGTACCAGTTGCCGGCGTGCCAGGCGGGGTCGTCGACCGGCACGTGCTGGGCGATGTGGCCGTCGGCCGAGCGCAGCGAGTAGTGCCAGGAGACGTACGTCGGGTCGGTGACCAGGTCCAGCGTGGTGTCCCAGGTGGCCTCGGTGTCGTGGATGACGAGGTAGTCCAGGTCGAGGTCCTCGGGCCGGTCGGCCAGGTCGTGGTTGCCATACTCACCGGGGGTCTCGCCGTACTGCTCGTACGGTGCCGGGACCGACTCGCAGGCCAGCCGGGCGTTGCAGTCGGCCGTCGCCGGACCGGCCTCGGCCAGGTCGAGGGCGGCGACCGCGTCCTGGTCGACGCGGGCGGTCGTGGCCGGCAGCCGCACCCGCTCGCCGTCGTTGGTGCGCCGCGCCTCGCCGGAGCGGATGACGGCGTAGACGTCGCGGGCGAAGCGGAGCGCGGTGGCCTCGTCGGCAGCCCGGCTGTACGCCGCCACCGCCGCGGACCAGTCGCCGAGGTCGCGCGCCTCGACGCCCGAGGCGCGCTGGTCGGCCGCGAGGAGGGCCGCGCCGCCGCAGATGTTGGCCACGTCGTCGGTCTCGAGCCGGTCGGCGGCCAGGCCGGTCAGGTCCGCGGCGCGGTCGAGGGTGCGCAGCTGGGTGTCGTCCATCCGCGAGGTCGTCATCTCGCGCGACCCGGGCTCCGGGCCGCCCTCGCCCTTGCCCAGCGGGTCGGGGTCGGTCAGTGCGGCCGGGGTGGACTCGACCGCGGTGAGGTGCAGCGGGCCGTACCCGCCCGACGTGCTGGGCGAGGTGCCGTGGTCGTCCCACCGGGACTGCAGGTAGGACACGCCGAGCAGGACCTCCTCCGGCACCCCGCTGACCTCCGCGGCCCGGGCGAAGGCGGCCTGGCGGGACGGTGCCGGCGCGGCGCAGGCCGCCCAGTCGGCCTCCGAGGGGCCGGCCGCGACCGAGGGCCCGGGCGCCGTGGCGAGGCTGACCGCGCCGAGGGTGGAGGCGACGAGGCCGGTCAGGCCGAGGCCCACCGCCGTACGCCGCCGTGGTGCCTGCTGACCTTGTGAGCGCGACGAGCCGAGCATCGGGCCTCCCGAGAGTGATGGACCGGAGGCCCGACCCTAGACCCGCTCGTCGGCGGAGGTCGAGGGTCAGCGGTGCCCGGTCAGCGTTGGGGCCGCTGCAGGGCGACGACGCCGAGCGCCACCACGAGCCCCGAGAGCAGGCCGTCCAGGCCCGCTCCCTCGGAGCCGTCCCGGTTGATCTGGAGGGCCACGAACAGCGCCAGCCCGACCAGCACGAGCAGCACGCCGAGGGCGACGCGCCAGCGCGGACGGGGGCGCGGGGTGCCGTGGCTGCTCACGCGGGCGAGCCTACGGGGACGGGTCCTAGAACAGGGTGGAGACGGCGCCGACCATGACCAGGGTCAGCAGCACCGTCGCCAGCACGACCGCCCAGTTGCGGGCCAGGAAGTCCCGCAGGCGCATCCGGGTAGGGAGCTCGTCGTGGACCACATCGTCAGCCTAGCGACGTCGGTGCACGCGGCAGTACGACGTAGCGCAGCGGATCGGTGCCGGATGCTGGTACCGATCCGCTGCAATGTGGGAACCGGCGGGCCGCTGTCAGTTGACCTTCCCGCGCGACTTCTTCAGGTAGTAGGTCATCACGAACGAGCACGCGTCGCAGATGTAGTGCCGCATCATGTGCGACCCGGCGCCCCACTTGGTGGCCTGGCGGGTGTCTTCCTCGGTGAATGCGCGACCCGAGCAGCTCATGCAGCTGGTCGGCGGAGTGTGTTCGCGCTCCTGCGCCATGCGTCCGTCCTCTCACCCCGGTGGTCCGATGTCGTGCCTGCCATCACCCTGGCACGGCCATCACGCTTCCGGACCCTGGTCCCACCTGACCGACACCCCGGTGACGCACGTGTCTGGTCACAGACCCCCCACGGCGGAGCCCTTGTTGATGCGGCGTTGCGCCTCCGACTGCTCGTGAGCCGCCCTGCTGCGCCGAGCGTCCGGGCCGGGCGGCTCCAGCCGGTCTCGTCTGCCGGCCCGCAGGTCC
Organism: Nocardioides sp. AX2bis; assembly: GCF_902506435.1. Classification (GTDB taxonomy): domain Bacteria; phylum Actinomycetota; class Actinomycetes; order Propionibacteriales; family Nocardioidaceae; genus Nocardioides. The sequence continues at coordinate 1,743,655 of NZ_LR733215.1, read as the reverse complement.
TGGACGACCAGGACGAGGAACGCCGTGGCGCAGGCGAGCACGAACAGCACACCTACGACGGTGAGGACTGTGGCCACCATGACGGTCTCCGCTCCGTTGGCCCTCTGGTGAGGGGTCTGGGAGGAGCATGGCACCCCCCCCGCCCTGGGGGCCAGCAGCGTGAGGGCCGCGGCGTCATGCCGCGGCCCTCCGTGGTGGTCCTGGGATCAGCAGGCGCCCCAGATGCCGCGGTCGGCGTCCTTGGCGCTGTCCTGGGCCTTGCGGTAGGCCTTCACCCGGTCGAACGGGTTGTCCTGGTAGACGTAGACCTTCGCGTGGCCGTCGAAGACCATCGCCCGCGCGACGTCTCTGTCCTTCTTCTCGACGTAGCGGAGCTGGCGACCGTAGCGGTCCTTCAGGTCCTGGCTGGTGTCCGAGATCAGCGTGACCCGGGTGCCGCGCGGGAGCCGGTTCTTCAGGGCCTCGGATGCCTCAGGCCCACCGCACTCCTCACCGCCGAACACCTCGGGAGTGTCGATGCCGAGGAAGCGGACGGTCGCTCTGCCGGCACCGATGTACTTCACCTTGGCGGTGTCGCCGTCGATGACGCGGACGATGCGCGCAGCGGCCTTCTTCGGCTTGGGCTCGGGGTCGGGGTTGCTGCCGCCGCCGCCGTCACCTCCACCGCCCCCCTGGTCGGTCGAGCAGGGACAGGGGTTGCTCTCGCAGGCGATGCCGTCGCCCTCGGAGTCGAGTCCGTGAGGGTCGTCCTGCGGACCGCCGTGGTTGATGAAGAACGTCTGGGCGGCCTTCTGGGTGTTGAAGTCGGCGCAGTCCTTGTCGGCAGCGTGAGCAGTGGTGGTGGTGAAGCCCAGCACGCCGGTGAGGGCGACGGCCAGGGCGACGAGCAGGGGGACGAGACGGGCGCGCATGTGACCTCCGGGTAGTGATGACCGCTGGAGGCTACGTACGGGCGTCGGCGCCGATCCGGTTGTTGCTGATATCCCGTCAGCGCCACGTTGGCGCCGTTGCGCTGGTCCGGCCCCGCGCGCCGGCCACCACCTTGTACGTTCGCCCGCATGACGAGGTTGGTGCCGTTCCTGTTCTTCGCAACCGGGGCGCTGTGCTTGTACATGGCAGCCGCGTACGAGGCCAGCAGAGGACTGAGCCTCGCCGTCGCGGCGATCAACATCGTCGCGGGGTGCATCCACCTCGTGCGGCTACGCCAGCGTTCCTAGCCTCCTGCAGACAGCAGACCGCCCCGGCCGCACGTAGCGGTCGGGGCGGTGCTGTCGTCCTACGATCAGGTCGACCGGGTGCTGCTCGGTCATCGACCGTCGTCGCGACGGCCGTGATACCTCAGTCGAGGTAGTCGCGCAGGACCTGCGAGCGGCTGGGGTGGCGCAGCTTCGACATCGTCTTGGACTCGATCTGGCGGATCCGCTCGCGGGTCACGCCGTAGACCTTGCCGATCTCGTCGAGCGTCTTGGGCTGGCCGTCGGTCAGGCCGAAGCGCATCGAGACGACACCGGCCTCGCGCTCCGAGAGGGTGTCGAGGACCGCGTGGAGCTGCTCCTGGAGCAGCGTGAACGAGACGGCGTCGGCCGGCACGATCGCCTCGGAGTCCTCGATGAGGTCACCGAACTCGGAGTCGCCGTCCTCGCCGAGGGGCGTGTGCAGGGAGATCGGCTCGCGGCCGTACTTCTGGACCTCGATGACCTTCTCGGGGGTCATGTCGAGCTCGACGGCCAGCTCCTCGGGCGTGGGCTCGCGGCCCAGGTCCTGGAGCATCTGGCGCTGCACGCGGGCCAGCTTGTTGATGACCTCGACCATGTGGACCGGGATCCGGATGGTGCGGGCCTGGTCGGCCATGGCGCGGGTGATCGCCTGGCGGATCCACCAGGTGGCGTACGTGGAGAACTTGTAGCCCTTGGTGTAGTCGAACTTCTCGACCGCACGGATCAGCCCGAGGTTGCCCTCCTGGATGAGGTCGAGGAACAGCATCCCGCGACCGGTGTAGCGCTTGGCCAGGGAGACCACGAGCCGCAGGTTGGCCTCGAGGAGGTGGTTCTTGGCGCGGCGCCCGTCCTCGGCGATCCAGTCGAGCTCCTCGTGGACCTTGGCGGAGATGCGCCCGCCCTTGGCCAGCTTCTCGTCCGAGAAGAGGCCGGCCTCGATGCGCTTGGCCAGCTCGACCTCCATCTCGGCGTTGAGGAGGGGGACCTTGCCGATCTGCTTGAGGTAGTCCTTGACCGGGTCGGCGGTCGCGCCGGCGACCATGACCTGCTGCTCGGGCTCGTCGGTGTCGTCGGCGGAGGACACGACGAAGGAGGCCTTCTTCTCGTCCTCCTTGATGGTCGGGTCGACCTTGACGTCCTTCTCGAACTGCTCGTCGGGCAGGTCGGGCAGGATCTTCTTGCCGTCGGGGCCGATGACCGGCGCCACGTCGGGCTCGAGGACGACCTCGGTGACCGACGGCGTCGCTGCCACGCCCTTGGTGACGGCTGCCTTGGCTGCGGTCTTCTTGGCCGGGGCGGCCTTCTTGGCGGCGGCCTTCTTGGCCGGCGCCGCCTTCTTCGCCGGGGCCTTCTCGGCGGCGGCCTTCTCGGCGGCCGCCGGGGCCTTCGCGGTCGCGGTCGCGCTCTTGCGGGTGCCGGTCGCTGCGGCGGCGCGGGCGCCGACCGGCAGCGCCACGCTGATCCCGAGGCCGCTGAGGTGGGCCATCAGCGACTTGAGGTGGCGGGGCTCGACCGCTGCCTCGTCACTGGCGCGGCGGATGTCGTCGGGAGTGACTTGTCCGTCCGGCGAGGCCTGCTCGATGAGGGCCGTGACAGCGGGGTGCGAAAGCACCTCGGCAGGAATCTTGCGCGCGGTCGAGGACACGAACACCTCTCGTCTTGCTGGTAGACAATGTACTGCGGAGGAGGCTCAAGGGCACACCAAAGGCCGGTGTCGTCAAGAGCCGCTGGGTTCATCATGCCACGGGACCGAAGGGCTGCCGACCACGCCGGGGTCCCAGGACTCCGTGCCTCGTCCGGCAAGCCGCTGCCGGACCCGGGGCGTCAGGCGCCGGCCCCGGTCTCCCTGGCCGTCTTCGCCGCAGCCTTCTGCTCCTTCTTGTGCTCGCGCACCTTCTGCAGCGAGGCAGCACCTCGGACGTCGGCCACCGAGCGATGCCCGTCGAGGGCATAGTCCCCCACCGCGGCCTCCCACCCGTCGGGACGCACGTCGAGCTGCTTGGCCAGGAGCGCGACGAAGATCTTCGCCTTCTGCGCGCCGAACCCCGGCAGAGCCTGCACGCGCTTCAGCAGCTCGCGGCCCGTGCTCGCCCCGGTCCACAGGGCCGCGGCGTCACCGTCGTACTCCTGCTCCACCACCCGGGCCAGCTCCTGCAGGCGGGCGGCCATGGACCCGGGGAACCGGTGGATCGCCGGCGTCCTGGCGCAGAGCTCCGCGAGCTCCTCGGGATCCGCAGCGGCGACCGCCGCCGGGTCGAGCGTGCCGAACCGGTCGAGCAGCTTCGCCGGGCCGCGGAACGCGTGCTCCATCGGGTACTGCTGGTCGAGCATCATCCCGACGAGCAGCGCGAAGGCCGAGTCGTCGAGCACCTTGTCTGCCGCCGGGTCACCGGTGATGTCGAAGCCCATGGGGTCATCTTCCCCCACGACGGCCCGGTGCCGCCTCAGCCGAGGGCGGCGACCGCGGCGTCGTAGTCCGGCTCCTGGCCGATCTCGGGAACGAGCTGGGAGTGCAGCACCGTGCCGTCGCGGTCGAGGACGACGACCGCGCGGGCCAGCAGACCGGCGAAGGCTCCGTCGACGAGGCGGACGCCGTAGTCGTCGCCGAAGGTGGAGCGGAACGACGACGCCGCCACGACCCGGTCGAGCCCCTCGGACCCGCAGAACCGCGCCTGGGCGAACGGCAGGTCCTGCGAGACGCACACCACGTCGGTGTCGGGCAGGTCGGCCGCGCGCTCGTTGAACTCGCGCACGCTGGCCGCGCAGACGCCGGTGTCGACGCTGGGGAAGATGTTGAGCACGGTACGGCGGTCGTCGCTGCGCACGACCTCGCCGAGGTCCGCGCCGGTCAGGGTGTAGGCCGGGGCCTTGGACCCCGTGGCGGGCAGGTCGCCGACGAGAGAGACAGGGGTGCCACCGAGGGCGGTCGAGGTCATTCTCCCATTCTCACCCCCCGGCCCGGCCCGGACACCCACGGGTGCCCCGAGGACCGTGCTGGCAGCATGGCCGGGTGCTCCCCGGACCTCGTACGCGTGTCGCGCTCGTCGGCACGCTCGTGCCCCTCACGCTGGCCCTGGCCGCGTGCGGCGACGACACCGGCGAGGCACCCGCGGCCGCCACCAGCACCGCCCCGAACGGCGACGTGGTGAGCAGCGCCGACGTCACGTTCGCCCGGGAGCTCATCCCCCACCACGCCGAGGCCCTGGTCATGGTCGACCTGACCCTCGGGCGCGACCTGGACCCCCGGGTGGCGGACCTGGTGGAGCGGCTGCGGGCCGAGCACACCGCGCAGGTGCAGACGATGAGCGGGTGGCTGACGTCGTGGGGCGAACCGGTCCCCGAGACCGCCCGCGACCACGCCAACGCCCATGCGGCCGAGGACGCCGGAGCCGACGCTGCGCCCGAGGACGGGCACGTCGACCTCTCGGCGCTCGAGCAGGCGCAGGGCGAGGAGTTCGAGGCGGCGCTGCTCACCGCGATGGTCGAGCACCACGCCGCCGGCATCGCGCTGGCCGAGGCCGAGGTGGCCGACGGCGAGTTCGGGCCGGCCCGCGAGCTGGCCGCCCAGGTCGTGGACAGCCAGGAGCGCGAGACCGAGCAGATGCGGACGCTGCTCGAGGAGCTCGGGGGCTGAGGCCCCTCGCCGGCGCTACGGCTTGACGGTGAGCACCGGGCACGGGGCGTCGAGCAGGATCCGCTGGGCGCTGGAGCCCAGGATCAGCTTGCCCAGCGGGGAACGGCGCTTGAGCCCGATCACGATCAGGTCGTCGGCCGAGGCGACCTCGACGAGGTCCTCCGCGCCGTCCACCCCGCCCGGCCCCTCCCGCACGTCGAAGCTGACCCCGCTGGCCGCGAGCCGCTCCCGGGCGGGGGCCAGGTCGGCACCCTCGTCGCCCACGCGCCGACGCACGTCGACCACGAGCAGGTCGGACTCACGCAGGCGCGCCTCGCTGATCGCGCGGTCGAGCGCGGCGTCCCCCTCCGGGTTGGGCACGTAGCCCACGACGACGGTTCCCATGCCGCTCACCGTACCGACGCGACCACCCGGGCGCGCCACCTGTGGAGGACCGCGGGCACGACGGGGCCGTCTCGGGCACGCTCACACGGTGGCGACCAGACGAGCGACGGCGCCGACGCCGCTGGACCCGGTCGGCGCGTTCGGGCCCCCGGTCGCCGCGGCGCGTGCGCGGGAGCTGCGGGCCCTGGTGCTCGCGCACGGGCGCGCTGAGCCGCGCCGCCGCTTCCCCGCCGTGCTCCACGTCGGTCGGCCCGGGGGCCTCGAGACCGCGCGGCCCGCCCACGACGCCGCCGACGACCACGCACTGCGGGTCGAGGTGCTCGAGGCGATGCTGCGCCGGGTACGCGCCCTCCCCACCGACCTGCCCGGCGACCCGGTCCTGGTCTGGCTCACCCGCTCAGGACCCCTGACGCTGCAGGACGTCGACGCCGCGTGGGGCGCGGCGGTGCGGGCCGCCGGCGCGGAGCTGACGCTGGACCCGTTGCCGCTGGTCGTGGTGACCAGGACGGGCTGGTGGGAGCCCGCGACCGGCTCCGGTCGGCGCTGGCGGAGGCTGCGCGGCCACCCCTGACGCGGGCACGCGGGCACGCGGGGCCGACGCGACCTACCAGGTGTGGACCGGGTCGTTGGTGTGCATCCGCTCGCGGTACTCCCCGGTCACCGCGCGCAGGGCGTCGTACCGGTCCTGGCCGTCGCGCTCGGCCATCCGCCGCACGAACCACTCGGCCCCGTTGACGCCCGCGAGGCAGCGGCCCTCGATCACGCCGAGCAGGCGGTCGCTGTCCGCGCCCGGGACGCCCCAGGAGTCCAGCCCCTGCTTGGCCATCGGCAGCAGCCGCCGCAGGACGAGCTCGGTCGCGGGGACCTGGCCGATGCCGGGCCAGAACACCTGCGCGTCGATGCCGTGCTGGGCGGCGGTGTGAAAGTTCTCCTCCGCGGCGCTGAAGGACATCGCCGACCACAACGGACGCTCGCTCTCGGCCAGGGTGCGCACCAGCCCGAAGTAGAAGGCGGCGTTGGCCATCGTGTCGACCACCGTCGGCCCGGCGGCGAGGACCCGGTTCTCCACCCGCAGGTGCGGCACCCCGCCCGCGATGTCGTAGACGGGCCGGTTCCAGCGGTAGACGGTGCCGTTGTGCAGGCGCAGCTCGCTCAGGTTGGGCGTGCCGCCGCCCTCGAGGACCCGGACGGGGTCCTCCTCATCGGTGATCGGCAGCAGGGCCGGGAAGTAGCGCACGTTCTCCTCGAACAGGTCGAAGACCGACGTCACCCACCGCTCGCCGAACCAGACCCGGGGGCGCACGCCCTGGGCCTTCAGCTCCTCGCCGCGGGTGTCGGTGGCCTGCTCGAAGAGCGGGATCCGGGTCTCGCGCCACAGCTGCTTGCCGAGCAGGTAGGGCGAGTTCGCCCCGAGCGCGAGCTGGATGGCCGAGACCGCCTGCGAGGCGTTCCAGTAGGCGGCGAACTCCGAGGGCGAGGTCTGGACGTGCAGCTGGGTGCTGGTGCACGCCGCCTCGGGCAGGATCGTCCCGGCAGTCGTCTCGACCTGCTCCGAGGCCGGCGGCAGGCCCTGGATGGAGAGCTCGATGTCCTCCCCGCGCGCGGCCAGGATCTGCTCGCTCAGCAGCCGGTAGCGCGGGTTGCCGCTCAGGCTCGCGGGCCCCATGTGGCCCTCGGCCAGGGTGGGCAGCACCCCGATCATCACCAGGTGCGCGCCGATCTCCGAGGACTTCGCCTCGGCGTCGTTCAGGCTGCGGCGCAGGTTGGCCTCGAAGTCGGCCAGCCCGCCCTCGCGCAGCCGGGCGGGCGGGACGTTGATCTCGATGTTGAACTGCCCGAGCTCGGTCTGCCAGGCCGGGTCGGCGATCCGCTCGAGCGCCTCGGCGTTCTTGAGCGCCGGGTCGTTCGCCTCGTCGACCAGGTTCAGCTCGACCTCGAGCCCGACCATCGGGTCGTCGGTGTCGAAGACGGAGTCACGCAGCATCCGGGCGAACACGTCCAGGCAGCGGCGCACCTTCTCGCGGTGCCGCGTGCGGTCGGCCCGGGTGAACTCCTGTGCGTCGACCTCTGCGCCCATGGCCAGACCCTAGACCCGGCACGGCCCGGCGGGCGCTCACCCGGCGGAGGCGTCCCACGGGTCGTCGTCGAGCGGGTCGCCGGTGCCCTCGAACAGCGCCACGGCCGGGTCGAAGGAACCGGGACGGACCGCCGCGGTGAGCATGTGCGCCACCAGCCCGGTCAGCGTGTGGGTGGGATCGGCCTCCTCGGCGACGTCGATCGCGCACCACGCCAGCGCCCCGTTGCCGCTGTTCCAGGCGGCGTACGCCAGCAGCGCCGCCGCGGGGGCCCGCCACCGTCGGGGGCACCGCCGCACGACCTCGGTCCACAGGTCGGCGGCGTCACGGGCGGCGCGGGCGTCCTGGGCGGGCGGCGTCGTCGCCCACACCGCGTCGCGCACCGCGAAGGACCCGAGCCCGACGACGAGACGGGCCAGCTCGCCCGGCGCCGGGACGGTGCGGTCCCGGACGTGGTCACGGACCAGGTCGGCGGCCCACCTCCGCTCGCGCGAGGCCCACGTCGGCTCGCGCACCGCGGCGGCGGCCGCAACCACGGCCGCGAGGGCCCCGACCTCGTCGACCAGGCCGGCGACCGGGGCCAGGGTGTCGACCAGGGCGTCCCGCGACGGCAGCGTCACCCGCCCGTCCACCACGGCCTGCGCCGCGAACGGGTGGGCCGCCGCGTCGTAGGGGACCCCCCACACCGGGACGCCGGGACGGCGCCCCCGCGCCGGCCACCACCGCCCCTCGTGCGCCCGCAGGGCGTCGATCACGTCGACCCCGGCCCGGCGCAGACCGCCCTCGAGGGCCCTCGCGACGGACCGGGCCAGGACCGCGTCGGGGGTGAACAGCAGCACCGCCGCCCGGGGGACGCCGTGCCTGCGGACCGGGTCGAGGAGCATCGCGACGAGGTCGGCGGAGCCCTGGGCGTCGCCGCGGGCCGGGAGGTCTGCCCGGGCGTGGAACGAGCCGACCCCGAAGGTCAGCAGGACCACCGAGTCGGTCGGGGTGAAGCCGAGCACCACCGGCGCCAGCGCCAGCAGGTCCTCGGGCGCACGGACGGTCAGGGACGGGGTCTCACGGGCGGTGGTCATGCCTCGAGGCTGCTCGTCGACGGACGCGCGCGGAGCTCCCCGACGCCGACCTGGGGAGGAGCCCCGCGCGAGGCCCGCCTGTGGACGAACAGCGGCCGGGAGGACCCCGTACGGGCGGGTAGCGTGCCGGACGTGCGCGCCACGGCCTCGGTCCTCCACCTGGACCTCGACGCCTTCTTCGCCGCCGTCGAGCAGCGCGACAAGCCCTCCCTGCGGGGCAAGCCCGTCGTGGTCGGCGGCACGGGCGGACGGGGCGTCGTGGCCACCGCCTCCTACGAGGCGCGCGTGCACGGCGTCCGCTCGGCCATGTCGACCCGGGAGGCGCGCTCGCGCTGCCCCCACGCCGCCTACCTCGCCGGCCGGTTCCCCGCCTACCGCGAGGCCAGCGTGGTGGTGATGGAGCTGCTGCGCTCGCTCTCGCCGCTGGTGGAGCCGCTGTCGCTGGACGAGGCGTTCGTCGACCTCGCCGCCGCCGGTCTGCCCGACCTCGAGGTCGACACCGTCACGGCGGTGGCGCAGGAGGTGCGCGCCGAGCTGCACCGCCGCACCGGCGGGCTGACCGCCTCGGTCGGCCTGGCCACCTCCAAGTTCATGGCCAAGGTGGCCAGCGACCTCGACAAGCCCGACGGCCTGGTCGTCGTCCCGCCCGGCTCCGAGTCCGAGCTGCTGCGCCCGATGCACGTCTCGGTCATCCCCGGCGTCGGACCGGCCACCACCGAGCGGCTGCGCCGCGCCGGCCTGCACCACGTCGCCGACCTGGAGCGGGTCAGCCTCGACGAGCTCGTCCGCCTGGTCGGGCGCGCCCACGGCACCTCCCTGCACGAGCTCTGCCGGGCCCAGGACGACCGCCCCGTCGTGGCCGAGCGGGAGGCCAAGTCGGTCTCCGTGGAGGGCACCTACGAGACCGACCTGACCGACCGGCGCCTGATGGAGGGCCTGCTGACCCGGCAGGCCGGCGAGGTCGCCGCCCGCCTGGCCGCCGGCGGGCAGTCCGGACGCACGGTCTCGATCAAGGTCCGCCTGCACGACTTCACCACCCTGTCCCGCTCGGCCACCCTCGACTCCCCCACCGACCGCCCGGCCGTCGTCGCCCGGGTCGCCCGCGCGCTGCTGGCCGACCTCGACACCTCCGGCGGCGTACGCCTGCTCGGGGTCGGCGTGTCCGGGCTGGCCGACTGGGTCCAGGACGACCTGTTCGGCGGCACCGGCGTGACCGGCGTCGACGAGGAGGTCGTCGACCTGCCGACCGAGGTCCCGGTGGACCCTCGCCGGCGACGGACGGCGTGGGCCCCCGGCGCCGACGTCGTGCACGACGACCACGGCCGGGGCTGGGTCTGGGGGTCGGGCCGTGGGGTGGTGACGGTGCGGTTCGAGACCGCCGAGACCCCGCCGGGTCCGGTGCGCTCCTTCGCCGTCGACGACCCGGCCCTGCGGCACTGGACCCGCCCGGACCCGCTCGACCCCACCGACGGGGAGCCCGACGGGGAGCCCGACAGGGAGGCCTCGGACCCCCCGACCGAAAACCTCTCGCCAGCGGAGGCCCCTCCCTCCTAGCCTCGACAGGTGGAGATCCGACCCGTCGACCTGACCGACGACGCCCAGATGGCCCAGCTGCACGGCGTCTCCGAGCGCGCCCTGAGGCTCGGACGACCCGACGCGCCCGTGTGGTCGCTGGCCGACTTCCTCGGCATGATGCGCTCGCCGGACTCCGGGGAGACGTTCCACCTGCTCGCCGCGCGCCTGCCGGAGGACCCGGACCGGGTCGTCGGCTGGGGCGTGGTCTACCTGTTCCTGCTCGACAACCTGGACAAGGCCTACCTGGAGGTCCAGGTCGACCCGGCCCACGCCCGCCGGGGCGTCGGCACCGCGCTGGTCCACGCGCTGGAGCGCCTGGCCGTCGACGAGGGCCGCACGCTGCTGCTCACCGACACCAAGCTCCCCGCCGACGAGCAGGAGACGCACGGCTACCGCCGGTTCGTCGAGCGCCTGGGCTACTCCTGGTCGAACGTCGAGGTGGTCCGCCACGCCCCGCTGCCGGTCCCCGACGCCGACCTCGACGCCTGGGCGGCGCAGGCCGCACGCAAGGCCGGCGGTTACGAGGTGCGCACCCTGGTCAACGAGGTGCCGCCGGAGCTCGCGGCGTCGCTCGGGGAGCTGATGGGCCTGCTGGCCGTCGACGCCCCCACCGGCGCGGTCGACTTCGAGGCCGAGACGATGACGCCCGAACGCCTCGACGAGCGGCTGGCGGCGGCCCGCGCGATGGGCCGCGACATCTACGAGACCGTCGCGCTGGCCCCGGACGGCACGGTGGCGGCCCAGAGCACCCTGTCGGTGCCCACCGACGGCACCACGACGGCGTGGCAGTGGGGCACCTTCGTGCACCGCGACCACCGCGGTCGGAGCCTCGGCCTGGCGGTGAAGACGGCCAACCTGCGCGCGGTGCAGGCCGACCACCCCGAGCTGCGCCGCGTCACCACGCAGAACGCCGAGACCAACGAGTGGATGATCGCGATCAACGAGCTGATGGGCTTCCGTCCCGTCGAGGTCTCCGCGGAGTTCCTCAAGCACGCCTGACCCCGGGGGCGGTCGGGGCGTGCGACCCGGGAAGTAGGTTCGCGACATGCCCGACCCGTCCGCGCCCCAGGCCGCTGCCCGCCCCGTCACCACCACCCACCACGGCCACGAGCGCGTCGACGAGTACGACTGGCTGCGCGACAAGGACTCGCCCGAGGTCCTCGCGCACCTCGAGGCGGAGAACGCCTACACGCAGGCGCGGACCGAGCACCTGGCCCCGCTGCGCGCCCGCCTCTTCGACGAGATCAAGGCCCGCACCCGCGAGACCGACCTCTCCGTGCCCACCCGCAAGCGTGGCCACTGGTACTACGGACGCTCCTTCGAGGGCCGTGAGTACGGCGCCTCGTGCCGTGTCCCGGTCGCCGACCCGGCCGACTGGTCCCCGCCTCGTCCCGCCGAGGACGCCGCCCCCGACCAGCCGGCGCTGCCCGGCGAGCAGGTGCTCCTCGACCTCGACGCCCTCGCCGAGGGCCACGACTTCTTCTCCCTCGGCGGGTCCGCGATCAGCCCCGACGACACCCTGCTGGCCTACGCCGTCGACACCACCGGCGACGAGCGCTACACCGTCCGCTTCCGCGAGCTGGCCGGCGAGGCGCTGCGCGACGACGTGCTGACCGACGTGATGGGGGGCGTCACCTGGCACCCCGACGGCGAGCGCTGCTACTACGCCACCGTCGACGAGTCCTGGCGGCCGGACAAGATCTGGGAGCACCGGCTCGGCACCGCCCAGGCCGACGACGCACTGGTCCACCACGAGACCGACGAACGGTTCTGGACCGGCCTGGGCCGGACCCGCTCCGAGCGCTTCCTGATGGTGGCCAGCGGCTCCAAGACCACCTCGGAGTACCGCTTCCTCGACACCGAGGACGAGGGCGCCGGCTGGCAGCTCTTCAGCCCGCGCCGCGCGGACCTCGACCACCACCTCGAGCACGCGGTGATCGCCGGGCAGGACGTCTTCCTGGTCCACCACAACGGCACCGGTCCCGACTACGAGATCGCCACCGCGCCGATCGCCCCGACCGCGCCGGAGGACTGGACCCCCCTGGTGCCGCACGACCCGGCCGTCCGCCTCGAGGACGTCGCCGCGTTCGCCGGCCACCTCGTCGTCGAGCAGCGCAGTGCGGGCCAGACCCAGCTGCGGGTCATCGAGCTCGGCCCCGACGGCCCGACCGACGACTACCTGGTCACCTTCGACCGGGAGCTCGCCACCGTCGGCGCCGGCAGCAACCCCGGCTTCGACCAGCCGGTCATCCGGCTCGGCTACACCTCCCTGGCCGTGCCGTCGTCGGTCTACGACTACGACGTGCGCACCCGCGAGCTGACCCTGCTGCGCCGCCAGCCCGTGCTCGGCGACTTCGACCCCGACGACTACGAGGAGCACCGCCTCTGGGCCACCGCGCCCGACGGTGAGCAGGTCCCGATCTCGCTGGTCGTGCGCCGTGACGCCAGCCCCGCCCGCGAGGGCGCCGGCCCGGTGCCGCTGCACCTCTACGGCTACGGCGCCTACGAGGCGTCGATGGACCCGGGCTTCTCGGTCGCGCGGCTCTCGGTCCTCGACCGGGGCGCGGCCTTCGCGATCGCGCACGTCCGCGGCGGCGGCGAGATGGGCCGCCGGTGGTACGACGAGGGCAAGCTGCACCACAAGCAGCACACCTTCGACGACTTCGCCGCCTGCGCCCGCCACCTCGTCGACACCGGCTGGACCACCGTCGAGCACCTCGTCGGCGAGGGCGGCTCGGCCGGTGGGCTCCTGATCGGCGCGGTCGCCAACCAGGCCCCCGACGCCTTCGGCGCGCTGGTGGCCGGCGTGCCGTTCGTGGACACCCTCACCTCGATGCTCGACGCGAGCCTCCCGCTGACGGTCACCGAGTACGACGAGTGGGGCGACCCCGCCGGCGACCCGCAGGCCTACGCCGACATCGCGGCGTACGCGCCGTACGAGAACGTCGCCGCCCAGCACTACCCGGCGATCCTGGCCGAGACCTCCCTCAACGACACCCGGGTGCTCTACGTGGAGCCGGCCAAGTGGGTGGCCCGGCTGCGCGCGGTCGCGGACGCCGACGTCCTGCTGCGCTGCGAGATGCAGGCCGGGCACGGCGGGGTCTCGGGCCGCTACCGCGCCTGGCACGACCGCGCCTTCAGCCTGGCGTGGATCCTGGACCGGATGGGCCTCGCCGACGCCTGAGCACCGCCCGCACCGCCCGTACGACCACGGGCGCCACCGCCCGCCGGGAACCGCCACCCCGGCGGGCGTGGTGGTCTGAGAACTTTCTGAGAAGTCTGCTCCTACGCAACTCTGCAGCCTCGCGGGACGTCGTCCTAGATGAAGGCAACAGGGAATCGGCCCTCCGCCACCCCCACCCCGCAGGGGTGACCTGCTGGGGAATCGGTGGCCACTCCCCCGTGTTGTGACAGATGACAAGAGGAGGGGTTCGCATGGCGACCAGCACCACCACCCGCGCCGCGGCACGACGCTCTGGAGGACGCGAGATCGAGGGACGTGACTCCGTCGGGCTCTACCTCGACGAGATAGCGCGCACGCCCCTCCTCGACGCCGTCACCGAGGTCGAGCTGTCCAAGACCATCGAGGCCGGCCTGATGGCCCAGGCCCTGCTCGACGAGGGCCGGGTGGGCCGCCGCAAGGGCGGTGCCCCGATGTCGGCCAACCTCGCCGAGCTCGAGTGGCTCGCCGCCGAGGGCGAGAAGGCGGTCCAGACCTTCATCACCGCCAACCTGCGCCTGGTGGTCTCCATCGCGCGCAAGTACGGCCGGGCCCAGATGCCGATGCTCGACCTGATCCAGGAGGGCAACACCGGCCTGATCCGTGCGGTCGAGAAGTTCGACTACACGAAGGGCTACAAGTTCTCGACCTACGCCACGTGGTGGGTCCGCCAGGCGATCACGCGCGGCATCGCGCAGCAGGCCCGGGTCGTGCGCCTGCCGGTGCACGTCGTCGAGGAGCTCAACCAGGTCGGCGGCGCCCGCCGCACCCTGGAGCGCCAGCTGGGTCGCGACCCCGACCCGCAGGAGATCGCGATGGAGCTCGGCCTCGACGTCGACCGGGTCCTGGACCTGATGGCGTGGGGCCGCGAGCACGTCAGCCTCGACACCCCCGTCGACGAGGACGGCGACACCTCGCTGGGTGACCTGATGGCCCAGGAGACCGCCCCCGGCCCGGACCTCACGGTCCTGGACACCGAGGCGCGTGAGCGGCTGAACGCCCTGGTCGGCAACCTCGACGACCGCGCGGCCGACATCATCCGCTCCCGCTACGGCCTGGTCGACGGACGCCAGCACAAGCTGGCCGACATCGGCACCAAGCACGGCATCTCCGCGGAGCGCGTGCGCCAGCTGGAGCGGGAGGCGCTGCAGAAGCTGCGCCGCCTGGGCGACCCCGACCTGGCGGCCTGAGACCGGCGTCGCGCCCGACCCGAGACCGGGTGCGACGCCCCCGAGCAGGCGACCCCGACCAGGACCCGAGACCTGGTCGGGGTCGTCGTGCGTGCGGGGTCGGGCCGGTCGGACCGCGGTCCCGCGCCGGACCTGGCACGATCGCGGCATGGACGCGCCGGTCGTACGCCGCGCCGAGCCCGACGACGCGGCCGGGATCGCGCGGGTGCACGTGCGCGGGTGGCAGGTGGGCTACCGCGGGCTCCTGCCGGACGCGGTCCTCGACTCCCTCTCGGTGGCCGAGCGGACCGTCGGCTGGCGCGAACGGCTCACCCACCCCGACCCCGGGGGCGCGGCGACCTCGGTCGCCGTGGTCGCCGACCAGGTGCTGGGCTTCTCCTCCGTGGGGCCCTCGCGTGACCCCGACGCCGCGCCCCTGACCGGCGAGCTGTGGGCGCTCTACGTGGACCCGGACCGCTGGCGGCGGGGCACCGGACGGGCGCTCGACGCGGCGGCGGTCGAGGGGCTGGCCCGCACCGGGACGACGACGGCCACGCTGTGGGTGCTGAGCACCAACACCCGGGCGCGGGCCTTCTACGAGCGCCAGGGGTGGCGCGTCGACGGTGCGACCCGCGTCGACCGTCGTGGGGGCCCGGACCCCGTCGACCTGGCCGAGACGCGCTACACGCGCGCGCTGCCGGCGACCTGAGGCGCCGGCCACGCGTGTCCGTCCGGGGCGCTCACCCGGACGCCAGTCCGGCGTAGAGCTCCTCGACCGCTCGCCGCAGGTCGTCGACCGACCCGGTGTTGTCCAGCACGTGCGTGGCGACGGACAGACGGTCCTCCCGCGAGGCCTGGGCGGCGATCCGGGCCCGGGCGTCCTCCTCGGTCCAGCCGCGGTCACCGACCATCCGTGTCATCTGGACGTCCTCGGGCACGTCGACCACGACGACGACCTCGAACCGGTCCCCCTGGCCGGTCTCGACCAGGAGCGGGATGTCGTGGACGACCAGGGAGCCGGCGGGGGCGGCGTGCTCGACCTCGGCGGCCCGGGCGCGCACGAGCGGGTGCACGATGCCCTCGAGCCGGCGTCGGGCCTCGTCGTCGCCGAAGACCAGCCTGCCCAGCGCCGGGCGGTCCAGCGAGCCGTCGGGGGCCAGGACCTGGTGCCCGAACTCGCCGACCACGGCCGCCAGGCCCGGGGTGCCGGGCGCGACGACCTCGCGGGCGATCACGTCGGAGTCGACGACCACCGCCCCCAGCTCGTCGAGGACCGCCGAGACCGTGCTCTTGCCTGAGGCGACCCCACCGGTCAGTCCGACGCGCATCGGCCCAGGCTAGTGGACCGGCGCGCCCGGGCCCGGCCGACCGGTCCGCGAACGGCGACGACCCGCCGCGACCGAGGTCGCGACGGGTCGTCGTGGGTGCTGCGTGCGGGTCAGGCGCCCCCGCCGGTGAGCTTCTCGCGCAGGGCCTGGAGGGCCTCGTCGGAGGCCAGCGAGCCGCCGGTGCTCTCCGTGGCGCCCGAGGACGCCTGCTGCGTGGAGCCCGAGGCGGTGTTGCCGCCGTCGGAGGAGTAGGACGTGGCCTCGCCGGCCTCGACCTCGGCCTTGGCGGCCTCGGCCTGCTGCTTGACGTGGGCCTCCCAGCGCTCGTGAGCGGTGGCGTACTGCTGCTCCCACACGGCGCGCTGGTCGTCGTAGCCCTCGAGCCACTCGCCCGTCTCGGGGTCGAAGCCCTCGGGGTAGACGTAGTTGCCCTGCTCGTCGTAGGTGGCCGTCATGCCGTAGAGCGTGGGGTCGAAGTCCTCGACGTCCGTGGCGGCCGGGTTCTCGTTGGCCTGCTTCAGCGACAGCGAGATGCGGCGACGCTCGAGGTCGATGTCGATGATCTTGACCATGACGTCGTCGCCGACCTGCACGACCTGCTCGGGGATCTCCACGTGGCGCTCGGCCAGCTCGGAGATGTGCACCAGGCCCTCGATGCCCTCCTCGACACGGACGAACGAGCCGAAGGGCACCAGCTTGGTGACCTTGCCGGGCACGATCTGACCGATCTGGTGGGTGCGGGCGAAGTGCTGCCAGGGGTCCTCCTGCGTCGCCTTGAGCGACAGCGAGACCCGCTCGCGGTCCATGTCGACGTCGAGCACCTCGACGGTGACCTCGTCACCGACGGCCACGACCTCCGAGGGGTGGTCGATGTGCTTCCACGACAGCTCGGAGACGTGGACGAGACCGTCGACGCCGCCGAGGTCCACGAACGCACCGAAGTTGACGATCGAGGACACGACGCCCTTGCGGATCTGGCCGCGCTGGAGCTGGGTGAGGAAGCTGTGGCGGACCTCGGACTGGGTCTGCTCGAGCCAGGCACGGCGCGACAGGACCACGTTGTTGCGGTTCTTGTCGAGCTCGATGATCTTCGCCTCGAGCTTCTGGCCGACGTAGGGCTGGAGGTCGCGCACTCGGCGCATCTCGACCAGCGACGCCGGCAGGAAGCCGCGCAGACCGATGTCGAGGATGAGGCCGCCCTTGACGACCTCGATGACGGTGCCCTCGACGACGCCGTCCTCCTCCTTGACCTGCTCGATCGTGCCCCAGGCGCGCTCGTACTGGGCGCGCTTCTTGGACAGGATCAGGCGACCCTCCTTGTCCTCCTTCTGGAGGACCAGGGCCTCGACCGCGTCGCCGACCTCGACGACCTCGTGGGGGTCGACGTCGTGCTTGATCGACAGCTCGCGGGAGGGGATGACGCCCTCGGTCTTGTAACCGATGTCGAGCAGGACCTCGTCCCGGTCGACCTTGACGATGATGCCCTCGACGATGTCACCGTCGTTGAAGTACTTGATGGTGGCATCGATCGCGGCGAGGAAGTCCTCCTCGGACCCGATGTCGTTGATCGCGACCTGCGGCGCGGCATCGGCGGGAGGGATGATGGTGCTCGTCATAGGGGTAGTGGAACCTTCGGTCGGATGGAGTCGTACGGCGACGCGTGAAGTCCTTGTTCGCTACCTCCGGCTGACCGGCTGGCACCCTGCGGCCTCTGACGGGCCGACGGAGGGTGTCGATCGATAACGATCCTCGTCCGCTCGGTATGGGACCCGGCGGACTCCACTCGCGTAGTGGAGCGTACGCCTGCCCTCGTGGCAGGTCCAACCGGTGGCGGTGGCGGACTGGTGGGGGCGACGCCTGCCGGTCGGTGTCTCGGCCGCGAGAACTTTCGTCCGACCCGGCGCCCACCTCCCCGTACCGCGATATCAAGGTGACGCGGCCCGTCCCACGGGTTCGCCGGGCGTCCCAGCCCGTGCTCCACCAGCCTCCCTCCGCGTTCCTCCCCTCCCCCCTCCGTCCACGGGTCCTCGGGCCAGGGGTGGCGGGGGTAGCGCCCGCGCATCTCGGCCCGCACCTGCGGGTAGACCTCGTCCCAGAACGACCGCAGGTCGGCGGTGACCGCGAGCGGGCGCTGCGCCGGGGAGAGCAGGTGGAGCAGCAGCGGCACCCGGCCGTCGGCGAGCAGCGGCGAGGCCTCCCAGCCGAGCACCTCCTGGAGGCGTACGGCCAGCACGGGCTGGTCGCCCGCGTAGTCGACCCGCACGCTCGACCCGCTGGGCACCCTCACCCGCTCCGGGGCCAGCTCGTCGACCCGGCCGGCCTCGGGCCAGGGCAGCAGGCCGCGCAGGGCGGCGACCAGGTCCGTACGCCGGGGGTCGGCGCCCAGCCACCGCTCGGCCGTGGCGGCCAGGCCGGCGTCGGAGACGTCGGGCCACGGGTCGCCCAGGGTGCGGTGCAGGAAGTCGAGCCGGCGGCGCAGGGACCGGGCGGCCTCGCCCCACGGCAGCGCGTCGAGTCCCTCCCGGGCCAGCCGCTCGCGCCAGGCGGTCGCCATCGCGCCGGGCGGCAGGGTGCTGAGCGGGGCGGAGGAGAGCTTGATCGCGCCGAGCCTCGTGACCCGGCGGGCCACCACGCGGTCGCCTCGCCAGCCGACGTCGTCGGTCTCCCGCCAGCGGGCCGCGGCCGCCTCGAGGGCGAGGTCCTCGGTGAGCGGCGCGGCGGACCGGACGGTCGCGTCCCCGGCGCCTGGACGGCGGTCGAGGTCGGCGACGGCCAGCCATTCCAGCGCGCCCAACCCGGTCGTGCCTGCGTCGCGGTCGCCGGCGCGGGGCAGGGCGGCGCCGGTGCCGCCGACGGTCAGGTACGACGTCCCGCCCGGGCGGCGGCGCGCCACCCGGTCGGGGTGCGCCAGGGCGACCACGAGGCCGACCGCGACGTCGTCGGTCAGCTGCTCCGACGGCGGACCCGACCTCCCTATCAGCGTCTCGAGCCGTCGGGCGGTCGCCTTCCAGGTCGCGGCACCGGGCCCGCCGCGGCGTACCGCCCGCAGGGCCGCGACCAGGTCGGCGCCGGGGGCGCGGACGTCCTCGGCGAGCAGGGCCACCACCTCGGCGGCGCGACGCGCCCCGACCAGCGGCGCCCCGTCGACCAGCGCCCGGGCCAGGCGGGGGTCGGTCGGCACCTGCGCCAGGGCCCGGCCCCGGGCGGTGACGGCGCCACCGTCCTCCGGCGGCTCGACGGCGCCGAGGTCGGCGAGCACCGCCCGCGCCGCGGCGAGGGCCGGCGCCGGTGGGGCGTCGAGCAGCGCCAGCCCTGCCCCGTCCGGCGCGCCCCACACCGCCAGCTCGAGCGCGAAGCCGGTCAGGTCCGCGGTCACGACCTCGGGCTCGGGGTGCGCGGGCAGGTGCGGCTCCTCGGACTCCGACCAGCAGCGGTGGACCACGCCCGGACCCTCACGACCGGCCCGGCCGGCGCGCTGGTCGGCGCCGGCCCGGCTCACCCGGACCGTGACCAGCCCGGCGAGGCCGCGGCGGTGGTCGGTGCGGGGCTCGCGGGACAGCCCGGCGTCGACCACGAGGCGTACGCCCGGGACCGTCAGGGACGACTCGGCCACGGCCGTCGACACGACCACGCGCCGCTCCCCCGGTGCCGCCGGCGCCAGGGCCCGGTCCTGCTCGGCCGACGGGAGCCGGCCGTGCAGCGGGTGCACGGCGGCGTCGACGGTCCCGCGCAGGCGTCGGACGACGCCGTCGACCTCCCCGGCGCCGGGCAGGAAGACCAGCAGGTCGCCGGGGTCGCGGGCCAGCGCGGCCCGGGCGGTGGCGGCGACGTGGTCGAGGAAGGCCGGGGTGGTCCCCCGGTCGTCGAGCCGCTTGACCCCGCCCGGCAGCGGCACCCACCGCCGCTCGACCGGGTGCAGGGCGCCGGGGACGTCGACCACCGTGACCGGGTCCTCGCCCCCGGCCAGGGCGGCAGCGGTGCGCTCGGCCTCGACGGTGGCCGACATCGCGACCAGCAGCAGGTCCGGACGCAGCGCGGAGCGCACGTCCACGGTCAGGGCGAGCGCGAGGTCGGCGTCCAGGGCCCGCTCGTGGACCTCGTCGAGGACGACGGCGCCGACGCCCGGCAGGTCCGGGTCCCGCTGCAGCCGGCGCAGCAGGATCCCGGTGGTGACCACCTCGACCCGGGTCTCCGGGCCGACGACCCGCTCGCCGCGCACCACGAAGCCGACGCTGCGGCCGACCGGCTCGCCGAGCAGGTGGGCCAGGCGACGGGCGGCGGCCCGCGCCGCGATCCTCCGCGGCTGGGTCACCACGATCCGCCCGCCGTCCGGGCCGAGGAGGTCGGCCAGCACCGGCGGCACCAGCGTGGTCTTGCCGGAGCCGGGCGGCGCCTGGAGCACCGCAGCGCCCCGCTCGCGCAGGGCGGCCCGGAGGGCGTCGAAGCCGTGCCGGACCGGGAGGTCGGGCGGGTCGGCGAGGAGCCGGCGTACGGCGTCCTCCCCCGGGCCGCGCGTCCCGGTCGGCCCGCTCACCCGACGGCCGGGTCGACCAGCTCCCCGTCCAGCAGGGTCGGTCGGCCCCGCAGGACGGTGGCCCGGACCGCCCCGGTCAGCTCGCGTCCGTGCCAGGGGTTGTTGCGCGACCGCGAGACCGAGGCGTCGCGGTCCACGACCCGGGTCGCCGTCGGGTCGACCAGCGTGAGGTTGGCCGGGGCGCCGACGACCAGCGCGGCGCCGTGCCCGGCGAGGCCGGCGATGGCGGCCGGCGTGGTCGACATGGTGCGGGCGACGTCGGCCCAGGTCATCCGGCCCGTCGCGACCATGGTCGTGGCCACGACCGGCAGCGCCGTCTCGAGGCCCACCATCCCGAAGGCGGCGTCGACGAAGGCGTGCTCCTTGTCGTGCCGGGCGTGCGGGGCGTGGTCGGTGGCCACCGCGTCGATGGTGCCGTCGGCCAGCGCCGCGCGCAGGGCCTCCACGTCCTCGTCGGGACGCAGCGGCGGGTTGACCTTGAAGGTCGGGTCGTAGCCGGACAGCAGGTCGGTGGTCAGCAGCAGGTGGTGCGGGGTGACCTCGGCGGTGACCGCGATCCCCTGCGCCCGGGCCCACCGCAGCACCTCGACGGTGCCGGCGGTGGAGGCGTGGGCGACGTGGACCCGCGAGCCGGCGTGCCGCGCGAGCATGACGTCGCGGGCGACGATGACCTCCTCGGCCACACCGGGCCAGCCGGGCAGCCCGAGCCGGCCGGAGAGCTCGCCCTCGTGGCAGCAGGAGGCCGGCCCGGCGAGGTCGGGGTCCTGCGCGTGCTGGCTGACCACGCCGCCGAACGCCTTGACGTACTCCAGCGCACGACGCATCACGCGGGCGTTCGCCACGCACCGGCCGTCGTCGGAGAAGACGCGGACGCGCGCCCGCGAGCGGGCCATCAGGCCGAGCTCGGCGAGCTCCTCGCCGGCCAGGCCGTGGGTGACCGCACCGACCGGCTGCACGTCGACCAGCCCGGCGGCCCGGCCCAGGTCGAGGACCCGCTCGGCGGCCTCGGCGGTGTCGGTGACCGGACTGGTGTTGGCCATCGCCAGGACGGCGGTGAACCCGCCGGCGGCGGCGGCGCGCGACCCGGTGAGCACCGTCTCGGCGTCCTCGCGGCCGGGCTCGCGCAGGTGGGTGTGCAGGTCGACGAGACCGGGCAGCGCCACCAGGCCGTCGGCGTCGACCACCCGGGCGTCGCCGGCCGCGAGCGAGCCGCGCTCGCCGACCTCGGCGACGACGCCGTCGCGCAGCAGCAGGTCGGCGGTGCGCTCGCCGAGCAGCGAGGCGCCGCGGACGAGCACGGGACGGGGGGCGGGCTCGGTCATCAGGAGTCCTCTCCGGCGAGCAGGTGGTAGAGGATCGCCATCCGTACCGCGACCCCGGCCGAGACCTGGTCGAGGACCAGCGACTGGGCGGCGTCCGCGGCGTCGGCGGCGATCTCGAGGCCGCGGTTCATCGGGCCGGGGTGGCAGATCGGGACGTCGGGCCCGAGCACGTCGAGCCGGTCGCGGGTCAGCCCGTAGCCGACGGTGTACTCCCGCGCGCTGGGGAAGTACCCGCCGGCCATCCGCTCGCGCTGGACGCGCAGCATCATCACCGCGTCGGCCTTCGGGAGCACCTCGTCGAGGTCGTAGGACGTGGCGAACCCGGCCTCGCGCGACCACGCCTCGACGCCGCTGGGCATCAGCGTCGGCGGCGCGACCGCGGTGACCTCGGCCCCGAGCTTGGTCAGGCACTTGACGTTGCTGCGGAAGACCCGGCTGTGGGTCAGGTCGCCGACCAGCACGACGTGGCGGCCCTCGAGCGGGCCCATCCGCTGCTGCAGCGTGTAGGCGTCGAGCAGCGCCTGGCTGGGGTGCTCGTGCGTGCCGTCGCCGGCGTTCACGACCGACGCGTCGACCCACTGCGCGACCTGCTGGGCCGAGCCGCTGGCGCCGTGCCGGATGACCAGCGCGTCGACGCCCATCGCCGCGATCGTGCGCACGGTGTCGCGCAGGCTCTCGCCCTTGGAGGCCGAGCTGCCCTTGCCGGTGATGTTGACGGTGTCGGCCGAGAGCCACTTGCCGGCGATCTCGAAGCTGGACCGGGTGCGGGTGGAGTCCTCGAAGAACAGGTTGATCACGGTGCGCCCACGCAGCGCGGGCAGCTTCTTGACCTGCCGGCGCTGCACGTCGTGCATCTCGGTGGCCGTGGCGAGGAGGGCGGCGATCTCGTCGGCGTCGACGTCGTCGACCGACAGCAGGTGGCGGCGCATCAGCGCTCCTCCCCCGGCCCGGCGATGCGGACCTCGTCGCGGCCGTCGAGCTCCTCCAGGCGCACCATCACCCGCTCCGTACGGGCGCTGGGCAGGTTCTTGCCGACGTGGTCGGCCCGGATCGGCAGCTGCCGGTGGCCACGGTCGACCAGCACGGCCAGGCGGACGACCTCGGGGCGGCCGAGGTCGTTCATCGCGTCGAGCGCCGCCCGGACCGTACGCCCGGAGAACAGCACGTCGTCGACGAGCACGACCGTGCGGCCGTCGATGCCGCCGGGCGGGACCTGGGTGCGCTGCGGGCCGCGGGTCGGCTGCTGGCGCAGGTCGTCGCGGTAGAAGGTGACGTCGAGCGCGCCGACCGGCACCTCGACGCCCTCGGTCGCGGCGATCCGGGCGGCGATCCGACGGGCCAGGCCGACGCCCCGGGTCGGGATGCCGAGCAGGACGAGGTCCTGCGGGCCCTTGTTGCGCTCGAGGATCTCGTGGGAGATCCGGGTGAGGACCCGGGAGATGTCACGGGCGTCGAGCACGACACGGCCGGCTGCGTCGGCGGGGGCGTCCGCGGGTGCGTCCACGGTGGGGACGTCGCGGTCGTCGGGGGTCTGCGGGGTGGGCACGAGGGCGCCGGACCTCCTTCTCCGCCTCACGGGACGGCTCGTTAAAGGATGTCGATCGCGGCGACCCTAGCAGCGCCGCCAGGCGCCCGCACCGGGCGCCGCCGCGAGGCCACGACGCCGGCTGTCACGCTGTGTTACTTCATCCGGTGCAGCGTCGTGACGCCGCACCTGAGGAAGTAACACAGCGTGACAGCGCGTGGTCGCCGCGGCGGGCGGGCGCCCGGCGGGCCGGCGCTCAGGCGTCCGCGACGTCGAGCAGCGCCTTGCCCACGAGCCCGGCCTCGACGGCGTCCTGGGCGGCGGCGACGTCGGTGAGCGGGTAGTGGTGCAGCGGGAGCCCGGCGTCCTCGCCCACCCGCAGCGCCCCGTCGAGCACGGCCGCGCTGACGTCGGTGACGGCGAGCGAGAGCAGCGCCGGGTCGAGGGTGTAGAGGATGATGAACTGGTAGCGCAGGTTGCGGCTGAACGTCTCGCGCAACGGCAGCGTGAGCTGCTCCCCGCCGTTGTTGGCGTAGACCGCGATCGTGCCGTGCACCCGGGTCACCGCGAGGTCGAGCGCCTGGTTCGGCGCCGGGGCGACCTCGACGACCAGGTCGACCCCGTCCGGCGCGATGCCGAGGATCTCGGCCTGGGCGTCGCCGTGCACGTAGTCGACGACGTGGTGGGCGCCCGCGGCGCGCGCCAGGACGGCCTTCTCCTCGCTGCTGACGGTGGTGATCACGGTCGCGCCGGCCCAGCGGGCGAGCTGGATCGCGGCGTTGCCCACCGCACCGGCGCCCCCGGCGACCAGCACGACGTGGTCGTCGAGCGTGCCCGGCGCGAGCCGGTTGACCTCGCCGGAGGTCAGCGCCCGGTGCGCGGTGATCGCAGGCACGCCGAGGGCGGCCCCCAGGTCGTACGACGCCTGCTCCGGGAGGTGCACGACGCGGTCGGCGGGCTGCACGGTGTGCTCGGTGGCGGTGCCGTACGCCGGGCCGTGCTGGGCGAGGTAGACCCACACCCGGTCGCCCACCGCGAGGTGCTCGACGTCCGCACCGACGGCGTCGACGACGCCGCTGCCGTCCATCCCCGGGCTGACCTCGTCGTGGCCGCGCATCGCCCCGGCGCGGAACTTGTGGTCGGTGGGGTTCACCCCGGAGCGGACCACGCGTACCCGGACCTCACCCGGCCCGGGCTCCGGCAGGTCGCGCTCGACGGGCTGCAGGACGGATGACGGACCGGTCTGGGAGTAGACGACTGCTCGCATGCCGGCGACGCTAACGGCCGTCGTACGCGCGCTGGTCACCCTCCCTGCCGAGGAGGTCATACGTCCTGAGGACAGGTGTCCTCGGGACGTATGACGTCCCGCAGGTCCCGGCGCCGCTACAGCGCGTCGGTCATCCCCGCGCACGCCTGCAGCCAGGCGCGGCGGGTCTCGCCGGAGAGCTGGGAGTACGGCACGACCGCGCCGGTCACCAGCGCCGGGTCGTAGGGCACCCGGTAGACCGCGCGGGTGCGCTGCTCGTAGACCTCGGTGAGGTCGCGGGCCAGCCGTTCGTCGACCTTCGGCGCGGGGTCGGAGAGCACCGTGACCGTGCGGCGCTTGAGGTCGGCGTAGCCGGCGTCCTGGAGGGCGTCGAGCATCCACAGGCCGCTGTAGCCGGTGTCCTCGCGGACGGTGGTGGTGACCACCAGCAGGTCGGCCTGCTCGGCGGCGGCCAGCCAGTTCTCGGCGCGCATGTTGTTGCCGGTGTCGACGAGCACCAGCCGGTAGAACCGCTCCAGCAGGGCGTGCACCGAGGCGAAGTCGTCGGCGTGGATGGTGCCGGTGACGTCGGGCCGCTCGTCGGAGGCCAGGACGTCGAAGTGCGCGTCGCCCTGGGAGCGGACGAACGCCCCGAGGTCGCCGATCCGCGACTGGTAGACGTCGCTGAAGCGACCAAGGTCCTCCAGCAGCTCGCGGGTCGTGTTGCGGTGCTCGCCGCGGACCCCCCGGATGCCGAGCGTGCCGCGGGTCTCGTTGTTGTCCCAGGCCACGACGCCGCCGCCGCGCACGGTGCCGAAGGTGTGGCCGGCAGCGAGGACGCCGGTGGTCTTGGCCGCACCGCCCTTGGGGTTCACGAACACGATCGTGCGTGGGCCCTCGAAGTCACGCTGGATCGACAACCGCTGCTGCTCGTGCGCACGCTCGGCCCCGCCGGCGCGCAGCCGCAGCGCGCCGCCGCTGAGCTTGTTCAGCGCGCCGCGCCAGCCCCAGGTCGCAGGGCCCGGCTCCTGCTCCTGGCGCCGCCGCTCGAGGAAGTCGGTGGCGGTCACGAAGCGGCGTGGCTCGACCGGCTCGACGGCGGTCCCGACCTGCTGCTCCGCCGGGGCCGGGGCGACCCGACGCCCCGCGGGCACCTCCTGCACCGCGGGCGGCTGCTCGGGGGACGCGGGCTGCTGGACCCGTCGACCCGGGGAGGTCGGGGGGGTGCCGTCCGAGCTCAGGGCATCGGGGTACGGGTCGTGGCTGGTCATGGCGCTCCGTCGGGGTGCGGTCAGATCGGGCCCCACCCTCCCACGGCCCGGGGGTCGAGACGTGCCACGGGCGCCTGTCCGATGGTCCTGGGACCCCCGGGTCAGCGGGAGAGGTGGCGGGCGCGCGCCAGGCAGAACACGCCGTACCCGGCGATCCCGATCGCGACCAGGCCGAGCAGGTAGCGGCCGTACGGCTGCTGCAGCACCTGGAGGAGCGCCTGGTCCATGCCGCCGGACTTCGAGGCGTCGTGCGTGATCGCGGCGTAGGCGAACAGCCCGCCGACGATCGCCACGGCCACCGCCTTCGCCGCGTAGCCGAGCTTGCCGGCCAGGACGTAGAACCGGCCCGAGGTGCCCTGCTTGCCCTCGGCGGTGAGGTGCTCGCGGAAGTCCTCGGTCACGGCCTGCTTGGCCTGGACCACGGCGTAGCCGAGGATCCCGAGCGCGACCAGGCCGACGATCAGCTGGCCCCCGGGCAGCTGCAGGACCTGCGCGGTGGGCCCGTCGGTCCCGTCGCTGCTGCCGCTGCTCCCGCTGCCGGTCGCCACCTGGAAGGCGCTGAAGCCGACCACGGCGTACAGCACGGCCTTGAGGACCGACACGACCTGCTTCTTGAGACGGTCCGAGCCGCTCTCGGAGCGGTGGCCGGCCACGGCCTCGAGCACACGCCAGGCCACCAGCATCAGCATCCCGAGGACCACCAGCCACAGCGCGACCTGCCCGAACGGCTGCTGGGACAGCTCGGTCATCGCGCCGCCCGCGCTCGTCTCGCCGCTGCCCTGGCCGAGGGCCAGCTGCAGCGCGAGCCAGCCGACGACGAGGTAGACCACGCCGTAGGCGACCATCCCGAAGCGGACCGCGTGGTCGACCCACGAGTGGTCCTCGGCCTCGGCCAGGGACCTCGGGGCTCGCTCGGACGTGCCACCGGTGCTCATCTGAGGAGAGTAGGGCCCGGGGGCCCGGCCCGCCCCGACCCCCGGGGGGTAGCGGCCGGGGCCGCTCCGGCCTCACTCCTCGGCGAGCTCCCCCAGCGCGGTCTCGATCGCGCGGTGGAAGGTGGGGTAGGCGTAGATCATCGTGCGCAGCGTGTCGACGGGGACCGCCGCGTGCACCGCGAGGGCCAGCAGGCCGAGCACCTCGCCGCCGCCGGGTCCGGCGGCCGTCGCGCCGACGAGGACCCCGCGGTCGGCGTCCTCGACCACGGTGATCAGCCCGCGGGCGCCCGGGCCGTGGGTGAAGCCGCGCGAGGAGGTCTCCGTCGCGGTGCGTCCGACCCGGACGCGCAGCCCGGCGTCCTTCGCCTGCCGGACCGTCATCCCGACGCCGCCGACCTCCGGGTCGGTGAAGGTCGTGTGCGGGACGGCGTGGTACGCCGCGGCGGGACCGTCCTGGCCCAGCACGTCGCGGAGCGCGACCCCGGACTGGTACATCGAGACGTGGGTGAACGCCCCCTTGCCGGTGACGTCCCCGACCACCCACAGGCCCTCCACGGGCTCCCCGTCGACGGTGGCGCGCATCCGCTCGTCGACCTCGATCGTGCGGGAGGCCGGGTCCAGGCCGACGGCCTCGAGGCCGAGGTCGTCCAGGTTGGGCGTGCGGCCGGCGGCCACGAGCAGCTGGTCGGCGTGCAGCGTCTCGGTGCCCTCCCCGGTGTCGTCGCCGGTGTCGTTGCCGGTGTCGACGGTGAGGGTGAAGGTGCCGTCGGCGTGGGCGACCTCGCGCAGGTCGGCGCCGGTCATCACCCGCAGCCCCTCGGAGGCCAGCACGTCGGCGAGCATCTCGCCGGCCTCCGGCTCGTCGCCGGGCAGCAGCCGCGGCCCGTGCTGGAGGATCGTGACGCGCGCGCCGAAGCGGGCGAAGACCTGGGCCATCTCGCACCCGATCGGCCCACCGCCGACCACGACCAGGGTCGCGGGCACCCCGGTGGCCTGCACGGCCTCCCGGTTGGTCCAGTACGGCGTCCCGGCCAGCCCGGCCACGGGCAGCTCGGCGGGGCGCGTCCCGGGGTTGAGCACGACGCCGACGCGGGCGGCGTACGCCATCACGGACCCGTCGGGCAGCGTCACCTCGACGGCCCGCGGGCCGGTGAGACGGCCGACGCCGTGGTGCACGGTCGCCCCGGCGTCCTCGAGGCGGCGCACGGCGATGTCGTCGTCCCAGTCGGTGGTGGCCTCGTCCCGGATCCGGGTGGCCACGGGCGTCCAGGACGGGGTGACGGCCACGTCGCCGGCCAGCGTCCCGGCGCGCGAGGCCTCGGCCAGCGCGTCGGCCGCGCGCACCATCATCTTCGACGGGATGCACCCGTAGTAGGGGCACTCCCCGCCCACGAGGTGGCGGTCGACCACGACGACCGACAGGCCGCCGGCGGCGGCCCCGGAGGCGAGGGCCTCCCCGCCGGGTCCGGCGCCGACCACGACGAGGTCGACCTCGGTGACGTCCTGGTGCTGCGGGTCGGGGCTGCTCGATGGGGTGCTCACCACCCCAGGGTGCCACCCCGCGGCTCGCCCGGAGGGCGGGTCGGACTAGCGGGTGAGCGTCTCCTTCTCGCGCGCGATCCGCGCGAGCAGGCCGTTGACGAACTGCGGGGAGTCGTCGGTGGACAGGTCACGCACCAGCGCGATGGCCTCGCTCACCGCGACCTCGTCGGGCACGTCCTCGGCCCACAGCAGCTCCCACACGCCCAGGCGCAGGGCGTTGCGGTCGACCGCGGGCATCCGGTCCAGGGTCCAGTCGGTGGAGTAGGTGGAGAGCAGCTCGTCGATGCGGGTGCGGTGCTCGACCACGCCGCGCACCAGCGTGGCGGTGTAGTCGTTGGTCGGGCCCTCCCCCGCGTCGATCGCGCGGTCCAGGGCGACCACGGCGTCCTCGGCGCGCAGGTCGGAGGCGTACAGCACGTCGAGGGCCCGCTTGCGGGCCTTGGACCGGGCTCCCACCGGGCGCCCGCTCAGCTCTTCACGCGGCCGAGGTAGGAGGACTCGCGGGTGTCGACCCGCACCTTCTCGCCCTGCGTGATGAACAGCGGCACCTGGATCTCGTGCCCGGTCTCGAGCGTGGCCGGCTTGGTACGCCCGGTCGCGCTGTCGCCGGCGACGCCGGGCTCGGTGAAGGTGATCTCGAGCTCGACCGAGGCCGGGAGCTCGATGTAGAGCACGCGGCCCTCGTTCGTGGCCACGAGCGCCTCCTGCTGCTCGAGCAGGAAGTTGGCGGCGTCCCCGACGATCTCGGGCGCGACCTCGAGCTGCTCGTAGTCGCTGGTGTCCATGAAGACGTAGGACGTGCCGTCGTTGTAGAGGTACTGCATGTTGCGCTTGTCGACCGAGGCCACGTCGACCTTCACGTCGGCGTTGAAGGTCTTGTCCACGGTCTTGCCGGACTCGACGTTCTTCAGCTTCGAGCGCACCACGGCGCCGCCCTTGCCGGGCTTGTGGTGCTGGAACCAGATGACCTGCCAGAGCTGGCCGTCGAGGTTGAGCACCATGCCGTTCTTCAGGTCGTTGGTCGTTGCCATGCGCGCGTGTCAGCCTTCGTGGTCGGAGACGGGGTGCGGCACCACCCGGGCCGTCCCGGCGGAGGCCGGGGCGCGGGGTGCCAGCGCCCGAGTCTAGCCGTTCGCGAGGTGGGCGAGCGCCACGCGGTAGCCCTCGACGCCCTGCCCGGAGACCACCAGGGCGGCGTGCGGGGTCACCACCGAGTGGTGGCGGAACTCCTCGGGCCGCTGGAGGGGGTCGGAGAGGTGCACCTCGACCAGCGGCGCCTCGAGCATCGCGCAGGCGTCGAAGACGGCGTAGGAGTAGTGCGTCCACGCGGCGGCGTTCAGCACGACCGGGGTGCGGTCGTCGGCGGCTGCGCCGAGCCAGTCGAGCATCTGGCCCTCGTGGTTGGTCTGGCGGACCTCGACCTCGAGGCCCAGTTCGGCGCCCCACGCGACGCAGCGCTCGGCGAGCTCGGCGTGGGTCGTGGTGCCGTAGACCTCGGGCTGCCGGCGTCCCAGCCGACCGAGGTTCGGGCCGTTGAGGACCAGCACCCTCACGGCTGCGGGTCCTCGTCGGTCCGCGGGTCGCCGGGGCCGACCAGGGTCGGCTGGAGGCTGCGCACCACGTCGTACGCCGCGCGGAGGTCGGCCTCGTCGGGACCGGCGAGGACCTGCGGGCGACCCAGCCCGCCGAGGACCACGAACCGCAGCTGCGAGCCGCGGGCCTTCTTGTCCAAGCGCATCGCGGCGAGCAGGTCCTCGAAGTCCGCGCCGGCGTAGCCGACGGGCAGCCCCACCCGGGCCAGGACGTCGCGGTGCCGGTCGGCCAGGGCGTCGTCGATCGCGCCGGTACGGCGGGCCAGCTCGGCGACGAACACGCAGCCGACCGCGACGGCGTCGCCGTGGCGCAGGGCGTACCCCTCGGCGCGCTCGATGGCGTGGGCCAGGGTGTGGCCGTAGTTCAGGGCCTCGCGGCCGGGGTGGCCGGGCTGGTCGGCGCGGCCGCCGGTCTCCTTGAGGTCGGCGACCACGACGTCGACCTTGACCTCGATCGCGCGCTCGACCAGCTCGCGCAGCACCGGCGAGGTCGGGGTGAGGTCGGCGGGGTCGGTGGTCTCGACGAGGCGGAGGATCTCGGGGTCGGCGATGAAGCCGCACTTGACGACCTCGCCGAGGCCGGCGACCAGGTCGGCGCGCGGGAGCGTGTCGAGCAGGGCCAGGTCGCAGACGACCCCGGCCGGCTCGTGGAAGGCGCCGACGAGGTTCTTGCCGGCGGCGGTGTTGATCCCGGTCTTGCCGCCGACGGCGGCGTCGACCATGCCCAGCAGCGTGCTCGGCACGTGCACGACGCGCACCCCGCGCAGCCAGGACGCGGCGACGAAGCCGCCGAGGTCGGTGGTGGCGCCGCCGCCCAGGGTGACCACGGCGTCGGAGCGGGTGAAGCCCCGCTCCCCCAGCGCCTCCCAGCAGTCGGCGGCGACGGCAGCGGTCTTGGCCTGCTCGGCGTCGGGCAGGCCGAGGGCCAGGACGTCGTAGCGCTCGACGAGCTGCTCGGCCAGCGCCTGGGCCTGCTCGCCGAGCTCGCCGGCGAAGAGCAGCGCGACCCGGGTGGGGCCGTCGCCGAGCAGGTCCGCGACCCGGTCGAGGACGTCACGACCGACCACGACGTCGTACGGCGAGGCGCCGCGCACCGCGATCGTGCGGGCCGGCGCGGCGACCGCGCCGCTCACTGGTCGTCCTCGGCGAGCAGGGCGTCGACCTCGTCCGCGACGTCCTCGGGGGTACGGCCGTCGGTGTCGACGACGTGGCGGGCCACGGACTCGTACACCGGGGTGCGCTCGTCGAGCAGCGCCTTGATCCGAGAGCGGACGTTGCCCAGCAGCATCGGCCGGCCGGCGCCGAGCCCGACCCGCTTCACGGCGTCGGTGAGCCCGACCCGCAGGAAGACGACCCGGTGCCCGGCGAGCACCTCGCGGGTGCCGGGGTCGACGACGGAGCCGCCGCCCAGCGACAGGACGCCGTCGTGCTCGACCAGGGCCAGCGCGACGGCGTTGCGCTCGAGCGCGCGGAAGTGCTCCTCGCCGTCCTCGACGAAGACGTCGGAGACGCTGCGTCCGGTCGTGGCCTCGACGTCGGCGTCGGTGTCGCGGACCGCGACGCCCCAGCGTGCGCCGAGCAGCCGGCCCACCGTGGTCTTGCCGGCGCCCATCGGCCCGACCAGCACGACGCGGGGCCGGACGTGCGGGGCGTGGCGGGGAGAGCCGCTCACCGGTACCTCAGCGCCTCGAGGTAGGACTGCACGTTGCGCCGGGTCTCGTGGACAGCGTCGCCGCCGAACTTCTCGATGACGGCGTCGGAGAGCACCAGGGCGACCATCGCCTCCGCCACGATCCCGGCGGCCGGGACGGCGCAGACGTCGGAGCGCTGGTGGTGCGCGCGGGTCTCCTCGCCGGTGGCGACGTCGACGGTGCGCAGGGCGCGCGGGACGGTGGCGATCGGCTTCATCGCCGCGCGTACGCGCAGCACCTCGCCGGTGGTCATCCCGCCCTCGGTCCCGCCGGAACGACCGGTGGAGCGGCGGATGCCGTCGGGACCGGTGACGATCTCGTCGTGCGCCTGGGAGCCGGGCGTGGCGGCGGTGACGAACCCGTCGCCGACCTCGACGCCCTTGATCGCCTGGATCCCCATCAGGGCGGCGGCCAGGCGGGAGTCCAGACGGCGGTCCCAGTGGACGTAGGACCCGAGGCCCGGCGGGAGGCCGTGCACGACCACCTCGACGACGCCGCCCAGGGTGTCGCCGTCCTTGTGGGCCTCGTCGACGCGAGCGACCATCGCCGCCGACGCCTCGGGGTCCAGGCAGCGCACCGGGTCGGCGTCGAGCCGCCCCACGTCGTCCGGCTCCGGCACCGACCCAGCCGGGGCCGGCACGCCGCCGAGCTCGACGACGTGGGAGACCACGCGGGCGCCGGTGGCCTGCTGGAGGAAGGCCGTCGCGACGCAGCCGAGCGCCACGCGGGCGGCCGTCTCACGGGCGGAGGCCCGCTCGAGCACCGGTCGGGCGTCCTCGAAGTCGTACTTCTGCATGCCGGCGAGGTCGGCGTGCCCGGGGCGCGGGCGGGTCAGCGGGGCGTTGCGGCCCAGGCCCTCGAGCGTTTCGGCCGGGACGGGGTCGGCCGACATGACCTGCTCCCACTTGGGCCACTCGGTGTTGCCGACCTCGATCGCGACCGGCCCGCCCTGGGTGAGCCCGTGGCGCACTCCCCCGGTGATCGTGACCTGGTCCTGCTCGAACTTCATCCGGGCCCCGCGGCCGTAGCCCAGCCGTCGACGGGCCAGGGCGTCGGCGACGTCCTCGCTGGTCACCGCCACGTGGGCGGGCAGACCTTCGAGGATCGCGACGAGGGAGGGGCCGTGGGACTCACCCGCGGTCAGCCAGCGCAACATGGCCCTAGTGTCCCACCCGGCCCACGGCCGCCGGCGACCCGCCCGGCGCGCGGGCGGTGGGCGGGCGGTGGGGTCGGGGCCTCGGGCCGCCCGGAGCAGTCGTGTGCCTGAGAACGGTCCCGGGACCGGCGTGAGGCACACGACCCCGCCGGGGGGCGGCGGTGAGCGGCCCGGGCAGGAGTCGTGTGCCCCAGAACGGTCCCAGGACCGGCGTGAGGCACACGACCCCGCCGGGGGCGATGCCGCACGCCGTACCCGGACCAGCAGCACGACCGACGAGGTCGATGGGTCGGATTGCGCGCACCAGGTGCACGCGATCCACCCATCGACCGACCAGCGCGTGCGTCGTGGGTCAGGCGACGCGCCCCGGCGAGTCCATCGACCCACGACCCGGCCGGCGGCGTCGGGGCCTGGGGCCGTCCGGAGCAGTCGTGTGCCTGAGAACGGTCCCGGGACCGGCGTGAGGCACACGACCCCGCCGGGGGGCGGCGGTGAGCGGCCCGGGCGGGAGTCGTGTACCTGGGAACGGTCCGGGGACCGGCGTGAGGCACACGACCCCACCGGGGCGGGCGTCCCTCAGGCCCAGCCGAGCGCCCGGGCCACCACGTCGCCGAGCAGGACGCCGAGGAGCGCGCCGAGGAGCAGGAACGGGCCGAAGGGGTACGCCGTGCGGAGCAGCGAGCGGTCGCGGCGCACCAGCGCCCACAGCGTCCCGGGCACCCCGAACACCAGGAAGCCCGCATAGAGCCCGACCAGCAGCTCGGCCCAGCCCAGCTGCCCCAGGCCGGCCCCGACCATCGCGGCCAGCCGGACGTCGCCGAAGCCGAGGCCGGCCGAGCGGACGAACCACAGCAGCCAGTACGCCGTGCGCGCCGCGACCAGGCCGACCACCGAGCGGACCAGGGCGTCGGTCTCGGCCGGACCGCCGACCAGGGCGGCGACCGCGGCCACGGCCACCAGCCAGGCGGTGGCCGGGAGGACGAGGACCTTGGGCAGCAGCCGGGTGCGCAGGTCGACCGCGGCCAGCGCGACCGCGACCGGGACGACCCCGACCAGACCGACCAGGGCCGGCTCCGCGCCGACCGACCAGGCCAGCAGCCCGGCGGCGAGCGCGGACAGCAGGGCCGTACGCAGCGCCAGACCGGGCGCAGCCGCCACCGCGGCGTAGGTCGGCGGCGGCTCCTCGCCCTCGGGCAGGTGGAGCGACGCCGGGTCGGGCTGGGGCAGCCGCCGGACGAGCGCCGGTACGGCGGCTCCCCCGGCGCCGCCGAGCAGGGCGCAGGCCAGGACGAGCAGCAGGCTCAAGGGCGCGCTGTCCGTGCGGCCCGCGCCGCACGAGCCGCCAGCGCCTGCTCGCCGGCCCGGCGCAGCAGGTCGACGTCGACGTCGAGACCGGTGAAGGCGCGGACCTGGAGCACGGCCTGGTGGGCCAGCAGGTCGAGCCCCGAGACCAGCGGACCGCCCCGCTCGAGCACGGCGGCGGCCAGCGGGGTCGGCCACGGGTCGTACACCGCCTCGAAGACCAGGGGCGCGCCGGACCAGGCCGCGACCAGCCGGTCGTCCTGGGCCGCGGCGGGCACGGTCCCCACGACGACGTCGGCGGCCCAGGGCTCGGCGTCGAGGCCGAGCGCACGCACCTCGGGGGCGCCGGGGTGGCGTCGTACGGTCTCCACCGTCGCGGCGCCGCGCGCGGGGTCGCGGGCCAGCAGGGTCACCCGGCGCGCCCCGAGGTCGCAGAGCGCCAGGGGCACCGAGGCCGCCGTGGCGCCGGCGCCCAGCACGACCACGTCGGCGACCGGGCCGTCGTACCGCTCCCGGACGGCGGCGGAGGCGCCGGGCAGGTCGGTGTTGTCGGCGTGCACGCCCTCGTCGGTGAGCACCAGGGTGTTCGCACCTCCGGCCAGCCGCGCCCGGTCGGTGGACCGGTCGGCCAGGGCCAGGGCCTCCCGCTTCAGCGGTGCCGTCACCGACAGGCCCCGCCAGGCCGGGCCGCCGTCGCCGGCGCGCAGCCCGGCGACCGTCCCGGCCAGGTCCCCGACCGGCACCCGCAGGGTGCCGTAGGTCCAGGACAGGCCGAGCCGGTCGTACGCCGCGGCGTGCAGCACCGGGGACAGGGAGTGGTCGACGGGGTCCCCGACGACGGCGCAGCGCACGTCGACCGCCCTCAGCAGCGGTCGGACTGCGTCGCGCAGTACTCGTCGAGCTCGGCACGGAAGCCGAGGAACTCCTCGTAGCTCTCGGTGAACTTCGTCTCGCCCGTCTCCAGGTTGACCGTCGCGTAGTAGTACCAGGGCCCGTCCGACGGTGCGGCGGCCGCGGCGATGGCGGCGTCCCCGGGGGCCTCGATCGGCCCGGGAGGCAGGCCCGGCTGCGTGTAGGTGTTGTACGGCGAGTCGGACACCGACTCGATCTCCTCGGTGGTCAGGCGTGCGATCGGCTCCCGGCCGAGCGCGAAGTTGACCGCGGCGTCGATCTGCAGCAGCCCGTTGGTGCCCGACGTGTCGGGGTTCTCGAGGCGGTTGTAGATCACCCGTGCGACCTTCGGCATGTCGTCGCCGCGACCCTCGGCCTCGACCAGGCTGGCCACCGTCATCAGCTCGTGGGGGGTGTAGCCCAGCGACTCGGCGGCGGCCTCGAGGTCGGCGTCCTCGGCGGCCTGGCGCCACCGGTCGACCATCGCGGTCAGCATCGAGACCGGGGTGTCGTCGGGGCTGAAGGCGTAGGTGGACGGGAACAGGTAGCCCTCGGGGTCGCCCCCGGCGTAGGCCGGCAGCCCGATCCGCCCGGGCTCGGCGAGGACGGCCTCGAACCGCTCCCGCGGGAACTCGGTGTCGTCGGCCAGGATGTCGACCACGTCGACGACCCGCAGCCCCTCGGGCACCGTCACGGTGGTGTTGACCAGGTTGCCCGGGTCGACCAGCACCGACAGCGCGTCGGTGGACGACATCTTCTGGCGCAGCTCGTAGAAGCCGACCTGGATGCCGGTCGACCGGTCGTCGCCGTTGGCGGTGTCGATGAACGCCTCGACCGAGGCCACGACATCCTCGTCCTTGAGCTTGCGCCCGATCTCGGCCACGGTGTCGCCCTCGGCGACCTCGAAGGCGACCTCGCCGCGGCCGGGACCGCTGTAGTCGGCCGGGTCGGCGAAGTAGTCCTCGATGGCCTGCTGGCCCTTGGTCACCCCGACGTAGCCCAGGCCGACGATGATCGCGAGCACCACCAGCACCGGCAGGCAGCCCGACAACCGCGGACCGCGCTTGCGACGCGTCCCACCACGGGCCGGCTCGGCCCGGGTGATCTGCTCGAGGTCCCCCTCGGGCTGGCTCATCGAGTCTCCTTCTCGTCGGCTGCCGCGGCGGGTGCCACGGCTCCTGCGGGGGTCTCTGCGTCGGTGGGGACCACCACCAGCTCACCGGGAGCCTGGCCGGTCCCGCGCTCGGTGTCGAGCGCGTGCTGCAGGATCACGACCGCGGCGGCCATGTCGACCACGGAGCGGCGGTCCTGGCCGTGACGCCCGCGCGAGCGCAGCGTCGCCTCGGCGCTGACCGTGCTCAGCCGTTCGTCGACGAGGCGGACCGGCACGGGGCTGAGCCTACGGGCCAGCCGGTCGGCGAACTCGCGGACCTTGACCGCGGCGGGTCCCTCACGGCCCGAGAGCGAGCGCGGGAGGCCGACGACGACCTCGACCGCCCCCGCCTCCTCGGTCAGCCGGCGGATCCGGCGGACGTCGTCCTTGCCGCGGCGGACCGTGTCGAGCGGGGTGGCGAGCATGCCGGAGGGGTCGCTGCGGGCCACCCCGATCCGGGCGTCGCCGGGGTCGAGGCCGAGCCGTACGCCGTGGCGCACCCGCTCAGCCCGCGACCGCGGCGGAGACCACGCGGCGCACCTCGGCCAGCGCCTCGTCGACGCGGGTGGCGTCGGCGCCCCCGCCCTGGGCGACGTCGGCCTTGCCGCCGCCGCGCCCGTCGACGAACGGGCCGACCGCGCGGACCAGGTCGTTGGCCGAGAGCCCGCGGGCGCGGGCCTCGTCGGTGGTGGCGGCCACGACCGCGACCTTGCCGCCGTCGACGCCGACCACGACGACCACGCCGGGCACCGCTGCCGGCATCCGTCCGCGGACGTCGAGCGCGAGCTGGCGCACGTCGCCGGCGGCCGCGCCGTCGACGCGGTGCGCGACGACCTGCACACCGGCGACGTCCTCGGCGGCCGCGGCCAGCTCGCCGCCGGAGGACAGCAGGGCCCCGACGCGGACCTTGTCGATCTCCTTCTCCGCGGCGCGCAGCCGGGTGACCAGGTCCTCGACGCGCTCGGGCAGCTGCTCGCGGCGCACCTTGAGCGCGTCGGTGAGCTGGTTGACCAGGACGTTCTCGCGCGCCAGGAAGCGGTACGCGTCGCCGCCGACCAGCGCCTCGACCCGACGCACGCCGGAGCCGATCGAGCTCTCGCCGAGCAGCTTGACGACGCCGAGCTGGCCGGAGCGGCCGGCGTGGGTGCCGCCGCAGAGCTCGCGGGCCCAGTCGCCGACCGACACGACGCGCACCTGGTCGCCGTACTTCTCGCCGAACAGCGCCATCGCGCCGGAGGCGACCGCCTCGGCCTGCGTCATCACCTCGGCCTCGACCGCGAGGTCGTCGAGCACGACGTCGTTGACGCGGGCCTCGACGTCGGCCAGGACCGAGGCCGGGACGGCGCCGGTGGCGGAGAAGTCGAAGCGGAAGCGGCCGGGGGCGTTCTCGGACCCGGCCTGGGTCGCGGTCTCCCCCAACGCCTCGCGGAACGCCTTGTGGACCATGTGGGTCGCGGTGTGGGCGCGCGAGATGGACCGTCGTCGCTCGAGGTCGACGGTGCTGTGGGCGCCCAGCCCGATGCTGACCTCGCCGGCCAGCACGGTGGCGCGGTGGACGACCAGCCCCGTCACCGGGCTCTGCACGTCACGCACGGCCAGCCGGGCGCCGTTGTCGAGCTCGACGATGCCCTCGTCGGCCAGCTGCCCGCCGCCCTCGGCGTAGAACGGGGTGCGGTCCAGGACGACCTCGACCTCCTCGCCCACGGCGGCGGAGCCGACCGCGCCGCCGGCGCTGATCAGCCCGCGCACGGTGCCCTCGGCGACCGTGGCGGCGTACCCGACGAACTCGACCGGGCGGCCCAGGTCGTCGGCCACCGCGCGGTAGGCGGTGGCGTCGCGGTGCGCGCCCTTCTTGGACCGCGCGTCGGCCTTGGCCCGGTCGCGCTGCTCGGCCATCAGCCGGCGGAAGCCGTCCTCGTCGACCGCCAGGCCCTGCTCGGCGGCCATCTCCAGGGTCAGGTCGATCGGGAAGCCGTACGTGTCGTGCAGCGCGAAGGCCTGGTCGCCGGGCAGCTGCGTCGCGCCGCTGCCGCGGAGCCGGGCGCTGGCCTGGTCGAAGATGGTGGTGCCGGCGCGCAGCGTCGAGCGGAACGCCTCCTCCTCGGCGTAGGCGACCGAGGAGATCCGCTCCCAGTCGCGGACCAGGTCGGTGTAGGTCTCGCCCATCCGGTCGCGGCTGACCGGCATCAGCTCGGGCAGCGCGGGGTCCTCGTAGCCGAGCAGGCGCACCGAGCGGACCGCGCGGCGCAGCAGCCGGCGCAGGACGTACCCGCGGCCCTCGTTGCCGGGCACGACGCCGTCGCCGATCAGCATCATCGAGCTGCGGACGTGGTCGCCGACCACGCGCAGCCGTACGTCGTCGACCGGGTCGGCGCCGTAGGTCTTGCCGGCCAGCTCCGCGGCGCGGTCGATGACCGGGCGCATCACGTCGATCTCGTACATGTTCTCGACGCCCTGCAGCAGCATCGCGACGCGCTCCAGGCCCATCCCGGTGTCGATGTTGCGCTGCGGCAGCGACCCGGCGATGTCGAAGTCGGACTTGCTGCGCACGGCCGAGAGCTCGTCCTGCATGAAGACGAGGTTCCAGATCTCGACGTAGCGGTCCTCGAGCTCGGTGGGCATGTCCGGGCCGAGGGCGGTGAAGTCCGCCTCGGGCCCGTACGCCGGTCCGCGGTCGTAGAGGATCTCCGAGCACGGGCCGCCGGGCCCGGGGACGCCCATCGACCAGTAGTTCTCCTTCGCGCCGAGCTTGACGACCCGCTCGGTCGGCAGGCCGGTCACCTGGCGCCACAGGTCGACGGCCTCGGGGTCGTCGACGAACACGCTCGGGTAGAGCCGCGACTCGTCCAGGCCCCAGCCGCCGTCGGCCAGCGGCTTGGTGACCAGGTCCCAGGCCAGCTCGATCGCCTTCTGCTTGAAGTAGTCGCCGAAGGAGAAGTTGCCGCACATCTCGAAGAACGTGCCGTGCCGGGTCGTCTTGCCGACGTCCTCGATGTCGGGCGTGCGCACGCACTTCTGGATGCTGGTCGCCCGGTCGTACGGCGGGGTCTCGTCACCCAGGAAGTACGGCTTGAACGGCACCATGCCGGCGTTGACGAACAGCAGCGTGGGGTCGGCCGCGAGCAGGGACGCCGAGGGGACCACCGTGTGTCCGGCGGCCTCGAAGTGGGCCGTGAAGGCGGCGCGGATCGCGGCGGTGTCCATCGGGGTTCAGTCCTCCTGCTCGGGGTGCTGCTCGGGGTGCTGCTCTGTCGGGTCGGTGGATGCGGCGAGCGCGGGTCGGGCGGTGGTGCTGCGCAGCGACCGGTCGTGCATCTGCTCGCGCAGCTCGCCCTCCCGCTCGGCCTTGCCCGCGGCCACCTCGGCGCCCATCATCCGGGCGCCCAGGACGGCGGCGTGGACGCGGTCGCGCAGGCCGTCGGCGGTCAGCGCCTCGGCAGCACGGCGCCCACGGACCATCCCGTAGATCCCGGCGCCGGCCCCGGCCACGAACCAGAGCCCGCGGCTCATGCCGCGCTGCCCTCGTCCAGGGCCGGAT
The DNA here is from genome assembly GCF_902506435.1 of Nocardioides sp. AX2bis. Lineage (GTDB taxonomy): Bacteria > Actinomycetota > Actinomycetes > Propionibacteriales > Nocardioidaceae > Nocardioides. The sequence continues at coordinate 1,704,279 of NZ_LR733215.1, read as the reverse complement.
CGTCCAGGTCGACCTCGGCGCGTCGCCGTGCCTCCCAGTCGCGGCGGGCGGCACGCAGGTCGGCCCGGCGCTGCTTGCGGGCGCGCTTCACGTCCCGCTTCATCTCCAGGCGCACACGGTGCCGCACCTCGGGCGCCAGCGCGCGGCGTACGCCGGCGGCCAGGGAGGCGGCCTGGACGACGGACTCACGCAGGACGAGGTCGGCGAACAGCGGGGCGGCCACCACGCGGGCGGGCTCGACCGCCGTGGTGTCGTCGTCCTCCGGCTCGTCACCGACCCGGGTGATCACGTAGTCCGACACGGCCGTCGGCGCGGCGGCCGGTGACGTGGCCGCTGACGTGGCCGCTGACGTGGTCGGGGCGCGCTGCTGCTGCTCGAGGACGGCCAGCACGTCGCGCAGCGCGTCCACCTCGGCGCCGGTGGCGACCAGGCGCCGCTCGGTCCGACCGACCCGGGCAGCGACCAGCAGGACGACCACCAGCAGGACGAGCCCGACCGCGGCGGGCAGCAGGACTGCCCAGGCCGGGAGGGTCCACTGCTGCGTCATGGGTCACGACCCTACCTGCCGGGCGCGGGTGCGGGCGGCCGCTACCCCTGCCCCCGGATCAGTCGGCGCACCCGCTCCCAGCGCTCGCGGACGGGGCCCTCGGCGCCGAGCCGGGTCGGCTGGTAGTAGGTGGCGTCGGCGACCACGTCGGGGGCGTACTGCTGCGCGGCCACGCCGAACGGTGCGTCGTGGCTGTAGACGTAGCCCTTGCCGTGGCCGAGGTCCTTCGCACCGCCGTAGTGCGCGTCGCGCAGGTGGGACGGCACGGGCCCGACCTTGCCGGCCCGCACGTCCGCGGACGCGGCGGTGATCGCCGTGGTCACCGCGTTCGACTTCGGGGCGACGGCCAGCGCGATGGTGGCCTGGGCCAGGGTCAGCCGGCCCTCCGGCATCCCGATCAGGGCGACGGCCTGGGCCGCGGCCACGGCGGTGGTCAGCGCGGTCGGGTCGGCCAGGCCGATGTCCTCGCTGGCCAGGATGATCAGGCGCCGGGCGATGAACCGCGGGTCCTCCCCTGCCTCCATCATCCGCGCCAGGTAGTGCAGCGCCGCGTCGGCGTCGGAGCCGCGCACGGACTTGATGAAGGCGCTGGTCACGTCGTAGTGCTGGTCGCCCTGCCGGTCGTAGCGCACCGCGGCCTGGTCGACGGCGAGCTCGGCGGTGGCCAGGTCGACGACGTCGCTGCTCTGGGAGGCGGCCGCACCGGCGGCGGCCTCGAGGTAGGTCAGGGACCGGCGGGCGTCACCGCCGGCCAGGCGGACCAGGTGGTCCAGGGCGTCCTCGTCGACGGTGACCGCGCCGGCCAGCCCCCGCTCGTCGGCGACCGCGGCGAGCAGCACCCGGCGTACGTCGTCGTCGGTCAGCGACTCCAGGCGCAGCAGCAGGCTGCGGGAGAGCAGCGGGGAGATGACCGAGAAGAACGGGTTCTCGGTGGTGGCTGCGACCAGGGTCACCCACCGGTTCTCCACGCCGGGCAGCAGCGCGTCCTGCTGGGCCTTGCTGAAGCGGTGCACCTCGTCGACGAACAGCACGGTCTCGCGCGACTCCGTGACCAGCCGGCGGCGGGCCGCGTCGATGGCCGCACGGACCTCCTTGACGCCGGCGGAGACCGCGGAGACCTCGACGAAGACCCGGTCGGTCTGCATCGAGACGATCGAGGCGATCGTGGTCTTGCCGGTGCCGGGCGGGCCCCACAGCAGCAGCGACATCGACTGGTCGCCCTCGACCAGCCGGCGCAGCGGCGACCCCGGCGCCTGGAGCTGCTCCTGGCCGACCAGCTCCTCGAGCCGGCGGGGCCGCATCCGGACCGCCAGCGGCGCGGAGGCGTGGTCGTTGCCAGCCAGGCTCCCGCCCCCGACCGGGGCGGACGGGGTGCGGGAGTGCGCCGGCGCTGCGGCCCCCGGGGCCACGGGGGCCGCCGGGGCCGCGAAGAGGCCGTCGGGGTCGTCGCCGGGGTCGTCCACGGGGGACGAGGCTACGCGCCCGGGCGGGGCGTGCTGGTGACCGTGCGGGCCTCGAGGTCGTACCACGTGGGTCCGAAGCCGGGCCGGGAGTCGATCTCGGCCGGGGTGGCCCCGGGGTCGGGGGCACCGGCGTCGTCGGTGCCGAGCAGGCGCGCGGTGACCGGGCGGTCCGGGGCCTTGCCGAGCTCGCCGGGGAAGTGGCAGGCGACCTTGTGCGTCGGCCCGACCTGCAGCAGGGGCGGCTCGACGCGGGCGCAGATGTCCTTGGCCAGGCGGCAGCGGGTCCGGAACGAGCAGCCGGACGGCGGGTTGATCGGGCTCGGCACGTCGCCCTCGAGCCGGATCCGCTCGCGGCGGGTCCCGGTCGTCAGCTGCGAGACCTCGGGCACCGCGGAGAGCAGCGCCTGGGTGTACGGGTGGTGGGGGCGGTGGTAGAGCGTCTCGCGGTCCGCGACCTCGACGATCCGCCCGAGGTACATCACCGCGACCTCGGGACAGAAGTGCCGCACGACGGCGAGGTCGTGGGCGATGAAGAGGAAGGCGATCCCGAACTCGCGCTGCACGTCCTGGAGCAGGTTGATCACCTGCGCCTGGATCGAGACGTCGAGGGCGGAGACCGGCTCGTCGGCCACCAGCAACTTGGGCTGCAGGGCCAGGGCACGGGCGATGCCGATCCGCTGGCGCTGACCGCCGGAGAACTCGTTGGGGTACCGGTTGTAGTGCTCGGGGTTGAGCCCCACGATCTCGAGCAGCTCCTGGACCCGCGGCAGGATCTTGTCCTTCGCGACGACCTTGTGGACCTCGAGCGGCGTGCCGACGATCGTGCCGACGGTGTGCCGCGGGTTCAGCGAGGAGTACGGGTCCTGGAAGATCATCTGGATCTCGCGCCGGATCGGCAGCATCTGCTTGTTGGAGAGCTGCCCGATCTCCTGGCCCTCGAACTCGATGGTGCCGGCGGTGGGCTCGTAGAGCCGGGTGATCAGGCGGCCCAGCGTGGACTTGCCGCAGCCGGACTCCCCCACCAGGCCCAGCGCGCGCCCGGACTCGACGGTGAAGGACACGCCGTCGACGGCCTGCACGTTGCCGACCGTGCGGCGCAGGAGCCCCGAGGACTGCACCGGGAAGTACTTCTTCAGGTCACGCACCTCGAGCAGCGGCTTGCCGTCGGTCGTGGCGTGGTGCGCGGCGGTCGAGACGGTCCGTGTGCTCGGGCCGCTGCCGGTCGCGCCGCGGGGGCTGGGGGTCGCGTCGGTCACCGCGCGTCCTCTCCGGTGGTGGGGGCGTGGGGGTCGAGGCCGGCCTCGACGAGGATCTCGGCCTGCTTGGCCTGGAAGACGGCGTCGGGGTCGGGCAGGTGGCAGCGCTTCTCGTGGCCGGGGCCGCGCCCGCCGGGGACCAGCAGGGGCAGCTCGGTGCGGCACAGGTCGCCGGGGACCTGGTCGCGGAAGGTGCAGCGCGGGTTGAAGGCACAGCCCGACGGCGGGTTCAGCAGGCTGGGCGGGGTGCCCGGGATCGGGACGAGCGGCACGTCGACGTCGCCGGTGACCTCGGGGATGCTCGAGAGCAGGCCCCACGTGTACGGCATCTCGGGGTGGCTGAGGATCTCCTTGCAGGGACCCTTCTCCACCGCACGGCCGCCGTACATCACCAGGACGTCGTCGGCGATCTCGGCGATCACACCGAGGTCGTGGGTGATCATCACGATCGCGGAGTCGAACTCGCGCTGGAGGTCCTGGAGCAGGTCCAGGATCTGGGCCTGCACGGTCACGTCGAGCGCCGTGGTCGGCTCGTCGGCGATCAGCAGCGTCGGGTCGTTGACCAGGGCCATCGCGATCATCGCGCGCTGGCGCATGCCGCCGGAGAACTGGTGCGGGAAGTCGTCGACGCGCGACTGCGGCTGCGGGATCCCCACCCGGTCGAGCACCTCGATGGCGCGCTTGCGGGCCACCGACTTCGAGACCTTGTGGTGGATCCGGTAGGCCTCGATGATCTGGCGCCCGATCGAGTAGAACGGGTGCAGCGCGGTCAGCGGGTCCTGGAAGATCATCGCGACCTCCTTGCCGCGCATCTCGCGCAGCGTGGACTCCGAGGCGCCGATGATCTCGCGGCCGTTGATCCGGATGGACCCCTCGAGACGGGTCTGCTTCGGGTCGTGCAGCCCGAGGACAGCCATGGACGAGACGCTCTTGCCGGAGCCGGACTCCCCCACGATGCCGAGGGTCTGGCCGCGGCGCACGGTGTAGCTCAGGTCGCTGACGGCCTGGACCAGGCCGTCGTGGGTCGGGAAGCGCACGGACAGGTTGCTGACCTCGAGCAGCGGGGCGCCCGGGGCGGCCGAAGCGTGGGTCGGGGTGCTGGTCACGAGATCCTCACTCGGGGGTCGAGGAAGCCGTAGACGATGTCCACGACCAGGTTGGCGATCGTGATGATCACGGCCACCACCAGGACGGTGGCGATGACCACCGGGAAGTCGAGCGGCGGCCGGGTGACGGCGTCCAGCGCCCACAGCCCGATGCCGTCGATGCGGAAGATCTGCTCGGTGAAGATCGTGCCGCCGAGCAGCGCGGCGAAGTCGAGGCCGAAGATCGTCACGATCGGCACGATGGCGGCGCGCAGGGCGTGGCCGAAGACGACCTTGTTGCCGCTCACGCCCTTGGCCGAGGCCGTGCGGATGTAGTCCTCGCCGAGGGTCTCGACCATCTGGCCGCGGGTGAACCGGGCGTAGTTCGAGGACGAGAACAGGCCCAGGACCAGCCACGGCAGCAGCATCGCCAGGAAGAAGGCCCCGACGCCCTCGGTGATCGGCAGGTAGCCGGTCTCGTCGAAGACGGGGTACTTCAGGACCAGGAAGATGTAGGCGAGCAGGCAGAACAGGTAGTACGGGATCGAGCTGACGACCAGGCTGGAGCTGACCAGGACCCGGTCGGTGGCGGTGCCGCGCTTCTTCGCGGCCAGCACCCCGAGGGTGACCCCGACGACGAGGTAGATGATCGAGGCGCCGACCGCCAGCGAGATCGTCGCAGGGAGCCGGTCGACCAGCTCGTCGGTGATCAGGCCGCGGGTGCCGTAGGAGACGCCCAGGCACGGGGCCGGGCAGTCGTACTCGGTCTCGCCGAAGCTGACGGTGCGGCCGGTGAAGACGCCGCCCGCGAACTCGCCGTACTGCTGCAGGATCGGGTCGTTGAGACCCATCGACGCCTCGATGGCGGCCAGCCGCTCGGCGGTGCAGCGCCCCTGGGCGTCGCAGACCGGGCCGGCCGGGTTGGCCACGCCCTTGTAGAGCAGGACGAAGACGAAGATCGAGGTCAGGAAGACCACCAGGATCGCGGTCAGGATCCGGCGCACGATGAAGCCCAGCATCGGGGCACCTTTCGTAGCGAGAGTCGAGGCAAGAGTGGGGGCGGGCTGCGGGAGGGGGCTGCGGGAGCGGGGCTCGACCGGGGCCCGGGTGGAACGGGCGGGCCGATGGGGCGGGTCCGGGTGGACCCGCCCCATCAGCTCGTCAGGATCGGACGGAGGTCCGGATCACGAGGGCGTCAGCCCTGGTTGACCCAGATGTCCTTCCAGGTGGGCATGCCGAGGTTCTGGTCGACGTTGAAGCCCTCGATGGCCGAGCCGTGCGCCATCGCGACACCCGTGTAGTGGTACGGGATCACCGGGAGGTACTCGGTGGCGATGTACTCGTCCAGCTCGTTCCACATCGCGGGCTGGTCCTCGACCGGGGACGAGACGACCTCGTCGATGCGGTCGTCGACGTCCTGCTCGCTGAAGGCCGCGTAGTTCGAGCCGAGGCCCTCGGCGTTCAGGTTGGTCGACTGCAGCACCGGCGGGAACCAGGAGCCACCGGACGGCCAGTCGGAGCACCAGCCGGCGTCACGCAGGTTGATGTCGGCGTCCGGGTCCGCCCGGAGGGTGGAGAGCTCGGCCAGGGTCGTGGCGACCGGGGTGGCGGTGAAGCCGGCCTCCTCGTAGGCACGGACGAGCACGTCCTTCTTGGCCACGGCGTTCGGGTCGTCGTTGGCGAAGAGGAACTTCAGCTCGTAGCCGGTCTCGCCGGCCTCCTCGAGGATCTGAGCAGCGCGCTCGGGGTCGGTCGTGCCGGGCTCGTGCTCCTCGACCGGGTTGTAGGTCTCGCGACCGGGGATGCCCGGGGGCATCAGGTTGGTCGCGTCGGTGATGCGGGTGACCCCGGCGATCTCACCCATCGCGGTGGCCATGTCCTCGTAGGGGATGGCCCACAGGAGGGCCTCGCGGACCTCCTTGCTCTGGATCTTCCGGTAGTCGGGCGCCATGTAGTAGGTGCAGGGCGCACCGCCCTCGACCAGGCGGTCGGCGTACTCCGACTGGAACGTCGGGTAGTTCGAGGCCTGCACGTTGTCGTAGGTCAGCGTGGTCTGGCCGTCACCGGAGTCGTTGAGCAGGACCTCGTCGATCTGGGCGCTGTCGCGCTGGAAGTCGAAGGTGTACTCGTCGGGGTACTGCGTGCGGCCCGGGTCGGTCGCCGGGTCCCACTCGGGGTTCTGGACCAGGGTCAGGCTGCGCTCGGGGTTGTACTCGTCGAACATGTACGGACCCGTGGCCAGCGGCCGCTGGGCGTACTTGGCCGGCGTGGTGTCGGGACCCTCGGGGATCGGGCCCATCGCCGGGAAGGTGCCCCAGTAGGGCATGTCGGGGAAGGGGCTCGACATCGTGATGGTGATGTCCTGGCCGTCGATCTGGATGGCGTCGAAGTCGGTGTTGCCGCCGGTGTAGGGGCCCTCGTACTCGTCACCGCCCTCGAAGTAGTCGTTGGAGAACGCCGGGCCCTCGGGGAAGGCGGTGCGGTCCATCGACCGGAGCATCCCGAACTTGATGTCCTCGGGGGTGACCGGGTCGCCGTTCTCGTAGTTCACGTCGTCGCGGATCGTGAAGGTCCACTCGGTGAAGTCCTCGTTGGGCGTGCCGAGGTCGGTCGCGAGGTCGGGGATCAGCACCTGCTGGCCCGACTCGGGGTCGTAGGTCAGCTGCGTCAGCGAGCGGGTGACCAGGCCCTGGAGGATCGAGGAGGTGTTCGTGTAGTACGCCTCCGACGGGTCCAGGCTGTTCGCGCCGTCGACGCTGAGCACGTCGACCGTGCCGCCCTCGGTGGCGCCGTCGATCACGGCCGGGCCCTCCCGGTCGGGGTCGGTGGCGTCGCCGGTGTTGGCGAGGTTCTCCGTGTCGACGTTCTCGGAGCCGGTGCTCGGCCCCTCGCCGCTGCCGCCACAGGCCGCCAGGGACAGCAGGCTCGCGCTGGTCAACGCAATGAACGGTTTCTTGAACCGCATCGTGTGTCCACCCTTCCTAGATGGGTCGTGCTTCCTCGGGTGGGGGTCACCGTCGGGGTCGTGCCACCTGCCGGTGAGGATCACCGGCGGGTGCGGGGGTCGAAGGCGTCTCGGACCGAGTCGCCGAGCAGGTTGAGGGCGAGCACCAGCACGGCGACGACGCCGACCGGGACCCACAGGTAGAGGCCGTAGGTGGAGTAGTACTCCGTGGCCAGGAGGATCGTCTGGCCCAGCGAGGGCTGCCCGGTCAGGCCGATGCCCAGGTAGGACAACCCGGCCTCGGCGGCCACGTAGGCCGGCAGCGAGAGCGAGGTGGCGACCACGATGGGGGCGACCATGTTCGGCAGCAGCTCCTTGAACAGGATCCGCCGGGTCGGCACGCCGATCACCTGGGCGCTCTGCACGAACTCGCGCTCGCGCAGCGACAGCACCTGGCCGCGGATCAGGCGGGCCAGCGACATCCAGCCGAAGATGACCAGCACCGCGACCAGGCCGAGCAGCTGCGCCCGGTCGAGCGCGTCGAGGTCGGTCGAGAAGCGGGAGGTGAGGATCGGGGCCAGCGTCAGCGCACCGAGCAGGAACGGGAACGACAGGAACAGGTCGATCACGAAGGACAGGAACCGGTCGAGCCAGCCGCGGGAGAAGCCGGCCATCAGGCCGATCGTGATGCCCACGAAGGTGGAGATGATCGTCGCCAGGGTCGCCACCAGCAGCGAGGTGCGCAGGCCGTAGAGCAGGTTCGCCAGGTTGTCGACACCGCGGCTGGGCGCGATGCCCAGCGGGTGCTCCCAGGTGAACCCGTAGTACGGCGGGCCGATCTCCGGGTAGCCGAACTGGTCGAGGTCCGCCCCCAGGTTGCCCGCCCCGGGTGAGTTGATCTCCGGGAAGATCCCCATCGCCCGGGTGATCAGCGGCGCCGCGAGCGCCAGCACGATCAGGAGCAGGAGGATCGAGCCGCAGACGACCGCGACCTTGTCCTTGCGCAGCCGCTGGAGCGCGATCTGGGTGGGCGACTTGCTGGCCAGCTTCTTCGACGACTGCGGGTCGTTCTCCCGGCTCGCGTCCTCGCGCTCGGCGACGACGCCGGGCTCGAGACCTGGCTGCAGGGTCATGCCCACCTCTAATTCCGTCGGGGGAAAGGACTGCGCCGGACCGGGGTCCGGCAAAAGGCGTTGACAGCGCGTGCACACCGCGTTCGTGTGACCCGCACCGCACGGGAGCCTATGTCAGGTCTGGACCGGAACCGATCAGCGCGCCGTAACGGTTTGGTTGCGGAACACCCTTCGAGGTGGGCGGCCGCGGACCGGAAGGTCCGCGGCCGTCGGACCTCAGGCCGGGACGTCCTTGCCCGGACGGGCGTCCACACCGGCATCCTTGCGCTGCTCCGGCGTGATGGGAGCGGGCGCCGCGGTGAGCGGGTCGAAGCCGCCGCCGGACTTCGGGAAGGCGATCACGTCGCGGATCGAGTCGCTGCCGGCGAGGATCGCGCAGATCCGGTCCATGCCCACCGCGATGCCGCCGTGGGGCGGTGCGCCGAAGGCGAAGGCGTCCAGCAGGAAGCCGAACTTCTCCTGCGCTTCCTCGGGCGAGAGCCCCATGACGGCGAAGACCCGCTCCTGCACGTCGCGCTGGTGGATCCGGATCGACCCGCCGCCGAGCTCGTTGCCGTTGCAGACGATGTCGTAGGCGTAGGCCAGCGCACTGCCGGGGTCGGTGTCGAAGATGTCGGCGAACTCGGGCTTCGGGCCGGTGAAGGCGTGGTGCACCGCGGTCCAGGCGCCGGAGCCGACGGCCACGTCGCCGCTGGCGACCGCCTCGGAGGCCGGCTCGAACATCGGGGCGTCGACGACCCACGTGAAGGCGAACGCGCTCTCGTCGATCAGGCCGCCGCGGCGGCCGATCTCGAGGCGGGCGGCCCCGAGCAGCGCCCGGCTGGACTTGGGGGCGCCGGCGCCGAAGAAGACGCAGTCACCGGGCTCCGCGCCCACGTGGGCGGCCAGGCCGGCCTTCTCGGTCTCCGACAGGTTCTTGGCCACCGGGCCGGTCAGCTCACCGTCGGGCTGCACCAGGACGTAGGCCAGGCCCTTGGCGCCACGCTGCTTGGCCCACTCCTGCCACGCGTCGAGGACCTTGCGCGGCTGGCTGGCGCCGCCGGGCATCACCACGGCGCCGACGTAGTCGGCCTGGAAGACGCGGAAGGGGGTCTCGGCGAAGTACTCCGTGCACTCGACGAGCTCCTGGCCCATCCGCAGGTCGGGCTTGTCCGAGCCGAAGCGCGCCATCGCCTCGGCGTAGGTGATCCGCGGGATCGGGCGCGGGATCTCGACGTCGATCAGGGCCCACATCGCACTGAGCACGTCCTCCATGAGGGCGATGACGTCCTCCTGGTCGGCGAAGCTCAGCTCGATGTCGAGCTGGGTGAACTCCGGCTGCCGGTCGGCGCGGAAGTCCTCGTCGCGGTAGCAGCGCGCGATCTGGTAGTAGCGCTCCATGCCGGCGACCATCAGCAGCTGCTTGAACAGCTGCGGGCTCTGCGGCAGGGCGTACCAGCTGCCGGGCTGCAGACGCGCGGGCACCAGGAAGTCGCGGGCGCCCTCGGGCGTGCTGCGGGTCAGCGTCGGGGTCTCCACCTCGACGAAGTCGTGGCGGTCCAGCACGTCGCGGGCGGCCTTGTTGACCTTGCTGCGCAGGCGCAGCGCCGCGGCCGGGCCGGCGCGCCGCAGGTCGAGGTAGCGGTGGCGCAGGCGCGCCTCCTCCCCCACCTCGCCGGCGCCGTGGCCGGACTCGTCGATCGGGAACGGCAGGGTCGCGGCGGCGTTGAGCACCTCGACCTCGGTCGCGATGACCTCGATGTCGCCCGAGGGCAGGTTCGGGTTGGCGTTGCCGTCGGGGCGCAGCGACACCTCGCCGACGATCTTGAGGCAGTACTCGTTGCGCAGGGTGTGGGCGACGGCCTCGTCGCGCACGACCACCTGGCAGACGCCGCTGGCCTCGCGCAGGTCGAGGAAGGCGACGCCGCCGTGGTCGCGGCGGCGGGCGACCCAGCCGGCGAGGGTGACGGTCTGGCCGACGTGCTCGGCGCGCAGGGCGCCGGCGTCGTGGGTGCGGATCATGGTGTCTCCGTGTCGTTGGTCGAGGCGTGAGCACCGGTGGTCGAGGAGCGAGCGCCAGCGAGCGTCTCGAGACCAACCACCCGCGCGCGCAGGTCCTCGGTGGGGGGTGTCCAGGTGGCGGGGTCGGCGGCGACCTGCTCGCCGGAACGGATGTCCTTGACCTCGTGGGTCGGCTCGATCGGCTCCGCAGCGGGGTCGGCGCCGTCGGGATCTCGGGTGTCGGCTGCGGCCGGGCGCGGCAGGAACCAGACGTACGGGATGCCGCGCCGCTCGGCGAAGCGGATCTGCTTGCCGAACTTCGCAGCGGTGGGGGCGACCTCGCAGGCGATCCCCCGGGCGCGCATGGCCGTGGCGACGCGCTGGGCGCCGGGCCGGGACTCCTCGTCGGTCAGCGCGACGAGCACGGCGCTGGGCACCGGACGGCTGCCGGCGAGGACGCCGTCGGCCATCAGCGGCAGCAGGGTGCGCGAGACGCCGAAGGAGACGCCGACACCGGGGTAGGTGGTGCGGCCGTCGCTGGCCAGGGCGTCGTACCGGCCGCCGCCGCCGACCGACTTCAGCCGCTCGTAGCCGGCCATGAAGATCTCGAGCACGGTGCCGGTGTAGTAGTCCAGGCCGCGGGCGATGCGCAGGTCGACCTCGACCGAGACCCGGTCGGAGACCAGGTCGGCGCAGCCCTCGACGACCGCGGCCAGCTCGGCCAGGCCGGTCTCGAGCAGCTCGTCGGTGACGCCGAGCGCACGGACCCGCTCCACGAAGGAGGTGTCGGCGACGCGGATGGTGGCCAGCTCCAGGCAGCGCTGCGCCTGCTCCGCGGTGGCGCCGGCCTGCTCGACCAGCTGGGCCGCGACGACGTCGGCGGGCAGCTTGTCGAGCTTGTCGATGACGCGGATGGCGGTGGTGACGTCCTCGATCCCGAGGCCGCGGTAGAAGCCCTGGATCAGCTTGCGGTTGTTCACGCAGAAGGTCAGCGGCGGCAGCGGCAGGGCACCGAGCGCCTCCACCATCACGCGGACGACCTCGACGTCGTGGTGGAAGCCGAGCTCGTCGCGGCCGACGATGTCGATGTCGGCCTGGGTGAACTGGCGGTAGCGGCCCTCCTGGGGCCGCTCGCCGCGCCAGGCCGGCTGCACCTGGAAGCGCCGGAACGGGAACTCCAGGTGACCGGCGTTCTCCAGCACGTAGCGCGAGAACGGCACGGTGAGGTCGAAGTGCATGCCGAGCGTCGCGTCGGCAGCGGTCTGGTCGGGTCCGGCCTGCAGGCGCTGCAGGACGTAGATCTCCTTGTCGATCTCACCACCCTTGGCCAGGACGTCCAGCGGCTCGACGACGCGGGTCTCGATGTTGGCGAAGCCGTGCAGCTCGAAGACGCGCGAGAGCGCAGCGACGACCTCGCGCTCGACGACGCGCTGGGCGGGCAGCAGCTCGGGGAACCCGCTGAGCGGGGTGGGCTTGGGCACGGGGCTCAGCGCTCCTGGAGGTCGAGCAGGTACGGGTTGGTGGCGCGCTCGCGGCCGATCGAGGTCTGCTCGCCGTGTCCGGGGAGGACCACGACGTCGTCGGGCAGCGTGAGCACCTTGCTTGTCAGGCTGCGCATCATCGTGGGGTGGTCGCCGCCGGGCAGGTCGGTGCGCCCGATGGACCCCGCGAAGAGCAGGTCGCCGGCGAACATCACCGCGGAGACGTCCGCCGCGTCGTACGGAGCCCGGAACGTCACGGACCCGGCGGTGTGTCCGGGGGTGTGGTCGACGACGAACCGCATCCCGGCCAGCTCGAGGTCCTGGCCGTCGGCGAGCTCGCGCACGTCGTCGGGCTCGGCCCACTCGTGGTCGCCGCCGAGCAGCATCTGGGTGGTCTCGGGCGACATGCCGGCCATCGGGTCGGTGAGCAGGTGCCGGTCCGCGGGGTGCACCCAGGCGGTGGCGTCGTAGGTGCCGGCGACCGGGGCCACGCACCACATGTGGTCGACGTGGCCGTGGGTGACCAGCACCGCGACGGGCTTGAGGCGGTGCTCGCGCACCAGCTCGACGACCCCGGCGGTGGCGTCCATCCCGGGGTCGACGATGACGCACTCGCTGCCGGGACCGGTGGCCGCGACGTAGCAGTTGGTGCCCCAGGGACCTGCGGGGAAGCCTGCGATCAACACCCCCGCAGGCTAGCGTCCCCCGCCGGGCCCGCTCCCCGGCGGTGCGACCACTAGCATACTGACCGGCGACGCCAGCACGAGACGACCGCGACGAAGAGGAACGGCAGTGACGAGCAGCGAGTGGGGCCGGGTCGACGACACCGGCACCGTGTACGTGCGCACAGTGACCGGCGAGGAGCGTGCCGTCGGCCAGTACCCCGAGGGCACCCCCGAGGAGGCGCTGGCCTTCTACGGGGAGCGCTTCACCGCCCTGGAGACCGAGGTGCACCTCCTGGACCAGCGGGTCCGCTCCGGCGTGCTGTCGCCCGAGGAGGCGACCGAGCGGGTCAAGACCGTCCGCGCGTCGCTGGTCGAGGCCAGCGCCGTGGGCGACCTGGCCTCGCTGACCGCGCGCCTGGACTCCCTCGGCCCCGTGCTCGCACAGCAGCGCAGCGCCAAGAAGGCCGAGAAGGCGCAGCGCAACGCCGAGGCGAAGAAGGCCAAGGAGGACCTGGTCGAGATCGCCGAGAAGGTCGCGGCCGGCAACGACTGGCGCCACGGCTCGACCCGGCTCCGCGACCTGCTGGAGCAGTGGAAGGCCCTGCCCCGCATCGACCGCCCCTCCGACGACGCCCTGTGGAAGCGGTTCTCCGCGGCCCGGTCGGCGTACGGCAAGCGCCGCAAGCAGCACTTCGCCGAGCAGGACGAGAAGCGCGGCGGCGCCCAGGTGGTCAAGGAGCGCCTCGTGGTGGAGGCCGAGTCGCTGGCCACCAGCACCGAGTGGGGCCCGACCTCGGGCCGCTACCGCGACCTGATGCGCGACTGGAAGGCCGCCGGCCCCGCGCCGAAGTCGGTCGACGACGCGCTGTGGAAGCGCTTCCGCGGCGCGCAGGACCAGTTCTTCGGCGCCCGCGACGCGGCCAACGCCGAGCTGGACCAGGAGTACGCCGCCAACGCCGTGGTCAAGGACGAGCTGATCGTCCAGGCCGAGGCGCTGCTGCCGGTCACCGACGCCGAGGCCGCCAAGCGCGCCTTCCGCGACATCGCCGACAAGTGGGACGAGGCCGGCAAGGTCCCCCGCGACCGGGTCCAGGAGCTCGAGGGCCGCATCCGCAAGGTCGAGCAGGCCATCCGCTCGGTCGAGGACGAGAAGTGGAAGCGCTCGGACCCCGAGAAGTCCGCCCGCGCCGACGACATGGTCGCCAAGCTCGAGGCCGCGATCGCCGGCGTCGAGGCCGATCTGGAGAAGGCCCGCGCGGCCGGCGACGACAAGCGTACGAAGCGTCTCGAGGACGACCTCGCCTCCCGCCAGGCGTTCCTCGACATGGCCCGCCGCGCCGCCGCCGACTACTCCGGCTGACGCGTCCGAGGCCGGCCTCGGCTCGTCCGGGTGGGCCGCGAAGTCCCCGGTCGGCCGGGGACTTCCGAACTTGTCGGCCTTTGCAAAGGCCGACAAGTTCGAAACTTGCCCGACAAGTCCGACGCCGACGTCGACGTCGACCCAGCAGCCCGGGCCGGGCGTGGGAGCGAGATAGTCCCTAACGAGATCGTCGTCGATGCGGCCCGGACGCGACGATTTCGTCAGGGACTATCCCGGCGGAGGCCGCCGTCGCCGGCGCGTACGGGCGCTACTGCGTGACGCGGTAGGCGTCGAAGACGCCGGGGACCGTACGCACAGTGCGCAGCACCTGGTCGAGGTGCTTGGTCTCGGCCATCTCGAAGGTGAACCGCGAGGTGGCGACGCGGTCGCGGCCGGTGCTGAGCGTGGCCGAGAGGATGTTCACGTGGGCGTCCGAGAGCGCCATCGTGATGTCGGAGAGCAACCGGGCCCGGTCGAGCGCCTGGACCTGGATGTTGACCAGGAACATCGACTGCGCCGTGGGCGCCCACTCGACCTCGAGCACCTTCTGCGGCTGCTTGCGCAGCGACGAGGCGTTGGGGCAGTCCTGGCGGTGCACCGAGACGCCGCTGTCCTTGGTGACGAACCCGAGGATCTCGTCGGGCGGCACGGGGGTGCAGCACTTCGCGAGCTTGACCCAGACGTCGGCGGCGCCCTTGACCACCACGCCGGAGTCGCCGCCGCTGGAGGCCTTGGCCCGGCCGCGGCCACGACGCCCGGTGATGGTGACGGCCTCGGCGAGGTCCTCCTGGGCGCCGTCGTTGCCGCCGTGCAGGTCGACCACCCAGCGCACGACGGCCTGGGCGGAGATGTTGTTCTCCCCCACCGCGGCGTAGAGCGCGGAGACGTCGGCCAGGTTGAAGTGCCCGGCGGCAGCCCCGAGCGACTCGTGGGTCAGCAGCCGCTTGAGGGGCAGGCCCTCCTTGCGCATCATCCGCGCGAGCTGGTCCTTGCCGCGCTCGATGGCCTCCTCGCGGCGCTCCTTGGTGAACCACTGCCGGATCTTGGAGCGGGCGCGCTGCGACTTCACGAAGCCGAGCCAGTCGCGCGACGGGGCGGCGTCGGCGGAGCGGGAGGTGAACACCTCGACCACGTCGCCGTTGTCCAGCGTCGACTCCAGCGGCACGAGCCGGCCGTTGACCCGGGCGCCGATGGTGTGGTGGCCGACCTCGGTGTGCACGGCGTAGGCGAAGTCGACCGGGGTGGCCCCGGCCGGCAGGGCGATCACGTCGCCACGAGGGGTGAAGACGTACGTCTCCGCGCGGTTGATCTCGAAGCGCAGCGACTCCAGGAACTCGCCCGGGTCCTCGACCTCGCTCTGCCAGTCGAGCAGCTGGCGCACCCAGGACATGTCGTCCATGTCGCCGCGCTTCTCGGTCTCCAGGCCGGCGCGGCCGTCCTCCTTGTACTTCCAGTGCGCCGCGACGCCGTACTCGGCCCGGCGGTGCTGGGAGAAGGTGCGGATCTGCATCTCGACCGGCTTGCCCGACGGCCCGATCACCGTGGTGTGCAGCGACTGGTACATGTTGAACTTCGGCATCGCGACGTAGTCCTTGAACCGCCCGAGCACCGGGTTCCAGCGCGAGTGGAGCACGCCGAGCACGGAGTAGCAGTCGCGGTCCTCGTCGACCAGGACGCGGATGCCGACCAGGTCGTAGATGTCGGAGAACTCGCGGCCCCCGACGATCATCTTCTGGTAGATCGAGTAGTAGTGCTTCGGCCGGCCGGTGACGGTCGCCTTGACCTTGGCCTCGCGCAGGTCGGTCTCGACCTGGCTGATCACCTCGGAGAGGAACTGGTCGCGCGAGGGCGCGCGGACCGCGACCATCCGGACGATCTCGTCGTAGATCTTGGGGTGCAGGGTCGCGAACGCGAGGTCCTCGAGCTCCCACTTGATCGTGTTCATGCCCAGCCGGTGGGCCAGCGGGGCGTAGATGTCGAGCGTCTCGCGCGCGACCCGCTCCTGGGTCTCCTGGCGCACGTAGCGCAGGGTCCGCATGTTGTGCAGCCGGTCGGCGAGCTTGATGACCAGCACCCGGATGTCGCGCGACATCGCGACGATCATCTTGCGGATGGTCTCGGCCTGCGCCGAGTCGCCGTACTTGACCTTGTCCAGCTTGGTCACGCCGTCGACCAGGCGCGCGACCTCCTCGCCGAAGTCCTTGGTCACCTGCTCGAGCGTGTACGGGGTGTCCTCGACCGTGTCGTGCAGCAGCGCCGCGCACAGCGTCGGCTCCGTCATCCCGATCTCGGCGAGGATGGTCGTCACCGCGAGCGGGTGCGTGATGTACGGGTCGCCGCTCTTGCGGGTCTGCGTGCGGTGCAGCTCCTCGGCGGTCGTGTACGCCCGCTCGATCAGCGCCAGGTCGGCCTTCGGGTGGTTGGCCCGCACCGCGCGCAGCAGCGGCTCGAGGACCGGGTTGCCGGGCTGGTTGCGGGTGCCCATCCGGGCCAGCCGGGCACGCATCCCGCGTGCCGACGGCGGGGCGGCCGTGACGCTGCCGCCCTCGGGACGCACCGACGGCCGGGCCGGGTCCGGGGCAGAGCCGTCGGCGCGGTCACGCGTGACGGTCTGCTCCTCGTCCATCACCCCATCCTAGGGGGTGCGGGTGCGGGCCTCAGACCGGACGGAGCGCGGTCACCGGGACGCCGGCCACGGCCTCGCGACCCGGCAGGAAGGTCAGCTCGAGCAGGACGGCCACCGCGACCACCACTCCCCCGCACCGCTCGACCAGGTCGCGGGTCGCCGCGGCGGTGCCGCCGGTGGCGAGCACGTCGTCGACGAGCAGCACGCGCTCGCCGGGGCGTACGGCGTCGCGGTGCAGCTCGAGGGTCGCCTCGCCGTACTCCAGCGCGTAGGTCACGGCGTGCGCCTCGCGCGGGAGCTTGCCGGCCTTGCGGACCGGGACGAACCCGACACCGAGGTCGAGGGCGACCGGGGGCCCGAGGATGAACCCGCGCGCCTCCATCCCGACCACCTTGTCGACGTGAACCGCACCGGTCGCGTCGCGCCCGGCCGTGGCCAGGCCGCCCACGACCGCGACCAGCGCGTCGTGGTCGGCCAGGACCGGGGTGATGTCCTTGAAGACGATCCCCGGCTGCGGGTAGTCCGCCACGTCGACGATCAGCCGGTCCAGGGCCTCCCCGCCGCGCTCGACGGCGCTCATGTGTCGCGCTTCGATCGCGGGCGACGGGTGGGCTGGGGCCGACCGGAGGTGCCGCCCTCGGAGACGGGCCCGCGGGACGGCGGGACCGTACGGCCCTTGCCGGCCGCCTCCGGGCGGCGCGGGGGTGCGGTGCGCGGCCCGGCGGCAGCGCCGGCGGCCTCCTGGCCGCCGACCGCGGGCTCGCCGAGGTCGTCGTCCTCGGGCGCGTCGGCGACCGGCATGTCGTCGGCGTAGGACGGCACGGTGGCGTACGGGTCGGCGGCGCGGGCGCGGGCCTTGGCCCGACGCTCGGCCTGCAGCACGTCCGGCTCGTTCTGCTTCAGGTGCACCGCGAGCGGGGTGGCGATGAAGATCGAGGAGTACGCACCGACCGCCATCCCGATGAACAGCGACAGCGAGAGGTCCTTCAGCGAGCCCGCACCGAGCTGGATGGCGCCGATGTAGAGGATCGCGCCGACCGGCAGCAGGGCCACGATCGAGGTGTTGATGGAGCGCACCACGGTCTGGTTGACGGCCAGGTTGGCGGCCTGGCTGAACGACATCTTCAGCGCCGGCAGGTTGCGGGTGTTCTCCCGCACCTTGTCGAAGACCACCACGGTGTCGTAGAGCGAGAAGCCGAGGATGGTCAGCAGGCCGGTGACGCTGGCCGGGGTGACCTCGAAGCCGACGATGGCGTAGATGCCGATGGTGATCACGACGTCGTGGACCAGCGCGACCAGCGCGGCCAGCGACATCTTCCACTCACGGAAGTACGCCCAGATCATCAGCGCCACGAGCACCAGGAAGACCGCGATCCCGAGCAGGGCGCGCTCGGCGATGTCGGCACCCCAGCTGGGCCCGATCTCCTCCTGGGAGATGTCCGCGGGGTTGGTGCCGGTCGTGTCCAGGACGACCTGGACGACCTCGGCGCTCTCCTCGTCGGTGAGCGTCTCGGTCTGCACCTGGACGGCCTGGTCGCCCGACGTGGTCACGATCGGCGACGACGCCGCGGGGATGTCGGTCGCGGCGACGGCCTCGCGCAGCTCGTCGGCGGTGTCCTGGGTGGCCTCGGCCGCCGGCAGCGAGACGGTGTACTGCGCGCCGCCGGTGAACTCGATGCCGAGGTTGAGCCCCCGCACCAGCAGCCCGCCGATGGCGATCGCGAGGACGACCGAGGAGATGGCGTACCAGAGCCACTTGCGGCCCACGAAGTCGTACGAGCGGCGACCGGTGTAGAGGTCGTGGCCCAGACGCGAGAACTTGCCCATCAGGCTCTCCCTCCCACGGCCGCAGGCTCACGCGGCGTGGCGGTGGTGGTGATCTCGTCGACGCCCAGCGTCTCCGGGGACAGCCCGGAGAAGCGGTGCCCGGAGTTGAAGAACTTCACGCGGGCCAGGCTGGAGACCAGCGGCTTGGTGAAGTAGAAGAACACGACCAGGTCGATCAGGGTGGACAGCCCCAGCGCGAAGGCGAAGCCCTTCACGACGCCGGAGGCGAAGATGTAGAGCACCACGGCCGCCAGCAGCGAAACCATGTCGGCGGCCACGCAGGTGTTGCGAGCGCGCTTCCAGCCGGACTCGACCGCGACCCGCATCGACTTCCCGTCGCGCATCTCGTCGCGGATGCGTTCGAAGTAGACGATGAACGAGTCCGCGGTGATACCCACCGCCACGATCAGCCCGGCGATGCCGGGCAGGGTCAGCGTGAAGCCCGCCGCCTCGGCCAGCAGCAGCACGCTGGAGTAGGTCACCACGCCGGCCACGGCCAGCGAGGCGACGATCACCAGCCCGAGGCCGCGGTAGTAGAACATGCAGTAGACGACCACGAGGCCGAGACCGATCAGCCCGGCCAGGATGCCGGCGCCGAGCTGGTTGCCGGCCAGGGTCGGGCCCACGTTGACCACGTTGGGGTCGTCGCCGAACGAGATCGGCAGGGCGCCGTACTGCAGGCTCGTGGTCAGGCTCGTCGCCGTCACCTCGTTGAAGTTGCCGCTGATCTGGGCCTGGCCGTTGGGGATGACCCCGTCCATGGTCGGGGCGGAGATGACCGTCCCGTCGAGGACGACCGCGAACTGCTGGCCGGTGCCGACGAGCTCGCGCGAGATGGTGGCGAAGGTGTCGACGGAGTCGCCGCCGAGCTGCAGGCTGACGACCCACTGGAGCTGGCCCTGCGGGATGCCCGCGGACGCCTCGGTCAGCGAGGTGCCCTGGATGACGGCCTCGGAGAGCAGGTACTTCTGCGCCGGGATGTAGTCGGTGCTGCCGACCGAGCCCTCGGGCTCGGAGCAGGAGACCAGGGGCTTCGTGGAGTCGTCGGGCAGCCGGGTGGGCTCGCCGTCGGAGTTCAGCAGGACGCCGTCGTCGCGGCAGGTGTAGGAGTTGAACTCCTCGACCGCTGCGGGCGTCGGGCTGTTCATGAAGGCCAGGGCCTCCTCGACGCCCTGGACGGCGTTCGAGGCGGCCGGATCCTCCGAGGCAGCGTCCGACGGGCTCTCGGACGGGCTCTCGGACGGGGCGCCCGAGGCGTCGTCGGAGGGGGCCTCGGACGGGCTGGCGCTGTCGGAGGGGGCCGGGGTGGTGTCGGTGAAGCCGACCGGGGCGCGGTTGGCGTTGCCACCGCTGCCACCGTTGCCCGCGCCGCCGCCGTTGCCGGCACCGTTCTCGCCGCCACCGTTGCCGGTGCCGCCGCCGTTGCCGCCACCGGTGTCGCCGCCGCCCGTGGCGGTGTCGGGGATCAGGGAGTCGGCGCCGCCGGGGACCGGGCTGGTGGCGGAGCCGGCACACGGGGTGGAGTCGGAGCAGGCCACCAGGCGGAAGCGGAGCTGGGCCTGACGGCTCACGGTCTCGACGAGGTCGCGCTCGTTCTCGCCCGGGACCTCGACCACGATCTGGTCGCCGCCCTGGGTGGTCACCTCGGCCTCGGCGACGCCGGAGCCGTTGACGCGCTGGTCGATGATCGCGCGGGCCTCGCTGAGGCTGTCACCCGTGGGGTCGCCCTGCGCCTGCAGCGTGATCTGGGTGCCGCCCTGCAGGTCCAGGCCCAGGCGCGGGCTCCAGCTGGCGGTGGCCGCGACGAGGGCGTAGGAGAGGCCGACGAAGACGAAGAAGATCAGCAGGGTGCGGCCGGGCTTCGGGCTGCGGCGCGCCACCTCAGACGTCCTCGGGTCGGGCGTCGTGGTCCGGGGAGCCGTCGTGCGGGGGGCCGTCGAGCGTGGCGGTGGTGCGGGCCGCGATGGAGCCGCGCACCACGGTGACCTGGACGCCGGGGGCGACCTCCACCCGGGCGCGGTCGTCGTCGAGCGAGCGCAGGGTGCCGATCAGGCCGGAGCCGAGCAGCACCTCGTCGCCGGGCGTCAGCGACGCCTGGAGGCTGCGCATCTCCTTCTGGCGCTTCTGTGCGGGGCGCAGGATCAGCAGCCAGAAGATGAGGACGAGCCCCACGATCGGCAACAGGTTGACGAGCTGTGACACAGCACAACCTCTCGAGGTCGTCGGGTACGGATGGTCCGACCCGCGCCGAGGGGCGCCGAGGGCCGACAGGTCACTCTAACGGGAGCACCCCGACGGGTGACCCATCAGTCCTCGAAGAGTGTCGGCGAGCCGTCCGGGCCGGTCCCGGCCGTGCCCGGGGAGTCCTCGACGGCCTCGGGCAGGCTCGAGGCCGGGGGGACCAGGCCCAGGTGCCGCCAGGCGGCGGCGGTGGCCACGCGCCCGCGGGGCGTACGGGCCAGGAACCCGATCCGGACCAGGAACGGCTCCGCGACCTCCTCGACGGTCTCCCGCTCCTCCCCGACCGCGACCGCGATGGTGGAGACGCCGACCGGTCCCCCGCCGAAGCGCCGGCACAGCACGTCGACGACGCCCCGGTCGAGGCGGTCGAGGCCGAGCTCGTCGACCTCGTAGAGGTCCAGCGCCCGCCGGGAGAGGTCGTGGGTGACGACGCCGTCGGCGCGGACCTGGGCGTAGTCGCGCACCCGGCGCAGCAGCCGGTTGGCGATCCGGGGGGTGCCGCGGGAGCGCGAGGCGATCTCGGCGGAGCCGTCGCCGGCCAGCTCGACGCCGAGCAGGCCGGCCGAACGGCGCAGGATCAGGTCGAGCTCGTCGGGCTCGTAGAACTCCAGGCGGGCGGTGAACCCGAACCGGTCGCGCAGCGGTCCGGGCAGCAGGCCGGCGCGGGTGGTGGCGCCGACCAGCGTGAAGGGCGGGATCTCCAGCGGGATCGCGGTGGCGCCGGGGCCCTTGCCGATGACCACGTCGACGCGGAAGTCCTCCATCGCCATGTAGAGCATCTCCTCGGCCGGGCGCGACATCCGGTGGATCTCGTCGACGAAGAGCACGTCGCCCTCGTTGAGGCCCGAGAGGATCGCGGCGAGGTCGCCGGCGTGGGTGATCGCCGGCCCGCTGGTCAGCCGCAGCGGCGAGGACATCTCGTGGGCGATGATCATCGCCAGGGTCGTCTTGCCCAGGCCGGGCGGTCCGGAGAGCAGGACGTGGTCGGGGGGCTTGTCGCGCATCCGGGCGGCCTCGAGGACCAGGCCGAGCTGCTCGCGCACCCGGGCCTGGCCGACGACCTCGTCCAGCGAGCGGGGCCGCAGCGCGGCCTCGACGGCGCGCTCGTCGCCCTCGGCCTCCGCCGCGGTCAGCGCGGACCCGCCGGTCATCCGCTGCAGGTGGGCCTCCTCGAGCGCCCCGAGCTCGTCCTCCCCCACGTCAGGCCCTGCTCAGGGTGCGCAGGGCCGCGCGGAGCAGGGCGGCGACGTCGGCCTGCGGCCCGGCCTCGGGGGCGACCGCGTCGACCGCACCGTCGGCGTCGCGGGCCGGCCAGCCGAGCCCGACCAGGCCCTGGTGCACCTGCTCGCGCCAGGCCTCGGCCGGTGCGGGGGTGAGCGCGGGGCGTACGCCGGTGGGGCCGCCGAGGCGGTCCTTGAGCTCCAGGATGATCCGCTGGGCGCCCTTCTGACCGATCCCGGGCACCCGGGTCAGGGTCTTGACGTCCTCGGTGGACACGGCGCGGCGCAGGTCGTCGGGGGCGAGCACGGCGAGCATCGCCTGGGCCAGCTTGGGGCCGACGCCGGAGGCGGTCTGGACGAGCTCGAAGACCTGCTTCTCGTCGGCGTCGGCGAACCCGAAGAGCGTCAGGGAGTCCTCGCGGACCACCATCGAGGTCGGCAGGTGGGCGGTCTGGCCGGTGCGCAGCCCGGCGAGCGTGCCGGGGTTGCACATCAGCTCGAGGCCGACCCCGCCGACCTCGAGGACGGCACTGGTCAGGCCGACCTCGGCCACCTGGCCACGGACGAAGGCGATCAACGGGTCCTCCCGGGTGCTCGTGCGGTGGTGCGTGCGGGGGTGCGGGTGCGGGCGGCCGCCGTGGCCGTCGCGGCCGCAGCGGCGGCGGCCGCCAGGCGGGCCTGGGCGCCCCCGCGCCAGATGTGGGTGACGGCCAGCGCCAGGGCGTCGGCGGCGTCCGCGGGCTTGGGCGGGGCGTCCAGCCGCAGGATCCGGGTGATCATCAGCCCGACCTGCTGCTTGGTCGCGCGACCGTTGCCGGAGACCGCCGCCTTGACCTCGCTCGGGGTGTGCAGCGCGACCGGCAGGCCCATCCGGGCCGCGACGACCATGGCGATGCCGCTGGCCTGGGCGGTGCCCATCACGGTGCTGACGTCGGAGCGGGCGAAGACCCGCTCGATGGCGACCGCGTCGGGGCGGTGCTCCTCGATCCAGGCCTGGACGCCGCGCTCGATGGTGACCAGGCGCTGCGGCACCGCGAGGTCCGAGGAGGTGCGCAGCACGTTGACGTCGACCAGGGTCAGCGGCCGGCCCGTCTCGCCGTCGACGACGCCCATCCCGCAGCGCGTCAGGCCGGGGTCGATCCCGAGCACCCGCACCTGCCCACCTCCTGCCGTCCGAACGTGTGTTCGCACGGCACGCTATCCGGCGGGGCCGACAGGTCGTACGCCGACACGCCCGCGGCGGGCCGCCGGCCAGGCCCAGGGATGGCCCGGGCGGGGCTCAGGCGTCCTGCAGCTGCTCCATGACCTCGTCGGCGATGTCGAAGTTGGCGTAGATGTTCTGCACGTCGTCGAGGTCCTCGAGCACGTCGACCAGGCGCAGCACCTTGCCGGCGGCATCGCTCTCGAGCTCCACCTGCATGTCGGGGCGGAACTCCGCCTCGGCGGAGTCGTAGTCGACGCCGGCTGCCTGCAGCGCGGTGCGGACCGCGATCAGGTCGGTGGGCTCGGAGAGCACCTCGAAGACCTCGCCGAGGTCGGCGACGTCCTCGGCGCCGGCCTCGAGGGTCGCCTCCAGGACGGTGTCCTCGTCGACCTCGCGGCCCTCCTGGTGCACCGGCACCACGACGACGCCCTTGCGGTGGAACAGGAACGACACCGAACCGGGATCGGCCAGCGAGCCGCCGTTGCGGTTCATCGCGGTGCGGACCTCCATCGCGGCCCGGTTCTTGTTGTCGGTCAGGCACTCGATGAGCATCGCGACGCCGCCGGGGCCGTAGCCCTCGTACATGATCGTCTGGTAGTCCGCTCCCCCGGTCTCCGCGCCGGAGCCGCGCTTGAGGGCGCGGTCGATGTTGTCGTTGGGGACCGAGGCCTTCTTGGCCTTCTGGACCGCGTCGTAGAGCGTCGGGTTGCCGGACAGGTCACCGCCGCCCATCCGTGCCGCGACCTCGACGTTCTTCACCAGCTTGGCGAACATCTTGCCGCGCTTGGCGTCGACGATGGCCTTCTTGTGCTTCGTGGTCGCCCACTTGGAGTGGCCTGACATGCGGTCCCTCTTCAGTCCTCGGTGCGGTGACGGCTCGTACGGCTCGTGCGATGACGATGGCGGCCCGGAGGCCGGGCCCCGAGCCTACCTCTGACGGGCGGTCAGGCCAGAGCGGTGACCCCGTCGAGGAACAGCCGGTGCACCCGCAGGTCCGCCCCCACCTCGGGATGGAACGAGGTGGCCAGCAACGGGCCCTGGCGTACGGCGACCGCGTGGCCGGCGGCCCGGGCGAGCACCTCGACGTCCGGGCCGACCTCCTCGACCCACGGCGCGCGGATGAAGACGGCGTGCACCGGGTCGGCCAGCCCGGTCATCGTCAGCTCGGTCTCGAAGGAGTCGACCTGGCGACCGAAGGCGTTGCGGCGCACGGTCACGTCGAGCCCGCCGAAGGTCTGCTGGCCGCGTTCGCCGTCCAGGACGCGGTCGGCGAGCAGGATCATCCCGGCGCAGGTGCCGAGCACGGGCAGCCCGGCCGCGATGCGCTCGCGCAGCGGCTCGAGCAGGCCGAAGGTGCGGGCCAGCCGGGCGATGGTCGTGGACTCGCCACCGGGCAGGACCAGCGCGTCGCAGCGGTCGAGCTCCTCGACGCGGCGCACGCGTACCGCGGCCACGCCGAGCGCCTCCAGAGCCACAACGTGCTCGCGCACGTCGCCCTGCAGGGCCAGCACGCCGACGGTCGGGCCCGGGGTGGAGGAGGGCGCGGGGGGCTGGGTCACTGGCCGATCCTAGGAGGCGTTCCGCCGAGTACCCGGGCCCGGTCCCGGCTGCTCACGGCACCGGGCGCGGGTCCCGGGCGGACTGGGTGGGCGTTTCCCGGTGGGGCTGGCGGGACGAGCCCGGGGCCGGCTACCAGCCGCGCTGGGCGAGCCGGTGCGGCTCGGGGAGCTCCTCGACGTTGATGCCCACCATCGCCTCGCCCAGCCCGCGGGAGACCTTGGCGATCATGTCGGGGTCGTCGTAGAAGGTGGTGGCCTTCACGATCGCGTCCGCACGCTCGGCGGGGTTGCCGGACTTGAAGATGCCCGAGCCCACGAACACGCCGTCAGCGCCGAGCTGCATCATCATCGCGGCGTCGGCGGGGGTGGCGATGCCGCCGGCGGTGAAGAGCACGACGGGCAGCGAGCCGCGCTCGGCGACCTCGCGGACCAGGGCGTACGGCGCCTGCATCTCCTTGGCGGCGACGTAGAGCTCCTGCTCGTCGAGCCCGGCGAGCCGGCGGAGCTCGCCGCGGATGGTGCGCATGTGCATGACCGCGTTGGAGACGTCGCCGGTCCCGGCCTCGCCCTTCGAGCGGACCATGGCCGCGCCCTCGTTGATCCGGCGCAGCGCCTCGCCGAGGTTGGTCGCCCCGCAGACGAAGGGGACGGTGAAGGCCCACTTGTCGATGTGGTGGGTGTAGTCGGAGGGGGTCAGCACCTCGGACTCGTCGACGTAGTCGACGCCCAGGCTTTGCAGCACCTGCGCCTCGACGAAGTGCCCGATCCGGGCCTTGGCCATCACCGGGATCGACACGGCGGCCTGGATGCCCTCGATCATGTCGGGGTCGCTCATCCGGGCCACGCCACCCTGGGCGCGGATGTCGGCCGGCACGCGCTCCAGCGCCATCACCGCGACCGCGCCGGCGTCCTCGGCGATCTTCGCCTGGTCGGCGGTGACCACGTCCATGATCACCCCACCCTTGAGCATCTCCGCCATCCCGCGCTTGACGCGGTCGGAGCCGGTCGTGGGGGTCGTGGCGGCGGGGTCGTGCTGGGTCTCGGACATGCCCCGATCGTACGTCCGGCGCCCCACCCCCGACCCCACCGGGCCAGAGGTCCCAGACGCCCGGGATCCGCAGGTCAGACGCGGGTCAGACGCGGGTCAGACGGTCGCGGGACCGGCGTCGGCCGCCACGGCCTGGCGGTGCACCTTGCGGATCCGGAAGACCACCGTCGCGGTGTTCGCCACGGCCAGGATCCACAGCGCGACGTAGGTGAACCACTCGAGCCCGAAGATCGCACCGAGGCCGGTCGCGACCAGGATCAGCACCAGCCGGTCGGCGCGCTCGGCGACGCCGCCGCGCGCGTCCATGCCCAGCGACTCGGCGCGGGCCCGGGCGTAGGAGGTGACCGCGCCCATCACCACGCAGTACAGCGACAGGCACAGGTAGAGGTAGTTGTCGCCGGGCCCGGCGAAGTAGAGGACCAGGCCCCCGAAGACGGCGCCGTCGCCGATCCGGTCCAGCGTGGAGTCCCAGAAGGCGCCGAACTTCGAGGTACGTCCCGACAGCCGCGCCATCTGCCCGTCGACGAGGTCGCTGAAGACGAACGCGGTGATGACCAGGACCCCGGTCAGCAGCATGCCCTGCGGGAAGAAGATCAGCGCCCCGGCGGCGACCCCGAGGGTCCCCACGAGCGTCACCGCGTCCGGGCTGATGCCCAGGCGCAGGAAGAGGCGGACGAACGGCATCAGCACGACGCCCTGCCAGAAACCCTTGAACCGCTCCAACATGGTGACCGCAGGCTAGCGGTCCCCCGAGCCCGTACGGACCGGCGGCCCGCGCGGTCGCGCATAGCAAGGGCACAGTGCCGGCGCGGGCCGGCCGGACGAGCGGCCCGCGCGCGGGCGCCGCCCGGCTCGATGCAGCAGGCGTAGTGTCGGTGCACGGGGCCATCCAGGCCCTCCACGACAGGACAGCCATGAGCGACAAGTCACCGCGCCAAGCCATGTCCAAGAAGTCCGGCGCCTCCCTCAAGGAGAAGCGCGAGGCCAAGCGCAACAAGTCCGACGCCGCCTCGCAGGCCATCAGCGCCGTCGAGAAGGTCGTGAGCAAGAAGAAGAAGTAGCCCGCGCCCGGGCCGGCGCCCAGGGGTCCTAGCCCCAGGCGTCGGCCAGCAGGCCCCGGGTGTCGATCCAGCGTCAAGGGCGGGGAGTGTCGCCGAACGTCACGTCGTCGAGGCTCGACACGGTACGGACACCGTTCGTCCGGCCGTGTCCGGCCCGGCCGTCTCCGGTCCGGTCGACGAGGACCGCTCCAAGACCGGCACGCAGCGCGCCGCGTACGTCGTCCTCCAGGCTGTCGCCGACCATCAACGCCTCCGAGGCGTGTACGCCGACCCGTGCGAGCGCCCCACGGAAGGCGCGCTGATCCGGTTTCCCGGCCGGGAGCGACGAGGACGCGACGAGGGTGCTGACCTCGTCCTCCAGCCCGAGCAGGCGGAGCTTCCGTCGCTGCTGCTCCTCGTCACCGTTGGTGAGCACCACGACCGCGAGCCCGGCGGACCGGGCGCGTCGGAGCGCCGGCACGGCGTCGTCGAACAGCGTCCAGCCGGCCTCGTACCGCCTGAGGTAACCGCCGAAGAGATCGTCCGCGTCGTCGTCGCTGACGTCGAGCGACAGGAGCTCGCGCACCCGGGCCCGTCGCTGCTCGGCGAAGGTGACCTCGCGACGCTGATAGCGCCCGTAGTGGACCGCGGAGATGGCCGACCAACGCCGACGGACCTCGACGTCGTGGATACCGTGCTCGGCCGCAAAGGCGACGACCGCAGCGTCAGCTGCACCCTCCTGGTCCACGAGGGTGTCGTCGAGGTCGAACAGCACGGCCTTCAGCACGTGGGGTGGCTCCGGTGGTCGGGCGGGACGAGGACGTCCGCGATCGAGCAGGGTCCTAGCCCCAGGCGTCGGCCAGCAGGCCCCGGGTGTCGGTGAGCAGCTCGGGCAGCGTCTTGGTGCGCCCGATCACCGGCATGAAGTTCTGGTCGCCGGGCCACCGCGGCACGACGTGCTGGTGCAGGTGCGCCGCGATCCCGGCCCCGGCGATGTCGCCCTGGTTCATGCCGACGTTGAAGCCGGCGGCGTTCGAGACCCGCCGCAGGGTCCGCATCGCGGTGCGGGTCAGGTCGGCCATCTCAGCGGCCTCGGCGTCGGTGGTCTCGGTGTAGTCCGCGATGTGGCGGTAGGGGCAGACCAGGAGGTGCCCGGGGGCGTACGGGTAGAGGTTCAGCACGGCGAAGACCAGCTCGCCGCGGTGCACGACCAGGCCCTCGTCGTCCGGCTGGGAGGGGATCCGGCAGAACGGGCAGGTGCCCGCGGTGTCGTCCTCGGGCTTGTTCTCGCCGCGGATGTAGGCCATCCGGTGCGGGGTCCACAGGCGCTCGAGGCCGTCGGGCTCGCCGAGACCGTCCTGGCGCAGCACCTCGGTGCCGTCGGTGCCGGTGGTGCCGTCTGGCGTGCTCACTGTTCTCCTTCGTCGTCGGTGCTCATCGCGGGCGTCCCGCTGGGGGCCGGCTCGTCGAAGGCGTCGGCCAGCAGCACCTCGACCGGCACGTCGCGCTCCAGCACCACCCCGCGGGTCGCGGCCAGGCCGGCGATCTGGTGGAAGATCGCCTCGCTGAGGCGCTCGACGAAGGCGGGGGCGGCGGGCTCGCGGACCGCACGGCCCATCCACCGGCGTACGGCGGTGAACACCGCGCCCACCATCCCGAAGACCAGGGGGTCCAGGGACTGGCGGTCGTCGTCGTCGAGGCGGACCCCGAGGACCTGGACGGCCATCGAGAACAGGTCCTCGATCTGCTGGGCGATCTGCGCGATCGCGGCCTCCATGTGGGACCCGCCGCCGTTGGGCGGCTCCTGCTCGGCGAAGCGGTGCAGCGCGGGGTGGGCCGCGGCCCAGCCGACGTACGCCGCGATGATCCGCTTCACGATGTCCAGCGGCGTCCCGTCGAGGGACACCACGGGCTGGACCTCGTCGCGGATCTGCTCGACGATCCGTTCGCGCACCGCGCCGTCGAGGTCGGCGCGGTCGTCGAAGTGTCGGTAGACGACGGTGCGGCTCAGCCCGGCCGCCACGGCGACCTCCTGCACCTTCACCTCGACGCCGGGGCCGACCTCCTCGAGCACGTCGAGGGCGGCGTCGAGGATGTGCTGGCGGCGGACGAGGTTGTGGCGGTCCCACCGGGCCTGGCGCCCGTCGGTGCCCTTGCCCCCCGTGCCCGCCATGTCATCCCCGTCTCGCTGCTCGTCTCCCCCGGGCGACGACCGCCCCGGGAGTCCGCACAGCGTAGTCGCGCAGGGACCGGTCGCGACCGCCCCTGGCGATGGCCGCCGCCTCACCCGGGTCGAGCACCTTGACCCGCGGCCGCCCGAGCACCTCGCCGCGGCGGCGCTCCTCGGCGTCGAGGCGGCGCCACGCGGCGAGGTCGAGCGCGCCGGACTCGCGGCGCAGCCGGCGTCGCAGGTCGGTACGCCGGGCCCGGGCCGCGGGCCCGTCGACCGCGTCGGCGCGGTGGCCCACGTCGAGGTCGTCGAGCAGCACCTCGACGGTCTCCTGGGCGTCGGTCTTGTTGGTGCCGATGAACCCGGTCGGGCCCCGTTTGACCCACCCCGCGACGTAGACGCCGGTGCGGACCCGGCCGCGCTCGTGCGGGACGGTGCCGGTCACGTCGTCGTACGGCAGGTCGGTCACCGGGTGCCCGCGGTAGCCGACCGAGCGCACCACGAGCCCGGTCGCCAGGTCCTCGGTCAGCCCCGTCGCGACGGCGGTGACCCGGCCGTCCACCTCGACCAGGCGGGTGCGCTCGACCCGCAGGCCGGTCACCCGCTCGCCGGCGGCGTCGCCCAGCACCTCCACGGGCCGGGTCAGGAACCGCAGCACCACGCGGGGCGTCCCGGCCGCCGGGCGGGGCAGGGCGGCGATCTCGGCCAGCACCCGCTCGCGCGGGGTCGTCCCGAGCGCCTCTCCCCCGGTGTCGACGACGACCTCGAGCCGGCCGGCCTCGGCCAGCCCGCGCAGCCCGACCAGCTCCGGCACGGTGAACGCGGCCTGCGCCGGTCCCCGCCGGCCGAGGACGACGACCTCCCGCACCCCGCCGGTGCGCAGGACGGCCAGGGCCTCGGTCGAGACGTCGGTGCCGGCCAGCACGGCCGGGTCGAGGGTCAGCACGCGGGCGACGTCGAGGGCGACGTTGCCGTTGCCGACCACCACCGCACGCTCGTGGGACAGGTCGACGGCCAGGGCGCGGCGGTCGGGGTGGCCGTTGTACCAGCCGACCAGGTCGGTCGCCGCGACCGAGCCGGCGAGGTCCTCGCCCGGCACGTCGAGGCGCCGGTCGGCCGAGGCGCCCACGGCGTAGACCACCGCGTCGTACGCCCCGGCGAGCTCGGCCAGCCGCACGTCGCGGCCGACCTCGACCCCGAGCAGGTAGCCGAAGCCCGGCTGGTCCTCGATCATCGCGAACAGCCGCTCGACCTGCTTGGTCGCCTGGTGGTCGGGCGCGACGCCGGAGCGGACCAGCCCGTACGGCGTGGGCAGCCGGTCGAGGACGTCGACCGTGACCTCGGGATGGCGCAGCAGCTCGTCGGCGACCTGGAGCCCGGCCGGTCCGGCACCGACGACCGCCACCGCGAACGGCCCGCTCGCACGCAGCCGGCGCTGGCGGGGCACGACGGCCAGCGGGGTGCGGTCGCGGTGCGGGAACACGGCGAAGTAGTCGGCGTTGAGCTGGCGGAACGGCTCCTGGTCGGGCGTCAGCGCGGTGTGCGGGACGACCGCGTCGACCGGGCAGGCCGTCGCGCAGGCGCCGCAGTCGACGCACGAGTCGGGGTCGACGTAGAGCATCTCGGCCTCGGCGAAGCCGGGCTCGCCGGGGGCGGGGTGCAGGCAGTTGACCGGGCAGGCCACGACGCACGAGGCATCGGCGCAGCAGGACTGCGTGACGACGTAGGGCACGTCAGTGCGCGGCGGAGGCCGGCTCGCTGCGGTAGCGCGAGGAGCGGCCGTCGATCTTCAGCAGCCGCCACAGCACCCGCGAGAGGCGGTTGGTCAGCCCGGCCTCCTCAGCCAGCATCCGCACGTCGGCGAACAGGTCGCGCAGCAGCTTGCGCGACTCCGGCCGGCGCCACCACAGGTCCTTGACGACGTGGCGCGGGATGCCCATCTCGCGCTGCGCACGGCGGCTGGGGACGATGATCTGGTCGCAGAGCACCCGCATGATCACCGGGAAGGCCAGCGAGAGCCAGAACCGCTGGACGAAGCCGAGCTGCGGGGCCTTGTGGGTGATGAACTCGTGGGCGAAGCCGATGTGGCGGGCCTCCTCGGCGACGTGGATCTGCATCACGCGGCGCAGCAGCGGGTGCAGGTCGTCGCCGGAGCGCAGCATCGACTTCTGCACGTGGTCGATCGGCTCCTCGCCGGCGAGCACGCCGACGAAGAACGCGACCGGCAGCCAGCGCGCGAACAGCGGCAGGAACGGCGCCAGCATCCGGAAGCCCCAGGTGCCCCCGGTGACGTCGACGCCGGTGCGGTTCACCAGCTCCTGGAACATCTGGGTGTGGTGGCACTCCTCGGTCGCCTCGTGGGTGGCGTACCGGAACTCGGGCGAGCCGTTGGGCCGGGTGAAGGAGTAGTTCATCAGCCCGGCGACCAGGATCTGCTCGAACTGCAGCCCCACCTTGGCGACGTTGGCCTGGCGGTAGCGGCCGACCTCGACCTGCCGGTCGTGCGGCAGCGCCTGGTACCACTCGTGGCTGCCCAGCGTGTCGATCGCCGGGAGCACCCACCGCGGGTCGTCGGGGCGGACCTCGTTCTCCGGGGCGTCCCAGGCGATGTCGGTGAACGCGTCGAAGTGCTGGGTCACCGACGCCTCGCTGAGCGTGCGGAGGCGGGCCTCGTACGCCGCCCGGCGCGCGTCGGCCTCGAGGTCCTGCCGGGCGTGCTGCGAGTGCTGCGTGAGCGTCATCGCCGTACCTCTCGCCGGGGAGTGTGGTGCTGGTCACTCAGGTTAGTGCGACGCCTTGTCACGTGTAAAGGGTTGAGTGCGACAGCGTGTCGCGACATCTGGACCACCTTTGTCGGCACCCTCCGGTCCGCCCGCCCGCTCGTCCGCCCGCGAGCGGATAGTCCCTGACGAAATCGTCGCGTCCCGGGCCGATCCGCGACGATTTCGTCAGGGACTATCTGGCTGGGCGCGTCCTGCGGCTGGCGCTGGCTCGGACGTTCGCCACCCTTCGTTGCTCCTACGTAGCAACCGTCGGCGCACCCGGCGGGGCAGGCCGCTGACCTGCGGCGACGTGGTCCACGCAGTCGGTCGCAACACCTTGCTACGCACGAGCAACCGTCCAGGGCGAAGACGGGCGGTCCGCGGGCAGCGTTTCGTGGGCGCGGCGCGGGCCGGCCGGACGGTCAGGCGGTGAAGGCGTCGACGACCAGAGCCGCGGTGGCGCGGGCGCGGGCCAGCTGGTCGTCGTCGGGGTCGCGCAGGCGCATCGCCAGGCAGCCGGTGACCACGACGAGCAGGTGGGCACCCAGCTCCTCCGCACGACCCTCCCCCGCCACCGGACCGGCGAGCGCGACCAGCCGGTCGCGCAGCAGGGTGGAGTCGCGGCGCACGGCGTCGGCCACCGCCTCCTCCGAGGTCGTGCCCTCGGCAGCGGCGCCCAGGAAGCTGCACCAGCGGGTCCGCCCGTAGGCCTCGCCGAACGAGGCGAGCGCGTCGAAGACGGCGAGCAGCCGGCCGCGGTCGTCGTCGGCCGCGGCGACCGCCGCCGCCCAGGCCTCGTCCCATCGGGCCAGCCGCCGGTCGAGGGTCGCGGCGAGCAGGCGGTCCTTGCTGCCGAAGTGGGCGTAGAGCGTCGCCGGCGCGACCTCGGCCCGGGCCAGCACGACGTCGACGGGCGTGGCCGCCCAGCCGCGGGTGGCGACGAGGTCGTCGGCGGCGTCGAGGAGCCGGTCGTGGGCGGGTGAGCGGGTGGCCATGACTCGACTGTAACGTGCGTTCTATGAAACGACCGTTTCAATCACTGCCCCTCGTCCTCGCCGGCACCGCCCTGGTCGCGGCCACCTACGGCCTGGTCCGGGGGGCGTACGGCCTGGTGCTCCCGGCCGTCCAGCAGGACCTCGGACTCAGCTCGGTCGACGCCGGGGTCGTGTCGGGCCTGACCTCGCTGGCCTACTGCGTCGCGGCGTCGCTCTCCCTGCTCACCTGCCAGCGCCACCCGCGCGCCGTCGTGCTGACCGCCGGCGTGGCCGGCACCCTCGGCGCGGCCGGCGTGGCCGCCGCCCCCACCGTCGGCTGGTTCGCCGCGTCGGTCGTCCTCGGCAGCGGCGGCGCCGGTGCCGTCTCCCCCGCCCTCGTGGTCCTGGTCGCCCGGGCGGTCCGAGGCGCCCGCTCGGCCGGCGCGCAGTCGCTGGTCAACGCCGGCCCCGGCCCAGGCCTCGTCGTGGCCGGGCTGCTGGCGCTGGCGGTCGGCCAGCAGTGGCGTACAGCGTGGGTGGTCGCCGCCGTGGTCACGGCCCTGGCCACCGCCTGGACGCTGCACGCCTCCCGCCACCTGGCCGCACCCGACGAGGACGGCCACAAGCAGGAGCACGGCGAGGCCGTCGACCTCTCCCCCGCCTGGATCGCCCCGGCCCTGGGCGCGTTCGCCTTCGGCGTCGGCAGCGCGGCGGTGTGGACCTACGGCCGGACCGTGCTGCAGGACGCCGGGGTCGCGCCGACCGACGCGATCCTGGCCTGGGTCGCGCTCGGCGTCGGCGCCGCCCTGTCGGCACCCGTCGCGCCCTGGCTGCTGCGCCGCGGACCGCACCGGGGCTGGGTGGCGTGCCTGGCGCTCACGGCGGCCGCGACCGTCCTGCTCGCCGTGGCCGACGACCGGTGGACCGGGTGGGCGGCGACCCTGCTGTTCGGGCTCGGGTTCAACGCCGGCACGACCGTGCTGATCGCCTACGCCGTGCAGGTCTCCCGCACCCCCGGGCCGGCGGCGTCGGCGTTCTTCGTCGCCGCGCTGCTCGGCCAGGCCGCCGGCGCGCCCCTGGTCGGCCGGCTGCTCGAGACCGGTCCCGGGACCGCCTTCGGCGCGGCCGCGGCGGCGACGCTGCTCGGCACGCTCTCGGCCGTCACCCGCCCCCGCGACCGCACCCGCAGCCGGGAGGCGTCAGCTCGGGTCGGCGAACCAGCGGCCCAGGTCGGCTGAGACGCCGGGGCAGGTCACGTTGTGGTCGCGCGAGTCGGCCAGCCACTGCCCCATCACCGGCTCCCCGCCCTGGATCGAGGAGTCCGGGCCGCACCGCGCGAGCGCCTCGGCCCGGGACGTCTCCCCCGCCGCGCGCCACTCCGGCAGGCCCAGCTCCAGGTCGCCGACGATCTCGGCCCACAGGTAGGCCGTGGAGTAGATCCCGACCTCGTAGCCCGCGTCCTCGTAGCCGCGCACGACCCCGCGCACCACGGCGGCGTTGGCCTCCAGGTCGCTGCTCCACTCGAAGTCGCTGACCGGCTCGACGTCGACCCACACCACCGGGGTCTCCAGGCCGGTCCGCTCCATCTCGGCGACGCCGAAGGCGGCCTGCTGGTAGCCGGTGTTGGCCAGCGCCCCGCCGGGGGTCGACCCGTCGTACGGCCCGTCGTCACCGACCGCCTCGAGCGCCTCGTCGTCGGGATAGCTGGTCACGGCGTACGACGCGAGCAGCCGCCCCGAGGAGCGGACGGACTCCACCTGGTCGGCCAGGCACGGGTTCTGGGTGAAGGCGGGCCCGTTGGTCAGGCCGATGATCACGTACTCCGCCTCCGGCAGCGGCGGCGGCAGCCCGAGGGTCGGCCGCTCCGGGATGCCCAGGCCCTTGGGGCACTGCGGCCAGGAGATGTCGGAGCCGAGCACGATCCCGGTGCGGGCCAGGTCGTCCTGCTCGCGGGCGCTCTGCTCGGCCAGCTCGGCGAGGTCGCCGAGCGCGTCCTCGTCGATGGACGGCGCGGACTCCGGGATCTGCGTCGGCGCCGCGGACGCCCCGTCGTCGGGCGCCGGGCCGGGCCGGTCGTCCTCGACGGCCGGCGCGGACGACACGACCTCCTCGGGCGACGGCTCCCCCTCCGACGACCCGCACCCGGCGAGCAGGAGCGCCGCCGCCGACACGGCGACGGCGACCCCCCGGGCGTACGACACCTGCACGCGCCGGGTCAGACCTGCGCGCGGGAGGCGACCGCGTCGACGACCCGCTGGATGGCCTCCTCGATCGGCACGCCGTTGTCCTGGTGGCCGTCGCGGTAGCGGAAGGAGACCGCGCCCGCCTCCACGTCCTGGTCGCCGGCGATGACCATGAAAGGCACCTTCTGCAGCTGGGCGTTGCGGATCTTCTTCTGCATCCGGTCGTCGGAGTCGTCGACCTCGACCCGGATCCCGCGCGCCTTCATCTGCCGCGCCACGTCGTACAGGTGGTCGGCGTGCCGCTCGGCGATCGCGATGCCCTGCACCTGGACCGGGGCCAGCCACGGGGGGAAGGCGCCGGCGTAGTGCTCGACGAGCACGCCGAGGAACCGCTCGATGGAGCCGAACTTGGCCGAGTGGATCATCACTGGGCGCTGGCGGGAGCCGTCGGCGGCCTGGTACTCGAGCTCGAAGCCGCGGGGCTGGTTGAAGTCGTACTGGATGGTCGACATCTGCCAGGTGCGCCCGATGGCGTCGCGGGCCTGCACGGAGATCTTGGGGCCGTAGTAGGCCGCCCCGCCGGGGTCGGGCACGAGCTCGAGCCCGGTGTCGGTGGCGACCTGGGCGAGCACCTCGGTGGCCCTGGCCCACTCGACCTCGTCGCCGACGAACTTGTCGGGCTTGGAGTCGTCGCGGGTGGACAGCTCGAGGTAGAAGTCGTCGAGGCCGAAGTCGCGCAGCAGGCTCAGCACGAAGTCGAGCAGGTGCTTGATCTCGCCGGGGGCCTGCTCGGGGGTGACGTAGGAGTGCGAGTCGTCCTGGGCGAACCCGCGCACGCGGGTCAGGCCGTGGATGACGCCGGACTTCTCGTAGCGGTAGACGTGCCCGAACTCGAAGAGCCGCAGCGGCAGCTCGCGGTAGGAGCGCCCGCGGGAGCGGAAGATCAGGTTGTGCATCGGGCAGTTCATCGCCTTGAGGCGGTACTCGTTGCCGTCGAGGCCGAAGGCCGGGAACATCCCCTCGGCGTAGTACGGCAGGTGCCCGGAGGTGTGGAAGAGCCCCTCCTTGGAGATGTGGGGCGTGCCGACGTAGTCGAAGCCCTCCTCGATGTGCCGGCGGCGGACGTAGTCCTCCATCTCCCGCTTGATCACCCCGCCCTTGGGGTGGAAGACGGGCAGGCCGGAGCCGATCTCGTCGGGGAAGCTGAACAGGTCGAGGTCGCGCCCGAGCTTGCGGTGGTCGCGGCGCTCGGCCTCCTCGATGCGGTGCAGGTGGGCGTCGAGCTCCTCCTTGGAGGGCCACGCGGTGCCGTAGATGCGCTGCAGCTGCTTGTTCTTCTCGTCGCCGCGCCAGTAGGCCGCGGCCGAGCGCATCAGGGTGAAGGCCGGGATCCGCTTGGTGGTGGGCAGGTGCGGCCCGCGACAGAGGTCGCTCCAGGCGGTCTCGCCCTTGCGGTTGACGTTGTCGTAGATCGTCAGCTCGCCGGCGCCGACCTCGACCGACGCGCCCTCGGCGGCGTCGTCGCTCTTCCCGCTGCCCTTGAGGCCGATCAGCTCGACCTTGTACGGCTCCTCGGCCAGCTCGCTCAGCGCGTCGGCGTCGGTGGTGACCCGCCGGGAGAACCGCTGGCCCTCCTTGATGATCTTGCGCATCCGGGTCTCGATCTTGGCGAGGTCCTCCGGCACGAACGGGGTCTCGACGTCGAAGTCGTAGTAGAAGCCGTCGACGACCGGCGGGCCGATCCCGAGCTTGGCGTCCGGGAAGAGGTCCTGCACGGCCTGGGCCATCACGTGCGCGGTGGAGTGGCGCAGGATGTCGAGCCCGTCGGGGCTGTCGATCGCGACCGGCTCGACCTCGTCGCCCTCGACCAGGTCGTGGGCGAGGTCCTTCAGCGCGCCGCCGACCCGCGCGGCGATGACCTCGGGCTCGTCGGCGAACAGCTGCCAGGCCTTGGTGCCGTCGTCCACCTGGGTGGTGGTCGTCTCCCGCTGGCCCTCACGCTCGGCGTGGGCGCGGACGACGTGGATCTCTGGCACCGGGTGCTCCTCGGTCGACTGCCCGGACGGTCTGCCCGGGCGGGGGCACGGCGCAGGGGCGCGCCGCCGGTCGATCGTAACGAGGACCGCCGACGCCGCGCGCCCCGGTTTGCCTCACATGTCGCGGTAGCGCTTGGACTGGGCGAGCTTCTCGCGGATCCGGTCGGCGTCGGCCGGGACGAAGCGCGAGAAGTCGCCGCCCTCGGTGTAGACGCCGGCGTAGGCGGCGGTGTCGCGCTGGAAGCGCCAGGACTCCGCCAAGGTGCCGGCGTCGTAGGCGTCGTAGCCGAGCGAGTCGAGGAACGTGGCGACCTCGCGCTTGGCGGGCATCTCGTCCCCGGCGATCATCAGCGTCGCGCGCTCGGGGTCGCCGGCCGGGCGGGCCTTGGTGCCGAGGTGCTCGAAGTAGATGTTGTTGAAGGTCTTCACGACGTGGCTCTCGGCCAGGTGGGCCTGGACCATCTCGCTGGTGGTCGTGGTCTCCTCGTCGAGCGCCTCGATCTGGCCGTCCCGCTCGGGGTAGTAGTTCAGCGTGTCCATCACGATCTTGCCGGCCAGCGGCTTCGCGGGGATGTCGGCCAGGGCCTTGAGGGGCACCGTCACGACGGCCAGCTCGGCGGCCTCGGCCGCCTCGGTCGCGGTGGCGGCGCGGGCGCGCGGGCCCAGCTGCTCGATCAGGTCGGCGAGCGTCTCCGGCCCGCGGGAGTTGGCGATCACGACCTCGTGACCCGCCGCGATCGCGAGCTTCGCGACGTTGCTGCCGATGTTGCCTGCTCCGATGATTCCGATGGTGGTCATGGGAGGGGAACGGACCTCCCGCCGCCGTCATTCCTGCGACGTCCGACGAGGGTCCGGCGGGACCGGTCGACCCGCCGACGGCGCGGGTGGTGGACGTGGGTGCGACCTCACGCCAAGGTGGTCCGACCCACATCGCCGACCCCACGAAGAGGTACCCAGATGAACACCCGGACCATCGCCATCGCGGCCCTTGTCATCGCCGTGATCCTGCTGCTGTTCTTCCTGCTCTGATCCACCCCTGACGCTCGATGCCCCGTCACCGTGAGGTGGCGGGGCATCGTCGTCTCGTCAGGCTCAGGCGGCGTTGCACTCCTCGACGGCGGCCTCGTACTCGGCCGACCCGACCCCCGCCTCGACGATCTCCCCGCCGAGCACGGCGTAGAACGCGTCGTCGTAGGTCGTGAACTGGTCACCGGACTCGCAGGTCACGACGCTCGGCAGCTCCGGCTGCCCGTCGACGCTGCAGCCCTGGTAGCCCGCGTCGAGGGTCTCGCCGTCGATCCAGACGTCGGCGCACTCCCCCAGCTCGTCGGCACGACCGGCGGTGCCGGACTCGTTGTTCTCGGTCTGGTCCGAGCAGGCGACACCGGTAGCGGCGAGGACGAGGGCGGAGATACCGAGGGCGATTCGCATGCTGCGACGGTACGGGCGCCCGCGGTCACCCCCCTGCCACCCTTGCGGGCGGTCCACCCGCCCGGCCGGTCCAGCCGGTCAGCCGTCGGTAGAGCGGGCCGCGTACACCTGGGCGGTGACCCAGGAGCCGTCGGCCAGGGCGACCTCGGCGGGCACCCGCTCGTACCCCTCCCCCTCGAACTCGTCGAGACGCGACCAGTGGTCGAGGAGGGCGGGCGAGGTGAGGACGGACCCTCGGACGGGCTCGCCCGCGGTCTCGAGGACCACGCTGCGGTACCCGGACGCGGCACCCCAGCCCTCGTCGACCAGCCGACCGGTCACGGCGCCCGGCTCCCAGCGTCCGGGGATGCCGGCCAGGACGTGCTCGTTGAGCTGGCCGGGGGCCAGGGTGCCGTAGACGAAGAGGCGGTCGGTCACGGCGCCGAGGATAGACCTGAGGGAACGCCTACAGGTCGATCCCACCCACCCAGCGCTCGCCGTCGTCGCCACCCCACGCGTCCCAGGCCACGCGGCCGGGCGAGGGGAACCCGTCCGTACCGCCGGTGAAGCCCTTCGCGTCCTTGTCCACCGCATGCCGCTTGAAGTAGGCCTGCATCTTGGTCACCTGCTCGTCGGTGAGCTTCTCCCCGGCGGCGAGCTGCCGGGCGCGGTGCTCACCGGTGTCGGTGAATCCCTTGCCGGCCTTGCCGTCCTCGATCCAGGACACGGCGCGCTCGGCGGTCTCCTGCACGCCCTTCGGCGGCTGGTGCCTGCCCTCGGCCACGACGCTCAGGCCTCGTCCAGGGTGGACTCCTTGTGGGCCGCCTTCGACCCGGACTTCGACGACTCGACGATCCAGTACGGCTCGTCATCGCTCGCCTTGAACTTCTGGTTGTCGTGCTGGAACTCGGAGGTCTTCTTCTCGACCGCTTTGCCCTCGGTCTTGCCCTGCGGGGTGTTCCAGGTGACCTTGTCGCCCTTGCTGATAGCCATGGGTCGGAGAGTAGGTCGGGCGGGGGCCGGGGCCCCCGCCCGTCGGGGTGACCGGGTCAGAGCCCCGTCTGGTTCACGCCGTAGGTCGCCTGCTCGAGGGTGTGACCCTCGCACTGCAGCTGCTCGATCAGCCCGGTCCGGGAGAACGACGTGTAGGGCAGGTCGGCGGCTGGCCCCGTGTGCCTGAGGACGCGGCGGGGCGCGTCGTGGGGCACGCGAGGCGCCGGTCCGGTCTCGCCCCTGAGAGCACGCGGAGCGGGTGTCCGCGCTCATCTGAGGCGTGGGGGCGACCAGGGCTGCGCTTCGTCCGGCGACCGGCCGGATCTGTGTTCCCCTTGCCGTCCCCCCGGCTACAGATCGGCATCCCCCCCATGGTCGAGATGGCCGCCGCCCGCCCCTTCTCCTTCGACGACCCCAGCCGGCACGTGCTCGACGCCGCCCGGCTGCGGTCGCTGCGCAGCACCGGCCTGCTGACGACCTGCCACCAGCCGGCCCTCGACGCGATCACCCGCCTCGCCGCCTTCGCGACCAACTCCCCCACCGCCCTGGTGTCGTTGGTCGACGCCGAGCGGCAGGTCTTCCCCAGCCACCACCACGGACCCGAGGGCGCGGATGAGAGTCCCGCGGAGACGCCGTTGGCGATGTCGTTCTGCAAGTACGTCGTCGCCAACGACGCCCCGCTGGTCGTCGAGGACGCCCGCACCCACCCCGACCTGTCGCAGCACCCGGGCACGACCGAGGGCGGCGCGGTGGCGTACGCCGGGGTGCCCCTGCACGACCCGGCCGGTCAGGTGCTGGGTGCGCTGTGCGTGACGGACGTGGTGCCGCGGCACTGGACCGAGAAGCACCTCGACGGGCTGCGTGACCTCGCGACCGCGGCCGAGACCAAGATCGCGCTGCGCCTGAGCCGCCGAGAGACCCACCTGGACCGCGAGCGGCTGATGCACGTGCTCGACGGGGCCGCGAACACGATGGTCGTCATCGCCTCCTCGGACGGCGTGATCGCGACGATGAAACGGCACGTCGCCACGTTGTTCGGTCGTGACGCGTCGTCGTTCGTCGGCTCGTGGACCCTCGCGGACCTGGCGAGCCTCGCCGAGCCCGGCACCCGGCCGGCCGACCCGGGTGAGTCGCAGGACTGGACCGTGAGGACGAGCCACGGCCGGCAGCGCGTCATCTCGGTGAGGGTCAGCACGCTGCTCGACAACTACGGCGACGTCGAGGGCTACGTCCTGGTCGGCGACGACGTCAGCGCGCACCGGCGCGCCGAGCGGGTGCTGCAGGACACCGTCGAGCGGCAGGCCGAGGCCGTACGCCGCCTCGAGGCGCTCGACACCGCCCGCAGCGACTTCATCGCCACCGCCAGCCACGAGCTGCGGACACCGGTGACGAGCATCAACGGCTTCACCGAGCTCCTCACCGAGGGCGTCGTCGGCGAACTCACCCCGCCCCAGCGCGACCTCGTCGACCGGATCGGCCGCAACAGCCGTCGGCTGCTGCACCTGACCGAGGACCTGCTCAACCTGGCGCGCCTGGACGCGACCATCCCGGACGTCCGTACGGCGGTCGCCATCGCTCCGCTCGCCGTCCGCGCCTGGGAGAGCATCCAGCCCGAGCTCGGCACGCGCGCCCTCGAGGCCGTCCTCGAGGTCGAGCCCGTCGACGTCGTCGTGATGGGCGACCCCGTGCAGCTCGAGCGGGCGCTGCTGAACCTGCTCACCAACGCCGTCAAGTTCACCCCGGACGGCGGTGCCGTCAGGCTCGCGGTACGCCCCCACGAGGCCGGCGTGGTCCTCGAGGTCTCCGACACCGGCCGCGGCATCGCCGCGGACGAGCAGGCAGACGTCTTCGAACCGTTCTTCCGCACCCGCGACACCCACGAGAAGGCCACCCCGGGCTCGGGCGTGGGGCTGACGGTGGTCAAGCGGGTGGTCGAGGCCCACGGCGGGCACGTGCTGCTGGACTCCGAGGTCGGCCGGGGGACGACGGTACGGGTCGTGCTGCCGGCCTGAGGCCGCGAGGCTCAGTCGGTGAGGGTGGGCTTCCAGGTCTCCAGCTCTGAGGTGGCGTAGGGACGCCACACGACCTCGTAAGCCCTGGCTGATCTGCTCGCCTTCCCGGTGTTGTAGTCAAACCCCCCGGTGTACGTGGCGACCCAGCCCGACTTCTCCTTCTGCGGGATCGTGTTGATGACGTAGTCGTTGCCACGCTCAGCGGCGAAGGCTTGATACGTCGAGGGCGACTCCGCCAGCGCGATGTCCTGGTCTGTCACGACCTGAACCACCAGCTCGGCGGCTCCTTCGGCGCGGGCGACGTCCGCAACGAGAAGCTTCACCTGCTCCTTGTAGTCCTCGGTCGAGTAGTCGAACTCTTGCGTCGACACCCAGTAGGAGGTCAGCCGGGCCGGCCCCTGATTCCGATCGACCACCACCACGTCGTACTGCGGGCCCGCGTAGGCGTACGGCTCCTCCGCGACAGCCGTGGGCTGCTCCGGCTTCTCTGAGGTGAGTTCCGGCGCATCGGACGCTGTCTGCGGCGTGGGGCTGGGCTCGCTGGGCACCCCGCTCGGCTCGCTAGGCATCGCGTTCGGCTCAGTCGAGGGTGTCGGGCTTCCCGGCGCGGCAGTCGGCTCGGTCGGCGTACCTCCGCTCATCAGGACAGCGCCGGTGATGCCGCCGACCACGACCAGTGCGGCCAGGCCACCGATCCCGATCAGCAGACCCTTCGGCATCGCCTTCTTCGGGCGCCGGAACAGGAGCTCGGTCCGCACCCTGCCGGGTGTCTGGGTCTCGAGCTCCCAGCCCTCCTGTGCCCACTTCGCGATGGTCCTGGCTTCAAGGCCGCGGACGGCCTTCACGGACTTGGTCTCGTACCGCACGTCGTCTTGGACCATGCAGGTTCTCTGGCTCCCGGCTTCACTCATCGCTCGCGGACGGCGGCGAGCGTAACAACGACCGAGGCCGGGTACTCGGTGATTGGGCACGCCTGCGAATGCCCGTGTCGAACAGACGCGGCGCCGTGCCTCAGCGGTGAAGGAACTCCACCGTCGCCGCGTTGACCTCGTCAGGGTTGGAGGCGCTGAGGAAGTGCTGCCCGCCCTCGACGA
Source organism: Nocardioides sp. AX2bis (assembly GCF_902506435.1). Lineage (GTDB taxonomy): Bacteria > Actinomycetota > Actinomycetes > Propionibacteriales > Nocardioidaceae > Nocardioides. The sequence goes on along the minus strand of NZ_LR733215.1, from coordinate 1,661,966 downwards.
TCCGCAGGTCGGTGTCGGCGGCGTTGACGAACCGGCCGATCTCGTCCTCGGCGTTGGCCACCGAGTAGACCGCGTCGGCGGTCCCCTGCATCCACAGCACCGGGCAGCGCACACCGTCCAGCCGGCCGTGCAGGCCGTCGCGGTCGCGCAGGTTGATGGTGGCGACCCGCAGGCGGTGACGTCCGGCGTCCCCGGTGTAGTTCTGCGCGTAGGTCCTGTGCCAGAACGCGCGCTCGTCGTCGGAGACTGCGTCGCCGAGACCGGCGCCGAGGACGGCGTCGACGAACTCCCCCGGGACGACCCAGTCGTCGCCCACGGGCTCGGCCAGGGCGTCGATCGAGGGCGTGCAGAAGTCGAGGCCGTCCCAGCACCCCAGGTCGCGGCTGCGCTGGCTCTCGTAGTCCATCGAGGTGCCGAGCGGGACGATCCCCTGGATCACGTCGGGCGCGAGGATGGCCATCCGGGTGGCCACCCAGCCGCCCTGCGAGGTGCCCAGCACGAAGGCGCGCGGGATGCCGAGGGCCCCGAGGACCTGCAGGTTGGCGATCGCGCTGTCCCAGTAGGTGAACTGCGCGTACCCCGCGCGCGTCGCACCGTGGCCGTACAGCTCGATGGCCAGCAGGTTGGCGGCCTCACCGAGCCCGGCGTGCGCGAACTGCGGCCGGTAGAGCTCCACCGAGGTGCTGAACGAGTTGACCATCACCAGCGTCGGGAGCGCGGGGTCGTACGGCTTCCCGAGCCGGTAGCCGATGGTGGACCCGCCGAGGTGCGGGACGGTGACTGTCTGGGCCTCGTTGCTCATCGCGTCTCCTGTGGTCTGGGGAGGGTGATGCTGCTCCCGTCCCGCAGACGCGTCAACGGAAGCGTGCTGTTGGTCCCGGCTGACGTCAGTCGGCGAGCTCGTGGTCCCCGCGCAGGATGCAGAACTGGTTGCCCTCCGGGTCGGCCATGACGACCCAGCCGGTCCCCGGGCCGTAGATCCCGCGGTGGTCGGCGATCTCGGTCGCGCCGAGGCCGAGGAGCACCTCGAGCTCCTCGTCGCGGGTGCGCTCGGTGGGGCGCAGGTCGAGGTGGATCCGCTTCGGGATGGACGTGTCGAAGCCCGGCACCTCGAGGAAGAGGACGTGCTCCCCCGTCGTCGGGGAGAGGATCATGCACTCCTCGTGACCGGGGGCGTTGGGGTCCTCCTCGACGTCGACGAAACCGAGGACCTGCTTCCACCACTGCGAGAGCTCGTAGGCGTTGACGCAGTCGATGCTGAGGTGCGAGATGCGGGCCGTCATCGCGTCATCGTGGCAGCCACCGGCTCCCCCAGTCCGAGGAACCCACCGAGCTCGAGCAGGCCGTGCGTGCTCGTCGACATGAACGCCGTCAGCGACCTCGACCGCACGACGACCGCCTTCCACTGCGCCCGGGACACCGCGACGTTCACGCGGTTGCGGTTCAGCAGAAACTCCATCCCCCGCGGGACGTCCTCCTGCGACGACGCCGTCATCGACACGACGACCACCGGGGCCTCCTGGCCCTGGAACTTGTCGACGGTGCCGACCCGTACGGCGCCCAGCCCGGCCTCGGCCAGCCGCTCGCCCAGCAGGACCCGCTGGGCGTTGTACGGCGCGACCACCAGCACGTCGGCCGGCCCGAGCGTCCGCGACGCGGCGCCGTCCTGCCACCGGGCGCCGACGTGCCGGCGGACCTGGTCGACGACCTCCGCCGCCTCCTCCGGGCTCGACACGCCACGCCCGACGTGGTCGACGAGCACGACCTCGACCCCGGGCTCGACGCCCTCGAGCGACCGAGCGCTCGCGGCGCCGGCGGCCTGCAGCTTGCCGTCGTAGGACAGGCGCGACACGACCTCGCAGACGGCCGGGTGCATCCGGTAGGACGTCTCGAGGAAGTAGCCGAGGTCCTCGGGGAGCGTGGTGTGCTCGCCGATCACCCAGCTCAGCGCCGAGTCGTCGACCGGCTCGCCGTGGAACCCCTGGCTGACCTGGGGCAGCTGCTGGGGGTCGCCGAGGAGGAGGAGCCGCTTCGCGGCGGTCGAGACGGCGAGCGTGTTGGCCAGGCAGAACTGACCGGCCTCGTCGATCACCAGGAGGTCGAGAGCGCCCGACTCAATGCCGGACCCTGTGAAGGACCAGGCGGTGCCGCCGACGACGTACCCGGCCGTCTGCTCGGCCTTCCACTTCCCCAGGGCGGTCGGGTCCTTCTTCTCGACCCACTCCGCGTTCGGATTCCGCTTCTTGACCTTGGCCACGAGCGAAGCAGGCAATCCCTTGCCGACGACGGCGTCGAGGAGGTTCTCGACGACGGGGTGCGACTGGCCGACCACCCCGATCCGCCAGCCGTGCTCCTCCACCAGCCGCTTGATGACGAGCGAGCCGAGGTAGGTCTTGCCGGTCCCGGGCGGGCCCTGGACGGCGAGGTACGACCGGTCCAGCGCCAGCAGCGTGGACACGAGGTCGCGCTCGCGGTCCCCCGTCCGGGCGACGCCGGGGAGACCGACCAGCCGCGGCCCCCGCCGGGCCAGGACGTCCACCGCCGGCTGCGCGGGCAGGGCGCCGGCGTCGGCTGCCTGCTGGGCGAGCGAGGCGATCGCGTCCGCGATCTGTGCCGTCCTGGGCCCAGGCGTCGGCGTGAGGGCCAGCGGCAGCGCCTCCCAGGTGCTCTGCCCCGTCTTCACCACCTCGCGGACGGTCACGGTCACGGTGCCGTCGGCGTGCTGCTCGACGGTGGTGAGGTCCTGGTTGTCGGTCGCCCCGTGGAGCCCACGGGCCGGGACGACGACGCCGTCCGGGGCGGGGGCGGCGTACACGCACCGGACCGAGCCCGGTGCGGTCAGGGTGCTGCCCGGTCCGGGCCGGCCGGTCAGGCGCAGCGTGCGCCGCGCGTTCTTCTGCTTCCCGGTGGTGCCCCAGTCCTCGACCACCTCGGCGGTCTGCACCAGGACGACGTCCTTGGTGTCGGCCCACTCGTCCGGCTCGTGCATCAGCCGATCGAAGTGCGCCCACCAGAACGGCTTGTCCTCGCGCCGGTGGTAGTCCAAGGCACCCTCGAGCAGCGCCCACGCCTGCTCCTCGTCGGTCCGCTCGGAGCGCAGCTCGGGCCCGGCGCGCGCCAGGAGGTCGCGGGAGAGCGCGACGCGCTCCGGTGGCCGCTCGCGGACGACCTGCTCGGTCAGCTCGACCTCCTCGTCCGGCCCCGCGGCGTGAGCCCCCGGTGGCAGCTGGCGCAGCAGCCAGTCCCGCAGCTCCAGGGTCGACTCGCAGTCGTAACGGTTGTACTGCAGCAGGTTGTCCTGCTCGTCGGTACGACTGGCGTCGTCGAGCGCGAGCTTCTCGCGGTAGATCCCGTACTGGACGATCGAGTCGTCCCCGGCGGCCAGCCCCTCACGCTCGTGGTCCATGTAGAGCGGTTCGAGCTTCTTGATGCTGTAGGACGGTTGCGAGACCCGGACCGAGCCGCGCACGGTGGCGTACAGGTTGACGAAGACGCCGTGGCGGAGCAGGTCGTCGAGCTCTTCTTCGCGCGTCTTGAACTCGGCGACCAGGCGCTTGAGCGCGGAGACCTCGTAGGCCGCGTAGTGGTAGACGTGCATCCCCGGGTACGCCTCGCGCAGCGCGGCCACCGTGTCCAGGAACGTGACCAGGGCGGTCCTCTCCTGCGCCCGGTCGTCGGCCCACAGGTGCCAGAACTCCCCCAGCGACCCGTCGGTGTTCCGCGCGGTCTGTACGCCCCAGAGGTACTCCAGGCCCCACCGCTCGCTGCCCGGCTCGTGGTGGATCGGGTCGCCCTCGAAGTCGAAGAACAGGTCGCCCGGCGTCGGCTCCGGCAGCGCGAGGATCGGCAGCGGGTCGAAGACGTCCGCCCGGACCTCCTCGTCGGCGAGCTGCGCGGCCTGGAGCGCCGCCTGGGCGACCAGACGGTCGAAGACACCGCGGTTCATCCCGGTCGGGCAGGTCGTGGCGTCCGCGAGGGCGGTCATCGTGTGGATCCCGGCGTCCTTGAGACGGGCGCGCTGGGAGCGGCGGAGGTTGGCGACCTGCAGGAGGTCGTCGGTGTCGGTCACGGCCGTGAAGCAGTCGTCGCAGGACCCGCAGAAGACCAGCCCCGGGATGTCCCACGCTGCCTTGCCCGGCGTGGCGCGGTGGTCCGCGATCAGCTCACGCAGGCGCGCTCGTCGCTCACGGAAGACCGCCATCAGGTCGGCACGGGGGAACGAGACGGTGTCGCCGGTGCCGAGGATCAACCTCACCTCCGGGGCGACGTCGGACCCGAGGGCCTCGAGCTGGTCGGCGTACGCCGCGACCTGCAGCAGCGCGGTCGTCTTCGCGCGCCGCGCGATCTTGGAGTCGGCCACGACCCAGCCGTCCGGGGAGGCGAGCAGGAAGTCGGCGTACCCGTGGAACTCCCCATCGGCGAACCCCGCCTGGAAGACCACGTCGGCCCCTGAGCCGAGCGCGTCCGTGGTGCGGCGCACCAGGTCGGTGAGGTCCGCGGGGGCCTTGCCGGTGGCACGGGCGACGGTGACGACGCCGTCGCCGTGGGTCGCGGCGAGAGCGTCCAGGACCTGCCGCTCGTGGCGGTTGCCGGCGGCGGCCAGCTGGTCGAGCAGCGGGCTGGGGCTCGCGTCGGAGACGTCCTCGGGGTCCTCCAGGCGGTCCAACGCGCGCAGCAGGGCGTACTCGCAGGTCGCGGCGGAGGCCAGGTCGGAAGCGCTCCAGTGCACCCCGGTCTCGTTCTGGAACACAGCACTCCTCGGGGTCACGGGCGTGGTTCACCGGCGGACCGGGGCCGCAGGCGCGGTCAGTCTGCAAGGTGTGGAGACGTTGTCACAGGGACTCGGCGGGTTCGGGGTGTCCCGGGAGGAACGGGGTGGTGGAGTAGCCGACGACAGAGGGCGGGACCAGCAGACTCATCAGGTCCGAATCGGAGGGCACTCACATGTTCCAGCGGCTGCTCAAGGCGCTCGGCGTCCCGGAGGGGCCCGCCGTCATCCACGCGCCGGTCCCGGCCCGTACGACGCCCTCCCTGGCCCACGAGGCGCTCCTGATCTGCATCAACCCGGTCAACGGCAAGCTGTGGGACCACACCCGGCACATCTGGTCGGCGGCACTCCTCATCGAGCTCGCGCACGAGGGGCGGTTGCAGGTGACCGGGTCCGGGAAAGCCACCCGCCACACCCTGATCGGCTCCTCCCTGCTCGGGGACCCTGACCTCGACAAGGCCCTGACGCGCCTGGAGCTCTACCGGCCGGGTCGCAAGACGATGGGCCAGGTGGACTCGCTGCCGCACGCCGACTACCTGATCGAGCGGCTGGTCGCCGACGGCCTGCTCGTAGAAGAGCGCAAGGCCGGGGTGCTCTTCACGCGTCCCCGCCTGCACCTCACGGCGGCGGGCCGCCAGGCGCCGGCTGCTCGGGTCCGTTCGATCCTGCTCGGCGAGGCCCTTCCCGACGAGCGAACGGCGCTGCTCGTCGCGGCGCTCCATGTCGGGATGCCGTCGAAGCTCCTCGTGCCGAAGGACAGGGCCAAGGAAGCCGACCGCCGGATGAGGGAGATCGCCGCGGGGATCGGTGAGGCCGAAAAGGCCCTGATCTCGGCGGTGCGGGCGGCGCGAGCCCGCAGCGAGGGCGGTGGCGACACGGGCGGCGGCGGAGGCTAGGCCGAGCCGAGATGACCCAAGGGGGAAGCAGTGACGGTGGGCGATACTGGGTTCGAACCAGTGACCTCTTCGGTGTGAACGAAGCGCGCTACCACTGCGCCAATCGCCCGTCTCCGGCGTGAGCCGGTGCGGTCGCAGACTCTAGCCCATGGGGCGCCTGGGGCTCACATCAGCCTCGGCGGACCGGGTGCTACCGGCCCAGCATCTCGGGCTCGCGGCGCTGCCAGATCGCCTGCGCGTCCCGGGTGACGGGTCCGGGGGCCGGCAGGACGCGGTCGTCCCAGGACGAGACGGCCTGCACGTCGCGGGTGGTGGAGACGAGGAAGACCTCGCTGGCCTCGGCCAGCACCTCGATCGGCTCGTCGACCTCCCGGCCGCCGACCCAGTCGAGCACGAGCCCGCGGGTCACGCCGGCCAGGCAGCCGCTGGCCAGGGTGGGCGTGCGCAGCTCGCCGTCGACGACGTAGAAGACGTTGGTGCCGGTCCCCTCGCACAGGTGGCCCTGGGTGTTGGCGAAGATCGCCTCGCTGGCCCCGCGCCGCTGCGCCTCGGCGAGGGCGACGACGTTCTCGGCGTACGACGTGGTCTTCAGCCCGGCGGTGGCGCCGCGCTCGTTGCGCGGCCACGGGACGGTGGCCACAGCGGTGACGTCGGGGGTCGGCTCCATCGGGACGGCGACCACCGCCAGGCGGGGCGCTCCCCCGCTGCGTCCGGACCCGAGCGGCGCCGACCCGGCGGTCAGCGTGACCCGCAGCCGTCCCAGCGGGAGGTGCTCGGCTCCGAGTACGGCGCGCACGCCGGCGCGTACGGCGTCGAGGTCGGGCGTCGCCAGGCCGAGACCCTCCGCGCTGCGGACCAGGCGGTCCAGGTGCAGCCCGAGCGCGAACGGCTGACCGTCGACGACCTTGACGGCCTCGAAGACGCCGTCGCCGACGGTGAACCCGTGGTCGGTGACGGGGACGACGGGGGCCTCGGAGTCGGCGAGCAGCTCGCCGTCGATCCAGGTGTGCATGAGATGAACCCTAGGTAGCGGGGGGTCGGTTTTGCCCTCCGGTGGGCGTGGGCTAATGTTTCGACCGCACCGCAGGTCAGCCTGAGGTGCAGGCGGACGTAGCTCAGTTGGTAGAGCGCAACCTTGCCAAGGTTGAGGTCGCGAGTTCGAGCCTCGTCGTCCGCTCGGAGAGGTACCTCATGGTTTGGCCTCCATGGTGGGTTGGCCGAGAGGCGAGGCAACGGACTGCAAATCCGTGTACACGGGTTCAAATCCCGTACCCACCTCGACACCACCTAACAACTCCACACCCGGGCGATTGGCGCAGCGGTAGCGCGCTTCCTTGACACGGAAGAGGTCACTGGTTCAAACCCAGTATCGCCCACCACGCTCCACCGCAGGTCAGGCCCCGTTTCCACTAATGGTGGAGGCGGGGCCTTTTCGCTGTCCCCGACCACCGTGCGCCCTGCGCGCGCCCACAGCCTCACGGGCCCTCCCCATTCGCGCCTCCGAGGCGTGCGTGTACCTCTCCACCGCGCGCAGCGACGCGTGGCCCATCAGCGCCGCGATCTCGTGCACCGGCACACCCTCGTCGGCCAGCCAGGAACCGTAGGAGTGTCGACAGTCGTGCGGCGTCGGCAACGGCTCGGACAGACCGGCCGCGGCGACCGCGGGGTTCCAGACCCGCTTGAGCCAGTTCGAGTAGTCCAGCGGCCGCCCGTCGGCCTCAGCGAACAGCAGCTCGTCACGGGCCCGACCTGCCATGAGGACCGACAGGTCGGCGACCAGGTCGTCGGTCAGGGGCACCTCGCGGGCGCCGGCGTCCGACTTCGGCAGCGGCTTGATGCGGCGGCCGCGCTCGACGACCTCCTGGACCCGGACGCGCTGCCGCATGAGATCGACCCGGAAGGCGTGCAGCCCGGCGGCCTCCTGCCACCGCAGCCCGGCGTCGAGCATCAGCGTCACGAAGAGCTGGTTGGCCGGGTCGGGCACCCGGGGTGCGGGTTCGTTGCGGGGTACGCCGCGGCGGTCTCCTGGCCGGGTGACGTTCTCCAGGAGGGTGGTGATCTCGGCGCCGGACAGCGTGCGGTCGACGTGGCGGGTGGTCTTCGGGGTCTTCACGACCTCGGCGGGGTTGCCTCGGATGAGCTTGTGGCGGGTGGCCTCGGCCAGGAGCTGCTTGAGGAGTCGGAACGCGGACGCGGCGGCCTCTCCCCCGACGTCGCGGCGTGCCATGTCGGCAAGCCAGGCCTCGACGTCCCAGGACTGGATGGTGGCCAGGGGCCAGGTCCCGAAGGCGGGGGCGACGTGGACGCGCCAGAGCGACTCGCGCTTCGAGGCGGTGGCGCGCTGCACGACCCGGGTCTCGGACCAGCGTCCCCACCAGTCGGCGAGGGTCATGCGGCCGGCGTTGGGGTCGACGAAGTCGCCGCGGCGGATCTGGGTCTCGAGGTCGTTGGCCCACTCGACGACGACGCGCTTGAGCGCGTCGGTGCGGGTGTACCGCTTGCCCGAGGGGTGCTTCACGGCTGCCTGCCACTTCCCTGACGGCAGCTTCCGGTACGACGCCACCGGGTGCTACCCGGCCCGGCCGGCGCGGGCCGCGGATCGCTGCGCGGCACGGCGCTCGCGGAGCCTGCGGAGGCGGCGTACGAGCATCGGGGCGTAGGCGAGTGCGGCCGGCTGGTCGATGAGGTGGTTGAGCAGCTGGTAGTAGTCGGTGGCTGACATGGCGAACTGCTCGCGGATGGCGGTCTCCTTCGCGCCGGCGTACTTCCACCAGGCTGTCTCGAAGGTGAGGACGGCGGCGTGCTCGGCGGTGAGGCCGGGGTGCGGGTCGATGTGGCTCATGGGCGGGTATCTCCTTGCTCGAGGCGTCGACGCAGGTAGTGCCGCTCGGCGGGGTGCAGGCACTCGAGGCGGACGCGGAGGGTGGGGACGTCGACGAAGAGCTCGTCTGCGGCCTCGGTGATGTGGTGAGCCCAGGCGAGGGCTTCGCCGATGCGGTGCAGGTCAGGGAGGAGCGAGCGGGCTGCGTTGCGGTCGCAGACGTCTTCGCGCTGGTGGCCGGCGACGTGCTCGAGCTCGTGGGCGAGGGTGCAGCGGCGTTCGGCTTGGCCCATGCCGGCGGCCAGGGTGATGGTGCGGGCGTGGTGGTCGGTGAGTCCGAGGGTGCCGGTCGGAAGGACGGCGAACCGCAGGGTCCAGTTTGTGAGGGCGCGTAGGCGCCGCCACGGGTGTGGAGGGAGCATGCGGTGGACCGTAGGTCCCGGGTCCGACAACGCCCCCGACCATCACAGGCCCCGAGCGACCTCGATGCGACGCTCGCGCTCCGTTTCCCACCGAGAGTGGCGCATGCCAAAGCGGACACCGGCCCCAATCGTGCCGACCGAGACCGCAATCGATCCAGCAACCGCCACGGCGATTGCGATGAATACGGCGACCGAGCCCGCTTCAATCTCCGCCAACAGGCCGGCGCCGATGCCCGCGATGAGCACGATGAGGTAACCGGTGATGATGACGACGTAGGGACTGGCGGGCATGTCCGGCATCGTCTCGAACACGATGTCGCCGCCCTGAGCCGATCCGACCGGCTGCGTGGCCGGCTTGACCTCGGTCTCGGCAGGGGCCGAGCCGTCGGAGAGCGGAATGTTTCGCATCGCCCAGTCCTGGCGCTCGGCCGGTGTCATCTCGCTGGGCTTCTTCTCCGTCACGACGGCTCTACTCCCCCGGGGTCCTGGGTCTCTTGGTCTGCGGCGTCGATGTTCGCGCGCAGCTGCTGGGTGGGCGTGCGGCCCTTGATGGTGCGCGCGGCGGGCGCGAGGTGTCTTGCCGGTGCCACCGGCTTCTGGGCGGAGTCGGCGCCGGCGTCGAGGATCGCGTCGACGACACCGAGCACGACGTCGCGTTGCTCCCTGCTGAGGGAGTCCGCGCGACCGGGCAGCTCGAACCTGCCCAGCCGCGGCGGCATGCCGGCAGCTGCTAGGACGTCCGCGAGCGGGACGTCCAGCATGGTGGCGACCGCGCCCGCGGTCTCGTCGCTGATGTTCGTGTGGCCGTCCTTGCGGATCCGGCGGAACACCTCGTACGTCGGCCTCGGCTCGTCCGGGTGCTGGTTGACCAGGCGTGTGTACGCCTCTCGCAGGCTGATGCTCTCGCCACGGCCACGTCTCTTACCCATCTCTCGGAGGCGACGCTCCATGAGGTCCTGGAGCGTCTCGGTCACGTCGCTCAAGGTGGGCCTTCCGTCGAGAGGTTGTACAACGACCCGGCGTGAACCACATCCGTGTGATCACAAGTCACAGGTTTCTGAGGTTCCGGTCGCGGGGCGTTGACCAGCGACAACATTCCTACCGATGCGCTTGTACAACTCACAAGCGGTTGCTACCGTCACGGGCGTCAGTTGTAATCACCGAGACGAAGGAACCACCCATGAACCGGACCCGCTACCGGCCCCCTACCCGCGAGGTGTGGATGCACATCAAGGACCCGGCCAAGCTCCGCCGCCGACGCAAGGCCCGCGACATGACCCAGTTCCAGCTGGCCGTGATGACCCGCTGCACCCAGCAGTACGTCTCGCTCCTGGAGTCGGGCCGCGACCGCGACTGCTCCGAGGACGTCGCACTACGGATCTGTAAGGCGCTCGACGTCGACCTGGAGGACTACTTCGAGGCCCGCGAGGTCTCTCGCACGCCCCGCGTTGCTACTGCCTCGCGTGTGGATGGTGATGACGCAGCATGAGAGCCCAGTCGCTCCCGGCGCTCCCCGAGCTGCTGACTGTCACCGACGCCGCCGCGCGCCTGTCGTGCTCGCGGGGCCACGTCTACAACCTCGTCGCGCTCGGCCAGCTGCGTGCGGTCGAGATCGCGATCGCCGGCGCGAAGCGCCCCAAGACCCGCATCCGTGCCGAGGACCTGACGGCATTCGTCGAGGCCCACACCCGCACCGCGCGCACGGCCTGACCGGCACCAGCACACCCCACCGAAAGACGCGAGGCCCGGCACCCGCCTGGCAGCAGTCCCGGACCTCACGAACGAGAGGCATCTTCCCATGAACGACAGCACCACGACCCGCACCGCGGCCGACACGCTCCGCGCGGTCGCCGAGCTCATCGAGGCCCACCCGGACCTCCCGGTCCCGTTCACCTCGCTCTACGACCACCGGCCGGAGACCGCCGACCTGCACTGGTACCTGCACCTCGCCCACCGTGACCCGGCCAACGCCGGCGACAAGGCCCGCGCCATCATCACCGCGCTCGGCGGCACCTGGTCGAAGGACTTCAACAGGACCGACGACACCGCGCGCTTCACCCGACGGTGGAACGGGCTCAGCCTCGAGGTCTCCGTGCAGCGCGAGCAGGTCTGCACCCGCCGCGTCGTCGGCACCGAGACCGTCACCATCCCCGCCCGCCCCGCCGCCGCAGCCGTGCCCGAGCGGACCGAGACCCGCGACCTCGTCGAGTGGGACTGCGGGTCCCTCCTGGCCGACCAGGACCAGGCGGTGTCGGCATGAGCGACTCCACCTTCGTGCTGACCGTCGTCATCGGGTCCGCCTTGATCTGGGCGCTGATCGCGCTCGACCAGGCCATGGCTCGCGCCGCCGCCTGGGAGACCCACGTGGCCACCACCCCGGGCATGACGGAGTTCGAAGGCGGTGTCGACCGGTGAGCACCCTCGACGTCACCCCCGAGCACCGCGAGGCCCACGCGCTCCGAGTGCTCGAGACCGTCCGCCAGTACGAGCGCGAGCTCGCGCTCATCCCCGACGCGGCCGCCCCGTCGATCTCCGACCTCGGAGCCGAGGCACGCGACGAGCTCGACGGCTTGGTCGACGAGATGGGCCCCGACGCCCGCGACCCGTACTTCACCCTCCCGCCGGCCTGCTGGGCGTGCGGCGACACCGGGTCCATCCAGGACAACCCCCGCGACCCCGCCGCGGTGTCCGACTGCACCGCCTGCAACCTGCAGAACGGAGGCCCGGCATGACTGCCCCCGCGCACTCCCGCGACATCAAGGGCATCGGGCGCTACTACGGCCCCTGCGGCAACGACGGCTGCCCCTTGACCGACATCGAGGCCCCCGGCCTCATCTCGGTGACCAACGCCCAGTCCGTCATCGCCAAGCCCGCCCTCGTCCCGGCAGCCGCGAAGTCCACCGCGGCCGCCGCCTGGGACCTGCTCCCGGCCATGGTCGCCACCTCCCGCCAGTCCCCCGAGGGGCCGTGCGCCCGCCGCCGGGTCGCCGACCGGTGCGGGATCTGCCGGTTCTGCCTCACCGCGCAGATCAAGGCCGCGCACAAGAACGAGTGGGAGAAGGCCGCCGACCTCGGCACCCGGGTCCACGCCCACGCCCACGCTGAGGTCCTCGGCGGGGCGCTGCCGTACGACGAGGAGGTCGCCCCGTTCGTCGCCCAGCACGTGGCGTTCCTCGAGGCGTGGCGCATCGACCTCGACCGCCACGTCGAGGCCGCCGAGCTAACCGTGGTCTCGCGCAAGCACGGGTACGCCGGCACCGGTGACCTGTGGCTGCACCTGCCGCTGGCCTACGACGCGACCACCGGGCGCACGACCTTCACCGGGTGGGACCGCCGGCGGCTGTGGCTGCTCGACGGGAAGTCGTCGATGAAGAAGCCAGTCGGCACGGTGTACGCCGACCAGCCGCTGCAGCTGGCCGGGCTGCGGTTCGCCGAGGAGGCGGTGCTGCCCGACGAGTCGGTGGTGAAGGTGCCGCGGTTCGAGGGTGCCGCGATCTTGAACTGGCGCCGCGACGCGCACGCCCTGATCCCCCAGCCGACCGGCCGGGACGTGTTCAAGGCGTTCCTCGGTGCGGTCGAGCTGCAGCGGCTGTTCCACGGCCAGGACGTCAAGGCGTGGGAGCGCGTCGACGCGCCGCCGGTCGTCGAGCCGAAGGCGGTCGCCTGATGACCGACGACCTCACCTGCCCGATGTGCGACTCGCCGGCCTATGTCTGCCACGCCGCGCACACCGACGGCCCCGGCCCGCGCATCCACTGCCGCGCCGCCTCCGGCCACAACTTCCCGGTTCCGACTGACGACTCGAAGGACTCCTGACCATGCCGATCTCACCCGCCACGCTGCAGCGCCGCTTCGCCGAGCTCGGCCGTATCCGCCTCGGCGCGAAGGAGGGCGGCAAGGGCCGCCCCATGAAGCTCGCCGCGTTCCGCTTCACCAGCCCCAACCCCCGCTACATCGCCGACCTCGCCACCCTCTACGGCGGCGAGGCCCGCCCCTGGGACAACAACGGCAAGCCCGAGCACGAGGTCTTCACCGACTCGACCTCCATCCCCGTCATCGCGATGAAGGGCGGTCTGTCGCAGTGGATGGAGACCTGGTCCGGCGGCGGCTGCGTCCACCGCTGCGACGGCGAGACCAACGTCCTCACCGGCGAGCGCTGCAACCCCGACGACCGCGCCCACGTCGACGCCAAGCCCACCACCCGCCTCTCGCTGATGCTCCCCGAGCTCGAGGCCATCGGCGCCTGGCGCATGGAGTCCCACGGCTGGAACGCCGCCGCCGAGATCCCCGCGGTCGCCGAGCTCGCCCAGTTCGTCGGCGACCTTGTCCCCGCGCACCTCAACATGGTCGAGCGGCGCAGCGTGCGCGACGGCAAGACCTCCCGGTTCGTCGTCCCGGTCCTCGACCTGCAGATCGGCGCCGCCCGGCTCCGTGAGGTCGTCGCCGCGAAGTCCGGTGCCGCCGAGCTCGCCGGGCCCGTACCGGCCGAGCACGCCGCGCTGCCCGCCGGCGCCCCGGCCGAGCCCAACGTTGACCCGTACGCCGGGCCGACGGCAGACCTCACGGGCATCGACACCCACGACGGCCTCGTCCAGGCCTGGGACTCGATGAAGAGCGACGAGCTCATCGGCCAGGCCGCCCGGGGCAACCCGGCTGCCAGCCCCGAGGGCGCGCAGCGGTACGTCGAAGCGTGGAAGGCCCGCGCGCACCAGATCCAGGACGCCAAGGAGGCCGCCCCGGCCCCGGACGCCGACGGCGCGGTCGACGCCGACATCGTCGAAGACCAGGCACCCGCCACCCAGCCGGCCGCTGCTCCGGCCGAGGCCGCCCCGGTCAGCGAGGACGCGCTCTGGCAGCAGATCCTCGCCGCCTCCGGCCAGCAGGGCATGCAGCTCCCCGACGTCGAGGACGACTTCGCCCGCCGCATGGGCGGCGTCACCTCCTCGACCGCGTCCGCTGCCGAGCTGCAGCACTACCTCGGCCTTCTCACCGCCGGGGAGCAGGTGCCCGCATGACGATCAGGATCACCGTCGAGGACACCGCCACCGGGGACACCGAGACCACCGAACTCACCGACGACGTCCTCGTGATCGTCGAGGGCTCCGCCCACGTCACCAACGTGCAGAACTACCCGAAGTCGAAGACCCAGGTCTGGACCGTCAAGGGCGTCGGGGGTGCGGCGTGAGCGCCTACAGCCACCCCGGGTCGGCCAACAGCAACTGGCGCGGCGGCAAGTACAGCCACCCGCTCTACCAGATCTACAACGACATGCTCGGCCGCTGCCACCGGCCCACCCACACCCGGTGGGCCAACTACGGCGGCCGCGGCATCACCGTCTGCGACCGGTGGCGCACCGACTTCTGGGCGTTCGTCGCCGACATGGGCCCGCGCCCCGACGGCAAGACGCCCGGCGGCCGGCCCCTCTACAGCCTCGACCGGACCGACAACGACGGCCCCTACACACCCGAGAACTGCCGCTGGGCGACCGCCTCCCAGCAGGCCCAGAACCGCCGCGACACGGCGTACGCCGGCACCGTCCACGACCCCGAGTCCGGCCGGTTCCTGCCGAAGGGAGACGCAGCATGAGCACCGCGCAGCAGAAGTGGCACGAGGACAGCGTCCTGGCGTTCGATCTGGAGACCAGTGGGATCAACCCGCGCGTCGACCGCATCGTCACCGCCGCCATCGTCCACGCCACCCCCGGCCAGCGACCCACCAACATCACCTGGCTGATCAACCCCGGCATCGACATCCCCGACGAGGCCGCACAGGTGCACGGGTGGACCAACGACCGCCTCGAGCAGCGCCTGGGAGGCGCCCAGGCCATGCGAATCAGCAACAAGGGCACCGCCCCGCTCCCCCGCGAGGCCGCGCTCTTCGAGATCGCCGCCCAGTGCGGCATGGCCATGCAGAACGAGTTCGCGCTCATCGTCCACAACGCCACCTACGACCTCACCATGCTCGAGACCGAGCTCGGCCGCCACGACGTCCCCACCTTGTCGTCGCGACCCAACGGGATCCGCGGCGTCGTCGACCCGTTCGTGATCGAGAAGGCCTTCGACCCCTGGCGCAAGGTCAAGGGCGGGTGCCGCGGCGGGAAGGTCAAGTGCGGCGGCTGCGGGTCGACCGACAAGACCCTCACCAGTCTCTGCGCGCACTACGGGGTCGTCCACACCGGGGCGCACGATGCCGCCGGGGACGCCCTGGCCACGATCCGGCTGGCCAGCAAGCTCATGGTCGCGTGGCCGGCGACGGCGCGGCTGAAGCTGCAGACGCTGCACTCCCACCAGATCGGGTGGCGTCGCGAGCAGGCCGACTCCCTGCGGGCCTACTTCGACAAGGCCGGCATCGAGCACGACGGCGTCGACCCGGGTTGGCCGATCCACACCGGCCTCGCCGCCGACCTGGCCGCCGGCACCGGTACGGGGGCCGTGGCATGAGCACCACCACCGCCACCCAGCCCGAGCAGCTCGACCTGCCCGACGTCGAGCCCCGCTGCTCGCGGGCGTTCGAGCACGGCCGGCACGAGACCACCGAGGGCACCTGCCCCGGCCGGCGCACCGCGTCCCCGCTCGAGCGGTCGCTGTCGGCCGAAGCGCTCGCCCGGTTCCGCGCCCGCCGCCACGTGCACCGGGCCGCTGGGCGCGCCGTCACCGAGGTGCTCGACCTCGACTTCGCGCCCGCGCACTGCGCTGGCACCGAGTGCCTGCACGACCACCGGAGGACCGCATGAAGTACACCGTCCGTCCCACCAGCGACGTCACCGGCTTCGGCGGCACCCGCCAGGCCTCGCAGTTCACCACCACCTGGTCCGACGCCGTCACCCTGCTCGAGCGCGAGCTCGACATGCTCAAGGCCACCGACATCGTGCTCGAACTCGACGTCCGCGAACGCGACATCCGCATGGACGGCCAGGTCCGCGCCAACACCCGCGCCGCCTCCGGCCGCGCCCGCCTCGCCTTCGACTCCCGACACGGCGCGCTGGTGTACGCCACCGACCGGTTCGTCCGCCAGCCCGGATCCCGCTTCCGGATGATGGAGGACTGGCAGCACAACGTCTACGCGATGGCCAAGGCCCTCGAGGCGCTGCGGCTCGTCGACCGGTACGGCGTCACCTCGGGTCAGCAGTACACCGGGTTCAAGGCCATCGGCGGCGGCAGCGCGATCGCCACCGGGCCCGCCCCGATGACCGACGACGAGGCGCTGCAGGTGCTGATCGCGATCGTCGGCGAGGACGCCGACTGGGCCGACGACGCCGAACTGCACCGCAAGGCCCGAGCCGCGGCCCACCCCGATCGCCGCGGCGGCGACCAGAGCGCCTGGGACCAGGTCGAGCTCGCCGGACGTGCGCTGGGGGTGGCCCGATGACGACCACCACACGCCGAGAGCGCGCCGGCTGGGTCCTGCACCACGCCCTGGCCCGCGCTTGCCGCGCGTTCCTGTCCGCCCTCGACCTGGTGCTCGCACCCCGCCGGGCCCGTCGCACCGGAGGTGCCCGATGACCGAGCCACACCCCGGGCAGATGCCGAACCACGACGTCGTCGCGCTGATGCGGATCTGGGAGAACCGGCCCGCGCCCCAGCCGACGCCGCAGCCCACGGTCGAGCCCCACTGGGACGGCGACCAGGCCTCCTGCGTCTGCGTCGGCCGCCACGACGAGCACTGCCCCGAGGCCTACGCCGACCAGGGCGGTGACGCCGCATGAGCGACCTCCTCACCCCCGACCGGGTCGCCATCCGCGTCACCGGCACCCCCATCCCCCAGGGCTCCAAGACCGCCAACCGCTACGGCAACGGCGTCCGCGACGCCAACGCCACCCGCCTCAAGCCCTGGCGCGCCCACGTCACCGCCCACGCCCGCGACGCCCACCGCTACCAGGACAAGCTCATCGGCCCCGTCCGGATCTGGCTCCGCTTCGCCTTCGACCGACCGGCCAGCCACTACCGCACCGGCCGCAACGCGCACCTGCTCAAGAACAGCGCACCGCTCTACCCGACCAACAAGAACGACCTGGACAAGCTCACCCGCGCCGTCCTCGACGCCCTCACCGACGCCGGTGTCTGGGGCGACGACGGCCAGGTCGTCGACGTCCGCGCCCGCAAGTTCTACGCCGGCGAGCACGAGCTCGCACCCGTCAAGGCCGGCGTCGACATCGTCCTCGAGGAGTGCCCCTGATGGCCACCAGCACCAGCAACCGCATCGCCACCGTCCGCGTCGCACCCACCGAGGCCGGCGGGTGGACCGCCACCTGCAACGCCCGCGACTGCCGCTGGCGGATCCTCCGCCCCACCCGGCTCCTCGCCGACGTCGCCGGCACCGCCCACCAGCGCGACCACGTCACCCCCGACCCCGCCGACCAGGTCTCCGCCGTCGACGGGTTCCGCATCGACGAGCTCATGGGGAGGGACACCTGATGGTCGAGATCCAGGGCAACGCGATCGCGCACACCGCCGGCGGACACCGGCCGCTGCCGCGCGCCGACGCGGCCGCTGGCGTGCGACGCGCCCACCGGCCCTGGTGCACTGACTGCAAGCGCGCCCACGATGCCGAGCAGCTCGACGGCAACGGCCGCTGCCCCACCTGCGCGCCGATGGCCGAGCGTCGTGCCGCAGCAGCCGAGCGACGTCGTCTCGCCGACCAGGCCGACGCCGACGCACCCAAGCCGACCCCGAAGCCGGCTCCGAAGCCCGCTCGAGCACCCAAGCCGCCGACACCCCCTCGGTCGTCCGCTGACCACGCTGCAGCGGGCACGGGAGTGGACACCCCGTCGGACATCGACGTGGACACCAAGACGGCCAACCCGGGCGACCACGCCCCCTCAGGACAGAGCCGAGATCACGCAACGTTCCAGGTCAGCCCGGGCGACCGGACTACGGACGTGGCGGACAACCGGGTGGACACCACCACCCCCCTTCTCGGCCCCGACGAGTGGACACCAGCCGCCGAGCTCGACGCCCAGGTCCAGCACGTCACCCGCCTCCTGCGCGCCACCGACCACCACCCCGTCCTGCTGGTCCGCACGCTGCGCACGAGCGCGATCGCGGCCCTCGAGGCCCTGCACCTGGTCCACGAGATCCACGGGTCGCTGACCCAGTCGCTCCAGCTGCCCGCGTACAGCGCAGCGGGGACGCCGGCGACCTCCAGGGCGAGCACGTCGTGGCAGGCGGTGATGCCCGAGCCGCAGTACGCCACCACGGGCGTGCCGGCCACGGCACCGACCCGGGCGTACGTCTCCCGCAGCCGCCCCGCGGGCAGGAACCGCCCGGTGTCGTCGAGGTTGGCGCCGGTCGGGACGTTGACCGCCCCGGGGACGTGCCCGGCCACGGGGTCGACCGGCTCGTGCTCGCCGGCGTAGCGCGGCGCGTCCCGGGCGTCGACGAGCACCGCTGCGGCCCCCGCTGCGGCGCCCGCTGCGACCCCGGCGGCATCGACGACGGGCATCGACCCGGGACGCGGCGTGAAGGTCCCTCGCCGCGAGGGCCGCTCGGCCGTGGCCGTCTCCTCGACCGCGGCCCCGGCGGCCACCCACGCCGACCATCCGCCGTCGAGCACGCGCACGTCGTCGTGGCCGAGCCAGCGCAGCAGCCACCACGCCCGGGCCGCCGCGCGCCCGCCCCAGTCGTCGTAGACCACGACCGGGCGGCCGTCGTCGACGCCCACGCGGCGCAGCGCCTCGGCGAGCCGGTCGGGGTCCGGCAGGGGGTGCCGCCCTCCGCGCCCGTCGGGCGCGGCCGGCCCGGCCAGGTCGGTCGGGAGGTCGACGTACGCCGCCCCGGGGACGTGACCGGCGGCGTAGGCGGCGGCGCCGTGGGCGTCCCCGAGCCGCCAGCGCACGTCGAGCACGGTCGGGCCCCGCGGCCCCCGGCGGCGGGGGTCGTCGCGGGCCAGCAGCGCCTGCAGCGCGGTGACGTCCAGCAGCGGGGTCGGGGGCACCGCACCATCCTGCCCGAGTCGGCCCGCGCGGGCGGTCCGTGGGACGATCCCGCCCGTGGCCGAACTGCACTTCTTCACCGGGACGATGGACTCCGGCAAGAGCACGCTCGCGCTGCAGACCAACCACAACCACGCCGCCCGGGGTCGCGCCGGTCGGATCTTCACCGCGCACGACCGGGCCGGCGAGGCCACCCTGTCCAGCCGGCTCGGGCTCACGCACGAGGCGATCGAGGTGCAGGCCGACTTCGACTTCTGGCGCTACGTCGTGGACTCGCTGACCCGGGGCGGCCGGATCGACTACCTCGTGTGCGACGAGGCCCAGTTCTACACCTCGCTGCAGGTCGAGCAGCTCGCCAAGGTCGTCGACGAGCTGCAGGTCGACGTCTTCGCCTTCGGGATCCTGACCGACTTCCGCACCTCGCTCTTCCCGGGCAGCGCCCGACTGGTGGAGCTGGCCGACCGCACCCACGTGCTCCAGGTCGAGGCGCTGTGCTGGTGCGGCAAGCGCGCCACCCACAACGCCCGCACCGAGGACGGCGTGATGGTCCTCGAGGGTGACGTCGTGGTGGTCGGCGACGTCGAGGGCGACGCGACCCCCGTCCCCGGCGGGCCCGGCGACGCGGGCGAGCCCGAGGTGGCCTACGAGGTGCTCTGCCGCCAGCACCACCGGCGGCGGCTGACCGCCGCCCGGGCCCGCGCGGTCAGCCTCGGCGTCGACCCGCTGCCGTTCGGCTGAGCAGCCTCCCGGACCGGACCGGACCTCAGGCCGTGGCCCGGGGTGGGAGCGGGACCTCCCACCGGACCTCGGTGCCCTGCCCGACCCCGCCGCCGAGGGTGAGCCGACCACCGTGGCGCAGCGCGCGGTGACGCATGTTGCCCAGCCCGCTGTCGCGCGAGGGGTCGCCGATGCCCTGGCCGTCGTCGCGCACGACGAGCGTCACGGCGTCGTCCTGCACCGACACCTCGACCCGCAGCGACCGGGCCCGCGCGTGCCGGCCGGCGTTGCTGATCGCCTCGGTCAGCACGGCGAGCAGGTCCGGCACGACCGCGTCGGGGATGCCGGTGCGCACCGGGCCGGTGAACCGGAGGTACGGCCGGAACCCCAGCACCGGCTCGGACCACGCGACCACGTCGCACACCTGCTCGTGGACGTCGCGGGTCTGGCCCGCACGACGGAGCTGGTGGATGGCCGAGCGCAGGTCGCGGATGGTCTCGTCGATCTGCTCCACCGCGTCGTCGAGCCGCTGCGCGTGCTGCTCGGCGGGGAGACGACCGATCGACTCCAGGCCGAGGCCGACCGCGAAGAGACGCTGGATGACCACGTCGTGCAGGTCGCGGCCGATCCTGTCCCGGTCGCGGAGCACGGCCAGCTGACGCTGGTCGGCCTGGGCCTGGGAGACCTTCAGCGCCAGCGAGGCCTGCTGGGCGAAGCCGGCCGGCAGGGCGGACTCGAGGCGGTCGAACCGGTCCCGGTCCTCCGGCTCCCAGCCCAGGCCGAGCGCGCCGCGCGCCCCGTCGGCCTGCAGCGGCACCACGATCCCCGGTCCGAGCCGCGGCCAGCCGGGGATCAGCCCGTGCCGCGAGATCCGCTGGTCGTGCGCGAGGTCGTCGAGGCGCAGCGGCTGACCGGAGCTCAGCACGCTCCGAGCCATGGACTGGTCCAGCGGGAGGGTCCGCATGTACTCGATGTCGATGTCGGCCCCGGAGACCACGCGCAGCTCGAGCGTGTCCTCGTCGACACCGGAGATGACCCAGGACACCGTGGCCCCGGCGAGCTCACGGGCGCGGTCGGCGACCAGCTGCAGCGCGTCGAGCTCGGTGGTCTGCTCCAGCAGGCGCGCCGTGATCTCGGCGGTCGCGGCGAGCCACCGCTCGCGGCGACGCGCCTCGGAGTGCAGGCGCGCGTTCTCGATGGTGACGCCGGCCGCCGCGGCGAGCGCCACGACGATCTCCTCGTCCTCCTGGTCGAACGTGGTCGCGGCCACCAGGCGTAGGTGCCCGAAGACCTGGTCGCCCACGCGGACCGGGACCTCCATCCACGCCCCCGGCGCCAGCAGGTCCTCCTGGGGTCCGGGCGCGGTCCCGTGCTCCATGAAGAGCCGCGACGGCTCGACCGAGTCCGGGCCCACCACGCTGAGCACGACGTACCGGGCTCCGACCAGGGACGCCCCGAGGTGCACCAGGCGGGCCAGCAGGTCGTCGACCTGACCGGTGCGCGCCAGGCCGACGACGGCCTCGAGCAGCAGGCTCCACCGGTGCGGACGGCCCTCCGTCACGCCCTCCCGGTCCAAGCCCTGGTCCAGTCCGTGGTCCACCCGTCGCCCGCGCCGCTCAGGCCCGGTCGGGGAGGTTCTTGGTGGCGAAGATGGCCGCCTGCGTGCGGCTGTCGAGGCCGAGCTTGGCCAGCAGCGAGGACACGTAGTTCTTGACCGTCTTCTCGGCCAGGAAGATCGTCGAGGCGATCTGGCGGTTCGTCATGCCCTCGCCGATCAGGGCGAGGATCTTCTGCTCCTGGCCGGTCAGCTGGTCCATCGCGGAGGCCTGCTGGGCGCCGGTGCGCAGCCGCTCGAGGACGGCGGTGGTGACCGCGGGGTCGAGCGTGGACTGCCCGGCCGCGACCCGGCGCACGGTGTCGATCAGCTCGTTGCCGCGCACCTGCTTGAGCACGTAGCCGGCCGCGCCGGCCATGATCGCGGAGAACAGCGCCTCGTCGTCGTCGAACGAGGTGAGGATCAGGGCGGCGATGTCGGGGTTGGCCGAGCGCACGTCGCGGCACACGTCCACGCCGGACCCGTCGGGCAGGCGACCGTCGAGGACGGCCACGTCGGGGGCCAGGGCCAGGATCTGCTCGACCGCGTCGACCGCCGAGCCGGACTCCCCCACGACCTCGATACCGGGCTCGGAGGACAGCAGGTCGCGGATCCCGCGACGGACGATCTCATGGTCGTCGAGCAGGAAGACGCGGACGGGTCGCGGCGATCCTGTCTCCGGGACGGTCACATCGGGTTCGGCCACGTCGTCACGATAGCCCCACCCGACCCTCCTGACAGCGGAACTACTCCCAGAAGACCCGCTCGACCACGGCCCGCACGCGTCGCGCGCTGCGCAGGTAGTCGTTGACCATCGCGTCCGTCGAGGCCGGCGGGTAGCCCAGGACCGCCGCGACGGCGGCCCGCTCGCGCACGTCGCGTGGCAGCTCGTCGCCGCCCTTGGCCCGCACCAGCGTCACCGCGTTGCGGGTCCGGCTGGCCAGACGCCACCCGTCGGCGAGCACCGCGGCGTCCTCCGCGTCGACCAGGCCGGCCGCGCCCGCGGCCTCGAGCGCGGCCAGGGTCTGCGGCGTGCGGAGCGCCTCGACCCGTCCCGCGTGCCGCATCTGCAGCAGCTGGACGCTCCACTCGATGTCGGCCAGCCCTCCCCGTCCGAGCTTGAGGTGCAGCTGGGGGTCGGCGCCGCGCGGGAGGCGCTCGTGGTCGATGCGTGCCTTCATCCGACGGACCTCGAGCACCCCCTCGTCGCTGATCCCGGCCGCGGGGTAGCGGACCGGGTCGATCAGCGCGTGGAACCGCTCCCGCAGCCCCTCGTCGCCGACGACCGCGTCGGCGCGCAGCAGCGCCTGCGCCTCCCACGTCTGCGACCACCGGGCGTAGTAGGCGGCGTAGGAGCCGATGGTGCGCACCAGGGCGCCCTGCCGGCCCTCCGGGCGCAGGTCGGCGTCGACGACGAGGGGCAGGTCGGCTCCCGGCTCGGCGAGCAGCCGGCGTACGTCGTGGGCGACCGCCTGCGCGAAGCCGGCCGCGGCCGCGGGGTCGGCGCCGGGCACCGGCTCCTGGACGAACAGCACGTCAGCATCGCTGCCGTAGGACAGCTCGAACCCGCCGTAGCGGCCCATCGCCACCACGGCCAGGCGGGCGGGCTGCTGGTCGAGGCCACGCTGCGCCGCGACCCCCCGGGCGACCACGTCGAGCGTGGCCTGCAGGGTGGCGTCGGTGAGCCGGGAGAGCCCGCGACCCACGTCGGCGACGTCGGTGAGGCCGAGCAGGTCGCCCACCGCGATCCGGAAGAGCTCGCGACGCCGGACCACGCGGATGGCGCGGACCGCCTTCTCGCGGCTGTCCTGGCGTGACGCGGT
This sequence comes from Nocardioides sp. AX2bis, assembly GCF_902506435.1. Taxonomy (GTDB): domain Bacteria; phylum Actinomycetota; class Actinomycetes; order Propionibacteriales; family Nocardioidaceae; genus Nocardioides. The sequence goes on along the minus strand of NZ_LR733215.1, from coordinate 1,638,994 downwards.
CGCCGCCATCTCGTGCCCGACGTCCTCCGCCGAGCGCGGCGCCAGGTCCTCGAGCAGCATCCGGACGCCCCGGGGCTCCCGCTCGAGCAGGTCGGTGGCGTACCGCGACGTCGAGAGCACGTGCGCCAGCCGCTCGGCGACCTCGCCCTCGTCGCGCAGGGTGGTGAGGTACCACGGGGACTCCCGCAGCGCCTCGCTGATCCGGCGGAAGCGGAACAGCCCGGCGTCGGGGTCGGGGCCCTCGGCGAACCAGTGCAGCATCACCGGCAGCAGCGTCCGCCGGATCGAGGCCGTGCGCGAGACGCCGTCGGTGAGCGCCTCGAGGTGGCGCAGCGCCGCCTCGGGGTCGTCGTAGCCGAGCGCCGTCATCCGGGTGCGGGCCGCGGCCGAGGAGAGCCGGACCTCGGTGCCGGGCACCTGCGCCACGGCGGTCAGCAGCGGGCGGTAGAACAGCTTCTCGTGCAGCCGGCGCACCTCGCGGCGGTGCCCCTGCCAGGCCTTGACCAGGCTCGCGGACGGGTCGTTGTAGTAGCCCATGCTGCGCGCGAGCCGGCGCAGCGCCACCTCCTCGTCCGGCACGACGTGGGTGCGGCGGAGCTGGTGCAGCTGGATGCGGTGCTCGAGGGTGCGCAGGAACGAGTACGCCCGGTGCAGCTGCTCGCCGTCCTCCCGGCCGACGTAGCCGGCCCGGGTCAGGTCGGCCAGGGCACTGAGGGTGGTGGGGGCCCGGATCGTCTCGTCGGCCCGGCCGTGCACCAGCTGGAGGAGCTGGACAGCGAACTCGACGTCACGCAGCCCGCCCGAGCCGAGCTTGAGCTGACGCTCGGCGTCGCGGGCCGGGATGTGCTCGACGACCCGGCGGCGCATGGCCCGCGCCTCCTCGACGAACCCGTCGCGGTCGGCGGCGGTCCAGACGAAGGGCGTGACCACGTCGAGGTACTCCCGGCCGAGCGCCAGGTCGCCTGCGACCGGACGGGCCTTGAGCAGCGCCTGGAACTCCCACGGCTTCGCCCAGCGCTCGTAGTAGCCCTCGTGGCTGGCCAGCGTGCGGGTCAGCGGGCCGGACTTGCCCTCGGGGCGCAGGTTGGCGTCGACCGGCCAGATCGTGCCCTCGCCGGTCTGCTCGGAGCAGATCCGCATCATCTGGGAGGCCACCTGGGTGGCAGCGCGGAGGGCGGCGTCGGGAGAGGCGCCCTCGACCGGCTCGTGGACGAAGACGACGTCGACGTCGGAGACGTAGTTCAGCTCGTGGCCACCGCACTTGCCCATCGCCACCACGGCGAGCCGCGCCAGGGCGTGCTGCTCGCCGACGCGGGAGCGGGCCACGGCCAGCGCGGCGTCGAGCGTGCCGGCGGCGAGGTCGGCCAGCTCGGCGGCCGCGTCGTCGACGGCGACGTCGTGGGTCAGGTCGCGTGCGGCCAGGCGCAGCAGCAGCCGGCGGTACTCCACCCGCAGCGCGTCGACGGCCCCGGCGTCCGGGCCGGCCGAGACCGGGAGGTCGTCCGCCGGGTCGGCGCCGACCGCCCGGAGCAGGTCCGCGCGCACGGCCCAGGCCGGTGGGCGGGTCGAGCCCAGCGTCGGGTCGGTGAGCTCCCGAGCGTGCTCGGGATGCCGCCCGAGGTGCTCGGCCAGGGCCTCGCTGGCCCCGAGGACGCCGAGCAGCCGCATCGCGAAGCCCTCGTCCTCGAGGAGCTCGCCCAGCAGCACCCGCCCCCCGTCGCCCCGTGCCTCCTCGGCCGCCTCGAGCAGCCGGAGCAGCGCCGCGGTCGCGGCGTCGGGGTCGGCGGCGCGCCCCAGGATGGCCAGCAGCGCGTCGGGCGGCGGGGGGCCGTACCGCTCGAGCGCCGCGAGGTCGCGGCGCCCGGCCTCGAGGTCGCTGAACCCGAGGCGTGCCAGCGACCCGCGCCCGCCCGGCGTACGGCCCGTGGGTGCGGTCATCTCGGCCGGCTCAGATGACCGGCAGCATCGTGTCGCGCTCGTAGGCCGAGACCTGCCCGCGGTAGTCGGCCCACTCCGCGCGCTTGTTGCGCAGCACGAAGTCGAAGACGTGCTCGCCGAGGGCGTCGGCGAGGAGCTCGGAGTCCTCCGCGATCAGGATCGCCTCCTTGAGGCTCTCCGGGAGCGGGTCGATGCCCAGGCTCTGCCGCTCGCGGTCGGTCAGGGTCCAGACGTCGTCCTCGGCCTCGCGGGGGAGCTCGTAGTCCTCCTTGATCCCCTTGAGCCCGGCGGCGAGCACGACGCTGTAGGCCAGGTAGGGGTTGCAGGCCGGGTCGAGCGTGCGCAGCTCGACGCGGGTGGACTGGCCCTTGAGCGGCTTGTACATCGGCACCCGGACCATGGCCGAGCGGTTGTTGTGGCCCCAGCAGATGTAGGACGGCGCCTCGGTGCCGAACATCATCCGCTTGTAGCTGTTGACCCACTGGTTGGTGATCAGGCTCAGCTCGGGCGCGTGCTTGAGGATGCCGGCGATGAACTGCCGCCCGGTGCGCGAGAGCTGGTACTCCGCCCCGGCCTCGTAGAAGGCGTTCTGGTCGCCCTCGAACAGCGAGAGGTGCGTGTGCATGCCCGACCCGGGGTGGGTGGTGAAGGGCTTGGGCATGAAGGAGGCCCAGATGCCCTGGCTCAGCGCGACCTCGCGGACCACGGTGCGGAAGGTCATGATGTTGTCGGCCGTGCTCATCGCGTCGGCGTAGCGCAGGTCGATCTCCTGCTGGCCGGGGCCGTGCTCGTGGTGGCTGAACTCGACCGAGATGCCCATGGCCTCGAGCATCGTGATCGCCTCGCGACGGAAGTCGGCGCCCATCGACTGCGCGGTGTGGTCGAAGTAGCCGCTGCGGTCGACCGGGATCGGGTCGACGCCGGGCTCAGGGGCGTTCTTGAAGAGGTAGAACTCGATCTCGGGGTGCGTGTAGAAGCTGAACCCCAGCTCGGAGGCCCGTGCCAGGTTCCGCTTCAGCACGTTGCGCGGGTCGGCGTAGGACGGCGACCCGTCGGGCATCACGACGTCGCAGAACATCCGCGCGGTCGAGGGCCCCTCGTCGCGCCACGGCAGGATCTGGAAGCTCGTGGGGTCCGGCTTGGCCAGCATGTCGGCCTCGTACACCCGGGCGAAGCCCTCGATCGCCGACCCGTCGAACCCGATGCCCTCCTCGAAGGCCGACTCCAGCTCGGCCGGCGCGACGGCCACCGACTTCAGCGACCCCAGCACGTCTGAGAACCACAGCCGTACGAAGCGCACGTCGCGCTCCTCGAGCGCCCGCAGTACGAACTCCTCTTGCTTGCCCATGGCTGCGAGCCTAGGGCACCCGGCCCCGCCGAGATGACGCTCCCGGACAGCCGAGATGACGCTTGCGGCGCCTCGAGGTGACGCTTGCGGACAGGGCGGCGCCCTGGTGGTCGAGGAGCGAGCGCAGCGGAACTGGTGGTCGAGGAGCGAGCGCAGCGGAACCGGTGGTCGAGGAGCGAGCGCAGCGGAACCGGTGGTCGAGGAGCGAGCGCAGCGGAACCGGTGGTCGAGGAGCGAGCGCAGCGGAACCGGTGGTCGAGGAGCGAGCGCAGCGGAACCGGTGGTCGAGGAGCGAGCGCAGCGAGCGTCACGAGACCAGGCCCGGTGGTCGAGGGCGCGCAGCACCCGGTGGTCGAGGAGCGAGCGAAGCGAGCGTCACGAGACCCGGTACGCCGAACAGATCGGCCTACGTCCGCCGATGGAAGGTGACCTTGTTGTCGGCGTGGATCGTCATGTCGTAGGCGGGGTCGTGGGCGCGGGCGTGGTGGTGCGGGCAGAGCAGCCGTCCGTCCTCGATGTCCGTCTTCCCACCTTTGGAGAACATGGTGTCGTGGTGGGCGTGGCACAGCCCGGGCGGCCAGTCACAGCCTTTGGCGGTGCAGGACTTGTCGCGGGCGTGCATGGCGTAGGTCTGCGCGGCGGTGTACTTGCGTCGGGCCTTGCCCTGGTGGAGGACCTCACCGTTGCCGCCGAGGACCACGGGGATGATCCGCGCCTCACAGGCCAGCCGCATGGCTTGGGCGGCGGTCATCGGTGTGCCGTCGTCCAACGTGGCGGTCCCAAGGGCGGTCGTCAGGAGCTCGAAGGTGGTGGTGGCGATGAAGGTGCCGTCGGTGCGTCCGAGCTTGGGGGCGTTGTGGCGGGGGTAGTTCTCGATCAGCTCACAGAACGCCTCACCCAGCTTCTGCGGACCCGGCCGCCCTTTGGTCCATTCCCGCTTTTCGCCCTCGGCATCATTCGTGCAGTTGATGTGGCCGGGTGCGGCGAAGCCGTGGAGGAGCTTCTGCAGCATCTTGCCCTGGACCTCGGGGATGGTGAAGCGGCCGTGGGCGGAGCCGTGGCCGTCGAAGGACAGGGTCAGCCGCCGCTTCTGCGCGGCTTTCGCCTCGGCTGCTTCGAGCCTCTTGCGGTCGATCTCCTCGCCGACCTCGGGTGCGATCAGGGTCAGGATGTGTGCGCCGAGCTGCTGGAGCGCGGTGGGGTCGAACTCGGCCGCGTAGCCGACCAGTGCTTCTTCGGCCTGGATGAGCAGGGCGGCGTCGAGGTCGTCGGGGAGGTCCTCAAGTGCGTTGACCACGACGCGGACCTGCTCGGCGTTCATCGCCCCGGCAGCGAGCGCGTCGCGCACACGCTGCCACCGGGACTCCAACGCGGTCGCGAGACGTACCTGGGCCGCGGTCACGTTCTTGCGGGACCGGGTGGCGTTCGCGGCCCAGACGCCGGTCGAGGTGCAGCCGGTGTCGGAGCCGACCTGGACTTCGTCGGCGTGGGCGAAGACGGCGAGCTTGAGGGAGGTGACCTTCGATTCCAGGACCGCCAGCGCCTGGATGGTGTCGCGGGTGGTCGCGGCGTCCAACGCGAACAACGGCCGCTCCGCCAACGCCGTCACCGAGGCCGACAACGCGCGGACACCGCAGGGCACGGGGTGCCCGGTGGTGGTGTCCTCGGTGGTGGCCATGGATCAATCCAAGCACTCACCACCGACAACCCTTGTCTGTTTCCACAGGTCAGAGGCGGTTCTGCACACCCAGGACAGGCACATTCGATCAAACATTCAGTAACAGTCGCGGTGGGGGTCTCGTGACGCTCGCTGCGCTCGCTCCTCGACCACCGGGGGTGCTGCGCTCGCTCCTCGACCACCGGGTCCTGGGTCTCGTGACGCTCGCTGCGCTCGCTCCTCGACCACCGGGGGTGCTGCGCTCGCTCCTCGACCACCGGGTCCTGGGTCTCGTGACGCTCGCTTCGCTCGCTCCTCGACCACCGTGGGCCCTGCGCTCGCTCCTCGACCACCGGCGGGTTCCTGGTCTCGTGACGCTCGCTGCGCTCACTCCTCGACCACCGGGGGCGCTGCGCTCGCTCCTCGACCCCCGGGTTGCGCTCGCTCCTCGACCACCGGGGGCGCTTCGCTCACTCCTCGACCACCGGGGGGGCCGCGGCGGCGACGGCGGCCTCGACGTCGGCGAACGCCTGCTCGAGCTCCCGGCGGCCGGAGCGGACGCGGGTGATCCCCACCGGTGGCGGCAGCCGGTCGGTGGCCGCCGGCACGGGCTCCCGGAGGAGCCGGAGCCAGGAGCGCACGACCGCGGACGGCTCGGCGGCGTACGCCTCGCCCACCGAGGCCGCCGCAGCGGCCCGGGACCCGGGCGTCCGGGTCAGCCGCCACTGCTCCAGGGCGATCTCGGCGCGCTCGCGGGGCTCCAGGTCCGGGTCGTCCGCCAGCAGGTCCAGGCCGGTACGGACGTGGTCCCCGTCCCCGCCCGCACCGTCACCGGCGTCGGCCAGCAGCCGGGCGAGGGCCGCGCGGCGGCGGACGTCGTCTGGGTTGTGGGCCGGATCGTCCCCATCGGCCTCCGTCGCCGCCCGGCGAGCGGCGGCGTACCGGCCCGACCGGGCGAGCACGACCGCGAGCTCGGCCCGCCCGGCGGCGGCCTCGAGCGAGCGGCCCAGCCGCAGGTCGACCTGCACCAGTCGGCCCCACAGCCCGGCGTCGGCCTTGAGCGCCGGGGTCGCGCCCAGCCAGGACTGGAGGGCGTCCGCGGCCTGCGCCAGGTCGCCGAGCTCCAGGCTCCGCTGGACCGACGCCGAGGCGCACGCGGGTCCGTACCGGTCGCCGAGCGCCACGCGCAGCTGCGCCTCGTTGTTGAGGCTGAGCGCGAGGTGGCGCTGGTAGCCGATGGTCTCGGCCCTCCCCCGTGCCTGCGTCATCAGCTCCACGCACGCCTCCTGCCTGCCCTGCAGGTACGCGCACCCGGCCAGGTCGCTGAGCACGTGCACCTGCCGGACCACGTCCCCGGCCTCCGTGGCCGCGGCGAGCGCAGCGCGGTAGTGCCCCTCCGCGTCCCCCGGCCGGCCGGACAGCACCAGGACCACGGCGAGGGCCGCCGAGGCGGTCGCCCGGACCGCGGCGTCCTCGCCGGACGCGGCGCGGGCGACGAGCGCACGACCCGACACCAGGGCACCCTCGAGATCGCCCCGGTGGCACCGCGCCAGGGTGAGCAGCTCGCCGGCTCGCTGGTAGCGCGGCTCGTCGGTGGTGCCGACCAGCCGCATCACCTCGGCAGCGACCTCCTCCGTGCGCTCCGGCCTCCCGCAGCCGTAGGCGGCCTCCGCGAGCACGAGGAGGCGCCGGGCGAGGAGGCTGCGGTCGCGCGATGTCGGACCCGCGGCCGCGGGAGGCTCGAGCCGCTCCAGGACGTCGACGGCCCGGCCGGCCACCAGCAGCACCTCGAGCTCCTCCAGCTCCACCCGCTCTCGCTCCGCGCCGTGCACCAGCGGCCGGAGCCGCTCCAGCCAGCCCAGCGCGCCGTCGAGGTCCCACCCGTCCCGTGCCGCCTGCGCAGCCAGGGGGAACCACCGACGCCCCAGCGCGGGGTCGGCGAGCGCATGGGCGTGCTCGGCGGCCTCGACCGGGTCCGCACCGGTCGAGGCGAGCCGCTCGACCAGGCTGCGGTGCAGGCGCTCCCGCACGGCATGGCTGGCCCTGTCGTAGACCACACGGCGCGCCAGCTCGTGCGGGATCCGGTAGGTCTCCTCGGAGCCGTCGCCGTGGGTCACCAGGTGCTCGTCCTCGAGCGCGCTCGCCGTCCGGCGGACCGAGTTCAGGTCGTGCCCGGTGGGGAGCAGGTCGACCAGCACCTGCGGCGCGCACGGTCGCTGCGCCACCGCCAGCACCGTGAGCAGCTCGACCGCGTCGACCGGCAGGCGGTCGACCTGGGAGGACACCAGGGCTGTGGCGGGGCCGGCGAGGGCGCCCGGGGCCGGTGGCGGCTCCCCCGGCCGCCACCGCGCGAGCAGGTCGTGGACCGCCGCCTGGGCGACCACGGGGTGGCCTCCCGCGTAGGGGACGACGAGGCCCGCGAGCCAGGAGGGGGGCGTCCCACCGCCCGCGCGTCGCCAGGCCTCCTCCGCCAGGAGCCCGGTGTCGTCCGGGCCGAGCGGGGCCAGCACGACCGCGCCGGCCGGGGGTGCCGTTCGGCCCGGGCCCCCCTCCGGGCCCCAGGTGAGCACCACCCCGGCGGCGCACCGGGAGGCCGCGGCACCCAGGTGCCGCAGGAGGTCGGCCGAGGTCCCGTCGAGGCGGTCGGCGTGCTCGACCACCAGGAGCACGGGCTCGCGCCCCGCTCCGTGCACGAGCAGCCGGCCGAGCGCGGTCCGTGCCAGCTCGGCGGCCAGCTGCTCGACCCCGGGATCGAGCGACCGCCGTGACGGCCCGTCGCCCAGCCCGAGGAGGGGGCCGAGGACCACCACGAGGTCCGGTACGTCCGGCAGCGCGACCGCCAGCGCGTCCAGCCAGACCCGGCGCGCCGCCCGGGCCGGGACGCCCAGCAGCGCCCCGACGACCTCGCGCCACACGCCGGGCGCCCGGCCCCGCGGATGGTCGGCCACGTCGACGCAGACCGTCCCGAACCCACGGGTCCGCGCCCCCTCGACCGCCTCCCGGCAGATCCGGGACGCCCCGATGCCCGGCGGCCCGTGGAGCGTGAGGACGCCGCCCCGCCCGGTCGCGACCGCGTCCAGGAGCTGCTCGACGCGCGCCAGCTCGCTCCGACGTCCCACGAGCAGGGGCACCGCGGCGGACGCCGGTCGGGCCGGGGCCCGGCGCCGGCCCGCGACCCCGCGCACCAGGACCGGGGCGTCGCACCCCCTGACCGAGAGCCGCCGGGGACGCCCGTCCAGCCGCAGGTGCCGCGCGGCGCCCTCCCAGGTCCGGTCGTCGACCAGGACGCACCCGTCCCCGGCGTGCTGGGCGAGCCGGGCCGCGACGTTGACGGCCAGTCCGGTGTGGGTCGGGAACAACCGGGTCGTCGATCCCAGCACCGCCGCGAAGACCGGTCCCGTGGCGATCCCGACGGCGACGCGGGGCTCGAGGCGCCGCAGCTCGACCATGGCGTGCACGGCACGCACCGGGTCGTCGGGGTGGGCGACCGGCGCACCCAGGACGACCATGGCCAGCACCCCCTTGTCGCCACCGGAGACCTGGACCACCTCGCCGCCGGAGGCGAGGACCAGGTCCAGGAGGCTGCCCACGCGGTCGAGGAAGGGCCGCAGGTCCGCAGGGTCCACGGGTGGGTAGCGGACGAAGGCCACGGTCACCGTCCGGTGGCTCTCCTCGGGCTCGCGGCCGCGGTGGAGGCGCTCCAGCAGGGCCGACGGGAGCAGCCCGTCCACGTCGCCGCGCAGCGCGACCGGGACCCTGCCCGTCGACCACGGCACCGGTACCGACACCGGCACCGACCTCTGACGGGGGGCGGTGCCACCGGCTCCGGAGGACCGTGGCACCGCGGACCCGTCCACGGCGACCGAGCCCGTGCCCGCGGACTCCTGGGCCGCGTGCGCCAGGTCCAGCCCGGGCCCCACGTGCACCGGGAGCAGCCGGCCGCCCGACCGCGCCACCGCGGTCGCCACGGTGCCGCGAGCCACCCCCACCCGCACGCCGAGGGTGGTCACGCCGTCAGGCACGGGGACCGCCTGGGTCGCGGCCGTCAGCTCCTGGATCCTCGTCGCGACGCCCAGCGCGGCCCGGAGCGTCGGCGCCGGCGGTCCGTCGAGGAGGATCGAGAGGCTGTCGCCGCCGAACGCGACGACGTCGCCGCCCGCTGCCACGACGAGGTCGGTCACGCCCTCGAAGTAGGAGCGAAGGACCTGGCTGAGCTGCTCGGTGCCACGGCTCCCCCACGCCGACAGACGGTCGGTCAGCGAGGTGAACCCGGCCAGGTCGACGGCCATCGTGGTCGCGTCCTGCACCAGCGTCGCACCGTCGGCGAACAGGTCGTGGGTGAAGCACCGCACCGGCGCCATCGCCGTGGCGTCCACCCCTGCTGCTCCCCGCATGTCGACGGGCGGTGCCCGACCCGGGGGGTCAGCCCGCGCACCCCGTGGTGGAGATCGGGGCGCGCGCCGAGATGCGCGCCGGCTCGGCGGTACGGCCGGTCACCGTGACGCGGCCGTCGAGGCACTGGATGTCGGTGTCACCCTGGCGGAAGACGTAGACGCGGTCGGGGCTCCCGTCACGGTCGTGGTCACGGGGGGCGCGCACCTCGACCGGAGCGGCCTCGCCGAGACGGACCCGGTCGAGGTGGCGGACGTCGACGCGTCGGCCGCCGAAGACGCGGACCGGCACGAGCTGGGCGTCGTCGTGCGGACTGACCACGTTCCCCGCCGCGCCTGGCAGCAGGTCGACCCGCGCGCCGAGGACCGGCAACCCGCAGTCGATCGCGCGCAGCCCGACGAAGATCCCGCCCGAGCTGCGCGGGGTGAGACCGAGGAGGTCGCCGGGTCGGACCCCGGTCAGCTCGACCGAGAACGGCGCCGTCGCGAAGACGAAGCTGCCGCTCCGCCCCGGGTCACCCCCCGCCGGTCGCGGGGTCTCCACGAGGCTGCGGGCGGGCGTGGTCGCGGCGCCCGCGAGTGCGGCTTCGCGCAGGGTGCCGTCCGGCGCCACGAGGACCAGCGCCCCCGTCTCCGGGTCCTCGAACGCCGAGGCGAAGCTGTCGATCCCGGCCGGTGCCTTCCAGACCTGGTACCGCACCGACGTCAGCGCGTCCGGCGGGACCGGGACCGCCGCGGGGTCCTCCCCGTTCTCGACGTCGACGAAGGTCCCCCACCCGGCGACCGCGCGCAGCCGACCCCGGCAGGTGTCGGACCGGGTGCCGCCGTCGGGTGCGGAGACGACCTCGCCCACGGCGTCGTTGTGGAAGGTCCACCGGGCCTCGGCGGACGGGGCCGAGCCCGTCCAGGCCGCGGCGAGCGCGGCGGTGAGCGCGGCGACGACGGCACCGGGGATGAGGGTCCTGCGGGCGAGCTTCATGGCGGAACTCCTGGGGGTCGGGCACGACGACCTTCCCACGATCGAACCTAGGCCGGTCGGGACGGGAGGTCAACGCTGTGGCGGACGGACGACCCGGAGCCGGCCGGCGAGCCGGCTCCGGTGGTGCCGGACGTTGCCAGCACCCGCGGCCACGGTCTGTCGCCGAGCCGACACCTCCGGTGTCCGCCCGACGACACGGGACGAGACACGCGACGGTCCCTCCGGCTACAGCCCGGCCCGGCGGGTCAGCACCGCCCGGTCGAGCACCGCGAGCTCCCCCCGTCCCCGCGACACCGCTCCCTGGTCGGCCAACCGGCCCAGGACCTCGTTGACGGTCGCCCGTGACCCGCCGGCGAGCTCGGCGATCTCGCGCTGCGCGAGGGGGATCCGTACGGGCCCGTCCCCGCCGTCGTCGTAGACCTCCACGAGGTCCAGGAGCCGCCGTGCCACCCGGCGGTCGACGCTGACGTACAACGCCTCCAGCAGCCGGTGGCTGAGCCGGTCGACGTGGTCGGCGAGCAGCTGCGTGAGCAGCCGGTCCACCGACGGGTCGGCGCGGCGGAGCCCGTCGAAGGCGGAGTAGGGCAGCGACCGCGTCTCGGTGGCGGCGAGGGCGACCGCCGTCGCTGTCCGCGTGCGGTGGGTGACCAGCAGGCCGAGCTCGCCGAAGACCCGGCCCGGCCCGATCACGTCCAGCATGCACAGGTCGCCGGCGGCCGTGGTGACCCGGACGGCCACGGCGCCGCTGCTCACCTGGTGCAGGGAGTCGGCCGCGTCGCCCTCGTGGAACAGCACCTCGCCGCGCGCGAACCTGCGCCGGCGGCTGGCCTCCGCGAGGCCGCGTCGCTGGGCCTCGGGGAGCCCGTCGAACAGTGGCCACTCCACCTCGCCAGTGAACCACCGCACCGGCTCCCGTCAAGGTCCCCGCCGACAGCCGTCGGCACCGCCGGGGTGTCGGGCACCCGACACCCGCGCTGTCGGCGCCCGGACACCGCCCGGGCCGCCGTCGTCACAGCATCGATGTCGTGCCCCACCACCTCGGGAGGCACCCGACACGGACCCGGACGGAGCTGAGATGGACACCCTGACCCACGACCTCACCGTGCTGGTGCGCCGGCACCTGCGCACCGAGCTGCTCCGGCTGGCCCGGGCCGAGGAGGACACCGCGGCGGACGTCGCGGCCACGGTCCGCTACTGGCAGCCCTGCCCCGACTCGGTCGCGGGTCACCGCGAGTGCGCCGCGGTGCTCCGCCTCGCCGCCGACGCCGTCGACACCCGGCCGTCCCGTGGCTAGCCGTCGGGCCGGACGGGGCCGCGCGCCTCCTCGGCTCCCGCACCCGTGACCACCCGTACGACCCGCACCACCTGCACCACCGCACCGCCCGTCACCCGCACCACCTGCACCACCGCACCGCCCGTCACCCGCACCACCCGTCCCGCCGCACCCGCGGCGACCACACCACCAGGAGATCACCATGAACCGCACCACCGTCCGCGCCCTCGCCACCCCGGTCCTCGCTGCCGGCCTGCTGGGCGGGCTCGCCACCGTGCCCGCCCACGCCGCCGAGCCGCGCAACGACCTGTACAGCCGGGCCGACAACCTCACCCCCCAGCGCTGCGACGCCTCCGCCGAGGGCCGCAACACCCAGGCCACCGGCCAGACCGGCGAGCCGGTTCACTACAGCGCCGGGTCGCTGCCGGTGCAGTCGGTCTGGACGACCTGGCAGGCCCCGCGGAGCCGTACCGTCGTGATGAACACCAACGGCAGCGACTTCGACACCGTCCTCGCGGTCTACCGCGGGGGGCGTCTGACGCAGCTGTCCCCGATCGCGGCGGACGACGACAGCGGCGACGGCCTCGCCAGTCGTGTCGCCTTCGACGCGATCCGGGGCGTCACTTACCGGATCGCCGTGGACTCCTTCGGGTCCGCGGAGGGCAACTACCTGCTCCGGGTCATCTGCTGAGAGACCGGGCGCCTGCCGCGGGGGGACGGCAGGCGCCCACCCGGCGCTCACAGACCGGCGCCACCGGACCGGCGCTACCGCCGTGCGGCGGCCAGCGCCACCAGCGCCCCGGCCAGCGGGCGCCAGGAGGCGTGCAGCTCCTCACGCGCGGCCGCGACGCCGGCCAGGGCCTCGTCGACCGGCCCGTCCCCGTGCACCTCGCGGGAGGAGGGCGCCCAGGTAGCGACGATCTGCTCGTCGACCTCCGGGTGCAGCTGCACGCCCCACACCGACGGAGCCAGGCGTACGGCCTGCACCTCACCGCCCGGGGAGCGGGCCAGCACCCGCGCACCCTCGGGCACGTCGGTGACGACGTCGCTGTTCCAGTGCACGGCGAGCGCGGCGTCGGCGACCGCGCCGAGCAGCGGGTCCGCGGAGGCGTCCTCGGCCCACGCGACGTCGAGCACGCCCATCTGCTGGCCGCGCGGGTTGCGGGCCACCGCGCCGCCGAGCGCGACCGTGCACAGCTGGTGGCCCAGGCAGATGCCCAGCGTCGGGACGCCGTCGGCCGCCGCCCGCGCGATCAGCTCCTTGGTCGGCACGATCCACGGGACGTGGTCGTCGGTGGCCCCCATCTCGCCGCCGAGCACGAGCAGCGCGTCGTGGTCGGCCAGGTCCACCGGCAGCGCCTGACCGAGGTAGGGCCGTCGTACGTCCAGCTCGGCGCCGGCGTCGACCAGCCACCGCCCGACCCAGGCGGCGGGGGCGTCGTCCTCGTGCTCGACGACCAGCACCCGGACGGCCGCGCCTGCGCTCACCGCTCGTCCCCGGAGGGCACCCGCGCCTCGATCTCGGCCAGCCAGGCGGCGGGCCCGACGTCGGAGGGCATCCGCCAGTCCCCCCGCGGCGACATCGTGCCGCCGGAGCTCACCTTGGGGCCGTTCGGCAGCGCCGAGCGCTTGAACTGGCTGGCGAAGAACCGTCGGCAGAACACCTCGAGCCAGGCCCGCACCGTGGCCAGGTCGTAGGCCGTGCGTCGTTCCTCGGGGAAGCCCGGCGGCCACTCCCCCGCGGTCTCGTCGTGCCAGGCGTGCCAGGCCAGGAAGGCGATCTTGCTGGGCCGGTAGCCGCGCCGCAGCACGTGGTAGAGCGTGAAGTCCTGGAGCGCGTACGGCCCGACCGTGGCCTCGGTCGACTGCGGCTGCTCGCCCTCGGCGTGCGGCACCAGCTCGGGGGTGATCTCCTGCGAGAGCACCTCGCGCAGCACCGCCCCGGTCTCGTCGTCGAACTGCGACGAGTCCGCGACCCAGCGGATCAGGTGCTGGATCAGCGTCTTCGGGACGCCGGCGTTGACGTTGTAGTGCGACATCTGGTCGCCCACGCCGTAGGTGCACCAGCCCAGCGCCAGCTCGGACAGGTCGCCGGTGCCTACCACGATCCCGCCGCGGTGGTTGGCCAGCCGGAAGAGGTAGTCGTAGCGCAGCCCGGCCTGGACGTTCTCGAAGGTCACGTCGTAGACCGGCTCGCCCCCGGCGAAGGGGTGGTCGAGGTCGGTGAGCATCTGCCGCGCGGCGGGCACGATGTCGAGCTCCTCGAAGTGCACGCCCAGCGACGTGGCGAGGCGGGTCGCGTACGACTTGCTGGTCCCGCCCGTGGCGAACCCCGGCATCGTGACCGCGTGGATGTCGGTGCGCGGGCGGCCGAGGCGGTCCATCGCGCGGGCGGCGACGATCAGCGCGTGCGTGGAGTCCAGGCCGCCGCTGACGCCGATCACCACCTTCGGCTGCCCGATCGCCCGCAGCCGCTGCTCCAGGCCGGCGACCTGGATGCTGTAGGCCTCGAAGCAGTCCAGCGCGAGGCGCTCGGGGTCGTCGGGCACGAACGGGAACCGGTGGACCGTGCGCCGCAGCCCGACGTCCCCGGTGGGCGCGCCCAGCGTGAAGGGCACCGTGCGCAGGCCGGCCACCCGGTCGGCGTGGGTGCGCCGGTTGTCGTCGAAGGTGCCCTGCCGCAGGCGCTCCTGGCGCAGCCGGTCGAGGTCGACGTCGGCCACGCTGCGCCGCGGGCCCTCCGGGAACCGCTCGGACTCCGCCAGCAGGTCGCCGACCTCGTAGACCATCGTCTGGCCGTCCCACGACAGGTCGGTCGTCGACTCGCCCTGGCCCGCGGCGGCGAAGACGTACGCCGCGGCGCACCGCTGGCTGGCGCCCCGCACGAGCAGACGGCGGTCCTCGGCCCGGGCCACCGTGATCGGGCTGCCGGACAGGTTGGCCAGCACCGTCGCCCCGGCCAGGGCGGCCTCAGCCGACGGCGGGACCGGCACCCACATGTCCTCGCACACCTCGACGTGCAGGACCAGCCCGGTCACGTCGGTGGCGGCGAAGAGCAGGTCGGGCCCGAGCGGGACCTCCTGGCCGGCCAGGCGGGTGGTCGCGCCGCGCCGGTCGTCGGCCGGGGCGAACCAGCGGCGCTCGTAGAACTCGCGGTAGGTCGGCAGGTAGGACTTCGCCGCCACCCCCAGCACCCGCCCGCGGTGGATCACCACGGCGGCGTTGAGCAGCCGGTGGCCGTCGCGCAACGGGGCCCCGACGACCAGGACGGGCAGCAGGTCGCGGCTGGCCTCGACGAGGTGCTCGACCGCGTCGGTGACCGCCTCCAGCAGGGTGTCCTGGAGGAAGAGGTCGTCGACGGAGTAGCCGGTCAGGCACAGCTCGGGGAACACCGCGACGGCGACGCCGTCGGCGTCGCACTCCTGCGCCTGCGCGAGCACCCGCCGGGCGTTCTCCGCGGGGTCGGCCAGCGCCACCGGCAGCGTGCAGGCCGCGACCCGGGCGAAGCCGTGGGCGTAGGCGGAGAAGAAGTCCACGCGCTCACTCTAGGGACCGGTACGGGTCGTCCGCCGATGAGTCCGGCGGCCCCGCACGGTCGGTCCTGCCATGACGCGCATCGACACGCCCCTGAGCACCTGCCTGTGGTTCGACGACCGGCTCGAGGAGGCCGTCGCCCACTACACGTCGATCTTCCCGCGGTCCTCCGCCGGGGCGATGGCCCGCAACTCCGACGGCACGGTGCTCGGCGCCGAGTGGGTGCTGGACGGGATGCCGTTCCGGGGCATCAACGGCGGGCCGGTGCACGCGCACTTCACCGAGGCCGTCTCGATCTCGGTGCGGTGCGCGGACCAGGCGGAGGTCGACCGCTACTGGGACGCGCTGGTCGACGGCGGGGAGGAGTCGCGGTGCGGCTGGCTCAAGGACCGGTTCGGGCTGTCGTGGCAGATCGTCCCGCAGCGGCTCTACGACCTCCTCGGCGACCCGGACCCCGCCCGCGCACAGGCCGCCATGCAGGCGATGCTCACGATGTCGCGGATCGTGGTCGCCGACCTCGAGGCGGCCGCCGACGCCGCGGGCTGACCGACCACGGGGGTGTCGGCCGCCCGGCCTACGATCGCGGCATGGTCGTGCGCGCGGGAGTGGTCGTCACCGGAACCGAGGTCCTCACCGGGCGGGTGGCCGACGCGAACGGGCCCTGGTTGGCGGAGCGGCTGCGGCTGCTCGGCGTCGACGTCGGTCGGATCGTGGTCGTCGGCGACCGCCGTGAGGACCTCGCCGGCGCCATCCGGTTCCTGGCCGCCGACCACGCGCTGGTCATCACGACCGGCGGGCTCGGTCCCACCGCCGACGACCTGACCGCCGAGGTCGTGGCCGAGGTCCAGGGCCGCCGCGCCCACCTCGACGCCGCGCTCGAGGAGCGGATCACCGAGGTCGTCGCCTCCCTGCACGCCCAGCGCGGCTGGGGCGAGCCCGGCCGGGCCGCCGCGGTCGGCGTGCGCAAGCAGGCGATGGTGCCCGAGGGCGCCCACGTCCTCCCCCCGGTCGGCACCGCCCCCGGTCTGGTGGTGCCGCCGGCGACCGGCGACGGCCCCCCGGTCGTGGTGCTGCCCGGTCCCCCGGGCGAGCTGCGCCCGATGTGGGACGACGCGGTGACCGACGACCTCGTCCGGGCCGCGCTGGCCGGCGCCGTCGAGCTGCGTCAGGCGACCGTACGGCTGTGGGGGCCGCCCGAGGCCGAGCTCGCCGAGGTGCTGCGCACCCACGAGGACGGCCCCGGCGCCGACGGCTTCGCCGACCTCGAGGTCACCACCTGCCTGCGCGACGGCGAGCTGGAGGTGGTGACGCGGTACGCGCCCGGGTCGCAGCCGGCGTACGACGCCCTGCTCGCGGCGCTGCACGCCCACTTCGGCGCCCAGGTCTTCTCCGACGACGGCCGCACCGTGGACGAGGTGGTCGCCGACCTGCTGCGCGACCAGGGAGCCACCCTGGCCACCGCGGAGTCCTGCACCGCGGGCCTGCTGGCCGGACGGATCGCCGACCGGCCGGGGTCCTCGGCCTACCTGCTGGGCGGGTTCGTCACCTACGCGAACGAGGTGAAGACGTCCCAGCTGGGCGTCGACCCGGCCCTGCTCGAGCGGGTCGGGGCGGTCAGCCAGGAGGTCGCGGTCGCGATGGCCCGGGGCGCCCGCGAGCGCCTCGGCACCACGCTCGGGATCAGC
This sequence comes from Nocardioides sp. AX2bis, assembly GCF_902506435.1. GTDB lineage: Bacteria > Actinomycetota > Actinomycetes > Propionibacteriales > Nocardioidaceae > Nocardioides. The sequence continues at coordinate 1,622,189 of NZ_LR733215.1, read as the reverse complement.
GTCACGGGCGTCGCCGGACCGGACGGCGGCACCGCGGAGAAGCCGGTCGGCCTGGTGCACGTCTGCGTCAGCGGACCGGACGGCGACGAGCCGCGCGAGCTGCGCCTCGGGGGCTCCCGGACGCACGTACGGGCCCGCACCGTCGTCAGCTGCCTGCACCTGCTGCGCGAGCTGCTGACGACGGACGGGCCCGCCTGAGCCTCCGTCGGGAGGGAGATCCGTCGGGAGGGATCCGTCAGGCGACCATGCCGTGCGGGTCGATGACGTACTTCGTCGCGGCGCCCGCGTCGAACTCCTGGTAGCCGCGGGGGGCGTCGTCGAGACCGATCGTCTTGGCGTTGACCGCCTTGGCGATGTCGGCCTTGCCGGCCAGGATCATGTTCATCAGCTGGCGGTTGTACTGCTTGACCGGGCACTGACCGGTGGTGAAGGCGTGCGACTTGGCCCAGCCGAGCCCGAGCTTGACCCCGATCTGGCCCTGCTTGGCGGCGTCGTCGACGGCGCCCGGGTCACCGGTGACGTAGAGGCCCGGGATGCCGAGCGAGGCACCGGCGCGCGAGACGGTCATGATGTCGTTGAGCACCGTGGCCGGGGCCTCGGCCGCACCCGCGCCGTGGCCGCGGGCCTCGAAGCCCACCGCGTCGACCGCGGCGTCCACCTCGGGCTCGCCGAGCAGCTCGGCGATCTTGTCGGCCAGGCTGCCGTCCGTCGAGAGGTCGACGGTCTCGCAGCCGAACGTCTCGGCCTGGCGCAGGCGGTCGCCCAGCATGTCGCCGACGATCACCCGGGACGCACCGAGCAGCTGCGCCGAGAACGCCGCGGCGAGGCCGACCGGGCCGGCGCCGGCGACGTAGACCGTCGAGCCGGTGGTGACCCCGGCGGTGTAGGCGCCGTGGTAGCCGGTCGGGAAGATGTCGGAGAGCATCGTCAGGTCGAGGATCTTCTCCAGCGCGGCGTCCCGGTCGGGGAACTTCAGCAGGTTGAAGTCGGCGAACGGGATCATCACGTACTGCGCCTGGCCGCCGAGCCAGCCGCCCATGTCGACGTAGCCGTAGGCGGCGCCGGCGCGGGCCGGGTTCACGTTGAGGCAGATGCCGGTCTTGCCCTCGTTGCACATCCGGCAGCGGCCGCAGGCGATGTTGAAGGGCACCGAGCAGATGTCGCCCTCCTTGACGAAGAGCACGTCGTCGCCGACCTCGATCACCTCGCCGGTGATCTCGTGGCCGAGTGTCTGGCCGACCGGGGCGGTGGTGCGGCCGCGGACCATGTGCTGGTCGCTGCCGCAGATGTTGGTGGTGACGAGCTTGAGGATCACCGCGTGCGGGGCGGCCTGCTTGACGCCCATCGCGTCGGCCACCTCCTTCGGGATCTCCAGCTTCGGGTAGTCGACGGTCTCGATGCTGACCTCGCCGGGGCCCTGGTAGGTGACGATGCGGTTTCCGGACATGGTGGTCCTCCCTCTTCCCCGCGTCGCGGGGCGTGGCATGGCGTACCTGACGACCCACCGTCCCACGTCGCGTGGCCTACGTCACACCCCACATGGCCTACGTCCCATCTGGTGGCGAGCGGCCCGCCGCGCACTAGCCTGGAGCGGTGACCACCAGCCCCGAGGAGACTCCCCCGTACGCCTCCGGCGCGCCCTCCGACGCACCCACCGGCACCCCGACCGGGCAGTCCGTGCAGCCGGCCCGACCGCGCCGGGTCCGGACCGCGCACCTGCGCGAGATGAAGGAGCGCGGCGAGCGGTTCTCGATGCTCACCGCCTACGACCAGTACGCCGCCGAGATCTTCGACGAGGCCGGTGTCGAGGTGCTCCTGGTCGGCGACAGCGCGAGCAACAACGTGCTCGGCCACGACACGTCGCTGCCGATCACGGTCGACGAGCTGCTGCCGCTGACCGCCGCGGTCGCCCGCTCGGCGCGCCGCGCGCTCGTGGTCGGCGACCTGCCGTTCGGCTCCTACCAGGCCTCGCCGGAGCAGGCGTACCTGACCGCGGCGCGCTTCATGAAGGAGGGCCGCGCCCAGGCCGTCAAGCTCGAGGGCGGCGTCGAGATGGTCGGGCAGATCGAGCGGCTCTCGCGCGGGGGCGTCCCGGTGATGGCCCACATCGGCTTCACGCCGCAGTCCGAGCACGCCCTCGGCGGCTACCGCGTCCAGGGCCGCGGCGACGCCGCGGAGCGGGTGCTGGCCGACGCCCGGGCGGTCGAGTCGGCCGGCGCGTTCGCGGTCGTGATGGAGATGGTGCCGGGCGACACCGCCGCCCGGGTCACCGCCGAGCTCACGATCCCCACCATCGGGATCGGCGCCGGCGCTGGATGCGACGGGCAGGTGCTGGTCTGGCAGGACGCCTTCGGGCTGCGCACCGGGCGGCTCCCCCGCTTCGTCAAGCAGTACGCCGACGTGCGCTCGGTGCTCCTCGAGGGTGCCCGGGCCTACGCCGACGAGGTCCGTACCGGCGCGTTCCCCGGCCCCGAGCACACGTTCTGAGACCAGGCCGGGCGTTCCTTCCCGGCGGAGGCTCCCCGGGGTTAGCGTGAGTGCATGCGCGCCCCCCTCGTCGCCTCCCTCGCCGCCTCGTCCCTGCTGGCGCTGACCGCGGCGCTGCTCCCGGCCACCGGGGCCGGCGCGGAGCCGGCGGTGCCGGCGGAGGGCGGGACCTCGGCCGTCGGCCCGACGGCGCCGATGACGGCCTTCCCGTCGCCGGTGACCGCCCGCGCACCGAAGCCGTTCCCGGCGCTGGAGGTCACCACCCTGGCGAGCGGTCTCGACCACGCCTGGGACGTCCAGGAGCTGCCCGGCGGAGGCCTCCTGGTCAGCGAGCGCGACCGCGCCCGGCTCAGCATCGTCGACGACGGCGGCACCCGCACCCTGGACTTCCCCTCCGGGCGGGTCTGGGTCTCGGGCGAGACCGGCCTGATGGGCCTGGCCGTCGACCCCGGCTTCGCCGACAACCGCCGCTTCTACACCTGCCAGGGCGGCAACGCCGCCGGCGACCGGCACGACGTGCGCGTGATGGCCTGGCGGCTCGGCCAGGACGGCACGACCGTCGGCGGCGCCGACGTGCTGCTCAAGGGCATCCAGGCCACCAGCGGCCGCCACGGCGGCTGCCGGCTGCTGATCACCAAGGGCGGCGCGATGCTGGTCGGCACCGGCGACGCCGCGGTCGGTGCCAACCCGCAGGACCGCTCCTCGCTCAACGGCAAGGTGCTGCGGCTGGACCCGCGGACCGGCCGCCCCTCGCCGGCCAACCCCTGGGCCGGGTCGGACCAGCGCAAGCGCCGCTACGTGCTCACCTACGGCCACCGCAACCTGCAGGGCCTGGCGCAGCGCGCCGACGGCTCGCTCTGGTCGGTCGAGCACGGCACCTTCCGCGACGACGAGGTCAACCTGCTCCGCCGCGGTGGCAACTACGGGTGGGACCCGCGCCCCGGGTACGACGAGTCCGTGCCGATGACCGACTTCTCGCTGCCCGGCAAGCAGCGCGCCGCCCGCTGGCGCTCCGGCGACCCGACCATCGCCCCGTCGGGCGCGACGTTCGTACGGGGTGCCGAGTGGGGCCGTTACCGCGGCCGGCTCGCCGTCGCCGTGCTCGGCGGCACCCGGATGATGTTCCAGGCCTACGACGGCAAGGGCCGGCTCCGCGACGTGCAGGTGCCGCCGGTGCTGCGCGAGCAGGGCCGGCTGCGCTCGGTCACCCAGCTCGCCGACGGCGCGCTCGTCGTGACCACCGACAACGGCGGCGGCAACGACCGCGTGCTGCGGGTGGAGCCGGCGCGGGGCTGACCTCGGCGCTGACCTGGCCGTCGACCGGCCGGGTCAGGCTCCCTGGCCCCAGCCGCCGAGCACGGCCCCGGCCAGCAGGACCAGGAACCACCCCAGGACCGAGACCGCCGCCACCGCCGGCAGCCGGCGCGGGTGGGGCGTCCACCACCGCACGCACACCACGAAGGCCACGACCCACAGGGCGAGCAGCAGCACGACCCCCCACCACGGCGCGACCAGGACGCTCGCGCCGTGGAGGAACAACGAGGCCGCCATCAGGCCCATCCCCACGAACGGCCACGGCGACGGCGCGTCCGGGGGCCTGGGGGTCCGACGGGCCGCCCGACGGGCCTCGCGGGCCGCGTTGCGGCGGCGCGCCACGGGTGCGGTCAGTCCTCGGTCGGCTCGGGCGCCTGGTCGTCGTTCCAGTCGGGGTCGCGGTCCCAGGCCTCGGTGCGCTCGGCGGCCTTCTCGAGGGCCCGGGAGGCCTCCGCCTCGGAGTCGTACGGGCCGAGACGGTCCTGGTTGCGGCACCCGTCGCGACCCTCGACCTTCTTGTGGTTCAGGCAGTACCAGAACTCGCTCATGGGGCGGAAACTACACCTCGACCCGCCGGCGTCGGCCGCGGCGCCCGCACCGCCACGAGCGCGCCGGCGTCGAGCCGACCCGGCCGGCCCGACGAGCCGGTAGGCTGCCCCGCGGACGGGTTGGCTGGGCGACCGCGTGGACCGGGAGACCGGTCCCCGAGGAAGGTCCGGGCTCCACAGGGCGAGGTGGTGGGTAACACCCACCCGGGGCAACCTGCGGGATAGTGCCACAGAGAACAGACCGCCTCCCCGGCTCCGGCCGGGGCGGTAAGGGTGAAACGGTGGTGCAAGAGACCACCAGCGGTCCGGGTGACCGGACCGGCTCGGCAAACCCCACCTGGAGCAAGGTCAAGAAGCTGCTCTCCGGAGCAGTGCGTGCGCGTTCGAGGGCGGCCCGCCCGAGCGCACGGGTAGACCGCTGGAGGCTGTCGGCAACGGCAGCCGTAGATGGATGGTCGCCCCCGAGGCAGCGATGCCGAGGGACAGAACCCGGCCTACAGGCCAGCCCGTCCGCTTCACCGCATCTGACCTGCGAAGACGTGACTCGAAGGGCTCTCGGTGACGTCTTCGCGTACGCGGTCCTTCGTGCTGCCCGACGAGCGATCGGCCGAGGCGGACCGCGACGAAGCCCGGGTCCTGAGGTGGCGCTCGCTGACGTTTGGTGCCCGTGACAGCCTGGGCATGGTCGTGACCCTGCGACCACGACCCGAAGGAGCCCCCGTGGCCAGCCCGGACGCTGCATCGAATCCGCATCCGAATCGAGACCCGGCCCCGACCCCGTCGGCGGCCCCTGCCTCCCGCGACGCCAAGCCGGTGCCCGTGGCGGGCCCCGCCAAGACCGGGGGCGACCCCTTCAAGGCGTCGGGCAAGAAGCCCGACGCCCCGCTCGGGGAGCCGCTGGCCAAGCAGGACCCGCCTGCGGCTAGGTGAGCTCGGCGCTGGAGAGCCTGCGGATACGTCGTGCCTCGATCAGCTGCTGGACCTGCTGGGTTCCTTCGAAGATGTCGAGGATCTTGGAGTCGCGGGCCCACTTCTCGAGCAGCTCGACCCCGCTGTAGCCGATCGAGCCGGTGAGTTCCACGCAGCTGAGGGCGATGTCTGAGACCACGCGGCCGGCCTCGGCCTTGGCCATCGGCGCCTCGAGCGAACTGGGCTCGCGGTTGTCGGCCATCCAGGCGTGGGCGGGTGGGCGCCCTCCCAGTCGGCACTGCCGCGAATGGCGGGTCGGACAGCCCGAGGGTCGGCGACTCGGGAGGCACGTGAGGGCGGCGGACGTAGTCGGCCGGTAGATGCTCCAGTAGGCCGTCGATGATGCAGGTGCTGTAGAAGTCGATGACCACTGATCGGCGTCTGGAAACGGTCGCCTACAGGCCAGCCCGTCCGCCCCCAGCACGCTCTCGAGTCGTGATCTGGTGCCACCTGGTGACACCGGATCGCGACTCCACCGGCCCGCGGCGCGGCGCCCACGTTGGGGCGCTGGTCTCGTGACGCTCGCTGCGCTCGCTCCTCGACCACCGGGGCTCGCGCTCGCTCCTCGACCACCGCGACCGGTCTCGTGACGCTCGCTGCGCTCGCTCCTCGACCACCGGGGCTCGCGCTCGCTCCTCGACCACCGGGGCTCGCGCTCGCTCCTCGACCACCGCGACCGGTCTCGTGACGCTCGCTGCGCTCGCTCCTCGACCACCGGGGCTCGCGCTCGCTCCTCGACCACCGGGGCTCACGCTCGCTCCTCGACCTCCGGGGCTCGCGCTCGCTCCTCGACCACCGGGGCCCGCGCTCGTCAGGCGGGAGGGGCGAAGAACTCCAGCGCGATGCCGTCGGGGTCGCGGAAGGACAGGCCGCTGCCGTAGTGCGCGTCGACGACGCCGCCGTGGGTGATGCCGAGCTCGTCGAGCCGGGACGCCCAGGTCTCGAGCTCGGCGCGGTCGGCGCAGCCGAAGGCGAGGTGGTCCAGGCCCGTACGCCGCTCGTCGAAGCCACCCTCCGCGCGATCGGGGTGGGTGTGGATCCCGAACAGCTGGCCGCTCTCCAAGGCCCACACCGTGTGGTGGTAGCCACCCGTGGTCTCGTCCTCGTCGAGCACCGGCTCGAGGCCCAGCAGCGCGGTGTACCAGCGGGTGCTGGCCTCCAGGTCGGTGACGGTGAGGGCGGCGTGGCCGATCGGGGGGAACGCGGGCATGAGGTCTCCAAGGGGTCGTCGCGACGGTGCGAGGGGCTGCGCCTCGTTCCTATCAACGACCACGGGCCGGCGGACCTGATCGGTCGGGCAGGTGGGCGGTCCGCCACGGACGGGACGGCTGCCCACCGGCCGGCCTCAGCCGTCCTCGGCGACCCGTCACGAGGTCGCGCCGCGCGACCTGTCGGCCATCGCGATCCGGGTGGTCTCCACGGGGTGCACCGCACCATGGACGGTGATCTCCACGAGCCCGTCGTCGAACTCGGCGTCGAGGTGGGCCGCCTCCGTGCCCTCCGGCAACGTGATCACCCGGCGGAAGGCGCCGTAGAACCGCTCCCTCACGTAGAACTCCACCCCGTCGTCGGCCGTCGGGTCGAGCGAGGCCCGGGTGCCCGACACGGTGAGCACCCCGTGGTGGAAGAGCAGCTCGACGTCCTCGGGATCGACGCCGGCGAGCTCGATGCGGATCACCAGGTCGTCGCCGCGGGCGAGGATGTCGGTGGCCGGCACCCACGCGGAGGCGTGCGTGCGCTCGGCGCTCTCGCCGCCGTGCTCACCGCCGTGGATGCCGAGGGTGCGCATCCGGCCGAGCTCGCTGACGAAGTCGGTGACGCCCTCGAAGGGGTTGCGGCGGGAGGTCGGCACGGGTCGCTCCTAGGGGTGGTGGGCAGGCTCAGTCGAGGTCGAGCGGGGTGGAGAGACCGACGTCGCGCAGGTGCTCGGCCGCCACGTCCTCCTCGTCCTGGCCGTCGGTGACGGCGGCGTTCATCGCGACCACCGCGTCCTCGTCGAGGGTGCGGTTCACGGCGTCGACGACCGTGGTGAAGGCCTCGGCGTCGATCGAGTCCAGTTTCTCCTGGCCCACGACCATCACCACGTTCTGCGAGCCGAACAGCAGCTCGGGGTCCTCGAGCACCGTGTAGTCGCCCGACGACAGCTGGGGGTCGGTGGTGAAGGCGTCCACCGCGTCGACCTCCCCGGCGTCGAGGGCGTCGTACTGGGTGCCGAGCTCGAGCGGGACGAACGACGCGTCGAGCCCGTAGACGTCCTGCAGGCCCTCCAGGCCCAGGTAGAGCGACTCGAACTCCGGCCGGGCGCCAAGGCGGAGCGGGTCGCTCCCGGCCAGGTCCGCGAGGTCGGCCACGGTGGTCAGGTCCTCGCCCTGGGCGAGGTCCCGGGTGACCGCGACGGCGTCCTTGTTCTGGAACGGCGTCATCTCGCTCATCACCATGTCCTGGCCGGCGTAGAACTCCTCGGCCCGTGCGTAGGTCTCCTCGGGGTCCAGCCCGGACACCTCCTCGCCGGCCACGACGGAGAGCACGGTCCCGGTGTAGGCGACGTAGCCGTCGACCTCCCCGGCCTTCAGCGCGGCGTCGAGGTCCTCGGCAGGACCGACGGCCTTGCGCAGGTCGACGGTGTAGCCGTTGACGGCGAGGGCCTGTCGCCACAGCTCGCCGACCACCCGCCCCTCGGGGAACTCCTGGGTGCCGATCGTGATCCTCAGCGTCGCGCCCTGGGGCTGCTGGGAGGCGTCGCGCTCGGAGCTGACACCGCAGGCGGTGAGCACCGCGCAGGTCGCGGCGACCGCGAGCGTCGCGGTGGTGCGTACCCGCCGGCTCACCGCGGGCCTCCCGGCTCGCTGGTCGCGGCCACCGCGGTACGCGTCCCGGACCCGGCCTCCGCGCGCTGGTCGCGCGCCTCCTCGCGCAGCGCCTTGATCCAGCAGTACGCCACCAGGACCAGGACCACCGCGAACGGCACCGACCCCAGCACCGCCGCCTGCTGGAGCGCCACGAGCCCCCCGACCAGCAGCATGGCGGAGGCGATCGCGCCGATCAGGATGCCGAAGACGACGACCACGACCCGTGAGGGCCCCTGCGACCCCTTCGAGGCCATCGTCGCCATCACGACGCTGGCGGCGTCGGCGCCGCTGATGAAGAACAGCGCGATCAGCACGATGCACAGCGCGGAGCTGACCAGCGGCAGCGGCAGCGCATCCAGGGCGACGAAGAGCGACAGCTCGGGCGTGGCGAGCGTGCCGATCACGTCGGCGCGTCCGCTGCGCTGGAGCTCGATCCCGGCCCCGCCGACGATGGCGAACCACAGGAAGCCGAAGCCGGTCGGTGCCGCGACCACGCCGAGCACGAACTCGCGGATCGTGCGGCCCCGGGAGATCCGGGCCACGAACATCCCGACGAACGGCGCCCAGGACACCCACCACGCCCAGTAGAAGATCGTCCAGCTCGCCATCCACTGCTCGTCGCCGACGCCGGTCTCGAGCGACATCGGGAGCACCTGCAGGACGTAGTCGCCGATCGACTCGATGCCGTTCGAGATCACCAGCACCGTCGAGCCCCCGACGACCAGGAAGAACAGGAAGAGACCGATCGTGGCCAGCGACCCCAGGTTGGCCAGGAAGTTGATCCCCTTCTCGACCCCCGACGTCGCCGACAGCAGGAACAGCCCGGTGACCACGGCGATGATCACCACGGCCACCGCGTTCGACTTCGGCACCCCGAAGAGGTAGTCGAGCCCGCTGTTGAGCTGCAGCCCGTTGAGGCCGAGCGCCGTGGCGGTGCCGAACAGCGTCGCCACGATGGCCAGCGCGTCGACCACCCGTCCGACGAGCGTCTCGTGCGCCTTCGGGCCGAGCAGCGGGCTCAGGGTGGAGCTGACGAGGGTCGGCAGGCCCTTGCGGTAGGTGAAGTAGGCCATCGCGCCGCCGACGATCGCGTACATCGCCCAGCCGTTGAAGCCCCAGTGGAAGTAGGTGTACCGCAGCGCGACCAGGGTGGCCTCCTCGCTGCGGGGCTCCGCCAGGCCGTGCGGCGGGGCGCTCCAGTGCGAGACGGGCTCGGCGATGCCGTAGAAGAGCAGCCCGGCGCCCAGCCCAGCCGCGAACATCATCGAGACCCAGGAGAACGTGCCGAACTGCGGGCGTGAGTCGTCCGGACCGAGCCGGGTGCGACCCCAGGGGTGCAGGACGAGGAAGACGCAGAACGCCAGCGAGGCGAAGGCCAGCAGCACGAAGGCCCACCCGAAGGTGCCGATCACCCAGCCCAGGCCCGGCTTCATCACCCCGCCGAGGCTCTTCGGCGCGAGCAGTCCCCAGCCCACGAAGGCGGACACGACCAGCGCCGAGCCCCAGAACACCCCGGGGTCGACTCCCTTGATCACGCGGTTCACGTCGTGCCTCCACCGTAGGTGATGTTTGTCGATCGATAAGGTAGACCAAAGTCCTCCCTGCGTCGCGCGACAGGACGGGTCGTACGTCCCAGGATTCCGGCGAGCAGCGGACGGGCCCCGACGGTACGGACCCCTCGCCCCCGCGTCCACCGTCCCCACCCCTGCGTGCCGGGTGCCGCGCTAGCGTCAGCCATGAGGACGGTGCCGTCCGGCCACCCCTCCCGTCGTCCCGGACCCCGACGACTCACCCGAGTCCGAGGACCACGCATGACCGCTGACCAGCACTCCGCCGTCGCCCCGCTCCGGGTGCCGCGCGGCACCGCCGCGCCGTTCACCGCCCTGGCTGCGGAGGTGCGCGCCAGCGGGCTGCTGCGACGCCGCTACGGCTACTACGCCGCGATGGTCACCGGGTGCGTCGGAGCCCTGGTCTGTCTCGCGGTCCTCGTCGTCGGGCTGGGCGACACGTGGTGGCAGCTGGTCCCGGCCGCCCTCCTGGGCCTGGTCGTGACGCAGCTGGGGTTCCTCGGGCACGACGCGGCGCACCGGCAGGTCTTCGTGGGCGCTCGCCCCAACGACTGGGCCGCGCGGCTGCTCTCCGGCGGCGGCGCCGGGTTGAGCTACGGGTGGTGGCGCGGCAAGCACAACCAGCACCACGCCGCGCCCAACCAGGAGGGCCGCGACCCCGACATCGCCCCCGGCCTGCTCGCCTTCACCGCCGAGATCGCGGCCGCGCGGGACACCGGACCGGCCGGGTGGTTCGTCCGGCACCAGGGGTGGCTGTTCTTCCCGCTGCTGACGCTGGAGGGACTCAACCTGCACTGGGCCAGCGTGCGCACCCTCCTGGGGCGGGCCCCCGTACGACACCGCTGGAGCGAGCTCGCACTGCTGACGACCCGCCTCGGCGGGTACGTCGCGGGGCTGCTCCTCCTCCTGCCCCCGGGGAAGGCCGTGGCGTTCCTGGCCGTGCAGATGGCCGTCTTCGGGGTGTGCCTCGGCGGCTCCTTCGCGCCCAACCACAAGGGGATGCCGATCGTCCCCCGCGGCGCGCGCCTGGACTTCCTGCGACGCCAGGTCCTGATGTCGCGCAACGTCCGGGGCGGCCCCGTGGTCGACGTCGTCATGGGCGGGCTGAACTACCAGATCGAGCACCACCTGTTCCCGAGCATGCCGCGTCCGAACCTGCGACGGGTGCGGCCGCTGGTCCGCGAGCACTGCGCCCGCCACGACATCGCCTACACCGAGGTCGGGCTGCTCGAGTCGTACGCCATCGTGGTCGACTACCTCAACCACGTGGGGCTGCGGGCGCGCGACCCGTTCCAGTGCCCGTTGTCCGCCGCCCTGCGCGAGTCCGGTCCGCCTGGTGCCGGCTGACGTCCCCGGGCCCCACCCCTCCGCCGGGGGTACCGCCCTGGTGTCCCGCGGCTACGGTGAGGTCCACGCCCGGGCCGCCTCCTCACGGCCCACCGGCCACGAGGAGGCGGGGACCACGCGCGTCGTACGCACGCTGCTCGGGGCCGCCCACCCGGGCCCGGCCCTGGCCGTCACGCTGCTCGCGGCGCTGCTCTGCCTGCCCGCCGACCTCTCTCCCGGGCGCGCCGTCCTGGTCGTGCTGGCGGTGCTGACCGGGCAGCTGACGATCGGGTGGTCCAACGACCTGCTCGACCTGGCCCGTGACCGCGCCGTCGGCCGCACCGACAAGCCGTTGGCCTCGGGCGCGCTGTCGGTCCCGCTGGTCCGCGCCGCCACGACCGGGGCGCTCCTCGCCACCGTCGTGCTCTCCCTCGCCTGCGGCCTCCTCGCCGGGCTGCTCCACCTCGTCGTGGTCGCCGCGGGCTGGGCCTACAACCTCGGCCTCAAGTCGACCGCCGCCTCCGGGGTCCCCTACGCCGTCGCCTTCGGGGCACTGCCTGCCTTCGTCTGGGCCGCCGGCGACGCCGCCGCGCCGGCCTGGGTCGTGCTGGCCGGCGCCCTGCTCGGCACCGGCGCGCACCTGCTGAACGCCGTGCCCGACCTCGCCGACGACGCCGCCACCGGCGTCCGCGGCCTGCCGCACCGTCTCGGCGAGCGCGGGTCCCGGATCGGGGCCGCCCTGCTCCTGGTCCTGGCCTCCACGGTCCTCGTCGCCGCCACGACCACGCTCCCGTCAGCCGTCCGGCTCGGGGCCCTGCTGCTGGCCGTCGGCCTGGCCGTCGTGGCCGTGCGCGCCCCGGGCCGCCAGGGCTTCCGGGCCGCCGTCGGCATCGCCGTGGTCGACGTCGTCGTGCTGGCGGCCGCACGGTGAGCCGCCCGATGAGCCGCGCGGCGGACGCGAGCGGGGCCTACGACCTGGTGGTCGTCGGCGCGGGCCCGGCCGGCGCCACGGCCGCCGTGGCGGCGCTCGACGCCCGCCCCGACCTGCGGGTGCTGCTGCTGGACCGCGCCGACTTCCCGCGCGACAAGTGCTGCGGCGACGGCATCGCGGCGCAGGCCGTCGACGTGCTCCGTGCCCACGGGATGCAGGACGCCGTCGAGGGCTGGACGCCCCTGCGACGCCTCGAGCTGGCCGCCGGCGACACCGTCGTGGACGGCCGGATGTCGCGCGACGTCCACGTCGTGCCGCGTCGGGCGTTCGACGCGCGCCTGGTCGAGCACGCGGTCGCCCGCGGGGCCGAGCTGCGGCGGGCCCGCGTGCGCCGGGTCGAGGTCCGCACCGACGCGGTGGTCCTCGACACCGGCGACGGGGAGGTGGCCGGCGCCGTCGTGCTCGGCGCCGACGGCGCGCACTCCCGGGTCCGCACGGCCCTCACCGACCGCCACCACCTCACCAGCCCCCGCCGCGCGCTCGCCCTGCGCGGCTACACCCCCACGCCGGACTGGCTGGCCGGCCGCCAGGTCATCCGGTGGGGGCCGGGCCGGCAGCCGTCGTACGCCTGGGCCTTCGACCGCGGCGACGGCCTGGCCAACATCGGGTACGGCGAGCTGGTCGACGACGGCCCCGGACCCACCCGCGCCCGGATGCTCGACGCGCTCGACGGCCTGCTGCCCGGCCTCGTCGGCGACGCCACGGACTGGCGCGGACACCCGCTGCCCCTCTCCGGGTTCCGCTGGCAGCAGCCCGACGGGCGCTGCCTGCTGGCCGGCGACGCCTCCGGCCTGGTGAACCCGATGACCGGCGAGGGCATCTACTACGCCGTCGCGACCGGGTCCCTGGCGGGACGGGCCGCCGCCGCGGCCGTCGCCGACGGGAGGCCCGGGAGCGCCGGGCGCCGCTACCGCCGAGACGTCCGCCGGCTGCTGGCCGGCCACCTGCGCCACACCTGGACCGCCGGCACGCTCGCCCAGCGCCGGGGGGTCGTGGCCGCCGGCGTCCGCGCCGCCCGCGGCGACCAGCGGGTCTTCGACGACCTGGTCGAGATCGGCCTCGGCGGAGGGCGGATCACCCCGCGCCTGGGCCGCTCGCTGGTCGTGGAGCTGACCCGCCCGCTCGTCCGCCCGACCACCTGACAGCCTTCCCCCAGACCGCCCGACGAAACGGACCACCATGCAGATCCTCACCGCCCGCGGCGCCCTGCCGGAGCACCGCTACCCGCAGGACGAGATCACGCAGGCCTTCTCCGAGGTCATCGCCCAGGGCCGCCTCGACGAGCGCGTCCTGCGCCGCTTCCACGCCAACGCCGGCGTCGGGCACCGGCACCTCGCGATGCCGCTCGAGCGGTACGGCACCCTCGACGGCTTCACCGAGGCCAACGACACCTTCATCGCCGAGGCGGTACGCCTGGGCGCGCGCGCCGTCGAGGACGCCCTCAAGGACGCCGGGCTGACCCCCAGCGACGTCGACCTCGTCATCTCGGCCACCGTCACCGGGCTCGCGGTGCCGTCGTTGGACGCGCGGATCGCCGCGGTCACCGGGATGCGGCCCGACGTGCGGCGGATGCCGCTGGTCGGCCTGGGCTGCGTCGCCGGCGCCGCGGGCGTCGCCCGGCTGCACGACTACCTGCTCGGCCACCCGGACCACGTCGCGGTGCTGGTGGCCGTCGAGCTCTGCTCGCTGACCGTCCAGCGCGACGACACCTCCGTACCGAACCTGGTGGCCAGCGGCCTCTTCGGCGACGGCGCCAGCGCGGTCGTGGCCGCCGGCGCCCGCCGGACCACCCCGGACGCCTCCCCCGTCCGCGTCCTGGACAGCCGCAGCCGGCTGTACCCCGGCACCGAGCGCACGATGGGCTTCGACGTCACCGGCGGCGGCCTGCGGATCGTCCTCGACGCCGAGGTGCCCGCGCTCGTCGAGCGCCACCTGCGCGGGGACGTCGACGGGTTCCTGGCCGACCACGGCCTCGCCCGGGACGACATCGGGTTCTGGGTCTGCCACCCCGGCGGCCCGAAGGTGATCGAGGCCCTCCAGGCCGCGCTCGAGGTCCCCCGCGAGGCGCTGCAGCTCACCTGGGACTCCCTGGCCCGGGTCGGCAACCTCTCGTCGGCCTCGGTCCTGCACGTCCTCGAGGACACGCTGCGCGACCGCCCGCCGGTCCCCGGCTCGCTGGGCGTGCTGATGGCGATGGGCCCCGGCTTCTGCTCCGAGCTGGTCCTGCTGCGCGCGGAGGACGCCCGGTGACGTCGCTGACCGCCTTCACCGTCCTGGTCGTCCTGGTCGCCCTCGAGCGGCTCGCCGAGCTGGTCGTCTCGAAGCGCAACGCCGCCTGGAGCGCCGAGCGTGGCGGCCGCGAGACGGGGCAGGGCCACTACCCGTTCATGGTCGTGCTGCACACCGGGCTGCTGGTCGCGATGCTGGTCGAGGCGTTCGTCGTGCGCCCGGACGTCCCGGGCGCGCTCGCCTGGTCGATGCTCGTCCTGGTCCTCGCCGCCCAGGGCCTGCGCTGGTGGTGCATCAGCACGCTGGGCCGCCGGTGGAACACCCGCGTGATCGTGGTGCCCGGGCTCGCCCCGGTGACCGGCGGGCCGTACCGGTTCTTCTCCCACCCCAACTACGTCGCCGTCGTCGTCGAGGGCGTGGCGCTGCCGCTGGTCCACGGCGCCTGGGTGACCGCGCTGGTCTTCACCGTGCTCAACGCCGCGCTGCTGCGGGTCCGGCTGCGCGTGGAGGACGAGGCGCTGGCCACGCTGCCGGCGCCCGGCGCCGGGCGTACGACCGCGGGGGGTCGCCGTGCGTGACCTCGTCGTCGCCGGGGGTGGGCCGGTCGGCCTCGCCGTCGCGCTCCACGCCGCGGCCGCCGGGCTCGACGTGGTCGTCCGCGAGCCGCGCACCGGCCCGGTCGACAAGGCCTGCGGCGAGGGCCTGATGCCCGGGGCCCTGGCCCGGCTCGCCGCCCTCGGCGTCGACCCTGCCGGGGTCGACCTGCACGGCATCCGCTACCTCGACCCGCGCCACGAGGCCGTGGCCCGGTTCCGCGCGGGGCCGGGTCGCGGGGTCCGTCGTACGACGCTGCACGCCGCCCTGGCCGACCGCGTCGAGGCCGCCGGCGTGCCGGTCGAGCAGCGCCGCGTCGACCTCGTCGAGCAGCGCGAGGACCACGTCCTCGTCGACGGCGAGCCCGCCCGTCACCTCGTGGCCGCCGACGGCCTGCACTCCCCGCTGCGCCGCTCGCTCGGCCTCGACGACCCCGGCCCCGCTGCCGGGCGCCGCTACGGCCAGCGCCTCCACGTCGCGACCGCGCCGTGGAGCGACCTCGTCGAGGTGCACTGGGGCCCGCGCGCGGAGGCGTACGTGACCCCGGTCGCCCCCGACCTCGTCGGCGTGGCGGTGCTCAGCGCCGAGAAGGGCCCGCTGGCCCGGGTGCTCGGCGACTTCCCGGCGCTGGAGGAACGCCTCGCCGGGGCCGACCGGACCGCGGTGCGCGGCGCGGGCCCGCTGCGGCAGCGCTCCACCCGCCGGGTCGCGGGCCGGGTCCTGCTGGCCGGTGACGCCGCGGGCTACGTCGACGCCCTGACCGGGGAGGGCATCGCGCTCGGCCTGGCCGAGGCGGAGGCCGTCGTCGCCGCCGTCGTCGCGGGCGACCCCGGGTCGTACGAGCGCAGCTGGAGCCGGCTGCGGCGGCGGCACGAGCTGCTGACCCGCGGCCTGCTCGGCGCGACCCGTCGGCCGCTGCTGCGGCGCGCGCTGGTGCCGGCGGCGAGCGCCGTACCGGCGTTCTTCGGCCTGGCCGTCGACCAGCTGGCGAGGCCGGCGTGAGCGGCGTCGGCACCGACGGGGGTGTCGAGCAGGTCGTCCTGCTCGACGAGGACGGACGCGCGGTCGGGCGTGCCGACAAGGCCACCGTGCACCACCAGGACACCCCGCTGCACCTGGCGTTCTCCTGCTACGTCTTCGACCGGCAGGGGCGGTTCCTGCTGACGCAGCGCGCCGCGTCGAAGCGCACCTGGCCCGCGGTGTGGACCAACTCCGCGTGCGGCCACCCCGCACCGGACGAGCCGTTCCTCTCCGGCGTCCGCCGCCGCGTCGGCCAGGAGCTCGGGCTGGACCTCGCCGAGCTGCGGCTGGTCCTGCCGGCGTTCCGCTACCGCGCGGTGATGGCCGACGGCACGGTCGAGAACGAGATGTGCCCGGTCACCGTGGCCGTCACCGACGACGAGCCGCGAGCCGACCCCGACGAGGTCGACGCCGCGGTGTGGGTCGACTGGGCGGAGTTCCGCGCCGAGGTGCTCTCCGGGCGGCGCGAGGTCAGCCCGTGGTGCGTCCAGCAGGTCGAGGCGCTGCCGGCCGACCCGCTCGCCGCCGCGGACCAGGATCCCGCGACCCTGCCACCGGCGGCCCGCCCGCCGGGCTGACTCGCGCCGCAACCGTCACCTCGACGCGCCGCGAGCGTCATCTCGGCTGTCCGCGAGCGTCATCTCGGCTCGAAGCGGACGCGGCGGTCGGCGACGGAGGCCTCGACCAGGCGCACGCGCACCTCCTCGCCCAGCGGCAGCGGGCCGGTGCCGGTCACCCGCGCCTCGACGGCCGGGTCGGCCACGGTGACCGTGCCCGTGGTCGGGTCGTCGTCGTCCACCTCGACCACGACGGCGTCGAAGGTCTCCCCCACGCGGTGCGACAGCAGGCCGGCCTCGACCAGGTCGAGCACCGCGTTCTCGTAGCGCCGCGCCAGCTGCCCGGAACGCTTCAGCGCGACCGGCAGGTCCGGGAGCGCCTCGAGCACCCACGCCGGTACGGGCTCCCCGGCGCAGAGCGCCACGCACACCTCCCCGGCGTACCGGTCGCCGAGGCGGCGCAGCGGCGCCGTCACGTGCGCGTACTCCGAGGCCAGGGCCGCGTGGTCGGGGTCGGCCGGCACCTCGCCGTCGAAGGCGACGTAGCCGCTGCCGCGCAGCAGCCGGGTGCAGGCCACGACCATCGCGGCCTCGGCCGGCACCGACGGGTCCAGGCCGCGGATGAAGTCGGGGTAGAGCAGCTCGGCCGGCCAGTCGATGCCCAGCGCACGGGCGGTGCGGTGCAGGCGGCGGACGTCGCGGGGGTCCGCCGGCGGCAGGGTGCGCAGCAGCCCCACCCGGGCGTAGACCATCAGCGACGCGGCGCCGAAGCCGGTCAGGAGCGAGACCTGGGCGTTCCACTGCTCGGCCGGCAGCTGGCGGCGGAAGGCCAGGGTCCAGGTGTCGCCGGCGACGTCCACCTCCTGCTCGGGCAGCGGCAGCGACACGCCCCCGCGGGCGGCCTCGCGGGCCAGCCGCAGCTCGCCGACCTCGCGCAGCAGCCGCAGCGGCTCGTCGGCCGTGCCGTCGTCGACGGCGGCCTGCACCTCGTCGTAGGTCAGCTGGCGCCGCGACCGCACCAGCGCCCGCTCGACGGCGACGTCGGTGCCCTCGCCGGTCGCGTCGACCCGGATCGTCCACAGCAGCGCCGGCCGCACCTGGTCGGGCAGCAGCGAGGCGGCGTCCTCCGACAGCACCGGCGGGTGCAGCGGGACCTTCGAGTCGGCGCCGTAGAGGGTCTCACCCCGCCGGTGCGCCTCGACGTCGACCGGGTCCCCGGCGGCGACGAACGCGGCCACGTCGGCGATGGCGTACCGCACGACGTAGCCCGACGGGTCCTGCGGGTCGCGCTCGAGGTGCACGGCCTGGTCGAGGTCGCGCGCGCCCGGCGGGTCGATCGTCACGAACGGCACGTCGGTGCGGTCGAGGTCGGGCAGCCGGGGCGCGGCGGCCGCCTCCCGCGCCGCGTGCTCCACCTCCGCGGGGAAGCCCGGCGACACCTCCAGCTCCTCCTGCAGACGTCGTACGCCCTCGCGCAGGAGGTCGTGCGTGCCCCCCGAGGACGGCCGGACCCGGACCACGCGACTGCTCGCCATGGTGGGAGCCTAGGCCCGTGCTCGTCCTGCTGCCTCCCAGCGAGGGGAAGTACGCGCCCCGCCGCGGCGCGCCCCTCGACCTCGACGCCCTCCGCTCCCCCTCGCTCGGCCCGGCGCGCCGCCGTGTCCTCGACGCCCTGGTGACCGTGTGCCGGGACGACCCGGACGCCGCCGCCGCGGCGCTCGACCTCGGCCCCACCCAGCGCGACCTGGTCTCCCGCAACGCCGGTCTGCCCACGGCCCCGACGGCCCGCGCCGACCGCGTCTACACCGGGGTGCTCTACGACGCGCTGGACCTCGCCTCGCTCGACGCGGGCGCGAAGCGGCGGGCCGGGCGCCGGGTCGCGATCGTCTCGGCACTCCTCGGACTGGTCGCCCCGGGCGACCGGGTGCCGGCCTACCGCCTGTCGGGCCAGAGCCTCCTGCCCGGCCTCGGACCCGTCGCGGGGCAGTGGCGCGAGGCGCTCGGCCCGGCCGTCCGCGACGCCCTGGGCAGCGGCCTGCTGGTGGACCTCCGCAGCTCGGCCTACGCCGCCTTCTGGCGGCCGGAGCCCGACCTCGCGGCGCGGACGGCGACCGTACGGGTGCTCCACGAGCAGGACGGCCGCCGCTCGGTGGTGAGCCACTTCAACAAGGCCACCAAGGGCCGGATCGTCCGCGCCCTGCTCGAGCAGGGTGCGGACCCGCGGACGCCCGCCGCCCTCGCCGGCACCCTGCGCGACCTCGGCTGGGCCGTCGAGGAGCACGACCAGGGCACCCGGGGCACCCGGCTCGACGTGGTCGTCCGGGCGCTCTGAGCGCTACCAGCCGGCGGGGCCGCCGGCCTCGGGCGGGCGTGCGTTGAACAGCCGCATCGAGCCGCGGTGGCCCTGCTCGGGGTCCTCGTGCGGCCACCAGGCCGTGACGCTGACCGAGGCCGGGGCGAGCTCCATCCGGAACAGCGCCTCGAGCGGCGCCCCGAGCGCGTGGGCGAGGAGCACCTTGATCGGCGTCACGTGGCTGACCACGACGACCGTGCGGCCGGCGTGCTCGGCCAGCACCCGGTCGAGGCCGGCCAGCACCCGGTCCTGCACCCCCCGCATCGACTCCCCCGTGCCGCCGCCGGCGACGACCTCGGTCGAGCCCAGCCAGGTGGTGAGCTCCTCACCGTGGCGCTCGCGGACCTCCCCGAAGGTCATCCCGTCCCAGGCGCCGAACTCCATCTCCGCGAAGGCCGCCTCCTCACGCAGCGGGACCCCGAGGACCTCCCCGACGAGGTCGCCGGACTCGCGGGTGCGGCGCACCGGGGAGGCCAGGACGACGTCGACGGTCTCCGCCAGCGGGGCCAGCCAGTCCGCGGTCGCCCGCACCTGGTCACGGCCCTCCTCGGTGAGCCCGGGGTTGCTGCCGCCCAGGCCGCCCGAGAACCGCTTCTCCGCGGTCATCGGCGTCACGCCGTGCCGCACCAGCACCAGCGTCGTCGGCTCCTGGAGCGCGTGCCCGCTCCAGCCCTGCCTCGGCGCCGGGGCCGCCACCGGGTCGGCGACCGGGTCGTCGGCCGGGTCGTCGGCCGGGTCGTCGGCCGGGTCGCTCGACCCCATGACGGTCACGCCGTCCCGGGTGCCGTCGAGCGCCTCGTTGGCCAGCCGGTCGGCGTAGGCGTTGCGCGCCCGCGGCACCCAGGTCCAGGTGGTGCCGGCCGGGGCCAGCGCCCGGGCCTCCTCGACCAGCGGGACCAGCCCGGCGTGCTTGACCTTCCACCGCCCGGCCATCTGCTCGACGACCAGCTTGGAGTCCATCCGGACCTCCAGCGTGGCGTCGGGCGCCAGGTCGGCGGCCAGCCGCAGCCCCCCGATCAGGCCGCGGTACTCCGCGACGTTGTTGGTCGCCCGCCCGATCGTCGTGCCGTCCTCGGCGAGCACCTCGCCGGTGTCGGCGTCCTTGAGCACCGCGCCGTAGGCCGCCGGCCCGGGGTTGCCCCGCGAGCCGCCGTCGGCCTCGACGAGCACCGACCGAGGAGCCGCGCTCACAGCCCGCTCTCGTCGGTGCGCACCAGGATCCGCGTGCACTCCTCGCAACGGACGACCTCGTCGGCCGGCAGCGCGGCGATCCGGGCCAGCTCGAGGTTGTCGATGCCCAGCCGGCAGCCGGTGCACTGGCGCTGGCGCAGCAGGGCGGCGCCGATCCCGCCGCGCTGGGCGCGGACGCGGTCGTAGACCTTCAGCAGGTCGGCCGGGACGTCCTCGGCCGCCCAGGCGCGGGTGCCGGCGACGTCCGCGGTCTGGCCGTCGATCTCGGCCCAGGTCGCGTCGCGCGACTCGCGCAGCTCCGCCGCGCGGCGCTCGGTGCCCTCGAGCTCCTGCTCGACGTGGTCGAGGCGGCCCTGGGCGTCCTCGAGACGGCCCATCACCTCCAGCTCGTCGTCCTCGAGCGAGGAGATCCGACGCTGGAGCGACACCAGCTCGTGCTGGATCCGCTCGAGGTCCTTCGGGCTCACGCTGCCGGCGTCCATCCGCTGCTGGTCGCGGGCGCGGCGCGCCTTGACCTGCTCGACGTCGGCGTCGATCTTCTGCTGCTCCGCGGTCAGGTCCGCGACCTCGATCCGCGCGTCGCGGGCGACGTCGACGAGCCGGGCCCGGGAGGCCTCGAGCGCGACGAGGTCCGGGATCTCGGGCAGGTGCGTGCGGCGGTGGGCGAGCTGGTCGGTCTTGGCGTCGAGCTCCTGGAGCTCGAGCAGCTTGACCTGGGCGGACGGGTCGGCCTTCAGGGCGGTCTCCTGGTGCGGTTCGGTGGTGCGGGGTCGTGCTGGGGCCGGACGGACGTCAGTGCGGGGCGTCGACCCGGAAGGTCCAGGGGTCGGTGACCAGGGTGCTGACGTGGGTGTCCACCGTACCGCCCAGCGCCTCGGCCAGCCGCCGCTGCAGGACCGGGAGCCAGGTCCACTCCGCGGCCCAGTGGGCCACGTCGACCAGCGCCGGGCCGTCGTGCTCCAGGAACTCCGAGGCGGGGTGGTGGCGCAGGTCGCTGGTGACGTAGACGTCGGCGTCGCCGGACCGCAGCGAGTCCAGCAGGAAGTCCCCGGCGCCGCCGCAGAGCGCCACCCGGCGCACCACCCGGTCCGGGTCCCCGCCGACCCGGACGCCGTGCGCGGTCGCCGGGAGGGCGGCGGCCACGGTGGCCGCGAACTCCGCCAGGGTCGTCGGCGCCACGTCACCGACGCGGCCGGTGCCGGTCGACCCGAGGCCGGGGTCGGCGAGCTCGACCAGGGCGTAGGCCGGCTCCTCGTACGGGTGCGCGGCCACCATCGCTGCGACCACGGCGGAGCGGTCGCGGCGCGGGAGCACCACCTGGACCTGCTCCTCGTCGACCTCCTCGGGCGTGCCGACCGTCCCGATGGTCGGCGTCGCCCCGTCCAGGGGCCGGAACCGGCCGGTCCCGGCGGCGGAGAACGACGCCTGGTCGTAGTCACCGATCCGACCCGCCCCCGCGGCGGCCAGCGCTGCCCGCAGGGCGGCCGCCTCGGGCGCCGGGACGGCGACGGTCAGCTGGTCCAGGGCGGGGGCGGGCAGCGGTCGCTGAGGCTGCTGGTCGCGCAGGCCGAGCGCGTCGGCCAGGGCGTGGGACACCCCGGCGTACGCCTGGTCGGCGTTGGTGTGGGCGGTCAGCAGAGCGCACCCGGCGCGCACCAGGGCGGACACGCTGCGGCCCTTGGGCGTGGTCGCCGCGACGCCGTGGACGCCGGCCAGCAGCAGCGGGTGGTGCACCAGCAGCAGGTCCGCGCCGGCGCCCACGGCCTCAGCGACGACGGCCGGGGACGGGTCGACGGCGAGGTGGATCCGCCGCACCTCCTGGTCCGGGTCACCGGTGACCAGGCCGACCCGGTCCCACGAGTCGGCCGTGCCGGGCGGGTACCACGCGTCGAGCAGGGCGACGACCTCGGAGAGCACGGGCATGGGGCGAGCCTAGGGTGAGGGCCTCCCGCCGTACGCTCCCGGCGTGCTGCTCATCTTCGGGTTCAAGTCCTACGCCTCCGTCCTCGCGATGCTCCGCGTGCCGTGCCCGCAGGGCCACGAGCTCGCCGCGCAGCGGCTGACCCGGATCAGGCGCAGGTTCACGCTGTTCTGGGTGCCGCTGGTGCCGGCGGGCACCCGCTACCAGGTCGACTGCACCTGGTGCGGGCTGCAGCGCCGGGTCGACGAGCGCGAGGCCGAGGAGATGCAGCGCCGCGGCTGAGGCCCGCGCCGACCGTCGACCGGCTAGTTGACCTGCCGGTCCCGGCCCTCCCAGTACGGCGCGCGCAGCTTGAACTTCTGCAGCTTGCCGGTCGCCGTGCGCGCCAGCTCGTCGCGGAACTCGATCGACGTCGGCGCCTTGTAGCCGGCCGCCTTGTCCTTGCACCACGCCACGAGCTCGGCCTCGGTCGCCTCCTGGCCCTCGACGAGGACCACGAGCGCCTTGATCGTCTCGCCCCACTTCTCGCTCGGGACGCCGATCACCGCCACCTCCGAGACGGCCGGGTGGGAGAACAGCACGTCCTCGACCTCGATCGAGGAGACGTTCTCGCCGCCGGTGATGATCACGTCCTTCTTGCGGTCGCTGATGGTCAGGTAGCCGTCCTCGCCGATCGTGCCGCCGTCGCCGGTGTGGAACCACCCGTCGGCCAGCGCCACCGCCGAGGCGTCCGGCTGGTCCCAGTACCCCTCGAGCACCACGTTGGAGCGCGCCAGCACCTCGCCGCCGGTGCCCTCCTCGCCACCGCTCTCCGAGATCGACAGGCGTACGCCGATCGCCGGCGCGCCGGCGCGCACGAGCCGGGCGGCACGCTCCTCGGCCGGGAGGTCGTCCCACTCGGCGCGGGTCCGGTTGACGGTCAGCAGCGGGGAGGTCTCGGTGAGGCCGTAGATCTGGATGAACTCCCAGCCGAGCTCCTCCTGGACCCGCACCACGGTCTTGGTCGGCGGCGGCGCCCCGGCCATGATGATCCGGACCTTGTCGCGCCCCGGGATCTCGCCCTCCCAGTCCTGGGCGGCGTCGAGCACGGCGGCGGCCACGGCGGGCGCCGCGCACATCACGGTGACGCCGTGCTCCGCGACGCGGCGCAGGATCTCGGCGCCGTCGATCTTGCGGATCACGACCTGCTTGACCCCGAGCCCGGTCATCGCGAACGGCATGCCCCAGCCGTTGGCGTGGAACATCGGCAGCGTGTGGAGGTAGACGTCGCGGTCGGTGACGGCCGTGTGCAGCGCGAAGGTCGTGGCGTTGACCCAGATGTTGCGGTGCGTGATCTGGACGCCCTTGGGCCGCGCGGTGGTCCCGGAGGTGTAGTTGATGCAGGCCGTGGCGTTCTCGTCGGGCTCCCACGGCACCGGGTCCGCGACGTCGGCCGGGGCGTAGAGGTGCTCGTCCTGGCCGAGCACGAAGCGGTGCTCGGCCGTGACGTCGGCCAGGGCCTCGTCGAGCTCGGGGTCGACGTAGAGCACCCGGGCACCGCTGTGGGCCACGATGTAGGACACCTCGTCGGGGCGCAGCCGGAAGTTGACCGGGACCAGGACCCGGCCGGAGCCGGAGACGCCGAAGAACGCGGCCAGCAGGCGGGCGCTGTTGTGGCTGACCACCGCGACCCGCTCCCCCACGGCGATCCCCAGCTCGTCGAGCTTCGCGGCCTGCCGCCGCGCGAGCTCCCCGATCTCGGCGTACGTCGGCGAGCCGAGGCTGGGCGCCGGCTGGTCCGGCTCGTCCACCACGCCGACCCGCTCGCCGTACACCTGGACCGCGCGGTCGATGAAGTCGTTGACGCTGAACGGGACGAGCACAGGTCCTCCTGGCGGGCAGCGGGCAGGGTGCGGTGACCCGCGTCACCTTAGTCGGGTGAGCGTTGGTGCGGCGTTGGTCGTCCGCCGGAGGGAGGCGCAGATGAGAGCCCTCTCATCGGGCTCTCACACCACACCCACGATCGGCCATGATGCTCGGACCGTGTCCGCGATGCTCAAGGTCCTGATCACCCTCGCCGTGCTGCTGCCGGTGGGGGGCTTCGTCGCGGGCTCGCTCGCGGCCAACGACACCTCGGGCAGCCCGCGGGAGACCATCGTGATCAGCGAGAGCGCGGACCGAGGCGCCGGGCCGGAGACGACCACCGTGACCGGCACCGAGGTACGACCCGGGCAGCGCTTCGTCCCCGAGCCGGCACCCACGCCCCGCCCGACACCGGTCCCCCCGGTGGTGGAGGAGGACGATGACGACGATGACGGACCCGAACCGGTCATCCCGCAGCCCGTGGACGTGGACGACGACGATGACGACGATGACGACGACGGCGGGGACGATGACGACGACTGACCCGACACCTGAGCCGACGACCGAGCCGCGCCGGTGACGACGGCGGGTCCCGACGACGACACCCGGGCGAGGCGCCCGGGTGTCTCCGTGCGCACCCGTCTCACCGTGGCCACCGCTCTGCTCGTCGCCCTGTCGCTGGCCTCGGCCGGGTTGCTGGTCTACACCTTCGAGGACCAGCGTCGTGCCGAGGAGATCACCGCGGAGATCGACCAGGAGTTCGCCGAGCTCGACGGGTTGCGCGGTGGCCTCGACCCCGAGACCAGAGAACCGTTCGTCAGCCCTGAGCAGCTCCTGCGGACCTTCCTGGCCCGCAACGTCCCCGACGACACCGAGCTGCTCGCCGGCTGGTGGGACGGTTCCACCCGGAGCTTCTCCTTCGGCAACGACGAGATCGTCATGGACCCGTCCTTCGACGCCGCGGTGGGCCCGCTGCTGGCCGACAACGGGACGACCGTCATCGAGACCCCGGAGGGCCGCCTCCAGCTCGACGTGCAGACCGTCCGCTTCGGGGCCGACGGCGGCGAGGGCGCGCTCGTCGTCGGCACCTTCCTGGACCGCGCGAGGTCCGGTCTGCTGGAGACGATGCGCACCTACACCCTGGTCGCGCTGGTCCTCCTCCTCCTGGTGACCGCGGTCGCCGCGTGGCTCTCCGGGCGGCTGCTGGCGCCGCTGCGCACCCTGCGCACGGCGGCCGAGTCGATCGGCGAGACCGACCTGTCCCAGCGCATCCCGGAGCGGGGCAACGACGACATCACCGCCCTCACCCGCACCGTCAACGGGATGCTCGGCCGCCTGGAGACCGCCTTCGTCGCCCAGCGGCAGTTCCTGGACGACGCCGGCCACGAGCTCCGGACGCCGCTGACCGTGCTCTCGGGCCACCTGGAGCTGCTCGACCCCGAGGACCCGGCGGAGGTCCGGGAGACGCAGGAGCTGCTGCTCGACGAGATCGACCGGATGAGCCGCCTGGTGCGCGACCTGATGCTGCTGGCCAAGAGCGAGCGGCCCGACTTCCTGCACCCCGAGCCCGTACGCCTGCACCGGCTCGTCTCCAGCACCCTGGCCAAGGCCACCGCGATGGGGCCCCGGGACTGGCGGCTGGACGCCAGCAGCCGGGAGAAGGTCGTGCTCGACCAGCAGCGGATCGCGCAGGCCCTGCTCCAGCTGGCCGACAACGCCGTCAAGCACACCGCCCCCGGCCAGGTCGTCGCGCTCGGCGCGGACACCGACGGCGACCGTGCCCGGCTGTGGGTGCGCGACACCGGGCGCGGCGTCCCGGCCGCGGACCGGGGCCGCATCTTCGAGCGGTTCGGTCGCTCCGTCGTCCCCCGGGGCGACGAGGGGTTCGGCCTCGGCCTGTCGATCGTCGGAGCGATCGCCGCGGCGCACCACGGCTCCGCGCACGTCGAGGACGGCACGGACGATCAGGGCGCGCCCTGCGGCGCCCGCTTCGTGATCACGCTGCCGCTCGTGCAGCCCGACGGCGACGGCGACGACAGCCGCGACCACACCGGCGACACCCGGACCGAGGCGACCAGCGACGGCGTGGACACCACCGACAGGGCACCCTTCGCACAGGCCCTCCCCCCGACCACCCCCGACCCCACCCAGCACAGCAAGGAGACCGAGGAGACATGGCGAGGATCCTGATCGTGGAGGACGAGACGAGGATCGCCTCGTTCCTGGACAAGGGGCTGCGCGCCGAGGGCCACCTGACGACGGTCGTCGGCGACGGCAAGCAGGCCCTGGAGCTGGCGCTGGACGACGACCACGACCTGGTGGTGCTCGACCTGGGCCTGCCCGGGCTCGACGGCATCGACGTGCTCGACCAGCTGCGGGCCCAGGGCTCGCGCGTCCCGGTCATCGTGCTGACCGCCCGCGACTCGGTCAACGACACCGTCTCGGCGCTCGAGGGCGGCGCGGACGACTACATGGCCAAGCCGTTCCGCTTCGCCGAGCTGCTGGCCCGCGTACGCCTGCGCCTGCGCCAGGCCAACGACGCCGCGGCCGGCCCCCGCGAGGAGGCCCTCGAGGCCGGCGACGTCCGCCTCGACCTCCGCACCCGCCGCGCGTCCGTCCACGGCCGCGCCATCGACCTCTCGGCCCGCGAGTTCCTGCTCGCCGAGATCTTCATGCTCAACCCCGGCCAGGTGCTCTCGCGCGAGCAGCTGCTCGACCACGCCTGGGGCTTCGACTTCGACCCCGGCTCGAACGTCGTCGACGTCTACGTCGGCTACCTCCGCAAGAAGCTGGGCACCCAGGTGATCAGCACCGTCCGCGGGATGGGCTACCGCTTCAACCCCTGACACCGCCCCGCCGAGATGACGCTCGCGGACAGCCGAGATGACGCTTCCGGCGCCTCGAGACGACGCTCGCGGCGCCTCGAGATGACGATTTCGGACAGGGCGGTGGCCCCGGTGGGCGAGCGAAGCGAGCGTCACGAGACCGGGCAAGGGGTCGATGTGTGGATTGCATCCACCAGGTGAGCGCGATCCACACATCGACGCGCGGCGCGCCCCCGGCGTTCCGGTGGTCGAGGGCGCGCGGACCCGGTGGTCGAGGGCGCGCGGACCCGGTGGTCGACGGCGCGCAGCACCCGGTGGTCTACGGCGCGCAGCACCCGGTGGTCGAGGAGCGAGCGAAGCGAGCGTCACGAGACCCTCGGCCTATGTCCTGCGGTGGAAGGTGACCTTGTTGTCGGCGTGGATGGTCATGTCGTAGGCGGGGTCGTGGGCGCGGGCGTGGTGGTGCGGGCAGAGCAGCCGTCCGTCCTCGATGTCTGTCTTCCCACCTTTCGAGAACATCGTGTCGTGGTGGGCGTGACACAGCCCCGGTGGCCAGTCACAGCCCTTCGCGGTGCAGGACTTGTCCCGGGCGTGCATGGCGTAGGTCTGCGCGGCGGTGTACTTGCGTCGGGCCTTGCCCTGGTGGAGGACCTCACCGTTTCCGCCGAGGACCACGGGGATGATCCGCGCCTCACAGCCGACCTGGACTTCGTCGGCGTGGGCGAAGACGGCGAGCTTGAGGGAGGTGACCTTCGATTCCAGGACCGCCAGCGCCTGGATGGTGTCGCGGGTGGTCGCGGCGTCCAACGCGAACAACGGCCGTTCGGCCAAGGCCGTCACGCTCGCCGCGAGGGCGCGGACACCGCACGGGACGGGGTGCCCGGTGGTGGTGTCCTCGGTGGTGGCCATGGATCAATTCAAGCACTCGCCGCCGACAGTACTTGGCTGTTTCCACAGGTCAGAGGCGGTTCTGCACAAGCAGAGCGGTCGCATTCGATCAAACGTTCAGTAACAGTCGCTGTGTGGGTCTCGTGACGCTCGCTGCGCTCGCTCCTCGACCAGCGGGGTTCTGGGTCTCGTGACGCTCGCTTCGCTCGCTCCTCGACCAGCGGGGTCCTGGGTCTCGTGACGCTCGCTTCGCTCGCTCCTCGACCACCTGCGGGTAAGGGTCTCGTGACGCTCGCTTCGCTCGCTCCTCGACCACTGGGGGCGCGGCCGCTCCTCGACCTGCGGGGTCCTGGTCTCGTGACGCTCGCTGCGCTCGCTCCTCGACCACCGCGGGTGCTGCGCTCGCTCCTCGACCACCGTGGTTCTGGGTCTCGTGACGCTCGCTTCGCTCGCTCCTCGACCACCGGCGGGGTCCTGGTCTCGTGACGATCGCTTCGCTCGCTCCTCGACCACCGAGGCCCTGCGCTCGCCCCTCCACGCCTATCGTCGTCGCTCGCGCCTCAGCCGCGGACGGAGAAGGTCAGGCGGGCTGCCGGCTGCGCGGCCAGCACCGGCTCGAGCGCGGCGGCGACCTCGTGGGGCGCGGGGCGGTCGGCGGGGCGCTGCTCGAGCGCCGCCTGGATGATCGTGGCCACCGCAGCAGGGACCCGGTCGGGCAGCGGGGAGGGGCGGTCGACCAGCTGGGGGTACTGCTCCTCCGGCTCGCCGGCCGACGGCCGGGGGTCGGCGAAGGCCCGGTGGCCGGCGACGGCCTCGAAGAGGGTCGCGCCGAGCCCCCACACGTCGCTCTCCGGACCCGGGGTACCGCGCGAGCCGGGGGCGCACTGCTCGGGAGACATGTAGGCGTCGGTCCCGATCCGCCCGGTCAGTGCCGCGGCCGCGGCCGTCGAGCGCGCGACCGAGAGGTCGATCAGTCGCGCCGGGGCGCCCATGATGATGTTGCTCGGCTTGAGGTCGAGGTGCACCACGTCGACGTGGCCGAAGTAGTGCAGCGCCGAGGCCATCTCCACCGCGAGCGGCAGGTACTGCGCCTCCTGCAGCGGGCCGTACCGCCGGACGAGGCTGGACAGGCGGGGCCCGTCGAGGTGCTCGAGCACGACGTGCGGGCGCTCCCCGGCGAGCTCGTGGCGCAGGCCGCGGACCACCGCCGGGTGGTTCACCAGCGCGAGCGTGTCGACCTCGCGCCGCAGCCCACGCAGGCTGTGCGGGTCGGCGACCTGGTCCGGCCGGACGACCTTGACCACGACCGGGCCGTAGGTGATCTCGTCGAAGGCGAGGTACGCCTCGTAGGCCGAGCCGCCGCCGAGCAGCCGCACCGCGGTCAGCGCGTCGGTGATCCGGTCACCGTCGCGGAAGCGCCAGCGCCCGTCGCGCCCGGTCACGTCGTCGTCCTCCGCCGTCCCGCGGCCGTCAGTCGTCGTCGCCGGTCTGGTCGTCGTCGCCGGTCTGGTCGTCGTCGCCGGTCTGATCGTTCGTGACGTCGTCGGCGTCGTCGTTCGTCTGGTCGCCGTTCGTCTGGTCGGCGTTCGTCTGGTCGCCGTTCGTCTGGTCGGCGTTCGTCCGGTCGCCGTTGGTCTGGTCGCCGTTGGTCTGGTCGCTGGTCGCGCCGATGGTCCGGTCGTTCGTCGGGACCTCGGAGCCGTCGTCCGCGACGTCGTCGCGGGTGAGCTGGGTGAGGTCGCGGTCACCGGTGTCGTCGTCGTCCTCGTCGTCGACGAGCACCACGTCGGCGGTCTCCTCGTCGCGCTTGAGGAGGTCGTCAGCGGCGGCGGAGGCCGCACCCGACAGCGGGAAGGCGAGCACGCCGGCGGCGACGAGCCCGGCGGTGAAGGTGGTGCCGACGGTGAGGGTGGAGCGCTTCATGGTGGTGTCCTCTCGCGGGGTGGGACCCGGGTACGGAGGGTTCCTCCCCGGGTGTGGACACCACTGTGCTGGCCCGCGGTGAAGCCGGCGTGAGACACCGATGAGAGGCCTCTCACCGTCGACGGGCGACGGTGGGAGACCTCTCATGGAGGTGGGACGGAGGGTTCAGACGGGCCAGTCGAGCGTGGTGACCTCGCCACCGCGGACCGTCGCCTCGAGCACGACCGTGGTCGAGCCCTTCGGCACCAGGCGGTAGGCGCCCTCGCGCAGCGCCGGGTAGACCAGGGCCGGCACCTCACGCCCCGGCCCCAGCGGACGGCGTACGACGGCGACGTGCTGCGG
The DNA here is from genome assembly GCF_902506435.1 of Nocardioides sp. AX2bis. Classification (GTDB taxonomy): domain Bacteria; phylum Actinomycetota; class Actinomycetes; order Propionibacteriales; family Nocardioidaceae; genus Nocardioides. The sequence continues at coordinate 1,592,452 of NZ_LR733215.1, read as the reverse complement.
TGCTCCGTCGTCGTGCCCGTGACCGTGACCGTGGCCGTGACCGTGGCCGTGCTCGGCCTGGGGCCCGGACGGGTGCTCGCCCTCGGCGAGCACCTCGACCTCGTGACCGACCAGGTCGGTCGGCATCACCACGATCAGGGCACCCACGTCACCCCCGATGTCGAGCAGGACCATGCCCTGCCCGGCGTCGGGGTTCTCCGGGGAGTCCGGAGGGCGCGGGTGCTCGGTCAACGCCGCGCCGCCGTGCCCTGGCCACCGTCGGGGTTGGTCGGCTCGGCGGTGGTCGTACCGGGCACCGTCTGGTAGCCGCCGCCCGGCAGGCCGAGGAACGGGAAGTCGTCCAGCAGGTCGGCGTTGGTGTTCTCCGTGCCGTCGGTGAGCTGGCCGGCGGCGCCGTCCGGCGTGAAGGAGGGGTCCACCAGCGGGATGGTGACCCCGGCGACGGCCCGCAGCTCGATGGCCACGACCTCGTCGTCGATGCGGCGACCGTTGGGGAAGCCCGACAGGTCGCCCCCGACCACACCGAAGTTGCTGTAGCCCTCGTCGCCCTGCACCTTCGGCGGGATCGCCACGTTCAGACGCAGCAGGTCGGCGGGGTTGGGCCCGGTGTAGTTCTGGAACCCGGGGACCACGCCGGACGGGATGCCCGTCAGCAGGATCGCGTCGAGGTCCGCCCGGGGCTTGTCGTACGCCTCGAGGTTGGGGAAGACGTCCGGGTAGAGCACCGGCAGCAGGCCGGCGAGCTCCGGGGTCTGGACGTACTTGCGGAACGGCGCGTCCTGCGAGGGGGCCACGGCGTTCCAGCGGTCCTTCTCCCCCATCGGGACGATGACCTCGTTGAACAGCGGGTTGGCCAGGCGCGAGACCTGGACCCAGGGACCGGTGCCCTCGTAGGAGCCGGTCTGGGGGTTCCAGGTGCGCGCACGACGACGGCTCGCCGTCGCCCAGACGCCGATGACGGACTTGCGTGCCGCCGGGTTCGTGGGCGTGGACCCGTCGCGCGTGAGCTCCTTGATCGGGACCTCGAGGGCGATGGAGTGGACGTTGTAGGACTGCACCGAGTTGATGCCGTCCATGTTCGCGAGCGGGACCAGGTGGTTCTCGTTGAACGGACGCAGCGCGCCGAGGTCGAAGATGCTGCCGAGGTCCACGTGGAAGGCGTCGGCGCGCTGGCCGGCGAAGAAGCGGCGACCACGACGGGTGTGGGTGGCCTCCTCGGCGAGCGCGGCGTAGTCACCGGTGCTCCGCGTCCCCACGTTGACCGGCGGGGTGGGCAGCCGCTCGGCGAGGACCCGCCGGCGACCGTTCTTGACCCGGGTGACGCTGTAGAACTGCGGGCGGTTCCAGTTCTCGCTGCCGACCGACTCGATCGGGCCGGTGTTGTAGAGGAAGGACTCGCCCTTGACCTCGGTCGTGAACTTGAACTCGTAGGTGACCGCCGGCTTGTTGTCGTTGCGGTTCGAGACCTTGATCTCGTACAGGACGTCGTCGCCGAACTCGTAGAAGTTCGGGCCGCCGTTGGGCTGCTGCAGCGGCAGGAAGTTCGCGATCAGGACCACGTTGTCAGGGCGGTTCGGGTTGCGGAAGGCGTAGACGTCGGTGCCGTCGGCGACCGGGTCCTTGGAGATCTCCGGTGCTTCGCGGTGGCTGCTCATCGGGTGCCTCCTGCGGCGTTGAGGATGCGGGTCACGAGGTCGCGGTCGCGCACGACGACCTCGTCCTCGCCCACGAGGAGCGTGACGACGTCGCTCTTGGGGTCGTCCACGAGCACGAGCACGCGCTCGCGCGCGGCGCGCGCGCTGGGCTTGGCCGAGGCGGCCGACGCGGTGCCGACGAGAGCGGCGCCCCCGACGGCTGCGGTGACGCCGGTGGCGGCGAGGAACTTCCTTCTGCTGGTGTCGCTCATGCTGGGTGTCCGTCCTGGAGGAGGGTGGCTGCGAGTGACTCGCATCACGCGGCCTTCGACACCGACGGCGGACCGGATTGGTCTGGGACGGAACTAATTTCCGACGTGGGCGCAGAGGGGATCGAACCCCCGACATCTTCCTTGTAAGGGAAGCGCTCTACCGCTGAGCTATACGCCCCGGCCCGGGCCTGCGCGTGGCGGCCGACGGGCGCCGACAGACTAACCCCTGCCGGGCGGGAGCACGCGGGCGGGAAGACAGAGACGGACCGCCGGCGTCTCGGGTCGCCAGCGGTCCATCAGGGACGAGCGTAGGTCGGGTGGCCAGGGCGCGGTAGTCCCGGCCTAGTCCAGCGCGTGCAGCTGGCGCAGGTGCTCGTCGAGGTCGCGGCCCTCGGGCATCGCGTTGTGCACCGACCAGCGCACCGTCCCCGCGCGGTCGATGACGTAGGAGGAGCGCCGGGGCGCCCCCCGCGCCTCGTCCAGGACGTCGTAGGCGCGGGCGACCTCGCCGTGCGGCCAGAAGTCCGACAGGAGCGGGAAGTTGAGCCCGTCGGTGTCGGCGAAGGCCCGCAGGGCGTAGAGCGGGTCGCAGGAGATCGCGAGCACCTCGGAGTCGAAGGTGACGAACTCCGCCAGCCGGTCGCGCACCGCGGTCAGCTCCCCGGTGCAGACGCCCGAGAAGGCGTACGGGTAGAACAGGATCGCCACCGACTTGTGACCCCGGTACGACGACAGGGTCACGTCCTGCCCGAACTGGTCGCGCAGGGTGAAGTCGGGGGCCGGTCCGCCGATGCGCAGACCCTGCTCGCTCACGTGTCCCCGTCCTCCTCGCCGATCCCGGCGAGGTCCTTCTTGAGGATCTTGCCGGTCGCGTTGCGCGGCAGCTCGTCGATCACGACGATCTCGCGCGGCACCTTGTAGCGCGCCAGGTTCTTCTTCACCCACGCCTTGAGGTCGTCCTCGGTGGTCGTCGCCCCGTCGCGCAGCGCGACGTACGCCTTGAGCCGCTTGCCGAAGTCCTCGTCGTCGACCCCGATCGCGGCGGCCTCCGTCACGTCGGCGTGGTCGGTCAGGCAGCCCTCGACCTCCTGCGGGAAGACGTTCTCGCCGCCCGAGACGATCATCTCGTCGTCCCGGCCCTCGACGTAGAGCCGGCCGTCGTCGCCGAAGCGTCCGACGTCGCCGCTGGACATCAACCCGTCGACGACGTCCTTGTGCCCGCCGCCGGTGTAGCCCTCGAAGAGCAGACCGTTGCCGACGAAGATCCGCCCGGACTCCCCGTGCGGCACCTCCTGGTCGTCCTGGTCGAGGATCTTGACCACGGTGGCGTGCGGCGGGCGACCGGCCGACGACGGTGCCTCGCGAAGGTCCTCGGGCGTGGCGATGGAGGCCCAGGCCACCTCGGTGGAGCCGTAGATGTTGTAGAGGTTGTCGCCGAACTCGTCCATCCACGTGGTGGCCAGGTCGCCGGGCAGCGCCGAGCCGGACGCGGCCACGACCTTGACGCGAGCCAGGTCGTAGCGGGCGCGGACCTGCTGATCGAGGCCGAGCATCCGCTGGATCATCACCGGGATGACCACGAGGGAGTCGCAGCGCTCCTCCTCGGTGGTGCGCAGGCACTGCTCGGGGTCGAAGGAGCGGCGCAGCACGACGGTGGAGCCGAGCAGCATGGCCAGGGCGAAGTGGGCGAAGCCCCAGGTGTGGAACAGCGGGGCGGCGATGTGGGTGCGCCAGCCCCGGCGCAGCGGCATCCGGCTTAGCAGCGAGACGGCGGCGTCGACGCCGGCCTCGTTGCGCGGGGCTCCCTTGGGCGTGCCGGTGGTGCCGGAGGTCAGGATCACGATGCGCCCGTGCCGCTGGGGCGGCTCGAGGTCGTGGTCGTCCTCGCCGGTGATGAGGCGCTCCAGCACGTCGGCGCCGCCGAGGTCGTCGGGGTCGCCGTCGACCCAGGCCACCACCCGCTTCTCCACGTGCGCCTCGGCCAGGAGCTCGGTGAACTCCTCGTCGTGGATGACCACGACCGGGCTCTCCCGCTCGAGCACCTCGACCAGCTGCGGGCCGGCGAAGGCGGTGTTGAGGTAGAGGATGTCGGCGCCGAGCTTGGCCACCCCCACGGTGGCGTCGACGAAGCCGCGGTGGTTGCGACACATCAGCGCGACGGAGTCGCCCTCCCCCACGCCACGGGCGCGCAGGGCGCGGGCCAGCGCGTTGGAGCGGCGGTGGATCTCGTCGAAGGTCAGGCAGCCGAGCTCGTCGACGAGACCGACGCTGTCCGGCTCGCGCAGGGCCAGGGTGGCGAAGCCACCGGCCGGGCCGGTCCCCCACCCCTTCAGGGTCGTGAGCAGCCGGGCGAGCACCACCGGCGAGTACGGCTTGATGACGCCGGCGCCGGCAAGCACCTTGAGGCTGACGGCCGCGTTGCCGGCACGGAGGGCGAGGTTCTGGAGCACGGGCGGTCCTTGACGTCGTCGGAAGGAGGGAGCAGCAGCAGAGCCTGCCACGTCCCGGACGACGTCCGCGTCCCCCCGCGCGGGGCCGGTGGCGTGTGGGCCGAGTCCCTCAGGCCGGGGGCTTGGGCGCGACGAGCCGCGTCGCGGCCCAGTCGCGGCTCACGGTGACCGAGGTGGTCTGGGCGAGGCCGGCGATCGGGGCTGCCTCGGCGACGTCGGCGGCGTCCACCGACCGGGGGCGGCCCACCTTCGGGGTGAGCAGCCAGATCACGCCGCCGCCGACCAGGTCGGTGAGGGAGTCGACGAGCCCGTCGACGAGGTCCCCGTCGTCGTCGCGCCACCAGAGCAGCACGGTGTCGACCACGTTGCCGTACTCGCCGTCGACCATGTCGGCGTCCAGCGTGTCCTCGATCGAGGCGCGCAGCTCCTCGTCGACGTCGTCGTCCCAGCCCAGCTCCTGGACCACCATCCCGGACTTCAGACCCAGCCTCTCGGCGGGTCCGGTCGTGGGGCCTGTCTGGGTGGACCCGCCACCCGCGGTCGAGCTCACTGGTGCCTCCTGTCGGCGTGGTGCCGTCCTACGTGTGGTGCGTGATGGTCGCGGCTGCAGCGCGCGTCCGGTGTCGTCGAGGACGCGGGTCTCGGCCCGGTCCGATGGACAGTCCAGCGGAGTTGGCCCGGCCGCGCAACCCCGCGCGCCGCTGACCTGCCGTGACGTGCGCCGCGCGGGCGCTGCCGGCGTACTCGCGGGTAGATTCCGTGCACCCCGCGCGCGTGCGACGATGGGAGCGTGACCGAGCAGAAGACGACCCCTGACACCGACACGGCACCGGGGGCGACCACGCGCCCCGAGCGGGTCTCGGTGATCCACGAGGGCCTGCCCACCCAGCTCCCCGACATCGACCCGGAGGAGACCCAGGACTGGATCGACTCCTTCGACTCCATGCTGGACGAGCGCGGCCGCGACCGTGCCCGTTACGTGATGCTGCGCCTCCTCGAGCGCGCCCGCGAGACGCAGGTCGGCGTGCCGGCGCTGCGCAGCACCGACTACATCAACTCGATCCCGCCGGAGCGGGAGCCGTGGTTCCCCGGTGACGAGGAGGCCGAGCGCCGGATCCGCGCGTTCATCCGCTGGAACGCCGCCGTCATGGTCTCCAGCGCCAACCGCAAGGGCCTCGAGGTCGGCGGCCACATCGCCACCTACCAGTCCTCCGCCTCCCTCTACGAGGTCGGCTTCAACCACTTCTTCCAGGGCAAGGACGCCCCCGGCGGCGGCGACCAGGTCTACATCCAGGGCCACGGCTCCCCGGGGGTCTACGCGCGCGCCTTCCTCGAGGGCCGCCTCGACGAGCAGCAGCTCTACCGCTTCCGCCAGGAGGTGCAGCACGGCAAGGGCCAGGGGCTGCCCTCCTACCCGCACCCCCGCCTGATGCCGGAGTTCTGGGAGTTCCCCACGGTCTCGATGGGTCTCACCGGGATCAACTCGATCTACCAGGCCCGGTTCAACCGCTACCTGCACAACCGCGGCATCAAGGACACCGACCAGCAGCACGTCTGGGCGTTCCTCGGTGACGGCGAGATGGCCGAGCCCGAGTCGCTGGGTGCGATCGGCGTGGCCGCGCGCGAGGAGCTCGACAACCTCACCTGGGTCATCAACTGCAACCTGCAGCAGCTCGACGGCCCGGTGCGCGGCAACGGCAAGATCATCCAGGAGCTGGAGTCGACCTTCCGCGGTGCCGGCTGGAACGTCATCAAGGTCGTCTGGGGCCGCGAGTGGGACCAGCTGCTGGCCCGCGACGTCGACGGCGTCCTGGTCAACCGGATGAACAGCACGCCCGACGGCGCCTTCCAGACGTACTCGGTCGAGACCGGCGACTACGTCCGTGAGAACTTCTTCGGCGTCGACCCCCGCCTGCGCAAGATGGTCGAGCACATGAGCGACGGCCAGATCCAGAAGCTGCCCCGCGGCGGCCACGACTACCGCAAGGTCTACGCGGCCTTCGACGCGGCCAAGAAGCACGCCGGGCAGCCGACGGTGATCCTGGCCAAGACGGTCAAGGGCTGGACCATCGACGGGCTGGAGGGCAAGAACGCCAGCCACCAGATGAAGAAGCTGACCCCGGACGACCTGAAGAAGTTCCGGGACCGGCTCTACCTGCCGATCTCGGACCGCGACCTCGAGCGGTCCTACGACGAGACCGGTGCGGCGCCGTTCTTCCACCCCGGCAAGGACTCCGACGAGATCCAGTACATGCTCGAGCGCCGCAAGGCCCTCGGTGGCTCCGTCCCGCGCCGGGTCAACCGCGCGACGATGCTCGACCTGCCCGGTGACGCGATGTACGCCGAGCTCAAGCAGGGCTCCGGCAAGAACAAGGTCGCCACCACGATGGCCTCGGTGCGCCTGCTCAAGGACTGGATGAAGGACCCCGCGATCGGTCAGCGGATCGTCCCGATCGCCCCCGACGAGTACCGCACCTTCGGGATGGACTCGATGTTCCCGAGCGCGAAGGTCTACAACCCCGGCGGCATGCGCTACGAGTCGGTGGACCGCAAGCTGCTGCTCTCCTACAAGGAGTCCAAGCAGGGCCAGATGCTGCACGAGGGCATCTCGGAGGCCGGCGCGATGGCCTCGGCGACGGCGGCCGGGTCGGCCTACACCACGCACGGCGAGCACATGATCCCGTTCTACATCTTCTACTCGATGTTCGGGTTCCAGCGCACGGGCGACTCGATCTGGGCGATGGCCGACCAGATGTCGCGCGGGTTCCTGCTCGGCGCCACCGCCGGCCGCACCACGCTGACCGGCGAGGGCCTGCAGCACGCGGACGGCCACTCGCCGCTGCTCGCGGCGACCAACCCGGCGGTCGTGCACTACGACCCGGCGTTCGCCTACGAGGTCTCGCACGTCATGCGCAGCGGCCTCGAGCGGATGTACGGCAGCACCGAGGAGCACCCCGACGGCGAGAACGTCATCTTCTACATGACGGTCTACAACGAGCCGGTCTCGCAGCCCAAGGAGCCCGAGGACCTCGACCACGAGGGCCTGCTCAAGGGCATGCACCGCATCTCCGCCGCCGAGGGCGACGGGCCGAGCGTGCGGCTGATGGCCTCCGGGATCGCCTACCCGTGGATCGAGAAGGCCGCGCGCCTGCTCGCCGAGGACTGGGGCGTGACCGCCGAGCTGTGGTCGGTGACCTCCTGGAACGAGCTGGCCCGCGAGGCCGTCGCCACCGAGGAGCACAACCTGCTGCACCCCGGCGACGAGGGGCGTACGCCGTGGGTCACCGCCAAGCTGGGCGACTCCTCGATGCCGACCGTCGCGGTCACCGACTTCATGGCCGCGGTGCCGCTGCAGATCGCGCGCTGGGTCCCCGGTGACTACCGCGTCCTGGGCACCGACGGGTTCGGCTTCGCCGACACCCGCCCGGCCGCCCGGCGCTTCTTCCACGTCGACGCCGAGTCGGTCGTGGTGCAGACGCTGCAGGCGCTCGCCGACGCCGGCCAGGTCGACCGCGGCCAGGTCGAGAAGGCCTTCGCCGAGTACCGCATCGACGACCCCACCGCGGTGTCCGACGTGAAGCAGGAGGGCGGCGACGCCTGATCGGTGGCGCCGACGCGCCGCACGCCACGACGGCCGGGTCCCCGCGAGGGGGCCCGGCCGTCGTGCGTCGTACGTCAGGCTGCGGCAGGTGGCCGGTCGCCCGGCCGTCGCTCAGGCGGTCTCGACGCTGGTCAGCGTCGGCGGCGGCGCGGCGTCCAGGCCGCCGCGCAGCAGGGCGCGCCACTTGGCCCGCGAGTAGGTGGCGGGCCGGGTGCCGCGGACGAACTCGTCGACCGAGCGGGCGAACCGCTCGGGATGGTCCTTGTGCGGGAAGTGCCCGGCGTCCTCGAAGACCTCGACGCGCGCCTTGGGAGCCAGGGCGGCGACGTTGGCGGCGTGGAGCACGGGGATGACGTGGTCGTCGCGGCCCCAGACCACCGCCATCGGCATCGCGTCGGTCAGGTAGGCCCGGTCGGCCATCGTGACGATCTGCCCGCGCCAGTCGACCACGGCACGCACGACGTGCCGGATCGCGTGCCGGGCGTTCGGGTCGGTGAAGGTCTCGTAGATCGCCGCCACCTCCGCCAGGTCGCGGGTGTGCCGCGAGCCGGTCGCCCTCAGCAGGTGCAGCCCGGCCTTGCCGACGTGCCGTACGCCCGGCATGGTCAGCACGCCCATCGCGTGGTGGTAGCCCGGCGTGGTGATGGCCCGGATCACCGGGCTGACCTCGGGGCCCAGGCCGCCGGAGGAGACCAGCAGCAGCCGCTCGGTGCGCTCGGGGAACTGGTAGGAGAACTGCATCGCCACGCCGCCGCCGAAGCTGTGCCCGACCACGGTCACCTTGTCGATGCCGAGGACGGTGAGCAGGTCGCGCATGCCGTTGGCGTAGCCGCCGAGGCTGTAGTCCGCCCGGGGCTTGGCCGACTGCCCGTGGCCCAGCAGGTCGGGGGCCAGCACCGTGTAGCGCTCGGCCAGCCGGTCGATCACCGGCTCCCAGGTGGTGTGGTCGCAGCCGAGGCCGTGCAGCAGCAGCAGCACGGGTCCCGAGCCGACCTTCACGTACGCGCGCCGGTGACCGTGCACCGTCACGAACTGCACCTCGTGGCGCGAGGCGTGCTGGGTCTGGGGCACCGGGGCCTCCTGGGAGGGGACTGGTCTCGGATTCAACCACGCCGGCCCTGCGGGATCCTGCAGTTCGCCGATTCTCTCCTGCCGGCGGTGGCCGACGGTCCAGTGTGCCGGATCCGGGTCGACAGCTCCCCGGCCGCCCCGGAGGGCTAGGGTCGCGGGGTGCCAGCACCGCAGGGGCCCGCCACCGCGCGGCGTACCGAGTGGCGCGAGCGCTGCGCGAGCGCGGTGTCGCGGTCCACCGGCTCCCTGAGCAGCGCCGCGGTCACCCGGATGGAGGCCGAGCACGCCTGGTTCTCCGACCTCGACGCCGAGAACCGGTCCTGGGTCGGCCTGATCCTCCAGGCCGGTGTGCGCGGGTTCGCCGACTGGTTGCGGCGGGGCGAGGCCACCTCCGGCGCGCCGGACCACGGCGGGCACGGTCCGGCGCTGGCCGCGTCGGTCTTCGGGGCCGCACCGCGGACCCTGGCCGGCATCATCACGCTGGCCCAGACCGTCGACCTGGTCCGGCTCACCATCGAGGTCGTCGAGAGCAACGTCGACGCCATGGTCGACCCCGCCGACGCACCCGACCTGCAGGTGGCGGTCTCGCGCTACGCCCGCGAGGTCGCCTTCGCCACCGCCGAGGTCTACGCCCGCGCCGCCGAGGCGCGCGGGGCCTGGGACGCCCGGCTCGAGGCCCTGGTCGTCGACGCCGTGCTCCGCGCCGAGGCCGACGAGACCGTGCTGTCCCGGGCCAGCGCGGTCGGCTGGGAGGCCCGGGGCGAGGTCGCCGTGGTCCTCGGCGACGTCGCGGCCGGCGTCGGTGACCCGGCCGCCGAGACCGGGCTCTTCGAGGAGGTGCGCCGGTGCGCCCGTGCGGCCGGCCTCGACGCGCTGTGCGCGGTCCAGGGCGAGCGCCTCGTCGTGCTGCTCGGCGGTGTCCGCGAGGCCCGCACCGCTGCGGCCGCGGTGGCGCCGACCTTCGGCCCGGGGCCCGTCGTGGTCGGCCCCGTCGTCACCGACCTGACCCGGGCCCACCTGTCGGCGCGGGCAGCCCTGTCCGGCTACCGGGCCGCGACCGGGTGGCCCCAGGCGCCCCGCCCGGTGCCCAGCGTGGACCTGCTGCCGGAGCGGGTGATGGCCGGCGACGGCCACGCCCGCCGGCACCTGGTCGAGGACGTCTACCGCCCGCTCGCAGCCGAGCGCGACATCCTGGTGTCCACGCTCGCCGCCTGGTTCGCCCACGCCGGCTCCACGGAGGCGACCGCGCGCGGGCTCTTCGTCCACCCCAACACCGTGCGCTACCGGTTGCGACAGGTGGCCGAGGTGGCCGGCCTGGACCCGCACGACCCCCGGGACGCCCTCACCCTGCAGCTCGCCCTCGTGCTGGGGCGGCAGGCGGGCTGACACCCTGGCCCCGGATGTCCAGAAGTTGTGGGAACCCCACAAAGGTCCCCCGGTGAGATTGGTTCGCGCCGGAGGCGACACCTGCGCCGGATGAGGGGACAGTGGACCTCGTGCTCGTCATCGTCGCCCCCGGCCAGGGAGCCCAGTCCCCCGGTTTCCTCCGCCCCTGGCTCGAGGACCCGACCTTCGCGTCGCGCCTGGAGTGGTTGTCGGTGGTGGCCGGGCTCGACCTCGCCCACTACGGCACGGACGCCGACGCCGAGGCCATCCGTGACACCCGGGTCGCCCAGCCGCTGCTCGTCGGCACCGGACTGGTCGCCGCCCTCGAGCTCTTCCCGCACCCGCACGACGCCTTCGACCAGATCGGCGCCGTGGCCGGCCACAGCGTGGGTGAGCTCGCCGCCGCGGCCGGCGCCCGCGTGATGACGGCGGAGCAGGCGATGGTCCTGGTCCGCGAGCGCGGCCTGGCCATGGCCGAGGCGGCCGCGGCCACCCCGACCGGGATGACCGCCGTGCTCGGCGGCGACCGCGACGACGTCCTGGCCACGCTGGAGCGGCACGGCCTCACCCCCGCCAACGACAACGGCCCCGGGCAGGTGGTCGCCGCCGGCACCGCCGCGCAGCTGGCCGCCCTCGCCGACGACCCGCCGACCAAGGCGCGCCTGACCTCGCTGTCGGTCGCCGGCGCCTTCCACACCCACCACATGGCTCCTGCCGTGGACCGGCTGGCGCACCTGGCCCGCTCGGTCTCGGTCCACGACCCGCGCACCGCGGTGATCAGCAACCGTGACGGCCAGGTCGTCCACGACGGCACCGAGGTGCTGCGCCGCATCGTGGGCCAGATCGCCAGCCCCGTGCGCTGGGACCTGTGCCTGGAGACGATGAGCGACCTCGGCGTCACCGGCGTCCTGGAGATGCCGCCGGCCGGCACCCTGACCGGGATCGTCAAGCGCAACCTGAAGGGCGTCGAGACCTTCGCGCTCAAGACCCCCGACCAGCTCGACGACGCCCGCGCCTTCTGCGCCCGCCACGGCGAGGGGTCGCTGATCGCCTCGACCCCGACCTGGCGGATGGTCGTCTCCCCGAGCAAGGGGATGTTCCACCGCGCGCCGGAGGCCGACGTCGACCACCTCGCCGCGGGCACCGTGATCGGGCGGGTCGCCAGCACCCGCGACTCCGTCGACGTGCCCGCCGCCCACGGCGGCCAGGTCGTCGAGTGGCTCGTCGAGGACGGCGACCCGGTCGCCCCCGGCCAGCCGCTGCTGCGCCTGCACCCGACCGGGAGCGCCTCGTGAGCGGCCCCGTGGAGCTGCGCAGCAGCCAGGGCGCCCCCCACGCCGCCATCCTGGGGCTCGGCGCCTACCGGCCCTCCCGCGTGGTGCCCAACTCCGAGATCGTCGGGCGCATCGACTCCACCGACGAGTGGGTGCAGCAGCGCTCGGGCATCCGGGAGCGTCGCTGGGCCACCGAGGACGAGACCGTGCAGTCGATGTCGGTCGCCGCGAGCCGCGTGGCCCTGGAGCGCGCGGGGATCGACGCCGCCCAGATCGACTGCGTCGTGGTGGCCACCATCAGCCACATGATGCAGACCCCTGCCGTCGCCACGCTGATCGCCCACGAGCTCGGCACCGAGCAGGCGGCCGCGTTCGACGTGTCCGCGGCCTGCGCCGGCTTCTGCCACGGCGTCGCGATGGCTGCCGACTTCATCCGGGCCGGCAGCGCCCGCCACGTGCTGGTGATCGGGGTGGAGAAGCTCTCCGAGATCACCAACCCCGACGACCGCGGCAGCGCCTTCATCTTCGCCGACGGCGCCGGCGCCATGGTGATGGGACCCAGCGACGTCGCCGGCGTCGGTCCGGTCGTCTGGGGCTCCGACGGTGAGCAGTACGACCTGATCCGGCAGCGCGAGGACTGGCGCGACGTGCTCGTGGCCGAGGAGCCCGTGATCCCGCACCTGGTGATGCAGGGCAACGCGGTCTTCCGCTGGGCCTCCTTCGCGATGGCCAAGATCGGCCGCGAGGCCATGGACCGCGCGGGGGTCACCCCCGACCAGCTCGACTGCTTCGTGCCCCACCAGGCCAACATGCGCATCACCGACGCCATGGCACGGGCGATGAAGCTGCCCGCCGGGGTACGGATCGCGCGCGACATCGCCGAGCAGGGCAACACCTCGGCGGCCTCGATCCCGCTCGCCCTGGCCCGGATGTACGACGAGGGCGACGCGAAGAGCGGCGACCTCGCCCTGCTCATCGCCTTCGGCGCAGGCCTGGCCTACGCCGCCCAGGTCGTCCGGCTGCCCTGACCGGCGCCGGCCGACCCCTCGGCGCGACCCGCGTCGACCCACCGAGTTCCCGCACGACCCCCACCACGAAGGAGACACCAGAGATGGCCACCACCGAAGAGATCCGCGCCGACCTCGCCGAGATCACCAACGAGGTCGCCGGCACCGACACCGCCCACGTCCAGCTGGACAAGTCCTTCATCGACGACCTCGACGTCGACTCGCTCTCGATGGTCGAGATCGTCGTGGCCTGCGAGGAGAAGTTCGGGGTGACCATCCCCGACGAGGAGGTCAAGAACCTCAAGACCGTCGGCGACGCCGTGGCCTACATCGAGCGCGCCCAGGGCTGAGGCCCTGCCGGACCGCCCCCACCACCCTCTCACCAGCACAGCACCACGAGGAGTCGACCAACCATGAGCCGCACACGTGTCGTGGTCACCGGGATGGGGACCACCAGTCCCCTCGGCGGTGACGTGGCCTCCACCTGGGAGGGTCTGTTGGCGGGGCGGTCCGGCGTCCGCGCCCTGACCGAGGAATGGGCCGAGGACCTCCCGGTCAAGATCGCCGCGCGCGTCGCGGTCGAGCCGACCGAGGTCCTGGAGCGCGTCAAGGCGCGCCGCTACGACCGCTCGACCCAGCTGGCGATGGTCGCCGCGATGGAGGCCTGGCGCGACAGCGGCCTCGAGGGTGCCGAGATCGACCACGACCGGCTCGGCGTGGCGATGGCCTCCGGGATCGGCGGGGTCAACACCCTGCTCTCCAACTACGACAGCCTGATCGAGAAGGGCCCGCGACGGGTGTCGCCGCTGGCCGTGCCGATGCTGATGCCCAACGCGCCCGCTGCCAACATCAGCCTGTACGTCGGCGCCCGTGCCGCGGTGAACACCCCCGTGTCGGCGTGCGCCTCCGGCAACGAGGCGATCAGCCTCGCGGTCGACCAGATCCGTCTGGGTCGTGCCGACGTCGTCCTCGCCGGCGGCACCGAGGCCGCCATCCACCCGCTGCCGATGGCCGCCTTCGCGAACATGATGGCGCTGTCGAAGAACGCGGGCGACCCCACCACGGTCTCGCGGCCCTGGGACACCGGGCGCGACGGGTTCGTGCTCGGCGAGGGCGCCGGCGTGCTGGTGCTGGAGTCCGAGGAGCACGCCAAGGCCCGTGGCGCCCGCATCTACGCCGAGGTCCTCGGCGCCGGCATCACCGCCGACTCCCACGACATCGCGCAGCCCGACCCGGCCGGTCGGGGCGGGTCGCGCGCCATCCTCCGCGCGCTGCACGAGTCCGACGTGGACGCCGAGTCGATCGTGCACGTCAACGCGCACGCCACCTCGACGCCCAAGGGCGACATCGCCGAGGGCCTGATGCTGCACGCCACCCTGGGCGCGCACGCCTCCGAGGTCGTCGTGACCAGCACGAAGTCGATGACCGGCCACCTGCTGGGCGGAGCCGGCGCGCTGGAGGCGATCGCCACCGTGCTCGCCCTGAGCCACCGCACCGTCCCGCCGACGATCAACCTCGACGACCTCGACCCCGAGGTCGACCTGGACATCGCCACGAAGCCGCGCGACCTGCCCGTCGGCGACGCCGCGGCGCTGAACAACTCCTTCGGCTTCGGCGGCGCCAACGTCGCCGTGGTCTTCGGGAGCGTCTGATGACGCAGGTCGCGAACCCCGCACCCGCCCCGAGCGGCAAGCCGCCGAAGCTGCCGCGCGAGGAGGACCCCCGCAACCCGCTCCTGCGCCTCGAGGCGCTGCTCGACGACGGGACGTGCGAGCTCCTCTCCGAGTTCGACGAGTCCGGCATGCTCGCCGCTCGCGGGCGCGTCGACGGCACCGACGTCGTCGCCTTCTGCTCCGACGCCACCGTGATGGGCGGCGCCATGGGTGACGACGGCTGCCGCGTCGTGGTCGACGCCTACCACCGGGCGATCACCGACGGCGTGCCGATCATCGGGCTCTGGCACTCGGGCGGCGCCCGCCTGGCCGAGGGCGTGCTGTCCCTGCACGCCGTGGGCCGGATCTTCGCGGTGATGACGCAGGCGTCCGGGGTGATCCCCCAGATCTCGGTCGTCCTCGGCCCGGCCGCCGGCGGGGCCGCGTACGGCCCGGCGCTCACCGACGTGGTGATCCTCGGGCCCGAGGGCAGGATCTTCGTGACCGGCCCTGACGTGGTCCGCTCGGTCACCGGCGAGGCCGTCGACATGCTCCGTCTCGGCGGGCCCGAGCCGCACGGTCGCCGCTCCGGCGTCGTGCACGTCCTCACCGAGTCCGAGCGCGAGGCGCTCGACAAGGCGCGCACCATCGCCCACCTGCTCGGCACGCAGGGCAGCCTGCGCCTCACCGACGTGGTCGACCGCGACCTCGAGGCCCTGCTGCCGGAGTCGCGCAAGCGGGCCTACGACGTGCACCCGCTCGTCGACGGCCTGCTCGACGAGGGGACCGCGCAGGAGCTGCACGCGCGCTGGGCACCGAACATCGTGACCACCCTCGGCCGACTCGGCGGCCGCACCGTCGGCGTCGTGGCCAACAACCCGCTGCGCCTCGGCGGCTGCCTGGACTCGCTGTCGGCCGAGAAGGCCTCGCGGTTCGTGCGGCTGTGCGACGCGCTGGGCGTGCCGCTCGTCGTGCTGGTGGACGTCCCCGGCTACCTGCCCGGCGTCGGTCAGGAGTGGGACGGCGTCGTCCGGCGCGGGGCGAAGCTCCTGCACGCCTTCGCTGAGTGCGTGGTCCCCCGGGTCACCCTGGTGACCCGCAAGACCTACGGCGGCGCCTACATCGCCATGAACGCGCGCTCCCTCGGCGCCACCCGGGTGCTGGCCTGGCCCGGGGCCGAGGTGGCCGTGATGGGCGCGGTGGCCGCCGTACGGATCCTGCACCGCCGCAAGCTCGCCGAGGTCGCCCCGGACCTGCGCGCCCAGGTCGAGGCCGAGCTGGCCGCCGAGCACGAGCGCCTCGCGGGTGGCGTCGAGCGGGCCGTGGAGATCGGGGTCGTCGACGAGGTCGTCGACCCCGCGCTGACGAGGTCGTCCATCGCGAAGGCCATCGACGAGGCGGTGCAGACCGACGGCGTCCGCCGCGGCCACCACGGCAACATCCCGCTCTGAACGAGCGGCTTGCCTGGGCCGCCGGCGCGGCGGCCCAGGGAGGCGACTAGACGACCTGGTGCAACCAGCGGACGGGAGCTCCCTCGCCGGCGTGGCGGAAGGTCTCGAGCTCGTCGTCCCACGGCTTCCCGAGCAGCTTGTCCACCTCGAGCTCGAGCGTCGTCTCACCGAGCGAGGACTTCACCACGGCGGCCTTGAGCCGGTCCTCGGGGATGAGGATGTCGCCGTGCACGCCGGTGACGGCGTGGAAGACGCCGAGGGACGGCGTGGAGGAGTACCTGGCACCCTCACCACCCGCTGTCGCGTCCTCGGTGACCTCGAAGCGGAGGTGGTCCCACCCCCGCAGCGCCGACACCATCCGCGCGGCGGCACCGACGTCGCCGGTCCACGAGAGCTCTGCCCGGTGGCTCCCGGCCTGGGCGGGCTGCGGGGTCCACGAGGGGTTGACCGCAACACCGAGCACGCCTCCGACGGCCCACTCGATGTGGGGGCACAGTGCCGAGGGCGCCGAGTGGACGTAGAGCACGCCTCGGGCAGGCACCCGCACTGAGCTGGATGTCGTCATCGCTGTCCTCCATCGGTCACGGTGGGAGATCTCCCACCTCGGCGCGAGGAACGCCTTCCCCAGCGGACTCGCACGACCTGGTGGTTCGAATGACGACCATGTAGTTGTGGGTCCATTGTGTCCCATGCGCCCCGTGCGCGCCAGTGGTCTCGACCAGTACGCGTCGACGTCCTGGGACCGACACCGTGGCCTACCCTGCGTGCTGTGGCCCCGTCCCCGTCGCTGCGGCTCTCACGCCGCCCTCAGACCCTGGGGGTCGTGCTGCCGATGCTGGTGGTGGCGCTGGCGACGTCCGCCGGCTACTACGTCACCACTCCCCCGCCACTGGCGGTCCAGGAGACGCCCGTGACGGCCACGGTGCCGTCAGGACAACCGGTCTACCTCGGCGTGTACACCCTCGACGAGGACGCCGGCCGGTCGCTGGACGTGCGCGGGGTCCAGGTCGATGTCACGAGCACCCGCGAGATCGCCGTCCAGCCCCTCGTGTGCGTCGGTGGCGACGTGGACGTCACCACCGCGCCGGACGGGTCGTGCCGCGACATCGTCGACCCGGCCGGAACCGACCTCGGACCGGAGGACGAGCTGATGCTCCAGGTCACCGGAAGCGGCGCCACCGTCGCCCTGATCGACCCCGTGAGGATCACGTTCACCGAGGGCGTGCGCCGCGGCGCCCGGCAGGCGGGCGCACCCGTCCGGGTCCGGGTGCTGCCCCCCGGGACACCGCGCTGACCTCCGGTCAGTCCTCGGTCGCCACCGGCGGACGCCCGGTCTCGTCGTCACGCCGGCGCTCGAGCTCGGCGGCACGCGCCTCGGCGTCGGTGAGCTGGTCGGCGTCGATCGCGTGGGTGCGGTGGAACCACTCGAGCGCCTCCCGCTGCTGCCCGGCGGCGACCAGGGTGTCGGCGTAGGCGTACCGCAGGCGCACGACCCAGGCGGACCGGTTCTGCGAGTTGATCGGCGCCTGCTCGAGCACCCGGAGGGCGGCGTCGAGCTGACCCATGTCGCGACGGGCTCCCGCCTCGACGATCGTCATCTCGGCACGCGCCTCGGGGGCGAAGTTCGCCACGCCGGGGCTCTTCGAGAGCTTCAGCGCCTGCTCCGGCTGGCCGAGGGCGCGGTGGCAGTCGGCCATGATCGGCAGGTACGCGGTCGCACCGTTGAGGCGCTTCGCCGCGCGGAGGTCGGAGAGCGCCTCGGCGTAGTGCCCGGCGGCGTAGGCCGCCTCACCGGCGGCCTCACGCACGACGGCGATCCGGGGCGCCCGAGCACGGGCTGCGAGAGCGTGCCGGTACGCCAGCTCGGGGTCGTCGTCGATGACCATCCCGGCGGCGGCGAGGTGGCGTGCCACCCGGGCCGCGAGCTTCTCGGGGAGACCCTTCAGCTGCCCGGTCACCGACCGGTCCAGCTCCTTGCCCGTCACGACGTCAGGCAGGTCGGGACCGTCGTAGATCGCCTGGTCCTCGGGGGTGCGCCGGATGCGTGCCGGCTTCTCCTCGGGCTTCTTGCGGTCGTCGGACCGCTTGTCCCGGTTGCCGGTGGGGCGCTGGCCGCCGCCACGACGGTCGTCGCTGGGCCGACCACGTCGGTCGTCGGATCCCCGCCCCGGGCGGTCGTCGGATCCTCGTCCGGTCCGTGCGCCGGAGTTCGTACTGCCCGATCGCGGGCCGCGTCGTTGCTCGACCACGACGTCTCCTCTGTGATGTTGGGTGCTGCTGTGTCCAGATGTGCCGAAATGCGAAGAGGCCATCGGTTGCCCGATGGCCTCTTGCAAAAAGTTGTCCGGCGGCGTCCTAGTCTCCCACAGCCTCGCGGTTGCAGTACCATCGGCGCTGAGAGGCTTAACTTCCGGGTTCGGGATGGGACCGGGTGTTTCCCTCTCGCTATGGCCGCCGTAACTCTATGACCCCTCCACACACACGCACCCAGCAGCTGTGCTCCTGATGGTGGTGGTGGGGGGTGGATTGTGTGGACGCGAGGACCCGGGTCACTAGGGNCCGCCGGTCTCCCGGACGCCCCCGCCACCCTCCCCCCAGGACCGGCGGGGGCGTTCGTCTTCGTCGGCGCCTCTGGCGCCGGAGGACCACCAGCTGAGGGACAAGGTCCCTGTCCGCGGAGCCTCATCGGGAACAAGGTCGTGCTCAGGGCCCCGCCACGGGTCCTGGAGGACCTACCCAGAGGAACGCCATGACCGCCCAGAGCGTCGCACCGATCCCCCGTCCGAGCACGACACCCGGCCGGACCCTCGTCGCCGGGCCGGCTGCGACCTTCCAGACCGACCTCGTCCACTCGCGACCAGCCCGACTCGTGCTCGGGGCCCTGCGCATCGTGCTCGGGTGGTACTTCCTCTGGGCGTTCGTCGACAAGCTCGTCGGCCTGGGGTTCATGACCGCTTCCGGCAGCGGGATGATCGACGGCGGCACCCCCGCCCAGGGCTTCATGTCGAACGCCTCCGGCCCGTTCGCGGGCTTCTTCAGCGCGATCTCGGGGCCCTGGGCCGACGTCGCCTTCATGGCCGGTCTCCTGGCCATCGGGCTCGCCCTCATCACCGGGTGCGGGCTCAAGATCACCGCCGTCGCCGGTGGCGCGCTGCTGGGCCTGATGTACCTCGCCGAGTTCCCTGTCGGCGCCGAGGCCGGCACCTACACCAACCCGGTGCTCGACGACCACTGGGTCGACGCACTGGCGATCGCGGTCATCTGGTTCACCCGGTCCGGCGACGCCCTCGGCCTCGGGCGCTGGTGGGGCGAGCGGGTCGGCGACAGCTGGCTCCGCTGAGCCGACCGGGTCCGGACGAGCGCGGTGGGGCGGGTGGGGCTCGAACCCACGACCCAAGGATTATGAGTCCTCTGCTCTAACCGACTGAGCTACCGCCCCGAGTGCCGCTGCACGTCCGTCGGACGCCGCACCGACCGCGGTGACCCTATCGGCCCCGCGACGGGGCGTCGCCGGCGTCCCCGTCGCGGGTCAGTCGTCGTCGTTGCGGCGCGAGTCGACGACCAGGGCCACGGTGTTGAGCGCCGCCCAGCCCATGGTCACGGCGAGCACCTTCTGACGCACGTCGGGGTCGGAGGTGCGGGCGGCGAGGACGAGGCCGTCGCCGACGTCGTTGAGGATGCGCAGCTTCATCGCGGTGCGCACGGTGCGACCCGAGCGGCCGAACATGCCGAAGGAGCTGATCGCCAGGTCGCGCACGGCATAGGTGCGGGCCAGGACCTCCCACGCGCCTATCTCGGACGACGGCGCCTCGACGGCCTTGCCGAGGTGGGCGGGCTGGACGAGGGCGAAGACGCCGTACCCGGCGGTGGCGGTGGACATGAGGCGGCTCAGCTTGTAGGTCATGCGTCCTGTCTACCCGCGCCCGCGTGGGCCCGAGTCACCCTCGGGGGTCGATCCCGACGGCGCCGGTGAGAGTCGTGGCACGCTCGGGTCATGACCGAGCAGCCGGCAGCATCCCTGGACCCCCTCGAGCCGTTGGACGAGACCTGGGCGAGCGCGCTGTGCGTCGTCGCCCACCCCGACGACCTGGAGTTCGGCGCCGCCGCGGCCGTCGCGCGGTGGACCGGGCAGGGCAAGCGGGTCGTGTACTGCATGGTGACCTCCGGCGAGGCCGGCATCGACGGCCTGCACCCCGACGAGTGCCGGCGGGTCCGCGAGGCCGAGCAGGTCGCCTCCGCCCGCTTGGTCGGCGTGGAGGACGTCGAGTTCCTCGGCCTGCCGGACGGCGTCCTGGAGTACGGCGTGCCCCTGCGCCGCGCGATCGCCGAGGTGGTGCGTCGGCACCGGCCGGACGTCGTGCTGACCAACAACCCCCGCGACACCTGGGGCGGACGGAACCTCAACCAGGCCGACCACATCGCCGTCGGCCGCGCCACCCTCGACGCCGTCCGCGACGCCGGCAACCGCTGGGTCTTCGCCGAGCAGCTCGTCGACGGCCTCGAGCCGTGGGGCGGGGTCGGTGCCGTCTGGGCGCACGGGTCCCCGCTGGCCGAGCACGGCGTCGACGTGACCGCGACCTTCGACGCCGGCGTCGCCTCGCTGGAGGCCCACCACGCCTACATCGACGGCCTGGGCTGGGAGCACTTCGACCCGAGGGAGTTCCTCGAGGGGATGGCCCGCCCGACCGGGCAACGCATGGGGGTCGCCCTGGCGACCTCGTTCGAGGAGTTCCCGATGGGCTGGGGCGGCTGAGGCCGCCCCAGCCCTGATCACCGGACCCTCAGGCGGCGGGAGTCGGGATCGCGCCGTCCGGGATCGCGGGAGCGTGCCGCTTCCCGTGCGGGGCGCACCCCGGCGGGGCCGGGACCGCCTCCGGCCCCTCACCCTTCGGCGGTGCCGGCACGAGCGGCGAGCAGGGAGGAGGCGTCGGCGCGGGCGCTCCGGCGTCGGCACGCGGGACGGGCACCACCGGGGACTCCCCCTCGGGGAGCGGGTCGGGTGTCGCCGGACAGTCCGCCGTCCCTGCGCCGCCCCCGCCCGAGACGGAGGCCTCGGCGGAGGACCCGGCCGGCTCCGTGCCCGGGGTGCCCGAGTCGGCCAGCGCCGGCACGGTCAGGGCCATGGCCATGCCGGCGAGCGCGCCGACCCCGAGGCCGACGACCAGGCCGGTGGCCGGGCGCCGCCTGCGCGGACGGCTGGTGGCGAGCACGGACGAGGGGTCGGCCGGCCGGGTCGTCGCACGGGTGGGGCGGCGGAAGAGGTTCTTCATCGGTCCTCCTGGGACGGGGCAGGTCGTGAGGGTCAGGGACGGGAGACCGATCACGGTTCTTCCTGCGGTGTCCTCGCCGGCGGGTCCGCCGGTCGAGGTGTGACGAGGACGAACCTGCTGCCCCCACCTGCGGGGAACCTGAAGAACGGACCCCCCAGCACGCTTCTTCAGGTGGACTTCAGCCAGGCGGCGGCAGACTGGCCCCGTGCCTCCCCCGTCCGCGACCACGACCCGCGACGCTGCGGGCCCCCGGATCCTGGTCGTCGAGGACGACGACGCCATCCGGTCCGCCCTCGAGCACTCGTTCGCCGGCGCCGGGTACGCCGTACGCGGCCTGCCCGACGGCGAGGCGCTCGAGGCCGAGGTCACTGGCTTCTCCCCCGCCCTGGTCGTCCTGGACTGGATGCTGCCGGGCCGCGACGGGCCGGCGCTGGTCGAGGTGGTGCGGCGACGCAGCGACGCGGCGATCGTGATGCTGACCGCGCGCGAGGCCGTCGAGGACCGGCTGCTCGGCTTCGACGTGGGCGTCGACGACTACCTGGCAAAGCCGTTCGTGGTGGAGGAGCTCCTGGCCCGGGTGCGCGCGGTCCTGCGCCGGACGGGTGCGATCGCCACCACGGTGGTCGTCGACGACCTCGAGGTCGACGAGGGCGCGGGCCGGGCGACCCGGGCCGGCCACCACGTGCCGCTGACGGCCACGGAGTTCCGGCTGCTGGTCTTCCTGGCACAGCACCGCGACCGGGTCCTGTCGAACGCCCAGATCCTGAGCCAGGTCTGGGGCTACGACGAGTACGCCGACAACCTGGTCCAGGTCCACCTCAGCGCGCTGCGCCGCAAGATCGAGGTCCACGGGCCCCGGTTGATCCACACCGAGCGCGGACTCGGCTACGTGCTGCGCGCTCCCCGTGGCTGAGCCGCGGGCGGGCAGGCCGCCCGGGCCGACCGACGCCCTGCGTACGCCGTCGCTGCGGCGCCGGGTGACCGTGGTGGTGACCGTCCTGATGGCCGTGATGCTGCTGGTCCTCGTCGCCGCGACCGGGCTGACGCTGCGCGAGCGGTTCGACTCCCAGCTGCGGCAGCGGCTCCTGGACCGGGCCGACGTCGCCACCGCGCTCGCCGACCAGGTCGAGGACCGTGACCTGGCCCGCCGTCTGGAGGGTGAGGGCGTCTCGGTGGTGCTCACCACCGCCGGCGGCGAGCGGTACGCGGAGGGTCCGCTGGCCGGAGCTGCGGACCCGCCCGCCGCCGCCGTCGACGACGCCGAGGTCGAGCCGGGCAATGCCCCTCCAGGACCGCGGGGCGAGACCTCGCTACCTGCGCTCCCCACGCCGGGGGGAGGTGTCCAGCAGAGCGGCGACCTCCTGTCCGTCTCCGCCGACCTGCCCGACGGGAGGACCGTCGTCCTCCTCGCCGACGCCGGGGGAGCGAGGTCCACCGTGGCGCAGGTGCTGGTCGTGCTCGTCGTCGCCGCGCTGCTGGTGCTGCTCGGCACGGTGCTGGTGGTGCCGGTCGTGGTCGGCCGGGCCCTCGGCCCGCTGGACCGGATCACCGCCGTCGCCCGGTCCATCACGGGCGGCGACCGGGCCCGCCGGATCCGCCCGCAGGACCCCTCCACCGAGCTCGGCCGCACCGCGGAGGCGTTCGACGAGATGCTCGACGCCGTCGTCGGGGCGGAGCGACGGGCGACGACGTCGGAGGCGAGGCTGCGCGACTTCGTCGGCGACGCCGCGCACGAGCTGCGGACGCCGGTCGCCGGCATCCAGGCCACCGCCGAGCACCTGCTCCGTGACGACCCCGGTCGCGCGGAACGGGAGGCGGCGCTGCTGACCCTGGTCCGGGAGACCCGTCGCGCCGGGCGCCTCGTCGACGACCTGCTGACGATGGCCCGGGTGGATCGCGGGCTGGACCTGCGCCGGGGGGTCGTCGACCCGGTGGCCCTCGTCGACGGGGTCCTGGCCGCCCGACGCCACTCCCATCCGGGGGCGACCCTGCGGAGGCACGGTTCGGCACCCGCGGTCGACGGCGACCCGGACCGGCTCGCGCAGGTCGTCGGGAACCTCGTCGACAACGCCGTCGCCGCGACGGGGGGCCGGGGCACGGTCGACGTGCACCTGTCGCAGACCGGCCCGGACGTGGTCGTCGAGGTCGACGACGACGGGCCGGGCGTGCCCGACGGCGAGCGGGAGCGTGTCTTCGAGCGCCTGGTGCGCCTCGACCCCCGCGGGCCGGGCTCCGGCCTGGGCCTGCCGATCGCGCGGGGGATCGCTCGCGCCCACGGCGGCGACCTGGTCTGCGTGCCACGTCCCTCCCCCGGCAGGGGGGCGCGCTTCAGGTTCTCGCTGCCGGCCGCGACCTCACCGCCCGGCTGAGTCGTCCTCCGGGACCAGGGCGACCGCCAGGAGCACCAGCCCGGAGGAAGCTCCGCTACTCGACCCGGAGTCCCAGGCCGGCCGCCATCAGGGGTGCGAGCAGCATCAGCTGGTCCGGACCGATCGTGGCGCCCCCCAGGCTGGTGAGCCCGTCGAGGCCGTCGAAGGTCGCGCCCCGCAGGTCGACGTCGTGCAGCTCGGCCTGCCGCACGTCGAGAGCACCGATCCGCGTCCCTCGGAGCCCCACCCGTCGGGCCACCACGCTGCCGAGGTCGAGCTCCTCGATCATGCAGTCGGTGAAGGCGACGTCCACCAGCTCCGCCCCGCGCAGGTTGACGAAGGACAGCTTGCAACCGACGAAGTGGACCGAGCGCCACTGCACCTCGTAGGCCTCCAGCGACCCGAGCCGCCCGGTGACCCGCACGTCGCGCCACTGGCTGCGGGCGGCACGGACGACCGGGAGGTTGACCCGGTCGAGCTCGACCTCGTTCAACCGAGCCCCCCGGAGGTCGGTCTCGTCGGCGGAAACGTCGGCGAACCGGGCCGAGGCGATCAAGGCCCCGGGCACGCTGAGCTCGGCGAGCGCCAGGTCGGCGTAGAGGACGGAGTCGAGGTCGGCGTTCCGGACGAGGTCGTCCGCGTCGCCCGGGGTGAGGTCCCCGAGACGGATCGTGTCGATCTGGGGCGGCTTGGTGCTCGCAGGGGTACGCACCGGCCGAGCCTGGCACACGACCCTGGACGCACCGAGGGCCTGGCAGGGCGCCGCCGGGGTCCCCGCGCGCAAGGAACCCACAAGGTCCTGCGTTCAAGGTGGCGGCAATCGTCCTAGAGAAGCGGGGTTGCCATGAAGCTCAGAGAACGAAGTTCGGCGTCCAGGGGAGCCGCGGCTCGGTCTGCTCCCCCGCCAGGTGACCACCGTCCCCGAGCAGCTCGAAGCCGCGGCCGTCGTCTCACAGCCCTGCTCACCACCATGACCGTGCCGGCGGTCCTCTTCGCCCAGGCTGCTGGCGTGCCGGCCACCAGTGCTCCGCCCGCTCTCACGGGGGCGGTGGCTGCCGCGGCCGCGGCGCCGGTGGGTCAGGGCTTCACCGTGAGCCCGTCCGACCTCTCCTACATCCTGAAGCAGATCAGGGTCGCGGAGGCGCACGTCGCCGGCACGACCCCGGCCACCGGCCCCTGCGGTGCGCTCCTCGGCACCGGACCCAACCAGCTCTCCAGCCCCCTGCTGTCCTTCGGGCTGCGGACGGTCGACGGCTCCTGCAACAACCTCGTCGCCGGCCAGGAGAGGAACGGCGCCACCGACGAGCTGTTCCCCCGGCTCGCCGACTCCCGGTACCTGGCGGCCGAGGACGTGCCCCCCGGGTTCGGGCCCGGCGGGACGACGACCTACGCCCAGAAGTCGGGCAACGTCTTCGACACGCGGCCCCGCACGGTGAGCAACCTGATCGTGGACCAGACGTCCACCAACCCCGCCGCCGTCGCGGCGGCCGGCTTCCCCGTCAGGACCCAGGGCAACGAGGGCGTCCAGCCGTGCACCACGGACCCTGACCCGCTGGCCGATCCCCCGGTGGTCGCGGTCCCGGCGAACTGCACCCCGTCGCACGAGACCTTGTTCATCCCCAACGTCACCACCGACGTGGGTCTCTCCCCGCCCTACAACTCGATGTTCACGCTGTTCGGTCAGTTCTTCGACCACGGCGTGGACCAGACGGTCAAGGGCGGCAGCGGCACCGTCTTCGTGCCGTTGAAGGACGACGACCCGCTCGTGGCGGGCGCGGACCACGTCTTCGGCAACGCCGACGACCTGGACCCCAACCTGCGGTTCATGGTGATGACCCGCGCCAGGAACCAGCCCGGCCCGGACAACGTCCTGGGGACCTCGGACGACGTCCAGGAGGCCAAGAACACCGACTCGCCCTGGGTCGACCAGAGCCAGACCTACACCTCGCACGCCTCCCACCAGGCATTCCTGCGGGAGTACGCGAACAGCTCCGCCGGCCGTCCGGTCGCGACCGGCCGCCTGCTCGGCGGCGCGGTCGGTGCTCCTGCCGACCAGGACACCGGCATGGCGACCTGGGCCACCACGAAGGAGCAGGCTGCGGTCCTGCTGGGACTCGAGCTCACCGATGCCGACGTCCTCGACGTCCCCATGCTCGCGGTGGACGCCTACGGGAACTTCGTGCCCGGACCGCTCCGGGGACTGCCGCAGTACGTGACCGACTCCGGACTGGTCGAGGGTGACACGAGCGCCCCGGTCCCGGTCCCGGCCGACGTCCAGCACATCGACACCCCCTTCCTCACCGACATCGCGCACAACGCGGAGCCCAAGGCCGGCCTCGAGCCGGATGCCGACACCACGGCGTCCGCCGACTTCGCGGCGCAGCCGGCCGGCACCTACGACGACGAGATGCTCGACGCCCACTTCATCGCCGGCGACGGTCGGGTCAACGAAAACATCGGCCTGACCGCCATCCACCAGGTCTTCCACTCCGAGCACGACCGCCTGGTCGAGGACATCCAGACCACCCTGGACCTGCCGGCCAACGCGGCGCTCAAGACACGCTTCGAGGCTGTCAGCGCCTCTACCTTCACCTACGGGGAGCGTCTCTTCCAGGCGGCACGCTTCGTGACGGAGATGGAGTACCAGCACCTCGTGTTCGAGGAGTTCGCCCGCAAGGTCCAGCCTGCGATCAACCCCTTCGAGCCGTTCGCCTTCACCCAGACCGACCTCAACCCGGCGATCAGGGCGGAGTTCGCCCACGCCGTCTACCGCTTCGGCCACTCCATGCTGACCGAGACGATCTCCCGCACCAACGCGAACGGGTCGAGCAACGACATCTCGCTCCTCGACGGGTTCCTGAACCCTCCCTCGTACACCGATGGCGGTCCTGCGGGGGAGCTGACTCCCGCCCAGGCAGCGGGCAGCGTCGTCATGGGCATGTCCGACCAGACCGGGAACGAGCTGGACGAGTTCGTCACGGACACGCTCCGCAACAACCTGCTGGGCCTCCCCCTCGACCTGGCGACGATCAACATGACCCGAGCGCGGTCCGAAGGGGTGCCCCCGCTGAACGTCTTCCGCCGTCAGCTCTACAACCGGACCAACGACGGTCAGCTCAAGCCCTATATCAGCTGGGTGGACTTCGGGGAGAACATCAAGCACCCGGAGTCGCTCGTCAACTTCGTCGCGGCCTACGGCCGCCACCCCACCATCCTCAACGCTCCAGGGGGCGGACCGGCGACGCTGGCGTCGAGGAGAGAAGCAGCCAGGCGGATCGTCAACCCCGTGCTGGGTGACCCCGACGTCCCCGCGGACGCCGACGACTTCATGAACAGCACCGGTGCGTGGGCCGACACCGGCACCACCTCGACCACCGGGTTGGACGACATCGACCTCTGGGTCGGCGGTCTGGCCGAGAACACCACCCCGTTCGGCGGTCTGCTCGGCACCACCTTCAACTACGTGTTCGAGAACCAGATGACCGACCTCCAGAACGGTGACCGGCTCTACTACCTGGCCCGTACGCCGGGCATGAACCTGCGCGCCCAGCTCGAGGGCAACTCGTTCGCGGAGCTCATCGAGCGCAACACCGAGGGCACGAACACCCTCAAGGCGGACGTGTTCGCGACGGCCGACTGCAAGTTCCAGCTGGGCAACCTCACCTCCCCCGCGGCGGCGGGCAGCTTCGCCGTCGGCCCGACGTCGATCAACGACGACCCGTCGACCGAGTGCAACGAGAACAGGCTGCTCCTGAAGAAGTCGGACGGCACGATCCAGTACCGCCAGTTCAACTCCGTCGACCCGGCCGGCATCAACGGCCAGAGCGTCTACAACGGCACCCCCGGTGTCGACCGCGTGTGGGGCGGCAACGACAACGACACCTTCTGGGGCGACCTCGGGAACGACGTCATCGAGGGCGGCGCCGGAGCCGACGTCGCACTCGGAGGCGACGGTGACGACATCATCACCGACACCGCCGGGGACGACGTCCCCAAGGGTGGTCCCGGCGACGACGCGATCGACGCCGGCATCGGGCTCGACATCCTCATGGGCGGCAACGGCAAGGACTTCAGCAACGGTGGAGCCAACGCCAACGAGACCTTCGCGGGGGCGGGCGACGACTTCGTCCTCCTCGGGCAGAGCCTCGACGCCGCCTTCGGTGACAGCGGGGACGACTGGGAGGAGGGCGGCGACCAGCCGGACCTCATGCAGGGGGACAGCGGCAATCTCTTCTTCCTCGACGACTCCCAGCTGCCAGGTCACGACATCCTCGTCGGCCAGGGCGGCGACGACGACTACGACATGGAAGGCGGGGACGACATCGGCGTCGGCGGAGCCGGCATCGAGAAGGTGGCCGGAGCCTCGGGCTTCGACTGGGAGATCGGCCAGGGTGAGCCGCAACGGCAGGACCTGGACCTCGCGCTCCCGATCCCTCCGCTGGGCATCCTGCAGGTAGGCGTGCGCGACAAGTTCAACGAGGCCGAGGCCTTGTCCGGCTGGAAGTTCGACGACGTGCTCCGAGGCGACGACGTCGTCCCGGCCACCGTCGGAGGTGCCGGGTTCGTCGGGTGCGACGTGCTGGACCAGTCCGGGCTCGACCGCATCGCCGGACTCGACGCGCTCGTGCCGACCCTGGACACGCCGTTGACCGACGTGGTCGCCCAGTCGGCGTCCCAGGACTGCCCGGTCCTGAGCGGTCCGAACGTGTGGGGCGCCGGCAACATCCTGCTCGGTGGCGCCGGCAGCGACCTCATCGAGGGTCGCGGGGCCGACGACGTCGCGGACGGTGACGCGTACCTCAGCGTCCGCCTGAGCGTGCGCACCAACCCGGACGACCCGTCCACCGAGATCGGCAGCGCTAGCATCGAAGGACCTGGGCAGAGCGCCATGACCAGCCAGTACCTGCGGGACGGCGCCGGAGCCCTCACCGGTCCGACGCTGCAGGAGGCCGTGTTCGCAGGCCGGGTCGACCCGGGCAACATCGTGGCGGTCCGCGAGGTGCTGACCGGTTCCGGCGGCACGGACACCGCGGTGTTCAGCGGCGCTCGTGCGGACTACACCATCACCACCGACGGCAGTGCGGTCACGGTGGCGCACGACGGCGGTGCGGGTGCCGACGGGACGGACACCCTCCGCAACGTCGAGCAGCTGCAGTTCTCCGACCGGACCATCACGGTCGCCGTTCCTGCCGCGCCGACCATCGGCGCCGCGACCGCGGGCAGTGCCTCGGCGATCGTGACCTGGGCCGCTCCGGCACCCAACGGGTCCTCGGCGGTCACCGGCTACGAGATCGTCGCCACGCCGACCACCGGCACCGCAGTCACGGCGACCGGCATCCTGCCGACCGCCACCAGCGGGACCATCACGGGGCTGACCAACGGCACGACGTACACCCTCCAGGTGCGCGCCGTGAACGACACCGGCGCCGGGGCGCTGTCCGCGGCCTCCAACCCGGTCACCCCGGCGCAGGTCGCCACCGTTCCGGCCGCTCCGACGGGCGTCAGCGCCACGGCCGGCAGCGCCTCGGCGACGGTCAGCTGGGTCACACCCGGCGACGGTGGGTCGGCCATCACGTCCTACCGGATCCAGGTCCGCACGGGCGCGACGATCGTGCGCACCATCGGCAACATCGCACCCACGGCGACCAGCAGCATCGTCACCGGGCTGACGAACGGCACGGCGTACAACTTCCGTGTCGTCGCGGTCAACGCGGTGGGGGTCGGGCCGGTCTCGGCGGCCTCGAACGTGGTCACACCCGCAGCCGTGACAGTCCCGGGGAGGCCGGCGATCGGTACTGCGGTGGCCGGGGTCGCAGGAGGTGCCGTCACGGCGACAGCCAACTGGCCCGCGGCCACCAACACCGGCGGTTCGCCCATCACGGGCTACCGGATCCGGGCGCTGCGGATCGGCCTCCTCGGGATCGTGCTCTCCACGACGACCTCGGCGGTGCAGCCCGCCACGGCGCGGTCGCTGCAGATGACGCTCCCCGCCGCCGGCAACTACCGGTTCACGGTCGAGGCCATCAACGCGGTCGGGAACAGCGCGCAGTCGCCGAGGTCCAACCTGGTCGCAGGGAGGTAGCGGCGGCAGCATCCGTCCGGTGTCCGCAGTCCCTGGGCTGCGGGCACCGGCACGGCCCAGGACGACAGAACCCCGCCTGACCCGCTCGTGCGGGTCAGACGGGGTTCCACTGCTCCCCCGGTTGGACTCGAACCAACAACCCTCCGGTTAACAGCCGAATGCTCTGCCAATTGAGCTACAGGGGATCGGGTGCAGCGCGCACACATTAGCAAGCGTCCGGACCGGGGTGAAAATCGGTCCCCGCCCATGGCGGCCGGCCCGGCCGACTGCTCAGGGGGTGGTGTCGCCGACCTCGTCCCGGGCGGCGGCGAGAGCGGCGGCGGCCGCCCTCTCGACGGCGGGGTCGTCGGGCTCGACCCCGGTGTCGTACTCGGTCAGCCACACGATCGGGTGACGGCCCGAGGGCGCGCGCCGGCCGATCACGCGGACGCCGCGCTTGCCGTGCACCGCCACGTGCCGCTGCAGCACGATGCTCGCGGTGACCCGCTCGCGCACCAGCTCCAGCAGCGTGCGCGGGTCCGGGACGGCCATCTCGTGGACCGCCCGCACCTCGCCCCAGGTGCCGACCTCGGCGATCGTGAAGCGTTCCTCGTCGACGTCCCAGTCGGCGCTCTCGACCTGCTCCCACGGCAGGCGCACACCGCCGGGAAGGTACGCCGCGTCGCGCGTGCCGGCGAGCACGCCACCCTCGGCGGCCGTGGTCCAGGCCAGGACCCGCTCCCCCGGCGCGACGTCGACGGGCGGCATCGGGTCGCGCCGGCGCAAGCCCTTCACAGCCCCGCCATCCGGTCGCGCAGCAGGCGGCGGTGCTGCTCGAGCGCGGCCAGCTCGCCGAACATCCGGTTGTACTCGGTGGGCTGCTCGACGGGGTTCGTGCGCTGCAGACGCGACTTCACCTCGGCGATCCGCCGGGCCGCGGTGAGCTCCATCAGCCGCACCACGTGCAGCAGGACGTACGGGGCGTCCGGCTCCTTGGCCGTCTTGAGCGGCTCGACGCCCAGCGCGCTGATCGCCGACGAGATCGCGGGGTCGGCGGCGGCGTCGCGGACGCGGGTGCCCCACGACGGGTCGCCGGCCGCGGCCGAGGGCCCGCCCGCGGCGGACACGGCCGCCCAGACGCCCCGGTAGGTCGGGTGGGTGAAGTCGTTGGCGCCGATGTCGGCGGTGGTGCGCCCGATCGCCATCGGGTGCTGGACGACGAGCTTGAGCGTCTCCCGCTCGATCGCGAACCGTGGGTCGCGCAGGTCGGGGACGGCGCTGCGGGCCGGCCGCTCGGCGGTCGTGGCCGTCTCGCGGTCCCCCCGCCGGTCGCGCTCGGGGCGGCCGCCGCGCTGGGTCGGCGCCGGACGCCCGGCGGCACGACGCACCTCGGCGCGCACGTCGTCGGGGTCCGCGCCGACCATGCCGGCGAGCTCCCGGGCGAAGGCGTCCACCTTCGAGCGGTCGCGGATGCTGGAGACCAGCCGGGCGCCCTCGCGCACGGCGTCGACGCGGCCGTCGGCACGGTCCAGGTCGTACTTGCCGACGACGTTGGACAGCACGAAGCGGTAGAGCGGGAGCCGCTTCGCGACCAGCTCGCGCACCGCGGCGTCACCCTGCTGCACCCGCAGGTCGCAGGGGTCCAGGCCGGTGGGCTCGACCGCGACATAGGTCTGGGAGACGAAGTTCTGGTCGCCCTCGAAGGCCTTGAGCGCCGCCTTCTGGCCGGCGGCGTCGCCGTCGAAGGTGAAGATCACCTCGCCGCGGAACTCCTCGTGGTCGTGCAGGAACCGGCGCAGCACCCGGGTGTGGTCGTCGCCGAAGGCGGTGCCGCAGGTGGCCACGGCGGTGCCGACGCCGGCGAGGTGACAGGCCATCACGTCGGTGTAGCCCTCGACCACGACGGCCTGCGACGAGCGCGCCATCTCGCGGCGCGCGAGGTCGAGGCCGTAGAGCACCTGGCTCTTCTTGTAGATCTGCGTCTCGGCGGTGTTGAGGTACTTCGCCTCGATCCGGTCGTCGTCGAAGATCCGCCGGGCACCGAAGCCGATCGTGTCGCCACCGGCGTCGCGGATCGGCCACATCAGGCGGCCGCGGAACTTGTCGTACGCCGAGCGCCCCACGGCGACCAGCCCACCGGCCACGACCTCCTCCTGGCTGAACCCGCGCCCACGGAGGTGCTTGAGCAGCGCCTCCCCGTCGCGTGGGGAGAACCCGACGCCGAAGGTCCGGGCCGCGTCCTGGTCGAACCCGCGCCCGATCAGGAAGTCGCGTGCCTGCTGGGCGGCCGGGGTGCCGAGCTGCTCGGCGTAGTACTCCTGGGCGGCCTTGTGCGCCTCGACCAGCCGACCGCGCCCGGGCCCCTTGGGCCGGTCGTCGTCGCCGTCCTCGCGGCGCAGCGGCACGCCGTACTTCTCCGCCAGCCGCTCGATGGCCTCGACGAAGGACAGCCCGTCGATCTTCATCAGGAAGGACAGGACGTCCCCGCCTTCTCCGCAACCGAAGCAGTTGCCGGTGAGGAGGTTGTCCTCCAGCACGAAGGCGTGTCCGTCCTCCACCTCCGCGCAGAACACCTCCTCGACGCGGTCCGTGGCCTCGACCGAACGAACGGTCCACCCACGGCGCGCGTACGACTTCTCGGCAGCGAGGAACCTCTCCCGGTGGTGGTCGAGGAGGAAGAAGGCCTCGGTCAAGGTGTCGGTGACGAAGTGCACCCTGTGCACCTCGGAGGGCTCCCTGCCTGGGAAGCCCTCCCGCACCTGGGTGGTGATGCCGTAGGTGTCGATACCGAGACGGGTGCAGATGTCCCGCACGAACTCCAGGTCGGTGCGTGACGCTGAGTTCAGCATCACCGTGCCGTCCTCCGCCACGCACCCGTCTGCGGCGACGTAGCCGGCGAGCCAGCCGTAGAGGTAGGAGACGGACTCGTCACGCGGGGGCAGGGACTTGAAGAAGCGAGGGAGGTGGTGGACGAGCAGGTTGTCACCCGAGGCCGTGGTGTGACTGTTGGGGAACCACTTGAGCATCGCCAGGTCCTTCGGCGGACAGATCAGGGCCAACGACCCCGTGCCTGACCTGGTGCCGTCGCCGTAGGTGAACCCGTGCGCGATCCCGAACGGTGACGGCGTCGTCCGGCCGATGAGTGATCTCGGGAAGACGGTGACCAAGCGGTCGTCGCGCTTGAGGTCGGTGGTCAGGACCTCGCGACGCCCGCTCCGCCCCGCGCCGGACCGCACGAACCACCGGTGGCCGTCGGTCGCGTAGACCTCCTTGACCTGACGGTTGCGGGTCAGCGTGATCCGATGCAGGCGCTGCTGTCCGTAGCTGCGGAACGGCGCGGAGACCCACTGTCCCGAGGCACCGAGGATCGTGTGCTCCCCGCCCGCCAGCTCGGAGATCGGCCGAGCGCCCTCGGAGGTGAGGACGCGGGTCTCCCCCGCCAGGCAGTGCCAGAACTGACGCTGGGGGTTGACGTTGAAGGACGGCGACTTCTCGTCGTGGAAGGGGCAGAGCCCCTTCATCGAACCGCCGCCGGCGTTGCGCAGGGTGACGTAGGAGGAGACGACGTCGTCGATGCGGGCCTTCTCGCGCACCGTCGCTATGTCGTCCTCGCGGATCCGTCCTGCCACGCTCGGAGTCTACGGGCGGACGCCGACGTCCGTCGGCCGGGCGGCGCGGCCTGGGGAGAACGGCGTCCCGGTGGACCACCTGTGCCTCTCGGCGTCGGTCGTCCTGCGTAGTGAACGGCGCCGGACGGCAAACGGCAGCGCGTCACCCCAGGTCAGCGAGGTGTGGACGAGTCCCGCGTGCGATCCGCGGCCGATCACTACGCGGGACGCACCCGACCTGACCGCAGGTCGGTCAGTAGTCGCCGTCCATGACGTTCTCCAGCGGCTCGCCCGCGGCGAAGCGCTCGAGCTGCTCGCGCACGAGGCGGTAGGCCCGCGGCCACATCGCGTCGCTGAGCCCGCCGACGTGCGGGGTGAGGATCAGGCCGCGGGCGTCCCACAGCGGGCTGTCGTCGGGCAGCGGCTCGGTCTCGAAGACGTCGAGGGCGGCCCGCAGCCGGCCGGTGCCGAGCTCGGCGAGCAGGGCGTCGGTGTCGACCACGGCGCCCCGGGCGACGTTGACCAGGAGGGCGCCGTCCGGCAGCGCGGCCAGGAAGTCGGCGTCGACCAGGCCGCGGGTGGCGTCGGTGAGCGGCACCAGCAGCACGACGACGTCCTGCTCGGGCAGCAGCGAGGGCAGCTCGTCGGTGGCGCGGACGCCCTCGCGGGCGGTGCGCCCGACCATGGTCACCTCGGCCTCGAAGGCCTCGAGCCGACGCTGGAGGGCCGAGGCGATCGACCCGGCACCCACCACGGCGACCCGCTTGCCGGCCAGCGCCCCGCGCCAGGCCGGGCTCCACTCCCGGCGGTCCTGGGCCCGGACGAACCGGGGCAGGTCGCGCAGGCCGGCCAGCACCAGCAGGAAGGCCAGCTCGGCGGTGGAGGTGTCGTGGATGCCGCGCCCGTTGCACAGGGTGACGTCGGCGGGCACGCTCGCGCGCACCGCGTCCACCCCGGCCGTGAGGGTCTGCACGACCCGCAGCCGCTCCATGCCCTTGACGGCCTCGCCGAGCTGGTCGCCCAGGTCGTAGGGCGTCACGACGAGCTCGACCTCGCCGACCGACGCCGGCACCTCGTCGAGGGTCGGCAC
Organism: Nocardioides sp. AX2bis; assembly: GCF_902506435.1. GTDB lineage: Bacteria > Actinomycetota > Actinomycetes > Propionibacteriales > Nocardioidaceae > Nocardioides. The sequence goes on along the minus strand of NZ_LR733215.1, from coordinate 1,558,256 downwards.
CACCTCGTAGCGCAGGCCGGCAGGCACGTCGCCGAGCTCGGAGGGGTCGAAGGGCAGCCAGACCAGCGGTTCGCTCACACGGGCGAGGCTAGCGATCCCGTGACGCCGTCGGCGTCGGGGTCCATGCTGTGCCGATGACCGAGATCCTGATGTTCCACCACGCCCAGGGCCTGACGGCCGGCGTCTCCCACCTGGCCGACCGGTTCCGCGCCGCCGGGCACGTCGTGCACACCCCCGACCTCTACACCGGCCACGTCTTCGAGGACCTCGAGGAGGGCCTCGACCACGCCCGCTCCGTGGGGTTCGGCGAGGTCGCGGCCCGCGGCCTCCGGGCGGCGGCCGACCTCGGCACGCGCGACCTCGTCGTCGCCGGGCTCTCGCTCGGCGCGATGCCCGCGCAGGAGCTCGCCCAGACGAGCCCGTCGGTGCGGGGCGCGCTCCTGCTGCACGGCTGCATCCCGCGTCAGGAGTTCGGCGACGGCACCTGGCCGGCCGGGGTCCCGGTGCAGGTGCACGGGATGGACGCCGACCCGTTCTTCGCCGGCGAGGACCTCGACGCCGCGCGCGACCTGGTGGCCGTGGCCGACGACGCCGAGCTGTTCGTCTACCCCGGCGGGGAGCACCTCTTCTCCGACGACAGCCTCCCGTCGTACGACGACGCCGCCACCGCCCTGCTCACCCAGCGGGTCCTGACGCTGCTGCGCCGCGTGGGCTGAGGGCGGCCCGTCAGGTGGTCAGCGTGCGGTGCCGGTCGACGGCGCCGGCGTCGGTGAACGAGGCGACCTGGTCGACCACGACCCGCAGCCGCGCGTCGTCGTCGGCCGCGGCGTGCCAGTCGGCGGCGTACGCCGGGTCCAACCCGGCCGGGGCGTGCTCGAGCAGCACCGCGACGAGCTCGTGGACCAGCTCGCGCTGACGCTCCATGTCACGGACCCGGTCCTCGGCCTGCATCACGTAGTGCGCCGCGACCCCCTTGAGCAGCCCGATCTCCAGCCGGGTGCGCTCCGGGACGACCAGGTCGGCGCGGTAGCGCACGAACGGTCCGTCCTGGGCGGACCGGGTCGCGTGCTGGACGGCCCCGCAGAAGCGGCCGATCAGGTCGCTGGTGAGGTTCTTCAGCGCCGCCTGGCTGCCGCGGGTGCCGTCGTAGGCGCGGGTCGGCCAGCTCTCCACCGCCCGCAGCCCGGCGAGGACGTCGTCGAGCAGGTCGTCCTCGGCCTCGGGGAGGTACCACCCGCGCACCGTCGACCAGACCTCGGCCCGGTCCTCCCCGCGCCCCAGACCGGCGAGCTCGACGCGACCGACGACGGTGCCGTCCTCCACGTCGTGCACGGAGTAGGCGACGTCGTCGGCGAGGTCCATCACCTGCGCCTCCAGGCAGCGCCGGTGCCCCCGGTCGGTCCCGCGCAGCCAGGTGAAGACCGGCTCGTCGTCGGCGTAGACGCCGAACTTCCCCGCAGGGGTCCCGGTGGGTCCGGCGTCGCGGCGCCAGGGGTACTTCGTGCAGGCGTCGAGCGTGGCCCGGGTCAGGTTCAGGCCCACCGAGCGCCCCTCGGCGTCGGCGGTCTTCGACTCCAGGCGGGTCAGCAGCCGCAGGGTCTGGGCGTTGCCCTCGAAGCCGCCGCAGGCCTCCGCCACCTCGGCCAGCACCCGCTCCCCGTTGTGCCCGAACGGCGGGTGCCCGAGGTCGTGGGCGAGCGCCGCGGTCTCGGCGATGTCGGGCAGGCTGCCGAGCGCCCGGGACAGGTCACGGGCGACCTGGGCCACCTCGAGGCTGTGGGTCAGCCGGTTGCGCACGAAGTCGTGGCTGTGCGGCCCGACCACCTGCGTCTTGGCCGCCAGCCGCCGGAAGGAGGCGGCGTGCACGAGCCGGGCACGGTCGCGCTCGAAGGCGGTGCGGACCGGGGCGTCGACCCGCTTCGGAGGCTCCTCGACGAGGCGTTCGCGGTCACCCTCGTCGTAGAGCAGGTCGGCGTCCATCGGCGCGAGACTAGCCGCGCCGACGGACGCCGGTGCCGTCCGGTCCCCAGGACCGGGCGTGGTGGTGCTCAGTACGTGGTGACGTGCACGTGGTCGTAGTGGTTGGCGGTGGTGGACCCGCGGTCCTCCATGCCCCGCCAGCCCTCGGCCGCGCGGTCGACGGACCAGATCTGCTGGGAGTAGATGATGTAGTTGATGCCCAGCGAGCCGGCGTTCGCACGCAGGTAGTCGGCGATGTCGTAGCCGGTCTGGCCCGACGTCATGATGTCGACCGCGAGGCCCTGGGCGTGCTCGCCGTCGCTGCGGAAGGTGCCGTAGGTGCTGATCTCGGGCCACGCGGCGCAGACCGCGGCGTGCACCGAGACGATGTTGGCACTGACGCCGGAGGGCACCGAGGTGCCGTTGGTGCAGCCGCCGCTCGTGTCGACCGCGCTGCCGGACGCCGTGGCGGTCTCCGGCTCGGGCTCGGGCTTCGGCTCGGGCTCGGGCTTCTCGTCGGCGAGGTAGCCCGCGGTCACCCAGCGGGACGCACCGTCGACGACGACCTCGTCGCGGCCGAGGAAGGTGCGGCCGGTGGCCAGCACCTTGTCGGCGGACTCGAGCAGGCCGACGTTGGCCGCGGCGTCGGACGGGCCGGACCACAGGTTCAGGTCGGCGGTCGACCACCGCTGGTCGTCGGCGGCGGCGACGGCACGGTCGACGGCCGCCGGGGCGGTGACGCGCTCGAGGGCGGTCGGCACCTCCTCGAGCGTGGTCCCGCGGACCGCCGAGCGCGAGAGCGGCGCGAGGCCACGGTCGGCCGCCAGCTCCACCTCGGGGGCGGCGGCCACCTGGCCGGAGCCGGTGTCGGAGGGGTCGTCGGCCATCAGGACCGAGGCTGCCGGGGAGGAGCTGAGCACTCCGACGGAGACGACGGAGAGGGTCGCCAGAGCGGCGACGGAGCCGGCCAGGACGCTGGGTCGGGGCAGGCGGCGGGCATTGGTGTCCCGCTTGTGGCTGGATTCGGCCACAGCGCAGATCCTTTGCTGATCGAGGTCAGGACAAGTGGGACGGGTTCGCACGATCGCGTCCCCATCACGGCACAGTCGAGGAGTCAAGCACACGGTCTGCGACGCTGGACAATCGCCACGAGGATCCGGGACGTGGGTCCCGTCACCCTTCCGTGACTCGTTCGTGACCTTTTCGTGACCTTGGTCCCGAGTCCCACGGACGTACGTCCGGCGCTCGCCAACCGGGCCCGTCAGCCGCCGGTGGCCTCGTCCGAGGCCTCGACCAGCACCGTCGAACGACCGTCGGTGTCGTCCAGCCACCCCTCGGGCAGCACGACGCGCCCCCGGGGCGACCCCTGGCGTCCGCGCGGGGCGCCCAGCTCGGAGACGGGGTACGGCTCGTCGACGTCGAGGTCGGCGAGCAGGTCGTCGAGGCCGGCCAGGGTGTCGATCAGCCCGAGCGCCCGACGTCGGTCGCCGCCGACGGCGAAGCCCTTGAGGTACCAGGACACGTGCTTGCGGAACTCGCGGCAGCCCCGCTCCTCCCCCATGTGACGCGACAGCAGCTCGGCGTGACGGCGCATCATCGCCGACACCTCGCCCAGCCGCGGCAGGGTGGCGGTCTCCTCGCCGGCGAAGGCAGCGGCGAGGTCGCGGAACAACCAGGGCCGCCCGAGGCAGCCGCGACCGACGACGACGCCGGCGGCACCGGTCTGCTCGACCATCCGGACCGCGTCCGCGGCCTCCCAGATGTCGCCGTTGCCCAGGACCGGGATGTCGACGCTGGACGCGAGCTCGCCGATCGCGTCCCAGTCGGCCTGGCCGGAGTAGGCCTGCGCCACCGTGCGGCCGTGCAGGGCGATCGCCGCGACCCCGGTCTCCTGGGCGATCCGACCGGCGTCGAGGTAGGTGAGGTGGTCGCGGTCGAGCCCGAGCCGCGTCTTCATCGTCACCGGCACCCCGTACCGGGCTGCGGCCTCGACGGCACCCTCGAGGATGTCGGCGAGCAGGCCGCGCTTCCACGGCAGCGCCCCGCCGCCGCCCTTGCGGGTCACCTTCGGCACGGGGCAGCCGAAGTTGAGGTCGACGTGGGCCACGCCGTGCTCGGCGCAGAGGATCTCGGTGGCGCGGGCCACGTAGGTCGGGTCCGTGCCGTACAGCTGCACCGAGCGGACCTGCTCGGCCTCGTCGAAGACCAGCATGTCCAGCGTGTGCCGGTCGCCCTCGACCAGGCCACGGCTGGTGATCATCTCGCAGACGTAGAGCCCGGCCCCGTGCTCGGCGCAGAGCCGGCGGTAGGCCGCGTTGGTGATCCCGGCCATCGGGGCCAGCACGACCGGCGTCTCGACGGTCAGGTCACCGAGGCGGAGCGGCCCGGGGAGGGTGGCGGTGGAGGTCGGCATGCTCAGCCGTTGCCCCCGCCGCCGTTGCCGCCGCCCTGGTTCCCGCCGCTGTTGCCGCCGCCCTGGTTCCCGCCGCCGCTCCCGGCCGGCTGCTGCACGTCGCCGGCCCAGGTGATCGCGTCGAAGTCCTGGTCGGGCCGGAAGCTGACGCCGGCCAGCTCCTGGCCCTCGGGGGCCAGGAAGACCAGGCAGCCCCGGGTAGTGTCGCCCTTGGCGAAGGTCTTCGGCAGCGGGGCGCTCGGGCAGGGCTCGAAGTCACCGGCGAAGGTGGAGGCCTCGATCAGCGTGTTGGCGTCGTCGAGCAGGTAGAGCGGGACCGGACGGCCACCGAGGTCGGTGCGCCCCTCGTTGGTGACGGAGACGTCGACGAAGTACGGGGTGGAGGCGCGGGTCCGGTCGTCGAGCTGCCAGCCCTCGAAGGACTCCTCGAAGGTCGTCTCGCGCAGCTCGCGCACGGTGATGCCGAGCACGCCGACCCGGTCCTGGCGCGGCTCGTAGGCCACGACGGCCTCGTCGCCGACACCGAGCAGGCTCCCCTGGGGCGTGAGCTCGACGCCGTCGGGCACCGGGAGGTAGGGCTCGGCGCTGGGCGCGTCGGTGGCCTCCGACGACTCCTCGCTGCTGGCCGAGGAGTCCTCGGACGGCGCGGCGTCCGCCGCCTCCTCCGAGCCGCCGGAGCAGCCGGCGAGCGCGGAGGCACCGAGGACGACGACCGCGAGGCCAGCGCCGAGGCGGGTACGACGACGCGTGCGTGTGCTGAGCCCGTTCACCGCTCCATTGTGCACGGTCAGCACCCGACGAGCCGCTCGGCGAACCAGCCGGTGAGCCGGTCCAGCCCGATCCGCTCCTGGCTCATCGTGTCGCGCTCGCGGACGGTGACGGCCTGGTCCTCGAGGGTGTCGAAGTCCACGGTCACGCAGTACGGCGTCCCGATCTCGTCCTGGCGGCGGTAACGACGACCGATCGCGCCGGAGTCGTCGAAGTCGACGTTCCAGTTCCGGCGCAGCTCGGCGGCCAGGTCCTTGGCCTTGGGCGTGAGGTCGGCGTTGCGCGACAGCGGCAGCACCGCGACCTTGACCGGCGACAGGCGCGGGTCGAGGCCGAGCACGGTGCGCTTGTCCACGCCGCCCTTGGTGTTGGGCGCCTCGTCCTCGCGGAAGGCGTCGACCAGGAACGTCATCAGGCTCCGCGAGAGGCCGGCGGCCGGCTCGATGACGTACGGCGTGTAGCGCTCCCCGGCGGCCTGGTCGAAGAACGACAGGTCCTGGCCGGAGGCCTCGGCGTGCGTGGAGAGGTCGAAGTCGGTGCGGTTCGCGACGCCCTCGAGCTCGCCCCACTCGGAGCCGGCGAACCGGAAGCGGTACTCGATGTCGACGGTCCGCTTGGAGTAGTGGCTCAGCTTCTCCTGCGCGTGCTCGTAGTGGCGCAGGTTGGCGGGGTCGATGCCGAGGTCGACGTACCACTGGGTGCGCTGGTCGATCCAGTACTGGTGCCACTCCTCGTCCTCGCCGGGCTTGACGAAGAACTCCATCTCCATCTGCTCGAACTCGCGGGTGCGGAAGATGAAGTTGCCCGGGGTGATCTCGTTGCGGAAGCTCTTGCCGATCTGGGCGATCCCGAACGGCGGCTTCATCCGGCTGCTGGTCACCACGTTGGCGAAGTTGAGGAAGATGCCCTGCGCGGTCTCGGGGCGCAGGTAGTGCAGGCCGGACTCGTCCTCGACCACGCCGAGGTAGGTCTTGAGCAGCCCGGAGAACTGGCGCGGCTCGGTCCAGGCGCCGCGGGTGCCGCAGTTGGGGCAGGCCAGCTTCGTGAGGTCGACCGCGTCGGGGTCCTCGAGGCCCTTGCGCTCGGCGTGCTCCTCCTGGAGGTGGTCGGCACGGAAGCGCTTGTGGCAGGACTGGCACTCGGTCAGCGGGTCGGAGAAGGTCGCGACGTGGCCACTGGCCTCCCAGGTGCGCCGGGGCAGGATGATCGCGGAGTCGAGGCCGACCATGTCGTCGCGCATCTGGACCATCGAGCGCCACCACTGGCGCTTGATGTTCTCCTTCAGCTCGACGCCGAGCGGGCCGTAGTCCCACGCGGAGCGGGTGCCGCCGTAGATCTCGCCACTGGGGAAGACGAAGCCGCGGCGCTTGGCCAGCGAGACGACGAGATCGACGGTGGACGGCGGTGGCTTGGCCACGGGCAACAGCTCCTCGGCAGGGTCACGGCCGGCCGGCTGCCGGTCGCGAAGCGCTCAGCCTAACGACCGCGCGGACCCCTCGTTGAGCACGGTGCCGGGCTCGACGACCTCGTAGGCGCTCGGCTCGTCGAGCGCCCGACCGAGCACCGGGACGGCGTGCAGCTTCACGTCGTAGGACGACAGCGCACGACGGTAGGCCCCGACGTGCTCCCAGCGCGTGGTCAGCACCCACAGGTCGGGGTCGTCGACGTTGCGGCCCACGGTGCCGTCGAGGTAGCCCGGCCGCTCGGAGAGCGCCTGGCGGGCCCGGTCGAGGTCGAGCCGGAACCCCGGCGCCTCGGCGGCGGGGACGCGGAAGCGGGTGACGACGAGCACGCAGCCACCCTAGGCCCGACTCGACGAGCGAGGAGTTTTGACAATCGTTCTCACTGCGGGTGAGAATCGTTGTCATGAAGCCCGGTCGTCTCCGCACCCTGCCCGTCCTCGCCACCGTCGCCCTGGCCAGCCTGGGCCTCAGCTCCTGCGCCGCGTTCTCCGACGGCACCGCCGGGGGCGCGGACGACGGCGGCACGCCGCAGGTCGTCGCCGCGTTCTACCCGCTCGAGTACGTCGCCTCCCGCGTCGCCGGCGACCGGGCCGACGTGTCCTCGCTCACCGCGCCCGGCCAGGAGCCGCACGACCTCGAGCTGTCGGTCGCCGACAACGCGACCGTCGCGGGCGCCGACCTGGTCGTGCTGGAGGGCGGGCTGCAGGCCGCCGTCGACGAGGCCGTCGAGCAGAACGCCCCCGGCGAGGTCCTGGACGTGACCGACGTGGTGGAGCTGACCACCCTGGACGAGGAGCACGACCACGCCGAGGAGGAGGGCCACGAGGGCGAGACCGACGAGGAGCACGCCGAGCACGCCGATCTCGGTGACCTGGACCCGCACTTCTGGCTGGACCCGACGCTGATGGCCGACGCCGGTGACGCCGTGGCCGAGTCGATGGCCGAGGTCGACCCCGACGGGGCCGAGGAGTACGCCGCCGGCGCGGCCGCGCTGCGCACCGACCTCGAGGCTCTCGACGCCGACCTGGAGGCCGGCCTGGCCTCCTGCGAGCGGGACACGATCGTGGTCAGCCACGACGCGTTCGGCTACCTCGACCGCTACGGCCTCGACATCGAGGCGGTGGCCGGCCTCTCCCCCGACGCCGAGCCCACCCCGGCCGACCTGGGTCGGCTCCAGGAGCTGATCGCCACCGACGGCATCACCACCGTCTTCTCCGAGCGGCTGGCCAGCCCTGCGCTCACCGAGTCCCTGGCTCGGGACGCGGGCGTGGAGACCGCGGTGCTCGACCCGATCGAGGGCCTGACCGGGGAGACCGCCGACGAGGACTACCTTTCCCTGATGCGGTCCAACCTCGAGGCGCTGCGCGCCGCCAACGGCTGCTCGTGACGCAGCCCCCCGACCCCCTGCCCGCCGACCCGCTGCTGCCGGTCCGGCTGCAGGACGGTGCCGTCTCCATCGAGGGACGCCCAGTGCTCCGCCACGTCGACCTCACGGTCGGCGCCGGCGACTTCGTGGCGCTGATGGGCGCCAACGGGTCGGGCAAGTCCACGCTGGTCCGGGCCCTGACCGGGCTGCGACCGCTCACCGCGGGGCGCCTGGAGCTGTTCGGGACGCCGCTGGACGAGTTCAGGTCGTGGGAGCGGGTCGGCTACGTCCCCCAGCGCACCGGCGCCGGGTCCGGGGTCCCGGCCTCGGTGTGGGAGGTCGTGGCCTCGGGCCGGCTGACCCGCCGGCGCCTGCTGCGACCGCTCGGCCGGGCGGACCGCGCCGCGATCGCCGACGCGCTGGAGGTGGTCGGCCTCGCCGACCGCGCCAAGGACGGCGTCTCGTCGCTGTCCGGCGGCCAGCAGCAGCGGGTGCTGATCGCCCGGGCGCTGGCCGGGCAGCCCGAGCTGTTCTTCCTCGACGAGCCGACCGCCGGCGTCGACCTGCCGAACCAGCACGCCCTGGCCGAGAGCCTGCGGCAGCTGCGCGAGCGCGGCGCGACGATCGTCCTGGTCGCCCACGAGCTCGGCCCGCTGGCGCCGCTGGTCGACCGGGCCGTGGTGATGCGCGACGGCCGGGTCGCCTACGACGGTCCCCCGCTGGCCGACCACGAGGTGCACCACCCCGACTTCGGCGAGGCGCACTCCCACCACCACACCGCGCACGAGCACCGTTCGCGCCACGACCACGTGCCGTCGGTGAGCGCTCCCCTGACCGCCCACGACCGCCACGACCACCGCCATGACGACCGCGGGGGTCGGCGATGACCCCGGCCGACCTCTTCGCGCTGCCGTTCATGCAGCGGGCGCTGATCGCGGCCGTGTTCGTCGGGATCGCCGCGCCGGCGATCGGGACGTACCTCGTGCAGCGCCGGCTGGCGCTGATGGGCGACGGGATCGGCCACGTGGCCGTCACCGGCGTCGCGATCGGGCTGGTCACCAGCACCTCCCCCACCTGGACCGCCGTCGTGGTGGCGGTGCTCGGCGCGACCCTGATCGAGCTGATCCGCGAGCGCGGGCACACCAACGGCGATGTGGCGCTCGCGCTGTTCTTCTACGGGGGACTCGCCGGCGGGGTGCTGATCACGGGCCTGGGCGGGGAGAACGCCAGCACCCTGCAGAGCTTCCTCTTCGGCTCGATCCTGACCATCACGATCCCCGACGTGCTCGTCACGATGGTGCTGGCCACGGTCGTGGCCGTGCTCTGCCTCGGTCTGGCACCGCAGCTGTTCGCGGTCTCCCACGACCAGGAGTTCGCCCGGGTGGCCGGGCTGAACGTCCGGGCCTACAACCTGCTCGTCGCGGTGCTGGCCGCGCTCAGCGTGACGGTCGCGATGCGGACCGTCGGGCTGCTGCTGGTCTCGGCACTGCTGGTCGTGCCCGTGGCCACCGCGCAGCAGGTGACCCGGTCGTTCCGCACGACGCTGGTGGCCGCGATGGGCCTGGGCGTCCTGGCCTCGCTCGGGGGCCTGGTCATCGCGGCGCTCGCGTCGTTCCGCGCGAACGTCGCGCCCGGCGCCACGATCGTGCTGCTGTCGCTGGCCGTGTTCGTCCTCACCTGGCCGCTGGGGGTCTGGCTGCGGCGACGGCAACGGGCCCGGGTGCCGTTCGACGACGAGGTGCCCGCCGACCACGCGCACGCCCACGACGAGGACGACCACGCGCACGGCGAGGACTGCGGTCACCCGGCGGTGCCGCACGGCGACCACCTCGACTACGTTCACGACGGCCACCGGCACGCTCCCCACGGAGGGCACTATGACGAGCACTGAGCGCGAGACGGCCACGGAGATGCGTCCGACCCGCCAGCGCACGGCCGTCGCCCGGGCCCTCGACTCGTTCACCGACTTCCGCTCGGCGCAGGAGATCCACGCGCTGCTCGGCCAGCGTGGCGAGAAGGTCGGATTGGCCACGGTCTACCGCACGCTGCAGCGGATGGCGGAGTCCGGCGACGTCGACGCGTTGCGCACCGAGGACGGCGAGGCGCTGTGGCGGCGGTGCTCGGCCACCCACCACCACCACCTCGTCTGCCGCTCCTGCGGCGCCGCGGTCGAGGTCGAGGGGCCTGCGGTGGAGCGGTGGACCCGGACCATCGCCGAGGAGCACGGCTTCGCCGAGGTCAGCCATACGCTGGAGATCTTCGGGTCCTGCCGCGACTGCACCTCCGCGTCCGCCGCCGGCTCCTGACCCGGACCGGCACGAGGGCAGGGCCGGAGGTCCCGGTCGACACGGGTAGCGTGCGGCGACATGTCGTCGCTGCAGGTCGTGGTCATGGGTGTCTCGGCGACCGGGAAGTCCACCGTGGGTCGCCGCCTGGCCGACGAGCTCGGCTGGACCTTCGTCGAGGGCGACGACCTCCACCCCCGCAGCAACGTCGCGAAGATGGAGTCCGGTGACGCGCTCACCGACGCCGACCGCGCCCCGTGGCTCGACGAGATCAACCGCGTGGCCCGGGAGCACTCGGCCGACGGCCGCAGCAGCGTCATCACCTGCTCGGCGCTGAAGCGGTCCTACCGCGACCGGTTGACCGACGGCGTCGACGCGATGTTCTTCGTGCACCTGCATGCCGACTACGCCGTCCTCGAGCCGCGGATGGAGCAGCGCGAGAAGCACTTCATGCCGACCGGGCTGCTGCGCTCGCAGTTCGACACCCTCGAGCTGCTCGGCGACGACGAGGACGGCACCGTGGTCGACGTGGCCCCCGGCGCCGCCGAGGTCGTCGGCGACGCGCTCGACGCTGTCCGCGCCCGCCTGGGCGCCTGACCTCTCACCCACACACCCCCGACCGCACCAGGAGCTCCGATGGACGCCCTCGCCCCCGCCTACGGCACCGGAGTGCTGCTGCTGATCGCGGCCGCCGCGGTCGCGCTGCTGCTCGTGCTGATCATCGTGGTGCGCCTCCACGCGTTCCTCGCGCTCGTCCTGGTCAGCCTGCTCACGGCGATCGCCGCCGGCATCCCGCTGGCCGACGTGCCCGAAGCCCTGGTCAGCGGGTTCAGCACCACCCTGGGGACGGTGGCACTTCTGGTCGGCTTCGGCGTCATGCTCGGGCGGCTGCTGGAGGCCACCGGCGGCGCCCAGGTGCTGGCGGACACCCTCATCTCCCGGTTCGGCGAGAAGCGGGCGCCGTTCGCGCTCGGGGTCGCTGCCCTGGTCTTCGGCTTCCCGATCTTCTTCGACGCCGGCCTGGTCGTCTTCCTGCCGATCATCCTCACCGTCGCCCGCCGGTTCGGCGGCTCGCTGCTCTACTACGCGCTGCCGGCCGCGGGCGCCTTCGCCGCCATGCACGCGCTGGTCCCGCCGCACCCGGGTCCCGTCGCCGCCGGCACCCTGCTCGGCGGCGACATCGGCGTGCTGCTGCTCGTGGGTCTCCCGGTCGCGCTCGTCTCCTGGTACGTCGGGGTCTACCTGTTCTCGCGCTGGATCGGCGCCCGGGTCGACGTGGCGATGCCGGACCTGCTGCTCGGGGAGCAGCGCGACGCCCACGGCGACGCCCCCGGTGACCGTGCGGGCACGACGGCGACCGACACCCGTACGGTCGCGCCGCCGGCGTTCGGCCTGGTGCTGACCCTGCTCCTGCTGCCGATGGTCCTGATCGGCGCGAACACCGTCGCGACCACCCTGATCGAGGCCGACGTCGTCGGGTCGAGCGCGGTCACCGACGCCCTGGTCCTGATCGGCCAGACCCCGGTGGCGCTGCTGATCACCGTGCTGGCGGCCATCGTCACCATCGGGCGCCGTGGCCGCACGCTGGACGAGACCCAGGGCCTGCTCGACGACGCGCTCGGACCGATCTGCTCGATCATCCTGATCACCGGCGCGGGCGGGATGTTCGGCGGCGTGCTGCGCACCAGCGGCATCGGCGAGGCGCTGACGACCTCGCTCGGCGACCTGGGCGTCCCGCTGCTCCTCCAGGCCTTCCTGATCGCCACCGCCCTGCGCGTGGCCCAGGGCTCGGCCACCGTGGCCCTGACCACCGCCGCCGGACTGGTGGCCTCGCAGGCCGCCGACCTCGGCGACCTGCAGGTCGCCCTCGTCGTGGTGGCCATCGCCGCCGGGGCGACCGTGCTCTCGCACGTCAACGACTCCGGCTTCTGGCTGGTGAGCCGGTTCTTCGGGATGGACGAGAAGACCACCTTCAAGACCTGGACGGTCATGGAGACGACGCTGGGCCTCAGCGCGTTCGCGCTGGCCGCGGCCCTGTGGCCGCTGGCGGGGGCGGTCTCCTAGCGCGACCGAACGGCACTCCGGTCTGAGCAGTCCTGCTCACGACACCGGACCCTCCCCCGGTCCACGATCGGGTCATGGGACCTGACAGGGCGCGGACCGGCACGAGTGGCACGACGTGGCGACGGACGACGGCGGCGTACGCCCTGGTGGTGCTCGCCCCGGCGGTCGCCTGGCTGGCGTTCGTCTCGTGGGCGGACGGCAAGCCGAGCGACCATGCCCACGTGGCCTGGTTCGCCGGTGTCGCGGCGGCCTGCGTGGTCGCGGGGGCCGTGGCGCGGCCGCGCACGGGTCACGTGGTGGGCCTGTGCACCGTCGCGGTGGTCTCGACCGTGCTGACCCTGTTCGCCTGGTGGTCGGCGGAGGACGAGACCGGCCTGTTCATGGTCGGGATCGTCATGGCCACGCCGTGCGTGGCCGTGACGGCGCCGGCGCTGCTGCTCGCGGGAAGGCTCGTGACGACCGGGCAGCGGACTGACAGCTAGCAATCTCACTTGCCTTTCGAACACCTGTTCTAGTATAGTAGTTCCATGAAGCCATTCGCGACGCCGGATCAGCGGACCGCAGCCGCGGTCACCGCCCGGGAGGAGCGCGTCACCGGCGGGGTGACGACCCCGGCCGACCTGCTTGCCCTGGTGCGGGAGGCGCACGCCGCCGAGGAGCGTGCCGGCGTCGACCTGCTGGTGCTGGCCGTGGCCTGGGCCGACGCACACCCCGCCGACGTGGACGGGCCCATGTCGCGCTGGTGGGTCCCCGTCAGGGCCGGAGCACGCTCCGCCGCCGATGACGGTGGCCTCGACCTCGAGGGGCTCGAGGCAGCAGCGGCGGGAGGCGTGGACCTGGACGAGGTCAACGGCGGGGAGGGGGTCGACCCCGAGTGGTTCGGGATCCCACCGGTGCGCTGGGACGCCCCCGCCGCCTTCGCCGCTGCGCACCGGATGACCACGACCTCCGGCAAGGCGCTGATCCGGGACGCCCTGGTGCTCGAGCACCGGCTCCCCCGCACCTGGGCCCGGGTCCTGCAGGGCGGGGTGCCGGCCTGGCGGGCCCGGAGCGTCGCCCAGGTCGTCCTCGGCGCCCCGCCCGACGTCGTGGCCTACGTCGACGACCGGGCCCACCGGGTCGTCGCCACCGTGGGTCACCGCCGGCTCGACGCGCTGCTGGACGAGGCGATGCTCGAGCTGCACCCCGAGGAGCGCGAGATGGACCAGCTCGACGCCCTCGACGCGCGCCACGCCACGCTCCACCGGTCCGGGATCAACCACACGGGGATCGTCGAGATGACGCTGCGCGGCGACTGGGCCGACCTCGACGACTTCGATGCCGTGCTCTCCGTGGTCGCGGCGGCGCTGCAGGCCGCCGACGCCGCCAGCGGCTCGCCCGACGCGCACGACTCCCTCGACGTGCGCCGGGCCCGGGCCGTGGGGGTCCTGGCCGACCCGGCCCGCGCACTGGCCCTCCTGCAGCCCGATTCAGTCGCGACCGCGGCACCCGGGGGCACCGTGCCGCTCCCGGCGCCCAGGCGCGAGATCGTCGGCTACCTCCACCTGACACCGGAGCACCTCGCCGGCCTGGAGATGTTCGTGCGGGACGGCACCACGCTGCGGCAGGTCATCGAGTCGCAGGTCCGCGCCTGGTGCGGCCGCACCGACACCTACCTCCGCGTCACACCGGTCGTCGACCTGAACGACGACCCCGCCGACCACGCCACCTCGGCCTACGCCCCCGGCGAGGGCCTGCGCGAGCGCGTCCTGCTCCGCCACCCCACCTGCGTCTTCCCCTGGTGCGAGCGCCCCTCCCGCGCGCTCCAGCTCGACCACGTCGTGGCCTACGAGCACCCCGACCCTCCGCCGGAGGACCGGGACAGCGACCCGGACCCACCATCAGGAACCGACCCGGACGACCAGCCCCAGACCAGCGAGACCAACCTCGCTCCCCTGTGCGGCCACCACCACCAGCTCAAGACCCGCGCCGGCTGGTCCTACAGCGCGATCGACCCCACCGGGCCGCGACCTGTCTTCCTCTGGCGCTCACCCCACGGCGAGCGGTTCCTCCGCACGCCCGACGGCACGACCCACCTCGCCGAGGACTGACCGACCGCTGACCGACCACGTCCCGGTGCACACCGTGCGGCACAGTGGCCCCGTCAGGACGGCGAACCACAGGAGGCACCATGCGCGCGGTACAGGTCACGGAGTTCGGCGGGCCCGAGGTCCTCGCCCTGGTGGACCTGGAGGACCCCCGGCCCGGACCGGGCGAGGTGGTCGTCGAGGTGGCCGCCGCCGGGGTCAACTACATCGACCTCTACCAGCGCGAGGGCGTCTACCAGGCCCCGACGCCGTTCACCGCCGGGTCCGAGGGCGCCGGTCGGGTCGTCGAGCTCGGAGACGGCGTCACGGAGGTCGCGGTCGGTGACCGGGTTGCCTGGCTGATGGTGCCGGGCGCCGGCTACGCCGAGCGCGTGGTCGTCCCCGCGGAGCGGTGCGTCCCCGTCCCGGGGGACCTGTCAGACGCCGACGCCGCCGCGGTGATGCTGCAGGGCGTCACCGTCGACTACCTGACCCGGTCGACCTACGCCGTCTCCCCCGGTGACGACGTCCTCGTCCACGCCGCCGCCGGCGGCACCGGCCTCCTGCTGACCCGGGCAGCCACCCGGCTCGGAGCCCGCGTGATCGGCACCGCCTCGACGGCCGAGAAGTGCCGCGCGGCCGAGGCCGCCGGGGCCGTGGCCACGATCGAGTACGGCGACGGTGTCGACGTGGCCGCGGAGGTCCGCCGGCTGATCGACGGCCGCGGGGTGCACGTCGCGTACGACGGGGTCGGCGCGAGCACCCGCGACGCGAGCCTCGACAGCCTGCGGCGCCGCGGGACGTACGTGCTGTTCGGCCAGGCCAGCGGTGCTCCCGACCCGGTCAGCGGACCGGACCTCAACAAGCGCGGCTCGCTCTACTTCACCCGTCCGACCGTCGTCGACCACGTCGTCGACCGGGCCGAGCTGCTCGAGCGCTGCGAGCGCGTCTTCGCCGCGGTCCGCGACGGCTCGATGGTGGTCACCGTCGCCGCCACCTTCCCGCTCGCGGAGGCCGCCGCCGCGCAGCAGCTGCTGCAGAGCCGCGGGTCCTCCGGCAAGATCCTGGTGGACCCCCGCCACTAGGGTCACCCGCATGCGCACCCCCCGACGCCCCGCCTATCGCCTCGCCGCCCTCGCCGTCACCGCTGCGTCCGCCGGGATGCTGCTGCCCCTCGCGGTCGTCGCACCGGCCGCCGCGGCGTCCTGGACCACCCTGGCCGACGTCGACGGAGCGCGCCCCCAGGCGTGCAAGGTCCCGGCCGAGGAGGGCCGCGCGGTCAAGGTCCGGGTGCGACTCGTGAACCAGTCGCCCCAGACGGCCGACGCCACGTTCACCGTGCGGCGCGGCGGGTCGCTCGTCGACCGCACACGGTTCTCCACCGAGGCCGGCCAGACGACGGCCGTCCGGGTGCTGCGAGTGCCCGACCCCCGGACCCACGTCTTCGGCTACGGCCTCAGCACGCCCGACGGCGGGCTGGGCGACACCGACGCGTTGAGCTACATCGGCCGCTGCTGACCGGAACGCCGACCGCCCCCGCCACTGGGCGGACGGCTACCGCGCTCCACCGTACCGCCGGTCACGCCGGGCGTAGAGGTCGATCGCCTTCCACAGCTCGCGCCGGTCGACGTCGGGCCAGAGCACGTCGGTGAAGACGAGCTCGGCGTACGCCGACTGCCACAGCATGAAGTTGCTCAGCCGTTGCTCGCCCGACGTGCGCCAGACCAGGTCGGCGTCGGACTGCTCGGGGACGTACATGTGGCGCGCGAAGGTCTTCTCGTCGACCTTCTCGGGGTTCAGCCGGCCGGCGGCGACCTCGCGGGCGATCGCGCGGGCGGTGTCGGCGATCTCGGAACGTCCGCCGTAGTTCACGCACATGGTCAGGGTCAGCACGTCGTTGTCGCGCGTCAGCTCCTCGGCGACCTGGAGCTCCTTGATGACCGACCGCCACAGCCGCGGCGCACGTCCGGCCCAGCGTACGCGGACGCCCAGCTCGTGCATCTCGTCGCGGCGGCGTCGGATGACGTCGCGGTTGAAGCCCATCAGGAAGCGGACCTCCTCGGGCGAGCGGGACCAGTTCTCGGTGGAGAACGCGTAGGCCGAGATCGCCTTGACTCCCATCTCGATGGCGCCCTCGACCACGTCGAACAGCGCCGCCTCGCCCTGCTCGTGGCCGCGGGTGCGGGGCAGGCCGCGCTCCTTGGCCCAGCGTCCGTTGCCGTCCATCACCACCGCGACGTGGCGTGGCACCAGCTCGGGCGGGACCGGCGGCGGGGTCGCGCCAGAGGGGTGGGGGGTCGGACGACGGACGGCACGCTTCACGGCGCGCAGCCTACGGGCGTCACCGCTCGAGGTGCTCCAGCGAGCGCAGCTGCCGCTCGAGGTGCCAGGCCACGAACGCCGACACCAGGCCGGCGGCCTGCTTGGCGTGCCGCGGGTCGGCGGCCTCGACGGTCGGCCAGTCGCCCACGAGCAGCGCGGCCAGCAGCGTCATCGTCTCCGGCGCCGGGCTGGCCGAGCCCGGGATCCGGCAGGTCGTGCACAGCGCCCCGCCCATCGAGGGGTTCAGCCACCGGTGCGGCCCGACGAGACCGCAGTGCGCGCAGTGGTCGAAGGCGGGCGCGTAGCCGGCGGTGGCCAGCGCCCTCAGCTGGTAGGAGTCCAGGACCTGCCCGGGCGCGCGACCCCCGGCCAGGGCGTGCAGCGCCCCGACCAGCAACCGGAACTGCTGCACCGCGGGCTCGCGCTCCTCCGAGGCCAGCCGCTCGGCGGTCTCCAGCATCACGGTGCCGGCGGTGTAGCGCTCGTAGTCGAGCCCGATCTCGGCGTACCAGCCCGCCCTGGTCTCGGCCTGGGTGATCGTGTCGAGGTTGCGACCCTCGTAGAGCTGGAGGTCGACGTAGGTGAACGGCTCGAGCCGCGACCCGAACCGCGACGACGTGCGGCGCACGCCCTTGGCCACCGCCCGCACCCGGCCGTGGGAGCGCGTCAGGAGCGTGATGATGCGGTCGGCCTCGCCCAGCTTCTGGGTGCGCAGGACGACGGCCTCGTCACGGTAGGTCGGCACCCCCCGATCATCCCCCAGCCCCGGTCGCCGGAGCGTGAGGCCGGGCGGGTCTCGTGACGCTCGCTTGCGCTCGCTCCTCGACCACCGGGTCGTGGTCTCGTGACGCTCGCTTGCGCTCGCTCCTCGACCACCGGGGACCGTGCGCTCGCTCCTCGACCACCGGGGAGGCGTCAGGCAGTCCGCGGGTCGTCCGCTGGGACCGGCGCCGACCAGCACTCGCGTACGAAGTCGAGCGCGAGACCGTCGAGCCGGGCCGGCGACACGCGCCACTCGAGGATGCTGCGCGCCCGGACGAAGCGCGCGTCCGGCATCTCCCCGGCGAGCATGTGCGCGTCGGCCGCCGGGTGGATCGGGTCGGCCGGGTGCCCGACCACCATCGCCGGGGTCGCGATCGCACGCCGCATCCGCCGGGCCGGCGCGATCCGGCCGAAGAACAGCCCGTGCACGACGGCAGCCATCGGCCCCGGCCGCTGGTCGAGGGTGTCCAGCCCGATCCCGACCCAGAACGGCACCAGCCCGCGCGGGACGGGGCGGGTCAGCAGCCGGAGGGCGCTGATGCTCACCGGCAGGAACCGCGCCGCGAAGAGCAGCGGGCCGAAGGCCAGGATCCCGGCCTCCAGCGCGTTGTCGAGGACCGGCATCTCCAGCAGCAGCCCGCGGACCCGGTCGGGGGCCATCACGGCGACCTCGAGCGAGACGTTGGCGCCCAGCGACGTGCCGCCGACGACCGCCTGCTCGGCGCCGAGGTGGTCGAGCAGCGCCACCACCTGCTCGGCGAAGGCCGTCATGGAGTACATCAGCGGATCGGCCGGCCGGTCCGAGCGGCCG
Source organism: Nocardioides sp. AX2bis (assembly GCF_902506435.1). GTDB lineage: Bacteria > Actinomycetota > Actinomycetes > Propionibacteriales > Nocardioidaceae > Nocardioides. The sequence continues at coordinate 1,539,977 of NZ_LR733215.1, read as the reverse complement.
TGCCCGAGCAGGTCGAGGGTCACCACGTGCATCCCGCCGGCGGCCAGCGCCCGGGCCAGGTGCTGGTGCATCCGGCGCGGCATCAGCTGGCCGTGCAGCAGGACCACCCAGCGGTCGCCCCCGCCGTACTCGGTGAACTCCAGGCGGTCCCGGCTGCCCTCACCCTCGTGGAAGAGCTGCCCGATCCGCTCGGAGACGAGGACCCGCTCGGCGTCAGGCACCAGCAGCACCGGCACGCTTCGAGCGGTTCACCGCGCTCAGCACGGCCCGCAGCGACGCCGTCACGATGTTGGCGTCCAGCCCGACGCCCCACACCACCTCGTCGCCGACGGTGCACTCGACGTACGCCGCGGCGATCGCGTCGCCGCCGGCCGACAGGGCGTGCTCGTGGTAGTCCAGCACCCGCACGTCGAGGTCGTGCTCGAGGCTGTTCAGGGCCGTCACGAAGGCCGCGATCGGGCCGTTGCCGGTGCCCTCGAGGCGGCGCAGCTCGCCGTCGACCTCGACGCCCACCGTGAGCGCGTCGCGCTCGCCGGCCGCCGACGAGGTGTGCACCGAGTCCAGGCGCAGCGGGCTGGTCCGGTCGAGGTACTCGGCCCGGAAGGCCGCCCAGATCTCGCCGGGGGTGACCTCGCCGCCCTCGGCGTCGGTGCGGGCCTGGATGGTCCGGCTGAACTCGATCTGCGCGCGGCGGGGCAGCTCCAGCTTGTGCTCGGTCTTGAGGATGTAGGCCACGCCCCCCTTGCCGGACTGGCTGTTGACGCGGATCACGGCCTCGTAGGACCGGCCGACGTCCTTGGGGTCGATCGGCAGGTACGGCACCGCCCACGGGTGCTCGTCCACGCCGTGACCGGCCGCGGCGGCGTCGCGCTCCAGGGCCTCGAAGCCCTTCTTGATGGCGTCCTGGTGGCTGCCGGAGAAGGCGGTGTAGACGAGGTCCCCGCCGTACGGGTGGCGCTCGGCGACCGGCAGCTGGTTGCAGTACTCGACGGTGCGGCGGACCTCGTCGATGTCGGAGAAGTCGATCTGCGGGTCGACGCCCTGGGTGAACAGGTTCAGCCCCAGCGTCACCAGGCACACGTTGCCGGTCCGCTCGCCGTTGCCGAACAGGCATCCCTCGATCCGGTCCGCGCCGGCCAGGTAGCCGAGCTCGGCGGCGGCCACGGCCGTACCGCGGTCGTTGTGGGGGTGCAGCGAGAGCACGACGTGCTCACGGTGGGCCAGGTTGCGGTCCATCCACTCGATGGAGTCGGCGTAGAGGTTGGGCGTGGTCATCTCGACCGTGGCCGGCAGGTTGATGATCACCGGCTTCGCGGCGGTCGGCTCGAAGACCTCCAGCACGTCGTTGCAGACGCGGACGGCGAACTCGAGCTCGGTGCCGGTGTAGGACTCCGGGGAGTACTCGTAGAAGACGGTGGTCTCCGGGATGCTCTCCTCGTACTTCTTGCACAGCCGCGCGCCCTGGACGGCGATGTCGCGGATGCCGTCCTGGTCCAGGCCGAAGACGACCCGGCGCTGCAGGGTCGAGGTGGAGTTGTAGAGGTGCACGATCGCCTGCTTCGCGCCGCGCAGCGACTCGAAGGTGCGCTCGATCAGCTCCTCGCGGGCCTGCGTCAGCACCTGGATCACGACGTCGTCGGGGATCGCGCCCTCGTCGATCAGCTGACGCACGAAGTCGAAGTCGGTCTGGCTGGCGCTGGGGAACCCGACCTCGATCTCCTTGTAGCCCATGCCCACGAGCAGGTCGAACATCGCGCGCTTGCGCGTCGGCGACATCGGATCGATCAGGGCCTGGTTGCCGTCGCGCAGGTCGACCGCGCACCACCGGGGTGCCTGCGTGATCGACTTCGTCGGCCAGGTGCGGTCGTCGAGGACGACCGGCACGAAGGGCTCGTAGCGCTGGTGCGGCATCCCGCTGGGCTGCTGCGGGTTGGTGTCGAAGCTGACGACCGAACGGGTGCTCATCTGCTGGTTCATCGGGGTCCTCGCGAGGTGTGGCGGGTGGTGGTCACCGGGCACAGCACGAACCTCCGCAGCGAGGGGGTCCGGTTTCAGACCTCGCTGCGGCGGCCAAGGAGGAGCAGCGCGCACGACATGGCCAGGACTCTAACCGACCGCGGCGCGAGTCGGCAGGCGTGTCCGGCCTGCGGGCGACGGAAGAACGTACAGTTCCCGGATCCTGCTCGGGGCGCTCCGCGTCGTCGCAGGTCAGGGGCTTGTGCTCGGAGGCAGGACGGCCGCGACGGGCCTTGTGTACGTTCTTCCGTCGGCGTGCGGCCGACCGGCGCTACGGTCGGTCGGGTGACGAGGCTGCTGGTGGTGCACCACTCCCCCACCCGCGGGACGGCCGCGCTGGCCGAGGCCGCGCTGGCGGGGACCCGGGACGAGGCGATCGAGGGCGTCGAGGTGCTCGAGCGGTCGGCGTTGGAGGCCACGGCGGACGACGTGCTCGGCTCGGACGGCGTCCTGCTCGGGACGCCGGCCAACTTCGGCTACATGAGCGGCGCGCTGAAGCACTTCTTCGACACCGTCTTCCTCGAGGTCGGCGGCGCGCTCTCCGACGACGGCTCGGCGGCCGGCGCGCCGGCCGCGGGACGCAGGCCGTGGGGCCTGTGGGTGCACGGCCGGTACGACACCGTCGGCGCCGTCCGGGCCGTGGAGGGGATCGTCGCAGCGCTCCCGTGGACCCGTGCCGCGCCAGTCCTCGAGGTGCTCGGCGACGTGGGCGAACCGGACCGGAGCGCCGCGTACGAGCTCGGGGCCACCCTGGCCGCCCTCCTCTCCGACTGAGCCCTGGTCGCCGACCGGGCACCGCGCATCGCCTACCCTGAGTCCCTGTCCGTGGAGGTCGATCCGAGTCGTGTGGGGGTCCGTTGTGCTGAGGTCTGCCGCCCTGCGCGTGCTCGCCGGGGTGGCCGCCCCGGCGGTGCTGGTGCTGTCGGGGTGCGGGGCCAGCGAGCCCCAGGGCGTGAACACCGACCCCGACCAGGTCGACGCGGTCGAGACGCCCGAGCTCGGGGCCTGTCGGGTGCTGACCCCCGAGGACGTGGTCGCCGCGAGCAACGCCACCGAGACGGTGCGCTGCGGCCAGGAGCACACCGCGGAGACCTACGCGATCGGCGAGATGCCGGACGCGCTGGACACGGCGGCCTACGACGCCCCCGAGGTCAGCGACTACGCCTACCGGACCTGCGCCACGAAGTTCGAGGCGTTCCTGGGCGCCGACGAGTCCCTGGCCATGCGCACCATCGTGAGCTGGGCCTGGTTCCGCCCCAGCGAGGAGGCGTGGGCCGAGGGCGCGCGCTGGTACCGCTGCGACGTGGTCGGCGGCGGCGCCGAGAGCACGTCGTACGTCCCCCTGCCCGGGTCCGCCAAGGGCCTCCTGCTCGGCCGTCCCGACGACCGGTGGATGGTCTGCGCCGACGGCGAGGTGGTGGCCGGCTCCCCCAAGGTGCCCTGCACCGAGCCGCACCAGTGGCGCGCGGTGACGACCATCAAGGTCGGTGAGGACGAGGAGGCCTACCCCGGGGACCGGGTCGTCGAGGTCACCACCCGCGACTTCTGCTCCGACTCCGTGGGCGCCTGGCTGAACTACCCGGTCGACTTCGAGTACGCCTACACCTACTTCCACGAGGCGGAGTGGGACGCCGGCAACCGCCGCTCGGTGTGCTGGGCCAGGACGCCCGACTGATGCGGCGCCCCCGGCTCGTCACCGTCCCGGCCGCGGCCGCGCTGCTGCTGGCGACCGCCTGCTCGGGCGGGTCGGGCCCCTCGCCGGACCCCGCGCCCGCGGAGTCGTCGACGTCGGCCCCGTCGCCCTCGGCCACGCCTCCGCCGCGCGCCGACGAGGTCCCCTCCCCGGAGGAGGGCGCCTGCTACGACCTCAGCTACGCCGACGCGCTCGCGCCGACGATCAGCACCCGGGCCGGCGCCTGCGACCGGGAGCACACCGCCCAGACCTTCGCCACCGGCCGGCTCGACACCGTCGTCGACGGCCACCTGCTCGCCGTCGACTCCGCCCTCGTGCGCGCGCAGCCCGAGCAGGAGTGCCAGGGCCGCCTCGGCGACTTCCTCGGCGGGACCGAGGAGGCGCGCCGCCTCAGCATGCTGCGCACCGTGTGGTTCACCCCCACCGTGGCCCAGAGCGACCGGGGCGCGGAGTGGTTCCGCTGCGACGTGATCGCCGTGGGCGCCGACGAGGAGCTGGCCGACCTCGGGCCCGGTCTCGAGGGCACGCTCGCCACGGACGAGGGGTCCGACCGGTACGGCATGTGCGGCACCGCGGCCCCGGACGACGACGCCTTCGAGCGGGTCGTCTGCGCCCGCGAGCACAGCTGGCGCGCGATCTCGGTGGTGGAGCTGCCCGACGGGGACTACCCCGGCGAGTCCGCCGCCCGCGAGGCCGGCCAGGTGCCCTGCGAGGACGCCGGCCAGGCCGTGGCCGCCGACCCCGCCGAGTTCGAGTGGGGCTACGAGTGGCCGGACGCCGAGCAGTGGGCGGCTGGCCAGACGTACGGGCGCTGCTGGGCGCCCGACTGACCCGACCGCCCGGCCAGGAGCCCTAGAAGCCGAGCCGGCGCAGCTGGCGCGGGTCGCGCTGCCAGTCCTTGGCCACCTTGACCCGCAGGTCGAGGTGCACCGGGGTGCCGAGCAGCGCCTCGATCTGCTGGCGGGCGTTGGTGCCGACCTCCTGGAGGCGGGCGCCCTTGCGGCCGATCACGATGCCCTTCTGGGAGTCGCGCTCGACGAAGAGGTTCGCGTGCACGTCGAGCAACGGACGGTCGGCGGGGCGGCCCTCGCGCGGCACCATCTCCTCGACGACCACGGCGATCGAGTGGGGCAGCTCGTCACGCACCCCGTCGAGCGCGGCCTCGCGGACCAGCTCGCCGACCAGGGTCTCGTCCGGGGTGTCGGTCAGCTCGCCGCCCGGGTAGAGGGGCGGGCCCTCCGGCATCTGCGCCACCAGGAGGTCCTCGAGCAGCTTCACCTGGTCGCCGGCGACGGCCGAGACGGGCACGATCTCGGCCCAGTCGGTGTCGGTCTCGCGACCCAGGCGCTCGATGTCCATCAGGTGCTGCCCGATCTGCTCGGGCGTGGCCAGGTCGGTCTTGGTGGCCACGGCGACCTTGACGGTGCGCCGGACCTTGGCGAGCTCGGTGACGATGAACCGGTCGCCCGGGCCGATCTTCTCGTCGGCGGGGAAGCAGACCGCGACGACGTCGACCTCGGCCCAGGTGGTGCGCACGAGGTCGTTCAGCCGCTCGCCGAGCAGCGTCCGGGGGCGGTGCAGGCCGGGGGTGTCGACCAGCACCAGCTGGGCGTCGTCGCGGTGCACGATGCCGCGCACCACGCTGCGGGTGGTCTGCGGCTTGTCGGAGGTGATCGCCACCTTGGTGCCGACCAGCGCGTTCGTGAGCGTCGACTTGCCGGCGTTGGGCCGGCCGACGAAGGACGCGAAGCCGCTGCGGTGGCCCTCGGCCCACTCGTGCGACATCAGGGTCGCCGGGGGCGGGGAGGGAGGGGGAAGGTCAGCCATCGTTCGCCTCGTCCTGCTGCTGTCGCTGCTGCGCCGCGTCGTAGTCGGCCCAGATCTGCTCGTCAGTCTTGCCTGCCGCCTTGCCGGCGCGCCAGATGGGTCCCGGGTCGACGCTGCGCGGCTGCCGGCGCGCGTTCGCCCGCCAGTAGCCCATCACGTCGTACTCGTGGCTGGCCAGGCGCTTCTCGCGCATCACCTGCTTGCGGATCGCCCTCATCTGCGAGGACTCCCCCGCCATCCAGAAGTACCCCGGGCCGTCGGGCCAGACGAGCTCCTCGACGACCGCGGCCAGGCCGCTGGTGCCGTCACCGGGGCTCGGCACCCAGGTCACGTCCGCACCGGCCGTCGGCAGGTACTCGCCCAGCAGGCGCGGGTCGTCGGGGACCTCGGCCCACACCCGCACCGGCAGGTCGGTGGTCTCGCACACGCGCGCCATCGCCGGCAGCGCGGTGAGGTCCCCGACCAGCACCACCCACCCGGAGCCGGGCGGAGGGTCGTACGAGCCCCGCGGGTCGGAGACCACGACCTCCTCGCCGGTGCAGTCACGGGCGACCCACTCGGTCACCAGGCCCTCGTCGTGGACGACCACGTCGAGCACCAGCTCGGCGCCGTCCCACGCGCGCACCGTGTAGTAGCGCCCCTGGAACTGCCCGGGGACCACCAGCGAGACCCACTCGTCGGGCACCCCGGTCGAGGTGAACCCGGCCAGTCCGGCGCCGCCGAGGCGCAGCCGGACCAGGTGCGGCGTGACCTGCTCGCGCGCGACGACGGTCGCGGTGTGCAGGCCGGCCCGGGTGCTCATCGGGCCATCATCGCGGGTGCCGGGCCGCTCCTCACCAGGTGGGGCGCAGGGGCAGGCCGTCGACGCCGTCGTCGGTCGTGCGCACGCCGAGCACCTGGTGCAGCTGGATCTCGTTGCGCTCGAAGGCGATCCGCGAGCTGGCCATGTAGAGCCCCCACACCCGGGCCGTGCCGAGGCCCACCTCGGCCACCGCCTCGTCCCAGTGCTCGACGAGGTTGCCGCACCAGTCGCGCAACGTCATCGCGTAGTGGTGGCGCAGGTTCTCCTCGTGCGCGACCTCGAGCCCGACGTCCTGCATCGCGCCCACGATCGTCCCGGACCCGGTCAGCTCCCCGTCGGGGAAGACGTAGCGGTCGATGAACGCGCCGGTCTCCTCCGGACGGTTGTGCGGACGGGTGATGCAGTGGTTCAGCAGGCGGCCACCGGGGCGCAGGCGGTCGCGCAGGAACGAGAAGTACGCCGGGTACTGCCGGACCCCGATGTGCTCGGTCAGCCCGATCGAGCTGACGGCGTCGAAGTCGCCCTCGAGCACGTCGCGGTAGTCGCTGTGGCGCACCTCGGCGAGGTCGCCGAGGCCCTCGCGGTCGATCGCCTCCTTGGCCCAGTGGGCCTGCTCGCGCGACAGCGTCACGCCGAGCGCCTTCACCCCGTAGTGGCGGGCGGCGTGGCGGACCATCCCGCCCCACCCGCAGCCCACGTCGAGCAGCCGCATGCCCGGCTCGAGGCCGAGCTTGCGGCACACGAGGTCGTACTTCTCGGCCTGCGCCTGCTCCAGGGTCGCGTCCAGCTCGGGGTAGACCGCGCAGGTGTAGGTCATCGAGCTGCCCAGCACCATCTCGTAGAACGCGTTCGACACGTCGTAGTGGTGCGCGATCGCGTCGGCGTCGCGGGCCACGGAGTGCCGCATGCCCTCCATCACCCGGCGCCAGCGCGGGAGGTGCTCCTGCGGCGGCGGCGGGGGCGGCTTGAGGTTCGACAGCCCGAGCCCCCGGACCAGCTCGACGATCTCCTTGGCCGAGGGACGCCGGAACTTCGTGTGGTTCAGGATGAGGGTCATCGCGTCGTACGGGTCGCCGGGGTGGGCGCCCTCGAGCTCGAGGTCGCCGGCCACGTAGGCCCGGGCCAGGCCGAGGTCGCCCGGTGCCGTCATCAGGTACGCCAGCCCGCGCCGGTTGCGCAGGCGCAGCGTGACCGAGGCGTCGGCCGGGCCGGCCGTGCTGCCGTCGTAGGCCTCGAAGCGCACGGGCAGCCCGTCTCGCATCAGCCCGGCGACCGCGTCGCCGATCGGGATCGTGCTCATCTGTTGCGCACCGCCTTGTCGAAGAGGGAGGTCAGCCGACCGTCGGGGTCGGTGACCGTGCTGACGGCCGCCAGGGTGGCGCCGTCGTAGAGGGAGTCGAAGGTCGCCCGGTCGTAGTAGGCCTCGGAGTAGAGGGACTTGTGGCCGCCGAGCTCGTGCACCCGGGCCTCGATCGCCCGGTTGGTCGGACCGTCGGGGGCGTCGGGGCCGACGTGCACGGTGCCCCAGAAGCCGACGTTGACGTAGGTCTCGCCGGGCGCGAGCGGGTAGGTGGGCCAGTCGCGGCGCGCCACCAGCGGGCACAGCCACACCGGCCGCATGCCGACGTGCTCGTCGAACCAGGACAGGAACTCCCCCAGCCGGTCCAGCGGCACCTCGACGTCCTGGACCACCCGCTCGCGCTGCGGGCGCCCGGCCCTCCGGTCGAGGCGGTCGGCGATGCCGAAGCGCTGGTCCAGGCCGAGCAGCCGGTGGTAGGCGTCCGAGCGGCGCCAGCGCCGCGGCCACAGCCGGCGGAGGACCGGGTGCTGCGCCCCGAAGGCGCCCGAGCACCAGAACCAGTCGGTGTCCCAGCGCCAGAGGTAGTCCTCGACCGTCAGCAGGTCGGTGGTGCGCTCCTGGATCGAGCGGTAGAACACCTGCTGGCCCGCGTAGTCCGAGAGCGGCTCGCCGTCGACCGGCTTGCGGTCGGTCCACCGGGCCAGGGTCAGGTAGAGCTCGTCGGGGGCGAAGACGACGCCGTCGAGCCCGTCCACGCGCTCCCCGTCGTGCTCCCCGGTCGCGACGACGGTCGCGACGGCCGCGGACAGCGCGGCCGCGTCGTGGAAGCGGACGTGGCGCAGGGCGGCGTACGCCGGCACCTCCTCGAGGTCGATCTCGAGCCGGGTGGCGTAGCCGAGCGACCCGTAGGAGTTCGGGAAGGCGTCGAAGAGGGGGTCGCCGGGCCGGGTGGTGACGACCTGGCCGTCCCCGGTGAGCACGTCCATCTCCCGCACCGACTCGTGCGGCAGCCCGTGGCGGAAGCTGGTGGACTCGATGCCGAGCCCGGTGACGGCGCCGCCGAGGGTGATCGTGCGGAGCTGAGGCACCACCAGAGGGACCAGGCCGTGCACCAGCGTCGCCGCGACCAGGTCCTCGTAGGTGCACATGCCCTGGACCTGCGCGGTCCGCGTGGCGGGGTCGACGCCGATCACCCCGGTCAGGCCGGAGACGTCCAGCCCGGGCGCCGTCGTCGTGCTGCGGGCCCGGAAGAGGTTCGAGGTCGTCTTGGCGAGCCGGACCGGCTCGCCGGCCGGGATCGCGTCGTACGACGCGCGCAGCCGCGCCACGCCACGCCGGTGGGCGTCCCAGCCGGGCAGGACCTGCGGATCGCGGATACCGACGTCTGTCACGTCAGGTGAAATTACTCCTGCGCGGCCCCGACGGGAACCCGGGGTGGTTGCAGAACTCAACCAGTGTGGCGGGCGCCACCCCGGCCCGCCCCTCAGCTGGTGGCGGTGCCGCCCAGCGTGCCCCGTGCGTCACCCGCGTGGACGGGCACGCCGGTCCCGCCGAAGTCCCGGACGACGGCGAGGTCGGCCACCGCGACGCCGCCGGCCGCGCCGAGCACGACCGCGGCCTCGAGGCCCGCGGAGCCGGAGGCGACGGCCATCGCGACGCAGACCCCGAGGGCCGAGACCTGCAGGGACGGCAGGTCGACCGTCGCCGCGGCGTAGGTCCGCCCGTCGGAGTCGCGCACGGCAGCACCCTCCGCGGCACCCGTACGGGCCCTGGTGGCGCGCGCGAGCGTGACCAGCTTGGCGTCCTCGGCGGACAGCGGGTCCGGCGCGGGCGCCAGGTCGGTGAGGTCGGTCGAGGGGTCCTGGTCAGTCACGGGTGCTCGCCATCGTCTCGTCGGTGCCGGCCGGCTCGGTCGTGCTCGCGGGGGCGAGGAGCCGGATGCGTACGGTGCTGACCTTGTTGCGGCGGCCGGTGGCGTCCTCGGCGTCGAAGCGCAGGCCGTGCGCCTCGACGTGGGAGCCGGGGATCGGCACGCGGCCGAGGTGCTTGGCCATCAGGCCGCCGACGCTGTCGACGTCCTCCTCCTCGACGTCGAAGCCGAAGACCTCCTCGAGGTCGTCGACCGGCCAGCGCGAGGACACCCGGACCTCCCGGCCCTCCTCGAGCACCTCGAGGTCGAGCTGCTCCTCGTCGTACTCGTCGGTGATCTCGCCGACGATCTCCTCCAGCACGTCCTCGATGGTGATCAGCCCGGCGGTGCCGCCGTACTCGTCGACCACGATCGCGACGTGGGTGCGGTCGGCCTGCATCTCGCGCAGCAGGTCGTCGACGGGCTTGGACTCCGGCACCCAGTGCACCGGCCGCATCAGGGCCTCGATCCGCTCGGTGAACTCGGCGTCGGGCGCCTCGAAGTCGCGGCGGACGATGTCCTTGAGGTAGGCGAAGCCGACCACCTCGTCGAGGTTCTCCCCGACCACGGGCACCCGGGAGTAGCCGCTGCGCAGGAACAGCGACAGGGTCTGGCGCAGGTTCTTGTGGCGCTCGACGTAGACCACGTCGTTGCGCGGGACCATCACCTCGCGGGCGGTGGTGTCGCCGAGCTCGAAGACGGAGTGGATCATCCGTCGCTCCTCGGACTCGATCAGCGAGGACGCCTCGGCCATGTCGACCATCTCGCGCAGCTCGGTCTCGGAGGCGAACGGGCCCTCGCGGAACCCCTTGCCCGGGGTGATCGCGTTGCCGACCAGGATCAGCAGGCGCGGCAGCGGGCCCAGCACGCGGGTCGCCGCGGCCAGCGGGGCCGCGCACCACACGGCGACGCTCTCGGAGTGCTGCCGACCCAGGGTGCGCGGGGCGGCGCCGATCACGACGAACGAGACCACCAGCATCAGCAGCGTGGCCACCACGACGGTCAGGCCCCAGCTGCGGTCCAGCGCCTGGCTCAGCTCGAGGGTCACCAGCACGATCGCGGTGATCTCGGCAGCCAGACGCAGCAGCAGCGCGGTGTTGAGGTAGCGGGGCGGGTCGTCGAGCAGGGCGAGCAGCCGCTTGGCGCCCGTACGGCCCTCGGCCACCAGCTCCTGGGCGCGGGCGCGGGAGAACTGCGCCAGCGCGGCGTCGACGGCGCTCAGCACGCCGGCCGCCACCACCAGGACGGCCGCCGCCACGAACGGCAGGACGTCGGCGGTCACGCGCCGTCCTGGGCGGGCTGGTCCGGCTCCGTGGGGCGGGCGCGCCAGGCGGCGAGGATCTCGTCCTGCAGCCCGAACATCTCGCGGTGCTCGTCGGGCTCGGCGTGGTCGTAGCCGAGCAGGTGCAGGATCCCGTGGGTGGTGAGCAGCTCGATCTCGGCCAGCGTGCCGTGGCCGGCCTCCTCGCCCTGCGCCGCCGCGATCTCCGGGCACAGCACGAGGTCGCCCAGGACGCCCTCCTCGGGGTCCTCGTCGACCATGCCGGGGCGCAGCTCGTCCATCGGGAAGGCCAGCACGTCGGTCGGTCCGACCTTCTCCATCCACCGCTCGTTCAGCTCGGCGATGGTGTCGCGGTCGACCGCCTTCAGGCACAGCTCGGCCTGCGGGTGCACCCGCATCCGGTCCATCACGAACCGGCACAGCCGGGCCAGGTGCGCGGCGTCGATGCCGTGGCCGGACTCGTCGAGGATCTCGATGCTCATCGTCCCCACCCGCTCAGGACCGGTCGCCGACGGCGGCGGGCTGGGCGGGCTGGCCCTGCTCGCGCTGGAGCCTGGACTCGCGGTCGGCGTCGTGCTGGTCGTAGGCCGCGACGATCTTGCCGACCAGCCGGTGCCGCACCACGTCGGCGCTGCCGAGCCGGTTGAAGGACAGGTCGTCGACGCCGTCGAGGATGTCCTCGACCACGCGCAGGCCGGACTTCGTGCCCTTGGGCAGGTCGACCTGGGTGACGTCGCCGGTGACCACGATCTTGGAGCCGAACCCGAGCCGGGTCAGGAACATCTTCATCTGCTCCGGCGAGGTGTTCTGGGCCTCGTCGAGGATGATGAAGGCGTCGTTCAGGGTCCGGCCCCTCATGTACGCCAGCGGCGCCACCTCGATCGTCCCGGCCGCCAGCAGCTTGGGGATCGTCTCGGGGTCGATCATGTCGTGCAGCGCGTCGTAGAGCGGGCGCAGGTACGGGTCGATCTTCTCGCTCAGCGTGCCGGGCAGGTAACCCAGCCGCTCCCCCGCCTCGACCGCCGGGCGGGTCAGGATGATCCGGGTGACCGCCTTGGCCTGCAGCGCCTGGACGGCCTTGGCCATCGCCAGGTACGTCTTGCCGGTGCCGGCCGGGCCGATGCCGAACGTGATCGTGTGCTCGTCGATCGCGTCGACGTAGCGCTTCTGGTTGACCGTCTTGGGCCGGATCGAGCGCCCGCGGTTGGACAGGATGTTCTGGGAGAGCACGTCGGCCGGGCTCTCGGGCGTCGCGGCCCGCAGCATCGTCATCACCCGCTCGACGATCTCGGCGGTGACGCCCTGACCGGTGCGGATGATCGTGACCAGCTCGTCCAGCAGCCGCTCGGCCATGGCGATCTCGGCCGGCTCGCCGGTCAGGCTGATCCGGTTGCCACGGACGTGGACCTCGGCGTCGAAGCTGCGCTCGATCATCGCGAGGTGCTCGTCGCCGGGGCCGAGGAGGGTGACCATGTCGATGCTGCTGGGGACCACCACGGTGTGCTTGGTGGGCTGGACGGGCACGCTGTCTGTCATGGAGGCCCGGGTGGGCGACCTTTCCTGTGCGGGAGGGAGGGGTGCGGTCCGGGTCCTGGATCAGGCTCCGTGCTGCACGGCAATCGTACGCCGGGCGCGCGTCGCCGCGCCCCCGCCACGGGTGGTCGTACGGTGGGCGCATGACGGGCAGCAGCGGACGCGCTGACGACGAGCTCCCCCGCGACCCGTTCGACACCGACTTCGACCACGACGACGACAGCCCGCCGGCGTGGTTCGCCGGCCAGCACCTGCCCTACGACGCGCAGCGGATGGGCCTGACCAACCACGTCCCCGACGGCGCGCTGCTCGACTTCGCCGGGCGGCTCGACGCCACCAAGACCAAGCACCGCGTCACCGCCTGGGTGCTGCTGGTGGTCTTCGCGTTCCCGGTGCTGATGTACGTCGTGCGGCTCGTCCAGGCGGTCCTGCCCGGCTGAGCCGAGATGACGCTCGCGGACAGCCGAGATGACGCTCGCGGCGCCTCGAGGTGACGATTCCGGCGCGCGCGACGGCCGTTCAGCCCGGCGGCCAGCCCAGGTCGCGGCCGGCGACGACGTGCAGGTGGGCGTGGAAGACCGTCTGACCGGCGCCGGCGCCGGTGTTGAAGACCATCCGGTACGCCTCCCCGTGCCCCTCGGCCGCGGCGACCGCCGCGGCGGTGGAGACCAGCTCGGCGCTGGCCTGCGGGTCGGCGGCGGCGAGGGCGGCGGCGTCGCGGTGGTGCTCGCGCGGCACGACCAGGACGTGGGTCGGCGCCTGGGGGTTGATGTCGCGGAAGGCGACGGTGCGCTCGGTCACGTGCACGACCTCCGCCGGCACGTCCCCGGCCACGATCGAGCAGAACAAGCAGTCGTCCACGGGGCTCCCCCTCCTCGCCGGGCGCGTGCCGCCCGTCGCCCGGATGCTGTCACGACCGGCCGCGGACCGGCCACCGCCCACGGGCCCGGACCACCGACACGCGGCGGCGGGGCGCCGTACCGCTGGGACGGGAGGGGATGATGGGACTCATGTGGTCCCTCTCTGCTGCCCCCCACCGCCGTCACCGTCGCCACCGCGCGGTCGCTCTCGGGCTCGCCGGCGGACTGTCCCTCGCCGCGCTCGCCGGGTGCGGGGACGACGCCGCCGAGAACGCGGAGGACCCCGGGTCCACCTCGTCCGACGAGGCGTCGGCGACGCCCTCCGACGACGCGGAGCCCTCCGAGGAGGCGTCCGCCACGCCGACGGACGAGCCGACGGAGGAGACCGAGGAGCCGACGTCGACCACGACCGTCCCGGTCTACGTCGTCGGGGACACCCCGCAGGGACAGCGGTTGTTCCGCGAGTTCCGCTCCGTCGAGGCCTCCGACCCGCTCGTCGCCGCCGGGGAGATGCTCACGGGCGGCAGCACCCTGGACCCGGACTACGACAGCCTCCTGCCGACCGGGTCGTTCACCGACGTCCGTCAGGGCGAGGACGGCTTCGAGGTCGTGCTCGAGGACGCGTCGTGGACCGAGCGCCCCGACGGGATGACCGCCGCGCAGGCGGCGCTGGCCGTGCAGCAGGTCGTCTACACGCTCCAGGGCGTCGCCCAGGAGCGCCAGCCGCTGCGTGCGTTCACCGAGGACGGCGGGGAGGCCACCACGTTGTTCGGCGTGCCCACCGCCAACGGGGTCAAGGCGGCGCCGCAGCTGCAGACCCTGGGCCTGGTCAACGTCACGATGCCCGAGGAGGCCACCGTGGTGAAGGACAGCTTCACCGCCACCGGCGTGGCCAGCTCCTTCGAGGGCACCGTGCCGTGGGAGGTGCGCAGCGGCGGCGAGGTCGTCCAGGACGGGTTCGCCACCGCCGACGGCTACCTGGACCGCCTCTACCCGTGGTCGGCCGAGGTCGACGTGTCCGACCTCGACCCGGGGACGTACACGTTCGTGGCGATGACCTCCGACCCCTCCGGCGGCGAGGGTGCCGGGCCGACCGAGGACACCAAGACCATCCGGGTGGAGTGAGCCGGGGCGCCGGAAACGTCATCTCGAGGCGCCGCGAGCGTCATCTCGGCTGTCCGCGAGCGTCATCTCGGCGCCAGCGGGGGGTGCGGGCCAGCAGGGCCGCGCAGGCGACGACGCCGGCGGTCGAGGTACGCAGCACCTCGGCGCCCAGGCGTACCGAGACCGCCCCGACCGCCACCAGGGCGGCGACCTCGGCGTCGGTGAGGCCGCCCTCGGGGCCCACCACGACGACCACCGTCCCCGTCGTCGGGACGTCGAGGTCGGCGAGCGCCTCGGTGGCGTCCTCGTGCAGCACCACGGCGAGGTCCGCGGCGGCGGCCAGGGCGACGACCTGCTCGGTGCGGGCCAGCTCGTCGACCTCGGGGTGCCAGGGGCGCCGGGCCTGCTTGGCGGCCTCCCGGGCCGTCGCGCGCCAGCGGGCCAGCGACTTCGTGGCCCGCTCGCCGCGCCAGACGGCGACGCTGCGCTCCGCGGCCCAGGGCACGACCCGCGCCACGCCGACCTCGGTGAGCACCTCGACGGCCAGCTCGCCCCGGTCCCCCTTCGGCAGCGCCTGCACCACGACCAGCTCCGGGTCGGGGCGCGCCAGGTCCTCGCGCTCGACGACGGTGGCGGCGAACCTCCGCTTGCCGGTCTCCGCCACCTCGGCCACCACCCGGGCCCCGACGCCGTCGGTCAGGACGACCTGCTCACCGACGCGGAGCCGTCGTACGGCGACCGCGTGGTGGGCCTCGTCGCCCTCGACGACGACCGTGCCGCCCACCCCGGAGCCGGCCAAGGTGGGCACGAGGTGCACCGGGAGGCTCACCGCGCCGTGCCCTAGTGGTTGAAGGCGTCGCGCAGCCGCCCGAAGACCGACGACTGACGGGGCTTGACCTGGCCGTCGGGGCGCTGCTCGCCGCGGATCGCGGCCAGCTCCTCGAGCAGCTCGGTCTGCCGGGCGTCCAGCCGGGTCGGGGTCTCGACGCTGATGCTGACCACCAGGTCGCCGCGCCCGCCCCGCAGGCCGGGCACGCCACGACCACGCAGGACCTGCTCGACACCCGACTGGGTGCCCGGCTTGATCTCCAGGTCGTGCGAGGTGGACAGCTCGGGGTCGACCAGCGGGCCCTCCTCCTCGGGACGGTCGACGACGTCCGCCTCGAGGGTGGGCAGGGTGAGGGTGGTGCCCAGCGCGGCCGCCGCCATCGGCACGGTCACCACGCAGTGCAGGTCGTCGCCGTGGCGGGTGAAGACCGGGTGCGCGCCGACGTTGATCTCGACGTAGAGGTCGCCGGCCGGGCCGCCGCCCGGCCCGATCTCGCCCTGCTCGGTCAGCTGGACGCGGGTGCCGGTGTCGACCCCCGGCGGGATCTTGACCGTCAGCGAGCGACGCGAGCGGACCCGGCCGTCGCCGGCGCAGGTCCGGCAGGGCTCGGGGATGATCGAGCCGAAGCCGCGGCAGGCCGGGCAGGGCCGCAGCGTGCGCACCTCGCCGAGGAAGGACCGCTGCACCTGGGCCACCTCGCCGGCCCCGCGGCAGGTCTCGCAGGCCACCGGCTGCGTGCCCGGCGCGGCACCGGCGCCGTCGCAGGTCGTGCACAGCACCGCGGTGTCGACCTTGAGGTCCCGGGTGACGCCGAAGGCGGCCTCGGCGAGGCTGATCTCGAGCCGGATCAGGGCGTCCTGGCCGCGTCGGCTGCGGGGGCGGGGTCCCCGGCCCCCACCGCCGCCGCCACCCTGGCCGCCGAAGAAGGCGTCCATGATGTCGGTGAAGGAGAACCCGGCGCCCTGGCCGAAGCCGCCGGCACCGGCGCCGCCGAAGGGGTCGCCGCCGCGGTCGTAGGCCGCCCGCTTCTGGGGGTCCGAGAGCACCTCGTAGGCCGCCGAGACCTCCTTGAACCGCTCCTGCGTCGCCGGGTCGGGGTTCACGTCCGGGTGGAGCTGGCGGGCGAGGCGGCGGTAGGCCTTCTTGAGGGTGTCGCTGTCGGCGTCGCGCTCGACGCCGAGCATCGCGTAGAGGTCCTGGCTCACGCTGGGATCATCGTCCTTCGGTCCGTGGGGGCTGGGGGCAGGTCAGGGGTACGGGCGCGGCCGTACCCCTGACCTGCCCCCCCCGGCGCCCCTACCGGCGTCACCGCGACGCCGGGCCCGGGGCAGGCGACCGTACGGTGGGTCGCGCCGACCGACGACGGCCGCTCCCCCCTCACCGGCTACACCGTCACGACCACCGACGGCGGCGTGACCACCACCGTGGGCGCGGGCTCGACCTCCGCCACGCTGAGCGGGCTGAGCAACGGGACCCCGTACCGCTTCGTGGTCACCGCCGTGAACGCCATCGGCAGCTCGCCAGCCTCCGCGCCGTCGAACGCGGTGACCCCGGCCGCAGCGCCGGGCCGGATGGCACGGCCCACGGTGTCAGTGCGCAGGACGACCGCCACGGTGACCTGGCGGCCGGCCGTGGCAAACGGGTCGCCGGTGACCGGCTACACCGTCCTGGTCAGCGGCGAGCGCAGCAGGACCGTGCCGGCGACGAAGCGGAAGGTCGTGGTGAAGGGGATCTCCCGCGGCCGGCACACCGTCCGTGTCACGGCGACGAACGCCGTCGGCACCTCGCCGCCGAGCGCCGTCACCAAAATCCGGGTGCGTTGAGGGCGCCGGAACCGTCATCTCGGCGCGCCGCGAGCGTCATCTCAGCGCGCCGGAACCGTCATCTCAGCGCGCCGGAACCGTCATCTCAGCGCGCCGCAAGCGTCATCTCGGCGCGCCGGAACCGTCATCTCGACGCGCCGCAAGCGTCATCTCGGCGGGGGCCGGGGGTCCTCTTCCCGGAATGTCCTGCAGAGTCCAGCCCACGGGACCGATCATGAGGACGTGGTTGCCGCGCGCCTGATCTCCCCGCAGCCGCACACTCCTGCGTCGACAGGCCGCGACGACGGCCGCGACGAGGGCCGCGTCGACGGGCGTGAGGGGCGGCCCGGTGACACGGCCCGCCGTACGGTCCTCCTCGTCGCCGCCGCCCTCGTCCCCGTCGTCCTGGCGCTCCTGCTCGTCGCCCGCCAGCCGCTCGGCGAGGTCCCGGCGTTCCTGCCGGCCTTCCTCACCCTCGTCCTGGGCATCGACCTGCTCACCGCGGTCCTGCTGACCGAGCAGTACCGCACCGGCGCGGGACCCCGCCTGCTGGTGCTGTCGTGGGCCTACACCTTCTCCTCGGTGACCGTGTTCTTCCACGGCCTCACCTTCCCCGGCGTGCTCGCCCCCGAGGGCCTGATGAACGCCGCGCCCAGCAGCGCGGCCTGGCTGTGGACGTCGTGGCACGCCGGCTTCGCCCTGCTGCTCGGCCTCGCGCTCGTGCCCTGGCCCCGCGCGGTGCACGACCTCCTGGTCCGCCCCGAGGCACGGTCCCGCCGGATCCTGACCACCCACGGCACGGTCGTGCTGGTCGCCCTGACCGTCGTGGTCTGGACGACGATCGGCTCGGCCACCGTCCCGGCGGTGCTCGACGGCGCCGACTACACCGCACTGAGCCGCGCCGTCGGCCTGCCGATGGCCGCGGTCGTCCTGGTCTCCCTGGGCCTCGCGCTGCGGGGGTTCGCCGCCCGCCGCCGGCTCGGCCCCGAGGGCTGGGCGCTGGTCGCCGTCGTCGCGACCGGGGGCGACGTCGCGCTGACCCTGCTCGCGGGCGACCGCTTCACCCTGGGCTGGTACGCCGCCCGCTCCCTGGCCCTCGCCGCCGCCGTCGTCGTGCTGCTCGCCCTGCTCCGCGAGATCACCGCCCTGCACCGCCGGGTGCGCCACGACGCCGTACGCCTGGCCGCGCAGAACGCCGACCTGCGCGAGGCCCAGGCCGCGCGCGACCACCTCACCGCCGTCGTGACCCACGACATGCGCATCCCGGTCACCGGGATCGCGGGCTACCTCGAGCTGCTGGAGGACGCCGACCTGCCGCGCGACCAGGCCACCCGGATGGTCCACCGCGGCCAGGAGCTGACCCGGCGGCTGACGCTGATGATCGAGGACCTGCTCACCGCGGCGAAGTCCGACCAGGGCGTGCTCGGGATCCACCCCCGCACGCTGCGGGTCGGGAGCGTCTTCGAGGAGGTCGCCGCCGCGTTCCCCGACGCCGAGATCCACCTCGAGGGCGACCTCGCCCTGCCGCTCGTCGCCGACCCGCTGCGCCTGCAGCAGGTCCTCGACAACCTGGTCACCAACGCGGTGAAGTACGGCGCCCCGCCGGTCCGCCTGCGTGCCGAGGCCGCCGACGGCGGGGTCGCGATCGCCGTCGACGACGCCGGCGCCGGCGTGCCCGAGACCTTCGTCGACCACCTCTTCGACCGGTACTCCCGTGCCCCCGAGCACGAGGACGCCGCCGGGTCCGGCCTGGGTCTCTCGGTCGTGCGCGACCTGGTCCACGCCCACGGCGGCACGGTCTCCTACGACCGGGCCCGCGGCGGCTTCGACCTGTTCTTCCCCGACCGACCCACCGTAGCCTCCCTGAGCACCGAGGTGCCCACCACCGTCCCGGTGGCCGAGGTCTGACCCCGACGCCCTCGGGTCGCTAGGGTCGTCGCGTGCTGGGTCTACGTGGGGGACGCACCAGCGGGGGCGGGAGCCCCCTGCTGGCGGTCGTGGCCGTCGTCATGGCGGTCGTCGTGATCGCCTTCTCGGGCTGGCTGGTGGTCTCGTACCCGCCTCCGGCCGACCTCCCGGCGGAGGCGCTCGACCCGTCCGGCGCCTCCTCCCCCGACCAGTCACCCGACCGGTCCCCCAGCGCGACGGGCCAGGACCAGCCCACCGCCGGCAACGAGAGCGACGGCGGTGAGAGCGACGACGACGGCGACGACGCGATCCAGGTCGCGGTCCTCGGCGACGGCTACACCACCGGCTCCCCCCTCGGCGGCGAGGGCGAGAAGAGCTGGACCGCCGTGCTCGGCAAGCGCGCCGACACCGAGGTCACGCCGTACGCCGTCACCGGCAGCGGCTACGTCGCCGGCCCGCCCGGCACCACGTACGTCGACCGCGCCGAGGAGCTGGTCGCCGACTGGACCGGTGCCGGCGCGGGCGGTCCCGAGGACGCCGTGGTGGTGATGGGCAGCCGCAGCGACGCGGCCACCGATCCCGCCGCCGTCGAGGCGGCCGCACGCCGTACCCTCGCCGTCCTCACCGACGGCCTGCCCGACGTCACCGTGGTCGTCGTCGGACCGCTGTGGCCGGCGCTCTCCCCGCCGACCACCGGCGGCCCCGAGGTCCGCGCGGCCGTGCAGGCCGCGGCCGAGGACGCCGGGGTCGCGTACGCCGACCCGCTCGCCGAGCCGGCCTGGCTGCCCGAGGACAACCCGGCGGCGGTGGCGGAGGACGCGGTGCTGCCCACCAACCTGGGCCACGGCGTGATCGCGACCCGGGTACGGGCTCTGCTCACCACCGAGGGCGTCCTGGGCTGAGGGGTCTCAGACCCCGGCGGTGACGTCGCTGCCCAGCGGCAGCCGCAGCTCGAACGTCGCACCCGGCCCGGGCGTCGGCAGCACCCTCGCCGACCCGCGGTGCGCGACCAGGATGGCGCGGACGATTGACAGCCCGAGGCCGGCGCCGCCGGCACCGGCGGACCCCCCGCGCACGGAGCGGTCGAAGATCGACTCCGCCTCCTCCCGCGGGACGCCCGGGCCGTCGTCGCCGACCGTGAGGACCAGCTCCGAGGCGTCGGTGCGGGCGACGACCTCGATCATGGCGTCCGGCCCTGCGTGCCGGAGCGCGTTGGACACCAGCTGCACCACGGCCTGCGTCAGCCGCTGCCGGTCGGCGTGCACGACGAGACCGGGCGGGGTCTCGATGCGGACGCGTACCGGCGCCAGGGCGGCCAGGGTGCGGTGCAGCCCCTCGACCAGCTCGTCGACGACGAGGTCGTCGGGCCGCAGGAAGTCGGGGTGCTCGGCGCGCGCCAGCAGGAACAGGTCGTCGACCATCCGGCTGAGGCGGTCCACCTCGTCCATGACCAGCTCGATCGTCTCGGCCCGGGCCTCCTCGGTGTCGTCCAGCGCGAGCAGCTCGATCTGGCCCCGGATGATCGTCAGCGGCGTCCGCAGCTCGTGGCTGGTGTCGTCGAGGAAGGCACGCTGCGTCGCGAACACGTGCTCCAGCCGGGTCAGCATGTCGTTGAACGCCAGGGCGATCATCGAGGCCTCGTCGCGGCCGTGGACCGGGATCCGGCGCGTCAGGTCGGTGTCGGAGATGGTCCGTGCGGTGTGCGCCAGCCTCACCAGCGGGCGCAGCACCCGCCCGGCCAGCAGCGCGCCGACGATCGAGGCCAGGACCAGCGCCACCAGGGTGATCTGCAGCTGGGTGCGGACGGACTCCTCGATCTCGTCCCGCTCGAGCTCGGCGAAGTTGGCGACCACGAAGACCCCGTCGCGCCCGTCCGCGCCGGCCAGCGGCAGGGCGACGTACCGGGCCTCGCCGACCGGGGTGTCCAGCACGCCGCGCCGGTCCGCCTCGAGGGCCAGCCAGAGCTCGGTGGCCTCCGTGAGCTCCCCCGGCTCCGCGGCCCCCGTCGCCCGGCGGGACTCGTAGACGGCCCCGTCGACGAAGGCCAGCAGCGTCTCGCCCTCGTCGGGCACCTCACGGGCGAAGTAGACGTCGAAGACCGCCTCGAGGTCGCCCGCGAACGGTTCGCCCGTCCGCGGGTCGGTGCCGGCGGCCAGCAGCCGGAACTCCTCGGCCTCCCGCTCGAGGGACTCGGCGACCTCGTCCTCGAGGTTCGCCAGCAGGGCGGCCCTCAGGACGAGCACGGACCCGACGGCCGAGACGAGCAGCAGGAAGATGACGACGGCGAGGATCCGTACCCGCATCGAGCCGAACCAGGACGTCCTCACGCAGGAGACAGTAGGGCCCAGCCCCGGAGCGCGCCGCCTCCCTCGCGGCCTCCGTTGCTGTCTCCGTCGTGGTCCCCGTTGCCGGCTTCGTCTCCGCTGCGGGGCTGTGGCGGTTACCGTGGACGGTGCCCGACCGCAAGCCCGCCCATCCCGAGGAGCGTTATCGCTCGCTCTTCGTGCACCACCCGCACGCGGTCTTCCTGCTCGACCTCACCGGCTCCTTCGCCGAGGTGAACCCGGCGTGCGCGCGGATCAGCGGGCGCACCGTGGAGGACCTGCTCGGCAGCCGGTTCGCCGACCTCGTCGAGCCCGGGGACGTCGTCCGCGCCGAGGAGGCGTTCGCCAGGGCCCTGCGCGACGAGCTGCCCCGCGTCGAGCTGGCGGTGCGGCACCGGGACGGCCGCGTCCTCGACATCGACGTCTCCGGCATCCGGTGGTTGGTCGACGGGGAGGTCCGGGGCGTCTACGGGGTGGCCCAGGACGTCACCGAGCGCAAGCAGGTGGCGCGCGACCTGGTCGTCACCCAGCAGCTCGCGGCCGAGGCCAGCCAGGCCAAGACCGACTTCGCGGCGCGGATGAGCCACGAGCTGCGCACCCCCCTGACCAGCATCCTGGCCACCGTCGAGCTGCTCACCACGACCGACGACACCACGGAGCGGGACGAGCTGATGGCGGTCCTGCAGCGGGCCGGCAGCCGCCTGCGCACCCTGGTCGACGGCGTCCTCGACTTCGCCGCGGCCGGGACCGCGCGCCCCGAGCAGGAGGTGGTCGACCTGCACGCCACCGCCCGGGACGCGGTCGCGCGGGTCGCCGAGCGGGCGCACCGCAAGGGCCTCCAGGTCGACCTGGACGTCGCCGAGGACGTGCCGCGCCTGGTCCGCGACCACCCGAGGTGGACCGCGCAGATCCTGGCCCACCTGCTCGACAACGCCATCGAGCACACCCCCCTCGGACGGGTCGGGCTCACCGTCAGCACCACGACCTCGGCGAGCGCCGGCCCCGGGGTGCTCTACCGGGTCAGCGACACCGGCGTCGGCATCGACCTCGCCCAGCAGGAGCAGGTCTTCGAGGCCTTCCACCAGGGCGACCCGGCCACGGGCGGGGCCGGCGGCGGGACCCGTACGGGCCTGGGCCTGTCCACGGTCAAGCAGCTGGTGAGCATCAGCGGCGGCGACATCGCCCTCGCCAGCGCCCCCGGCCGGGGCAGCACCTTCTTCGTCACGATGCCCGTCGAGCCGGTCGTCCCCGACGACTCCCGCGACCCGGTCACCTGACGTCGTCGTCGGGCGGGTGCACGAGCGCGATCAGGCTCGTGGCGAGGGTGGCCTCGGGCAGGCCGGCCAGGTCCGCGGCACGCCGCAGCCGCTTCTCGGCGGTGAACACGTCGGTGCCCAACGTGGCCGCGACGATGCCGATGGCGACCTGGATCCGGCTGAGGTCCGCCGCGACCTGCGGCCCGCGCTCGGCCTGTCGCCGCGAGTCGAACGACAGGTCGGCGTTCGTGACGGCTCCGGCGGACCAGGCCCCGAAGACCTGCGCGAGGTCCTCGTGGTGACCCACGAACGCCTCCGGGCTCGCCGCGTAGAGGTTGACGCTGCCGCTCACCTGGTCCCCCTGGTGGATGGGCAGGGTCAGGGTGCTCCGCACCCCGAGCTCGCTGGCGGTCGTCGCGAAGAGCAGCCACCGGTCCTCGCTGAGCGGATCGTCGGTCCACGTCCCGACGACGGCGTCGGTCCGTACCGCTGCCAGGCAGGGGCCGTCGTCGAGGTACTGCGTCGCGTCGAGCAGGGCGATGTCCTCGGCGGTGGACAGCATCGTGAAGACGAGGTCGTCCTCGAGCCGCGACAGGCTGAAGCCCACGCAGTCCGGCACGACAGCGAGCACGGACCGTCCCGCATCGCGGAAGTGGTCGAGCAGGGCGTCGTCGGACTCGCCGAGCACGGGCTCCAGCTGGTTCAGCGTCCGGGCCGTCTCGGGGGTCGGGTCCATCCCGTGGTCCTTCCTCGTGATGGTCGTGACGACCAGCATCCGCGCGCCGTACGACCGGTGCACCACCCGCAGGCATGACGTCGGGCGGATCCGCGTCCCGCCTGCCCCCGCGGGGTGGTGACAGGCCCCTGCCCGCGGGCCACACACTCGGGGGGTGGACGACGACGCGAAGACCCCGACGCCCGGCACGTCCGTCCCGCTCTCCGCGCTGGCAGGAGGGGCCGTACGCCGCGTCGGCGCCTGGACCGTCGGGCTCAGCCGCGACGAGCCCTTCGCCGTCGACTCGCGCTGCCGCCACCAGCTGGCCGACCTGTCGAAGGGCTCGGTCGACGCCGACGGCTGCCTGGTCTGCCCGTGGCACGGCGCGCGCTACGACGTCCGCGACGGCCGGATGGTGCAGGGTCCCCGCGGGTTCTTCGGCTACCACGGCCCGAGCCGTGGCTACCGCGACCTGGTCAAGGCGTACGCCCGGTTCCTGCCGCTGCGCCGACGCCCCACCTCGGTCCGGGGCGACCGCGTGTCCGTCGGCACCGACAGCGCCGACAGCGCCGACGGGGGCAACTCGTGAGGGTCGTGGTCACCGGCGCGACCGGCAACGTCGGCACCGCCGTCCTGGAGCACCTCCTCGCCACCCGCGACGACCTCGAGGTCGTCGGGCTGGCCCGCCGCGTACCCGCAGCGACGGCCGACGACGCGTACCCGGGCAGGCTGACCTGGGCCGGGCTCGACCTCAGCGACGACGCCTGCTTGCCCGCGCTGCGGGTCGCCCTGCGCGGCGCCGACGCCGTGGTGCACCTGGCGTGGGGGTTCCAGCCCTCGCGCGACCCCGACTACCTCGAGGCGCTGGGGGTCGGCGGGACCCGCCGGGTGCTGGAGTCGGCCACCGCCGAGCAGGTCCCGCACCTGGTCCACATGTCCTCGGTCGGGGCGTACTCGCCGCGCACCGACGACGTCCCCGTGGGCGAGGACTTCCCGACCCACGGCATCCGCTCCTCGATGTACAGCCGCCACAAGGCCGCGGCCGAGGCCCTGCTCGACGAGCACGACGCTGCCGTCGCGACGGGCCGGGTCACCGGGCCCTCGGTGGCCCGGCTCCGGCCCGGGATCGTCGGCCAGCGCGACGCCGGCAGCGCCCTGCTGCGCTACGGCCTGCCGGGGCTGGTGCCCGGCCGCGCGGTGACCCTGCTGCCGGTGCTCCCCCTCGACCGGTCCCTGCTGGTCCCGATGGTGCACGCCGCCGACGTCGCCGACGCGGTCGGCCGGGTCCTGGACCAGCGGGCCACCGGCGCCTTCAACCTGGCCGCTCCGACCCCCGTCACCGCCATCGACATCGCCTCGGCGCTCGGCGCTCGCCACGTCCACGCGCCCGGCCGACTGCTCCGCGCTGCGGTCAGCGCCAGCTGGCAGGCCCACGTCCAGCCGCTCGACCCGGGCTGGATCGACCTGGCCCTCGAGGTGCCGCTGATGGACACCCGCCGGGCGCGCGAGGAGCTCGGCTGGTCGGCGAGCCGTACGGCCGTCTCCGTCCTCGAGGAGACCGTCGCCGGGATGCGCGACTCCGCCGCCGGGTCCACGGCGGCACTGCGCCCGCGCAGCGTCGTGCGCAACCTGCGCGACCGGCTCGGCAGCGGCCCGGTCGCGGGGCGCCGCCGGCCCTGACCCGGTGCGGCCTCAGCCGTCGGTGCCGGTCTCGCGCCGGTCGGCGGCCCGGTCGATCTCGGGCTGCACCTGACCGAGCCGGCGTCGCGCGCTCTCCACGTCGGCCTCGGTCAGCGTGGCCGGGGCGACCTGGGCGTCGAGGCGCAGCAGCAGCTCGAGCAGGGCCTGCTTCTCGGCGGGGTGCCGGACCGGCACGGCCTCGAGGTCCAGGTTGACCAGCCAGTCCAGGAGCACCAGGGCCTCGTCGTGACTCAGGGGCAGGACGACGGCGTCCACGGCACTGGTCGGGTCGATGGGGACGAAGCTCACGACGCGGGATTCTGGCACCCCGGCCCCCGGTGGTTCAACGCCGGTCGCCCCGCCGCCCAGCGACCTGCCGGACCCGGCGGGCCGCCCCCTCCAGCGGATGGTGCGCCAGCGCGGCGCGCGCGGCGTTGGCACCGGCGGCCCCGTGCACCCCGCCGCCGGGGTGGGCCGACGACGAGGCCAGGAACAGGCCGCGTACGCCGGTGCCCGGCCGGCCGAGCATGCCGGGGACCGGGCGGAAGAAGAGCTCCTGGTGCAGCTGCGAGGTCCCGCCGTTCAGCGCACCACCGATCAGGTTCGCGTCCCGTGCCTGCAGCTCGTGCGGCCCCAGCACCCGCCGCACCCGCACCCGGTCGCCGAACCCGGGGGCGACGGCCTCCATCCGGGCCTGCATCCGGTCCGCGAACCGCTCGCACTCGTCGCGGTCCCACCGGCCGGCCAGGCCGTCCCCGCCGGCGTCACCGCGCGTCTGGCCCGGCTGGGGGACGTGCGTGTAGGCCCAGAACGACTCGGTGCCCGCCGGTGAGCGCGTGGGGTCGCTCGTGGTCATCTGCCCGGTCAGCATGAACGGCGCGGCCGGGATGCTGCCGGCCCCGACCTGCGACATGGCCTCGGTCATCTGCGCGACGGAGTCGCCGACGTGGACGGTGCCCGGGGCGTACGCCGGGGTGCTCGCCCACGGGACCGGCCCGTCGAGGGCCCAGTCGACCTTGACCGTGCCGGGGTCCAGCTCGAACGCGGGCATCCCGCGCGACACCCGGGGCGGGACGTCCGCGGGGTCCAGGAGGTGCTCGAACAGCGCGGGCGCGGAGACGGCCGCGAGCACGGCGCGGCGTGCGTCGTACCGCTGCCCGTCCCGCGTGGTCACGGCGACGGCACGCCCGTCGGCCACCACGACGTGGTCGACGGCCGCCCCGGTCCGCACCTCGCCGCCGCGCGACTCGAGGCGCCGCACCAGGGCAGCGCTGAGCTCACCCGCGCCACCGACCGGCACCGGGAACCCGACGGTCTGGCCGAGCATCGTCATCAGCAGGCCGAAGACGCCGGAGCCCGGGGAGTCCAGCGGCAGGTCCGCGTGGCCGGCGTTGCCCGACAGCAGCAGGCCCGGCGCCTCCCCGCGGAACCGGTGCCGCGCGATCGAGGCGGCCGGCGTGAGCAGGGTCCGCACCAGGTCCAGGCCGCCGGCCCCCGGCAGCGCCCGCAGCAGCCGGGCGGCCGTGCCCAGCGGCGGGAAGGGCGAGGTCAGCGCCTCGACGAGCTGGCCGCCGATCCGGTCCCAGGTCGCGCAGAGCTCCAGCCAGGCCTCCCCGTCGCCCGGCTCGAGGTCGTCGAGCAGGCCCGCGGTGACGTGCCGGTCGCGGTGCAGCAGGGCCCACCGCCCGTCGGACATGACGTGGCCGAGGACGGCCGGGGCGTGCGCCCACTCCAGGCCGTGGTCCTCCAGGCGCAGGTCGACGACCGCGGCCGAGGCCAGGGCCAACGGGTAGAAGGCACTGAAGGTGTCGTGCACGAAGTCGGGGTCCAGCTCCCGGTCGCTGCGCACCGCGCCCCCGGCGTCGGGCTGCTCCTCCAGCACCAGCACCGACCAGCCCGCGTCGGCCAGGTGGTTGGCCGCGACCAGGCCGTTGGGGCCGGCACCGACCACCACGGCGTCGTACGCGGTCCTGCCACCCGCGCCGCTCATCGGCGGCCCTCGACGACGAGCGCGAGACGCCGCAGCGTCTCGGTGTTGCGCCACTTCAGCTGCAGGTGCCGCACGGGCGGCGGCACGAGCCGTCCCGGTCCGCTCGCGACGTCCTCCTGGATGCGGATCAGGGTCTGTCCGTCCACAGCCTCGAGGTCGATCACGACCGTCGCCTCGCCACCCGGCCAGGCGCGGGCCCGCAGCGTGAGGTGCACCGCGGGCACGGACTCCACGACCGAGGTGCTGTCGTCGATCACCAGGGGCCAGGCGCCCACGGAGTGGAAGATCCGGGACCCCCTCGCCGGCCAGTCCGGCTCGACCTCCCGCATCCGGGTGGCTCCCACGACCCACAGCGGGTAGAGCCACCCGTCCGCGAGGACCGCCCAGACCTCGTCGGGGGTCGCATCGATCCGGCGCTCGTTCGTGCTCATGGGGCTCGGCTCCTCGTGTGCGGTTCGGTCGTCCTGACGCCCGGTCGAGCCGTTCGTCCTGGTGGATCAACCCCATCAGACAGGCGCCTAGACTGGAGCCACCTGCCCGGGGGTACCCGGTCGTGCAAACCAGCGCGAGCCACCGCAGCTGATCGAGCAAGGACGTCCGATGCCCCTCACGATCGCCGTGGTCAACGACTACCCCCTGGTGGTGGCGGGCCTCCGCGCCGTGCTCGAGCCGTACGAGGCGCGCGTGCTCGTCGCCGAGCTCGACGTCAACACCCCCGTCGTGACCCCGGTCGACGTCGTCCTGCAGGACACCTTCGGCAACGCCGACGGCCGCTCCCCCGACCCCCGCCGCGCGATGGGGTGGACCGACGCCAAGCTGGTGGTCTTCAGCTGGGACACCCACGCCGACCAGGTGCGCAAGGCCATGGCCGGCGACGTCGACGGCTACGTCTTCAAGTCGGTCACCGCCGCCGAGCTGGTGGAGGCCGTCGAGCAGGTCCACCGGGGCGTACGGGTCGTTCCCGTCGCGATCGCACCGACCGACGAGACCGCCGCCCTCGGCCGGTGGCCCGGCGACGAGCACGGGCTCAGCGGTCGTGAGTCCGAGGTGGTGGCGCTGATCTGCCAGGGGCTCAGCAACCAGCAGATCTCCGAGCGCGCCTACCTCGGGATCAACACCATCAAGACCTACATCCGCTCGGCCTACCGCAAGATCGGCGTCACCACGCGCCCGCAGGCCGTCATCTGGGCGATGTCGCACGGCTTCGAGCCCGGCCGCGAGCACCGCGTCCTCGACCCCGCCCCCACCCGCCACCAGCCGAGCTGACGCTCGCGGCCAGCGCGGTGCCCCGGCGCCCCGGTGGTCGAGGAGCGAGCGCAGCGAGCGTCACGAGACCAGGCCCCGGTGGTCGAGGAGCGAGCGCAGCGAGCGTCACGAGACCAGGCCCCGGTGGTCGAGGAGCGAGCGCAGCGAGCGTCACGAGACCAGGCCCCGGTGGTCGAGGAGCGAGCGAAGCGAGCGTCACGAGACCAGGCCCGGTGGTCGAGGGCGCGCCGATCCGGTGGTCGAGGAGCGAGCGAAGCGAGCGTCACGAGACCCGGTACGCCGAACAGATCGGCCTACGTCCGCCGGTGGAAGGTGACCTTGTTGTCGGAGTGGATGGTCATGTCGTAGGCGGGGTCGTGGGCCCGGGCGTGGTGGTGCGGACAGAGCAGCCGTCCGTCCTCGATGTCCGTCTTCCCACCCTTGGAGAACATCGTGTCGTGGTGGGCGTGACACAGCCCCGGTGGCCAGTCGCAGCCCTTGGCGGTGCAGGACTTGTCCCGGGCGTGCATGGCGTAGGTCTGCGCAGCGGTGTACTTGCGTCGGGCCTTGCCCTGGTGGAGGACCTCACCGTTGCCGCCGAGGACCACGGGGATGATCCGCGCCTCACACGCCAGCCGCATCGCCTGCGCGGCGGTCATCGGTGTGCCGTCGTCCAACGTGGCGGTCCCGAGCGCGGTCGTCAGGAGCTCGAAGGTGGTGGTGGCGATGAAGGTGCCGTCGGTGCGTCCGAGCTTGGGGGCGTTGTCGCGGGGGTAGTTCTCGATCAGCTCGCAGAACGCTTCCCCGAGCTTCTGCGGACCCGGCCGGCCCCTGACCCATTCCCGCTTCTCCCCTGACTCATCGGGGGTGCAGTTGACGTGGCCGGGGGCGGCGAAGCCGTGCAGGAGCTTCTGCAGCATCTTGCCCTGGACCTCGGGGATGGTGAACCGTCCGTGAGCGGAGCCGTGGCCGTCGAAGGACAGCGTCAACCGCCGCTTCTGCGCCGCCTTCGCCTCGGCTGCCTCGAGCCTCTTGCGGTCGATCTCTTCCCCGACCTCGGGTGCGATCAGGGTCAGGATGTGGGTTCCGAGCTGCTGGAGCACGACGGGGTCGAAGTCCGCGGCGTACCCGACCAGCGCTTCTTCGGCCTGCACCACCAACCCCGTGTCGAGGTCCTCGGGGAGGTCCTCCAACGCGTTCACCACCACGCGGACCTGTTCGGGGTTCATGACCCCGGCAGCGAGCGCGTCGCGCACACGGTGCCACCGGGACCCCAACGCGGTCGCTAGCTTCACCTGGGCCGCACACACATTCTTGCGGGACCGGGTGGCGTTGGCGGCCCAGACACCGGTCGAGGTGCACCCGGTGTCAGCGCCGACGGTGACCTGGTCGGCGTGGGCGAGGACGGCGAGCTTGTAAGAGGCGACCTTGGATTCCAGGACCGCCTGCGCATGGATGGTGTCGCGGGTGGTGGCGGCGTCCAACGCGAACAACGACCTCTCCGCCAACGCCGTCACGCTCGCCGACAGCGCGCGGACACCGCACGGGACGGGGTGCCCGGTGGTGGTGTCCTTGATGGTGGCCATGGATCAATCCAAGCACTCGCCACCGACAGCCCTGGACTGTTTCCACAGGTCAGAGGCGGTTATCCCCACCCAGGACAGATACATTCGATCAAACGTTCAGTAACATCGAGCGGCCTCCCGACGTACCTGTCCGCAACTGTCATCTCGATGCGCCGCAAGCGTCATCTCGGCTGTCCGCAAGCGCCACCTCGGCGGGAGGCTGCCACCCCCGGGGAGGGATCACGAGCCCCCCTCGGGCCGGGCACAGTGAGGCGTACGCCCCCCGCGCACCCGTTCCACGGCGCGCCCGGCGACCTCCGTCCCCACCCTGCCCACCGACACCGCAGCGCGCCCGCACGGCCGCCCGGCGGTGTCCTTGGCGCCCCCACACAAGGAGCCCGATGACCTCGGACCAGAAGAATTCCAGGCCCGTCCCCGGCGCCCCGGCCAGCGAGCCGCCGACGCTGGAGCAGCCGACCACCCCGCGCGAGACGCCGCCGCCGAAGCCCGACCAGGCCGGCCCGCGCACGGTCAGCCCCACGGGCCAGGAGACCGGCAACCCGGCCGAGGTGAACCAGCAGGGCGGCGCGTACCTCACCACCGCCACCGGCACCCGCGTCCGCGACACCGACCACTCGCTCAAGGCCGGCCCCCGCGGCCCGACGCTGCTGCAGGACCACCACCTGCGCGAGAAGATGATGCACTTCGACCACGAGCGCATCCCCGAGCGCGTGGTGCACGCCCGCGGCGCGGCCGCGCACGGCACGTTCACGTCCTACGGCACCGCCGACAACATCAGCCGCGCGGCCTTCCTCGCCAAGGGCGCCGAGACGCCGGTCTTCGTCCGCTTCTCGACCGTGCTCGGCTCGCGCGGCTCGGCCGACACCGTGCGCGACACCCGCGGGTTCGCCACGAAGTTCTACACCTCCGAGGGCAACTTCGACCTCGTCGGCAACAACATCCCGGTGTTCTTCATCCAGGACGGCATCAAGTTCCCCGACGTCATCCACGCCGGCAAGCCGCACCCCGACCGGGAGATCCCGCAGGCCCAGAGCGCCCACGACACGTTCTGGGACTTCGTCTCGCTGCACACCGAGGCCCAGCACCACACCATCTGGAACATGTCCGACCGCGGCATCGCCCGCAGCTACCGGATGATGGAGGGCTTCGGCGTCCACACCTTCCGGATGGTCGACGCCGACGGCGCGACCTCCCTGGTCAAGCTGCACTGGAAGCCCAAGCTCGGCGTGCACTCGCTGGTGTGGGAGGAGGCGCTGCTGACCAACGGCATCGACCCCGACTTCCACCGCCGCGACCTGGCCGACGCCATCGAGGCCGGCGCCTACCCCTCGTGGGAGCTCGGGCTGCAGGTCTTCCCCGACACCGACGAGCAGTTCTTCGAGGGCATCGACCTGCTCGACCCGACCAAGCTCGTCCCCGAGGAGCTCGCCCCCGTGCAGCCCGTCGGCGAGATGGTGCTGCACAAGAACGCGTCGAACTACTTCGCCGAGACCGAGCAGGTCGCCTTCCACACCGGCCACCTCGTGCCCGGGATCGACGGTACGGACGACCCGCTGCTGCAGGCGCGGAACTTCTCCTACCTCGACACCCAGCTCTCGCGGCTCGGCGGCCCGAACTTCGACCAGCTGCCGATCAACCGCCCGCACGTCCCGGTCAACGACATGCTGCGCGACGGCATGCACCAGAGCGCCGACCACCGGGGCGTGGCGGCGTACCAGCCCAACACGATCGACGGCGGCTGCCCCTTCATGGCCGGCGCCGACATGTCGGCGTACGAGGACCTCGCGGTCACGATCCCGGCGACGCGCAAGGTGCGGGAGAACCCTGCCTCGTTCGACGACCACTACAGCCAGGCGCGGATGTTCTGGCGCAGCCTGAGCCCGGTCGAGCAGCACCACACCGCGCAGGCGTACGCCTTCGAGCTCGGCAAGGTCTTTGAGCAGGTCATCAAGGAGCGTCAGCTGCTGGCGCTGGCCAACATCGACACCGAGCTCTGCCAGATCGTGGCGAACGGCCTGGGCCTGCCCGCGCCGGCCGCCACGGTCGACGTCGCCGACGTCGACCCCAGCCCGGCGCTGTCGCAGGTCGGCGGCCAGTGGCCGGTCGACGGCCGGATCGTGGGCCTGGTCGTCGACGCCACCGGCGAGCCGGAGGCGCTGCGCCAGGCCGGGCTCGTCCAGGACGCGCTCGTCTCGGCCGGCCTCAACGCGTTCGTGATCGCCGAGCACGGCGGGCAGGTCGGCGACGGCCTGGTGGTGCAGCGCACCTTCGCCACGGTCCGCTCGGTCGAGCTCGACGCCGTCCTGCTCGTCGGCTGCCCCGCGCCCGGCGCCGACCTGCTCGCGGGCACCGGCACCACGGCCGGTGGCACCGCCGAGTCCGTCGACCCGCGCGTGGTGCAGCTGGTCCAGGAGGCGTACCGGCACTGCAAGTCGATCGGCGCCTGGGGCGCGGGGGCGACCGTCCTCGACCTCGTCGGGATCGGGGCCGGCCCGGGCGTCGTCGTCGACGACGCCCCCGACGCGGTGGTCGAGCAGACCCTCGTCGGGCTCGCCGGGCACCGCAGCTGGGACCGGTTCCCCTCGACGCTGTGACACCGGGCGGGCCGCGGGCCCGCTCCCCGCAGACCGGTGGCCGGTCCCTCACGCAGGGGCCGGCCACCGCTGCGTCCGACCACCGTCGCGTCCGGCCAGCGCCGCCTCCGGCGCACGATGTCGTCGTGCGACCCGGCGATCTAGGATCGGGCCGCCCGCAGGACATCTCGGTCCCTGGGGGCACGACCCGAGAGGTTCACCCATGCCCGTCACCCTGGCCGTCGTCAACGACTACCCGCTGGTGGTCGCCGGCGTGCGTGCGGTCCTGGAGCCGTACGCCGACCGGGTGCGGGTGACCGAGGTGGCGCTCGGCTCCTCGGTGACCGGCGGCGTCGACGTCGTCCTGCACGACACCTTCGGCAACCCGGAGCAGCCGATGGGCGACCCGCGCCCCCACCGCGGACCGGGAGCGCCCCGGCGCGTGGTCTTCAGCTGGGACACCGACCCCCGTCAGGTCCGGGCCGCGGTGGAGGCCGGCGCCGACGGCTACGTCGCCAAGACGGTCTCCGCCGACGAGCTGGTCGAGGCCATCGAGCGGGTCCACCGCGGCGAGCGCGTCCTGCCCGAGGGGGCGGAGGACCCGGAGGACGCCCCGGTCCTGGGTCGCTGGCCCGGCGACGAGCACGGCCTGAGCCCGCGCGAGTCCGAGGTGCTGGCGCTGATCTGCGAGGGCCTGAGCAACGTCGAGATCTCCCAGCGCGCCTACATCGGCATCAACACCGTCAAGACCTACATCCGCTCGGCCTACCGCAAGATCGGCGTCACCACCCGGCCCCAGGCCGTGATCTGGGCGATGTCGAACGGCTTCGAGGGCCGGACCGAGCACCGCGTCCTGGACCGCTCGGACGCCCGGGACCGCTGACCCGTGCCGGTCCGAGGGTCCCGAGACCCAGGACACGCCGGGCGGTAGTTGACCCGGGCCGGGCGGTGCCGCAAGATCCTCGACGGCGCCGTGTCCCACCCCCATCGGGGCCGGTGCTGCGAGGCCCCGGGCAACCCCCACGCGCTCGGGGTCTCGCTCGGGCTCAGCCCCACACGTGCGGCCAGCGGCCGCGTACGGTCTCCTGCGCGGGCCGCGGCTCCAGCACGTTGCCGGGACCCGGTGCCACGCTCCCTCGGCCCTGGCCGAGCAGCGACATCATCGGACCGACCAGCCGGTCGTAGACCGGCGCCATCACCCGGAACCCGGTCACCATCACCGCGTTGGCGGCGCCGACGTTGACGTCGCGCCGGGGCCGCTCCAGCGCGCGTACGCACGCCGCGGCGACCCGTTCCGGCGTGGTGACCGGCGGCGGCGGGTGGCCGGGGTGCCCGGTGTAGCTCGCGGCCTGGTCGTAGATCGGCGTGTCCACCCCGCCCGGCGAGACGATGCTGACCTCGACGCCGGGCATCCGGCGCGCCTCGACCTGGATCGCGCGGGCCAGGGCGTGCACCGCGGCCTTGCTCGAGCCGTACGGGCTGATCAGCGGGGCGGCGATCTTGGCCAGCACCGACCCGAGCAGCACCAGCGACCCGGACCGCTGGTCCTCGAAGAGCCGCAGCGACTCGCGGGCGACGTTGGCGGTGCCGAGCACGTTGGTGGTCATCACCGCGTCGAAGACGTCGGCCGGCACGTCGTGGAAGCGGCCGTAGGCCACGACGGCCGCGGCGTGCACGACACCGTCGAGACCGCTCCACCGCTCGTGGGCGGCGCGGAACGCCGCCTCGACCTGGGCCCGGTCGGCCACGTCGGTGGCCACGACCAGGACGTCGGCGGCCCCGCGGGCGGTGCACTCCCGGGCGACCTCGCCCAGCACGTCCTCGGAGCGGGAGGCCAGCAGGAGCCGGTCACCACGGGCGGCGAGCTGGTGCGCGGTGGCCCGCCCGATCCCGGAGGACGCCCCGGTCACCAGGACCCGCCGGCCCTCGGGACCGGGGTCGCGGCGCGACCCCGGCGACGGGTGCGGGCCCGTCACGGCTTCAGGACGACCTTGATGCAGCCGTCCTCCTTCTTCTGGAACATGTCGTACGCCGCCGGCGCCTGCTCGAGCGGCACGTGGTGCGTGGTCATGTCGAGGGTGCCGAGCGGGTCGGCGTCGTCGAGCACGACCGGCATGATGTCGTCGATCCAGCGCCGCACGTGGCACTGCCCGAAGCGCATCGTGATGCCCCGGTCGAACATCTCCATCATCGGCATCGGGTCGACCTCGCCGCCGTAGACGCCGCTGACCGACACCGTGCCGCCGCGGCGTACGGCCTTGATCGCGGTGTGCAGCGCCCCCATCCGGTCCAGCGCCATCTTGTCGGCCATCGGCGCGGCGAGCGCGTCCGGCAGGGCGCCGACGACGGCGTGGGCGGCCTTGCCAAAGGGCGAGCCGTGCGCCTCCATGCCGACGGCCTCGACCACCGCGTCGGGTCCGCGGCCGTCGAAGAGGTCGAGCAGCGCCGGGGCGACGTCGTCGACGCGGGAGTCGTCGAAGGTCTCGATGCCGTGGCGCTGGGCCATCGCCAGCCGCTCGGGCACCCGGTCGACGCCGACCACCCGCGCCGCGCCGAGGTGGCGCGCGATCCGGGCGGCGAACTGGCCGACCGGGCCGAGCCCGAGCACCACGACGGTGCTGCCGGCCTCGACGTCGGCCCACTTCACGGCCTGCCAGGCGGTGGGGATGATGTCGGAGAGGAAGAGGAACTTCTCGTCCGGCGCGTCGGAGGGCACCACGATCGGCCCGAACTGCGCCTGCGGCACGCGGAGGAGCTCGGCCTGGCCGCCGGGCACGCCGCCGTAGAGCTGGGTGTAGCCGAACAGGCTCGCGCCCTTGCCGGTGGCCTTGTTCTGGGTGGTCTCGCACTGCGCGAAGAGGCCCTTGCGGCACATCCAGCAGTGCCCGCAGGAGATGTTGAACGGCACGACGACGCGGTCGCCGACCTTGAGGTTCCCGGCCTCGGGGCCGACCTCGACCACGCGGCCCATCGGCTCGTGGCCGAGGACGTCGCCGGTGTTGATGAACGGGCCGAGCACCTCCATCAGGTGCAGGTCGGAGCCGCAGATCGCGGTCGAGGTGATCTCGACGATGGCGTCGGTGGGCTGCTCGATGCGCGGGTCGGGGACGTCCTCGACGCGCAGGTCGCGCTTGCCGTGGAAGGTGAGTGCTCGCATGGGGGTGCCTCCGGTGTGGGGATGGGTGGAGCGGGTCAGGGGG
>NZ_LR733215.1:1457284-1504468 GCF_902506435.1 Nocardioides sp. AX2bis | reverse complement strand
AGGGCCGCGGTGCGGTCTGCCCGCAAGCCAGACAAGCCCTGGGCAGCATTGGCGGCGTCGGCGAAGATCGAGGAGGTCTTGAACACCGTGTCGTCCAAGATGCCGCCGAGCAGCGCCGTCCGGGCCTGCCCGATCGTCGACGTGTAGCGGTCCGCGGTGACGCCGGCCAGGGCCGCGGCGCGATCGGACCGCCGGCTAGACAAGCCCTGAACGGGCTCTCGTAAGGTCGTCACGCAGATGGCTGCCTTCCCGGGGTGGTTACACCAGTGTAGTTCTCCTGGTCAAGTCACCACTACGCCAGCACGTTGCTTGGTGGTGGCGTGTGAGGTGCAGCCGAAGCTGCACCTCACCATCCTGAGGCAGGGCTAGAAGGAGCCAACCTGTGGTGGCAGGTTAGGAGGCGAGCAGCGTCTCCATGGTGTCGATCTCGACGGTCTGGGAGTCTGCGATTTCTTCGGCGAGGTCGATGGCGGGCTTGTACTGCCCCTGGTCGGTCTCGGCCTCGGCCATGTCGATCGCGCCGGTGTGGTGCTCGATCATCATCTCCAGCCACATGTCCTGGAACTCGGGGTCGGGGGCGTCCTCGAGGGCGGTCATGTCGGCGGCGGACATCATCCCGGGCATGTCCATGGCCCCGGCGTCCATGCCTTCCATTGCTGCACCGGCCTCGCCGTCCTCGTGGTCGGCGTTGGCGTGGTCGCGCATCGTGCTGGGGATCTCCTCGTCCCAGTCGGTGAGCCAGTCGGTGAAGGTCTCGATCTCGGGGGCCTGGGCTCCCCGGATGTCCTCGGCGAGCTGACGGACCTCGGGGTCGAGGTCGCGGCCCATGGTGAGGTCGACCATGGTGAGGGCCTGGGCGTGGTGCTGGAGCATCTCGGAGGCGAAGGCGACGTCAGCGTCGTTGTGTTCGGTGGTGGACACCTGAGCACTGGTGTCGCTGCCGGTGTCGTTGCCGCAGGCGGCGGCGGTGACGGCGAGGGTCAGGCCGAGGGCGGTCGCGCTGATGGCGCGGGTCGTGCGGTTGCTACGCATGGGGTTCTCCTGGGTGGGTGCTGGACGGTCGGCTGCGTGCCACGCACCCGCGTTGCGGGGGCGGCGGGCTGCCGGATCAGCACCTGACGACGGAGAACTCCCAGACCGGTGGCGGGCCGGTCCCCAGGCGGGAGGTGACCCACCTCGTCGTGCTCGTGGCGGCGGTGGGGAGGAGCGCCCAGAACCGTGGGGTGCGCCGCGTGCCGAGGGCGGCGAGGAGCAGGAGTGCCGCGGCGGTGGCCGCGAGCATGGCGGCGCAGAGCATGACCATGCCGCCCATGTCGTGCCCGCCACCCTCACCGGACCCGTCGCTGACACCGGCAGCCGGCTCGAGGACTGGGTCGGCGCCCGGGTCGATGATCGTTGCGGCCCCCGGCATGTCAGCTGAGGTGGCGCCGCCGTCCATGGTGGCGTGTCCGCCGTGGTCGGCCTCGCCCATGACGCCGTGGGTGGACAGGGCGTGCATCCCGAGGATGCCGAGCACGATCGATACGACCACAGCCACCAGCAGGCCGGGGACGGCCCTGCGGGTGCTGGTGGTCGGACGCATGGTGCTCACTCCTGTGATCGTACGGTCGGGGGCGTCAGGTGCCCGGTGCCCTCAGTTGAGGCGGTGGGTACGCAGACGCAGCGCGTTGGTGATGACGCTGACCGAGGACAGGGCCATCGCCGCGGCGGCGATCATCGGGGACAGCAGGACTCCGAAGACCGGGTAGAGGACCCCGGCCGCGATCGGGATGCCTGCGACGTTGTAGGCGAACGCGAAGACCAGGTTCTGACGGATGTTCGACATCGTCGCCGCCGACAGCTGGCGGGCGTGCACGATGCCGCCCAGGTCGCCGTTGAGCAGGGTGACCCCGGCGGACTCGATCGCCACATCGGTGCCGGTGCCCATCGCGAGCCCGACGTCGGCGGCGGCCAGCGCGGGGGCGTCGTTGACACCGTCACCGGCCATCGCGACCACGCGGCCTTCGCTGCGTAGGCGTTGGACGACGTCGGCCTTGTGGTCGGGCATGACCTCGGCTTCGACCCGGTCGATGCCCAGGGAGCGGGCGACGGCCTCGGCGGTGACCCGGTTGTCGCCGGTGAGCATGACGACCTCGATGCCTTCGGCACCCAGGGCCCGGACGGCCTCAGGAGTGGTCGCCTTGACAGGGTCGGCGATGGCGAAGATGCCTGCCACCACGGTGTCGATCCCGAGGAAGATGACGGTTGCCCCATCACCACGGAGCCGGTCCGCCTCGACCAGCAGCCCCGCGGGGTCGAGGTTGCGGGCGGTAATGAAGTCGGCGCTGCCCAAGGCCACCCTGTGACCGTCGACGACACCGATGACACCGCGTCCCACGGGTGCGTCGAAGTCAGTGACCTCACCGAGGGTGATGCCCCGGTCACGGGCTGCGTTCACGACCGCCTGGGCCAGGGGGTGCTCGGAGGCGCGTTCGACCGAGGCGGCCAGCCGCAGCAGCTCGGCCTCGTCGAATCCTGCGCCGCCAGCACCACCTGCACCGGCAACGGGGGCCGCGGCGACGATCCGGGTGACCGAGGGCTTGCCCTCGGTGAGGGTGCCGGTCTTGTCGACCACGAGGGTGTTGACCTTCTCCATCCGCTCCAGGGCTTCAGCGTTCTTGATCAGCACACCCATCTGTGCGCCGCGCCCGACGCCGACCATGATCGAGACCGGTGTGGCCAGGCCCAGGGCGCAGGGGCAGGCGATGATCAGGACCGCGACCGCGACGACGAGCGCGTACGCCAGCCGCGGGTCGGGGCCCACCAGCGCCCACACGGCGAACGCGACCAACGCGATCACGATGACGGCCGGCACGAACACGGCGGCGACCCGGTCCGCCATCCGCTGGATCGGGGCGCGGGAGCGTTGCGCGTCGGCGACCATCGCCACGATCCGGGCGAGCATGGTGTCGCGGCCGACCTTCTCGGCCACCATGACCAGCGCCCCGGTCTGGTTGATGGTGCCCCCGATGACCGGGTCACCGGCGGCCTTGGTGACCGGCATCGACTCCCCCGTCACCAGGGACTCATCCACGGCCGAACGGCCCTCGGTGACCGCACCGTCCACGGGGACCTTCTCGCCAGGGCGGACCCGCAACCGGTCCCCGATCTGCACCTCGTCGAGGCCCACCTCCTCCTCGGTGCCGTCGGCTCCCACGCGACGCGCCGTCTTCGGGCTGAGGTCGAGCAGGGCCTTGATCGCACCCGAGGTCTGCTCACGGGCGCGGAGCTCGAGGACCTGGCCCAGCAGGACCAGGGTCGTGATCACCGCAGCGGCCTCGAAGTAGACCGCCACGGTGCCGTCCACCTGGCCACCCATCCGGAACGCGTCGGGGAACAGTCCCGGCGCCAGGGTCGCAACCACGCTGAAGGCCCAGGCGACGCCGGTTCCCATCGCGATCAGCGTGAACATGTTCAGGTTCCGAGTCCGGACCGAACCCCAGCCCCGGACGAAGAACGGTGCCCCGGTCCACAGCACCACCGGGGTCGCCAAGACAAGCTGCGCCCAGACCGAGAGCTGGGCGTCGATCAGGTCGTGCAGTGCCAGGACGAGGTCGCGACCCATGCTCAAGATGACGACCGGGATAGACAACGCGACAGCGACCCAGAACCGGCGGGTCATGTCCACCAGTTCCGCGTTCGGACCCGTCTCAGCGGTCACCACGACCGGTTCCAGGGCCATCCCACAGATCGGGCACGAACCCGGACCGTCCTGCCGGATCTCGGGGTGCATCGGGCACGTGTACTCCGCGACCTCACCGGCCGGCACCGGCCCCGTGGAGCTACCGCTGGACTCTCCCGGAGCGTGGTCGGGCCCGATGTAGTGGTCCGGGTCGGCCTCGAACGTCGCGGCGCACCCCGCCGAGCAGAAGAAGTACGACTCGTCCTCGTGCAGCACGGTGTGCCCGCTCGTGGCGGGGTCGACGTCCATGCCGCAGACCGGGTCCTTGGTGGTCGGTGGTGTGTGCGCATCGCGGTGGGTCATGTGACTGGGCATGTCCTGAGGGTACCCCCTAGGGGTATGCATGCAAGAGTCGTTCGCCTCACGGTGCGAGGACCTTGTTGAGGCCACTGCGGACCGAATCGCGGCGGTCTTGGTGGGACTTGCGTCCCGCACCTACTCTTCGCCCGTGGGTCTTGACGCAATCCTGCCCGGCGCGCCTGGTTGGCGTCGTTGGACTGGGATGCTCCTCGCAGCGGTGGTGCTGGCGTGTTCCGTGGCCGCCCTAGCCTCCCCGTCGATGTCCATGGGCGGGCCGCCCGACAGCTCGATCGCCAGTGCGAGCGACACACCCATGTCGATGAGTTGCGATGACGAGTGCGTGACCGAGGTGGCCGGGGTCTGCGGCGGCGTCGCCCTGCTGGTGGTCCTTGCGCTTCTGCTCCCCCGACGTCGAGGACGTCACCTGTTCGCCCGCTCCGGGGCCCCCGCCCGTGACGCACTACCCCCGGGGTGGACCGGGCACGGTTTCTGGACCGCTCTCACGCCGACCCGGATGTGCTTGCTCAGGGTCTGATGAGCACGCCGGTCGCCCCCTCAAGGCAGACCGGCACGCCCCGGCGCTTATCGCCGCTGTCCCGCGGCCTCACACGACTCCCGGTGTCACCCCCTGTCCACCCCCTGTTGCGCCCGTTCGCAGGCGCCGGCTGGTGCACCTGGTGACACACCCTGACGAAGGAAACCCTCATGCAGATGACCAACCGTGTCCCCGACTGGGTCACCCCAGTCGCGTGGATCTTCATCGCCCTGGCAGTCGCCACAGCGGCGTGGATCGCCTACGACGTCTACGCCCGACGGCACCGCCACGCCAGCATCGCCGCCGAGATCGTCTGGATCACCAGCGCGCTCTACCTCGGCCCGTTCGCCATCCCGCTCTACACCCGGTACGGCCGCAACCCGGTGCCGGGCACGCAGCCGGCCGCCGTCGCCGGTCTGCCGGGTGGCGGTGCCTCCGCCATCGCCCACCTGATCGGTGTGCCGCTGGTCATCGCCTCGGGTCTCACGATCGCCGGGATCGACCTGTGGGTCATGATCCTGGTGATCGGTGCCTTGGCGATCCTACTTCTCTTCGTCTATGAGCAGGTCGCGACCCGGCGTGCGGGCCACCCACTGTCGGTCGGTGGCGCAGCCGTCGCCGCAGTGGTCACCGTGCTCGCCTTCGACATCGGCATGGGTGGCTGGATGCTGCTCCTGCACTTCAACGAGCTGATGCCGCCCGCCACCGACGCGGCATTCTGGTTCCTGATGCAGCTCGGCATCGTCCTCGGCCTGATGACCGGTTACCCGGTGGTTCGCAGGCTCGCCGCGCGCGGGCAGAGCGCAGCCCCGGCCTGACGCACGGCACTTCATGAGGTCGTGGTGCGGGCGCGCACGCTCGGCGTGCCCGCACCAACATAGTCCTACTATCGTTCATAGTATGAAACTCCAAGAGCACCTGCCTGGTCGCACCGACCGCGGGTTTCGGTTCGCGGCGCGACCTGTGCTGCTTGGCGCCCTGGTCATCGCAACCCTGGCGGTACTCGTTCCAGCGCCAGCCTCGGCAAGCACCGCCCAGGGCACCGGAGGCGGCAGCGTCGGTGGGTTTGGTTGGAGCTTCTTGATACCGGCCGCCGTCATCGGTCTCGTCGTGCTCGGCGCGCTGCTGGTCACCCGCGTCGAACGCTCGCCGGGCCCCGACCCCGTGCTGGATGACGCCGAACCCACCGACGAGGACACCGAGCGGCCCCACGAGGACCCCCCGGCCTGAGCCAGGACCGCGCGCGTGGGGAGGACCCCTCAGGCGCCCCGCGCCGCCCTACGGATTTCCAGGACCGATGCGTCGAGCGATGCGTCGGCCGATGGCGCGCAGCATGCGCAGCCGTCCTCCACCACCTGGACCGTGCCGAGGTCTCGGCCGGGATCGGCCGCGGGCGGCGCCTCGACGCCGTCAAGGGCGGCGAGGCGCCCGGCCCGGACGGCGTTGGCGATGACGAACACCTCGGCCACCTCGTGGATCAGCACGACGGCGGCCAGACCAAGGACGCCGAGCGCGGCCAGCGGGACCAGGCCCACCACGATCAGCAGTGACAGCGCGATGTTCTGCAGCATGATGCCCCTGGCTCGACGTGCGTGGCCGATGGCCTGAGGGAGGTGCCGCAGGTCCGAGCCCATCAGGGCGACATCTGCGGCCTCGATGGCGACGTCTGCTCCCATCGCGCCCATCGCGATGCCCACGTCGGCCACGGCGAGTGCCGGGGCGTCGTTCACGCCGTCACCCACCATGGCCACCGGTCGGCCCGACTCACTGCGAAGCCGAGCCACCAGGTCCGACTTGTCGGTCGGGACCAGGTTGGCATGGACTCGAGTGATGCCAAGCTCCGCGGCGATGGCCCGCGCGGTTCGCTCGTGGTCCCCAGTCAGCATCACCACGTCGATGCCGCGCGCGCGAAGATCGGCGACCACCTCGGCCGCCTCCGGGCGCAGCTCGTCACGCACCGCGATCACCCCGACCACCTCGCCGTCGACCTCGACCACTGCGACGGTCGCACCTGATCCCTGCAGCCGGTCCACCTCGGCCGCCAGGGCCGCAGGCAGGACCCAGGTCGGCTTGCCGAGGCGTGCCGGACGGCCGGCGAGCACGCCTCGGAGTCCGTGGCCCGGCACCGCCTCGACGTCGGTCGCGTCCCGTTGAGCGACGGCTCCCTCTGCCGCCGCGGAGAGCACGGCCGCGGCCAGCGGGTGCTCACTGTGTCGTTCCAGGGCCGCCGCCGTTGCGAGGACCTCGTCCTCGGTCCAGCCCTGGGCCGCCACCACAGCAACCACCCGGGGCCGGTTGGCGGTCAGCGTCCCGGTCTTGTCCAGCGCGACAGTACGGACGGCGCCGAGCGCCTCGATTGCCGCGCCGCCCTTGACCAGCACGCCGAACCGGCTCGCAGCGCCCACGGCGGCGACCACGGTGACAGGCACCGAAAGAGCCAAGGCGCACGGCGCCGCGGCGACCAGCACCACGAGCGCGCGTTCCACCCACAGCGTCGGCTCCCCGAGGAGCGAACCGATCCCCCCGATCAGGGCGGCCACCACCATGATCGACGGCACCAGCGGACGCGCGATGCGGTCCGCGATCCGCTGCCGGTCACCCTTGAGCCGTTGAGCGTCCTCGACGACGGCCACCACCTTGGCCAGCGAGTTGTCCTCGACCCGCGCGGTGGCCTCGACCCGGAGCACGCCGTTGGCGTTCACCGAGCCGGCGTGCACGACGTCGCCCGGTCCGACCTCTGCCGGCATCGACTCGCCGGTGATAGCCGATACGTCCAGCGAGGACCGCCCGCTGCGGACCACGCCGTCGCTGGCCACCCGGTCGCCGGCCATGACCACCATCAGATCCCCGACCTCAAGCGCGGAGGCCTGGATGCGTCCCGTGAGCCCGCCGCGCTCGACGGTGACATCCGTGGGCACGAGCGCGAGGAGGGAACGCAGTCCACGCCTGGTGCGGGTCACCGAGTAGTCCTCGAGGGCCTCGCTGATCGAGAACAGGAACGCCAGCATGGCCGCCTCGGCGACCTGGCCGAGCACCAGCGCACCGATGAGCGCGATGGTCATCAAGGTGGCGACGCCGACCCGGCGCCGCCGCAGACCGCGCACCGCACCTGGCACGAACGTCACGCCACCCAACGCGGCCGCAGCGAGGTGCGCTGCGACCCCGGAGCCGGTCGCCAGGGGACCACCGAGCAGAGGAACAAGGACCCCGAGGAGCACCAGCACGCCGGCCGCGCCGGCGATCCTGAGCTCGCGGACGTCGCGCAGCCGGACCGGGTCGATGGACTCCCCCGGACCCACGGCCTCGGGTGCGTCACCACCGCAGCAGGCGTCGCTCATGACGTCGCCTGCGACCCGACAGTGCTGTCCGTGACGGAGCGCAACAGCGCCTCTCCCGGTTCGGTGAGGGTGTACATGACCATCTTGCCCTCGCGCCGCGAGGCCGCCAGGCCGCTGGACCGCAACAGCCGCAGGTGGTGGGAGACGAGCCCGGAGGACGCCCCCACCACCCAGGCAAGGTCACAGACGCACAGCTCACCGCCGGCGGCGGACAGCGCCATGGCCACTCGCAAGCGGGTCGGGTCTGCCAGCGCGCGCAAGCGCGCCGCTGAGACCCCGGCCACCTCGGCGGACGGGACCAGGGAGCGGACCCGCTCCGCCTCCGGTAGGTCGAGGCAC
This sequence comes from Nocardioides sp. AX2bis, assembly GCF_902506435.1. Taxonomy (GTDB): domain Bacteria; phylum Actinomycetota; class Actinomycetes; order Propionibacteriales; family Nocardioidaceae; genus Nocardioides. The sequence continues at coordinate 1,496,235 of NZ_LR733215.1, read as the reverse complement.
AGCAGCTCGCAGCTCTCGTCGGTCATACCAACATTCTAATCCCCATTGGGATGACCTGCTGACCAACGGCAGCCAACCTGCTACTACCATCCGTAGTAGCCCCCGAACGCCTCGAGACGGAATGAGCACATGACGACCTCCACCGCGCCGGAGCGAGGCGAGGCTCCCCCGGGTCTGGTGGAGCCCGGGGGTCTGCGGCCGCGATGGGCCTGGGGCCGGTGGGCTTGGAGGAAGCTCACCTCGATGCGCACGGCCGTCATCCTGTTGTCGCTGCTCGCGGTCGCGGCCGTGCCCGGCTCGGTCCTCCCCCAGCGCAACGTCGCCTCGGACCCGCAGGCCGTCGTGCGGTACTTCGTGCAGCACCCGGAGCTCGCGCCGTGGATGGACCGTCTGTCGCTGTTCAACGTCTACGGCTCGCCGTGGTTCGCCGCGATCTACCTGCTCCTGCTGGTCTCGATGACCGGGTGCGTGCTGCCCCGTTGTGCGCGCTTGTGGCGCGAGAGCCGCGCGGCACCGCCCCCGGCCCCGCGACACCTGAGCAGGGAGCCGGAGTACGCCTCGCTCACCACCGCCGAGCCGGCCGACCAGGCGCTGGAGACCGCGGCGGCGGCCCTGCGCCGCCGACGGTTCCGGGTCCGGATCGTGGGTGACGAGGTGCGCGCGGAGAAGGGGTACCTGCGCGAGACCGGCAACCTGGCCTTCCACCTGTCGCTGCTGGTGCTGCTCGTCGGCATCGCCGGCGGGCGCCTGTACGGCTTCGAGGGCCGCGTCGCCATCGCCGAGGGCAGCTCGTTCACCAACGTGAGCGCCGAGTACGACGAGTTCTTCCCCTCGGTGTGGACCGACGTGGAGGGCCTGGAGCCGCTCAGCTTCACCCTCGACAGCTTCGACGCGGAGTTCGAGACCGATCCAGCCAAGCTGGGCGAGCCCCGCAGCTTCGACGCCCGCGTCTCCTACGAGTCCGAGGAGGGCTCCGGCACGGCCCAGGTGAAGCCGAACTCGCCCCTGGACATCAACGAGACCAAGTTCTTCCTCACCGGTCACGGCTACGCCCCCGAGGTCACCGTCCGCGACGGCACCGGCGCCGTGACCTTCTCCGGGCCCGTCATCTTCCTTCCCTCTGACTCCAACTTCACCTCCGACGGCGTCGTCAAGGCCCCCGACGCCCAACCGGTCGGACTGGGCTTCCAGGGCCTGTTCCTGCCCACCGCGGCAACCGACGGGCGCGGCCCGGTCTCGGCCTTTCCCGGCCCGGTCGACCCCCAGCTGGTGATGACCGCGTTCACCGGCGACCTCGGCATGTCCGACGGCACCACACAGTCGGTCTACACCCTCGACACGACGAACTTGGAACCCGTGCTCGGCGAGGACGGCAGCCCGTTGCGGCAGCCGCTCGCCGTGGGCGAGACCATGCGCCTGCCCGACGATCAGGGCAGCCTGACCTTCGACGGCGTCTCGCGGTTCGCCAACTTCCAGGTCGCCTACGACCCCGGCAAGGAGATCAGCCTGGTCGCCGCGTTGCTGCTGCTGGGCGGCCTCACCACCTCGCTGGTCATCCGCCGCCGGCGGCTCTGGGTCCGTGTCACCGACACGGCCCCCGCCGAAGGGTTCGTCGCCGTGGAGGTGGCCATGCGGTCCCTGACCCGACGCCAGCTGCCCGCGGGCGACCTCGAGGCGGTGTCCCTGGCGCTCCGCGGCCCTGACACACCTAACCCGAGCCCCAGCACCCAGACTCACACCCAGGAGCCGAACCGATGACGTGGGACCTGCTCTCCGACAACCTCATCTACTCCGCCATCGCCGTCTACGTGCTGGCAATGCTGGCGTACGCCGCCGAGACCGCCGCGCGGGTCAACCGGGGGGTGGAGGTCACTGCCGAGGTCACTGCCGAGGCCCCGGTCGCCGTCGGTGCCGGGGCACCCGCAGCGGCACCACCGAGTCGAGTGGCGCCGTCGTCGTCGACCGCGGGCACACCAGGCGCCCGCGTCGGTGCGGTCGGGTCGTCCCTCGCGGTCCTGGGCCTCCTGCTGAACCTGGCCGGCGTCGTCACGCGCGGTCTCGCAGCCGAGCGGGCTCCCTGGGGCAACATGTACGAGTTCGCGATCGTCATCACGATGACGGCCGGGGCGACCTACCTGGCCCTGCTACGCCGCCAGCCGGTGCGCGACCTCGGCGCCTGGATCGTCGGCGCGATCGTCCTCACGCTCGGCCTGGCCGTCACGGTCCTCTACACCCCCGCCGGCGACCTCGTGCCGGTGCTGGACTCCTACTGGCTCGTGGTGCACGTAGCAGCCGCGATCATCTCGGGCGGCGTCTTCACCGTCGGGGCCCTGACGACCATCCTGTTCATGGTCCGGCAGCGCCACGACGCCCGAGCAGCGCGGTTGGGCCGCACCCGGGGTCGGTACGCCGCCCAGCTCCCCACAGCGGACACCTTGTCGCGGGTCGCGCGGGGTGCCCACGTCTTCGCCTTCCCGATCTGGACCTTCGCCGTCATCGCCGGCGCCATCTGGGCCGAGAACTCCTGGGGTCGGTACTGGGGCTGGGACCCCAAGGAGACCTGGGCGTTCATCACCTGGGTCTGTTACGCCGCCTACCTGCACGCCGACGCCACGACCGGCTGGCGGGGCTCGCGAGCGTCCTGGTTCGCCCTCGCGGGCTACGCGGCCTTCGTGTTCAACTTCTTCGGGGTCAACATGTGGATCCCGGGCCTGCACTCCTACGCCGGTGTCTGAGGGCGGCGGTGGCGGGTCGGAGGCCGCGACCCTGGTGATCGCCTTGATCACGGTCGTGGCCACCCTCGCCCTGGTCTACCTCGTGGCGCGGGGGCGCCGGCGCGATGCCCGTGAGGCGCGCCAACAACGCGACGACGACTAGGCCTGGCCGGGTTGGAGCGTGGGGTCGCCCGCGGTGCGGTGCCGCCCGCGGTGCGGTGCCGCCCCAGACTCAGGCGGACCAGAGGCCCGCGCGGTCTGCGGCAACATGACTCGACCGTGGGGCCGACTCCGGCGCCCCGACTCCGGCGCCCCCAAGGCTGTGCCGTGAGAACGCCGGTCGCCGGTCGCCGGCCTTCAGTCGTCGTGCGGCTTGTCACCCCTGGGCCGGAGGGCGACCCACAGCCCGCATCGACGGCAGATGAAGGCACCGCCGTCGAGTGCGTGCAGCGCCTCGCGAGGTTTGGGACGGCCGCAGCACCCACACCGCAGCCCGGTCGACACCATGGTCGATCCTCGCACGCGAGAAGCGCGGTCCGTCCGCCTGGGAACCGGACTCCCCCGCGATCACCCCGCTCCTAAAGCCACCGGCTCAGTGGGGTCGGTCTCACGGCGCCTACCAGGTGACCTCGTGGCAGGCCTGGGACGGCTCGTCCTCGACCTGGAGGGTCGCGTGCTCGATGCGGTGCTGCTCGCGGAGCACCTGCTGGGCCCGGACCAGGACGTCCTGGGAGTCCGCTCCGGGGACGACGACGAGGTGGGCGGTGGCGACATGCATCCCTGACGTGAGCGCCCAGACGTGGAGGTCGTGGACCCCCGCCACACCGCCTACCGCTTCCAGCTCGGTGGTGACGTCGGACATGTCCATCCCCTCGGGGACGTGCTGGCCGAGCACTGCAAGGACCTGCCGGCCGAGGAACACTGCTCGTACGGCCACGAAGAGTCCGATGGCCAGGGCGACGAGGGTGTCCCAGTAGGTCGCTCCCGTGGTCGCGACCAGGATGGCGGAGGCGATGACGCCGAGGCTGCCCACGGTGTCGGCGACGACCTCGAGGTAGGCGCCGCGCACGTTCAGGGACTCGGCCGAGCCTGCACGCAGCAGCATCAGGGCCGCCACGTTGACCAGGAGTCCCAGGACGCCCACCACCAGCACGGGGCCCGTGGCGATCTCGACCTCCTCACCGATGCGGGAGAAGGCCTCGGTCACCACGTAGACCGAGACACCCAGCATCAGCAGGACCGCGAGCCCGGAGGCGAAGATCTCGGCCCGGTACGACCCGTAGGTGCGACGACCCGTCGTGTCCTTCCTCGCCGCGATCTTCGTGGCGAGCAGCGCCGCGCCCAGTGCGACCACGTCGGCCGCCATGTGGCCGGCGTCCGAGAGCAGCGCCAGCGAGCCGGACAGCAGCCCGGCAACCAGCTCCACGACGAAGAACCCGGCGACGAGGGCGAAGGAGACCGCCAGCCGCCACCGGTGGCGGCCGCCGGCGTGGCCAGCAGGGCCTCCCCCGTCGTGCCCGTGCCCGTGTCCGAAACCCATGCGCCCTCCTTCGTCTACACACGCCAACTACGATGCTCGATAGTAGACCCGAGAGGCAGGAACCGGATGTCCCAGCTCATCACCCGTACCCACCGTGTCCCGATCATCATCGCCCCGGCGCTGCTGACGCTGCTCGCCCTGCTCGCCCTGCTCGTCGCAATCCTCGTCACGCCGAGTCCGGCCTCGGCGCACACCGACCTCGTCGACTCCGCCCCGGCAGCAGGTGATCGGGTCGCCCGAGCCCCGGGCACCGTCGAACTGGTCTTCAGCGAGGACGTCTCACCGGACCTCGCCGCGGTGGTGCTGAGCGTGGGGAGTCGCCAGCTCGGCCGCCTGCCGGTCTCCCAGGGCCGATCGACCGACACCATGCTCGCCGACTCCTCGGCGCTCGCCGTGCCCGACGCATCCAGAACGACACCCTGGCAGGTGCGGTTCCGCGTGACGTCGGTGGACGGCCACCCGATCGAGGGGGCAGTGGAGTTCAGCGTCGCCGGCGCCCCGAGCACGTCATCACCATCATCACCCTCATCGCCGTCGCCCGAGGTGTCGGCGAACACCGCGGCACCCCAGGACGAGGCGGGCGCCGGCGCGGTGAGCAGCGCCCCCGACGCAATCCCGGCAGCGCAGCAGTCGGCCGCCGGGCTCCCCATCGCGGCCGCGCTCGTCGTCGTGGTGCTCGCGATCCCCCTGCTTCTGGTCGTGGGCGCGCGGCGGCTGCGTGCGCGTCGCGCACCATCCGGCGAGTCGACCTCATGAGCGCGGGTCCGAGCACCGTGCCGAGCACCGTGCCGACTGCCCGGCCCGCGCCGAGCACCCGCGCCGTCCGGTACGTCGTGGTCCTGGCCGCCCCGGTCGCTGCTGTGGGACTGCTCCTCGCGGTGGGGGCCCTGTCTGCCTCGACCGAACCGGGCCTGCCCGACCCCGGCGCCGCGGTCCGGGTCGGGATCCCTCTGGTCCAGTCCGTGCGTGACATCGCAGCCATGGTCACCGTCGGCCTGCTTGTGGTGGCAGCGTGGTGCGTGGGTCCCACCGCCGGCGCCACCAGGACGAGATCCCAGGACGGCGGGAGGCGGGACGCCCTCGAAGGCCCTCGCCAGCGGCTGGTGGACCTGGCCCTGCTCGCCGCAGCGACGTGGAGCGCTGCCGGTGCCGCGCTGATCGTGCTGACCTACGCCGACGCGGCCGGTGTCTCGCTCACCGAACCGGGACTGGTGGGCCAGGCCCTCTTCTTCGCACAGAACTTCGAGCTGGGCCGCTACCTGTTCGCCAGCAGCGCCATCGCGGCACTGGTGGCACTCGGGTGCACCGTCGCCGGTCGGCAAGGTGCCGTGGGTCTGCTGGTCCTCCTTGCCCTGGCCGGGTTGTGGCCGATGGCCCTGACCGGCCACGCGGCCGGGACCCTGAACCACGACGACGCCGTCAACCTGCAGGCCTTCCACCTGCTCGGCACCTCGGTGTGGCTAGGAGGTCTGGCTGCGATCGCGCTCGCTCGTCCCTGGCTCGGCTCGCAGCTGGTGACCGTCGTGCGCCGCTACTCGACCCTGGCCGGGTGGTCGTTCCTGGTCGTCGGGGTCTCCGGCACCCTCGGCGCAGCCCTACGGCTACAACAGGTCGCGGGCCTCTGGTCGGGCTATGGTGCCGTGCTGCTCGTCAAGGTCACGGCGCTCGGCCTGGTCGGCACCCTGGGTTGGTGGCACCGGGCCAGGCTGATCGACCAGATGGAGGCCGGGCGGCCGGGGCGATTCCTGCGTGTCGTCGCACTCGACGTCTCCGTGCTGGCCGTGGCGGCCGGGGCCGGCGTCGCCCTGAGCCGGACCGAGCCGCCGGCAGCCCCCGGGGCAGAACGCCCCCTCAGCGCGGCCGAGTCACTGCTCGGCAAGGACCTGCCACCCGCGCTCGACGCCGCCGGCTGGTTCACCCGGTGGGACATCGACTCCCTGTGGCTGCCGGTCGCCGTGGTGATGGTGGTGACCTACCTGGTCGCGGTGCGCCGGTTGGCCCAGCGCGGTGACCACTGGTCGCCCCTGCTTACGTTCACCTGGGTCCTCGGGTGGTCCCTGCTCACCTGGGCCACCAGCGGAGCACCCGGCGCCTACGGCGAGGTGCTGTTCAGCATGCACATGGTCCAGCACATGACCATCGCGATGGCGGTGCCCATGTTCCTGGTGCTGTCAGCGCCGGTGACCCTGGCGATGCGGGCGATCCCCCGCCGCCGGGACGGCTCCGACGGCGGCCGCGAGTGGCTGCTCCGGCTCGTGCACTCCCTGCCTGCCCAGCTGCTCGGGCACCCCGTCGTCGCAGCGGGCCTCTTCGTGGTCAGCCTGGTGGCCTTCTACTACTCCTCGTTGTTCGAGCTGTCGCTGCAGGCCCACACCGCTCACCAGCTGATGGTGGTGCACTTCCTCGCCTCGGGTTACCTCTTCTGCAACGCACTCATCGGCATCGACCCGGGCCCGGAGCGTCCGGCCTTCCCGTTCCGTGCGCTGCTACTGATGGTCACCTTCGGCTTCCACGCCTTCTTCTCGGTGTCCCTGATGTCGAGCAACCGGGTGTTGGCCGAGTCCTGGTTCTCCAGCCTCCAGCGCGACTGGGGCGCCTCCCTGCTGGACGATCAGAACCTTGGCGCCTCCATCGGCTGGGCCCTGGGCGACTACCCCCTGGCGGTGATGGCCGTGGCACTGATCGCGCTCTGGGTCGGCTCGGACCGACGGGAACGCAGGCGCTTCGACCGGCACGAGGACCGGTCCGGTGACGCCGAGCTCACCGCGTACAACGACTACCTCGCACGACTGTCGGGACGGCCTGGCGGCGGCGCCGGACCAACGCCAGACCCAACGACAACACAGCCAGCAGCCACACCGCCGATCCCAGCACGGGAGCCAGACGTGTCGCCGGGGTGAGGTCGGTGACCAGCGGGACACGCTTCACGAGCACGTCGGTGACCCGGGTGGGTGACTGGGCGACCACGACGCCCTTGGGATCGATCACGGCGCTCACCCCGTTGACCGAGGAGACCACGACCGCGCGGCCGACCTCGAGCGCCCGGGCACGGGTCAGGGCCAGCTGCTGGTCCAGCTGGCTGGTGCCGGTGAAGGTCGCGTTGCTGGTCTGCACGACCACAACCTCCGCGCCCGCGGCGACCTGGGGCGCGATGACGTCGTCATAGGCCACGTCGAAGCAGATGGCCATGGCGACCCCGACGACGTCGTCGCCGACGACCTCCATCGGCGGGGTCTCCCGGCCCGGCAGCATGTCGCGGGGGATCTTGCGGAAGCGGTCCGAGGCGCCCCCGAGCAGGTCGCGGAAAGGGACGTACTCGCCGAACGGGACCGGGTGGCGCTTGGTGTACCGAGCACCTGCTCCGCCGCTGGGGTTCCACAGCAGGGCCTGGTTCAGTGCCTCATCCGGGTCGTCGGCGCTCACGATGCCGTTCACCAGCAGGGGCACGCCGATCGCGCGGCTCGCCTCGTCCACGGCACGCCGGGCGCGGGGATCCTTCACGGGGTCGACGGCCGTCGAGCTCTCCGGCCAGACCACCAGATCCGGTTTCGCGACGTCGCCGTCAGCCACCTGTTGGGCCAGCCGCACCGTCGCGTCCCGGTGCTCGCGCGTGATGGTGCGGTGAAAGGCCGCGACCGATCCTCCGTCGCCAGGGACCCCTCCCTGCACCGCAGCGACGGTGAACGTCTCCTTGCTGGAGGTGGTCACGGGTGGCGCCATCTGCGGGATCACCGAACAGACGGCGACGACGACCACGGTGGACAGCGTCCGCACGCCGGCCTCGCGCACCGCCTCCGCGGCGGTCGCGGCAAGCAGCATCAAGACGAAGGTGGTGCCGGTCACGCCGATCCAGGGCAGCAGCCCTGACCACGCCGTGTCCACGACCGAGAAGCCCGCGCGGCCCCAGGGAAGGCCGCCGAACGGCCAGGACTGCCGTGCCAGCTCGACGGCCGTGAGCACGGCTGCGCTCGCCAGGGCGGCGCCGGGCACGCTGCGCACGGCACGGACCGCGGTCCCGGCGAGGCCGAACCACAAGGCCTGGACGATGCCGAGTCCCACCCAGGCCCCGACCCCGATGGAGGGGCCGAGCCACGCCAGGAGGGGCAGGAAGAACCCGAGCCCGAAGAGCAGTCCGGAGGCGGCAGCGACCGTGCGGCCCGCTCCCGCCGTGACAGCAAGCCAGCACGCCGTGCCGAGCGGGACGAGCCATCCCACGGCCAGCGGCTCGAACCCGGCGGAGGCCAGCAGGCCAGCACCCAGGGAGGCCCCCGGGACCAGGAACGGCTGGACCGGGCGCGGCGGTGACGACACCCGGGCGACCTCGTTCTCGTGTGGGACAATATTACTATGACCGATAGTACTGACCGTGGTGGAGCGCGGCTGTGGTGAAGGACCTGGGCCAGCTCGAGGCGGCCGTGATGCAGCGGCTGTGGGACTGGGACCGGCCCACTGCGGTCCGCGAAGTCCTCGAGGACCTGCAGCGCGAGCGTCCCCTCGCCTACACGACCGTGATGACGGTCCTCGACAACCTGCACGGCAAGGGCCTGGTCCGCCGGGAGAAGTCGGGTCGGGCCTTCCTCTACGTGCCTGCCACCAGCCGCGAGGAGCACACCGCAGCACTCCTGGGCCAGGTCCTCAGCAGCAGCGGCGACCGCGGCTCCACGCTGCTGCACTTCGTCGGCCAGCTCGACCCGGCGGAGCTGGCGGAGCTCCGCGCCGCGCTGGATGGGTCGGGCAACTCCCAGCCATGATCTCGACCCTCATCCTGGTCACGTTCGCGGCGATCACCTCGACCCTGGGGCACCGTGTCCTCACCCGGGCGCGGTGGGTACGCAGGTTCCCCGCGGCGGGGATCTGGGCGTGGCAGACGGTCACGGTCTCGGTCGTGCTCTGCCTCGCTCTCGGCGGTCTCACCCTGGCGATCCCCCTGGCACCCGAGGACCAGGTGGCGGCGATCATGCAGCTGAGCCCGATCGAGCTCGCCCACCACTACCCCAATCCGGGAGGAGCGCTCCTCGCCGCCATCGCAGCAGGCACCGTCGGCGCGCTCCTGCTGCGCGTCCTCCTGCTCACGGTGGTCGAGCTCCGCCGGGCCGGCCTCGAGCGGGGCTCCCAGCGCATGTCGCTGGACATGGTCGGCGCGCCCCATCCCGACGGCTACCTCCTGCTCTCCCACCCGGTTCCGCTGGTCTACTGCCTGCCCGGTCGCCGACCGCAGATCGTGGTCACCTCCGGGGCTGCCTCGCTGCTCACCCCCGAGCAGCTGGCCCTGGTCCTGGCCCACGAGCGGGTGCACCTGCGGGTGCGGCACGACCTCGCGCTGGCCTTCGCCACAGCCCTGGCACGCACCTTCGCCTGGTGGCCACTCCTCGCGGCAGCCCCACAGGAGATCGGTGCGCTGGCGGAGATGCAGGCCGACGACGTCGTCCGCGCTCCCGCCGAGCGCCGGCAGCTCGCCCAGGCCCTGGCAAGGATGAGGATGGCCGGTGCCCCCGCGACCCGCGCCTCTGCTCCCGCGGTCGCCGGGGCACAGGTCACGACCCGCGTCACCCGTCTCGCAGGCACACCGGTCGGTCACGCCCGCGCGCGCGCCGGTGGGGCCGCCGTAGCAGGGCTGGCCCTACTGGCGACGCCGGTCGCCCTGGCCCTGGCTCCCGCATTCGACGCCGCCACCACCGGGTGCTGCGTCTACGCCGAGTCCCGAGACGATCAGTTGCTGCCCGCCATCCTCGACGCTCCCTGAGGCCCACGCACCCGGGCCCGGTCCTCAGCCAACCGCCGGCCACGGGTTGGGTCGGCAACCCTGCAAGCCGTAGGTCTGCTGCACCATGACGGGGGCCGGCGCCCCGGGCGACGGGCACGACACGTGTCCTTGTCCCAGGGCGTGGCCCACCTCGTGGTTCACCACGTAGCGCCGGTAGTCAGCCACCCGTCCGCCGTAGTGGGGCACCCCGACCGCCCAGCGCACGGCGTTGAGCACCACCAGGTCGCCGTTGCGGCAGGAGACCTGACCGCGGGTGAGCAGCGGCGCGCACAGCCGGTCGGTGGTGTCGGGTGAGGCCAGGCGCACCCGGAGATCTGCTGTTGCCTCGACACGGTCGAAGGTCGTGCCCACGACCCCGGTCCATCCGCGCTCGTCGCCCAGCACCGCGTCGACCTGGGTCGCGACGTCGGCGGCGGAGTACGGCAGTCCGCGCTCGACCTCCACCACGTAGGTCAGGTCGGCTGGACCGGATGACCCACCCTGCGCCGAGGCGACGGCGAACGTCCCTTCCGCCTGCTGTGGCACCACGGGAAGGAACCGGGTGCCCTCGACGGGTCGGCGTACGGGGTCAGCGGCCGGGACCGCCTCCAGGCCGGGTGCCCGGGTGGGCGCGGGTCCGAGGTTGATCGATGGCGTCACCCCGGGGGTCGAGCTCTCGACCGTGCTTCGAGCCGCACCGGTCGAGGTCGCCACGGTCGCGGCCGTCAGCGCCACTGCCACCACGGCACTCCACCCCCCAGCAGTGCGGTGCCACCGCGGACGGGGGCGGGATCGGTGCACACCGGGCCGGGCAGTCACCGACCGGTCACCGCAGACCCCGTCGACGCGTCCTCGATGAGGGCGCGGAGCGTCGGCGCCGTCACGGTGCCCACCACCCGGGCCGCCACCATCCCGTCTGGGTCCACCACCACGGTGGACGGAACCGCGGCCGAGGCCAACAACCCCCCGAAGGCAAGAAGCGCCTCTGGACTGTCATCCGGCACGATGCTGGGATACGGCACGTCGAAGGTGCGCTCGAAGGCCCTGGCGGCGTCGGGGTTGTCACGCACGTTGATGCCGAGGAACTGCACCCCCTCATCCTCGGTCTCGCCTGCTACCTGCGCCAGGACAGGAGCCTCCTCGCGGCAGGGGCCGCACCAGGAGCCCCAGACGTTCACCACCGAGACACCGCCCTGGAGGGCGGTGCTGTCGAACTCACCGCCGTCGAGCAGCGAACCGACGAACGGCTCGACCGCCTTCCGGTCGCCCTCGCCGTACTGCTGGATGACGTCCCCGCTGCCGGCACTGCTCGAGGCGGCGGTGTCGGTGGAGTCGCGGGCGGGGCCGGTCAGGTACCAGGCCGCGACAGCGACCAGCACCAGGACGAGGAGCAGGACGGCGGAGCCCTTCAGGTTGCGCTCCGGTCCTGCGCGGTCCGGCCCGGGTACCGGTGCGCTCACAGCGGCACCTGCCAGCCGGCGACCCAGACCTGCACCTGGGCGACTATCTCCGACCAGGCCCCGCTGAGCTGGAGCAGCCCGATCAGGACCAGCACACCGCCGCCCACGCGGGCGATGGCCGTGGAGTGGCGGCGTACCCACACCAGCAGGCGACGTGCGCGGGCGTACCAGATCGCGGCCAGCAGGAACGGGACGCCGATGCCCAGGCTGTAGGCGAAGGACAGGGCTGCGCCGCGACCGGCCGTGGCGCTTGTCGTCGCCAGCGCGAGGACCGCCGCCAGGGCGGGTCCGACGCACGGGGTCCACCCGATTCCGAAGACCATGCCGAGCAGCGGCGCACCCGCGAGTCCGACCCGCGGCTGGTAGTGGGGACGCAGGGTGCGTTGCAGGAACGGGACCCGGTCCGAGAGCCCCGCGAACAGCAGCCCCAGCACGACCAGCACCGCTCCCGAGACCCGGACGAGCGTCTCCTGGTAGCGGACCAGCGAGGAGCCCAGCGAGCCGAACAGCACCCCGTAGCTGGTGAAGACGACCGCGAAGCCTGCCACGAAGAGCACGGTGCCGACCACGACCCGGGACCGAGCAGGAGCACCGGCGGCCGCGCCGCCAGCTCCGTCGTCGTCGGAGACACCGGCGACGTAAGACAGGTAACCGGGCAGAAGCGGCAGCGTGCAGGGCGAGAAGAACGACACGACGCCGGCGAGCACCGCGACCGGGACCGCCAGCAGCATCGACCCCGACAGCACCACGTCCTGAGCACCCATCAGAGCACCGTCACCCAGTAGGACCAGAAGCGGTGCAGGACCAGCGCCAGGACGAGCACCAGCACCACCGCGAGCACCAGTACGTGCGACTCCGCGACCACCCGGACCGCGCGCGAGCGCGCCGCGGCCCCTCCGAGCAGTCCTGCGCGAAGGTTGAACGACGTGACGTAGAAGGCCACTGGCACCACCACCGCCCAGACCACCATGCAGTACGGGCACAGGGCACCGATGCGGTACAGACTCTGGAACACCAGCCAGCCCACGAGGACCAGGCCCAGGACGACCCCCACCTGGAGACCGAGCCAGTACCACCGCGCAAGCCGCGCGCCCGCCAGGAGCGCCGCCCCCGTGGCAGCGAGCACGGGGAACGCCGCCACTCCGATGATCGGATTGGGGAACCCGAAGAGCTCTGCCTGCGGGGTCGACATGATCGACCCGCAGCTGAGCACGGGGTTGATGCTGCAGCTGGGCACGTACGCGGGATCGGCGATGAGCGCGATCTTCTCGACCAGGAGCGTTGCTGCTGCGAGCAGACCCGTCACCCCGCCGAGGAGCAGGAGCCAGGCCAGCGGCCGCACACCCGGCCCGACACCGGCGTCGACGTCAGCCGATGCGGGGCCGGTGGGTGCGAGCGCCGAGGTCACGACTCGAGGGCCTCGTCCAGCGCCTGAGTGAAGTCTTCGTAGGTCCGGGGCTGGAGCAGCTCACCATCGAGGTAGAAGGTCGGGGTGCCCTGGACGCCGAGTTCCATGCCGTCTTCTACGTCGCGCTGCACCCGGGCCGCGACCTCCGGACTCGTGACGTCGGCGTCGTACTGCTCCATGTCGAGGCCGAGCTCCTCGGCGTAGGACCGGAACACCTCGTCCTTGGGCTCCTGGCTCTCCCCCCACTCGGCCTGCGTCTCGTACATCATCTGGTACATCGCCTCGAACTCACCTTGGCGAGCGGCCGACTCCACCGCATGGGCAGCCGGTTCCGCGTTGACGTGGCCGGGCAGCGGGAAGTAGCGGGCCACGAAGGTAACGCGCCCGTCGTACTCGGCCCGCAGCTGCTCGACCGCCGGGTACGCCGCGCCACAGGCCTCGCACTCGAAGTCAAGGAACTCGACCATGGTGACGTCCCCCGAGCTCGCCGGCTCCCCCACGACCTGGCTGTCCTCCCGCACCAGGAGAGAGTCCTCGCCGTCGGAGGTCTTCTCCACCGCCGCCGGTGTCGCCTCGCCCCGGTTCAGGAACAGCACGGCGCCGATCGCGATCAGCGCAATCAGGATGACGCCGATCCCACCTTTGGTCTGTGTCCGCATGTCCTGCCTCCCGCTCGCCGTCAAGTACTATCTAGCATCGTAGGTCACCGCCCTACAGCCATCTGGGCCCACCCGCGCCGCGGGCCGCGGCACTGCCTGCCACACCCTCAGAAGGATGTCCATGCGCGTCGTCATCACGCCCAAGGCCCTGGCCCCCACCCTTGTCGCGATCCTCATCACCACCCTCACCGCATGTGGCACTGAAGATTCGGCAGCACCGGCAGGTGACGGGGCGGCGACTCCCTCGACCACCCCCTCAACCACCTCGTCCGGCACGCCGGCCGCCAAGCCGTCCCGGTCGCAGGCCGCCGAGCCCGTCCCGGCCGACCTCGCCGTCGTCGTGGACGGTGCGGACATCACGCCGAACGCGCAGGCGATCAGCGTCGGTGTCGGCGAATCGCTGTCGGTGAGCGTCGAGGCCGACCGGGCGGGTGAGCTGCGCGTCCACTCCAAGCCGGAGCAGTACTTCCCCTTCCAGCCCGGCGAGACCTCCTTCGAGCTGACCATCCAGACCCCCGGGTCCGTCGAGGTCGAGGACGACGACACCGGCGACGTGGTCGCGCTCCTCGAGGTGAGCTGATGAGAGCGGCCGTGGACGTCTCGGCCCACGGCCTGGGCAGCGGAGCCGACCTCCCCATCCCGGCATCGTTCGCGGTTGCCGGAGGCACTGCCGCCCTGACGGTGTCGTTCCTGGTCCTGCTGCTGGCCTGGCGTCGTGCCCGCTACGCCGACGACGAGGTCGGACTAGTCGTGCCGCGACCTCTGGCCGGCGTGATCGACCACCCCGCCCTCCGCGCGGCCGTCAGAGCCATCGGCCTGGCGGTCGCGGGATTCGCAGCCTGGGCCGCCACCGCGGGCGAGGACCTCCTGACCAACCCGGTGTTCGGCCTGGTCTATGTCTGGCTGTGGGTCGGCATCGTCCCCGTCTCGCTCCTCCTCGGTCCGGTGGTCCGCCTGGCCAGCCCGGCCCGGACCATCCATCTCGTCCTGGTACGCGTGACCGGCGGCGACCCGGACCGCGGCGTCGCGACCATGCCGTCCTGGGTGGGCTACTGGCCAGCGGCGATCGGGCTGTTCGCCTTCGTGTGGCTGGAGCTGGTGTACCCCGAGGCCACCTACCTCGGACCGCTGCGGCTCTGGTTTGCCCTGTACTTGGCCGTGACCGTGATCGGCGCGGCGGTGTTCGGCGAGCGTTGGCTTGCCCGAGCGGACCCTTTCGAGGTGTACGCGAGCCTGGTGGCCCGGTTGTCGGTCTGGGGGCGGCGAGCAGACGGCACCCTGATCATGGTGAGCCCGCTGCGCAATATGACGGGGTTACGAGGAGAAGCAGGACTGGTCGCGGTGGTGGCGGTGCTGCTCGGGTCCACCGCCTTCGACAGCTTCCGGGAGTCGGTTCCGTGGGTCCGGTTCAGCCAGCGGACGATGCTTGACAACACCGCCCTCGACACCGGGGTGCTGCTGGCGGCCTGCGCCGTGGTGGGAACGACCTTCTTCGTCTCCGTCGCCGCGGCGGGGCCCGGGAGCGACGGCACACCTCGAGGTCACATGCCCCGGCAGCTGGCCGCCAGCATCGTGCCGGTCATCGTCGGGTACATGGTCGCCCACTACCTGACCCTGTTCGTCGAGGTCGGGCAGCAGACCCTCGTCCAGGTCAGTGACCCCCTCAGCAACGGCTCGGACCTGTTCGGCACCAGCGGCTGGGGCGTCAGCTACTTCTTGTCGACGAACCCGACCCTGCTGGCGACCATCAAGGTGCTGGCCATCGTGGTCGGGCACGTCCTCGGCGTGATCGTCGCCCACGACCGGTCGCTGCAGCTCCTCCCGTCTCGGCGTCACCTCGTCGGCCAGCTGCCGTTGCTCGGCGCCATGACGCTGTACACGTTCACCGGGTTGTACCTGCTGTTCGGCCTCTAGGGCGGTGTGGGTCCGCCAGGTCGCAGACGCCCCCGGCCTGGTGGGCCGGGGGCGCCGCCTGCAGGGTCAGCGGACGTTGACGAAGACCGGGTTGGAGTAGAACCAGAGGTCGTCCCACGGGTTCTCAAGTCCATCGGCCTCCGGCTCCATCTCGTCGGTGCTGGTGCCACGGTGTGGCTGCGGAGACTGCCGCGTGAATGTCAGTTCATCCGGTGTGTCGCCTGCGAGCGCCCGTAGTGTCCCGGCGTGAGTACTGACGACCCCCAGGGTGGCGCCGAGGCGATGTTCGAACAGATGCTGGGACCGGAGCCGGCGACTACGACTACGCACCGGATGCGGGCCCGAGTCCTGGAGCGGGCGACCAGGATCGAGATGGCCCTGGACGAGGTCCTAGCGGACGCGTACGCCCGGGACGCGTCGGCAGGTCTGTGGTTGAGCTCTGAGGTGGTGTCGCGGCTGTCAGTTAACGACCGGCTGCGACACCTCGACCATCTTCTCAAGGAGCGGGACTTGGACGGTCGGTGGCCGTTCCTGATTGAGGTGCTGCGACGGTTCTACCGTCTGCGGAACGACCTCGCTCACGGTTTCCTGGCTCCGGTGCGGCTGGACGATCCGGTGTTGTGGGTCTCGACGGTGAAGCGGGGCAAGCCCCAGGTTCAGTCGTACTCGGTTGAGGGCCTGGCGTGGTTGTTGAGGGCGGCGGACCAGGCGCAGGCTGACTTGGCGGGGGTGTGGGCCGCGGTGGTACCAACGGACGGGGCGTGGCACGAGGCTTGAGCCCACTGGTGGGCGGCGGTGCCGGGCACGGTGGCGGTCACGGTGGCGGTCACGAAGTGACTGCCCTACCCGGTCGCTGCCTACTCCCTGCTCCCCCGTGAACGACACCCACACGTGCTCCGGCCCCCGTCCATGCCGGGCAGTGTCGGGCAAGACACGCATGACCACCGACGGCCCCAGTGCCGCGTTCAAGCTCACTGAGTGGCAGAACGCTCGAACCGGCCCCCAGCGGAGCTCGTCAGAAGGGGGGCTCTGTACCCATCGGGGTGCCCCAAGGGTCGGTCGTCGGCCACAGCGCCGCGGCTACCTCGTAGGCGTCCTCCCACGAGTCCTGGTCGACCCAGGACTTCCCGGCGAAGTGGCTATGAATGGTGGACGAAGCGCGCAGTTTTGCCCTGTCGGCGCCGCGGGTGCTCGTGCCCCCGTAGGTCACGACCCCCCAGTCGCAGACCATCCACTGCGGCGGACACAACTCGATGGCGGGCCGCCGGTCCGGGTGCGACAGGGCGGCGTCAAGCAGGTCGGCCAGCCCGGCGAGCAGCGCGCGGGTGTCCAGGGTCTCGCCCGTGTGCTTGTACAGCGCGCGGCCGACCTCGACTAGCACGTCGTGGGCCTCGCGGTCCACCGGCCACGGCACCCAGTCCTCTGTGGCCCCGCCGACGCCCTCGACGCGCAGTTCCAGCGGCTCGTCGCTGAGGTCGCCGGTGTCGATCGCGAACGCGACGTAGACGCGCGAGAGCCGGCTGACGTTGACGCGGGGCGGCCGGCGGGCGACCGTCAGCGTGAGCCGCTGGGCGCGCTCCAGCGCCTCCCAGACTGCCTCCCGGGTGGGGGCGTCGGTGCGCAGCGAGTCGAACGCCGCCCGGTCGGCCTGGGCCCCGGCCTTCAGGGTCGCGGTGACCCTGTCGGCGGTCTCGGCGAGCCGGCGGTCGACGTCGGCGCGCAGCGCGTCCACCTCTCCCGACAAGGCGCTCTTGTTGCTGGCCGCCTCCCGTCGGACCTCCTCGACGCGCTGCGCCGCCTCGGCCCGCACGCCCTCGACCTGCTCGGTCGCCCCCGCGGCCACCTGGTCGAGGTGGCGGTCGAGTGACCTGGTGATCAGGTAGAAGGGTGCGAAGAGGGCTAGCGACGACCCCACCGTGAGGAGGAAGTCGCGCAGCCAGAAGGCGTCCGGCCTCGGCCCGGGCAGGAGGGACAGGCCGACGAGAACGACGCCCGTCAGCCCGAGCAGCGTCACCGTCCGCGGCCCCCACCCGGAGCGGCGCCACCACTGATTGAGCCGCTGCGCGGCCGAGGCGAGAATCACGACGGTTGATTCCACGGCCGAGACCTTAGACCCGATCGGTGCTGGGTCCTGGTGGCCAGGTCCGACAACACCAGCTGCTGAGGCGCCCGGCGCGGTTCCCCGCGGTGGTAGGCGACTCACCCTGGCCCGGTGCCGAGCGGGTCCTCACCCGGTGTTGCTTTTCCTCGGCGGCCGCGGCTGTGTCCCGATCCGCAGGCTCAGCCGTGCTGTGTCGGCGGCGGCGAACTCGGACAGCACCGTGTCGACGAGCGACGCGTCGACGAGCCGTACTTGGCCGAGGGGCACGTCGACGTAGCGCCACCTCGCGACCCGCCACACGGCCTCGATGAGGAGCACCGCGAGTTGCGTGAGGGAGAAGGCGCCCTGGGGACTGACCCACCGTGTGGTCTGCGACCAGGTCCACTCGGCGCGGGAGGTCGCGGAGCGCTCCAGGTACGTGACCCTGGTGCCGTCCGCGCACACGAGTGGTTGTCCGTCCTCCGTCTCCAGGGCGACCGACTCGATGCCCGGTAGCAGCGTCATCCCATGCTTCGCGGAGTTGTAGAGGTTCGCGTCGCCGTTCACCCGCTGGGCGAGCGCCTGCAGCACGCGCAGGGAGGGGGCCAGTACCGCCTCGGCGTCCGTGTCCATCGCGGCTGGCGCCAGGCCGAGGAGCGCCCAGCCGGCCCCCTCGCGGACCCAGTCCGGGGCGGCGGGCGCGGCCAACTCGGCCACGCGGTCGCGGAACTCCCTGTGGTTCTGCAGTGCCGACATTGCCAACCAAGGCGTGTCCGCGTTGCTGGCGTGGGCCAGGAACGTGCGGATCGCCGCCTCGGCCGCGTGGTGCAGGAGCACCTGCGACTCCGCGACAACGAAGCGGGTGGTCCTTTCGGCCTCCTCCTCTGGCGACCGCTGGGCGGGGTCCCTCCCGACCAGCAGGCTGCCCCAGCGGAAACCCATGAGGTCGGTGAGGTCTGGCCCTCGGGTGGCCCGCAACGCGAGCAGACTCATGCGGTCCCGGAAGTACGCCGTCGGGTCCTGGTCGTAGAACGACGCATTGAGTCGGGTGGGCCAGTCCTTGGCGTCAGTCACGGGCCACGACGCTACGCGCCGAGCACCTTAGACTCAGGCGTCGGGATGACCTGGCACAGCAGCACCACTGAGGGTGCGTCTCGGTGGGCCTGGGCGGAGCCGGAGGGCTTGGGCGGAGCCGGAGGGCCTGGGCGGAGCCGGAGGGCCTGGGCGGAGCCGGAGGGCCTGGGCGGAGCCGGAGGGCCTGGGCGGAGCCGGAGGGCTTGGGCGGAGCCGGAGGGCCTGGGCGGAGCCGGAGGGCCTGGGCGGAGCCGGAGGGCCTCGGCGGAGCCGGAGTGCCCGTGCGCGGTGGGGCACCTTCGACGCGAGCGTCAGGCTTAAATCACCCAACGCGGGAAAAAATGGGATGGCATCGACCCACCCCCCACCTCGGCGACGAAGTGGCCAAGGGGGGCTGCCCTGAGGTCCGTGTGCTTCAGGCCCCAGCGCGCGGGCGCCACCATCCCCGGACCCACCAGTACTGGCCCCACTCCTGCAGCCGACCCTTGCTCGCGCTGTACGGGCATGCGCCCAGGGGGGCGCCAGCTTGACGCGCATCCATCCCGTCGAACATCGCCTGCAGGGCGAACACACGCGTGGGGGCAGGCAGTCTTCCTGCAACCGGTTCACTCACGTGGTCCGCTCACCATTGAACCGGGTGCGCGATCGCGGGCATCCGGCCCGGCACCGGACCGGGCCGGTCCAAGCCGGCGATCGTGGGCGATCGGCAACCTCAGCCACCGGACCTGCGCGGGCCGATGGCGCCGGGGGTCGACTGCACAACTCCACCCAACCACTCAGGGGCGCGATGAGCGCACCCGCAGCGACGGAGCGCCGCCACCGAGATTTTGCCTCTTGTCCCACAATCAAGAGGCCTGGCTCTGACCTGGGCTTTTAGGCCATGTGCGTGCAGAGTGCGTGCACGCGGGCGCGCGCGTGGAAGGCTCCCGAAACTCCCGAAACTATGCCGTCATCAAGTGGTCTGCAGGACGTCAACGTCCTCACCGAGGGCGAGTTGCTGAGCCAACGCACCCAAAGGCGACATCACGGGTTCGATTCCGCGTTCCTTGAACCTGGCCGCGATCACCCTCGTCATGTGATCGCGGCGCTCAAGGCGGTGGGCCGCGGCCCGGCGGCTACTTGCGCCGGCCACGCCGAGGTCGAAGGCTAGGTCCATGGCGTCCCGCGCCTCGGCGACCCAGAGCCCTGGCGACGTGCGCCGGGCCAGACCGACCTCGGACAGCGCGCGAAGGTGTCGCCGCACGGTTGAGTCCGATCGACCCACCTCGGCGGCAAGGGTCAACACGTCGACCCCCTCGCCGCCGGCCAGGGCTGCGGCGGCCAGCACCCGGTAGACCTTGCGGCGCGGTTCGCCCAGGCCTCCATGACCCCAGACCTCGGCACCCGGAGTATCGGCCAGCGCCAGCGCGCTGTTCACTGGTGGGACAGTCGGCTTCCACACGCCCCCCTCGTAGAGGGAGATGCCGACTGTCCCGTGGGTGGGCAGTGACCAGTGCGCGGTCGGCTGGAGCCGGTATCTGGCCGCGCGGGTGCCCTCGGCGGTTCCCGCAACTTCCAGGCAGTGCCATTCCACCAAGTCGGAGAGCGCGCGTGCCGCGGCGCTCCTGCTCATCCCCGCGCGCTCCGCGGCGTGGCGAACTGACATGCCGACCAGGCAACGCCGCTGGAGCTCCGCCTCCTGGAGTAGGGCCAGGGCCACCCGCGCCGCCGAACCCCCGAGCCGGCCCACCTCAGCGGCGCGCCAGTCGTCGAGAACCTCGTGGTCGGGAACATGCGCGGCCGACCTGGGAGGGTTCTTGTCGTAGTGGGCAACCGCCTTGTGCCAGGCGCGGGCGACCCGGGCATGGGTGTCCCCGCCCTTCTCCGCGAGGTGCTGGCGCACCGGGTCTGCGGGCTCCAGGGAGTCAAGCAGTCGAGTCAGGGTCGCCAGCGTCCCACCGCCGTTGCGGACCCGCAGCGCCAGGCCCTGCAACGTACTTGACCGATCGTCGGAGTCGCTGCGACGAGCTCCAGCGGTCTCGGGCGGCGGCTTCAACCGGGGTCGGCGCGTGCCCGCCCCAGCGATCACGTCCACCAGTATCGAGACGGCCTCCGGCGGGTGCCCCACCACAAGCTTGGTCAGCGCAAGATGCGGGTCACCCTCGGGCTCCGACATCCCCGCACCCGACCGGTGAGGCGACCAGGGCGGCCTGATCGCCCCGGTGCTCCCGTTGCGGAGGTTGGACTTGTCCAGAGAGACCAGACCCAGGCCCGCGAACCGGTCAACGAGGTCCTGGGCCCGGCGTGCGCTGATCCCTGGCCACTGGACCGTGAAGATGACATGTCGCCCACCCAGCGACCCACTGTGGCAGACCACCGGGTCGATGCCGCCGAGACGGATGACCGCGGCCGCGTACTTCGCATCCTCGACGGAAGCAGCCGTCCCCACCTTGGAGGCATCAAAGTCCAGGGCGATGGTCCTGAACTTCCCTCGGGCGGCAAGGAACGCCGCGTAGGGCCGACCGGGCGGGACGTCACCCCACGCAGCTCGAGTCGCGCTGTTGGCCTCGTCGATGACGAGGAGGTCGCTCCCCTGGGCACTGATCGCGTCGAAGAAGGCGCGCTGGAGGTCCAAGGGGGTGTTGAGCCGCGCCAGCACATCCGGGTGTGGCCCCATGTCGGTCACGCTGCACCCTCGCGACCCGATCCCGCACCCTCGGCGGTGTCGGTGTCGGTGTCGGTGCTGGTGCTGGTGCTGGTGCTGGTGCCGGTGCTCAAGGACGTCGGCGTGGACGCCGCCGCGACCAGCGCTTGGAGAGGACCAACCGGCACCAGGATGCGGCGGCCGAGGCGGATCGTGGGCAAGTCGCCACGCTCGGCCGCGGCGTAGGCAGAGTTGCGGCTGAGCCCAAGGAGGAGGGCTGCCTCCGGGATCGAGACGCTCAGGCGCCCCTCCAACGTCGGGATTCTCATGTCTTCCTCTCGGGCGGTGCTGGGCCCCGCCGGGGGGTCGTTCCAGGGCCGGTCGCCCTGGGTGCTCGGTTGCTGACTCCTCAAGTCTGAGCCCACCTCGACTGGGCCGGCGACACGTGCTCGAAGCATCCGGCGCACCCACGAATGCAAATGCAACACTTTTGCACATCTGTTGCATTCTGCCGAGCGGTTGCCTACGCTGGCGATGTGGAGACCTCGAGGTATTACGAGATCGACGTACCGGCTGAGGGACCTTCCGGCTGGATCGGGGTCGGCGGCACGGCGGTGCCGCACCCCTTGTCGGTGCGGATCAAGATGACCGAGGGTGGGCCCCGAGTCGTCGGCATGCGGATCGACGACGTCGACGCCCTGACCGGCGCCGAGTTACGCCAGATCCGCCTTGGCGAGCTCGTGGAGTACCTCGTCGAGCGCTTCCGTGAGCAGCACCACGAGGACCAGAAAGACTTCCACGAGGCCGGCCGCGAGCTTGACTTCCTCCGGGTTGACCGGGCACGCCAGCGCGATGAGGGCTTCGACGCCTACACCCCGGAGGGTTTCGCGATGCTCCAACTCGATGACGCGTTGGCCTCTATGGACCGCCTGGACGCATGGTTGGGGAGCCACCCGCAGCCCACCACAGGGGACCTGGCACGGGGACGAGGCGCCAGCGCTCCCACCGCCGAGGACCTTCAGGCGTTCGCGGGGGTGCTCGAGGACGAGCGCATCAGCAAGCCCCACGGGGCGGTCACCAGAACCGCGCGCAGGATCGGGGTCGACCGCAGCACGGCCCACCGGTGGATCACCCGGTGCCGGGATGCTGGTCTGATCACGGCGGGGGCCGACCAGTGAGTGGCGTGTTCCGGCGGTGCGGGTGCCGCGATGGGCAGGGCCGGACCTACGGTGTCCTGCCCGAGCGGCCCACGGAGGAGCAGCGCGAGCGCGCCTGCCCGCAGATGACGGCCGACCCCAAGCACGGGCGGTGGTCGTTCCGGCTCTCGGCCGGCAAGGACCCAGTGACGAAGAAGCGGCGGCAGGTCAACGGCGGGACCTACCCGACCAAGCGCGAGGCGCAGCAAGAACGCAACAAGGCGGCGCTCAAGATCGACCAGGGCAAGGTTCTCTCGGTCTCCCGCGAGACCCTGGCCGACTACCTCCCCCGGTGGCTCGAGCGGCGATCCAAGGTCGGCCTCAAGGGAGCTGCTCCCCTGCGGCCATCCACGCTGGAGAACTACCGGCGGTACGTCACCCAGGACATCGCACCCTCAACCCTGGGTTCGATGCAGGTGCGCGAGGTCCGTCGACGGCACGTGCAAGCCTTCGTCGACGCGCTGGTCGACGAAGGCCGCGGTGCGGTCACCGTGCGACGCATCGTTGCCGTGCTCCAGGGCGCCTTCCAGGCAGCGGTTCGCGACGAGCTGATTGATGAGACCCCAGCCCGCGACTTGGAACTGCCACGGCCGGAGAAGAAGGACTTCGAGCCCTGGGAGGCCACGCAGGTGGGCCAGTTCCTGGATGTCGCCGGCACCCACCGCCTCGGTGCTCTGTTCGAGCTTGTCATGTTCACCGGGTTGCGGCGCGGGGAGGTCATCGGACTCCGCTGGGACGAGCACGTGGACCTGGCACGGCGAGAGCTGACCATCCGTAACAACAGAACCCGGACCGGCGACGGCGACACCAAGACCGCAGCAGGCCGCCGCCGTGTACCCCTGGACGACCGGGCCGTGGGAGCGCTGGTGGCCTGGCAGATCGCCCAGGCGGCCGAGGCACTCGCAGCGGGCGACCACTACGAGGAGAGCGGGTACGTCTTCACCATGGAGGACGGGCGCCCGCTCAAGCCCCAGTACGTCACCCGGCTGTTCGAGAAGCTCCGCGTCCAGGCCGCCTTGCCCAGGATGACCTTCCACGGTCAGCGGCACCAGTCGGCCTCCCTCATGCTGGCCTCAGGGGCGGACCTCACAATCGTGAGCAAGCTCCTGGGCCACAGCGACACCGCCGTGACCGGTGATCTGTACTCCCACCTGCTGAGCTCCAAGGCGCGCGAGATCGTCGCTGGAGCCTCTGCCCTGGTGCCCTCCAGGAGGGCCCCTGCACACACACCGCACACACACGCCGAGATCGAACAGGAAGAGGCCGCCTCCACCAGCGGTGGAAACGGCCTCTGACCTGCAACTTCTTCGGTCGGGCTGACAGGATTTGAACCTGCGACCCCTTGACCCCCAGGCCGGAAGTGCGTCGTTTCGAGTTGTTGCCCGTGGGTGCACTCTAGGCCGTTCTCGTAGGTCAAGTCACAGGTATGCGCCGCTAGGCAACGGACGGCAGCACGGGGCAGCGCACCGTTTTCCGAGCAAGATGTTGTCAGTCAAGTAGTCAGACCATAGCCGGCGAAACCGGTGATGCTGCAGTGTCCCGACCGCCAGGAGCCGCTGCGGGGGCGCGGACATTCCGCTCGGACGTGGCCCCAGGTCGCCCATCGAGGCCCCGTCACGAGCTCGTGTAACGGCCCCGGTCGACTACGCCGAGTGCCTTCGTGTCCTGACCCGACTGCCCCCTGAGTCCATCGCCAGCGACGGGGATGGGCCCCGCGGCCGGTCTGGCCTCGCGCAGCGAGCACTCAGCAGACGCAGGTCAGCTCGGTCCTGCCGGATGTGGGTCGAGCACTCGAACTGCAGCGTGATCGTACTTCAATGGCTGGACGCCCCAGCCGAGAGGACCAGTTATGACCTTATGGACGGATGTCCGTACGCAGCACGTCGACATCGGCGGCACCCGCTTCGCCTATCGGGAGCTCGGGGACACCTCGGAGGTGGTGCCGGTGGTGCGCGGGTACATCATTTTCCCGAGCCACCGAGCTCGAGGTTCGCCTGCGACAGGTAGGCCGCAGCCCGGCGCAGGACCTCGTTCTCCCGCTCGAGAAGCTTCGCGCGGCGCCGCAGCTGTCGTAGCTCTTCGGCCGCGTCCTGGGTCACGCCGGGACGGACGCCTTCCTCGACGTCGGCGGCCTTCATCCAGTTCGACAGCGTGGACTTGCTGATGCCGAAGTCCTCGGCGATCTGCTTAAACAACACCCCCGGCTCACCGGCACGGGCAACGGCCACCACATCGTCGCGGAACTCTTGCGGGTAGGGAGCAGGCATAGCGACATCCTCTCTTCCGGCGCCGAGCACCAGAAGTCAGTTGTCACCTACACATGCATCACGCCCCGGTCAGGGGGGCCCGCTGTACGGTCTGGAATCAGGATGACCCGGCCGGTCAACGACCCGGGGTTGAACCATCCCGCATGCCGATCCTCGACCGGTGCTGCTCTCACGCTCGTCGCCTCGTGGCGCTCCTGTTCCGCGGGATTGCCGTGGTGGTCTGTTTCTCGTCTTCGGTGGCCGACGCCCTCTCCTTCTCGCGACGACTTCGGGCAGCAGCATTGTCAGGACGTGGTTCCGGCGGCGCTCCGAAGTGTGTTCAGGATCCGTTGGTGGGTCTCGGCGCGTCGGTGCCCGTTGGCTGGCGAGGGGTGGGGGACGGCGAGGGTTGGCACGAGGCGTGGGTTCTGGGTGAGGGTGAGGTGTCGCATCCAGCCGTTGAGGGCTGCGGTGCCGAAGGTGATGACGACGTGGAGCGAGTGGAGGAGTTCGCTGACTTGGGCGAGTGCTGGGCGGGCGTCCTCGAGGTCGTCGATCGTGGGCTTGTGGCCGGTGGGGAGTGCCCAGGGGATGACGTTCCACCTCAGGCAGGCGGTGGCGGCCAGCTCGGCTTCGATCCGAGCCGTGCGCAGGTGACGTGCGGTGGGGTCGGGGTTGTCCTCGGTCGTGATCGCGGCGGTGCCGGCCGCGATGGTGCGGGGCCCGGGAGACTCCATCAGCAGCAGCACGGTGGCGCCGGTGCCTCCGCCGTCGGGGTCGAACCAGGGCACGTGTCGCCCTTGGGCGCGCCATTGGCGGACCAGGTCGTTCAGCGGTGCGACGTGGGGAGCGTCGATCGCAGCGAGCTTGCGGTGACGCGTCTGCTCATCCATGTCGGTCTCCCGGGCCGGACGCGCGCCGCCGGCACGCGATGTCGAGCAGGGCCCGGGCAGCGCTGCTGGACGGCTGGCCGGTACCGAGCCACAGCGCGCGCAGGGTGCGGGTCAAGTCGATCCCACTGACCGGGACCGCGACCAGGTGGCCCGCGTGCAGGTCCGCGCGGACGGCGAGCCGGCTCAGGACGGCCGGGGCGCCGCCGGCGCGCACCGTCTCGCGGATCGCGGTGGTCGTGCCGAGCTCAATGGCCGCCGGTGCTGCCCGCAGCCCACGGTCAGCCAGCGCGTCCTCCAGGACGGCGCGAGTTCCCGAGCCCGGTTCGCGGGCGGTCAGCGCGATCGCAGCGAGCTGGGCTGCGCGGATGCTGCGCCGCCGCGCGAGCGGGTCGTCGGGGGCGACCACGAGGACGAGCTCGTCGGTGCGGACGTCGACGTGACTCACCTGGTCGGGCGGGGCGCTGCCCTCAACGAACCCGAGATCGACCTCACCGCGGCTCACCTGCTCGGTGACCTGCTCACTGTTCAGGGCCCGCAGGCTCACCGAGGTGCTCAAGGCGGGGTTAGCGTCCTGGGTGCGGCGGAACTCCACCAGCCAGGTCGGCAACAGGTGCTCGGCGATCGTCATGCTCGAGGCCACCCTCAACGACAGGGTCTGCTCCTGGCGCAGCGCCTCGATCGCGGTCTCGACGGCGTGTGCGGTGTCCACCAGACCTGCGGCCCACTCGGCGACGGCGCGTCCCTGGCCGGTGAGGAGCGACCCGCGGGTGCCTCGCGCCAGCAGCGTCAACCCCAGGCTCTTCTCGAACGCCCTGACCCGCTGCGAGGCGGCCTGCTGGCTGATCTGCATCCGCCGGGCGGCGCCGCCGATGCTGCCCTCGGCCGAGATTGCGACCAACAGCTCCATGGTGCGCAGGTCAGGCAGGCGAAGCGGTGGGTGCACGCCCGCGACTGTAGTGCCAACGCCGATCGCGCGCACAAGCGCATGTTGTGCAACCACAAGAAGGTGGTCCTACCGGCTCCCCGCTTCGCAACCCATCCTTGAGACATGACCACGACGCACGCGATCCTGCGCCACGAGCACACCGCCCGAGGCCCCGTCCGACGCAGCTTCCTTGCCGACCTGCAGGGTCAGCCCGCCCTGGGCAAGATCGGCCCCAACTGGTTCGCGTCCGTCATGGGCACCGGCATCGTCGCCAACGCGGCCGTCACCCTGCCGGTCGCTATCCCGGGCATCCGCGCGTTCGCCGTCGCGGTGTGGCTGCTGGCCGTCGCCCTGCTGGTGGTGGTGACCGCTGCCACCGCCGGGCACTGGGTCCACCACCGTGACGTGGCGCGCCGGTGGACCGTCGACCCCGTGATGTCGCACTTCTACGGGGCGCCCGCCATGGCCCTGATGACGGTCGGAGCGGGTGCCATCCTCGTCGCAGAGCCACTGCTGGGAGCCAGCGTCGCGGTCGGGGTGTCCGCGGTGCTGTGGACCGCCGGCACCGCGTTGGGTCTGTGGACCGCCGCCGCGATCCCGCTGCGTGCATTCACGGTGCACGACGTGGCCGGCGACGCGGCCTTCGGCGGCTGGCTGATGCCGGTCGTGCCGCCCATGGTCAGCGCCGCCACCGGCGCGCTCCTGATCCCGCACCTGCCAGCAGGGCAGCCGCGCGAGACCATGCTGATGGCCTGCTACGCCATGTTCGGCCTCACCCTGGTCGCCAGCATCGTCGTGATCGCCATGATCTGGAGCCGCCTGGTCCACCACGACGTCGGCGCCGCCGCGGCCGTCCCCACCCTCTGGATCGTCCTGGGACCGCTCGGCCAGTCGATCACCGCCGCGCACAACCTCGGCACCCCGGCCGCCGGCATCCTCCCCGCCCCCTACGGCACCGCGTTCGAAGCATTCGGACTGGTCTACGGCATGCCCATGTGGGGATTCGCGATGCTCTGGATGTGCATCGCGATCGCCGTCACGACCCGCACCGCCCGCGACGGCCTGCCCTTCACTTTGACCTGGTGGTCCTTCACCTTCCCGGTCGGCACCGTCGTCACCGGCACTTCAGGCCTCGCGGTCGTCACCGGACTGCACGCGCTCACCGTCGCAGCCGTCGCGCTCTACGTGGGACTGCTCCTGGCCTGGGCGACCGTGCTCACCCGCACCATCCATGGCGCCTGGCGCGGACGACTCCTGGCGCCCTGAACCGCCGCAGGTCCAGCTGCCTGCACGACAAGGCGTGCCTGCACCCCTCAGGTCGTGGGCCGTCCGGGCCCTGATTTACCCCTTTCGAAATCCTCTGAGCCAAGGACCGGGATCGTGGCAGGCAGGCGCACGCCGGGCCCCCAGACGGTCGCCGCGGGTGACCTCGGCTTCAGCTCGCTCGACAACGACGATCCCACCAGCCGACAAGTCCGCCGGGCGCTGAGCCCCTCCACGACCCGGCGCAGCGCCTACGGTGCAATGTCATCCTCTGGGCGTTGACCGGACCTGATGGTTGGCGCCGCAGCCCCCGGATCGATGACCTGGAAGAGGCCCGCCCCGCCTTGAGCGCACTGGTCACCGAACTGGTCGACCTCCTGGTCGTTGTGCCCTTCGTCAGCGCGGCGCCTGAGGGCTGGATGCGCTACCTCACGCTCGCCGCGCACCCGGTCCTCGTCCCCACCCTGTCTGTTCCCCATCTTTCACCCGCCAACGGACATCGGCGCCAGGAGGCCCTCGACCGAACCACCGCCGCGCTAGAACAAGCCGCAGATCCTAGCCAGTGGACGGCCCGCTTCCTGGCTCGCAGCCGAACGCCGACAACTTCTTGTAAGCGATTCGGTCGCCAAGCGACCTAGTGTGGTTGACATGCTCGGAAGCCTGAGGCGAACCGCGCTTGCGCTTGTCGTCGTCCTGGCCTCGCCGGCTGCGGAGGGTCCAGACGGCCGGCAGCACTTCGGCCGGCGGCTCCTCAGGGCAGACGACCTCCGATGCCGGCTCCCCGGCGGTGCGACGGGGCGAGGGAGACCACGGCGCCGTTCTCGCGCACGGCGCCGCCTTCGACGCTGCCAGCTGGGAGAAGCGGGCGGTCGCGATCGCCGACCAGGGAGCGGGGGTGATCGCGATCGAGAACATCGACCCCGATGCGATTCGCGCCGCCGTCGAACAACTGCAAGGCGAGGGAGTCGCTGACGTTGCGCACGTCGGGGCCAGCGCTGGCGCCGATGCCGTCCTCGATCTCGCGAGCCAAGAGCCAGGGCCGGCTGATCAGTTGATCCGGCTGGCGCCGAACGCGATCGTCGAGGGGCTCGGGGAGGAGCCGAAGGTCGTCGTGGACAGCGTGGACGAGGCGGTAGCCCAGGTGTCGACAGACCTGCCCGAGTCGTCAGCCGGTGGGGAGAACCTGGTGGTAATCCTGCCGGGCTCAGCCCACGCACAGATTATCTTCTACACCGATCAGGCGCCACCGGTCCTCGAGGCGATGCTCCAACGACTCGAGCTTTTCGCTTCTCCACGAGTCCGCCGGTTTAGCGTGCACGGCGCGATGCGGTGAACCGATCAAGAGAGCATCTCGTACCCAGGCGTGTGAGATCGCTGCGCCCTGGCTCGCGGGCACCCGGGAGGACGGCTGAGGCCGACGAGCGGGTGCTGACCGAGCTCTACCTCCGGCACGGGACCGCGTTGATGACCTTCGTGCTGCGCCTCGTCGATGACCGGGGAAGGGCCGAGGACGTCGTGCAGGAGACGATGCTGCGCGGCTGGCGCAATCTCGACCGAATTGATCCGACCCGCGGCGACCCGCGGGCCTACCTGTTCGCGGTGGCCCGCAACCTGGTGATCGATCTGTGGCGCGCCGACGAGCGCCGCGTACGACTCGTCAGCGACGACGACACCGTCGCGGCGCAGGCGGTCGGTGACCGTGCGGACGCCCTTGTCGACGCCTACGTCGTCGTGCAGGCGCTGGAGCGGCTCTCACCCGAGCACCGAGCCGTGATCGACGAGCTCTACTACCGCGGTGCCACGGTCACCGAGGCCGCGACCACCCTCGGGCTCCGCCCGGGCACCGTGAAGTCACGCTCGTACTACGCGATCCGCATCTTGCGCACCGCATTCGAGGAGATGGGAGTCGAGCGATGAACAAGCACGAGGAGGACCGGGCCCACACCCGGCTGCGCGAGCTGCTGGGTCCCTACGTCCTGGGCGGTCTCGACGCCGCGGACCGGGCCCAGCTCGAGTCCCACCTGCCGACCTGCGCGCCGTGTCGCGACGAGCTCGCGACGTACGCCGGGCTGCCGGCGCTGCTGCGGGCCGGGGCGCCCGCATCCACGCACCGCGTGACTCCCGACGCCGGCCTGGGGGACGCGATCGGAGCCCTGCGGACCCGTCGTCGACGCCGGCTGCTCCTCACCGCTGCCGCCGCAGTGGTGCTGGTAGCCGGAGCGGGTGCCGGCACGGCGGTGGTCCTCGGACCCGATGAACCGGTCTCCACGACCCTCGCCCTGAGCGCCCCGGCGGGAGTGAGCGCCACCGGAGCAACCTCATTGAGCGCCAAGCCGTGGGGTACCTCTGTCGACCTCGACCTGCGGGGGCTCCCCCAGGATGAGCAGTTCGTCGCCTGGCTCGTCTCGCCCGAAGGGGAGCGCCAGCAGGTCGCCACCTGGGGATCGACCGACAACGGCGAGGCGCAGGTGGCCGGGGCCGCCGCACTCGCCCCCCAAGACGTGGCCCAGGTGCGCGTCACCGACTCCGAAGGCGATTTGGTGCTCTTCACCGCAACCCGGTGAACCGATCCGCGGGAGACGGCGTACTCCTGCCTGACATCCGACGAAAGGGAACCACCATGAAGAAGACCGCCACCGCCCTGACCGCTCTCACCGTGACCGCAGCGCTCGCCAGCACCTACGCTGCGGCTACCGCGGGCGGTGCCGCCGCCACCCCTGGACCGGGCCACCGCGACCGCCAGCAAGCGGCCAAGACCGTGGACGTCGAGATCCTCGCCCCCGGACGCGGCGACAACGCCGGCATCGCCGGCGCCGGCTGGTTCGTCGACCTCGACATCGAGTTCGACGACACCTCGCTCGCCGGCACCGGCTTCACCGCCAACCAGTTGACTGGTCCGGCCGCGCACAACAACACCGCCCCCTTCCCCGGCACCTTCTCGACCGGCGCCGACGACCGGCTCCCCGGCCTGGTCGTGCTCACCAGCACCACCAACAACACCCTGCCCGGCTTTTCCGGGCCCGGCACCAACCTCGCCAACCTGTTCAACCTCACCGGCGTCACCGACCGTTCCAAGAACGACGTCCAGATCTGGGACACCTGGATCGTCGGCGCCCCGATCGCCGGCAAGGACGTCAACACCACGCTGACCGTCGCCGTCATCGACGACCTCAACAACGACGGCATCTACAACGACGCACCCGCCGTCGTCACCGACCAGAACGCCGACGGCCGCATCAACCGCCGCGACCTCAAAGCCATCGGCGTCGCCTCAAAGGTCGAGACCGTCGACTTCCGCATCAACGGCACGTCCTAAGACGGGCGCGAATCCAGCCCCGCCGTCGGGCAGTGGTCCCACATCGGGCGTACGACGCGTAGGTGAGGCAGGCAGGTACGCGGGCGTGATGCAGGTGTAGGTGACAACTGACTTCTGGTGCTCGGCGCCGGAAGAGAGGATGTCGCTATGCCTGCTCCCTACCCGCAAGAGTTCCGCGACGATGTGGTGGCCGTTGCCCGTGCTCGTGAGCCGGGGGTGTTGTTGAAGCAGATCGCCGAGGACTTCGGCATCAGCGAGTCGACGCTGTCGAACTGGATGAAGGCCGCCGACGTCGAGGAAGGCGCCCGTCCCGGCGTGACCCAGGACGCGGCCGAAGAGCTACGACAGCTGCGGCGCCGCGCGAAGCTTCTCGAGCAGGAGAACGAGGTCCTGCGCCGGGCTGCGGCCTACCTGTCGCAGGCGAACCTCGAGCTCGGTGGCTCGGGAAAATGATGTACCCGCTCGTGGGTGAGCTGGCCGCCGACGGGGTGCCCGTCACGGTCGCGTGCCGGGTCCTCAAGCTCGCCCGCCAGCCGTACTACCGATGGCGCGAGGATCCAGTCACCGACGCCGAGTGGCTCCAGGCGCACCGGATCAACGCCCTGCACGACGCCCACCGTGACGATCCGACCTTCGGGTACCGGTTCTTGGCCCATGAGGCCCGCAAAGCGGGGTGGCGGATGTCGCGCCGCACCGCGTGGTCGCTGTGCTGGACCTCAGGGATCACCTCCGCGGCCAGCGACGACGTCGCGGGAAGGGCACGAAGGCCGGGCCGCCGGTCTTCGAAGACCACGTGCAGCGGCTCTTCACAGCTGATGCTCCGAACCGGGTCTGGCTCACCGACATCACCGAGCACCCCACGAGTGAGGGGAAGCTCTACTGCTGCGCGATCAAGGACGTCCACGCCAATCGGATCGTGGGCTACTCCATCAGCGACCGGATGACCGCCCACCTCGCCGTCGACGCCCTCAACAGCGCCGTCACCCGACGCCGCCTTGAGGGCCACGACGTGGCCGGCTGCATCCTGCACGCCGACAGGGGCAGCCAGTTTCGGGCACGCAGGATGGCCCACGCGCTGAACCGTCACGGCATGGTCGGATTATGGGCCGGGTCGGCGCTGCCGGCGATAACGCCGCCATGGAGTCGTTCTGGTCCCTGCTGCAGACCAACGTCCTCAACCAACGCCGTGGTCCACCAGGCAAGAGCTGCGTCTGGCCATCGTGGTGTGGATCGAGCGGAAGTACCACCGCCAGCGCCCCCAGGACTCACTCGACGGGTTGACCCCCATCGAGTACGAGCACAAGATCACCACCAAGACCGCGGCCGCGGCCTAAACCGAACCTGTCACCAACGGCTGCATCACGCCCCCTTGCGCACTGCGGTCCTGGCGTGCGGTCGCGAGCTCGCCCTCAGGAAGGGGCGCGGTTCTGCATCGCGGCCTGATCGCGGACCACGTGACCGCGCTCACCGGCCACCGATGCCGCCGCCACCACCATCGCGGCTGCCCTGCACCCGACGCGTACACACCCATGGACCAACCCCCGCCGGTCCCAGAACCCCTCGCCAGCGACGCGGTGGCCCAGCTCATGCAGACGGAATATCAACGCCTTCACGGCGCACTTTGGGGCGCCGGCCAGGATCATCACTGAGCCTCGACTCGGTGCCATCGGAGGGCTCCTGCACGCACGCTGCACACACACGTCAGGAACAAGCGGAGAGAGGCCGCCTCCGCCACCGGCGGAAACGGCCTCTGACCTGCAACTACTTCGGTCGGGCTGACAGGATTTGAACCTGCGACCCCTTGACCCCCAGTCAAGTGCGCTACCAAGCTGCGCCACAGCCCGAAGCCCCGTCACGGCCACCCGGAGGTGCCTGGCGGAACGGACGGGACACTACCGCAGGGTGGGGCTCCGGCCGAACCCGGGCCCGACGCTGCCGTACGTTCGTGTGGGCTGAGGGGCCGCCGGGCCACACGAACGTGTGGCAGCGCGCGTCAGCGGAAGTCGCGGGAGGTCTGGCGCTCCTGGAGCGCCTTGCCGGCGCCGGCCACCACGGTGTCGAGGGCGGTGACCCGGTCGGCGACCAGGTTGATCGTGCCGTCCTTGCGCTCGAGCATCCCGCGCACCACGACCGCGACGCGGTGCCGCGCGGCCTGACGGTGGGCCTTCATCACCCCGACCGAGCAGACCACGTTGAGCATCCCGGTCTCGTCCTCGACGTTGAGGAAGGTGATCCCGCCGGCGGTGCCGGGGCGCTGGCGGTGGGTGATCAGGCCGCCCACGTGGACCCGTCGGCCGTGCTCGACCCGGCCGAGGTCGGCCACAGCCAGGATGCCGGCAGCGCGCAGCTGCTCACGCAGGTGCTCGACGGGGTGCCGCTCGGTGGAGACCCCGGTGGCCCACAGGTCGGCCAGCGTCTCCTCGACCTCCCCCATGACCGGCAGCGCGGGCGCGGCCGGCGCGGGCGTCACGCCGGCCACGTGGTCGGGGCTCTCGGCGAACCCGGCGCTCCACAGCGCCTGGCGCCGGTCCAGGCCGAAGGACTCGAAGGCGCCCGCGGTGGCCAGCGCCTCCAGCTGGGAGGCGGTCAGGTCCGCGCGGCGGGAGAGGTCGGTGACGTCGGCGTACGGCGCCTGCTCACGGGCCGCGACGATCCGCCGGGCGACGTCCGGGCCGATCCCGCGCACCGAGTCCAGCCCCATCCGGCAGGCCAGCCGACCGTCGCGACGGTGGGTCCGGGTCGGGTCAGGGGCGTCGTCGCGGAACTCCGCGCGGGGGTACGACGCCTCGCAGCACCCCGCCAGCCCGGTCGGCCCGACCTGGTCGACCGCCTGCCCGTCGAGCGGCCCGTCCACCGCCTCGAGCCCCGCCTGCACGCCCGAGCGGAGCAGGTCGGGCCGGCGTACCTGGACCCCGTGCCGGCGGGCGTCCCCGACCAGGGACTGCGGGGAGTAGAAGCCCATCGGCTGCGCGCGCAGCAGCCCGGCCAGGAACGCCGCCGGGTAGTGCAGCTTGAACCACGACGAGGCGTAGACCAGCAGCGCGAAGCTCAGCGCGTGGGACTCGGCGAAGCCGAAGTTGGCGAAGGAGAGGATCTGGACGTAGATCGCGTCGGCCTTCTCCCCCACCAGCCCGCGGCGCTCCATCCCGGCGTAGAGCTTCTCCTTGATGCTCTCGATCCGCTCCACCCCGCGCTTGGAACCCATCGCGCGGCGCAGCAGGTCGGCGTCGTCGCGGGTGCAGTCGCCCAGCGCCACCGCCATCGCCATCAGCTGCTCCTGGAACAGCGGCACCCCCTTGGTGCGCTCCAGGACCGGCACCAGCTCGGGGTGGTCGTAGGCGACCGCCTCGCGCCCGGTGACGCGTCGGATGTACGGGTGGACCGCGCCGCCCTGGATCGGTCCGGGGCGGATCAGCGCGATGTCGATGGCCAGGTCGTAGAACTCGCGCGGGCGCAGTCGCGGCAGGGTGCCGATCTGGGCGCGGCTCTCGACCTGGAAGACCCCGATCGAGTCGGCCCGGCAGAGCATGTCGTAGACCGCCGGCTCCTCCTTGGGCATCGTGGCCAGCGTCCAGCGCTCCCCGAGGTGGTCCCCGGCCATCCGCATCATGTGGTCCAGCGCGCCGAGCATGCCCAGCCCGAGCAAGTCGAACTTGACCAGACCCATCGTCTCGCAGCCGTCCTTGTCCCACTGCAGGACCGTGCGGGCCTCCATCGAGGCTCGCTCGATCGGGCAGACCTCCCCGATCGGGCGCTCGGTGAGGACCATGCCGCCGGAGTGGATGCCGAGGTGGCGGGGGGCGCCGAGCATCTCCTCGGCCAGCGAGACCACCGGGTCGGGGATCGAGTGCACCCGGTCGTCCGGCCCGCTGCCGGCGCCCTCGACCACGCTGGACCAGCCGTCGATCTGCTTGGACCACGCGTCCTGCTGCCCCGGGGAGTAGCCGAGAGCCTTGGCGGCGTCGCGCACGGCCATCCGGGGGCGGTAGGTGATCACGTTGGCGACCTGCGCGGCGTTGCGGCGGCCGTACGTCTCGTAGACCCACTGGATGACCTCCTCGCGGCGGTCGGAGTCGAAGTCCACGTCGATGTCGGGCTCCTCGTCGCGGTGCCGCGAGATGAACCGCTCGAAGGGCAGCCGGTAGAAGACCGCGTCGACGGCGGTGATCCCGAGCGCGAAGCAGACCGCCGAGCTCGCGGCCGACCCGCGGCCCTGGCAGAGGATGCCCTGGCTACGGGCGAAGTCGACGATGTCGTGCACGATCACGAAGTAGCCGGCGAAGTCCTTCTCCTCGATCACCTGCAGCTCGTGCTCCATCCGCTCGCGGGCCTGCGCGGCGTGCGGGGTGCGGGCGTAGCGCTCGGCGAAGCCGCGCTCGGCGATCACCCGCAGCCAGCTGGCCGGGGTGTGGCCCTCGGGGATCCGGTGCTTGGGCAGCCGGGGGGAGGCAGCCCGCAGGTCGAAGGCCAGCTCGCGGGCCAGGGTGACCGTGCGGGCCAGCGCGGCCGGATGACGGGGCAGGGCCCGGGCGACCTCGTCGCCGCTGCGCAGGTGTCCCCCGCCGGACAGGTCCAGCCAGCCGTCCATGTCACTCAGGCTGCGCCGGGCGCGGACGGCCGCCATCGCCGCGGCGAGCCGGGCCTGGGCCGGTGCGGCGTGGTGCACGTTGCCGGTCGCCACGACGTCGAGGCCGTGGTCGGCGGCCAACGCGGCCAGCAGGTCCTCGGTGGCGTCAGCGCCGGGCACGGGCCGGGCGCTCAACTCGACCAGGACGTGCTCGAGGCCGAAGCGCGCGGTCAGCGCGTCCAGCGCCTCCGCCGCCGCCCGGGGTCCCCCGGCGGCCAGCGCCTGGCGCACGCTGCCCTTGCGGCACCCGGTCAGCACCGCCCAGTGGCCCCGGCCACGCTCGGCCAGCTCGTCGAGGTCGTGGACCGGCTTGCCCTTCTCGTCGCCGCGCAGGTGCGCCTCGGTCATCGCCGCGGCCAGGCGGTGGTAGCCCTCGACGCCCCTGGCCAGGACGAGCAGGTGCTGGCCCTCGGGGTCGGCGACGCCGTTCTGCGGCCCGCTCAGCCCCAGTGACAGCTCGGCGCCGTAGACCGTGCGCAGGCCGTGGACCGCGGCTGCCTCGGCGAACAGCGGCGCGCCGTGGAACCCGTCGTGGTCGGTCAGCGCCAGGCCCTCCAGGCCCAGCCGGGCGGCCTCGGCGACCAGGTCGCCCGGCGAGCTCGCGCCGTCGAGGAAGCTGAAGTGGCTGTGGCAGTGCAGCTCGGCGTACGGCGTGCCCCCGCTCGGGCGCTCGACCGGCCGCGCGGAGGGGCGGGCGGCCTTGCGCCGCGAGATCGGGGCGTCCTCGGCACCCGGCCGTGCCGAGAGGCGTCGCTCGAGCTCGCGCCAGGGCAGCTCGGGGTTGTTCCAGCCCATCAGTCGTACCCCGCCTCGACCCGCCAGCCGGCCGACCCGCAGACCAGCAGCCAGGCGCGCCCGTCCACGCCGACCACCTGGAAGCGGGCGGCCGGACCGGGGGCGGCCCCGCCGTCCCACCAGGACTCGTCGACCGGCCATGGGCCGGCCCACGCCGCGACCGGCTGCCAGGGCAGCGTGGCGTGCCCGGCGGTCGTCCCGGTGGTCGTCCCGGTCGCGCCGAGGCGGAAGCGGGACGGCTCGGCGGTGACCACGCCGCGGTCGGTCACCGCGACCGCGCGCCCGCCCTCGTCGACGACCTCGGCGCCCAGCGGGGCCGCGAAGACCCGCACCGGGGGCGGTCCGGGCACCCGGCCCGGCCAGGGCCGCTCGACCGGGCGCAGCCCGACCGCCCGCTCCCCCCACGACACGGTGGCCTGCCGGGCCGCCGGCGACCGGCCGCCCTGGCGCACGGGGCGGCGTACGGCGTCGAAGCCGACCAGGGCCTGGACCCGGGCCACGCCCCGCTCGACCTGGTCGTCGGCGCTGCCGCCCCACAGCCCCTCGGCGTGGGCGGCGGTGGGCTCGACGGTCTCGGGCACGAAGCGCACCAGCCCCACCGGCGCGGTCATCGCCCCGGCGTCGCGGCCCGGGCGCAGCCCGCTGGTCGCGCGGGACTGGAGCTGCCAGTGCACCCGGTCGACGAGGTCGCGGGAGGAGAAGTGGCGCGGGTGCAGCCAGGCCCGCGAGGACGCCACGACGCCCTCCTGCTCGGCCTCGACGCGCACCTCGGTGGCCACCAGGCCGCGCTCGGCCAGGCCGGTCACGAACCGCTCGGCGGTGGTGCGGACGCTGAAGCAGATCGCCTCGACGGAGTCCAGGGGCGGCTCGAAGGGCACCTCGGTGGCCAGCTCGGGCGGCGGGGTGCGAGCCGCGACCAGGCTCGGGTCCTCGCCCCGCACGCGGCGCCACACGTCGCCGCCGTAGCGGCCGAAGCGCTGGCGGACCGCCTCGCCGGGCAGGTCGGCGAGGTCGCCGAGGGTGCGCAGGCCGAGCCGGCGCAGCAGGCTGACCGCCTCGCGGCCGGCCGGGCCGTCGCCCTCGAGCACCGCCACCGGCAGACCCCGCAGGAAGGCCCCGGACCCGCCCGGGGGCACCACCCGGCAGCCCTGGACCTCCGCGGCTCGGGCGGCCTGCTCGGCGGTGAAGAGGTCGTCGGCCACCCCGACCCGGCAGTCCCAGACGCCCTGGTCGACCAGGCACTCGGCGACGACCGCGGCGGCCGACTCCTCGCCGCCGAAGTAGCGTCCCGGTGCCTGGACGGCCAGCAGGCCGGGCCGCATCGGGGAGACCCCGGGCCGCAGCGCCTCGACCGCGGCCAGGACCGGCTCGAAGGTCCGCACGTCGCGGTCGGGGTTGGCCTCGAGCAGCACCAGCTCGGGGCAGCGGGCCTGGGCGTCGCGGCGGCGCTGGCCACGGCGCACCGACTCGGCGCGGGCAGGGCCGTTGCAGACCTCGACCGCGCCGGCGTGCAGCACCGCCGCGGGGGCGGCGGTCGGTCGGCCGGCCTCGACCAGCGCGGCCACGACCGGCCAGTCGGGGCACCACACGACCAGGACCCGGGCGCTCATCCGACGGCTCCTGCAGCCGCAGCCGCCGTCGCCCAGCGGGCGGGGCGGGTGACGCGCCGCTCGTGCTCGACAGGCGCGACCAGCTCCAGCGCCGAGCGCTCCCCGGGGAAGAGCACGTCGGCGCGCACCGCGGGCGCGGTGCCCCGGCGCACGGCCAGGGTCGCGCGGCGCTGCCGCAGCACGCCGCGGCCCTGGTCGGGGCCGGTCCAGCGCACCTGCTCGAGGGAGAGCCGGGCGTCGCAGCGCGGCCACTCCCCCCAGACCACCAGGGCGGCCGAGCGGGTGCGCAGCCGGGCCTCGATCCGCCCGGCGGACTTCGCGTCGACGGCCAGCGGCGGGCGCAGCACGACCACGCGGAGCACGTCGACCAGGGCCGCGGTCACCTCGCGCCAGTGCTCGCCGGGCTCGGGGACCAGGACCGTACGCCCCAGGTCGACGCCCAGCTCCTCGGCCGCCTCCGCACCGAAGTCGCCCCACCCCGCGAAACCGACCCACTCCCCGGCCTGGGACGCCCCGGCCGCCAGGGCCAGCGCGAGCGAGGCGGAGTCGACGCCGTACGCGCCCCCGGCCCGCAGCCCCAGCACGCTCGCCACGGCGGGGTGGGTGGGCAGCGGCAGCCGCGCCGGGGCGCCCTCGAGCGCCGAGACCCGCTCGCGCAGCTGGTCGAGGACCGGGCGCGTGGGGTCGAGGGCGACGGGTGCGGACACCTCCTGATCATCGAACACATGTTCGAACGGGTCAAGCGGTGCAGGTCAGCGACGGTGGTCGAGGGCAAGCGCCGTCGAGCGGTCCCGAGACCTCTCGAGCAGAGCATAGAACGGCGGCCGGAGCACCGTTCTTGCCCCATCCCCTCGTTCCGCAGGAC
>NZ_LR733215.1:1397706-1457195 GCF_902506435.1 Nocardioides sp. AX2bis | reverse complement strand
GTACGGGCGCGGCCGGGGGCCGCGCCGGGGCGGGGCCGGTCAGGCCTCGTCGAGGATGCGGGTGACGTAGCGGGCCACGGCGCGGACCGCGGCCATCGTGCCGGGGTAGTCCATCCGGGTCGGGCCGACGACGCCGAGGGTCGCCAGGACGTCGTCGCGCGGGCCGTAGCCGGTGGCCACGACGCTGGTCGAGGCCAGCTGCTCGTACGGGCCCTCGCGCCCGATCCGCACGGTGACCGCGCCGTCGGCGCCGGCCTCGCCGAGCAGCTTGAGCAGCACGACGTGCTCCTCCAGCGCCTCCAGCAGCGGCCGGACCGCCGAGTCGGGGCTGTCGACGTGACGGGCCAGGTTGGCCGCGCCACCGACCGCGACCCGCTCGTCGGAGCGGTGGTCGCTCATCGCCTCGAGCAGCGCCTCGACGACCGGGCTGCTCGCGGCACTGGTGGCCCGGGTGGCGTCCTCGGGACCGGCGACCGCGGGGTCCTCGGCCGGGCCCGGCGGGGGCCCTGCGAGGTCGCGCAGCGCCTCGGCGGCGGACGCGATCAGCTCACCGACCGCGGCCCGGTTCACCAGGCGGCGCAGGTCGGCGAGGTCCTCGTCGCCCATCGGCTCGGCGACCTCGACCACCCGCTGCTCGACCCGGCCGGTGGACAGGATCAGCACGACCAGCAGCCGGGTCGGCGCGAGCGCGACCAGCTCGACGTGGCGCACGGTGGAGCGCGACAGCACGGGGTACTGCACGACGGCGACCTGGCGGGTCAGCTGGGAGAGCAGCCGCACCGAGCGGCCCACGACGTCGTCGAGGTCGACGGCGCCGTCGAGGAACGTCGCGATCGCCCGCTTCTCGGCCGCGGTCATCGGCTTGACGGTGGTGAGCCGGTCGACGAAGAGCCGGTAGCCCTTGTCGGTCGGCACCCGGCCGGCGCTGGTGTGGGGCTGCGCGATGTAGCCCTCGTCCTCCAGCACGGCCATGTCGTTGCGGACGGTGGCCGGGGAGACACCGAGGCGGTGCCGCTCCACGAGCGCCTTGGACCCGACGGGCTCCTCGGTGGACACGTAGTCCTCGACGATGGCGCGCAGCACGGCGAGCCTGCGTTCCTCCTGCATCCGGTCCTCCTCCCGCGTCTGGCACTCCCTGTTCGTGAGTGCCAATCCTAGCGCGTGGGGCGCGATCCGCCGCCTCCGCGGGGCCGGGCCCGGGACGGTCCGGGGTGGTCCGCCCTAGGGTGGCTGCGTGCCGTTCACCGAGGTCGCCGACCGTGTCTGGGTCGCCCCGCAGCCGTGGTGCGACGTCAACGTCTCCGTCGTCGGCGGTGCCGCCGGCCTGGTCGTGGTCGACACCTCCGGCTCGACCGCCGCGGCCGCGCCGGTGGCCGACGCGGTCGCCGGGCTGCCCGGCGAGGTGGTGGCGGTGGTCACGACCCACTGGCACTACGACCACGCCTTCGGCGTCGCCGCCTTCCGCGACCGGTGGCCGGCGGTGCCGGTGCACGCGCAGGAGGCCGCCGCCGACGAGCTGGCCCGCTGGGGCGAGGAGACCCGGCTGCGGATGGCCGCCGACCCCACCGAGGCGCACGCCGCCGAGCTGGCCGCGACCACCCTGGTCGCGCCCGACCACCTGTTCTCCGCCGTCAGCGTGCTCGACCTCGGCGACCGCGTGGTGGAGCTGGTCCACCCCGGCGCCGGGCACACCGCGGGCGACCTCGTCGTCCGCGTGGGGGACGTCGACCTCGTCCTGGCCGGCGACCTGGTCGAGCAGTCCGAGCTGTCGGGCGACCGTTCGGTGGGCGGGCTCGCCGTGCCCGGGCTCGGTGCGGACTGCCACCCGCTGGCCTGGCCGTCGACCCTCGACGTCGTCCTCGACCTGCTCACCCCGGCCACCCTGGTCGTCCCCGGCCACGGCCGGCCCGTCGACCGCGACCACGTCGAGCAGCAGCGCAACGAGCTCGGCCTGCTCGCCCAGCAGGTGCGCGACCTCGCCGCCGCCGGCGTCGGGCCGGACGAGGCGCTGGAGCGCGGGGAGTGGCCCTTCCCCCGGCACCTGCTCGCCGACGCGGTGCGGCGGGCGTACGACGCGCTCCCCCGCGGCGGCCGCCGGCTCCCGCTCGCCTGACCGACCGTCGCGACGCCCGTCCCCGGGGTGGTTGACGTCCCCACCCGACCCACTACCGTCACGGCCATGAGCGACGCCTCCGACGACCAGGACACCTCCGGGCCCGACATCGGGATCTCGGACGACCAGCTGCCCGAGGACCTCGTGCCCTCCGAGGACAACCCGCTGGCCGAGGGCCTCACCGACGGCGAGCAGGTCGACGACCTGATGACGAGCGGCAAGCCGGTGGAGCGCACGGAGCCCGACGGCCCGTTCGGCGAGAACGACACCTCCCACGACCAGGACGAGGACGACAGCACCGGGTCCTGACCCCGGCGCGTACCCCGGCGCGTACCCCGGCGCGTCCCCCGGCGCGCGTCCCCGGAGGTGTCGGCACCGCCGCCTAGCGTGTCCGGCGTGAGTGATCGCTACGGCTCCGACGTCCTCTCCGGCGACTGGCGCGCGCCCCGGCGCGGGCGGGCCCAGCCCGCCACTGCCGACCTCGGCACCGTCGTCGAGGAGGTCACCACCGATTTCTGCGGCGAGGTCGTCTCGGTCGACCGGGACCTGCACGTCCTCACCCTCGAGGACCGGCACGGCAAGCGCCGCACCTTCCCGCTCGGCGCCGGGTTCCTGCTCGAGGGACGGCCGGTCGTGCTGTCCGCACCGGTGCACGTCCGCGCCCCGGCCGCCCCCACGCGGACGGCCTCCGGGTCGGTCGCCGTCGCCGGCGCCCGGGCCCGGGTCGCCCT
Organism: Nocardioides sp. AX2bis; assembly: GCF_902506435.1. Classification (GTDB taxonomy): domain Bacteria; phylum Actinomycetota; class Actinomycetes; order Propionibacteriales; family Nocardioidaceae; genus Nocardioides. The sequence continues at coordinate 1,454,351 of NZ_LR733215.1, read as the reverse complement.
CCCCAGCCGGATCTTCGTCGAGGGCAAGCACGACGCCGAGCTGGTCGAAAAGGTCTGGGGCGAGGACCTGCGCCTGGAGGGCGTGGTGGTCGAGATGCTGCACGGCGTCGACGACCTGCCCGCCCAGCTGCGCGAGTTCGGCCCCGGACCCGGTCGTCGGGTCGGCGTCCTGGTCGACCACCTCGTCCCCGGCTCCAAGGAGAGCCGCGTCGCTGCCGAGGTCGCCGCGTCCCCGCTGGGCGAGCACGTCCTGGTCGTCGGGCACCCGTTCGTCGACGTGTGGGCCGCGGTCAAACCGCAGCGCGTCGGGCTCGAGGCGTGGCCCGAGATCCCGCGGTCGGTGGAGTGGAAGCGCGGCATCTGCGCGGCGCTCGGCTGGCCGCACGCCGAGCAGGCCGACATCGCCCGGGCCTGGCAGCGCATCCTCGCCCGCGTCTCGACCTTCGCCGACTGCGAGCCGGCCCTGCTCGGTAGGGTCGAGGAGCTCATCGACTTCGTCACCGACCCCGACGCGTGACCCGTCAGGAGACCCTCATGGACCAGCAGCCCCCGTACCCCCCTCAGCAGCCCTACGGCCAGCAGCCGTCCGGGTGGCAGCCGGGTGGTCAGCTCAGCGCCATGGACCGCACCTGGGGCGGCGCCGCGCACTGGAGCGCGCTGGTGGCGGCGTTCCTCGCCCTCGCCTTCCTCGGCCCGCTGCTGGTGCTGCTCGTCCGCTCCGACTCCCCCTGGGTTCGGCGGCAGGCGGTGGAGTCGCTCAACTTCCAGCTCTCGATGGTGATCTACGGGATCGTCGGCGGGATCCTCGCGGTCGTGGTCGTCGTGCTGACCCTGGGCATCGGGGTGCTTGCCGTCATCCCGATCGCGCTGGCCGCGGCCGGGTTCTGGCTGGTGTTCACGATCATCGGCGCCGTCAAGGCCTCGAACGGCGAGGACTACCGCTACCCGCTGACGATCCGGATGGTCAGCTGACCGTCCCGGTCCTCAGGGCAGCAGGTCGCGCACGACGCCGTCGGCGAGCAGCCGGCCCGCGTCGGTGAGCACGAGGCGGTCGCTCGAGCGGACGAGGAGTCCCCGCGACTCGAGGTCCGGCACCGACGCGACGCCCGTCGCGTCGAGGACGTCGACGGGCAGGCCGTCGCGCAGCCGCAGCTCCAGCATCACCCGTTCCACCCGCCGGTCCTCCGCCGTGAGCACCTCGCGCGCCTGCGCCGGGCTGGCGTCGGCCGCGAGCCGCGCGGCGTACGCCGCCGGGTGCTTGACGTTCCACCAGCGCACCCCGCCCACGTGGGAGTGCGCGCCGGGGCCGACGCCCCACCAGTCGCCGCCGGTCCAGTAGCCCATGTTGTGCCGGCACCGGCGGGTCCGGTCCTCGGGCTCGCCACGGGCCCAGTTGGACACCTCGTACCACCCGAGGCCCGCGGCCCGGAGCCGCGCGTCGGCCACGACGTACTTCTCGGCGAGGTCGTCCTCGTCGGGCATCGGGAGCTCGCCGCGACGTACGCGGCGGGCCAGGGCCGTGCCGTCCTCCACGATCAGGGAGTACGCCGAGACGTGGTCGGGCTCGCAGGTCAGCGCCGCGTCCAGGGTCGTGGCCCAGTCGGTGGCCGACTCGCCCGGCGTGCCGTAGATCAGGTCCAGGCTGACCTGCGAGATCCCGGCCTCGCGCGCCCACGCGACCACCTGCGGCACCCGCTCGGGGTCGTGGGTGCGGTCCAGGGTGCGCAGCACGTGCGGCACCGACGACTGCATCCCGAAGGAGATCCGGTCGAAACCGGCCTCGCGCAGCGCCACGAGCCGCTCCGGGGTGACGCTGTCGGGGTTCGACTCCGTGGTCACCTCGGCGTCGGGCGCCAGCCCGAAGCAGTCCCGGACCGCGGCGACGACCCGGCCGAGGTCGGCCGGCTCCAGCAGGGTCGGAGTCCCCCCACCGACGAAGACCGTCGAGACCGGGACGTCGACGTCGCCGAGCGCGGCACGGGCCCGGTGGACCTCGGTCACGGCCGCCTCGGCGTAGGTCGCCCGGGACGCCCCCGGGTGCTGCTGGGGACCCAGCTCGTCGGCGGTGTAGGTGTTGAAGTCGCAGTAGCCGCACCGCACCGTGCAGAACGGCACGTGCAGGTAGAAGCCGAACGGACGGCGGCCCAGCTCGGCCATGGCCTCGGCCGGCAGGGACCCGTCGGGAGGGGCGGGGTCGCCCTCGGGCAGCGTGGACGGCACGCCCCGATCCTCCCACCCCGGTCGTGGCCCCGCTCAGACGGGGACGTTGAGCGAGAGCACGTACCCCTCGTCGACCGACCCGGTCACCGACGCCATCTGCAGGGTGTGGCCGTCGGAGAAGACCGTGTCGGAGTCCAGGCTGGTCGCGGCCAGGTTGGCCACGCTGGCCTCGTAGCCCTCGGTGGCGTAGACCGCGTCGCACGCCTCCTGGGGCAGCGCGATCTGCGAGGTGCGCAGCTTCCTGGTGTAGCTCGTCGCGGAGTCGAGGGACTCGTAGACCTCGAAGTGCATGTGCGGCCAGCGGCCGTCGTAGGCCGCCGGGAAGATCGAGGTGAACTCGACGCGCCCGTCGGCGTCGGTCTCCTGGACCCCGCGCAGGTAGTTCTCGTCGACGATCGCCTCGGAGTACATCGAGTACTCGCCCTCACGGTTGCAGTGCCACAGGTACAGCGCGGCCCCCGCCAGCGGGGAGGCGTCCTCGCCCTGGAGGTCGAGCACCGTGAGCCGCACCGTCACCGGGACGCCCTCGGCCACGCCGGAGGCGGTGCCGAAGCTGGTCGTCAGGTCGCTGCGGACGATGCCGCTCTCGGACAGCACGTTGACGCCGTTGGACCCGTCCCCGGGGTACGGGCCCGCGGTCTCCTCGGGGACCTCGCCGTCGGCCACCTGGACCTCGCTCCCCGCGCCGCCTCCGTCCGGGGGCGTGCCGCCGGGACCGCCGGCGGGCCGCGCGTCGTCGGTGGCCGTGGTGGTCGCCCCGCTGTCGGTCGCACACCCGGCGGCGACGAGCCCGACCCCGCCGAGCAGCCCGAGCAGGCCACGACGGCCGAGGTTCCGCTCGGCCAGGCGGGGAAGGTCGGCCGACAGGCCGAGGTCGTGGTCCTCGAGCTCCGCGACGGCGGTGGTGCGGTGGGTACGGGCGGGGCGCGGCATGAGGTCTCCTAGGTCCGGTGGTGCTGGTCAGGACCCAGGAGACCCGGCGACCCTGTGGGTCACCTGTGCGTGCCGTGTGAGCCGCCGACGAGGACGGGGAGCGTCGACGCCGGTGGGCGTCGACCCGGTGGTCGAGGAGCGAGCGCAGCGAGCGTCGACGCCGGTGGTCGAGGAGCGAGCGCAGCGAGCGTCACGAGACCCCGCCGCGCCACCTCGACCACCGCTGACGTCGTCTCAAGCGGTGTAGAAGGAGGAGATCAGCTGCTGGTGGTTGTCCTCCACGACGTTGCGCTTGACCTTCATCGAGGGCGTCAGCTCGCCGGACTCGATGGACAGGTCGTGGTCGAGGATCTCCCACTTCTTGATGGTCTCCCAGCGGTTGAGCCGCTCGTTGAGCTGCTCGACGTAGTCGCCGACCATCGCGTGCACCTTCTCCGAGGAGACGATCTCGGTGTAGGAGCTGCCGCTCATGCCGTTCTCCTCGGCCCAGGTCGCCATGGCGTCCGGGTCCAGGGTGATCAGCGCGACCACGAAGTTCCGCTCGTTGCCGAACACCACGAACTGGCTGGTGTAGGGGCACAGCGCCTTGAACTTCGACTCGATGGCCGAGGGGGCGATGTACTTGCCGCCGGAGGTCTTGAAGAGGTCCTTGATCCGGCCGGTGATGGTCAGGAAGCCGTCCGCGTCGAGGCTGCCCTTGTCGCCGGTGCGCAGCCACCCGTCCTTGGTCAGCGTGGCCGCGGTCTCCTCGGGCAGGTTGTGGTAGCCGTCCATCACGTGGGGGCCCCGGACCTGGACCTCGTCGCCCTCGCCGATCCGGATCTCGCTGCCCGGCATCGCGTGGCCCACGGTGCCGATCTTGTAGTCCGAGGGGTGCCCGACGGCTGCGCCGGCCGCGTTCTCGGTCAGCCCGTAGCCCTCGAGGATCAGGATCCCGGCGGCGTGGAACCAGCCGGCGATCTCGCCGTTCAGCGCCGCCGAGCCGGAGATGAAGAACCGGACCCGGCCACCGAAGCGCTCGCGGACCTTGCTGAAGACCAGCTTGTCGAAGACGGCGTGCTGCGCCTTGAGCGGCAGCGGGATGCTCTGGCCCTCGCGCTTGCGTCGGTCGACCTCCAGGCCGACCTTGAAGGCCTGGTCGAAGATCTTCTTCTTCGCCCCGCCCTCGGAGGCCGTCATCGTCACGATCCGGCCGTGGGCCTTCTCGAAGATGCGGGGGGCGGCGCCCATGAAGGTCGGCTTGACGACGCCGAGGTTGTCCACGATCCGGTCGACCCGGCCGTCGATGGCGGTGGCGAAGCCACAGGCCATCTGGGTGGACAGCAGCACCTTGCCGAAGGAGTGCGCCATCGGCAGCCACAGGAACTGCAGGTCGGTCTCGTCGAGGATGCCCTGGGCCTTGATCGCCTCGCCCTCGTAGACCCAGGACCGGTGCTTGAGGCGCACGCCCTTGGGCTTGCCGGTGGTCCCGGAGGTGTAGATCAGGGTGGCCAGCTGGTCGGGCTGGATGGAGGCGGCGATGTCGTCGATCAGGCCCGGCTCGGCCGCCAGGCGCTCGTCGCCGAGCGCGGCGAGGGTGTCCATGCTGATCACCCAGTCGTCGGCGTCGTCGTCGCCGGTCGGACCGCCGTCGTGGTCGCTGAACGCGATCACCTTGGTCAGCGCCGGCAGCTCCGCGCGGCGCCCGCGCAGCTTGGCCAGCTGCTCGGCGTCCTCGGCGAAGACGACGTGGGAGTCGGAGTCGCTGAGGATGTAGGCGGTGTCCTCGGCGTTGGTGCTGGGGTAGACCGTCGTGGTCGCGCCGCCGGCGCACATCACGGCCAGGTCGGCCAGCACCCACTCGTAGCGGGTGTTGGAGGCGATGCCGACGCGCTGCTCCGGGGTCACCCCGAGGGCGACCAGGCCGGCGGCGAGGCGACGTACGCGCTTGCCCGCCTCGTCCCAGGTCACCGACTGCCAGGACTCGCCGCGGGGGAAGCGGAAGGCCTCGGCGGACCCGGAGGCCTTCACGCGGTCGAGGAACTGGACGGCCACGTTCTGGGGGAGGTGGTCGAGGAAGCTGGTGTCGATCGGGACGGGCATGACTCTCCTGGCGACGGCCGAGACGGGTGGGCGGGACTGGTGGTGCCGGCGGGACTGGTGCGTAACCTAGTTCACATGGTTACGCGTCGGTAGGCATACCCGCCGGGCCGCCCAGATAGGCCGCCACCCGTTCCCTCGCCTGCACCGGAAGGCCCTCGACGCGCAGCAGCTCGGGCAGCAGGTCCGGGTGGCCGTGCAGCGCACGGAAGAAGGTGGTCACGGTGACCCCGTGGCCGGGGCGGTGCACCACCTCGAGCGGGTCCCCGGCGGCCACCGTGCCCGGCACGAGCACCCGCAGGTACGGCCCGGGGCGCCCCTCCTCGGCGAAGCGACGGACCCAGGCCCGGCTGTCGTGTCCCGTCCGGCCCATCCAGGTCTTGAAGTCGTTGCAGGGCGTCCGGACCGAGGCGACCTCCAGCACCGTGCCGTCCGGGCCGCCGACCCGCCAGCGCTCCCCCATCTCGGCCTCGTTGACGTCGATCCCGGTGGTGGTCAGGTTCTCCCCGAAGTGGCCGTCGGGCAGCTCGGTGCCCAGCACCCCGGCCCAGCGGTCGAGGTCCTCGCGGGCGAAGGCGTAGACCGCCTTGTCCGGCCCGCCGTGGTGACGGGTGTCGGCCACCTCGTCGCCGTCGAGCCCGAGCGTCGCGCGCGGCGCCACGCCGGCCCCGGTCCCGCTCCCCCACCTCCGGGAGGTCCTCGCCGCGGCGGGGCCCCCACCACGGGGAAGCCGCCTCACCTTCGAACCCGGCGGGCAGGTCGAGCTCAGCTCCCTGCCCCACCAGGGCGCCAGCGCCTGCTGGTCGGCGCTGGAGGAGGACGCACGGCACGTCCGGACCGCGCTCGAGGCGGCCCGGCTCCGGCTCCTCGACACCGCCCTGGACCCGTACCGCGTCCCCCGTCGCCAGCTGCAGCACCCCCGCTACGACGCGATGGAGCAGCACTTCGTCCGCGCCGGCGGCGCCTCGGCCTCGATGGGCCCGGCCATGATGACCACCACCGCGGCCTGCCAGGTCAACCTCGACGTCGGGCGCGACCGCGCCGACGCCCACCGGCGGTGGGCGCTGCTGCACGCCGTCGGCCCGGTGATGGTGGCGGCCTTCGCCAACTCACCGGTCGACGCGGACGGCGACACCGGGTGGCGCTCGGGTCGGCAGCGGGTCTGGCAGGGCCTGGAGCGTGGCCGTACGTCCGCGCCCCAGGACGGCGACCCGGTGGCCGCCTGGACCGACTACGCGCTCGACGCCTCGGTGATGCTGCGTCGGGGGAAGGACGACGACTGGGCCGGGCCCGCCGGCTGGACGCTGCGCGACTGGCTGCTCGCCGACGACCCGCTCGCCGAGACCGACCTGGCGCTGCACCTGACCACGCTCTTCCCGCCCGTACGGCCCCGGGGCTGGTACGAGGTGCGCTACCTCGACACCCAGCCGTACCGCTGGTGGGTGGTCCCGACCGCGGTGCTGGCCGCCCTGCTCGACGACCCGGTCGCCTCGGCCGCCGCCGAGGAGGCCTGCGCGGGCCTCGACGACTGGACCGCCGCCGCGCGCGACGGCCTGGCCGCCCCCGGGCTGCAGGCCGCCGCCGTGGCCTGCCTCGACGCGGCGCTCGCCGCCCTGACCCGCCTCGGCGAGGACCCCGCGCTGGTCGCGCTGGTCGCCGCCTTCCGCGACACCTACACCGCGTCGGGCCGCTGCCCGGCCGACGACCCCCTGGAGACCGCATGACCTCCCCCGAGACCTCGACCGAGTCCTCGACCGAGACCCTCCCCGGCACCGACGTCCGCACGCTCGACGAGCACGCGCTGCGCCAGCACGTCGCCGACGAGCTCGAGCGGGTGCGCGAGCGCAGCGCCGGGCTGACCACCGCGGTGCTGGACGAGGGCGAGCTCCTGGCCCAGCACTCGCGGCTCATGTCACCGCTGGTGTGGGACCTGGCGCACGTCGGCAACTACGAGGAGCTGTGGCTGCTGCGCGAGACGCACGGCGACGCGGCGATGCGTCCCGACATCGACGACCTCTACGACGCCTTCGAGCACCCCCGCGACACCCGGCCCAGCCTGCCGCTGCTGCGACCCGACGAGGCCGGGGACTACCTGGCGCTGGTGCGACGCAAGGTCCTCGACGCCCTCGGGACGACCCCGGTGACGGCCCGCGAGGACCGGCCGGACCCCCTGCGGGACCACGGCTTCGTCTTCGGGATGGTGATCCAGCACGAGCACCAGCACGACGAGACGATGCTGGCCACCCACCAGCTGCGCCGCGGCGCCCCGGTGCTGCCGGCCACCGACGGCCTCCCCGCCCCGGCCGGCCCGGTCGTGGCCGCCGAGGTGCTGGTGCCGGCCGGCCCGTTCGTGCAGGGCACCTCCGACGACCCGTGGTCGCTGGACAACGAGCGGCCCGCGCACACCGTGGACGTCGGCGCGTTCGCCATCGACACCACCCCGGTGACCAACGCGGCGTACCTGGCGTTCGTGGAGGACGGCGGCTACGACGACCCGCGGCTCTGGAGCACCGCCGGGTGGCGCTGGCGCTGCGAGAGCGGCAAGCGCGCGCCGGCGTTCTGGTTCCGCGACGCCGGCACCTGGCTGCGCCGACGGTTCGCCCGCGTGGAGGAGCTGCCGGCGGCCGAGGCCGTCCAGCACGTCTGCTTCCACGAGGCGGAGGCGTACGCCCGCTGGGCCGGGCGGCGGCTCCCGACGGAGGCCGAATGGGAGAAGGCGGCCTCCTGGGACCCGGTGACGGCGACCAAGCGGCGCTTCCCCTGGGGCGACGGCGCCCCCGACGAGCAGCGCGCGAACCTCGGCCAGACCCGGTTCCGGCCGACGGCCGCCGGCTCGTACCCCGCGGGCGCCTCCGCGTACGGCGCCCTGCAGATGGTGGGCGACGTGTGGGAGTGGACCTCGACGGTGTTCACCGGCTACCCCGGATTCCGCCCGTTCCCCTACCCGGAGTACTCCGAGGTCTTCTTCGACGACGGCTACCGCGTGCTGCGCGGCGGCTGCTGGGCCACCGACCCGCAGGCCGTCCGCACCACGTTCCGCAACTGGGACCACCCGATCCGCCGACAGGTCTTCTCCGGCTTCCGCACCGCGCGCGACGCCTGAGGACGGCGAGCACCCGATGTGTCGCCACCTGGCCTGGCGCGGCGAGCCGCGCTCGCTGCACGACCTCGTCCTCGCACCCCCGCACTCGCTGGAGACCCAGTCGTGGGCGCCGCGGCGCCAGCGGCACGGCACCGTCAACGTCGACGGGTTCGGGGTCGGGTGGTGGGTGCCGGGTCGGGCCGAGCCGGTGCGCTACCGCCGCGCGCAGCCGATCTGGACCGACGCCTCCTTCGCCTCGCTGGCGCCGACCGTGTCCGCGACCTCGGTCGTGGCCGCGGTCCGCTCCGCCACGCCGGGCACGGCGCCCGACGAGGGCGCGGCGGCCCCGTTCACCCACGGCCCGTGGCTGGTCAGCCACAACGGCCGCCTCGGCGACTGGGCCGCCGCCCGCGCGGCCCTCGGGCCCCGGGCCGCCGACGTGCCCGACACCCGCGCGGGCGTCGACTCCGCCCTACTGGTGGGGCTGGCCCTCGCCCGGTGGCTCGACGGCGTGCCGCTGGACGAGGGGCTGGCCGCGGCCACCCGTGACGTGCTCGACCACGGCGGGGGGCGGCTGACCACGCTGGCCGGCGACGGTGCGAGCATCGCCGGCGTCGTCCACGGCGAGCCGATGTGGACCCTGACCGGCCCGACCGGGGTCCTGGTCTCCTCCGAGCCTCACGACGACGACCCCGCCTGGACCGAGGTCCCCGACGACCACGTCCTGGTCGTGGACGACGACGGCTTGCGCCTGCACCCCCTCTGACCCTGCCTGACCCTGCCTGCCTGACCCTGCCTGCCCGACCCTGCCTGCCCGCCCATCCACGCAGCAGTCCGCTGCACCCCACGAAGGAGTGGCCGTGCCCACCATCGACCGACACCTCACGCCCGACGACCTCGCCGCCACGATGCGCGAGGACGTACGACGCGGGCTGACCGCCTCGCCCAAGGTCCTCGCACCGAAGTACTTCTACGACGGCCGTGGCAGCGAGCTCTTCGAGGAGATCACCCGGCTCCCGGAGTACTACCCGACCCGTGCCGAGCGCGAGATCCTCCAGACCCGGGCGGGCGAGATCGCCGACCTGACCAAGGCCCGCACGCTTGTCGAGCTGGGCTCGGGGTCCTCGGAGAAGACGCACCTGCTCCTCGGGGCGCTGCGCGACGTGGGGTCGCTGGAGCGGTACGTGCCCGTGGACGTCAGCGTCGACGCGATCGAGTGGGCGATGCCCGGCCTCGTCGAGGCCTACCCCGGGGTCGAGGTGCACGGCGTGGTGGCCGACTTCGAGCGGCACCTGCACCTGCTGCCCACCGAGGGGCCCCGGCTGGTGGCCTTCCTCGGCGGCACGGTCGGCAACTTCGAGCCCGACCAGCGTGCGGCCTTCCTCGCCGCCGTGGCGGCCACGATGACGCCCGGCGACGCGCTGCTGCTGGGCACCGACCTGGTCAAGGACCCCGCCCGGCTGGTCGCGGCGTACGACGACGCGGCGGGGGTCACCGCCGACTTCGACCTGAACGTGCTGCGGGTGATGAACGCCTCGCTGGGCGCCGACTTCGACGTCGACGGCTTCGAGCACCTGTCGGTGTGGAACGCCGAGGACGAGTGGATCGAGATGCGGCTGCGGTCGCGGCGTGCCCAGCGGGTGCGTCTCGCGGCGCTCGACCTCGAGGTCGACTTCGCCGAGGGCGAGCAGGTGCGGACCGAGATCTCGGCCAAGTTCCGCCAGGCCAAGGTCGAGGCGGAGCTCGAGGCGGCCGGGCTGCGCCCGACCGCGTTCTGGACCGACGAGGCCGGCGACTACGCCCTCTCGCTGGGCACCGCCTGATCTGACAGGGTTGCCCTCCATGAGCAGCAGCGAGACGACGCGCCCCGACCCGGGGCACCTGGCCGGACTCCCGCTCGGGGTCGACATCGGCGGCACCGGGATGAAGGCGGCGCCCGTCGACCTCGGTGCGGGCGACTTCGCCGCGGAGCGGGTGCGCGAGCGGACCCCGCAGCCGGCGACCCCGCAGGCCGTGGCCGACGCCCTGGCCCGGGTGGTCTCGACGTTCCCCGTCTCCGACGCCCCGGTCGGGGTGACCATGCCGGGGATCGTGCGCCACGGCGTGGTCGGCTCCGCGGCCAACATCGACGCGGCCTGGGTCGGCACCGACGCGGACGCGCTCTTCAGCCGCACCCTGGGGCGCGCGGTGCACGTCGTCAACGACGCGGACGCCGCGGGCCTGGCCGAGGCGACCTACGGCGCGGCCCGCGGCCGCCGCGGCCTGGTCCTGGTCACCACCCTCGGCACCGGCATCGGCTCCGCGCTGGTCCACGACGGGCAGCTGGTGCCGAACTCCGAGCTGGGGCACCTCGAGCTCGACGGCCATGTCGCCGAGCACCGCGCGGCCAACTCCGCCCGGGAGCGCGAGGAGCTGACGATGGCCGCCTGGGCCGAGCGGCTGACCCGGTTCTACCGGCACCTGGAGCGGCTCTTCTCCCCCGACCTGTTCGTCGTGGGCGGGGGTGTCAGCAAGAAGGCCGACGAGTTCCTGCCGCTGCTCGAGATCGACACCGAGATCGTGCCGGCCACGCTGCGCAACAAGGCCGGCATCGTCGGTGCGGCGCTGGAGGCAGACCGGGCGGCCGGGCGCTGAGGGGACGCTGGTCCCGGCGGGGCCGGGGACGGGACGTCGTCCGAGCCGTGGAGACGTCTCCACGCTCCGCATGACGTTTCGCGGGCGGTCTCACTCCTGGACGGCCTTGGCCACGCTCACGCACCGCGTGAGCAGGTCGGCGTCGGGGGCGCGACGGGCGGTGCGGGCGTCGTCGAGCTCCCAGGCCGCGTTCAGCACCATCCGGACCACCGCCCAGTCCCGGGCCCGGTCCTCGTCGAGGCCGGCGGCGTCGATGGTCGCGTGGAAGCGGCGCCGCACCCCGCCGCGGACGTCGCCGGCCAGCTCCTCGAACCGGTTCCACAGCAGCGGCGCGACCTCGTAGTGCGGGTCGCCGTCGACCGGCTTGGGATCGATGGCCAGCCACTCCTCGCCCTCGCGGTCCGGCGTGGCCAGGACGTTGCCGTAGTGCAGGTCGCCGTGGATCGTCGTGCCGGTGCTGGCGGGGTCGGCGGCGAAGGACCGGCCGAGCGAGACGGCCTGCTCGACCAGGCGATGCGGGAGCGGGGCGTCGCGCGGGAGGGCGGCCAGCGCCTCGGCCCAGCGGCCGACGTACGAGGTCAGCGACGCCAGCTGCGGCAGCGCGGGCCGGTGCAGCCGGTGGTACAACGCCGCGACCGTCTCGCAGGCGGCGAGGTCCCACTCGTCGGAGAGGTCCTGCGTCGAGAGCCGCTCGAGCAGCAGCGCACGGCGCCGCGGGTCGGCGCGCAGCAGGCGTACGGCGCCGTCACCGTCCCACTGCCGCAGCGCGAGATGCTCGTGGGCCGACTCGGCGTCTCCGTCGAAGCCGAGCTTGAGCGCCCCGGGGCGTCCGTCGGGGTCACGCACCGGGAGCACCAGCGAGCACCAGCCGTAGGCAGGCGTCCCGTCCGGGGCCAGCCGCCACTCCTCCAGGACCTCGGCGCGCCGGCGGGGCAGCAGGTCGACCCACGCGGCCCAGTCCGGTCCGCGCGCGGCCATCGCACGCACCCCCGCAGGCAGGTCGTGCGGGGATCCGGTCACGCCGCAGGACGCTAGCCGTAACGTGGGTGGACCACGATGGGCGCACCACCCAGCCGACCCAGGAGTCCCCCGCATGTGCGGAATCGCCGCCGTCCACGACCGCCGACCGACCCCCGAGCGGCTGCAGGAGGGACGCCGCCTCGGTGAGGCGATGATCGGCCCGCTGCGCCACCGCGGGCCCGACGGCACCGGCTCCGAGCAGGTCGGTCCCACCTGGCTGGGCCACACCCGGCTCGCCATCGTCGACCTGGCCGGCGGCGCCCAGCCGATGACCGGCGGGATCGGCCCCGACAAGCACGGCCCGCGCGACCACCGCGACGGCTGGTGGGTGGTCGCCAACGGCGAGGTCTACAACCACGACGTGCTGCGTGAGGAGCTCGCCGGGCCGTTCCGCACCCGCTCGGACTCCGAGGTGGTGCTCCACCTGGTCGCCGAGGCCGGGGCGGACGCGGCGTACCGGCTGTTCGGGATGTACGCCTTCTGCGTCGCCCACCCCGACGGCGGTGTGGTCCTGGGTCGCGACCCCCTCGGGGTGAAGCCGCTCTACTGGGCCGACGTCGACGACCGCGTCGTCGTGGCCTCCGAGCTGGCCGCCTTCGCACCCGAGCTGCGCCCGCACGTCGAGGAGTTCCCTCCCGGGCACGTCTGGACCCCGGACGGCGGACTGCGCCGGGTGGTGGACCTGCGTCACGACCCGCTGGGCGGCGGCACCGGAGTCGGCGCGCCCTTCACCGACCGCGACGAGGCGCTGGCCGCGGTGCGGGAGGCCGTCGTCGAGGCCGTCCGCGAGCGGATGATGGCCGACGTCTCGCTCGGGGTCTTCCTCTCCGGCGGGCTCGACTCCAGCATCGTGGCCGCGGTGATGGCCCGCGCGGCGGAGCCCGGCACGGTGGTGCGCTCCTTCGCCGCCGGCACGGAGGGCAGCGCCGACCTGGCCGCGGCCCGGGTCGTCGCCACGCACCTCGGGCTGGAGCACCTCGAACGTGTCTACACCGACGACGAGGTGGTCGCGGTGCTGCCCGACGTGGTGCGCTCCACCGAGAGCTACGAGCCGTCGCTGATCCGTTCTGCCGTCCCGAACTACCTCCTCTCCGAGCTCGCCGCCCAGCACGTCAAGGTGGTGCTGACCGGGGAGGGCGCCGACGAGCTGTTCGCCGGATACCACCACCTGCGCGAGCTCTCCGCGGCCGACCTCGCCCAGGCGCTCGTGGACGGCATCGAGGTCCTGCACCACCTCAACCTGCAGCGCGCCGACCGGGTCAGCATGGCGTTCGGGCTGGAGGCGCGGGTGCCGTTCCTGGCCCGCCAGGTGCTCGAGGTCGCCCAGCGGGTGCCCGTGGAGTGGAAGCTGCTCGGGGACGACGGGCAGCCGCAGGCCCAGGAGAAGGCGCTGCTGCGCGAGGCGTTCGCCGGCTGGCTGCCCGAGGAGATCCTGTGGCGGCGCAAGGAGCAGTTCGGCGACGGGTCGGGCACGACCGACGTGATGGCCCGCCAGGCTGCCGCGATGGTGCCCGACGAGGACTGGGCGTCGGTGTCCCTGCCGGGCCTCCCGCCCGCCCGTACCCGCGAGGAGCTCGGCTACCAGCGGATCTTCGCCGAGCACCTCGACGGCGTCCGCGCCGACCGGGTGCTGGGCCGGTTCGCCCACGCCTGACCGGCCCTGACACGCTGAGCGCCGTGAGCCTGCGAAGCCCGCACGCGTCCGTCGAGGGCGCCGTCCTGGCCCGATTCCGACAGATCGAGAGCGGCGACGGTGCGTTGCGCAGCCTCGTGCTCGTCGGCGAGGCCGGCGCGCTCCGGCACGCCCGGGCCCTCGACGACGAGGCCGCCGACGGGACCGAGCCGCGACCGCTCGCCGGGCTGACCTTCGTGGTGAAGGACAACATCGACGTCGCCGGCCAGGTCACGTCGTGCGCCAGCCACGGGCACCTCGGAGTGCCCGCGGCGTACGACGCGCCGGTCGTCACCCGGTTGCGCGCCGCCGGCGCGGTGCTGCTCGGGCGCGCCAACATGGACGAGCTGGCGATGGGTGCCTCCACGGCGACGTCGGTGCACGGGGCGACCCGCAACCCCCACGACCACCGCCGCAGCCCGGGCGGGAGCAGCGGCGGGTGCGCGGCCGCCGTCGCAGCCGGCCTGGCCGACCTCGCGGTCGGTACCGACACGGGCGGCTCCGTGCGGGAGCCGGCGGCCCAGTGCGGGGTGCTGGGCCTGGCACCCTCCCCGGGCCTCGTGCCGGTGGGCGGGGTGGTCCCCTTCGACCCCACCTGCGACCGGGTCGGTCCGATCGCGGCGGACGCGGGTGTGCTCGCCGCGGCCCTGGCGACGATGACCGGACGCACGCCCCGGCCCGTCCGCGGAACCGGCCCTGGCCCCGGCTCCGGCCCCGGCCTCGGCCTCGGGGGGAGCGCCGAGCTGGCCGGCCTGCGGGTCGGCCTGGTCACCGAGCTGTCCGACGCGACCAACCAGCCGGGCGTCCTCGCCCGCCTGCACGAGTCCGCCGACCGGCTCCGCGCGCTGGGCGCCGTCGTCAGGCCGGCCACCGTGCCGGACGCGCCGCGGGCGCTCGCGGCGTACCTCGACCTGACGTCGGTGGCCGCCGCCCGGGAGCTCGCCCCGTGGCTGGCCGGCGGCCGCTGCGGCCCCGAGGTGGTACGCCGGCTCCGGCTCGGGCGGTCCCTGGCCGAGCACCGGCCGGGCGTCCTGGCCGAGGCGGCCGAGGTGCGCCAGCGGCTGCGCGCGCAGGTCGCCGCGGCCCTGACCGACCACGACGTGCTGCTGTCCCCCACCCTGCCGACGACGGCGCCGCTCTTCGCGCCGGCCGGTCCGCCGAACGCCTCGGTCGCCGACCCGATGCTCGCGCCGTACACCGACTGCTGGACGGTGGTGGCCAACCTGGCCGGGGTGCCCGCCCTGTCGGTGCCGGCCGGGACGTCACCGGCCGACGGGATGCCGGTGGGCGTCATGCTCACCGGCAGCGTCGGGTCCGACGACCGCCTGGTGGCGCTCGGGGCGCTGCTGGCCAGGCCCTGCCCGCTGCCGGACCAGCCGGTGCCGGACTAGCCTGGACCCGTGACCACCACGGCGCCGCCCCGTCAGGACCCCTCGACCGAGGTGGATCCCGTGACGTCGATGTTCGCGAGCGGCTCGGTCACCGAGCACGTCCTCCGCGGGATCCTCGGGCTGGGCCTCGTCGTCGCCGCGTTCGCCCTCGCCGGTCGCCAGCCGCTGGCGCTGCTGCTGCTCGTGCCGGCCGTGGTCGCCTGGCGCGGCTGCCCGACCTGCTGGCTGATGGGGCTCGGCGCCACGCTGAGCCGGGGCCGCGTCGGCGGCACCTGCCGCCTCCCCCGCTGATCCGGGCCGGCTCGCCGCCGGGTCCCCGGGCCGGCCGGGCCGCCGGGCGCGGGAAGTCCCCGGTCGACCGGGGACTTTCGAGTACTTGACGGGCAAGTTTCGAACTTGTCGGCCTTTGCAAAGCCGGACATGTTCAGAAGTCCCCGGCCGACCGGGGACTTCTGAACCCGGAGCGGAACGCCCGCTCCGCCCCGGAGCGGGGCGGACCTACTTCTTGCCCTTCTCCCCGCTGGAGCCGGCGCCGTCGTTGGTCAGCGCGGCCACGAAGGCCTCCTGGGGGACCTCGACGCGGCCGACCATCTTCATCCGCTTCTTGCCCTCCTTCTGCTTCTCCAGCAGCTTGCGCTTGCGGGTGATGTCGCCGCCGTAGCACTTGGAGAGCACGTCCTTGCGGATCGCGCGGATGTTCTCGCGGGCGATCACCCGGGCGCCGATCGCGGCCTGGATGGGCACCTCGAACTGCTGGCGCGGGATCAGGTCCTTGAGCTTGCCGGCCATCGAGACGCCGTAGGCGTACGCGCCGTCGCGGTGCACGATCGCCGAGAACGCGTCGACCGGCTCGCCCTGGAGCAGGATGTCGACCTTGACCAGGTCGGCGGCCTGCTCGCCGGCGAGGTTGTAGTCGAGCGAGGCGTACCCCTTGGTGCGCGACTTCAGCAGGTCGAAGAAGTCGAAGACGATCTCGGCCAGGGGCAGCGAGTAGCGCATCTCGACCCGGTCCTCGGAGAGGTAGTCCATCCCCTTGAGGGTGCCGCGCTTCATCTGGCAGAGCTCCATGATCACGCCGATGAAGTCCGCGGGCGCCAGCAGCGTGGCGTCGACGACAGGCTCGCGGACCTCGCCGATCTTGCCCTCGGGGTACTCGCTGGGGTTGGTGACGGTGTGCAGCGAGCCGTCCTCCATCGTCACCTCGTAGCTCACGCTGGGCGCGGTCGAGATCAGCTCGAGGCCGGACTCGCGCTCGAGGCGGTCGCGGGTGATCTCCATGTGCAGCAGGCCGAGGAAGCCGCAGCGGAAGCCGAAGCCGAGCGCGCCCGAGGTCTCCGGCTCGTAGGTGAGCGAGGCGTCGTTGAGCTGGAGCTTCTCCAGCGCCTCGCGCAGGTCGGGGTACTGGTCGCCGTCGATCGGGTAGAGCCCGGCGAAGACCATCGGGTTGGGGTCGGCGTAGCCGCCCAGCATCTCGGTGGCACCGCCGTGCTGGCTGGTGACCGTGTCGCCGACGCGCGACTGGCGCACGTCCTTCACCCCGGTGATCAGGTAGCCGACCTCGCCGACGCCGAGCTCCTTGGCGGGGTTCGGCTCCGGGCTGATCACCCCGACCTCGAGCATCTCGTGCGTCGCGCCAGTCGACATCATCTTGATCCGGTCGCGGTGGGTCAGGCTGCCGTCGATCACGCGGACGTAGGTGATCACGCCGCGGTAGGTGTCGTACACGGAGTCGAAGATCAGCGCCCGGGCGGGCGCCTGGGGGTCGCCGACCGGCGGCGGGGTCTGCTTGACGATCTCGTTGAGCACCGACTCCACGCCCACGCCGGTCTTGGCCGAGACGCGCAGGACGTCCGAGGGGTCGCAGCCGACCAGACCGGCGAGCTCGGCGGCGTACTTGTCGGGGTCGGCGCTGGGCAGGTCGATCTTGTTCAGCACCGGGATGATGTGGAGGTCGGCCCCCATCGCCAGGTACAGGTTGGCCAGCGTCTGCGCCTCGATGCCCTGGGCGGCGTCGACCAGCAGGATCGCGGCCTCGCACGCGGCCAGCGAGCGCGACACCTCGTAGGTGAAGTCGACGTGGCCCGGGGTGTCGATCATGTTGAGCAGGTAGGTGCCGGGCTCCGCGAGCTCGTCGTTGTCCTCGGGCACCGTCCAGGGCATCCGTACGGCCTGGCTCTTGATGGTGATGCCGCGCTCGCGCTCGATGTCCATCCGGTCGAGGTACTGGGCGCGTGCGGCACGGGCGTCGACCACCCCGGTCAGCTGCAGCATCCGGTCGGCCAGGGTCGACTTGCCGTGGTCGATGTGGGCGATGATGCAGAAGTTCCGGATGATCGCCGGGTCGGTGCTGCCGGGCTGCGGAGCAGCGGAAGTCTTGGGCACGTCGTCATTTCTGTAGCGAGGCGGCGGTCCCCTCCAGTGTCCCACGGCCCCCCGCCCCGGACCGAACCGCCGAGATGACGCTCGCGGACGGCCGAGATGACGCCCGCGGCGCGTCGAGGTGACACTTCCGGACACCCGCGCGCTCCGGTACGGACACCCGCGCGGCCCACGGCGGTCGTCGGGCGTTCACGCCGGCGTGGGGAAGGTGTCCCATGACCTCCTCGGGACCCTCGCGTCGTGCCCTGCTCGGGGCGGTGCCGCTGCTCGGTGGCGCCGTCCTCCTCCCCTCGTCCGCAGCGTCGGCCGCGACGGCGGGGGCCACCGCTCCCTCAGCGGCGCCCGCGCTCGTACGCCGGGACCGCCCCCGGCTGACGCACGGCGTCGCCGCCGGGGACGTCGGCGTCGACTCCGGCCAGCTGTGGGCGCGCGCCGACCGACCCTCCAGGCTCTGGGCCGAGGTCTCGGCGGACCCGTCGTTCCGGCGCTCCCGCTGGGTGCGCGGCCCGCTGGTGACGCCGCGCACCGACCTCACCGGCCAGGTGCCGCTGCGCGGGCTGCCGGCGGGGCGCGACGTCTTCTACCGCATCACCGCGGTCGACGAGCACCGGCGCCAGGCCACCAGCCGACCCGGGACCGGACACCTGCGCACGGCGTCGCGCCGCCCGGCCGACGTCTCGTTCCTGTGGTCCGGCGACATCGCCGGGCAGGGCTGGGGCGTCAACCCGGCGTACGGCGGGTTCCGCATCGCGGACGCGATGACCGCCCGCGACGCCGACTTCTTCCTCTGCAGCGGCGACAACGTCTACGCCGACGGGCCGCTCGAGGAGCAGGTGCTGCTGCCCTCCGGCGAGACCTGGACCAACCTGGTCACCCCGGAGAAGAGCAAGGTCGCCGAGACCCTGGCGGAGTTCCGGGGGCAGTACCGCTACAACCTCGAGGCCGACAACTGGCGCGCGTTCCTGGCACAGACGCCGATCGTGGCGCAGTGGGACGACCACGAGGTCACCAACAACTGGTACCCCGGCGAGGTCCTCACCGACGAGCGCTACACCGAGCGCCGCGTCGACGTGCTCGCGCGGCGCGCGAAGCGGGCCTTCCACGAGTACCTCCCGGTCGCCCCGATCTCGCCGGACCCCGACGGGCGCGTCTACCGCGTGCTGCACCTCGGACCGATGCTGGACCTGTTCGTGCTCGACATGCGCAGCGCGAAGGACCCGAACACCGCCAACGACGAGACGACCGGCGACGGTGGCGTCCTGGGGCGTACGCAGACCCGCTGGCTGCTGCGCGAGCTCGAGCGCTCGCGCGCCACCTGGAAGGTGATCGCCGCCGACCTCCCGATCGGCCTCGTCGTGCCCGACGGCACCGCCCAGGAGGGCATCGCGCAGGGCGACGGCGGCTCGCCGCTGGGCCGCGAGATCGACCTCGCCACGGTGCTGCGGGGGCTGAAGCGGCTCGGCATCCGCAACCACGTGTGGCTGACCGCCGACGTCCACTACACCGCTGCGCACCACTACTCCCCCGAGCGCGCGTCGTTCACCGACTTCGACCCGTTCTGGGAGTTCGTCTCCGGGCCGCTCAACGCCGGCGCGTTCGGCCCGAGCGCCCTCGACGGCACCTTCGGACCGCGGGCCGAGTTCGTCGCCGCGCCGCCACGGCCCAACACCTCGCCCGCCGAGGGCTCGCAGTTCTTCGGCGAGGTCGGCATCGACGGCACCACCCAGGCGCTGACGGTGACGCTGCGTGACGTCGAGGGCGGCGCGCTGTGGTCGAGGACGCTGGAGCCCGAGGACCGCTGACCGGCGGTGGGCGCAGCAGACCGGGGACGGCAGACTGGGGGCGTGACCGACCCGTCCTCCGACCTGCCGCGCCCGCTCGCCCGCCTGGCCGACCCGGCGTACCTCTCGTTCTGGCGCGAGCGGCACCTCTGCACGGTGACCACGCCGCGTCCCGACGGCGGGCTGCACGTCACGCCGATGGGCGTCGTGCTCGACGCCGACGGCAGACGCGCATGGGCGGTCACCTCCCGCGGCTCGGTCAAGGCCCGCAACATCCGCGCCGGCGGCGAGGACGGCGTGCCGGTCGCGATCGGCACGGTCGACGGGCGGTGGTGGACCTCGCTCGAGGGCACCGCCCGGGTCAGCGAGGACCCGGCGGTCGTGGCCGAGGCCGAGGAGCGGTACGCCCGCCGCTACCGCGTGCCGCGCCCCAACCCCGACCGGGTCGCCGTGGTCGTGGAGCTGGTGCGCGCGCTCGGCTCGGTGCCCGAGCAGGACCCCGCCCGGGTCGTCGCGGCCTGGCACGAGGCCGTCGAGGCCGGCGCCGTACGCCGGGCGCTGGTGCTCTGCTCCCCCGACGTCGCGGTGGGTGGTCCGCGCGGGGAGGCCCGCGGGACCGAGGTCATGCGGGCCTGGCTCGAGCGGTCCGGGATCTCCCTGGAGCCCCAGCACGAGCTGACCGCGGACGGTGGCCGCGTCGTGGTCCACGAGCGCGCCCGGTGGCGTACGCCTGACGCGCCCGCCGACGTCCCGACCACCGAGCCGGCCGACACGTGGGTGGTCTTCGAGGTGGCCGACGGGCTGATCACCGCGGTGCACCGCTACGAGACCGAGGCCGAGGTGCCCGCCTGACGCCTCCCGGAACGGGTCGAAGGCGCCGAAATCGTCATCTCGACGCGCCGCGAGCGTCACCTCGGCCGGTCGGGAGCGTCATCTCGGCGACGATGGTGCCGTGGTGGCCCCCTCCCCGATCCCTTCGCTGGTCCCGCACGGGCGTACCGCCCGGCGCCTGGAGTGGCGGTTCCTGCCGGTCCCCGTGCGGCGCCTGGTGGAGCAGCGGTGCGGCTCCCCCGTCGTCGAGGCCGTCTCCCAGGGCGGTGGTTTCACGCCGGCGTTCGCCTCGGTGCTCACCTGCGCCGACGGCAGCCGCCACTTCGTCAAGGCGGCGTCCGTGCAGGCGCAGCGCGCGTTCGCCGGGTCGTACCGCGCGGAGGCCCGCACGCTCGCGGCCCTGCCGGGCACCGTCCCGGCTCCCGCGCTGCGGTGGGTCCACGAGGACGACGAGTGGGTCGTGCTGGGCCTCGAGCACGTCGAGGCCCGGCCGCCGGGCCGGCCGTGGGACGCCGCGGACCTGGACCGCTGCGTCGACGCGCTCACGCAGACCGCCGGGGCGCTGACCCCCGCGCCCGCGGGGCTGGTGGCAAGGTCCGGCCCGGCCACGCTGGCCGACGACCTCGCGGACGCACCGGGGTACTGGCACCTGCCGCGGGTCGCCGCGGTCGCGTTCCCGCTGCTGGCCGAGCGCCGCGAGCAGGCCGCCCGGCTCGCCGCGGGCTTCGGCGCGGCCACGGCCGGCTCGACCGTGGTCCACACCGAGGTCCGGGACGACAACCTGCTCCTCGCCGACGACGGCCGGACCCTGGTCTGCGACTGGGCCTGGCCCGCGATCGGGGCCGCCTGGGTCGACACCGTGCTGCTGATGATCGGCCCCCGCGGCGACGGCCTGGACGTCGACGAGGTCCTGGCCCGTGGGCCCCTGACCCGCGACGTGCGACCCGCCGACGTCGACGCGCTGCTCGCGCTCGTCACCGGCATGTTCCTGCACTCGGCGACGCTGCCGGTGCCGACCACCTCGCCGCACGTCCGCGAGGCGCAGCGGTGGCAGGCCGAGGTCTGCTGGACCTGGCTCTGCGAGCGCCGGGGCTGGCGGTGAGCCGCCGCTGCCCTGGCTGGCGCGGCCCGTAGGCTGGGTGTCGACGGCAACGGCTGACGCCGGTGGCCCGGCGCCTGATTTGGGCGCCTCCGGGCCCGCTGCTAGCCTTGCCTGTCGCAGTGGGGCGCTGACGCGCCCGCTCACCAGACGTACCAGGCACCGACCGGCAGCACACCCGACGACGAAGGCGTAGCAGTGGCGAACATCAAGTCCCAGATCAAGCGGATCAAGCAGAACGAGAAGCGTCACCAGCGCAACAAGGCGGTCAAGAGCGACCTCAAGACCGCCATCCGCAAGTTCCGCGAGGCCGCCGACTCCGGCGACTCGACCGCGGCGACCCTCGGTCAGGCTGCGACCCGCAAGCTCGACAAGGCCGTCTCCAAGGGCGTCATCCACAAGAACCAGGCCGCCAACCGTAAGTCGGCCATCGGCAAGCGCACCGCCTCTCTCTGAGCCGGCGCCGCCTGGGCGGCCGAGCCTGACGTCACGACCCGCCGGGGTTCCCCGGCGGGTCGTCGTCGTCCCCGGGCGTCGGTACGCAGGTCAGCGCGCGTCGCGCAGCGCCGCAACCGTGAGCACCAGGCGCTCCAGGGTGTACGCCGCGTCGCTGGCCGCGCCCTTCACGTCGGCGTCGGCGCGCGCCACGGCCCGGATCGCGGCCGCGAGGGCCTCGTCGGGCCAGGACCGGGACTGGTCGCGCACCTGGCGGACCTTCCACGGCGGGACGCCGATCTCGCGCGCCAGGTCGGCCTCCCGCATGCCCCGCGGCGCCCCCTTGTAGCGGGCCATGCCCCGGACGCTGCCGGCGAAGGCCGAGGTGACCAGCACCGGTGCCGTGCCGTTGTCGAGCGCCCAGCGCAGCTCCTCGAGCGCCGCCTGGCGGCGACCGGCGAAGGCGGCGTCGGCCACGGCGAAGGACTTGGCCTCGGCGCGGCCGCCGAAGTAGCGGCCGACGACCTCCTCGGTGATCCGCGCCCGTCCGAAGTCGGAGGCCAGCTGCGAGGCCGCGGCGGCCAGGCCGCGCAGGTCGTGACCGACGGCCTGCACCAGCGCCTGGGCACCCTCGCGGTCGATGGTTGCCCCGTGGGCCCGGACCTCGCCGGCCACGAAGGCCGACAGCTCGGAGGCCTTGACCTCCCCGGTCTTCTCCTCGGTGACCGCAGCGACCTTGCGCAGCTTGGCCAGCAGCCCGGTGCCCTTCTGGCCCCCGCCGTGGACCAGGACGAGCGCGACGTCCTCGGCCGGCGCGGCGGCGTAGGACAGCAGGCCGGCCGCCGACTCCTCGGGGAGGTCCTGCAGGCCACGCACGACGACGCAGCGGACGGTGGAGAACAGCGAGGGCGCCGCCAACTCGCCCAGGGTCGCCAGGCTCAGCGACGAGGCATCGGTGTCGGCCAGCTCGGCCTCGGCGTCGTGCCCGCGGACCACGCCGCGGACCCGGGTGACGACGCGCTCGGCGAGGTACTCCTCCTTGCCGGTCACCAGCAGCACCCGGCCCAGGACGTCAGCAGGTGACATGCGAGCAGCCTCCCACAACGCGCCGACACACCCGGTCCGGGCTCGGCCCGTCCGGACGGCTCACCGGCCGACCACCGTCACGGGCCCGCCGTCGGGGCCAGGGACGACCGCGAGGTCACCCTCCTCGTCGGTGCGGTGGACCGCGGTGCCGGCCGCCTCCAGGGTGGAGAGGACGTCGGGCGCGGGGTGGCCGTAGTCGTTGTCCGCACCCACCGAGACCAGCGCGGTGCCCGCCGCCAGCCCGGTGAGCCAGTCGAGGTCCTGGTACGCGCTGCCGTGGTGGGGCACCTTGAGCACGTCGACGCCGAGGTCGGCGCCGCCCAGCTCGGCAGCGATCCGGGCCTGGCCGGTCGGCTCCACGTCGCCGGTCAGGAGCAGGCGTACGCCCCCCACCTCGGCCAGCAGGACCACGCTGGCGTCGTTCGCGCCCGACCCGTCGCCCGCGCCGTCGGTGACCGGCCCGGGCTCGGGCCAGAGCACCTGGAGGACCACGTCACCGACCCGGACGGTGCCGGGTGGCGCCGGCACGGCCGCGGCGTCGCCCGCGGCCGCGAGGTCGTCGGCGACCTGGGCGGCACCCGAGGGCGGGTCGTGCACCCGGGTCGTGACCACATGGCCCACCGCACGGTCCTCCAGCACGCCGGGCAGCCCGTCGACGTGGTCGGCGTGGAAGTGGGTCAGCACGACCAGCGGGACCTGCGTGACGCCGAGCCGGCCGAGGCACCCGTCGACCAGCGCCGGCTCCGGTCCGGCGTCGACCACCACCGCGCTGCCCGGACCGGACCGCAGCACCAGGGCGTCGCCCTGTCCCACGTCGCACGCCACCGCCACCCAGCCCGTCGGCGGCCAGGAGCTCCCGGGCAGCGGGACCCGTGCCCCCACCACGGCGACGAGGACCACGACCACCAGCACGGCCAGGACGCGCCGTCTGAGCACCCACGGTGCGAGCAGCGCCACCAGCACGGTCAGCAGCGTGAGGACCGCCAGCGCGAGCACCCCGGTCCCCCACGTCAGCGCCGGCAGCGGCAGGTCAGCGCCCCTCCGGGCCACCAGGACGATCCACCCCACGCACCAGGCCGCGAGCGTGCCGGGCCCCCGCGACACCGTCTCCGCGAACCCCCCCGGCAGCCCCACCAGCCCCGCGACGAGGCCGAGGACGGTGGCGGGACCCACCACCGGCCCGACCAGCAGGTTGGCGCCGACGGCCACCAGGCTCACCTGCCCCGAGATCGCGGCCACCACCGGGGTGCAGGCCAGCTGGGCGGCCAGGGGCACGGCGACCGCCTCGGCCAGCACCCGGGGCAGCCACCCGGCGAGGGCGTCGCGCATCCCGGGGCCTAGCAGGACGATGCCGGCCGTCGCGAGCACCGACAGCGCGAAGCCGGCCGCCGCGGCCAGGTGCGGCTGCAGCAGCACGAGGACCAGCACCGCCAGGCCGAGGGCACGCAGCGCCCGGTCCCGGCCGTCGAGCCCGAAGGCCAGCAGGCCGACGGTGCCCATGGCGGCGGCCCGCAGCACGCTCGGCTCGGTGCGGGCGAGCAGCACGAACCCGACCACGCCGAGGGCCCCGACGACCATCAGCCACCGGCCGCGGACACCGACCCAGCGCGCGAGCACCAGCAGGAACCCGACCACCAGGGTGAGGTTGGTGCCGCTCACCGCGGTCAGGTGGGTCAGGCCCGTCGTCGCGAAGTCGGCCTCCAGGGCGGGGTCGAGCCCGGCGTCGTCGCCGTCGACCAGGGCCGGCACGAGGGCGGCCTGCTCGGGTGGGCGGTGGTCGACGGCGGTCCGGATGCTCGTGCGCAGCCGCGTGGCGGCGCGCCAGGCAGGACCGGGCGGTGAGACCACCTCGGGCGCCCGGCCGCCCAGCAGGAGCGCCGCCAGGTCGGGGTCGTCGGCGGCGGCGAGCCGGCCCGTCGTCGTGACCTCGGACCCGAGCTCGACCGAGGCCCACTCCGGCCCACCCAGGACGAGCACGGGCGCGGAGAGCAGGAAGCGGTCCCCCCGGCCGGTGACGTCGCGGACGTCGAGGCGGACGGCGACCAGGTCGGCGAACCTCCCCTCCACCGTGCGCGGGTCCGTGACCACATGGCCGGTCAGGGTCACCGCCGCGCCCTCGGCGGCCAGCGCCGTCACCGGGCTCTGCGTGACCGCCTCGGCTCGCAGCACCGTCGCGCCCGCACCCGCGCCCAGGGCGACCAGCACGCCGAGCACGGTCACGAGGGGCGCCGGCCCACGCCGGGTCGCGACGGCGCCGACCACCACGACCGGCACCAGCAGGACCGGGAGCAGGACGGCGGGACCGCCGTACGCCCGCGCCAGCAGCGCCCCGACCCAGGCGGCCGCCCCCACCAGCACCAGCCGCAGGTCGGTACGGCGCGGCTCGTCCTCGGCGGCCGGGACCCTCACGGCCGGCTCTCAGACCGTCGCGTGCGGGGCGATCTGCGCCAGCGTGACCTCGCCGATCCCGTCCACCTCGAGCAGCTCCTCCACCGCGGTGAAACCGCCGTTCTCCTCCCGCCAGGCCACGATCGCGGCCGCCGTCACCGGACCGACCTCGGGCAGCGCCTCCAGCGCCACGACGTCGGCGGTGTTGAGGTCCACCGTGCCCACCGGCGTCCCCGCCGCGGCGGTCGGGGCACCCGGGGCAACCGGGGCAGCCGGGGCAGCGGGTGCGGGCGCTCCCGCGGTCGTCGTCCCGGCGGCCGGCGCACCGACGAGGACCTGCTCACCGTCGTCGAGGACCCGGGCCAGGTTGAGCGGGGACAGGTCGACACCGGGCCGGGCCCCGCCGGCCTCCTGGAGGGCGTCCACCACCCGCGAGCCGGAGGGCAGCGTGACGACGCCCGGGCGGCGTACGCGGCCGGCGACGTCGACCGTGACCTCGCCCTCCGGCGCCGCGGACGACGCATCCACCGGCCCTGCCGGCCCTGCCGGCTCCGCCATCCCCGTGGTCCCCGGCGTCGCCGCCACCGGTTCCAGCGCGACCAGGTCCGCCGCCGGCTCCAGCCCGACCGCGGGCGCCGGGGCCTCGACCGCCCGGGCGTCGGCCCGCAGCACCCACCACGCCGTCACGCTGAGCGCCACCGCGACGACCACCGCGAGCACCGCGAGCTGGGCACCGCCGAGCGCGACCCGCCCGCGCAGCGGCGCCGGCACGACACCGGCGACCACCCCTCCCACCGCGCGCCCGGCGACCGCCCGCGGCTCCGCGGCGGCGCGGCGCGAGACGTGCCGCCCCGGAACCGGGAGCACGTACGGGTCGCCCG
The DNA here is from genome assembly GCF_902506435.1 of Nocardioides sp. AX2bis. GTDB lineage: Bacteria > Actinomycetota > Actinomycetes > Propionibacteriales > Nocardioidaceae > Nocardioides. The sequence continues at coordinate 1,428,440 of NZ_LR733215.1, read as the reverse complement.
GGCCTGGCAGGTCGGGCGGCCGGACGCGCAGCGCGTCCCTGCGGCGCTGCAGGACGTCGTCGTACGTGCCGGGGCCGGAGTCGGTGGGCGGGCGCATGGGCGTGACGCTAGGAAGCGATCCGGTCCCGGCGCGGGCCCTGGGCCGCCACCGGTGGACGACGGCGCGGGACGCGTCCCTGTGGACGTCCTCGGGCCGGTCAGGTGCGGGGCGCCACGCAGACCGCGATCGTCCCGGGCCCGACGTGCGCCCCCAGGACCGCCCCGAGCTCGGCGCACCACACGTCCCGGCCCTCTAGCTGGTCCGCGAGGCGCTCGCCCAGAGCGGCCGTGAGGGCGGCGGCACGCTCCTCGCTGGCCAGGTGCGCGACGCCCACGTCGACCGGGCCCGACCCGGCCCGCTCGACGGCGAGCTCCTCCAGCCGCGCGAGCGCCCGGCCCGAGGTGCGGACCCGTTCGAGGCTGCTCACGACGCCGTCCTCGATGGTCAGCAGCGGCTTGACCGCGAGCGCACCGCCGAGCAGGGCGGCGGCCGCGCCGACCCGGCCGCCCCGTCGCAGGTACTCCAGGGTGTCGACGTAGAACAGCGCCGAGCAGGCCGCAGCCCGCTCCCGCGCCGCCGCCGCGGCCTCCTCGACCCCGCCGCCGGCCTCGAGGACCTCGGCGGCGCTGACCGCGGCGTACCCGGTCCCGAAGCCGACCTGGCGGGTGTCGACGACCGTCACCGGCACCGGTGACTCCCGCCGGGCCAGCTGGGCGGCCTCGACGGTGCCGCTCATCTGCCCCGACAGGTGCACCGAGAGCACGGCCTCGGCCCCGGCGTCGGCCGCGGCCCGGTACGCCTCGAGCAGCCGGGCCGGCGCCGGGCGTGACGTGCTGACCGGCACGTGCTCCCGCAGCGCCCGGGCGACCCGTCCCGGCGTGGCCTCCGGCGACCCCTCGAGGTGGGCGTGCGGACCGACGACGACCTGCAGCGGCACGACGACCAGCGAGTGCGCCGCGACGACGTCGGCCGGCAGGGTCGCGGTGGAGTCCGTGACGACGGCGACCCGGGCGATCGGCATGCGCGCACGCTACTGCCGCCGCGGGTCAGGGCCGGACGCCGGTCTCCTGCTCGATGGTGTCCGCGACGATCTCGGCGTCGCTCGGCAACCGCCTCCGCGCCGCGGTCCGGGCCGGCAGCGGCGAGTCCGAGACCCGCTGGGCACCGGGCACGCCGTCCTCGACCTTCCACTCCGTGCGGGTGAACGCCTCGGCGTCCGGGTCGGTCACCGAGGGCAGGCAGCGGAAGCGGGCGTGCAGCGCGTCGGGCGTGATCGTCGTGCTGACGTACCCGCGCAGGTTGGTCCAGAACCGCAGGTTCGGGTTCTGCGGGAACCACGGGTGCTCGCCGGTCGGCGCGTCGTACCCGTCACCGCCGGAGGTGATCGAGGAGGTGACCAGCTCGGAGCCCACCAGGCCCGAGGACGGGTCGGACTGGTCGCGGTAGAGGTCGGAGATCCAGTGCGCGTGGACGTCGCCGGTGAGGACCACCGGGTTGCGCACCCCGCCCTCGACCCAGGACCGCACCACCCGGTCGCGGGAGGCCGGGTAGCCGTCCCAGGCGTCCATCGACACCGTCCGCGCGGCCCCGGGGTCGCTGTCGCGCTGGCCGAAGAAGACCTGCTGGGCCAGCAGGTCCCACCGGGCCCGGGAGTCGCGCAGACCACGGTCCAGCCACGCCTCCTGCTCGCCGCCGGTCAGGGTGCGCGCGGGGTCGGCCGCCTCCGGGCAGTCCTGGTAGCCGTCCCCGCACGCCTGGTCGGAGCGGTACTGCCGGGTGTCGAGCAGGTGGAAGGTGGCCAGCGAGCCCCACTGCACCCGACGGAACAGCTGCAGGTCGGGGCCCCGCGGCACCGACCCGCGACGCAGCGGCATGTTCTCGTAGTACGCGCGGTACGCTGCCGCCCGCCGGTCCGCGAAGCCGGCCGTCTCCGCGACCTTCTCCGGGACCAGGTCGGCGTAGTTGTTGTCGACCTCGTGGTCGTCCCAGATCACCAGCCACGGCGCGACCGCGTGGGCGGCCTGCAGGTCGGGGTCGGTCTTGTACTGCGCCAGGCGCTGACGGAAGTTCGCGAGGGTGACCGTCTCGGGCCCGACGTGGGGCCGCCCGACCACGCTCGTGCCGGCGGGGCCCTCGTACTGGTAGTCGCCGAGGTGCACCACCACGTCCGGCTGCTCCTCGGCCAGGCGCCGGTAGGCGGTGAAGTAGCCGACGGGGTAGTTCGAGCAGGAGGCGAACGCCATCGCCAGCGAGGCGACCCGGGCCCCGGGCGCCGGGGTGGTCCGGGTGACACCGGCCGGGGACACGTGCCGGCCGACGCGGAAGCGGTAGTGGTACTCCCGGCCCGGCTCGAGACCGGTCAGCTCGACGTGCACCGAGTGCGCCGCCTCCGGGCCCGCGCCCACCGTGCCGCGGCGTACGACACGGCGGAACCGGTCGTCGGTGGCGACCTCCCAGCGCACCGGGTAGCGGCGCGAGGGCATCCCGCCCAGCCCGTCGTCGGCCAGCGGGTCCACGGCCAGGCGGGTCCAGATCACGAACCCGTCGGGGTCGGGGTCGCCCGAGGCGACCCCGAGGGTGAACGGGTCGCGGTGGGTGGGCGGTGCCGCGGCCGTGGGGCGCACGCCGGCGGCGTGGACCGGGGCGGAGGCACCCGTCGCGGCGGTGCCGACGGCCAGGCCGGTGAGCCCGGCGGCGGCCAGGACCGTACGTCGGGTCGCCGGCCGGGGCGCCGGGGTGGGGGTGGGCAGGGCGGAGCGGGGTTCCCGAGAGGTCATGCACCCAACCGACCCCGTGCCGGCGACCCCCGCGCGTCCCCGGGGTGAAGCCCCGGTGACCCTTGCCCGTCCGGCGCGCCTCAGACCACGACGTTGACGAGCTTCGGCGCGCGCACGACGACCTTGCGGACCGCGCGGCCCTCGATCGCGCGCTGCACGCCCTCGTCGGCCATCGCGGCCGCCTCGAGGTCCGCAGCCGAGATGTCAGGGCTGACCTCGAGGCGCGCACGCACCTTGCCCTGGACCTGGACGACCGCGGTCACCGAGGCCTGCACCAGCAGGGCCGGGTCGACGCCCAGCCAGGTCGACTGCGCGACGCACGGCTCGTGGCCGAGTCGTTCCCACATCTCCTCGGCGACGTACGGCGCGACCAGGCTCAGCAGCTGCGCGACCGTCTCCGCGGCCTCGCGCACCGCCGGGTCGGCCGGCCCCGCGCCGGTGTCGATGGCCTTGCGGGTGGCGTTGACCAGCTCCATGGTGCGGGCGACGACCACGTTGAACTTGTGGCCCTCGACCAGGCGCTGCACCTCCTCGACGGTGCGGTGGGTGGTCGAGCGCAGCGCGGCGTCGCCGCCGGCCGGGTCGGTCCCGGGCGCGCTGGTGACGTCGCCGGCCAGGCGCCAGGCGCGCTGCAGGAAGCGCAGCGAGCCCGACGGGCTCATCTCCGACCAGTCGATGTCGTCCTCGGGCGGGCCGGCGAAGACCAGCGTCAGGCGCACCGCGTCGACACCGAACTCGTCCAGCTGCGCGCCCAGGTTGACCCCGTTGCCCAGGGACTTGCTCATCTTCTTGCCCTGGTTGATCACGAAGCCCTGGTTCAGCTGCGCACCGAACGGCTCGCCGGTCTCCAGCAGGCCCATGTCGCGCAGCACCTTGGTGAAGAAGCGGGCGTACAGCAGGTGCAGCACGGCGTGCTCGACACCACCGATGTAGAGGTCGACGTTCATCCAGGCGTTGGTCACCGCCGGGTCGAACGGGCCGCCGGTGTAGTGCGGCGAGCAGTAGCGCAGGAAGTACCACGACGAGTCCACGAAGGTGTCCATCGTGTCGCTGTCGCGCTTCGCGGGTCCGCCGCAGGACGGGCAGTCGACGTTCACCCAGTCCGCGGCCGCGGCCAGCGGCGAGACGCCCTTCGGCTTCAGGTCCGCGCCGCGCAGCTCGGGCAGCTCGACGGGCAGCTGGTCCTCGGGCACGTCGACCTCGCCGCACGACGGACAGTGCACGACCGGGATCGGCACGCCCCAGTAGCGCTGGCGCGACAGCAGCCAGTCGCGCAGCCGGTAGTTGACCGTGCCCTCGCCCAGGCCCTTCGACTCCAGCCACGGGATGACGACGGCCTTGGCCTCGGCCACACCCATGCCGTCCAGGTCGATCTCGTCGTTGGCGGAGTTGATCGCCGCGCCGTCGCCGGTGAACGCCTCGCCCTCGAAGTCGGCCGGCGGCTGCACGGTACGGATGACGGGCAGGTCGAAGCGGGCCGCGAACTCCCAGTCGCGCTGGTCCTGGCCGGGCACCGCCATGATCGCGCCGGTGCCGTAGTCGGCCAGCACGTAGTCGGAGGCCCACACCGGGACCTGCGCGCCGGTGACCGGGTTGGTGGCGTGCACGCCCAGGAAGACGCCGGTCTTCGGGCGGTCGGTGGCCAGCCGCTCGATGTCGCTCGCGCGCCGCACCTCGGCGCGGTACGCCTCCAGCGCCTCCTGCTGGTCGTCGGTGCACAGCTCGGCGGCCAGCGGCGCGTCCGCGGCGACGACCATGAAGGTCGCGCCGAAGACGGTGTCGGGGCGCGTGGTGTAGACCCGCAGCGGCTCGTCGCGTCCCTCGACGACGAACGAGACGTGGGCGCCCTCGGAGCGGCCGATCCAGTTCCGCTGGGCCGTGACCACGCGGTTCGGCCAGGTCGCCTCCAGCGCGTCCAGCTCGCCGAGCAGCTCCTCGGCGTAGTCGGTGATGCGGAAGTACCACTGGGTCAGCTCGCGCTTGGTGACCTCGGCGCCGCAGCGCTCGCAGGCCCCGTCGACGACCTGCTCGTTGGCCAGCACGGTCTGGTCCTGGGGGCACCAGTTGACGGCGCTGTTCTTGCGGTAGGCCAGGCCCCGCTCGCGGAACTTGGTGAACAGCCACTGCGTCCAGCGGTAGTACTCCGGGTCGGAGGTGTGCAGCCGCCGGCTCCAGTCGAAGGCCAGGCCGTAGTGGCGCATCGAGGCGGCCTGGGTCTCGATGTTGGCGTAGGTGTAGGTCGAGGGGTGCTCGTCGTTGCGGATCGCGGCGTTCTCGGCCGGCAGCCCGAAGGAGTCCCAGCCGATCGGGTTCATCACCTCGTAGCCGCGGAAGCGCCAGTAGCGCGCGACGACGTCGTGCAACGCGAACACCTCGGCGTGGCCCATGTGCAGGTCGCCCGAGGGGTAGGGGAACATCGTCAGCGCGTACCGCTTCTCGCGCGGGCTGTCGTCGTCGGCGGTGAACGGCTCGCGCTCGTCCCAGACCCGGCGCCACTTCTCCTGGAGCGCGACGGCGTCGTAGGTCTCGGCGTCACCCGTCGCGGTCTCGGGCGGGGTGGTCTGGGTCATCACGGGGTCCTTCGGGTCGGGCTGCTGCGGGCATGAAAAAACCCCTCACGCAGGAGGGGTGGCCGCGCGATCCGGGGCGGGATCAGCGCGGCTGGCGAAGGAGCAGCTCGCGGGTGGGCACGCGCCCACTGTAGCGCGTGCCGCTCCCCCGCCGCCTGCGAGCCTCAGCCGTGGCCGACCACCGGGTTGAGCCGGCTGCGGGCCACCGCCCCGGGCTCGGTGTCGGGCAGGAACTCCTGCCAGGTGCCGCTGATCATCGTCGGCGCGTCCACCACGCGCGCCCCGTCGGCGAAGTAGGTCGTGGCCAGCGCCCGGCGCGGCTGCGTCGTCCGGTTCGGGCCGGCGGTGTGGAAGCACAGCGACGAGTGGAAGCTGACCTCCCCGACGGCGTACGGGGTCTCGGTGACCTGCACCCCGGAGGCGCCGAAGCGTTGCGAGACGGCGACGTCGTAGGTCGTGCCGACCTTGTCGAACTCCAGCCCGGCGAGCACCTCGCGCAGCTCCGTGCCGTGGGCGAAGGACAGCGGGCCCATCGGCGCCGGGATGGCCGAGACCGGCATCCAGGCGGTGACGACCTGGAGCGAGTCGAGTGGGAAGTGCTCGTCGTCGTGGTGCCACGGCGTGCGTCCGCAGCCGGGCTCCTTGGACAGCGCGTTGTCGTGGTAGATCCGCACGCCGTCCTCGCCGAGCAGGGTGGCGGCGATGCCGCCGATCCGGGGCGACAGCGCGACCAGGCGCATCAGGTCGTCGTGCAGCCACATCTGCTCCAGTGCCAGGAACCGGCCGGCGGTGTCGGTGCCGTGCTCGGCGACGAGCAGCTCCTGGAGCCGGTCGGCCAGCCGCCGCACGACGGCCGGCGGCAGCACGCCGGGCAGCTTGACGAACGCATCGCCGCGGAACGCCTCGACCGCCGCGGGCGCGACGTCGTACGGCGTGGCCAGCAGCGCCTCGACCTCGGCGTCCGAGGCCGGCGCTACGTCGGGCAGGCCGGGACCCTCGACGAGCGGGCCGGCCGCCTCGGGGTTGGCGGCCAGGGTGACGTACCAGTCCCACCACTGCTGGTCGTCGCCCGCCCAGGCGGCGTCGATGCCGCCGGCGCGGTTGGCCTCGGGGAGCTTGTCGTTGACCCGGTCGTTCACAGCCACAGCAGTGCCGCCTCGTGCTCGAAGGTGTAGGTGCCGTCGGTGCCCCGGCAGGCGGCGAGGTGGTCGCCCAGCACCGGGGCGGCCTCCATCTCCTCCAGGGACAGGGTGTCGTCGAAGAGGCAGCGCTGGAGGAAGCCCTCGGCGACCGCGCGGTCGGCGGTGCCGCTGGTGTAGCGGATCCGCCCCTCGCGCACGTCCGCGCCGGCGCCCACGAGCGCGTCGCGGACCTGCTCGGCGCTGGTGTACGGCGCGAGGTCCGCGCCTCCGGCCACCCCGGCGCGGTAGGCCTCGTAGAAGGCCACGTAGTGCCCCGCGGAGGTGGCCTGGGCGACGAAGCCGAGGCCGCCCGGCGCGATCGCGCCGACGAACCGCTCCGCGGCGAGGCCGAGCTCCGCGGGGGGCACGGCGTACAGCGCGTGGGTGGCCCACACCACGTCGTAGGTGAGCCCCTCGGGCAGGTCCTGCAGCGTGACCACGTGCTCGGCGGCGGCCGCGAACGGCGGCTCGAGGCGCGCGCGGGCCTCGGCGACCGAGAACGCCGACGGGTCCAGGAGGTCGTAGGCGATCGGGGGCTCGGCGGGCAGCCCGGCGTAGGTCGTCAGCGCGACCGGGAACTTCCCGCTCCCGCACGCCACGTCGAGGATGCTGCGGCGGCCGGCCAGCAGCGAGGGCCAGTCGGCCGCCTCGGCGAGGCGCCGGTAGTCGGCGGTGGCCAGCACGTAGAAGGCTTCCATCTCCGCGCGGCCGGCCTCGCTCCAGTGGGCCAGGCTGCGGTCTGCGGTGTCCTGGGACGACGTCACCGGGTTGCTCCTTGGTCGGGTCGTGCCGATCGGGCTCTAGCAGTCCGAGGGGGCGGACCACGGACGGGGCGGGTGTGCTCCGGGCAGGACGACCGTGGTTGCGTGTGCAGCCTACGACGACGCGGCCACCTGCCAGGCAGCACAGCCCGAGGAGACACGCGTGACGCCTGATCCGGACACCTACGCCCGGGGGCACGCCCTGTTCGAGGCCCGCTCCGACCAGCGGTCGAGGATCGTGTCCTGGCTCGGGGACCGGCTCGCGCGACGGGCCGGCGACGACCACCTGTCGGTCCTCTCGGTCGGCTGCGGTGACGGCACCGTCGACCGGGCGCTGGCCGCACGCGCCTGCGCCGAGGCCGCTCCCGGGGCCACCCGGTCCTGGACCGGCGTGGACCCGCACTCCCCCGGGGTGGCCTCCTTCGTGGCCGGCCTCGAGGGTCTGGGACGGGAGCAGCTGGCCGTGCGCGGGCACGTCGGCACCTTCGACAGCCTCCTCACCGGGCCGGACGAGCGGTTCGACGTGGTCGTCTTCGTGCACTCGCTCTACTACGTGCCCGACCTCGACGCCGCGCTCGGCCGCGCGGTGGCGATGCTCGCCCCGGGCGGCGAGCTGCTGGTGCTGCACGCCCCGCTGGGGGCCCTCAACGAGCTGGTCGCCGACCTCGCCCCGCCCGCGGCCGGCGGTCCGCAGCCCTGGAGCGACGCCGTCGCGGCCGCCCTGGCGCGGCTGCCGGTCGACGTGGCCGCGGAGGACCTCGCCTCGACGGTCGACCTCGACGGTGGCGACGGGGACGACCCGGCCCTGCTCGACTTCACGGTGCAGACGGTCCTGGACGACGCGGCGCGCACCGCCGTCGTGGAGCGCCTGCGCCGGTCCGCCGAGCCCGGCCCGGGGTTGCGGGTGGCGCACCCGGTGACCGCGTTCGTGGTCCACCCCCGCGGGGACACCCCTCCCCTACGATCCGGGGCATGACACAGACGGTGAACGACCTCTTCCGGCTCGACGGCAAGGTGGCGCTGGTGACCGGCGCCTCGAGCGGGCTCGGCGTGGCCTTCGCGCAGGCGCTGGCCGAGGCCGGCGCCGACGTCGTGCTCGGCGCCCGGCGCACCGACCGGCTCAAGGACACCGCCGCGCTGGTCGAGGCGGCCGGGCGACGCGCGGTCACCGTGACCACCGACGTCTCCGACCCCGACTCCTGCCAGGCGATGGTGGACGCGGCGATGGAGCAGCTCGGCCGGGTCGACGTCCTGGTCAACAACGCCGGCATCGGCACCGCGGTGCCGGCCACCCGCGAGACCCCCGAGCAGTTCCGCGGGGTCATCGACGTCAACCTCAACGGCTGCTACTGGATGGCGCAGTCCTGCGCCCGGGTGATGCAGCCCGGCTCGAGCATCGTCAACATCTCCTCCGTGCTCGGCCTGACGACCGCGGCGCTGCCCCAGGCCGCGTACGCCGCCTCGAAGGCCGGCCTGATCGGCCTGACGCGGGACCTCGCGCAGCAGTGGACCGGCCGCAAGGGGATCCGCGTCAACGCGGTCGCGCCGGGGTTCTTCACCTCCGAGATGACCGACCAGTACCCCGACGGCTACCTGGAGGCGCAGCAGCAGCGGATCCCGGCCGGCCGCAAGGGCGACCCCGCCGAGCTGGCCGCGGCCGTGGTGTTCCTGGCCTCGGCCGCCGGCGGCTACGTCACCGGCCAGACCCTCGCCGTCGACGGCGGGATGACCATCGCCTGATCACCCGCCGTCGACGCGCTGCGCCGGGGTCAGCGGGCCTTGAAGGCCACGCAGACCGAGGGCCGCGGGAAGTCGTTCGTGTGCGGCCAGGTGCTGTACGGCGCGTCGAAGGTCGACCCGTCGTCCTCACCGGGGTGCTGCACCGCGAAGAACAGCGAGCGGCTGCCGTCGGCGATGAGCGGGCCGCAGGCCTCGGCGCCCCGCGGCACCGAGAGGAACTGCTGCACCTTGCCGCGCTCGGGGCCCTCGACGGGGACCCGGAAGACGCCGTCGTTGGAGCCCAGCGCGTTGCCGTCCGTGGACACCCACAGGTTGCCGCGGTCGTCGAAGGTGACGTTGTCGGGGCAGCTGATCGGGCTGACCTGGTCCTTGGGGAACCCCCCGAAGTAGGTCTCCGCCGCCGACGGGTCGCCGCACACCAGGAGCAGGTTCCAGGTGAAGGTCGTCCCGGCGTGGTTGCCCCGGTCCGGGGTCATCTCGAGCACGTAGCCGTTGCGGTTGCCCGCGACCGGGTTGGGCTCGTCGACCGGGAAGGTGGTGCCGCGCTGGGTGTTGTTGGTCAGCGCGGCGTACACCTTGCCGTTGACGGGGTTGTGCTCGACGTCCTCGGGGCGGTCCATCCGGGTCGGGGCGTCGCCGCTCGCCGCGACGCGGTCGGCGGCGAGGCGGGTGAAGACGAGGACGTCGGCGACGTCCATCCCGTCGACGAAGGACTCGGTGTCGCTGCAGAGCGGGATCCACTTCCCGGTGCCGTCCGAGACGCCGTCCGTGGTGCCGTCGCCGGTGAGCTGGGCGACGTAGAGCGTGCCCTTGGTGAGCAGCTGCATGTTGTTGCGCTTGGCCTTGCGGCCCGCGCCCGGGGCGTAGGTGCCCGCGGAGACGAACTTGTAGAGGTAGTCGCCACGCTCGTCGTCGCCCATGTGTGCCACCGCGCGGCCGTTGCGCGCGATGACGACGTTGGCGCCCTCGTGCTTGAAGCGGCCCAGCATCGTGTGCTTGCGCGGGGTCGAGGACGGGTCGGTCGGGTCGACCTCGACCACCCAGCCGAAGCGGTGCGGCTCGTTCGGCTCGTTGCCCAGCCCGAAGCGGGGGTCCACGCTGCTCCAGCCGCGCCCGGTGCCGCCGGCGATGCCGTAGCGGGCGTACGCGGCGGCGTTCTCGGTCGGCACCACGCCGTCGAAGTACTGGTTGAAGTTCTCCTCCCCGGAGAGCACGGTGCCCCAGGGGGTCATCCCGCCGGCGCAGTTGTTCAGCGTGCCCAGCGCCTCCCGCCCGGTCGGGTCCGCGGTGGTCTTCAGGCGCTCGTCGCCGGCGGCGGGGCCGTCGATCTCGAAGGGGGTCTCGATGTGGATCCGGCGGTTCTGCGGGGCGCGCTTGAAGTTCTTGACCTGGCGCCACGAGCCGGGGACCAGGCCGCGCTTGACCGTGACCACCGACATGCCGTGGTTGCGCATCGAGATCATCTTGATCTCCTCGGCCGTGTAGGTGTCGGCCGGGAACATCAGCTCCTCGTTGGTGTACTCGTGGTTGACCACGAGCAGCGCCTTGTCGCCCGTGGTCGGGAGCAGCCCGACGTAGTCGCAGTTGTAGCCGAACTGCTGCACGGCGGCCTCGGGGGTCTGCGCCCGGGCGTCGAACTTCGGCGCGCCGGGGAGGATCGGGTCGCCCCACCGGATGATCACGTCGTGCGTGAAGCCCGGCGCGGTGCGCACCGCGTCGACGGTGTTGGGCGCGACCGGACGGAACGGCGTGGTGCCGAGGTTCGCGGTGGTCCGGGCGGCCGCGGCGGCGCGGGAGGCGGCGTCGCCCTCGGCCGCGGCGACCGGGCTGGCCACGAGGCCGCCGAGGGAGCCGGCGGCACCGGCGACACCGAGGACCGCGGCGCCCTGGAGCACCCGCCGGCGACCCACGACCTTGGTGATCTCGTCCTGCACGTGGCCGTGCTCGGTGGTGTTCGGGACCGGCATGTCGCAGGCGCTGCCGCAGCGGTAGTGGCAGGTGGCCAGGCTGCGGGAGCCGTGCCGGCGGGCACCGCCGCCGACCGGGGTCAGGGGCAGCAAGGTGCGCGGCAGGGGCTGTGCGGGTGTCATCTGGTCTCCTCTGCCCGGTCGACCGGGCGGTGGCTCTGCGTGGACGACCGCAACGTAGGTCGCCGGGCGGGGCCCGCCGGCGACCCCGACCTTGCCGGCGGGTGAACGGGGGGTGAAGGTGTCGCCCCTTCCTCGCGGGGCACGCCCGCGGTGGGGGGCGGGTGGACGGCGCGCAGCCCGGACGCCCAGACTGCGGGTCGTGCGGGCAGTCATCGTGGGGGCAGGGTTCGGCGGTCTCGGAGCAGCGCGTGCGTTGCGGGAGGCCGGCGTCGAGGACGTCGTGGTGCTCGAGCGGGCGGAGAGCGCCGGAGGCGTCTGGCGGGACAACACCTACCCCGACGCGGCCTGCGACGTGCCGTCCCCGCTGTACTCGTGGTCGTGGGCGCCCAACCCCGGCTGGGGCCGGCGCTACTCCCGGCAGCCCGAGATCCTGGCCTACCTCCGCGACGCCGCCGAGCGCGAGGGCCTGCTGGACCTGGTCGTGCCCGGTCAGGACGTCGTGCAGGTCGTGCTCGACGAGGAGTCGGGGACCTGGACCGTGCGGACCCGCGCCGGGCGCACCTTCACCGCCGACGTGGTGGTCTCGGCCGTGGGCCAGCTCTCCAACCCCGTGGTGCCCCCGGTCGAGGGCGCCGACGACTTCGCCGGGCCTGCCTTCCACTCCGCGCACTGGCGCCACGACGTCGACCTGACCGGCAAGCGGGTGGCCGTGGTCGGCACCGGCGCCAGCGCGATCCAGTTCGTGCCCGGCATCGTCGACCGGGTCGCGGCGATGACGGTCTTCCAGCGCTCCGCGCCCTACGTCGTCCCCAAGCCCGACCAGGAGTACGGCCCGCGCTACCGCCGCGCGTTCGAGCAGCGTCCGCGCACCCTGGCCGTGGAGCGCGGCGCGGTCTTCTGGCTCTCCGAGCGGCTCAACTCGGCCCTCGGCGGTCAGGCGCGCACCTCCCGACCGACGCTGGCCGCGGTCCGGGCGGCCTGGCGCCTCCAGCTGCGTCGTCAGGTCCGTGACGCCGGGCTGCGCCGTCGGCTGGTGCCGGACTACCCGATCGGCTGCAAGCGGCTGCTCTTCTCCAACGACTGGTACCCCGCGCTGGACCGCGACCACGTCGACGTCGTGACCGCGCCGGTCGACCGGGTCGAGGCCGGCGGGGTGCGTACCGCGGACGGGACCCTGCACGAGGCCGACGTGCTGATCTGGGGCACGGGCTTCGCCGCGACCTCCTTCCTGGCCGGGATCGAGGTCGTCGGGGTCGACGGACGGCGGCTGCACCACGACACCTGGGCCGGCGGCGCGTGGGCGCACCGCGGCCTGAGCGTGCCCGGATTCCCGCACCTGTTCCTCATCTACGGACCGAACACGAACCTCGGCGGCAGCTCCATCATCAACATGATGGAGGCGCAGGCCGGCTACGTGGCCGAGGTCGCCGCCGAGGTCGCCCGCCGCCGCGCCGCCGGCGACCGGGGGCTGCTCGACGTGCGACCCGAGGTCGCCACCGGGTGGGACGCCGAGGTCCAGGACCGGCTCGCCGACAGCGCCTGGGCGGGCTGCGACAGCTGGTACAAGGAGGGCAGCAGGATCACCACCAACTGGCCCGGCACCGTCGCGGAGTACCAGCAGCGGGTCACCTCGGTGGACTGGGACGAGCTCAAGCCGGCGCGGACCCCCGGGACGTAGTACTCGGGTGCGGACCGCCGGGGGTTCTGCTCCACTGGATGTCATGAACCGTGGTCTCGCGGGCATCCTGACCGGACGGGTCACCTCGTGGCTCGTCGTCGTGGCGTGGCTGCTGGTGATGGCCGGGTCCGCGGGGTTCGCTGCCAAGCTGGCCGACGTCCAGAACAACGAGGCCTCCTCGTGGCTGCCGGAGTCGGCCGAGTCGACCCGGGCCCTCGAGCGGCTCGCGCCGTTCCAGGACCCGAACGCCATCCCCACCGTCGTGGTGTACGAGCGGGCCGCCGGGCTCACCGAGGCCGATCTCGCCGCGATCGAGGACCAGGCGGCGGAGATCGGCACGATCGACGGCGTCGCCGAGCCCACCGAGGGCCGCGCCCCTCCCGTCGTCAGCCCCGCCACCGCCGAGCAGCTCGGCTTCCCGGCGGTCTCGGAGGACGGTCGGGTCGCGCAGACCAGCGTCACCTTCGACCTCGGAGCCGAGGGCTGGAACGAGATGCCCGGCATCGCCGACGAGCTGCGGTCCATCGCGGCGCTGGACGGCGTGGAGGTCTACGTCGCGGGCGCCGGCGGCCAGGCCGCCGACTCCGCCGAGGCGTTCGGCGGCATCGACACCACCCTGCTCGCTGCGACCCTGGGCATCGTCATCCTGATCCTGCTGCTCACCTACCGCAGCCCGATCCTGTGGGTCCTGCCGATCCTGAGCGCGATCGTGGCGCTGTTCGTCTCGCAGGCCCTGATCTACTTCCTCGCCCGGGACGCCGGCCTCACCGTGAACGGTCAGTCGTACGCGATCCTCACCATCCTGGTGATCGGCGCCGGCACGGACTACGCCCTGCTGCTGGTGGCGCGCTACCGCGAGGAGCTCCGCCGCCACGCGGACCGGCACGAGGCGATGGCCTTCGCGCTGCACCGGGCCGCCCCGGCCCTGCTGGCCAGTGCCGCGACCGTGGCCCTGGGCATGCTGTGCCTGCTGTTCGCCGACATGAACTCCACCGCCGGCCTCGGGCCGGTCGCGGCGATCGGCATCACCGTGACCTTCGTCGTCATGGTCACCCTGCTGCCCGCCCTCCTGGTGATCACCGGCCGATGGATCTTCTGGCCGCGCCGACCCGGGTTCGGCTCCGCGGAGCCGACGCAGAACGGTGTCTGGGCCAGGGTCGGGCGCTGGATCACCCCCCGGCCGCGCCAGGTCTGGGTGGTCACCTCCGTGCTGCTGGCGATCGCCTGCCTGGGTCTGCTCCGCCTCGACACGAACGGGCTCTCGACCGAGGACTCCTACACCGAGGAGTTCCAGTCCGTGACCGGTCAGCAGGTCCTGGTGGACGCCGGTCTGGTCGACCAGTCCAACACGGTGATGGTGGTGGCCCGGGCCGGCACCGACGCCGCGGTCGCCGAGGCGCTGACGGGTCTCGAGGGCGTGGAGCCGCCCAAGCCCGCGGTCACGTCCGGTGACGTCACTTTCGTCGAGGCCGCCATCGGCTCCGACCCCGCCTCGACCGCGGCCTTCGCCACCGTCGAACGGGTCCGCGACGCGGTGCACGACCTCGACGGCGCCGACGCGCTGGTGGGCGGCAGCTCGGCGTTCTTCCTCGACACCCGGGACGCCGCCAACCGCGACAACCTCGTGATCATCCCGGTCATCCTGCTGCTGGTGCTGCTCATCCTGATGGTCCTGCTGCGCTCGGTGCTGGCGCCCGTCATCCTGATCGTGACGGTCGTGCTCTCCTTCGGGGCCGCCCTCGGGATCTCGGCTGTCCTGTTCGAGTACGTCTTCGGGTTCGCCGGGTCCGACCCCGGCTTCCCCCTCTTCGCGTTCGTGTTCCTGGTGGCCCTCGGAATCGACTACAACATCTTCCTGATGACCCGGGTCCGCGAGGAGACGAGGCACTCCGGCACCCGTACGGGCGCCCTGGTGGCGCTGACCTCCACCGGTGGGGTGATCACCAGCGCCGGCCTGGTGCTGGCCGCCACGTTCCTGGTGCTGGGCACCATCCCCGTGGTCTTCCTCGCCCAGCTCGGCGTCGCCGTCGCGCTCGGCGTCATGCTGGACACCATGGTCGTGCGCTCCGTGCTGGTCACCGCGATCAACATGGACCTCGGCGGACGGATCTGGTGGCCGAGCCGTCTCGACGCCGCGGGCCACGCCGCCGCACCGGCCGAGGCGCGCGTCCCGGCCGGACACGCGCGCTAGACACGGACGTCGTCGGGGGCTTCCTCGCCGACGATCTTGCGGGAACGCGCGACAGCGTCCTGCCACAAGGTCTTCCAAACGAAGACGCGCCGGTTCCTTTCGAGCACGGACAGGAGCGACTCCGCCTCCGTCGGGACCGGTGTCGAGAGGGACCTCGCTGCTCCTTCGCTCATGGCAGGAACCTGGGCGAAGCCACTGCCCACACGGCGACCGCGACTGGCGCGGGAAGCAGAACGGCGGTCCACCTGCGTCTCCGCAAGTAGACCGCCGTTTGTCTTTGGTGGAGCTGAGGGGACTCGAACCCCTGACCCTCTGCATGCCATGCAGATGCGCTACCAGCTGCGCCACAGCCCCAGACCTGCCGCCGTGCTGGCGACTCGGGAGATATTACAAGCACCCCACCTCAGACGCGAATCAGGGGGTCCCCGGTGGAGGGGTGGCGTCCCGCGCCCGTCTGCGAACCCCAAAACGGACGCCAGCCCCCGGAGGTCGAGGAGCGAGCGCAGCAAGCGTCACGAGACCACGCCGCTCCCCGGTGGTCGAGGGGGCGAGCGGCGGCCCCGGTGGTCGAGTAGCGAGCGGCGGCCCCGGTGGTCGAGGAGCGAGCGCCAGCGAGCGTCACGAGACCAGTCGCGGTGAGTCGGCCCGTGGGCCGGGCCGGCGGGTCCGGTCGGGTCGCGATCTGGTGTCACCGGGTGGCACCAGATCGCGAGTCGAGAGTCGCCGTGTGCCCGGGGGAAGGCCCGGGCGTGCCGGTACCGCCGGTGGGGCGTGCCCGGTCCGGCGGTACGGCTGCTGCTGCTGCGGGTAGCGGCTGTGGGTCAGAACGGTGGGGTTTCGTTGCGGGGTGGTGACTCGGCGGCACCGCCGGGTTCGTCTGCAGCCGAAGGTGACGGGTCCGGGTACGGGGTGGTGTCCGGTTCCTCGGGCAGCGGGTCGGGTGGTGGACCGGGTGGGAGCTGGTCGATGGGGTGCGTCCCGGCGTGCGATCTCAGGTACCGCTCGCCCTGGGGACTTCGCCAGAGGTAGAGCCCGGGGCCGAGGACGTCGTAGTCCCAGCCCATGTGCGTCTTCGCCCTGTGGTGCTGCCGGCAGGCGGGGGCGACGTTCCCGGTCTCGGTCGGGCCCTCGGGGTACGGGATCACGTGTTCCATGTCGGTGAAGACCGCCGGGTTGGTGCACCACGGGAAGACGCATGTGAGGTCGCGCAGCTGGGTCTGTTCCTTGAGGCGGTCGGAGCACTCGTAGGAGTCGCAGTGGATCGTCTCGGCCAGGTCCAGGACCGGCCGGATCGTGATGCTCGCCGCGGTCCGCGCCCACTCGCGGACCTGCGCGGTGGTGATCGGGCCCTTGGCGGGGTGCCGGTTGTCCAACCGCGACACCAGGGCGTCATTGACGGAGCCGGCGCCCGCCTGGAAGAACGGGTTGAACACCCCACCGGGGATGTGGGCGAACAACACCAGGGCCGGCCCCACCGGCCCCGCCGGCGCCGTAGGTGTCTTCCCGGTGTCGGTGTTGTCGGTGGGCAGGGTCTGCTCGCCGAGGGCCAGGGAGCCCAGGGCCTGGGAGCGGCGGACGTCGAGGGACTCAGTCGATCCGTCCTCGGCGTAGGCCTTCGCCCGGTCCCGGACCGCTGCTTCGAGGGCCATGGCGTCGGCGAGGTCGAGGCCGGCGTCGAGCTGCACGGTGCCGTCGACATGCTGCGAGAGGCCGATGCGGCAGTACCTGCCGTCGGCGGCAGCCTTCCGCTTCTCCTCCGCCGCGGCGGGGTCCCACCGCAGGAGCGCCTCGTCGGTCAGGCGGCACAGCTGGGCATAGGAGATGGAGTGGGCGAACGGTGCGACGAGCCGGTCGACCTCGGCTGCGCCGTCCTCGCACAGGGCCATGGTCTTCTCTGCGACGAGCCGGGCCCGCCAGACCGGGCACGCACCGGACACGACGCGTTCCCACAACAGGGGGAGGCGGTAGCGCAGCTCCAACGTGATCGCGATCTGGTCGGCACCGGACCTGGTCGAGACCTCCAGTGCTGCGGAGATCTCGATGACCGCGGACTCACGCACCAACGGACACCCGACACCACCAAGGGACAGGCCGTGGTCGCCGTACCCGGCGATCCACATCGCCTCGTCGTCGCGCAGTGCTTCGTTCGCGACGCACCACTCCACGATCGACTGCAGGACGGCGACCTCGGCCGCGGCGCGGACCGCCTTCGCGTTCTTGACCTCGGCCAGCAGGGCGGCCCGGGTGGCTTCGCGGCGGTTGTCGAGCTCGTGGACCCAGTCGAAGAACGAGGGGTCGGGGG
The DNA here is from genome assembly GCF_902506435.1 of Nocardioides sp. AX2bis. Classification (GTDB taxonomy): domain Bacteria; phylum Actinomycetota; class Actinomycetes; order Propionibacteriales; family Nocardioidaceae; genus Nocardioides. The sequence continues at coordinate 1,411,110 of NZ_LR733215.1, read as the reverse complement.
ACATGACGGCTTCCACCTGGACGTCGAGCATCGGGTCGGGCCCGGTGCTGTGGTCTGGGGTGGTGTTCATGGATCTAGTATAGTCGAACAGGTGTTCGATCATCAGTGGACCTACGTCCCTGTGGAGGGGTCTCGTGACGCTCGCTGCGCTCGCTCCTCGACCACCGTGGTGCTGCGCGAGTCTCGTGACGCTCGCTGGCGCTCGCTCCTCGACCACCGTGGTGCTGCGCGGGTCTCGTGACGCTCGCTGCGCTCGCTCCTCGACCACCGGGCTTGGTCTCGTGACGCTCGCTGCGCTCGCTCCTCGACCACCGTGGCTGGCGCTCGCTCCTCGACCACCGTGGCTGGCGCTCGCTCCTCGACCACCGGGTGCTCGCGACCACCGGGGTGGCCGGGGCGGGTCAGGCGTCGGCGGTGCGGTTGTAGGCGCGCAGGCGCAGCGTGCCGGGGCCGTCGGGGTCGACCTTGTGCTCGTCGAGGACGACCCAGCCGCAGTTGTCGAGGCCGTGCAGGGCCGAGAGCGCGGAGAGGGGCCAGCCCAGGAGGGCGGTGACCGCCGTACGGATGGCGGCGCCGTGGGAGACCGCGACCGCGGTGCCGCCGGCCGGGGTGGCGGCGAGGAGCTCGCTGAGGACGTCGCTCATCCGGGAGGCGACCGCAGCGGTCGCCTCTCCCCCGGCGACCGCGTCGAAGTCGCCGAGCCGGAACCGGGCGAACTCCTCGGGCGCCAGCTCGGCGAACTCGGCGTGGGTCAGACCCTCGCGCTCGCCGAGGAAGAACTCGCGCAGCCGGGCGTCGTAGGTCGGCTCGAGGCCGGTCTCCTTGGCGACGTAGGCCGCCGTGGAGCGGGTGCGGCCGAGGTCGGAGCACCACAGCACGTCCGGCTCGAGGGCGGCGACGGCCACGGCCGCCCGGGCGGCCTGGTCGTGCCCGGTGTCGTCGAGGTCGACGTCGACCTGGCCCTGGATGCGGCTGGCGGCGTTGTGCGCGGTGCGGCCGTGGCGGAGCAGGACGAGCGAGCGGGGCTCGCTCACCGGGCCCCGCCGTCGACGTCCACCGGGAGCTCGATCAGGGGGCAGTCGCGCCACAGCCGCTCGAGGGCGTAGAACTCGCGCTCCTCCTCGTGCTGCACGTGGACGACGATCTCGCCGTAGTCGAGCAGCACCCACCGGCCCTGGCGCTCGCCCTCGCGACGCAGCGGCTTGGCGCCGGCCTCGCGGAGCTTGGCCTGGACCTCGTCGACGACGGCCTTGACCTGGCGGTCGCTGGGCGCGCTGGCGATGACGAAGACGTCGGTGATCGCGAGCTGGTCGCTGACGTCGAAGGCGACGATCTGGTGGGCGAGCTTGTCACCCGCGGCGCGGGCCGCGACGTGGGTCAGCTCGACGGCGTGGTCGGTGGCGGTCATCTGTCTCCGGAGGTGCTGGTGAGGGTGGGTGGGTCGTGACGTGCGAGGTCGGGGTAGAGCCCGTGCTTGGTGATGTACTGCACCACACCGTCCGGCACGAGGTACCAGACGGGCTGTCCCGCGCGCTGCCGGTCACGGCAGTCGGTGGACGAGATGGCCAGGGCGGGGATCTCCAGCATGGCCACCCGGTCCGAGGGGATCGCCGCCAGCGCGGCGTCGTCCATCTCGTAGCCCGGGCGGGTGCAGCCGACGAAGTGCGCGAGGTCGAAGAGCTGCTCGTGGCCGCGCCAGCCGAAGATGCCGGCCAGCGCGTCGGCGCCGGTGATGAAGTAGAGCTCGACGTCGGGCATCGCGGCGCGCAGGTCGCGCAGGGTGTCGACGGTGTACGTCGGCCCGCCCCGGTCGACGTCGACCCGGGACACCCAGAAGCGGGGGTTGGCCGCGGTCGCGATCACCGTCATCAGGTAGCGGTGCTCCGCCGGGGAGACCTCGCGACCCGACTTCTGCCAGGGCTGGCCGGTCGGGACGAACACGACCTCGTCGAGGTCGTAGGACGACTGGACCTCGGAGGCCGCGACGAGGTGGCCGTGGTGGATCGGGTCGAAGGTGCCGCCCATGACGCCGACGCGGCGGCGCCGGCCGGGCCGGGCCGGCCCTCCGTCGATCGCGTCGCCCACGGTGGTCGCGGCGCTCGCACTGGTCGCGGGGGTCATCGGGCTCAGCTGTGCTCGCGGCCCCCGCCGAAGGACACCAGCCCGATCAGCATGCCCAGGAAGATCAGCAGCACGAGCCCGCCGATCAGCCAGTGGTTGGGGCCACCGTGGGCACCCTCCTCAGCGGCACGGAGGACCAGGGGGAGGACGAGGCTCTGCGACATGCCCGCAGCCTACCGGTCCCCCGCGGCCGGCCGGTCCCGGCTCAGCCCAGCAGGTGGCCGATCCCCTGCAGGATCACGAAGAACTGCACCGACCGCCCGGCCACGATGGTGGCCACGAACGCCAGCCGGTTCAGGTGGAGCGCCCCGGCCAGCGGCGCGACGACCAGCAGCGGCGGCAGCCCGACCAGCGAGGCGGTGAACAGCACCCCGACCACCAGCAGGGGTCGGCCCTCGGCGCGGGCGGTCCAGGACTCGTAGCGCGCACGGACCGCGGGCTTCTCCAGCCGCTTGGCCATCCACCTGCTGTCGGTGCCGCGCCGCGCGGCCTCGTACCAGACGATCTTGCCGAGGGCCTGGCCGAACGCCGCGGTGGTCGCCAGCGGGAGCGCCCCCGTGGTGCCGACCTGCGAGGCGACGACACCGAGGTAGGCCTCGATGTTGACGACCGGGAAGAACGCCGAGAGGACCGAGACACCGAAGGTGCTCCAGAGCAGCTCCATCAGCGTGCCCTCACCGGGTCCGGGGACGAGACGCTCACCGGACGTGGCCGTCACCGGTGACGACGTACTTGGTCGAGGTCATCTCGGGCAGGCCCATCGGCCCGCGCGCGTGCAGCTTCTGGGTGCTGATCCCGATCTCGGCGCCGAAGCCGAGCTCGGCGCCGTCGGTGAAGCGCGTCGACGCGTTCACCAGGACCACCGCGGAGTCGACCGCCGCCACGAAGCGGCGCGCCGCGCCCTGGTCGCGGGTGAGGATCGCCTCGGAGTGACCGCTGGAGAAGCGCCGCACGTGCCCGATCGCGGCCTCCAGGTCCGGCACGACCGCGGCGCTGAGGTCCAGCGACAGGTACTCCCGGGCGTGGTCGTCGTCAGTGGCCGGGACCACCCCGTCGTACGCCGCGAACGCGGGGTCGCCGTGCACGGTGACGCCGGCCGCCTGCAGGGCCTCGACCACCCGGGGCAGGAAGGCGTCGGCGACGTCGGCGTGCACCAGCAACGACTCGGCGGCGTTGCAGACGCTGGTGCGCTGCGTCTTGGCGTTCAGCACCACCGCGAGCGCCTGGTCGAGGTCGGCGGAGGCGTCGACGTAGACGTGGCAGTTGCCGACGCCGGTCTCGATGACGGGGACGGTCGAGCCCTCCACCACGCTGCGGATCAGCCCCGCTCCCCCGCGCGGCACCAGGACGTCGACCAGCCCACGGGCCCGCATCAGCGCGGTCACGCTGTCCCGGCTACGACTGTCGACCAGCTGCACGACGTCGGCGGGCAGCCCGGTGCCGGCGACCGCCGCACGCAGCGCGTCGACGACGGCGGCGTTGGTCCGCGCGGCCGAGGAGCTGCCCCGGAGCAGGACGGCGTTGCCGGACTTCAGGCAGATCCCGGCCGCGTCCGCGGTGACGTTGGGCCGCGCCTCGTAGACCACGGCCACCACGCCCAGGGGCACCCGCACCTGCCGCAGCTCGAGCCCGTTGGCCAGGGTCGACCCCCGGACGACCTCGCCGACCGGGTCCGGGAGGTCGGCGACGTCGCGGAGCCCGGCGGCCATCGCGCCGAGCCGGGCGGGGTCCAGGCGCAGGCGGTCGACGACCGACGGCTCGGTGCCGCCCCGCTCCGCGGCAGCCACGTCGTCGGCGTTGGCGGCCAGCACGGCGTCCTCCGCGGCGACCAGCGCCGCAGCCATCGCCCGCAGCGCCTCGTCCTTGCGGGCGCGGGTCGCCAGGGCGAGGTCCCAGGAGGCGGTCCGCGCGCGGCCGGCCTGCTCGGCGACGGCGGTCGCGGCGTCGTACGTCCCGGGGCCCGCCACCATGCTCCGAGCCTAGAGCAGGACACGCCGCGACCAGACCATCCGAGAAATCCGTCCACCCGACGCAACCATCCGCCAGGGTGAGGCGTCTACAGGTCGGACCACGGTGGTCCGCACCACCTCCTAAGGGGAACTTCGTGACCTCACCACGCCGGCTCGTCGCCGCAGCCGTCCTCTCCACCGCCTGTGCCGCCGGCACGCTCGCCGCCCCCGGCCCGGCCGTTGCCGGCCCCGGCCACGAGGACCCGGGCGGTCCCGGGGACGTCACCACCTTCGACGGGCCCCTGGCCCTGATGGGCCCGACGACGTTGCAGGCCCAGAAGGACGGCCGCTTCTCCTACCTCGACCTCCGGGTCCGCGCGGTCGCCGGCGCCGGTGACCTCGAGGTGCGCAGCAACCGTCCCGCCACCGACCCCTACGACGGCCCGATCACCACCACCTGGACCCTCGGCGAGCAGTCCGGGACGTTCGGGAGCGACCTGCAGGACGACTTCTCCGGTCTCCCCGGCCTGCTCGAGGTCTCCTTCACCGACGCCGCCGGCGACCCGGTCGGTCGCACCCGGCCGGTCACCGCCTGCCTCAACGGCGACTCCGAGCGCATCCAGCCTGAGGGCGCCGCCTCCAACGCCTACCCGTGGGGCTGCCCCTACAACCCGTACACCCTGGGGTCCGTGCAGGGCGTGCAGGACGGGTACGCCACCCGCCTCTGGGCCGGCACCCGCACCCGCCTGGCCGTCGGCTCCTACACCGCGACGATCGCCGTCGGCGACCGGTACGCCGACGCGTGGGGCCTCGACCCCGAGGAGTCGCACGTCGACGTGCCGCTGACCGTCCGCAAGGCCGGCGACCGCGGACCCGACTGGCAGATGGGGTGGCGCGACCAGCAGGCCCAGGCGCAGGCACGCACCGCCGGGGGCCAGGGCGTCGCCCCGCGACCCGCGACGGCCGAGCCCGCGCCGCGCGCCGCGGCCGACCTCCCCGAGGGCACCCCGATGCCCGACCTCCGCTCGCTGCCGGCCTTCGAGATCGGCCTGAACGGCAAGGGCACGCAGATGAGCTTCGCCGCGAACGTCTGGAACGGCGGTGACAGCCCCCTGGTCGTCGACGGCTTCCGGACCGCCGACGAGGACACGATGGCGGCCTACCAGTACTTCTTCGACACCGACGGTGACCAGGTCGCCTACCAGTCGGTCGAGGAGAGCGGCTTCTACTGGCACGCCGAGAACCACCGGCACTGGCACTTCGAGGACTTCGCCCGCTACCAGCTGCTCGACGCGGACAAGCAGGTCGTCCGTGACTCCGGCAAGGTCTCGTTCTGCCTGGCCAACACCGACGCGGTCGACTACACCGTCGCCGGCGCCGACTGGCACCCGGAGAACACCGACCTCTCCACCGCGTGCGGCAACCGCAGGTCGCTCTCGGTGCGCGAGGTCCTCTCGGCCGGCTCGGGCGACACCTACGCGCAGTACCGCGCCGGGCAGGCCTTCGGCCGGATCAAGAGCCTCGAGGACGGCACGTACTACGTCCGCGTCAGCGCCAACCCGAACGGCGCCCTCGTGGAGTCCGACACCACCAACAACCAGGTGGACCGGAGGGTCACGCTCGACACCCGCAAGGACGGCCGTCGGGTCGTCCGCGCCGAGAAGGTCGGCGTGGTCGACGAGGTGTGGAACTTCGGCGGGTTCGGGTTCGGGTTCTTCCGCTGAGCAGTCCTCCTCCCAGCACGCGACGGGCCCCGACCGGATCTCCGGTCGGGGCCCGTCGTGCGTGCCGGTCCTGCGCTCAGGCGGGCGCGCTCAGGCGGGCACCCGGTCGCGCAGCACCCGGCGCAGGATCTTGCCGGAGGCCGACTTCGGGATCTCGTCGACGACCACCACGTGGCCCAGCCGCTTGTAGGTCGCGACCTCGGCGGCGACGTACGCCTTCACGTCCTCGGCGCTCAGCGTGGAGCCGGGCTTCAGCACCACGAAGCCCACCGGGATCTCGCCGGCCTCCTCGTCGGGGGTGCCGACCACCGCGGCGTCGGTGATCTCGTCGTGCGTCAGCAGCACCGACTCGAGCTCGGCCGGCGGGACCTGGAAGCCCTTGTACTTGATGAGCTCCTTGAGGCGGTCGACGATGTAGACGTGCCCGTCGTCGTCGATCCGGGCGATGTCGCCGGTGTGCAGCCAGCCCTGCGCGTCCCGGGTGGCGTCGGAGTCCTCGGGACGACCGAGGTAGCCCTTCATCACCTGCGGCCCGCGCACCCACAGCTCGCCCTCGGCGTCGATCCCGAGGCTGTCGCCCGAGGCCGGGTCGACGATCATGCACTCGGTGCCGGGCACCGTGACCCCCACCGACCCCGGCTTGTAGTCGCCGGGCACGGTCATGTGGGAGACCGGCGACATCTCGGTCATGCCGTAGCCCTGCACGACCTCGCAGCCCAGGCGGGTCGCGGCGAGCTCACCGGTCTCGGCCGAGAGCGGCGCCGCCCCGGACATCACGTAGCCCATCGAGCCGAGGTCGTACTGGTCGACCAGCGGGTGCTTGGCCAGCGCCACCACGATCGGCGGCGCGACGTAGGCGCGGGTGCAGCCGTGCTCGGCGTTGAGGCGGAGGTACATCTCGAGGTCGAAGCGCGGCATCGTGATCACCGTCGCGCCGGCGCGCAGTCCCGCGTTCATCAGCACCTGCATGCCGTAGATGTGGAAGAACGGCAGCACCGCCACGAAGGACTCGTCGTCGGAGAGCTTGCCGGCATCGATGACCTGGGCGATGTTGGCCACCAGGTTGCCGTGGGTCAGCATCACGCCCTTGGACAGCCCGGTCGTGCCGGAGGAGTACGGCAGCGCCACGACGTCGTCGCGACCGACCGGGACCTGCTCGGCCAGGGGCTCCCCGAAGAGCTCGGCCGCGTCGCGGGCGCCGCGCAGGTCGCCGTCCTCGGTCCCCCCGAGCACGAAGACCTCCTCGACCGTGGTGTCCGCCGAGGCCTGCTGGGCGGTCTCGAGGAACATCCCGATCGTCACCATGAACCGCGGCTTCGCGTCCTTGATCTGGTGCGCCATCTCCTTGGCGGTGTAGGTCGGGTTGATCGTGGTGATCGCGCCCCCGGCCAGGGCCACCCCGTGGAAGACCACGGCGTACTCGGGGATGTTCGGCGACAGCAGCGCGAGGGTGTCGCCGGGCCCGAAGCCGCGGGCGGCCAGACCGCCGGCGAACCGGCGTACCTGCTCGTGGAGCTGGCCGTAGGTGAGCGTGCGCCCGGTGGGGCCGTCGACCAGGGCCGGCTGGTCGGCGCGGTCCGCGGCGTGCTCGAAGCAGTACGACGTCAGCGCGACGTCGGGGATCTCGACGGCCGGCAGGGGGCTCGTGTGGATGTGGGGCTCGCTCATGGCGGTGACGTGTCCTCCAGGTCGGGTGCGGGGCTGCGTGCGCCACGATCCTGCCAGAGCGGTGTGAGCGCCGTCATAGGTCTGGACGCACGTCGGCCCGCCACCCACGTGGGGCGGCGGGCCGACGGGCCGGACGGTGCTGCGGGCTCAGCCCTTGCGCTTGGTGATCTCCTCGGTCGCGGCCGGGAGGATCGCGTGCAGGTCGCCGACGACGCCGAAGTCGACGAGCTCGAAGATCGGCGCCTCCTCGTCCTTGTTGACCGCGATGATGGTCTTCGAGGTCTGCATCCCGGCGCGGTGCTGGATCGCGCCGGAGATGCCGTTGGCGACGTAGAGCTGCGGCGAGACGGTCTTGCCGGTCTGGCCGACCTGGAAGCTGTGCGGCATCCAGCCGGAGTCGACCGCGGCGCGCGAGGCGCCCACGGCCGCACCCAGGGCGTCGGCGAGGCCCTCGATCGGTGCGAAGTCGCCGCCGGTGCCACGACCGCCCGAGACCACGATGGCGGCCTCGGTCAGCTCGGGGCGGCCCGAGGCCTGCCGCGGCTGCGAGGCCACGACCTTGGCCAGCTTGGCGGCGTCCGAGATGGTCGGGGCGAAGTTCTCCACCGCGCCGGCGCCGGCGGTCTGCTCGGGCTCGGCCGAGTTCGGCTTGACGGTGATGATCGGCGTGCCCTGCGTGACCTTCGACCGGGTGGTCCAGCTGCCGGCGAAGACGCTCTGGGTGGTGACCGGGACGCCACCGTCGGACTGCACGTCCACGGCGTCGGTGATCAGGCCCGACTCGGTCTTGATCGCCAGGCGGGCACCGATCTCCTTGCCCTCCGAGGTGGAGGGGATGAGCACGGCGGCGGGCGAGGCCTGCTGCACGAGCTGCTGCAGGGTCTCGGCCTTGGGGGCCACCAGGTAGCCGCGGATCTCGCTGTCGTCGACGACGTAGATCTTCTCGGCGCCGTAGGCGGTGAGCTTCTCGGTCGCCTCCTGCGCCTTGTCGGCAGGGCCGATGAAGACGGCGGACGGCTCCCCGAGGCGCTTGGCGATAGCCAGCAGCTCGTAGGTGGGCTTGCGGACGGCTCCCTCGACGTGGTCGACGAGCACCAGGACTTCAGACATCGGTGTCTCCTCTGCTTCCGCTGCTCAGATGAACTTCTTGGACGCGAGGAAGCCGGCCAGCGCGGGAGCGCCGGAGCCGTCCTCGTCCTTGACGATCTCGCCCTGCGAGCGCGGCGGGCGCTCGGTGGTCTCGTCGACCTCGCTCCAGGCGACCGAGAGCCCGACCAGCGACGGGTCGACCCCGATGTCGGCCAGCGACCAGGTCTGCATGGGCTTCTTCTTGGCCGCCATGATGCCCTTGAAGGACGGGTAGCGGGCCTCGCCGGTCTGGTCGGTCACCGACAGCACCAGCGGCATGGTGGCGCCGATGACCTCGGTGGAGGTGTCACCGTCGCGCTTGACGCGGACCTGATCGCCCTGGGTCTCGACGACCGAGGCCAGAGTGACCTGCGGCAGGCCCATCCGCTCGGCGAGCATGGCCGGGACCACGCTGCCGGAGGCGTCGGTGGAGGCCATCCCGCACATCACGAGGTCGACGGGGGTCTCCTCGCCGGCCTTCTCGACGGCCTTGGCCAGCACCAGCGAGGTGGCGATGTAGTCGGATCCGGCCACGGCCTCGTCCGAGACGTGGATGCCCTGGTCGCAGCCCATCTGCAGGGCCTTCCGCACGGCGTCGACGGCCTTCTCGGGACCGACGCACAGCGCGGTGACGGTGGTGGACGCGGGGTCCTCGGACTTCTCCTTGAGCTGCAGCGCCTGCTCGACGGCGTACTCGTCGAGCTCGGACAGCAGACCGTCCACACCGACGCGGTCCACGGTGTTGTCGGACTCGAAGCGCCGGTCGGCGGTGGCGTCGGGGACGTGCTTCACACAAACGACAATGTTCATAGGTGTTGGCCGGGAAGGCCCCTCCTGTGAGATCGGTGACGCGGGTGCGTCGACTCCACCACCGAGGTTACCGCCGCGTCACATCCTTGTGGACAGCGATCTTCTATGTGGTGACTCACACACCTCACCCCCCGCCGCGCGGGACGGTGCGCGCGTCGCTCAGGGGCGGATGATCTTGTCGAGCACCTTGCCGATGACCAGCCACGCGACGGCCCCGAGGCCCCAGTTGAACAGCGCGTTCTTGACGTCGGCGTTGCTCTTGGTGAACTCCTTGATCCCGTCGGTGCGGGAGAAGATGCCGAGGTCGACGGCGTTGGCTGCCTCGAGGACGAACCGGACGGCCTCGTTCTGACGGTTGGCGTCCAGGGTGATCAGCAGCGCACCGAGGGCCAGGACCAGCGCCAGCACGACCGCGACGGCCCAGATGATGCGGGCGAGCAGGGTGCGGACCCGGTTGGCGCCGTCGCCCACGACCGCGGCGGCCTTCTTGGCCCGGCCCTTGCCGTCCGTGCGACCGGCCTTCGTCTCCGCCTTCGCGGCCTTCTTGTCGGCCTTCGCCTCGGCCTTCTCGGCCTTCCGGGCCGCCTTGCCGTCCGTCTTCACGTCCGACGTCGCGCCCGACGTCGCGCCGGTCCCGGCGTCCGCCGACGCGTCGGTCTGCTGGTCCTGCTGCTCGCTCATCCGGTGCTCCTCGAAGTCCCCATGGTCCTGGCCCCTGCTGTCGTGCTCTGCTGCGTCGATCCTCGGACCCGTGTCGCGGGTCAGCGTCCCTCGAAGACGGCCTTGCCCGGGCCCTGGTCGACGAAGGATCGCATGCCGGCCTCGCGGTCGTGCGTGGCGAAGAGGGCCGCGAACTGCTGGCGCTCGATCTCCAGACCGGTGGCCAGGTCGACCTCGAGCCCGGCGTCGATGCTCTCCTTCGCGGCGCGCACGGCGTACGTCGCCGCCCCCGCGAACTGCCGGGCCCAGGCCACGGCCTGCTCGTAGACCTCGGCGGCCGGCACGACCCGGTCGACCATGCCGATCGCCAGGGCCTCGTCGGCCTTCACGAAGCGGCCCGTGAAGATGATGTCCTTGGCCTTGCTTGGACCGACCAGGCGCGCGAGCCGCTGGGTGCCGCCGGCGCCCGGGATGATGCCGAGCAGCACCTCCGGCTGGCCGAGCACGGCGTCCTCGGCGGCGAAGCGCACGTCCGCGGCCAGTGCCAGCTCGCAGCCACCGCCGAGGGCGTAGCCGGTGACGGCCGCGACGACGGGCTTGGGGATGGCCGCGACCGCGGTCACCGCGTCCTGCAGCGGCCGGGAGCGCTTGACCATGTCGACGTGCGACATGTCGGCCATCTCCTTGACGTCGTTGCCGGCGGCGAAGACGCGCTCGCCGCCGTAGACCACGACCGCCTTCACGTCGTCGCGGGCCGTGGCCTCGCGCGCGACCTCGACCAGCTCGTCCTGCACCTGGACGCTGATCGCGTTCATCTTCGGGCGGTCCAGCCGGATCGTGCCGACCCCGCCCTCGACCTCGAGACGTACCAGCTCACCCATGTCTGCGTGCCTCCTGCGATCGATGCTGCGTCGTGTTCCGGCGTACCGGTCGCCGAGCCTAGGGCACCGACGGCCCAGGAAGGTGACCTGCGGCACAGAACGGTCACCGGGGCGCGGCGCGGGATGGGATGATCCCGCCCGTGAACCCCACCTGGAGCCACCTCGGCGAGCGGAGCCCCGTCTGGCCGGGGCGCAACTGGCCGCTCGGCGCGACCTGGTCGTCCACGTCCACCAACTTCGCCGTGCACGCCCCCCGGGCGACCGCGGTGTGGGTGTGCGTGCTCGAGGACGACGGTGACGACGGCGCCTTCACCGAGACCCGTCACCTGCTGACCGAGCAGTCCCTGGGCATCTGGCACGGCGCCCTGCCCGGCATCGCGCCCGGGACCCGGTACGGCTTCCGCGCCCGCGGCCCGTGGGACCCCGCGCGGGGGTGCCGCTTCAACGAGCACCAGCTGCTCCTGGACCCGTTCGCCCGGGCCGTCAGCGGCGACCTGGGCTCCGGCCCCGGCATCTACGCCCACGACGTGGACGACCCGTCCCGGCCGAGCACCGTCGACTCGGCGCCCGTGGTGCCGCACGGCGTGGTCGTCGACGAGACCGAGGGCTCCTTCGACTGGCAGGGCGACCGGCCGCTGAAGCGGCGCTGGCGCGACACGGTCGTCTACGAGGCGCACGTCAAGGGCCTGACCGCCGCGCACCCCGACGTGCCCACCGAGCTGCGCGGGACGTACGCCGGGCTGGCCCACCCCGCGGTCACCGACTACCTGCGCGACCTCGGCGTGACCGCCGTCGAGCTGCTGCCGGTGCAGCAGTTCGTGAGCGAGCCGTTCCTGGCGGGCCGCGGGCTGAGCAACTACTGGGGCTACAACACCCTGGGCTTCCTGGCCCCGCACGGCGCGTACGCCGCCGCGGGCGACCGCGGCGGGCAGGTGAGGGAGTTCAAGGAGATGGTCCGGTCGCTGCACGAGGCCGGGCTCGAGGTCATCCTCGACGTGGTCTACAACCACACCGCCGAGGCCGGGCCGCTCGGCCCGACCCTGTCGTTCCGCGGGCTCGACGACAGCATCTACACCCGCCCCGAGGCCACACCGGACCCCACCGTGCCGCCCCCGGTCTCGACCACGACCGCTCCCCCGCCGGCCGTCGACGGCACCGGGGCCACCGACCAAGACCAGGCGCCCGACGAGGCAGCCGCCGCGCCGGCCGCGGTGCGGCCCGAGGACGTCGACCCGTACTGGGACGTGACCGGCTGCGGCAACACCGTCGACGCCGGTCACCCGTTCGCCCTGCGGCTGATCCTCGACTCGCTGCGCTACTGGGTCACCGAGATGCACGTGGACGGGTTCCGCTTCGACCTGCTGCCCGCGCTGTGCCGGGTGGACCGCCGCGTCGACATGGCCGCGCCGCTGCTGACCGCGATCGGCCAGGACCCGATCCTGCGGCACGTGAAGCTGGTCGCGGAGCCGTGGGACGCCTCCGGCGAGGGGTACCAGGTGGGCGGGTTCCCGCCGCCGTGGGTGGAGTGGAACGACCAGTACCGCGACCAGGTGCGCGACTTCTGGCGGGGTCACGGAGACGGCATCCGGTCGGTCGCGACCCGGTTGGCGGGGTCCTCCGACCTCTACGCCGACGACGGCCGCTCGCCGTACAACTCGGTCAACATGGTCACCGCGCACGACGGGTTCACCCTGCGGGACCTCGTCACCTACGACCACAAGCACAACGAGGCCAACGGCGAGGACAACCGCGACGGCACCGACGGCAACCGGTCCTGGAACCACGGCGTCGAGGGCGAGACCGACGACGAGGGCGTCGTCGCGCTGCGGCAGCGGCAGGCCGCGAACCTGATGGCGACGCTCTGCCTCAGCGCCGGGGTGCCGATGATCGTGGCCGGCGACGAGCGGGGGCGCACGCAGCACGGCAACAACAACGCCTACTGCCAGGACAACGCGATGTCGTGGGTCGACTGGCGGCCCGAGGCCTCCTGGCCGGCGCTGCACCGGCTCACCCGGGCGGCCCTGGCGCTGCGCCGCTCGGAGCCGGCGCTGCGGCAGCGGCACTGGTTCGAGGGACGGCCGACGATGACCGGTGGCCCCAAGGACCTGGTCTGGCTGCACCCCACGGGGCGCGAGATGACCTCCGACGACTGGCACGACGACGGCCAGCGCGTCGTCGGGATGTTCGTGTCCGGAACGCCCCTGCGCTCCCCCGGCCCGCGCGGTGAGCAGCAGGTCGTCGCCTCGTTCCTGATGTGGTTCAACGCCGGCCCCGACGCGGTCACGCTCTCGCTGCCGGACAACGACTGGGTGCGGCAGGGCGCGGTCGCGCTGTCGACCGACCCGGACCACGCCGTCGGCGAGGCGGTGCTGGCCGGGCAGGAGCTGGGGCTGGCCGGACGCAGCGTGGTCGTGCTGCGTCAGACGGGGACCTGACGGCCCGGGGCGTCCGGGGCGTCCGGGG
>NZ_LR733215.1:1283508-1397616 GCF_902506435.1 Nocardioides sp. AX2bis | reverse complement strand
CGTCCGGGGCGTCCGGGGCGTCCGGGGCGTGGTCAAGCCGGGCCGGCGAGCTCGGCCAGCCGGGCGACGCCGGCCGGCACGTACCGGGCCAGCGCGGCACGCGCCTCGTCGAGGCCCGGCGAGCCGGGGTGGTCCGGGGCGACCCGGGCCGGGTTGAGCGCGACCCGGTCGGCCCACTGCTTGACGTCGGGCGCCGCCGCGAAGGCCGCGGCGCTGCGCAGGCCGGTGACGTTCATCCGGGCCCAGTCCTCGAGCGTGTTGCCGAGGGACGACGGCGGGCAGAGCCGGTTCTTCTCCTCGTCGTCGTCCCGGGTGGCCTCGACGTAGCCGATCAGGGCGGCCCCGAAGCAGGGGAAGCCGGCCCGTACGGGCTGCAGCGTGATCGCGTCGTCGCCCCAGACCGGGAGGAGCGGCCGGTTCTTCAGGCCGTCGGCCGCGCAGTTGAGCACGACCGCGTCGGGCGCGAGGTCGACCGACCCGCCGTCGAGCTCGAGCCGGCCCGGGAGCGCGGCGGTGACGTGGCCGAGGCGTACGACGTGCTCGACGCGGCGCAGCTCCGCGAGCTCCCACGCCCCGAGCGTCGGCGCCTTGGCCATCGTCGGCGTGACCGCCGGGTCGATGCGCAGCATGATCCCGGCGCCCTCGAGGTCGACGAAGAGGTCGGGCAGCGACGCGGCCGTCGAGGACAGCCGCATCATCTCCGCGACCATGCCGAGGTACACCTCCGGGTCCGGCTGCACGACCGCCCGGTTCAGCATCCACGGCTCGCGAGGACGGACCCAGCAGATCGCGTCCGGGTCGGTGCCGCGGGCGAGGAGGCGTACGACCGCGTCGGTCGCCGTCTTGCCCGAGCCCACGACGACGACCTGGCCCGCGTCCTGGACCTGCTCCAGGTCGTTGACCGGCACCACCCGGACGCCCTCGCCGACGTGGAAGCGCGGCGGCGTCTCGGCCGGGATCTCCGGGGCGAGGTAGCGCGCGTCGACGACCCGGCACCGCTCGGGCACCGACCACCGCTCCCCCGTGGTCCGGTCGACGACCACGCGGCCCTCGACGTCGCAGCCGGGCAGGAGCTCGACGCGACCGGGGCCGGTCATCCGCTCGGCCAGCACGTCCTCGTAGTACGCCAGGATCGTGGGCTGGTCGGCCCGCTCGTGCAGGCCCGCCTCCGGCCCGTCCTGCTGCACTCGCCCGCCGCCGAGCACGGTCGAGGCCACGCCGTAGAACGAGGAGGCCTGGTGCAGCCGGACGAAGGGGTACGCCCTGCGCCAGTGCCCCCCGGGCCCGTCGCGCCGGTCGGCCAGGGCCACCCGCACGTCGGCGTGGTCGATGAGGGCGTCGGTGAAGGCCATGCCGGCGGCGCCGGCGCCGATCACCAGGTAGTCGACGTCGAGGGTGCGGTCCACCGCGACATCAGACCATGCCGCGCCAGGGCTCAGGCCGGGCCGGCCCCGGCCTCGCGGTCGCGCCGCTCCTGCAGCCGCTGCTCGGCGGCCGGCGCGAACTCCAGGCACGGCGCGTCGGCCTCGGGATGCTTCTCGCGCAGGTGGAAGATCCACCGGTCCGTCGCGGCCATGAACCCGTTGTCCTCACCGGGCCGGTAGGCCGACCAGCTGCGGTGACCGCGGGCGGTGCACTCCGAGCAGGTGATCTTGTAGAGGAACTGCCCCTCGTCACCGAGGTCGATGCGGACCCGGGCCAACGGACCGGCCTGGGCGGCGGCCTTCTTCTCCCGGGCGGTCCGGCTCGCGACCACGGCTCAGAACCCGCCGACCAGCAGGAGGAGGACCAGGAGCAAGGAGACGACCACGGGAGAAGTGTGCCAGCCGGCGAGCCCCAGACCGACAGTGCAGCGGATCGGTGCCAGCTGGTGGCACCGATCCGCTGCACTGTCGTCAAGCACGGGCCGGAAAAGTGCGGCGCGTGCCTGAGGACGCGCGATGGCGCGTCCTCAGGCACGCGAGGAGCCGTACGACCGGCTCAGCCGCCCGCGGGCAGCGAGACCACGCCGAGCTCGGCGTCGGTGGCGAGCATCTCGTGGTGCGGCACCACGCGGACGGTGTAGCCGAAGCCGCCGGCGCGGGTCAGCGGGACCGTGGCCTCGAAGCGGTGGCGACCCCCGTCGTACGACTCCGCGAGCGTGAGCGGGACGACCTCGGCCTCGCGCAGCCGGTCGGTGTCGTCGGGCGAGCCGTGCACGAGCTGGACGGTGACGTCGCCGGGGGCGAGGTCGCCGAGCGCGACGAACGCGCGGACGCCCAGCCGGTCGCCGACCTGGACGAGGTCGCTGACGCCGTCGCTCTCGACGTGCTCGACGGCGACGCCCGACCAGCCGGCCAGGACGTGGCGCTTCCACGCGGCGAGGGCGGCCGCACCGGTGTGGTCGCCCTCCAGGCGGCGGCCCGTGGTGGCGGCCGGGGTGTAGAGCTGGCGGACGTAGTCACGCACCATCCGCGTCGCGAGCACCTTCGGGCCGAGCGACTTCAGCGTGTGGCGCAGCATCGCGATCCAGCGCGGGGGAACGCCGTCCGCGTCGAGGTCGTAGAACCGCGGCGCGACCTCGTGCTCGATCAGGTCGTAGAGCGCGTGCGCCTCGAGGTCGTCGCGACGGTCGGCGTCCTCGACGCCGTCGGCGGAGGGGATCGCCCAGCCGTTGCCGCCGTCGTACCACTCGTCCCACCAGCCGTCGAGGATCGACAGGTTGAGGCCGCCGTTCAGGGCCGCCTTCATCCCCGACGTGCCGCAGGCCTCGTACGGGCGGAGCGGGTTGTTGAGCCAGACGTCGCAGCCGGGGTAGAGCGGCTGGGCCATCGCGATGTCGTAGTCCGGCAGGAAGACGATGCGGTGGCGCACCTCGGGGTCGTCGGAGAAGCGCACCAGCTGCTGGATCAGCCGCTTGCCGCCGTCGTCGGCCGGGTGCGACTTGCCGGCGATGACCAGCTGCACGGGGCGCTCGGGGTGCAGCAGCAGCCGCTTGAGCCGCTCGGGGTCGCGCAGCATCAGCGTGAGCCGCTTGTACGACGGCACCCGCCGCGCGAAGCCGATGGTCAGGACGTCCGGGTCGAGCACGTCGTCGACCCAGCCGAGCTCGGCCGGGGACGCGCCACGCTGCGCCCAGGAGGCCCGGGTACGGCGGCGCGCCTCGTGCACCAGCCGCTCGCGCAGGACGCGCTTGACCGCCCACATCTCGGTGTCGGGCACCGTGTCCACGGCCGCCCAGAACGGGTCGGTGTCGTCGGAGCGCGGGTCGGCGCCGCGGGCGACGGCCAGCTCGACGATCTCGCGCGCGGTCCACGTCGGGGCGTGCACGCCGTTGGTGATCGACCCGATCGGCACCTCGGCCTCGTCGAAGGCAGGCCACAGCCCGTTGAACATGCCGCGGCTGACCTCGCCGTGCAGCAACGAGACGCCGTTGGCCCGCTGGGCGAGCCGGAAGCCCATCACCGCCATGTTGAACACGCCGCTCTCGCCGCCGACGTAGTCCTCCGCGCCGAGCGCCAGCACCCGGTCCAGCGGGACGCCGGGGACGGCACCGCCGACGCCGAAGTACTGCTCGACCAGGGACCGCGCGAAGCGGTCGATGCCGGCCGGGACCGGGGTGTGGGTGGTGAAGACGGTCGACGCGCGGCCGAGCTCGAGCGCGGTGTCGAAGTCCAGGTGCGGCCCGTCCTCGGCCACCGTCAGCTCGCGGATCCGCTCCAGGCCCAGGAAGCCCGCGTGCCCCTCGTTGGTGTGGAAGACCTCGGGCGCCGGGTGGCCGGTGATCCGGGAGAACGCCCGCAGCGCCCGCACGCCACCCACGCCCAGGAGCAGCTCCTGGCGCAGCCGGTGCTCGCTGGTGCCGCCGTAGAGCCGGTCGGTGACCTCACGGTACGACTCGGGGTTGGCCTCGACGTCGGTGTCGAGCGCGAGCAGCGGCACCCGTCCGACCTGGGCCACCCAGACCCGCGCGACCAGGTCGGGGCCGTCGGGCATCGCGATGGTGACCTGGGCGGGGGTGCCGTCGGCCTCGCGCAGCAGCGTGACCGGGAGCCCGTCGGGGTCGAGGACGGGGTAGCTCTCCTGCTGCCACCCGTCGCGGTCCAGCGACTGGGTGAAGTAGCCGTGCCGGTAGAGCAGACCGACGCCGACGATCGGCACCCCGAGGTCGGAGGCGGCCTTGAGGTGGTCGCCGGCCAGGATGCCCAGGCCGCCGGAGTACTGCGGGAGCACCGCGGTGATCCCGAACTCCGGGGAGAAGTACGCGATCGCGCGCGGGCCGCCGCCGGGGCCCCCGTCGGTGCCGTGCACCTGCGTGCGCTGGAACCAGCGGTCCTCGGTCAGGTAGGCCTGCAGGTCCGCGCGCAGGGCCGCGAGCCGGCCGGTGAACCCCTCGTCCGCGGCGAGCTCGTCGAAGCGCTCGCGGCCCACCTCGCCGAGCAGGCGTACGGGGTCGTGGCCGGTCGTCTCCCAGCGCACGGCGTCGACCTCGGCGAAGAGGTCCTGCGTCGCGGGGTGCCACGACCAGCGCAGGTTGGCGGCCAGCTCCCCCAGCGCGTCGAGGGCCGGCGGGAGGACGGGGCGGACGGTGAACCGTCGGAAGGCGCGCACGGCAGGACGCTAGCGGCCCGCCTGGAACGATCCAAACGTTTCGGTCGTGAAAGTTCCGTGCCCTTTGCCGAGGTCGGCGTAACCGCCGTCCCCCACCCCCGTTGGGGGCTGCATGACACCTCGGACCGCCTGGCGCGGTCGTCACGCAGCCCTGGCCACCGCCGCCCTCACCACCGCACTGCTGCCGGGCCTGACCCAGCTGACGGCCAGCGCCAGCGCCGCTCCACCAGCCACGGCGCCGGCCGCCGCGGCCGACCCGGGCCCGACCCCGGTCCCGCTGATCACCCCCGGCGACGCCGTCGGCGGGCTCGAGGACGTCGACCTCCGCGGCACCGTGAAGGCGCTCGCAGCCCAGCGCGACGCGGTCGCGCGGCTCGGCGTGCGTGACGTGCGGTGGAACCGGTTCGGCACCCCCTCGTCCCTGCTGCCGGTCGACGGCTCGCTCGGCGCGGCCCCCGGGTCGCCGGCAGACGCGGCGCGGGCGTGGCTCCAGGGCCACGCGGGCGTCTTCGGCCTCACCGCCGCCGACCTGTCCGAGGCGAACCTGGAGCTGGTGGAGTCGCAGGAGCTGGTCGGCAGCAAGGCCCGCGCGGTCCTGTTCCGTCAGCGCTTCGACGGGCTCAAGCCCTCGATCGGCTCGATGGTCACCGTCGGCGTCGCCGAGGGGAAGATCGCGTACGTCTCCTCGTCCCTGGTCCGCGACCCGGAGGCCATGCCATCGGTCGAGGCGGAGCCGCGGATGACCCCGCTCGAGGGCTGGGTCACCGCCGCCGAGAGCGTGGGCGCCAACATCCCCGCGGTCGGTGACATCACCAGTGACGTGCGCAAGGGATGGACCCGGCTGAAGGTGCCGGGCCTCGTCCAGGAGCAGCAGGCCCGGTTGGGCGCCCTCGCCGTTGCCGACGGGACCGTCCGGCCGGTGATCGAGGCCAACGTGGTCAACGTCGCGGGCGGCGCGACCAGCGCGTACACCGTGATGGTGGACGCCGTCTCGGGCGAGGTGCTGCACCGCGAGAACCAGGTCGAGAACAACAACGACGCCTACCCGTTCCAGGGCCAGGTGACCGCGACCGAGTGCGGGCCGATGCATGAGTTCGAGCTCACCGACGGCAACACCCGGCAGCTCGTGGCCGCGGGCCTGATGGCCAACACGCTCAACGACATCGAGGTCAGGATCTTCGACCCCTCCGGCGACCTGCTCGCCAGCGCCGACACGGGCACCAGCCCCGAGGTGGCGACCTACACCGCCGAGGAGATCCCGGCCGGGGTCTACTCCGCCCAGGTCTGCCCGTTCGCGGACCCGACCGTGCCGTTCCTGCCGCCGGGCGACTACGCCCTGTCGGTGCTGAGCAGCGACACCACGACACCCGAGGGCGGCGGCACCGGCAACACCGCCGAGGGTTCGCCGCGCTGGCGCTTCTTCACCGCCAACCCGAACGACAACAGCGTCCAGGGCACGCCCACCAACAGCGTCATCGGGTGCTGGTTCACCTCCCGTGAGGCCGCGGGCGACTGCACGCTGCCCACCGGCCGGCTGAACAACGTCGCCGCCCCCGGGCCCTGGGACTTCCTGACCAACGCCCAG
Source organism: Nocardioides sp. AX2bis (assembly GCF_902506435.1). Lineage (GTDB taxonomy): Bacteria > Actinomycetota > Actinomycetes > Propionibacteriales > Nocardioidaceae > Nocardioides. The sequence goes on along the minus strand of NZ_LR733215.1, from coordinate 1,391,441 downwards.
GTGCCGTCCTTCACCACGATCGGCAACAACGCCAACACCCACGAGGCGTGGGGCAACCCGCTCGCGCCGGGCGGGCTGGCGCAGGCGCCGGTCTCGCCGACCCAGGACTACACCGACGAGTTCACCGACGCCTGGAACAACTCCGGCTGCAACCCGGCCGAGCTCACGCCGGGCGGCAACGACATCCTCGCCTCGGTCACGAACCTGTTCTCGGTCCACAACCGGATGCACGACTACTCGTACTACCTCGGCTTCGACGAGGGCAACTACAACATGCAGCTCGACAACCTCGGCCGCGGCGGCGTCGAGGGCGACCAGGAGATCGGGAACGCTCAGGCCGGCGCGATCACCGGCGGCCAGCCGACGTACCTCGGCCGGGACAACGCCAACCAGATCACGCTGCAGGACGGCATCCCCGGCATCACCAACCAGTACCTGTTCCAGCCGATCGCAGGCGCCTTCTACGCCCCGTGCACCGACGGTGGCCTGGACATGGGCATCGTCGGGCACGAGTACACCCACGCGATCAGCAACCGGATGGTCGCCGGGCCCGACGAGGGCCTGACCTCCAACCAGGGCGCGGCCATGGGCGAGTCCTGGAGCGACCTGGTCGCTGCGGAGTACCAGTTCTCCCACGGCTACGACAACGGCGGGAACATCTGGGCCGTCGGCGTCTACGCCACCGGCAACGAGGACGTCGCGATCCGCGACTACGCCATCAACCGCAACCCGCTGAACTACTCCGACTACGGCTTCGACACCACCGGCGACGAGGTCCACGCCGACGGCGAGATCTGGAACGGCACGCAGTGGAGCGTGCGGCAGGCCATCGTCGACCGGCTCGACGCCCGCGGCGGCGACTACGACTACCAGAACGCCGGTCGCCAGCTGCTCTGCGCGCAGGCCACGCCTGACTACGCCCTGCCGCCGGCCTCCTGCCCGGGCAACCGGCGCTGGGTGCAGCTGATCTTCGACTCGTTCCTGCTCCAGCAGGGCGCCACGTCGATGCTCGACGCCCGCGACGCCATGATCGCCGCGGACCGGATGCGCTTCGGTGGCCAGGACGTGAAGGTCATGTGGGACGCTTTCGCCCGCCGCGGGATGGGCGTGGGTGCCTCGGTGCCCGACGCCGACTCCGGCGACACCACCCCCAGCTTCGCCTCCCCCACCGCCGACAACGGCCGGGTCACCCTGCGCGGCGGCCTGCCGGGCCGGTTCTACGTGGGCGACTACGAGGCCCGCGCCACCCCGGTGGCCGACACGCTGCGCGGCACCCGGCTCGACAACACGCTGTCCATGGCGCCGGGGACGTACCGGATGCTGCACGTCTCGCCGAAGGGCGGCTTCCAGCGCTTCTCGCTGAAGGTCGGAGCCGGTCAGCGGGTCGTCCGCGCGCTCGGTGACCGCACCAACCTCGCGTCGTCGGCCGCGGGTGCCGAGGTGATCGAGGCCAGCGCGGGGTCGCTGAACGCCGACCTCCTCATCGACGGCACGGAGGCCACGAACTGGGGCGGGGTGACGGAGACGAACGTCGACGAGAGCCGCCCGTACGTCTCCGTGGACCTCGCCGGCGGGCGCTCGACGGTCCGTCGGGTCCAGGTCAGCGCGATGCTCACCCCCGCCGCCACCGGCGACGACGGGCTCCCGCTGGCGCAGGTCGACGAGGACCCGGACTCGGGGTCGCGCTTCACCGCGCTGCGCCGCTTCGCGATCGAGGCCTGCGTGCGGGCCTGCGACACCGACGGTGCGACGTGGAAGCGCGTCTTCACCAGCAAGGGCGACGCCTTCCCGGGGCGTCAGCCCCGGCCGGTCGCCCCCGACCTGACGATGCGCTCCTTCGCGGTGCCCGCGACCACGGCCTCCGCGCTGCGGCTGGTCACCCTGGAGAACCAGTGCACCGGCTTCGCCGGCTACGCCGGGGAGCAGGACGAGGACCCGCTCAACGACACCGACTGCGCCACGGCCTCCGACCGCGGCACGATCGTCCACGCCAGCGAGCTCCAGGCCTTCACCCGCTGACGACGGCACCGGGGGCGGGCACCACCCGCCCCCGGTGGCCGAGGAGCGAGCGCCGGCCACCCCGCTGGTCGAGGAGCGAGCGCAGCGAGCGTCACGAGACCCACGGCCCGCTGGTCGAGGAGCGAGCGCCAGCGAGCGTCACGAGACCCACGACCCGCTGGTCGAGGAGCGAGCGCCAGCGAGCGTCACGAGACGACGAGCCACCCCGGTGGTCGAGGAGCGAGCGCCAGCGAGCGTCACGAGACCTTCACCCGGTCGCCGTGTCCTCACGGTCCCGGACGACGTCTGCTCGCCAACGCCCGCAACGCGGCCGAGTCGTCCCTGATCAGGGCCTCGCGCTTGGCGCGCCCCCAGTTCTGCACCTGCTTCTCGAAGAGGAAGGCATCCCGCACGGACGCCGTCTCCCGTGCCCACACGAGCACGACCGGGCGGCGCCGACGCGTGTACGAGGCGCCCTCCCCGGCCTGGTGCTGGGCGAGACGCCGCTCGAGATCGATGGTGCTGCCGACGTAGTACGAGCCGTCCCGGCAACGGAGCATGTAGACCCAGGCCATGCCTCAGGGTGTCGGCCCACCGGCAGGTACGTCGGCGGCTCGGCCGGCGTTGTGGACGAGGCGGTCGCGGACGGTCGGTGTGGACGTCCGGGTGACGATCTCGTGACGCTCGCTGCGCTCACTCCTCGACCACCGGTGCCCACCGCACCGGGTCCCGTGACGCTCGCTGCGCTCCCTCCTCGACCACCGGGGCCCACCCTGCGCTCGCTCCTCGACCACCGGGGCCCACCGCCTTGGGTCTCGTAACGCTCGCTGCGCTCCCTCCTCGACCACCGGGGCCACCCTGCGCTCCCTCCTCGACCACCGGGGCCACCCTGCGCTCACTCCTCGACCACCGGGGGCACCGCCTTGGGTCTCGTGACGCTCGCTGCGCTCGCTCCTCGACCACCGGGGCGACCCTGCGCTCACTCCTCGACCACCGGGGCCCACCGCCTTGGGTCTCGTGACGCTCGCTGCGCTCGCTCCTCGACCACCGGGGCCACCGCCTTGGGTCTCGTGACGCTCGCTGCGCTCGCTCCTCGACCACCGGGTCGCTCCTCGACCACCGAGGCGGCGTACCACTGCTGCGGCTTCACCCCTGGTCGCCGGTCCCCACCCCTGGGGGCGAGGGGGTCGGCTTGCGGTGCCCGGGTGGAGCCGCAAGGGTTGAGGGATGGTTGGTCGTATCCCTGTCATGGACGTGATGCCCGTCGTCGACCTGGGGCGGCAGCCTGCGAAGGCGACGGACGGCGAGTCCTTCCCCGTCCGGGCCACGGTGTTCCGCGAGGGCCACGACAGCCTCGCTGCCGAGGTCGTGCTCACCGGGCCCGACGGCGTACGGCGGGCGCCGGTGCGGATGGTCAAGCTGGCCGACCCGCCGGACCGCTACGAGGCGTGGGTGACCCCCGACCAGGAGGGTGCCTGGACCTTCGAGGTCCACGCCTGGGCCGACCCCTGGGACACCTGGGACCACGCTGCCGGCATCAAGGTGCCGGCCGGCCTCGACGTCGAGCTCATGTTCGCGGAGGCCCGGCTGCTGGTGGAGAGGCAGGTCGCCGACCTCCCCACCACGGCCACGCCCGCCGAGCGCGCCCTGCTCGACGGCGCGCTGGAGGCCGCCACCGACACCAGCCGCCCCGACGAGGCACGGCTGGCCCAGCTGCAGGCCGACGACCTGTGGTCGGTCCTGCGCGCCCACCCGCTGCGCGAGCTGGTCACCGTCGAGGGCCCGTTCCGCGCCTACGCCGACCGCTCCCGGGCCCTGTTCGGCAGCTGGTACGAGTTTTTCCCGCGCTCCGAGGGCGCCCGCGTCGACGAGGCCACCGGGAAGGTCGTCACCGGCACCTTCCGCACCGCCGCCGAACGGCTCCCGGCCGTGGCCGCGATGGGCTTCGACATCCTCTACCTGCCCCCGATCCACCCGATCGGCGAGGTCAACCGCAAGGGCCCCAACAACACCCTGACCCCCGGGCCGGACGACCCCGGCTCGCCGTGGGCGATCGGGTCCAAGGACGGCGGGCACGACGCCGTGCACCCCGACCTCGGCACGATCGAGGACTTCGACGCCTTCGTGGCCCGCGCCAAGGAGCTCGACATCGAGGTCGCCCTCGACCTCGCGCTCCAGGCCGCGCCGGACCACCCGTGGGTCACCGAGCACCCCGAGTTCTTCACCACCCGCGCCGACGGCACGATCGCCTACGCCGAGAACCCGCCGAAGAAGTACCAGGACATCTACCCGGTCAACTTCGACAACGACCCGGCCGGCATCTGCCGCGAGGTCCTGCGCGTGGTCAAGCACTGGATGAGCCACGGCGTGCGCGTCTTCCGGGTCGACAACCCCCACACCAAGCCGCTGGCCTTCTGGGAGTGGCTGCTCAAGGAGATCCGCCGCACCGACCCCGACGTGCTGTTCCTGTCCGAGGCGTTCACCCGCCCGGCGATGATGCACGGCCTCGGCTCGGTCGGCTTCCACCAGAGCTACACCTACTTCACCTGGCGCACCGCGAAGTGGGAGATCGAGTCGTACCTCACCGAGGTGGCGACGGAGTCCGACCACATGATGCGGCCGAACTTCTTCGTCAACACCCCCGACATCCTGCACTCCTACCTGCAGTACGGCGGGCCGCCGGCGTTCAAGGTCCGGGCCGTGATCGCCGCGCTGGGCTCGCCCAGCTGGGGCGTCTACGCCGGGTACGAGCTGTACGAGCACGTCGCCGTCCGCCCGGGCAGCGAGGAGTACCTGGACACCGAGAAGTTCCAGGTCCGTGTCCGCGACTGGGACGGCGCGGCGGCCGAGGGCCGCACCCTGGCGCCGTACCTCACGCGGCTGAACCAGGTCCGCCGCGACCACCCCGCGCTGCAGCAGCTGCGCAACGTCGTCATCCACAGCAGCGACGACGAGCAGGTCCTGGTCTTCTCCAAGCAGGCCCGGCTCGACGACGGCACCACCGACACGGTGATCGCGGTGGTCAACCTCGACCCGCACGCGACCCGCGAGACCACGATCCACCTCGACCTCCCCGCGCTCGGCCTGGACTGGCACGACGGCCTGACCGTGCGCGACGAGATCACCGGCGAGGAGTTCCACTGGGGGCAGCACAACTACGTCCGCCTCGACCCGCACCACGAGCCCGCACACGTCCTGACGCTGAGGAGCAACCCGTGACCAGTGCCGACCTGGCACCGACCGAGCACGACCCGGACCGCGTCGACCCCGAGCACGAGGAGAGCACGATCCCGGAGGGCACCAGCGGGGACACCAGCCCCGAGTGGTTCAAGACCGCGGTGTTCTACGAGGTGCTCGTCCGCTCGTTCCGCGACTCCAACGGCGACGGCGTCGGCGACTTCAAGGGCCTGACCGAGAAGCTCGACTACCTCGAGTGGCTCGGCGTGGACTGCATCTGGCTGCCGCCGTTCATGACCTCGCCGCTGCGCGACGGCGGATACGACGTCGCCGACTACCAGAACATCCTCCCCGAGTGCGGCACGGTCGACGACTTCCACCACCTGCTCGACGAGGCGCACGCCCGCGGCATCCGCGTGATCATCGACTTCGTCATGAACCACACCAGCGACCAGCACGCGTGGTTCCAGGCCAGCCGCTCGGACCCCGACGGCCCGTACGGCGACTTCTACGTCTGGTCCGACACCGACGAGCTCTACCAGGACGCGCGCGTGATCTTCGTCGACACGGAGCCGTCGAACTGGACCTGGGACCCGGTGCGCCAGCAGTACTACTGGCACCGCTTCTTCAGCCACCAGCCGGACCTGAACTTCGACAACCCGGCGGTCCACGACGCGATCATCGAGGCGCTGTCGTTCTGGTTCGACATGGGCCTGGACGGGTTCCGCCTCGACGCGGTGCCCTACCTGTACGAGCGTCCCGGCACCAACGGCGAGAACCTCCCCGAGACCCACGAGTTCCTGCGCAAGGTCCGCCGCTACGTCGACGACAAGTACCCCGGACGCGTCCTGCTGGCCGAGGCCAACCAGTGGCCGGCCGACGTCGTCGACTACTTCGGTGACGTCGAGTCCGGTGGCGACGAGTGCCACATGTGCTTCCACTTCCCGGTGATGCCGCGCATCTTCATGGCGGTGCGCCGCGAGTCGCGCTTCCCGATCTCGGAGATCCTCGCCCAGACGCCGCCGATCCCGCACGGCTGCCAGTGGGGCATCTTCCTGCGCAACCACGACGAGCTGACCCTCGAGATGGTCACCGACGACGACCGCGACTACATGTGGAACGAGTACGCCAAGGACCCGCGGATGAAGGCCAACATCGGCATCCGCCGACGGCTGGCCCCGCTGCTCGACAACGACGTCAACCAGATCGAGCTGTTCACCGCGCTGCTGCTCTCGCTGCCCGGTTCGCCGGTCCTCTACTACGGCGACGAGATCGGGATGGGCGACAACATCTGGCTCGGCGACCGCGACGGCGTGCGCACCCCGATGCAGTGGACCCCCGACCGCAACGCGGGCTTCTCCCAGGCCACCCCCGGCAAGCTCGCCCTGCCGGCGGTCCAGGACCCGGTGTACGGCTACCAGAGCGTCAACGTCGAGGCGCAGCTGGAGAACACCTCCTCGCTGCTGCACTGGACCCGGCGGCTGATCCACGCCCGACGCGGCCACCACGCCTTCGGCCTCGGCACCTTCGCCGACCTCGGCGGCTCCAACTCCACGGTGCTGTCGTACGTGCGCGAGCACCACACCGAGGAGGGCGGGGACGACATCATCCTGTGCGTCAACAACCTCTCCCGCTTCCCGCAGCCGGTGGAGCTCGACCTGCGCCGCTTCGAGGGCCTGGTGCCGGTCGAGATGCTCGGCGGCGTGCCGTTCCCCGCCATCGGTGAGCTGCCCTACCTGCTCACGCTCGGCGGCTACGGGTTCTACTGGTTCCGGCTGACCACGCCGGAGACCCACGAGGAGGGACAGCTGCTGTGAGCCAGCCCGCCATCCCCGCCCACCTCGACGCGGGCGCGTTCGAGACCTACCTCGGCCGGACCCGCTGGTTCGGCGGCAAGGGCCGTCCGCTGCAGGTCCGGGGCGTACGCCGCGTCGGCACCGTCCCCGGCGCCCTCGACGGCGGCCCGCGGGTCGTCCTGCACCTGGTCGACGTCGCCTACTCCGACGGGCCCGTCGGCGGCGAGCAGGAGACGTACCAGGTCCCGCTCAGCTGCTACACCCACCCCGAGCACCGCCTGGACCACGCCTTCATCGGCTGGTGGGAGGACCCCGACCACGGCTGGGTGCACGCCTACGACGCGCTGCACGACCGGGAGGCGATGGCCTGCTGGCTGCGCAGCTTCATCGCCAGCCGCACCGAGGACGGCGTCGGCGACCCGGCGACCGGACTGAGCTTCCACCGGCTCCCGGGACACGAGCTGGACCCCGAGACGGCCGCGTCGCTCTTCACCGGCGAGCAGTCCAACAGCTCGGTGCGGTTCGGCGAGGACGCCGTGCTGAAGGTCTTCCGCAAGGTCACCCCGGGCGCGAACCCGGACATCGAGATCCACGCCGCCCTGACCCGCGCCGGCAGCGACCAGGTCGCCGCGCTCTACGGGTGGGTCCAGCTCGACGACCCCGAGGGCACCGGGGAGCCGCTGCACCTCGCGATGCTGCAGGAGTTCCTGCGGACCGCCACGGACGGCTTCGACCTGGCGCTGTCCAGCGTGCGCAACCTCTTCGCCGAGGGCGACCTGCACGCCCACGAGGTCGGCGGCGACTTCGCCGGCGAGGCCACCCGGCTCGGCCAGTCCCTGGCCACCGTGCACGAGGCGATGCGTGAGGGCTTCCCGACCGGCACGACCGACGCTCGGGCGCTGGCCGCGACGATGGGCGCGCGCCTCGACGACGCGCTGCCCGTCGTCCCCGAGCTGGCCGCGCACGAGGCCGCGCTGCGCGAGGTGTTCGCCGCGGTCGCCGACCTCGGCGAGCTGCACGTGCAGCGGGTCCACGGCGACCTCCACCTCGGGCAGACCCTGCGCACCACCGAGGGCTGGAAGATCGTCGACTTCGAGGGGGAACCGGCCAAGTCGTTGGAGGAGCGGACCCTGCCCGACTCCCGGTGGCGCGACGTCGCCGGCATGCTGCGCTCCTTCGACTACGCCCCGCACGTCGTCGAGCGCACCCGGGCCGAGACCGACCCGGAGGTCAGCGCCCAGCTGGCCGTCCGCGCCGACGAGTGGGCCCACCGCAACCGCAACCACTTCCTGACGGCCTACGCCGGCGGGGACCTCACCGAGAGCCAGCGCGTCCTGCTGACGGCGTACACCGCCGACAAGGCCGTCTACGAGTGCGTCTACGAGACCCGGAACCGCCCCACCTGGGTCTCCATCCCGCTCGCTGCCGTGGCTCGGATCGGAGAACGATGAGCACCACCGCCTCCCCCGCACCCGTCCCCGTCGACCTGCTGGACCAGCTGGTCCTCGGCCGGCACGGCGACCCGCACGCGATCCTCGGCGCCCACCCGCACGACGGGGGCGTCACCGTCCGCGTCCTGCGCCCGCTGGCCACCTCCGTGGTCGTGCGGCATGACGGCACCGAGACGCCGCTGCGCCACGAGCACGAGGGCGTCTGGGTCGGCGTGCTGCCGGTTGCCGAGGTGCCCGACTACCGGGTGGCGGTCGCCTACGGCGACGACACCGTCGTGGTCGACGACCCGTACCGCTTCCTGCCCACCCTGGGCGAGATGGACCTGCACCTGGTCAACGAGGGGCGCCACGAGCAGCTGTGGACCGTCCTCGGCGCGCACGTGCACCACTACGAGGTGCCCGGCGGCGAGGCCATCAGCGGCACGTCGTTCGCGGTCTGGGCGCCCTCGGCCAAGGCCGTGCGGCTGCGCGGGGACTTCAACTCCTGGGACGGCCGCGAGCACCCGATGCGCCACCTGGGCACCTCGGGGGTCTGGGAGCTGTTCGTGCCCGGCCTCGGCACCGGGACGTCGTACAAGTTCCACCTGCTCGGCCCCGACGACGAGTGGCGCGAGAAGGCCGACCCGATGGCCTCGGCGGCCGAGATCGCCCCTCGCACCTCCTCGGTCGTCTTCGAGTCGACCCACACCTGGAACGACCAGGAGTGGATGACCCAGCGCGCCGAGCGCCGCCCGGTCGTCGAGCCGATGGCGACCTACGAGATGCACCTCGGGTCGTGGAAGCGGCACCCCGACTCCACCTACTGGTCCTACGACGAGATCGCCGACGACCTGGTGCCGTACCTGAGCGACCTGGGCTTCACCCACGTCGAGCTGATGCCGGTGATGCAGCACCCCTTCGGCGGGTCCTGGGGCTACCACGTCACCTCCTACTTCGCCCCGGACTCCCGGTACGGCGACCCCGACGGGTTCCGTCGCCTCGTCGACCGGCTGCACCAGGCCGGGATCGGCGTGATCCTGGACTGGGTGCCCGGCCACTTCGCGACCGACGAGTGGGCCCTGGCCCGCTTCGACGGCACGCCGCTCTACGAGGACCCCAACCCGCAGCGCGGCTGGCACCAGGAGTGGGGCTCCCACATCTTCAACTTCGGGCGCCGCGAGGTCCGCAACTTCCTCTACGCCAACGCCATCTACTGGCTCGAGGAGTTCCACGCCGACGGGCTGCGCGTCGACGGCGTCGCCTCGATGCTCTACCTCGACTACGGCCGGCAGGCCGGCGAGTGGACGCCGAACATCCACGGCGGGCGCGAGAACCTCGAGGCCGTGCAGTTCCTGCAGGAGATGAACGCCACCGCCTACCGCCGGGTGCCCGGCATCGTGACGATCGCCGAGGAGTCCACCTCCTGGCCGGGCGTCACCGCGCCGACCTCCGAGGGCGGCCTCGGGTTCGGCCTGAAGTGGAACATGGGCTGGATGCACGACACGCTCGACTACCTGGCCCGGGAGCCGGTCTACCGCTCCTACCACCACGGCGAGCTGACCTTCTCGATCGTCTACGCCTGGACCGAGAACTTCGTGCTGCCGCTCTCGCACGACGAGGTCGTGCACGGCAAGGGCTCCCTGTTGCGCAAGATGCCCGGGGACCGCTGGCAGCAGCTGGCGACGCTGCGGGCCTACTACGCCTTCATGTGGGCGCACCCCGGCAAGCAGCTGCTCTTCATGGGTCAGGAGTTCGGCCAGGAGGCGGAGTGGGCCGAGTCCCGCGAGCTCGACTGGTGGCTCCTCGAGCACCCCGAGCACCGGGGCCTGCACGGCCTGGTGCGTGACCTCAACACCGTCTACCGGGACTCCCCCGCGGCCTGGGTGCGCGACGACGACGGCTCCGGGTTCGCCTGGATCGACGCCAACGACGCCGGGCGCAGCGTCTTCTCGTTCGTGCGTCGCGCGCCCGAGGACGACACCGTGCCGGACCTGGTCTGCGTCACGAACTTCGCCGGCACCCCTCACGGCGACTTCCGCCTCGCACTGCCCGCGGCGGGCACCTGGGAGGAGGTGCTCAACACCGACGCGGCGGCCTACGCAGGCTCCGGCGTCGGCAACCTCGGCGGCGTCACCGCCGTGGAGGGCGAGCACCAGGGACAGCCGGCGTACGCCGACATCACCGTGCCGCCCCTGGCGACGGTCTGGTTCCGGCAGCGGCTCGAGCCGACGGCGCCCTCCCCGACCGCGGCCGGCACCACCGGTCGCGTCCTAGGCTGACCGGGTGGATCCGCAGCCCCGCCTGAGCACCGTCGAGGACGGCGTGGCCCGCGTCTCCTGGGACGCCGGGCTCGCCGCCGACGACTGGCAGCGGGCGGTGGCGGCGGTGTCCGGCGAGGTGCGCTCGGCCCTGGTCCACCACAGCCGGGTCGAGGCCGTCGTCCCCGCCGACGACCCGGCGGCGCACCGGGTCGCGACGTGGGCGGGGCTCCAACGCGAGGGCGTACGCCGCGGCGTGGCGGGCGACCAGGTGGTCTACGCGCGCCTGGCCACCGACACCCCGGTCGAGGAACCCGGCGGCTTCCGTGCGCTGCTCAACTCCTTCCTGCCCCGCAAGCGCGCGATCAGCCAGATGATGCTCCGGGACGACGCGGGCCGGGTGCTGCTGTGCCAGCTGACCTACAAGCGCGACTGGGACCTGCCCGGTGGGGTCGTCGAGGTCGGCGAGTCCCCCCAGGTCGCGGTGGCGCGCGAGGTCGAGGAGGAGCTCGCGCTCACGATCGAGCCGGGCCGCCTGCTGCTGACCGACTGGCTGCCGGCCTGGAGCGGGTGGGACGACGCGCTGTGCCTGGTCTTCGACGGCGGCACCCACGACGCGTCGCTGACCGACGCCATCGTGCGCGAGACCAAGGAGATCGCCTCGGCCCGGTTCTGCGACCTGGACGAGGTGCACGCCCGCTGCGCCGACTTCACCGCGCGACGGGTCGTGGCCGCGCTGGACGCGCTGGACCAGCCGGGCGGTCGCTACACGGAGTCGGGCCGGCCGGGGTCCTGACGCCCCGCGGCGCCCGCAGGCTGACCAGCGCGCCGAGGACCATCACCGCTCCGCCGACGGCCTCACCGGTCGTCGGCACGCGCCCGGCGACCGCGGCGGCCGTCATCGCCACGACCGGGACCAGCAGGATCCAGGGGACGACGTCGGCGGCCCGGTTGCGGGCCAGCAGCGTGTTGAAGATGCCGTACCCGACCAACGAGGCCAGCCCGGCGGTGTAGAGCGTGGCCAGCGCCGCCTGCCACCCGAAGGCGGCCAGGCCGGCGACGACCGCGTCCGGACCGTCGACCAGCAGCGACAGGGCGAGGGCCGGCAGCGGCACGACCAGGGCCGACCACACGGTGAGCGCGAGACCGCCGGGCACCCCCGCCGCCCGCGACACCACGTTGCCCGCACCCCAGGACAGCGCCCCGAGCAGGCAGAGGAGCAGGGCCACCAGCGGTACGGCTCCGCCGCGACCCAGCGCGACGACGACCAGACCGACGACGGCGACCGCGACCCCGACGACCTGGGCCGGGCGGGGGCGCTCGCGCAGGGCGACCGCCGCGATCACGATCGTGAAGACGACCTGGGCCTGCAGGACGAGCGCGGCCAGGCCCGGCGGGAGCCCGGCGGCGAGGGCGACGTAGAGGAACCCGAACTGGCCGAGCGACATCAGGGTGCCGACGGCGACCAGCGTCCGCCACGGCACGTCCGGCCGCGGCAGCAGCAGCACGGCCGGCACCAGGACGACGACGAACCGCACCGCCAGGAAGAGCAGGGGCGGGACGCCGTCCATCCCGGCGTCGATGACGAGGAAGTTCAGGCCCCAGATCAGGGCCACCAGGGCGGCGAGGGCGGAGTCACGGCGGGTCACGCACCCAGCCTCCCCGCCAGGACCGTGCAGTACCAGCAACAGTCGGACCGGCAGACGATGTAGCGTCGCTTCATGATCGAGATCACCGCCCTGGGATCCCTGCGCGCCGTGGCCGTGCACGGGTCGGTGTCCCGGGCCGCCGAGGTGCTCGGGTTCACCCCGAGCGCGGTCAGCCAGCAGGTCAAGCGCCTGGAGCGCCAGGTGGGCGTACCGCTCCTGGAACGGGTGGGGCGCGGGGTCATCGTGACCCGCGCCGGGCGCTACCTGGTCGACGCGGGGGTCCGCGTGCTCGACGACCTGGAGGCCGTCGAGGCCGGGCTGTACCGGCAGACCGGGGCGGTGGCCGGCCACCTGCGCCTGGGGGTCTTCTCGACCGCCACCCGCGGCCTGGTCGCCCCCGTCGTGCGGGAGCTGCTCGCGGCGCACCCGCTGCTGACCCTCAGCGTCACCGAGCTGGAGCCCTGGGACAGCATCGACCTCGTCGCCGCCGGCCAGCACGACGTCGGGGTGGTGCACACCTGGGGCGACGTCCCGCTGGACGTGCCCGACCACCTGGCGCGCACGTCGGTGGCGCAGGACGTCGCCGACGTCGTCTGCCACCGCGACCACCCGCTGGCGGGGCGGGACCGGGTGACCCCGGCCGACCTGGTGGGCGAGGGGTGGATCGCGACACCCGAGGGCACGATCTGCCGGCAGTGGCTCAGCCGGATGTACGACGGCACCGGGGCGCTGCCACGGATCGCCCACGTGTCGATGGAGTTCGAGTCCCACCTCGCCCTGGCCCGCGCCGGCCTCGGGATCGCGCTGGTGCCCCGGCTCGGTCGCTCCGCGCTGGGCGCCGACCTGGTCGCGGTACCGGTGGTCGACCCGGTGCCGACCCGTGACGTCGTCGCCGTGCACCGCCGCAGCATGGCCGACTCCCCCGCCGTCGCCGCGGTGCTGGAGTCGTTGGCTGGCGCCTCCGGGCGCCGGAACTGACCACTCGACGCGCCGCGAGCGTCATCTCGGCTGTCCGGAAGCGTCATCTCGGCTGTCCGCGAGCAGGTCGCGGGCGAGCATCGTCGCGCCGGCGACCGCGGCCGGCATCACCGCCACCGCCCCCAGCGGGACCAGGAAGCACGCCTGGGTGGCCAGCCCGAAGCCCCAGACCGTCGTACGCCGGCGGCGCAGCAGCTCCTTGCGGGCGTGCCGGTCGAGGCCCCGCGCCTCCAGCGGACGCGCCAGCAGCTCGGCCGCGAGCAGCCGGCCGCCCAGGGCCAGGCCGGCCAGCAGCGCGGTCAGGGTGCCGACCACCGGGACCAGGCCGACGACGAGCAGCAGCAGACCGACCAGCAGGCCGGTCGCGGCGAGCACCAGCCCGTCGCGCACCGAGCGCCACCACGGCAACCCGTCGCCGTCAGGCGCGTCGCCGAGCTGCTCCTCGACCGCGGCCCAGATGCGCTCGTAGAACGGGTCGCCGACCGCCAGCGTCAGGCCCGTGAAGACCACGGTCGAGAGCAGGACGGCACCGAGCACGACCGCCGCGGCCAGCAGCAGGCGAACCAGCGGTCGCCAGGGCTCGGCCCAGTCGTCGGCGAACGGCGTGGCCCAGGCGGCGAGGTCGTCCACGCGCCACAGCAGCGCGGCCAGCGCGCCCAGCAGCAGCAGCAGGACGAGCGCTGCCGGGACCACGCCGAGCAGCATCAGCCGCGGACGGGTACGCCACAGCGCGAGCCCCTGCAGCAGGTAGGCGGGTCCGCCCACCGGCGTCAGAAGAGCGCCGAGGCCAGGGCCTGGCGGCCCTTCATCACGCGGGGGTCGGCGTTGCCGACCGCGGCGAACAGGCCGACCAGGTGGTCGCGGGCCGCGTCGCGCTCGGCGCCGGCGCTGCGACGCACCAGCTCGACGAGGCGGGCGAAGGAGTCCTCGACGTGGCCGCCGGCGAGATCGAGGTCGGCGACCAGGGTCTGCGCGGCGACGTCGTCGGGGGCGGCGGCCGCCGCGGCGCGGGCCTCGGCGAGGTCCACGCCGTCGGTGCGCTGGAGGATCTTCGCGCGGGCGAGCCCGGCGGCGGCCTCGGTGTCGGCCGGGTTGGCGTCGACCAGCTTCTGGTACTCGGCCACCGCGCCGGCAGCGTCACCGGCCACCAGGGCGTCCTCGGCGGGAGCGAAGCGCGGGTCGATGGCGTCGGCGTCCTCCTCGCCGGCCAGGTCGGCCGGGGCCGCACCGCCCGCGCGGGGCTGGTGGCGCCCGGTGATGCCCTGGGTGGTCAGCTGCTGCCCGAGCTGCTGCAGCAGGGTGCGCAGCTCCTCGACACCGAGGAGACCGGGGATCGGCTGGGTGGCCGGACGGCCCTCCAGGATCACCAGCAGCAGGGGCACCTGCGGGATCTGCATGGCCTCGGCGATCTGCGGCGAGGCGTCGATGTCGACCAGTCCGGCCAGGAAGCGGCCGTCGTAGTCGTCGACCGCGGCTGCGACGTCGTCGGCCATGGTCGCGCTCTCGGGCGACTGGCTCGGGCTGTAGAACACCAGCAGCACCGGCGCGGTCATGGAGGCCTCGACCGTGGCCTGGAAGCTCGCCTCGGTGACGTCGACGGCGTACGCCGAAGCGCGCGTCCCGCCGGCCGGGGCGCCCGGCGGCGTACCGGCCCCACCGCCACCACCGGCACCGGCACCGGCAGGTGCGGTCGGGGCCGGGCGCTTGAGGGCGGAGAGGTCGATGGCCCCGGGGCGGCTGAACGGCTGCTGCGTCATGCGGCCAATCCTAGGGAGTCCCGGTCGCGCCCTGCCGGTGGGCACCCCCGCACCCCCGAACGTGCGCGGAGGGTCAGAAGTCGCCCGCGGCCTCGCGGACGGGGCGGAGCAGCGCGGACAGGTCCGCGAGGGCCTGCGGGTCGAGCGCCTCCAGGCCGAAGTCGCCCGCGACCAGCTCCGCGGTCGCGCGCTCCACGAGTGCCCGCCCCTCGGCGGTGATCTCGGCGAGGACCGCGCGCCGGTCCTCGGGGTGCGGGCGCCGCACGAGCAGGCCGGCGTCCTCCAGCCGCCGCACGATCGAGGTGACCGAGGTGGGGTGGACCTGCAGCCGCTCGCCCATCTTCCCCAGCGGCAGCGACCCGCGGGAGGAGAAGACGAGCAGCACGAGGGCCTCGTACCGGGCGAAGGTCAGGCCGTGCGGCTTGAGCAGCGTGTCGAGGCGGGCCAGGACCAGCTGCTGGGTCCGCATCAGCGACGTCACGGCGTGCATCGCGGGCACCCCCTCCCAGCGGCGACCCCACTGGCGGGCGGCCTCGTCGATCGGGTCGAACGGCAGGCTCACGTCAGTTGACCATCCGACCGCGCAGGCCCGAGCGCTGGACGACGCGCTGGATCGCGAGGTCGCGCGCGTCGGGGTCGCCGACGTAGCGGATGTCGCGCAGGCCCTGCTCCTGGGCGGCGGACTCGAAGACGAAGTGCCCGAAGCCGAGCAGGCGTCCGTGCAGCGGCTTCACGACGCTGATGTCGAGGATCCGGGCCAGCGGCATCGTGGCGAGGTGCTGCGAGAGCACGCCGTGCACCCGGAAGACACGCATGTTGGTGATGACGAACCGGTCCCGGGCGTGGCCCAGCGCGAGCCAGGCGGCGTGCACGAGGACCAGGAGCGCGAGGACCAGCACGATGCCGGCGAGGTCGATCAGCACGAACGGCACCGCGCACAGCAGGGCCACCGCGACCACGGCCTCCCCGGCGGGGCGGACGTAGGCCACCCAGTGCCGGCGGACCTCGTCGACGATCACCTCCCCCTCCTCGCGGAGCAGGTGGCGGCCGATCCGGGGATCGGTGACCGAGGCGAGCAGACCCACCGGGCCTACGCCACCTCGGCGAAGAAGTCCATCGCGGAGGTGAAGACCTGCTCGGTCAGGCCCCAGATCGCGCCGGCGGCGGCGGAGCTCGAGTCGGCCATCCCGCGGGGGTCGTTGAGCAGCCAGAAGCCGAGGAACAGCACCAGCAGGACCAGCCCGACCTTCTTCATCGCGCCATCCTCCACGTCGTCGGCCCCCGGTGGGCACGGCTCGAGGACCTTCCTAGCAGCCGCGGGCGCGAGGAGGTGGGAGGCGCGCGTCAGGTGGGGTCGGTGGGACCCGCGGTCCGGGTGGAGACCGCCCAGGCGGCGAGCAGCTCGTCGGCGGCGGCGTACGGGTCCGTCCGCCCGCCCGCGACCGCGTCGGCGAGACGGTCCAGGTCCTCCCCCGGTGCACCCCGCCCGGACCGGGCCTCCCACCGCTCGCGCAGGGTGGTCAGCGCGATCGCCTCGACCTCCTCGCGGGCCCGGCGGACCCGACGGCGCTGCCCGTCCCCGGTGCGCTCCGAGACGGCGCGGTGCTCGTCGAGCGCGGCGACGACCGCGTCGATCCCCTCGTCGCGTGAGGCGACCGTGGCCAGCACGGGCGGCCGCCACCGGGCCGGGTCCCGGTCGGCGAGGCCGAGCGCGGCCTCCAGGTCGCGGCGGACCCGGTCGGCGCCGTCGCGATCGGCCTTGTTGACGACGTAGACGTCGCCGATCTCGAGGATGCCGGCCTTGGCGGCCTGCACGCCGTCGCCCATGCCCGGGGCGAGGAGCACCACCGTGGTGTCGGCCAGGCCGGCGACCTCGACCTCGCTCTGGCCCACGCCGACGGTCTCGACGAGCACCACCTCGCACCCGGCGGCGTCCAGCACGCGCAGCGCCTGCGGGGTGCTCCAGGCCAGACCGCCGAGGTGCCCGCGGGAGGCCATCGAGCGGATGTAGACACCCGCGTCGAGGGCGTGGTCGCCCATCCGGACGCGGTCACCGAGCAGGGCCCCGCCCGAGAAGGGCGACGAGGGGTCGACGGCCAGCACCCCGACCCGGCGTCCGTCGGCGCGGAGGCGGCCGACGAGGGCGTTGGTGGTCGTGGACTTGCCCACGCCGGGCGGGCCGGTGAGGCCGACCACGTGCGCCCGGCCGGTGAGCGGCGCCAGCGTCGCCATCACCTCGCGCAGCAGCGGCGAGGCGTCCTCGACCAGCGAGACCAGCCGGGCCACGCACCGCTGGTCGCCCTCACGGGCGCCGGCGACCAGCGCGGCCACGTCGGGGGTGCGGCGGCCCCCGGCCCGGGGGCGGGGGCCGCCGACCGACGTCTCAGGCAGAGGGCACCTTCACGATCAGGGCGTCGCCCTGGCCGCCACCGCCGCACAGCGCGGCCGCCCCGGTGCCGCCGCCGCGGCGCTGGAGCTCGAGGGCCAGGTGCAGCACGAGGCGGGCACCGGACATGCCGACGGGGTGTCCCAGGGCGATCGCGCCGCCGTTGACGTTCACCTTGTCCGCGGAGATCTCCAGGGCGCGGGCGGAGTCGATGCCGACGGCGGCGAAGGCCTCGTTGAACTCGACGAGGTCCAGGTCTGCCGGGCTGATGCCCTCCTTGGCGCAGGCCTTGGCGGTGGCGTTGGCCGGCTGGAGCTGGAGGGTCGAGTCGGGGCCGGCGACCATGCCGTGCGCGCCGATCTCGGCCAGCCACGAGAGGCCCAGCTCCTCGGCCTTGGCCTTGCTCATCACGACCACGGCGCAGGCGCCGTCGGAGATCTGGGAGGCGCTGCCGGCGGTGATCGTGCCGTCCTTGGCGAAGGCCGGGCGCAGGTTGCCCAGCGACTCCGCCGTGGTGTCGCCGCGCACGCCCTCGTCCTGGCTGACCACGAGCGGGTCGCCCTTGCGCTGCGGGATCGAGACGGGGACCACCTCGTCGTCGAACACGCCGTTCTTCCAGGCCGCGGCGGCCTTCTGGTGCGAGCCGGCGGAGAACTCGTCCTGCTCGGCACGGGTCAGCTTCGTGCCGGCCGCGTTGCACTGCTCGGTCAGCGCACCCATCGCCTGCTGGGTGGTCTGGTCGTAGAGCGCGTCGTAGGCCATCGAGTCGACCAGCGCGGTGTCGCCGTACTTGAAGCCCTCGCGTGACTTGGGCAGCAGGTGCGGGGCGTTGGTCATCGACTCCATCCCCCCGGCCACGATCACGTCGGCCTCGCCGGCGCGGATCATCTGGTCGGCGGTGGCGATCGCGTTCAGGCCGGAGAGGCACACCTTGTTGACGGTGATCGAGGGCAGCGAGAGCGGCAGGCCCGCGGCGATGCCGGCCGTACGGGCGGGATTCTGGCCGGCCCCGGCCAGGATGACCTGGCCCATGATCAGGTAGTCGACCTGGTCGCCGGTGACGCCGGCCTTCTCCAGGGCACCCTTGATCGCCACACCGCCGAGGTCGGCGGCGGAGAGGGTCTTCAGGCCGCCGAGCAGGCGACCGATCGGCGTACGCGCTCCGGCGACGATGACGGATCCGGACATGGGGGCCTCCTGCGGCGGGCCCGCGACGGGCCGGGTGGACGGATGGAGCGGGGTGGCTGCGACCTTACCCAGCGGTCACCCCCGGGATCGAGGGGTCGGGTCGACCGGCTCCGTGAGGCGAGCGTCACACCGCGCCCCCGGGCGCCCGCCCTTGCGGCGCACCGGGGCGCATGCCTTGATGGGCGCCATGACCGCACCCGTGGAGCTCCCCCAGCACCTGTTCACCGCGATCGACCACGTCGGCATCGCCGTGGCCGACCTCGACGAGGCCAAGGAGTTCTACGCCGCGACCTTCGGGATGCACACCGTGCACGAGGAGGTCAACGAGGAGCAGGGCGTGCGCGAGGCCATGGTCGCCGTCGGCGACTCCGACCAGCGCCTGCAGCTGCTCGCCCCGCTGAGCCCCTCGTCCACGATCGCGAAGTTCCTCGACCGCAACGGCCCCGGCGTGCAGCAGGTCGCCTACCGCGTCGAGGACCTCGACGTCGTCAGCGACGTGCTGCGCGAGCGCGGTCTCCGCCTGCTCTACGACGCCCCGCGCCGCGGCACCTCGGACTCCCGGGTCAACTTCATCCACCCCAAGGACGCCGGCGGGATCCTGGTCGAGCTGGTCGAGCCCGCCCGGGCCTGAGGGACGCGGGCCGGCTCAGAGCCAGCCCCGCTCCCGGGCCACCCGCGCCGCCTCGACCCGGGTACGCGTCCCGGTCTTGCCGATCGCGGCGGACAGGTGGTTGCGCACGGTGCCCGGCGAGAGGTGCAGGCGCCCGGCGACGGAGGCCACCGTGGCGCCGTCGAGCGCGAGACGGAGCACCTCGGTCTCCCGCTCGGTGAGCGGGCTGGACCCCTCGGCCAGCGACGTGGTGGCCAGGACCGGGTCGACGACCCGCAGGCCGGCGTGCACCCGACGGACCGCGTCGGCCAGCTCGGCGGCCGGCGTGTCCTTGACCACGAAGCCCGAGGCCCCGGCCTCCAGGGCCCGGCGCAGGTAGCCCGCGCGACCGAACGTGGTCACCACCAGCACCCTCGGTGCGTCGCCCGGGGCGAGGCCCTCCCGGAGCTGCCGGCAGGTCTCGATGCCGTCCAGGCCGGGCATCTCGATGTCGAGCAGGCAGACGTCGGGACGGTGGTCGGCCACGGCGGCGGCGACCTCGTCCCCGCGGCCCACCTCGGCGACGACCTCGAGGTCGCGCTCGAGGCCCAGCAGGGCGGCCAGTGCGCCGCGCACCAGCGCCTGGTCGTCGGCCAGCAGGAGCCGGATCGCGTCGCTCACCAGGTCACCTGCACCGCGGCACCGCGCCCGTCGTCGCCGGCCCCGAGGCGGAGGCTGCCGCCGGACTGCTCCACCCGCTCGCGCAGGCCGCGCAGCCCGTGCCCGGTCCCCGAGCCGCCGGCGGGGAGGCCGGCGCCGTCGTCGACGACGCGCAGCAGGTGCGGCCCGAGCTCGACCCGGCAGGAGGTCGCGCCGCTGTGGCGGATCACGTTGGTCACGGCCTCGCGCAGGACCCAGCCGGCGACCGGCCGGTGGCGCGGGTCGAGGACGCCGGCGTCGGCCGGGAGGCTCGTGGCGAGGCCGGCGTCGGCCAGGGCGGCCGCGGCGCCGGCCAGCTCGTCGTCGAGGCGGGCGGCCCGCAGGCCCCCGACGGTGGCCCGGACGTCGGCGAGCGCCTCCCGGGTCAGCGCACGGATCTCGCGCAGCTCGGACTCCGCGCGCTCCGGGTCGAGCCGCACCAGGCGCTCGGCCAGCTCGGCCTTGACCGTGACCACGGTCAGGCTGTGCCCGAGCAGGTCGTGGACGTCGCGGGCGAGCCGCTCGCGCTCCGCGGTGACGGTCAGCTGGTCGCTGACCCGGGCGTACTCCTGCGCGTGGTCCGACATCAGCCGGCCGGCACCGGTGCCGGCCGCGGTGCCAAGCACGATCAGGGTGAAGTAGAGCGCCTGGTCCTCGCCGGCCGCGAGCGGCAGCGCGACCGTCGAGACCACCGCGACGCCGGCGGCCACCCAGCACCACGGCCGGGGCAGGGCGAACATCGTGAAGCTCTGCAGGAAGGGCACCACCGAGATGGCCTGCAGGCCGACCGCCGGGACCATCGCCAGCCCCAGGCCGGCGAGCACCGCGAGGACCACGACCGACTCCCGGGGGCCCGCGCCGCGCCGGGAGAGCCGCAGGGTGGCCACGACGTACGTCGCGGCGAACCCGAGCACCGCGAGGACCGCGAGACCGCGGACCCACCCGGGCCGGTCGGCCCCGAGGGCGGCGACGAGCGGGAAGACCAGGAAGACCAGCCAGACCGACCACAGCAACCAGCCGTACCGCTGCCCGGGGTCGCTGACCGGCGCGGGGCGGCTCACGGGCGGGCCCGGCCGCGACGCACCAGCCAGGTCGCCACCAGCGCCAGCACCGCCCACCATCCGGCCACGTTAACGAGCGGGACCCACAGCGCCTCGCTCGACACGGTGCCGTCGGCGGCGTAGAGGGTGCCCTCGGTGAGCGGGAACCGGGCCAGCGAGGCGTAGCCGTAGAGCGGCGTCCACCGCGCCACCTCCAGCAGGACCCCCGAGAGCGGGAAGAAGATGTTGCCCAGGAACCCCAGCACCACCACCGAGCCGCCGGCGCCGGCCACGGCGGCCTCGGACCGGAAGGCCAGCCCGAAGCAGAGCCCGTAGAGGGAGAACACGGCCGCCCCGAGGACGAGGACCACCGCGCTCAGGGCCCAGGCGAGCAGCGACCCCTCGGCGCCGGTCAGGGCACCGATCGCGTAGACCAGGGTGATCGGGACGCAGGCGACGAGGACCGCCAGGACCACCTTGACCGTGACGTGCGTGCGGTCCTCCAGCGGCGTCAGCCCGAGCTGGCGGCCCCACCCCTGCGACCGCTCGACCGCCGCGGCGCCCCCGATGCCGATGGTCGCGCTCACCGCGCCGTAGGCCGCCATCGCGATCATCACGCTCATCGCGACGTCGCCGTTGCCCACCCGCACCTCGCCGAAGTCCTGCGCGGCGCCGAAGACGACGTAGAAGAACGCCGGCAGGAGCGCGGTGAAGAACACCGTCACCGGGTCCCGGAGCAGCCGCAGCAGCTCCAGGCGCAGCATCGTGGTCATCGGGTCTCCTCCTGCAGGACGGCGGGGCCGGTCGGGTCGGTGGTCAGGTCGGCGGGCGGGTCGGCGGTGAGGGCGAGGAACGCGTCCTCGAGCGAGCCGCCGACCACCTCGAGGTCGTGGCCGTCGAGCTCGGTGAGCAGGGCACGGGCGACGGCGTCGGCGTCCCCGGTGCGCACCCGGAGGCGCCCGCCGTCGGTGCTCACCTCGCCGAGGCCGTCGAGCCGGCGGGCCGCGGCCGCGACGTCGGGCACCACGGCCGACACCACGCGGCCCAGGGCGCGGGCCCGCACCTCGCCGGTGGGGCCGTCGGCCACCACCCGCCCGCGGGCGACCAGGACGATCCGCTCCGCGAACGCGTCGGCCTCCTCGAGGTAGTGGGTGGCGAAGACGACGGTCCGGCCGCGACGGGCCTCCTCGTGCATGGTGGCCCAGAACGCGCGCCGGGCGGCGACGTCCATGCCCGCGGTCGGCTCGTCGAGCACCAGCAGCTCGGGGTCGGGCAGCAGTGCCAGGGCGAAGCGCAGGCGCTGCTGCTCCCCGCCGGAGCAGCGGCTGACCCGGCGTCGGACCAGGTCACCCAGCCCGGCCAGCTCGACCACCTCCGCGACGCGGCCGGGAGGGCAGGGGTAGGTGGCGGCGACGTAGCGCAGGGTCTCCCCCACCGTGAGGTCGGCCAGCAGGCCGCCGGTCTGCAGGACCGCCGAGACGCGGCCCTCCTGCACCGCCTGGCGGGGCGGGAGGCCCAGCACGTGTGCGGTGCCGGCGGTGGGCCGGGTCAGTCCCAGCACGACGTCGAGGGTGGTGGTCTTGCCGGCGCCGTTGGGCCCCAGGAGGGCCACGACCTCCCCGGCCCCCACCCGGAGGTCGAGGTGGTCGACGGCGACGACCTCGCCGGCCCGGGTCGGGAAGGTCTGTCGCAGCCCGCGCAGGTCGATCGCCGGCGCGGGGCCGGTGTCCGCTGGAGTGGTCATGGCCCCAGCCTGGACGGCCGGGGCTGTCGGGGGATGCGCCCGACGTCACGACCTGGGGGTGACAGGTGTCAGGGGTCGGCGGTCGGGGTCGGCGGTCGGGGTCGGAGGTTCAGGCGGTGACCCAGCGCAGGCGTACGCGCTGCCCCGGGCGCAGCTGCGCGGCCCGGTCGACGTCGGCGTCGACCACGACGGCCACCACCGGGTAGCCCCCGGTCACCGGGTGGTCGGCCAGGAACAGCACCGGCTCCCCACCGGGCGGCACCTGCACCGCGCCGCGCCAGGTGCCCTCGCTGGGCAGCTGCTCGCCGTCGGTCGCGACCAGCCCCACCCCCTGGAGCCGGGCGCCGACCCGGTTGCTGCGCTCGCTGACCTCCCACCAGCCGGTGGCCAGGGGGCCGACGTCGACGACCCGGTCCTCGTGCGGCCCGAGCACGGCCCGCAGCACGACGTCGCGGTCCTCCGCCGCGGGCGGCGGCGCGGCGTGGGTCGCCGGCAGCGGGCCGCCGGGCTCGCCCACCGCGAGCAGGTCCCCCGGCGCGAGCGGTGCCGGACCGAGGCCGGCGAGCACGTCGTGGCTGGCGGAGCCGAGGACCGGCGGGACCTCGAGGCCCCCGCGCACGGCGAGGTACGACCGCAGGCCGCTGCCCGGCGTCCCCAGCGCCAGCCGCGACCCGGCCGGCACCCGGGTCCGGGCGTGGGAGCCGACCGGACGCCCGTCGAGGAGCACCGGGGCCGGGGCCCCCGTCACCGCGACGTCGAGCCCGACCAGCGCCTCGACCTCGAGCCCGCCGAGCAGCACCTCGACCGCCGCAGCGCCCTCGTCGTTGCCGAGCAGCCGGTTGGCCAGTCGCAGCGCGCCGCGGTCGGCCGCCCCCGAGCGGCCCACCCCGACGCCGGCGAGGCCGGGCCGGCCGAGGTCCTCCACCAGCGCCAGCGGGCCGGTCGCGAGCACGCGCAGGCCGCTCACGCGCCGGCACCGCCCGACCGGTGGCCGACGTCCACGAACCGCACCCGGACGCCGGGGCGCAGCAGCGCAGGCGGGTCGCGGTCGACGTCCCACAGCACCAGGTCGGTCCGGCCGAGGAGCTGCCACCCGCCGGGCGACGCGGTCGGGTAGATGCCGGAGTACGCGCCGGCCAGGCCCACCGACCCCGCCGGCACGCGGGTACGGGGCTCGTCGCGGCGCGGGACGTGCAACCGGTCGTCCTCACCGAGCAGGTAGCCGAACCCCGGGGCGAAGCCGGCGAAGGCGACCCGCCAGGTCTGGCCGGTGTGGGCGGCCACGACCTGCTCCTGCGTGAGCCCGGTCAGGGACGCGACCGCGGCGAGGTCCTCCCCGTCGTAGACCGTCGGGACCTCCAGCACCTCGGCCTCCTCGGTCGCTGCGGCGGTGCGGGCCTCGACGCGGTCCAGGAGCCGGCGCACGTCGGCGACCGGGACGCCGTCGCGCGCGACCACGAGCACGCTGCGCGCAGCGGGCACGACCTGCTCGACCCGACCGGCGTCCGTCGCACTCCCGAGCAGGGCGGCGAGGCCGGCGGCCCAGTCCACGGCCTCCTGCGTGGAGGCCAGCTCGACCAGGACGGCGCGGTCGCCGTACGCCCGGACCCTCATGCGAACGGCGACACGGTGACGCCGGCCTCGGCGAGGGCGGCTCGCACGGCGCGGGCCATGGCGACCGCGCCGGGGCTGTCGCCGTGCAGGCACACCGACTCCGCCTCGACGGCCACGACGGACCCGTCGACGGCCACCACCTCGCGCTCGCGCACCATCCGCACCACCCGGGCAGCGACCTCGTCGGGGTCCTCGAGCACGGCCCCGGGCTGCGTACGCGGCACCAGGGTCCCCTCGGGCGTGTAGCCACGGTCGCCGAAGGCCTCCCGGACCGTGCGCAACCCGGCCCGGTCGGCCTCGGCGAGGAGCAGGGAGCCCGGCAGGCCCAGCAGCGGCAGGGACGGGTCGTACGCCGCCACGGCCTCGACCACGGCGCGAGCCTGTGCCGCGTGGTGGACGGTGGCGTTGTAGAGCGCGCCGTGGGGCTTGACGTAGGCCACCCGGGTGCCGGCCACGCGGGCCAGCGCCTGGAGCGCGCCGACCTGGTAGACGACCTCGGCGGTCAGCTCGGCCGGCTCGACGTCGAGGAACCGGCGTCCGAACCCGGCCAGGTCGCGGTAGCCGACCTGCGCCCCGACCACGACCCCGCGCGCGGCTGCGGTCTCGCAGCACCGACGCAGGGTCACCGGGTCGCCGGCGTGGAACCCGCAGGCGACGTTGGCGCTGCTGACCAGGGCCAGCACGGCGTCGTCGTCGCCGAGCACCCAGCGTCCGAAGCCCTCGCCGACGTCGGCGTTGAGGTCGATCCGGGGGTCCCCCGCGCCGCCGCTCACAGGTCGCCCAGGGCCAGCACGGCCTGGTAGCCGAGGTAGAGCGTGAGCAGCCAGGCCAGCACGCCGATGCCGAGCAGCCAGCGGGGGTAGCGGTAGCCCTGCAGCAGGTCGCGGCGGCGCCAGGCGACGTAGAGCAGGACCCCGAAGCCCAGCGGCAGGATCAGCCCGTTGAAGGTCCCGGCGAACACCAGCAGCGTGGTCGGCGCCTGCTCGACGACCACGAAGACGCCGGCGCTGAGCACGATGAACGCGACCGTCATCCACGACCGGCGCCGCTCCGAGGTGCGCTCGGTGGTGAGGAACGAGACCGAGGTGTAGGCCGCGCCGATGACCGAGGTCAGGGCGGCCGCCCACAGCACGAGGCCGAACACCCGCAGCCCGGCCTCGCCGGCAGCGGCCTGGAAGGCGGAGCCGGCCGGGTCGTCGGCCGACAGCTCGGCGCCGCCCGCGACCACGCCGAGGATGGCCAGGAAGAGCAGCACCCGCATGACCCCGGTGACCAGGATGCTGACCACCGAGCTCCGCGCCACGGCCCCTGCGTGCTCGGGCCCGGTACGTCCCGAGGCCAGCATGCGGTGGGCCCCCGCGTAGGTGATGTAACCGCCGACGGTGCCGCCGATGATCGTCGTCACGGCCACCACGTCGAAGGTGTCCGGGGCGACGGTCTGGCGCAGCACGTCGCCCACCGGCGGTGCGGACGTGACGGCGACGGCCCCCGTGGCCACGATCATCAGCAGGCCCAGCACCACCACGACCCGGTCCAGGGCGAGCCCGGCCCGGTGGGACAGGAACACCGCCACCGCCAGCCCCGCCGAGACGGCCCCGCCGACGCGCGGCTCCACGCCCAGCATCGCCTGGGTGCCCAGGCCGCTGCCGGCAACGTTGCCGATGTTGAAGACGAGACCGCCCGCGACCACCAGCAGGGCCAGCACCCACCCCACGCCGGGCAGCACGTCGTTGCCCAGCTCCTGGGCGCGCCGGCCGCTGACCCCGATCACCCGCCACACGTTCATCTGGACCGCCACGTCGACCAGCAGCGAGATCGCGATGGCGCAGGCGAAGGCCGCGCCGAGCGAGACCGTGTAGGTGGCGGTCTGCGTGATGAATCCGGGCCCGATCGCGGAGGTCGCCATCAGGAACACCGCGCCGAGCAGGGCCGAACGGGCGGCGCGTGGGGTCGTCGTCGGCGCGTCCGAGGTCGTGCTGTCCATCGGACCACCCTAGGGACACCGGGCGCCGCCCGAGCGGGCCGCGACCGACGAGGCGCCAACCTGCCGGGTTCAGGATCGGGCTGTCCGGGTCCGTGAGACGTACCGCACATCGGGTGCCGCCCGCAGGTTACTCATGGGTATCTTCGCCCCACCCCGACCCGCCCCCTGCCAAGGAGACGCCGTGCAGAACATCCTCGACGCGATCGCCGCCGGTGACGCCGCCCCCGGCGACTTCGCCAGCCTGACCATGCCCGAGTCCTACCGTGGCGTCACCGTCCACAAGGACGAGGTCGACATGTTCGAGGGCCTGACGGCGAAGGAGAAGGACCCCCGCCGCTCGCTGCACCTCGACGACGTCCCGCTGCCCGAGCTCGGCCCGGGCGAGGCGCTGGTGGCCGTGATGGCCTCCGCGATCAACTACAACACCGTGTGGACCTCGATCTTCGAGCCGGTCTCGACCTTCGGCTTCCTCGAGCGGTACGGCCGCATGTCGCCGCTCTCGAAGCGGCACGACCTGCCCTACCACGTGGTCGGCTCCGACCTGTCCGGCGTCGTGCTGGCCGTCGGCCCCGGCGTGCACCTGTGGGAGCCGGGCCGTGAGGTCGTCGCCCACTGCCTGTCCGTCGAGCTCGAGTCGCCCGACGGCCACGGCGACACGATGCTCGACCCCGAGCAGCGGATCTGGGGCTTCGAGACCAACTTCGGCGGGCTCGCCGAGGTCGCGCTGGTCAAGGCCAACCAGCTGATGCCCAAGCCGGCCCACCTGACCTGGGAGGAGGCCGCCTCCCCCGGGCTGGTCAACTCCACCGCCTACCGCCAGCTGGTCTCGCGCAACGGCGGCGACATGAAGCAGGGCGACAACGTCCTGATCTGGGGTGCCTCGGGCGGCCTCGGCGGGTTCGCCACGCAGTACGCCCTCAACGGCGGCGCCACCCCGGTCTGCGTCGTCTCGAGCCCGGAGAAGGCCGACATCTGCCGCAGCATGGGCGCCGAGCTGGTCATCGACCGCTCCGAGGAGGGCTTCACGTTCTGGAAGGACCCGCACACCCAGGACCCGCGGGAGTGGAAGCGCCTGGGCTCGAAGATCCGCGAGCTCACCGGCGGCGAGGACATCGACATCGTCTTCGAGCACCCGGGCCGCGAGACCTTCGGCGCCAGCGTCTACGTGACGCGCAAGGGCGGCACGATCACCACCTGCGCCTCCACGTCGGGCTACATGCACGAGTACGACAACCGCTACCTGTGGATGAACCTCAAGCGGATCATCTCCAGCCACTTCGCCAACTACCGCGAGTCCTTCGAGGCGAACCGGCTGATCGCGAAGGGGATGATCCACCCCACGCTGTCGCGCACCTACGCCCTCGAGGACGTGGGCCAGGCCGCGCTCGACGTGCACCACAACCTGCACCAGGGCAAGGTCGGCGTGCTCTGCCTGGCCCCCGAGGAGGGCCTGGGCGTGCGCGACCACGAGATGCGCGCGCAGCACCTCGGGGCGATCAACCGCTTCCGCGGGGTCTGACCCCGGCGCAGCAGCACCGACGACGACCACCCGGTCCGCCTGGCAAGACGCCGCGGGCCGGGTGTTCGTCGTCGCGCGGGTCGCGTGTTCCGCCGTCCGCGCAGGTCGGGGCGGCACCGGGCGTACACCCGTCGGCGGGTGTGACTTTTCCTCCGGGCGTGTCGCGGGCCTCACAGGCTGCGCGGTCAGGCCCGATCCAGCATCATGGGTGTCTCGGGCGGGCCGGCCCGTGCCACGATCTGATCAAGAGGTGCTGCCACATGAGCGACCAGGGACTGTCCATCTTCGACCAGGAGCCCGACGTCGACCAGGGCGCCACGGAGGGACCTGGACGATCCGGCAGCGCGCCGGACGCCGAGTCGACGCAGCGCATCCCCGCGGTCCGCAGCCCCCGGCCCACCGCCGACCAGACCCCGACGGGCGCCCAGCAGGCCGTGGCGCCCACGGCCCCGACCTCGCGGCCCACCGCGCCCGCGGGCCGCACCGTCCCGCCCGCGCGCCCGACCTTCCCGGCCGTGCGACGCGGCGGCTACGACAAGGACGCCGTCGACCTGCAGGTCGGCCGCCTGGTCACTGAGCACGCCGCCGCCGCGTCCGGCCTGGCGCAGGCCGAGCAGCAGCTCCAGACGCTCCGCGCCGACCTCGACGCCGCCCGCGAGGAGCTCTCCGAGCAGCGCACCCCGTCCTACTCCGGTCTCGGCGGGCGCGCCAGCGCCCTGCTGCGCCTGGCCGAGGAGGAGGCCGACGAGCTGCGTGAGCAGGCGATCAAGGACGCCCAGGACATCCGCGAGCAGGCCGCCCGCAACGGCGAGGCCATCCGCGCCGAGGCCGCCCGCGAGGCCGAGGACATGCGCACCGTGCAGATCGGCGAGCTCGACGAGACCCGGTCCAGGATGACCGCGGACGCCGAGCAGGAGCGTGGCCTGGCCCGCGCCGAGGCAGCGGACCTCGTGGCCGCCGCGAAGCGCGAGGCCGACCAGTTGCGCCTGGCCGCCCAGCAGGAGGCCGGCGAGCTGCGGACCGCGGCGACCCGGGAGGCCGAGCAGGCCCGCGCCGGCGCCGACCGTGAGGTCCAGGAGGCCCGCCGCGCGCTGGCCGTCGAGAAGGAGCGGCTGGCCCGTGAGGCCACCGACCACCACAACAGCGCGACGGCCGAGACCCGCCGGCTGGTCGAGGAGGCCGAGCAGCGCGCGAACGCCGCCGAGGAGCGCGCCGCCCAGGCCACGCGCCAGACGACCGAGCACCGCGCCTCGTCGCAGAAGGAGGCGGAGGCCCTCCTCAGCCGGGCGCGCCGCGAGGCCGAGCAGGTCGTGGCCGCGGCCCGCAGCCAGGCCGACTCGGTGCGTGCGGCCGGTGACGCCGACCTCGAGCGCCAGGTCGAGACGCTGAAGATGGAGGTCAGCCGGCTCAGCAAGCGCCGCGACGCCATCACCGCCCAGCTGGCCTCGCTGCGAGACGTCATCTCCGGCTTCTCCGACGACGACGACGACGCGCCGGCTGCCCAGCAGGCCGCTCCCCCGTCCGGGACCACGAAGAAGTCGTGACCCAGGACCCGCCCGCGTCGCCCGGCCAGGACGCCGCGGGCGGGTCCCCGGCTCCCCCGCCGGACACCGACGCCCTGACCGAGGTCGTCGACGACCTGGCGCAGGTCGCGCACGACCTGGGCGAGCCCGGGCGCCCCTTCGAGCGGCACTCGCCGTTCTACGTCGGGCTGGTCGGTGGCCTCGGACTGCTGACGGCCCTGCTCCTGGGGCTGGCGCTCTACACGATCCAGTCCGTGCTGGTGCTGATCGTCGTGTCGATGTTCCTCGCCGCCGGCCTCAACCCGATCGTCGAGTGGCTCGAGCGGCACGGCGTCCGCCGCGGCCCGTCGGTGCTGGTGGTCACCGTCGGGGTGATCAGCGTGCTGTCGCTGTTCGTGCTCGCGATCGTGCCGGTCATCGCCGACCAGGTCGTCGCGATCACCAGCAGCGCCCCGGGGTGGCTCGACCAGCTGCAGGGCAACTCGCGCGTCCAGGCCCTCGACGACGAGTACGACATCATCGGCAACGTCCAGGACTACATCGCCGACGGCGACTTCATCGGCCCGGTCTTCGGCGGCGTCCTTGGGTTCGGCGTCCGGGTGCTCAGCTCGCTGTTCAACGTCTTCATCGTGCTGGTGCTGACGCTGTACTTCCTGGCCTCGCTGCACCGCACCAAGCGGTCGCTCTACGGCCTGGTGCCGGCCTCGCGACGCGACCGGTTCAGCCGGCTCGGTGATCGCGTCGTGGCCAACATCGGCGGCTACGTCGGCGGCGCGTTCGTCGTCGCGGTGACCGCCGGCCTGGTCTCCCTGGTCTTCCTGCTGGTCGTCGGACTGGCCGAGTACGCCGTCGCGCTGGCGTTCGTGGTGGCCCTGCTCGACGTCATCCCGATGATCGGCGCGACGCTCGGCGCGGTGGTGGTCAGCGCGATCGGCTTCGCCACCGACGTGCGCACCGGCGTGGCCTGCGTCATCTTCTTCCTGATCTACCAGCAGCTGGAGAACTACGTCGTCTACCCCCGGGTGATGTCCCGCTCGGTCGACATCCCCGGCGCGGTCGCGGTGATCGCGGCCCTGGTGGGGGCGACCCTGCTCGGCGTGGTCGGGGCGCTGCTGGCGATCCCGACGGCCGCCGCGGTGATGCTGATCCTGCGCGAGGTCGTCCAACGCCGCCAGGACGTCCGCTAGCCGAGATGACGCTCGCGGACAGCCGAGATGACGCTTGCGGACACTCGAGGTGACGGTTGCGGCGCCTAGGCGGGCGTGGGCTCCGGCCGGTCGACGACCGCAGCGACGTCCTGCTCGCCGAGCTTGACCACGACCACCCCGAGCAGGACCAGGACGCCGCCGGCGAGCTGGAGCGGCCCGGGCAGCTCGTCGAGCAGCAGCCAGGCGAAGACGACGGCGGCCAGCACCTCGGTCAGCCCGACGAACGAGGCCAGGCGCGAGCCGAGCCGGCGGCTGGCCTCGATGCCGGTGACGTAGGCGACCGCGGCGCTGAAGACGCCGAGCACCAGCAGCGGCACCCACCAGTCCACCGCGCGGCCGTCGTAGACCGCGTCGGTGGTGGTCCCGGTCATCGGCAACAGGCCGACCAGTCCGAGCGCCCCGAGCAGCACGCCTCCGACGACGAGGCCGCCGGCGGCCAGGCTCATCGGGGGCAGCCCGTTGTCGTGCGAGCCGGAGATCACGAAGTACGCCGCGAGGCCCACCATGGCGCCCAGCGCCCAGAGCACGCCGACCAGGCTCACGTCGGCGCCGGAGACCACGTCGAGGACGAGGACCAGCCCGACGCCCGCGACGGCGGCGCCGGCGAACGTCAGCCGTGAGGGGCGCTGACCGTGGCGCAGCCACATCCACATCACGACGGCGGCCGGGCCGGTGTACTCGATCATCAGCGCCGGCCCGACCTGCATGTACTGGATGGCCGAGAAGTAGCAGAACTGCGCGCCCGCGACGCCGAGCACGCCGTACGCCACGACCGTGCCGGCACTGCGTCGCAGCAGGTGCCACCGGCCGTGCAGCGCCCGGACCCCGATCGGCAGCACGATCGCCGCACCGAGCCCGACCCGCACCAGGGTCACCGCACCGGAGCTCCAGCCGGCGTCGAGGAGCCCGCGACCCACGGCCCCGGAGAGGCCGAAGCTCAGGGCCGAGACCAGGGCGATCACCAGTCCGCCGGACATCCGGGAGCCGCGCACCCCCTGCGGCGCGTCATGAGTCATCGTCGTCATGGGACATGACGCTACGACCGGATGCGGTAACCTGTCAACATGACCTTCGCCCATGACACCGAGGTCGCGCTCCAGGCCGCCGTGCTGCTGGCCAACACCGGTCTCGAGCCCGACACCCTCGAGAGCGTCGCCGACCTGACGGCGCTCTTCGACGACCTCGGCTACAGCGGCAGGCACGACGCCGACGAGGCCGAGCTCGCCGAGGTCCGGGCGCTGCGGCCCCGACTGCGTCAGCTGCTCGTCGCCGAGCGGGACGAGGCCGTCGACCTCGTCAACGCGATGCTGGCCGAGACCCGGGCGCTGCCCCAGCTCGTGCGCCACGAGGGCTACGACTGGCACCTGCACTGCGTCGACTCCGACACCCACCTGGTCACCCGCATCCTGGCGGAGACCGCGATGGCGATGGTCGACGTCATCCGTGCCGAGGAGATGAGCCGTCTCGGCGTCTGCGCCGACGGCACCTGCCAGGGGGTCGTCCTCGACCTGTCGCGCAACCGCTCGCGCCGCTTCTGCTCGACGGCCTGCGGCAACCGCAACGCGGTCGCGGCCTACCGGGCCCGCCGCTCCGCCGACGACACCGCCGACTGAGCGGGCTCAGCAGAACCGGCGTACGCCCCGCGGCGTGACGTCGCGGTCGCGCAGCACCACCGGCACCTGCGCGCCGATGTCGCGGCAGGTGCGGCGGAAGTCCTTCGCGCGGTACTCGATCGCCAGCACCGCGTCGTCGAAGTCGGCGGTGTAGGCCCCGCACTCGTCGTAGCGCCCGCACTCCTCGGCCACCACGAGGTCGAAGCCGATCGTCGTGCCGTCGAAACCGGCGAGGTTCTTCTGCGCCACCGCCAGGCCCGCGTCGTGGCCGCGCTCGACGAGCAGCCGGGCGTACGCCAGCGCGTCGCCCCGGTCCAGCAGACCGTGGCTGCGGGAGAACGAGTCGAGGTTGTCCAGCTCGACGGCGTCGAAGCCGCGGGCCCCGCACCGCGCGACCCAGTCCCCCACGATCGCGGCCAGCCGATGCCGCTTGGCCGGCGTGCGCAGATCGAGGAGCCACTCGCCCCAGGCGCCGTCCACGACCGGGTCGCCGTCGTCCTTCAGCACCAGGTTCCAGTGCTGGCGCCAGAAGCGCTTGGCGTCGGGCTGGGTCTGGAAGGCGTTGACGTAGCAGACGTCGTAGCGGCCGGTCGGCTTCGCGGTGCGGTCGCGCACGACGGTCCCGACGCGTTCGGGGACAGCCCGCTGGCCGCCGAGCTGGTAGTCGACGTCGGCAGCGGGGTCGGGCAGCAGCACGTCCGCGGCACCCGCAGGACCGGTCAGCCCGAGGACGAGGGCCACCGCGACCAGGAGCCTGGTCAGCACACCCTGCGCCTAGAAGCCGAAGTCACCGAAGTCGAACCCGCCGCCGTCGCCGCCTCCACCGTCGCCGCCGCCGAAGTCTCCCCCGCCGTCGCCGCCACCGTCGCCGTAGTCACCGCCGCCGTCGAACCCGCCGAAGGCGCCGCCGAACATCATCCCGACGAACATCATGTTCATCGCGTTCATCCCGAAGTACCCGGCGGCGTACGGCTGGAACGCCCCGCCGGCCTCGTAGTACGGACGGCGCTCGGTGCCCACGAGCACCTTGCGGGAGTCGGGCTCGGCACCGGCCTCGACGCGCTCGGCGTCGAGGGCGCAGGCCGGGACGTCGCGCGGCGCGCCGCCGGAGGGCGCCCACAGCACGTCGCGGTCCGAGGGCCCGTGGCGCGGGTCGAAGAAGCAGGGCTGGCGCCGCGTCGGCAGCGCCCGGCCCTCGACGCGGGCCCGCACGCACGCCATCGCGTAGCGCCCGTCCTCGAGGATCTCGGTGACGTGCTTGACCTGGTCGGGCTCGGTGATCCGCTCGGCCGCGCTCTTGGCGGCCTCGTAGGCGTCGAGCGCCCGCTGGTAGTCGGCGTTGGCGCCGGGATCGAGGTCGTGGCCGGTCATGTCGAGGTCGAGGTCCTGCAGCTCGGTGCCGAGCGCGGTCACGTCCTCGTCGACGAGCTTGCGGACCGGCTCGAGCTCGGTCTGCTTGCGCTCGAGCTCCCGGGCCTTGGCCTTGTTGGACGAGCGCACCACGAGGGCGACAGCACCGGCGAGCAGCAGCAGGATCAGCACGAGCTCCATCACCCCATCGTACGGACCGGCGCCAGCGCGACCACGGGACCGACCGCCTCACCGCCCGCCCGCGCGCAGCATCCGCTCCCCCAGCCGCCCGACCGCCTCGACCAGCTCCGGCGGACCGAGCACCTCCAGGTCGAGCCCAAGCAGCGCGAGGTGCTGCGCGAGGCCGTCCGCGTCGTCCGCACCGGCGTGCAGCACGCAGGTGCGCTCGTCGACCTCCTCGACCCGCACCGAGGCCGCCGTCGTACGGGCCCGGACCACCGCCGCCGGCGCCGCCACCCGGACCCGGCCCTGGACCCGGTAGGCCGACACCGTGATCGCGTGCTGGACGTGCTCGGCGGGGTCCGGGTGCTCGCGCGGGCGGAACCGCCAGGTGGTCGCCTCGGGATCGCGCATCCGGTCCAGCCGCAGCGTGCGCCAGTCCTCGCGGTCCAGGTCCCACGCCATCAGGTACCACCGCCGCCCGGTCGCCACGAGCCCGTACGGCTCGAGGCGGCGGTGGGTGACCGCGCCGGTCCGGTCGGTGTAGCCGACCCGGACCCGGACCTCGTCGCGGGTGGCCCGGGCCAGGACGAGCAGCAGGTCGGCCTCGACCTCCTCGACGTCGCCGTCCAGCGTGGAGATCGCCGACTGCAGCGCCCGCACCTCCTCCCGCAGCCGTGCCGGCAGGACCTGGTCCAGCTTGGCCAGCGCCCGCAGCGCGGCCTCTCCCCCGCCGGCCACCGTCCCCCGCGCGCCGAGCCGCAGCGCGACGGCGGTGGCGACCGCCTCGGCGTCGTCGAGCAGCAGCGGGGGCAGCGCCCGCCCGGCACCCAGCTGGTAGCCGCCGCCGAGGCCGGGGGCGGCGTTGACCGGGTAGCCCAGCGCGCGCAGCCGGTCGACGTCGCGGCGGACGCTGCGGGTGGTCACCCCGAGCCGCTCGGCCAGGTCGGGCCCGGTCCACACCGCGCGCTGCTGCAGCAGGCCGAGCAGGTGCAGCACGCGCTCCGTCGTCCGGTGCCCCTCGTCGGCCATGGCCTCATCCTGCCCGACCATGCGGACCGTTCCTGTCCGCATCTGCCGGGAGGGTGGGGTCATGACCACCACCACGCACACCCCGCCCCGACCGGACCTGACCTCCCGCCTCCTGCTGGACCAGCTCACGACCCACTGGGAGCGGCAGCTGCGCCCCCGCCTGGAGGGCCTGACCGACGACGAGTACTTCTGGGAGCCGGCGCCCGGCGCCTGGAGCATCCGGCCGCGCGGGACGTCCCTCGCCCCGGTCCAGGGCGGGGTCGGCGCCTTCACCGTCGACTTCGCCTTCCCCGAGCCGGACCCCGCCCCCGTCACCACCATCGCCTGGCGCCTGGCCCACGTCGTCGTGGGCGTGCTCGCGGTCCGCAACGCCGCCCACGCCGGCGGCCCGCCGGCCTCCTACGAGACCTGGGAGTACGCCGGCACGGCGTCGGCGGCGCTCGCCCAGCTCGACGCCGAGATGGGCCGCTGGACCGCCCACGTCTCCTCCCTCGACACCGACCGGCTGATGGCGCCCTGCGGCCCGAGCGAGGGCCCGTGGGCCGACGAGCCGTTCGCCGCCCTCGTCCTGCACCTCACCCGCGAGGTCGTCCACCACGGCGCCGAGGTCTGTCTCCTGCGTGACCTCCACGCCGCCGGGGCGGGGGCCCGCTGATGGCCACCCAGGCACCCCCGGTCCGCGACGAGCGCGACGGCCTGCGGGCCTACCTGCTCCAGCAGCAGGACGCCTTCCGGGTCGTGGTGACCGGTCTCGACGCGGCCGCGATGGGCGTGGCCGCCGCCGGACGCAGCAGCCTGACGCTGGGAGCCCTCCTCAAGCACGTCACCGCGACCCAGCAGAGCTGGCTCGCCCAGGCGCTGGCCGCCGCCGGCACGCGGCACGACGACCGCACACCCGAGCAGCGGCAGGCCGAGCACACCTCGTCCTGGTCCTGGACCGCCGAGGACACGGTGGCGGCGGCGCTCGCGGACTTCGACGCCGTCTGCGCGGCCGTCCTCGACGCGGTGACCACCCTGAACCTCGAGACCGCGGTCCCCCCGGCGCCGGCCCCCTGGAACCCCACCGACGTGGTCTGGTCGGTGCGCTGGGTGTGGCTGCACCTGCTCGAGGAGCTGGCCCGGCACGCCGGCCACGCCGACCTGGTGCGCGAGAACCTCGACGGCGCGACCATGTACGAGCTCCTCGCCGCCCACGAGGGCTGGCCCGCGACCGACTGGTTGACGCCGTGGGCGCCGCAGCGGGCGCAGGCGCCGTACGGCTGGGGGCGCCGACCCTCGCCCGGAGCGGCGGACCGAGGAAGCGGCGACCTCGGCGTCTAGGCTCGCCCTTTCCCGCCTCCTCCCCCCGAACGGGTCCCCTGACGATGCCCCTCATCAGCTCCTGGAACCGCACGGCCCGCCCCCGCCGGACCGGGTCCGCCCTCGCCCTGCTCGCCGGTGTCGCGCTGGCCGTGCCGCTGGTGCTCGCCGCCGGCACCCCGCCGACCACGGCGCTGCCCGCGCCGCGGGTGCCGGCGACCGCGTCGGCGACCGCACCGACCGACGGTGCCGCGACGCCCGCCCTGCGCGGCAGGAAGCCCAACGTCGTGATGATCATGTCCGACGACATGCGCGCCGACGACCTGGCCTTCGCGCCGAGGATCAGCCGGCTGGTCGGGCAGCGGGGACTCACCTTCGCCAACTCCTTCAGCCCCTACCCGCTCTGCTGCCCCGCGCGTGCCTCCTTCCTCACCGGGCAGTACACCCACAACCACGGGGTCTACAAGGTCACCGACCCCTTCGGCTACCAGTCGTTCGACGACTCGCGCACGCTGGCGACGTCGCTGCGCGACGCGGGGTACGAGACGGGGTTCGTCGGCAAGTACCTCAACGGCTACGGCAAGGACCGTTCACTGGTCTCCGGGGAGCTCTCCTACGACTACGTGCCCCAGGGCTGGACGGACTGGCGCGCGGCCATCGAGAACCCCGGCCGGGCCCAGTACGAGGGCCCCAGGCTGCGCGGCGGGACCTACCACTACTTCCGCACGCCCTTCAACCTCAACGGCCGGGTCGACACCTCCACCGACGGGGAGTACCAGACCGACACCGTCGGCGACATGTCGGTCGACATGGCTCGCGGGTTCCACCGCCGGGACCGGCCGTTCTTCATGAACGTCAACTACGTCGCCCCCCACCACGGGCGGCCCTCCGAGCCCGACGACCCGTCCGCGGTCACCGACCAGGACGGCGTCTACGACGGCTTCTCCACGCCCGCGCGTCCGGACTGGGTCCGGGGCATGTTCGACGCGGAGATCACCCACGCCTCGGGGATGCCGGCCGACGGAGGACCGGCGGAGGCCGACGTGAGCGACAAGCCCCCGTTCTTCAGTCGCCTGCCCGAGCTCACGACCGCCGAGCGCGAGGCGCTGACGATCGTGACCCGTCAGCGCGCGGAGTCGATCTACGTCATGGACCAGCAGGTCGGGCGACTGATCAACACCCTCAAACGGACCGGGGAGTGGAGCAACACGGTCTTCATGTTCTCCTCCGACAACGGCTACTTCCTCGGCGAGCACCGCCAGCGCACGGGCAAGAGCAAGTCCCACGAGCCCTCCCTGCGCGTGCCCTTCCTGGTCACCGGGCCCGGCCTGCGCACGGGCGAGACGCGCTACGACCCGGTCACCACGGTCGACGCGACCGCGACCATCCTCGATGCGGCCGGCGCCCGTCCGCCCGTCCGCCCCGACGGACGCTCGTTGCTGCCCACGATGACCGACGGTGACCGTGGGTGGGACGTCCCGGTGGTGACGGAGTCCGCCGCCACGCTGGCCGTGGTCCAGCCCGAGCTCCCCGAGAATCCCGACGGCGACCCCCGTACGGCCGAGGTCCCCACCGAGCGGGACCCCGACGACCTCCCCACCGTCCGCGCGGCGGCACGACCAGGACCGCAGCAGCGCGACGCGGCCGCGGACCGCTTCGACTCCCGGAAGCCGCTGACCTCGGTCGGGCTCCGGACCGCTCGGTTCTCGTTCACGCTGTACCGCGACGGTGAGGGCGAGCTGTACGACCTGCTGCGCGACCCCGCCCAGCTGGAGAACGTCTTCGACGACCCGGGGTACGCCGAGGAGCAGGCCGCGCTCGCGCGCGACTGGGACCGGTTCGCGTCGTGCTCGGGTGGTCGCTGCCGCGACCGGCTCGATCCCGCCCTGCGGGCGGACGCGGAGCAGACGCGCGCGCTCGGCGAGGCGTACTGGTCGGCCATCGGGGCGATCTACGGACGCACCGGGCTGCTGCCCGCCGGCTGAGCCGGCGGGCTCGAGGACCGCAGGGGGTCAGCGGCGCGAGTAGTCGCGGAACCCGCGCTGCGTCTTGCGACCCAGGTAACCGGCGGTGACCAGCTGCTCCAGCAGCGGCGCCGGGGCGAACCCGGGCTCGCGGAACTCCAGGTAGAGCTCGCGCTGGATCGCCAGCGACACGTCGTTGCCGACCACGTCGAGCAGCTCGAAGGGCCCCATCGGCAGCGCGCAGCCCTGCTTCATGGCGGTGTCGATGTCGTCGGCCGAGGCGTAGTGCGCCTCGAGCATCCGGACCGCGTCGTTGAGGTAGGGGAACAGCAGCGCGTTGACGATGAACCCGGCGCGGTCGCCGCAGGAGACCGCCACCTTGCCGAGCTTGCCGACCAGCGCCTGCGTGGTCTCGGTGACGTCGGGCGAGGTGGCCACGGTCGAGACGACCTCGACCAGCTTCATCACCGCGGCCGGGTTGAAGAAGTGCATGCCGACGACGTCCTGCGGGCGCTTGGTGGCCTGGGCGCAGGCGATGATCGGCAGCGAGGAGGTCGTCGTGGCCAGGATCGCGCCCGGCTTGCAGATCTCGTCGAGGTTCTCGAAGAGCGTGGTCTTGATGCCGAGGTCCTCGGCGATCGCCTCGACGACCAGGTCGACCTGGCCGAGGTCGTCGAGCGAGGTCGTGCCGGTCAGCCGACCGAGCACCTCCTCCTTCACCGACTCCTCGATCTTCCCGCGCTGGACCGCCTTGTCCAGCGAGCGCGCGACCCCGGCGCGGACCCCGTCGACCTTCGCGGAGGACCGGCCGACGTAGACGACGTCGTACCCGCCCTTGGCGAAGACCTCGACGATGCCGGTGGCCATCGTGCCGGTGCCGACCACGCCGACCGTGCGCACGTGGTGGCGCAGCTCGGGCTGGTCGTCGCTGTCCGGGGTCATGTCGTCACGGACCGTCTTGGGGCTGTCGGCGGCCTCGTAGGTGTAGAAGCCACGCCCGCTCTTGCGGCCGAGCATGCCCGCGGTGACCATCTGCTTGAGGATCGGCGTGGGGGCGTGGAGCCGGTCGCGTCCCTGGCGGTACATCGTCTCGAGGATCTCGTACGTCGTGTCGAGACCGATCAGGTCGACCAGCGCCAGCGGGCCCATCGGGTAGCCGCAGCCGAAGCGCATGGCGGCGTCGATGTCCTCCCGCGTGGCGTAGCGCTGCTCGAACATGGACACGGCGTGGTTGAGGTAGCCGAAGAGCAGGGTGTTGGCGATGAACCCGGCCTTGTCGCCGCAGACGACCGGGTTCTTGCCCAGGGAGCGCACCAGGCCCGTCACGTCCTCCAGCACGGCGGGCTCGGTGACCACGGTGCGGACGACCTCGACCAGGCCCTGCACCGGCGCGGGGTTGAAGAAGTGGATGCCGATGACCCGGCCCGGGTGGGCGTTGGCGGTCGAGATCTCGGTGACCGACAGCGAGGAGGTGTTGGTGGCCAGCACCGCACCCGGGGCGACGACCTGCTCCAGCGCCCGGAAGATGCCCTTCTTGACCTCCAGCGACTCCACCACGGCCTCCACCACGAGGTCGGCCCCGGCCAGGTCGGCGATGTCGGTGGCGTAGCGCACCCGGCCCAGCAGCTCGGCCTGCTCGTCCTCGCCGAGCTTGCCGCGTCTGACCGCGCGCCCGGTCGAGTTCTCGAGGTGCTGGCGGCCGCGGTCGACGCCCTCGGTGTCGACGTCGACGCCGATCACGTCGTAGCCGTGCCGGGCGAAGACCTCCACGATCCCGGCGCCCATCGTGCCCAGGCCGATCACGCCCACGGTGCGGAACGTGCGGCCGGGGACCGAGGGGTCCTGGGCCGGGTCGGAGGTGGTCGCGGTCACAGGGGCGCTGGTCATGCCCGGCATCGTGCCACGCGGGCCGGGGTCCGTCCCCGGCGTGCCAGGTGACTTACTTCACTCGTCGCCGATGATCGGCAGCGTGGAGGCGGGGTTGGTGCGCTCCGACTCCGGGACCTTCGCGATCTCACCCGACTTCAGCCCGGCGAGGAAGTCGCGCATCTCGCGACGGACCACCGGCAGCAGCAGGTAGCAGGCCAGCAGGTTGAAGATCGCGCAGACGAACAGCATCGCGTCCGCGAAGTCGACCACGGAGCCGAAGGAGATCACGGTGCCGATGACGGTGAACACGCAGAAGACGATCTTGAACCCGAGCTCCTTGGCGGGGCTCCGGCCGACCAGCGCCGTCCACGCCTTGAGCGAGTAGTAGCTCCAGGTGATCAGGGTGGAGAAGGCGAACAGGGCGACCGCGATGGCCAGCACGACCGGGAACTGCGGCAGGAAGCTCTCGAAGGCGTCGGAGGTGACCAGGACGCCGTCGGGGGTGGGGCCGCCGCCGGCCACGACCTCGCGCTGCTCGGAGTAGTAGGCGGTGTCGGCGATGACGATGGTCAGTGCGGTCATCGTGCAGATGACGACGGTGTCGATGAACGGCTCGAAGAGGGCCACGAAGCCCTCGCTGACCGGGTGCCGGGTCTTGACCGCGGAGTGCGCGATCGGCGCGGAGCCGACCCCGGCCTCGTTGGAGAACGCGGCACGCTGGAAGCCGATGATCAGCACCCCGACCGCACCACCGGCCACGCCCGCGGGGTTGAAGGCGCCCGTGATGATCGCGCCGAAGGCGTCCCCGACGTGGGTGATGTTGCCGATGATCACCAGCAGGCAGGCACCGACGTAGATGAAGGCCATCATCGGCACCAGGCCGGAGGTGACCTTGCCGATCGACTGCACGCCGCCCAGGATCACCGCACCGACCAGCAGCGCCATCACGACGCCGAAGATCAGGGCGGACCCGGCCGAGCCGAGGAACCCCTCCTCGCCGCCGGTGACCTCCTGGGCCTGGGCGAAGGTCTGGTTGGCCTGGAACATGTTGCCGCCGATGGCCCCGAAGAGCAGCAGCGCGACCGCGAAGATCGTCGTGAAGCCCTTCGACACCACCGACCCGAACCGCTCGAACGCCACGGGCAGGTAGCGGAACGGCCCGCCGGAGACGGTGCCGTCCTCGTGGACCTCGCGGTACTTCACGCCCAGCGTGCACTCGACGAACTTGGTGCACATGCCGAGCAGGCCGGCCAGGATCATCCAGAACGTCGCCCCGGGCCCGCCGAGGGTCACGGCGGCACCGACGCCGGCGATGTTGCCCAGCCCCACGGTGCCGGACACCGCGGAGGACAGCGCCTGGAAGTGCGTGATCTCGCCGGGGTCGCTGTGGCGGGAGTACTTGCCGCGCACCAGGTCCAGCGCCACCCCGAGCTTGCGGAACTGCACGCCCCGGAAGTAGACGGTGAAGACGGCGGCCGCGACGACCAGCCAGCCCACGATCAGGGGGAAGTCGGCCCCGCCGAGGGGGACGGTGTAGAACACCACCCCGCTCACGGCGCTCGCGACCGGGTCGAAGGCACCGCTCACCGCATCCTCGACCCGCGCGAGGAACCCCTCGGCGCCCGACTCGACCATGGGCGTCAGCACGGGTGGCGTCAGGGGTGGCGTCATGCCGCCACACCATGCCCGCGGGCCACAGGGGCCGCAAGGGTTTCGACGACACCGATCGGACCGGTGACCGGATCGTGACGTAGATTCACCGACCGTGAGACTCGTCGTCGCGACCTGCCAGGTGGACTACGCCGGACGCCTGACCGCGCACCTGCCCCCGGCCACGCGCGTGCTGATGATCAAGGCCGACGGCTCGGTGCTGGTCCACGCCGACGGCGGGTCGTACAAGCCGCTGAACTGGATGTCGCCCCCCTGCACGCTGCGCGAGCAGACCACCGACGACGGCACCCTGGAGTGGGTGGTCAGCAGCCCCAAGACCGACGACACGCTGCGGATCCTGCTCACCGAGGTCATCCACGACTCCAGCCACGACCTCGGTGTCGACCCCGGTCTGGTCAAGGACGGCGTCGAGAAGCACCTCCAGGCGCTGCTGGCCGAGCACCCGGCCACGCTCGACGAGGGCCTGTCCCTGGTACGCCGGGAGTTCCCGACCGCGATCGGGCCGGTGGACCTGATGTGCCGCGACGCCGGTGGCGCCTCGGTCGCGGTGGAGATCAAGCGCCGGGGCGACATCGACGGCGTCGAGCAGCTCACCCGCTACCTCGAGCTGCTCAACCGCGACCCGCTGCTGGCCCCCGTGCGCGGCATCTTCGCCGCGCAGGAGATCAAGCCGCAGGCGCGCGTGCTGGCCACCGACCGCGGCATCGCCTGCCGCGTCGTGGACTACGACGCGCTGCGCGGGCTCGACGACCCGACCACCCGGCTGTTCTGAGGGCCGCGGGTGCGGATCTTCCACGTCGCGACGGCCGCCGACTGGGCCGCGGCGCAGGACTCCGGCCGCTACACGACCTCCACCCGCGGGCGCACCCTCGCCCAGGAGGGCTTCGTCCACGCCGCCCGGGGCGACCAGTGGCAGGACGTGCGCCGCCGCTACTACTCCGACGTGACCGAGCCGCTGGTCCTGCTCGTCATCGACACCGACCTGCTCGACGCCCCCGTCGTCGAGGAGCCTGCGGTGCCCGGGGCCGCGGAGACGTTCCCCCACGTGTACGGCGCGATCGCCCCC
This sequence comes from Nocardioides sp. AX2bis, assembly GCF_902506435.1. Taxonomy (GTDB): domain Bacteria; phylum Actinomycetota; class Actinomycetes; order Propionibacteriales; family Nocardioidaceae; genus Nocardioides. The sequence continues at coordinate 1,348,860 of NZ_LR733215.1, read as the reverse complement.
TCCGCGGTCGTCTCGGTCGTGCCGCTCGACGGCACCACGGTGGCCCCGCCGCGGGAGCCCGGGCCGGCCGCCGCACCGGGGCCGTCGTTCAGCAGCCTGTTCCTCGGCGAGGTGTTCCACCGCGTGCTGCTGGCCGGCCTGGTGCTGGCCGCCGTGGTCGTCGGCGCGGTGGTGGGCCAGGCGCTGGCGCCGGACTGGGGCCCGCTCCTCGGCACCCTCGCCGGCCTCGTGGTCGGCGTGCCGGTCGCGGTGGTGGTCGGCCGGCGCCGCGACCGACGACTCGACCGACGGCTCGCCGACCACGGGTCGCGCTGACCACGGCTCTCAGCCGGGTGGGCCGACCAGCGCCGCGACCTCCTCGGCGCACCCCCAGCTGAGGGTGACGCCGGAGCCGCCGTGGCCGTAGCAGTGCACGACCCGCGGGTCGTCGGCGTCGCGCTCGAGGCACACCGACGCGCGTACCGGGCGCAGCCCGACCTTGTGGGACAGCACCCGCGCGGAGGCCGCCTCCGGCACGAGGCGGGCGGCGCGGGCCAGGATCCCGGCGGCCACCTGCGGCGACGGCGTCCGGCTCCAGTCACCCTCGTCGGCGGTCCCGCCGACGACCACGTCGTGGGCGCGGGGCACCAGGTAGGTCGGACCGGCCCCGTCCAGCCAGGCCTCCTCCAGGCCCCACTGCGCGAGCCGGACGACCTGGCCGCGCACCGGCACCACGGAGCGGTCACCACCCAGCAGCCGCGCGCCCAGGCCCGAGGCGTCCACCACGACCTCGCCGCCCGACGGCAGCGACGAGAGCACGTGGCGCGTCAGCGTCCCGCCGAGCTCCTCGACCCGGCCGACCAGCCAGTCGAGGTAGACCGGCATCTCGACCACGGGCGCGTCGAGCTGCCACGCCGCGGCGTACCCCGACGGTGCCGCCACCCTCCGCACCGACGGGACGGTGGAGGCCCACCAGGGCTCGGCGTCGGTGTCGGCGACCACCTCGGTCGTGCGCCGGACCACCACGCCCGGGACGCCGTCGGCGGCCAGGCCCGCGAGCACGGCGTACGTCCGGCTGCCCCACGCGCCGACCCGGTCCCGGGGCTCGGCGCGGTAGGGGTACCAGATCGCGGCCGCGACCGCGGACGTCGTCTCCCGGGGGAGGTCCCGGGCCAGCACGTCGACCCGGTGGCCGGCCTCGAGCAGACGGACGGCGCAGCTCAGCCCCACCACCCCGGCCCCGACCACCACCACGCGCACGGGAGCAGTCTGGCTCACGACGGAGGGGTCAGGCGGCCTGTCCGAGGCGGGCGGCGCGCTTGGCGGCCTTCTTCGCCGACTTCGAGCCGTCCTTGCCCTTCTTCGACTTCTTGCCCGGCCGCACGATGTCGGGGGCGTCGGGGTCGACCTTGACCAGGACCCGCTTCTTCACGCCGTAGCCCTCGGGCAGCGTGCCCTCCTTGAGCATCCGGATCGGGCAGCTGCCGCAGCGCTTCTTGGACACGCAGCACTTCGACTTCGGCGGCTTCGGGGCCTTGATCGAGGCCACCGCGCTCTGCTTACCCATGCCTCCACCGTAGCAGGAAGTGAGGGCAGCCTTACCTCAACTCGGTCCAGATCACGCGAGGCGGCCGGCCTCAGACCGGGACGCCGGCCTCGAGACCGTTCGCGGCCCGGATGGCGTCGACGATGCCGCCCATGATCTCGGTCATCCCGAAGTCCTTCGGCGTGTAGACCGCGGCGACCCCGGAGCCGAGCAGCTCCCGGGCGTCGGAGTCGGGGATGATCCCGCCGACCACGACCGGGACGTCGTCGAGCCCGGCGGCGTTCAGGCCCGCGATCACGTCCGGCACCAGGGACATGTGGGAGCCGGAGAGGATCGAGAGGCCCACGCAGTGCACGTCCTCGGCCACCGCAGCGGCGACGATCTCGGCCGGGGTCAGCCGGATCCCCTGGTAGATCACCTCGAAGCCGGCGTCGCGCGCACGCACCGCGATCTGCTCCGCACCGTTCGAGTGGCCGTCGAGGCCGGGCTTGCCGACGAGCAGCCGCAGCCGCCCGCCCAGCTCGGCACCGGTCTCCCGCACCCGCTCGCGCACCTCGGCCAGGGCGGTGCCGGTGTGGGTCACGTGCACCGCGCCCCCCACGCCGGTCGGCGCCCGGAACTCCCCGAACACCTCGCGCAGGGTCCCGGCCCACTCCCCCGTCGTCGCACCGGCGCGCGCCGCGACGAGGGTGGCGTGCATCAGGTTGGTGTCGGTCTGGGCGTCCGCCGCGAGCCGGGCCAGCGCCGCGGTCACGGCGTCCTCGTCGCGGTCGGCCTTCCACCGCGACACGCTGTCCAGCGCGGCCTGCTCGGCCGCCGGGTCGGCGGCCTGGATCGCGCCGTCGAGGTCGGCGGTGAGCGGGTTGGGCTCGGTGGTGGTGAAGACGTTGACGCCGACGATCTTCTCCTCGCCGCCCTCGATGCGCGCCCGACGCGCGGCGTGCGCCGCGACGAGCGCCTGCTTCATGTAGCCGGACTCGACGGCAGCGATCGCGCCGCCCATGTCCTCGACGCGCTGCATCTCGGCCCGGGCGCCGGCCGCGAGCTCGGCGACCTTGGCCTCGACGACCTTGCTGCCCTCGAAGAGGTCCTCGTGCTCCAGCAGGTCGGACTCGAAGGCCAGCACCTGCTGCAGGCGCAGGGACCACTGCTGGTCCCACGGGCGCGGCAGGCCGAGCGCCTCGTTCCAGGCCGGCAGCTGCACCGCACGGGCCCGCGCGTCCTTGGACAGCGTCACGCCGAGCATCTCCAGGACGATCCGCTGCACGTTGTTCTCGGGCTGCGCCTCGGTCAGGCCCAGGGAGTTGACCTGGACCCCGTAGCGGAAGCGGCGCATCTTGGGGTCGGTCACGCCGTACCGCTCGCGGGTGATCTCGTCCCACAGCTGGACGAAGGCCCGCATCTTGCACATCTCCTCGACGAACCGGACGCCGGCGTTGACGAAGAAGGAGATCCGGCCCACGACCTTGCCGAAGTCCTCCTCCGAGACCTGCCCGGAGTCCCGCACCTGGTCCAGCACCGCGATCGCGGTGCACAGCGCGTACGCCAGCTCCTGCGTCGGCGTCGCCCCGGCCTCCTGCAGGTGGTAGCTGCAGATGTTGATCGGGTTCCACTTGGGGATCTCGTGGACGGTGTAGGCCACGACGTCGGCGATCAGGCGCAGCGAGTGCTCCGGGCCGAAGACGTAGGTGCCGCGGGAGAGGTACTCCTTGATGATGTCGTTCTGCGTGGTGCCCGCGAGCTGGTGCGCGACCTCGGTGGGGTCGAGGTCGGGGTTCTGCTCCTCGGCGGCGACCTGGTAGAGCGCCAGCAGCCACATCGCGGTGGCGTTGATCGTCATCGAGGTGTTCATCTGGGTGATCGGGATGTCCTCGAACAGCCGGCGCATCTCGCCCAGGTGCGGCACCGGGACGCCGACCTTGCCGACCTCGCCGCGGCTGAGCGGGGAGTCGGGGTCGTAGCCGGTCTGCGTCGGCAGGTCGAAGGCGACCGACAGCCCGGTCTGCCCCTTGGCCAGGTTCGTCCGGTAGAGCGCGTTCGACGCCGCCGCCGTGGAGTGGCCGGCGTAGGTGCGCATGACCCACGGGCGGTCCTTCTCCGGACGCGTCGGGGCGACGATCTGCAGGTCCGGCTCGGGCTGGCTCATGCTTGGCAGGGTAGGGCTCCGGTTACCGGCGAGTCACCTGCCCGACGTGTGGGCTATCACACCCGCACGGCGGGCGGCGACCGCGAGCAACGCGCTGCCCGCGCCCAGCAGCACCATCCCGAGCACGCCGAGCGGGGAGAAGATGTGCTCGGTGTGCACCAGCCAGGCCCCGGGCAGGAGCACCAGCCCGACCAGGCCGGGGGCGCCCAGGTGGCGCACCCGGTCGGCCAGCAGCACCACGACGCAGGCCAGCAGCGCCCACGACCCGACCTCGCCGAGCGGCGTGCCGATCCGGAACATCTGCGACACCGCCTCGGGACGGGGCACGTCGGGACCGAGCTGGCGCGTGACGTAGCCGGCGCCGATCCCGCTGACCACGTCGAGCGCGGTGTAGAAGGTCGCGTACACGTAGGCCGTCACCCGCACCACCCAGGCCACGACGTCGCGCCGCCCGGCGACCAGGTCGGCCAGGGCCCATCCGACCAGCGGGAAGACCAGCAGGCCCGGCAGGTGCAGCAGGTACCACCGCTGGGCCGTGTCGTAGCTCAGGCCGGTCGGGTGGAACAGGCCGGCGGCGGCCAGGAGCAGGCCCGGCAGGAGGAGGAGCAGCGGGTAGGCACGGGACTCACGCATGGGCCCACTGTGCCCGGTCCCGGGTCACCCCGCGGCGGCGCCGGGGCAGGAGCAGGCCTCCCGGACCAGCCACCACCCGTCTCGGACGATGGCCTCGTGGCGGCAGGCCAGGCCGTGCCAGTCGTGGGTGCAGTGCTCGCAGGTCCCGGACATCGGGCCTCCTCGGGGTCGCGCCGGTCGCGGCCGACGGCGGGGGCTCCAGGGCGGCACTGCCCTCGTGGACAGGTCCAGCCTGCCCGGTCGGGCAGGTGGATCCCAGGAGCACGGCCCGATCGCGACCCACCTCACACCGCACCGGGGGGTGGCCGGGGCCGTGACCTAGGCTCCGGGCATGGTCAACCTCACCCGCATCTACACCCGGACCGGCGACGCGGGCGAGACCCGGCTCGGCGACATGAGCCTGACGACGAAGAACGACCTGCGGCTGCACGCCTACGCCGACGTCGACGAGGCCAACGCCGCGATCGGCGTCGCCCTGGCGCACGGCGGGCTCGAGGACGACGTCGTCGCCCTGCTGACGCGGGTGCAGAACGACCTCTTCGACGTCGGCGCCGACCTGTGCACCCCGGTGGTGCCCGATCCGGAGTACCCGCCGCTGCGCATCGAGCAGGACTACGTCGACCGCCTCGAGCGCTGGTGCGACCACTACAACGAGCCGCTGGAGGCCCTGCGCTCGTTCGTCCTCAACGGCGGTACGGTCCCCGCCGCCCACCTCCACGTCGCTCGCACCGTGGTCCGCCGCGCCGAGCGCGCGGGCTGGGCCGCCTGGGCCGAGCACGCCGAGGCGATGAACAAGCTCTCCCTGACCTACCTGAACCGGCTCTCGGACCTGCTCTTCATCCTGGCCCGCCACGCCAACCGCCACCAGGGCGACGTCGCCTGGGTGCCGGGCGGCGAGCGCGGCTGACTACCGGGCCGCCCGGTCCGGGAGCACGACGGGCTCCGGGCGGGTCGCCAGCACGGTGAGCAGCGCCGGCCCCATCAGCGCCGCGACCACCAGCAGCGCCTGGAGGGTGCCGACCGCGTCCCCGAGCCAGCCCAGCAGCGGCGGGCCGGCCAGGAACGCGGCGTAGCCGATCGTGGAGACCACGCTGAGCCGGGCGGCCGCGTGCCGCGGGTCGTCGGCGGCCGCGCTCATCCCGACCGGGAACCCGAGCGCCGCGCCCAGGCCCCACAGCACGATGCCGACGGCCACCGCGACCACGCTGCCGGCCAGCACCACCAGCAGCACGCCCGCGCCGGCCGTCGCCGCTCCGGCCGCGAGCACCCGGGGCCGGCCCCAGCGGTCCAGCACCGGCGGGCCGAGCACCCGGCCGGCGGTCATCGCGGCCACGAACAGCGCGAACCCGGCCACCCCCACGGCGTCCGCCGCGCCGTGACCGTCGATCAGGGCCAGCGACAGCCAGTCGTTGGCGCTGCCCTCGGCGACGGCGAAGCAGAGCACCATCAGCCCGATGACGAGCGTGCGTGGTTCGGTCCAGGCACCGAGCGCGGACGGCACCCCCTCCCCCGCGGCGGCGGCCCGGGCGGGCGCGGGAGCGAACGCCGCGGTGGCCCACCACGACGCGGCCAGGGCGAGGGCGCACGCGACGCCGAGGTGCGGCAGGACCGGGAGGTCGGCCCACAGCGCGACCGCGCCGAGCAGCGCCCCGGCCACGCTGCCGATGCTGAACCCGGCGTGGAGCCGCGGCATCAGGGTCCGTCCCCGGTCCCGCTCGACCTCGGCGCCCTCGGCGTTCATCGCCACGTCCCACAGCCCGATCCCGACACCCACGGCGAGCAGGCCCGCCGCCGCGAGCGGCACGGACCCGGTCAGGTCCACCGCGACGGCGAGGACGACGAGGCCGACCACGCCGGTGAGCGCCCCCGCGCGCAGCACCGCCACCACGCCGAGCGACTGGATCAGCCGCCCGGCCGTCGGCAGAGACAGCACCGAGCCGACCGCGGCACAGAGCAGCAGGAGGCCCAGGGGCCCGTTGGCCAGGTCCAGGCCGCGCCGGACGTCCGGGACGCGGGAGAACAGCGAGGCCATGAGCAGGCCGTTGACGATGAAGACGACGACGACCGGACGTACGCCGGTCCGGCTGCCGCTCACCGCGACCAGTCGGTGCCCGGTCGCCGGGCCTCCAACCAGGACTGGAAGCCCGTGAGCGACGCGGGGCTCATCGCGAGCTCGACGACCTCCTCACGCGCCTGGCAGCAGATCACCAGGTGGTCGGGGTAGAGCGTGTGGCGCTCCGGGCCCTGCGGCTCGCGACGACCGTCGTAGACCAGCTCGCCGCGACGCCAGCTGGACCGGGGCCGGGGCGAGAGCGAGAACACCCGGAACCACTCCAGGGAGTCGTCGGTGTAGCGCCCCATCCCGAGGACCCACCCGCGGTCGGGCCGTTGCTGGTGGAGCCGGTGCGAGACCTCGAAGGTCCCTCCGCGCCGCGCGATCCAGCGGCGGCGCAGCACCAGCGCGAGGCCGTAGAGCAGGACGCCCAGCAGCACCAGCCCGGCGACGTCGATGACCCACTGCCACCAGGGCACCCGCCGGACCTCCTCGTCTCGTCGACGCAGGGCACGAGTCACCTCGCCCCTCTCGTCGAGAACCCTAGCCCGGCACGGCGGGGTGACCTGCGGCGCACCTCACCCACGGGACGCACGACGGGCGGGACCCCGAGGGGGTCCCGCCCGTCAGGCGTGGCACTGGTGGTGCGTGTGGTGCTGGGTCAGGACGCCCGCTCGACCGCACGCAGGCGGGCCTCGGCCCGACGGATGCGACGCTCGGACTCGTCGACGTTGCCGACGTCCTGCGCGGTGTCCAGCTCGGCGCGGACCTCGTCGACGTTGATCTCCTCCGACAGCACCGCCCGCTCCGACAGCACCGAGACGCGGTCACCGGCCACGGAGAGGAACCCGCCGTCGACGACGGCGACGGTCACGCTGCCCTCGTCGTCGGTGATCTCCACGACCGCGTCGGTGAGCAGCGCCAGCATCGGCGCGTGACCGCGCAGCACGCCCACGTCGCCCTCGACCGTACGGGCGATGACCATGTCGGCGCGTCCGGACCACACGGTGCGGTCCGCGGCGACCAGCTCGACCTGCAGGTGCTCGGCCATCAGAGGTTCTTCTGGATCTCGGCCCACTTCGCCTCGACGTCGTCGAGACCGCCGCACATGAAGAAGGCCTGCTCGGCCACGTGGTCGTACTCGCCGTCGGCGATCTTGTTGAACGCCTCGATGGTGTCCTTGACGGGCACCGTCGAGCCCTCGATGCCGGTGAACTGCTTGGCGACGTAGGTGTTCTGCGACAGGAACCGCTGGATGCGGCGGGCCCGCGACACGATGACCTTGTCCTCCTCGGACAGCTCGTCGACGCCGAGGATCGCGATGATGTCCTGGAGCTCCTTGTTGCGCTGCAGGATCTGCTTGATCCGGATCGCGCAGTCGTAGTGCTCCTGGCCGATGTACTGCGGGTCGAGGATCCGCGAGGTCGACGTCAGCGGGTCCACCGCGGGGTAGATGCCGAGCGAGGCGATCTCGCGCGACAGCTCGGTGGTGGCGTCGAGGTGGGCGAAGGTCGTGGCCGGCGCCGGGTCGGTGTAGTCGTCGGCGGGCACGTAGATCGCCTGCATCGAGGTGATCGAGTGACCACGCGTCGAGGTGATCCGCTCCTGGAGCACGCCCATCTCGTCGGCCAGGTTGGGCTGGTAGCCCACCGCGGACGGCATCCGGCCGAGCAGGGTGGAGACCTCGGAACCGGCCTGGGTGAAGCGGAAAATGTTGTCGATGAACAGCAGCACGTCCTGCTGCTGCACGTCGCGGAAATACTCCGCCATCGTCAGCGCGGACAGGGCCACCCGCAGGCGCGTGCCCGGCGGCTCGTCCATCTGGCCGAACACCAGGGCGGTCTGCCCGAGCACCCCGGCCTCCTCCATCTCGACCATCAGGTCGTTGCCCTCACGGGTGCGCTCGCCGACCCCGGCGAACACCGACACACCACCGTGGTTGGTCGCCACGCGGGCGATCATCTCCTGGATGAGCACGGTCTTGCCCACGCCGGCGCCGCCGAACAGGCCGATCTTGCCGCCGAGGACGTAGGGGGTGAGCAGGTCGATGACCTTGATGCCGGTCTCGAACATCTCGGTCTTGGACTCGAGCTGGTCGAAGGCGGGCGCCTTGCGGTGGATGCCCCAGCGCTCGGTCACCTCGAGCTGCTGGCCCTCCTCGAGGTTCAGGCACTCGCCGAGGGTGTTGAACACCTTGCCGAGGGTGCCGTCGCCGACGGGGACCGTGATCGGCCCGCCGGTGTCGGTCACCTGGGCACCGCGGACCAGGCCGTCGGTGGGCTGCAGCGAGACGGCGCGGACCATGCCGTCGCCGATGTGCAGGGACACCTCGAGCGACAGGGTGCGCTCGGTGCCGCCCAGCGTCAGCTTCGTCTCGAGCAGGTTGTAGATGTCGGGCATCTGGTCGACGGGGAACTCCACGTCGACCACGGGCCCGATGACGCGGGCGATCCGGCCGACCGTGCCCTCGTTCGAGGTCTCGGTGGTCTCATCGATGGTGGCGGTCATTCTCAATCACTCCCGGCTTGTGAGTCGGCGAGCGCGTTGACGCCACCGACGATCTCGCTGATTTCTTGGGTGATCCCGGCCTGGCGGGCCTGGTTCGCGATGCGCTTGTACTTCTTGATCAGCTCGTCGGCGTTGTCCGTGGCCGACTTCATCGCCTTCTGGCGGGCGGCGAGTTCGGAGGCGGCCGCCTGGAGCAGGCAGAAGAAGATCCGGCTCTGGACGTACTGCGGCAGCAGCCCGTCGAGCACGGCCTCGGCCGAGGGCTCGAACTCGTAGAGCGGCAGCACCTCGTCGTCACCGGGCGACTCCTCGCCCTCGACGACCTCGAGCGGCAGCATCCGGATGTCGGTCGGCTCCTGGGTCAGCATGGAGCGGAAGCGGGTGTAGACCACGTGGACCTCGTCCACGTCGCCCTCCTCGCCCTGCTCCTTGAGGAAGGAGTCGATCAGCGCGGTGCCGATCTCGGCCGCGACGTCGTAGGTCGGCTGGTCCGAGAACCCGGTCCACGCCTGCACCACCGGACGCTGGCGGAACTTGAAGTACGCCTCGCCCTTGCGGCCGGTGAGGTACCAGTCGACCTCCTTGCCCTCGCCGCGCAGCTTCTCGGCGAGGCGCTCGGCCTCCTTCAGCACGCTGGAGGAGTAGGCGCCGGCCAGGCCGCGGTCGCTGGTGATCACGAGCACGGCGGCCCGCTTGGGGTCCTCCTGCTCGTGGGTCAGCGGGTGGTCGACGTTGGAGAAGGTGGCGACCGCCGAGACCGCCCGGGTGAGCTCCCGGGCGTACGGGGCCGCCGCCTGGGCCCGCTGCTGGGCCTTGATGATGCGGGACGCGGCGATGAGCTCCATCGCGCGCGTGATCTTCTTCATCGACTCCGTCGACTTGATCCGCGCGCGGTACTCGCGCAGGGACACAGCCATGGTCAGCCCCGCTTCTGCTTGACGATCTGCTCCTGCTCGACGTCCTCGTCCTCGAGGGCCTCGTGGTCCTCGCGGCCGGCCTTGAGCGACCCGCCGTCCGAGGTCTCGAACTGGTCCAGGAAGGAGTCGTAGGCAGAGATCAGGCCCTCCTCGTCCTCGAACTTCAGGCTCTCCCGGATACCGGAGAGGATGCCCTCGTGCGAGCGGCCGAGGTAGTCGATGAACTCCTGCTCGAAGCGCAGGACGTCACCGACCGGGACGCGGTCCAGGCGCCCGGAGGTGCCCAGCCACAGCGAGACCGTCATGTGGTCGATCGGGTACGGCGAGTAGGCCGGCTGCTTGAGCAGGGCCATCAGGCGCTGCCCGCGGTCCAGCTGCTGGCGCGAGGCGGCGTCGAGGTCGGAGGCGAACATGGCGAACGCCTCCATGGCGCGGAACTGCGCCAGGTCGACCTTGAGCGAGCCGGTGACGGCCTTCATCGCCTTGGTCATCGCCGCGCCACCGACGCGCGAGACCGAGACGCCCACGTCGATCGCAGGGCGCTGGTTGGCAGCGAACAGGTCCGACTGCAGGAAGATCTGGCCGTCGGTGATCGAGATGACGTTGGTCGGGATGAACGCCGAGACGTCGTTGGCCTTGGTCTCGATGATCGGCAGCCCGGTCATCGAGCCCGCGCCGAGGTCGTCGGAGAGCTTCGCGCAGCGCTCGAGCAGGCGGCTGTGCAGGTAGAAGACGTCACCGGGGTAGGCCTCGCGGCCCGGCGGGCGGCGCAGCAGCAGCGACACGGCGCGGTAGGCCTCGGCCTGCTTGGTGAGGTCGTCGAAGACGATGAGGACGTGCTTGCCCTCGTACATCCACTGCTGGCCGATGGCCGAGCCGGTGTACGGCGCGAGGTACTTGAACCCGGCGGAGTCCGAGGCGGGCGCGGCGACGATGGTGGTGTACTCCAGCGCGCCGGCCTCCTCGAGGGCGCCACGCACGGAGGCGATGGTCGAGCCCTTCTGGCCGATGGCGACGTAGATGCAGCGCACCTGCTTGTCGGGGTCGCCGGAGTCCCAGTTGCGCTTCTGGTTGATGATCGTGTCGATCGCGATCGTCGTCTTGCCGGTCGCGCGGTCACCGATGATCAGCTGGCGCTGGCCGCGCCCGATCGGGGTCAGGGCGTCGATGGCCTTGATGCCGGTCGCGAGCGGCTCGTGGACCGACTTGCGCTGGACCACGGTCGGCGCCTGCAGCTCGAGCGGGCGGCGCTCGGAGGACTCGATGGCGCCGAGGCCGTCGATGGCGTCGCCGAGCGGGTCGACCACGCGGCCGAGGTAGGCGTCACCGACCGGGACCGAGAGGATCTCGCCGGTGCGGCGCACCGTCTGACCCTCCTCGATGCCGTCGAAGTCACCGAGGATGACCACACCGATCTCGCGGGTGTCGAGGTTCAGGGCGAGGCCGCGGGTGCCGTCCTCGAACTCGAGCAGCTCGTTGGCCATCGCCGAGGGCAGACCGGCGACGCGCGCGATGCCGTCACCGGCGGAGGCGACGGTGCCGACCTCCTCACGGCTCGAGGCGTCGGGCTGGTAGTCGGCGACGTACTTGGCCAGCGCGTCGCGGATCTCCTCCGGCCGGATGGAGAGCTCCGTCATGGTGGTGCCTTCTCTCTTCGTCTTCGTCAGTCGGTGGGGTCGTGGGCCGGCGTCAGCCGGCGGTGCCGGCCAGGCGTCGCCGGGCCTCGGCGAGGCGGGAGGAGACGGTGCCGTCGATGACGTCGTCCCCGATCTCCACGCGTACGCCGCCGATCACGCCGGGGTCGACCACCTGGTTGAGGTGGACCGGCCGGTCGTACTGGCGCTGCAGGGCCTGCTCGAGGCGCCGGGCCTCGTCGTCGGTGAGCTCCTTGGCCACCCGGACGGTGGCCACCCGCTCGCCGTGCACCCGCGCAGCGACCTTCTGGTACTCCTCGAGCGCCGCGGTGACCGTGCGGTAGTTGCTGGTCACCGCCTGGACGACCAGGCGGACCGTCGCCTCGAGGAAGCGCGAGCCCAGGACGTCACGGACGAGCGTCTCCTTGGCCGCGACGTCCCGGACGGGGTCCGAGAGCGCGTCACGCAGCTCGTGCTGCTGCTTGACGGCCTGGCTCACGGCGAAGAGCTCGTCGGCGAGACGCTCGGTCTCGTCGCCGGCGGAGCGGACCGCTGCGACCACCGCGAGGTGCTCGAAGGCGGTCGGCAGGTCGCCGGCGGAGGTCCACCGGCGTGCGGTGCCCGCCGTGACCAGCTCCAGGCTCTGGGAGTCCACGGAGCTGCCGAACACCTCCGAGGCCAGACCGGTCCTGGCCTCCGCGGGCAGCGAGCCGTCGGTGAGGAAGCGCCGGAGCGAGCCCTCACGACGCAGGGTCGCCGCCACCGTGACCAGGTCGTCGGCCATGGTCGCCGCGCGCCCGGGTTCGCCCCGGACCTGCTCGGCGAGCTGGTCGACGAGCTCGGCTGCGCTGTCGGAGGAGGCACCGCGGAACTGCATCAGCTGACCCCGCTCCCGGTCGTCGTGTCGGTCTCCAGGTCGGCCAGGAAGCGGTCGACCACGCGGTTGGCGCGGTCGTCGTCCTCCAGGCTCTCGCCCACGATACGACCCGCGAGCCCGGTGGCCAGCGAGCCGACCTCAGCACGGAGCTGGGTGACGGCCTGCTGACGCTCGGCCTCGATCTGGGCCTTGCCGTGCTCGACGATGCGCGTCGACTCCGCCTGGCCCTGCTCGCGCATCTCGGCGACGATCTGGGCGCCCTGCTCTCGAGCCTCCTCGCGGATGCGGGAGGCCTCCTGCCGGGCGTCGGCGAGCCGCTTCTCGAGCTCGGCGAGCTTGGCGTCGGCCTCGGCCTGCTTGGTCTCGGCCGAGGCCAGACCGCCCTCGATGGCCTTCGTCCGTGCCTCGAACGTCTGCTCGAAGTTCGGCACCACGAACTTCTTCACGGCGAAGAAGAGGATGCCGAAGACCACGAGCGCGAGGACGATCTCGACCGGCTCGACTGCGAGCGGCATCGGCTCCGCAGCTTGGGGAATCAGCAACATCGGTCAGTCCTTGTCTTCAGTTGCGTCCGGGTGGAAGAGCTAGTTCAGGACGAAGGCGAGGGCGATACCGATGATGGCCAGCGCCTCGGCGAGCGCGAACCCGAGGATCGCGATCGACTGCAGGCGGCTCTGGGCCTCGGGCTGACGGGCGACGCCGTTGATGTAGGCGGCGAAGATCAGGCCGATGCCGATGCCGGGGCCGATGGCGGCCAGGCCGTAGCCGATCATGTTCAGGGAGCCGGTCATGGCTTCTGTTCCTTTCGGTTTCTTTTTCTCTGCTCTCAGTGCTCGTCTGCGACGGCACCGGAGATGTACATGGCGTTCAGGAGCACGAAGACGTACGCCTGCAGGAACTGCACCAGCAGCTCAAGGAAGGAGATCAGGATGAAGAGGACCCAGGCCAGGATCCCGGCGGGCTTGACCAGCAGCGAGCCCTCGAGGAGCAGGTACTCACCGCCGATCGCGAACAGGATCACCAGCAGGTGGCCGGCGAACATGTTGGCGAACAGACGCAGGGCCAGGGTGACCGGCCGCACGACGATGTTGGAGAAGAACTCCAGCGGGATCAGGAGGACCAGGATCGGTCCGGTGATGTTGGCCGGGACGCACTGCAGCTTGAGGTAGCCGAAGAACCCGTGCCGCGACATGCCGGCCAGGTTGTAGACCAGCCAGCTCAGCCCGGCGAGGGCGTAGGCCATGCTCGCGCGGCTGAACGTCGGGAACTGGATGAACGGGATAGACCCGAACCAGTTGTTGAGGAGGAGGAAGAAGAAGAGGGCGAACAGGTACGGCGTGTAGCGCGCGAAGTCGTGCTGGCCGATGATGTCGCGGCTGATCGAGTTGCGGACGAACGAGTAGCCGGCCTCGCCCATGTACTGCAGGCGACCGGGCACCATCGCCCGCTGCCGGACGGCGAGGTAGAAGAATCCGAACACCAGGATCGCGGCGAGCACGAGCTGGAGCATGGGCTTGGTCACGCCGATACCGGCCACGCTGAACACGGGCGGGAGGTCGAAGGTGCTCGGCCCGGGCGGGACGAACTCCTCCGCTGCTCGGACGACGGACGCGGCGGCAAGACTCACCGGTGGACTCCTACTACGTCGGGTCGGGATGCTGGTCGGACTGCGGATCGTGCGGGGCCCCCTGCTCGCTGTCGCGAGGGAAGCGGGGCAAGGCGTCGAAGCGGGAGATGGTCAGGTAGATCCCCAGCACGGCTCCGAAGAGGATGCCGATCGCGACGAGGAAACTGGTCCCGAGCCACTGATCGGCGCCCCATCCCACCAGCCCGTAGACCGCGACGCCGGAGACCACGTAGCCGAATGCGTGCCACGGATCGCCCTGCGGACCGCGTTCCGAGGTCGGGGACGGTGGGTCCTTCTTGCTCATTGCGCTCCGGACGATAGCAGCCGTCAAGGGTCATCAGTGACCCCCCTCGTCGGCCCGGCGCGGGTCGGCGTGCGGCAGGTCGTAGACCGGCAGACGGGTCGTGGCGTGGAGGCGGACCTGCACCGCGAGCCACAGCATGGTGGCCCCGATGACGCCTCCGCCGAGCCAGCGACGGTCGAGCACGTCCCCCAGCAGCCCCGAGCCGTCGAGGGCCGCGAGCAGCAGCAGGACCAGCACCACCTGGAGCGTGAAGGTCAGCAGCGCCACCATCAGCGACGCCACGGGAAGGACCCCCGCCACGGCATCGACCGTCAGGCTGCCGCCCACCAGGACGACCACGACGAGCCCGACGCCCACCAGCACGCCGGACGCAGCCGCGCGGCCGTCCACGACGGCCGCGACCGCGGCGCCCACGAGGCCCAGCACGGCCGTCGAGGCGGCCGATCGGACCAGCAGACGGGCGCCGGACGGAGGTACGGCGTGACGGTCTGCGGACCGGGCGGGTGGTTCGGTCGTCATCATCGGCGGCCGTCCTGTCGCGGTTCAGCAGGGCTCGTGAAAACTATCACAAAGTCTGCGGGGACTCCGCGTCGGCCGGTGGGAGCGGGGTCTCCCCCGGCTCGGGACCACCCTCGAGACCGAGGTGGCGGCGGTGCAGCTGGGGCACCACGAAGGTCAGCAGGAGCACCAGGACGGCCATCACGCCCAGCGAGGACCACATCTTCCACCCGACGTACAGGCTGGCCAGGACGGTGCCGAAGGCCACCAGGGCGGCCCACAGCCACATGATCAGCACCGCGCGACGCTGGGAGTGGCCGATCTCGAGCAGCCGGTGGTGCAGGTGCTTCTTGTCCGGGGCGAAGGGCGACCGCCCCTTCGCGGTGCGCCTCAGCACCGCGAGCACCAGGTCGGCCATCGGCACGACCAGGATCAGCACCGGCAGCAGCACCGGCAGGAAGGTGGCCAGCAGGCTGGTCGAGGCGGTGCCGGTCAGCGCGGTGCCGGTGAACTGGGTGGTCAGCGTCAGCGCGGTGGACGACAGCACCAGGCCGATCAGCATCGACCCGCTGTCGCCCATGAAGAGCCGGGCCGGGTGCCAGTTGTGCGGCAGGAAGCCGATGCAGGCGCCGGCCAGCGCCGCCGAGAGCAGCGCCCCGGTGGTGGCCAGCGAAAGGTCCGCGCGGTCGGCCAGGGTGTAGCTGAAGACGAAGAACGCGATCGCCCCGATGCCGACCACCCCGGCGGCGAGGCCGTCGAGGCCGTCGACGAAGTTCACGGCGTTCACCGTGGCCACGACCACGACGGCGGTCAGCAGCGCGCCCTGGGCCGGATCGAGGGAGAACAGCGTGCCGTCGGGCTGCGGGAAGAAGCGGAACTGGATCCCGGAGCCGATCAGCAGGGCCACGGCGAGGATCTGGCCGCCGAGCTTGGTCAGCGCGTCGATGTCGAAGATGTCGTCCAGCACGCCCACCGCGCAGACCAGCGCCCCGGCGACGATGACCACACCGGCGTCCTCGAAGACGAAGGGGCTGCTCTGGGACAGGAACGGCAGCTGGCGCGCCACCAGGTAGGCCGCCACCAGGCCGCCGAGCATGGCCAGGCCCCCGAGGTAGGGGATCGGCACCGCGTGCACGTCGCGGTCGCGGACCTGGGCCACCGCGCCGGTGCGGATCGCGATCTCCCGCGCCACCACCGTCAGCAGGTAGGTGACGGCGGCGGCGACCAGGAACACCAGCAGGTACTCGCGCACGGCCCCGGGTCAGCTCCCCTCGAGGACCAGGGAGGCCCCGAGCGGCTCGAGGACCGCGTTCAGCTGCTCCAGCGACAGCGCACCGACCCGCAGGACCCGGCCCTGGGTGCCGGTCACGTCGACGATCGTGGAGGCCTCACCGCCGGGCGAGGGTCCGTCGTCGACGACGACGGCGACCTCGTCGCCGAGCATGTCGAGGGCCTGCTCGGCGTCGGTGGCGGCCGGCCGGCCGGTCAGGTTGGCCGAGCTGACCGCCAGCGGGCCGGTGCGCTCCAGCACGGCCAGGGCCACCGGGTGGTCGGGCATCCGGACCGCGACGGTGCCCTTGGCCTCGCCGAGGTCCCACTGGAGGGAGGGCTGCTGGCGGGCGACGAGGGTCAACGGCCCGGGCCAGAACGCGTCGAGCAGCGAGCGTGCGTAGCCGGGCAGGGCCACCACCAGCGCGTCGATGGTCGCCGCGGAGCTGATCAGCACCGGCGGTGGCATCTCGCGGCCACGGCCCTTGGCGTCGAGCAGGTCGGCCACGGCGTCGGCGTCGAAGGCGTCCGCGGCCAGGCCGTAGACGGTGTCGGTGGGGATGACCGCGAGACGGCCGCGCTGCAGCGCCGAGGTGGCCGCGGCGATCGCGTCCTCGCGCTGGGACTCCGTGGCGGTGGGCCAGAGCTCCCCCGTGGCGTCCTCGACCACGCCGTCCCCGTCCTCGAGGTCGTCGTCGAGGTCGTCGTCGACGTCGAGGGCGTCGTCGAGGGCGTCGGACGGGTCGTCCACCAGCTCGTCGGACGAGCCCTCGGACGGGCCCTCGGGGGCCTCGTCGGCCTGCGGGTCGCGGGTCACACGGTGCTCCTCGTCGTCACGGTCGGTGCTGGGCCTGCCTCATCGTGCCAGGCGGGCCGTGGTGAACCGCGCACGACCGGCGAGGTCGCGGTGGTCGACCACCTCGGTCCAGGGTCCCGCACCGACCAGCACGGCCGGCACGGCGTCGCCCTGGACGTCGGCGTGCTCGACCCCGAGCACTCCCCCGCGTCGCAGCAGGACCTGCGCCCGCACCGCGAGCACCCGGATCGCGTCGAGGCCGTCGTCGCCGGAGAACAGGGCCAGGTGGGGGTCGTGGTCCCGGGCCTCGGGCGCCACCGACTCCCACGCCTCGAGCGGGACGTACGGCGGGTTGCTCACCACGACGTCGACCTCGCCCGCGAGGTCGTCGAAGGCGGTGGCCAGGTCGCCGTGGCGCAGGTCGACGCCGGTCCCGCTCAGGTTGCGCTCGGCCCACGCGTACGCCTGCTCGTCGAGCTCGACCGCGTGCACCCGGGCGTGCGGGGCCTCGGCAGCCAGGGCCGCGGCGATCGCGCCGCTCCCGGTGCCGAGGTCGACCACGACCGGGTCCTCGAGCCCGGCGAGGCGGTCCAGGGCCCAGCCGGCCAGCAGCTCGGTCTCCGGACGCGGCACGAAGACGCCCGGCCCGACGGCCAGCTCGACGGTGCGGAACCACGCCCTGCCGGTGAGGTGCTGCAGCGGCTCCCGCGCCGCGCGACGCCCCAGCAGCACCTCGAACGCCGCGACCTCCGGCGCGGCGACGTCGTCGACGAGCACCAGGTCGCCGCGCCGACGACCCAGGACGTGGGCCAGCAGCAGCTCGGCGTCGGTGCGCGCGCTGGCCACCCCGGCGTCGTCGAGCCGGCGGGTCGCCGCGGCCAGCAGGTCGCGCCGGGACGTCACCGTCCCTCCTCCAGCGCTGCCAGCCGCGCGGCGAGGTCCGCCTCCGCGCACGAGTCGAGCAGGGGTGCGAGGTCGCCGTCGAGGAGCTGGTCGAGGTTGTGCGCCTTGTAGCCGGTGCGGTGGTCGGAGACCCGGTTCTCGGGGAAGTTGTAGGTGCGGATGCGCTCCGAGCGGTCCACGGTGCGGATCTGGCTGCGCCGGGCGTCGCTGGCCTCGGCGTCGGCGGCCTCCTGGGCCGCGGCGAGGAGGCGGGAGCGCAGGATCCGCATGGCCTGCTCGCGGTTCTGCAGCTGGCTCTTCTCGTTCTGGCAGGACGCCACGATGCCGGTCGGGACGTGGGTGATCCGCACCGCCGAGTCGGTGGTGTTCACGCTCTGCCCGCCCGGCCCGGAGCTGCGGTAGACGTCGATGCGCAGGTCGTTGTCGGAGACCTCGACGTCGACCGGCTCGGCCTCCGGGAGCACCAGGACACCGGCGGCGGAGGTGTGCACCCGGCCCTGGGACTCCGTGACCGGCACCCGCTGGACGCGGTGCACGCCGGCCTCGAACTTCAGCCGCGCGAAGGGAGCGTCCCCCGGCTCGGGCGTGCCGGTGGCCTTGACCGCGACGGTCACGGACTTGAACCCGCCGAGGTCGGACTCGGCGGCGTCGAGGACCTCGACCTTCCAGCCGTGCCGCTCGGCGTAGCGGGTGTACATCCGCAGCAGGTCGCCGGCGAAGAGCGCCGACTCCTCCCCGCCCTCGCCGGACTTCAGCTCCAGCAGCGCGTCCTTGTCGTCGGCGGGGTCGCGCGGGACCAGCAGCCGGCGCAGCCGCTCGGCGAGCTCCTCGTGCGTGGCTGCCAGGGTCACGGCCTCCGCGGCGAAGGACTCGTCCTCCCCTGCCAGCTCGCGGGCGGCCCCGAGGTCGTCGCCGGCCGCCTCCCACGCGCGCCAGGTCTCGACGACCCGGGTCAGGGCGGCGTACCGCTGGTTCAGACGCTTGGCCAGACGGGCGTCGGCGTGGGTCTCCGGCTCGCCCAGGCGGGCCTCGAGGTCGGCGTGCTCGGCAAGCATGCCCTCGACTGCCTCGAACACGGGTCCTCCTCCTGCACCTGCTCTGCGGGCCGGAGCCCTGGACGCGACGAAATGACGAGCGCCGGCCCCCCGCTCGATGCGGGGGACCGGCGCTCGGAGGTCGCTACTTCTTGGCGGCCTTGGCGTAGCGCGCCTCGAACCGGGCCACGCGGCCACCGGTGTCGAGGATCTTCTGCTTGCCGGTGTAGAACGGGTGGCACTGCGAGCACACGTCGGAGCGCAGCGTGCCCGACGTCGAGGTGCTGCGCGTGGTGAACTCGGAACCGCAGGTGCAGGTCACCACGGTCTCGGTGTACTGCGGGTGGATGTCCTTCTTCATGTCTCTCTCCTCTGTGGCGCCGGGTCGCCCTGCGCGGGGTGCGCGAGGCGTGAACCGGACCGATCGACGATGATAGAACAGCACGCTCCCCCGGCCCATTCCTGGTCCGGCCGCGGGCCTGCGACCGGCTCAGCCGGCCTGGGCGCGACTGTTCAGCAGGGACTCGACGCGAGCGGCGAGCTCGCGCGGGCTGAACGGCTTGGTGATGTAGTCGTCGGCGCCGGAGCTGAAGCCGGACTCGACGTCGGACTCCTGGGCCCGGGCCGTCAGCAGGATCACCGGCAGGTCGGCCAGAGCCGGGTCGGCACGGATGCGACGGATCGCGTCGAGCCCCGACACCCCGGGCATCATCACGTCGAAGACCGCGAGGTCGGGACGCTGCGCCTGGCAGGCCTCGACGGCGGCGCCGCCGTCGGAGACCGCGACGATCTCGTGCCCCATGGTCGAGAGCTTGAACTCGACCAGCTCCCGGATGTCGACGTCGTCGTCCGCCACCACGATGCGTGCCACAGTGCTACCCCCCGGTTCGCAGGCCCGTCGGGCCTGGTCGATGGTAACGGGTCCCGGACCCGGATGCGGTCACTTGCCCACGGCCGCTCGGGACGTCGGTCGGCCGAGGGACCCGGTGCGCTGCACGGCGGTGAGCAGCTCGATGTTGGTCTGGGTCGATCGCACCCGCTCCACCAGCAGCTCCAGCGCCCGCGGCGCCTCCTGCTGGGCGAGCAGACCACGCAGGGTGCCGAGCACGGCGAGCTCCTGCTCCCCCATCAGCTCGTCCTCCCGGCGGGTGCGCGAGCGCAGCGGGTCGACGGACGGCGTGAGGTGACGCTCGGCCAGGTCGCGCCGCAGGTGAAGCTCGAGGTTGGCGGTGCCGCCCAGCTCCTCGAAGAGCACCTCGTCGGTCGCCGAGCCGGTCTCCACCGACGCCGTCGCCAGGATGGTCAGCGAGCCGCCGTCCTCGATGTTGCGGGCCGCGGCGAAGAAGCGCTTCGGCGGGAACAGCGCGGCGGCGTCGACGCCCCCTGCCAGCACCCGACCGCTGCCGGGCCCGGCGGCGTTGTACGCCCGCCCGAGCCGGGTCAGCCCGTCGACCAGCATCACCACGTCGTGGCCCAGCTCGACCAGACGCTTGGCCCGCTCGACGGCCAGCTCGGCCAGCGCGACGTGGTCGGTGGCCGGGCGGTCGAACGTGGAGGCGATGACCTCGCCCTTGACCGCCCGCTGGAAGTCCGTGACCTCCTCGGGCCGCTCGTCGACGAGCACCACCATGAGGTGGCACTCCGGGTTGTTCTGGGTCACCGAGTCCGCCACCGCACGGAGCAGCGTCGTACGACCCGACTGCGGCGGGGCGACGACGAGGCCGCGCTGCCCCTTGCCGAGCGGGACCACCAGGTCCAGCACGCGCCCCACGGTGTTGCCCGGGCCCGTCTCCAGCCGCAACCGCTCCGAGGGGTGCACGGGGCTCAGGTCGGCGAAGTCGGGACGGACCTTGGCGGCGTCGAGGTCGAGACCGTTGATGCTCTCCACCCGCACCATCGGGTTGAACTTCTCCTTGCGCTCGCCCTCACGGGGCTGGCGCACCTCGCCGACGACCGCGTCACCGCGACGCAGGCCGTGACGGCGCACCATCGACAGCGACAGGTAGACGTCCTCGGTGCCGGCCAGGTACCCGGTGGTCCGCACGAACGCGTAGTTGTCGAGCACGTCGAGGATCCCGGCCGCGGGCACCAGCACGTCGTCCTCGAGGACGGTCGTGTCGGGCTCCCCGCGCTGGCCGGTCGTCGCCTGGGCGACCGGCCGGTTGCGGTCACGACCACGACGCCGGCGGTTGCGGCTGCGCCCCCCGGCCTCGTCGTCGTCCCAGTCCTGGTCGTCCTGCTGGTCCCGGTTCGGGTTGCCGTTCGGGTTGTTCGGGTTGCCCTGGTTGTTCGGGTTCCCCTGCTGACCGCCCTGGTTCCCGTTCTGCCGGGGCTGGTTGCCCTTGCCCTGGTCCTGCCGGTTCTGGTCCTGCCGGTTCTGGTCCTGCCGGTTCTGGTCCTGCTTTCCCTGGTCCTGCTTGCCCTGCTGCGCGTTCTGCTGGCCACCCTGCTGCTTCTTGGGCTGGTCCTGCTTGTTCTGCTGGGCCTTGCCCTGGCCCTGCCCCTGCTGACCCTTGTCGGGCTGACCCTTGTCGGGCTGGCCCTTGTCCTGCTTGCCGCCCTGGTCGCGCTGCTGGGGGCGGTCCTGCGCGCCCCGGGCCTGCGCGTCGTCCCGCGGCCGCTCGCCCGCGGACTCGGACCGGTTCGGCTCGGACCGGCTCGGCTCGGCCTGCGCCTGCTCGGGCTGCTCCTGGTCGGCCGGCTTCTGCTCGGCACGCCGGTCCTGGCCCCGGGTACGGCGCCGGACCTCGGGCTTCGACGGCGCCGTCGACGCGACCTCCGCCTCCGCGACGACCGGCTGCGCCACCTCCGGCTGCGTCGGCTCCGGCTGACGCACCGCGGGCTCCCGCGCCTCGGGCTGCCGCGCCTCCGGCTGCGCGGCCGCAGGTCGGGCCGACGAGCCGCCGGACTGCGCGGCCTTGATCGCGTCCACGAGCTGGGCCTTCTTCATGGAGCCGGCACCGGCGATCCCCATGCCGCCGGCCATGGACTTCAGGTCCGCGATCAGCATGGTGCTCAGCCCGCCGGAGCGCTTGCGCGCGGCCGGGGTGTCGGTGGTCGTGGCGCTGGTGTCGGTCTCGGTCACGTGAGGTCCTTGCCCTGCCGGGCGGTCGGTGCCAGGTCGGTCGCTCGCCGGCGCGCAGCGACCAGGGCGGGCAGCGGGCTGCCCGGCACGATCGGCGGACGGACGAGGTCAGCGCCGGGGGCGAAGGCCCACCGGCACGTCGC
The DNA here is from genome assembly GCF_902506435.1 of Nocardioides sp. AX2bis. GTDB lineage: Bacteria > Actinomycetota > Actinomycetes > Propionibacteriales > Nocardioidaceae > Nocardioides. The sequence goes on along the minus strand of NZ_LR733215.1, from coordinate 1,326,908 downwards.
CGAGATCGGCGACGGCGCCAAGGTAGCACCCGGTGCGACCCTCAGACCTCGACGACCAGACCACGCGGGTCGACGTCGAGCGCCCAGGACCCCCAGCCGTCGGGGGCGTCGGCGAGCACGGAGGCGGCATCGGCCCCGCCGGAGACAAGGGCGATCACGGTCGGCCCGGCGCCGGACACGGCCGCCGCGACGCCACGGGCACGGAGCCGGTCCACCATCTCGAGCGTGGCGGGCATCGCCGGACGGCGGTGCTCCTGGTGCAGGTGGTCACGGGTCGCGCGCCACAGCTGCTCCACGCTCCCCCCGAGCGCCGCGACCAGCAACGCGGTGCGCCCGGCGTCCGCCGCGGCCTCCGCCAGCGGCACGGTGGTGGGGAGGAGGCCACGCGCCAGCTCGGTGGGGACCGGGTCCGGCGGCACGAGCACGACCGCGCTCACCCGCGGGTCGACCGGCGCCGGCACGGCCCACCAGACGCCGTCGTCGTGGCCGGAGACCACGAAGCCCCCGAGCAGGGCGGGCGCCACGTTGTCGGGGTGGCCCTCGATGCGGGCGGCCATCGCGAGCAGCGCGTCGTCGTCGAGGCGGTCGGCACCGTCCGGCACCATCGCCCGGGCCAGGCCCAGGCCCCCGACGATCGCGGCCGACGAGGACCCCATCCCGCGCGCCTGCGGGATGACGTTGTGGCAGGTCAGGCGCAGGTTCGGGGCGGGCACCCCGAGCGCGGCGAAGGCGGCCTCCATCGCCTGCACCACCAGGTGGTCGCGCCCCCGGGGCAGCGTCGCCGCCCCTTCCCCCTCGACCTGCACCTCGACCGACGGACCGCCGGGTCCGGCCGGGCCGAGGGCCACGGCCTCCAGGCGGTCGCGGTGCGCCAGCGCCAGGCCCAGGGAGTCGAAGCCCGGGCCGAGGTTGGCCGAGGTCGCCGGGACGCTGACGCGCACCGGCCCGTCGACGTAGGTCGTCACGCCCCGCCCCGCTCAGGCGCCGTCGCGGGGATCGGGCCGGTCGAGCCCGGCCGCCGCGGCGGCGGCGGCGGGGTCGGCGTCGACCACGGTGTCGACCAGGGGGCCGACGCCCTCGAGCGCGGTCACGGTGTCCTTCAGCCCGTGGCCGGTCACCGTGACCACGACGGTCCCGTCGTACCCACGACCCTGCTCGAGGTCCTGCAGGATGCCGGCGACACCCGCGGCGGAGGCCGGCTCGACGAAGACGCCGTCGCGCCGGGCCAGCTCGCGCTGGGCGCTCAGGATCTGGTCGTCGGTGACCGCCGTGAAGCGACCGCCGGACTCCTCGCGCGCCGCGACCGCGAGGTGCCAGGAGGCCGGGTTGCCGATCCGGATGGCGGTGGCCTTGGTCTCCGGGTGGGCCACCGGCGCGCCATGCACCAGCGGGGCGGCGCCGGCGGCCTGGAAGCCGTGCATGACGGGTCGGCGGGTGGCGTGGCCGAGCTCGGCGTACTGCGTGTAGCCCATCCAGTAGGCCGAGACGTTGCCGGCGTTGCCGACCGGCAGGACGTGGTGGTCGGGGGCCTCCCCGAGGAAGTCGACGATCTCGAACGCGGCGGTCTTCTGGCCCTGCAGGCGCACCGGGTTCACCGAGTTCACCAGCGCCACCGGGTAGTCGTCGGCCATCCGGCGGGCCATGGTCAGGCAGTCGTCGAAGTTGCCGCGCACCATGATCACCTGCGCGCCGTGCAGGATCGCCTGGGCCATCTTGCCGGCCGCGATCTTGCCCTCGGGCACGAGCACGAGCGGCTGGAGGCCGGCCTTGGCGGCGTAGGCGGCCATCGAGGCCGAGGTGTTGCCGGTCGAGGCGCAGACCACCGCGCGGGCGCCCTCGGAGCGGGCGACCGAGATCGCGGCGGTCATCCCGCGGTCCTTGAAGGAACCGGTGGGGTTGTCGCCCTCGACCTTGAGCCACACGTCGGCGCCGGTCAGGCCGGAGAGCCACTCGGAGGTCACCAGGGGCGTGCCGCCCTCACGGAGGGTGACCGCGGGGATGCCGTCGGGCAGGTCGGGCAGGTCGAGCAGGTCGCGGTACTCCTCGATGACGCCGCGCCACTGGCGCACCGCCCCGGGTGCACGCCGCTCGGTGGTCTGGTCGGTGGTCTGGTCGGTGATCACTCGGACTCCCCCTCGACGCGCATGACCGAGCTGATCTCGCGCACCATCTCCATGCCCTGCAGGTGTGCGACCGTCGCGGCGAGCGCGGCGTCGGTGGCCTCGTGCGAGACGACCACGAGCTGGGCGTCGTCGCCGCGGCCCTCCTGGCGCACGGTGCGCAGGGAGACGTCGTGCTCGGCGAAGGCGGCGGCCACCGCGGCGAGCACGCCCGTGCGGTCGTCGACGTCGATCGCGACGTGGTAGCGGGTGACGGTCTCCCCCATCGGCAGCACCGCCCGGTCGGCGTAGGCCGACTCGACCATGCCCCGGGTCGAGGCGCGCTGGTTGCGGGCCACGGTGACCAGGTCGCCGAGCACCGCCGAGGCGGTCGGGGCGCCGCCGGCACCCGGGCCGTAGAACATCAGCTGGCCGGCGGCCTCGGACTCGACGAAGACGGCGTTGTACGCCTCGCGCACCGACGCCAGCGGGTGGCTGCGCGGGATCATGGCGGGGTGCACGCGCACGGCCACCGTCTCGTCGCCGCCGGGCTCGGTCGGCGGGCGCAACTCGGCGATCGCCAGCAGCTTGACCACCGCACCCATCGCCCGGGCCGAGGCCATGTCGGCGGCGGTGACGTCGGTGATGCCCTCGCGGTGGACGTCGGCGGCCGTCACCCGGGAGTGGAAGGCCAGCGAGGCCAGGATGGCGGCCTTGGCGGCGGCGTCGAAGCCCTCGACGTCGGCGGTGGGGTCGGCCTCGGCGTACCCGAGCTCCTGGGCCTCCTCGAGCGCCTCGGCGAAGCCGCTGCCGGCGGTGTCCATCTTGTCCAGGATGAAGTTCGTGGTGCCGTTGACGATGCCGATCACCCGGGTGACCCGGTCCCCGGCCAGCGACTCGCGCAGGGGCCGCAGGATCGGGATCGCCCCGGCGACCGCGGCCTCGTAGTAGAGGTCGCGGCCGACCTTCTCGGCGGCCTCGAACAGCGTCGGGCCGTCCTCGGCCAGCAGCGCCTTGTTGGCGGTCACGACCGAGCAGCCGTGCTCGAGCGCCGACAGGATCAGGGTGCGCGCCGGCTCGATGCCGCCGATCACCTCGACGACCAGGTCGACGTCGTCGCGGGCCACGAGCCCGGTTGCGTCGGTGGTCAGCAGGCCCGGGGGGACCTCCACCTCGCGCGGGGCGTCGAGGCGGCGCACGGCCACCCCGGCCAGCTCGAGGGGCGCCCCGATGCGCGCCGCCAGGTCACCGGACTGGTCCTGGAGCAGCCGTACCACCTGGGAGCCCACCGAGCCGCAGCCCAGCACCGCCACCCGCAGCGGCCGCTGATCGCCTGCGGTCTCCACGCTCACTCCTGATCACCCACGTCGGTCGCCAACAGGTCGTCCTCAGTCTCCCGCCGCACGAGCACCCGCGCGACCCCGTCCCGCACCGCGATCACCGGGGGGCGCAGCGCGTGGTTGTAGTTGGAGGCCATCGAGCGGCAGTACGCCCCGGTGCCGGGCACCGCGAGCAGGTCGCCGGGGCGCACGTCGCCGGGCAGGAACTCGTCCTTCACCACGATGTCGCCGGCCTCGCAGTGCTTGCCCACGACCCGGGCCAGCACCGGCTCCGCCTCGGACCGGCGGTCGGCCATCGTGCAGGAGTAGTCGGCGTCGTAGAGCGCGGTGCGGATGTTGTCGCTCATCCCGCCGTCCACCGAGACGTAGGTGCGCACCGCGCCGCCGTCGAGGCGGACCGGCTTGACGGTGCCGACGGTGTAGACCGTGCAGACCGACGGTCCGGCGATGGCGCGGCCCGGCTCGATCGACAGCTGGGGCACGGCCACGCCCAGTGCGCGGCACTCGTGCTCGACGATGGCCCGCATCGCGGCGGCCAGGTCGGCCGGCTCGGCGGGGTCGTCCTGCGTCGTGTACGCGATCCCGAACCCGCCGCCGAGGTCCATCTCGGGCAGCTCGACCCCGAGCTCGGTGGCGATCCGGGCGTGCAGCGCCAGCACCCGGCGCGCGGCCACCTCGAAGCCGGAGGCGTCGAAGATCTGGCTGCCGATGTGGGAGTGCAGCCCGCGCAGCTCGAGGCCGGGGGCGGCCAGCACCCGGCGCACGGCCTCGAGGGCGTCGCCGGAGGTGATGGAGAGCCCGAACTTCTGGTCCTCGTGCGCGGTGGCGATGTACTCGTGGGTGTGCGCCTCGACGCCGGCGGTGACGCGCACCAGGACCGGCTGGACGACGTCCAGGTCGCGGGCGACGTCGGCGAGGCGCTCGATCTCGGTCATCGAGTCGACGACGACCTTCCCGACGCCGGCGGCCACGACGCGGCGCAGCTCGGGCACGGACTTGTTGTTGCCGTGGTACTCGATGCGCGCCGGGTCGACGCCACCGCGCAGCGCGACCGTCAGCTCGCCGGGCGAGCAGGCGTCGAGGTAGAGGCCGTCCTCGGCGATCCAGCGGGCCACGCCGGTGCAGACGAACGCCTTGGCGGCGTAGTAGACCTGCCAGCCCTCGAAGGCGTCGCGGAAGGCGACCGCGCGGGCCCGGAAGTCCTCCTCGTCCAGGACGTAGGCCGGCGTCATGTGCTCGGCGGCCAGGTCGGCCAGGGCGACCCCGCCGACGACGAGGTCGTCGCCGCGCTTGTGGGCGGTGCGGGACCACAGCTGCGGCACCAGCTCGTTGGGGTCGGTGGGCTGGCGCAGCCAGGAGGGGCCGCGCAGGGCGCCGGAGGCGTGCGCCCAGCCGGCCTCGTGGGTGGTGGTCACATCCGCTCCGGGGCGGAGACGCCGAGCAGGGCCAGGCCGTTGGCCAGGACCGTCCGGGTGGCCGCGACCAGCAGCAGCCGGGCACGGTGCAGGTCACCGGGCTCCTCGTCGCCCATCGGCAGCACGCGGCAGCTGTCGTAGAAGCGGTGGTAGGACCCGGCGAGGTCCTCCAGGTAGCGCGCGACCCGGTGCGGCTCGCGCAGCTCGGCGGCGCTGGCGACGACGCGCGGGAGCTCGGCGAGCGCGCGGAGCAGCTCGCCCTCCTTCTCGTGGCTCAGCAGCGCGGGGTCGAAGTCCCCCTCCGTCGCCGGGTGCACGCCGAGGTCGGCGCCGTTGCGCAGGATCGAGGCGACGCGGGCGTGGGCGTACTGGACGTAGAAGACCGGGTTGTCGCTGGACTGCTTGGTCATCTCGGCCGCGTCGAGCGTCAGCGGGGAGTCCGCGGGGTAGCGCGCGAGCGTGTAGCGCAGGGCGTCGACACCGATCAGGTCGACGAGCTCCTCGAGCGTCACCAGGGTGCCGGCACGCTTGGAGAGCTTGAGCTCCTCGCCGTCCTTCATGATCTTGACCATCTGGCCGATCAGGACCTCGATGTTGCGGTCCGGGTCGTCGCCGGCGCAGGCCGCCATCGCCCGGAGCCGGTTGACGTAGCCGTGGTGGTCGGCGCCGAGCAGGTAGATGCAGCGGTCGAAGCCGCGCTCGCGCTTGTTGACGTAGTAGGCGGTGTCGCTGGCGAAGTAGGTCAGGTCGCCGTCCGACTTGATGAGGACCCGGTCCTTGTCGTCGTCGAAGTCCGTGGTGCGCATCCACAGCGCACCCCCCTCGTCGAACAGGTGGCCCTGCGCCCGCAGCTTCTCCAGGCCGGTGGCCACGTCGTCGGACTCGTGCAGGCTGCGCTCGGAGAACCACACGTCGAAGTGGGTCTGGAAGCGGTCGAGCTGCTCCTGCTGGTCGCGCAGCTGCACGGCGTACCCCGCCTCGCGGAACGCGACGGTGCGCTCGGGGCCCTCGAGCTCCAGCAGGCCGGGCTGCTCGGCGACGACCTGCGCCGCGACGTCGGCGACGTAGCCGCCGTGGTAGCCGTCCTCGGGCACGGGCACGCCCAGGGCGGCGGCCTCGACGGAGGCGCCGAACAGGTTCATCTGGTTGCCGCGGTCGTTGATGTAGAACTCCCGGGTCACCGAGGCGCCGGCCGCCTCGAGCACCCGCGAGATCGCGTCACCGACGACCGCCCAGCGGGTGTGGCCGAGGTGGAGCGGCCCGGTCGGGTTGGCGGAGATGAACTCGACGTCCACCCGCTCGCCGGCCAGCGTCTGCGACGAGCCGTACGCCGCGCCGGCCGCCACGATCTGGGCGGCCACCGCGCCCTGGGCGCCGGCCTCGACGGAGATGTTGAGGAAGCCCGGCCCGGCGACCTCGACCTCGGCGACGCCGTCGGCGCGCTCGAGCTCGGCGGCCAGCATCGTGGCGAGGTCGCGCGGCGCCATGCCGGCCTTCTTGCCCAGCTGCATCGCCACGTTGGTGGCGTAGTCGCCGTGACCCTTCTGACGCGGTCGCTCCACGGTCACCGTGCTCGGGACGCCGTCGGGCAGGGAGAGGGTCCCTGCGTCGACGAGCGAGGTCAGGGCGGTGACGATCGCGGTGGAGAGCTGCTCGGGGTTCACCCGGGCAGCCTATCGGCGCCGGCCCGCGGACCCCGAACCGGTTTCACCCCGCCCGGCGGGCGCCTGTAGGGTTCGACTCGCCCCACGGAGCCCCCGTAGCTCAGGGGATAGAGCGCCGCCCTCCGGAGGCGGAAGCGTAGGTTCGAATCCTACCGGGGGTACCACTCACTCGGCACGACGCACGAAGGCCCGGGACGTCATCCGTCCCGAGGACACGTGTCCCCGTTCCGCATGACGTCCCGGGCCGTACGGCTCGCGGGACCCGCGTGGTCAGTCGGTCTTGCGCTGGTCCTTCTTGGCCTCGGTGAGGTCGTTGAGGCGCGCGGCGTCGGCGCGGGCCTCGTCGGCGGCCTTCTTGGACGCGGTGGCGTCGTCGATCTCGGCCTTCGCCTCGCGCTGGGCGGCCTTCTTCTTCTCCTCGGCCTGGGCGGCGGCCTGCTTGCGCTGGTCCTCGGCCGCCTTCGCCTTGGTCGCAGCCCGCTTGTCGGCGGCGGCCTTCTTCGCAGCCGCCTTCTTCTCGGCGTCCTGGCGGGCCGCCAGCTTGCCCTTGGCCTCGGCGACGTCGGCCTCCTGCAGACCGGAGGCCGCCTTGTCCTGGGCGGCCTTGCGCTGTGCGGCGGCCTTCTTGCGACCGGCGGCGGCCTTCTCGCGGGCCTGCTCGCGCTTGGTCTCGGCCTCGGCCTCGAGACGGGCGGCGGTGGCCAGCTTCTCGCCGCGCTCGAGGCGCTCGGTGCCGCGCTCGACGATGCTGCGGTTGCGCAGGACGGTGCCGGCGACCTTGTCGGCCGAGCCGAGGGTGCGGTCGAGCGCCACGCGCGGGGCGGACGTCTCGTCGAGGCGCGCCGCGAGGCGGTGGTCGACGGCGGCCAGCGGCAGGCGGGCGATCTCGTAGGGCAGGGCGACGATCTTCCTCAGCATGGTGGTCCTCACTTCTCGGTCTGGCTGCGCAGCTGCGCGGCCTGCTTCTCGGCGTCGGCGGCCTCGCGGTCGAGCCGCGCCCGCTCCTGGGCGGCCTGGTCCTCGGTGGTGCCGGCCTGCGCCTCGGTGGCCTCGGCCTCGCGCAGCCGGGTCTCGGCGACCTGCTCGGCGCGCCGCTCGGCGGCCTCGCGCCCCTGCGCCTCGCGCTGGGCGGCCTCGCGCTCGGCGGCGGACTTCTCCTGGGTCGACTGCTGCTCGGCGGCGGACTTCTCGCGCTCCGCCCGGGCCCGGGCCTCGCCCTGCTCCTCGGCGGTCTCGCGACTGGCCTCGCGCATGTCCTGCGTGGCCTCGTGGCGCTTCGCGTCGGCCACGGCCTCGTCGGCGACGGCCTGCTTGCGACGCTGGGCCTCGGCCTGCTGGAGCTGACCCTCCTCGACGAGGTCGTCCTTGCCGGTGACGGCGCCGGCGACCTCCTTGGCCTTGCCGGTGAGGCCGCCGATCAGGCCCTGACGTGCCTCTGCTGACTTGTCGTTGCTCATCCCTCGACAGTGGCGGCGGTCGAGGGTCTCGCGCACCATCCCTGGGGTGGGCGCGGGTGTGACCTCCGGCTCAGCAGCCGGTGAGCCGGGCGTCCTCGCGGGCGTCGTCGCCGAGGCGCCGGGCCTGCGCGACGTCGGGGAACACCACGCTGGCCGCCCCGGCGTTGCCGATGGTGCCGCCGACCACGCACGTGGTGACCCGGTCCTGCCGGACCGAGGCGACCGCCCGGGCCAGCGTGAACAGCTCGGAGGGCGGGAGACCACCGGTGTCGAGGTGCTCCATCACGCTCAGCACGCCCCGCTCGACGAACCCGGGCTCGTCCGCGCGGGCACGCACCTGCGCGGCGATCCCGCGGAGCACACGCTGCTGGTTGGCCGAGCGGTCGAAGTCGCCGCCGGCGAGCTCCTTGCGGATCCGGGAGAAGGCCATCGCGTCGTACCCGCCGAGCCGGATCCGACCCTCGGCGAACCCGTCGTCCTTGAGGTACGGGTCGGCGAAGGGCCGCGGGTTGGTCACGGTGATCCCGCCGATGTCGTCGACCATGTCCTCGAAGAACGGGAACCGGGTGACCATCACGTAGTCGGGCTGGATCCCGACCAGGGCCCCCACGGTCTCCCCGAGCAGCTGGGGGCCGCCGTAGGTCAACGCCGCGTTGACGCGGTCGGACCCGTACCCCGGGATCGGGACGTAGGAGTCGCGCGGGATGCCGATCGCGGTGGCCGCCCCGGTGGAGGGGCGCAGACCGACCAGCTGCAACGCGTCGCCGCGGGTGCGCAGCATGTCCTCCCCCGGCCTCGCGTCCGAGCCGACCGCGAGGATCCAGACCACGTCGTCCTGGAGCGCCAGGCCCTCGGCCGAGCGGACCTTGACCAGCGCTGCCTCGGTACGGGCGACCGTGGACGCCGGGACGACCAGCGCCGCCACCGCCAGCACCGCCGCGAGCACCGCCGCCCGCCACATCCGCCCCGCCCGTCCCGGGAACCCCCGCCCGAGCGGGGATCCCCCGGCTTGGCGCGCCTTGCAAGCCGCGCCAAGTCCTGGAAACGCCCACCCGGTCCGCCGCCGGACCCGATCGAGCACGGCCCGGCACACTCCTGCCGCCCTCATCGCTGCCTCCCCCGCTCCACGTCGTACCCGACGACCTGCCAGCCGGGTCCGCCGCGCGCCGGGTCCGGCGTCAGGTAGAGCCGGCCTGCGACGCGCTCGACCCGCGCGCCGTCCCCGGTGAGCTCCATCACCAGCGTGAACCGAGCCGTCGCCGCCCGGGCCCGACCACCGGTGGCGAGCAGGTCCACGGCCACGTCCGCGCGCCGCGCGACCACGTCGTCGACGCCCGCGGCCAGGCCGGTGTTGGTCGTCAGCCCTCGGTCGTCCCGTGCCTGGGCGGCCGCTCCAGCGGTGAAGCCGGGGAAGGCGTCCGCGACGCGGGACGGTGGCCCGTCCTGGCCGAGGTACGCCGCCGTGAACCACCGCTCGGTGACCGTCCCGACAGCGTCGGCGGCGTCATCGCGACGCGCCCGGTCGAGCGTGCCGGTGACCCGGCCGGCCGAGACCGTGGCGCGCGCGTCGGTCGGTGCCGCCGACCCGGACGGCGCCGGTTCCTCGGGCTCGGACGGCTCGCCGGCGCTGCAGCTCGACAGCGCCGCCACGCCGACGAGGGCGAGGAGCGGGACCGCGGCGCGCCGGGCGGTCGACACGCCGTCGGAACGGCCTGGTCGGGGGGATCTCAGGAGCATCTCGTGTCCTCGTGGGGGAAGTGCTCGGACATTCGGGGTCCAGGGTGCCCGACGCCACAGCCGCCCCCGCGCATTTGGACAGCGGGGGGACTAGCCTGGGTCGCGATCATCACACCGCGCGCTCACTGGAAGAGGCGAAGCAAGTCGTGCCGCAGTCGTCTGGCAGCTCAACCCCCCAACCGTCCACCTCCGACTTCGGAGCCAACGAGTGGCTCGTGGAGGAGATGAGGGAGCGGTTCGACAAGGACCCCTCCAGCCTCGACGACGAGTGGCGCTCGTTCTTCTCCGACGGACCCGGCGCCGCCGCGTCGACGTCGAACGGCAGCGCCGGCAACGGAGCGGCCGCACCGGCCGCCAAGCCCGCCCCGGCCGCCAAGCCTGCGCCGAAGGCCGCGCCTGCGCCCGCGCCGAAGGCCGAGCAGAAGGCGCCCGCCGCGAAGCCCGCCGCCAAGCCCGCCGCCAAGCCCGCCGCCAAGCCCGCTGCCAAGCCCGCGGCGAAGGACGAGCCGGCCGAGAAGCCGGCCGAGCCGACCTACACGGTGCTGCGCGGGATCCCGGCCGCGACGGTCAAGAACATGGACGCCTCGCTGACCGTGCCGACCGCCACCTCGGTGCGCACGGTCCCGGTCAAGCTGCTGTGGGACAACCGCACCGTCATCAACAACCACCTCGCCCGCGCCCGCGGCGGCAAGGTGTCCTTCACCCACCTCATCGGCTACGCGATCGTGCGGGCGCTGGGCGAGATGCCCTCGATGAACAGCTCGTACGCCGAGGTCGACGGCAAGCCCAACCTGGTGACCCCGCCGCACGTGAACCTCGGCCTCGCGGTCGACCAGCAGAAGCCCGACGGCACCCGCCAGCTGGTCGTGCCCTCGATCAAGCACGGCGAGACGATGGACTTCGCAGGCTTCTGGACCGCCTACGAGGAGATCGTGCGCAAGGCGCGCGACAACAAGCTCACGATGGACGACTACTCGGGCACGACGGTCAGCCTGACCAACGTCGGCGGCCTGGGCACCAACCACCCGGTCCCCCGCCTGATGCCGGGCCAGGCCGCGATCTTCGGCGTCGGCGCGATGGACTACCCCGCCGAGTGGCAGGGCGCGTCGGCCGACGCGATCGCCCGCAACGGCATCAGCAAGGTCATGACGCTGACCTCGACCTACGACCACCGCGTCATCCAGGGCGCGCAGTCCGGGGAGTTCCTGCGCCGCCTGCACCAGCTGATGCTGGGCGAGGACGGGTTCTACGACGACATCTTCCGGTCGCTGCGGATCCCCTACGAGCCGATCCGCTGGAGCAACGACATCGCGACGTCGCACGACGACGAGATCTCCAAGCAGGCCCGGATCCTCGAGCTGATCCACGCCTACCGCGTGCGCGGCCACATGATGGCCGACACCGACCCGTTGGAGTACCGCCAGCGCACGCACCCCGACCTCGAGATCGAGACCCACGGGCTGACCCTGTGGGACCTCGACCGGGAGTTCGCCACCGGCGCCTTCGGCGGCAGCGCACGGCCGTTCATGAAGCTGCGCAGCGTGCTGGGCATCCTGCGCGACTCGTACTGCCGCACCACCGGCATCGAGTACATGCACATCATGGATCCCGAGCAGCGCCGCTGGATCCAGGAGCGCGTCGAGCGCCCGCACAGCAAGACCCCGCGCGAGGAGCAGCTGCGGATCATGCTGAAGCTGAACCAGGCCGAGGCGTTCGAGACCTTCCTCCAGACCAAGTTCGTGGGCCAGAAGCGGTTCAGCCTCGAGGGCGCGGAGACCACCGTCCCGGTGCTCGACGAGATCTGCGAGGCCGCCGCCGGCGCCGGTCTCGACGAGGTCGCCATCGGGATGGCCCACCGCGGCCGGCTCAACGTGCTCGCCAACATCGTGGGCAAGAAGTACTCGCAGATCTTCCGCGAGTTCGAGGGCAACATCGACCCGCGCACCGTGCAGGGCTCGGGCGACGTGAAGTACCACCTCGGCGCCGAGGGGGTCTTCGAGTCCGACAAGGGCGACCACGTCAAGGTCTCGGTCGCGGCCAACCCCTCGCACCTCGAGGCCGTCGACCCCGTGCTCGAGGGCATCGCGCGGGCCAAGCAGGACGTGCTCGACCGCGGCGCGGACTACCCCGTGCTGCCGCTGCTGGTGCACGGCGACGCGGCCTTCGCCGGCCAGGGCGTCGTCGCGGAGACGCTGAACCTGTCCCAGCTGCGCGGCTACCGCACCGGCGGGACGATCCACCTGGTCGTCAACAACCAGGTCGGCTTCACCACCTCCCCCGGCTCGTCGCGCTCCTCGCTGTACTGCACCGACGTGGCCCGGATGGTCCAGGCGCCGATCTTCCACGTCAACGGTGACGACCCCGAGGCCTGCATCCGCGTGTCCCAGCTGGCCTTCGAGTACCGCCAGGCGTTCAACAAGGACGTCGTGATCGACCTCGTCTGCTACCGCCGGCGCGGGCACAACGAGGGCGACGACCCCTCGTACACCCAGCCGCTGATGTACGACCTGATCGAGAAGAAGCGTTCGGTGCGCAAGCTCTACACCGAGTCCCTGATCGGGCGCGGCGACATCACCGTCGAGGAGGCCGAGCAGGTCCTGCGCGACTACCAGCAACAGCTGGAGCGGGTGTTCACCGAGGTCCGCGACGCCAGCAACCAGCCCAGCGAGTGGACCACGGTCCCGGACTACCCGGACAAGCCCGCGGGCGAGACGCGTACCGCGATCTCGATGGAGGCGCTGAAGCGGATCGCGGACGCCTACGTGTCCCCGCCCGCCGGCTTCACGGTGCACCCCAAGGTGATGCCGCAGCTGCAGCGTCGCGCGCAGGCGATCACGAGCGGCCCGATCGACTGGGGCTCCGGCGAGGTCCTCGCCTTCGGGTCCCTGCTGATGGACGGCCGCCCGGTGCGCCTGGCCGGGCAGGACTCGCGCCGCGGCACCTTCGTGAGCCGGTTCGCCACCATGATCGACCGGCGCAACGCCGACGAGTGGACCCCGCTGTCGGCGCTGACCGAGGACCAGGGCAAGTTCTTCGTCTACGACTCGCTGCTCTCCGAGTACGCCGCCCTCGGCTTCGAGTACGGCTACTCCGTGGCCCGTCCCGAGGCGCTCGTGCTCTGGGAGGCGCAGTTCGGCGACTTCGTCAACGGCGCCCAGACCGTGATCGACGAGTTCATCTCCGCCGGCGAGACCAAGTGGAACCAGCAGTCGGGCGTCGTCCTGCTGCTCCCCCACGGGTACGAGGGCCAGGGCCCCGACCACTCCTCGGCCCGGATCGAGCGGTTCCTGACGATGGCCGCCGACGAGGCGTTCGTCGTCGCGCAGCCCTCGACGCCGGCGTCGTACTTCCACCTGCTGCGTCGCCACTCCCTCGGGGAGCGGCACCGTCCGATGATCGTCTTCACGCCGAAGTCGATGCTGCGGCGCAAGGAGGCGGCCTCGCAGCCGCACGAGTTCACCGAGGGCACCTTCCGCCCGTTCATCGGCGACGACCACGCCGACCAGGACAAGGTGGACACGCTGCTGATCTGCTCGGGCCGCATCACCTGGGACCTCCACGTCGCCCGCGACAAGGCCGAGGACGGCGAGCGCTTCGCCATCGCCCGTGTCGAGCAGCTCTACCCGCGCCCGGTCGACGCGATCAAGGACGAGATCGCGCGCTACCCGCACCTGAAGAAGGTGCGGTGGGTCCAGGACGAGCCGCAGAACATGGGCCCGTGGCCGCACTACCAGCTCAACGTGTGGCCCGACGTCGATGCGGAGGTGGAGCCGGTCACCCGGGTGGCCTCCTCCTCGCCGTCGGTCGGCACCGCCAAGCGCCACCAGGACGAGCAGAAGGACCTGCTGGCGAGGGCTTTCTCCTGACCGCGGCGGAGCCGCCGGTCAGGTAGGAAAGCCGGTCGAGCAGGCGCGCGGGCGAGCCTGCGAGGCCGCGACCGCCCTGACGAGACCCAGTGACCCGACGTGGAGGAGCAGCACGGATGTACTTCACCGACCGCGGAATCGAGGAGCTGCAGCGACGCCGGGGTGACGAGGAGGTCACCCTGGCGTGGCTGGGCGAGCGGCTGCAGGAGTTCACCGACACCCACCCCGAGCACGAGGCGGCGGTGGAGCGGTTCGCGACCTGGCTCGCACGCCTCGACGACCCCGAGGACTGACCGCGTGTCGTCGGCACCGGACGGGCCGCCCTACCCCGACGCGCCGTGGCACCTGCACGGCTCGATGTGGGTGAGCCTGTTCTGGCTGCCGCGGGCAGCCGAGGGCGCCGGGGGCGTGCGCCCGCGAGGGCTGTGGGGCGCCGCGTGGGTCGACTACGCCGACCCCAGCCCGCTGACCTACCGCGAGCTGCTGGTCGCCCGTCCGGTACGCCGGGGCGCCGCCGTCCGGGTCGAGATCACCGACATCTGGGTCGACTCCCCCGCCTCCCGCGACGGCGGCCGGGCGCTGTGGGCGATCCCGAAGGGGTTGGGGACCTTCACCACCCCCGCCTCCCCCACCGGCGGCACCTGGTCCGCGGAGGTCGGCGCGGTGCCCACGGCGAGCACGACGGTCGCCGAACGGGGCCGCGGCGGCCCCCGGGTGCCGCTGCGGTTCACCACCGACCAGCCGGCGGTGCCCGAGACCGACGGCCCGCGGGTCACCCCCGTCTCCGGGAGCGCCCGGGTACGCCCGCTGCGGGCGCGCTGGCAGCTCGGACCCGACGGCCCGCTGTCCTGGCTGGCCGCCGCCCGCCCGCTCGGCTCCGTACGCCTGGAGGCGTTCCGCCTTCGCTTCGGCTGAGGCCCTCCGCCCCCGCCGACTGCCCGGGACGTCATATGAGCCGCACCCGGGCTGGGGTGCGGCTCGTATGACGTCTGGGCGGTGACCCGCCCGGGACTCAGTCCTCGCCGTGCTCCCGGGTGGCCCGCCGGGCCGCGTCGCGGATCTCGAACAGGTCGGTGGCCAGCCCGCCGACGGTGGTGGCGACGTCCTTGACCGCGCCAGTGATGATCGTGGCGACGTGGCCGACGGCTCCGGCGGTGGCCTCGGCACCCGACTGGAGGGCGTCCTTGGCGATCTCGCCCTTGCTCAGGTGGTCCGGCATGACCTCAGTGTCCCGTCTGCGGCGTCAGGCCGCCACCGTGGGTTCGGTCACGACCTCGACGGGCTCGACGACGTCGTCCTGCGGAGCCTTCCTCCGGTCCGGCAGCGCCATCCGGCAGATCTTGCGGGCCACGCTGAACAGCTGCTTGCCGAGCGGGCCGGCGTTGTAGTCCAGGTCGTAGCGCTCGCAGATCTCGCGGACCTCCTCGGCGATCTGCGGGTAGCGGCGCGCCGGCAGGTCGGGGAAGAGGTGGTGCTCGATCTGGTGCGACAGGTTGCCGGTCAGCAGGTGGAAGACCTTGCCGCCGGTGATGTTGGCCGAGCCGAGGAGCTGGCGGTAGTACCAGTGGCCGCGGGTCTCGTCCTCGCACTCCTCGATGCTGAAGGTCGCGACGCCGGCCGGGAAGTGCCCGCAGAAGATGATGTTGAACGCCCAGACGTTGCGCACTAGGTTGGCCACGGCGTTGCCGGCGAAGGTCAGCGGGAACAGCGGTCCGGTCAGTGCCGGGAACAGCAGGTAGTCCTTGACGGCCTGGCGGCGCATCTTGCGCAGCAGCCCCGGGTAGAGCGGCTTGTTGTCCTCCAGGCTCCGCCCGCCCGAGACCAGGTTCTCGACCTCGAGGTCGTGCATGGCCACGCCCCACTCGAAGAACACCATCAGCAGGAGCGCGTAGACCGGGTTGCCCAGGTAGTACGGGTGCCACGGCTGGTCCTCGTCCATCCGGAGCACGCCGTACCCGATGTCGCGGTCCTTGCCGACGATGTTGGTGTACGTGTGGTGGATGAAGTTGTGGGAGTTCTTCCACTGGTCGCTGGGGCAGACGTTGTCCCACTCGTACATCCGCGAGTTCAGGCCGGGGTCGCCCATCCAGTCGTACTGGCCGTGCATGACGTTGTGGCCGATCTCCATGTTGTCGAGGATCTTGGAGATGCTCAGCGACGCCACGGCCAGCGGCCAGGCCGGCGGGAGGTAGAACAGCGCGCGCCCGGCGATCTCGAAGCCGCGCTGGGCCTTGACGACCTTGCGGATGTAGGCGGCGTCCTCCTCGCCGAGGTCGGCCAGGATCCGCTGGCGGATCGCGTCCAGCTCCTCGCCGAGGCGCTCGAGCTGCTCGGCGGTCAGCCGCTTCGTCCCGGCGGCCTCCTCGGCGGTGGGCTGCGGGTTCGTCATGGTCATGGTCATGGTGGTCGTCCCTTCTCGGACGGTGCGGTTCAGGAAGGTGCGGTTCAGGGCGTGCGGGAGGGTGCGCGGAGGTGGCTCAGAGGTCGACGGTGCAGTCGCCGACCGGGGCCGAGACGCAGACGCGGATCTCCTCGTCGGGCAGGGAGGACTCGTCGCCGCTGACGACGTGGCGCACGGTGCCCTCGTCCTTGCGGCTCACGCAGGTGAAGCAGATCCCCATCCGGCACCCGGACTCCGGGCGCAGGCCCAGCGCCTCGGCCTGCACCAGCAGGCTCTCGCCGGTGTTGGGGGCGGTACGGCCGGAGCGGGCGAAGGTGATCTCGCCGCCGGCCTCGCCGCCGCCGGTGCGCGGGGGCTTGAAGTACTCGACGTGCAGCGCCTCGGAGCCGTCGTACGCCCCGTGCACCGCCTCGATCAGCGGAGCCGGGCCGCAGGCCCACGTCGGCACCTCGCGGTAGCCGGGCACGAGCCGCTCGAGCCACGCCGGCGAGAGGGCCGGGTCACCGAGCTCGGGGTGCAGCAGGTGCAGGTCGATGCCGTGGCCCGAGGCGGCCACGTCGGCCAGCTCCGCGGCGTAGATCTGGTGCTCGGGACTCTGGGCGTAGTGGATGAAGGTGACCCGGCCGCGGTGCGTCCGGCGCTGCAGCGACCGCAGCATCGACATCACCGGAGTGATCCCGGAGCCGCCGGAGATCATCACGACGTGCTCGGGGACGCGGTCGGGCAGGACGAAGTCGCCCTGCGCCTGCGACAGGTGCACGGTGCTGCCGATCGCGGCGCGGCCGGTCAGGTAGCGCGACACGACGCCGTCGGGGTTGGCGCGCATGGTGACGGTGAAGCGGTCCCCGGGCCGCGAGTCCGGGCTGGAGACGGTGAAGACCCGGGTCGTACGCCGGGCTCCGTCGACCTCGACGCCGAGCTGGACGTGCTGGCCGGCGCGGTGGCCCTGCCAGGTCGAGGTCGGCTCGAGGGTCAGGGTGGCGACGGGCGGGTGCCCGGGCACGTCGACCTCGCGGTGCACGTCGGCGATTCGGGCGCGCACCTCGTGCGCGGCCCACATCGGGTTGACCAGCTCGAGGTAGCGGTCGACGCCGTGCGGCTGGGTCAGCGCCGCCATCGTGCGCGAGCGCAGCACCCGCTGGGCGAGGCTGCCGAGCGGGGCGGTGGTCGTGCCGGTGGTCGTGGTGCTCATCGTCTGCTCCCATTGAGTGTACGGATGTGCACTCATCAATATGGTCGGGTCGGGGCCGACCGTCAACCGCCGCGACGCGTGACGCCGCGCACGCACGTAGGATGAGGGTCATGGTGCTGACGTCCGAGAACCCGGGCCCGCGGCCCGAGTCACGGGCCGAGCGCAAGGAGCAGACCCGTCGCGCCATCCTCGACGCGGCCCTCCGGCTCTGCGAGGGCAGCAGCCTGGTGGCGCTGTCCCTGCGCCAGGTGGCCAAGGAGGTGGGCATCGTGCCCACCGGGTTCTACCGGCACTTCGAGTCGATCGAGGCCCTCGGGCTGGCGCTGGTCGAGGAGTCGTTCGTGTCGCTGCGCGAGATGCTGCGCGACGTCCGCCTGCACGACCCCGCCTACGACGACCTGATCGACAGCTCGATCGACGTCCTCATCGCCCACGTGCACGCCCAGCAGGCCCACTTCGCCTTCATCGCCCGCGAGCGCGAGGCCGGGCCGCCCGCGGTGCGCGAGGCGATCGCGCGCAGCATCGAGCTGTTCGAGCGCGAGCTGGCCAGCGACCTGCAGCGCCTGCCCGGGACCGACGCCTGGACCACCGAGGACCTCCGGATCCTGTCCAACCTCTTCGTGACCGCCCTCGTGGCCACCGCCGTCGCCGTGCTGCACGCCGGCGAGGAGCCGGAGGAGGAGAAGCGGCTGGTCGAGTCGGCCCGCACCCAGCTGCGGATGGTGCTCGTCGGCGCGTTGAGCTGGCGCTCCGAGCGCTAGCCCAGATGACGCTCGCGGACAGCCGAGGTGACGCTCGCGGCGCGTCGAGATGACGGTTGCGGACACTCAGAGCGACGAGTCGTTCGGCTCGGGCTCGCACGGCGCAACCAGGCCCCGGGCGATGCCGACCTCGCCGTAGGTGCCGCCCATGTCCTCGATGCCGTTCTCGTCCACTCCTCCCGGGGACGATGTCGAGGCAGCGATCACCACGGTCCGCCCCTCGACCACGTCCCGGCGGTCCAGCACCACCCGTATGCCGCCCGAGCCGACCTCGAAGGTCGTCCGGCTGCCCGGCGCTGACGGCGCGTCCCGGTACCGGTCGTCCTGGCACCGGAGGTCCGTTCCGAGGTACTGGACATCAGCAGCCACGCCCTCGTCCTCGAGGGCCCGCTCCAACCCGGCAGCATCCTCGAGCCGGTCGATCTCGACCTCGATCGTCCCGCCGGGACCGTCTCCCACGGCGTACGCCGGGCTGGGGCCCAGGAGGGCGGGCACCGCGACGGCGGTGGCCACGACGGCCGCGGCGGCCGCCAGGGCGGCGGCGAGCCGCCGGGGCCCGAGGCCCGGCCTGTCGCTGCCAGGGACCGCAGCACCCGCTGCTGCGCGCTCCGCGACCTCGGCTCGCAGGTTGGCGAGCAGTCTGCTCTCGAAGCTGTCCAGATCTGTCGTCACGGTGCTACCTCCTCGGTGGGTCGGGTCAGGGCGGGCAGGGAGGCCGCCAGTCGGCGGCGTCCCCGGTGCAGGCGGACGCGGGCGTTGCCGACGGTGATCCCGAGGACGTCCGCGGCGTCGGAGAGGTCGAGCCCGTCGACGAGGACCAGCTCGACCACGGCGCGCAGGCCCTCGGGGAGGCGAGACACCTGCTCGTGCACGCGACGGCCGTCGCGCTCGGCGTCGAGACGCTCGGTGGCACGTTCCACGGCGTCGGGCTCGAGGTCGCGACGGGTCCCCCAGCGCTGGGCGGACTCCCGCTGCCGCCGGGCCCGCCGGTGCTCCCCGGCCACCACGTGACGGGCGATGCCGAACAACCATGCCCGCGGCGCCCCGCGACTCGGGTCGTACCCGGCTGCGGCGTCGATCACCGCCAAGAACACCTGGGTCGTCAGGTCCGCAGCGGTGTGGGGGTCCCCCACCCGTCGCGCGACGAAACGCTGCACCGCTTCGACGTGCTCTCGGTAGAACGCCTCGAGGAGGTCGGGGTCGCGGCCGATGCCGGTCAGGTCGTCGCTGTCCACACCCGTCCTTGTCACCGGGACCCGTCGGCGTTACACCCGGTCCAGGTCACACCGGCTTGACGACCAGCTCGGGCACCTCGGCGTCGCGGGGGAGGTCGAGCACGTGCAGCACGAGGTCGGCGACGGTCCCTGGCTGGATCCAGTCCGAGGCGTCGTACGCCTTGCCCTCCTGGGCGTGCACCGTCTCCTGCATGGCGGTCGCGGTGCGTCCGGGGAAGACCGAGGTCACCCGGAGGTCCGGCTCCTCCGCGCGCAGGCTGTCGGCGAGGGCACGCAGGCCGTGCTTGGAGGCCGCGTACGCCGCCCACTGCGGGTTGGCGCGCAGGCCGGCGCCCGAGTTGACCAGGACGACCGTGCCGCGCGCGGTGCGCAGCGCCGGGAGCGCGACCCGGGTCAGCACCGCCGGGGCGACGAGGTTGACCGCGAGCTGCTCGGTCCAGGCCGAGGCCGGCAGGTCGGCGACCGCGCCGAGCTCGACGACCCCGGCGGCGTGCACGACGGAGTCGAGCCGCGGGGGCAGCCGGTCCCCCAGCGCCTCGACGCTCGCGGCGTCGGCGAGGTCGGCCACCAGCGTGGTGACCCCACCCAGGTCGGCCGCCATCTCCGCCGCGCGCTCCTCGGAGCGGGCCACCGCCAGCACCTCGTCGCCCCGGGCCAGGAGCCGCTCGGCCAGGACGCGGCCGATGCCCGACCCGGCGCCGGTGAGCAGGTGGGTGCTCACCGGGTGAGGACCACCTTGCCGAACAGGTCGCCCTCGAGCATCGCGGCGAAGCCGTCGCGGGCCTGGTCCATCGGCAGCTCGCGGTCGATCAGCGGGCGGGTGCCGGTGGCGTCGAGCATGGTCACCAGCGCGGCGAGCTCCTCGCGGGTACCCATCGTCGAGCCGATCACGCTGAGCTGGAGGAAGAAGATCCGGGTCAGCTCGGCGTCGTCGAGCTTGGGGCCGGAGGTGGTGCCGGAGGTGATCAGGCGTCCTCCCGGGCGGAGCGAGCGGATCGAGTGCGACCACGTCGCCTTGCCGACGGTCTCGATGACCGCGTCCACCTTGCCCGGCAGCCGGGCGCCCGACTCGAAGACCTCGTGGGCGCCGATCTCGAGCGCGCGGGCCCGCTTGGCCTCGTCGCGGCTGGTGGCCAGGACCCGCAGGCCGGCCGCGCGGGCCAGGGTGATCGCGGCGGTCGCGACCCCGCCGCCCGCACCCTGCACCAGCACGGTCTCCCCCGCGCGCAGCTCGCCGCGGGTGAAGAGCATCCGGTAGGCGGTCAGCCAGGCGGTGGGCAGGCAGGCGGCCTCCGCGAAGGACAGGGAGGCCGGCTTCGGGACGACGTTGGCGCGCGGCACCGCCACCCGCTCGGCCATCGCGCCCTGGTGGCGCTCGCTGAGCAGCGAGCGGCGCGGGTCGAAGGTCTCGTCACCCCGCCAGGACGGGTCGCTGACCACGCCGTGCACGACGACCTCGTTGCCGTCCTCGTCGAGGCCGGCGGCGTCGGTGCCGAGGATCATCGGCAGCTGTTCCGCCTTGAGCCCGACCCCGCGCAGCGAGAACAGGTCGTGGTGGTTCAGCGAGGCGGCCTTGACGGTGATCGTGGTCCACCCGTCGGGGACCTCGGGCTCGGGCCGCTCACCCAGCACCAGGCCGGACAGCGGGTCGTCGGAGGAGAAGGACTCGGCGTAGACGGCGAACATGGCCGCGAACCTACTACCGCTCGGCCCGCCGCCGGGACCCCCGGCCCGGCTGGCGGGCACCCGGGTCAGCGCCGCGCGACACCCTCGTCACGTGCGGCCTGGGCCACGGCCTGGGCCACGGCCGGGCCGACGCGGGGGTCGAACGGCGAGGGGATGATCAGGTCCTCGGACAGGTCGTCGCCGACCAGCTCGGCGAGGGCCTGCGCGGCCGCCAGCTTCATCCCCTCGGTGATCGCGGTGGCGCGCACGTCGAAGGCCCCGCGGAAGATCCCGGGGAAGGCCAGCACGTTGTTGATCTGGTTCGGGAAGTCCGAGCGTCCGGTGGCCACCACCCGGGCGTGCCGGCGCGCCACCTCGGGGTGCACCTCGGGCGTGGGGTTGGCCAGACCGAAGATGATCGCGTCCGAGGCCATCGCGGCGACGTCCTCCTCCGGGACGGTGCCGCCGGAGACGCCGATGTAGGCGTCCGCCCCGACGAGGGCCTCGGCCAGGGTGCCGGTACGCCCGGTGCGGTCGGCGGTCATCTCCGCGAGGGCCTTCTTGACCGGGGTGAGGTCGCCGCGCTGCGAGCTCAGCACGCCCTTGCGGTCGGTGACCACGAGGTCGGTGATGCCGGCCTCGATCAGGATCTTGGCGACGGCGACCCCGGCGGCGCCGGCCCCCGAGATCACCACGCGCGTCGTCGCGAAGGTGCGGTGCGTCAGCTTCAGGGCGTTGGTCAGCGCGGCCAGCGCGACCACCGCGGTGCCGTGCTGGTCGTCGTGGAAGACCGGGATGTCGAGGCTGGCCTTGAGCCGGTCCTCGATCTCGAAGCAGCGCGGCGCCGAGATGTCCTCGAGGTTGATCCCGCCGAAGCTCGGGGCCAGCCTCTCGACGGTGGCGATGATCTCCTCCACGTCGGTGGTGTCCAGGCAGATGGGGACACCGTCGACACCGCCGAACTGCTTGAACAGCACCGCCTTGCCCTCCATCACCGGCATCGCGGCGGCGGGGCCGATGTCACCGAGGCCGAGGACCGCGGTGCCGTCGCTGACGATGGCCACCGTGTTCGGGACCCACGTGTAGTGCTGCGTCATCGACGGGTCGGCCGCGATCGCCTCGCAGACCAGGGCGACCCCGGGGGTGTAGGCCATCGAGAGCTCCTCCGGCCCGTTCAGCGGGACCCGGGAGACCGTCTCGAGCTTGCCGCCGACGTGCAGGTCGAAGACCGGGTCGCCGGCGAAGGGGTGCGAGGAGGGGGTGTCGGTCACGGTCGGTGAGTCTGGCACAACGGTCACCGGCGCCACAGGGCTCGTCGTCACGTGTGGACACCGCGCCTGCCGAGACGTGCGTCACACCCGTCGGGGGTACGGCCACAGCCGGGCCCGCACCACCCCGAGCACGTCGTGCGCCGCGACGGGGCCGCGGTGCCGCGAGTCGACTCCTGCGTCCGGGTCGTCGCTGAGCAGCCACCAGCCCGGGCCGCCGGCCCTCGTCGTACGCCGGTCGACGGCGCGCTTGACCACGACCGTGCCGTCGGGGAACCGCGCGACGACCACGTCGCCGGGACGGGGCGCGGCGCCGTACCGCACCAGCAGCCGGTCCCCCGGGGCGAGGGACGGTGCCATCGACCGGCCTCGGACCCGGGCCACACCCCAAGGGGCGTGGCGCCCCGGGGTGCCCCCGCGCCTAGTTTCAGGGTCCCGTGCCCTTCCCCCGACGCCTGCCACGCGCAGTAGTCTCGCAGGGCACGGACCACCTGACGTACCCCTGAGAGGACCCGCATGCTCGCGAAGCTCTTCGCCCCCACCATCGAGGTCTCGGCCCACTGCGACCTGCCCTGCGGCGTCTACGACCCCGCCCAGGCCCGCATCGAGGCCGAGTCGATCAAGGGCATCATCGCCAAGGTCGCCGACAACGACGACCCCGACTTCCGCACCCGCGCCATCCTGATCAAGGAGCAGCGCGCCGAGCTGGTCAAGCACCACCTGTGGGTGCTGTGGACCGACTACTTCAAGCCCCCTCACTTCGAGAAGTACCCGCAGCTGCACCAGCTGACCAACGAGGCCACCAAGCTCGCCGGCGCCACCGGCGCCAAGGGCTCGCTGGACGCCGACGTGGCCGACCAGCTGCTGGCCAAGATCGACGAGATCGCCGAGATCTTCTGGGAGACCAAGAAGGCCTGACGCACCACCGGCGGGGTCACCTCGCCGTACGCCGCCCTCCCTGCCACCAGCCCGTGGCCGGGAGGGCGTCGTCGTCTGCGAGGCTTGTCGCGAAGCAGCACCCAGGCACCGGCGCCGCACTATCCTCGCTCCCGGGCGGCCCACCAGCGGGCTGCGACCCGGAGGTGCACGTGGACGTCGACCAGGTCGGCAGCCGGATCGTCGAGGCGTTCTCGGACGCCGTGCTGGACCTCGGCCTCGACAGCCGCATCCGCTACGCCAACGCCAGCGCCGCCGCCCTGCTCGGGGCCGAGGACCTCCTGGGCCGCGACATCCGCGACTTCCTCGACGCGGACGGCAAGGTGCACTCCTCGGAGCACCTGGCCCGGGCCGCCGACGGGATCATCCTGGACGAGGAGGTCGACACGCTCCTGGTCCGCGCCGACGGCTCACCGCGCTGGGTGCGGCTGCGCCAGACCGGCCTCCGGGACAACGGCCGGATCACCTCGGTGGTGCTGAGGATGACCGACAACCACCACAACCGGCAGCTGCTGGAGGCGCTCCGCGCCAGCCAGGCCGGGCTGGTGCGCGCGGAGCGGATCGCCCGCAGCGGCAGCTTCACCTGGGACCCGGTCCACGGGCGCACCACCTCCTCGGCCGGCCTCGTCGAGCTCTACGGTGACCACCTCGCCGCGCTCCTCGGCGGGGAACGGGCCCGCCTGCTCGAGATGACCCACCCGGAGGACCACGCCCAGCTCGAGGAGCACCTGGACGCCCTGCTGTCCGGAGCCGGGGACGAGATCGACCTGGAGCTGCGCCAGCTGGGCAGGCACGGCTGGATGTGGGTACGGCTGCGCGCGGAGGGCACCCGCGACGCCGCGGGCGCGCTGGTCGAGGTCACCGGGACCTACCAGGACGTCACCCGCTCACGCGCCGCCGAGGACCGCCTGCAGGACCTGGTGACCCAGAACTCGCTGATGCAGGCGGTCGCGACCGCGGCCAACGAGGCCGGCACGCTCGACGAGGTGCTGCTGCTGGCCCGCGACCTCGTGGTCCTGCACGACGACTGGGACCGGGCGCGCGCCTTCGTGCCCGGTCCGGACGGCACGGGCCTGGTGCCGCACCTGGCGGAGGAGCACCCCGCGTCCGGTGCCGGGGCCGACGACGTGGCCTCGCGCGAGCTGACCACGGCGCTGCGGTGCCTCGACCTCGGCGCGCCCGTGTGGGACGACGAGGACCGCCTGACGATCGCGTTCCCCATCCGCCTCGACGGGGAGGTGCTCGCGGTGCTCACGATCACCTCGCTGCCCCCGCTGCACCGCCACGAGCTCGTCCAGCAGATGGCCGAGCAGGCTGCCGACCTGATCGCCCGGGTCGCCGAGCGCGACCGCGCCCGCGGTCTGCTGGCCGACGCCCGCGACCGTGCCGTCAGCGCCTCGCAACACAAGTCCGACTTCCTGGCCACGATGAGCCACGAGATCCGCACCCCGCTCAACGGCATCATCGGCCTCAACGAGCTGCTCGGGGCCACGCCGCTCTCCGACCGCCAGCAGCACCTCGTCTCGGGCGTCGCCGTCTCCAGCCGGTCCCTGCTGGACCTGATCAACGACATCCTCGACTTCTCCAAGATCGAGGCGGGCCACCTGGACATCGAGCAGGTCGACTTCGAGGTGCGCGAGGTGCTCGCCGAGGTGGGCGGCGTGCTCGGGGAGAGTGCGCGGTCGCGCGGGGTCGACCTCGAGGTCTCCTGCGGACCCGACGTCCCCGAGGTCCTGTCCGGGGACCCGACGCGGATGAAGCAGGTCCTGCTCAACCTGGGCTCGAACGCGGTGAAGTTCACCGCCGAAGGCTCGGTGTCCATCCGCGCCACCGCCGGTCCTGCGGGTCCCGATGACGACGTCACCGTGCTGCGCGTCGAGGTGCGGGACACCGGCGTCGGCGTCACCCCGGACCAGCAGCGCGTGATCTTCGCGCCCTTCAGCCAGGCCGACACCTCGACCACCCGCACCTTCGGCGGGACCGGCCTGGGCCTGGCCATCTGCGCCGAGATCGTCGCGGCCTTCGGTGGCGAGATCGGCGTCGACAGCGTCCCCGGCGAGGGCAGCACGTTCTGGTTCACCGCACGCCTCGACCCGGCCACCGGCAGCACCCAGGACGCCACGTCGGTGCGGGCCCGCGCGGTCCTCGGGGGCACCCGGGTCCTCGTCGTCGACGACGTCCCGCGCAACCGGATGATCCTGGCCGAGCAGCTGGGCTGGTGGGGCGTGGAGGCGACGGAGGCCGCGGGCGGGGCGGCGGCGATGGCCGCGCTCGAGGAGGCCGGCGCGACCGGTCGGCCGTACGACGTGGTGCTCCTCGACCTCAACATGCCCGGGCACGACGGCCTCGACGTGGCCGCCGCCGTCCGGGCCGGCGACTACCCCACGGACCTGCCGCTGGTCCTGCTGACGTCGTCGTTGACCCCGGCGCCCGAGGCCCTGGCCCGGGCCGGCATCACGACGAGCCTGACCAAGCCCGTGCCGTCCTCGATGCTGCGCGACGCCCTGCTCGCCGTGCTGGCCGGCGCCGACGACGCCCCCCGGGACGCACCGGCGGTCCCGACGCCCACCGGGCAGGGCCGGGTGCTGGTGGTCGAGGACAACCTGATCAACCAGATGGTCGCGCGAGGCTTCCTCGAGGCCCAGGGGTACGTCGTGGAGACCGCCGAGGACGGCGAGCAGGCCCTCGACGTCGTGGCCGCCGGCGCCTACGACGCCGTGCTGATGGACGTCCAGATGCCGCGCCTGGACGGGTACGCCACCACCCGCGTGCTCCGCCGGGAGCAGGCCACCACCGGGGACGGGCGCCGGCTCCCGATCATCGCGATGACGGCGGCCGCCGTGACCGGGGAGCGCGAGAAGTGCCTGGCCTCGGGCATGGACGACTTCATCACCAAGCCCGTGTCGGCGGCCGCCCTGGCCGCCGCCCTGGCGCGCTGGGTGCGCTCCCCCGCCGTCACCACCACCGCCACTGCTCCTGCGCCCGAGGCCGAGGCCGAGGCCGCCGGGCCCGCCGGGCCCGCGGCACCCGACGACCCCCACCTCGACCTGGACCGGCTCGCCGACCTGCTCGAGCTCGGCCCGCCCCACGACTTCCTGGACCGGGCGATCGACAACTTCCTGCGCCGCCGGGGCGAGGTGACCGCGGTCCTCGCCGACGCGGTCGCCGCCCAGGACCACGCCCGCCTCGCCGCCGCTGCGCACGAGCTCCGCGGAGGGGCCGCGAACCTGGGGCTGCACGTGGTGGTCGGCCTCGCCCGTCGGCTCGAGGAACGGGCCGACGAGGATGAGTCGGCCGGGTCCGAGCCGTTGCTCGCCGAGCTCGCGGTGGCCCTGGCCGAGGCCGGCGAGGCGATCTCCTCCTACCGGGACTGGTTCCACGCCCGGACGTCCGTCTAGGTGACACAGGCGGTGGGTCCGGCGCGGTCGCCCACAACACCGGTCGGGCCGACCCCGGGCGGGGCAGGTCCTGGCTAGCGTCCTCCCAGCCCCGTACCCGAGCCGAGGGAGCGCCGTGCCGGACACCGCCGACCAGGCCGCGCTGCGCGCCCGCAGCGAGGAGCTGATGGCCGTGGTGGCCGCCGGTGGGCCCGACCGGGCCGCCGCCCGCGAGGCCCTCGCCCTCCTCCACCGGCCGCTGGTCGAGCACTGCGTACGCCGCTTCCGCGGGCGCGGGGCGGACCACGAGGACCTCGTCCAGGTGGGGATGGTCGCGCTGCTGCTCGCCATCGACCGCTTCGACCCGGCGCGGGGGCTGCAGTTCACCTCCTTCGCCGCGCCCACGATCCGGGGCGAGGTCCGGCGCTGGTTCCGCGACAAGGGCTGGGCGGTCCGGGTGCCGCGCCGGCTGCAGGAGCTGCGGGCTCGGGTCAGCACGCTGTCCGCCGAGCTCGTCCAGGAGCTCGGCCGCTCCCCCACCACCGCCGAGCTCGCGACCGCCGTCGGCTGCACCGTCGCGGAGGTCCTGGAGTGCTGCGAGTCCGCGCAGGCCTATGCCACCACCTCGCTCGACGCCCAGGACGGCGATCCGGGCGCCCCTCCCGCGCGGTCGACCCTGCTCGCCCGCGAGGACGACGCACTGGCCGACGTCGTGGTGCGGGAGTCCGTACGCCCCCTGCTGGAGCGCCTACCGCCGCGGGAGAAACGGATCCTCCTGCTGCGGTTCTACGCGGGGCTGACCCAGTCGCAGATCGCCGCCGAGACGGGACTGACCCAGATGCAGGTCTCGCGCGTGCTCTCCCGCACCCTGGCCGACCTGCGTGCCGCGCTCGACCTCCCCCCGGACGCCGGGGCGGTCCGGCCCGGTTCCGGGCTCAGGTCTCGCGGGCCAGCCGCGCCACCGAGGCGGGGTGGACCACCCCGAGCACCGCCACGACGGCGGTGAGCACCAGGGCCCCGGTCAGCAGCAGCGGCAGCTCCTGGCGGTTGGTCCAGGCCAGCCCGAGCTGGATCAGCTGGGCCAGGAGCACCGGCCCCCGGCCCCAGGTCTCGCCACGCAGCAGCGCCCGGGCGGCGGCGAGCAGGAGGACGGCGAAGGCCAGGAAGAACACGCCGACACCGACGCCGAGGGTGAAGCTCTCCCTGGTCAGGCTCGCCAGCTGGAGGACCCCGAGCCCGACCAGCGCCAGCCCCTGGAGCGCGACCAGGGACGCGGCGACCACCAGGGGCGGTGGTGCCGGGTCGTGGCGGGCGGCGGCACCGCCAGGATCCTCGGACGGGTCGGGGGTCGGTCGGGAGGCCACGGGTCGAGACTAGATCGGCACGGGGTGTCGGCAGGGCACTCCGTCTGGGTCGGACGTCCCGAACCTGGCCTTTTGTGACCCACCGAACCTCCTGGGTGCTTGTGCAGGACCCGTTCTGTTGGGAGTCTTGAGGGCGCGCTCGTGAACACCTTCACATCGTGGACGGTCACGCGCGCCCGCAGGCCTGAGCACCCCTGTCTGCACACGTGTGAGGAGAGAGAGAAACCCTGCCATGGATTGGCGCCACCGTTCTGCCTGCCTCGACGAGGACCCCGAGCTGTTCTTCCCGATCGGCAACACCGGTCCCGCGATCCTCCAGATCGAGGAGGCCAAGCAGGTGTGCCGCCGCTGCGAGGTTCGCGAGCAGTGCCTCGCCTGGGCCCTCGAGGCCGGCCAGGACCACGGGGTCTGGGGCGGTCTCAGCGAGGACGAGCGTCGCGCGCTGAAGCGCCGCAACGCCCGGGCCCGCATCCGCACCGCCTGAGTCGCGCGACCAGGGCCGCACGACCAGGCCCGCGCAGCGCGCCCCCACCGCCGTACGTCTCGACGTCCCCCTCGCCTCAGGCGAGGGGGACGTCGATGTCGGCGACCGCTCCGCCGCCCTGGGGGCGGTCACCGAGGTGCAGCCGGCCGCCGAGCTCGGACTGCACCAGGGTCCGCACGATCGACAGGCCCAGCCCCGCCGAGGTCTCGGGGTCGAAGTCGTCGGGCAGGCCCCGGCCGTCGTCGGCGACGCCGATCCGCAACCGGCCCCCTCCGCGGTGCACCCGCACCTCGACGTGCCCCGTCGTGCCGGCGGAGGCGTCGCCGTAACCGTGCTCCACGGCGTTCTGCAGCACCTCGGTCAGCACCATCGCCAGGGTGGTGGCGGTCTCCGAGGGCAGCCGGCCGAACGAGCCCTCGCGGCGGACCTGCACCGGGACCCCGGACGTGCTGACCTCCACCACCATGCCGGCGAGGCGGTCGGCGACGTCGTCGAAGTCGACGTCCTCCTCGACGGTCTGGCTGAGCATCTCGTGCACCACCGCGATGGTGCCCACCCGGCGCACGGCCTCCTGCAGCGCCGCCCGGCCCCCCGGGGAGTCCATCCGGCGCGCCTGCAGCCGCAGCAGCGCAGCGACGGTCTGCAGGTTGTTCTTCACCCGGTGGTGGATCTCGCGGATCGTCGCGTCCTTCGTGACCAGCTCGCGGTCGCGCCGGCGCAGCTCGGTCACGTCGCGGACCAGGATCAGCGCCCCGATCCGCTCACCCTCGGGGCGCAGCGGGACCGACCGCACGATCAGCGCGACCTCCTCGGAGGCGAGCTCGGTGTCGCGGTGCGCCCGGCCGGTGAGGACCGCGCTCAACGTCTCCTCGTCGGGCCGGCGCCGCGGCGGGACGAGGCGGCGCGTGAGGTCGGCCAGGTCGAGCCCGGTCAGGTCTCCCGACAGACCCAGGCGCCGGTAGAGCGACAACGCGTTCGGGCTCGCGTAGGTGACCAGCCCGAACGCGTCGACGCGCAGGAACCCGTCGCCGACGCGCGGGGAGTCCGCGTGGTCGCTGCGCGCCCCGGGCACCGGGAAGTGGCCGGCGGCGATCATCTGGCTCAGGTCGTCCGCGGTCTGCAGGTAGGTCAGCTCCAACCGGCTCGGCGTACGCACACCGTGCAGGTTGGTGTTGCGGGTGATCACCGCGATCACGCGACCTGCCCGCACCACCGGGATCGACTCGACCCGCACGGGCACCTCGTCGCGCCACTCGGGGTCGCCCTCGCGGACCAGTCGTCCGCTGGCGTACGCCTCCTCGAGCAGCGGCCGTCGTCCGGCGGCGACGAAGGTGCCGACCACGTCGTCGACGTAGGCGGTCGGCCCGGTGGTGGGCCGCATCTGGGCGCCGGCCCAGAAGCCGTGGCCGTCTCGGTCGGGCAGCCAGAGCACCAGGTCGGCGAAGGACAGGTCGGCCACGATCTGCCAGTCGGCCTGCAGCAGCTGCAGCCAGGACACGTCGTCGTCGTCGAGGTCGGTGTGGCTGCGGACCAGCTCGAGGAGGGTCGGCACGGGGGAAGCCTAGGAGAGGCCGGCGACACCGGCGCGTCCGGTCGGTCGCGCCGGCTACGAGGTACCGGGACCGGGCACATCGACCCCGGGTCCTCAGGCATCATGTCGGCATGACCCCGGCGCAGCTGACCCAGATCGTCGACGCCGACTTCGCCGTCCCGGCCGACCGCCCGCTGGCCGACGTCACCGCCGACCTGATCCGCGCCCTCGGCGACCCCGACCCGGTGCTGCGCGACGACCTGGCGCTGCCGGTGCTGGCCACCTGGATCGAGCGTGGCGTCTACGACGACCTGCTCGTCGGGCTCGGCGACGGCCTGGCCACCGGGCTGCTCCCCGGCATCGGCGAGCAGGGAACCGGCTCGGTCTTCCGGCGCAGCTTCTCCGCGCTCGCCCTCGCGGAGTGCCTGCAGCGCGACACCGGGGTGCTGCGCGTCCCGAGCGGGAAGGTCCTGGAGTGGGGCGACCGCCTGGCCACCTGGTTCCTGGCCGAGCAGGACACCCGGGGACAGGTCCCGGGGCACGGCTGGGCGCACGCGGTGGCCCACGGCGCCGACGCCCTCGGCGTCCTCGCCGGCTCACCGCACCTGGGTCGCGAGGAGCTCGAGGTCGTCCTGGAGGTGCTGGCCGACCGCCTCGTCCGGCCGAGCACGACCCCCGAGGACCTGCTGGTGGCCGGGGAGCCCGACCGGCTCGCCTCGGCCGTGCTGGCCGTGCTCCGGCGCGACCTCGTCCCCCTCGACCACCTCGAGGGCTGGGTGGCACGCCTGACCGACGCGGCCGACGCCGCGGTCACCGGCACGGGCGACGGGACGGACGGGACCGTGGTCGAGGACCCGTACCTCGCCGCGGGCAACCTCCAGGCCTTCCTCCGGGCGCTCCACCTCCAGCTCGTCCTGGCCCCGGACCCGCCCGAGGTGCGCTCCGACCTGCTGCTGCTCCTCGTCGACGCCCTGCGCCGCACCAACCCGTACACCCTCGCCGTCCCCGCGGCGACCACCGCCGTCTGAGCCCTCCGGCACCGCGCGGTCTGGGTAGCCTGCGGGCATGACGACGACGTCCGGCCCGACCAGCCCCTCCGACGCCCCCGACGCAGCCGGTCCGGAGGACACCCTGCGCGGCCACGCCGGCCAGCTCGCGGTCGCCGCCGCCCGGGCGCACGGGGTCGAGACCCTCTTCACCCTCTCCGGGGCGCACGTCTTCCCGATGTACGACGGCGCCGTCACCGCCGACCCTCCGATGCGGCTGCTCGACGTCCGCCACGAGCAGACCGCCGCCTTCGCGGCCGAGGCCACCGGCAAGCTCACCCGCACCCCGGGCCTCGCGGTGCTCACGGCCGGGCCCGGCGTGACCAACGGCGTCAGCGCGATCGCCCAGGCCCAGTTCGCCGGGTCCCCGATGGTCGTCGTCGGCGGCCGGGCGCCGGCCAACCGCTGGGGCAGCGGGAGCCTGCAGGAGCTTGACCAGCCGCCGATCCTGGCGTCGATCTCCAAGCAGGCCCGCACCCTGCACACCGCCGGCGAGGTGCTCGGCGGGATGGAGGACGCCTTCGGGGCGGCCGGGTCCTCCCACCGCGGCCCGGTCTTCGTCGACGTGCCGATGGACCAGTTCTTCGACACCGCCGAGGGACCGCGTCCCACCGGTGCCCGGCCGGCGCCCATCGAGCCCGACGGCGAGGCGGTCGTGCGCATCGCCCGGCTGCTCGCCGAGGCCCGCCGGCCCGTCGTGGTGCTCGGCACCGACGTCTGGGCCGACGGCGCGGAGGTCGCCGCGCTGCGGCTGGTCGAGCAGGCCGGCCTGCCGGCGATCACCAACGGGATGGGCCGCGGCGTCGTGCCGGGCGGCCACCGGCTGCTGGTGACCAAGGCCCGCAGCGCCGCGCTCGGGGGCGCCGACCTCGTCTTGGTGGTCGGCACCCCGTTGGACTTCCGGCTCGGCTACGGCGTCTTCGGCGGCAAGGACGACACCACGCCCGCCCGGGTCGTCCACGTCGCCGACTCCCCCGGCCAGGTCTCCACCCACGCCGACCTCGCCGACTCCGTCTCCGGCGACCTCACCACCGTGCTGGACGGCCTGCTGGCCGCGCTGGAGCGCGGCAACCGCCCCGACTGGGGCACCTGGGTCGGCGAGCTGCAGGGCACCGTGGCCAAGGCCGTCGAGCGGGACTCGGCCCTGCTGGCCGCCGAGGCCGACCCGATCCACCCGGCCCGCATCTACGGCGAGCTGGTCCCGCGCCTGGCCGAGGACTCGGTCGTGATCGGCGACGGCGGCGACTTCGTGTCCTTCGCCGGCAAGTACGTCGAGCCGAAGCGTCCCGGCGGCTGGCTGGACCCGGGCCCGTACGGCTGCCTCGGCGCCGGGCTCGGCGCCGCCATCGCCGCCCGCCTGGCCCGACCGTCGGCCCAGGTCGTGCTGCTGCTCGGCGACGGCGCGGCCGGCTTCTCGCTGATGGACGTCGACACGCTGGTGCGGCACGACCTGCCCGTGGTGATGGTGATGGGCAACAACTCCGCCTGGGGCCTGGAGAAGGGCCCGATGCAGATGCTCTACGGCTACGACGTGATCGCCGACCTGGCGCCGCGCACGGCCTACGACGGTGTCGTCAAGGCCCTCGGCGGCGCCGGGGAGACCGTGACGGACCCCCGCCAGATCGGGCCCGCGCTCGACCGGGCGTTCGCCTCGGGCGTGCCGTACCTGGTCAACGTGATCACCGACGTCGAGGCGGCCTACCCCCGCGCCACCTTCGGGATCTGAGGGTGCGTGTCCGGCGTGTGCGCGAGGACGAGCTCGCCCGGGTCGGGGCGATGACGGTCGCGGCGTACGCCCCGTTCCTCTCCCCCGACGACCCGTACGCCCTGCGCCTGGCCGACGCGGCCCGCCGCGACCGCGAGGCCGAGGTGTGGGTGGCCGTCGACGAGGCGGGGCAGCTGGTCGGCAACGTCACCGTCTGCCCGTCGGGCTCGGTCTGGCGCGAGCTGGCCGAGGACGACGAGGGCGAGCTCCGGATGCTCGCCGTCGACCCCGTCGCCCAGCGCCGTGGGGTCGGCGAGATCCTCACCACCGCGGTGGTCGAGCGGTTCCGGGCCGAGGGCGCCACCGCCGTGGTCCTGTCCAGCATGCCCACCATGGACGCCGCCCACCGGCTCTACGAGCGGCTGGGCTTCACCCGCCGACCCGACCGCGACTGGGCCCCGCTGCCCGACGTGGCCCTCATCGCCTACGCCCGGGAGCTCCCATGACCGACCCGACCCCGCCCGACCGCGCGAGCCTCACCGCGGTGCTGCGCTTCACCGTGACCGACGACGACACCGCCGCCGCCCTCGGCTCCGGCACCCTCGCCGTGCTGGCCACGCCGCGGCTGCTGGCGTGGTGCGAGGCTGCGACCTGCGCGGCGCTCGAGCCGGTCCTGCCGCCCGGCGGCACGAGCGTCGGCACCCGGGTGGTCCTCGAGCACCTGGCGGCCAGCCCGGTCGGCCGGCGCCTCGAGGTCACCGCCTCGGTCGCCCACGTCGACGGCCGGCTGCACCGCCTCACCGTCGGCGCGCGGCACCTGGAGGGGGACCGACCGGCGGCCGTGGTCGGCGCCGGCGAGGTCACCCGGGTCGTCGTCGACGCCGAGCGGTTCCTGGGCCGGCGGCGCTGACCGGCGGCGCTGACCGGCGGGCTCCCGGCGGGGCGCCACGGGCACCCGATTAGGGCGGCGCACCGGCGTCTGGGAGGATCAGGCGTTCGCGATCCGAGGAGGACACCATGGGCAAGACCGGCCGCAAGCGTCGCTCACGCCGCAAGAAGGCAGCAAACCACGGCAAGCGCCCCAACACCTGAGCGCTCACCGCGCACACGAGCCCCCCGCCTCACGGCAGGGG
Source organism: Nocardioides sp. AX2bis (assembly GCF_902506435.1). GTDB lineage: Bacteria > Actinomycetota > Actinomycetes > Propionibacteriales > Nocardioidaceae > Nocardioides. Next base: position 1,293,232 of record NZ_LR733215.1, on the reverse strand, counting down.
GCTCGTCTGCGTTCGGGCGTCGGATGACGGCCGCCGCGGCGCTCAGCCCTCGCTGAGGCGGACCTGCACCTGGCGGATCGAGACCCGGACGCGCTCGCGCAGCGCCTCGGGCGCCGGCTCCGCACAGGACCGGGCGACGACCGCCTTGACGGTGCGCTGGAGGTCGTAGCGCTCCAGGCACGGGTTGCAGGTGTCGAGGTGGACGCGCACGGCGGCGCAGTCGGCCGCGTCGAGCTCGTTGTCGAGGAAGTAGACGATGCGCTCGAGGTACTCCGCACAGTCCTGGTCGTCGGGAGCGACCCCTGCCTCGTGGGCGTGCGCCTCGTGGGCGTGGTCCTGGTCGGTCATCGCTTGCCACCTCCGCGGGCGTAGTCGGAGAGCATGTCGCGCAGCTGGCGGCGACCGCGGTGCAGGCGCGACATCACCGTCCCGATCGGGGTGTCCATGATCTCCGCGATCTCCTTGTAGGCGAACCCCTCGACGTCGGCGAGGTAGACCGCGAGCCGGAACTCCTCGGGCAGGCGCTGGAGGGCGTCCTTGACCTCGGAGTCGGGGAGGTGCTCGAGGGCCTCGGTCTCGGCAGACTTCAGCCCGACCGAGCTGTGGCTCTCCGCCCGGGCCAGCTGCCAGTCCTCGACGTCCTCGGCCATCGACTTCTGCGGCTCGCGCTGCTTCTTGCGGTAGGTGTTGATGAAGGTGTTGGTGAGGATCCGGTACAGCCACGCCTTGAGGTTGGTCCCCGGGCGGAACTGGTGGAAGGCCGAGTACGCCTTGGCGAACGTCTCCTGGACGAGGTCCTCGGCGTCGGCGGGGTTGCGGGTCATCCGCATCGCAGCGCCGTAGAGCTGGTCGAGGAACGGAAGGGCGTCGCGCTCGAAGCGCGCACCACGGTCCTCCTCGGACTCGGTGGCGACGTCGATGTCGGCCGGGTCGACGGTGGAGGGCTCGTCGGGCTCGATCAACGAGGTGGGGGCGGTGTCAGTCATCGCACCCCAGCCTAGCCTCGGCTCCGTTCGCCCGTCGGGCGGCAACAGCATCACGATCACGAGGGTTGAACAGGCCGCACCGTGGACTTTGTTCCCGGCCGCTCCCCGTGCACACCCGGCGGGGTGGCCGGATCGGGGCGCGGGGTCAGCGCACGGCGGCGGGGATCTCGCGGGCCAGCCACTCCAGGGTGGCGCCGACGACGAGGCCGGTGGCCTCCTCCTCGGTGATCGGGCCGCGCTTGTGCACCGTCAGGCCGTGGTCGGCGTCCGGCACCACGACCACGTCGAGACCGGGCAGGTCGGGCAGCTCCTCGGGGCGGCCCATCTCGTCCCGCTCGCCCTGCACCACCAGGGTCGGCAGGCCGACGCCACGCAGCTCCTCGACCCGGGACTTCTCCGGGCGCCCGGGAGGGTGCAGCGGGAAGGAGAGGGCCAGGCAGCCGGTGGCACCCATCCGGCGGGCCAGCCGCGCGGCGCTGCGGGCCCCCGCGGAGCGGCCTCCGACCACGAGCGGGGTCCGGATCCGCAGCCGGTCGTAGGCGGTCATCAGGGCGGCGTCGAGCGTGGGCGGCGCGGTGGCGACCCGGCGGCCCGCGCGGCGCCAGGGCTGCTCGAAGCGCACGACCGTGACGCCCTGCTTGGGAAGGTGCCGCGCCAGGGCCGCCAGGTCCCGGCTCTCGATGCCGGCGCCGGCCCCGTGGTTGAGCAGCAGCGTGGCCCAGGGGCGGACGGCCCGGTCGGTGACCAGGCGTCCCTCGCCGTGGGCGGTGTCGACCAGCAGCTCGCTGCTCACGTCACGACCTCCTCGAGGGGCAGCGGCTCGGTCAGCGCGGCGCCGTTGTTGCGCACGTTGCCGACCGCCGCCGAGACGGGGTACGCCTCCAGGCGCCCCGGAGCAGCGGGCTCGAGCAGGTCCAGGACGCTCTCGCGCGGCGCCGTCGGGTCCAGCCAGTCCGACCACCGGTCGCGGCCGACCATCATCGGCATCCGGTCGTGCAGGTGACCGAGGTCGTCCTCGGCCGCGGTGGTGATCACGGTGCAGGTCCACCGGAACCGGTCCGGGTCGTCCTCGGCCCGGTCGGGGTCGCGCCAGATCTCGTACAACCCGGCCATCGCGAGCACGCCGCCGTCACGGGGGCGGATGTAGAAGGGCTGCTTGCGGGGCTTGCCGGCCTTGGTCAGCTGCGAGGTGGGGTACCACTCGTAGTAGCCGTCGGCGGGCAGCAGGCACCGTCTCGCGGCCAGCGCGCGGCGGAAGGCGGGCTTCTCGGCGACCGTCTCGCGGCGGGCGTTGATCATCCGGCTGCCGATCGCCGGGTCCTTGGCCCAGGACGGGACCAGGCCCCACCGGAGCACCCGCAGCTGGCGCTGCGCGGCGCCGGGCTCCTCGACGTCCTGGCGGACGCGCTCCAGCACGGCGTAGACGTCCTTGGTGGGCGCGACGTTGTAGTCGGGCTCCAGCGGGGCCGGCACCCGGTCGTCGACGACCTCGAACTCCTCGAGCAGGTCCTCGGGCCGACGGCTGGAGGCGTAGCGACCACACATGCCCACGACCCTAGCGGCGCCCGCCGACGCCGGTGGCGCTCGGACGCGGGGTCGCGAAGCGCCCGCCATCCGCCCACCATCGGCCCACCATCCGCCCGGGCGAGGCACCCGGCCGCGTGATCCGGTAGGAAGGTCCCCATGTCCTTGAGCCGTACCCTCGCCCGCCCCATGATCGCCAGCATGTTCGTCGTCGGCGCCGCCGACGCGCTGCGCAACACCTCCGCCGCCGCGGAACGGGCCAAGCCCGTCGCCGACCAGCTGATCGGGCTCGGCAAGAAGGCCGCCCCGACCGCGCCGATCCCCGAGGACACCGCCACGCTGGTCCGCATCAACGCCGGCGTCCAGGTCGTCGCCGCCCTGGGCCTGGCCACCAACCGCGCCCCGCGTGCCTGCGCGCTGGTCCTCGCCGGCTCGCTGGTGCCCACCACGCTGGCCGGCCACCGCTTCTGGGACTTCTCCGGCGAGAAGGCCAAGGAGCAGCGCCAGCACTTCGTCAAGAACGTCGCCGTCCTCGGTGGCCTGATCATCGCCGCCGGCGACACCGACGGCGCCCCCGGCGTGACCTGGCGCGCGAAGAGGGTCGCCAAGGACGCGCGCCGCGAGGCCGGCCACCTGGCGAGCACCGCCAAGCTCGAGGCCAAGCTGGCCAAGGCCAACCTCACCTGAGCGCCTCGATGACCCCCGCGCGCCCGGACCACCCGGCCGACCCCTGGCCGGCCCCCCGGGCCCGCGGCCCGGTCCACGCCGTCGTCTCCCTGCCCGGGAGCAAGTCGCTGACCAACCGGGCCCTGCTCCTGGCGGCGGTCGCCGACGGCCCCTCGGTCGTGCGGCGCGCGCTGCGCTCGCGGGACACGCTGCTGATGGCCACCGCGCTGACCGGGCTGGGCTCGGTGGTCGACACGACCGGTGACGACTGGGCCGTCACCCCGGCCACCTTCGCCGGGGACGCCGAGGTCGACTGCGGCCTCGCCGGCACGGTGATGCGGTTCGTGCCGCCGGTCGCCGGGCTGTCGACCGGGACGGTGGCCTTCGACGGCGACCCGCACATGCGCAACCGACCCGTCGGGCAGGTGCTGACCGCGCTCCGCACCCTCGGCGTCGAGGTCGACGACGGTGGGCGTGGCGGCCTGCCCTTCGCGGTCCGCGGCCGGGGCGCGGTGCCCGGTGGCCGGGTGGTCCTGGACGCGTCCGGCTCGTCGCAGTTCGTCTCTGCGCTGCTGCTGGCCGGCGCGCGGTACGACCGCGGCGTCGACCTCGTCCACGAGGGCAAGCCGGTGCCGTCGCTGCCCCACGTCGAGATGACCGTGGCGATGCTGCGCCAGCACGGTGTGGACGTCGACGACAGCGACGCCGACCGGTGGCGGGTCTCCCCCGGGCCGGTCGCCGCGGTCGACCACGACATCGAGCCCGACCTCTCCAACGCCGCACCCTTCCTCGCGCTCGCCGCGGTCTCCGGGGGCTCGGTGGTGGTCCGGGGCTGGCCCACGTCGACCCACCAGGCCGGCGACGCCCTGCGCGACATCCTGGCCGCGATGGGCTGCACCGTGGAACGCGTCGACGAGGGGCTGCGGGTCACCGGTCCCGAGCCGGTGCCCGGCGCAACCTCCGGTCTGCAGGGCGTCGACCTGGACCTGCACGACGTCGGCGAGCTGGCCCCGGCCGTGGCGGCCCTGTGCGCGGTGGCCACCTCCCCCTCGCACCTGCGCGGGATCGCCCACATCCGCGCGCACGAGACCGACCGGATCACCGCGCTGGCCACCGAGCTCGGCGCCCTCGGCGCGGACGTCGAGGAACGCCACGACGGGCTGTCCCTGCGCCCGGCCACGCTGCACGGCGGCACCTGGCACACCTACGCCGACCACCGGATGGCCCATGCCGGGGTGATCGTCGGGGCGGCCGTCGACGGGGTCCTCGTCGAGGACGTCGCGACGACGGGCAAGACCTTCCCCGACTTCGCCGGCTTCTGGTCCAGCCTGCTGTGACCGGGCGCCGGGGTCGCTACACCGACCAGGACCAGGAGCACTACGAGCGGCCGCGCCGGCGGACCCGCCCGCGCACCAAGGAGCGGCCGTCGTACGACGACGCGGCCGACGGCGTCGTCGTGACCGTCGACCGCGGGCGGTACTCCCTGCTCGTCGACGGGGTGCCCGTCTACGCCGTCAAGGCCCGGCCCCTGGGCCGCAAGGGCGTCGTCGTAGGCGACCGCGTCCGCGTGGTCGGCGACGTCTCCGGGGACGAGGGCGCCCTGGCCAGGGTGGTCGAGGTCAACGAGCGCAGCACCGTCCTGCGGCGCACCGCCGACGACGACGACCCCGTCGAGCGGGTGATCGTCTCCAACGCCGACCAGCTCGTCGTGGTCACCGCCCTGGCCGACCCCGAGCCGCGCCAGGGGCTCGTGGACCGGGCGCTCGTGGCGGCGTACGACTCCGGGATGACCCCGCTGCTCTGCCTGACCAAGGCCGACCTGGCCGGGCCCGAGGAGTTCATGTCGACCTACCGGGCGCTGCACGTGCCCTGGGTCGTCACGCAGCGCGACGGCGACCTCGGTGAGCTGCGGCGGCACCTCGCGGGGCGCACCAGCGTGCTGCTGGGCCACAGCGGCGTCGGCAAGTCGACCCTGGTCAACGCGCTCGTGCCGGACGCCGACCGCGAGACCGGCGGCGTCAACGTGGTCACCGGCCGCGGTCGGCACACCTCCACCTCGGCGGTGATGCTCGGTCTGCCCGCACGCGACGGCGAGGAAGACGTCGACGGGCAGGGCGGCGGGTGGATCGTCGACACCCCCGGCATCCGCAGCTTCGGACTGGCCCACGTCAAGCCCGAGACCCTGATCGGGGCGTTCCCGGACCTCGCGGCGGAGACAGGTTCGTGCCCGCGCGGGTGCACCCACGGTGAGGACACGCCCGAGTGCGGCCTGGACGACGCGGTGGGACGGGGCGACGTCGACGCCGAGCGCGTGTCGTCCTTCCGGCGGCTGCTCGCGGCGCGCAGCGTGCCGGCGTACTGACCCTGGACGGTGCGGCGGCTAGCCTGCCCACGTGGCCACCGACTACACCGACGACCTCCGGCTCGCCCACGTGCTGGCCGACGACGCGGACTCGCTGACCACCGCGCGCTTCAAGGCCCTCGACCTGCACGTGATGAGCAAGCCCGACCTGACCCCGGTCACCGACGCCGACCAGGCCGTCGAAGAGGGCATCCGCCGAACGCTGTCGCGGGTCCGCTCCCGCGACGCCGTGACCGGCGAGGAGCAGGGCAGCACCGGCAGCGGGGCGCGGCGCTGGATCGTGGACCCGATCGACGGCACCAAGAACTTCGTCCGCGGGGTGCCGGTGTGGGCCACCCTGATCTCGCTCGTCGTCGAGGACGAGGTCGTGCTCGGCGTCGTCTCGGCCCCGCAGCTGCAGAAGCGGTGGTGGGCCTCGTCGGGCAACGGCGCCTGGACCGGCCGCTCGCTGCTGAAGGCCACCCGCTGCCAGGTCTCCGACGTGCGTCGCCTCGAGGACGCCTCGTTGTCCTACTCCTCGCTGAGCGGCTGGGACGAGCGCGGCCGCCTCGACGACATGATCTCGCTGATGCGCCGGGTCTGGCGCACCCGCGCCTACGGCGACTTCTGGTCCTACGTGCTGCTCGCCGAGGGTGCCGTCGACCTCGCCGCCGAGCCCGAGCTCGAGGTGTACGACATGGCCGCCCTGGACGTCATCGTCCGCGAGGCCGGCGGCCGGTTCAGCTCCCTGGACGGCACCGACGGGCCGTTCGGCGGCAACGCCGTGGCCAGCAACGGCCACCTGCACGACGCCGCGCTGTCGTTCCTCGGCTCGCTGTCCGACGACCATGCCGGCGACGCCGACTGGCCCTCGCGCGGCGGGGGGTCCGTCTCGGACCTGCGGGGCCGCCGGCGTCACGACCCCGAGGTCTGACCGACCATCGGCCCTGGTCAGGGTGGCGTGGTGTGGATACGGTCACGCCATGCGGATCGCCGACCTGCTCCGGACCAAGCCCGACTCCACCGTGGTCACCGTCACCCCGGAGGCGGGTGTGCGCGAGCTGCTGCGGCTGCTCGCCGAGCACAACGTCGGCGCGCTGGTGGTCAGCGCGGACGGCACCCGCGTCGACGGGATCGTGAGCGAGCGCGACGTCGTGCGCCGCCTCCACGCCGACGGCACCGTCGTCGACAACACCGTCGGCGCGATCATGACCACCGCCGTCGAGACCTGCTCCCCCAGCACCTCGCTCGACGAGGTGATGCTGACGATGACGGAGCGGCGGATGCGTCACGTCCCGGTCGTCGACGACGGCCTGCTGGTCGGGATCGTGTCGATCGGCGACGTGGTCAAGCACAAGATCGGGCAGCTGGAGTTCGAGCGGGACCAGCTCGACAGCTACGTGCGTCAGCCCTGACGCGCAGGTACGGCCGGCGCAGGGCCACCCCACGCCCACCCGTACCGGCCTCTAGGGTGGAGCCATGAGCAAGCCCGAGATCGACTTCCCCGACTTCGACCCGCCCGCCGACCTCCAGGTCACCGACCTCACCGAGGGGGACGGCGCCGAGGCCGCGGCCGGCCAGACCGCGACCGTGCACTACGTGGGCGTGGCCCACTCGACCGGCGAGGAGTTCGACGCCTCGTGGAACCGCGGCGACCCGCTGCGCTTCAAGCTCGGCGCCGGCCAGGTCATCGCCGGCTGGGACCAGGGCGTCCAGGGCATGAAGGTCGGCGGCCGACGCCAGCTCGTGATCCCGCCGCACCTCGGGTACGGCGACCGCGGTGCCGGCGGCGTCATCAAGCCCGGCGAGACGCTGATCTTCGTGGTCGACCTCGTCGCCGTCTCCTGACCCCACCCCGACCGCCGCACGCGCCACGACGCACGACGACCCGCCACCCCACGTGGGGTGGCGGGTCGTCGCTCGTCCGGGGTGCCCCGGGCACGGATCAGGGCAGGGAGACCTTGACGGTGCACGCGCCGCCGGTGCGCAGGTTCTTCGCGCGCAGCTTGTAGGTGTCGGTGCCCGCGGTGTTGCGGCGGTCCCGGTCCAGGTCGATGTCGTTGTCGTCGTCGCCGCCGATGGTGCGCACGACGTTGACGAAGCGGTCGCCGTTCTGGAACAGCTTGATGCGCCAGCGCTCGCCACGCTGGCCGTTGTCGATGTCGACCTGGACCTCGTGGCGGTTGTCGTCGCGCTCGGCCTCGAGCTTGACGTTGGCGCCGGCGCAGGACTTCTGGTTCTGCACGGCGGCGGCGGGGCTGGCGCTCAGGGCGACGGCGGGCAGGGCCAGCAGCGAGGCGGTGGCGGCGGTGGCGGTGAGGCGGCGGGCGGTGCTGATCACGAGGTCCTCCGGGGATGGTGGCCGGACGGCGTCCGGCGATGAGGGAAGACTGCAGGCCCTCGATGAGCCGACCGTGAGCCGGCGATGAGGTCTCTCTCATCAAACGCTCAACCACGTCCCGGGCCCCTGGCCCGGAGGGCAGGCAGCTACCAGGGCAGCCCGTCGTCGAAGGTCTTCTCGTCCGCCACCCGCGCGGCCGCAGCGACGGCTCCCCCGGGCTCGTCGTGGAGCGCGACGACGTCGCCGACCTTGAGCTGACGACCGCGGCGGGTGTCGACCTCGCCGTTCACGCTGACGCGGCCCGCGACCACGACCGGCTTGGCCTCGGCGCCGGAGTCGACGAGGTTGGCCAGCTTCAGGAACTGGCCGAGACGGATCACCTCGTCGCGGATCGGGACGTCGTACGGGTCGGCTGCGCTGGTCCCGGTCATGGGACCAGGATGCCCAGCGCGTGGATGACCACGCCCACCAGGCCCCCGACGATGGTGCCGTTGATCCGGATGAACTGCAGGTCGCGGCCCACGTGGAGCTCGATGCGGCGGGCCGCCTCGTCACCGTCCCAGCGCTCGATGGTCTGCGTGATGATGCTGGTGGCCTCCGCGCCGTACCGCTTGACGCCGAAGACGACGGCGTCCGCGACGAGGGTGTCGACGCGCTCGCGCAGGGCCGGCTCGGCGTCGAGGCGGGCGGCGAACCGCTCGACCTCGGTCAGCAGCCGGCGACGGACGGCCCCGTCGGGGTCGGCCAGCGACCCGGTGAGCGCGCGACGCAGCGCGTCCCACAGCGAGATCGCGGTCGAGATCACCGCCGGGTGGTCCAGCAGCCGGTCCTTGAGCGCCTCCGCGCGGACCGCGGTGTCGCTCCCGTCGTGCGAGAGGTCGTCGGCGAGACGGGCCAGCATCTGGTCGAGGGCGTAGCGCGCGCGGTGGTACGGGTCGTCACGGATGTCGGCGACCCACTTGACCATCTCGACGTGGATCCGCCCGATCACCCGCTCGTTGACGCTGGTCGGTGCCCACCAGGGCGCCCGCTCCCCCAGCACCTCCGAGACCGTCTCGGGGTTCTCGGCCAGCCAGTCGTGCAGCTCACCGAGGGCCAGGTCGACCAGCCCGACGTGCACCCGGTCCGAGAGGACCTCGCCGAGCAGCCCGCCGAGGAGCGGGGAGATCGGCTCCTCGCGGAAGCGCGGCACGAGGGCGTCGTTGACCAGGCTGGTGATGTGCTCGTCACGCACCTTGCCCAGCGCGATCGCGGCGACCTCGGAGGCCTCGTCGACCACGGTGCGCGCGTGCGCCGGGTCGGCCAGCCAGGTCCCGACCCGGCGGCCCACCTCGGCGCTGGCCAGCCGCTCGCGGATGACGTCCTCCTGCAGGAAGTTCTCCCCCACGAAGTCCTGCAGCCCGCGGCCGAGGTCGTCCTTGCGGCGCGGGATCAGCGCCGTGTGCGGGATCGGCAGGCCCAACGGGTGCCGGAAGAGCGCGGTGACGGCGAACCAGTCGGCGATCGCACCGACCATCGAGGCCTCCGCGCCGGCGTTCACGAAGCCCCAGAACCCCTCCCGGTCCCGGGTCAGCACGAAGACGATCGCGGCCAGCACCAGCAGCGACAGCGCCACCAGGCGCATCCGGCGCAGGGCCGCCGCCCGCTCCACGTCGGCTGGGCTGACGGCCGCGCCACCCGGCCCGTCGGGCCGTCCCTCGGACGCCGCAGCGGGCTCGGTCGTGGTCAGGCTCATGGTCCTCATCCTTGCCGAGGCCACCCAGGCCGCGCCACGCACCCGTGGCAGCACCGCGGCCGGACCGCCGTCTGACAGGATTCCGCCCATGCCCGAGCCCACCTCCCCCGCCGTCGACCACCCCCGGACCG
>NZ_LR733215.1:1090709-1283408 GCF_902506435.1 Nocardioides sp. AX2bis | reverse complement strand
CCTCCGCCTCGCCGGCCAGGCCGTGCTCGGCGCGTTCCTGGTGGCCGCCGGGACCGCCCACCTCACCTCCCTGCGCACCGAGTTCCGGGCCCAGGTCCCGCCGTGGGTGCCGCTGGACGTCGATCTGGTCGTGGTGGCCTCGGGCGTGGTCGAGCTCCTGGTGGGTGCCGCGCTGCTCCTCACCCTGCTGCCCGGTCGCCCCGCCCGCGCCCGGGTCGGCGCCGGGCTGGTCGCCGCGGGGCTGTTCGTGGCGGTCTTCCCCGGCAACGTCGCGCAGTACGTCGAGGGTCGGGACGCCTTCGGCCTCGACACCGACCAGGCGCGCCTGGTCCGGCTGTTCTTCCAGCCGCTGCTGGTGGCGTGGGCGCTGTGGTGCACCGGAGCCGCCGGGTGGCTGATCACGCGGCTGCGCTCCCGCCGCTGAGCACGTCCCCAGCCCGACGGATCACCAGCGCGGCAGATCACCAGCCCGACGGCACGTCCCACCGGGTCCGTCGCACCCAGTGCGCGCACGGACGGGCCGAGGTGGCGCCCACCCCGGCGCATCCGGGCCACGGCGTCGGCTCGGTGAGCTCGTCGGTGTCGAGGTCGCGCTGCCACAGCGCGCGGGCGGGCCAGAAGCCGCGCTCCAGCACGGTGCAGTCGCAGCGCGCACCGACGCCGAGCAGCCGTTGCTCCAGGCCCACCGCCCGCGGCACGCGGGCCTCACGGAAGCGCAGCACGTGCTCCCAGGTGTGGGCGCAGCCGTCGCCGGCCACCGCCCGGCGCAGGAAGCACAGCAGGCACTCGCTCTCGCTCGGCTCGACCACCCGCCCTGTCTACGGCCCGCCGCCGACACCCCACCCCCACAGGCGAACGCGCCGTCGGCGCCCGCCCCTAGGTTCGGCGCCATGACCTCCTCGAGCGACCTCCCGACGTACCCGCTGAACGACGGCACCACGATCCCGGCCGTCGGCTTCGGCACCTACCCGCTGTCTGACGACGAGGGGATCACCGCCGTGCAGAGCGCCCTCGAGGTCGGCTACCGGCTGCTCGACACGGCGGTGAACTACGGCAACGAGACCGAGGTCGGCGAGGCGCTGCGCCGCTCCGGGGTGCCCCGCGAGGAGGTCGTGGTGACGAGCAAGCTGCCCGGGCGCCACCACGGCTACGACGACGCCGTGGCCAGCGTGCACGAGTCGCTCGGCCGGCTCGGCGTCGAGCAGATCGACCTGCACCTCATCCACTGGCCCAACCCGTCGGTCGACCGCTACGTCGAGGCGTGGCGGGCCCTGGTCGACTGCCAGCGCGAGGGCCTGATCCGCTCGGTCGGCGTCTCGAACTTCACCCCGACCCACCTCGACCGGATCATCGAGGCCACCGGCGTCACCCCGGCGGTCAACCAGATCGAGCTGCACCCGTACTTCCCGCAGGAGCAGATGCGCGCCGAGAACGAGCGGCGCGGGATCCGTACCTGCTCCTGGAGCCCGCTGGGCAAGCGGCAGGCCCCGTTCACCGAGCCGCCGGTCGCGGACGCGGCCGAGCGCCACGGCGTCACGCCCGGCCAGGTCATCCTGCGCTGGCAGGTCCAGCTCGGCGCGGTCCCGCTGCCCAAGTCGGCCACGCCGGAGCGGCAGCGGGCCAACCTCGACCTGGGCGGGTTCGTGCTCGACGAGGCCGAGATGGCCGCGATCACCGGGCTCGCCAAGCCGGACGGACGCCTCTTCGGCGGCGACCCCGACACGCACGAGGAGATGTGACCCAGGTCGTGCCCGGGCGGACCCGTGGGGGTGGGGATGCCCGCGGTGGGACGCCCGTAGGTTCGCGGCATGACCCGTAGCAGCGAAGAGCTCGAAGCCATCCAGGCCGTCGTCGACCGCGTCGGCTCCTACCAGGACGGTGCCACCGAGGGCACCACCGAGAAGGAGCTCCGCTCGGCGTTCGGCGAGACCGACATCGACCCCACCGAGGACGAGATCAGCAAGCTGGTGGACGCGATCGAGGCCGACCCGGCCTCCGCGGACGCCGCCACGGTCCTCGGGTGACGGAGGAGCGCCCCTCCTCGGAGCACCCGTCGGCCGAGCACCAGCGGCCGGCGGGTGTCAGCGACGCCACCGTCGCGGCGCTCGGCACGCTCTCGGAGGCGCTGGAGGTGGTCGAGCACGCGCGCGGCCACCTCTACGCCTTCCACCGGCTCTGCGGCACCGCCGACCTGACCCTGGGCAAGGCCGCCGACGAGCTGCGCGAGGCCGGGCACGCCGACCTCGCCGACACCGTCGAGCGCGACGTGATCGGCCGCAACATCCTCGAGGGCCGCTGGAGCTTCCAGGTCGTCGAGGAGTACGACGACGGCTACTACACCGCCGTCAAGGACGCCGAACGACGCGCCCGCGACGAGCTGGTCGGTGGCCGCCGGCACCTCTTCGAGGCCGAGATGAAGGAGGACCGGCGCACCCGCGGCCGGCCCGAGCACACCGCCACGCCGGAGTGAGCGGGCGCCCACCCCGACCGCGGCCGGGCGCCCACCGCCCACCTACGATCGCCGCATGATCCGCCCCCTGCGCCGCGCCGTCCGCCGCCCCCTGTCCGCCGCCGCCGTGCTGGTGGCCCTCTCCGGGGGCCTGGCCGCCTGCGGTGAGGACAGCACCACGGCCACCGAGGAGCCCGCCGCCGAGGGCGAGAGCTGCGCCTACCCGTCGGCCGGGACCGCCGCGAAGGAGGTCGACGCCCCGCCGGCCACGGCCACCGAGACCGGCGAGGTCACCGCGACCATCACGACCTCCGCCGGCGACGTGCCGATCACCCTCGACGCGGACGCCGCGCCCTGCACGGTCAACTCGTTCGTGTCGCTGGCCGAGCAGGACTACTTCACCGACACCCCCTGCCACCGGCTGACCACCGCGGGCATCTTCGTGCTCCAGTGCGGCGACCCGTCCGGCAGCGGCACCGGCGGCCCCGGGTACTCCTTCCCCGACGAGCTGACCGGCGACGAGACCTACGGCCCCGGCACGCTGGCGATGGCCAACGCCGGCCCGGACACCAACGGGTCGCAGTTCTTCATGGTCTTCGACGACAGCCCGCTGGACCCCGACTACACCGTCTTCGGGTCGATCAGCGAGGAGGGCCTCGCCGTGGTCCAGGAGGTCGCCGACGCCGGCGCCGAGGGCGGCGCGCCCGACGGCCCGCCGGCCGAGCCGGTCGACATCACCGGCGTCACCATCGGCTGACGACCCCGCTCACGACCCGGCCCGGCCGAGGCCTCACTGCGAGGGGTCGGTCGTGCCGTGCGGGTCGCTCCCGGCGGGGCTCACGAGGTCGTACGCCACCGGGGTGGCCAGCTGCACGGTCCGCGACACGGTGCACAGCCGGTCGCGGGTCTGCTCGACCGCCCGCGGCAGCATCGACCGGGCGCGATCGCCGTCCGGCCCCTCGGGGAAGCCGACGTCGACGCTGACGCGGATCCCGGTCAGGTGGTTCCCGTCGTCGTCCCGGGTCTTGTGGCCCTCGACCGCCAGGTGCACGTGGTCGGGGTCCACCCGCTTGCCGGTGACCAGCTCGATGTCGACGGCGCTGCAGCCGGCGATCGCGGCCAGCAGCAGCTCGACCGGGGTGAAGTCGGGGTCCGAGCCCCGGCCGACGGGCAGCACTCCCCCGCGGCCATTGCTGGCCAGGTAGCGCCCGGCCCCGATCTTGCGCAGCTCCACGCCGCGCCGGCCGTCGTCGGCTGCCTGCTCAGTGCTCGTCGTCATGCACCGAGCCTGCCACCGGGCGGGTGCGCCCGGTGCGGGGGTCAGGCTGCGCGGGCCTCGCGGCGCCACAGCGCCAGGCCGCGGCGGCCGCCCGAACGGGAGAGCTCGATGTCGCGCAGCTGGGCCCGGTCCTGGCGCGACCAGGCGCGCCCCTCGGTGATGCCGTGGGCCACGTACTGCTGCGTCGTCATGATTCTCAAGTCCTCTCGAGGGCCCGGGGGGCCCGGCGGCGCGGCTCGTGCAGCGCGCCTGGTGATAGCGATCCCGTCATGGACCATGGTGTCCGACGGTGATGACAGGTTAGCGTCGGGAGCGCTTGGTCCATTCCCCGACGACGGGGTGACCTCGGGCACGTCCCGGACGCCCGTACGACGTCCCCGCCGCAGGTCAGGGCGTTCGTCGTGCGGCTGGCAGGATGCAGGCATGACCACCCGAACCGCACGCCAGGTCCAGCTCGTCCGCCGCCCCGCCGGCCTCCCCACCACCGACGACTTCCGCATCGTCGACGTCGACCTCCCCGACCTCGGTCCCGACCAGGTCCGGGTCCGCAACACCGTCCTGTCGGTCGACCCCTACATGCGCGGTCGGATGAACGACACCGAGTCCTACGCCGAGCCGTACGCCCTCGAGGCGCCCATGCTGGGCGCCGCCGTCGGCGTGGTCGAGGAGTCGACCTCCGACCGGGTGCCGGTCGGCGCGACGGTCAGCCACGGCGCCGCCTGGCGCGACGCCGAGGTCCTCGACGCCGGCGAGGTCCGGGTCGTCGACACCGAGCGCGCCCCCGCCTCGGCCTACCTGGGCGTGCTCGGCATGCCGGGGCTCACGGCGTACGTCGGGCTGCGCCGCATCGCCGCACTGGCCGAGGGCGAGACCGTCTTCGTGTCCGGTGCCGCCGGCGCCGTCGGGTCGGCGGTCGGCCAGTTCGCCCGCCAGCTCGGCGCCGCACGCGTGATCGGCAGCGCCGGCTCCCCCGAGAAGGTCGCCTGGCTAACCGAGGAGCTCGGCTTCGACGCGGCCTTCGACTACCACGACGGCAAGGTCTCGCACCTGCTGCGCGACGCCCTGGACCGCACCGGCGGCGGCCGCGCCGACGTCTACTTCGACAACGTCGGCGGCGAGCACCTCGAGGCGGCGCTGCTGCACCTCGCCGAGTTCGGCCGGGTCGCGGCCTGCGGCGCGATCACGACGTACAACGACCAGCAGCCCGCCCCCGGCCCGCGCACGATCGGGCTGGTGGTGCCGCGCAAGCTGACGATCCGCGGCTTCATCGTCAGCGACCATGCCGACCTGGCCGGCGACTTCTACGCCAGCGCCCCGGGCTGGGTCGCCGACGGCTCGGTGCGCACCCGCGAGACGTACTTCGAGGGCCTGGAGCAGACCGTCGACGCGTTCCTCGGACTGTTCTCCGGCGCCAACCTCGGCAAGATGCTCGTCCGGCTCTGACGCACACCGGCTGAACCACCCCGCAACGCCACGACGGCGGCACCGGTCCCCCGACCGGTGCCGCCGTCGTGCGTCCTGCCGGCGTGCGTCCTACCTGCGGACGATCCGGAGGTTCGAGGCCTGACCACCGCGGACGACCTCGTCGCCGGGCTCGCCGACCTCCTCCGCGATGATCTTCGAGCGGCGCTGGTAGGTGCCGATGCTGGCCGACACCTGGTCGTTGCGGACCCGGTCCTCCAGCCCGGCCAGCACCTTGTCCAGCGTGCCGCCGGAGCGGCCGTAGTAGTTCCGGCTGCCGCCGCCGACGGCGATGTAGCCGTAGTCGCCCGCGGCGCTGCGCGGCACGTCCAGGTTGAAGCGCTCGGTGCGCGAGGACCCGTCGGAGGAGGTGACGGTCGCCCGCAGCTTCACGGTGTCGCCGGCGACGGCCCGGTTGCGCCGACCGAGGTTGGTCCACGTGCCGGAGACGAGGCGCTCGACCTCGGTGACCCGCGAGACCGAGGTGTCCTCGACGATCTCGGAGCCGACGGTGACGGTGTCGAGGTCGACGCCGCCGATCCGGCTCAGCGAGTAGACGGCGTTGGCGACGTCGAAGACCGTGCCGAAAGCGATGTCGCGCTGCTCGGTGTAGCGGTCGGCGTAGGAGACCGAGAAGGGCTGCCCCGCCCCGTTGGTGCCGGTGATCTCGACGGTCTGCAGCTCGGTGCCGCCGGTGATGCCGTCGAGCACCCGGTCGTGGTTGGCCAGGACGCCGTACAGCGTCGTCTCCGCGGTGGCCTCGTCGAGGTTGACCTCGGTGCTGCCGGTGCGGCTGCGGCCGTCGTAGGACACGGTCGAGGTGATCGTGGCCGAGTCGGGCAGGGGGCCGAAGGTGGAGGTGATCCCGGCCAGCCGGTCGTCGGTCACGGTGCCCACGGGGGCGCCCGCGTTGGCGACCTTGAACGGCGCCCCGAGCGACTCCTCCTGGATGTAGAGCGCCTCGGCGGGGTGCAGGCTCAGCGTGGTGTCGCCGGTGAAGGAGAAGGGGTGGCCGAAGCCGACCACCCGGTCGCCGCAGACCGAGGTCACGGTCCCGACGCCCACGGCGTCGATGTCGCCGTAGTAGACGGCCGCGGCCAGGTTCCCGCCGGCCACCAGGTCGTCGCCGTCGGCGGCCACCGCACCGGCGCCCCCGCGGGCGACCCGCGCGCCGCTGACGACGGCGCCGTCACCGAGGTACGCGTGCTTGTCGGCCTTGGCCTGGACCTGCGTCAGCCGCTGCGCGGACAGCCCGCTCACGCTGACCGGCATCGGCAGCCGGCTCAGGCCCTCCTCGGCCTGGGTGGCGCTGACGTCGGAGCCCGCGGCGACGGCCCGGGCCGTGCGCCCGTCGACGCCGACGCGCGCGGGGGCCGCGGCGTCACCGAGGTAGTCGTCCATCTCCTCGAACGGGGTGATGCCCGCGACGGGCGAGGAGCCGTACGACAGGCCGTAGGCGACCGCGCCGATCAGGCGGCCGTCGGCGGCGTAGACCGGGGAGCCGGACATGCCCTGCCAGATGCCACCCACCCGGTCGATCTCGGGCGAGGAGAGCCGGGCCAGCACCATGTCGAGGCCCGGGGCGATCCCGTCCTCGAGGACGCCGATGACCTCGCCCTGGAAGCCCTCGGGCTCGGTCCCGTCACTGACGGTCAGGCCGGTGACGGCGTCGCCCTGGGCGACCTCGGCCACCGGGAAGGCCTCGGTGCAGTCCTCGGCCGGCGCGGCCCAGGAGCCCTGCCCGCCGCTCAGGGCCAGCAGCGTAGAGGAGGCGACGACGGCCAGCGAGGTGGTGGCGACCGCTGCCCTGCGACGTGCGCGGGAGCGGGACAGAGGAGTGGACATGGGGGTTCTCCTTCCGAGAACGGTGCGGGCGCGGAGGACGCGCTGCCTGCTGT
The DNA here is from genome assembly GCF_902506435.1 of Nocardioides sp. AX2bis. Lineage (GTDB taxonomy): Bacteria > Actinomycetota > Actinomycetes > Propionibacteriales > Nocardioidaceae > Nocardioides. The sequence goes on along the minus strand of NZ_LR733215.1, from coordinate 1,276,321 downwards.
GACGCACCCCACCACGCGTCGGTTGCCGCGGACGGTCAGCGGCGCGTCCTGGTCTGGTCCAGTTCTTTGCCGCCGCGCGCCGACGGGTCGCATCGAGCCGTCTCCTAGGCTCGGTGGCTATGAGCTCCTCCGGCACCACGACGTCCCGCAGCCTGCTGCGCACCGAGGCCGAGCAGCGTGCTGCGCTGCTGACGGTGCGCTCCTACGACGTCGACCTGGACCTCCACGGCGCGGACGACGCGGGGACGACGACCTTCGGGTCGCGCACCACCGTCCGGTTCGAGAGCGCCGGCGGGTCGACCTTCCTCGACGTCAAGCCGACCGCCCTGCTCTCCGCCACGCTGGACGGGACTGCGCTGGACCCGGCGTCGCTGCGCGAGGGTCGGCTGCCGCTGGAGACCTCCGCCGGGGTGCACGAGGTCGTGGTCGAGGCGCGGATGCCCTACCGCAACGACGGCGAGGGCCTGCACCGCAGCCTCGACCCCGCGGACGGGCGCACCTACCTCTACGGCATGTCGTTCATGGACGCCGCCCCCACGGTCCTGGCCTGCTTCGACCAGCCCGACCTGAAGGCGCCGTACCGGCTGCGGGTGCGGGCGCCGCGGGACTGGGCGGTGGTCGGCAACGGTCGCGCCACCCGGACCGGGGACGACGGCGACGTCGCGCTGTGGGAGCTGGCCGAGACGCAGCCGCTGTCGACGTACTTCGTCACGCTGGTCGCGGGGCCGTACCACCTGCTGAGCGACGAGCACGACGGCATCGCGCTGGGCCTGTCGGCGCGCGCGAGCCTCGCCGGCGCGCTCGAGGCGGAGGCCGAGGAGCTGTTCACGCTGACCCGGCAGTCCTTCGACGAGCTGCACCGGCTGTTCGGGATCCGGTACGCGTTCGGCGACTACCACCAGGCGTTCGTGCCGGACTTCAACGCCGGCGCGATGGAGAACCCCGGCTGCGTGACCTTCCGCGACCAGATGCTCTTCCCCGACCGCGTCACGCGCGCGGCGCGGGTGAACCGCGCCTCGACGGTGGCCCACGAGATGGCGCACCAGTGGTTCGGCAACCTGGTGACGCCACGCTGGTGGGACGACCTGTGGCTGAACGAGTCCTTCGCGGAGTACCTCGGGTGGCGGGTGATCGCCGACGCCACCGTCTACGACGACGCGTGGGCGCAGCGCTCGCAGGCCCGCCGCCAGTGGGGGCTGCACGCCGACCAGCGGCCGAGCACGCACCCGGTCGCCGGCAACGGCGCGACCGACGCGGTCGCCGCGCTGCAGAACTTCGACGGGATCTCCTACGCCAAGGGCTCCACGGTGCTCAAGCAGCTGGCCTCGCGGATCGGTGACGAGGCGTTCCTCGGCGGGGTCGTCGACCACCTGACCCGGCACCGGTTCGGCAACGCCACGATGGCCGACCTCGTCGCGTCGTGGGAGCGCGCGGGGGCGGGTGACCTGTCCGGCTTCACCGGCAGCTGGCTGCGCACCGCGGGGCTGGACACGCTGCGGGTCGAGCGGGCCACCGGCGGTGCCGCTGGCGAGGCTGGTGGGGCTTCGGTACGACGCCTCGGGCCGCAGGAGAGCGGTGACCCCGGCGACGAGGCCGTGCGCGAGCACACCGTGGTCGTGGCGGTCGCCGAGGAGCACGGGTGGACCACCTCGACCGTGGAGGTGACCGCCGACCTGACCTCGCTGCCGGAGGTGCCGCCGGGTGCGGCCGTCGTCCTCGACGCGGCGGAGGACACCTGGGCCGCCAGCTGCGCCGACGCCGCGACCGTGGCCGCGCTGCGCGAGGTGCTCCCCCGCACCAGCGACCCGATGCTGACCACCGCGGCGTGGAACAACGTGCGCAGCGGCTTCCACGCCGCACTGCTCGACCCGGCCGACGTGGTCGAGCTGGTCGTGGCCGCGCCCTACCTGGCCGACCTCGGCGACACCGGCACGCGCGGCGACGCCTGGACCACCGGCACGCTGCTGCCGCTCGCACCGGTCGGCTCGACGCGCCGCGTGCACGACGCGGTCCTGGGCGCGCTCGACACCGCGGAGGGCGACGACCGGCTGCGGGTGGTGCGCGGGGCCGTACGCACGGCCGAGGACCCCGACCTGCTGCGGCGCTGGCTCTCCCCCGGCGAGCTGCCGGCGGGCGTCGACCTCGACACCGACCTGCGCTGGCGGCTGCTCGGCCGCCTGGCGGAGATCGGGGCGAGCGATCGCGACGAGCTCGACCGGGCGCTGGCGGACGGACCGACGACGACCGCGACGATCGCGCACACCAGCGCCGTGGCGTCCCTGCCGGACGCGGAGGCGAAGGCATGGGCCTGGCAGCGCTTCACCGCCGAGGCGGACGTGCCCAACCACGAGGTCGAGGCCGCGGGGCACGGGCTGTGGCGGCCGGGCCAGCGGGCGCTGACGGCGCCGTACGTCGAGCGCTACGTCGCCGACCTGCCCGGCACGGCATCGGTGCGCAGCGGGTGGGTGCTGGCGCTGTCGGCGGAGTCCTTCTTCCCGCGCACCCACCTCGATGACAGGAGCGCCGAGCTGCTGCGCGGTCTGCTCGAGCACCCCGACGTGCCCCCGCCCGTACGCCGGCGGGTGGTCGACAGCCTGGACGACCTGGACCGGCAGCGGGCCGTGGTCCGCGCCTTCGGTGTCGAGGTGACGGCATGAGCGCGGGCGTGGCCGGTGGCTCGCGCGCGCGGCGTCCCGGGCCGACCGTGCGGACGCGGGTCGTGGAGCAGCTCGCGGACGACGACGCCCCCGACGGCACCCGCGAGAAGCGGCACGAGGACCGGCTCGCGACCGAGGAGCCGCTGGAGGTACGCCTCGAGTGGCCCGGCCGCGAGGCGCACCGGGTCTGGGTGACGATGCGGACCCCCGGCCACGACTTCGAGCTGGCCGCCGGCTGGGCGCGCCACGAGGGCCTGGTCGCGACGCTGGACGACGTGGCGCGGGTGGCCTACTGCACCGACGAGAGCCTGGACCCCGAGCAGGAGTTCAACGTGGTCACGCTGAGCCTGCGCACTCCCCCGCCGCACGAGCCCGGCCCCCGCAGCACCGCCGTCTCGGCCGGCTCGTCGGCCTGCGGCGTCTGCGGCGCGGACAGCCTGGACGCGGCGTTGTCGGTCGCCCACGGCTCCGCCTGGACCGGTGAGCTGCCGTCGCCGTCGGTGGTCCGCGGCCTGCCTGACCGGTTGCGCGAGCGCCAGCAGGTCTTCGACCGCACCGGCGGCGTCCACGCGGCCGGCCTGGCTACCGCGGCCGGCGAGCTGCTGGTCGTGCGCGAGGACATCGGCCGCCACAACGCCGTCGACAAGGTCACCGGCGCGCGGCTCCTGGCCGGGGACCCGGTGGCCGAAGCGTGCCTGGTCGTCAGCGGACGCGCCGGCTTCGAGCTGGTGCAGAAGGCGGTGGCTGCGGGGATGGGGTCGCTGGCCGCGGTAGGCGCACCGACGAGCCTGTCGGTGGACCTGGCGAAGAAGGCCGGGCTGGGGCTGTGGGGGTTCACGCGGGAGCGGCGGACGGTGCGGTACGTCTGAGGGTCGCCGGGGCGGGTCAGTCCGCCGCGAACAGGGCACCTCAAGCGTCCGCTCATGCCAATGGTCGGCGCTTACGGCGCGGCGCCGCTCGGTCACTCCTCGTCAGTTGCGTGGCCGAATCGACCCATCGTGACCGTGGCATCGCTAACTCCTGCGCTGAGGACGCGCCAACCCTCCGACTCGTAGAGACGTCTCGCCGGGTCGGCTGGGTCAGCCGTTGTCATCAAGAGCTGCCGCTCATGTGGGAGTCCACTGCACAGCGTGCGCATCAGCCTCCGACCAACGCCCTGACCCCGAACACCTTGCGTGACGCCGATGCTGACCAACTCGAAGTGCCCGCCCAGCCACCGCGCTGCCACGTCAGGCTCCATCACATCGCGGACGTTGTCGGTCCACCATTGTCCGTTCGTGCCCGTGTAGCCGTAAGCAAACCCGGTGAGCACATCGTCGGAGTAAGAGCGGGCAAGGCGGAAGCCGCTTCGAACCCGGTGCTTATCCCAGACAGCGGCAAGCCAGGAGTCGATGTCGGGATAGTCCGCGAACACCGAGTCGTACACCGGCCAGAGTTCGAGGCCGTCTTCCCGCGTGCCAAATTCACCCACGCTCACTCTCACCACGTCGACGTTCTAACAGGCAGTAGTCGGTGTCGACAATCGGCGATGCGCTCACACATGCCGTGCAACTTGGGCCGAGGAGGCACTTCTTCAGCCGCAACCAACGCGCTCGCCAACTTGTGTCATTCCACCGCCTGTCGGCGCACCTCATCAGAACTCGTCGATGAGCGCCCGCTCAAGCTGGACGGTCGACCAGCATCGCGAGAGCAAGCAGCCCGGGATACGAGTCCCGATACAGGTGAGGTCGACGGTAGTAGGACTGCCAGTAGCTCGTAGCCCGTTGCCGGGTCAGCACGATGAAGCCGTGGTTGTCCGCTGCGAACGACTGGAGTTCTCGGATCATCTCGGGACGCTTCGGGAGATCGGTCTCGGCGTAACGGCGGATGTCCTCACAGATCTCAATGACGTACTCGCCGAGCAGCTGCACGACGAAAGGGATCGTCCAGGTCTCGTCGGAAGCTAGTACCCGTTGGAGCGCTCTTTGTCGTACGAAGCCGTCGTGATGGCGTGTGTAGAGACAGGCGATGGCCACTGCGGCCTGAGAGCCTCTTGGTGCAAGGTCGGCCGGCGGAACCGGGTTATAGATGCGATACGGAATCTCGACTGACTCGCCGGCGAGGTTGATGCCGCGACTCATGCGTGAGTTGCTCGTCGTAATGGACCCCATCGGGGCGTAGGCCGGCTGGGGAAGGTCGCTAAGCACAGTTGCGAGCGAATCGCGTAGGTCCGAGGGGAACGCCCGGGCCAAGGTCTCTGGCACGCGGGGACACTACTTCGCGAAGAGCACTCAACTGCCGCAATCCGCGCGTTGGTGACCTGCGCCTATCCGGTGAAACTGATCGGCTTGCCGGCCGCCTCGGCGTAGGCGATTTCCCTTCGCGTCGGCTCACCGACGTACCCGCCGGGGTTGACGACCAGAACCCGATCGGCCAGGTCGATCTTGCGCAGATGTAGAGCGTCCAGGACGACCTCTTGCTCGGGAGTGGGCGACTCGTCCGCCTCGCTGGGGGCGACAACGATGACTCCGGCGGAGGTCAGGTCACGATGAGCCGCGCGCATGTCGGCCATGGACTTCACCGACCCACAGGTGCAGACGATCTCAGGACCACTGATCACGACTCGACCCTCACGACGCGCTCCATTGCCGCTAGAAGGGTCTGCACAACCACTCCGCGATAGGCGCGGAGGCTTGACCGCGGGGGTGTCCCGTCTGCCGGCGGCAGACCTCAGCAGTCGAAGACCACCAGACCGGAGCCACCGTCCGGGTCGCCATCGGGCAACGTCCCACCCACGTTCAACAACCCACCGAACCGGTCATCCCAGCTGACGCCGTATGACCCCGCCGACACCGGCTGCAACCCGTTGTCCGTGCGGTAGCTACCCACCTGCGGGGCGAACGGCCCCCACCCACCGGCGACATGCACCGTCCCCCACCCGGTCAGAAAGAAGCTGCTCTCCGCCACCACCGCCCGGCACCCACCGGACCCAGCGGGCTCGACCACCACGTACGACGTCCCCCCGAACCCGCTGGCCGCAGCGGTCAGTGGGACCAGCACCCACGCACACGCCGTGACGGTGGGAAGCAACCACCGCCACCACGATTCCGGTGACGGCCCCGGCACCCGGAACACGCTCAGGCCTATCCGTACAACGGCCCATGCGAACAGCAGGACGGGTCCAGCCGCCCAGACCGGCACGACGGTCGATCCGACCACGACCAGGACCCCAGCCCACGACAGCAGCACCCAGACCAGCGCCAGTAAAAGAAGCGCATATGCGGCGACCCATGTCCTGCGAGCCCACGGTGAAGCCACGACGACAAGGTCGGGGTCAGGGGCACTCACCAGACGACCGTACGCATGGACCGCACGCGATCATCGTCAGACACGGACATCCAGGCCGCCCGTCCATGGCAAGCGGCGCGCGCAGCTCAAGCGCACATGACGCCGAGGTCTGGATGCTGGTCGACAGCGATACTGCAGTCACGATCGGTCCGGCCCCTGACGAGACTTGAGAGGCTTGGACCATGGATGACGCTGAGTTTCTGGCCGCGGCGGCCGCTCTGCTTCCACCCTTGGTCGGCGACGACATCAAGGTCATCGAGGTTCGCCTCGATCGGAGTCGCAGCTGGCTCCGCGCCGAGGCACGGTTCGAAATAGGGGACGAACCCGTGTGCGGGTCTGCTTACGTGCCAATCGATAGTGAATGGCGATACCTCAGCGGCTGGGAGCTCGTGAATGACTACGCCGACCTGCTTGCTCAGCAGATCTCCTCCGCGGCACGTGAGGTCATGTCCGCGCCGGCCCGCCCTGCGCCGCCCAAGAGCCCTGAGGAAGTCGCATCGCGGTGGCAGTGGCTGCTCGAGCGCCTGGCACTGAACGGTCAGGTGGTCGAGAGCGACGACGGCAGCGTCCACGTTCTTCGCGGTGATGGTGGGGAGTTCACGGTCCTGGTGACTCAGGAGCAATGGGCACGGATCGCCGAGCCTGCGGATCCCCACTCCGATGACCCGCAGGACTTCAACCAGCTGTCTGACGAGGAAGTCTTCTTGGTGTTCTTCGAGGATTCCCTGGAGTGGTCGATCCGGGCAGAGCTGCCCCCTGTGCGATTCGGGGCAGAGCTCAAGCGGTCGTTTCGCGAAGCGAAGCAGCGCGGGGAGGACATGTCTCGATACATGTCTCGATACGGCTGGTTCGCCTATGGCCCACCGGACGACCAGCCCGACCTGTTCGACGGAGGGACCGAGTAGGGACTTCCTGGACTCACGCGTACCCCACGAAGTCCCGCCGCAACTGCGTCACGTCACGGTCAACCGACCCCTCGATCACTGCCCGTCAGGTCACTCGAGAGCCTGTCGGAGTGCGACGACCTCCGCGAGCGCCAGCTCGGCAGTTTCCGTCGCGATGGCCAACGCCTTGATCAGAGTGGTGATGTCGACCTTCTGGCGTTGCGCCGGGCTGCGGAGCGCCTCGTCCAGATCGAGGCCGAGGTCTCCGACGGCGTGAAGCTGGTCCTGGAGCTCCTGGAGGCTGCGATGGCTTATCCGGCCCTTGATCCTGAGGTCCCGTTCTGCTTTTGCCTGCGGGGTTCTGCTGACCTTGAAGAGACCCATGAGGCACTTCCTTCGGTTGTCGGTGGTCCGAAGGTACGCATGTAGCCGCACCGGCACACAGCAGGTGAGTTGGCAACCGCAGGCAGCACAACGCTGCTGCCGCGGTGCACCGCGTTGAGCGCGCCGCGCGTCCTACTGTCCCCACGCACGCGGTGACGTGATCCTCGCGCCGGCTGAGGAAGATGGCGACGTGCAACGGGGGCTTCGAGGCCGTCGGGGCCCCTCTCCGCCGGCACTCATCAGCACCGGATCGGTCCGGCGCTCACCACCGGGATCCCGATGGAGGTCGCGGCTCTGACCGGGCGAACCGCTGTGGTGTGGCGGTCAGACCCGTCAGGGCCGCTCCCCACTCGACGCCGCGCGTAGTTCCACTCGAGCCTCCCCGTGTCGCCGACCGTTCACCTGGAGCTCGACGGTGTGCGGTCCTGGGTGGAGGACGCGGGTGCTGGTCGGGGCGAAGGAGCGGCGCTTCACCAGCTCTCGCGACTCCCCCGGGTCCAGCGTCAGCGTCGCGATCTTGAAGACCTTCGGGGCGTTGGGTCCACGGGCTTTGCGATAGTGGACGACGTAGTCCACGGCGAACTGCGCCCGGGTCGCACCGGCGTTCCGCACCGTCGCTCGGATCTCGAGGTCCTCGCCCACCTGGACGGTGGTGCGGTCCAGGAGCGGCCCGGTCACGGCGGCGGTTCCGCCGAAGCCGAGTGCGGCGAGGGCCCGCTCGTCGCCGGCCTTCACCAGGGTGCGGAACGCACGCCGCACCAGTGCCGGCGTGTTGCCGTCGGGTGAGGTGAGCCAGCGCGACCCGACCTGCACGGCCACGTCCGGGTGCCGCCTGGACAGGTCGTTCACGTGGTTGCCGACCGAGCGTCGGACGTACTCGCTCTCGTCCCGGTACAGCCCGTCGACGATCGGCAGGGTCAGATCCGGCCGGGCGTGCAGCGCAGGCACCTGTCGGGCCCACGGCAGGTAGCTCCTCGTGCCCTCGCTCGCGAGTCGACGTACGTGCTCGTCGTCGTCGTCGCACCAGTGCTGCACCACGCGGACCGTCCGGTCCGGGTCCGCGAGGAGGAAGGTCCGCAGGGCGAACTCCGCGCTCAGGCGGCTGGTCAGGCGCCGCATGAGCTCCAGTCCCTGCTCGAACGTCTGCTCACCACCTCTACCACTCCCCTGCGCCCCGCCGACCGCGAGCTCGGCCACCGCTTCCGTGACTGGCCAGATAGCCCATCCCCGGAAGCCCGGCTCGGCGAGGCTCGCGTCGACCACCCCGTTCAGGAGGTCGAACCCCGACCCGACGTCGCTCACGATGGCGTCGCGCACCAGGTCGACCCGCCGTCGCAGGGGCCGGCCCGCCACGGCGCTCGCCGCGGCAGCCAGCCCCGACCAGTCGGATCGCGTACTGCTGGCGTGCGCCCGGAACGTGCGCCTCAGCTGCTCGACGACGTCGCCGTCGACGAGCTCGTCCATCGTGCCCACGATGCTGCTCCGTCCTGCTGGCTCAGACGGTCGGGACGGTCCCGCCGTCGATGACGTACTCCGCACCCACGATCGCTGATGCTCGGTCCGAGACCAGGAAACCCACCAGGTCGGCGATCTCCTCGGTGCTCGCGAACCTGCCCAGTGGCACCCCGCCGAGGGAGTCGAAGATGCCCTGCCTCGCTTCCTCACGCGTGATCCCGTTGCCGGTCGCGAGGCTGTCCACGAAGTCCTCGTACCCCTGCGTCTCGATCCCGCCGGGACTGATCATGTTGACCCGCACCCCGAGCGGAGCCAGCTCGTTCGCGAGGCCCTTGCTGTAGGTGCGCAGCGCAGCTTTTGCCGAGGCGTAGGGCAACGAGGCCTCGTGGAGCGGCATCTCGCGCTGGATGGAGCCGAAGTGCAGGACGACCGCGGACCCGGACTCGATCATCGGTGGGAGGAGCGCCCGATCGAGCCGCACTGCCCCGAGGAAGTTCAGGTTCAGCTCGGTGAGCCACTGCTCGTCGGTGATGACCGCGTACCCACCGGGCGGCGTCGACGAGCCGCCGACGACGTGGACCAGGATGTCCAAGGCGCCGGCCCCCGCGATGCGGTCGGCCACGGCCTGCGCCCCCTCTGCGGTCGAGGTGTCCGCCTCGATGAAGCGATCGGGGCGGTCGTACCCCTCGGGGATGGTCCGTGCAGTCGTCCAGACGTCGGCGCCCATGGCCCGCAGCCGGTCGACCACGGCTCGGCCCGAGCCCTTCGAACCGCCGGTGACCAGCGCCGTACGACCGTCGAGCCGGTCGCGATCTTCGTGTGTCATGTCTTCTCCTCGAGCTCGTGTGGTGCTGGGCCCGACGTCAGCCGAGGACGATGTCGAGTCGGCTGATGCGGTCGCCGTCCAGCGCGAACCGGTAGTCGAGGTCCGCCGCACCGCCCGGGAAGTCACCCTCCAGGTGATGAGAGACCACCCAGATCTCGCCGTCCTGAGCCACGCGGGTGATCTCGTCGGTGTAGCTGTACTCCGCTCCTGCCTCGCTCACGAAGCGCCGCAGGGCGTCCTCGCCGGTGAACGACTCCCCCACGTCGGAGATGACCGCTCCCGGGGCCAGTACGACCAGCGCCGCGTCGGCGTCGCGAGACCCGTGGGCCGCCACGAAGGTGCGGATCGGGCCGGGCAGCTGCGCGGTCGTGGTGGTGTCGGTGGTGGTATCGATGTTGATGTCGGTGTGGTTGTCCATGCCGCACAGCCTGGGTACTCGGGCCGAGCGAGAGTCAAGGACTGAAGTCTCCCCCGGGGAGAGAGTCCAGACTCGACCGTCTGCGTGGGCTCGACGAAGCTTTCTCAGACGTCCGACAGATCCTGCGCTCGCCCGGTCCCGACCAGCGTGCGGCGTTGATCGCCGAACACCTGGGACGGCGCGAGTCGGAGCTGGCGTTCACCCGTGCGGCGGTCAGCTCGACGCGCTTCGTACGACCCCCAGCACGTCGGGACTCTCGCAGGCACCGGCGAACGCCGTGATGCGCGCGCGGATCTCGCGGCCCAGCAACCACCGGCCGATCGGGTCGGCGACCGGGGTGAGCCAAGCCGGGCGGCCGGACCACGTGTACTTCCACACGGCCCGAGTCCCGGCAACTCCGTCTCGGTCCTCAGGTGTGAAGCGCCAGCCGCCGCCGAAGGTCGCGAAGAACCAGGGCCCTCTCTCCATCGTCATGCCGACCGATGTCGGCGGGCGGTAGGAGACGTAGCGGCTGATCATCGTCGGACCGACGCGCGCCTTGGTCAGGGTGCGGACGTCCTTGTCCGGGCGGTCTGCGTCGATCAGGTGCTGACTCCGGATGAAGGGATCCCAGCTCAGCCGGACCTCGCCGGTCGTCTGCGAGACCGCGAACGCAGTGTCGGGCAGAACCGGGACCCACACTTCTGCTGTGACCTGGGGCATGCGCCGCAGCATGGCACGCAAGCACGTGGGTCGAACCAAGCCGACGTGCTGCAGCTGTTCTCTCGAGCTGCTCCCGACAGCACTGACTATCGTTGGCGCCGATGATCACCCGCCGCGACGCTGCCCAACGCTTGGACATCCCCCCGGAGATGGCCGCTCGACACGGCCTGCCCCCGACGCTCACCGAAGGCCAGCTGCGTGAGATCGAGGACGACCCGCCACCGTGGCTGGTCCAGTCCCGTGCCAATCGGACCGGCAAGAAGCCGGTGTGGGTCGAGCTGGTCTGCAGTGTCTGCGGGCATGCTGAGACAACCCGGCCCAAGAAATGGTGGCCGAGATTCACCTTCATCAGCTGCGACCACCATCAGCCCTCCGACCTGCCGCCTCCACTGCGCGGCAACCATCGTGAGGAGATCCTGGGTATCGGCAACCGGTTCGTGGGCTGGGTCGACACCCCGCTGGACTGAGCCAACCGTCGTCCAGCGTCGTTGGCCCCGTCGGCGGCCGAGGCCCGATCCGGCCAGGTCGTCGCGTCGCTGCGCATCATGGGGTGGCCGGCACGGTCTGTGGTGACCCGACCCGAGCAGCCGCCAGAGGGGACCACCAGCGTGGGAAGCCCGGCGGCACGCGGTACTACGACTGCCACGGCCGCCGTCAGGAACAGGTGGTCGTCGCTCGCGCAGGCGCTACCGTCCGCCCATGAGACCCGTGTGGGGGCGTGGGCGATGGCACTGCCTCGCGCTGGGGGCCGCTTGTGCCGCTGTCACGCTCGTTCCACTCGCCACGGAGGGTGGTCCCGCCGACAGCGGGACGACCGCCAGCCTCCCGCACCAGCTGGCCGGCTACTCCTACCTGACCACCGACGTCTCCGAAGCGCCCCCCGGCCGCGCGATCGCGCTCTACCAGCACGGGTTCGGGGTCGAGTTCCTCGACTTCCCCCAGGCCGTCGTCCTGGGCGCCGACACCGACATCTACCGGCGCCTTGACGCCGCCGAGGATCGCGCAGGACCGGAGACCCAGGGAGACCCAGCCCCCATGCTGCTCTCCCCCGACGGTCGTCGGGTAGCGCTGGGTGACCACGACACCTCCGAGGCCGACCTCGAGATCGTCGACCTCAGCTCGGCCGACGTCGCACGCCACGCGTTGCCGCCGGCGCGCAGCGTGCGACCCATCGCCTGGTCCTCCGAGAGCACGCAGGTCGCCTACATCTCCTCCACCGAGCCCACCAACCCCTACTCAGGTCGTTCCCTGGTCGGCGACCTGGTCGTCCTCGACACGGACTCGGGTGACACCACTGCAGTGACCGTGGGCGACCCGATCTCAGGGGCCGCCTTCTCGCCGGACGGCAGCCTGATCGCCGTGCAGCGCCGCGGCAGCTCATCCGGCATCTCCCTGGTCGACCTCGCCACGTCGACCGTTCGAGACCTCCCGCGGCCGCTCCAGGACGAGGCACAGCGCGGGGTCCTCGCGGGTCCTGAGGCCTGGTCCCCTGACGGGCGCCTGCTGGCAGTTGCCCACGAGGAGTCAATGGAGTTCCTCGACGTCACCGGGTGCCGCCCGCAGCCTCCCCTCCACCTCACCGGGCCGTAGCGGTGGTGGTGGGGCGGCAGCGGGGGGCCCTGCGGGTTGCCCTGCTGGTCACGGTCGCCCTTGCGGGACCGGTCGGCCGCGCGTCGGGTGCCGCCGCGCACCTCGTCGGGGCCGTCGGCGCGCTCCAGGCGCACCGCGATCTCCTTGTAGGCCGGGGTGTGGCTGTCGGGGTCGACGACGCTGGAGGTGAGCAGGTTGATCTCGGCGGCCTGCATCGGCACCCACAGCTCACCGTCGTGCACCTGGTCCGAGAGCAGCACGCGCACCGTCAGCTCGCCCCGCCGCGATATCAGGCGCACCCAGTCGCCGGTGGCCAGGCCCCCGTGCTCCTCCGCGGTGCGCCAGGTCATCTCGGCGTAGGTGTCCGGCACCAGGTGCACCAGGCCGGCCGAGCGCAGGGTCAGGTTCCCCTCGTGGAAGTGCTCCAGGACACGGCCGTTGTTCACGTGCAGCGGGTACTCGTCGTCGACCTGGTCGGTGGGCTCGCGGAACGCCAACGGGTACAACCGCGCCCGCCCGTCGTCGAACGGGAAGCGCTCGGTGTAGAGCAGCGGGGTGTCGGTCCCGTCGGCGTGCACGGGCCACTGCAGGGAGGAGTAGCCCTCGAGCCGGTCGTAGCTCACCCCGGCGAACAGCGGGGTCAGACCGGCCACCTCCTGCATGATCTCCCCGGGGTGCGTGAAGCCCCACTGGTAGCCCATCCGGTCGGCGATCAGCTGGAGGATCCGCCAGTCCGCCTTCGCCTCACCGACCGGCGGCATCGACTCGTAGAGGCGCTGGACGCGACGCTCGGTGCTCGTGAAGGTGCCGTCCTTCTCCAGCGAGGCGGCCGCGGGCAGGACCACGTCGGCGAACTCGCAGGTGCGGGAGAAGAACAGCTCCGAGACCACCAGGAACGGCAGCCGCTCGAGGGCCTCCTGCACGTAGTGGGCGTTGGCGTCGACGAGCGCGAGCTCCTCGCCGATGACCACGAGCCCCTTCAGGGAGCCGTCGTGGGCGGCGTCGACCATGCCGTGGTTGTCCAGGCCCGGCTCGCGCGGGAGCGCGCGGCCCCAGGCCTTCTCGAACTTCTCCCGCACCTCGTCGTCCGCGACGGGCTGGTAGCCGGGGTAGACGTCGTTCACGACGCCGAAGTCGCTGCAGCCCTGCACGTTGTTGTGGCCTCGCAGCGGGTACGCGCCGGTGCCGGACCGCCCGTAGTTGCCGGTGACCAGGAGCAGGTTCGAGATCGCGGTCGAGGTGTCCGAGCCCATGTGGTGCTGGGTGACCCCCATCGCCCACAGCGCGGCCACCGACCCCGCGTGGGCGACCCGGTGGGCCAGCGCGCGCAGGTCGTCGGCCGGGATCCCGGTGCGCTGCTCGGCGTGCTCGAGGGTGAAGGGCGCGAGCGAGGCGACGTACTCGTCCAGGCCGTTGACCCGCTCCTGGAGGAAGGTCCGGTCGTGCCAGCCCTGGTCGATGACGTGCTTGGTCACGGCGGAGAGCCACACGAGGTCGGTGCCGGGCGCGGGCTTGAGGTACACCTCCGCGCGCTGGGCCATCTCGTGGTGTCGCAGGTCGACCACGACGTGCTGCTGACCGCCGAGCTTCTGGGCACGCCGCAGCCGCGAGGCGATCACGGGGTGGGAGGCCGCGGTGTTGGTCCCGATCATCAGGACCAGCTCGGCGCGCTCCATGTCGCTGATCGACCCGGCGTCACCCCCGTACCCCACGGTGCGCCACAGGCCCACGGTCGCCGGCGACTGGCAGTAGCGCGAGCAGTTGTCGGTGTTGTTCGTGCCGAGCACCTGCCGGGCGAGCTTCTGGGTGAGGTAGCCCTCCTCGTTCGTCGCCTTGGACGACCCGATCACGCCGGTCGCGTCCGGCCCGTGCTCGGCGACGATCGCCTCGAGGCGCTCGGCCACCACGTCGAGCGCCTCGTCCCAGGTGGTCTCGCGGAACCGGTCGCCGTCGCGGACCAGCGGCACGGTCAGCCGGTCCTCGGCGTTGACGTAGTCCCAGCCGAACTTGCCCTTGACGCAGGTCGAGATCGAGTTGGCGGGACCCTCGAGCTGCGGCTGCACGCGCAGGATCTCGCGGCCACGGGTCTCGACGTCGAAGGAGCAGCCGACGCCGCAGTAGGTGCACACCGTCTTCGTCCTCTCGGTGACCGCCATGCGGGCCGCCGCCTCGGCCTTGGAGATGTCGTAGAGCGGGAGGTACCCGGTGGTGGGCTCCACGTCCTTGACCAGGTCGATGGCCAGCTCGCGGGTCTCGGTGGGCCAGTCGGTCATCAGGCCGTGCCGGCCGAGCATGGTCTTCTCCATCAGGGCGTTGCACGGGCAGACCGACACGCAGTGCCCGCAGGACACGCAGGACGACTCCCCCGCCGGCGCGCCCCCGTCCCACAGCACCCGCGGGTCCTCCGAGCCCCAGTCGATGGACAGCGTCTCGGTGACCTGGACGTCCTGGCAGGCCTCCACGCAGCGACCGCAGAGGATGCACTGGTCGGGGTCGTAGCGGTAGAACGGGTGGCTGTCGTCGATCTCGAAGGGCTTCGGGGAGTAGCCGATCGTCTCGTGGGTCAGTCCGCTGGCCTCGATCCCCTGCTTGAGCGGGCACGCACCGTCGTTGTGGTCGCAGACCGTGCAGTACAGGACGTGCTTGCGTACCAGGCGCTGCGCGGCCTCCTCGCGGGCGGGCGCGGACGGTCCCGTCGTGGTGACCTCGAGGCCGTCGCGGGCCGGCGTGGCGCAGGCGCGTACGACCTCGCCGTCCACCTCGACCAGGCAGGTGTCGCAGGTCTGGATCGCCCCGAGGGCGGGGTGGTAGCAGACGGAGGGGAAGTCGCCGTCGTGGCCCTCGTCGGTCAGGGCCTCGATCAGCGGCCGTCGGGCGTCGGCGGGGACCTCCGACCCGTCGACCCGCACCACCACGGGCTCCGGCGGCGGGGCCGCGGCGTCCTCCGACAGCGGGCGGAAGGTGGCCTGGCGGTCACGGTCGACCTGGTCGTCCAGCGAGTCGTGGGTCACACGCTCACGCAAGCCGCCCCGACCGGTCCCTGCCACACCCGTGGGCATGGGGCGTGGCCGAGCGACATGGCCTCAGCGGCGCACCTGACGGTCCACGTAGGCCAGCACCCGGTTGAACAACGCCGTCTGGGTGGCCGCGTCGACCTGGACCGCCCGGGGCTCCGGGGCCAGGTCCTGGAGCAGGCCTGGCGCCCAGGCGGCACCGGCGTCGTACGCCGCTCGTGTGCAGGCCCGCGCCGCGTCCCGGGCGGCCCGACGGTCCACGGTCCACACGGCGTCGAAGAGCCGGTCGGCCTCCTTCACGTGCCCCTGGCCGGGCAGCTCCCAGGCCGTGAGCACCGCCGGGAGGTCGTCGTCGTCGCAGACCACGGCCCACTCGCGCAGCAGCGGGGCCCCGGCGTCGAGGTGCACCCGCGCCGGACCCGTGAGGGACACGACGTCCTCACCGCCGTTGAAGTCGGCGAAGACCGCCGAGGTACGAGCGCCGAGCGCCAGGTCGTCCCAGCGGCGTCGCGCGGCACGGAAGTACGAGTCGTGCTGGAACGAGCCGAACAGGTGCGGGGCGAGGGCCCGCGAGCAGAACTCGTCCTCGATCGCCCAGGACAGCGCCAGCAGCATCGGCTTGCCGAGGCGTTGCGGGGTCAGCTGCGGGTGCCGGCGACGGAGCGCAGCGAAGACCGAGCGCTCGCCGGGCACCATCGGTCGGTTCCCGTCGCTGCCGTGGGCGTCGACCAGGGTGGCGGCGATCGCCGCCTCCAGGCGTACGCCCTCGTGCTGGCGGCGCACCACGTCGAGCACCGCGCTGACCTGCGCCTGGTCGTACCGACGGTGGCCGCTGGGCAGGCGGTGCGGGACCGGGAAACCGTGCCGTCGCTCCCAGGCGCGCAGGGTGGCCGCGCCCACCCCGGTCGCGGTGGCGAGGTCTCCGATGCTCAGGTCCGCCTCGGCGGGAGGGTCGGAGATCACACCCCTGGGGAGGCCTTGCACAGGCCTTGACACGTCGTCCATGGTTTAATCCTAACTACTTCGACAAGATGTCGAGGTCCACCCGCCTGAGGAGCCCACCATGTCAGTCAGCAGCCAGTCCCTGGACGGGGGCCACGAGGAAGTCGTCGACTGGACCGATCTCGGCGCCCGCATGTGGACCTTCCTGACCGGCCGCGAGGCCGCGATCCACTACCGCTTCGAGGACATGACCGTCGAGGTCCCCCGCGACACGGGGTCGAACGCCCCTCGCGCCACCTGGAAGCTCGACGGCACCCTGACCATCACCACCAGCGACGCCGGCGACCCCGTCGGGCCCGGCCAGACCTCCGGCCAGACCTCCGGGCGGGCCTGAGCACCATGACCCTCGTCGTCGGCGCGGACCTGCGCTTCGAGATCGGCCGGGAGGACGGCAGCGCCGTCCACGGCCGCCTCCGGGGCAGCGGCAACCGCCTCGAGCTCGAGGTCGACGAGCCCGGCGCCTTCGCGGGCCGCGCGGACGCCCCCGCGATCCGCACCGTCGCGGAGACATTGGCGCGGTACGGCGTCGTGGTCAAGGTGGTCTCCGGCGGTGAGCACCTCGTCTCGCTGGGAGCCGTCAAGGCACCGTGGTGGCAGCGTCGCGCGACCGGCTCGCGCCGGATCCGGATCGGCAGCGTGCGCGGGGCCCTGACCTCGGCGCGCTCGCGGGCCCGCGCCGCCGAGCCGGTGCTCCCCAGCAACGACCTGGTCCCGCCGATGCCGGTGTGGCCGATCGCACCGACGTTCCAGCGCAACCCGCGGGTGGGTCGCGGAGGGACGCACGGCAGGGGCGGGAGCCCCCGCCTGGTCCTGTTCAAGGCCGACGTGGTGGCCGGCGAGCGGCAGCCCATCTTCTGGCTGGGTGAGACGACCGTTGTCGGTTCCGACCCGTCCTGCGACGTGGTGCTGCCCGGGCTGGCCGACCGCCAGGTCGTCATCCGGCACAGCGACGACGACGAGTACGTCGTCACCACCCTGGCCGGCCGCGCCCGCGTGCACGGCGCCCAGCTCGACGACCGCGTGGTGCTGCGTGCCGGCGCCCGCCTCGAGGTGGGCGACCACCTGCTGGTGTTCTCGCGTGCCGAGCACGCCGACCACGGCCGCCCCTTCGGCGGCCGCGTCGGCGGCGAGCTCGGCCGCCAGGAACGCCAGCCTCCCCGAGGTCCGACCACGGACTGAGGGCCCCCGATCGTGGGTGCGGACGCTCTGGCAGGGGTCGTCCGCACCCACACCTTTCTTCCCCCCGTGCCACGCGGGCCGTTTGTCCCGGTCCCGCATCCTGGACGCGAGGGAGGCCCCATGGCCACGACACGCTGCACGCCGCGACGGACCGGGGTCCTCGGCGCGCTCGTGGCCTCCCTGGTGCTGACAGCCGCGTGCTCCGACGGCGGCGGCCGGGCGCAGACGGGTCCCGACGCCGAGGGCGGACCGGGGTCCGGTGGTCGTGCGGGTGCCCGCGCCGCCGAGGCGGCCGGCACCACCGTCACCCTCGCCTTCGCCGGGGACGTGCACTTCGAGCAGGCCCTGGGCGACCTCGTGCAGCAGCCCGGGTCAGACCTGGGCGAGGTGTCGCGCCCGCTCCGCGCCGCCGACGTGGCGGTGGTCAACCTGGAGAGCGCCCTGGCGTCGCGGGACACCCCGACGGACAAGGAGCTCGAGGACCCCGACCAGCGCTACTGGTTCCGCAGCGACCCGGCCGCGCTCGGCGTGCTGGCCCGGTCCGGCGTCGACGTGGTCCCGCTGGCCAACAACCACGGCGCCGACCACGGCCTGGCCGGGCTGCGCGCGTCCCTGACGGCCGCCGCGGACCGGGCGCGCCCGGCGGTCGTGGGGATCGGTCGGGACGCCGAGCAGGCCTACCGGCCGTACCGCGTGGACGTGCGCGGCACCGGCGTCGCCGTGCTCGCCGCCGACGCCTCCCCGCGCGAGAGCCGCGACCCCGTCTGGGCCGCCGGAGAGGGCGGACCCGGCATCGCCGCCGCCCGCCCGGGTGACGCGGGCCGGCTGCTCGACGCGGTGCGCCGGGCGGCGCGCACCGACGACGTCGTGGCCGTCTACCTGCACTGGGGCGAGGAGGAGCGGCAGACGCCGACCACGGCCCAGCGGGGGCTCGCTGAGCGGCTGGCCCGGGCCGGGGCCGACGTCGTCGTCGGGTCGCACGCGCACGTGCTCCTCGGCGCGGGGATGCTCGACGACACCTACGTGGGCTACGGCCTGGGCAACTTCACCTGGTACCACGGTCGCAAGTCCGAGACCGGCGTGCTGACCGTCGAGCTGCGCGACGGCGTCGTGGTCGGCGACCGCTGGTCACCGGCCCGCATCCCGCCCGAGGGCGGCGTCCCCCGCCTGCTGACGGGCCGTGAGCGCGACGAGGCGCAGGTGTGGTGGCGCGACCTCCGCCGCGGCACCGGCCTGGCCCCGACGGACGGCACCACGCCGGAGCGGCTGCCGGCGTACCGCGCCCGTGTCGCGCCGATCGGCGAGGCGCTCGGACGGCGGATGACCGGCGCGAGCCACGACCCCGCCACCTGCCCGCTGCCGCTGGACCGGCTCCGGGTGCTGAGCGTGCCCCACGTCGGCTTCGACGGGCAGCCCCGCACCGGCCGGATGGTGGTGCGGGCCTCCCTGGCCCGCGACGTCGTGCAGGTCTTCGAGCGCCTGTACGACGCCCGCTGGCCGCTGCGGCGGATGCGCCTGGTCGACGCCTACGGCGGGGACGACGACCGCTCGATGGCGGACGACAACTCCTCGGGCTACAACTGCCGCCGCGTGGCCGGGTCCGACACCCTCTCCGCCCACGCGTTCGGCCGTGCGATCGACGTGAACCCGGTCGAGAACCCGTACCTCACCACCGGAGGTGTGCTGCCGCCCGCGGGCGCCCGGTTCGCCGACCTCGACCGCACCTCCGACGCCCAGCCCCCGGCCGGCGTCGTTCACGCCGACGACGTGGTGGTCAGGGCGTTCGCCGAGGTCGGCTGGGAGTGGGGCGGCACCTTCTCGGAGCCGGACTACCAGCACTTCTACCGCCCCTGACTCCTCCCAGCCGCAGGTCGCCGGTGTCCGGAACCGTCACCTCGAGGCGCCGCAAGCGTCATCTCGGCTGTCCGCGAGCGTCATCTCGGCGTCAGCGGGGGGCGTGGAAGCGCGCGTGCAGGGCACGGACCTGCTCGTCGAGACCGGGGACGGGCCCCTCGGCCACCAGGCCCGGCGCCACCTGACTGATCGGCAGCGGCGCGACCGGGGACGGGGCCACGCCGAGCTCGGCCAGCCAGCCGGTCAGCTGGGCGGTCGAGCTGGCGAAGACGATCCGCCCCAGCCCGGCCCAGGCGTGCGCGGCCGAGCACATCGGGCAGTGCTCGCCGGAGGTGTAGACGGTCATCGACGCGCGTTCCGAGGGGTCGGTGTGCGCCCCGGCCCACTGGGCGATCTCGAGCTCGGGGTGGCGGGTGCCGTCACCCTCCCCGACGTGGTTGTGGTCCTCGAGCAGCACCTCCCCGCGCGCCGAGACCAGGATCGACCCGAAGGGCTCGTCCCCCTGGTCGACGGCCTGCGCGGCCAGCGCCACGCAGCGCTCCAGGTGGGTCCGGTCCTGCTCGCTGATGCTCATGGCCCCATCTTGGACCGGCCGCAGGGGTGGCCGGGACCGACCGGCGCGCCAGACTGCCCCGATGACCGTCTACATCGCGTGGAGCAGCGTCGACCTGCCGACCGACGAGCCCGGCCCGTGGCGCGAGGTGCGGCCCGCGGCCCCCGGGCTCGGCTTCGTCGACAGCGACGACACCCTCTCGCGGGTCTTCCACGAGCTGAAGTGGTCGCTGCCCGACGACTCCTCGCTGGTGGTCGCGCCGCTCGCCGCGACACCCAAGCTCAAGCACCTGCGGCCGGGCACCCAGACCTGGTTGCGCGCCCGGCTGCCGTCAGCCTGAGCCCGGGCCGTCGGGGCCGCCCGCGCCGTCGGCGTGCTCGCGTGCGCAGACGAGCACGTCCGCGAGGTCCAGGCCGTACGTCGGACCGCCGCCCGCGGCGTACCCCTCCACCGCCGCCGACCCGCGCGCGAGCAGGCGCAGGCCCCCGGCGGTGTTCCCCCGGGCCAGGTGCGTGATCCCGACGCACAGCTGGGCCAGGCCCTGCCACAGCGGGCGCTCCTCGTCGGGACCGTCCTTCCACCGCGCCTCGAGCACCTCGTGGGCCGAGAACGGGCGGCCGGCGTCGAGGAGCTCGCGGGCGTACGCCACGGTCTCGTACGGCGGCAGCGGCTCCTCGGAGACCGGCTCGACCCCGACCTCGCCGTAGGCCAGGGGGCGGCCGAGCGCGTCCCGCGGCCGGGCCTGGCGGGGTCGCCCCTCGGGGTCGCGGTCGCGGGTGGTGGCCATCACGCCATCGTAGGGACCGGTCCCGCCGGCGGGTCCGGCCTCACCCCTACGTCAGCCGCCCGCTCAGGCGCCCGTGGTTGAGTGAGGTCACCCGGTGCTCCCCTGGGCAGATCCGAGCGACCCCGCCGCGACCCGTGACGCGCGGGTCGCGAACCCCGTCCCGGCAGGAGCCCCGTGACCCTGAACTCCACCCACCGTTTCTCCCGGATCGCCGTCCTGGCCGTCGAGCGGGTCGAGGCCCCCGAGGTCGTCACCTCCGCCGCGCTGGACGACCGGCTCACCGACGTCTACCGCCGGACCCGGATGCGACCCGGACTCCTCGAGGGCCTGGTCGGCATCCGCGAGCGACGCCGCTGGACCGAGGAGCAGACCTTCATCGACGGTGCCGTCGCGGCCGGGCAGGCCGCGCTCGACGCCGCCGGCGTGGCCGCCGCCGACGTCGACCTGCTGATCAACACCTCGCTCAGCCGCCGCTGGCTGGAGCCGTCGACGGCCGTGGTCATCCACGACGCCCTCGGGCTGCCGCCGTCGGCGCAGAGCTTCGACGTCACCAACGCCTGCCTCGGCTTCGTCAACGGCATCGAGATCGCCGGCGCGATGATCGACGCGGGGATGGTCCGGCACGCGCTGGTGGTGGACGCGGAGGACTCGCTGCCGGTGCAGGAGTCGACGATCGCCCGGCTCTCCGAGGACGGCGTGACGTCGAAGGACGTGATGTCGCAGTTCGCCGCGCTGACCCTGGGCTCGGGCGCCGCGGGCATGGTGCTCGGGCGGACCGACGAGCACCCCGAGGGCCACCGCGTCGTGGCCGCGGTCAGCCGCGCCGCCACCCAGCACCACGAGCTCTGCGTGGGCGACAACGACACGATGATCACCGACCTGAAGGGTCTGCTCGACGCCGGCCTCGAGCTGTCCTCCGGCCTGTGGGCCGAGGCGGCACCCGAGTTCGGCTGGGACGCCGGGCTGGACCGCTACGTGCTGCACCAGGTCTCCCAGGTGCACACCGAGGCGATCTGCGAACGGCTCGGGATCGACCCCGACAAGGTGCCACGCACCTTCCCCGAGCACGGCAACATCGGCCCCGCCTCGGTCCCCTTCACCCTGGCCACGCACAGCGCCGACCTCGAGACCGGCGACCGGGTCCTGCTGATGGGCATCGGCTCCGGCCTCAACGCGTGCTGCCTGGAGATCCAGTGGTGACGACGAGCCCCTTGACCGCCCCGGACGCCTCACGGTCCCCCGTGCCCCACCACCTCCCGGGCCTCGACCCGTCCTGGTCGCGCACCGTGACCGTCGAGGACACCGACGGCGTGCCCCGTACCTGGCACTACCTCGACAACGGCGTGGAGCCGGTCCACGGCACGGTCCTGTGCGTGCACGGCAACCCCACCTGGTCCTACCTGTGGCGCGGGATGCTCGCCGCCGCCCCGCCCGGGTGGCGCGTGGTCGCCCCCGACCACCTCGGGATGGGGTGGTCCGCGCGCACCGAGCAGCCGCGGACCGTCGAGCAGCGCGTCGCCGACCTCGGCACGCTGACCGACGCCCTGGGGATCGACGGCCCCGTCGTCACCCTCGGGCACGACTGGGGCGGAGCGATCTCGCTGGGCTGGGCGCAGGCCCACCGCGACCAGCTGCGGGGCGTCGTCACCGGCAACACCGCCGTGGCCCAGCCCCCCGGCGACTTCGGGCCCCCGCTGATCCGGCTCGCCCACCTGCCCGGCTTCCGGCCGTTCGGCTGCGTGGCCACCCCGATCTTCGTCCGCGCCACCTCCAACCTGTCGCGGCCGGCCCTGCCCCGCGAGGTCCGGGACGCGCTGGCGCTGCCGTACTCCGGTGCGGCGCGCCGCACCGCCGTGGGCGACTTCGTGGCCGACATCCCCTTCGCCGAGGGGCACCCGTCCTTCCCGTTCGTCGACGCCCTGGCCGAGGGCGTGCGCACCCTGGACGTCCCGGCACTGCTCTTCTGGGGCCCGCGCGACCCCGTCTTCGGCGAGCGCTACCTGGCCGACCTGCAGGACCGGCTCCCCCAGGCGGAGGTCCACCGCTACGAGGGCGCCTCGCACCTGGTCACCGAGGACGCACCCGAGTACGCCGGGCTCGTCGCGGCGTGGCTGACCGACCTCGACGCGAGCCCCGTCGACCCCGGCCCCGACCCCGCCGCCGCGGTGGCCTCCGCCGACGGTCTGTCCGACCGGCTCTGGTCGGTCCTGGAGCGGCGGCGCGAGGACCGCTCCCCCGTCATCGCGGTCGACGGCGGGCTCGTCAGCTGGGCGGCGCTCTCGCACCGGGTCTCCGAACTGGCCGCGGGCATGGCCGCCACCGGGGTACGCCCCGGCGACCGGATCGGCGTCCTCGTCGAGCCCTCGGCCGACCTCACCTCGGTCGTGTACGCCGCCTGGCGCGCTGGCGCGGTCGTCGTGGTCGCCGACAAGGGCCTGGGCTTCACCGGGATGCGTCGCGCGCTGCGCGGCGCGTCGCTGGACCACGTCGTCGGGGGCCGGGCCGGCCTGGCCGCCGCCGCGGCGATGGGCCTGCCGGGCTCGCGGATCGCCGTCGACGCCGGGCCCCCGGCCGTACGCCGCCTGCTCGGCGCCGAGCACGACCTCGACGAGCTGGCCCGGATCGGGCGGGGCACCGCCATGCCGCCCGAGCCCGACCTCGACGCCGACTGCGCGGTGCTCTTCACCTCGGGCGCGACCGGCCCGGCCAAGGGCGTCGCCTACCGGCACCGCCAGGCCGCCGCCCAGGTCGGCCTGGTCCGCGCCACCTACGACCTCGGCCCGGACGACTCGTTCGTGGCCGCGTTCGCGCCGTTCTCGCTGCTCGGGCCCGCGCTGGGGCTGGCGTCCTCGCTGCCGGCCATCGACGTGACCGCCCCGGACACCCTGACCGCGCCGCTGCTGGCCGACGCCGCCGCCGCGGTGGGGGCCACCGTGGTGTTCGCCTCGCCGGCCGCCCTGCGCCGCGTCGTGGCCACCCGCGACGAGGTGAGCCCTGCCCAGCAGGAGGCGCTGGGCCGCGTCCGGCTGCTGATGTCGGCCGGTGCGCCCGTGCCGTCCGCCCTGCTCCGGTCGGTCGGCGAGGTGCTGCCGTCGGCGAGCCTGCACACGCCGTACGGCATGACCGAGGCGCTGCCGGTCACCGACGTCTCGCTGGAGGAGATCACCGCCGCCGGCGCCGGGGAGGGCGTCTGCGTCGGGCACCCCCTGGCCGGGGTCTCCGTCGGGATCGTGCCCCTGACCGGGCCCTCCGTGGACCAGCCGGTCACCGACCCGGGCGTCACCGGTGAGATCTGCGTGCGCGCCGCGCACGTCAAGGACCGCTACGACGCCCTGTGGATGACCCAGCGCGCCTCGGCCCGCCACCCCGGCTGGCACCGGACCGGCGACGTCGGGCACCTCGACGACGAGGGCCGGCTCTGGGTGGAGGGGCGGACGGCCCACCTGATCAGCACGGCCGGCGGCCTGGTGACGCCGGTCGGGCCGGAGCAGCGGGTCGAGGCCCTGGCCACCGTGCACGCCGCCGGCCTCGTCGGCGTCGGGCCGGAGGGCGCGCAGGTGCTCGCCGCCGTGGTCGTGCCCGCCACGGACGGACCGCCCGCCCCGGCACCGCGCCGCCGCGGCGGCTCGCTCGGCCTGCGGCTGGCCGAGCACCACCTCGCCGAGTCGGTGCGCGGCGCGGCAGGCGTGCCCCTGGCCGCCGTGCTGCGCGCCGACCGGCTGCCGCTGGACATCCGGCACGCCTCCAAGGTCGACCGCACCGAGCTGGCCCGCCAGGCCTCGGACGTGCTCGCCGGGCGCGGGTGATCCTCGCGTGAGGGTCCTGGTCACCGGAGCCTCCGGCCTGCTCGGTCGGACGACCGCGACGGCCCTGGCCGCCCGGGGCGACGACGTCACGGTGCTCCAGCGCCGCCCGTCGGGCACCGGCTGCCGCGAGGTCCTCGGCGACGTCGCCGACGCCGTCGTGGTCGAGCGGGCCGTGCGGGGCCAGGACGCCGTGCTGCACCTGGCCGCCAAGGTCGACGTGGTCGGCCCGCTGGTGGAGTACGAGCGCGCCAACGTCGCGGGGACCCGTACCGTGCTCGCGGCCGCCCGCCGGACCGGCGTCGGCCGGTTCGTCCACGTCTCCTCGCCCTCGGTCGCCCACGCCGGTCGACCCCTGGTCGGCGCGCCGGCCGACCCCGCCGACCCCGCGCACGCCCGGGGTCACTACGCCGCGACGAAGGCGGTCGCCGAGCAGCTGGTCCTGGCGGCGGACTCCCCCGACCTGGCGGTCCTCGCGGTGCGCCCGCACCTGGTGTGGGGCCCCGGCGACACCCAGCTGGTCGCCCGCCTGGTCGACCGCGCCCGGACCGGCCGGCTCCCCCTGCTCGGCCCGGCCACCGCGCTGATCGACACCACCTACGTCACCGACGCCGCCGACGCCCTCGTGGCGGCGGTCGACGCCTGCGGGCCCGACGCGCACGGTGAGGCGCTGGTGGTCAGCGGCGGCGAGCCGCGGCCGGTCGGGGAGGTCCTGGAGCGGGTGTGCCTCGCCGCCGGGGTCCCGCCGCCGCGACGCAGGCTCCCGGTCCCGCTCGGCCTGGCCGCGGGCGCCGCCGTCGACGCCGTCTGGGCCGCGACCAGCCGCCGCGACCAGCCGCCGCTGACCCGGTTCCTGGTCGAGCAGCTCTCCACCGCGCACTGGTTCGACCAGCGCCGTACCCGCGAACGCCTCCGCTGGACCCCCGTCGTGGGGCTGGAGGAGGGCTTCGCCAGGCTCGGACGCTGGTACGCCGCGGGCTGCCCCCCGGTCTGACCCCGGTGCCGCCCGTCGTACCCGGGCACAAGGTCCCGCGACTGGAGGCCCTTCGGTCCGTGATCGCGCCACCCCGTCGCGGTGCGAGGATCACCCGGTGAACCCCCCGATCACGTCCCTCCCGGCAGGCGCGCACCGCCGGTGAGCGGCCCCGCCGATCCCCTCCAGGAGCAGGTCGAGCGCTGGCGGCTGCTCGTCGACCACCTCCCGGCGCTCGTCGCCTACTGGGACCACGACCTGCGCAACGTGGTGGCCAACGCGGCCTACCTGCGGTGGTTCGGCCTGACGCCCGAGGAGGTGCGGGGCATGCACATCAGGGACCTGCTCGGGCCGGCGGTCCACCGCGCGAACAAGCCCTACATCGACGGCGCGCTGGCCGGGCACCACCAGCGGTTCGACCGCACCCTGGTCACGGCGGCCGGTGAGACCCGGCACACGCAGGCCGAGTACATCCCGCACCTGGCCGAGGACGGTGTCGCCGGGTTCTTCGTCCTGGTCGCCGACATCACCGAGCAGGTGGAGGCCCGGCAGGACCTCGCGGCGGCACAGTCCCTGGCCGGGATCGGTGGCTACACCTTCGAGCCCGCGACCGGCAGCCTGCGGCTCTCGTCCGAGGTCCTCACGATGCTCGGCCTCGACCCGGCCGGCCCGAGCCCGAGCCTGGACGAGTACGTCGCGGCCGTGCACCCCGACGACCGGGGCCGGGTCCAGACCCTCCGCTCGCGCGCCGAGCTGGGCGAGGAGTACGAGACCGGCTACCGCGTCCTCGGTCCCGACGGGGCGGTGCGGCACGTCCACAGCCGGACGTCCCGGGTCCTCGGCTCCGACGGCGCCGTGGTGCTGCTGCGGGGCGTCATGCAGGACCAGACCGAGGTCCAGCGCCTGGCCGACGACCTGGCGACGACCAACCGGCTCCTGACCGACCTGATCGCGATGCTGGGGCACGACCTGGCCCAGCCCGTGACGGCGACGAACGGGTACCTCGAGGTCCTCGACCAGGAGTGGGACCACCTCGACCCCGACGAGCGCCGCTCGATCGTGCGACGCGCCGCGCGGACCGGCGTCCGCTCGCAGGGGCTGCTGGCCGACATCCTCGCGCTGGTCAGCATCGGGTCCGCCACCCTCACGACCCGTCCCGAGGCCGTCGACCTCGCCGCCCTGCTCACCGACGCCTCCGACCACGCCCGGATCGCGGTCACCGTGACGAGCCGGACCCCGGCCCGGGCGTGGGTGGACCCCGTGCACGCCGCCCGCATCCTCGACAACCTGCTGACCAACGCGGCGCGCTACGGCCGCGCGCCCTACTCGGTCGCCGTCGGGGAGGACGGCGACGAGGTCGTGGTGTCCCTGCGGGACCACGGCGAGGGCGTCCCGCCCGCCTTCCTCCCCCGGATGTTCGAGCGGTTCTCCCGGGCCGAGACGGGGGTCGCCACCCAGGTGAGCGGCACCGGGTTCGGCCTGTACCTCGTGCGCGAGCTCGCCCGCGCGAACCACGGCACGGTCTGCCACCGGGTGCCGTCCGAGGGGACGGGCGCGGTGTTCGAGGTACGACTGCCCGCGGCCGACGCCGGGCCGTAGGCTGCCGACCACGGACGCCCCCGTCCCCGAACCCCGGAGGACCGCATGAGCGTCAGCCTGTACTACTCGCTCGAGCGCGACGCACGCCTCTCCGCCGCCGAGCAGGAGCGGGTCGCCGAGGTGCTCGCACGCCACGACCTCGACCGGTTCGCCGACCCCCTCATGGGCGGTGAGCGGTTCACGTTCTGGGACGACCCGAGCGAGGGCACCGCCCTGGAGGGGGCGGCCCGCGTGCCGGTCGACCTGGAGCGCCCGGAGGAGACGGCCGAGGCCGCCCTGGCGGAGTGGGGTCGCCTGCTCGGCGAGGTCCGCCGGGTCGTCGACGGCGGCACGTGGCGGGTGCACCTGGAGGACGTCGCGATGGTCTGGGTCGAGGAGCGCGGCGTGTTCTGGTTCCCCGCCGGCGGCTGAACCGGAGCGGGTTCACCAGCCGGGGCGGACCGTCACTCCATGGTCAGCACGACCCGGAAGCGGGCGTCACCGCTCATCATCCGGTCGTAGCCCGCCGCGGCCTGCTCCAGGGGGAAGGTCTCGACCATCGGTCGCACGTCGTGCAGCACGCTGAACCGCATCGTGTCCTCGGAGTCCTGCGAGGTGCCCGAGGCGTGCCCGACGACGCCGGTGCTCCCCGGGATCAGGGCGAACGGAGGGATCTGCATCGGGTCCTCGGAGGCACCCACGACCACCATGCGACCACGCGGCTTGAGGCCGCCGACCACCGCGCTCATCGCGTCGGGGGCGGTGACCGTGGCCAGGATGGTGACCGCACCGCCGAGCGAGCGGAGCGCCTCGGCCGGGTCGGTGGCGGTCGAGTCGACGTAGTGGTGGGCGCCCAGCTCGCGGGCCCGGTCCTCCTTCTCGGTCCCCCGGGCGATGGCCACGGTCTCGAAGCCCATCCGCCGGGCGAACTGCACCCCGAGGTGGCCCAGGCCACCGACGCCCAGGACGGCCACCAGGTCGCCGGGGCGGGCCCCGCTCTCGCGCAGGGCGTTGAAGGTCGTGATGCCGGCGCAGAGCAGCGGCGCGGCGTCGACGGCGGCCAGGTCGTCGGGGATCGAGGCCAGCGCCCCGGCCGGCACGAGGACGTGGTCGGCGTACCCGCCGTCGAAGGCGATGCCGGGCACCTGGCCGTTCTCGCAGCTGATCAGGTCGCCCCGACGGCAGGGCTCGCAGTGCCCGCAGCTGCCACCGAACCAGCCGACGCCCACCCGCTGGCCGACCGTCCACGGCACGACGTCATCGCCGACGGCCTCGATCCGGCCCGCGATCTCGTGGCCGGGCACGCGGGGGTACTCGATGCCGGGCATCCACCCCTCGACGGTGAAGGCGTCGGAGTGGCACACGCCGCAGGCCTCGACCCGGACCAGCACCTCGCCGCGGCCCGGGGACCCCAGCTCGCGCTCGGCCAGCTCGGGCCTGCCGCCGGGGGTGGTCACCTGCATCACTCGTGTCGTCGTCATGCCTCCCATGGCAGCAGGCGGCCACCCGCCGGAAGGGTGAGGAGCCCGCCACGGACCGACGCGCGAAGGGGTCGCACGACCCTGGACGCCGGGCCTGAGGTACCGGCACCATCAGACGGCTGTCGGGCCCCGCGCCGGGCGCCCACGATGGGACTCACCACCCACCACAGGAGGACCCCATGAACACCCTCGCCACCCGCCGCACCGCCGCCGCCGCGCTGCTCGCCGGCACCACCGCCCTCGGCCTGCTCACCACGACCGCTCCGGCGAACGCGAGCGGCGACGACCGCGTCGAGCGCACCGGACAGTGCTCCGGCTCGGCGCGCTGGGACCTCAAGGTCAAGACCGACAACGGTGGCCTCGAGGTCGAGGGCGAGGTCGACAGCAACGTCAACGGCCAGACCTGGAGCTGGCGCATCCTGCACAACGGCTCGGTGTCCGCCCGCGGCACCGCCACCACGCGCGGACCCAGCGGCTCCTTCAGCGTCGAGCGCCACATCACCGATCTCTCCGGCACCGACCGCGTCACCTTCGCGGCCTCCAGGAACGGTCAGACGTGCCGCGGCAGCATCAACTTCTGACGCTGCCGCACTCCGTCCCGAGGGTCACGCTCCCCCCGTGGCCCCGCGGATGAGACGTCTGGCCCGGCACCCCGCGGTGCAGTTCCTTGCCGCGGGGTGCCTTGCCGTGCTCGTGGTCGTGCTCGTGACCGGGCAGCTGAGCCGCAGCGCCGCGGACGAGGAGGCGACCGACGACGCCCGGGCGACCACCGAGGTCCTCGCCCGCAGCGTGGCGGCTCCGGCGCTCCCGTACCGCCTGTCGTCGGGCGAGGCCGGCCCCGTCGACCGCCTCGACCGGGCCCTGCGGCACCGCCTCGACGTCCCGGGCCTCGAACGGATCAAGATCTGGGCCGAGGACGGGACCATCGTCTACTCGGACGAGACCCGGCTGATCGGCAGCCGCTACGAGCTCGACGAGGACGAGCTCGACGTGCTGCGCGGCGGCGGCACCGAGGCCGAGCTGTCCGACGTCAGCCGCCCCGAGAACCGGTACGAGCGCGACCTCGGCGGCGTCCTCGAGGTCTACACGCGCGTCACGGCACCGGAGGGCGAGCGCCTCCTCTTCGAGGCCTACTACTCCACCGACGGCGTCGACGAACGCGCCGATGCCATCCTCAGCAGGTTCCGTCCCGTCACCCTGGTCGGGCTCGGGGCCCTCGTCGCGGTGGCCCTGCCGCTGATCCTGCTGCTCACCCGCCGTCTCGGTCGGGCCGCCGAGCAGCGCGAGCGGTTGCTCCAGGCCGCGGTCGACGCCTCGGACGCCGAGCGCACCCGCATCGCGCGCGACCTGCACGACGGGGTCGTCCAGGAGCTCGCCGGCACGTCCTACGTGCTGACCACCATGGCCGCGCGACCGGGCACGGCCACCACCCTGCGCGACGAGCTGCACGACGCGAGCAGGTCGGTGCGCGGCAGCGTCCGGGCGCTGCGGTCCCTGCTGGTCGAGATCTACCCGCCGGACCTCGACGTCGCCGGGCTGGGCGGTGCCCTCGACGACCTCCTCGCTCCGCTGGGCCGCTCCGGGGTCACGACGTCGCGCGAGGTCCAGGTCGCCGACGACCTGCCCCCGCACCTGGTCGCCCTCACCTGGCGCACGGTCCAGGAGGCGGTGCGCAACGCCGTCCGCCACGGTGGCGGGTCGCACCTCGACGTCAGCGTCCGGCAGGAGCCCGACCAGGTGGTGGCGGTCGTCCGCGACGACGGCCGCGGCTTCGACGTCGACGCCCCGCTGCCGGCCGGGCACCTGGGCCTGCGCGGGGTGCGCTCGCTGGTCGAGGAGGCGGGTGGCTCCTGGACGGTGGAGTCCGCCCCGGGCGCCGGCACCACCGTACGGATGCAGGTGCCGCTGCCGTGATCCGACTCGTCATCGCCGACGACCACGCCGTGGTGCGCCGGGGACTCACCGGGATGCTCGGCGAGCTCGACGACGTCGAGGTCGTCGGGGTGGCCGCCGACGGCGCGGAGGCGGTGGAGCTCGTGCTCGCCCTCGCCCCGGACCTCGTCCTGATGGACCTGCAGATGCCGGTGATGGACGGCGTCACCGCCACCCGCACCATCACGGCGGAGGCCACGGACACCGACGTGCTGATCCTGACGTCCTTCTCCGACGGGCCCCGCCTGCTCGCCGCCGTCGACGCCGGCGCCGTCGGCTACCTGCTCAAGGACGCCGAGCCCGAGGACCTGGTGGCCGGGATCCGGGCCGCCGCGCGCGGCGAGTCCCCCCTCGACCCGAAGGCGGCCCGTCACCTGCTCACCTCCCGCGCCACCGGCCGCCGGGCCGACGAGGGAGCCACCACCCCCCGACCCGTGCTGTCCAGCCGCGAGCGCGAGGTCCTCGACCTGGTCGCCGCGGGCCTGGCCAACAAGCAGATCGCCCGACGGCTCGGCATCACCGAGCGCACGGTCAAGGGCCACCTGACCTCGGCGTTCCAACGCATCGGGGTCGTCGACCGCACCCAGGCGGCGCTGTGGGTCGAGCGCCAGCGGACCGCGGACTGAGGCACGACGCCACAGGCACCGTCGCAAGCATCCGCTGAGGTCGGCGTTGACGGTTCCCGGCGGCGGGTCGAAGGTCGGGCCGTGCAGGTCGTCACCGGAGCCGTGATGCTCGCGATCGCGGGCTGGTGCGCGGCGCGGCTGGTCGCCCCAGGAGCGCCGGGGCACGGTCGCGCGCTCGGGGCCTGGCACCTGCTGATGGCCGTCGCGATGGCCGCCATGCTGCTGACCTCGGTGCCCGGCCCGCCCGCTCTCGGTGTCGGTGTCTTCGCGGTCGGCGCGGGGTGGGCCCTGGCCCGGGCGGCGCTGGGACACCCGCGCGGCTCGCACCTGCGGCTCGCGGCCGCGAGCGCGGCGATGGCGACGATGCTGACGCCGGACCCCGCCGCCGCCGTGACCGGGACGCACACGGGTCACGGCGCCCACGCCATGACGACCCTCCCGGCGCCGGCGCTGGTGGTCCTGCTGGTGGCGCTCGCCGCTGTCCTGGCGACCTGCGTGCTCCGCCTCGCCCGGACGGGGACGGTGGGGACCGTCCGCGTCGACGCGGCGTGCGAGGCGTTGATGGCGGTGGCCATGGCCGCCATGCTCCTCTCCCTCCTCTGACCGTCAGCGGGCCGATCAACAAAGCACTGAAGTCGGTCTTGCCGGTCCCGGCGGCGGGGTCCACCCTCACGTGACACCCGTCACCTGGAGGAACCATGCAGGTCCCCGCTCCCCTGGAGTACCAACGTGCCACCACCGTCGATGAGGCCATCGACCTGCTCGAGCGCCTCGGCAGCGAAGCACGTCTGGTCGCCGGCGGCCACAGCCTCATCCCGATGATGAAGCTCCGGCTCACCGACCTCGAGTACGTCATCGACATCAACGACCTGCACGACGTGCTCGGCTACATCCGGGTCGGTGTCGGCGAGGTGCGCATCGGCGCGATGACCCGGCACCGCGAGCTGCTGGACTCCCCGGAGCTCGCCGCCCTCTTCCCGATCTTCGCCGACGCCGAGCGGGTGATCGCCGACCCCGTGGTCCGCAACCGGGGGACGATCGGCGGCTCCCTGTGCCAGGCCGACCCGTCGGAGGACCTGACGGCGGTCTGCACCACCCTCGACGCCAGCTGTGTGATCCGGGGCTCGGCCGGGGAGCGGGTGGTCTCGATGGAGGACTTCCACCGAGGTCCGTACGAGACGGCCGTGGCCCAGGACGAGATCCTGACCGAGATCCGGATCCCGGTGCGTCCCTCCGGGTCGAGCGCCTACGCCAAGGTCGAGCGCCGCGCGGGCGACTGGGCGGTGACCTCGGCCGGTGCGGCGGTCTGGATGGACGGCCCGACCATCGTCGACGCGCGGGTCGGGCTGGCCGCCGTCGGTCCCAACACGACCGGCATCCCGGAGATCTCGGCGCTGCTGCGCGGACGCGCACCGACCGAGGAGCTCTACGCCGAGGCCGCGACCATCGCGTCGTCGACCTGCTCACCGACCACGGACAACCGCGGGACCGCCGAGTACAAGCGGCACCTCGCCGGAGAGCTGACCCGCCGCACCCTGCGGCAGGCCGTGACACGTATCGAGGCCGGCGTCGCCGGCGACATGAAGGGGCAGTCCTGATGCAGGTGAGCATGAACGTCAACGGGGAGCAGGTCTCGAGCGAGATCGAGGGCCGGCTCCTGCTGGTGCACTACCTGCGCGACCACCTCGGTCTCACCGGCACCCACTGGGGGTGCGACACCAGCAACTGCGGCACCTGCGTGGCGTGGCTGGACGGCGAGCCGGTGAAGAGCTGCACCGTGCTGGCCGCGATGGCCGACGGCCACGAGGTCCGCACCGTCGAGGGTCTCGAGCAGGACGGCGTGCTCGACCCCGTCCAGGAGGGCTTCATGCGCTGCCACGGGCTCCAGTGCGGCTTCTGTACCCCCGGGATGCTGATGACGGCCCGTGCCCTGCTCGACCGGGTGCCCGACCCGAGCGAGGGCGAGATCCGCGAGGCCATCTCGGGCCAGATCTGCCGCTGCACCGGGTACACCACGATCGTCCGCTCCATCCAGTGGGCCGCGGCGAACGCCGGCGACGAGGCCACCGTGGGGAGCGAGTCATGACCACCCTCGACGAGGGCGTGGCCGCCACGACTGAGGACCTCGAGACCGCCGACAACGACCAGCACCCCGTCGGGCACGGACGGATGCTGCGCAAGGAGGACCCCCGCTTCATCCGCGGCATGGGCACCTACGTCGACGACATCCAGCTGCGCGGGATGCTCCACCTGGCGATCCTGCGCTCGCCCGTCGCGCACGCCACCATCGTCTCGATCGACGTCTCGGCCGCCCAGGCCCACCCGAAGGTCAAGGCCGTGATCACCGGCGCCGACCTGGCCGAGAAGGGGCTGGCGTGGATGCCCACGCTCTCCAACGACGTCCAGGCGGTGCTGGCCACCGACAAGGTGCGCTTCCAGGGCCAGGAGGTGGCCTTCGTGGTCGCCGAGGACCGCTACTCCGCGCGCGACGCCCTGGAGCTGATCGACGTCGAGTACGACGTCCTCGAGCCGGTGGTCGACGTCCGCAGGGCCCTCGCCCCGGACGCCCCGGTCATCCGCACCGACCTCGACGGCAAGGCCGACAACCACTGCTTCGACTGGGAGACCGGGGACGAGGCGGCGACCGACGCCGTCTTCGCGCGCGCCGACGTGGTCGTGACCGAGGACGTGGTCTATCCCCGGGTGCACCCCGCCCCGATGGAGACCTGCGGGGCGGTGGCCGACTACGAGCGCGTCTCGGGCCAGCTCACCTTGTGGACCACCAGCCAGGCACCGCACGCGCACCGCACCATCTACGCCCTGGTCTCCGGGCTGCCCGAGCACAAGATCCGGGTGATCTCGCCCGACATCGGTGGCGGCTTCGGCAACAAGGTCCCGATCTACCCCGGCTACGTGTGCGCCATCGTGGCCTCGCTGGTGCTGAACAAGCCGGTGAAGTGGGTCGAGGACCGCACCGAGAACCTCGTCTCCACCGGCTTCGCCCGGGACTACATCATGCGCGGGGAGATCGCGGCCACCAAGGAGGGCAAGATCCTGGCCATCCGTACCCACGTGCTGGCCGACCACGGCGCCTTCAACGGCACCGCCGCCCCGGTGAAGTACCCCGCCGGCTTCTTCGGCGTCTTCACCGGCAGCTACGACCTCGAGGCGGCCTACTGCTCGATGACGGCCGTCTACACCAACAAGGCCCCCGGCGGCGTCGCGTACGCCTGCTCCTTCCGGATCACCGAGGCGGTCTACCTGGTCGAGCGGATGGTGGACTGCCTGGCCTACGACCTCGAGATGGACCCCGTCGCGCTGCGACGGCGCAACTTCATCCAGCCCGAGCAGTTCCCGTACACGACCAAGACCGGGTGGGTCTACGACTCGGGCGAGTACGAGCGCGCCCTCGACCTCACGCTGGAGATGGCCGGCTACGACGAGCTGCGTCGCGAGCAGGCCGAGAAGCGCGCCCGCGGCGAGCTGATGGGCATCGGCCTGTCCTTCTTCACCGAGGCGGTGGGTGCCGGGCCCCGCAAGGACATGGACATCCTCGGCCTCGGCATGGCCGACGGCTGCGAGCTCCGCATCCACCCGACCGGCAAGGCCGTGGTGCGGGTCTCCTGCATGAGCCAGGGCCAGGGCCACGAGACGACCTTCGCCCAGATCGTGGCCGAGGAGATCGGGATCTCCCCCGACGACATCCAGGTCGTCAACGGTGACACCGACCAGACGCCCTTCGGCCTCGGCACCTACGGCAGCCGCTCGATCCCGGTCTCCGGGGCCGCGGCGGCGCTCGTCGCCCGCAAGGTCCGCGACAAGGCCCGGATCATCGCGTCGGGGATGCTGGAGGTCTCCGTGGTCGACCTGGAGTGGCAGAAGGGCTCCTTCATGGTCAAGGGCGACCCCGGGCGCTCGGTGACGATCCAGGAGATCGCGATGCGGGCGCACGGCGCCGGTGACCTCCCCCAGGGCGTGGAGGGCGGCCTCGAGGCCCAGATCTGCTACAACCCCGAGAACCTCACCTACCCCTTCGGCGCCTACCTCTGCGTGGTCGACATCGACCCCGGCACCGCGGTGGTCACGGTGCGGCGCTTCATCGCCGTCGACGACTGCGGCACGAGGATCAACCCGATGATCATCGAGGGCCAGGTCCACGGCGGCCTGACCGACGGGGTCGGGATGGCGCTCATGGAGATGATCTCCTTCGACGAGAACGGCACCTGCCTGGGCGGCTCCCTGATGGACTACCTGCTGCCCACCGCGCTCGAGGTGCCGCACTGGGAGACCGGGCACACCGTGACCCCCTCGCCGCACCACCCGATCGGCGCCAAGGGCGTCGGCGAGTCCGCCACCGTGGGGTCACCGCCGGCGGTGGTGAACGCCGTCGTCGACGCCCTCAAGCCCTTCGGCGTCCGGCACGCCGACATGCCGCTGACGCCGTCCCGGGTCTGGGACGCCATGCAGGGCCACCCGACCCCGCCGATCTGAGGACCGATGACCACCGTCACCACGTCCACCTCCGCGCGCGCCGAGGAGCTGGCGCGGGCCCGGGTGCCGTTCGTGCGGGCCACCGTGGTCCGCGCCCAGGAGCCGACCTCGGCGCATCCCGGCGACGAGGCGATCGTGCTCGCGGACGGCACGTTCGAGGGCTTCGTGGGTGGGCACTGCGCCGAGGGCTCCGTGCGCACCGCGGCCCTCGGTGCGCTCACCACCGGACAGAGCGTGCTGCTGCGGGTGCTGCCCGACGGTCACGACGTCTTCCCGGAGTCACCCGGCGCGAGCATCGTGGTCAACCCCTGCCTGTCCGGGGGCGCGGTGGAGGTCTACCTCCACCCGCTGCTGCCCCCGCCGGTGCTCCACCTGGTGGGCACCTCGCCGGCGGCCGAGGCGATCGCAGCGCTGGCGCCCTCCCTGGGGTTCGCGCTCGACCGCGGCGAGCCCGACGAGGTGCCCCGGGACGCCACGGTCGTGGTCGTCTCGACGCACGGGGACGAGGCCGGCCCCGTCCGGGCCGCGCTGGCGGCCGGCGTCGGCTTCGTCGGGGTCGTGTGCAGCCGGACCCGCGGCGTCGCGCTGCTGGACGAGCTGGCGCTCGGTCCGCAGGACAGGGCCCGGGTGCACCCGCACGTCGGCGTGGAGATCGGTGCCCGCACCGCCGCGGAGATGGCCCTGTCGGTCCTGGCCGCGGTGGTCGGAGCGGTACGGCTCGACGGGCTGACCGCGCCCGCGGGCAGCGGACCCGCAGCTGCCCCCGCGCCCCGTACGGCGCTCGACCCGGCCTGCGGGATGACGGTCACCGTCGGTCCCGACACGCCCACGGCGGTCGTGGACGGGGTCGAGGAGGCGTTCTGCGGGAGCGGCTGCCGCGACGGCTACCTCGCG
The DNA here is from genome assembly GCF_902506435.1 of Nocardioides sp. AX2bis. GTDB lineage: Bacteria > Actinomycetota > Actinomycetes > Propionibacteriales > Nocardioidaceae > Nocardioides. The sequence goes on along the minus strand of NZ_LR733215.1, from coordinate 1,239,911 downwards.
AGGACCCCCTGATGGGGCCTGGATCCCCGGCCGAGGTCGCCGCACGCTTCGACGAGCACGACTACCTGGCCGACGAGGGCATCGCCACGGCGGTCTTCCTGGCGCTGCGTCTCGGGCTGCCCCTCCTGCTCGAGGGCGAGCCCGGGGTCGGCAAGACCGCGGCCGCGCGGGTGCTCGCGAAGGTCCTGGACGCTCCCCTCGTGCGGTTGCAGTGCTACGAGGGCCTCAGCGCCGCCGAGGCGCTCTACGACTGGAACTACCAGCGCCAGCTGCTCGCGATCCGCCTCGCCGAGTCGCAGCACGAGAGCCTCAGCGATGCCGACCTCTTCTCGGAGGAGTTCCTCGTCGAGCGGCCGATCCTGCAGTGCGTGCGCCACCAGGGTCCGAACCCGCCGGTGCTGCTCATCGACGAGGTGGACCGGGCCGACGACGAGTTCGAGGCGCTGCTGCTGGAGTCGCTGGGCGAGGCGTCGGTGACGGTGCCCGAGCTGGGCACCTTCGTCGCGGCCCGACCGCCGGTCGTCGTGCTCACCTCCAACCGCAGCCGCGAGCTGCACGACGCGCTGCGTCGACGCTGCCTCTACCACTGGCTGGAGTATCCCGACGTCGCCCGCGTGGCGCAGATCCTGCGCCGGACGTCGCCCGCCTCCGCGGAGCCGCTGATCACCTCGGTGGCCCAGTTCGTGGGCCACGTCCGCTCCCTCGACGTCGACAAGCCCCCCGGGGTCGCCGAGGCGATCAACTGGGTGGCGGCGCTGTCCGCGCTCGGTGCCACCGAGCTGGTGCGCTCCACGGCGGTCCCGACGCTGGGCGCCCTGGTCAAGACACCCGACGACCGCGACCTCGTGCTGTCCTCGATGACCGCCCTCGACGGCTGAGGTCGCAGGGTGGACGCCGTGGCGCCGCTCCTGGCCGGCGTCGACCGCGCGGTCCTCGCCGCGACCCTGACCCACCGGCTGCGCGCGGCCGGCGTCTCGGTCGGGATGACGTCGTCGGTCGCCCTGGTCGACGCCCTCGAGGCGGCACCGCCGGCCCGGCTGCGCGCGCTCTACTGGACGGTGCGGGTCACCCTCGTCGACCGGGAGCAGGACCTGGCGGCCTTCGACGAGGTGTTCCGCGCCGTCTTCGAGGACGCGCTGCTGCCGGTCGACCCGCACGCGCGGCGTCGGACCGGCGAGGCCGCACCCCCCTCCGACGACGCGTTCACCTCGGTGCGCGGCCGCAGCGAGGACGACGAGAGCGGCGACGGCCTGCCGTGGCACACCCTGCCGCGCCACCGGGCCACCGACGACCGCGGAGCCGACGAGGACGTCCTGGGCCTGCCCGAGCGGCTGGCCAGCGCCGTGGCCCGGATCGCGGACACCCCGCTCGACGAGCTCGACGAGGCCGAGGTCGCGCTGCTCGGCCGCTGGCTCGAGGAGCACGCCCAGGTCTGGCCCACCCGCCGCAGCCGCCGTCAGCGGGTCGCCCGGACGGGGCAGCGGGTCGCACTGCGCGAGACCCTCGCGGCCTCGCGACGCACCGGCTGGGAGCCGGTGGAGATCCGCCGGAACCGTCCGGTCCGTCGGCCGCTGCCCGTGACGCTGCTGTGCGACGTCAGCGAGTCGATGCAGGCGTTCTCCGTGGCCTACCTCCACCTGATGCGCGCGCTGGCCCGGGGCCGCGACGCCGAGACCTTCGTGTTCTCGACCTCCCTCACGCGGCTGACCCCCTCGCTGCGGCTGGCCTCCCCGGCCGCGGCCATCGCCCACGCCGAGGAGCAGGTCCCCGACCGGTACGGCGGCACCCACCTGGCCACCTGCCTGCGCGAGCTGCTGAGGTCGCGGCACGCGGGCGGGGTGCGCGGAGGCATCCTGGTGATCGCCAGCGACGGCTGGGACAGCGACCCGCCCGAGGCGCTCGCCGCCGCGATGGCCCGCGCCGCCCGACGTGCGCGCCGGGTCGTCTGGCTGAACCCCCGCTCCGCGCAGCCCGGGTACCAGCCGCTGGTGGGTCCGATGGCGGCGGCGCTGCCCTACTGCGACGCGTTCCTGGCCGCCGACACCGTCGGCTCCCTCACCGAGGTGCTGGACGCCCTCGTCGGGGTCAGCTCCAGAGGGTGACGTGGACGGTGGGTCGGAACCGGCCGGGCACGACCCCGGCACCCCGCACCATCGCCTGGGTCGCGCGCGGGTTGGTCACGAAGCGCATCAGCTCCGCGGCGGCCGGGGTCTGGTCCCGGGCCGGCAGGGACATCGCCGACCACGAGCCCTTCACCCTCAGGCCCGGTCCCTCGACCAGGGCGAGGCGGTGGGCGGCGAGCTCACCGCTGACGGTGAACCGCACCGCCAGGGCGACCCCGTCCGACCTCTGGACCTCCTCGACCGCCGCGGCCTGGCTCTGGAAGATCCGCTGGTGGGTCTCGGGCACCTTCATCCGTCGCAGCATCGCCGGGATCGCGCCGCTGTCGCCGACCGCGGCAGGACCGAGGTGCCAGACCGTGCGCTGGACGCCCGCCGCGCCCAACGGACGACCCACGGCCGGGTGGTCGGGACGGGCGACCGCGACGACCTCGTAGTTGAGGAAGGGCACGCCCACCACCGCACCTCCCCCGTCACCCGACCCCGGGCCTGCGGCCATGGCCGGCCCGATCGCCACGTCGACGGAGCGGGAGGCCAGGAGCGCGGCGAACTGCCGCATCGGGCGGACGCTGAGCTCGACCTCCAGGTCGTCGGCCCGGGCCGCGAACAGGTCGATCAGACCCGGGGCCGCGTGCTCGGCGAAGAGGCTCGACGCCGCGAGCCGGAGCACCCGCCGACCGTGCCCGGCCAGACCGACCTCGCGCACCGTCCGGTCCTGCAGCCCGAGGATCTCCACGGCCCGGCTGGCCAGGCGCAGGCCGCCGGGGGTGAAGGCCAGCCCGGTCGCGGCCCGCGTGAAGAGCACGTCGCCGAGCTCCTTGCGCAGCTGCGCGACGTGCATGGACACCGCGGCGTCGCTCACCTCCAGCTCGTGGGCCGCTGCCTTGACCGAGCCCAGCCGGACCACCGTGGCGAAGGCGCGGAGCTGCGTCGGGGTCACCTCTTCGACTGTAGGCCGCGGCGTGCCTGCGAACCGCCCGCAGCGGGCCGACTGGCCAGGTCGATGACCAAAGACCCTGCGCCGGCCGGCTCGGAGGCGACCCTGCCGGTCATGCGGTCTGGGCGAGGAGGCGGTGCAGCAGCCGACGCTCGAACGGCGCCGCGGCCACGCAGGGCGCGTCCTGCGCCAGCACCGCCAGGTACTCCGCGTAGAGGGCCGCTCCCGGCTCGACCCCGAGGTCGCGGTGCAGGCGGTCGCGGAAGTCGGCGAAGAGCGTCAGCGCCCCCGCCCGGTCGCCCTGGAGCGACATGGCCCGCAGCAGGAGCTGCTGGGTCTGCTCGCACCACGGTGTCAGCGCCTCCGTACGCCGGGCGAGGTCGACCGCGGTGGCGGCCCGATTCAGCCGCAGCGCGGCCTCCGCCACCACCAGGCCGGTGGCGGCGAGCTCCTCGGCCAGGACCGCCCGCGCAGGTCCGGCGAACGGCGCCAGGGTGCTGCTGGCCAGCAGCGAGCCGGGAGACGGCGGGCCCCAGAGATCGGGCCGGAGCGCCGCGCGCCCCGGGTCGCGGCGAGCCTCTGCCAGCTCGCGCCGTGCGCGGGTCAGGTCCACGCCGACCGCGTGGTCGAGCAGGTAGCCGTGGGAGACCGTGACGACGGCACCGACCAGGCCCGCGGCGGCGAGGCGCCGCCGCAGGACCGACACGTGGCACTCCAGGGCCGGGGTCCACCGGGGTGGCGGGGAGCCGTTCCACAGCTGGTCGGCGAGCGTCTCCTTCTCCACCGACGCACCGTGGCTCAGCGCCAGCAGCTCGAGCAGCTGCCGCCCCTTCACACCCCCCAGGTCGGTCGACGGCGGTACGCCCCGACCCGCCCGTGTCGTCCCGAACAAGCACACGTCGTCCATGTCGTCGACCCCCCGGTCATCCCCCGGTCCCCGATGACCTCGTGCAGCTCCTCCCCCCATGCTCGGGGCCAGCCCGGGGTCAGGGAATCGGCCACGCGTGGGATGCCGGCTGGTCAATCGTGGGGACTCACCCACCCGACCCAGGCTTTCCACAAGGTCGGCCGGACAACGTGGTCGGGCCGGGACCAGCGTGATCGCTCCCGGCTCCGGGGGCCGCCCCGCCGGCCCGTTCCCCCCGGGCCGGTGCTGGGGCGGCCCCTCGGTCAGCGGGGGGTGGGCGGTACGAAGCCGTCCTGATGCGCCATCGCGACCGCCTCCAGCTGCGAGTGCACCCCCAGCTTGGCATGGATGGAGCGGACGTGGCTGCGGGCCGTGTGGACGGAGATCCCGAGGTCACGGCTCAGGGCGGACACGTCACGTCCGGCGGCGAGCTGCCGCAGGACGTCTCCCTCGCGGAGCGTCAACCGGTCGGTGGGTCGGGCCCAGGTCGACGTGTCGAGGACCCGCAGGACCGACTCCGGCACGGTGAACGTGCCGGGCCTGGCGTACCGGACGACGGTCATCAGGTCGCTCAGCGCCCCGTCCTTCGGCATCACGGCGGACGCCCCGGCAGCGGACGCCCGGTCGACGACGGACCGGTCGACGAAGCCGGTCAGCACGACGACGGCCGTCGCCGGCCAGCCTGCCCGGATGCGTGGGACCAGCGCGATGCCGTCGTCCTCGCCGAGCCGCGCGTCGAGCACGACGACGTCGGCATGCACCGAGGCAAGACGTGACATCGCCCCGGCCGCGGACGTCGCGACCCCGACGCAGGTCAGCAGGGGGTCGTTCCCGACGACCTCGGCCAGCAGCTCGGTGAGCGTGCGGTGGTCGTCGACGATCAGCACCGTCGTGGGTCCGGTGCGCTGCTGGTCGGGCACGACCTACCTCCTCGTGCTGCGGGTGGCGCCGCACCAGCGTCGCACGGATCCCGGGGACCCCCCAGAGGACAATGGCCTCGATCCACGGGCAGAGTGACCATCGTCCCGCCGCCCGTCACCTGTCGGTGAGGGGCCCGTGCGGCGCTGCCGGCAGCTCGACGACGAAGTCGGCTCCGCCCAGGGCGGATCTCGCGTAGGTGACGTGCCCGTCGTTCGCGGTCACGAGGTCCGACACGATGTGGAGGCCGAGCCCGCTCCCGCGCTGACGACCGGCGCGAGCAGCCGCGGAGCGGCTGTAGCGCTCGAAGAGGTACGGCACGAAGTCCGGTTCCACCCCTCGACCGTCGTCCGTGACGGAGATCCGTACCCGGCCCTCGGCCGAGGTGGAGGACACGACGATCCGGCCGTCTCCGTACTTTGCGGCGTTCGTCAGCAGGTTCGTCAGGACCTGGCCGAGATGGACGGGGTCCACCCAGGCCGCGAGGTCGTCCAGTGCCTCGGTGTCGACCGAGGTGGCGCCGAGATCGGCGGCCCGGACGGCCGCGTCGACTGCGCCGCGAAGCGTCACCGCCGCCGGTCGGACTGCCACGTGTCCGTCACTGATCGCCGTGGCGGTGAGCGCGTTGTCGGTGAGGACCATCATCGCCTCGGCGCTCGCAGCGATCCGGGCGGCGTAGTCGCGGACCTTCTGCGGGTCCGCCGCCGCCCTGCCCTCGAGGAGCTCGGCGAAGCCACGGACCACGGCCGCGGGGGTCCGGAGGTCGTGCGCGACCATCGCGGTCAGGTCCTGCAGCGCCTGGTACTGGCGCTTGGTCTCGGTGATGTCGACGATCTGGGAGATGAAGTAGAGCGGAGCGCCCTCCTCGGAGCGGACCAGCGCCACCGAGAGCAGCACCCAGACGACCTGGTGCGACGCCGTGACGTAGCGCTTCTCGATCTGGTACGACCTGATCTCGCCCTCGACCAGCCGGCCCAGGTGGTCCAGGTCGAGGTCCAGGTCGTCGGGGTGGGTGATGTCCTGGAACGTCATCCCCAGCAGCTGCTGCTCGGTGTACCCGGTCAGCTCGCACAGCGCCGCGTTCACCTGCCGCCACGTCCCGTCCAGCTCGACGATGGCCTTGCCGATCGGCGCGTGCTCGAAGGTGAGCCGGTTCTGCAGCGCCGACTCCCTCAGCGCCTGCTCGGCGGCGCGCGCCTCGGTCACGTCCTGGGTGAAGCCGAGGCCCGCGACGACCGCACCGGCGGCGTCGGTGACCGGCGCCAGGCGCTGGGTGTAGGTGCGTCCTTCGAACGGGACGTCCCAGGTGGTCGACGTGCCGTCGAGCGCAGCCCGGTACAAGGGCTCGATCAGGCCGACCGTCTCTGCGGGGAACACCTCGGAGATCGTCCTGCCCTCGAGCATGCTGCGGGAGAGCCCGACGTCCTCGAGTCCGTGCCCGCCGGCCGACAGGTAGCGCAGGTCCCGGTCGAAGGCGAAGATGGCACCCTGCGGGAAGGAGTCCATCAGCGGGTGGTCCCCCGCGTCCCGGAGGGCCGCGACCACGTCCTGCGACACCGGGTCGTCCGACGTCGGATCGGAGCCGGTCACGATCCGCACGTGTGCCTCTTCCGTCTCCTCGGGCTGCAGGCTCCAGTATCGCACCAGCCCGGACCCGCGTGGTGGCAATGTCGGGGACGAGACACCGACGACCCTGGTCGGTGGGCGTCACCGCGACTCACTCCTGGCCGACGACCGGTCTGTCCCGAGCACGTCCCACGCGCTGGCGCACCAGCAGCACCACCCCTGACACCACGGCAGCCCCGACCAGCCACCAGACCGGCGGGGGCAGGGGGCCGTCGCCGGGGGGCTCGGTCGCGACGGGCACGACCGCCGACCGCACCGCGCCGGACCCCGCCACGTCGAAGGTCAGCTCCCCGACGACGGCGTGGCCGTCGGCGGAGAGCACGCGGTAGGTCGCGAGGTGTCGGCCGGACCTCGTGAGGTCGATCCGGACCTCGAGCGTCTCGCCCGTCACCGACGCCGGCCCGGCCACGACGTCGGCACCGGCCGGGTCCTGGACCACCACCTGCTCGGAACCGGGGAGCAGGTCGTCGGCGAAGACCAGGACCAGCCGGTCGGTGCCGATCAGCACCGCGTCGCCGTCCCGAGGGGTGCTGCCGACGAGGTCGGAGTGAGCCAGCGCCGGCGCCGCCACTCCCAGCAGCAGCGCAGCGAGGAGGAGGACCCCCGCGAGGAGGCGGGCCCTCGGTGTCGTCGTCATGGCTGTCCTCCCCGGGACCGGTGGCTGGTCCGGCAACCGTCGCAGCCCGACCTTGGATCCTCCTGGGCCTCACCCGCTTCCGGACCCGTCCGCACCACGCGGTCGGTGGTCCAGGACCCAGCACGGTGCCGGCTCAGCCGACCCGGTGTCGGTGCACCCGCGGCGTGGTCTCCAGGAGACCGCGCCTGCTCGCGATCGCGACCGCCTCGAGCTGGGAGTGCGCTCCCAGCTTCGCGAGCAGGGTCTTGACGTAGCCGCGGCAGGTGTGGACCGAGATGCCCAGCTCGCGGGCGATGTCGGCGACGTAGCGTCCGTCGGAGAGCAGCTGCAGCACGAGGACCTCCCGCGGAGTCAGAGCGGGGTGCCGCACCCAGCGCCGCTCCTCCTCGCCCTGCTCGCTGACGAGGGAGCGCAGCAGGTCGGTCTGGACGAAGAACTCTCCGGGGCGGGCGTCGCGCAGGACATCCAGCAGCTCGCGCAGCGAGCCGCCCTTGGTCAGGAGGGCGCAGGCGCCCGCCGAGGCCGCCCGCCGCATCACGCCGAGGTCGATGTGCCCGGTGAGGACCACCACCAGGAGGGAAGGGCGGCTCGTGGTCAGCTCGGCCGCCAGTCCCAGCCCGTCCTCGCCCCCGTCGCCGGCGCCGAGATCGACGTCCATCAGCACCAGGTCGGGGTCGTGGCGTGCCACGTCGGCGCGGGCCTCCTGGGCGTCGTGGGCGGTCCCGACGCACTCGAGGTCGACCTCGCTCCCCAGGGCGAGGGACGCCAGCTCGGCGAACGTGCGGTGGTCGTCGACGACGAGGACGCGGCGCGGCTCCCGGCGGACGACGGCCGGGGGTCGACCGTGCGGATCATGGGTGGGCATTCGCATCTCCGTGCGGTGTGGAAACGAGGCCCCGAGCGGACGCTCCATGGCACCCCGGACGCGCGCGACGTGTCAACGGGTCGGAGCACCTTGGGGACCTCCGGCCCTGCACCTCAGGACGCGGCACCGAGCCGGACGGCCGTCTGCCACCAGTGGGGGTCCCCGTCGGGGACCTCGCCGACCGGCACCGCCAGCACGGCGTCGTGGAGCAGCCGGAGCAGGATCCTGACCTCCTCGCGGGGCTGGACCGTGCCGGCCGCCGTCCCGGGGGCGCCCGCGCCGCGCAGCAGGTCGAGGTAGAGGTCCGTGGTCTCCCGGCTCGGGTCGGTGCCCAGCTCGTCGGCGAGGTGCCGGCGGACCTCGGAGTGCGCGCGCAGCGCCTCGGCCCGCCGGCCGGCCGCGGCCAGCGACCTCATCAGGGTCCGCCACACTCCTTCGGCCAACGGGTCCAGACGCAACGCTGCGCGGGCGTGCCTGATCGCGACACCGGTCTGCTCGAGTGCCAGGCCGCAGGACGCCGCGAGTCCGTGCAGGCTCACCATCTCCTGCCGCAGCACCTCCCGCTCCTCGTCGGCCCAGGGGGCCTGCATCTCGTCGGCCAGCAGGTCGCCGGTCGCGATGGACAGCGCCTCCAGGACGATGGCCAGGCAGGTCGCCGGATCACGGTCGGCCTCGGCCCGCCGCGCCAGGGCGCGGAACGTCGTCAGGTCGACGTCGACCGAGGCGAGGTCGAGGAGGTAGCCCTGGCGGACCGTGACGATGCCGCCGGTCCGGGGCGACGTCGGGTCGAGGTGGCGCCGGAGCAGGCAGACGTAGCTCTCGAGCGTCCCGGTCCAGCTCCGCGGAGGGTGTCCCGACCAGAGCAGGTCCGCCAGCACCTCCTTCGAGACCGGGCTCCCGGCCGAGACCGCGAGGATCTCGAGGATCTGACGTGACTTGACCCCGCCCAGCCGCCCGCCGTCGGCCTCGCCGCGCGGCGTGACGACCCTGGTCTGTCCGAAGATCTTGACCTGCATGACTGTTCCCCTCCCCGCGTCCCCCCCCGGGACCAGCAGACTCAGTGTCGTCTCCCCGGCGCGGGGCCGGCACCCGAAGGTGGTGGGGGCACGCCCCCCAATCGAGGGGTGTCCTCCGACCCGGGACCACCGTGCGCCGCCGGTGCAGGCGCGGCGCACGGCGGTGCCTGTCACCGGCGTCGGAAGGCGGCCCCGGTCACCCGACCTCCGAGGGCGCTCACGGCGCTGACGGTCGTGGTCGCCGCCGGCGGCACGACCGCGCCTGCCCCTCGGAAGACCCAGGCGCCGGTGGCGTCGACCGTCGCGAACCCCAGCACCCGACCGGTGAGGGTGCTGCCGAGCACGACCGCCACCCGCTGGCCGGCCAGGACGCTCGACGTGCCCGCCACGCGCCACTCCTTGCCCGCCCTGAACTCAGCCGCGGTGACGGCCAGGGTGTCCGGTGCGGGGACCACCGTCACCTCGTCGGTCGACTGCTGGCCCCGTTGACCGGTCACCGTCAGCCGCAGGACCACCGGCTCGTCCGTCGGGGCGTACCCGGGGTTGGTCCCGGTGGTGCTGGTGGGCAGCGGCATCGAGGGCATCACGAAGGAGGCGCGCGGCGTGGTGGCCCCCGTCAGCGTGACCGCCGGACCGCTGAGCCTGGTCCAGACCATCTCGTCGACCAGCGCGCTGCGCGTGCCGTCGAGCTGCACCGTGGAGGCGCGCCGCACGGCCTGGTCCGGGCCCGCGTCGGCCGTCGGCGCAGGAAGGGGGTCGGTCGGGGAGGGCGCCACCACGTTGACGGCGACCACCACCGGCTCACTGGTGCCGGCGGGCCCGGAGACGACGAGCTCGAAGGCGAGCGGGCCGGTCGCGCCGGCCGGTGCCTCGAAGGTGGCGACGGCCGAGTCGGCGCCGGCGAGGGACACCCGGTTGAGGTCGGTCACCGGCACCTCCACGGTGGAGGGCTGCGTCCCGGTCGACCCGTCGGGCAGGGTGACCTCGACGTCCTCGGTCACGGTGCCCGGCACCTGGCGCCAGGCGTAGGTCCCGATGGTGCCGGTCGACCCGGTCCCGGTCAGGGTCACGCGCTGGCCGGGGGCGGCGTCGGCGGGGTTCGCGAAGGCCGCCGCCACCGGCTTCTCCGCCTGCATCCCGGCGCCGGTGGTGTCGACCGGCACGGTGGTGGTGCCGCCCTTGTCCGAGGTCACCGTGACGGTCGCGGTCGGCGCCACGGTGCTGATGACCACCCTCCCGTCGACCAGTGGCTCCCCGAGCACCCGCAGACGACCGGGGGTCGAGTCCTGGTCGCTGGAGGACGCCGACACCGTCAGCAGGTCGGTGTCGGCGTCGTAGGTGGCGCGGTGGACGGTCACGACGTCGGTCAGCACTGCCTGCTTCTGCGCGACCGGGCGGTCTCCGGCGTTGACCACCGTCAGTGACCGCCCGTCGGGCTCGCGGTCGACGGCGAAGCGGCCGTAGTAGGCACCGCGGTCACCCTCCATGCCGGTCTCGACGAAGCCCAGCCCGGCGTCGCGCACCCGGATCGACTGCCCCGCGTCGGACGTGGCGTACACGTCGACGAAGCCACGCCCGTCCGCACCGACGCTGTAGGTCGCCGCCCGGACGTCGACGCCGGAGTTCGTGGCGTGCCGCCCCTGGACGCTGAGCTGGTCGGTCCGTGCCAGCTCGGTCCAGCCGCCGGTGTCGTCGCGGCGCTCGACGGACACGAAGTTCGTCCCGTACGGGCTCCCGACCACCGAGTGGGGGACGCCGGGGTCCCCCACGTAGCCGGCGGGTGCCGCAGGTGCCACCGCCGGGTCCCAGACGAGGAAGGGGCCGACCCTGCTGCTGAGGGCCTGTCCGAAGGCCCCGGGAGTGGTCCCGATGTCCTGGGTGTAGTTGATGCCGTCACCGGCGACCTCGAAGACGTCGACGCCGTACGGGTGGGTCACGCGGTACTCGCCGTCGGTCAGGCCCCGGTCCCGGATCCGGATCCGGCCGAAGACCATCTGGTCCCCGTCCACCACCTCCTCGGCTGCCCAGGCGCCCTCGAGGTCCATCCCGATGCTCATGTCCACGCCGTTCCCGGTGACCTCGGCCCCGGCCAGCTGGTAGAAGAACTCCCCCGGGAAGTTGTCCGGGAAGGAGACCGGTGAGCCGGGGTCGGGGACCTCGTCCGGCAGGGTCGAGCACAAGGGGTCGTCCAGGGTCGTGCAGGCCTCCAGGCGCACCCCGTTGCTGTCGCGGTACCAGGCCGGGAAGCCGTGCTCGGCGGTCGGGCCGGCCTCGACGAGGCGCCCGGTGCGGGCCTTCAAGGTCCCGTCCGGCTCCGTGGGCGCGACCGGGGCACCCTGCGCACCCACCGAGAGGGACGCGACGACGAGACCCGCGACGACGACGGTCGTCACTCGTCGCCGGGTGCGGGTGAGGGTGCCGGCCCTGGGGGCCATCGGTGGTGCCATGGTGCTCATCTCCTCCGTCAGGTCGCGGCCGGAAGCGCTACGACCCGGCCAGGGTGCGGGTGGGACCTTGGGCTCACCTCGGGCCGGTGCGGCCCCGAGGTTTTCCCCACCGCGCGGTGCGACGGTCGGAGCATGGATCAGACCGGCCCGGTGGCCCGCCCCGCAGCGACCGTCCGCGTGGTCGCCGCCGGATGTCTGGCGGTCGCCTGCACGAGCGTGGTGGTGGCGCTGCTCGCCGCGGGCGGCGCGCCCCCGGACCTCCCCTCAGGCATCGCCGACCCCGGGCCCGTGGTCGGCTGGGGCACCCCGGTGGTCAGGCTGGCGGGCCTGCTCGCCGCGGCCCTCACCGTCGGCTCGCTCCTCGTGGCGGGCGTGCTCGGGCCGCAGGACCCGGTGTCCGTGGCGCGGGCGGTCCGCTCGGCACGACGGGCCGCCGTGGCGTGGACCGTCACGGCGGTCCTCGGGCACGTCCTCGTCGTGTGCGACACGGTGGGGGCCACCCTGACGACGGTGCCCGCGGGTCGGTTGCTGCCGTGGTCGGCCACCGGCGAGACGACCCCGACCCTGGCCACCGCCGCGCTCGCCGCCCTCGTGGCGGCGGCCTCGGGCGCCTCGGCCACCCGTCGCCGCGCCGCCGCGCTGGTGCCACTCGCCCTGGCGGCTGCCCTGGCATCGCCCGTGGCCGGCCACCTGGCCTCGTCCGACGACGGGGGGCTCTCCCTGGGCGGGCTCGTCGTCCACGTCGCCGCCTCCCTCGTCTGGGCCGGTGGGCTGGCCGGCCTGGTGCTGCACCTGCGCACGGACCCCGGCGGTCTCGCCGTCGCGGTGCCGCGCTTCAGCGCGCTCGCGCTCGTCGCCTACACCGCCCTCGCCGGGTCCGGGCTCGTCGCTGTGTCCGCCACGCTCCCCCTGAGCGGTGCCGGCTGGCAGACGGCCTGGGTCAGCGGGTACGCGGCGGTGGTGGCAGCGAAGACGGTGGTGCTCGTCGCCCTCGGCGTGGTCGGGGCACGACACCGTCGGGTGACGGTGCCGCGGGTGGTGGCGCAGGAGCCGGGGGCCTTCCTGCGGCTGGCGGCCGCGGAGCTGCTCCTGATGGCCGCCGCCGCGGGTCTGGCGACCGCGCTCTCCCGCACCCCGCCGCCGGACCCGGACCCCGGGGTCGTGGTCCACGAGATCGCGACGGTCGACCCGCTGTCACTGACCTCGTTGCTGGGTGCCTGGCGACCTGACGCGGTGGTGCTGCTCGTGCTCGGGGCGGGCCTCGCGGCCTATCTCACGACCCGACGCCGGCGATCCGCCGAGGCTCGGGACTGGCCCCGGCACCGGACCCGGTGCTTCGTCACGGGCACCGCCGTGGCGGCCGTGACGCTGTGCTCGGGGATCGCGACGTACGCCCCGCTCCTGCTGAGCGTGCACTTGGCGCAGCAGCTGGTGCTGCTGCTCGTCGTGCCGCCGCTGCTGCTGCTGGGGCGTCCCGTCGACCTCGCCCGGGGCGCCGGCGCCCGGGACCTGCCCGCCGGGGTACGCCACCTCCTGGCCGTGCCGCTGACCGGTGCGCTCGCGACGTGCGTCCTGCTGACGGTGGTCCACCGCACCCCGGTGGTGAGCCAGTCGTTGGGCTCCTCCTGGTGGCACCTGGTGGTGGTGGCCCTCACCCTGGCGTGCGGCCTCGCGCTGTGGTGGCCCGTGCTCGCCGCAGAGGCGCCGGAACGCCGACCCTCGACCGAGTGGGCCGGCTGGCTGCTCCCGGTGGTGGCGTGCCTCGCGGTGCTGGCGATCCAGCTGCGGGGCGCCGACGACCTGCTGGCCTCCGCCTGGTTCCTCGAGCTGCGTCTGGGATGGGTGGACCCCGTCGAGGACCAGCGGCTCGCAGGCACGATCGCTGGGCTGGCGGCGTTGGCGCTGGCCGGCGTCGCCGTGGTGACCTGGGTGCTCGCTGCCCGGTCGCGGCCCGCCCGGCCGGACGCCACTGCTCCGGACCAGCCTCGGGGTCAGGACCCGAGGAGCACCCTGCCGGTCAGTGCCTCCTCGTCCACGGCCCCGTAGTCGCGGGAGTCCACGGAGTTGCCCCGGTTGTCGCCGAGCACGAACACGTGGTGGTCGGGGACCTCGAAGGTCCGGCTGTAGTAGCCGTCGACCGTGGCGGGGTCCACCCACGGTTCCTCGACGGGCGCCCCGTCGACGTGCAGCACCCCGTCGAGGACCACGACGGCCTCCCCCGGGAGCCCGACGACGCGCTTGATCGTGCGCCGGCCCTGGCGCGGGTCGACGAACACGACCAGGTCGCCGTGCGCGAGGTCCTCCACCTCGGGCGCCCACCGCGAGACCAGGACGACGTCCCCGGCCTCGAGCGTGGGCGCCATGCTCGCCGAGTCGATGCGGACAGGGGTGACCACGGACGTCCGCACGACCCACACCACGCCGGTCGAGCCTCCGACCACGAGCGTCAGCGCCAGGGCCGCCGCCCCCGGTCTCACTGCGGAGGGGCCGCGAAGACGGGGTGGTTGGGGTGCGTGGGCGACAGGTCGACGGACCCGTCCTGCGCGGCGACGAGGAACTGGCTCATCATGTCGTGGTCCTCGTGCGCGAGGTTGTGGCAGTGGATCATGTAGCGACCGCCCTGGTCGCCGGTCGCTCCGGCCGGACCGGTCGAGCGCCCGTCCCGGTAGGTGGCCGGTGCCATGCCGTACAGCACCAGCACCTCGACGATCTCGCCCTCCCCGACGTAGACGACGTCCTTCGGCCCCCGCTCCCACGGCTGGACCCGACCGGCGCCACCCCGGCGGCTGAGGATGCGGAAGTCGACCAGGTGGATGTGCAGGGGGTGGAACCACCCGCCGGACTTGTTCTCGATCCGCCAGATCTCCACCTCCCCCGGTCTCGGCGGGTCGCCGCTGTCGTCGGCGAAGACGTTCCAGTCGGAGGCGACGACGTCCTCCCACGTGCGGCCGTTGATCATGAACTCGTTGGTGAGGTCGTCGTGCTCGAGGTCGATGTCCCGGGTCCGCCGCGAGGCCGTGACCGGGATCGACATGACCGGGTGCAGCTCGCCGGCCGGTGGTGTGGGCACCGCGTTCCACCGGGAGTCGGTCGACTCGGCAGTGACCCTCAGCTGCAGCACCTTGCCGGTGTAGAGGTAGTCGCGGTTGTTCTTGTTGCTGGCGTTCTGCAGCTCGACCCGGTCCCCGACCCGGCACGTGCCGAGGTCCACCATCACCTCGTAGCGCTCGGCGCCGCCGTGCCGCCAGCTCGTGACCTTCTGCGGGATCGTCAGGCCGCCGTCGGTCGCCACCACCCAGGTCGGCAGGGTGGCACCGGTCCGGGTGTTGACGAAGCGCAGCGTCATGGAGCGGGAGAGCGTGGCCATCAGGACCCGGAACCGGTAGAACCGGCGCTGGACGTCGACGTAGGGCCACGGCACCCCGTTGACGGTGATCACGTCGCCGTACAGGCCGGAGTGGTCCCGGTCCAGGTAGGCCAGGGAGCCGTCCTTGGCGAAGATCGCGTCACTGATCACCAGCGGGACGTCGTAGGCCCCCTGGGGGAGGTTCTCGGTCTCCCATGCGTTCTTCAGGTGGTACTGCGCGACCATCCCGCTGTAGACGTTCCAGGCGGTCTGATGGACTCCGTGGTCGTGGTACCAGAGCGTCCGCGGACCCTGGTGGTTCGGGTACCAGTAGTCCTTGACCTGTCCCGGCCGCGAGACGTCGTCGCCGTACCCGTCGTACTGCGGGAGCGAGGCCGACCCGTGCAGGTGGACCGACGTCGCGACCTGGTGGCCGAAGGTGGGGTGGACCGGAGGGAGCTCGTTGGAGACCCGGAGGCGTACCCGGGTGTCCTGGTCGACCCTGATCAGCGGGCCAGGCACGGTGGGTGCCGCGCCCGGGGCCGCGTACCCGAAGACCGTGGTCGACGGCGAACCCGGGTCGAGCACCTGGGCTGACGCCGAGCGCTCGGTCAGGTCGAAGTGCAGGAAGTCGCCGTGCTCGTCGCTCATCGGGGTCGGCACCAGGACCGGCGGCAGCGGGAGCCTCCGGGCGAACCTCGCCGGCTTGGGCGCCGTGCTGATCCAGTCGGCGGTGCTCGCGGACTCCCCGAGCGGCAGCGTCAGGCCGAGCGCGGCGACCCCGATCCCCGAAACACTGATCTTGAGCACGTCACGGCGGCTGAGGGATGTCATCGGGGCTCCTCCTCCCGGCGCACCGTCTGCGCGCCTGGTCTCTCAGCACCGACGATGACGTGCCTGCCTTGTGCCGACCTTGGGCCGCCGACTCAGGCGCTGGCGCGCCCCGACCGGTACTGCTGCGGGCTCAGGCCGTAGTGCCGCTTGAACGCCGCGCTCAGCGAGAACGGTGTGCCGTACCCGACCTGACCGGCGATCGAGGCGACGGTCGCGTCCGAGGCGCACAGCAGGTCCGCTGCCAGGGCCAGGCGCCAGCCGGTCAGGTACGCCATCGGCGGCTCGCCGAGCAGGGCCGTGAACCGCCGCCCCAGGGCGGCCCGGGACACGCCCACCCGGTGGGCGAGCTCGGCCACCGTCCACGGGTGGGCCACCTGCTGGTGCAGCAGCGCCAGGGCGGCGCCGACGGCGGGGTCGTCCTGGGCACGGAACCATCCGGGCGCCTGCGCCTCCCGGCCGGTGAACCAGGTGCGGAGCGCGGAGATGAGCACGACGTCCAGCAACCGGTCCAGCAGCGCCCGCTGGCCGGGCGCCTCGACCTGCATCTCGGTCACCAGCACGCG
Source organism: Nocardioides sp. AX2bis (assembly GCF_902506435.1). Lineage (GTDB taxonomy): Bacteria > Actinomycetota > Actinomycetes > Propionibacteriales > Nocardioidaceae > Nocardioides. The sequence continues at coordinate 1,223,695 of NZ_LR733215.1, read as the reverse complement.
GAGCAGGCCGGACCCGGCATCGTCCGGGTCGAGCAGCACGACCCGGGGCAGGGCTGACAGGAGAGGCCTGCTCGCCTCCCCCTCTCCCTCGTAGGTGCCGACGAGCAGCACGCACTCCCCCGCCGCGTCCCGCCCCCAGGTACGGATTCCGAGCGACCACTCGTCCCCCAGCCCGCGTCCGTCCTCGACGCTGGTGCACCGGCCACCCGGGTGGATCACCACGTCCGGGGCGGTGTCCGGCCGGTCCGCGAGCGTGTAGTGCTCCGGTCCGCGGACGACGGCCACGTGGCCCTCCGGAAGCCGGACCGGCTGCTCGCCGTCGGGGCAGAGCCAGGCGTCGCCGCGCAGCGCGGCGAGGACGCACAGCGGCGCCTCGTCCTCGATCCGCAGGGACCAGGGCGGGTCGAGCAGGGCGCGGAGCAGGAAGGCCCGCCGCGCCCGGGGGCCGTCCAGCAACGCCTCCAGCACGTCCATGCCGGTCAGGCTAGCGATCGAGATCCCCGCGAGGTGCAGTCCAGGTCCGCCTCCCGGACCTGCTCCGACCGTCGGTGGCACACGATCAGCCGGCCGCGCGGCCGGCGACGAACAGGGCCCAGGCCAAGCAGGCCAGCGACCCGGTGGAGGTGACCGTGCGCAGGACGTTCCAGCGGATCCAGCGCTCCTCGAAGCGGGCCCGCAGACCAGCGCTGTCGACGAGGTCCGGGGCGGCGTCCTGGACCGCCGCGTTCAGCGGCAGGTGGATCGCGCCGGTGATGACGACGGTCGCCACGACCAGCACGAGCGCCACGACGAGCCACGGGACCGCGGGGCTCCGACCGGGCAGGTGCAGGAGCAGCGCAGCCAGCGTCAGGACCGGGCTGCCCAGGAACGTCAGCATCATCCACGGGTTCGAGATCGCGGCGTCGATCCGCTGGAACGACGTCAGGAAGCCGCGGTCGTCGAGCGTGCCCAGCCCGGGCATCACCGAGTGCGCGAACGAGAACAGCAGCCCGGCGACCATGGCGGTCGCGAGGGTGGCGCCCAGCAGGGACGCAGTCCCGGCGGTGGTGGTGGCGGTGGTCATGCCCCCATACGACAGCCCGGAGCGGGCGCCCGACCATGGCTGCCCCGCTCGACGGCATGCGTCAGACGCTCAGCGGCACCCCCGCCGCGTCGTTGAGCGACACCTCCAGCCAGAGGAAGGCCAGCAGGCCTGCGGCGACGCTGAGCGGCAGCAGGGCTTTCAGTCTCGGAGTCATGTGCGTGTTCCTTCGTCGAGGTGATCCGACGCGCGGTCGCGCTCGTCGGGACAAGGCGCGACCCGCCGGGGAGCACGCGGGTCTCGGTGCCGCGTCGAGCTCTCGCTCGTGGCTGTTCGTGCCGCCGCCCATTCGAGCGAGAACGGGTGGTGTGACGTGTCTCACCTTGAGAAGGGCCCGGCCCGGGACCGGGCGGACGACGACGTCCTGCAACGTCCTGGCGCGGCTCCGCACCCGCGGTGCCGGGAGACAGCAATGGCCCCCACGAGACGTGGGGGCCAGGCTGCGAACCATTCGGTTCTCTTGTAGCGGGGGCAGGATTTGAACCTGCGACCTCTGGGTTATGAGCCCAGCGAGCTACCGAGCTGCTCCACCCCGCGTCGGTGAATCGAACATTACGGGACGGGGGGTGCCGCGGCCAAATCGGGTGGGTGTGGCCTGGGTCATGCGACCCGCCGCTGCCACACGTTCGTGGGGGCCGGAAGCCCCATCAGGCACACGAACGTGCGGCAGCGTGCCTCACTCCCCGGCGGCCGGGTCGCCCGCGGCCGCGTCACGCTCGTCGGCCAGGGCGGTGGCGTCCGAGATCAGCTGCTGCGCCTCGACGACCAGCCGGGCGTACTCGACCTGGTCGCCCTCGGCGGCCGCGGCGTCGGCGTCGTCGAACGCCTGCTGGGCCTGGCGCAGCGTGTCGAGGATCTGCTCGTCGAGGGAGCCGGGGTCGGTCTGGCCACCGTTCCCGCCGCCGTTGCCGTTCCCGTTGCCGCCGGCCCCGCCGCCGGTCCCGGTGCCCGGGTCCTGGGTGGTGGTGCCGATGTCGTCGACGCCGAAGGCGTTGGCGAGCGCGCCGGTCAGCGTCGTGTCGATGCCGACCTCACCGCCGTACGACACCGTGACGAACTGCAGGATCGGGTACGCCGACTCCGAGGCCGAGCGCTGGGCGTAGATCGGCTCGATGTAGATCAGGCCGTTCTGCACCGGCAGCGTCAGCAGGTTGCCGAACGCAGGCTCCGCGGTGTCGCGGTAGGGCAGCAGTCGTGACACGACCCCCGGGTCCTGGCTGAACTCGTTGGCGATGATGCCCGGGCCCGGGGTGTTCAGGTCCCGGAGCTCCAGCACCGACATCTGGCCGAACTCCTCCGAGGTCGCGTCCGAGTTGACCGAGACGAAGGACGCCAGGACCTCGCGCTCGAACGGCACGAACGTCGAGGTCAGGGACCACGTCTGCTCGGCGACGGCCTCGTTCGGGTCGGGCTCGTCGGCACCCTCGACCTCCTCGCCCTCCGCGGCGGGGAGGCCGGTGAAGAGGCGGTACGGCGGCTGCAGCGCACCCTCGACGTTCGGGTCGTCCGGCACCGCCCAGCGGTTGTTGCCCTGGTAGAAGTCGACCGGGTCGGTGACGTGGTAGCGGGCGTACTGGTAGCGCTGCGCCTTGAACAGGTCCTCGGGGTAGCGCAGGTGCTCGAGCAGCTCGTCGGAGATCGCCGACCTGGGCTCGACGCTGTCGGGGAAGATCGAGGTCCAGGCCTGGAGGATCGGGTCCTCCTCGTCCCAGGCGTAGAGCGTGACCGTGCCGTCGTAGGCGTCGACGGTGGCCTTCACTGCCTGGCGCATGTAGTTGATCTCGTCGGTCGGCACCGTCTGGAAGCCCGGTGTCGCGTCCTGCAGCGAGTCGTCGGTCATCGTGTCGAAGGACTCGCGCTGGGAGTTGGGGAACTGGTCGGTCGTGGTGTAGCCGTCCACGATCCACAGCACCCGGCCGTCCACGATCGCGGGGTAGGCGTCGCTGTCCAGGGTCAGCCAGGGGGCGACCTTCTGGATGCGCTCGCTGGGCGCCCGGTCGTAGAGCAGCTTGGAGTTCTCGTTGACGCGCCCCGACAGCAGGAAGTTGGGCTCGCCGAACTTCACCGCGTAGAGCAGCTGGTTGAAGAGGCCGCCGATCTCGACGCCGCCCTCGCCGTCGTAGGTCGTGGTCTGGTCGGCGGTCGTGCCGGCCAGGCCGAGCTCGACGTCCTCGTCGCCCTCCTCGGCCTTGCCGACGATCGAGTACGACGGCGACTGCTCGCCGAAGTAGATCCGGCTCTCGTAGCCCTCGTTGAGCTCGGTCAGGTCGTCCTGGTTGGTCTCGATGCCCTCGGCCCACACGGCACCGTCGGCGCTGTCGGAGCTCGATGACGCCTCCGGGTCCGCGTCGGTCGCGACCGTCTGCTCGGTGCTGTTGTTCTTGGGGCGCTGGTTGGCGTAGGCGGCGATGATGCCGTCGCCGTGGGTGTAGACGGTGTGGAGGTTGGACCAGTTCTGGTCCGCCTCCGGGATGCCGGTCTGGTCGAGCTCGCGGGCACCGAGCACGAGCGCCCGGTCGACCCCGTCGATGATGTAGCGGTCGACGTCGAGGACCGGGGCCACGGAGTAGTAGTTGCGGGCCTGCTGGCGCTGCTCGAAGGTGCGGCGCACCAGCTGCGGGTCGACCAGCGGCACGGACGAGATGGACCCGGCGACGCCCTGGGCGGCGGTCGCGGTGACGTCGGCCTCGGAGACGTACTCCTGCGGCTCGACGTCCTCCAGGTCGTAGGCCTGCCGCGTGGCCTGGATGTTGGCGGCGATGAACTCGGCCTCCTGGTCGGCCTCCGAGGGCTTGACCTGGAACTGCTGGACCACGGCCGGCCAGATCATCCCCATCAGGATCGAGGACAGCACCAGCAGCGCGAGACCGACGGCCGGCAGCTGCCAGGTGCGGCGCCACACGTTGACGAAGAACAGCAGCGCGCAGACCAGCGCGATGCCGGCCAGGATGTTGCGCGCCGGCAGCACCGCGTTGAAGTCGGTGTTGTGCATGCCGGTGAAGAGGTTGCCGTCCTGCAGGACCAGGTCGTAGCGGTCCAGGAAGTAGTCGGCGGCCTTGGCCAGCACGAAGATGCCGAGCAGCACCGAGAGCTGGACCTGCGCGGCGCCGGAGATCTTGTCGCGCTTGGCCTGGAGGCGGATCCCGCCGTACAGGTAGTGCACGAGGCCGGCGGCGAGCGCCGAGACCACCATCAGGGCCATCGCGAAGTCGGTGATGAAGTGCAGCCACGGCAGGTCGAAGACGAAGAACCCGATGTCGCGGTCGAAGTAGGCGTCGGTGCTGCCGAAGTCGGTGCCGTTGCGCCACAGCAGGTACTCGCGCCACTGCCCCAGCGCGGAGGTGCCGGCGAAGATGCCGATCACCGCGGCCACGCCGACCAGCAGCACCCGGCGTACGGGCGCGATGGTCTGGCGGTAGCGCTCCAGGTTGTTCTGGTCCGGGGTCGCGATCCGCGTGGTGGGGCGGAACCGGAAGGCCAGGGCCATGTTGAGCCCGACCACGACGGCCATCAGGATGCCGAAGACCGCGAACAGTCCGACGCGGGTCCACAGCAGGGTCGTGAAGACCTCGGTGTAGCCGACCGAGGAGAACCACAGCCGGTCGGTGTAGAGCGCGGCGAAAGCGGTCAGCGCGAAGAAGAGCACCACCAGGATGCCGGCGGTGGCCAGCAGCGCCTTGGCGCGGCGGGAGGGGCCGGGCGGAGGGGGCGGCGCGGTCCGGCGCGGGTCCTCGTCGTCGAAGAGCTCGCTCACGTGGGTGTTCTCCTTGCGGGGTGCGGCAGGGGGCGGGACTGCGTCGCGCGGAGGACCCGGCGACTGGTGGGGTCGGTGGTACTCATGATGCCGGGGTCACCCTGAGAGGTCCCCGGATCCCTCCGGGGCCTCGTGGTCGGCCCCGTCGTCAGCCAGGGTCTCGCGCACCAGCGCCAGCAGCCCCGGGACGAGGTCGGTGCCGCCGACGACCGCGGCGTCGTCGTCGTGGGAGCGGAACCTCAGCACGCAGTACGACGCCCCGTGGCGGGTCGCCCCGGCCACCATCCGCAGCTCCTGGCGGTCGGGGTGGGTGCGGGCGAACTCGGCCTGCGCGGCCGGGTCGTCCGGGAGGTCGTCGTCGACGCCCGGGGGCAGCACGAAGCGCTCGACGACCGCCGCGCAGCCGGCGACGCCGTCGGGCCAGCCGATCTGCTCCAGCTGCTGCTCCAGGGGCAGGTCGGCGCGCAGGTCCTCCTGCTCGACCGGCGTCAGCGACCCGGCCGCGGCGGACTCGTCCAGACCCATCGCCGCGGCCAGCTCGGGCTCGCCGGCCACCAGCCGGGCGGTCTCGACCAGGGCGTAGAGGCGGGCCGGCTGGTCCCAGCCGGCGGTGGCGACGTGCTGCTCGATCTCCAGCACGGCCGAGGCCAGGGCCGGGTCGACGTCCGCCTCGAGCTCGCCGGGCGGGGTGGGGCCGCCCGGGGCGCCGCTCGGGTCGCCCGTCGGGGAGTCGGCGGGGTGGTCGGGTGCGTCGTCGGTCATCCGGCGTCCTCGCAGGACGGGAGGTCGGCGTCGGGGTCCGCGGTCCAGTCCTGGACCGCCTCCAGGCCGGCCTCGAAGGTGTCGGCGCGGGCGAGCCGCATCGCGCCGTTGTCGGCGGCGAGGGCGTCCTCGCAGTTCGCCGGGGGGACCAGGAAGAGCCCGGCGCCGTCGGCGCGCGCGCCGGCGACCTTCTGGGCGATGCCGCCGATCGGGCCGACGGCCCCGTCGGGGCCGATCGTGCCGGTGCCGGCGATCGAGCGGCCGTCGGTCAGCGAGCCCGGGGTCAGGGTGTCGTAGATGGCCAGGGAGAACATCAGCCCGGCGCTGGGCCCGCCGATGGCCGGCGGGATGTTGACCTGGACGTTGACGGGCAGCTCGAAGCCGAGCCCGATCCGGACGCCGATCCGCTGCTCGCCGTCGACCTGCTCGGGGGTGACCTCGACCTGGCGCTCCTCGTCACCGCGCTCGACCGTCAGGCTCAGCGGGTCGCCGGTCGGCGTGGCCTGGACGGCCTCGACGATGTCGTCGCCGGTGCGTACGCGCTCCCCCGCCGCCTGCAGCACGACGTCGCGCGCCTTCAGCACCCCGTCGGCGGGGGTGTCGGCGTCGACGTAGCTGACCTGGATCCGGGTCGGCACGTCGTAGCCGAGCTCGCGCAGCGCGACCGCGGTGGCGGTGTCCTGGGAGGAGACCATCTCGACCTGACCCTCGATGTCGCTCTCCTCGGCGGTGTCCTCCTCGCCGTAGATCGCGTCGTAGGGGTAGACCGCGTCGTCCTCGTCCCACCAGGTGCCGACCACGTCGAAGAGGCTCTTGCGCTGGCCGGGCACGGAGACCAGCACGGTCGTCATCCGCAGCTGGCCGTCGTCGCGGTAGACCTTCGCCCCGTCGACCTGGATGATCTCGGAGCCGCCGTTCTCGGCGAGCACGTCGAAGGTGTCACCGGGCTCGTAGGTCGCGAACGGCAGCGGCACGAGGGCGGCCACCAGCACGAGGACCACGACCAGCGGCGCCGCGAGGAGGGCGGCGATCAGTCGCTGGTTCACGGCCCCACTGTCTCATCCCGCCCAACCCGGTCCGGCAGGGAGGCGCTGGTCAGGAGGCGCTGGTCAGGAGGCGGTGGTCAGGAGGCGCGGCGGGACGGGCGAACGGCGACGCCGGTGCTGCGGTCGGCCTCCGGGGGCGCCACGGCGTACCCCGGGGTGCGGCTCGGGGACGACAGCGCCTCGCCCATCCGGCGGACGGCGGTCTCGCGGTCGACCTCGCCGCGACCCTCGCGGCCGAGCCAGCCGACCCAGAGCATCGCCAGCACGGTCACCACGACCCNACGCGCTCAACGACGTCGACCAGATGCGTCCGGCGATCGACGCGGTGCGTGCCACCGGCACGTCGGTGGCCGAGGTGGCGCTCTGTTACACCGGCGACCTGTCCGACCCCGGCGAGCGGCTCTACACCCTCGACTACTACCTGCGCCTGGCCGAGCGGATCGTCGGGCCGGTGCGCACGTGCTCGCCATCAAGGACATGGCCGGCCTGCTGCGCGCCCCCGCCGCCCGCACCCCGGTCCCCGCGCACCCACGTGCTCGCGCTGCTGACGGCCTGCGTCCTGCTCAACCTCGCCGGTCGCGGTCTCGTCGAGCTCCTCGACCTCCCGGTGCACCTCGACATGGTCGGCACGGCCCTCGCCGCGATCGCCCTCGGCCCGTGGCACGGTGCCGGGGTCGGGCTGGCCACCAACGTCCTCGGGGTCGCCGAGAGCGGACCGGTGTCCCTGCCCTTCGCCCTGGTCAACGTGGCCGGCGCCCTCGTCTGGGGGTACGGCGTGCGCCGGCTGGGCCTCGGCCGGACCCTGCCCCGCTTCCTCGGCCTCAACCTGCTCGTCGCCGCGGTCTGCACCCTGCTGGCCGTCCCGATCCTGATGCTGCTCAGCGGTGGCACCGGCCACGGGCAGGAGACGCTGGCGGCCACGGTGACCGCCCTGACCAGCACCGCGGCGGTCGGGACCTGGGCTGCCAACCTCCTGGTGTCGGTCGGGGACAAGCTGATCAGCGGGTTCGTGGCCCTGGTCGCCGTCTCGGCGCTGCCGGCCGGGCTGCGCCGGCTGGAGGTCCCCCTGCTCCCGCCCCCGGGACCACCGCGGGCGGGCCGTCCCCCGACCGGCTGAGGCCGCTCACCGCGGGAGCCGGGCCAGGTGCTCGCGCAGGCGCTCCACGTCGGCCGGCTCCCACCCGGCCGGCGCCAGCATCGCCTCCCACGCCGCCAGCGGCTGGGTGCCGTAGAGGTGGCCGTGGTCCTCGTCGAAGTCGTTGCCGACGGCCATGTCGACGGTGAGGTTGGCGAAGGTGGAGAACGGTCGCCAGGTCATCGCGGGGTTGACCGCCGGGTCGAGGGGCTCGGCGAGCCAGTCGGGGCGGCGTACGGCGGTGCCCCAGTCCCACCACACGATCGGGTCGTCGGCCTGCTGCAGGAAGACCGAGCGGGGGCTGGTGCCGTCGAGGTCGGAGCGGCGGTTGGCCACGACGACGTCCTCGCCGTCCCCGACCACGGGCCGGACCTGGGTCGAGCCCGGCTCGCGCACGGCCTCGGCCTGCCGCCGCAGGTGCATGAACTCGGGGGCACCGATCCACAGCGAGCGGTCGACGTCGGCGACCATCTCGTCGAGGTCGTCGAAGGCCTGCGCCCCGCCGAAGCTGCCCAGGCTCTCCCCGGCCACCAGCACCATCGGACGCTCGGCGGCCGGCAGCGCGGCGACCCGTTCGCGCACGGCCTCGATCACCGCCGCACCGGTCCGGCTCGCCGCGTCGTGCTCGGCCAGGTAGGCCAACGGGCTCGGGAGGTGGGAGTACTGGACGGCCACCGTGGCGACGTCACCGCCGAGGAGGTGCTCGACCGGCGCCACGACCTGCTCGTTGACCCACCCGGTGCCGGTCGGCACGACGACCAGCACCGCGCGCCGCTCGAAGGCGTCGAGCCGGTCGAGCTCGGCGAGCGCGAGCTCCGCCCGGCCCTCCACGGTCCCGGCGGAGGCGCGGCCGACGAAGACACGGGCCGGGTCCACCGCGGCCGGGGCACCGGCCGGGGCGAGGTCGTCGACCTCCGCGGCGTCGGGCCCGCGGGAGAGGAAGCGGCGGCCCTGGTCGCCGAGGTCGGCCCAGGACACCGCGGAGGCCGAGGTGCCCGAGCGCGACGCGTCGGGCGGTGGCGGGGCCGGGGCGGAGGCGTCGACCTCGAGGTCGTCGGCCTCGAAGGCCGCGTTCATGCCGTCGAGGGTGCGCTGCAGGACCCAGGTGTTCGCCGCGGACAGCACCGCCCAGCCGACCAGCGCCGCGGCCAGGACGGCGGCCACCGCGCCGGGGAGCCACCGCGCACCGAGCCGGGCCACCTGCGACCAGAGCAGCCGGACCAGCAGGCCGACCGCGGAGAGCACGACGGCCACGGCCACCGCGAGCAGGAGCGCCCCGGCGTACGCCGTCGTGGTCAGCGTCGGCGAGTAGCCCAGCCGGTCCCAGGTCCAGCGGTGCTGGTCGACGGCCGCGACGACGACCCAGGTGGTCCAGGCGCCGGCCATGACCGCCAGCACCAGGGCGCCTCGGCGACCCATCCGCGGCCCCCGCCACCCCAGGCGGTCGGCCAGGCGCCGGCCGAGCGCGCCGACGCCGGCACCGAGGGCGTAGCCGACCGCCACCCCGACGCCGCTCAGGACGCCCTGGAAGACCCAGGTCCGGGCGAGCAGGGAGGGGTCCAGCGAGGCGCCCAGCATCAGCACGGCCAGCACGGCGCCGGTGGCGCTGCGCCGGGCCCGGCGGGGCGGGGTGCGGTCGGGATCCGGGCCTGCCTCCACCGGTCACCTCCCCGCCCGACGCGTCGTGGCTCCAGTGTGGCCCGGTCGCCGGCCCGGCGCACCGGGCCCGAGGTCCTGCCTCGGGCCCGGTGCGGCGAGGTCAGCCGATCCGCACCCGGTCCCGGTCCGTGCTGCCCCGGACCAGGTCCGTGCCGGTGAAGCGGGCCTTCAGCAGGTGCCGCCCGCGGCCGAGCGCCACCCGGAGGACCGCCGGCTCACCGGCGGTGACGCGCACGCTCCTCAGCAGCTCGCGGCCCTCACGCAGGACCACCCGTCCCGTGGTCGGGACCCCGGGGACCTCCAGGTCGAGGACCACGCGGGCCCGCTCGCCCCCGGCCGCGGTGGCGTCGAGGTCGAGCTCCGAGCGCGCCTTGGCCACCCGGACGTCGGCCGGGGCGCTGCGCACCGTCGGCGAGCCCGGGGCCGCCGGGGTGAACCGGGCGACGACCGTGGTGGTCCCCGGCTCCAGGCCCTCGACGGTCAGGGTGGCCGCGCCGTCCGTCGCCGGGCCGGAGGCGACGACCTCGTCGCCCACGAGGAGGTCGACGGTCCCGTCCGCCGGGGTCCCGTCGTCCCCGGAGGTGGTCACCTCGACGGTGGCTGCACCCGGGTAGACCACGCGCTCGACCGGGGTGATCGCGACGCTGCTGTCCCCGGGGGCCACCACCGGCTCGCCCTCGGGACCGGCCCACTGCAGGGCCTGCGCCGCCTGGGACAGGCCACCCTTGGGGTGCGTGCGGAAGAACGGCGAGGTGCCGAAGACGAAGGTGCGCGACCCCGTCTCCTCGTCGACCGCCGAGACGGCCGAGGCCGCGCCGGCCGCGCCGGCCGGACCGTTGGCGGCGTCCGTGGCCCGCCAGTGGCCCGCGAGCAGCGGGTCGGCGCCGTAGGTCTGCGCGGCCGTCGTCGTCCCGCCGAGACCGGAGTAGGAGAACGCCGGGTAGATGAACGCCGAGTCCTGGGCGTGGGGCGCGAGCACCGAGTCCTCCGGCGTCTCCACGTCCACGATGCCGTTGCCCGACCGGTTGCCGGGTGTCACGGTCCCGTCGAGCAGACCGATCCGCTTGGCGAAGGTGAAGACGCCGTTCGAGGCGTCCCGCCCGGTGACGGACCCGCCGTCGGCCACGAAGGCCTCCACCGCGTCCTCCGCCGCGGAGCCGATCGCCGGGGCGAAGGTGCCGCCGATCCAGAGGACGTCGACGCCGTCGAGCAGCGTCGGGTCGGCGTTCAGGCTGGTGACGCTCAGTGCGACGAGGTCGTCGAAGCCGAGCTCGGTCAGCGAGAGGCGGTCGTCCTGGGTGCCGACGTAGCCGACGGTCAGGTCGCTGAGCGCCTTGGTGGTCTCGGCCGCGAGGGCGTCGAGCTCCTCCGCGGAGGCGGCCTCGAGGGTGATCCCGAGGTCCTCGGCCGCCGCGGTCGCGACGTCGAAGCCGGCGACGTCCACGACGACCGACCCGTCCTCGAGCATGGCGACGGGGACGTCCTGCTCCAGCACCTCGTTGAGCAGCCGGTGGTCGGCCACGCCCGCGACGTCGAAGGTCGTGTAGGTCGCCGTGTCCGGCACGGTCGAGTCGGCCGGGACCGCGTCGATCGGCTCGACGTCACCGACGGGGGCGGGGTCCTGGGTCAGGCCGACCTTGTCGACCGTCGCGCCCCACGTGTAGGAGTAGCTCCAGGCGGAGATGTCGTACATCGAGGGGACCTTCTCGGAGATGTCCTCCCCGAGGTCGAGCAGCGAGTTCGCCAGCCCGCGCATCGGCTGGTGCATGTCGACGACGTACGAGCCCGCCGGGTAGTCCGTGCCGTCCACGGTCGTCGCGGAGGTCAGCGTGCCGACCTCGACGTCGTGGGTCAGCAGCTGGTCGACGAGCCGGTCGGCGTCGCTCTCGGAGCGCTGCCCCGCGCCGACGGGGATGACGTAGGCGCGGGGGACCTCGATCGGGTCCTGGTCGTCGACGACGTCCCACAGCGGCTTCCACTGGCTCGGCCCGGGCACCGCCGCGACGTCCTCGGTGGTCAGGTTGTCCTTGGCCTCGCCGGCCACGCCGCGGCGGAAGGTCTCGATCTGGTTCGAGATCATGTCGCGCGCGGTGGTGCCGACGTTCATGTAGCCGACGATGCTCTCCATCGTCTGGTAGGCCACGTCGGTGTTGACCACGGCCCGCTCGGGCGTCTGGCGCCCGCCGGCGGCACCGCGGGTCAGCGGCAGCTCGACGGTCGCCGAGGCGGCGCCGAAGAACGCGGCGTACTGCGCGGTGAAGATCGGCGGGAAGTCGTCCCAGCCGTCGGGGGTGTCGCGGTAGGGGATCTTGATGTGGGCGGTGTCGGGCCCAGTGTTGGCCGGCACGACCGCGCCGGTGGTGGTGTCGTAGTAGGTGTTGCCCGGGATGTCGGCCGCGACGACGTCCTTCTCGACCTTGAGCGCCAGCGCGTAGTTGTGCGGCATCGTCAGGTCGTACTCGTAGTTGGAGCCGTGCGGCGGGCCGCAGGGCTCCATCTGCAGGACGTTGGTGTAGCCGTGGAAGTCGGCGGCGTAGATCGGCTGGATGGCCTGCGCCTGGCGGATGAAGGACCGGGTCTCCGGGGTGGAGTTGGTGATCATGTCCCGGTTCGGGTCGAGGCCCAGGGCGGTGGCGCGGGTGGCGTTCGTCCGGCCGTCGGGGTTCAGCGAGGGCGAGAAGTAGACCCGGTTGTTGGCCAGGATCCCGCCGACCTCGCTCAGGGGCGCGGTGGCGAGGTGCTCGATGTAGTCCATCGCCGCGTCGGTGCCCTCCCACTCGTTGCCGTGGATGTTGTTGCTGATCCAGATCGGGGTCTTGTAGTCGCGCAGCAGCGCGGCGTCGGCCGCGGCGGCCTCCGGGTCGGCCTTCATCTGGATCTTCCACGCGGTCTGCTGCGCGGTCTCCTCGGCGGACTCCGGCGCGGTAAGCGTCACCAGGTAGAGGTCGCGCCCCTCGGTGGACTGCCCGACCACCTGCACCGAGACCCGGTCGCTGCGCTGCATCAGCTCGGTCAGGCGCGGCGCGATCTGGGGGTGCGTGATCAGCTCGGCCGTCGCGGCGGCGTCGTCGGCGTTGTCGCGGTAGAACCGCAGCTCGGGCTGGTACGGGTACGAGCTCGGCATGGCGATCGGGTCGCCGGCCACGGCCGACTCGGCCGCCTTCTGCACGACCTGCGCGCGGGTCGGTTCCTCCACCCGCGTCGCGGTGCCCGCGCCGCGGCCGCCGTCGGTGGCGGCGGAGGGGTCCGCGGAGCCGACGGCCCCGGGTCCCGAGGGTTCCGCGGAGGCGGTGGTGCCGGTGCTGACCAACGCGGAGGTGGCGGCGAGCGCCACCCCGGTCACGCCGACGAGGGCGCGTGTTCTTCTCACTGAGGGACTCGTTTCGTCAGGGTGGAGGACGCAGGAGGCCACCTCGTCGACGACGTGGCGGACCCCCCGGGTGGTCAGGGTGCCTGACGATGCGCGTCCCGCACCGTTCCGTAACGAAACGTTTACGAGGCAGGTGCGCGGACGGGCCGCGCGGCCGCCCGCACCGACAGCACGGGGCCGGGCGCCAGCAGGCCCAGCCACGACTCCGGCACCACGACCGGCACGGTCCCGGCCCATCCCAGGCGGGCGCGGGACTCGGCACCGACGACCGGCAGCGCGCGCCCCCGGTCGTCGACGAACCAGCGGGCCCGCGGCCGTTCCGGGGTCGTGACGAGCGCGCCTGCTCCCGGCGGGGTGCCGGCGGACGCGTCGGTCGGCGGCGCGGCCAGCCGGGTGACCGGGGCCGTCGAGGGGAGGGCGCGCCGGGGCCCGGCGGCGCCCGGCTCGAGCAGCAGGCAGGTGGGGCCGCTGCGTACGGCCAGGGGCGGCAGCGTGGTGGCCGTACCGGGCGGCACCAGCACCAGCCAGGTCGCCGGCACCGGCGCGGCGGTCGCGAGCGGGGGGCCTCCCAGCGCGGCGAGGGCCGTCTCGGCGGCGCCTGGGTCGGCCGGGAGCGGGTAGCGACGGGCGCCGTCACCGGTGTCGACGACCAGCCAGGACGAGCCGCCGGCGGTGACGAGCACGGCCGTCGCGGCCCCGAGCGGGTCGGGAGGACGGCCCGGGAGGACGGGTACGGGCGCGTCCGGGCAGGCCGTCCAGGCGGTCGTCGTGAGGTCCGTGGCGCCCGGGACGACCGCGGGCGCGTCGGGGATCCCCACCGCCGGCCCCGGCACCTGCGCCGCGAGGGCGGCCAGCTCGGCCGCCGGGGCGGTCTGCGGCATCCCGTCCTCGCCGCCGTCGGGGAGCAGCAGCCGGGCCGAGACGGGGTTGAGCACGGCGCGCGCCACGAGACCTCCGGCTGCTCGTGGCCCGGCGTCGTCGAGGACGACGTAGGCCGCGCCCGACTCCGCCGCGACCGCCACGCCGACGTCCAGGACGGGGTCCTCGGTCACGGCCGGGTCCGCGCCCGCGCCCGCGCCCCGGACCAGGCCGACCACCCCGACCCCGCCGACCAGCAGCGCGGCCAGCAGCGCCCCGCCGAGGGCGGCTCGCCCGGGCCGGCGGGGCTCCTCGCCGCGCACCCCGGCCGGACCGGCGACCAGCACGTGCGCCAGGCGGCGCCGGGACCACGCCTGCGCCTCCGCGAGCTCCCGGGTCGCGACCACGCTCACCCGCCGACGAGGTCGAGGAGGCCGGTCACGACCGCCAGCAGCGGGAGCAGTGCCACCGCGGTCGCGGTCTCCGCCAGGTCCCCGATCCGACGCGCGCCGACGGAGGTCACCGGGCCGACGAGCAGCGGGAGCGGCACCAGGAGGACGAGCGCCGGCGTCAGCACCTCCCGCGCCGCCGGGTCGTTCACCAGGAGCACCCCGGCGATCCCCGCGAGGGCCACCGCCCCGCAGCCGAGGTCGGCGGCGACGAGCAGCGCGCTGTGGGAACGGCGGGAGCGCAGGACCAGGTGGAGGGCCAGCACCGCCCCCAGCGCCGCGGCCGACCGGCCGACGACGGCGAGCAGCGGCGCCGCGACGACGAGCAGGACACCCACCCCGCCCGCCGTCCCGGCCAGCAGGTCGGCGGCGCGGGCGGCGTCGACGTCGAGGCCGCCGTGATCGACCGGGGCGCCGCCGCCGGGGCTCGCAGCGAGCGCGGCGTCCGCGGCGGGACCGGCCCAGGGGTCGACCAGCCCGTCGCCGCCCCGCCCGACCACGGCGAGCGCGAGTTCGGGCGCGACACCCCCGAGCAGGACGAGCCCGACGACCGCACCCGCGAGCAGCGCCTCCGGTGCCGCGGGGGCCCGGGCCAGCAGCCCGAGGACGGTCAGGGTCGCGCCGGGCAGGACCGCGACCAGCAGCAGGCCACGGCGCCGCGTCAGGGCGGCGGCCCCCACCAGCGCCGTCGCGACGACGGCTGCGCCGACGGGCGGGCCCGCCGTGACGAGCCAGGCAGGACCCGGGCCGGGCGCACCGACCAGGGCCGCGGCCGCCGCGGCGGCGAGCAGGCAGGCCAGCACGACGGCCAGCACGGCGGACAGCACGGCGGTGGGCGTCGCTCCCTCCGGCCCGGTGCGCGACGACCACGCCGCCAGGACCAGCAGCGTCAGGACGCCGACCGTCCCGACGACACCACCCGCTGCGGCGTCGGGGAGGCCCACGACCCCGGCCGCCGCCAGCAGACCGAGCACCGCCGCGACCAGCGGCCTCGCGGCGTCGCGCTGGCGGCTCGTCCAGGACGCGGCGCGGGCGACCTCGGCCCCGAGCGCCTCCGCCCGGTCGTCGCGCACCAGGGGCGCTGGAGCTGCCGGGGTCACGACGAGCACCGCCCCCGGACGTACCCCCTGGTCCTCCAGTGGGACCTCCGGGTCCAGCGGTCGCCCACCGGCCAGCGCGAGGTGCCCGGTGGCGTCCGGGGCCGGAGCGTCGACGGACCCCACGAGCACCGGCAGGAGCTCGGCCACCGGGAGCCCGGCCGGGACGGCGAGGTCGGTACGCCGACCCCCCACGAGCACGGTCACCCGCAGGGGATCGGCACGCACCTCAGCGGCCGCCGTCGAACCGGGCCGCTCCGGCGCGGTCGCGGGCGGCGTACTCGGCGTTGGACTGCGACACCGCGCGTCCGGCCTCGTCGAGCACGGTGCGCATGTCGAGCATGGCGGCGTCCCACTGCCGCTTGGCGGTGTCGTAGGACTCGCGGGCCTCCCCGGTCCAGCCGGCACGCAGCGGGGCCAGCTCGCTCTCCAGCTGGTCGAGCCGGGCGTCGATCTGGCGGACCTGCCGACCGAGGTCGGCGGCCGCCTGGTCCAGCGCGGCGTGGTTGACGCGGATCGTGCCGTCTCCGAGGGTCATCTGATGCTCCTGTCGTGTCGTGGATCGCGGTGGAGTGTGCGGTGGGACGGGTGACGGTGTGCGGGCGGGACCCGGCTCAGCCGCCGAGGCGGCCGGCCAGCGCGGTGTAGGTCGAGCCCTGCTGCTCGTCGGCGCCGACGACGTCGCGCTGGGTGACCCGCAGGGAGGCGTCGAACCGGTCGAGGGCGGAGACCACCACGCGTTGCCGGTCGGTCCAGGTCTGGTGCAGCGCCACGAACGCCCCGGCGCCCCGACCGAGCCACTGGCCCTGGAGGGCGGCGAGCTGGTCGGTGAGCTGGGCGCTCAGCCGGTCGACGTCGGCGCGGCACGCGCCGACCCGCTCGGCGGCGGTGGCGAGGGTGCCCTCGCCCTGGCTCATCTCTCCTTCGACGGACATGTCTGCTCCTCCCGGCGCGGGGCGCCGTGTCGTGTGACCTGCGGACGGTGGGCCGGTCCGGTGCCGGACCCACCTGTCGGGATACCCACCGGGAGCCGTTCCAAACCAGGTCCGACGTTGTCCCCAGGACCTGTGGAGGAGCCCGGCACGGACGGGGGCACCCGCCCTACGCTCACGGCCCGGCCCGGCCTGGTCCCGCCCGGCCCGGTGGAGGGAGGAGGGCGACGTGACGAGCAGCGCGCAGGAGCAGGTCGTGCCGCGTCCACCGCCGTTGGTCGCCCCGGCCGACGGCGCCGCGGGCGTGGCGATGAACGCGCTGCCGATGCTGGGCAGCGTGGGCTCGGTCGTGCTGGTCACCTCGACGTCCGCCGGTGGTTCCGGCCTGCTGCGGCTGGTCGCGGGCGGCATGTTCGTGCTCACCACGCTGGGGTTCGTCGCCGTCCAGGTCGACCGGCAGCGCACCCAGCGGGACCACCAGCGCCGTGGGGCGCGCACGGCGTACCTGCGTCACCTGGCCCAGGTGCGCGACCTGCTGCAGGGCGCGGCCGCGCGCCAGCGGGAACGGTCCTGCACCGTGCACCCGCACCCGGCCCAGGTGGCGGGGCGGATGGCGGCGCTGGTCGCGGCCGGTGGCCGCCGGCCGGTCGGGTGGACCGCCGCGGGGCCGGGCGACCCGCTCCTGGTGCGCTGGGGGTGGGGCCGGGGCGAGCCCGACCTCGTGCCGGTCGCGCCCCCCGAGCCGGAGGGCGACGTCGACCCCGTCGCCGGCGACGCCCTGCGGCGCCTGCTCGCAGCCCACCGCGAGGTGCCCGCGCTCCCGCTGCTGCTGGACCTCGCCGCGACCCCGCGGCTCTGCGTGGTCGGGGCCGAGGCCACGTCGGTGGTCACCGCGATCGTCGTCTCGTCGGTCCACGCCCTGCCGCCCGGACGGCTGCGCCTGGTGGTCCTCGCCGACCCCGGACGGCTCGCCGCGTGGGAGTGGGTCAAGTGGCTCCCGCACGCCGCGGACCCCACGGCCCGCGACGCGACCGGGCCGCTCCCGCTCGTCCTCGCGGCCTCGGACGACCCGGCGTCGGACCTCGTCGGCGCGACGGCCACCACGGCCGGCGGAGGCCCCCACGACCCCCACCTGCTGCTGGTGCTCGACCTCGGCAGGTCGCCCACGGAGCCCCCGGTCCCGGTTCCCGGTGTCACCGTGGTCGTCCCGGTCGGGCGCGACCCCGGGTGGCCCGGTGACCGGCTCGTCCTCGCCGGGCCCGCCACCACGCCCGGGGCGCCGGCGTCCGACCGGCACCTGCGGGTCCACGCCGCCGAGGTGCGCGGGTCGGCCGACCGGTGCGGACCGGCCTCGGCCGAGGCCGCCGCACGCCGGCTCGCGCCGTACGGTCCCGGGCCGGACCGCGCTGCCGACGACCCCGGCGGGCCCGACCCGGTGCTCGCGGCGCTCGACCTGCCGGCGCCCGACGCCCCGGCGGACCCCGGGCGGCCCCGGGCCGCCTCCGACCGGCTGCGGGTGGCGATCGGGACCGACCAGCGCGGACGCCCGGTCCACCTCGACCTCAAGGAGGCCGCCCACGGCGGCACCGGCCCGCACGGCCTCGTGGTGGGGGCCACCGGGTCCGGGAAGTCCGAGCTGCTGCGCACCCTCGTGCTCGGCCTGGCCGCCACGCACTCCCCGGGCGACCTCAACCTGGTGCTGGTCGACTACAAGGGCGGTGCCACGTTCGCCGGGCTGGCGGCGCTGCCCCACACCTCGGCGCTGATCACCAACCTCGCCGACGAGGCGGTGCTCGTCGAGCGGATGGGCGACGCGCTGGCCGGGGAGCTGCAGCGGCGCCAGGAGGTGCTCCGCGCCGCAGGGCCCTTCGCCTCCCGGCACGACCTCGAGCGCGCCCGTGCCGCCTCGGCCGACCCGGCCTCGTTGCCCCGGCTGCCCTCGCTGCTCGTGGTGGTCGACGAGTTCTCCGAGCTGCTGGCCGCCGAGCCCGCCTTCGTCGACCTCTTCGGGGCGATCGGCCGCCTGGGCCGCTCGCTGGGGGTGCACCTGCTGCTGGCCTCGCAGCGGCTCGACGAGGGCCGGCTCCGCGGGCTCGAGGCACACCTGTCCTACCGCGTCGGCCTGCGCACCTTCAGCGCCGCCGAGTCCCGCGCGGTGCTCGGCGTGCCCGACGCGGCGGCGCTGCCCGCCGTCCCCGGCGCCGGCTACCTGCGCACCGGCCCCGAGGCGTTGGTGCGGTTCACCGCCTCGTACGTCTCCGGACCCGTCCCCGTCCCGCCGCCCCGGACCGCACGGGCGCCCCTGGTCGTGGCCTTCACCGGGCCGTTCGGCCGCCCGGCGGTCGCCCCCTCGATCCCGGCCCGGGTCACCACCCCGGCGGCACGGAACCGGACCGGGCCGACGCTGCTGGAGTCCGTCGTCGACCGCCTGGCCGGCCAGGGTCCGCCCGCGCACCAGGTCTGGCTGCCGCCGCTCCTCGCGTCACCGGCGCTCGGCGAGCTCCTCCTCGACCGCCCCGACGACGCCGGACCCGTCCTGGTCCCGCTGGGCCTGCTGGACCGGCCGCGCGAGCAGCGGCGGGAGCCCCTCCTCGTCGACCTGGCCGTGGCCGGGGGGCACCTCGTGGTCGTCGGCGGACCCCGCAGCGGCACCAGCACGCTGCTGCGCACCGCGGTGACCGCGCTGGCGCTGACCACCGACCCGACGCAGACCCACGTCCACGTGCTCGACCTCGGCGGCGGCGCGCTGGCGCCCCTGGCCACGCTCCCGCACGTGGCCGCCGTCGTCACCCGCGCGGAGCCCGAGGTGGTCCGGCGTCTCCTCGCGGAGCTGCGCCGCACCCTGGACGAGCGCGAGGCCGCGGGGCCCGGCGCCACGGCCCCGCGGCTGGTGCTCGTGGTCGACGGGTGGGGTGCGCTGCGCGACGGCGAGTGGGAGCAGGAGGTGACCGCCCTGACGGCACGCGGACCCGGTTTGGGCCTGCACGTCCTGGCCG
This sequence comes from Nocardioides sp. AX2bis, assembly GCF_902506435.1. Classification (GTDB taxonomy): domain Bacteria; phylum Actinomycetota; class Actinomycetes; order Propionibacteriales; family Nocardioidaceae; genus Nocardioides. The sequence goes on along the minus strand of NZ_LR733215.1, from coordinate 1,204,556 downwards.
CGGCGACGCGGTGGGCCGACCTCCGGGCGGCCGCGCGCGACCTGTTCGGCCACCGGGTCGAGCTCCGCCTGGGCGACCCGCTCGACTCCGAGGTCGACCGCCGCGCCGCCGCACGGGTACCAGCCGGCCGGCCCGGGCACGGGCTCGCCGCGAGCGGTCACCGCCTGCTGGTCGCGCTCCCCGTGGCCTCGGCCCGCGAGGTCGGGGCGACGACCCGGGAGGCCGCGGAGGAGGCACTGCGCCGTCGCGTCGCCGCGGCATCGCCCGGGGTGACCGCCCCCGCCCTGCGCCTCCTGCCCGCCCGGGTCCTGCTGACGGAGGTACGCCGGGCGGCCGCCCCCGGGACGGAGCGGCTCTGGCTGGGGGTCGGCGAGGAGCGGCTGGCACCGGTCGGCCTCGACCCCGCGACCGAGCCGCACCTGCTCGTCCTCGGCGACGGGGGGTCGGGGCGCACCGGCGTGCTCCGCACGCTCGCGCTCGAGGTCGTCCGGACCCGGCCGGCGTCGCAGGCGCAGCTGCTCGTCCTCGACCCACGCCGCACCCTGCTCGGTGCCCTGCCCGGGGCGCACCTGCTCGACCACGTCGCCGACGACGACCACGCCCGCAGCGCGGTCGGCGACCTCGCCGCCTTCCTGCGCACCCGCCTGCCCGGACGTGACGTCACCCCCGCCTCGCTGCGGCGCCGCGACTGGTGGCGCGGGGCGGAGGTGTGGGTGCTGGTCGACGACCACGAGCTGGTCGCACCACCGTCGCGGACCGGCTCCCCGCTCGACCCCCTGGTCGCGCTGATGCCCCGGGCCCGCGACGTCGGCCTGCACCTCGTCGTGGCCCGCCGCGCCGGCGGCGCCGCCCGCGCTGCGTACGACCCGCTGCTCCAGAGTCTGCGGGACCTCGGGGGCACCGGCCTCCTGCTGTCCGCGAGCCCGGAGGAGGGCAGCCTGCTCGGGCTCCGACCGGCGTACGCACCACCGGGCCGGGGACGTCTGGTGCCCGCGGGACGCGCGGTCACCGTGGTCCAGACCGCCTGGGCCGAACCCCCGGAGGTGTGACCCGGACGACGTCCCGCCCTGCCATCGTTGGATCGTTACAAAAAACCCCGGCCCGCCACACGCCCGTAACCGGGAGTCAACACCCCGGCGACGAACCGCAGGCATCGTCGGACACGCACCGTCGCACCAGACCTCGCTGCTCACCGTGCAGCGAGCGCCCCACCAGATCCCCACACCCCGGGAGGCACCATGTCCAGCAGGCCCACCACGCCCCTCACCGCGTCCGCCGCGCCCGCCGTCGCCCTCGGTGACGCCGCCGAGTCCCGCGACCAGCGGGTGCTCGACCAGCGGGCCCGCTTCCGCACGCGCCACGCCCGGGCGCTCACCGACCTGATGGGGCAGCGCGACGACCTTCGCGGCGTGCACGCGCTCGCCGACCTGGTCGACGACGCCGTCCGCGGGACCGCCTGACCCACCCCCGGCCCGGCCGTCGAGGCCGGGAACGCCCGACGAGAGACACGGGTTGAGGCCACGCCCTACGGTTGGGGTCACCTCGCTCCACCCCCCGGCCCGACCCGGGCCGCACCCGGAAGGACCACGCGTGGACCCCGCTCCCTCCCCTGCCGACACCGGCTCCCGACCGCCTGCGTCGGCGGACCTCGCGACCGTCGCCGCGGCGGTGGGACGCATCCGCGCGAACATCGAGCGGGTGATCGAGGGCAAGCCCCAGGTCGTCGCCTCGGCGGTCACCGTGCTGCTGGCCGAGGGCCACCTCCTCATCGAGGACGTGCCCGGCGTCGGCAAGACGATGCTGAGCAAGGCCCTGGCGCGCAGCATCGACTGCAGCGTGCGGCGCATCCAGTTCACGCCCGACCTGCTGCCCTCCGACGTCACCGGCGTCTCCGTCTTCAACCAGGACACCCGGCAGTTCGAGTTCCGCCCCGGCGGGGTGTTCGCCAACGTGGTCGTCGGCGACGAGATCAACCGGGCCTCGCCGAAGACGCAGTCGGCGCTGCTGGAGTGCATGGAGGAGCGTCAGGTGACGGTGGACAACGCCACCTACGCCCTCGAGGCCCCCTTCATGGTCATCGCCACCCAGAACCCGGTGGAGATGGAGGGCACCTACTCGCTGCCCGAGGCGCAGCGCGACCGCTTCATGGCCCGCGTCTCGATGGGCTACCCCGTCGAGGCCGCCGAGATCGCGATGCTCGACTCCCACGCCGGCCACTCCCCGCTGGAGGACCTCGACGCCGTCACCGACGCCGCCGAGATCCGCAAGCTCTGCGGGATCGTCGCCGGGGTGCACGTCTCCGCGCCCGTCCAGCGCTACGCCGTGGCCATCACCGGCGCCACACGGCGCAGCGACCACCTCGTGCTCGGCGCGTCACCCCGCGCCACGCTGCACCTGGTCCGGGCCGCCAAGGCCGCGGCGGCCATGGACGGCCGCGACTACGTGCTCCCCGACGACGTCCGCGCGCTGACGGGCCCGGTGCTCACCCACCGGCTGATGCCCAGCGTCGAGGCGTCGATGACCGGACGCGCCGTCGCCGGCGTCCTGGCCGACCTCGTCGCCGCCGTGCCCGTGCCCCGGGGCGCCGGCGGTGCGTGAGGCCCTCTCCGGCCTGACCGTGCGCGGGCGCGCCTTCCTGGCGGCCGGCGTCACCGCCGTGGTGTGCGCGGTGCTCCTCGACCAGCGCCCACTGAGCCGGGTCGGCGTGCTGCTGGTGGCGCTGCCCCTGCTCGCGGCGGCGGTCCTCGCCCGGACCCGCTACCGGCTCTCGCTGGTGCGCGAGGTCTCCCCGCGCCAGGTCGTCGTGGGCCAGCCCGCCCAGGTCACGCTCACCCTGACCAACGACGGGCGGACGCCCAGCGGGCTGCTCCTGCTCGAGGAGCAGGTGCCCTACGAGCTCGGCGCCCGGCCCCGCTTCGTCCTCGAGGGGATCGGCCACGGCTGGAGCAGGCACGCGGCCTACCAGGTGCGTGCGGACCTGCGCGGGCGCTTCGAGGTCGGACCGATGGCGGTGCGCGTGACCGACCCCTTCGGCCTGCTCGAGCTGGGCCGTGCCTTCCGCTCCACCGCGACCCTCACCGTGGTCCCGCGCACCGTGGACCTCCCGGCCGTCCCGCTCGGCCAGGGCTGGACCGGCTCCGGCGACGAGCGGCTGCGGGCCGCCGCGACCGGCTCGGCCGAGGACGTCACCGTGCGCACCTACCGCCGCGGCGACGACCTCCGCCGGGTGCACTGGCGCAGCTCGGCCCGCACGGGCGAGCTCATGGTGCGGCGCGAGGAGCAGCCCTGGCAGGCCCGCGCCACCGTCTTCCTCGACGACCGGGTGGTCGCCCACCGCGGCGCGGGCCCGACGTCGTCGTTCGAGACCGCGGTCACCGCGGCCGCCTCGGTGGCCACCCACCTGGCCCGTCGTGGCTACACCGTGCGGCTGGTCACGGCCACGGGCGAGGACCCCGCCTCGGCCCGGCACGACGCCGTGCACGGACCCGACGCCGCCAGGCTGCTGGAGTCCCTCGCCGTCCTCCGGCTCCACCCGGCGGTCCGGCTCGACCAGGGCTGGCTCTCCGACCACACCGCCGGCGTGACCGTCGCCGTCGTGGGCCTGCTGCAGGCCGCCGACGCGCCGGTCCTGCGCCGGATGGCGCACCCCGGGCTCTCCCTGGCCCTGGCCCTCGACCTGGACGCGTGGGGCCGGTCCCCCGGCGGGCCCGGCGGGCCGGCGACACCGGTGCTGCTGCACCAGGGCTGGCGGGTGTCCTCCCTCGGACCCGGCGACGACCTGGCCACGGCGTGGCAGGAGCTCGGCCGGGGCGGTGCCCGCGCGACGGTGCCGGCCGGCCTCGGCCGGACCGTCGGGGGTGCGTCGTCGTGAGCACCCGCCCGGCCGGCTCCCGGATCGGACTCGCGCTGACCGGCGCGCTCACCGTCTGGGTCTCGGCCCTGTCCTGGCGCGGGTTCACCGAGGCCTGGGCCGCAGCCCTGATCCCGCTCCTCGGCATCGGCGCCGTCGTCGCCCTCAGCGGTGCGCTCCTGCGCCGCCTCGCGGTGCCGGGGCTGCTCGTCGTGCTCGCCCAGGTGCTGCTCGGCGTCGGGGCCACGAGCCTGGTGCTGATCGGCACCCCGGTGCCGCTGGGGGCGGCCGGCACCGACCTGGTCCGGTCCTTCACCCAGGCGGTCGACTCCTCCACGAGGTACGCCGCGCCCGTCCCGGCCGGCGTCCCGGGCATCGAGCCGCTGCTGGTCGTCGGCGGCCTGGGCTGCCTGCTGCTGGTCGACGTCCTGGCCTGCACGCTGCGCCGGGTCCCCCTGGCCGGGCTGCCGCTGCTCGCGGTCTACAGCGTCCCGGTCGGCATCCTGGGCACCGGTGCGAGCTGGTGGGTCTTCGTCGCCGCGGCGGCCGGGTTCCTGATGATGCTCCACCTCGACGCCGGTGACGCCGTGACCCGGTGGGGCCGCGCCCTCGCCGACCCCGCGGACGACCAGGCCGTGGACTCCACCGGCTTCGGGGTGCGTACGGGCGCCGCCTCCGCGGGCGCGGGTGCGCTCGGCGCCGGCGCGGTGGCGCTGGCCGTCGCGATCCCGCTCGCGCTCCCGGCGCTCGACCTCGACCTGCTGGGCGGCGGCACCGGCTCCGGCGGGGACGGCGAGATCCTGGTGACCAACCCGATGGTCGACCTGCGACGGGACCTGAAGCAGGGCGAGGACTTCCCCCTGGTCCGCGTCCGCACCGACGACCCGGACCCGGCCTACCTGCGGATCTCGGTGCTGGCCAACTTCACCGAGAACGAGTGGACCGCCGGCGACCGCAGCGTCCCCGGCAACCAGGTGGCCGACGGGGCGCTGCCGCCGATCGAGGGCCTCGACGCGGGGGTCCCCCGGGAGGCCTACGCCTACGAGGTCGAGGTGACCGAGGCGCTCTCCTCGACCTGGCTGCCGACCCAGGCACCGGTCTCCCGGGTCGAGGCGCCCGGTGACTGGCGCTTCGACACCAGCACCGTCGACTTCATCGCAGCCTCCGACGACCTGACCACCTCCGGCCTGACCTACGAGATGACCGCCGTGGAGCCGCAGGTGGAGGCCGCCGAGCTGGCCGAGGCCCCCGCCGAGCGCGGCGAGGTCGACTCCCGGTTCCTCCAGCTGCCCACCGGGCTGCCCCCCGTCGTGGGGTCGCTGACCAACGACGTCACCGCGGGCCTGGCCAACAACTTCGACCGCGCGGTGGCCCTGCAGGACTTCTTCCGCACCGACGGGGGCTTCCAGTACAGCCTGGCGCGGTCCGAGGACGGCAACGGCGCCGACGAGCTCGCCGCCTTCCTCACCGAGGGCGAGGGCGGTCGGGTGGGCTACTGCGAGCAGTTCGCCTCCGCCATGGCCGTGATGGCCCGTCAGGTCGGCATCCCCTCACGCGTGGCGGTCGGCTTCCTGGCCCCCAGCCGGCTGCCCGACGGTCGCTGGGAGTACAGCTCGCGCGACCTGCACGCCTGGCCCGAGCTCTACTTCCCCGGCGCCGGCTGGACGCGCTTCGAGCCCACGCCGCCCCAGCGCGCCGCGGACGTCCCCGACTACACCGCCGGCGACCAGGCGCCCGAGGCGCTCCCCGAGGTCCCGGAGGCAGGCCCTGACGCCGCCCGCGGCGAGGAGGCCGACCGGGCCGAGAACCGGGTGCAGCCGGAGGTGACCGAGGAGCCCGTCGCCGCGCCGGCGGCGGACTCGTCCGCCCCGTGGCGCACGGCCGGGCTCGTCGGCCTGCCGGTGGCGCTGCTCGCCGCACTGCTCCTGGTGCCCGGTGCCGTACGGCGCCGGCGGCGCGAGCGGCGGCTGGCCGGCGGCGTGCTGGAGGGGTGGGCCGAGCTGCGGGACACCGCGGTCGACCTGGGCACGCCCTGGCCCGACGACCGCTCGCCGCGCGAGGTGCGGGCGGTGGTGTCGCGCCACCTCGGGACCACCACGGACCTCGACGTCGTCGTGGCCGCCGTGGAGCGCGCGAGCTACGCCCGCGCGGGTGCGTCCGACGCCGGGGTCACCGATGCCGTCCGCGGCTGCCTGACCACGATGGAGGAGCGGTCGACGAGCCGACGACGACGACGCGCCCGGTGGTGGCCGCGGACCGTGGTCTCGCGACGGGGTCGGCGCCGAGGCGCGGGCACGAGCGGCGACCAGCCCGCCGACCGTCCCCTGGCCGAGCAGCTGCGCTGAGCGCGCCGTCCGGCCGTCCGGCCCGGGGGCCGCGTGCGGTCAGAACCCGTTGCCCTCGCGGCGACGGCGCCAGCGCTGCTCCATGCGCTCCATGAAGGAGCCGGACGGGCGGGCGCCGCCGCCCTTGCCGGAGCCCGACGTGCGCCCGCGGGTCTTGCGCGGCTTGGACGAGCGACCGCCGTCGATGACCGCGAAGCCGGGGCTGCCGGCGCCGGGCATCGCGCCGGAGGCGTCGTCGGGCACGCGGACCTGCTGCTGACCGCGCAAGGAGGTGAGGGCGAGCGTCGCGCTGCCCAGCATCACCACGAAGCCGACGATGCCGATGACGACCTGGTTGGTGATGGCCCCGGTCATCAGCACGACGACCCCGACCACGAACACGACCGCGGCGAGCAGGGCCCGGCGACGGGCCGTCCTGCGCATCGAGGTGCCCCGCAGGGTCGAAGCGAACTTCGGGTCCTCCTCGACGAGCGCGCGCTCCATCTGCTCGAGCAGTCGCAACTCTTCTTCCGAGAGCGGCACCGGGTCCTCCCAGGGTCCGTCGTGCCCGGCAGTTCCGGGTGTTGGTGGAAGTCTAGGCAGGCCGCTCCACCGGCGGTAGGCACACCGGTGATTTCGTTCACCCCCCGAGCAGGCTGGCCGGCCGTACGGCCGCGGGGCCGAACCGTCGCGCTGCCTGGTCGACCGCACGATCAGCCTCCGCCCAGCCCACCTCGCGCTCCCCCAGGACGTGCTGGTGGTGGATCCCGGCCCGCGCCTGCAGCCCCTCCACCCGCACCCCGACCAGCCGGAGCCGGTCCCCGCGCAGGCTCAGGGCGTCGTGCAGGGCGACGACCGCCGCGAAGACCTCCTGGGTGACGTCGGTGGCCTCTCCGAGCGTCCGGGAACGGGTGAGGGTGGTGAAGTCCGAGAAGCGCACCGTCAGGGCCACCGTGCGGCCGGCGACACCTGCGGTCCGCAGCCGACCGGTCACCGAGGTGGTCAGGCGCAGCAGCTCGCGCAGGACTACCGCACGGTCGGCCGTGTCACGTCCGAAGGTCGACTGGGCGCCCATGGACTTGTCCGGGTCGTGCGTGACGCCCGCGAAGACGGGGGCGTGCCGTGAGCGCACCTGACGCCGGTCCGCACCCCACGCCAGGGTGTGCAGGTGGGGCCCGAGGTGCTCCCCGAGGTCGCGGCGGAGCACCCCGACCTCGGTGCGCGCGAGGTCGCCGACAGTGAGGTAGCCCTGGCGGCGGAGCCGGTCCCGGGTCTTCTCCCCCACCCCGTAGAGGTCGCCGATGTCACGGTGGTGCAGGAAGGCCACGACCTCGTCGGGCGCCACCACCCGCACACCGTCCGGCTTGGCCCGGGTGCTGGCGAGCTTGGCCACCGAGACGGTCGCGGCGACCCCGACCGAGCAGGTGATCCGCTGCTCGTCGGCGATCCGCGCCCGCAGCTGCTCGGCGATCGCCAGCGGGGTGCCCAGGAGGCGACCGGCCCCGGAGACGTCCAGGAACGCCTCGTCCATCGAGACGCCCTCCACGAGCGGGGTCACCTGCCGGAAGGTCTCCATGACCGCGGCCGAGACGGTGGCGAACGCCGCGTGGTCGGGCGCGAGGACCACGGCCTCCGGGCACAGCCGCAGCGCGCGGGAGCCGGGCATCGCCGAGCGCACGCCCCGGGCGCGGGCCAGGTAGTTGGCCGAGAGCACGACGCCGCGGTGTCCCCCACCGACGAAGACCGGGGAGTCCTGGAGGTCGGGGCGGTCACGCAGCGCGACCGAGGCGTAGAACGCGTCCATGTCGACGTGCAGGACCGGGCAGGCCCGTGAACGCTCGTACGCGTCCGGGCCGCTCACCGCTCGACCCCCGCCGCCCGGGCCGGCCGGGCGGCCTCAGCGTGCGAGCAGGTGGAGCTGGGTGGCCAGCGGGAGGTACTCCGGGCGCGAGGCCACCGACCGCTCCAGCTCGAGCAGCGCGGTCGTCGCGCCGGGCTCGGCGTCGAGCAGCGCCCCGGGGACGAGGTCGGCGAAGACGCGCACGGCGTGCACCTGCCGGTCGGCGAACCCGGCCGCCGCGACGAGGTCGTCGAGCTCGTCGTGGGTGAAGCGGCGTCCGGCACGGTCGAGCGGGGCGCCCGGCTCCAGCGCCTCGCGCGCGGCGACGAAGTGCCCGGCCATCGCGCGGGCGAGCACCGCCGCGTGACGCTGGGCCACGAGCAGGCTGAGCGCGCCGCCCTCCCGCAGGACCGTGCGCAGCGTGGCCAGGGCCGCCGCCGGGTCGTCGACGACCTCGAGCACGCCGTGGCACAGCACGAGGTCGGCCCCGTCGGCACCGAGGACGTCCGGCGTCGTGGACAGGTCACCCTGGACCGCGGCGACCTCGACCCCGCGCTCGCGGGCGCGACGACCCAACGAGGCGAGGGCGTCGGGGCTGGGGTCGACCACCGTGACCCGGTGCCCACGCTCGGCGATGGCGACGGCCGAACCGCCGGTGCCGCCGCCGATGTCGAGCACGTCGAGGGGCCCGGCGTCCAGGACGGGCCGCAGCGCGTCCCACACCACGGCCGTGCGGATCGCGCTCCTGCGCTCGCTGGGTCGCTCCGTCGCCGGCATGACGCACACCCTAGGAGACCGCCGCACGATCCGCTCGGCTGCGCCCCGCGGGTCGGGCCCGACGACGCGACCGGACGTCGGGCGGCCGGGCGCCGGACGGCCGCAGCATCCCTGCTCACCCCGCGCGGCGGGTCGGGGCCGGCTGGCAGGCGGCCCACGACGACGGCACCCCGGCGTGCGGCACCAGGCCCAGCATCTCCTCCACCACCGCCAGGAACCGGTCGGCGTCCCGCACCAGGTCGTCGGCCTCGCGCTCGCCCACCGCGCGGGTGGAGCCGGCCTCGGCAGCGGCCCGCTTGCCGGCACCGGCGGCGAAGAAGGTCGCCCACTCGCCGAGCTCCGGGGCGACCTCGCCCAGCAGGACCCAGGCGTTCTTCTGCCGGCGCGCCCGGGCCGGCTCGGGCCGGGCGCGCGCGGCGAGCAGCGCTGCCGCTGCGCGCAGGGCGGCCACGTGGGCGCACGCGTAGCGCGTGGCCACGTCGGTGCTGCCGACCGCCTCGCTGAGGGACTCGGCGGACCGCCCGAGGTAGGAGTGCGTCGCGGCCGGCAGGCCCACCGGCCGCTCGACCACCGCGGTCCCCTGCCCCTGCCGCTGCCCCGCCCGGACCCCACGTCGTGCCGCCATGTCGTGCCTCCTCGCCGCCCGTCGAACACGTGTTCGAACGACTCGCACGCTACACCGCCGCGCCGACACCCCGTCAAGACCTGGCCGGACCCCGGGTGCTACGACGTGGCGACGGGCCTCTCGGAGGCGGCGACGCCGCGCAGGAAGCGTGAGACCGACGGGCGCCACAGTTCCACGAGCGTCGCGACCTCGACGACGAGGCCGACGACCGAGACCACCAGGAACGGCGCCGGGGGCGCGGTCCGCAGGGCGGCCACGGTGGCCAGCACCACGAAGGCCACGATCGCGGCCAGGCACCACCGCGCCCAGCCGTGCCCGGCCCGCAGGAAGGCCAGCATCAGCAGCGCGGAGCCCACGAAGGTCCCGCAGCACACGAGGGCGACCGGCACGAACGACAGCGGGGCGATGGTGCTGTCCGGTGGCTGGCCCGCGGTCCAGGCGTCCATCAGGGCCCCCCGCTCCACGACCACGAGGGCGGCGGTGAGCACGCCGACCACGACCTGGGCCCACACGCCGCGCGAGACCCAGGTCAGGGCCCGTGGCCGGGCCGGGCCGGTCGTCTCCGAGGTCGGCTCCGCTGCTGTCGTCACGTCGTGGTCTCCCGCCGGGGCCGCGCCCCCTGCTCCGCTGTGCCCCCGGCGCCACGGCCGGGTCCGCTGGTCGGTCCGGGACGACCCGTACGCCGCCCGTCTAGGGTCCGGGGCATGACGTCCGAGCATCCTGGTGTCACCCGGTTCCGTGCCGCGCACGCGGAGCGCGGCGGGACCGGTGAGGTGGTCATTCTGCCTGACGCCGCCCACACCGCCGTCCTCGCCGCGGCGGCGCTCGGCTGCGAGGTGGGCGCGATCGCCAACAGCCTGCTCTTCGAGGCCGACGGGCACCCGGTCCTGGTGCTGACCAGCGGAGCACATCGCGTCGACACCGAGGCGGTGGCCACCCGGATCGGCACCGGTCCGCTGCGACGTGCCTCCCCCGACCTCGTCCGGGCCGCGACGGGGCAGGTGATCGGGGGCGTCTCGCCCCTCGGCCACCCCGCTCCCGTGCCCACCTACGTCGACTCCTGGCTGCGCCGCCACCCCCGGGTCTGGGCCGCGGCCGGCCACCCGGCCGCGGTCTTCTCCACCGACGCCGACGAGCTGCTCGCGATGACCGGCGCCCGCGAGATCGACGTCGACCGACCGTCGGCCCAGCACCGGACCTAGGGTCGCGCCATGGCACGGGTGGTGGTGGTCGGGGGCGGGCTCGCGGGTCTGGCGGTCGCGCTGCGCCTGGCCAAGCAGGGCGAGGAGGTCACCCTCGTCGAGCGGTCGGGCTCGCTCGGCGGCGCCCTGCGTCCCGTCGAGGCCGACGGATGGTCGTGGGACGGCGCCGTCACCTGGACGATGCTGCCCGCGGTCCTGCGCGACCTGGTCCACAAGACCGGTCGTCCGCTCGAGCGCGAGCTGGACCTTCAGCCGCTGCCGGTGCTGCGCGAGCACCGCTTCGTCGACGGCACCGGCCTGCTGCTGCCCGGCGGGTCGCGACAGGCCCAGCGACGCGCGTTCGAGGAGCTCGGCACCGGCCTCGGCGACCAGTGGCTGGCCCACACCGACGCCTACGCCCCGGTCTGGGAGACCCTGCGCCACGGCTACCTCGAGCCGTGGGAGACCACCGACGACGGCCCCTCGGCCCGGGCCCGGGAGCTCCTCGTCTCGCGGGAGACGCTGCGGCGACGCCTGCGCGGGGCGCTGCGCGACGACCGGCTCGCCGACGTGGCGGCGTACCCGCTCGTGCTCGACGGCCACGCCCCGCGCGACGTGCCGGCCTGGGCCGGGGTCACCTCCTGGCTCGAGCAGTGCTTCGGCGGCTGGCGGGTCGCGGGCGGCACCGCCCGGCTGCTCGACCTGCTCGTGGGCCGGCTCGCCCTGCGCGGGGTCGCGGTGCACACCGGCACCGACGTGCTCGACGTCGTGGTGCGCAACGGTCGCGCCGCCGGCGTGGCCACCACCCTGGGCGTCCTCGACGCCGACGTGGTCGTCTGCGCCGTCGACCCGCGCCGCCTGCCGACCCTGGCACCGCTCGTGCGGGCCACCGTGCCGGCGCTCCCACCGGCCCTGACGCACGTCGGGCTCGACGACCCCCCACCGCTGGAGCACGAGGTCGTCCTCCACGGCGACCCCCTCGTCGTCGTCCGCCCCTCCGCGCCGGGCGCCTGGACCGTGCTGGGTCGCGGGCAGGGCGCCTCGGACCCCCTCGGCGACCTGGCGCGGGCCGGCATCGACGTGCGCGACCGGGTCGTCACCCGGGTCGACCGCTCCCCCCGCGCCCTCGTCGAGGAGTGGGGCGGCTCGCCGCTGGGCGTGCTGTGGCAGGGCCGGGGCACCGCCCGCCACCGGATCGGCCCCCGCACCCCGGTCCCGGGCCTGTACGCCGCCGGGGCCCACGCCGTCCCCGGCTCCGGGGTCCCGTTCGTCGGGATGTCGGCGGCCCTGGTGGTGCACGCCGTGCTGGCCGACCTCGGTCGGCCGGTCGAGCCGTGAGGTCCCGGCTCAGACGCGGACGTCGAGGGCGGAGAAGATCTCCAGCGTCGCCTTGGACCGGTTGAGCGTGTAGAAGTGCAGCCCGGGAGCGCCGCCGTCCAGCAGGTCGCGGCACAGCTCGGCGGCCATCGCGACGCCCTCGGCCCGCATCGCGGCGGCGTCGCCCGCGTGGGCGGAGATCCGGTCGACGACGTCGGCCGGCACCGTGGTGCCGATCAGCTCGCCCTGCTTCTCGATGTTGGCGAGGTTCAGGATCGGCATGATCCCGGGCAGCACCGGCAGGTCGCAGCCGCGGTCGCGGACCCGCTGCACGAGCGAGAAGTAGTCCTCGGCGCGGAAGAACATCTGCGTCACCGCCCACTCCGCGCCGGCGCGGGCCTTGGCCACCAGCACGTCCGCGTCGTGGTCGAGGGAGGCCGACGACGGGTGCTGCTCGGGGAAGGCGGCCACCCCGATCCGGAAGTCGCCACGTGCGCGGGCCAGCTCGACCAGCTCGGTGGCGTGGTCGAGACCGCCCGGGGTCGCGGTCCACGGGGCGCGCGGTCCCTCCTGCGGGTCCCCGCGCAGCGCGAGCACGTGGTGGACCCCGGCGGCGGCGTAGGTGTCGAGGATCGCCTCGAGCTCGGTGCGGGTGTGACCGACGCAGGTCAGGTGCGCGATCGGCACCATCGAGGTCTCGTGGGCGATCCGGCTGGTGATCCGCACGGTCGAGTCACGGCTCGAACCACCCGCGCCGTACGTCACGGAGACGAACGTGGGCCGGTACGGCTCCAGCTCGCTGATCGCCCGCCAGAGCTGCTCCTCGCCGGCCTCGTCCTTCGGCGGGTAGAACTCGAAGGAGAACGACCGCTCGCCCTCCGCGAACAGCTCGGCCATGTTGCGCCCACGCCCCGTCGACATGTCGTCGAGCGTAAGCGGGGCTCTCCCACCCCTCCCAATCCCGGCCCCGTCCGGCCCGCACCCGTCCACGCCCTAGCCTCGGGGACGTGAGCACCTCCCACGCCCCCTCCGCCCGGACGCCGTGGGACGCCACCGCCTTCCGCGCCGGCGTGCAGCACGCCCTCGACACGTTCCTCGACGAGCAGGCCGTCCGCCTGGCCCCGGTCGGCCCGGACGCGGACCTGCTGGTGGCGGAGGCGCGCCGGTTCGTCCGCGGCGGCAAGCGGCTGCGGGCCTCGTTCTGCTGGTGGGGCCACCTCGCCGTCGACCCCGCTCCGGCCGACGAGGCCGCGCTGCTGCGCGCCTGTGCCGCGCTGGAGCTGCTGCACGCCAGCGCCCTGCTCCACGACGACGTCCTGGACGCCTCCGACACCCGCCGCGGCTCCCCCACCACCCACCGGATGCTCGAGGCCCGGCACCGCGAGGCCGGGTGGACCGGCGGAGCGGCGGCGTACGGCGAGGCCGGCGCGATCCTGCTCGGCGACCTGGTGCTGAGCTGGGCCGACGAGCTGCTGCGCCGGTGCGGCCTGGCACCCGACCGGGTCGGGGCGGCGATGGCCGTCTACGACCACTGCCGCAGCGAGGTGATCGCCGGGCAGTTCCTCGACGTGTCGGTGCAGGCCCGCGGTCGCGCCGACGTCGACGCCGCGATGACCGTGCTGCGCTACAAGTCCGCGAAGTACTCCGTCGAGCGTCCGCTCCACATCGGGGCGGCGCTGGCCGGCGCCGGGCCGGACGTGCTGGCCGAGCTCTCCCGGTTCGGCCTGCCGCTCGGCGAGGCCTTCCAGCTGCGCGACGACCTCCTCGGGGTCCTCGGCGACCCCGCGGTCACCGGCAAGCCCGCGGGCGACGACCTGGTGGAGGGCAAGCGCACCGTGCTGGTGGCCCTGGCCCTCGACGGGGCCTCGCCGGCCGACCGCGCCCGCCTCGACGCGGCCCTCGGCACCCCGCTGGGGCCCGAGGACGTGGCCGACCTGCGCCGCATCATCGTCGGCTCCGGCGCCGCGGAGCAGGTGGAGGAGGTCATCGCCGCGCTCTCGCAGCGGGCCCAGGAGGCGCTGGACCGGGCGCCGCTCGACGAGCGTGCCCGCGCCGTGCTCGGCGACCTCGCGACCGCGGCCACCCAGCGCACCCTCTGAGGGTCAGCGCCGGCCCAGGTCGGGCAGGTCGAGGTCCGGCCCGTCGCCCAGCAGCAGCACGACGGTCGGTGCCTCGTCGTGGGCGGTGACCACCCGCAGCGCCCCCCGGGTGGCCCGGGGGTGCTCGGTCGCCAGGGCGGCCCAGTCGTCGCACACCAGCAGCAGCGGCGGGCGGGCCGGCAGCGCGCGCACCCGCTCCTCCAGGGCGTCCAGGTTGTGCCCGTGCAGCCCGGAGACCCCCAGAGCCTCGCCCAGGGCCGCGACCAGGTCCGCGCGCCCCTCGAGAGGTCCGGCGACGAGCCGGGTGACGCGCCACCCGGCCCGTCCGGCGACGCAGACCACGCGGGCGGCGTCGTACGACGCAGGCGCGGTGGGCCACCGGTAGGCACCGGGCCCCGTCACCCCGGCGAGGAGGTCGGCGAGCACGGTCATCGTCGCGCCGTCACGAGATGATGCGCTCGAAGGAGTCGTAGTGGTCGGCGGTCCAGAACAGCTCGTCCGGCTCCCCCGCCACGACACGTCGCGCCCCGCGGTCCGAGGAGCCGGGCGTCGGCACGGTGTACTCGGTGTAGTAGCCGTCCTCGCGGTCCGGCAGGAACCCCTCCCGGTTGTAGAAGGTGCCCCCGTCCTCGTCCTCGGGGTACGGCCCGCCCGCGCCGATCAGCGCCACGGTCTCGGCGGCCTCGGGGGGGAGCTCGTCGAGGGAGACCCAGGTCAGCCCGGTCTCGGGATCCACCTCGCCGCTCACGGGGTCGGTCGCGGCGCCGTCGTCGCCGCCGTCGGCGGTCGAGGAGAACCCCGGCGGCGTGCCGCCCCCGGTCGGGGTCCCGGGGTCGCCGCCGCTGACGAACCAGACGCCGACGACGACGCCGACCACCAGCAGGATCGCCAGCAGACCGGAGGGGTTCGGCTTCCACCCGGGCTCGCGGGGCGGGGCTGGCATCACCACGGGGAGGTCCTAGAAGGCCATCGCCTGGGCACGCCGCTTGGCCTCCGAGCCGCGGTTCTCGCGCAGCGCGTCGATCGGGCGGCCCGGCAGGTCCAGGTCGAGGAAGAGCCAGGCGATCGACTCGCGGTCGTCGTACCCGCCGTCGTGGAGCACGGTGAGGATCCCCGGGAGGCCCTTGACCGGCAGCTTCTCCACGTCGTCGACGAAGTCGGCGGGGACCTGCTGACCGGTGCCGGGCACGGGGACGGCTGCGGCGAGCTCGTGGTCGCGGATCATCGTGCGGACCTTCGCGACCGTGACGCCCAGGCGCTCGGCGACCTGCGCCCAGGTGAGCCAGGCGGGCACGAGCGCCGCCAGGTCCTGGTCGGCGAGGCGGACGGGGGTGGGCTCGCTCATGGCCGCATCGTCTCACCAGCGACGGTCACCCGCCACGCCGGGAGCAGGCGTGGCCCGGGCCCGCAGGACCGGGCGACCTACGATGTGGGTCCCGGGCCCTCCCCGCCCGGACGCAGGAGGCCCACCCGTGCACACCGACCAGTCGGGACCCGCGCCGGCGCGCCGGCCCCGGCCGGGACCCGGTGCCGGACCCGTCGACCCCTTGCACGGCCGGATCCTCGACGGGCGCTACCGGGTCGGGCCGACCATCGCCCGCGGCGGCATGGCCACCGTCTACGAGGCCGTCGACCTGCGGCTGGACCGGACCGTCGCCGTCAAGGTCATGCACCCGCACCTCGTCGGGCACGCCCACGGGGGCGCCGGGCCGGACGACCCCCACGACGTGGCGATGCGCTTCGTCCGGGAGGCCCGCGCCGCGGCCCGGCTCTCCCACCCCCACGTCGTGGCGGTCTACGACCAGGGCGACGACGACGGCGTGGTCTTCCTGGCCCTGGAGATGGTGCGCGGCGGGACGCTCCGCGACGTGCTGGCCGCCGAGGCGCCGATGCCGCCGGGTCGCGCGCTGGCCCTGCTGGAGCCAGTGCTCTCGGCGCTGGCGGCCGCCCACCGCGCCGGGCTCGTCCACCGCGACGTCAAGCCGGAGAACGTGCTGATCGCCGAGGACGGCACCGTCAAGGTCGCTGACTTCGGGCTGGCCCGCGCCGTCGGCGCCGACACCCGCCACACCGCCACCCAGGGCGTGCTGATCGGCACCGTGTCCTACCTGGCCCCGGAGCTGGTCGTCGAGGGCCGCGGCGACGCCCGTGCCGACGTGTACGCCGCCGGCGTCGTGCTCTACGAGATGCTGACCGGCGCCAAGCCGCACGAGGGCGAGAGCCCGATCCACGTCGCCTACCAGCACGTCCACGCCGACGTCCCCGCACCGAGCGCCCGGGTCCCGGGCCTGCCGGCCTACGTCGACGCCCTGGTCGCGCGGGCCACCGCCCGCGACCGCGCCCAGCGCCCGGCCGACGCCGACGTGCTCCTGCGCCAGGTGCGCCGGGTGGCCCAGGCCGTGGCCGACGGCGTCCCGGAGGACCCCGAGCTGGTGCTGGACCTGCGCCCCTCCCCGCTGCCGGTCGCGGCGCCCGAGGACCCGGAGGACACCCCGGCGGCGGAGGACTCCGCGGGCACCGGCCCCGGCCCCGTGGCGCCCCGTGCGGCGGTGGTCGAGCACACGACGGCGTACGACGCCCGCGCCGCGGGCGCTCCTCCGGCTCCCCCTGCCCGGGCGGCAGCCCGCGCGACCCCGGCGGCACCCGCACGCCGTCGGCGCGGACTGCTCCTGGTGCTCGGGCTGGTCCTGGCCCTCGTCGTCGTGGGTGGCGGCTACTGGGCCGGGTGGGGGCGCTACACCGCCGCGCCCGCGGTGCTCGGCGTCGGCGTCGCGACGGCCGAGGATCGGCTGGCCTCCGCGGGCCTCGAGCTCGACGTCGTGCAGGAGTCGTTCTCCGAGACGGTGCCGGCCGGGCGCGTGATCAGCACCGACCCCGGCCCGGGCGACCGGGTGCTGCCCGGCGCCAGCGTCGAGGCCGTGGTCTCGCTGGGCCAGGAGCGCTACGACGTGCCGGCGCTGGCCGGGCGCGGGGTCGACGAGGCCCAGGACGCCCTGCTGGGGCTGAACCTCGACCCGGACGACACCGTCGAGCGGTGGTCCGAGGAGGCGCCCGAGGGCACCGTGGTCGCGACCCGTCCCGCCGCCGGCACCACGCTGCGCTCCGGCTCCCCGGTCGACCTCGTCGTCAGCCGCGGTCCCCGACCCCGGCAGGTCGGCGACTGGGTCGGGCAGGACTACGACACCGCCGCCGCGGCACTGGGCGAGCGGGGCCTGCAACCGGTGGTGGGGGGCGAGGCCTTCGACGACACGGTGCCCGAGGGGTCCGTCATCTCGCAGGAGCCGACGGGGGGCACCCTGTTCCGGGGCGGCACTGTCACCTTCACCGTGTCCCAGGGCCCCGAGCTGGTCGCCGTCCCCGGGGTCCTGGCCGCCGGGATCGACTCGGCCACCGACACCCTGGAGGCCGCCGGCTTCGAGGTGCGGATCGCCAACGACGACTCCTTCGTCGGCCTCGGCTTCGTGGTCGGCTCCGACCCGGGCGAGGGCGAGATGGTCCCCCGCGGCAGCACGATCACGCTCTACGTGGTCTGAGCGGGCATCCCGCCCGGGGACGTCATACGCGTGGTGGACCCGTGTCCACGGGACGGATGACGTCCCGGGGACGGATGACGTACCGCCGCGCGGCGCGGGCTACGGGGACCCGACCCACTCCTCGGTGCCGTCGCCGAAGGCCTGGTGCTTCCAGATCGGCACCTCGTCCTTGAGGGTGTCGATCAGGTCGCGGGAGGCGTCGAAGGCCACGCCGCGATGGGCCGACGCGGTGGCCACCACGACGGCGAGGTCGCCGATGGCCAGCGTGCCGACCCGGTGCACGGCGGCCAGGCCCTGCACGTCGTGGCGCGCGGCCACGCGGTCGCAGACGTCCTGCAACCGGCCGAGGGCGCTGGGGTGGGCGGAGTAGTCCAGCCCATCGACGCCCTTGCCGCCGTCGTGGTCGCGGACCCGGCCGACGAAGAGCGTCAGCCCGCCCGACGAGTCGTCGCCGAGGGCGTCGACGACCTCGAGGACGTCGAGGGGGGTCTCGCGGATGTCGACGAGCCGGACGGCGGGATGAGGCACGGGCGCAGCATAGGAGACCGCTGGCGCCGCGGCGTAGCCTGGAGCCATGAGCGACAAGCCAGGCGACCCGTCCGACGAGGGCCCCGAGCAGGGCCAGAACCCCTTCAAGGGCACCCCGTTCGAGCAGCTGTTCTCCGCATTCGGTGGAGGCGCCGCATTCGGAGGTGGCGGGGCCGGTGGCGCCGGTGGCGCGGCGGGCTTCCCCGGGCTGCCGGGCATGGGTGGCCCCGGCGGTTTCGACCTGAGCCAGGTGCTGGGTCAGATCCAGTCCCTGATGCAGCCCTACGACGGCCCGCTGAACTGGGAGGTCGCCGCCGACCTGGCCCGCAAGCAGGCGGCCTCCTCCCCCGACCCGACCCCGACCCGCAAGCAGGGCGACGCGGTGGCCGACGCGGTCCGCCTCGCCGACCACTGGCTGGACACCACGACCGACCTCCCCTCGGGCGTCACGTCCACCGCGGCCTGGAGCCGCGCCGAGTGGGTGGTCCACACCCTCGACGGCTGGAAGGTCCTCGTCGACCCCGTCGCCGAGCGCTCGTCCTCCGGCCTGGCCTCGGCGCTGCCCGAGGAGGCCCGCGCCGCCGCCGGGCCGATCCTCGGCTTCCTCGGCAAGGCCGTCGGCGCGATGCTCGCCACCCAGGTCGGCTCCGGCCTGGGTGCGCTGGCCGGTGAGGTGCTCAGCGTGTCGGAGGCCGGCGTACCCCTCGGGGAGCCCGGCCGCGCCGCGCTCGTACCGGCCAACGTCGCCGTCTTCGCCGAGGGCCTCGACGTCGGCGAGGACGACGTGCTGCTCTACCTCGCGCTGCGCGAGGCCGCCCACCAGCGCCTCTTCGCGAACGTCCCGTGGCTGCGCGAGCACGTGGTCGGTGCGGTCACCGACTACGCCCGCGGCCTGGAGGTCAACGCCGAGGGCATGCAGCAGCGGATGCAGGAGCAGCTGCAGGGCATCGACCCCTCGAACCCGGAGTCGTTGCAGCAGCTGATGGAGGGCGGGCTCTTCGACGTGCCGAAGTCCCCCGCGCAGGAGAAGGCGCTGGAGCGGCTCGAGGTCGTCCTCGCCCTGGTCGAGGGCTGGGTCGACGAGGTCGTCGACCAGGCCACCGCCGAGCGGATGCCCTCGGCCGGCAAGCTGCAGGAGGCCTTCCGCCGTCGCCGCGCGACGGGTGGCCCCGCGGAGCAGGCCTTCGCCGCGCTGGTCGGCCTGGAGCTGCGCCCGCGCCGGCTCCGCGACGCCTCGACCCTGTGGGGCTCGCTGCGCGCCCGCCAGGGCGTCGAGGCGCGCGACGGGGTGTGGACCCACCCGGACCTGCTGCCCACCGCCGCCGACCTCGACGACCCGCTGGGCTTCCGCGAGGACGCCGCCGCCCCCGAGGCGCTGTCGGAGGACGACTTCGACGCCGAGCTCCGCCGCCTGCTCGACGGACCCGGGGACGCCGCACCCGGGGACGCCGCGCCCGAGGACGACGGCCCCGCCGCGCCCACGACGTGAGCCTGCACGCCGACGCCCTGGCCTCGTTGGAGGCCTGGGCGGCGCCCGACGACGCCCAGGAGGCGGCGCGGGCGCGGTACGCCGCCCACCTGCGCGACCACCCCGACGGCCTCGACCGGGCCTGCCGGCCCGATCACCTCACGGCCAGCACGCTGGTGCTGGACCACGACCGCACCCACGTGCTGCTGACCTTGCACGCGAAGGCGCGGCGCTGGTTCCAGCTCGGGGGCCACTGCGAGCCGGGTGACCAGACGCTGGCCGGGGCCGCGCTGCGGGAGGCCGCGGAGGAGTCCGGTCTCGCCGACCTCGACCTCGACCCCGTCCCGCTCGCGCTCGACGAGCACGAGGTGCCCTTCTGCGGGCCGGCGCCCGGGGTGGAGCCCGACGGCCTGCTCGTGCACCACCTCGACGTGAGGTACGTCGCCGTCGCCCCGGCCGGGGCCACCCACGCGCTGAGCGAGGAGTCCCTCGACCTGCGGTGGTGGCCGGTCGACGGCCTCCCACCCGGCGCCGAGGAGCTGGCCCCCGTCGTACGGCGCGCCGTCGCGCGGGCAGTCGCCCGGGATCAGTCCACGTGGTCCGGGGGCGGTGGCTCGACCCGGGCCGCAGCCGACCAGCCGAGCAGGTAGCCCTTGGCCTTCTCGGCGTGGGGGTAGGTGTCGACCCAGGCCCAGAAGCGCTCGTCGTGCCCCGGCTCGAGCAGGTGCGCGAGCTCGTGGACGAGGACGTAGTCGACGACCCACGACGGCATGCCCTGCAACCGCGAGGAGAGCCGGATGCTCCGGTCGCCCGGGGTGCAGGAGCCCCAGCGCGACTGCTGGTTGTCGACCCACCGCACCGAGCCGGGAGCGGCCATGCCGCCCAGCCAGCGGTCGCTGAGCAACGTGGCCCGCTCGGCCAGGTCGTCGTCGGACCACGCGGACCGCCGCTCGGCGCGGCGCACGCGGGCCACCATCTCGCGCACCCACCGACGCTCCTCGCCACGGCTCATCCCGGCGGGGACGAGCACCACGATCCGGTCGCCGTCGCGACGGGCGGAGACCGTACGGCGACGCCGCGTGGAGCGGCGGATCTCGACCTCGGGCTCGCCACCGGCCGGGTCGTCGGCGTCGGCGAGCCTGCTCACAGCGGTGAATCTAGTGGTTGGCCCACGCCAGGAGGCGCTCCCGCGGCCAGGTGTTGACGATCCGTTCCGCCTCGATGCCCGCAGCCTCGGCCCGCTCGCAGCCCAGGACGGGGAAGTCGAGCTGCCCCGGGGCGTGGGCGTCGCTGTCGATCGAGAACAGGCAACCGGCGTCGCGGGCCTGCTCCAGCAGCCGGGTCGGCGGGTCCCGGCGCTCGGGCCGGGAGTTGATCTCGACCGCGACGCCCTCCTCGGCGCAGGCGGCGAAGACCGCTGCCGCGTCGAACCGGGACTCGGCGCGCGTGCCGCGGCCGCCGGTGACCAGGCGACCGGTGCAGTGGCCGAGCACGTTGCTGCGCGGGTGCCGGACGGCGGCGACCATCCGCCGGGTCATCGCGTCCGCGTCCATCGCCAGCTTGGAGTGCACGCTGGCGACCCGCAGGTCGAGGCGGGAGAGCATCTCGTCGGTCTGGTCGAGGCCGCCGTCGTCGAGGACGTCGACCTCGATGCCCTTGAGGAGCGTGAAGTCGTGCCCCCCGGAGGCCAGGTGGTCGTTGACCGCGTCGACGACGTCGAGCTGCCGGGCCAGCCGCTCCGGGCTCAGTCCCCGAGCGACCTTGAGCCGTGGCGAGTGGTCGGTCAGCACGAGGTAGTCGTGGCCGAGCTCGAGCGCGGTGAAGGCCATCTCCTCGATCGGCGAGCCGCCGTCGGACCAGTCGGAGTGGGAGTGCAGGTCGCCACGCAGCGCCGCCCGCAGCTCCTGCCCCCCGCCGGTCAGCGGTCCGCCGTGCTCCTCCTCGGCCCGCGCGAGCCGCTCGGGCAGGACCCCGCGGACCGCGTCCGCGACGACCTTCGCCGAGCTGGCACCGACCCCGGGCAGATCGGTCAACGACCCCTCGTCGACCGCCCGGACCAGCTCGTCGGCGGACAGCGTGAGCACCGCGGCGGCCGCCCCACGGAACGCCTTGACCTTGTAGGTGTCCTCCCGCGCGCGCTCCAGGAGGAAGGCGATCCGGCGCAGCGCCGTCACCGGCCCCCCGTCGTACGCGGCCCCGGTGCCCGCCATCTGCTCACCTTCCGTCGTCCACACCCTGTGGAGGACGATCCTCGCAGGTCATGCATGGCGTGCCCGCCTCCCTCCGGGCGTTCGTGCACAGGTTCCTCCCCAGCCCCTCCACCGATCCGCGGCCGGACGCACACCCTTGTCCACAACCCCGTCCACAACCCTGCCCCCAGGACCGGCCGGAACCGTTGACCGACGTCGGCGCGGGGTCCTACGGTCGGGGCAGACGGGGCCTCCGCGCCACCGACCACCGCGGACTTGGGGAAGGCTCGCGGTGCCAGGTGGCCGGGGGCCTCCTCGTACGCCCGGGAGCCCCTGTCCCCCGGTCGCCGGCCATGCCGACGACGACACGCGCTCGTGCGGTGTCCCGGGGCCGGGCCTGCGCCGTGCCCTAGGCTCCGGGCACCGTCCGGAGGCACCCGCCCCGGACACCCACGGGCCAGGACCGACGGCGACGTCGTGACGACCGCCCGGCACCGACCAAGGAGTCCGTCATGGCCGAGACCTGGAGCGGCGAGTTCTACTGCGTGAAGTGCAAGGAGAAGCGCGAGGCCGAGGGCGAGGTGCGCGTGAACGACAAGGGCACCCGGATGGCCAAGGCCCAGTGCCCGGTCTGCAGCACCAACCTCAACCGGATCCTCGGCCGGGCCTGACCGACCGGGCCTGACGCGACCGGGCCTGAGGCGGCCGGGCCTGTGGATCGCGGCCGCCGCGACCCTCCCGGCCGTGCCAGGCTCGCGGCATGCCCGACGTCGCACGCCACCCGTCATGGTCGCGGCTGCGACCGGGCGCCCCGGTCCTGCTCCGTGACGCCGGGCTGCTCCAGGTGGGGCTGGACCCGCCCTCACTCGCCCTGCTCGCCGACACCCCGGCCGTGCGCGCGCTGCTGGCCCGGCTGCGGACCGGGTGCCCGGAACCCGCGCTCGGGCCGGGGGCGGACCCCGACCAGGTGACCGCCTGGCAGCGGCTCCACCAGGCGCTGCTGCTCGTGCCGGACCCTGGAGGCGAGACCGGGGCGAGCGGCCCGGGCACGTTCACCGCCACCGCCGCCTGGGCCGGCCCCCGGGCCGCCGAGCGCCTGGCCGCCCGCAGCAGCACCCTGGTCCGGGTGGTCGGGCCGGCCGCCCTCGTGGAACCCGTCACCCGGCTCGGGGTGATCGGTGGGCTGCGGATCGACGCCGCCGACGGCTCGCCACAGGGCGACGAGCCCGGCCTGGTGGTCGTCCTGCACGAGGGCGAGGCCCGGCGCCGGCAGCACGACGACCTGCAGGCGGCCGGTCTGCCGCACCTCCCGGTGTGGTGGCGCGGTGGCCTCCCGCACGTCGGCCCGCTGGTGGTGCCGGGGGTGACGGCGTGCCTGCGGTGCCTGGACGCCCAGGAGTCGGAGGCCGACCCCCGGCGCCCGCTCCTGGTCGAGCAGGCGGGCCGCGAGCCCGCCCCGCCGCACGACCCGGTGCTGCTCGCCCTGGCCGTGGCGTGGACCGTCCGGGAGGCGCAGCGCTGGGCGGAGGGCGCCACCCCCACCAGCTGGTCCGCCACGGTGCGCCTGGGCCCCGACGGCCCTCCCGAGGTCACCCGGTGGGCGCGGCACCCGTACTGCGGCTGCGCGTGGGACGCACCGGCCGCCTGAGCCCCACCTGCCTGCCCCAGCAGTCTCACCTGTCCCGGGAACCGCCCATCCAGTACGCCCCGGGCGCGGCCGACCCGCTCAGGTCACCGGTCGGCCGCGCCTCACCAGTGCTCGGGGTCGAGCTTGGCCTCCATCGCGCGCAGGTGCACCCGCGCGCAGGGACCGCAGCAGCGGTGCGGACGCCCGCGCTCCACGGCCGTCGTCCAGGTGAGCAGCACCGCGGGGTCGCTCTCGGTACGGCCGCACAGGTCGCAGGTCGACACGCTGGAGGGCTCGCCGCTCATCGGTCCAGCGTAGGTCGTCCCGGTCCCGGGCGAGGGGCAGCAGACGCAGCAGGACCCGGGACGACGACGTCGTCCCGGGTCCTGGTCCCTGGTCCTTCTCCTGGTGCCTAGAGGGCACGGGCGAGGGCGAGCCGGGCCTGCTGCGCGGCCCGCTCGGCCTTGCGGCTCAGGCGGCGGGCCCGCGCGAGCTGGCTGCCCGCGCGCAGCTGCTGCGCCTCTCCCTGACGTGCGGCCATCCGGGCCCGCGCGAGGTCTTCGTGCATGAGGTTCATCGTGGTGCTCCTGGTCGTGTCGGTGGGGTCTGCTGAAGGGTGGGCGGGCTGCCGTACGGGCCGCCCTGGTCCCGCCGGCACGGCGGGGGTCAGGCGACCGCGTCCTTGCGCGGCCGACCGCGGGGGCGCTTGCGGGGGATCACTGCTCCCTGCAGGAACAGCTCTCCTCCCCAGACGCCCCAGGGCTCGCCCCGGTCGAGCGCGCCGTCGAGGCACAGGCTGCGGACCGGGCAGTCCTGGCACAGCGCCTTGGCGTCCTCGACATCGCTGGGCGACTCGGCGAACCACAGCTCCGGGTCGTAGACCCGGCACGGCAGCGTCTCTCGCTCCGCCTGGTCGGCGCTCTCGTGGAGCATGCCCAGGGTGGGTTCGAGGGTGCTGGTGGTCATGGGGCCACCTCTCTCGGTGTGTCCTTCGACGAATGGGTGAACTGGTCCGGCGTGGTGCGCCGGGGGCGGGAGGGGCCGAAGGCCTCTGCGTCGGGACCCGGTCGGGTCCGAGGGACAGAAAAGGCCGCGGATCCCGGTGTGGGGATCCGCGGCCTGGAGGTGCCGAGCTGAGGTGGACTCAGGTCGGTGGGCTCCAGGCAGAGATCCCCGCAAAACCGGTGGCGTCGGCGCCGAGACGGACGTGTCCTGCGGACATGGCCTTGATCGGGGCGACGGCACGCTCGCGGGCGGCCGGCTCGGTGATGACCGCAGACGGGTAGGCGGCGACGACGCAGGTGGGCACGTCGATGCGCGCGGCATCCGCGGCCGCGGTGATCGTGGTGAGGTTGATCGTCATCGTGTGGCACCTCCTCGTGTGCGTCGTGCGCCGGGCTCGTCAGGCCCGTGGTGCGCGGTGGTCCTGCCTCGACCGAGGCAGTGCGTGCACGCTATCGCCGTGCGTTCGGCACGGGCAACCGAATTAACGGCCGTCGTCCAGGGACCGGTCCACCGGACGGACGCCCGGCACCCTCCCCCACAGCCCTGACCTGCGACGATGGCGCCGAGAACTGGTCTGGACCAGTGCTCGACATCGTCCGGCTCCCCGGTCCCGGGCGGGGGTCAGCCGACCAGGCCGAGGACGTCCTCGCCGTAGCGCTCGATCTTCGCCGGACCGACACCGCTGATCGCGCCCAGCGCCTGGGGCGTGCGCGGCCGGTGCTCGGCGATGAGCTCGAGGGTCGCGTCGGTGAAGACCACGAACGCCGGCACCTCGTCGGCCGAGGACCGCTGCTTGCGCCACGCGCGCAGCCGGTCGTACAGCTCCTCGTCGTAGGCGACCGGGCAGTCGGCGCAGCGGCCGCGCTTCTTCTCCGCCGCCGAGCCCAGGGGGGTGCCGCAGGTGCGGCAGGTGACCGCCTTGCGCCGGGTACGGCCCGGCGCCGCGGCCCGTGCGGTCTCCTCGGGCAGCAGGGCGTCGAGGAACCGCGACGGCTTGCGCTGCCCGCGGCCGCCGGGCTGTCGCGCCGCGGCCCAGGACACGGCCAGCTCGCGGCGGGCACGGGTCATCCCGACGTAGAGCAACCGGCGCTCCTCCTCGATGGCCTCCGGGGTGTCGGCGTAGGTGATCGGCAGCGTGCCGTCGTGCACGCCGGCGCAGAAGACGACGTCCCACTCCAGGCCCTTGGCGGCGTGGAAGGTGGACAGCGTCACGCCCTCGGCGGTCGGTGCGTGCTGCTCGGAGGCGCGTCGGTCGAGGTCGGCGACGAACAGCGACAGGTCGGCCGTCGGCTCCTCGGCCACCAGCGCGGCGGCCTGGTCGACCAGGGCCTGCCACGACTCCCAGCGGTCGCGGGTCTGCCCGCGGGCGGTCGGTGCCTCCGGGGACCAGCCCATGCCGGCCAGGGTGGCGCGCACCAGGTCGACCAGCTCGCCGTCGTCCTCCCCGCCGCGGGCGGCGCCGCGCAGCCGGGTCACCGCCTCGCGGACCTCGGCGCGGTCGAAGAACCGGCCGGCGCCGCGCACGACGTACGGGACCCCGCGCGAGGCCAGGGCCTCCTCGTAGGCCTCGGACTGGGCGTTGATGCGGAACAGCACCGCCACCTCGGAGAGCGCCTGGCCCTCGGCGCGCAGGGCGGCGACCCGCGCGGCGATCCGCTCCGCCTCGGCGACCTCGTCGGGACTGCCCTCGTAGTGGACCTCGGGCCCCGCGGGGCGCTGGGCACGCAGCTCGACGCTGCGGCTGGGGGTGCCGCGCAGCAGCTCGTTGGCCGCCGTCACCACCTGGGGCGTCGAGCGGTAGTTGCGCACCAGCTCGACCGCGGTCGCGGTGGGGTGCTTGCGGGTGAAGTCGCGCAGGTAGGAGGCGTCGGCACCGGCGAAGGAGTAGATGGTCTGGGCGGGGTCGCCGACCACGCAGATCTCGTCGCGCCCCCCGAGCCAGAGGTCGAGCAGCGCGGACTGCAGCGGCGAGACGTCCTGGAACTCGTCGACGACGAAGAACTTGTACTGCTGGCGCACCTGGGCGGCCACCCGCTCGTCCTCGGCGAGCAGGCCGGCGTCGAGCAGCAGCACGTCCTCCATGTCCATCACGCCCTGGTCGCGCTTGACCTCCTCGTAGGCGCCGAGCACGCGGGCCACGGTCTCGGCGTCGACACCGTTGACGTCGCGCCGCCGGGCCGGGGCGATCCGGGGGTAGTCGTCGGGGTGGACGTTGCTGACCTTGGCCCACTCGACCTCCCCGGCGAGGTCGCGGAGCAGCGCCTGGTCGGGACGGAGCCGCTGCCGACGCGCCGCGGTCGCCACGAGGCCGAGCTTCGAGTCGACCAGCCGGGGCAGCTCGGTGCCGCGCACGTGGGGCCAGAAGTAGCGCAGCTGGCGCAGCGCGGCGGAGTGGAAGGTGCGGGCCTGGACGCTGCCGGCGCCGAGGGCGCGCAGTCGTCCGCGCATCTCCCCCGCCGCCCGGGTGGTGAAGGTCACCGCCAGCACCTCGGTCGGGGCGTAGACGCCGGTCGCGACGCCGTGCGCGATCCGGTGGGTGATCGCGCGGGTCTTGCCGGTCCCGGCCCCGGCGAGCACCCGGACCGGGCCGCGCAGGGTCTCGGCGACGCGTCGCTGCTCGGGGTCGAGCGCGTCGAGCAGCGCGCTCACGGCGTGATCACTGGTGGGTCCTCCCCGGGGAACATCTGCTGGTCGACGGTGGTTCGACCGGTGTAGATCCCGACCCTAGACCGCGGAGGCGACACCCCCGATGAGCACCTTCACCATGTACAGCACCCCCTGGTGCGGCTACTGCCACCGGCTCAAGAGCCAGCTCGACCGCGAGGGCATCGCCTTCGACATGGTCGACATCGAGCAGGAGCCGTCGGCGGTGCAGATCGTGGAGACGGCCAACAACGGCAACCAGACCGTGCCGACGCTCGTCTACAGCGACGGCTCGTCGCAGACCAACCCGTCGCTGGCCCAGGTCAAGGAGAAGCTGGCCAGCCTGGCCTGAGTCACCAGGAGCCCGGCAGCGGCCCGCCGTACCAGCCCTCGATCAGCGCCCGGCTGATCGAGATCGGGCCCGGGAGCACCACCCGGCCGGCCTCGGCCTCGGTGCGGAGCTCCTCGCGGGTGAACCACCGCGCGTCCTCGATCTCGTCCGCGTCCACGACGATCTCGGTCGACGTCGCCCGTGCGACGAAGCCGAGCATCAGGCTGGCCGGCAGCGGCCAGGGCTGGTTGCCGACGTAGGTGACCTCGTCGACGGTGATCCCGACCTCCTCGGCGACCTCGCGGCGCACGGCGTCCTCGAGGGTCTCGCCGGGCTCGCAGAAGCCGGCGAGCGTCGAGTAGCGGCCCTCGGGCCACACCGACTGGTGGCCGAGCAGGCAGCGCTCGTCGGCACTGCCGGGCTCGCCGCTGGTGACGGTCATGATCACCGCGGGATCGGTGCGCGGGAACTGGCGCCGCCCGCAGCGGGGACACTGGAGCTCGTGGCCGGCGGCCACCGGCTCCAGGCCGGCGCCGCACCGCGGGCAGAACCGGGTGGACGCCATCCACTCGGCCAGGCCGAGGGCGTGGAAGAGCATCGGGGCGTCGTCGGAGGCCTCGTCGGACAGCACCGGGAGCAGGTCCCGCAGGGCCAGCCACCCCTCCTCGTCCCGGGCCTGCTGCGAGGGTGCGACCACCGCGGCGTACGTCGTGCCGGCCCGCTCCCCGAGCAGGACCCGGACGCCCTCGGGTGCCTCGCCGGGCGCCACCCACGCCGGTCGACCCGCGACGGGACGCACCCGGGTGCCCGAGACGACCAGGACGCGGGTAGCCGGGTCCTCCCAGCGCTCGGCGAGCCAGGCCTCGTCGCGGCGCCGGACACCCTGCCGGTCGTGGGGGTCGGCGGCCATCTGCTCGTAGGCGTGGATCACGCCGGAGAGGCTAGTCCGCCGTCCGGGGGGAGACGGTCACGCCGGTGCCCGACGGCCCGGGACTAACGAGGGCGGGGCCGGGGTTGCGCCTGTCGTGGAGGTGCTGGACGCGGTCGTCGTCGGGGCGGGGCAGGCCGGGCTGTCGACCTCCTTCCACCTCCGGCGCCGCGGGGTGGAGCACGTCGTGCTGGACGGTGACGCCGCCCCCGGGGGCGCCTGGCAGCACCGGTGGGACTCCCTGACGATGCGCGACGTGCACGGGGTGGCGGCGCTGCCGGACGCCGAGGCGCCGACCGGTGACGGACCGGCCAACCTCGTCGTGCCGGCGTCCTTCGCGGCCTACGAGCGCGACCACCAGCTGCCCGTCGAGCGGCCGGTCACGGTGCGCCGGGTCGAGGACGCCGGGGACGGCAGCGGGCTGCTCGTGGTGCACACCGACCGCGGCGACCTGCGGACCCGGACCCTGGTCAGCGCGACCGGCACCTGGACGCGACCGTTCGTGCCGTCCTACCCGGGACGCGACACCTTCGTCGGACCGCAGTGGCACACCCACGACTACCCCGGGCCCGAGGCCTTCCGCGGGCTGCGCACCGCCGTCGTCGGCGGCGGCGCCTCGGCGGTGCAGCTCCTCGGCGAGGTCGCCCCGGTGACCGACACCCTGTGGTTCACCCGGCGCCCCCCGGTGTGGCGCACCGACGACTTCACCCCCGAGGCCGGGCGGGCCGCGGTGGCGATGGTCGAGGACCGGGTGCGCCGGGGACTCCCGCCGGCCAGCGTGGTCAGCGTCACCGGCCTGGTGCTGCGCGAGCAGGAGCACGCCGCGGCCGACCTCGGGGCGTACCGGCGCCGGGCGATGTTCACCGCGCTCGAGGCCGACGCGGTGCGCCTGCCCGACGGCACCCGCGAACCGGTCGACGCCGTGCTCTGGGCCACCGGCTTCCGGCCGGCGGTCGGCCACCTCGCGCCCCTGCGGCTGCGCAGCGAGCGCGGCGGGATCACCCTGGACGGCACGACCGCCGTCGCCGACCCCCGCGTCCAGCTGGTGGGCTACGGCCCGTCGGCCAGCACGATCGGCGCCACCCGGGCCGGGCGGGCCGCCGCCCGCGCCGTGGCGGCCTGGCTGGAGCGCCGCGGCGACCTCAGCCCGACGGGCTGAGCAGGGCCTCCAGCTCCGTGCGCCCGGGCAGGTCCGGGGGCTCGACCAGCCGGCTGGTGCGGACGTAGAAGAACGCGGCCCGCACCTGCTCCGGTGCCAGCCCGTGCAGCTCGGCCCAGGCCAGGCGGTAGACCGCGAGCTGCAACGGGTCGGCGTTCGCCGTGCGGCTCGTCTTCCAGTCGACCAGCAGGAAGCCGGGCCGCCCGTCGACCTGCTCCGCGTACACCGCGTCGATCCGACCGCGCACGACCTGGCCGGCCAGCACGAGCGCGAAGGACGGCTCCACGGAGTGCGGCGCCCGCTCGGCGAACTCGCTGCGCTCGAAGGCGTCGACGAGCGCGGCGAGGTCGGCGTCGTCCTCGATCCCGGTGTCGGCCCGCCCCGGCAGGTCGTCGGGGTCGAGCAGGAGCTGCTGGCCGAAGCGCGCCTCGACCCAGGCGTGGAACCGGGTGCCGAACCGGGCCTCGGGCGCCGGGGGCCGGGGCATCGGCCGGGCGAGGTCGCGGGCGAAGCCCTCGGGGTCCTCGCGCAGCCGCCCGAGCGAGGTCGCCGACAGCGACGACGGCAGCGACACCTCCCGGGAGCCGGCGCGGGCGGCGCGCGCCTCGGTGAGCAGGCGCTCGATCTCGTCGTCCCACTCGGCGATCCGGGCGGCCTCGATCACGTCCGGCTCCGCGCCAGGAGGTGGTGCTGCGGAGCGGTGCGAGGCCTCCCGCACCGCCCGGACCCGGGTGGCCGCCTCGAGGCGGAGGGCGGTCTCGGTCCCCCGCCCCGTGTGCGGCCAGGGGACGCTGGTGTCCACGTCGGCGTACGGGTTCGCCTCGCCCCGGGCCGGCTTCTCGCGCCAGGAGGCGATCTCGAGGCCCCGCTCGGTGAGCAGCTCGCGCACCGTGCGCTGGTAGGCCGACGGCCCGAACGGGGTGGACCGCGACCCCCAGCAGTAGGACGAGACGTGCTCGCGGTGCTCGGCCCGGGTCAGCGCGACGTAGGCCAGCCGCAGCTCCTCCTGGGCGTCGTGGCTGCGGGTGGCCTGGCGGTAGGCCTCGAGCGCGTCCTTGTCGTGGCCGACGAGCTGGGGGAGGTCGGCCGCGTCGCCGCGCAGCGGCGCCGGCAGCACGGCCGGCGAGGAGGTCCACAGGGTGCGGGAGCGGTTCGAGGGGAAACGGGTCTCCCCCACCCCGACCAGGAACACCGTGGGCCACTCCAGGCCTTTCGAGCGGTGGACGGTGAGCAGCTTGACCGAGTCGGCCACCGTCGGGGTGGCCAGGTCCAGGCCGGCGCCGTCCTCCTCGGCGGTCAGGTAGGCCAGCAGGGCCGGCAGCGTCACCTCTCCGTCGACGCCCCGGAAGTCGGCCACGGCCTTGACGAAGAGGTCGAGGTTCTCCCGGCGGGTCGCTGCTGCCGGACCGACGGCGGAGGCCAGCTCGACGTCGACGCCGGAGGCGTCCATGATCCGGCGCACCAGGTCGAGCAGCGGCTCGCCCACGTGCCCCCGCAGCGAGCGCAGCTCGTCGACGAGCAGGGCGAACCGCTCGCGCGCCGTCGCGGAGTAGGCCGCCGGGCCGGGGTCGTGCAGGGCGTCGTCCAGCGCGGCCACCTCGGCCGGGTCCACCCCGTCGGCGATCGCCAGCAGCTGCTCGCCGATCCCGGCGGTGACCTCCGGCGCCCGGCCGCGCCCACCCGTGAGCGCAGCGGCCCGCTGCTGGAGCAGGTGGAGGTCACGGGGACCCACCGCCCAGCGGGGCCCGGTGAGCAGCGTCAGCAGGGAGGCGTTCGACGTGACGTCCTGCATGAGGTGCAGGGTGGCCACGACCTCGGCGACCTCCGGCAGGCGCAGCAGCCCGGACAGGCCCACGATCTCCACCGGCACGTCGGCCCCCGACAGCGCGTCGAAGACCTCCGCGGCGTGGGCGTTGTCGCGCACCAGCACTCCGACGTCGGACCAGGCCCGACCCTCGTCGTGCTCGGCCCGCACCGCACGCGCCAGCCAGTCCAGCTCTTCGGCGTGCGTCTCGTGGACGTGCAGCCCGACGTGGCCGGGGGACGCGGCCGGGCTGGGGAGGAGGGGCTCGACCTCGTCGTAGAGGTCCATCAGGGGTGCCGCCACCCGGTTGGCCACGTCGAGCACGAGGGTGTCCGAGCGCCGGTTGACGCTCAGCGGGAACAGCTGCGCCGTCCCGGCCGCCGGCGGGAAGGACCGGTCGAACCCCAGGATGTTGGACACCGAGGCACCCCGCCAGCCGTAGATGGCCTGGTTGGGGTCGCCGACGGCGGTCACCGCGTGGCCGCGACCGTGGGTCGGGTCGGGGCCGGAGAAGAGCCGGGACAGCATCAGCGCCTGGGCCACCGAGGTGTCCTGGTACTCGTCGAGCAGGACCACCGCGAACCGGCCGCGCTCCCGCTCGCCCACCTCGGGCCGCTCGTCGGCCAGCCGGGCGCCGAGCTCGATCTGGTCGGAGAAGTCCATCAGCCCGAGGTCGGCCTTGAGCCGGCGGTAGCCCGCCACGAGACCGAGCAGCTCGCCCCGGCGGTCGATGGCGTGGATCGCCTTCTCGACCGCCTCGCGGTGGCCCTTGCGGTCCTTGCCGGCCTCCTCGGCGTCCCGGGCGCGGACGAACGCCGCTCGCGCCTCGGCGTCGACGCGGCGGACGTCGTCGGCGTCGCGGAGGTGCTCGCTCATCGACCCGTCGAGCGCCAGCAGGTTCTGGATGGCCGTGGGCGGGTGGTCGGTGAGGTGCTGCACGTCGCCGGGGAACCGCTCCACGACCCGGCCGCCGAGCTGGAAGCGCGCCGCGTCGGTGACCACCCGGGTGTCCGGCTCGTGGCCGATCAGCAGGCCGTGCTCGGCGAGCAGCTGGGCGGCGTAGGCGTTGTAGGTGAGCACCGTCGGCTCGACCGGGTCGTCGGCCCCGTCCGCGTCGGGTCCGTCGGTGCCGGGCGGGGGCGCGGGGGCGAGCACGCCCGGTGCCGGCAGCGCCCCGGCCGCCACGAGCGCGTCGCGGACGCGGGTGCGCAGCTCGGCGGCGGCCTTGGTGGTGAAGGTCAGCCCGAGCACCTCCTCGGGACGGACCTGCCCGGTGAGCACGAGGTAGACCACGCGGGCGGCCATCAGCGTGGTCTTGCCCGACCCGGCCCCGGCGATGACGACGGCCGGGGCCAGGGGCGCGGTGATGGCCGCCCACTGCTGCGGGCTCGGCGGGTGGGCGGTGCGCATCGCCCGCTGGAGCTCCTCGGGCGTGTCGATCCTGCGGGGGGTCACTGCTGCACCACCGGTCCGGCGCTGCGGGCCGTGCAGATCGCCAGGAACGCGCAGTCACGGCAGTGCGCACCCGGCGTCGCGGGGAACACCTCGCTGCGCAGGACGGTCGCAGCCGCGGCGAGCCGCTCCCGCAGCACCGCCCGCTCGGGGGCATCGGCGTCGTGCGCGTCCTGGCGCTGGACGGTCGCGTCGGTGCCGTCGGCCAGCCCCAGCTGCACCAGCTCCGCGCCGCCGGACCGGGCGCCCTCGGCCACCGGTGGCTCCTCGGCCAGCCGGTCGGGCAGCGACTCATCCAGGGCCGGGCGCAACCCGCCCTCGTCGACGGCGTACTGGTAGAGCGCGAGCTGGACGTGCCGCTCCACCTCCGGCCGGCTCGGCTTGTTCTTGCCGGTCTTGAGGTCGACGACGACGAGCCGGCCGTCCTGGCGGTCGACCTCGAGCCGGTCGGCGTAGCCGCCGAGGCGCACCCGCTGGCCGTCGTCGAGCACGACCTCGGCCTCGAACCGGGCCTCGGTGGCCACCAGCCGGCGCGGGTTGGTGCGCGACCAGTGCACGAAGCGCTCCAGCGCCAGCCGCACCCGGGCCTTCTCCCGGGCCGAGGACCACGGCGTGCGGAAGCTGAGCCGGCCCCACACCTGCTCCACGTGCTCCATCAGCTCGGCCACCAGCACCCCCTCCCCGGCCGGGTCGGTCGGGTCGGCCTCGACGTCGCCGCGTCCCACCCGCTCGGCGAGGGCGTGGACGATCTGGCCGAGGTTCGCGGACTGGTGGGAGGCGGCGGCCCCACCGGCCTCGCGCTCGAAGAACCATCGGGCCGGGCAGGTGGCCAGCGCGTCGAGCACGCTCGCCGAGAGGGGCACGGCACGGTCGGGGGCGCGCAGCGGCACCTCCGAGCGGGACGCCTCCCGGGTGCCCCACCAGGTGGCGGGGTCCGCGGCGGGCACCAGCGGGCGCGAGCCCTGCGTCTCGTCGGCCAGCCGGGCCAGGCGTACGGCGGCCGCGTCGCGCAGCGCGGGCGGGGAGGCCGGGTCGGCGAGGGTACGGCGCAGGTCACCGACCAGGCCGGTCATCGACAGCGGGCGGCGCGGGCGGCCGGAGGTGCGGTGCACCTCGCGCCCGAGCTCGGCCAGGAACGGTGAGGGCTGCTCGCCGTCGTCGTCGTCGGAGGCCACCGCGGTCACCACCAGCCGCTCCCGGGACCGGGTGCAGGCGACGTAGAACAGGCGTCGCTCCTCGGCGAGCAGCTCACGCGTCGTCACCGGCGGGAGCAGCTCGTCGCGCCCGATCCGGTCGGCCTGGAGCAGCGTGGCGCGGCGACGCAGGTCGGGCCAGCCGCCCTGCTGCACGTGGGCCACCACCACCAGGCGCCACTCCAGGCCCTTGGCCCGGTGGGCGGTGAGCAGGCGCACGGCCGAGCCGCGCGCTCCCCGCTCGGCCAGGGTGTCCCCGGGGATCTGCTGGGCCGTCAGCTGCTCGAGGAAGGTGACGACCCCGGTGTGGTCGCGCTGCTCCACGACGCGCGCAGCCAGCTCGAAGAGCGCGACCACCGCGTCCAGGTCGCGGTGCGCGCGCCGGGCGGTGGACCCGCCCTGGTCGGCGGCGCGACGGAGCCGCCGCGGCCAGTCCGTGCCGGACCAGAGGGCCCAGAGCGCGTCCTCGGCCGAGGCGCCCTCGGACAGCGAGGTGCGCACGCCGGCGACCAGGTCGCGCAGCGCCCGGGCGGCCGCGGCCTCGGGGCCCTCGAGACCGTCGAGGAACCCGTGCTCGACCAGCACGCAGCGCAGCAGGGAGCGGGAGGTGCGTGGGGTCCGCCCGTCCTGGTGCGCCTGCTCCTTCTCCCGCGCGCGCAGCGTCCGGCCCAGGCGCCGGACCTGGCTGGCGTCCATCTGGCCCAGCGGTCCCGTGAGCAGGGCCTCGGCACGCGCCGCGTCGAGGTGGTCGGTGCGCTGGGGGTCCTCGACGTGCAGGTCGACCGCGGCACGCAGCGCGTCGAGCAGCGGCAGCACCGCCGGGTCGTGGACCAGCGGGAGCTCGTCGGCGGCCACCTCGACCGGCACGCCGGCCGCGCCCAGGGAGCGGCGCAGGCCCGGGATCGAGCTGCGTCCGGAGCGGACCAGCACGGCCATCTCGTGCCACGGCACCCCGTCCTCGAGGTGGGCGCGGCGCAGCAGGTCGGCGAGGTGCTCGGCCTCGGCGCGCTCGGAGTCGTAGGTCGTGACCTCGACCGAGCCCTGGCCCAGCCCGGGCGGCGGGTCGGCCTCGGGGTGCCGGAAGGCCTCCATCGCCTCGGTCGGCAGGGTGCCGGGGAGTCCGAGGCGGCCGGCGACCCGCTGCCCGGCGATCAGCAGGCGGGGTCCGAACCGCCGGGTGGTGCGCAGCGCCACCACGTCGGCGCGCGCGCCCCCGCGCTGCGGGAACTCCGTGGGGAACTGCAGCAACCCGCGCACCTCGGCGCCCCGGAAGGCGTAGATCGACTGGTGGGGGTCGCCCACCACGACCAGGTCCCGGCCGTCGCCGGCCAGCTGCCGCAGGAGCGCGACCTGACCGGGGTCGGTGTCCTGGTACTCGTCGACGAAGACGTGGGAGATCCGGGCGCGCAGCTCGTCGCGGTGCTCGGCGGCCTCGATCGTCGCGCGCCGGATCAGGTCGGCGTAGTCGGTGGCCCCGAGGTAGTCCATCGTGGTCAGGTACTGGTCCAGGAAGGCTCCGGCCGCGACCAGCTCCGGGGCGTCGTGGGCGTGCCCGAGCCCCGCGAGCCGCTCGCCGTCGAGGCCCTTCTCCCGGGCCCGGGCCAGCACCGCCCCGACCTCGCGGGCGAAGCCGCGGGTGCCCAGCGCCCGGTCCAGCGCCGGCGGCCACGCCACCGCCTCGGGGGTGCGCTCCAGCAGCTCGCGCAGCAGGACGTCGGACTCCGGCGCCGAGAGCAGCCGCAGGGGCGCCTCGTAGAGCTCGGCCGGCGCGTAGCGGCGCAGGAGGCCGTAGGCGAAGGAGTGGAAGGTCACGCTCAGGGTGGTCGCGGTGGTGCGGCCCAGCCGGGCGGTGACCCGGTCCCGCAGCTGCTCGGCGGCCTTGCGCGAGAACGTCAGGGCCAGGACCGACTCCGGGCTGGCCCCGCGGTTCTCCACGCGGTCCACGATCGCCTCGACCAGCGTGGTCGTCTTGCCCGTTCCGGGCCCGGCCAGGACAAGCAGCGGCCCACCGGGGTGGTCCACGACGCGTCGCTGGTGCTCGTCGAGGGTCGGCACCGACGGCGGCGCGGCGGGCGGGGCGAGCCGCCAGGCCGGGTGGTGGCGGGCGTCGGTCGAGGGCACGGACCCATCCCAGCACGACCCGCCGACAGCCTGCTTCACTGGAGCGGTGAGCGACCACGGGCGGCCCGGGCAGGACCCGTCGGGGACCGAGCGGGCGGGGACCGTACGACGCCTGCTCGCCCGCGAGCTGCGCGAGCTGGGCGACGGTCCGGGCGCGGCGGTACGGCTGCTGGTCCTGGGGGCCGGCGACGGCCGGGACGTGCTGCCGGTGCTGGCGGGGTCCCCCGCGACCGTGCGCGCGACCCTGGTCGAGCCCGACCCCGACCTGGCCGCGGCCGCCCGGGGCACGGCGCGCGAGCTG
This sequence comes from Nocardioides sp. AX2bis, assembly GCF_902506435.1. Lineage (GTDB taxonomy): Bacteria > Actinomycetota > Actinomycetes > Propionibacteriales > Nocardioidaceae > Nocardioides. The sequence goes on along the minus strand of NZ_LR733215.1, from coordinate 1,168,261 downwards.
CGTCTCGACGTCGACGTGCGCTGCGCCGACCCCGGCACCACCGACGCCTACCTCCGTGTCCTGCCCGTGGACGTGCTGGTGCTGGGCGGGGTGCTCGACGACCTGGCCGAGGCCGACCTCGCGGGCGCCGTCGCGGCGCTGCCGGGACTGCTGGCCCTCGAGGCCCTGGTGCTGTCGACCTCCGACGGCGGCGGCCACGACCCGGTCCCCGCCGTGCGGGAGGCGCTCCTGGACGGTCCGTTCGAGGAGGTCGCGGACGCGGGCCCCCTGGTCGGCGCCCACCGGTTCACGGGCGACCCGGAGCCGGCCGAGCCGGGGCTGCGCCTCGTCGACCTCCCCTGAGCCCACGCTCCCGGCCCGCCCGGCGCTGTGAGCGACGTCACGCCGCCGCTAGCGTGCACCCATGACGCGCGAGATCACCACCGTCCTGTCCGGCATGACCTTCCTGGAGTGCCCGCGCTGGCACGAGGACCGGCTGTGGATGGTCGACTTCTACACGCACCGGGTGCTGTCGACGACCGAGCACGGCGAGGACCTCCGGGTCGAGGCCGAGGTGCCGGCACAGCCGTCCGGCCTGGGCTGGCTGCCCGACGGGCGGCTGCTGGTGGTCTCGATGAAGGACCGCCGGGTCCTGCGCCGCGAGCCCGACGGCACGCTGGTCACCCACGCCGACGTCTCGGCGTACGTCACCGGGCACCCCAACGACATGGTCGTCGACGCGGAGGGACGTGCCTACCTCGGCAGCTTCGGCTTCGACCTGATGGGCGGCGCCGACCTGGAGACCGCCGACCTGCTGCGCGTGGACCCCGACGGCACGGTGACGGTCGTGGCCCGCGACCTGTGGTTCCCCAACGGCAGCGTGATCACCGACGACGGCGTGCTCGTGGTCGACGAGACGCTCGGCAACCGCGTCTCGGCCTTCGACATCGCCTCCGACGGCACCCTCGGCCCCCGGCGTGACTGGGCGAGGTTCGGGGAGCTGCCGACCTCACGCGCCCAGGCCGAGGGCATCGGCCAGCTGTCGCTGGCCCCCGACGGGTGCTGCCTGGACGCCGAGGGCGCGCTGTGGACCGCCGACGCGCTCGGCGGACGTGTCGTCCGGGTGGCCGAGGGCGGGCGGGTGCTGGAGGAGATCAGCACCGGCACCGGCGTCTTCGCCTGCATGCTCGGTGGTGCCGACGGCCGCACGCTGTTCCTGTGCTGCGCGCCCGACTTCGACGAGCACGCCCGCAGCGCCGCCCGGGAGGGCGAGATGCGCGCCGTCCGGGTCGAGGTCCCCCACGCCGGGCGGCCCTGAACCACGACCGCGGTCGTCAGGTCGCCGCGGACCGCTCGTTGTAGCCGGGCGCGCGCTCCTGGCCGCTCAGCGCCGCGATCGCGTCCATCACCTCGTCGGTGAGCTCGCGGCGGGCGCGGCCCAGCGGCACGCCCTCGAACCGGCCGACCGTCGTGATCGGGGCGCCGAAGGCGACCGTCACCGGCACCAGCCGCGGCAGCCGCGACCCCACCGGCTGCAGGTCCTCGGTGCCGGTCAGGGCGACCGGGACGACCGGGACGCCGGTGGTCAGCGCGAGGTGCGCGGCACCGGTGCGGCCGCGGTAGATCCGTCCGTCGCGCGAGCGCGTGCCCTCCGGGTAGATCCCGAAGGCCTCTCCCCGCTCGAGCACCTCCTGCGCGATGCCGAGGCTGGCCAGGGCGGCGTTCGTGTCGTCCCGGTCCACCGGGAGCATGCCCAGCGACTCGAACCAGGCGCGCGTGGCGGCCCCCTTCAGCCCGGATCCGGTGAAGTAGTCGGACTTGGCCAGGAAGACGACCTTGCGGGGCACCACGACGGGGATCACCACCGAGTCGATGAAGCTGAGGTGGTTGCTGGCCAGCAGGACGCCGCCGGAGCGTGGCACGTGCTCGAGACCGGTGACCGTCGGTCGCCACACCGCCTTGGCCAGCGGTGGGACGACCGAGTGGAGCGCGGAGTACAGCACGGGGTCAGTGTGCCGGACCCGGCGCCGGCGGGTCCGGCTCGACGAAGGCCGAGACCATGTCGACGGCCCCGGAGGGCCGCAGCGGCGTGCCCTCCAGCTCGTACGCCTCCCGTGCGCGGCCGTCGTGGCTCGGCGGCAGCGACCCGTCGGCGCGCACCACGCGCCACCACGGCACGCCTCCCCCGTGCTCGGCCATCACGTTGCCGACGCGCCGGGGGCCGAAGACGCCCACGGCCCGGGCCACCGCGCCGTACGTCGTGACGCGACCCGGCGGGACGGACTCCACGACCGTGAGCACGTCCTCGACGTAGTCCTCCGGGTGCCGCACGCCCGTCACTCCCCCGGGCTGGTCACGGCGCCGCCGGGGCCGACCCAGGGCGTGCTGGTCGTGACGGCGACCAGACCGGCGCGCTCCAGGATCGGGCGCGACATCGGCGAGCAGTCGCTGTGCAGGTAGGTGACGTCCTGGGTCAGGCACCACGCGGCGCGGGCGGCCACCAGCGCCCGGTAGACCCCGCGGCCCCGCCAGTCGGGGTGCGTGCAGCCGCCCCAGAGCCCGGCGCAGCCGGTGCCGGGGACGACCTCGAGCCGGCCGGCGCTGACGACCTCCTCGCCCACGGCGGCCACCCACAGGCCGGCACGGCCCTCGTTGCGGTCGAAGCGGGCCAGCACCTCGGCGTCGCTGGGCCCCTGCCCGAACACCTGCCGCTGCAGCGCGGCGGCGCGGGAGATCCAGGACTCCCGGTCCGGTCCGACGTCGGCACGTCGCACCACGACGCCGTCAGGCAGGTCGACCTCGACGGCCAGCGCGGCCGCCTCGCCGAGCATGATCGTCTCCCGCTCCTCCGGCACCAGGCCCGCGGAGCGCAGCCGGTCGGTGAGGTCGGCGGGCCCGTCGTGGCCGCGGGTCTTCCACTCCCACGCGGTGACCTCGGGGTCGGCGGCCCACCGTGCCACGACGTCGGCGACGAGTGCGTCGAGCGCCCCGGCGGACAGGCCGTCGAGGGTCCGGTAGGTGACCAGGCCGTGCTGCCCGTACCGCGCCAGCCAGAGCGGTCCCAGCGGCGCCGACCAGCCCGCGGAGGCCACCTCGGCCTCACCGCGCAGCCGGTCGTCGTACACGGCGAGCAGGTCGTCGGCGAGCGTCACCGGGTCATCGTGGCAGAGGCGTCCCTCAGGGGATCGGGACCGCCGGGTCGAACGGCTCGGTGCCCTTGACCAGGCGCAGGCCGTCGATCCCGGCGTGCCGCTGGGCGAAGCGCAGCTCCTTGGCGAGGTCGCCGATGTTGTTCGACGCCGGCAGCGGGGCCAGCCCCAGCGTGGACAGGGTGCCGATCGCGGTGCCGCCGGCGGTCAGGAAGCCCGAGCCGGAGTCGCCGGGGATGCCGGGCGTCAGGGTGTAGAGCGGGTGCGACCAGCCGCCGTCCGCGGGCGCGTCTCCGAGCGAGAAGCCGACCTTGGGCGAGAGCACCTCGAGGCCGCCGCGGATGCTGGAGTTGCCGTACGAGAAGACCCGGTCGCCCTCGGCGGTGCCGTCGCGGTCGATGCCGGTCGGGCCGCCGAAGAACGGCACGCTCGGGTTGACCTTGCGGACGTCGTCGCGGTCGACGCGGACCAGCGCGAAGTCGTTGTAGGCGCACGGGTTCGCGGCGGTGGTGCCGATCCGGTCCATCGTGCGCCACGAGGAGTAGGCCAGCGTGCCCCGCCCGACCCGCGTGCCGCCGTCGACCAGCGAGCCGCCCTCGTTGAAGCTGACCCGGGTGCCGAGCGGCAGCGACTCGGCCTGGCAGCCGTCGGTGTCGGTGGCCTCGCCGAGGCCGGCGCAGTGCGCCGCGTACCCGACGTAGGTCCGGTCCCGGGCGTCGGTGAAGACGAAGTTGCCGGTGCACTGCGCACCCTGGGTGTACATCTGCACGCCCGGGTGGATCGCCGCGGTCCCGGCCGGCGCCCAGCGCCCGCCGGCCTCGGCCGAGGCGGGGGCCGCGGTGACGGCGGCGGTCGAGGCGGCGGCACCGGAGGCGAGGACGAGGGCCGCCAGCGTGCGGGCGACGTGGGTGCGACGAGTGCGGGTCATGCAGATCACAACGGCCCCGGACCCGACGGGTTACGCCGGGGACGGGGCCGTTCCGGGTCGAGCGTCAGTAGGACGGCTGGCTCGGGTCGATCTGGTTCACCCAGGCCACCACGCCGCCACCGACGTGGACCGCGTCGGAGTATCCGGCGCCCTTGAGCGCTGCCAGCGCCTCGGCCGAGCGCACGCCCGACTTGCAGTGCAGCACGACCGGCTTGTCCTGCGGCAGCTGCTCGAAGGCGTTGCCGTTGAGGAACTCGCCCTTGGGGATCAGCACCGAGCCGGGGATCTTGTTGATCTCGAACTCGTTCTGCTCACGCACGTCGACCAGCGTGAAGTCGCGGGTGCCCTCCTCGCGCTCCTTGAGCATGTGCTCCAGCTGGACCACCGAGATCGTGGACCCGGCGGCCGCGTCGGCGGCCTCGTCGGAGATGGCGCCGCAGAAGGCGTCGTAGTCGATCAGGCCGGTGACCGTGGCGTTCTCGCCGCACAGGGCGCAGTCGGGGTCCTTGCGCACGCGCAGCTTGCGCCACTCCAGCTCGAGGGCGTCGTAGATCACGAGCTTGCCGACGGCCGGGTCGCCGATGCCGGTGATCAGCTTGATCGCCTCGTTGACCTGGATCGAGCCGATCGCGGCGCACAGCACGCCGAGCACGCCGCCCTCGGCGCAACTGGGGACCATGCCCGGCGGCGGGGGCTCGGGGTAGAGGCAGCGGTAGCAGGGCGCGTCGTCGGCCAGCGAGGGCGCGAAGACCGACGCCTGGCCGTCGAAGCGGTAGATCGAGCCCCAGACGTACGGGATGCCCAGGAAGTAGGCCGCGTCGTTGACCATGTAGCGGGTCGCGAAGTTGTCGGTCCCGTCGACGATCAGGTCGTAGCCGCGGAAGACGTCCATCACGTTGTCGTTGTCGAGGCGCTCCTCGTGCAGCACCACCTCGACGTACGGGTTGGCCTCGGCGATCGACTCCTTGGCCGAGACCGCCTTGGACTTCCCGATGTCGGACTGGGTGTGGATGATCTGGCGCTGCAGGTTCGACTCGTCGACCTCGTCGAACTCGGCGACGCCGAGGGTGCCGACACCGGCCGCGGCCAGGTACAGCAGGGCCGGCGAGCCGAGACCGCCGGCGCCGATGACCAGCACCTTGGCGTTCTTCAGCCGCTTCTGGCCGGCCATCCCGACGTCGGGGATGATCAGGTGCCGGCTGTAGCGACGGACCTCGTCGTTGGTCAGCTCGTCGGCGGGTTCCACCAGGGGGGCCAGGGACACGGGTCGCTCCGATCGGTGATGCGCAGATCGCGGTTCAGGGATGTCTGTCGTCGTACGACACCACAACGCCCCCGCCCCGCGCGGTGTTCCCGTGCTCGTCCCGTCATCCGGACGTCCTGGGCACCGGGATAGGCTCCCCGGGTCCGGCGTCCGGCCGGGCGTACGCGCCGGCGCACGACGTCTCGACGAGGAGGGTCCCCCATGGTCATCGACCAGCACGACGTGGAGGAGGGCCGCCCACGCGGCGGCCGACTGCCGCGCCGCGAGCGACGCGCCCAGCTGCTCGACGCCGCGCTCGGCGTCTTCGTGGCCCAGGGCTTCCACGCCGCGGCCATGGACGACATCGCCGACCGGGCCGGGGTGTCCAAGCCGGTGCTCTACCAGCACTTCCCGGGCAAGCTCGAGCTGTACCTCGCGCTGCTCGACACCTCCTGCGACGCCATCATCTCGGGCTGCCGCGAGGCCCTGGAGGCCACGCAGGACAACAAGCAGCGCGTGGCGGCGACCGTCGACGCCTTCTACACCTACGTCGCCCACGACGCCGGCGCCTTCCGCCTCGTCTTCGAGTCCGACCTGACCAACGAGCCGGCCGTGCGCGAGCAGGTCGACCGGGTCACGGCCGACTGCGCGACCATGATCGCGGCCGTCATCGCCGACGACACGGGCCTGCCGGCCGGCGCCTCGCGACTGCTGGCCGTCTCGCTGGTCGGCATGGCCCAGGTCAGCGCCCGCTTCTGGCTCACCGAGGCCGGTGGGCTCGAGCGCAAGGAGGCCGCGGCCCTGGTCGCCGGGCTGGCCTGGCGCGGCATCCGCGGCTACCCCAAGACCGAGGAGCACTGAGCTCCTCCGCTCCACCGCACGGATCCCCGTGCACCCCCCGACCACCAGCAGAGGAGACCATCGTGGAGGTCAAGATCGGCGTCCAGAACGCCGCGCGCGAGCTCGTCGTCGACAGCGGCGAGACGCAGGAGCACATCCAGCAGGCCGTGGCCGACGCCGTGGCAGGTGACGGCGTGCTGACGCTCACCGACACCAAGGGCCGCACCGTCGTGGTGCCCGCCGCCAAGCTCGCCTACGTCGAGATCGGCACCAGCAGCACCGGCGCCGTCGGCTTCCGCGGCTGACCAGCACGACCCGTCGGACCCGCACCACCGGTACGCCGGGCGCGGGCGCTGCTCAGCTGTCGAGGCCGAGCAGCGCCATCCGCTCGGCGTGCCGCTCGGTCAGCCGGGTGAACATCCGGCCCAGCGCGGCCAGGTCGAGGCCGGGGCGGTCCACCCCGCCGGCCAGCAGCGCCGACAGCGCGTCCCGCTTGGCCGCCACCCGCTGGGCCTGGATCAGCGCCTCCCCCATCAGCCGCCGCCCCCAGAGCGCGAGCCGGCCGCCGACCCGCGGGTCCGCGACGATCGCCGCGCGCACCCGGTCCACCACGAAGGCGGCGTGCTCCCCGCCCTCGACCGAGCTGACCACCAGGTCGCGCGTGCCGGGGTCGAGGTAGGCCGCGACCTCGCGGTAGAAGTCGTTGGCCAGGCCGTCGCCGACGTAGGCCTTGACCAGGCTCTCCAGCCAGTCGGCCGGCGCGGTGTGGCGGTGGAACTGCTCGACCGGCAGCCGGAACGGCGTCATCGCCTCGAACGGGTCGCCGCCGAAGGTGCGGACCCGGTCGTGGATGGCGGCGACCTTGGAGAACTCGGCCGTCGCCATCGCGGCCAGGGCGACCTTGTCGGCCAGCGTCGGGGCGAGCTTGGCGTCCTCGGCCAGCCGCTCGAAGGCGGAGATCTCGGCGTAGGCGATCACGCCCAGGAGGTCGACCACGGCCTCCCGGTAGCCGGGGTCCTCGAAGGCCACGGGGACGTCGGGGCCGGCGGGCGACGTCGCCGCGCCCTCGTGAGATTCAGCCATGTCGGCACCCTAGCGATAGGGTGGCCCTGTCGAGCGCCTCGCCGACGCCGTCCCCGCCTGCTCGCGCAGGGCTCCCGGGGACCCGGCACTCCGCGGCGCTCGTGCATGTGCGCGGTCGGCGCCCGATCGGCCGCATCCGACCTCCGGCGACCGCTTCGCAGAGCTTCTCGCCGGCAGACGAAAGCGACGCACGCATTGACCACCTTCCGTGACCTCGGGGTGCACCCCGAGATCGCCGACGCGCTCGAGCGCGGCGGCATCGTGACCCCCTTCCCCATCCAGGAGATGACCCTCTCGGTCGCCCTGATGGGCACCGACCTCATCGGCCAGGCCCGTACGGGCACCGGCAAGACCCTGGCCTTCGGCATCCCCGTGCTGCAGCGCAGCGTGGCCCCGCACGACCCGGCGTACGCGGACCTGCCGGCAGGCAAGCCGCAGGCGCTGATCGTGGCCCCGACCCGCGAGCTCGCGCTCCAGGTCTCCAGCGACCTGCACCTGGCCAGCAAGGACCGCGGTCTGCGCGTGCTGACGATCTACGGCGGCGTGGGCTACGAGCCCCAGCTCGAGGCGCTCGAGGCCGGCGTCGACATCGTCGTCGGCACCCCTGGCCGTCTGCTCGACCTGGCGAACCGCAAGGCGCTCGACCTCGGCCACGTCCACGCGCTCGTCCTCGACGAGGCCGACGAGATGCTGGACCTCGGGTTCCTGCCCGACGTCGAGCGGATGCTGCGGATGACGCCCGAGACCCGGCAGACGATGCTGTTCTCGGCCACCATGCCGGCCGCGATCGTGGCGCTGGCGCGCACCCACATGCGCCACCCGATGAACATCCGCGCGGAGTCCTCCGACGACGGCCAGACCGTGCCGGCGACCGCGCAGTTCATCTACCAGGTCCACGACCTCGACAAGCCCGAGATCCTCGGCCGCGTCCTCCAGTCCGCTGACGCCGAGAAGATGATCGTCTTCACCCGCACCAAGCGCCAGGCCCAGCGCATCGCCGACGACCTCGCCGAGCGCGGCTTCGCCTCGAGCGCGCTGCACGGCGACATGCAGCAGGCCGCCCGCGAGAAGGCGATGACCCGCTTCCGCGAGGACAAGCTCAAGGTCCTCGTCGCCACCGACGTCGCCGCCCGCGGCATCGACGTGCGCGGCGTCAGCCACGTGGTCAACAACAACTGCCCCGAGGACGAGAAGACCTACGTCCACCGGATCGGTCGCACCGGTCGCGCCGGCGCGACCGGCACCGCGATCACCTTCGTGGACTGGGCCGACCTGCACCGCTGGAAGATGATCAACAAGGCGCTGGACCTGCCCTTCGAGTCGCCGCAGGAGACGTACTCCACCTCCGAGCACCTCTTCCACGACCAGGGCATCGCCCCGGGCACGCGCGGGCGCATCGTCGACCCGGCCCCGCTACCCCCGCGCGAGCGTCCCGAGCGCGGTCGCTCCGAGCGCTCCGGCGGCTCGGACCGGTCCGGCTCCGGCTCCGGCTCCTCGGAGCGACCCGCACGTGACCGCAGCCGTCGGCGCACCCGCTCGGGCGACGGCGCGAGCGCCGCTCCGGCCGGCACCGCCGCGCCGACCGAGACGACCCAGGCCGTCACGGGCACCCCCGCCGGCGGCGAGGGCACCGAGGGCGCCCCGCGCAGCCGCAACCGGCGCCGCCGCCGTTCCTCGGGCGGTCGCGACACGGGCTCCGCCACGACGGCGCCGGCCTCCGAGGGCTGAGCACCCCGCGAGGAGCACCTCGCACAGGCACGACGACGGCCGGTCCCCCCGGGGGCCGGCCGTCGGTGCGTCGCGGCGGTCCCTCGGTCGGGCGCTCGGTCAGGCGGTGACGACGACGGTCGTGCCGAGCGGGGCGAAGTCCCACAGGGCCTTGGCGTCGGAGGTGCGCTGGCGGATGCACCCGTGCGACAGCGGGGTCCCGAGCTCGTCGAGCCCCTGGACCTTGCGGCCGTCGTCCACGGGGATGTCGTGGAAGCCGATCGCGGCGTTGTCACCCTGCGTGAACCGGACGAACCACTTCATGGTGCCGGAGTCGTCGATGCCCCACGCCTGCTCCGAGCGGGAGTAGACCTCGTAGGTGCCCGGGTCGAGGTTGTCGTAGACGCTGCCGGAGACGGGGTAGGTCCGCTGCGGTCCGTCGGTCCCGACCAGCCACACCCGCTGGCGCGACTCGCTGAAGACCACGCGCCTGCCCTCGCCGGAGCGGGCCGGCAGCGCGGTGTCCTCCACCGGCTCGGCCGTCACCTCGACGGTCGGGTCGGGGGTCGGGTCGGCGGTCGCGTCCGGGTCGGTCGACGGGGCGGACGTCGGCTGGTCGGTGGGCGTGGACGGTGCGGCGGCAGCCGGGTCGACGGCAGCCGGGTCGGCCGCAGCCGCGACGGGCACGTCGTCGGCGTCCTCGGCCGGCAGCACGCCGGCGCTGCCCAGGAACGCCACGGCGGTGACGGCGACGGACGTCGCGAGCGTCGCGATCCGCCCGTACCGGGGACGACCGGGGCCGCGGTGCGTGCTCACGGCTGTGTCAGCCCTTCGCCGCCGTGCGGACCCGCTCGCGCAGGTTGACCGCGACGTCGCGGTAGGCCTTGGCACCCTTGCTGCTGCGGCTGGTCGACAGGATCGACCGCCCGGCGGCGGGGGCCTCGGCGAACTTGATGGTCTTGGGGATGGGCGGCTCGATCACCGCGAGGTCGTAGGTCTCGGAGATCGTCTCGAGCACGGTGCGCGCGTGGTTGGTGCGTCCGTCGAAGAGGGTGGGCAGCACGCCCCAGACCTCGAGGTCACGGTTGGTGAAGCGCCGCACGTCGTGGACCGTGTCCAGCAGCTGCCCGACGCCGCGGTGGGACAGGGTCTCGCACTGCAGGGGCACGACCACCCCGGTCGCCGCGGTCAGGGCCGCGACGGTGAGCACGCCCAGCGAGGGCGGGCAGTCCAGCAGGACCCAGTCGTAGTGGCTGCCGGCGGCGGCCAGGTCCTCGATCATGCTGCGCACGACGTGCTCGCGCCCGGTACGGGTCAGCAGGTCGGCCTCGGCGCGGGCCAGCTCGATGGTGGCGGGCATCAGGTGCACCCCGTCGTCGGTCTCCAGGACCACCTCGGTCGGGGCCAGTCCCTTGGTCAGGACGTGGTGGACCGACAGCTCGAGGTCCTCGGGGTCGATGCCGAGGGAGAAGGTCAGGCAGGCCTGCGGGTCGAGGTCCACGAGGAGGACCGAGTCCCCGAGCTCGGCGAGCGCGGCGCCCAGGGAGGCCACCGAGGTGGTCTTGGCGACGCCGCCCTTCTGGTTGGCGATCGCGAGGGTCGTGGTCATCACCGCCCATCATGCCGCACCGCCCCTGCCGTCGGGGACCATGCGGTGCTTGACTCGCGGCATGTCGTCGACCGCACCCGACCCCGCCGCGCCCCGCCCGACCGCCCTGGTGACGGGCGCCACCGCCGGCATCGGCCACGAGTTCGCCCGGGCGCTGGCAGGGCGCGGGCACGACCTCGTCCTGGTGGCCCGCGACGCCACCCGGCTCGAGGAGGTCGCCGCGGCCCTGCGCACCGACCACGGCGCCGCCGTCGAGGTGCTGGTCGCGGACCTGACCGACCGCGCGCAGCTGCGTACCGTCGAGGACCGCCTCGCCGACCGCGACCTTCCGGTCGACCTGCTGGTCAACAACGCCGGCTTCGGGCTGAAGCAGCGCTTCGGCGACAACGACGTCGAGGCCGAGCAGGCCATGCTCGACGTGCTGGTCACCGCCGTGATGCGGCTCTCGCACGCCGCCCTGGGCCCGATGTCCGAGCGCGGACGCGGCGGCATCATCAACGTCTCGAGCGTGGCGGCGTTCCTGCCGCGCGGCACCTACGCGGCGGCCAAGGCGTGGGTGAACAGCTTCAGCGCCTGGGCGGCCACCGAGTACGCCCCGCGCGGGGTCACCGTCACCGCCCTGTGCCCGGGCTTCACCCGCACCGAGTTCCACGAGCGGATGGACGTCACGCCCGGCACCGGCATGTTCTGGCTCGACGTCCGCCGGCTCGTCGACGACGCGCTGGCCGACCACGCACGGGGCCGGGCCCTGTCGGTGCCGAGCCCGCAGTACAAGGTCGCGGTCGCCCTGGCGCGCGTCGTCCCGGGGCGTGCGCTGCAACGGCTGCAGTCCATCGGGCGCCGCTAGCGTCACCTCGGCTGTCCGCGAGCGTCACCTCGGCTGTCCGCGAGCGTCACCTCGGCTGTCCGCGAGCATCACCTCGGCTGGACGACCTCCGGGGTGTCACGACCCGAGGCGGCCGAGGCGGCCGAGGCGCGGGCGAGCAGCCGCTCGTACTCCTCGGGGTCGGTGGTGTGGCAGCCCAGGTCGTGGTCGACCTTGCCGGTGCCGTGGTGGTCGCTGGAGCCGGTGACCACGAGGTCCAGGTCCGCAGCGACCTCGCGCAGCCGGGCCCGGTCGGCCTCGGTGTGGTCCTGGTGGTCGACCTCGATCCCGGCCAGGCCGGCGGCGGCCAGCACCGCGATCTCCTCCTCGGGCAGTGCCGAGCGTCCGCCACGACCCCACGGGTGGGCGACCACGGTGACGCCACCGGCCTCGCCGACGACCTGCACCATCTCGGTCACCGATGCCGCCCAGCGGTCGACGAAGCCCGGCCGGCCGGCGTCCAGCCAGTCACGGAACGCCTCGTCCCGGCTGGCCACCACGCCCAGGCGCACCAGCGCGTCGGCGACGTGGGGGCGCCCGGTGGCCGCGGTCCGTGAGCCCTCGCGGTCGAGGTCGGCCTGCTCGATGGCCACGCCGGCCTCGCGCAGCTGCGCCAGCATCGCCGGCACCCGACCGCTGCGCCCCTCCACGATCCGCCCGAGCAGGTCGCGCAGGCCCGGGTGCGTCGGGTCCGGCAGGTAGGCCAGCAGGTGCAGGCCCCGGCCCTGGTGGGTGCAGCTGATCTCGAGCCCGCGGACCAGGTCGATGCCGACCTCGCGGGCCGCCTGCTCCGCCTCCGCCCAGCCCTGCGTGGTGTCGTGGTCGGTCAGCGCGACGACGTCGAGCCCGGCGGCGGCGGCGTCCCGGACGACCGAGGCCGGCGGGGCCGTGCCGTCGCTGACGTCGGAGTGGGTGTGCAGGTCGATCCTCATCCGGGGATCCTAGGAGCCCGCTCGCCGCACCGACGGGGACGGCGGCTCACCAGGGTGGGCGCGGGCCCCCGAAGGCCACCTCGACGAGGACCGGGCCCAGCTCGGCGGCGTCGCGCAGCACCCAGTCCTCCCGCAGCAGCAGGATGGCCGAGGCCGGCCGCAGGACCAGCCACAGCCACCGGCCCCCGGCCTCCCCGACCAGCACCGAGCGGTCGAGGTCGGACGCCGCGTCGCTGGTCGACAGCGACCACAGCGGTACCGACTGATGGCCCAGGCGCACCCGCGCGGCGGGCGGCCGCTCCTCCAGCTGTGGCCCGGGCTCGTGCTCCCCCACGCCCGCGACCCGGGCGCCGAGACCGACGCCGGCCTCCTCCGTCACGACGAGCACGTCGACCGGCCCGTCCAGGGCGCTCGGACCCGAGCAGCAGGTCAGCGTCGCCAGGGTCCGGCCGCGCCGCGGACCGGAGCCGCCGCCGACCCGGGCGTGGTCGGTGACCGTCCAGGCCGGGCCCATCGGCCACGGCAGCAGCGTGGGGTGCTCGCCCGAGGCGCGCAGCTGCTCGACGAACCCGGCGTACCCGACCTCGGCCGGGCGCCAGAGCGGGGTGATCTCGCCGTGCTCGTCGCACCGCCAGGCCTGCCCGTCCGCGACCGGCTCCACCAGGCAGCGGGGGCACCCCGGCGGGAGGACCGGGTCGACGCCCGCGGTCACGACCTCAGCCGTTCCACCGCAGCACCACCGGGTTCTCCCGCTCGAAGCCGAGCTGCGAGACCGTCGCGGTGTCCAGCCGGAGCAGCCGCCCGTCGCGGACCTCCAGCCCGAGCCAGCGCGCCGCCAGGGCCCGCAGGGAGTGCCCGTGCGCGAAGGCCAGCACGTCGCCGTCCACCTCGCGCACCCGCGCGACCACCCGGTCCAGCCGCTCGGTGACCGCGGCCGCGTCCTCCCCGCCGGGCACGGGGTGGGACCACACCGACCAGCCCGGCACCGTGCGCCGGATCTCCTCGGTGCTCACGCCCTCGTAGTCGCCGTAGGCCCACTCCGCGAGGTCCTCGGTGGTCTCGGGCCGGGCGAAGCCGGCCAGGGCCGCGGTACGCAGGGCGCGCTGCCGCGGGGAGGACAGCACCAGCGCGAACGACTCGCCCGCGAGCCGTGGCGCCAGCGAGCGGGCCGTCTCCTCCCCGTTCCCGGTGAGCGGGAGATCGGTGGTCGAGGTGTGGAGCCCGTCGCGGCTCCACTCGGTCTCACCGTGCCGGACCAGCCACAGACGCGTCATCCCTGCAGGCTCCCACCCCGGTCGGGGCCGGGTCGACCCCGCAGGGCCGCGACCTCGGCCCGCAGGGCCTGCACCTCGCGCAGCAGCACGTCCTCACGTGCGTCCACGAGGACCTCCCCGCCGGGCCGCGCCGCGGCCTCCTCGGCAGCCTCCTCCGCCTCCTCCTCGGCGACGGCCTGCACGAGCCAGGCGGCCGCCGTGGCGGTGACCGCGCCGAGCAGCGCGACACCGACCACCATCAGCCCGACGCCGATGGTCCGGCCGAGCGTGGTCACCGGGTAGGTGTCGCCGTAGCCGACGGTGGTCATCGTGGTGCAGGCCCACCACACGGCGTCACCGAACCCGGTGATGGTCGCCCCCGGGGCGCCCCGCTCCGCCTCCAGCACCGACAGCGCCGCCACCAGGCCGACCAGGACGCTGCCGGCGCCGACGTAGACGCCGACCCGGCCGCGCAGGCTGACCGCACCGCCGCGGTTGATCGCGCGCAGCAGCGTGAGCAGGACCAGCAGCCGCAGCGGGCGCAGCACCGGCAGGACCAGCAGCGCCAGCTCGGGCAGGTGGCCGCGCACCCACCGCGCCCGGGCGGGCGCAGCCGCGACGCGCAGCGCGAAGTCGGCGCCGAAGGCGACCCAGACGACGAGCTGGGTCGCCCGGCACGCGCGCTCCCAGCCCGGGTCGAGGCCGGGGTCCAGGATCGGCCAGGCGTAGGCCCCCAGGAAGGCCAGCGCCAGCGCACCGAGGACGACCTCGCGGCGCTCCTCCCAGCGCACGTGGGCCCCGGTCAGCCGTCGGCGGCGGGCCGGTCGGCCCGCGGGCCCGGCCAGTTCCGGTCCGGCACCGGGACCGGTCGCCCGGGCTGCTCCCCGCCGCGCTGCTCGAGGTAGGACTGCTTGGGCACCATCACCTTGCGGCGGAAGACGCAGACCACGGTGCCGTCCTGCTTGTAGCCGATGGTCTCGACGTGGACCACGCCCCGGTCGTCCTTCGAGGCCGACTCGCGCTTGTCCAGCACGGTGGTCTCCCCGTAGAGCGTGTCGCCGTGGAAGGTCGGGGCGACGTGTCGCAGCGACTCGACCTCGAGGTTGGCGATCGCCTTGCCGGAGACGTCGGGCACCGACATCCCGAGCAGGATCGAGTAGACGTAGTTGCCCACGACCACGTTGCGACCGAACTGCGTCGTCTCACCCGCGAAGTGCTCGTCCATGTGGAGCGGGTGGTGGTTCATCGTGAGCAGGCAGAAGAGGTGGTCGTCGTACTCGGTCACCGTCTTCCCCGGCCAGTGGCGGTAGGTCGCTCCGACCTCGAACTCCTCGTAGCTGCGTCCGAACTGCATGGGCTCATCGTGGCGGACGCGGCCGTCGGTCGGGAAGACCGCCCCTGTGACGTGGGACACGCACCGCCGACGCCCGAGGGCGGTCAGCCCCGGTCGAGCCGGCGGCGGACGCCCCGCACGACGCGTCCGGCGCCGCTGCGCGCGCGGCGGGCCACGACCCGGGCCCGGTCCGCCGGGGAGGGCGCGCCGGCGGGCACGGACGGGGCTGCCGGGGTCCCGGCCGCCCTCCGGGCCCTGTCCTGCGTCTTGGCGTGGGCCTTCTCGGCGTTGCGGCGGCCCTGGCGCGCCCCCTCGCGGCGTGCGCTCTCGGCCGTCGACTGTGCGAGGGCCTCCGCGTCGTCGTACGCCGCGGCGTAGCGCGCACGCACCGCGTCCAGCCGGGCCTCCGCGTCGGCGTCGAACCCGCCGCGCGCGGCCAGCACGCACAGCTGGTCCCAGGCCTCCTCGGCCATGTCCTGGATGTCGGCCGGGCAGTCGATCTCGTCCCACCCGGTCCGGATCCGGCGCAGCCCGGGATCGACGAACTCGTCGATCTCGGCGGCGGCCTCGTCGGTGACCGTGGCCAGCCCGGCGAGGCCGAGCTCGGTCCCGACGCGGGCGACGACCGCCCGCCAGTCGTCGAGGAGGTCGTTGTAGGGCACGAACGTGCGGCGGGCGTCCCGGGTGACCAGCTCGCTGAAGAGGACCACGTTGAGCCAGCTCGCGGCCCGGGTCGTCTGGGCGTGCCGCACGGTGCCGCCGGCGCCCCGGGCCTTGTAGTAGGCGTCCTTGCTGCCGACCACCTCGGCGGGGTGCCGCAGCATGGTCAGGAAGGAGACCTCGGCGCCCACGTCGGTGGCGGCCCGGCGCCACAGCGGCAGGAAGAAGCTGTTGCGGGGGTCCTTGACCACCAGCGCCGGCTCGGTCCCGAGCTGGTCCTGCAACCAGTCCTCGACCGTGGCGCGTACCTCCGCGGTCTCGGCGACGGCGTGGGTGCGCTCGAAGGCGGACGGGCGGGCGTCGGTGAGCACCGCACCTGCCTGGCGCAGCAACCGCGTCTGCAGCTCGACCACCCAGACCGGCTCGAAGAAGCCCCGGGGGTTGCTGCGGTTCCCGGGCACCTCCGGCTGCGGCACGCGCACCCCGGCGAGCTTCAGCACACCGGCGATGGAGCTGGTGCCGCTGCGGCCCGATCCGGCCACCACGACCACCTGGGGTGCCGGTGTCGTCGGACCGACCTCGGGGCTCGTCATCAGCAGGGGCCTTCCGGTCGTCGGCAGAGTGTCGGGCGCCGCCTCGGACAGGCCGGCGCAGCGCCCTCTACCCTAGACCGACCAGACCCGACCACCACCGAGGAGTCACCGTTGGCGCAGCGCGTCCTGCTCCACGTGGGCACCCCCAAGTCCGGCACCACCTTCCTGCAGGCCACCCTCTGGGAGCGTCGCGCCGAGCTCGCCGCCCACGGGGTCCTCGTGCCCGGTGAG
Source organism: Nocardioides sp. AX2bis (assembly GCF_902506435.1). GTDB lineage: Bacteria > Actinomycetota > Actinomycetes > Propionibacteriales > Nocardioidaceae > Nocardioides. The sequence continues at coordinate 1,151,856 of NZ_LR733215.1, read as the reverse complement.
CGCTCCTTCGACCAGAACCGGGCCTCGATCGCGGTCCGCAACGACCTCCACCTGCCCGGCGCCCGTGGCCGCAAGGCCCGGTTGTGGCGCGCGGTGCGCGACGAGGCCGTCGCCCACCCCGGCACCGTCGTGCTCTCCAACGAGTGGTGGCTCAGCGCCTCGGACGAGCAGGCCGCCGCTGCGGTCGAGCAGCTCGGCGGCGACGCGGTCGAGGTCGTCGTCACGACCCGGCCGCTGGTGCGCCTGGTCCCGGCCGCCTGGCAGGAGTCGCTCAAGGTGGGACGCGGTCACGCGCTGGACGACTTCGTGGTCTCCCTCGACGACCCGGAGCAGAAGTGGACCTGGGAGGTCATCGACCCCGCCCTGGTGGCACGCCGGTGGGCCGGGGTGGTCGGTGCGGGGCGCGTGCACGTCGTGACCGCCCCCGCCCGCCCCCGACGCCCCAGCGAGCTCTGGGAGCGCTTCGCAGGCACCCTGGGGCTGGCCCCCGACGCCGTGGAGCCGGCCGCGCCCCAGGCCAACGAGTCCCTCTCGCTCCAGGCCGCGCGCCTGATGCAGGAGTACGGCCCCGCGCTGCGCGACGAGGTCGACCTGGTCGACAGCAGCTGGCACTCCCACTCGCGCTGGCTGCGACGCGCGGTGGTGCGCGAGGTGCTGACCGACATGCCCGGCGACCCGATCGGGGTGGGTCCCCGCCTGGCCGCCGCCCTCGGCGCCCGCGCCGAGCAGGCCGTGGCCGACCTGCGGGCCCTCGGCTGCCAGGTGACCGGCGACCTGGAGGACCTCCTCGGCACCGACGACCGGCCCGGTGCGCGCCATCCCGACGACGTCACCGACGCCGAGCTGGTGGTCGCCGGCCGCGACCTGGCCGTCGGGCTGCTGCGGACCCGCCTCCGCGACGCCGGCGCCGACCCGGCCCCCGACGAGGACGACGACCAGGACGGGCAGCAGGACGGGCCGGTCGCGCCCGACCCGACCGACGAGCCGACCGCCGAGCCGACCGGGCCGCGCCTGCCCGGGTCGGCGCGCACCCGCCGCTGGACCTTCCTGGTGCCCTCGGCCTACGCCGCGGGCGGCATCGCGCGCACCGTGTTCACCACGGCCGAGGAGCTGGTGCGTCGCGGCTGCGAGGTCACGGTCATCACCCTGTCCCGGTCCTCGGCGGAGCCGGCCCTGACGGTCGACCCCGCCGTCCGCATCATCGCCCTGCGGGAGCGGTACGACCCCGACCACCCCGACGTGCTGCGCCCCACGGCGCGGCGCGACCCGGAGGCCGACTCCCGGGCCCGCGCCCGCGACCGTCAGCCGTCGTCGCTGGCCACCGAGACCCACCGCACCTTCACCGCCCACGTGGACGACCTCCTCGAGGAGCAGCTCGCCGCCCTCGAGCCCGGGGTCGTGGTCAGCACCCGCCCGGAGTTCGCCGTGGCGGCGAGCCGCTGGGCCGACCCGCGCTCGCTGCTGGTGCACCAGGAGCACCTCTCCTTCCTGCCCCGCCCCGAGGCGCTGCGCGCGGCCCTGCGCGAGGTGGCCCTCGGCTCCGGGGGCGTCCGCGCCCTGGACGCGCTGCTGACGCTGACCGACGCCGACCTCGACCGGTGGCGCGACTACCTCGGACCCACCGCGCCACGCACGGGGGCGCTGCCGAACCCCACGCCCTTCGAGGTCGGCCAGGCCGCCCCCCTGACGCGCAAGGTCGTGGTCGCGGCCGGGCGGATGACCCGCCAGAAGGGCTTCGAGCGCCTGATCGCGGCCTGGGTGCCCCTGGCGGCGAGCCACCCGGACTGGCAGCTGCGCATCTTCGGCGACGGTCAGCTGTGGGAGGAGCACCGCGACCAGGTCGAGGCGGCCGGCGTGGGCGACCGGATCGTGCTCGGGGGCGTCACCCAGCAGCTCGAGCAGGAGCTGGCCGACTCCTCGGTCTACGCGATGTCGTCGCGCTACGAGGGCCTGCCCATGGTGCTCCTCGAGGCCCTGAGCAAGGGCGTCCCCCCGGTCTCCTTCGACTGCCCCGAGGGCCCGCGGCAGCTGATCACCGACGGCGACAACGGGCTGCTGGTCCCGGAGGGCGACGTGGCGGCCCTGACCGACGCGCTGCGCCGCCTGATGGACGACGAGGACCTCCGGCGCCGGCTCGGAGCCCGGGCCCTGGAGTCGGCCCGCGCCTACCAGGTCGGCACCGTCGTGGACCGCTGGGTCGACCTCGTCGAGGACCTCGCCGCCACCCGCGGCGACGACTAGGTCCTCAGGAGTCGGGCTCCTCGGCCGCGTCGGTGTCCTGCGGGCGCGCCTTGTCCTCGGGCCGGTCGGCCAGCACCAGCGGGGCCAGCAGGTCCAGGGCACGCTCGAGCAGCACGGCGTCGGAGACGTCGGCGGGGCTGGTGCCCTCGCCCGGTCCCGTCCGCAGGTCCTCCAGGTCGCCCACGACCGGGTAGCCCGCGGAGCGCAGGCCGTCCACGATCTGGTCGGCGACCTCGGTGGTCACGCGCTGGTAGGCCTCCGGCACGCCGAGGGTCCCCCCGGCCCGTCGGTCCCCCAGACGGCGCTGCGCCAACCGGCGCTTGACCTGCCGGGCGAAGACCGGCCACGGGACGTCCTCGGGCAGCCGGGCCACGACCCGCCGCAGCAGCTCGGTCTCGACCGTCCCCAGCGACTGGTTGCGCGGCTTGCGCGGGATGGCGTACGCGGCGTCCGGGAGCCCGGTGGCCTCGCGGAAGCGCTGCCAGAGCAGGTCCTTGTCCGCGCCGGCCGGCGGCACCGTCACGAACCGCACCTGCTCGGCACCCACCCCGGCGGCCCAGCGCTCCCCCATCGCCAGCAGGTTCTGCCCGCGCCACGCCCCGGTCGCGGTCTCACCGCGCTCCCAGGCTGCGAAGGTCGTGGCGAGGAACTCCTCGTAGGTCTCGGTGTCGCCGTTCTTGACGCCCTCCTGCCACACCGCGGGCAGCTGCCGGCCGAGGTCGCGGCAGGTGACCACGACCCGTACGGTCCGTCCGCGCAACGACCGGACGGCGCGCTTGACGATCTTCGGCGCCGACCCGCCGAGGGTCTCGTGGGAGATCAGGGCGGGGCCGTCGTGCGCCTCGATCTCGGCCACGACCCGCTCCCACGCGCCCTCGGCCGCCTCGAAGGTGTGCCCGCGGAACCCGGAGTCGCGCAGGCTCATCGCCTCGATGAAGTGCGCGGAGGCCTGGCCGGGGTACAGGTAGCCGTGCTCGCGCAGCAGGTCGCGGTTGCGCGCGCAGATGTCCTGCAGCGACGTGGTGCCGCTCTTCGGCGTGCCCACGTGCAGGGTCACCACGGGCCGGTCCGACCGCGGGAGCGGAGACCTCACGGACGTTCCTCGGCAGCCACGCGCCCCACCCTAGGAGACGGTCCGGGCCGCCCGACGCCGGGCACGCTCACCCGGCGTGCCGGGCCGCGAGCGTCGTGCCGAGGAGCCGCGCGAGGCCGCCGACGTCGCTCGCGGGGGGCCCGGCGCCGGGCAGCACCGTGCCGTGGACGGCCGCGAGCGCGCGGTGCACCGCGGCCGGGTCGGGCGGGCGCACGCAGCCGAGGTGCCCGGGAGGCGTACCGGCAGGACGCTCGACGGGGAGCTCGTCGAGGGACCCGACCACGCTCACGCCCTGGGTGCCCAGGGCGCGCCGGATGCCGGCGTTCAACGCACAGGCCAGGTCCGAGCCGCGCGAGTCGAGCTCGGCGCGCTCCTCCTCGGCACGCAGCGGCAGCAGCGCGGGCAGCACCTCGTCGCGGGCGGTCTCGTAGCCCGCCCGCGGAAGGTCCGCGAGGTGCTCGTTGAGCAGCCGCAGCGCCTCGCACGAGGCCTGCCCCAGCGACTCGTTGGTCCGCGAACGCGGGTCCGGGGAGTCCGGTCCGTCGAGACCGGCGGCCCGGCTGAACCGGCGCCAGAGCTCGGAGCGGTCCCCACCCGGCGCCGGGACGACGACGGCGGTGAACGAGGAGACGTCGGGGTGGCGGGCCCACCGCCGCACGATCCCCGGGACGTGCTGGGCGCGCCGGTAGCTGCGCACCGACTTCAGCGAGCGGTCGCCGCCCTCGAGCTCGCGCAGGTAGGCGGCCAGGTCGGAGGTCCCGGCGTTGCGGACGTAGCTCTGCCACTGCGCCGGCAGCGCCCCGTGCTGGTCCCGCACGGTCAGCACGACCTCGACCGGGGTGCCGGCGAACGAGCCGACGATCTCGGAGACCCGGTCCTGGCCGACGAAGGCCAGGAACTCCTGGGAGAAGACCGCGACGCCGTCGCGGGCACCGACCTCCTCGACCAACCGGTCCCAGGCCTGGGTGCGCCGTTCACCCTCGCCGCGCATCAGGCGCAGCACCGCCGCCGTCTGGACCCCGAACCTCTGCCCGACGTAGAAGCCCGACGACCCCTCGAGGCCCTCGCCCATCAGCAGCGTCTGCAGGTAGGTGGTGCCCGACTTCATCGTGCCGATGTGGAGCACGACCCGTTCTGCCACGTCGCTCCTCGCTCCTGGCCCGCAGGCCGTCCACCGGTCGGGATCGACCGGCAGACGACTCTAGGACATCGCGCGGCCCGGTCAGCGCTGCGCGTACTCCTGCAGCATGCGTCGCCCGATGACCATCTTCTGGATGTCGGAGGTGCCCTCGCCGATCAGCATGAACGCCGCCTCACGGTAGAGCCGCTCGATCTCGTACTCCTTGGAGTAGCCGTAGCCCCCGTGGATGCGGAAGGAGTCCTGGACGACCTCGTTGCAGTACTCCGAGGCGAGCATCTTGGCCATCCCGGCCTCGACGTCGTTGCGCTGCCCGGCGTCCTTCATGGTCGCGGCGCGGACCATCATGGTGTGGGCGGTCTCGACCTTGGTGGCCATCTCGGCGAGGCGGAAGAGGATCGCCTGGTGCTGGGCGATCGGCTTGCCGAAGGTCTCACGGGTCTGGGCGTAGTCGATGCCGAGCTCGAAGGCCCGGTTCGCGATGCCGCAGGCCCGCGCCGCGACGTTGACGCGGCCGACCTCGACCCCGTCCATCATCTGGTAGAAGCCCTGGCCGGGCGCCTCGCCGAGCACCTGGTCGGCGCCGAGCCGGTGCCCCTCCAGGACCAGCTCGGTGGTGTCGATGCCCTTGTAGCCCATCTTGTCGATCTTGCCCGGCACCGTGACGCCCTGGGCGGTCTCGCCGAAGCCGGGCTCCTTCTCCACCAGGAAGGTCGTCATGTTCTTGTGCGGGGAGTCGGCACCCTCGTCGGTGCGCACCAGGACGGCGACCAGGTTGGCCGAGCCACCGTTGGTCAGCCACATCTTCTGGCCGGTGATCTCGTAGCCCTCGTCGGTCTTCACTGCCTTGGTCTTGATCGCCGAGACGTCGGAGCCCAGGCCCGGCTCGGACATCGAGAAGGCCCCGCGGACCTCGCCGGTGGCCATCCGCGGCAGGTAGCGACGCTTCTGCTCCTCGGTGCCGTGGCGCATCAGCATGTAGGCGACGATGAAGTGGGTGTTGATGACGCCCGAGACGCTCATCCAGCCGCGCGCGATCTCCTCCACGCACAGGGCGTAGGTCAGCAGCGACTGACCGAGGCCGTCGTACTCCTCGGGGATCATCAGGCCGAAGACACCGAGCTCCTTGAGGCCCTCGACGATCTCCGTGGGGTACTCGTCAGCGTGCTCGAGCTCGGTGGCCACCGGGATGATCTTCTCCTCGGTGAAGGCCCGGACGGCCTTGAGGATCTCCTGCTGGTCCTCGGTCAGTCCGTCGGTCTGGCACAGGCGTCCCATGGGTCGGCTCCCTTCGAGCGGTTCGCACGACCCTACCGCCGGGTAGCCCGCAGCCACCCTGTGACAACGGTCACCGCCGGGTCCCGCCTTGTCGCCGCTCGCACCCCCCGGACAGGATGAGCGCATGGCCGACCAGAGCGAGGGCCCGGGCACGCACCCGGTCAAGACGGTGTACCTGCACGTGGGGTGCCGCAAGTCGGGCACCTCGGCGCTCCAGAACGCCCTGGGCAGGAGCGTGGAGGCGCTGGAGGAGCAGGGCCTGGCCCAGCCCCTGCTCGGTCGCGGCTCGACCACCCGCGACCTGGTCGAGCCGCTGCGCACCGCCGCCGCGGGCGACCCCGCCCCGGCCCGCGCGGCGATCACCGCCCTGGCCGACCGGATCCGGGCCAGCGACCGGCCGCGGCACCTGATCACGCTCGAGGCGATGGCCGAGCTGCCGGCCGTGGCCACTGCGATCGTCGCCGACGGGCTGGCGGAGTTCGACACCCACGTGGTCGTGACGGCGCGACCCTGGGCACTGACCATCCCCAGCGAGTGGCAGCAGCAGCTCAAGTCGCGCTACACCGGCGAGTACGTCGCCTACGCCGAGGCCGTCCGCGACGCTGCCGGCGCCACGCCGGAGGCCGCCGAGGAGGCGGCGCTCTTCCGCCGGCGCCAGGACGTGGGTGACGTCGTACGCCGCTGGCGTGCCGGGGCCCGCCCGCTGACGGTGCACGTCCTGCTGGTCCCGCACGACCGGACCTCGCGGCCCGACCTGCTCGACCTCTTCTGCGACCTGGTCGGGATCGACCGCGCGCAGCTGCGGGTGCCCTCGCGCGTGGTCAACCAGTCGCTGAGCAGGGAGGACGCCGAGGTCCTGCGCCGGGTCAACCTGGCGCTCGGCGACGCGCTCACCGACCTGCGCGGCGACTACCGCTACAGCGTCCGCAAGTTCATCGGGGTCCAGGCGATGATGCGGCGACGGCGCTCACCCGGTGGCCGGATCCGCCTGCCCCGCGACCTCGAGGACTGGGCCGCCCAGGAGTCCCGGCGCCAGCTGGACGAGGTGCGCGCCCACGGCGCCGAGGTGGTGGGGGACGTCGACGGCTTCCTGCGGCCGACGCTGCCCGGCGACGACCACGCGCCGGTCACGGACGCCGAGGCCGCCACCGCGGCCGCGGTCGTGATCGCCGAGCTGGCGCGTGAGCACGCCAAGCAGCATCGGCAGGCCCGCCGCAAGGCCAAGCAGCGACGGAAGGCCGGCGGGAAGAAGACCGGCGGGAAGGCCGGCGGGAAGAAGGCTGCGGGCCCGACCACCCCGCCGAGCGCCGGGACCCCCGGCGAGGGCGCGGCCGCCACGGCCGCCGGGGAGGCCAGGCGCGCCCTGCGGGGCGCGCGGCGCACCCTGGGCGGGCTGCGCGACCGGGGACGCTCGGCCCGCTAGGCCCCCCGGCGGAGGCGACGTCGCAGGGCACGGACGCGACGCGGCACCCAGGGGTAGCGCGTGACCGGCGGCGGGGGCGGGGGCGGCTCGGCGGCCGCGGCCTCCAGCTCCTCCACCCGGGAGCTCAGCCGGTCGCGCTCGACCACGAGCGCGTCGGCCTCGGCGCGGGCCGCACCCACGTCCTCGTGCAGGCCCCGGACCCGGACCAGCATCTCGGCCACCACGCCGGGCAGGCCGGCGAGGACGTCCTCGGCCCGGACGTCGTCGGGGTGCGGGTGCGCGGAGGCCGTGGGGCGCGGCACCAGGTCCTCGAGGTCGCCGTGGACGCGGTAGCCCGCCGCCCCGACCTCCTCGACCCAGCTCCGCGCGATGCGGGCCAGCTGCTCGGTCAGCTCCGCCGGGGCGACCGGCTTGGCGGCGGGGACCGCGCCGAGCAACGTCTGCGCGAACCACCGCTTCGCCACCCGCGCGTGCCACGGCTGCTCGAGGCGGTCGTCGACCGCCTCGAGCACCTCACGCAGGAAGGCCACCTGCGGCGCGCCCAGCGACTCGTTGCGGGTGGGGATCGCACTCAGGTCGACCGCGTCGGCCGGCAGGTCGATGGCCTCGGCGAACCGCTCCCACAGCAGGGCCGGCGCCGTGCCCGGGGGCGGGCAGGGCACGACGTGGACGTGGTCGGGCGGCACCAGCGCACCCCACCGGGCCAGGATGTTCATCAGGTGCTGGGAGCGCCAGAAGGTGCGGCCGGCGTCCGGCGCGGTGGCGTCCTCGTCGAGCAGTCCGTCGCTGAACTCCGCGAACGTGCGCACACGGCCGTTCTTCACCTCCTCCTGCCAGGCGGCGGTGACGCTCCGGCCGAGGTCGCGCGCCGTGACGACCACGTGCAGGTCGAACTCCGCGAGCAGGGGCGCGATGGCGTCCACCTGGTCCTGCGTCGCGGCGCCGAAGATCTCGTGGCTGAGGACGACGGTCCCGCCCAGGCGGCGACCGCGGCGCAGCAGGTGGGCGAAGGTGCCGTCGATCTCGTCGGGGTCCAGGCCCCAGCGCGCCGGGGTGCCGGCCATCTCGACCGCGGCGTGGAACATGCCCTCACGGCCCACGAACGGGTAGACGTGGTCGTGCTCGCGCAGCTGGGCGCGGTGCGTCCCGAGCACGGTCTGCAGGTAGGTCGACCCGCTCTTGGGCAGGCCCACGTGGAAGAACAGCCGCTGCCGCTGCCCCGGCACGTCCTGGGCGCCGTCGGGCCGTGGCCCCTCGTCCTGCTCGGTCACGCCGGTCCCCTCCGCTGCCGGGCTGCTGTCGCACGACAGACTAGGGCCGCGGGGTGCCGTCAGCGCGACTCGCCCGACCGGCCGGGCCTGGCGACGAGGCGACGGGCCCGTCGTCGGAGGGCCCGCACCGGGCTGCTCCTCCTCGACCCGGCCGCGTTCCCTCCCGCAGCGCCGGGGGCGCGGCGCCCGGCGCTCCGCCCGGCCGACGTGCCCCGGCCGGCGGCCCGGCGTACCAGGACGTCGACGAGCGCGGCGACCGCAGCGGCCGCGACCTCCTTCTCCGACGGGGTGGCGTCGGAGACGTCGAAGGACTCCGGTCGGCAGCGCAGGTCCTCGAGGTCACCCTCGACCCGGCAGCCCGCGGCGACCAGCGCGGCGACCTGGGCCGCGGTGGTCTCCTCGCACCACGCCCGGAGCTCCTCGGGCACCAGGATCCGGCGTCCCTCCTGCGCGGCGAGCACGCGGGCGGCCAGGAAGCGCTTGCCGACGTCGCCGTAGACCTGACGCCGCCGCAGCTCCTCCGGCAGTCCCGCGTTCACCCGCCGCAGGAGCTCGGCCTGGACCCGGCCCAGGCTGGAGTTGCTGGCCTCCAGCCCGGCGTCGAGGCGGGAGGCGTCGAGGTCGAGGACCCGGCTCAGGCGCTCGAGCAGCAGGGTGGGCGGGCTGCCCGGGGGCGGCACGGTGACCACGTGGATCCGGTCGGCGGGCACCACCTCGGACCAGCGGGCGACCACCGCGGCGGCGTCCAGCTGGATCCAGGGGTGGCCCGTGCGGCCCCGCTGCTGGGACGTGCGGAGCCGGCGCAGGTAGCGCCGGTAGCCGACGTCGTGGCCCGCCTTCAGCTCCTGCTGCCACAGCGACGGCAGGGACCGGCCGAGGTCGCGGACCGTCAGCACGACGTGCACCTCACGCCCGCCCGCGGCCGCGAGGAGCCGGGCGGCCTGGCGGGGCGTGGCAGCCGCCAGCGACTCCTGGCTCAGCAGGGCACGGGGGCCCGGCGCCGCGGCCAGGGTCGTCTCGAACCGCTCGAGCGCGTCGGCCACCGAGGCCGGGTCGCGCTGCGGGTTGTAGCGCCCACGGACCTGCAGCATCAGCTCGAAGGAGTCACCCGTGCCGGCCGGCACCAGGTCGAGGCCCTGACGGGCGAGCTCGCCCTGGTTGGCCCGCAGCACGCCCTGGAGGTAGGACGTCCCGGTCTTCTGCAGCCCGACGTGGACGTAGAGGCGGCGGCTCGTGGGCATGGAGGAGTTCCTACGGCATCGCCGTGCACGCTGCTGCACCGGGTGGGGCGACGCCCCACCCGGTGCGGCAGCGGTCCGCTCCCGCCGGCGCCGTCAGCCGACGGTGTCGACCAGCTGCACGCCGGCGGCGAGTCCGACCTGCCCGGTCCGGGTCACCACGGTGGTGCGGCGCTGGAGCATCGCGGTGTTGAGGTTGCGGTTCATGTCCAGCCGGGCCAGGGGCGTCCCGCCGGCGCTGCGCACGAGCACGAGCGTGCGGGGCATGCCGGCCTTGCGGACCGCCTTGAGACAGGCCTCCCGGCAGCGCCGGACCTCGCTGCCGGTCGCGCCCCGGGCCCCCACGGCCGTGGCCAGCCTGCCCTCGCGGGCGGTCATCTCCTTGCTGCGGGTCGTGAGCCGCAGGACCACCCCGCGGGTCACCGCGCGGCGCAGCTCCTTGTAGACGCCCCGGAGGCCGAGCCCGGACGTGACCAGGTCGAGCTGCTGGCCGGCGCCGAGGTCGCGCACGGTCCGCAGCAGGGCGAGCACCGCCCGACGCCGCGGCTCCCCCTTGACCAACGGGTCGCTGACGACCTGGGTGGTCTGGGACGGCACGTCGGTGAGCCACGAGAACCCACCGAACACCGCGTCGTGGTCGGACTTCAGCTCCTTCTTGGAGTGACGGTCGGCCACGAGCTGGCCGTTGCCCCGGTTGAAGAGGTAGTCGATGGTCGCGCCCTGGTGGTCCCCGGTGGAGAAGTAGCCACCCATCGTGTCGTAGGTCGGCACCATCTGTGCGGCGTCGAACAGGTCCCGGGGGTAGCGGCTGCTGGTGTAGTGGACGTTGAAGTCGCCACCGACCAGGACCGGCCCCTGGGGGGCGAGCGTGCGGACCAGTCCGCCCAGCTGGGTCGCCGAGGGCCGGACGAGGTCGGGCATCCCCCGGGTGATCGGCGCGAGGTGCGCGGAGACGACCGACACCCGGCGCCCGTCCGGCGACTCCAGGGTCACCCAGTTGGCGAAGCGCAGACCGAGCCGGATGTTCCAGCCCGGCGGCACCTTCCGGTAGTTCGACAGCCGCTTCGTGCCGGAGGCCACCTCGGTCCAGCGCTCGGTGTCCCAGGCCACCGCGGTGGCCGCGGTGTAGCGGTTCTTGGGGTTGCGGAACACGTCGTACGAGCCGGGCGCGATCACCGAGTCGTAGCGGCGCTCCACCTCGTTGTAGGTGATGAAGTCGGGGTCCGCGGCGAAGACGGTGCGCAGGTCCGAGGCGAAGTCCGCCGGCCCGAGCCGCATCGGGACGTTCGCCTGGACCATCGTGACGTCGCTGGTGCCAGGACGCACCACCGGCACCTCGGGCTCCACCGGCACCTCGGGCTCCACCGGCACCTCGGGGTCGGCGGGCACCTCGGGGTCGCTCGGCTCCGTGATCAGGGGGGCCGGCGGCGTGCCGCCGACGCTCTCGTCGGCGACGGCACCCGCGGGGACCACGAGCAGCGACAGGCTCAGGGCGGAGGCGGCCAGGAGGGCCGGCGCCGTCAGGCGGCGCACGCGGGGGCGCGCGCTCGTCAGGGCAGCCCGTGAGGGCAGGGGGGAGGACATGGGCGGGGGGCTCCTCGGCTCGGCGGACCGCGGGACCCGGTCACGTCCCACGCATCACAACACCCCCACGAGACACAGACAACGACTTCGAGAGAACTACAAGCGTGTAGTTCTCGAGCCTCGTCCTCGGCCCCGCGGGCGGACCGGTCGCTAGGGTGACGGCCATGCTGCTGACGGGCTCCACGGTCAAGGACTCGCTGGAGAACGTGCGCTTCTTCGTCGCCGCCAACCTCGCCTCGGGCGTCGACCACATGGTCGTCTTCCTCGACGCGCCCCGGGACCCGGGCCAGCCCGAGGTGGCGGCCTTCCTCGACGCGCACCCGGCCGTCACCTGCCTGCCCACCGGCCGCGGCTGGTGGCAGGGCGACCGACCGCGCAGCCTGAACGTCCGCCAGCAGGTCAACGTGAACTGGTTGCGCACCGTGCTCGAGGCGCTGCCGTGGGCGCAGTGGCTCTTCCACGTCGACGGCGACGAGGTGGCGCGGCTCGACGGGGAGGCCCTGGCCGCGGTGCCGGCAGACCGGGACGCGGTCTGGCTGGCGCCGCTCGAGGCGGTCAGCGAGCCGGAGCCGGCGACCCGCCCCACCTCCTTCAAGCGACTGCTCGACGAGGACGAGCTCAGCCTCCTGCAGGTCCTCGGGGTGGTGCGCGAGCCGACCAACCAGGCCTACTTCCACGGCCACGTCATGGGCAAGTCGGGCGTGCGCCCCGCCTCGGGCCTCGGCCTCAGCCTCCACCACGCGGTCGGCCCCGACGGCACGCAGCAGCCGCGCCACGAGGACGACCGGCTGGCGCTGCTGCACTACGACGCCGTCTCGGGCGCCGAGTTCGTCCGCAAGTGGGAGCGGCTGGCCCACGCCGGCCCGGCCCGCTACCGGGCGTCACGCGCCCCGGTGGCCCGGGCGCTGTCGACCCTGGTCACCGCCGACCTCCCCGACGAGGTGCGGGCGCGCTACCTGCGCCGGGTCTACGACCTCACCACCCGCGACGACGTGGCGACCCTCCGGGAGCTCGGCCTCCTGGTGGAGGTCGACCCCGAGGCCGGAGGTGCCCGTACGGCCGGGACCGCGCTGGGACCGGCCGAGTCGGCCGGGCTGGCCGCGCGCGTCGACGAGCTGCGCGAGGGACCCAAGCGCGGCTACCTGGTCGAGGAGCGCCGCTCCCCTCCCCCGGGCCAGGAGACGGCACCACCGGGCCCGGCCGGGCGGGTGCGCGGCCTGCTGCGCGGCTCGCGCGCGGTCAGCGACCCGGGCTGAGCCGACGCCGCCAGGCGCCGGCCCGCGACCGGGCCGCCCGTGCTGCCCGTGCTGCCCGACGGACAGCAGCGCGACGCCGGGCCGGAGCCTCGGGGACGGACGGCGGGGGTGCCTGCCGGGCCTGCCGGGTCGCGGACCGCACGTCCCCGAGCAGGGTGGCGGCCAGGCCCACGGCCACCTCGGCGACCTCGGCCTCCGTCACCGACGAGGTCAGCCGCCGGGGCTCGAGGTCGAGCGGGACCTGCAGGTGCGCGACGTCACCGACCACGTCGTAGGGGCGGGAGGCCAGGTGGGCGATCGCCGCAGCACCGCGCTCGCGGCACTCCTGCACCTGGTCGGGGTCCGGCCAGAAGCGGTCGCCGCGCCGCGGCACCAGGCGCTCGTCGGCCAGGAACGTCCGGATCCAGACGCCCCGGTCGAACGCCGAGCCGAAGCCGTCCAGCGCGCCGTTGAGCCGGCGCAGCGTCTCGGCCTCGGCCACGCCCATCGAGGAGTTCGGGAACGACCGGGACACGTCGACGCCGTCGGTGTCGAGACCGACCACCGATCCGAAACGGTGCCAGACGTCCTCGCGGGCGGCCTCCGGGTCGAGCACGATCACGTGGGTGCGTTCGGGCGGCACCGCCTCGCCCCAGCGCTCCAGCACGAGCCGCAGGTCCAGGGTGCGCCAGTTCCAGATGGCGCTCGACCGCGGCGACTCGGTGCGGGCGTAGTCGGCCATCGGGGTGGTCGCGCCGTTCTTCAGGCTCTCCTGCCAGCTGGCCGCGAAGAGCCCGAGCGGTTCGCGGGCGGTGACCACGACGTGCACCTCGGCGGTGGGCAGCGCCGCCACGACCGCCCGCGCCTGGTCCGACGACGCGGCGGCGAAGAACTCGTGGCTGACCAGCCCGGTCCCCCGCGCGTCGGCCAGCTCGGCGCACAGACGCGGCCAGGCGGTGCGGTGCTGCGCCGGGGCGTCGTCGCGCAGGTCGCCGCGGACCGCGCGGGAGGCCCACAGGTGGTCGCGCCGTTCGGTGCCCGGCACGACCAGCCCCCGCTCGCGGAGCACCTCGCGCTGGGACCAGATGATGGTCTGCAGGTACGAGGTGGCCGTCTTCGGCAGCCCGATGTGCAGGAAGACGCGGTCGACCACTAGCGCGGCCCCCGGACCGGTGCCGGCGAGCGGCGCACTACAGCGACTGCCGGAAGCGCTCGATCGCCCCCGCGACCCTCGCCTCGTCGCGGGAGGCCAGCGGCACGAGCAGCTCCTGGACGACGTCGGTGAGCTCGGCGAGCCGCAGGTTGTGACGGCGCAGGGCCGCGAGGTCCTCCTCGAGCGCGGCGACGCGCTCCTCGAGCCTCCGGACGGCCTCGTTGCCCGCGCTCGGCCCGAGCATCGACTTCAGCTGCACCTGTCCCACTTCCCTAGGATTCTGACGGTCGGCCGGCCCTTGCGGGACAGCCGTTCGATCGTGACGTCCACGGCGCCGGCACCGCGCAGCAGCGTAGCGACGTTGTCGACGTCGACCCGGCCCACCATCCACTCGGCCCGCTGCTCCGGCTCGGCGTCCGGCACCACGTGGACGTCGGCCAGCAGCCACCCGCCCTCACGCAGCGCCATCGAGCACAGGCGGACGAAGGACTCGCGCCCGAAGGCCGAGGTCGCGTCCAGCAGGTGCCGGGCGACGACCACCCGCGGGCGTGGGTCGTGCGCCAGGCGGGCGCCCTCGGCCAGGGTGGAGCGGAGCTCGGTCAGGTTGACGTGGCGCACCTCGAGGTCGAGCTCCTCCGCGGCGGCGGTCCGGGCGACGTGCTCGAGCGCGCGCGGCGTGTAGTCGAGCGACCGCACGGCGACGCCCTGCCGGGCCATCCAGAGGCTGTCCCAGCCGCGGCCGGCACCTACGTCCAGCACCTCGGCGTCGTGCTTCGCCGCCAGCGCCGCGGCCCGCTTGGCCAGCACCGAGGGGGCGGGGGGCGTGGCAGCCGGCTGGAAGGTCGAGCGACGCTCCCAGAAGCGCAGCATCGGCTGGGTCCCCCGGAACCAGTCCTCGAGCTCGCGGATGGTGCGGTCCGGGGTGGTGAACTGGAACGCCGGGTCGGGCACGCGCCAGCCCGGCCCGTACGTCGCGGCCAGGAGCCGTTCCGGCTCGGCCGGGACCGGCATCTCGCGCCCCTCGAGGGTGGCGGTGCCGAGCGGGAAGATCCAGCTGCGCTCGAACGGCTCGCCGATCTCCCCCATCAGGTGCAGCCGACCGCCGTCCAGGAAGCCGCCGAAGACGTCGAGACCACGGGTGACGTCGGCCTCGGTGACCAGGACCTTGAACGCGGCGCCGCTGTAGCGGGTCGTGCGCCAGCCCTGGGCGTTCAGGACGCGCTGCACCGCGTAGGACTCGCGGCAGACGTCGACGGGGTCGGTGTGGGTGCTGACGTAGCCGAGGTCCGCGTCGGAGTCGTGACCGAGCACCGCCCCCTCGCGCACGGCACCCAGAAGCGTCCCGTAGGCCAGGAACGGCTCGATGCCGGTCTGCTGGAGCGCCTCGATCACCGACGCGGTCGCCTCGACCAGGCTGGCGATGTCGCTGCGGGACCGTCCGGCGAAGGTGGGGACCAGCTTGCCGGACTTGTCGATGCCGAGCTCGACGCCCTGGGGGTTGCGGACCGCGATCCGGGCGCCGTCCTGCCCGGCGTCGCCGAGGGGCTGCTCGCGGTCCCAGAAGACCTGCCCGGTCGCGGAGTCGCGCAGGACGACGCGTGCGTGGCCGTGCAGGTGCCGCGCCAGCGTCGCCGGCCAGGCCACGCGGCGCAGCACCGCGGCGGTCCCGTCGGTGTCGCGCAGGCTCCAGAACGTCCACACCCGGCGTCCGTCGAGGCAGACGTCGATCGGGTGGTCGGCCGTGGTGAGCAGACCGATCCCGTCGTCGTCGACCCGACGGACCCGGGTGAGGGGTGCCACCTGGGTCAGTCCGTGGCCACGCGGGCGAACGGGTCCACCGCG
This sequence comes from Nocardioides sp. AX2bis, assembly GCF_902506435.1. Taxonomy (GTDB): domain Bacteria; phylum Actinomycetota; class Actinomycetes; order Propionibacteriales; family Nocardioidaceae; genus Nocardioides. The sequence continues at coordinate 1,136,360 of NZ_LR733215.1, read as the reverse complement.
CCGCCGGGGCTGACCTGGGTGCCGTCCTCGTAGACCGCGTCGCGACCGGCGCCGAAGACCAGGCGGGCGCGCCCGGAGAACCGGTCGTACCAGTAGTTCATGTGCTCCTGGTAGCGCTGCGTGGTCGCCTTGCTCCGGTAGAGGCCCAGGTTCTCGTCGCTGACCTTGGCCAGGCCGGACCAGTTGGCGGAGCCGTTGAGCAGCGCGTAGCCGGAGCGGTCGCCGCCGTAGTTGCCGACGATCGACATCGACTTCATGTGGAAGTAGTTGTCGAACTGGCCGTCACCGTTGGTGTCCTGGACCATGTGGCGCATCGGCACGGGGCCGCGTCCACCGCCCGAGCGCAGGATCTTGCCGGTGTCGATGCCCATCACGGTGTAGCCGATGCGGATGTCGCAGCCGTTGTTCCACAGGCTCTTGACCTTGCGGGCCAGGGCGTTGCCGCGGGGGTTGCGCATCACGTCGGGGAAGATCCGGATCCGGGTGCGGTTGCTGGCGGTGTTCGTGGCGCCCTTGCACTTGACGCGGTTCAGCGTCTGCATCACCGGGTCGGGCACGTTCTTGCCCGTGTTGGGGAACATCATCAGGCGGAAGTTGCCGAAGTTGCGGTCGGCGTAGGGCTTCTTGGCCCGCTTGTCGCGGACGGCCTGCTGGAAGATCCGGCCGGCCCAGTCATAGACCTTCTGGTTGCCGACGTGGGTGTAGATGTCGTTCCACTGGTTGTTCGTGGAGGCCAGGGTGAAGTTGGCCGATCCCTGGATGACGACGTTGCGGGCCTTGCCCGACCTCGAGAACATGTAGAACTTCGAGTGCGCAGCGCCACCGCCGCCGCGACAGGTCTTGTCGCAGACCCGGGCGAAGCTCTGGCGCTTGGCGGGCACCTTCTTGTTGCCGCGCTGCAGCCCCGCGCGCAGGGCGCGGAACGGCGGGTTGTCGACCGACTTCACGTTGAGGTCGTCCATCAGCAGCCGCACGCGCACGCCGCGCTTCTGGGCGCGCAGGAGGGCGTCCTTGCCCTCGCTGGTGAGGAAGTTCCAGGTGAAGATGTTGATGTTGCTGCCCTTGGGCGAGGAGTTGATCGACCGCATCACCTTGCGGAAGATCTCCCGGCGCTCGCTGCTGCCTCCCAACGGGCTGTTGAACGTGGCACCCGTCTTGGGGGTGAAGTTGTCGGGTGCCGCGGACGCGGTCGAGACCGAGCCGATCGGCAGCAGGAGCCCCACGGTGGCGAGCACCAGTGCGAGCGTTCGGACGAGCGTCCTGAGCATGGGATGGATCCCCTCGATCATGGGTGGTGGGGGGTGGTCGTGCCGACCGGCCGTGGCGGTCCCGCCCTGCCCCGGGGAGGGCATGGCGACGCAACCCGTGGACTGCGCGACCCGGCCAGGCTACGTCAGGTCGACGACAGGGACGTGAAGCACGTTCCCGCGCCGCCGCGCCTCAGGCGCGGCAGGACCTGACCGACGAACCGTAGTCGGCGTCATCGGCCAGGGACTGCTCCGACACGCGGACGTCACCGCCCGCGACGCCGTAGTAACGGTCGTCGAAGGTGATCAGCCGTTGGCCGGAGGAGCAGGCCAGGGAGTCGTCCTCGACGAGGGCACCGTCCTGGACGCACCCCTGGTAGGAGCGCGGGATCGTGACCCCCTCCGACCACACGTCGGCGCAGTCGGGGGTCCCGGCCGGGACCTCGGCGGCCGACGACGAGGGCGCCGAGGGGGACGGCGTGCCCGCGGCGGCCGGGTCGGCGGCCTCGTCGGCGTCTCCGCCGCAGGCGCCGAGGGCGCCGAGGAGTACGACCGCGAGCAGGGCCGCGCCCGTACGCCGGGGTCCTCGGGCGAGGGTCGTGCGGGGAACAGGTCGGGGGTCTCCGCTCATCCGAGGATCCTACGCCTCCGGAGGGGGACCCCGGGGCCCGCTAACCTCGGCTGCGTGAGCAGCTCCCCGACCCGCGTCTACACCGCACGGCTCGTGGGCCTGCCGATCTTCGACCCCCAGGGAGACCAGGTGGGCAAGGTCCGGGACGTCGTGGTGGTGCTGCGCTCCGAGACCAGCCAGCCGCGGGTGCTGGGACTGGTGGCCGAGGTGTTCGGCCGCCGCCGCATCTTCGTGCCGATGACCCGGGTCACCAACATCGACAGCGGGCAGGTCTACACGACCGGGCTGCTCAACATGCGCCGCTTCGAGCAGCGCTCCACCGAGACCCTGGTGATCGGCCAGATGCTGGACCACTCGGTGACCATCGTGGGCACCGGCGTGTCGGGCACGGTCTACGACGTGGCCATGGAGCAGGCCCGCAACCGCGACTGGGTGCTGTCCCGGGTGGCGGTCCAGGAGCCCGGCAAGGGCCTGCGCCGCCGCGGGCAGAGCCACGTGGTGGCGTGGGACGAGGTCACCGGGCTGACCCGGCGTGAGGACTCCCAGGGCGCCACCCAGCTGCTGCACGCGCTGAACGAGATGCGGCCGGCCGACGCCGCGTCGGTGCTGCACGACCTCCCCGAGGACCGGCAGCTGGCCGTCGTCGCCGCGATCGACGACGAGCGTCTCGCCGACGTGCTGGAGGAGATGTCCGAGGAGGACCAGGTCCAGATCCTCGGCCGGATCGGCACCGAGCGCGCGGCCGACGTGCTCGAGGAGATGTCCCCCGACGACGCCGCCGACCTGATCAACGAGCTGCCGCCCGAGACCGCCGAGCTCCTGCTGGACCTGATGGAGCCCGAGGAGGCGAAGGACCTGCGCCGGCTCATGTCCTACGTCGACGACACCGCCGGCGCCATGATGACGCCGGAGGCGGTCATCCTGGGGCCCGACGCCACGGTGGCCGACGCGCTCGCGCTGGTCCGCGACCCCGACCTGACCCCGAGCCTGGCGGCCTGCGTGTACGTCTGCCGCCAGCCGCTCGAGACACCGACCGGCCGCTTCCTCGGCGTCGCCCACATCCAGCGCCTGCTGCGCGAGCCGCCGTCCTCGCTGGTCGCCGGGGCGATGGACGAGACCCTGGAGAACGTCCGGCCGGAGGCGTCGGTCGACGAGGTCGCCGCACACCTGGCGTTCTACAACCTGGTCGCGGCACCGGTCACCGACGACGGGGGCCACCTGATCGGGGTCGTGACCGTCGACGACCTGCTCGACCACCTGCTGCCCGAGAACTGGCGCGACCGCGGCACGCGCTCCGGGCGCCGGCCCGGCCTGGTGACCGGCGCGGCCAGCACCCCTCCCCCGGGAGCGTCCCGTGGCTGAGCGGACGCCCCGCCCCGCGCAGCGGGAGAACCGTCAGCGCCTGGACACCCCGATGGCACACCGCCGGGCTCTCGTGCGCCGCCCGGCGTACGACTCCGACACCTTCGGGGTGTTCGCCGAGACCTTCGCGCGGTTCATGGGGACCGCGACCTTCCTGGCCTACATGACGATGTTCGTCCTGGTCTGGGTGAGCTGGAACGTGCTCGCGCCGGAGGACCTGCGCTGGGACGGCTACCCCTTCATCTTCCTGACCCTCATCCTCAGCCTCCAGGCCTCCTACGCCGCCCCCCTGATCCTGCTGGCCCAGAACCGTCAGGAGGCCCGGGACAAGGTGATCGGCGAGCAGGACCGGCAGGCCAACGCCCGCGGTCACGCCGACATGGAGTTCCTCGCGCGCGAGGTCGCCTCGCTGCGGATGGCGGTCGGCGAGGTCGCCACCCGCGACTTCCTGCGCTCCGAGCTGCGGTCCCTGCTCGCCGAGATCGACGACCGGCGCGAGGACCGACGTGACGAGCATCATGACCTCGGCCGGGGTGACGGTCCCGACGACGGCTCCCGGCACCGGGGCTGACCCGCGGTCTCCTAGACTCGGAGGATGAGCTCCCCCTCCGACCGTCCGACCGCCGACGCACCCGACGGTGCGAGCGGCAGCACCGTGCTCGACCGGGTGCACGCCGCGCTGGCCACGGTCGACGACCCCGAGATCAAGAAGCCGATCACCGAGCTCGGCATGGTCGACTCCGTCGTCGTCGACGACACCGGCACGGCCCGGATCAAGGTGCTGCTGACCGTCTCCGGCTGCCCGATGAAGGACACCATCAACCGCGAGGTGACCGAGGCCGTCGGGCGGGTCGACGGCGTCGACGACGTGGCGATCGAGCTCGGCGTGATGACGCCCGAGCAGCGCGAGGGCCTGCAGGCGCACCTGCGCGGCGGGCAGGCGCAGCGCGAGATCCCCTTCGCGCAGCCCGACTCCCTGACCAAGGTCTACGCGATCGCCAGCGGCAAGGGCGGCGTCGGGAAGTCCTCGGTGACGGTCAACCTGGCCCTCGCGCTGGCCGCCCAGGGCCTGCGGGTCGGGATCGTCGACGCCGACGTGTACGGCCACTCCGTGCCCGCCATGCTCGGACTGGCCGACGCCCGCCCGACCCAGGTCGAGGACCTGATCATGCCGGTGCCGACGCCCAGCGGCGTCTCCGTGATCTCGATCGGGATGCTCAAGCCGCGTCGCGACCAGGTCGTGGCCTGGCGTGGCCCGATGCTCGACCGGGCGCTGGTGCAGATGCTCTCCGACGTCTACTGGGGCGACCTCGACGTGCTGCTGCTCGACCTGCCGCCGGGCACCGGCGACGTGGCCATCTCCTTGGGCCAGCACCTGCCCGGGGCCGAGGTGATCGTGGTGACCACGCCGCAGGAGGCCGCCGCCGAGGTCGCCGAGCGCGCCGGGACGATGGCCTCGATGATGCACCAGCGCGTCATCGGCGTCGTGGAGAACATGTCCTTCCTGCCGTGCCCGCACTGCACCCCCGAGCAGGACCACCGCCTGGAGGTGTTCGGCTCCGGCGGCGGGGACCGCGTCGCCGCGACCCTGTCGTCCCGCTTCGGCTACGACGTGCCGGTCATGGGTCGGATCCCGCTCGACCTCTCCCTGCGGGAGGGTGGCGACGTCGGCAAGCCCGTGATCGAGGCCGACCCCACCTCGCCGTCCGCGCTGGCGCTGCGTGGCGTGGCCGACGCGCTGGGCCGACGCGGCCGCGGACTGGCCGGGCGTCAGCTCGGCCTCAGCCCCACCGCTAAGGTCTAGGCGTGCCTGGGTTCCTGGAGCTCGTCGTCATCGCCTTCGTCGCGATCGTCGTCTTCGGACCCGACAAGCTGCCCGACCTCGCCAAGCAGGCGGGGCAGCTGATCCGCAAGGGTCGCAACCTGGCCAACAACGCGCGCGACGAGCTGCGCACCGAGCTCGGCCCGGCCTACTCCGACCTCGAGCTGCGCGACCTCGACCCGCGCGCGGTGGTGCGCAAGCACATCCTCGAGGCGATGGAGGAGGCCGACGAGGAGGAGCGGAAGGCCCGCACCGCCCAGCGCACGCTGGCCGAGGGCGAGGTCCCGCCGTACGACACCGAGGCCACCTGAGCCGGGACCGCGACCGTCACCTCGACTGTCCGCGAGCGTCATCTCGGCTGTCCGCGAGCGTCATCTCGACTGTCCGCAAGCGTCACCTCGACTGTCCGCGAGCGTCATCTCGGCTGGTCGGGCCGGACCTGGGCGGCGGAGAGCGCGGCGAGGGGGACCAGGCAGCGGTGCGCCGCGTCCGCGCCCTCCTGCAGCTCGACGAAGTCCGCCCCGACGCGCAGCAGCGTGCCCTCGTGAGGTCCCCCGTCCCGCAGGTGCAGCACGCACGGCTGCCCCTCCTCGGCCAGCCGCCGCAGGAACGCCGCCAGCCCGAGGGCGGCCACCCGCGGCCAGGCCACCTCGGGCACCGAGCGCGCTGACGACCCGCTGACCGACTGCACGGCCGCGAGCGGCACCGCCCAGTCCTGCGCGGCGCCCCGCAGCAGGAACCACCCGTCGCCGACCCGCTCCAGGGTGCCGACCACCGGTCCGACCCCGGCCACCCGGACCACCACCGGGTCCCCGAGGGAGGCCATCAGCCGGCTCGCGAGCGTGACCGCGCGGTACTCGGCGCGGCTGCGGTCGGCGATCTCGGGCGCCCGGTCGGCGTCGTAGAGCGTCTCCGCCCGGCTCTCCAGCTCGTCGAAGAGGTCGAGGAGCCGCTCGTCTGCGCCCATGGCGCCAGCCTGCCAGAACGAGGGTGACTGTGGATGGACGGTTGACGACCGATGCGAACAGGCGTTGGCTGAGGCAAACAGACGCAAACGCATGCATAGGACCGTCGATGACCTCTCGCTCCCCCCTCGTCCGGAGGCTCGCCGTGGCCGTCGCGGCCACGGCGGGGATGCTGCTCGTCGTCGCCCTCGCGCTGCCGGAACTCGGTACGACGCTCGCCGACGCCCGGGTCGGGACCTGGCGCTCGGTGTCGTTCGAGGACCTGCTGGTCCGGGTGTGCGCCGTGGCCGCCCTGACCGCCGGCGGGTGCTGGTGGACCGGGGTCCTGCGCCTGGTCGTCGCCGCCGGCACGGCCGTCGAGCCCGCCCACCTGCCGGTCCCGGCCGGCCTGCCGCCGTGGCTGGGGCGGGCGGTCCTGACGGCGTGCGGCGTCGCCCTGGTCGCTGCCCCGGCGGCCCCGGCGCTGGCCGCCGGCAGGTCCGACGGCCCCGGCACGGACCCGATCGCCGCCCTCGCGCTGCCCGCCGCCACCGGCGACCTGCCCGGCACCGGTCCCGGGGGCCTGCCGCTGCCCGACCGCGTCGCCGGGGAGGCCCCCGGCACCGCGGGGCAGAGGTCGACGGCGTCCCGGCGACCCGGCCCGACCCCGGCGGCGCGCACGACGGTCCGGGTCTCGCCGGGCGACTCCCTCTGGCAGATCGCGGAGACCCAGCTGCGCGCCGCGGGCGCACCCGTCGACGACGCGGCCGTGGCGACCCGCTGGCAGGAGATCTACGCCGCCAACGCCGAGCGGATCGGCCCGGACCCGGACCTGGTCCTGCCCGGCCAGCACCTCGACCTCGACCGACCCTGACCGACCTGCGACCCCTGCCCCGACCGGCCCGTCCCTAGGAGACCGCCATGTCCTCGACCGTCGTCCCGATCCGCCCGCCCGTGCCGGTCAGCGGCGTCCAGGGCACGCTGGCCCTGGCCCTGCTCCCCCGGCGCGAGCCCCCGCCGACACCGGTCGTGCCCCCGGGTGACGACGGCGCCCGGAGCGTCGAGGCGTGGGCCCGACGCGTGGTCCAGGCCGCGCTCGAGATCGTCGGCGGCGACCGGCCCGCCAGCCAGCTGGTGCGGTGGGTCGACCGCGAGGTCCTCGCCGACCTGCAGCGCCGCGCCTGGCTGGTGGCCCACGCCGGCGGTCACACCCCCGGCGTCGCCCGGGTCCAGCCGGTGCGGCCGAGGGTGCTCAGCGTGCACAGCTGCGTCATCGCCGACGGCGTGGTCGACGCCGCCGTGCACGCCGCCCACGGCCCGCGGTCGCGGGCCGTGGCCACCCGGTTCGAGCGGCGGCGCGGACGCTGGGTCTGCACCGCCCTCGACTTCTCCTGACGCTGGCGCTCAGCCGTTGGCGCGCGCGGTCAGACCGGTCGGTCCGCCCGCCTGCCCGTGGCAGCGCTTGAACTTCTTCCCCGATCCGCACGGGCACAGGGCGTTGCGGGTGGTGCCGGCGAACTCGTCGTCGGACGCCGCACCCTCGGCGCGCACCTCCGCCTCGCCGTCCTCGCTGGGCGCGGTGTAGGAGAGGCCCTGGGGCTGCGTGGGCCGGTCCAGGCCCTTAGCCCGGATCGTGGGCACCTCCCGACGCATCGGCTCGTCGTCGACCTCGGCCTCGGCACCGTCGGGGGCGACCAGCACCGGCTCGGGCTCCTCCTCGACGGTGACCTCGAGGTTGAACAGGAAGCCGACGGCCTCCTCCTTGATGCCGTCCATCATGGCGGTGAACATGTCGTAGCCCTCGCGCTGGTACTCCACCAGGGGGTCACGCTGCGAGTAGGCCCGCAGGTAGATGCCCTCGCGCAGGTAGTCCATCTCGTACAGGTGCTCGCGCCACTTGCGGTCGAGCACCGACAGCAGCACCCGGCGCTCGAGCTCGCGCATCACCTCGTCGCCGACCTGGGCGGTGCGGGCGTCGTACGCCTGGTGGGCGTCGTCCTTGAGCACCGCGACGACCTCGTCGACGTCGAGGTCGGCCCGGCTGCCGGACCGCGCCTCGACGTCGGCGATGCTGACGCCGACCGGCCAGATCTGGTTCAGGTCGGTCCACAGCTGCTCGAGGTCCCACTCCTCGGAGAACTGCTGGGCGGAGCCGCGCACGGTCCCCTCCACGACGTCGTCGAGGAAGCCGCTGACCTGCTCCTGCAGGTCGGCGCCCTCGAGGACCTCGCGGCGCTCGGTGTAGATCACCCGGCGCTGGCGGTCCATCACGTCGTCGTACTTGAGGACGTTCTTGCGGGACTCGAAGTTCTGCGACTCGACCTGGCCCTGCGCGTTGGCGATCGCGCTCGTGACGCGCTTGTTCTCGATCGGCACGTCGTCGGGGATCTTCATCATGGTCAGCACGCGGTCGACCCACTCGGACTTGAAGAGCCGCATCAGCTCGTCCTCGAGGGAGAGGTAGAACCGCGACTCGCCGGGGTCGCCCTGGCGGCCGGACCGCCCGCGCAGCTGGTTGTCGATGCGTCGGGACTCGTGGCGCTCGGTGCCGACGACGTAGAGCCCGCCGAGCTCGCGCACCTGGTCGTGCTCGGCCGAGACCTGGGTCTTGAGGCGCTCCAGGGTCTCGGGCCAGGCGGCCTCGTACTCGTCGGCGGTCTCGCCGAGCGGCTCGAGCCCACGGCGGCGCAGCTCCTCGTCGGCGAGGAACTCCACGGACCCGCCGAGCATGATGTCGGTCCCGCGACCGGCCATGTTGGTCGCCACGGTGACCGCGCCGCGGTGCCCGGCCTGGGCCACGATCTTGGCCTCGTCGGCGTGCACCTTGGCGTTGAGCACGTTGTGCGCGATGCCGCGCTTGGTCAGCAGCCGCGAGAGGAGCTCGGACTTCTCCACCGACACGGTCCCCACCAGGACCGGCTGGCCCGCGCGGTTGCGCTCCTCGATGTCGTCGGCGACGGCCTCGTACTTCGCGGTCTCGGTGCGGTAGACGAGGTCCGCCTGGTCCTCACGCTTCATCGGGCGGTTGGTCGGGATCGGCACGACGCCCAGGCCGTAGGTCTTGTCGAACTCGCTAGCCTCGGTCATCGCCGTGCCGGTCATGCCGGACAGCGTGGAGTAGAGGCGGAAGAAGTTCTGCAGGGTGACCGTGGCCAGGGTCTGGTACTCCTCGCGGACCCGGACGCCCTCCTTGGCCTCGATCGCCTGGTGCAGGCCGTCGTTGTAGCGGCGACCCGCGAGCATCCGGCCGGTGTGCTCGTCGACGATGAGCACCTCGCCGTCGATGACGACGTACTCCTTGTCGTTGCGGAAGAGCTCCTTGGCCTTGATCCCGTTGTTGAGGAAGGAGATCAGCGGGGTGTTGGCCGACTCGTAGAGGTTCTCGATCCCCAGGTGGTCCTCGACCTTGGTGATGCCCGGCCCCAGGACCGAGATGGTGCGCTTCTTCTCGTCGACCTCGTAGTCGGTGTCGCGGTCGAGCTTGGCGACGATCTTGGCGAACTCGCCGTACCACTTCACCTCGTCCTGGGTCGGGCCCGAGATGATCAGCGGCGTCCGGGCCTCGTCGATGAGGATCGAGTCGACCTCGTCGACCACGGCGAAGTGGTGACCGCGCTGCACGCACTCCTCCAGGGAGCCGGCCATGTTGTCGCGCAGGTAGTCGAAGCCGAGCTCGTTGTTGGTGCCGTAGGTGATGTCGCAGGCGTACGCCTCGCGCCGCTCGGCCGGACGCATCGACGGCAGGATGACCCCGACGGACAGCCCGAGGAAGTGGTGGACGCGACCCATCATCTCGGACTGGAACTTGGCGAGGTAGTCGTTGACGGTGACGACGTGGACGCCCTTGCCCGTGAGCGCGTTGAGGTAGGCCGGCAGCGTGGAGACCAGGGTCTTGCCCTCGCCGGTCTTCATCTCGGCGATGTTGCCGAGGTGCAGCGCGGCGCCACCCATCACCTGCACGTCGAAGTGCCGCTGCCCCAGGACGCGGCGGGCCGCCTCGCGCACGGTGGCGAAGGCCTCGGGCATCAGGTCGTCGAGGCTCTCGCCGTCGGCGTAGCGGGCGCGCAGCTCGTCGGTCATGCCCTGGAGCTCGGCGTCGCTCATCGCGACGAAGTCGTCCTCGATGGCGTTGACGGCGGCCGCCACGGTCTCGAGGCGGCGCACGATCTTGCCCTCGCCGAGGCGGAGCAGCTTGTCGATGATGACGGGCACGGTGCTGCGACTCCTTGGATCGGGGGCCGACGGCGTCGCGCGTCGGCCCGCCCATGCTACCCAGGGGGGAGAACAGCGCCCCAACCCGCGGCCAGGGCCCCGGCCAGCGGCGCGGCGAGGTCGCCGCGCTCCCCCACCCGGACCTCGGCCAGACCCAGCCACCCGGCCAGGCGCACCAGCTCGGCGGCCAGCTCCTCGGCCGTGCCCGCCGGCGCACCGTCCTCGGCGAACGCCCCGGGCACCCGCAGGACCCCGGCGGCCCGGTCGGCCTTGAGGTCCACCCGGGCCACGATCTGGTCGCCGAGCAGGAACGGCAGGACGTAGTAGCCGTAGCGCCGCTCGGCGGCCGGGACGTAGATCTCGATCCGGTAGTGGAAGCCGAACAGCCGCTCGGCGCGCTCGCGCTCCCACACCACCGGGTCGAACGGGCTGAGCAGGGTCCGGGCGGCGACCCGGCGGGCCCGGCGGGCGTCGCGGTGCAGCCAGGCCGGTCGGTCCCAGCCCTCGACCCGCACCGGCTCGAGCTCCCCGGCCTCGACCAGCACCTCGACCGCCGGGCGCACCTGGTCCAGCCGCGCCAGGCGGTAGTAGTCGCGCAGGCACGGCAGCGTGACCACGCCGTGCGAGCGGGCCGCGCGTCGCACCAGCTCGAGGTGCTGGTCGGCGACCGAGGGCGTGGGCGCCTCCAGCACCGCGCGTGGCAGCACCCGCTCCGGGAGGTCGTAGAGCACCTCGAACGAGCCGGTCCGCCCCGCGATCGCGAGGTCCCCCACGAGGTAGAGGTAGTCCAGGACCTGCCGGGCCCGCGACCAGTTCCAGCCCCAGTGCTCCCGGCTGCGCGGCAGCCCGTCGTCGAGGTCCCGGGCCGTCGAGGGGCCCCGGTCCGCGATCTCGGCGAGCAGCGCACGTTCCAGGTCCGTGCCCGCCTCGAGCACGGTCCACTTCCCGCGCCGGGCACGGTAGTGGTCACGGCGGTGCGCCATCGTGGGCCACAGGTCGACCGGCATCAGCGCCTGGACGTGCGCCCAGTACTCGACGAGGTGACGCGGCGACCGCTCGGCGGCGCGGTGCAGGAGGTCGGGGTCGTAGGGCCCCATCCGCGCGTACAGCGGCATGTAGTGCGCCCGGGCCAGCACGTTGACCGAGTCGACCTGGAGGACGCCGGTCCGGGCGACGGCCCGGTCCAGGGTGCGCATCGTGGGCGCGGCGTGGGCCGGGTCGCAGAAACCCTGGGCGGCGAGCGCGACCCGCCGCGCCTGGGCGGTCGAGAGCGAGAGCACCGGTCAGCTGGGCAGCTCGAGCAGCTTCTCCTTGAAGGCGTACATGACGGCCTCCATGCGGGAGTGGAGCTGGAGCTTCTCGAGGATGTTGCGCACGTGGTTCTTCACGGTGTTCTCGCTGATCGTCAGCCGACGGGCCACCTCGCGGTTGTTCAGGCCCAGCGCCACGAGCCGGAGCACGTCCATCTCGCGGTCGGTCAGCCGCAGGTTCGCCGCGGTGCGGCGCTCGGGGCGCGACATCTGCTTGAACTCGTCGATCAGCTTGACCGCCATCGACGGGCTGATCAGCGACTGGCCCTCGACGACGACCCGGACGGCCTGGGCCACCTCCTCGATGGAGGAGTCCTTGAGCAGGTAGCCCGACGCCCCGCTCTTGACCGCCTCGTAGAGGTCGCTCTCCTCGTCGGAGACGGTGAGCATGATGATCTTGGTGGCCGGCACGGACTCCTTGATGGCCAGGCAGGCCTCGATCCCGGAGCGGCGCGGCATCCGCACGTCGAGCAGCACCACGTCGGGCGCGGTGCTCACGGCCAGCGCGATGCCCTGGTCGCCGTCCCCGGCCTCGCCGACGACCTCGAGGCCGTCCTCGAGGCCGAGCAGCATGGTCAGCCCACGGCGGAAGAGCTCCTGGTCGTCGACCACGATCACGCGGACGGGCTCCGGGGCGGCGGAGGCAGGCGAGACGGGGGCGGCCACCTCGGCATCATCGCACGGCGACGGGGTGCGGCCTCCCGGCCACACCCCGTCGTCGTCGTGCGGCTACTCCTCGACGAGGTCGAGCGCGATCACCCCGTAGTCGTAGCCCTTGCGGCGGTAGACGACCGCAGGGCGCTCGGACTCCTTGTCGACGAACAGGTAGAAGTCGTGGCCCACCAGCTCCATCTCGTAGAGCGCCTGGTCCAGCGTCATGGGGGTCGCCGGGTGCGACTTCTCGCGCACCACGAGCGGACCGTCGCCGGTGACCTCGATCGGGCCGACCCGGTGCTCGCGCGCCGTGTCGTCGTCGGTCTCGTCCTCGGCCGCACCGAGCAGGTCGCGGTCGATCGGGACGTCGGCCAGCGCCTGGCCCACGGAGACCGGCGTCCGGCGCCCGCGGTGCACGCGGCGGCGGTCGGAGGCGCGCCGCATCTGCTCGGCCATCTTGTCCATCGCGAGGTCCAGGGCGCCCATCTCGTGGTCCGCGACCGCCTCGGCCCGGATCACCGGCCCCTTGGAGTAGGCGGTGAGCTCGACGTGGGTGCTGCGGTCGTGCTGGCGGGGGTTGGCCTCGCAGTCGACCTCCACGTGCACCCGGATGATGCGATGGTCGTGCTTCTCGAGCCGGGCCAGCTTCTCCTCGGCGTGGCTGCGGAACCGATCGCTCAGCTCGCAGTGGCGTCCGGTGACGACGACCTCCATGGGGACCTCCTGCACTCGTAGGACCCGGTCGGCGGGGGCACCGACCGGGTGGGGTGTGACGTGTGCTTCCGGTGGTGCGAAGGAGCCCGCCCGGCCGACCTGGTCTTCGACCCCACAACCGCCTGCGGCAGCGTTCGCAGCTCGTCTGCCATCTCTGGCGCCACTACTGGCCGTCTCCCGCGGACACCGGTGTCTGACCGGTGGCACGGGGCAGGACTTACCTCTAAGCCGCACCGTGATCGTCCCGGTCGGGGCATGCCCCGGCGGGACTTACGTGGACCGTTTCGCCTGCGACTGGCATCGGCTTGCCGTTCCGGCGCCCTGGTGGGCGCGACGTCGGCGCAACCACGGACCCGGGCGGACTCCATGACGAGACGTTAGTGGGTGGCCGGGTCGGGCGAAAGGCCGGAGGGCTCTTTTCGGCGCAAGGTCGTCGCTGCGACCGCCGCCACCGCGACCACCGGGACGCCGACGGCCTCGAGGGCGCGCTGCGCCTCCCGCACCGTGGCACCGGTGGTGACGACGTCGTCGCAGACGACGACCCGGGCCCGACCCACCCGGTGCGCCAGGCGCCCCACGCGGCGGGCGTCGCACGCCATCGAGCCCGCGAGGTTCGCGGCCCGGGCCGACGCGGTGAGGCCGGACTGGTCCAGCACCCCCCTGCGCAGGCGCAGCAGCGGGGCGACGACGACCGGGACGCCGACGACCGGGCGCAGCCGGGTCGCGGCCGCACGGGTCATCCGCGCGGTGGCGTCGTGGCCGCGCGCCCGGACGCCGGCGCGCCGCGACGGCACCGGGACGAGCACGACCGGCGCCGGGCCGGGTTCCCCCGGCTCGGGCCGCTCGTCCTCCAGGGCGGCGGCGACGGCCAGGGCCAGCCACCCCCCGAGCGTGGCGGCCAGCGGCAGCACGCGCCGCTCCTTGTGGGCCAGGACGGCGTCGCGCACGGCGCCGGCGTACGGCGTGGCCGCCCACGGCGGCACCAGGCCCTGCGGCGGCGGGTCCGGCCAGCAGCACCACGGGTGCGGGTCCGGGGCCGCCGCGCACCGTGGGCACCACGGCCGACCGGGGGTCGCGCAGCCGAAGCAGGTCGACCCCGCCACCAGGTCGAGGGCGGCATCGACCACGGCCCCGTGCACGGCAGGCTCAGCCGGCGTAGCCGAGGGAGCGCAGGACGACCTCGGTCACCGGGACCTCGCCGCCCGAGTCGACGTCGACCAGGCGGGAGCGGCCCACGGCGTAGGTCTGCTGGTCGACCACCGGGCTCCCGGCCAGCCCGCGCACGGGACCGCGGACCGTCGTCGACAGCGTCGACAGCCCGCTGGGGGCCCCGTCGACGGTGATCGTGCGCACCTCGACCAGGTCGTCGCGCACCGTGCTGAGCAGCGAGGCCGTGGTCGGTGAGGACCACGCGAGGTCGCGCACCCGCAGCCGCCCCCCGTCCTCCGAGACGATCCGGGTGTCGGCGACCGCGCCGCGGACCCGGCCCTGGTCGGTCACCAGGATCCGGGCGGTGTGCAGGCGGTCGGACCGCGGACCGCGGACCACGGCGACCAGCCGGGTGGCGTCGCGGGAGACCAGGACGTCGACGACGTCGCGGCCCGTGACCCCGGGCACCCGCACCTCGCGCGGCTCCCCGGACCCGACCTCGTCGAGGTGCAGCACCCGCGCCCCGTCGGCGGTCCGGTCCACCAGCCACAGCCGTCCGGCGACGTCCCAGCCCGGCGTCAGCAGGTCGGTGGCACCGCTGAGCACCTCCTGGACCCGTCCGGCCTCCTCACCCTCACGGACCGGCGCCTGGAGCACCGAGGTGCCGCCGCCGCCGACCGCGGCCGCCACCGTGCCCTCGAGGTCCACGGCCACCGAGCGCACGCCGAAGTCCTCCTGGCCCAGCGGGCCGGACACCCGCTCGAGGTCGTCGGGCGCCCCCGAGACGAGCAGGCCGTCCTGGTCGAGGCCGTAGAGCAGGCTGCTGCTCTGGTAGCCGGTCGGGTCGTACGGCGCGCCCCCCTGCACGGAGTAGGCGGACGCGTCGCCGGGCAGGGGCACCGCGACCCCGCCGATGCTGACCCGGATCGCGGCGATCGAGGTGTCCTGCCGCATCGTCCAGGCCAGCTGGGCCAGCATCAGCGCGTTGGCGTCCGCCGAGCGCACCGGTGCGTCTCCGGTCAGCTCGACGTCGGCGACCCCGTCGTCGTCGATCGGGACCGACAGCCCGAGCCCGAGGCCGTCGGGCAGGAACGAGCGCGTGGCGAGGCGCGCGGCGCCCGCCGGGCCGGCCAGGAGGCCGTTGACCAGGTTGCTGGCCAGCTGCTCCCCGCGGGGCACGAAGACGGACTCCGGCACCAGCACCTGCCCGGTGCGGTCGAAGAAGTAGAGCGACACGCTGCGGAAGCGCTGCTCGAACCAGGAGGCCGGGACGACCAGGGCGTCGGGCGGGTCGGCGATGCGGAACTCGCCGTCCTCCATCACCATCCGCAGCCGCAGGGTCGAGGCCTCCGGCCCGAGGTCCCCCACCCACGCGCCCCGGTCGTCGAGGCGCTCGGCGGAGGTGAGGGCCACCTCAGCGCCGCCGGGCACGCTGACCGGGGCCATCGAGTCGGCGTAGATGATCGTCGAGGCGTCCGGGTCCCAGCTGGTGCGCGCGTCCTCGGCGAGGTACTGCTGGGCGACGCTGCTGCGGATCGGGGTGGCCGTCATCGCCTCCAGGAAGCCCTGGGCGACCTGGATCGCGGAGGCTCCGGGCTGCGGCGGCACGGGGTCGATCGCGGTGGCCCGGCCGTCGTCGCCGCTGGAGGAGGTGTCGGTCTCCACGACCGGACCGCTGGCCGGCATCTGCACGCAGCCCGCGGCGAGGCCGAGCACCAGCAGCACCGCGGCCAGCACGGCTGCGCGGCGGGCGGAGGGACGCGTGGGCGGGCGGGAGCGGGACGACGTGGGGCCACTCATGACGACGCCCCGGCGAGCGGTGCGTCGTCGGCGGCCGGCTCGGCGTCGGCCGGCACGAGGGGCAGCGGGCTGTGGCGCAGGGCGGCACCGACCCGGCGCGGGAGCGTGAGCCGGAACTGGGCACCCTGGCCCGGGCGTCCCCAGGCCTGGAGCCATCCCCCGTGCAGGTGCGCGTCCTCGAGGGCGATCGACAGCCCGAGGCCGGTCCCCCCGCTGGTCCGCGCCCGTGCCGGGTCGGCGCGCCAGAACCGGTTGAAGACCATCGCGGCCTCCCCCGGCGCCAGGCCCACCCCGTGGTCGCGCACCGTGACCGCCGCCCCGTCCGAGTCGGCGGAGACCCGGATCTCGACACCCGCGCCGGCCCGCGTGGCGTCGGCGTGGTCGATGGCGTTCGAGACCAGGTTGCGCAGGACCCGCTCGACCCGGCGCACGTCCGCCTCGGCCACGCAGGGACCCGCGGCCGGCAGCACCACCACCCGCACCCCCCGCTGCTCGGCCAGGGGCCGGGTCGACTCGACCACCCGCTCCGCGGCGTCGACCAGGTCGACGTCCTCGGTGTCGAGCACCGCCGCACCGGCGTCGAAGCGGCTGATCTCGAGCAGGTCGACCAGCAGGGTCTCGAACCGGTCGAGCTCGGTCTGCAGCAGCTCGGCGGCCCGGGCGGTGGTCGGCTCGAAGGACCCCCGCGCGTCGTGGAGGAGGTCGCCGGCCATCCGGACGGTGGTCAGCGGGGTCCGCAGCTCGTGCGACACGTCGGCGACGAAGCGGCGCTGCACCCGGCTGAGCTCCTCGAGCTGGCGGATCTGGCGCTGCAGGTTGCTGGCCATCTGGTTGAAGGAGGTGGCCAGCCGGGCGATGTCGTCCTCGCCGCGCACCCGCAGCCGCTCCTGCAGCTGCCCGGCCGCGAGGCGCTCGGCGACCTGCCGCGCGAGGCGGACCGGCGTGACCACCTGGCGGGTCACCAGCAGCGTGACGCCGGCGACCAGGACGATCAGCAGCAGGCCGGCGGTGAGCAGCGCCCGGGCGACCAGGGCCAGGGTCTCGCTCTGCTCGGCCAGGGGGAAGAGGTAGTACACCGTGTAGGTGTTGCCGTCGGAGGGCAGCCTGACCTGGGAGCCGACCACGACGCCCGGGCGGGTGCTGGCGACGCCCTCCTCGTCGGTGGTGCGGATCGAGGTGTAGGTCCAGGCGGTCGCGGCCACGGTGGAGAAGTGCTCCTGCAGCGGGGCGGGGACGCTGTCCAGCTCGAGCCCGGGGCTGTACTCGGCGCCGCCGTCGGCCAGGTCCGGCCCTCCCACCGGCCCGGCGAGGACGACCGCGAACCCGCGGGTGTCCCCGCGCGAGATCAGCTGGTCGGCGAGCTCGCGCTGCTGGCGGGTGGAGTTGTTCTCGGTCCCGCTGGCCGCGCCCAGGCGGGCCTCGGCCTCGGTGGTCTCGTCCCCGGCCTCGGTCACGACCGCGTCGACGCGGTTGTCGAGCAGCCCGTCGCGGGTCTGCTGCAGCAGGAACCACCCGACCACCCCGACCACGACCGCGGTGAGGAGCAGGGTGCTGGCCACCACCCGGGCCTGGATCGAGCGCCGCCAGAAGGTCAGCCAGCGGCGCAGGCCCGCGGTCGTGCCGGTCGGGAGCGCCGGTGGCACCTCAGCCGCCGGCCTTGTAGCCGACCCCACGGACGGTCAGCACGACCTCCGGGTGCTCCGGGTCGTGCTCGACCTTCGAGCGCAGCCGCTGCACGTGCACGTTGACCAGGCGGGTGTCCGCGGCGTGGCGGTAGCCCCACACCTGCTCCAGGAGGACCTCGCGGCTGAAGACCTGCCACGGCTTGCGAGCCAGGCAGACCAGCAGGTCGAACTCCAGGGGCGTCAGGCTGATCGGGGTGCCGTCACGGGTGACGACGTGGCCGGCGACGTCGATCGCGAGGTCGCCCACGGTCAGCGCCTCGGAGGTCGGGCCGTCCACCCGACGCACCCGCGCCCGGATCCGGGCGACGAGCTCCTTGGGCTTGAACGGCTTGACGACGTAGTCGTCCGCGCCGGACTCCAGCCCCACCACCACGTCGACGGTGTCGCCCTTGGCCGTCAGCATCACGATCGGCACGCCGGACTCGGCGCGGATCTCCTTGCAGACGTCGATCCCGTCCCGCCCCGGCAGCATCAGGTCCAGCAGCACGACGTCGGGACGGTAGTCGCGGAACTGCTCCATCGCGAGGTCGCCGCGGGTGCACATCCGGCTGTCGAAGCCCTCCTGGCGCAGCACGATGGTCAGCATCTCGGCCAGGGCGGCATCGTCGTCGACGACCAGCACGCGACCCCGGGCGGGGGCCGCGGCGCCACCGGGGAGGTCGACGTCGGCGGAGGCGCTCATGGCCCCATCTTGCCCCACGCTCACAGCGACGGCCCCCGACCCCGCCCGCGTCCGGTGGACGAGGGGGGTCGGGGGCCGGGCTGTGGACGGTCGGGGACCGACCGTCGCAGGGTGCGTCAGTAGCGGTACTCGTCGGACTTGTACGGCCCCGAGGTCGGGATGCCGAGGTAGGCGGCCTGGTCGTCGCTGAGCGTGGTCAGCTTGACCCCGAGCGCACCGAGGTGCAGGCGGGCGACCTCCTCGTCGAGGTGCTTGGGCAGCACGTAGACGCCGACGGGGTAGTCCTGCGGCTTGGTGAAGATCTCGATCTGCGCCAGGACCTGGTTGGTGAAGGAGTTCGACATCACGAACGAGGGGTGGCCGGTGGCGTTGCCCAGGTTCATCAGGCGGCCCTCGGACAGCACGATGATCGACTTCTGCGTCTCCGGGAAGGTCCAGACGTCGACCTGCGGCTTGACGGTCTTGCGCGAGGCGACACCGTCGGCCTCGAGGCCGGCCATGTCGATCTCGTTGTCGAAGTGACCGATGTTGGCGATGATCGCCTGGTGCTTCATCTGCTTCATCTGCTCGACCGTGACCACGTCGCGGTTGCCGGTGGCGGTGACGATGATGTCGGCCTGGCCGATCACGTCGTCGAGCGTGGTGACCTGGTAGCCGTCCATCGCGGCCTGCAGGGCGCAGATGGGGTCGATCTCGGTGACCACGACGCGGGCGCCCTGGCCGCGCAGCGACTCGGCGCTGCCCTTGCCGACGTCGCCGTAGCCGCACACGACCGCGACCTTGCCGCCGATGAGGACGTCGGTCGCACGGTTGATGCCGTCGATGAGCGAGTGGCGGCAGCCGTACTTGTTGTCGAACTTCGACTTGGTGACCGAGTCGTTGACGTTGATCGCCGGGAAGAGCAGCGAGCCCTCGCGCATCATCTCGTAGAGACGGTGCACGCCGGTGGTGGTCTCCTCGGTGACGCCGCGGATCTCGGCGGCGACCTGGGTCCAGCGGTCCTTGGTCGCGGCGAGGCTGGCCTGGAGGACCTCGAAGACGATGCGCTGCTCGGCGCTCTTGGCGGAGTCGAGCGCGGGCGCCTCGCCCTTCTTCTCGGCCTCGACGCCGAGGTGCACCAGCATCGTGGCGTCGCCACCGTCGTCGAGGATCATGTTGGCGAACACGTTCTCGCCGTCCACGACGCCCCAGTCGAGGATCTGCTGGGTGCACCACCAGTACTCCTGCAGGCTCTCGCCCTTCCAGGCGAAGACCGGGACGCCGGCGGGCTGCTCGGGCGTGCCGTCGCGGCCCACCACGACCGCCGCGGCGGCGTGGTCCTGGGTGGAGAAGATGTTGCAGGAGGCCCAGCGGACCTCGGCACCCAGGTCGACCAGGGTCTCGATGAGGACGGCGGTCTGGATCGTCATGTGCAGCGAGCCGGCGACGCGGGCGCCCTTGAGGGGCTTGTCCTTGCCGTAGCGCTCGCGCATCGCGACGAGGCCGGGCATCTCGTGCTCGGCGAGGGTGATCTCGGTGCGGCCGTAGTCGGCCAGGGAGAGGTCGGCGACCTTGTAATCCACGGGATGTGCTCCTTAGTCCACGCACAGGGCGTCGGGACGGGGTGACGGACGGCGGACTTCGAGATTAGGACGGCCGTCGCGCATCCACAGAATCCTCACGACCCCCTATTTCCGCACCCGCCCGCTCGCTCCCCCGGTCGCTGACCCGGCGGCCGCGGTCAGCGGTCGACGAGGCCGAGGGCGAGGTACTCGCTGGCGTAGGTGCCCGACAGCAGCAACGAGGCGTAGCGGGCCACCTCGCCGGTGGCCTCGGACCCCAGCACCTCCACCCGCAGCCGACGCTCGTCGGCCAGCGCGACCAGGCGCGCGCGCTGCTCCCGCGTGACCGGGTCCTCGGCGCCGTCGTCGAGCAGCAGCAGGGCGGGCTGCGGCGGTCCCGCACCGTCGGCCACGGGGTCCTCGAAGAGGTCGCGTGGGCGCGCCGCGGCCAGCACGGGCCA
This sequence comes from Nocardioides sp. AX2bis, assembly GCF_902506435.1. GTDB lineage: Bacteria > Actinomycetota > Actinomycetes > Propionibacteriales > Nocardioidaceae > Nocardioides. The sequence continues at coordinate 1,116,146 of NZ_LR733215.1, read as the reverse complement.
CAGGACGTCGACGTCACCGGCCAGGGCCGCGCGACCGCTCGTACGCCGCATCGACTCGGCCACCCGGCGCGCGGCTCGCTGGGCGAGCACGGACCCGCCCCAGAGCAGCGGCGTGGTGTCGGCCAGCGCGATGGCCAGCGCCTTGGCCGGGTTCACCGTCAGGTCGCGGTGCGGCGAGGCCGACCGGGCGACGTCGTCGAGCGCGCCGGCCACGGTCTCGGGGTCCGCCTGCGGCCCGAGCCCCACCCGGTGCAGGAAGTCCAGGACCACCACCGCCGCCGCCAGCTGGTCGCGGGTGGTGCACGGCAGCACGGCGCTGTCCCGGCCGGCGGCGTGCTCCACCACCATCGAGCCCGGCGGTCCTGCGACGACGACCTGGCAGCCGCGTCGTACGGCCTCCGCCACCGCGGAGGCGGTGCCGGGGTCCGAGCCCTCGGGGGCGAGCACGACCACGAGGTCGAGGGCACCGGCCCAGCCCGGCAGGACGGGGTGCGGCCAGGCGACGAACGGCACCGGGCAGGCAGGTTCGAGCACGGCCCGCAGGAGCCGGGAGTCGGGGCCGGCCGCGATCACCGCCCGTGGGCGGCTCTCCGCGGCACGCAGCCCGACCGCGGCCTCGCCGGCCAGGGCGGTCGCCGACTCGCCGGCGTCGAGCCGCACGCGGGCACCGGACCCGGCCAGGAACCGCAGCCGCTGGTCGACCGACGCCAGGGCCGACTCGTCGTCCAGACGCGCCTCGTCGAACCAGCTCACGGCCGGGTCATCGCCGGACGGCCTCGTCGACCAGCAGCACCGGGATGCCGTCCCGCACGGGGTAGGCCAGCCCGCAGCCCTGGCAGACCAGCTCGTGGCCGACCCCCTCGGGCGGGGTGCCCACCGTCAGCGCCGAGCGGCAGTCCGGGCAGACCACCACGTCGAGCAGGACCGGGTCGAGCACCGGCTCGACCACCGGGTCGTCGGCGCTCACGCCGTCCCCCTGATCGTCGACAGGACCTCGTCGCGCACGCGTGCCATCGTCTCCTCGTCCTTCCCCTCGGCGTTGAGCCGCAGCAGCGGCTCGGTGTTGGAGGACCGGACGTTGAAGGTCCAGTCCTCGTGGCTGACGGTCAGCCCGTCCAGGTGGTCCGTGCCCACCCCGGGGCGGGCGCCCCAGTCGCGCTCGATCGCCGCGACCACCCCGGGCGCGTCCTGCACGGTCGAGTTGATCTCCCCGCTCAGCCGGTAGCGCTCGTACGGCGCCAGCAGCGTCGACAGGGTGCCGCCGTGCTCGGCGAGGGCGGCCAGGGCGTGGAGCGCGGCGAGCATGCCGGAGTCGGCGCGCCAGAAGTCGCGGAAGTAGAAGTGCCCGCTGTGCTCCCCCCCGAAGACGGCGTCGGTCTCGGCCATGGTCGCCTTGATGAACGAGTGGCCGACGCGGGTCCGCACCGGGACGCCGCCGAGCTCGGTGACCAGCTCGGGCACGGCCCGGCTGGTGATCAGGTTGTGGATGACCGTCGAGCCGGGGTGGCGCGCCAGCTCGCGCTCGGCGATCAGCGCGGTCAGCGTCGAGGGCGGCACGAGCGCACCGCGCTCGTCGACCAGGAAGCAGCGGTCGGCGTCGCCGTCGAAGGCCAGCCCGACGTCGGCGCCCTCGGCGAGGACCGCGGCCTGGAGGTCGCGCAGGTTCTCGGGGTCGATCGGGTTGGCCTCGTGGTTCGGGAAGCTGCCGTCGAGCTCGAAGTAGAGCGGCACGACCTCGACCCGGTCCGTCCCCAGCCGGCCGAAGACCGCCGGGGCGGTGTGCCCGGCCATGCCGTTGCCGGCGTCGACGACGACCTTGAGACGGCGGCCCTCCACCGGCGCGAGGCCCAGCAGGTGGGCGGCGTACGCCTCGAGCACGTCGTGGGAGGAGATCGAGCCGGCGACCGCGGCGAGGGCCCCTCCGCCGGCGGCGGCGAGGTCACGGACCGCGGTCAGCCCGGTGTCGCCGCCCAGCGGCACGGCGGCGGCGCGGCACATCTTGATGCCGTTGTAGGCGGCCGGGTTGTGGCTGGCGGTGAACATCGCCCCGGCGACGCCGAGGTGGCCCGAGGCGAAGTAGAGCTGGTCGGTCGAGGCCAGCCCGATCATCGTCACGTCGGCCCCGGCCTCCGCCGCGCCGTCGGCGAACGCGCCGGCCATGCCCGGGGACGTGGGGCGCATGTCGTGGCCGACCACCACGTGGGACTCGCCCACGACGTGGACGAAGGCCCGGCCGACGGCGCGGGCGAGCTCCTCGTCGAGCTGGTCGGGCACGGTGCCACGCACGTCGTAGGCCTTGAACACGGCGGCCAGGTTCGCGGGGTCCAGGGTGGAGGACATGGGAGGACCCTAGCCGCGCCCCGGGGTGGGGCTCACTCGCTGGTCAGCACCCGCAGGTGCCCGCGCCGCCCGGTCTCCCGCGATCCCCCGGCGGGCGGCTCCGGTGCTCGCGGGGGGAGCGGCCGGGCGGCCTCACGGACCGCGTCGGCCAGGGCCAGCAGGTCGTCGTTGGAGGGGCCCCGGTCGCGGGTGTCGCGGACCAGCCGCAGGACCTCCCAGCCACGCGGCGCGGACAGGCGCTGGCCGTGCTGCTCGCACAGGTCGTAGGCGTGCGGCTCGGCGTAGGTCGACAGCGGCCCGAGCACGGCGGTCTGGTCGGCGTAGACGTAGGTCAGGGTGGACACGGCAGGCCGACCGCACGGGGTGCGGGAACATCGACGGGCCAGGCTCACGAGGCCGACCGTACCCGGCGGCGCCCGGCCCCCCGACTAGGCTCGCGGCGTGGCGAGCGACCCGGCACCCCGACCTCGTCCGCGCGACCGCCGGGGACGGGGGATGCGTGGTCCCGCGATCCTCCCGCGGGTGCCCGGCCGGCCCGAGACACCCACGCGGGCGGACCGCTTCGACGCGATGGTGCTGGCCTCGGTGAGCGGGATCGAGGACCGCTGGCGCGAGCGCCTCGGGCTCGTCGAGTACGCCGTGGAGGACGCGCCGCAGGTGGGTGCCGACTGGGGCAGCAGCCCCGTCCCGCTGTCGGCCCTGGTGCACGCCAGCGGCGCGACCCCGGCCCGGGTGGTGCTGTTCCGCCGGCCCCTCGAGCTCCGGGCCGAGGACCGCGAGGACCTCCGCGCGCTGGTGCACGCCGTCCTGGTCGAGCAGGTGGCGGTCCTGCTCGGCCTCCCCCCGCAGGACGTCGACCCCCACTACGCCGACGACCCGCCCGACCAGTAGCCGAGATGACGCTCGCGGACAGCCGAGGTGACGCTCGCGGCGCGTCGAGGTGACGGTTCCGGCGCGCGCGGGGGGACGCTCAGGGCAGCGCGGGGCGGACGGCGCCGACCAGCGCGGTGGTCTCGAGGTCGTGCAGGCGGACGACCGCCGCTCCCCCGCCGCCGCCCTCGCCACGGACGACCACGGACGCGGCCGCGGCGGTGCCCCGCAGACGGACCTCGAGCAGGCGGGTCCCCTCGGGCAGCTCGAGCACCGAGGCCCGCGCGGGCGCCAGGTCGGCCCGCAGACCCTCCTGCGGGCCGAGCGCGTCGCCGTCCGCGTCGCGGGGCGTGGCCACGACGGTGCCGCCGCCGGTCGCCCCGGCGAGGACCAGCTCGGTCGCCCCGGTCGGGAGCACCGTGGTCGTGCCGCCCTGGCCGAGGGTCTCGGCGGCCGGGGTGACGGCGAGGTCGCCCTCGACGACGGTGCGCAGCGCGGCGGTCACCGGACGGGACGCCTCCAGTCGCAGGCCCACCACGTCGTCGAGCGCCGCCCCGTTCAGCACCTCCCCGAGGTCGAGCGAGGCGGTGCCCTGGGGGTCGACGTCGAGCTCGGGCGACCCCTCCGGGGTGAACTCGGAGTCCGTGGTGACCACGGAGACCGCCACCCGGGCCTCGTCGTCGGAGGCGTTGGCCACGACGAGGTCGCGCAGCGCCTCCTCGCCGGGCAGGCCGAGCAGGAGGACGTCGGTGGCCGGCTCGGCCTGGGAGGCGGCCCACTCGGAGCCCGACGCTCCCGCGCCGAGCTCGTCGAACCGGTCCAGGACCGCGGCCCCGACGCGTCCGCGCGTGGTGGTGACGTGGAGCGCCAGGTCACCGCGCCGTGGGATCTCCTCGGCCAGCTCGATCCGGACGACGCCCTGACCGGGTACGGCCACCCCCCGCAGCGACGGGGCGTCGACGACCCCCCGCGGGCCGTGGACCACCACGTCGGCCACGGCCGGGCCGCCGTCGGGGTTGGTCAGCTCCAGCACCGACGGCTGACCGGGCGAGGCCCCGACGCCGGTGAACCACTGGTCGGGTCGCGGGTCGCGGCACTCCGGCGCCGTGGGGTCGCCCTCCTCCGGGAACCGGCCGGCCACCAGTCCCGGCGCGAGGTCGCCCTGGCCGGTGACCTCGGCCGGCAGCGAGGCGGCCGGCGCCGACACGTCGGGCGCGGTGGCGGGGACGGCGGGCTCGACCGCGACGTCGGCGACGTCCTGGCCCCGGCGCACCTCGACCTCGCCCGCCGCGTCGCCGGTGGTGGTCACGACCACCGGGGCGTCCAGCCCGGGGCAGGTCGTGGTGGACCGCGTCAGGGTCGCGCGCTCGGGCGGTACGGCTCCCGGTGCGGCCGGGTCGACGTCCACGACGAGCAGCGCCAGGACGGTGAGCAGCGGCACGACGAGCGCCAGCGCGGTCGTGACGTCGGGTCGACGCCGGCCGGGGGTGGTGGCCCGCGAGCGCCGGCCGGGGGCGGTGGCGTGGCTCATCGGCGGGCCTCCCTGGTGGTGGGCGCGGCGAGCACGAGGACGGCCAGCACGGCCAGGGCCTGCACGACGAGCAGCACCGGGCGCCACCAGCCGTCGGAGCCGGAGACGGCGTCGGGGTCGAGCGCGCGCTCGACCTGCCAGGCACGGGTGCTGCGGTCCTCGGCACTGGCCTGGGCCAGCCCGCTGGTGGCGTCGAGCCCGGCGGCGACACGGCCGTCCACGGGCGCCGGGAGGACGACGTATTCGACGCCGTCCTCGGCGAGGCCGGCGACCACGGCCGGCGTGGGCGCGGAGACCAGCTCCTGGACGAGGCCGGTCAGCGCGGTGTCCTCGGAGGCCAGCGCGAGGACCTCGTCCTCGCCCACCGTCGCGCCGTCGTCGCGCACCACGGTGTAGCGCAGCCCCTCCTGGATCGAGCCGCGCACGAGGAGGATCCCGTGCTCGGGACCGGTCGCGGCGCTCTGGAGCATGTAGGCCGGGATGTCGCCGCCGGGGTCGTCGACCAGCTCCTCCTGGCCGTCGAGGACGGCCCAGACCATCCCGCCGAGCGGGACCGCCAGCGCCGCCACGGCCACCGCCGCGGCCAGGGCGACGACCGGGCGGGGCCGCTCGGTCTCGCCCGCCCGCAGCGAGCCGCCCTCGAGCAGGCCCTGCCCGCCGAGGACCGCAGCCGTCACCAGGCAGCCCTGCCACAGCACGACGAGGGCGCCGAGGCCGGGCGCGACGGTGACGCCGTCGAGGGTGAGCGGGACGAGCGCGACCAGGGCGGCCGTCCCCGCGACCACCGCCGCGACCAGCCAGCAGACCAGCACGCCGACCCGGCTGCGGCGGGGCAGCAGCGCCGCGAGGCCCAGGACCAGCAGGACGACGCCGAGCCAGGCGGGGGCACCGACGGCGCCCGCCGCGCCGACCCGCCCGAGCAGCGCGCCCGGGCCGTCCGGGGCGAGCGACGGGTCCGTCACGGGGGCCCCGGCCTCGAGCAGCAGCCCGGCCGCGCCGCCGTGCACGAGCAGCGGCAGCCACCACGGGAGCAGCAGCACCGGCACCGCGCCGAGCGCCGCCGCCGGCGGGCCCCACGCGGACCGCTCACGCACGGCACGCGGGGCCAGCGCCGCACTCAGGGCCAGCACCACGACCCCGAGCAGGAGGGCGGCGAACCAGGTGACAGGGGCGAAGGCGCAGGCCAGCGCGAGCAGCAGGCCCGACCGCCACGCGGCGCGCCAGCGACGGTCCGGGTCGGGGTCGGCGAAGCCGAGGCAGGCGTGCGCTGCCCAGGGCATCAGCACCGCTGCCACCACCGGTCCCAGCCGTCCCTCGCCCCAGGCTCCGCTGGTCAGCGGGACCAGGGCGTAGGTCGTCGACCCGGCCAGCAGCAGCCACCGCGACGCCCCGCGCGGGCTGGCCAGCCGGCCGACCACCCGCAGGAGGCGCCAGGCCCCCCACAGGGCCAGCGGGGCGGCGAGCACCAGCAGGGCCGACACCGCGCCGGTGGGCGTGAGCAGGGTGCCCAGCAGCGCGAGCGGCAGGACGTACGCCGGGGCGGGGACCGCGGTGCCCTGGCCGAGCGGCAGCCAGGAGCCCGCGTACAGCGACCACCAGGCACCGACCGACTCCGGCGCCGGCGACAGCACGCCGCCGCTGACCGAGCCCAGGCCGGCGCGCCCGGCGACGAGCAGCCCGACCACCACGGCCACCAGGAGGACGGCGATCGGGGTGGTCAGCAGCCGCACCAGCACCCCGTTGTCGGCCAGGGCCTGGTCGTCGTCCTCGGGCTCGGCGCGGCGGGCCGCCATCGACGACGGGTCGTGGGCGGCGGTCGCCGCGCGCCGCCGCTCCGCGACGTCGGAGGCCTGGACGGTGAGGGCCGAGGCCAGGTCCGACACGACGTCGAGCCCGTGCCGGTACGGCACCCAGAACGGCGCCCGCAGCCGGCTGACCCGTGCCTCGTCGGCCGCCCGCCCGCCCCGCGCGGCGGTCCGTGCACGCCGGGCCGCACGCAGCTCCCCCGGGGAGGAGAGCACCGAGAGCAGGGCCGCGAGGTCGTCGAGGGCCTCGCCGACCGCGCGGACCAGCACCAGGCCGAGCATCCGCAGCAGCGTGCCGAGGGCCAGCCGCACCACCATCAGCGGCAGTCGCCGGGCGGGGGCGTTGACCAGCAGCGTGTAGAGCGCGGCGCGGCGCTCCTGGTAGTGGGTGTGGCGGCCGGTCAGCGGTGTCCGACGAGCACCGCGGTGGGCGGCCTCGGCGTGGAACACGACGGCCTGCGGCACCACGAGGGTCGTACGCCCGGCCGCGGCCGCGCGCCAGCCGAGGTCGAGGTCGTTGCCGAAGACCGGGAGCGCGGGGTCGAGGCCGCCGAGCTCCTCGAGCAGGCGGCGCCGCACCAGCATCCCCGCGGTGTTGACCGCGAGCACCTCGCGCAGCTCGTCGTGCTGGCCCTGGTCGTACTCGCCGCGCTCGAGGCCCGTTTCACGCTGTCCGGTGCCCGAGATCGTCACGCCCAGCTCGAGCAGCCGGCGCAGCGAGGGCCACTCCCGCAGCTTCGGCCCGAGGAGGTCGGCCTCGGGGTGCTCGGCGGCCGCCGCCAGCAGCGCGTCGAGCGCGCCGGGGGCAGGGGTGGCGTCGTCGTGCAGCACCCAGATCCACTCGGGGGGCTCCCCGGTGGCGGCCAGGCGGTCCAGACCGGTCTGGACCGCGTCGGGGAACGAGGTGGCCGGGCCGGCGCGGACGACCTCGCCGCGCAGCGGGCCCTGGGCGAGGGCGGCCTCGACGAGCGAGGCGCTGGCGTCCTTGCTGCCGGTGTCGACACCGACGACCCGTCCGACCCGGTCCTGGGCCGCGAGCCCGTCGAGCACGGTGGGCAGCCACCGCTCGCCGTCGTGGCTGACCAGCAGCACGGCGACCGACGCCGGAGCGGGCACGGGGGCAGGCTCAGCGACGGCCGGGGACGGAGACACGGACGACCACTGTACAAACGCAGAGGACCGCCGGGCGCCACGGGACGCGGCGCAGGACGGGTCTGCTCAGATCGCCAGCTTCTTCAGCTTGCGGCGCTCACGCTCGGACAGCCCGCCCCAGATGCCGAAGCGCTCGTCGTTCATCAGCGCGGCCTCGAGGCACTCGGTGCGCACGTCGCAGGACAGGCACACCTTCTTGGCCTCGCGGGTCGACCCACCCTTCTCCGGGAAGAACGCCTCGGGATCGGTCTGCGCGCACAGGGCACGCTCCTGCCAACCCTCGGTGTCGATCTCGGGTTCGAGGAGGAAAAGCTCTCTCATGGTGCACGCCCTTTCGACCCTGCTGGTGTGGTTCCGACCCAGCGCCGAGAGGGTGGGGACCCGAACGACACTGTGGGAATTACATGCCTGTCGTGCCACGGAAGTCAAGCCCGGATCTGCTATGTGCAGAACCCACCCGGCACAGTAGGCACATGCGTAAGATCACCGTGCTCTCCGGGGGCATCGGCGGCGCCCGGTTCCTCCAGGGCCTGCTCCACCTGCTCCCCGACGCCGACGTCACCGTCGTGACCAACACCGCCGACGACCTGTGGGTCCACGGCCTCAAGGTCTGCCCCGACCTCGACACCGTGATGTACACCCTGGGCGACGGGATCGACCCCGAGCGCGGCTGGGGCCGCCGCGACGAGACGTGGGGCGTCAAGGAGGAGCTCGCAGCCTACGGGGTCGAGCCGACCTGGTTCGGGCTCGGTGACCGCGACGTCGCCACCCACCTCGTCCGCACCCAGATGCTCGAGGCCGGCTACCCCCTCACGGCCGTCACCGAGGCGCTGTGCCGCCGGTGGCGGCCGGGCGTACGCCTGCTGCCGATGACCGACGACCGCGTCGAGACCCACGTGGTGGTCGCCGACCCCGACGCGCCGAGCGGGCGCCGGGCCGTGCACTTCCAGGAGTACTGGATCCGGCTCCGTGCGGCCGTCCCGGCCGAGCAGGTCGTCGTCGTCGGGCTGGACGACTCCTCCCCCGCCCCCGGGGTGCTCGAGGCGCTCGCGGAGGCCGACGTCGTCCTGCTGCCGCCCTCGAACCCGGTCGTGTCGGTGGGCACGATCCTCGGCGTCCCCGGCGTGCGGGACGCCCTGCGGGCGACCGCGGCCCCCGTCGTCGGGCTGTCGCCGATCGTCGGCGGGACCCACGTGCGGGGCATGGCGCGTCAGATGCTCGAGGCCGTCGGCGTCGAGGTCAGCGCCGCAGGGGTGGGCCTGCACTACGGCTCCCGCGCCGCGGGCGGGGTGCTCGACGGCTGGCTGGTCGACACCGCCGACGCCGCCGACGCCGAGCGCGTCTCGGCCGCCGGGCTGCCGGCCCGCGCGGTGCCGCTGATGATGACCGACCTGGAGGCGACCGCCGCCATGGTGCGCGCCGCCCTCGACCTGGCCGCCGCGGCCCCGGCCCGCGGGTGACGCCGGGCGGCTCCCTGGAGGTCCACGCCCCGGACGGGACGCCGGAGGTCGCGGCCGGCGACGACCTGCTCGGCCTGGTGCTCGCCGTGCTGGGGCACGCCGGGCTGGACCTCGCCGACGGCGACGTCCTGGTCGTCACCAGCAAGGCCGTGGCCAAGGCGGAGGGCCGCGTCGTCGACGGGACCCGGGAGGATCACCTCGACGCCGAGACCGCCCGCCTGGTGGCACGCCGCGGACCGACCCGGATCGTGCGCACCCACCACGGGCTGACCCTGGCCGCGGCCGGGATCGACGCCTCCAACGTGGCCACCGGCCGGGTCGTCCTGCTGCCCGTCGACCCCGACGCCACCGCCCGCCGCCTGCGCGAGGACGTGCTCGCGCGCACCGGACGCACCGTCGGCGTGGTGGTCACCGACACCGCCGGCCGCGCGTGGCGTGAGGGCCAGACCGACATCGCCGTCGGTGCCGCCGGCCTGGTCGTCCTCGACGACCACGCCGGCCGTACCGACGCCCACGGCAACCCGCTGCTGGTGACCGCGCCGGCGGTGGCCGACGAGCTCGCCGGAGCCGCCGAGCTCGCCCAGGGCAAGCTGCACGCCCGCCCGTTCGCCGTCGTGCGCGGCCGGGCGGACCTCGTCCTCGCCGCCGGGGACCACGGCCCCGGCGCCCGGGCGGTGGTGCGGCCCGAGGGCGCCGACCTGTTCGGCTGGGGCGCGCGCGAGGCGGTCGTACGGGCCGTGCGCGGCGCCGCGGACGACGCCGCCCCCTTCGGCGTGCCCGCCGACGTCGAGGACCTCGCCGCCGCGCTGGCGGTCGCCCTGGGCGACGGTGCGGTCGTCCGCCCCGCGGGCCCGGACCTGCTGCACCTCGACGCCGACCCCGACCGCGGCGACACCCTCCTCGAGGGCGGCGTGCACGCGGTCGCCTTCGCCCACGGGTGGACCGCCGACCGTGGCGCGGGGGGCAGCACGTACGCACTGCGCCCGCGGTCCGCCGGCCCACCGGCGAGTCCGTAGACTCAGCCGCGGATCCCGAGCGAGCCGCCCGTCGGCGCGCCCGGTCCCGTGACCGCGGCGGGCCACCTGCTCACCCGTCCCGCCCCCACCAGACCCGGAGGTGCTCCGCGCCGTGGCCAAGTCCACCAAGAGCCAGAAGACCGACCGCAAGGCCAAGATCGACGCGCTGACCAAGAAGCAGCGGTCCGCCGAGCGCGGCCGGGGCCTGGCCATCGTCGTGGTCTGCGTGGTCGTCGCGCTGCTGATCGTGGGGGCCGCCGCCTACCGCCCGATCGCGAACTGGTGGGAGCTGCGCCAGTTCGAGGACGTCGAGCTGGCCTCGCTCGGCGCCCCGGTCAGCGCCTGCGGCGAGGTCGAGACGAAGAAGGCGAACGGCAACCAGGAGCACGTGCCCGACGGCACGCCGGTCGAGTACGAGGAGAGCCCGCCGGCGTTCGGCGCGCACTACAACACCCCGGACACGATGGACCGCAAGCTCTACACCGACGACGACCGCCCGGACCTGCGCGAGCTGGTGCACAACCTGGAGCACGGCTACACCTTCGTCTGGTACGACGAGACGATCGCCGCCGACGACGAGGCGATGACCGAGCTGCGCGCGGTGGCCAGCCAGTTCCCCGGCACCGACAACTACCGCTACAAGTTCAAGGCCGTCCCGTGGACCGAGGAGGACGGCGACCCGTTCCCCGACGGCCAGCACGTCGCCCTGACCCACTGGTCGGCCGGCGGCGCGGGCAACACCGAGGTCAGCGACCAGCTCGGCGCGTGGCAGTACTGCTCGGAGTTCTCGGGCGAGGCGCTGTCCTCGTTCATGGAGGAGTACCCCTACTTCGACTCCCCCGAGCCGAACGGCGGCTGAGCCGCTCGGGTCAGGTCGGCACGGCTCAGGTCAGGTCGGCACGGCCCTGCTCGACGAGCCGGGCCACCACCTGCTTGACCTCCTGCGCGCGGGCCCGGGTGGTGACCAGCAGCGCGTCGGGGGTGTCGACCACGACGACGTCGTCGAGGCCGACCACCGCGACCACGCGGCCGCCCGCGGGCACGACCAGGCCGGTGGTGCCGATCGCGGTCACCAGCTCCTCGTCGCCGAGCACCCGCGGGCCGTCGGCGGGCTCGGGCAGCAGGGTGGCCAGGGAGTCGAAGTCGCCGACGTCGTCCCAGCCGAAGGTGCCGGGCACCGTGGCCACCACGCCGGCGTCGGCGGCCGGCTCGGCCACCGCGTGGTCGAGCGCGATCCTCGGCAGCGCGTCCCAGCCCTGCGCGAGGCGGTCCTCGAGCCCGTCGGTGCCCCCGGCGGCCAGGGCGCGCAGGTCGCGGGCGAAGTCGGGGTGCCAACGGGCGAGCAGATCCAGCAGGACCGTGGGGCGGACCACGAACATCCCGGCGTTCCACCGGTAGCGGCCGCTGGCCAGGTAACCACGGGCGACCTCCTCGGACGGCTTCTCGACGAAGGCCTCGACCCGGTAGCCGCCCGAGCCCGGCAGGGCCGCCCCGACCTGCAGGTAGCCGAAGGCCGTGGAGGCGAAGGTCGGCTCGATGCCGATGGTGACCAGCCGGTCGCCGCGAGCGACCTCGGCCGCGGCCGTCACGGCGGCACGGAAGGCCGGTTCGTCGGTGATGACGTGGTCGGCGGCGAAGGAGCCCATCACGGCGTCCGGGTGGCGCTGCTCGAGCAGCGCCGCGGCCAGGCCGATGGCGGCCATCGAGTCCCGGGGCGACGGCTCGGCCAGGACCGCGGACGGGGCGAGGGCCTCGAGCTGCCCCATTACGGCGTCGCGGTGGGCGGCGCCGGTCACGACGAGGAAGCGGTCCTCGACCAGCGGCGCCAGCCGGTCGTGGGTGGCCTGCAGCAACGAGCGTCCGCTCCCTGTCAGGTCGCGCAGGAACTTCGGCTCGTGGCGCCGGGACAGCGGCCAGAGCCGGGTGCCGGCGCCGCCGGCGGGGACGACCGCCCACAGGTGGGGCACGGCGGAGGACGTGGAGGACATGGCGGCACCCTAGGCTGAGGCCGATGCCTACGACCCCGCCGTCCACCTTCGCCGGCGTGCTCGCCCGCGCCCTGGCCCACGACCCCGGCCGTCCGCTGGTGACGTTCTACGACCACGTCACCGACGAGCGGGTGGAGCTGTCGGTGACCACCTACGCCAACTGGGTCGCCAAGGCCGCCTCGCTGCTGTGCGAGGAGCACGACCTCGAGCGCGGCGACCGCCTGCGGGTGGACCTGCCGGTCCACTGGCTCGGGCCGGTCTTCCTCGGGGCGGCCTGGACCGCCGGGCTGGTGGTGGTCCTGGGCGGCGACGACCCGGCGGACGCCGTGGTCTGCGGGCCCGACGGCCTCGCCCGCTGGGCGCCGCACGCCGACGACGTCCCGGTGCTGGCCTGCTCGCTGCGCCCGATGGGGGTGCGCTTCGCCGAGCCGCTGCCCCCGGGGGTGCACGACGTCGGCATCGAGGTCTGGGGACAGCCCGACGCCTTCACCCCGCTGGACCCGCCCGGCCACCACGACGTCGCGGTCGAGGTCGACGGCGTCGAGCAGACGCAGGGCGACCTGTGGCGGGCGGCCGCCGCCGGGAGTCCCCTCACCGACGGCGACCGCCTGCTGACGGAGACCAACCCGGCTTCCCCACCAGGTCTGGTCTCCTTCACCGAGCCGCTGGTGCTCGGTGGCTCGGTGGTCCTCGTCGCCCGGGCCGACGCGTCCCGGCTCGACGCGACCTACGCCGCGGAGCGGGCCACGGCCCGCGACCGCTGACCGGTCCCGCCGACCTCAGCGGAGGCGGTCGGCGGTCCCGGTGGCCCGGCCAGCAGCCACGCCTCGCCGACGCCCTTGCGGGTGACGGGGAGCAGCCACAGCCGGCCGTCCGGGTCGGTGCCGACCAGGTCGGCCGGCCCCTTGCCGCGCAGGTCGCTGACCCCGACCAGCGAGCTGTAGGTGCCCGGGTCGACGTCCTCGCGCGGGTCCCGTACGCCGGTGGGCTCGACGCCGGTGCCGATGCCGGCGGCCCCGTCGCCGGGGTAGACCTGGAGCACGCCGTCACGGCGCCCGGTCAGGTCGGCACGGCCGTCGCCCGTGACGTCGCCGACGGCCTGCAGGCTGCGGACCTTCGCGAAGCCGCGGCCGAGCGCGACCGGGTCGGCGAAGGAGGCGGTGCCGTCGCCGGCGTGCAGCGAGAGCACGCCCTTGCTCCGGGTGACCAGGTCGCCGGCGCCGTCGCCGTCCCAGTCACCGGCGTTGAGCACGACCGCCGAGGAGGTGAGGTCGAGGCCGGTCTCGACGACCGGGAGGGTCTCGGTCGTGCCCCGGTCGGCCAGCCACACGAGGCGGTCGCCGCGGCGTACGACGAGGTCGGGCCGTGCGGAGCCACCGACCTGGACCCCGCCGGTGAGGCCCTCGCCGGAGCGGACCCGGGCCAGGCGGCCCAGGCCCTCGCCCAGGGTGCCGTCCCCGAGGCCGGGCACCACCACGGTGGTGCCGTCGACGGCACGTCGGACGACGAGGTCGGCGAGCCCGTCGCGGGTGAGGTCGCCCGCCGGGGCGACCGCGTCGTCCAGGGACCAGGTGCCGGGCACGGGGACCGGGGCGTCGTAGCCCTGGCCGTCGGCGCCGGCGCGGAGCCAGAGGCTGCCGTCGCCCTGCTGCGCCAGGAGGTCGGGGTCGCCGTCGCCGGTGAGGTCGCCGGCGGGCAGCAGGCGCTCGAAGCGTGCCCAGCCGAGGCCGAGGCGCTCCTGGGTGAAACCGCCGGCGCCGTCACCGACGAAGGCCACCAGCCGGCTCGTGCCCGTGCGTCGGCCCACGAGGTCGGCGGAGCCGTCCGCATCGGCGTCGCCGACCGCGACGACCAGCTCGTGGGAGGCGTCGGGTCCGCCGGGAGCGGTCGCCGGGGTCGCGAAGACGCCCTTCCCGGCGCCGACGGCGACCGCGGTCGTCCCGTCCGCGTCCCGGGCGAGCAGGTCGGCGCGTCCGTCACCGCTCAGGTCGCGGCTCAGCGACACCTCGGGCCAGGCCGCCCAGTCGCCCTCGATCGCCACGGCCGGGCCGAAGTCGGTCAGGCCACCGGTCGGCACGACCACGGCCTGCTGGTCCGAGGCCCGGCGCAGCACCAGGTCGGGGTAGCCGTCGCCGGTCAGGTCGGAGTCGAGCGGGGCCGCCTCCGGCTGCGGCTCGGGCTGCGGCTCGGGCTCCGGCTCCGGCTGCGGCTCGGGCTCGGGGTCGGCCTCCTGCAGCGCGTTCGCGCCCTGGCGGATCGCCGCCAGCTTCTCGTAGAGGTAGCGGCCGGGGCAGGCGGTCGACCCGGCGTCACGGTGCCCGTTGATCGCGGGGAAGGTGCGTGAGCCGACCTGCTGACGCATCGAGCCGGCGTCGACCCCGTGGATGCCGAGCTTCCAGGCGAACAGCGCGGCGTAGGCGTCCACCATCACCTGCGGCGGGCGGGCGACGTCGAAGTTGCCGATCGCCGACATCGCGAAGGAGTAGGAGTTGTAGTTCAGCGTGTGGGCGCCGACGACCGCGCGCGTGACACCGCCGTACCGGCCCTCCCAGATCCGTCCGAACCGGTCGACGAGGAAGTTGTAGCCGACGTCGCTCCAGCCGCGGCTCTGGGTGTGGTAGGCGTAGATCGAGCGCAGGATGCCCGGCACGTCCTCGCGGTCGTACTCGTTGGCGTTGACGGTGTGGTGGACGAAGCCGGCGTTGACGGTGCCGTACGACGGGGAGCCGCTGCGCAGCCGCTCGTCGGCGCCCCACTGGGCGCGCGAGTAGATCATCGGGCGCGGGGCCGACCCGGTGGCGGCCAGCTCCAGCGCGTCGTCGGTGGTGGCCCCGGCGGCGGAGGCGTCGCTGGTGTCGTCCTCGCCGGCGGTGTCGATCGCAGGCAGCTCGCGGGCGGTGCCCAGGGCCTCCCCCGGCTCGACGACGACCGCGCGCAGGTCGGCCGGGGCGTCCCCGGCGGAGCTGACCCGGACCTGGACCTCGTCGACGTCGCCGACGACGACCGCGTCGGTGCCCGGGCGGGTGCGCAGGTCCTCGGGGGTGCCCGCGTCAGGACCGTGGTCCTCCTCGACCTCCGCCTCGGTCCAGGGCGACCAGGCTCCCTCGGCGTCGCGGTAGCGGACCCCGACGGCGTCGTGGTCGAGCTCGGTACCGGGCGCCCAGGTGACCCCGACGGTGCCGAAGTCCTCGACGGCCAGTGGCTCGCTGCGCACCTGCGTGGCGCCGGCGGCGACCCGGGTGCGCGCGTCCAGCCGGCCCGGCGCGACGCGGGCGCCGGCCGGGGCGGTGAGCTGGTGGTCCTCGACCTCGGCGTCGACCGGCCCCGTCGGGACGGTGGCCGCCTCCACGGCCGCGCCCGGGGCAGGTGCCCGGCCGGTGCCGGGCAGCGCGACGCCGGAGGAGGTCGCCGACGACGCCGGCGCCTCGCGCACGACGTCGAGCGACAGCACGCTCGCGGCCGGGGTCAGGACCGCCAGCACCACGCCGAGCGCCAGCACCTGCTGGCACGCGGAGACGAAACCGGCCCGGGAGCGGGCGGGGGGAAGGGACATCTGGACAGCCTTTGAGCGGGGGAAGAGTCACAGGAGGCTGCAACTTTCACACGCGCCACAGGGCAGCGGAAGGGGAAGTGAGTAACTACAAGCATGTAATTTCCAGTCGACACGCCGTACGGTCCTCATCAATCGGTCCGGCCGCGCGGTCGGGGTGCTGCCAGGACGACGGGTCGCGCCGCCGCCCGTACCGGCCTGCGGGGCCGACCGGGGGGTGACCGTCCGGCCGCCCCGGATGCCCCAGATGCCCCGACATGACGGGCAAGTTTCGAACTTGTCGGCCTTTGCAAAGGCCGACAAGCTCAGAAGTCCCCGGCCGGCCGGGGACTTCTGGAGAGACCGGCCGAGCTAAATGTCGGCGCCGATCTCGTCGTCGAGGTCGGGCTGGCCGGGGTCGTCGTACTTCAGGAACCGGATGCCGGCGTCGACCTCGCCGTCGTAGGCGACCCGGCCCTTCTCCAGCACGATCACCCGGTCGCACATCTTGCGCACCGAGCCGGCGGAGTGGCTGACGTAGAAGACGGTGCGGCCGCTGTGGCGGATCTCCTGCATCCGCTCCAGGCACTTCTTCTTGAACGGCCGGTCCCCCACCGCGAGCACCTCGTCGGCCAGGAACACGTCGGAGTCGACGTGGATCGCGACCGCGAAGCCGAGCCGGGCGTACATCCCCGAGGAGTACGTGCCGACCGGGGTGTCGAGGAAGCGGCCGACCTCGGCGAACTCGACGATGTCGTCGAACTTCGCCTTGGTCTCCTGCTCGGTCATCCCGAGGATGGCGGCGTTGAGGAAGATGTTCTCGCGTCCGGTGAGCTGCGGGTGGAACCCGGCGCCGGTGGCGATCAGGCCCGAGACCCTGCCCCGGGTGAGCACCTCGCCGGAGTCGGGCCGCATGACGCCGATGATCAGCTTCAGCAGCGTGCTCTTGCCCGAGCCGTTGAGGCCCATCAGTCCGATGGACTCGCCCTGCCCGACGGTGAAGGAGACGTCGTCGACGGCCTGGAAGGTGTCGCTGATGGCCCGGCCGCGCGACATCGCGACGGTGATGTCCTTGAGGGTGCGGTGGTAGCGCAGGGTGAAGTTCTTGGTGGCGTGGTCCACCACGATGCTGTCGCTCACAGGCGCTCCGGGATCCGTTGCTCGAGGCGGGAGAAGACCCGCTGGGCGACCACGAGCAGCACCAGGCTGCCCAGCAGGGACCACAGGCCCAGCTCGAAGAGGTTCGCCGGCAGGTGCACCCGGGCGGTCTCCTCGGGGTCCTTGGTCGTCCCGACCCAGAACCCGCGCTGCACCAGCAGCACGGCGTTGGCCATCGGGTTCCACAGGTAGTACTCGGCGGCGGAGCCGAACCGCTCCTGCACCATCGTGTAGGGGTAGATCATCGGCACGCCGAACCGGGTGAAGTTGGTCAGGATGTTGACCGCGCTGGAGAAGTCGCGGAAGAACACGTTGGCCGTGCTGAAGAGCAGCGCGAGGGCCGTCCCGAGCACCATCACGATCGCGAGCGCCAGCGACGCGGCAGCGAACGCCCCGGGGTCCGGGGTGTAGCCGTACAGCAGGCTCACCGCCACCAGGATCACCAGCTGTGGCACCACGTGGAACAGCGAGACCAGCATGGAGGCCACCGGGAACATCTCCCGGGGCACCGCCATCTTCTGCACCAGGGACTTGTTGCGCACGATCGAGCGGGTGCCGGCGTTGAACGTCTCGGTGAAGAAGTGGACGACGATCAGACCGCAGAAGACGTGCACCGCGAAGTTCTCGAACTGCCCGCGCCCGATCACGATCTGCATGATGAAGTAGTAGATGAGGAACTGGCTGAGCGGGTTGATGTAGCTCCACAGCAGGCCCAGGAACGAGCCCTGGTAGCGCGCGCTGATCTCCCGCTTGACCAGCAGCCGCAGCAGGTAGCGGCGCCGGAACACCTCCATCAGGCCGGTGGTGTCCGACGGCGGCCGCAGCGGCGCGTCGACGACGCGCACCTCGGCGCGCGGCTCGCCCTCGGACGCCGCGTGCGGCGTCTCGACGTCAGTCATCCGCCCCGTCCCGGGGGCCGTCGGTCCACGGCTCGAAGGTCCGCTCCCACGCCTCCGGCGAGGTGATCTCGGTCAGGGCCGCCCGGTACTGGGTCGCCAGCCGGGGCCACTCGCGCCGCAGGCGCAGGTGGATCTCGACGGTCTTGGTGAACAGGTCGCGGAACACCTCGGGGTCGCGCTGGTAAAACGCGGCACTGGTCCCGTCGGGCATCGAGACGACCGCCGAGTCGTAGCGCGTCAGCCGGAACCACTGCGCGTCCATGGCCATGATCTCGGCCTCGGCGTAGCGGCGCGACAGCTCGCGCGGCTTGGAGAACTGCCGGATCGGCGAGCGCAGCGCCCGCATCGTGATCTGGCGCGGACCGAGGTGGCCGACGTCGTCGCGACCCTTGCGCGGCGGCTTCTTGCGCTTGACCGTCGGCAGGTCGTCGCGGTCGGTGACCAGGCGGGCGTCGGTGTGCTTCTTGGCCATCGCGCGGATCTCGGGCAGCCGGGTCGCCAGGGTGCGGTGCAGGAACTCCGGGCCTTCGAGCAGGTCGAGCAGCGCCTGGTGGCGGATCTCGACGGTGGAGTACTGCATCGAGACCAGGTGCTTGACCTGGTGGTTGAGGCTCTCCTGGACCATCCGGCCGCCGCTCGGGTACGGCGAGTGCAGCAGCGCGGCCACGAACCGGTTGCGCTGGTGGAAGTAGGACTGCCAGTCCAGCGCATCGTTCTTGTCGGTCCACGGGATGTGCCAGACAGCGGCGCCGGGGAACGACACCGTCGGGTAGCCGGCCTCCTTGGCGCGCAGGCCGTACTCGGAGTCGTCCCACTTGATGAAGACCGGCAGCGACAGCCCGATCTCCTCCAGCACCACGCGCGGGATCAGGCACATGAACCAGCCGTTGAAGTCGACGTCGACGCGCTTGTGCAGCCAGCGCGAGGAGCGCAGGTTGCGGGCGGAGAAGTCCCAGTCGGAGTGCACGCCGGCGGCCGACTGCCACCAGAAGCGCCACGGCTGGACGACCTCGCCCCAGCTGTGCAGGCGCGATCGTGCGTACAGGCTGAACATGTGGCCGCCGACCAGGGTGGGGCGGCGGGCGAGGTCGGCGAAGGTGATGGCCCGGATGATGCCCTCGGGCTCGCAGATCACGTCGTCGTCCATGCACATCAGGTAGGTGGCGGTGCCCTTGCGCACCGACTCCAGCTGGCCCCGGGCGTACCCGCCGGACCCGCCGAGGTTGCCCTGCTCGATGACGCGCAGCACGGAGCCGAGCGCCTCCTGCGCGGCGGGGAACTCCGGGGAGTCGGTGACCAGGTCCTTGCCCTGCTCCATGACCAGGACCTCGTCGAGGTACGGGCGGAGGTCGGCGTCGTCGCCGATCTGGCCGAGCAGCTTGGCGCAGAAGTCGGGGCGGTTCATCGTGGTGATCGCGAGGTCGACCGTTCCGTGCTCGGCGCGCTCCTCGGGCACGTCGGCGGTCCAGCGGGCGTCCTCGACGAGCACGTCGGCGTCGCCGGCGACCACGTCGTACCAGTACCAGCCGCCGTCGACGAACGGCTTGAGCGTGAGGTCCCAGCTGAAGGTCTCGGACTCGGCGCCGCTGGTCGAGGCGGCGTCCACGCGCTGGGAGCGGCCGTTGGCCATGGACTTCATCAGCACCACGGTCGCGCCCGGGCCGCGCACGGTGACGGCGAGGCTCACGGTCTCCACGATCGTCCAGCGTCGCCAGTAGCTGGCCGGGAAGGCGTTGAAGTAGGTGCCGAAGGACAGCTTCGCACCCGAGCTCACCACGACCGAGCGTCGCGAACGGATCTGGTCGGGGTGCAGGGCAGGCGCGGAGGCGCTGGCGCTGCCCATGGCCGCCGAGACCGCGTCGCGCATCCGCCGCGACATGCCGCCCTCGTCGCCGTCGACCTCGACGGCGGCGGGCTCGGTGTCGACGTAGAGCGAGACGACGTCGCTGTCGGAGCCGTCGGGCAGCACCTGCTGCTGGATCAGGCGGCGCACGGTGGGGCCGACGGTGCCCGCCGGGGCGGGGCTCGTCCCGGTGCCGGGGCCGGTGCTGCCGGCCGTGGTGTCGGTGATCGTCACTCGTCCACTCCTCCGCTGGCCCAGGCCGCTCCGTCGGAGAAGTAGGGCTTCAGCTTGTTGTCGAACATCGACAGCGCCGACCCGATGGCCATGTGCATGTCGAGGTACTTGTAGGTGCCGAGGCGACCGCCGAAGAGCACCAGCGGCTCCTTCTTGGCCAGCTCGCGGTACTTCATCAGCTTGGCGCGGTCCTCGGCGGTGTTGGTCGGGTAGTAGGGCTCGTCGTCGTCCTCGGCGAACCGGCTGTACTCGTGGACCACGATCGTCTTGCCGGGCAGGTGGGTGCGCTCGGGGTGCAGGTGCTTGAACTCCAGCACCCGGGTCCACGGCACGTCCTGGTCGTTGGCGTTGACCACGCCGGTCCCCTGGTAGTCGTCGACGTCGAGCGTCTCGGCCTCCAGGTCCACCGTACGCCACGACAGCCGGCCCTCGCGGTGGTCGAAGTACTCGTCGACGGGGCCGGTGTAGACGATCGGGACCGTGCCCTTGTACTCGTCGGCCACGTCGAAGAAGTCGGTGTCGAGGCGGACCTCGATGTTGGGGTGGTCGGCCATCCGCTCCAGCCACGCGGTGTAGCCGTCGGCCGGCAGGCCCTCGTGGGTGTCGTTGAAGTAGCGGTTGTCGAAGGTGTAGCGCACCGGCAGCCGGGTGATGATGTCCGCGCTCAGCTCGGTGGGGTCGGTCTGCCACTGCTTGGCGGTGTAGCCCTTGATGAACGCCTCGTAGAGCGGGCGGCCGATCAGGCTGATCGCCTTCTCCTCCAGGTTCGTGGCGTCCGCGGTGGCGATCTCGCTGGACTGCTCGGCGATCAGCGCGCGCGCCTCGTCGGGAGTGAAGGCCCGCCCGAAGAACTGGTTGATCAGGCCGAGGTTCATCGGCAGCGAGTAGACCTGGCCCTGGTACTTGCCGAAGACCCGGTGCTGGTAGTTCGTGAAGTCGGTGAAGCGGTTGACGTACTCCCAGACCCGCTCGTTGGAGGTGTGGAAGAGGTGCGTGCCGTACTTGTGCACCTCGATCCCGGTCTCCGGGTCCTTCTCTGAGTAGGCGTTGCCGCCCAGGTGGTAGCGGCGCTCCAGCACGAGGACCCGCAGGTCGAGCTCGGTGGCGCAGCGCTCGGCGAGGGTGAGTCCGAAGAATCCGGAGCCGACGATGACGAGATCAGGGGTTGACACGGTGGATCACTCTACGGTCGTCGGCGGCTGCTCGCGCATCCGGCGCGCGTCGCGCAGGCCACGGATGACGTTGCGTGCCTCGGCACGACCGCCCCGCAGGGGGCTCAGGGCGACCACGCCGGCGGTCACCAGCCACGGCTTGGCCCGCACCGCGGCGTTCTCGCCGTAGCGCAGGTGGACCGCGAAGAGGTTGCGGTACATGTAGTAGCCCTTCCACCCCGCCAGGTCGTGCTGCTGGTCGAAGTCGAGCTGGCGCACGAGCACCGCGTCACGCAGCGCCCAGATCTTGAACCCGGCCCGCCGGGCGCGGACGGCGAAGTCGACGTCGTCGTAGAAGATGAAGTAGGAGGCGTCCGGCAGCCCGATCCGCTCCACGACGCGGCGGCGCACCAGGAAGCCCTCGAAGGCGACGTTCTCCAGCTCGACCCGCTCGGGCATCGCGGCGCGGGTGCCGTACGTCGTCTCGACCATCGCCGTCTTCGGCTTCAGCGCCCGGGGGTCGCGCAGGTCGAAGCGCAGCGCCGCCTTCTCGCACAGCGCGCCGTGCCGGTCCTCGCGCACGGCCATCAGGCAGTCCTCGTCGGCCTCCATCAGCACCCGCAGGCAGGACGGGGCGGGCACGACGTCGTCGTCCATCAGCCAGAACCGGTCGAAGCCACGCTCGTACGCCGCCCGCAGCCCGGCCCGGAAGCCCCCGGCCCCGCCGACGTTGGTGGGGCTCGTGACGACCTCCAGCGGGAGGTCCCCCCGGGCCACCGCCGCCCGGAGCACCTCGGCGGTGCGGTCGGTGCTGGCGTTGTCGACCACGAGCACGCCGTCGGGTGCGCGCTCCTGCGTGCGCAGGCCGGCCAGCATGCCCTCGAGCAGGTCGGCGCGGTTGTAGGTCACCACGACCACCGCGACGGTCTCGGGCGCCCGGTCCTGGGTGGGTCGTCCCTCAGCCACGCAGGAACCTCCGGTGTCCGGTGAAGTCGCCGCGCAGCCCGTCGCGCATCGCGCCCAGGCTCAGCCGGACGCGGGCGGGGTCGCGCCGGGTGACGGTGTAGAACCACAGCGTCTTGAGCACGAACGCCAGCGCGTGGGGCCACCCGCGGTAGTCGCGGAGGTTGAGCAGGTTGTTGCGCGCCATGCAGTAGTGCTTCAGGTCGCTGGGGCTGTGGTTGTACGTCGTGCGCCCGCCCATCATCGGCGCCCCGAGCTCGCCCACGCTCGGGTGCAGCACGCGCGCACCGACCACGGTCGCGACCCGGCCGCCGGCCCGCTCGGCGCGCAGCCGGTACTCGTGGTCGTCGCCCCAGATGAAGAACTCCGCGCGCGGCAGCCCGATCCGCTCCACCAGCTCGCGGGTGACCAGCACGCCGTTGAACGGGATCACCACGTCGCGGATCAGGCCGTCGACCGCGGCGGCGGCGACGTCGTCCATCCGGCGCACCGTCCGGGTGCCGCCGGGGAGCCGGATCGGGAAGACCAGGCGACCGGGGTCGGCCTCGTCGACGACGACCGGGCCCCAGAAGTCGAGGTCGCCGCGGTGCGCGAGCAGCAGGTCCAGGCAGTCGCGGTCGGGCAGGCCGTCGTCGTCCATCAGCCACACCAGGTCGGCGCCCCGCTCGACGGCCCAGGCGAGGCCGTCGTGGAAGCCACCGGCACCCCCGGTGTTGGTCGGCAGGGTGCGCGCGTGCACGCCGTCGTGGCCGTCGAGCCCGGCCAGGAACGCGCCGGTGCCGTCGGTCGAGGCGTTGTCGAGGACGAGCACCTCGTCGAGCCCGGGGACCTCGGCCAACCGGGCCAGCAGCACCCGCAGGAGGGGCAGCCGGTCGTAGGTCACCACCACCGCCGTCACCCGCACGGCCGCCACCCTAGTCTGGAACCCGTGGACACCGACGCCGTGCTCGAGCTCGTGCAGGATGTCGCGGCCCGGGTGATCACCCCGCGGTTCCGCGCCCTGGACGACGCCGACATCTCCGAGAAGAACCCCGGCGACCTGGTGACCGTCGCCGACCGGGAGGCCGAGGTCGAGATCACCGCGGCGCTGCGCGCGGCGTACCCCGGCGCGGTCGTGCTGGGCGAGGAGGCGTACGCCGAGGACCCCTCGGTGATGGAGCGGTACGCCGCGGCCGACCACGCCTTCACCGTCGACCCGGTCGACGGCACGAAGAACTTCGTGCACGGCTCGCCCGACCACGCGGTGATGGTGGCCGAACTGCAGGCCGGCGAGGTCGTGCGCAGCTGGATCTGGCAGCCGCAGCACGAGGCGGCCTACGTCGCCGAGCGCGGCGCCGGCGCCTGGCGCAACGGCGTCCGTCTCACCCGCCCCTCCCCCGGCCCGGACCCGGCCGCGTGGAAGGTCGCCACCTCGCGACGCGGCTGGGTGGGGCGCGAGCTGCCCGGCCTGGAGGGCACGGCCCCGATGACCCTGACCTGGGTCTGCTGCGGCATCGACTACCCGCACCTGGTGGCCGGCGACACCGACGTCCTGCTCTACTCCGGGGCGCTGCCGTGGGACCACGCCCCGGGCACGCTGCTGCTGACGGAGTCCGGCGGACGGGCCGCCGTGGCCGACGGCCGGGCCTACGACCCGACCCGCCCGCACCGCGCGACCGGCGGCGGACCGCTGGTCTGCGCCGCCGACGAGGAGACCTACCGCCGGGTCGGCGAGGCGCTGGGCACCGGCGCCCTCGACGCGCCCCGCTGAGGCCCGCTCGAGGCCTGCTTGAGGCTCAGCAGGCGGCGCTGAGGTCCTGGGCCTGGTTCGCGGCGTAGCCGTCGGACATCGAGCCCAGCGAGCCGCCGGTGACCGCGGTGGGTGCCTTCTTGCGTCCGCCGCTGCCGACCGACGGCGACGGGGGCTCCTCGGAGCGCTGCACCGCGGCGTCGACCTTCTCGTGGATCAGGTCGATGTCGGGGTCAGCGGTGTCGATCATCGGCGGGACCAGCGACAGCGTCGCGATCTTCTCGTCCTTGGCCTCCATGGCCAGGGACATGAAGGTGTCCAGCTCCGAGACCGGGAGGTCGGTCTGCACCAGCTCGGCCGAGGCGTCGGCGATGGCCGAGAAGTTGCGCACGACCGTCTGCGGGCTGAGCTGGGAGACCATCGCGGCCATCACGCACTTCTGGCGCGCCATCCGGGAGTAGTCGTCGGAGCCGTCGCGGGCCCGGGCGTACCAGAGGGTGTCCATGCCGTCGAGCTCGCGGGTGCCGGTGGGGATGTAGCGCACGACGTCGTCGCCGAGGCCCCCGACCGGGATCGGCTGGCGGACGTTCAGGGTCACCCCGCCGACCGCGTCGACGAGCTCCTTGAACCCCTCGAGGTTCACCATGGCCCAGTAGTTGACGTCCAGGCCGGTGATGCCCTCGACGGCCATCACGGTGGCGTCGATGCCGGGCTGGTCGGACTTCCCGAACAGCTCGGGGCGGTCCTCGGCCCAGGTGGACACGCCGTTGAGGTAGTCCTCCTCGAAGCCGTCGGGGAACTCCTCGTCCATCACACTGCCCTCACGGAAGGGGAACCCCTTCATGTTGCGCGGCAGCGAGACCAGGACCGTCCGCCCGGTGTCGGCGTCGATGGAGGCGACCGTCATCGAGTCCGGCCGCAGCCCGACCCGCCCGGCACCGGAGTCGCCACCCATCAGCAGCACGTTGTAGCGACCGTCGGTGGCGGCGGTGACGATGCCGTCACCGGACATGGTGGTGATGAAGTCCTTCTGCACCCCCATGAGGTGCGCGCCGGTGAGCAGCGTGCCGGCGACCGTGAGGCACAGCACGCCGTTGACCGCGACCACCGCGCGGCGGTGGCCCATCGCCAGGGTCAACGGCTTCCCCAGCCGCCAGGCGTCGATGAACAGCACGGCCCAGAACACCGCCAGCGCCATCAGCACCAGGCGCACGACGCCGAGCAGGCCCGGTTCGGTGAGCATCGTGAAGCCCAGGTCCCGGTCGACCGCGACCGAGACCAGCACGGCCACCGTCACCGCGACGAGCACCAGCCAGGTCCGGAAGGCCGCGAGCCCGAGACGGCGGTTGCCGGCGAGCAGCTGGGCGGAGCCCGGCACCACCAGCGTCATCGCCATCAGGGACAGGGCGCGTCGGAAACGGACGCGCTGGGCCCGCTCAGCAGCGGTGTAGCGCGGGGGACGGGGCGAGCCGGTGGGTCGGGTGGGGTCGTTCGGACGTCGGTTCGCACTGGGGGAAGGCAGCACGTCGGCCAGTATCACCAGTCCCATCCGTCACAGCGCTCCCGACGCGCCGGGCCGGGTCCACCGGGCTGGACGGCCGGTCCGGCGGGGCGCGGCACGGTAGCGTCGCGGCCATGCCTGAGCGCCCGCCCCCCGGAGGCTCCCGTGGCGGCTCCGACGACGGGGCCGACTTCGGGTGGATCTACGGGGACCAGCCCCCCAGCGACCCCGACGCCACCCGGGCCATCCCCCAGCAGCCCCGCCGGAC
>NZ_LR733215.1:951840-1090609 GCF_902506435.1 Nocardioides sp. AX2bis | reverse complement strand
TCGTGGAGGCCGGCGCCGCGCTCACCACGGTGCTGTCGGTGCTCATGAGAGGGACTCCGCGATCGGGCCGAGGGCGAGGACGGGGACGTAGGTCAGACCGACCACGACCAGGGCGACGCCGGTGAGGAGGGCCACGAAGAGCGGCCGGTGGGTGGGCAGCGTGCCGGCGCTCGGCGGCAGCTGCTGCTGCTGGGCGAACCGGCCCGCCAGGGCCAGGACCAGGAGCATCGGCAGGAACCGGCCGAACAGCATCAGCAGGCCCAGCAGGGTGTTCCAGAACGGGGTGCCCGAGGTCAGGCCGCCGAAGGCGCTGCCGTTGTTGTTGGCCGCGGAGGTGACCGCGTAGAGCGCCTCGGACAGGCCGTGCGGCCCCGACTCCTGCAGGCCGGCGAGGCCGTCGCCGGCGGTGATCGCGACCGCGATCCCGGTCAGCAGCAGGACCGGCGTGGCCAGCACGTAGGCGGCGACCAGGACGATCTCGCGCTGCCCGATCTTCTTGCCGAGGTACTCCGGCGTCCGGCCGACCATCAGGCCGCACAGGAACACCGTGAGGATCGCCAGCACGAGCATGCCGTAGAGGCCGCTGCCGACCCCGCCCGGCGCGATCTCGCCGAGCATCATCGAGAACAACGTGACGCCGCCGCCGGGGGCGGTGAAGGAGTCGTGCATGGCGTTCACCGCCCCGGTCGAGGTCCCGGTCGTGGCGGCGCCGAAGAGCGCCGACCCGGCCTCGCCGAAGCGGGTCTCCTTGCCCTCCATCGCGGCGCCGGCCAGCTGGGGCGCCGTACCGGGCCCGGCCATCTCGGCCCAGGTCAGCAGGCCGACGCCCAGGCTGAGCAGCACCCCCATGACGGTCAGCACCGCGACGCCCTGGCGGCGGTCCTTGACGATGATCCCGAAGGCCCAGGCCATCGCGAAGGGGACGAGCAGCAGGAGGTAGATCTCCAGGATGTTGGACATTGGGCTGGGGTTCTCGAAGGGGTGCGCGGAGTTCACGTTGTAGAACCCGCCGCCGTTGGTGCCGATCTCCTTGATCGCCTCCTGGCTCGCGACGGGGCCACCGGTGAGCACCTGCGTCGCGCCACCGAGGGTGTCCAGGTCGGTGTTGGCGGCCAGGTTCTGGACCGCACCGAGCAGGACGAGCAGCAGCGCGGCGACCACCGCGAGCGGCAGCAGGACGCGGAGCACTCCCCGGACGAGGTCGGCGAAGAAGTTCCCGACGCGCGCGTCACCGCCCGCGCGGGCCAGGCCCCGGGCGAAGGCTGCGGCCACGGCCATGCCGACGCCGGCGGAGACGAAGTTCTGCACCGTCAGGCCGGACATCTGCATCAGGTGGCCCAGGGCGGCCTCGCCGGAGTACCACTGCCAGTTGGTGTTGGTCACGAAGCTGACCGCGGTGTTCCAGGACCCGTCGGCGGGCAGGCCCGCGAAGCCCAGGCTCAGCGGCAGGTGCTCCTGGAGCCGACCGAGGGCGTAGAGGACGAGCACCCCCACGAGGGAGAAGCCGAGCACCGACATCGCGTAGCTGCGCCAGTGCTGGTCGGCGTCGGGGTCGATCCGCAGGACGCGGTAGGCGACGCGCTCGACGGCCAGGTGCCGCGGCGAGGTGTAGACGTGGGCGAGGTGGCGCCCCAGGAACGGGACGGTCACGGCCAGCGCGGCGAGGAGCACCGCGACCTGGCCCAGGGCCGGGGCGAGCTCGCTCACCGGTCGAGGACGCGGGTCAGGAGGGCGAGCGCGAGGAAGGCCCCGACGGTGAGGGCGAGGTAGAGGAGGTCGGTCACGTGTTCCTTGATAGGCCTCCCGGAGGCCGGACCCGCACCCTCTTGACGGTTCCTTGACGGTCGGGGGCCGTTCCTTGACGCGATCCACGCGCCGGCCCCCGACCCCGGTGGTGAGATCGACCGACGCCGGCCGGCGTACTGGCACTAGCCTCAGGGCGCTGCCCGGGCCCGGCCCGGTCGCGCCAACCCCGCGCGAGCGTCGCAGCCGTGCCCACGAGGTCCGTCGATGCCCGTCACCGTCGCTGTCGTCGACGACCACCCGCTGGTCCTCGCCGGCCTGGGCACCGTGCTCGCGCCGTACGCCGACCGGGTCCGCCTCCTGGCCGGGCCCCTGACGTACGCCGCGGCGCTCGGCGTCGACGTCGTCCTCCACGACCCCTACACCGGGCCCCACCGGGGGGCGCCCGACCCGCGCCGGGTCCTCGGCCGCCCGCGCGCGAGGCTGGTCGTCTTCAGCTGGCGCAGCGACGCCGACCTGGTGGCGCAGGCCCTCGCCGCCGGCGCCGACGGCTACCTCGTGAAGTCCTGCACGGCGGCCGAGCTCGTCGACACCGTCGAGCGGGTGCACGCCGGGGAGGTGGTGCGACCGGGCGACCGGAGCGCCGCGTACGACGCCCTCCCCTGGCCCGGCGCCGCCCATGGCCTCAGCGTGCGGGAGTCCGAGGTGCTCTCGCTGGTGAGCCGCGGCCTGAGCAACGCCGAGATCGCCGCGCACGCCTTCGTCAGCATCAACACCGTCAAGACCTACATCCGCTCCGCCTACCGCAAGATCGGGGCGACCACCCGCCCGCAGGCCGTGATCTGGGCGCTCGGGCACGGCTTCGGCCCGACGCCCTCGCCCTGGGCGGACGGCCGCACCCTGCGCGCGCTGCCGCGCGACGCGACGGCGACGCCCTGATGGAGAACGCCCCGGCACCCGGCCCGCAGCGCCGGACACCCCCCACCCCGGGCGAGGTGTGGGAGCGTTGGTCGATGACAGAGAGCGTGCTGGCCGGCTCTCTCGTCACCGCCGCCCGCGCGCTCCAGCGCGAGACCGGCTCGCAGCACACCCTGGACCGGGTGGTGCAGCTCGCCGTGGAGATGGTGGACGGGTGCCAGCACGCCGGCATCTCGCTCAACCGCCGCGGCGTGATCACCTCCCCCGCCACCAGCGACGCGATCGTGGAGCGGGTCGACGAGCTGCAGTACGAGTTCGACCAGGGCCCCTGCCTCGACGCCATCCGCCAGCACGAGTGGGTGCACTCGACCGACCTCGCGCTCGACCCGCGCTGGCCCGTGTGGGGACCGCGCACGGTCGAGGAGACCGGCATCCGCTCGATGATGGCCTTCCGGCTCTTCACCCACCACGACGTCGTCGGCGCGCTGAACCTCTACGCCACCGAGCCGGGCTCCTTGGACGAGCACGACCGCGACACCGGAGCCGCGCTGGCCGCGCACGCCGCCCTGGCCGTGGTGGCGTCGCAGAAGATCGAGAACCTCGAGATCGCGCTCGAGTCGCGGGCCACCATCGGCCAGGCCGTGGGCATCGTGATGGAGCGCTTCGACCTGGAGCCCGACCGCGCCTTCGCGGTCCTCTCGCGGCTCTCCCAGGACCTCAACCGCAAGGTGCGCGACGTCGCGCAGGAGCTGGTCGTGACCCGGACGATGCCGGGGGGCTGACCCTGCGGCGCGCGGGACGTCATACGGCGGGCGCCCGCGCCGGGCGGCGCGGGGTATGACGTCCCGGGCGCGGCGGGGGTACGGGCGCGGCGGGCGTACGGCGGTCAGGCCGGGACGGGCAGCCCGCCGGTCACCGCCACGACCTCCCCGGTGACGTAGCTGGCGTCGGAGGAGGCGAGGTAGACGAACGCGGTGGCCACCTCGACCGGCTGGCCGGCCCGGCCCATCGGCGTCTGGTCCCCGAACCCGGCGACCTGCTCGGCCGGCATGGTCGCGGGGATGAGCGGGGTCCAGATCGGGCCCGGCGCGACCGCGTTCACCCGGATCCCCCGCTCGGCCAGGCTGCCGGCCAGGCCGCGGGTGAAGGCCACGATGCCGGCCTTGGTGGTGGCGTAGTCGAGCAGCTCGGGGGCCGGCGAGGACGCCTGCACCGAGCTGGTGTTGATGATCGACGAGCCCTCCCCCAGGTGCGGCAGCGCCTTCTGCGACATCCAGAACAGCGCGTAGAGGTTGGTCCGCATCACGCGGTCGAGCTGCTCGGTGGTGATGTCGGCGAGACCGCCGGTCTGCGCCATCTGGTACGCCGCGTTGTTCACCAGGACGTCGATGCCGCCGAGCTCGGCGACGGTGGCGTCCACGAGCGCCTGGCAGGCCTCCTCCTGCGCGAGGTCGCCGGGCACGAGCAGCGCGCGGCGGCCGGCGTCCCTGACCAGGCGGGCGGTCTCCTGGGCGTCCTCGTCCTCCTCCGCGAGGTAGCCGATGGCCACGTCGGCGCCCTCCCGGGCGAAGGCGAGCGCGACGGCCCGGCCGATCCCGGAGTCGCCGCCGGTGATCAGGGCGACCTTGTCGGTCAGCCGGCCGTGCCCGACGTACGACTCCTCGCCGTGGTCGGGCTGCTCGCGGAGGGCGGAGGTGACGGAGCCGGGCGAGCCCGGTGCGGGCAGCTGCTCGCCCTGGTCGTGTGCGTCGGAGGTCATGGGTCCACCGTGGCGCAGGAGCGGCGCGGTCCCTGCCACCCCTGGGGGCGGATCCGGACCGCGCCGCTGCGACGTGCTGCCGTCAGGGGACGGTGATGACCAGCTTCCCGCGGACGTGGCCCTCCATGCTGCGCTCCCAGGCCCGGGCGGTCTCGGCCAGCGGGAACAGCTCGGCGACCTCGACGCGCAGCTCACCGGCGTCGACGAGGCCGGCGAGGGTGGTGAGGTCGGCGACGTCGGGGCGGACGAAGACGTAGCGGCCGCCGTGCTCGGCTACCGACGGGTCCGCGACCGAGGCGATCCGGCCGGCGGCGCCGTCGGCGAGCAGCTCGACGCTCTGCGCGAGGGTGTCGCCGCCCTGGGTGTCGAGGACCGCGGTCACGCCGTCGGGGGCGATCTCGCGGACCGCGGCGACCAGCCCGTCGCCGTACGCGACCGGCTCCGCGCCGAGCGAGCGGACGAAGTCGTGGTTGTCGGGCGAGGCGGTGCCGATCACGCGGGCGCCGCGGGCCCGGGCGATCTGCACGGCCAGCATGCCGACACCGCCGGCGGCGCTGTGGACCAGGACGGTGTCCTCCCCGGTGGTGCCGACGAGGTCGAGGCACTGCAGCGCGGTCAGGCCGGCCAGCGGGATCGCGGCCGCCTCGGCGAAGGAGGCCCGCTTGGGCTTGCGCGCCACGCAGCGCTGGGGGGCGCCGACCTTCTCGGCGTACGTCCCGTCCTGCACGGCGTCCTTGCGCAGGTAGCCGTAGACCTCGTCGCCGACCGCGAGGTCGTCCACGGCCGGCCCGACCGCGGTGACGACGCCGGCGACGTCCCAGCCCGGCACGACCGGGAAGGACGTCGGCAGCATGGCGTCGAGACCGCCGGAGGCGATCTTCCAGTCGACCGGGTTGACCGAGGTCGCCTCGACGTCGATCGCGACCCAGTCGGGGCCGATCTTGGGGTCGTCGACCTCGGTGAGCTGCAGCACCTCGGTGCCGCCGTACTGGCTGTAAGTGATGGCCTTCATGCCATCGACGGTACGGCGGCGCGGCGGGCGGCCGCGCTCACCCCTCGAAGCCGGTCTCCGGGGGCACGGGGGTCGCGAGGTCGGTGACGCGGACCAGCAGGGCGGGGTCGTCCTGGCCGACCCAGGTGCCGGTGAGGTCGTAGGCGCGCGACGACTGCTGGGTGGCCTGCGGGCGGCGCTCGACACGCAGCTCCCAGGCGCCGCTGCGCAGGGTGGTGCTGGTGCCCTGGACGTCGGGGCCGGAGTACGCACCGACCTCGACCCACTCCCCGGCGGCCAGGCCGGCGTCACCGGGGCGGGGGCCGCCGGCGAGGCGGACCGAGGCCGGGCGGGTCTGCCAGTGGCCGTGCTCGTCCTGGCGCACCTCGACGGCCTGCCCGACGCCGGTGAGCGCGACGGCGGTCGCGGCGACGAGGTAGGCGGGGTCGCCGACGGCGTCGTAGGTGTAGCGGGTGCCGAGCACGGAGTGCTCCATCTCGCCGACCAGGTGCTCCTCGGCGCCCTCCAGCGGGGCGGCGCGGTAGGTCAGCGGGACGTGCCAGGTCGTCGGGTCGTCGCCAATCGTGGCGAGGTGGCCCTCGATCCCGACCTCGCCGGCCGGGTCGTCGAGGCGGTAGGCGCCGACGAGCGTGACCGTGGCGGGGTCGACGTCGGAGGGGGTCCAGGGGCGCCGGTCGGGCAGCACCAGCAGGTCCCCGGTGGCGGGGTGCGCGAGCACCTGGACGGGGTGGGCGTAGACCTCGCTGAGCCGGGGGCCGGTGAGCACGTCTGCGGGCAGCCCGTCGGCGACGACGTGGCCCTCGCGCATCAGGACCACGCGGTCGGCCCAGGCTGCGGCCAGGGTGAGGTCGTGGAGCACGACGACCACGGCCGCACCGGTGTCGGCCTCGGCGCGGGCGCGGGCGAGGACGGTCTCCTGGTGCCCGAGGTCGAGCGCGGCCGTGGGCTCGTCGAGCAGCAGCACCCGGGCGGCCTGGGCCAGCGTGCGGGCGAAGGAGGTGCGTCCTTTCTCCCCGCCCGAGAGCAGGCCGAAGGGCCGCTCGGTCAGCGCGAGCAGGTCAGTCGTGGTCAGGGCGGCGGCGACGACCTCGTCGTCGTGGTCCTCCTCGGGCCGACCGCGCCAGGGGGCGCGACCCATCCGGACGACCTCGGCCACCCGGAACGGGAAGGCCACCCGGTGCTCCTGGGTGAGCACGGCCCGCTCCCGGGCGAGCTCGCGCAGGCGCCAGTCGCCGAGCGGGCGGCCCAGCACCTCGATCCGGCCGCCGGCATCGACGTCGCCGGCGAGGGCGGCCAGCAGCGTGGACTTGCCGGCCCCGTTCGGCCCGACCAGCGCGAGCACCTCCCCGTGCCGCACGTCGAGGTCGACATGGTCGACGACGGCGGTCGGGCCGTACCGGACGACGACGTCGCGCGCGGTGACCGCGGCCCTCACGCCCAGCCCCCGGCCGTGCGGCGGGTCCGGCGGAGCAGCCAGAAGAAGAAGGGACCGCCGACCAGGGAGGTGAGCATGCCCAGGGGCAGGTCGGCGTAGGCCACCAGGGTGCGGGCCCCGGTGTCGGCGACGACCAGGCACAGCGCTCCGCAGAGCATGGAGGCCGGGAGCAGGGCGCGGTGGCCGGGGCCGGTCACCATCCGGACCACGTGCGGCACGACCAGCCCGACGAAGGCGACGATCCCGCAGAAGCTGACAGCGGCCGCGGTGAGCAGCGCGACGACGACGACCAGGAAGATCCGGAGCCGCTCGACGTGCACGCCGAGGTGGCGCGCGGGCCGCTCCCCCAGCGCCAGCAGGTCGAGACGGCGGGCGCAGAGCAGGGCGGCGCCGATGCCCAGCGCGGTGAGCGGGCCGGCGACGACCACGTAGCGCCACAGGACGTTGTTGAGGCTGCCGAGCTGCCAGAAGACGATCTGCTCGCGGGCCTGGGTGTCGCCGAGGAACATCAGCAGCGCGAGCAGGGCACCCGCGACGGCGTTGACCGCGATGCCGGTGAGCACGAGCGTGACCACCTCGGTACGCCCGTCCGACCGGGCCAGGGCGTACACGACCAGCGTGGTGACCAGGCCGCCGACGAAGGCGCAGGCCGCCGTGGTCCACGGACCGGCAAAACCCAGCCCGAGCACGATCGCGGCAGCCGCGCCGACCGCGGCCCCCGCGGAGACCCCGACCACGCTCGGCTCAGCCAGGGGGTTGCCGAAGACGCCCTGCATCACCGCGCCGGCCACGGCCAGCGCCGCGCCGACGATCAGGGCCATCAGCACCCGGGGGAACCGGACTGCCCACAAGGTGGTCTCCTCCGCCACACCGTCGGGGACCGGGCCGACGTCGAGGCCGGCACGGTGGAGCACGGAACCCACGACCTCGGCGAACGGGACGGGGTTCTGCCCGGACCCCGCAGCCGCGACGACCGCCACCACCAGGGCCGCGCCGAGACCGACGACCAGTGCGGTCGTCCGCCGGGGGCGTACGGAGCCCGGGGCCGGGCGCGCGGTCGGCGGGCTGGCCACCGGTGGCGCGGTGAGTGTCACAGCGCGTCCGGGGCGTAGAGCGCGACGGCGAGGGCGTTGAGCACCTCGGGCGTGCGCGGGCCGAAACTGAGCACCTGCGCGTCGTCCATCGCGACGATCCGTTCGTGGCGACCGGCCTCGGTGGCGGCCAGGGCGGGGAACCGCTCGAGCAGCCCGTCGACGCCGCCGACGGACTCCAGGCCCTTGGTCATCATCAGCACCACGTCGGGCTGGGCCGCGACGAGGCCCTCGTCGTTGACCGGCTTCATGCCGGCCCAGCCGATCTCCTCGGCGACGTCGTAACCCCCGGCCGCGGTGATCAGCGAGTCCGCCCCGGAGCCCTCGCCGAACATGTAGTAGACGCCGGCCTGGCCGCGCACGTAGAGGAACACGGTGCGCAGCTGGCCGGTGACGTCGTCGGGCACCACCTCGGCGATCGCCTCGGTCACGTCGGCGGTCTCCTGCTCGATGCGGGCTCCCAGCTCGCGACCCGCACCCGGCACCCCCAGGGCGGTCGCGACCTCCATGGTCAGCGGGGCGAGGTTCTCCAGGTTGCGCTCGGAGTCGACGACCACCACCGGGATGCCGGCGTCCTCGAGCTGGAGCACGACGTTGAAGGGGCCCAACGAGGTGTCGGTGAGGACCACGGTCGGCTCCAGCGCCAGGATCGCCTCCGCATTGAGGTCGTGGCCGTCCCGGGTGACCAGGGGCCGGTCCTCGATCCCGGGGAACGAGGAGGAGACGTCCCGCCCGACGACCTGGTCGCCGAGGCCGAGCTCGAAGACGGTCTGCGCCAGGGTGCCGTGGATGTCGAGGGCCAGGACCCGGTCGGTGTCGCTCACCGTCACTCGCTCGCCGCGGGAGTCGGTCACGGTGACCGGCAGCCGGGGGGCCGCGTCCGTGGTCACCGGGTCGATGACCGGGTCGGGGAGGTCGATGTCGATCACGCCCTCGAACGCGCGGGGATCGGCGGCCGCCTCGACCGAGGACACCGACGGAACCGCGAACCCGGACGACAGTTCCTCCTCGGCCTCCGCCCCGCCGAGCACGGGTCCGCAGGCGGAGACCAGCACAGCGGCGACGGCGACCAGGACCGGCAGGGCCGTCCGGCGAGGCTCGAGATGGGTCACAAGTGCCTCCGGCTTCGACTGGCCGCCGGCTCGAATATCGGCAACTCAGGTGAGGCTAACCTAACTTAGGTAAGCCTTGCCTACAATGGCCGGCAGAATGCTCTCGTGACCTCAGCACAGGACGTCCTTGACCACATCGTCGGCGCGGCGGAGGCCGATGCCTTCGGCGCCCACGCGGCCCACGTGCTGATCGGAGACGACAGCGCGGTCCACCACTGGTCCCCCGACGTCCGCCGCGACATCCACTCCGTCGCCAAGGCCGTCTGTGTCATCGCTGCCGGGACAGCCTCCGACGCCGGCCTGTACGACGTCGACGCCCCCGTCGCCCGCTACCTCCCCGACAGCACCCTCGGACGCGGCGTCGACAGGGTCACCACCCGACACCTCCTGACGATGACCAGCGGGATCGAGCTCCCCTGGACCGCGACCCTGATGACCCACTGGCCCGACCTCGCCCACGAGTTCCTCGCCCGCCCCTCGACCGGCCGGGTGTTCCACTACTCCAACGCCAGCACCTACACCGCGATGCGCGCCCTCGCTGCCGTCGTCGGCGACGTGCCCGACTGGCTCCGCCCCAGGCTCTTCGAGCCGCTCGGGATCATCGACCCGCCGTGGGACCGCTGCCCGAACGGGCGGATTGTGGCCGGCGAGGGTCTCCACCTACGCGCTGAAGAGCTCGCACGCCTCGGGCGCCTGATCCGCGACGACGGACGCTGGCACGGCCGTCGCCTGCTGTCGTCCCGATGGACCCACAGCATGCGCGCGGACTGGGTGGAGCACGACGCGCCACCCGCGTACGCGCGCTACTCGCTCGCGGCCTGGGGCGGCCCGGGCGACGCCTGGCGCCTGCACGGCGCCCACGGGCAGCTGGTGATCTTCCGCGGCGACTCTGTCGTCACCGTCACCGCCGCCGATCACGTCGGGGCCGACCGGATGGCCGAGCGCGTCGTCGCCATCCTCGGCGCCTTGGGGAGCCGCACGACCGGATAGGCAATCCGGTGGGCGCGTCACAACGAAATTGGAGATGTAGTCAGACCCCTTGCCGACGGCCAGAATCCTCCCCTCACGAGGAGAAGAGTGCCACTGACCTGTTGCGACTGTGTCGAGCTGACCGGACCTGAAACTGCGGCCCGTTGGCCCCCAGGCCAAAAGTGCGTCGTTCCGCCACAACACCCACCTCTCGGAAGGATCGGGACTCGTGACCTGGCCCGTTGGTGACCGCGTCGTCGAAGATCGCGCGCAGTGCGGCGTACATGTTGCGTCGCGTGCTCGCCGCTCCCCGCTGGCCGGCGGCTTCCTGTCCGGCAAGTACGAGAAGGGCGCACAGGCCGAGGGCGGCACCCGCGCCGGCGCCGGCCAGCCGATGATGGACCACATCTTCGGCGACCTCGGCGCCAAGCAGCAGAACTGGGACATCCTGGACACCGTGCGCGCCATCGCGACCGAGCTCGACGTCACCCCCGCCCAGGTCTCCCTGAGCTGGCTGACCAACCGCCCCGCCGTCGTCTCCCCCATCATCGGCGCCCGGACCCTAGAGCAGCTCGAGGCCAACCTCGTCGCCGGCGACCTCGACCTGGACGAGGCCGCGACCAAGCGCCTCGACGACGTGAGCGCACCCCGGCCGAACGACTACCCCTACGGACCGTTCGGGACCAAGCAGCGCAACCGCTACGTCGATTCCAGCGACCAGGCGATCGGCGAGCTCTTCTGAGAGCTGCTTCGCTCCGCCCAAGGCGAGTCCGAGTCGGCGGTGAGTGAAGGCCACAGAAGATCGTCGCTGGAGCCTCTGCCCTGGTGCCCTCCAGAAGGGCCCCTGCACACACACCGCACACACACGCCGAGATCGAACAGGAAGAGGCCGCCCCCACCAGCGGTGGAAACGGCCTCTGACCTACAACTTCTTCGGTCGGGCTGACAGGATTTGAACCTGCGACCCCTTGACCCCCGGGCCGGAAGTGCGTCGTTTCGAGTTGTTGCCCGTTGGCGCATTCTAGGCCGTCCTTGCAGGTCAAGCCGCGCGTTCGCACCTGCAGGCAACAATTGGCAACCCCGGGCACAACCGGACTTCCACGTCGAGATGTAGTCAGTGATGTGGTCAGACCAGCGGCCGCAAACCCAGGCACGGAGCGGGGCGCGGAAGGCTGCGGAGACCCCGCTCACACGCCCGAGCGTTGCCGGCGCGTACAGGCCTCGACGCCTGGGCCACAGGTCACGGCCCGAACCTGTCACCAGTTCGTGCAGACGATCCGAGGGATGGTGCGTTGTTCGTCGCTAGTCGCTGGCATCACTGGGTGCAGACGGCCCCAGTCGCTTTGGTCAGAGGTCGATTCTTCCGCTTGCTGCGATGACGGCTTCGGCGATGCTGATTGCTGGGACTCCGACTTCTGTGGCGGCTCCCTCAAGCTGCCGGCGGGCGTTGGTCAAAGTCGACCCGGAGTGTGCGGCGAGTAACGAGACTGCGTAGTCGACACGATCCTTGTCGTGAAGGAGAGTGTCGGGACTACGGGTCACAGTAAGGATTCGGCGCCAAGCTCGAACTGGATCGCTCAGGGCGCCGGCGTTTGCGGCCCGGCCGGCCTTGGAGTAGCACCACACACTGTCGCGGTGAACCTCTCGATTGTCCTGACCGATGTCGTTGTGCCGGAACTCGACGTGGTCTTCCGTGCCGGGGAGGTCACGCCCATCGAGGTGACTGCGGTGGCGCACCGGGGTGATGAGTGGGAGCCGGCCCAGGACGCTCTGGAGTTGACTGTGTCTGCCGGGCCGGAAGGGGAGGTCTTTGCTTCGGCGGTGTGGCAGTCGGTGATCATGGCGGACTGGTCGATCGGCCAGATGCGCGAGCGGCTGCGCAGCGACCTGGTCGACTTCGTTGCGTTGAGCTCGTTCGGCTGGGGAGAAATGCGGGCCTGACGGGGCACTTGTCCGGCGGGGCCAGGTGGCGAGGCGAGGACGGAGTCGTGGCTGCCCGCGGGCGGACCTCGGCCGCCGGTCAGGGCTGAAGTCGAGCGTGCCAGGCGCAGCGCCGGCCGGTTGGACTTGGGCTCTGCAGGACCCTGAGAGTTCGCTGATGATCGCCGTCGGGACCAAACCGTGAGGCCGGCTGCCGCCGAACGACTGGTGTAGCAACGCCCACGGGGTACTCCCGGCTGGGCACTCCATCTGAAGGGCACCACCATGCGTTCCACTGCGTTGTCCACCCGTACTCGCCGCGGCCTCGCCGCCGTCGCCCTCACCGGTCTCCTCGCCGGCCCCCTCGCCGCGTGCAGCAGCGAGAGCGACGCGGCGCCCGCCTCGTCCGGTTCGTCGAGCTCCTCTTCGGCCAGCGAGGCGCAGACCCCGCCCCAGCCGGTCGCGTCCATCGACGCCCTCAGCGGCCAGGACACCCAGATCGCCCTGGACCAGGGCTTCGTCGATGCCCTGACCCAGCTCAAGCTGACGCCGGGCGTGGTCGGCGACGCGAAGCTGACCGACGGTTCGCTGGTCTTCCCGATCACCGGCGGCAACGTCACCGTCTTCGAGCCCGGCCAGGTCTCGCCCTACGTCATCGGCCAGGTCCAGCACGAGGGATCGGGCCTTTCGCTGTCGGCCGGCGGCACCACCGTTGAGCTCACGAACCTCAACGTCGACCCGGGCGTCTCTCGCGTCTACGGCGACGTGACCGTCAACGGCGAGGTCGCCGTGACCAGCGCCTACCTGTTCAAGTTGAATGGCAGCACGCTCAAGCCCCTCCAGACTCAGGGCAACAAGGCCATCCTGCAGGGCACCGAGGTCCAGATCTCAGATGTCGCCGCGCCGCTGCTGAACGACACCTTCGGCACCGATGCGGTGAAGCCTGGCCTGCTGGTCGGCATCGCGACCATCACCGTCAACACCAAGTAAGGGCCCGGGGCTCGACCCGACGCACCTTCCCTGATTAGTCGTCGCACCGAAGGCCTTGGGGCGGCGGCGAGGGGTCCTGGCCAACAACTGTCCTACGCAGTGGCCAGGGCCCCGCTCATGGGTTGATCGACAATCATTCGGGCCGTTCCTGCATGCGACGCCCCCGTAACCGCTGGAAGCGCTTCCCAGGCGATCGACGACGTCGCTCGGGGTGTGAGACACCCGTGCAGGACGTGAAGCAGCCCCGGCCGTCAGCAGGCGATGACCGGGGCAGGGACCCTGGTGCCGGACAGGGGTGGACGACGGAACTGCAGGGACCTACCTGCTCGCGGTGCCCTACTCCTCGGGGCTGAAGTGCCTGAGCACTATCACTACAATCGCCGCGACCGGGATCACGGCGGCCGCTGCGGCTTCCTCGAGGTGGCGACGGGCTTCGTCCAACGTGTGGCCCCAATGCGCCTCGAGGACCCCGATGGCGGCCGCGACTCGGGCGGCGTCAGCCAACGTCTGCGGGGCCTGCTGCGCTGCCTGGAGGCTGCTGGACGTGAGGTCTGCGTTGCTCACCGCGCCACCGGCCAATGCACCCAGGATTGAGGCGAGCTTCTCCTCGACGGGCGTCATCGCTGACCTGCACGACCTGAACAAGTAACCCCGGCCTACTGGTCCCTCCACCCAGCGGGAGGGGCACTGCCCGCGCAGCACGGAGACGCCTTGCAGGGTCTCCCGCCGGCGCAGGGCCGATGGTCAAGTCCGGCACCGGCGCTAGCGCTGCTGGCCATGTCCCGAGGATTCGATGACCGCACCCGCGGCCTCCTCATCGCAGCGGTGGTCGGCGCCGCCCTGTAGTTCGCCCTTCTCACCGCCTACATCAGCACCCGGCGAGACGGCCGGTAGCGCTTCCTCACCTCGTGCGCCGGCCCCCGCCGTCAGCGCTCGACGGTTACCGACCTTCGCAGCTTGCGCATCAGCGGCGTCGACTCCAACCACTCCCCTGGGCCCACGTCTGCCCAGTCCGGCCCGTGCCAGTAGTTGGCCGCACGCAGGCGCTCCTCCAGCTGGCGGTGCCGGCTGGCTCGCAGCAGCCCGATCATTGGCTCGCTCAAGGACACAATGCGGCGTGGCTGGGCGGTCTTCGGTGTGGAGACCACCAGTCCCCCGCCCTGGCGGACCAGTGAACCGCGGACGGTCAGCTCGCCGCGCTCCAGGTCGAGGTCGCTCCACCGCAGGGCGAGGACCTCCCCTCGTCGGAGCCCGGTGCCGAGCAGGAGGCGCACCACCTCGGCGTAGCGCTTGCCAGCGATCGCGACCAGCAGCCTTGCGGCTTGCTCGGGGGTCATGCTGGGCGCCTCGACCGCCACGGCGCGCGGGCGCTTGACGCGCACGGCCGGGCTGGCGCCGAGCAGCCCGTTGGTGACGGCGTCGTCGAAGATCGCGCGCAGTGCGGCGTACATGTTGCGTCGCGTGCTGGCCGCTCGGCCGGCCTTCTCCATGGCCAACAGCACCCGGGTCAGGTCGGCCGGAGTGATCCTCGCCAGCGGGACCTGATCCAGCTGGGGTCGGGCGTGGCGTTCCAGCAGCGTCGGCCCTGCTTAACACCGCGCAACAACTGGGTGCCGCGCTCGGCATCGCGGTCCTGTCCACCATCAGCGCAACGGCCACCGACAACCGGCTTCCTGACGATGGGGCGGCACTACGGACCGCATTGACGCACGGGTACACCACCGCGTACCTGTGGGCCGCAGGGCTCCTGCTCGCCGCGGCACTCATCACAGCCGCAACCGTCACCGCCCAGCAACACCACGACGAGACCACCCCGGACAGGTGAACCGCTCGCCGACCCGACCCGGAACCCGAGCTGACGCGCAGACGCTCGCTCATGCCGCCGTATCCTTCGGCCAAAAGATTCGACTCGTTCGGACCGGTCTCGGACGCCCACTACGCAGAGGTGGTGACGACTCTCTCGCCGCCGATACCGTCGCCGGCCATCGCTCCGACCTCGCCCGCAGCCTTCAGGTCGCTGACGGCACCGGCCTTGTGGCCACGCACGAGTACGGCCTGGCCCCTCTGCTCAAGCCCCACCTCGCCAACCGAAGGGCACCTCGATCGTGGCGGGCCCCGGTGCGAACGGCGCCACACCGCTCAGTGCGTGGTTGGTTTCTCCGCGGCCCCCAGAGCGAAGCGGCGCCGGTAGGACGTCGGGGTCGTTCCGTAAGCAGTCACGAACCGCTGTCGGAACGTGACGACACTGTCGAACCCTACGCTGGAAGCGATGGCGGAGACCGGCATCGTGGTGCGTTCGAGCAGCCGTCGCGACTCGTCGAGGCGCCGGTTCGACAGCCAGCGCGCCGGGCTCGCCCCGAGGGTCTCGGTGAAGCGTCGGCTGAAGTTGCGGGGGCTCATCTGGGCCCTGCTGGCCATGACCTGCACGGTGATCGGCTGGTCCAGGTGGTGAAGGACCCAGTTGATGGTGTCGCCGAACTGCCCGACCGAATCGGGCTCGGGAACGGGCCGGGAGATGTACTGCGCCTGCCCGCCGTCACGGTGGGGAGCGACCACCAGATGCCGCGCCAGCGTCCCCGCTGCCTCGGACCCCAGCTCGCGGCGGACCAGGTGCAGACAAGCGTCAATGGCCGACGCTGTGCCGGCCGAGGTAAGGACGTCGCCGTGATCGAGGTAGATCGCGTCAGCATCGACCTCCACCCGCGGATACATGGCCGCCATCCGGGCCGCGACACCCCAGTGCGTGACCACCGTCCGTCCGTCGAGCACCCCCACATCGACCAGGGGGAACGCACCCAGGCAGAGCCCCGCCATGGGGGCGCCCCGGTCGGCTGCGTCGCCGATCACCGCCGACACAGCCCCCGCGGCGGGCCGAAGGTCCTCGTGCCAGGACGGGAAGACCAGCATGTCGGTACCCAGGGCGGCGTCTGGGCCCCGGACCACGTCGAGGGTGATGCCCTCTGCGGTCCTGACCTGGGACTCCTCGCTCCACACCGTGACGACCCAGGACGGGTCGAGGCCGAGCTGACTGACGGCGTCGAACACCGACGTGGGGACCGCGAGGTGGAAGAGGCTCATGCCGTCGAAGGCATGGATGGCGATCCGCAACGGTTGTCCTAAATGCATCGAAAGTGGTCATCTGCGCCACTCACGGTAGCGGCGACGGGAAGGGAGGCTGGAGGCTCACCCACCACCGAGGAGAACCCCATGACCGGCACCCGCCGTGCGCTGATCGTTGTCGACGTCCAGAACGAATACTTCGATGGCACCCTGCAGATCCAGTACCCGCCACGGGAGCAGACCCTTGCCAACATCACGCGCGCTCTGGACGCTGCCGCCGAGCTGAACATGCCAGTCGTCGTGCTCCAGCACGAGCTGCCAGAGGGGGCGCCCGTCTTCGCAGCCGGCTCGCACAGCTGGTCGCTGCACCCCGAGATCGAGCGGCGCCTGCGCCCGGAGTTCAAGCGGGCCTCGAAGGTCCACGGGAGCGCGTTCTCAGGTGAGGGTGTGGCACGGTGGCTTGAAGAGCAGAAGGTCGAGACGATCACAATCGTGGGCTACATGACCAACAACTGCGACATCGCGACCGCCGCCGACGCGGAGTCGCGAGGCCTGGGCGCGGAGGTCCTCTCTGACGCCTCAGGAGCCATTCACCTCTCCAATGAGGCCGGCACCGTCTCGGCCGAGCAGCTGCACCAGACGTTGATGGTGCTGCTGCACTCCAACTTCGCCGCAGTCACCGACACCGCGACGTGGATTGAGGCAGCACGAGCGGGCACCGACCTACCGAAGAGTGACCTCGGCACATCGGCGATCCAGGGGCTCGAGAAGGCCACCGCCTGACACCGGCACACGAGGCGACCACGTCGTGGTGGGCCGGTGAAGCCCAGGTCAAGCCGCCGGAACGTTGGTCGGTCCTTAGTCGTGCCTCGACTGGTTCCCGCGCTGCGGTCGTGAAGGGACCGCCAGACCCGACCCGGGCGCACCCGGGCGCACCCGGGTGGAGCCGGCCTAACCCGGTCTGACCCTCGGGCCGGCGACGGCGGCGGCGAC
Organism: Nocardioides sp. AX2bis; assembly: GCF_902506435.1. Lineage (GTDB taxonomy): Bacteria > Actinomycetota > Actinomycetes > Propionibacteriales > Nocardioidaceae > Nocardioides. The sequence goes on along the minus strand of NZ_LR733215.1, from coordinate 1,073,607 downwards.
GATGAAGCCCAACGCCGCTCTGGCGTCGTTCAGCCCTCGGCGGCACTCGCGCTGCGGGCGAAGTTTAGTGCGAGACGTTGCGGCGGACCGTCCTCACCCATGGCGGCTGCGAGCACAGGCTCGGGCACCTGCAGCGCCCACGCATTCATGGCCTCCAGAACGGCGCGCAGTTCCAGTCCGACCTCGGTGAGCTCGTAGACCACGCGTGGCGGGATTTCGGGGTATGCCGTCCTTGTGACAAGGCCGTAGGTCTCGAAGCGACGCAGCCGGCTGGTCAGGGTGTGCGCGCTGATGCCGGGCAGTGCACGCATCAGGTCGGTGAAACGCAGCCGTCCAGGCATCAGCTCGCGCACGATCAACGTCGCCCACGGGCCGTCGAGAAGCATCAGGAACCGGGAGATGCCGCACTCGGGGATCTGCGAACAGTTGTCGTCCATGGGTGCAACGCTATCGCATCAGTGCAGTTGACGTAACTGGTGCAGTGGATGCATCAATTGCGTTATGACCTACCTCGTGCATGGCGCTTCCGGCGCTCAAGGCTCCCCCGTCCTCTCCGCGCTGCGGGCCAGCGGCCACCAAGCCGTCGCCGCGGTCCGCGATCCCACGTCGATCGAGGGCCCGGCGGTCGCAGTCGACTACGACTCCGTCGACTCCCTTGTCGCGGCTTATCGCGAAACCTCCGGGGTGTTCGTCCATCTCCCGGTCGGGAGTCCCCAGCGTCAGGCCGAGGTCGCGGGCAACGTCGCGGCCGCCCTCGCCCGGTCGGGGGTGAACCGGGTTGTGATGTCGACCAGCGGGTACCCCCTCGAGGACGGCAGCGGACCCGCGGTCCTGGCTACGGCGCTCGAGGCCGGCGGCCAGTCGTTCGCGGTCCTGGAGCCCAGGCTGTTCCTCGAGAACCTTCTCCTCCCCCCGGTCGTGGGCCCCGCTCGCACGGAGGGGGTCCTGCGGTATCCGGTACGAGCCCACTACCCGATCTCCTGGGTCTCCCACCTCGACGTGGCTGACGCCGCCGTGGCGCTGCTCATCGATGGGTCGATCACCGGACGAGTCACTGTCGGAGCGCTGCCTGCACTCCTTGGCAGCGACCTTGCCGACGGGTTCAGCACCCACCTCGGCACGCCGGTCTCCTTCGAGGCCCAGGATCCTGAGGACTTCGGGCGGGGGATCATCCCGATGTTCGGCGAGCAGGCAGCCCGTCCCGTCATCGACTCATACGTCTGGCGACAGACCCAGGTCTCCGACGTCATCGACGAGGAGCGGTCAGCCCAGCGGATGCTCGGCATGGTCCCACGCACCGTGGCCCAGTGGTTGGCTGACGCCGGGGCCTGAGCCGGGTCTCGGGCCACCGGGACGACCCGGCGCGAGCGGGAGGACAGATGAAGCGAAAGCTGCTGCTGACGCTGACGAGCATGCGAGGATCCGCAACCGCCACTGGTCGCGAAGCGATCTGACAACGCTGCCACACGCTCGACCCTGGGTTCCGATCTGTGTCTTTGACGCGCATGGGCCCGGGTAACCACATGCCACCAACGTCGATCACAGCGTTAGGACGATTCTTCTTTCGCCGAAGTTGGGATCTGACCGCGGCGAAGCAGCGCGCGTCCGGCGGCGAGGGTCGAGTGGATGGCTGCGGGACTCGTTGCAACAGCCTCCGAGTCCCCGCGCCGGTAGATCGAGATGAACGCTCCTTGTGCCTCGCCGTCAACTATGGCTCCGTGGACAAGAGACGGCCGCAACTGCTCGGGCTGGTCGGGAATGAAGACCAGGACTAGTACCCCCGGGGTGGGCTGATCCACGTGGACGACCGCGATCGTCAGTCCTTCGGGCGGCGGGAAAATGTGGTCCTTCAGGGCCTTGACGTACCGACGCCGAGTCATTGGGTCGGGCGGCTGCGGGGTGACAGCGTCGATGACGTCCACGCCGTCGACCTTCCTGGTCTCAAGCCCAACGACGACCAGTCCACCTCCCGGTGAGTTCGCGAACTGTGCGACGACACCCGCGAGTCGTACCTTCCCTCGTAGCTGCTTCACGGGGTAGTGCTCGCGCTTGACCTCCAACCAGAGGGACTCGTCCTGGCCAAGCAGCGCGTGGACATGACCGGATCGGATGAGGTCGGCCGCTGTCTCGCGGGTCAACCCACCGATAGAGGCGGCAGGGAGTTCGACGACTTCAAGTCCGTTACGCGCGAGATCGGCAGAGCGGTCTGACAGAAGGTGGAAGCCGAGCGTCAGGGTCGTCTGCCAGTAGCGCCCGTCGTGATCGACCGCTTCCTCGCTGGACAAGAGCCGCAGTCGCCGGCGTGCCAGGAGTGGCGTATCAGGGCCTTCTGAGGCAGACCGGTCGGGAGTTCGTCATCAGGAATTCCGTCGCCATACATGTCGACCACAATCACGAGTTTCCCGTCAACCAGTCGGAACGAGACAGCCGACCAAACTAAGTACTGCACGTCGTGTTCGGGAGTCGCATCGGTGACGATGTGAAGCTCGACGTCCCCCCACAGGTATTCGGCTCGTCGCATGGCGGCGGCGAGATCGCGGGCTGGAACTGTCTCGAGGTCTTGCAGATGCGCAACGACTTGGTCATAGTCCTCAACTCGGCGCCGGGTGCCTGCGAACTCCCAGTGCAAGCCGCCGTCGATGACGCTGACTGCACCACGGCTGAAGGATTCCCGGTCGATCATCGTCCAGTTCTAATGCACTATCTGGTCGCGGCCGGGCTTCGACATCGACGTCTTGACCTTTGCCCCCGTCCGACCACTTCGGAGGGCCTGTGTCTTACCGCCGCGACTGCCACCTCTCGTGCGGCAGGACCAGGACCTAGTCAGTAGCGCGACTGCTAATCGCCTGCCCCGGAAGTTCGCCACTCAGTGATCACCAGGGCGCAGGTCACGGCGTCGGGGTACATGGACCCGAGCAACACGCTGACCATCCTGGTCTCGCAGGAGGAGGCCGCACACCTGTTGTGCGTCGAGCGCACAACCATCTGGCGGATGTGCTGTCGAGGCGACCTCCAGCGGGTGCGCATCGGGCGACGCTCGCTGGTGACCCGCGCGTCGATCGAGGGGTTCGTCGCCTCACAGGTTCAGTGCCGCAGCAACGGTCGCGGCAGCCGACCGCGAGGCGTCGTCCGTGAGGTGCCCGTAGGTGTCGGCGGTGATGGCGACGGAGGAATGACCGAGGTTGCGACTGACCACGTGCAACGGGACGCCGTGCAGCAGCGCGGTGGTGGCGTAGGTGTGTCGCAATGTGTGCACCCCGATCCCACTCAACCCGATCGCCGTGGCACCGTCTCGCACCAGGCGTAGGAGGTTGCGGGGGTCCACGGGGCGGCCCAGCTCGGTGGTGAACACATGTCCGGAGTCCTGCCAGTAATTGGCCGCGCGCAGGCGCTCCTCCAGCTGGCCGTGGCGGCTTACCCGCAGCAACCCCATCATCGGCTCGCTCAACGACACCGTGCGACGTGAATGGGCGGTCTTCGGCGCCGAGACCACCAGTCCCCCGCCCTGCCGGACCAGCGAGCCGCGGACGGTCAGCTCGCCGCGCTCCAGGTCGAGGTCGCTCCACCGCAGTGCGAGGACCTCGCCTCGTCGCAGCCCGGTGCCGAGCAGCAGGCGCACCACGCTGGCGTAGCGCTTCCCGGCGATCGCGGCCAGCAGCTGCGCGGCCTGGCCCGGGGTCATGCTGGGCGCCTCGACCGCCACCGCACGCGGGCGCTTGACGCGCACGGCCGGACTGGCACCGAGTAGCCCGTTGGTGACCGCGTCATCGAAGGTGGCGCGCAGTGCGGCGTACATGTTGCGTCGCGTGCTCGCTGCTCGGCCGGCCCTCTCCATGGCCAACAGCACCCGGGTCAGGTCGGCCGGGGTGATCCGAGCCAGCGGGACCTGATCGAGCTGTGGTCGGGCGTAGCGTTCCAGCAACCCGCCGTACAGCGCCTTGGTCGAGGGCGCCCGGTCGCTGGCGGCCAGGAACGTGGCCCGCCACTCGCTCAGCCAGTCGCCGAAGCTGCGACTGGCGTCGCGCACCGGCGCGCCCAGTGCGATCCGTTCCTGCGCCTCGCGGGCCTTCGCCCGTGCCTCTGCCTGGGTGCGGCCGTAGAAGTACACCCGCCGCGTCGACCCGTCAGGGTTCTCGACAGTGAGGGTGACGAGGTAACGCCCGTCGGCGCGCTTGGTTCGTCTGCTTGCCATGGTTCCTCCGGTTCGTACACCGAAGGCCTGGGAGCCCATTTCGCGGATCACCGTTGCTGACAGTGATGTAGTCAGAGATGTAGTCAAACCCATCCCCGACGGCCAGAGGCACCTCCCTCACGCGGAGGAAAGTGCCTCTGACCTGGTGAAACTGTGTCGGGCTGACAGGATTTGAACCTGCGACCCCTTGACCCCCAGGGACAAGCCCCCCGTGACAACCCGCGCAATGCGGGCCAGCGCGTGCGGTGTGCTGAGCGCCTTGCCGCGCGCAGTGGGGCCCCGTGCCGGGCCGACCCAGCACGTCCCAATCTGTGTGCACGCACAACTGCACGCACCTCCTAGCCCCACAGCATGACCCCGACCGCCACCGGGATGCGGTGCCGGCGCAGCACCGGTGTGCCCAAGGATCAGTGAGGGCGGGCCCGACCCCATGACCGCGTCCCATCCTCGGTGCCAGCAGTGCGTTCTAGTTCCGGCCGCGACTGCGTAGCGCTGCCCGGTACAGCTGGCGCCCGATCTCACCGGTCGCTAGCGCCTGCATGACCAACTCGGCGCGCTCGCGGTCGACGATCCACCAGTAGAGGGCAAGCAGCGCAACAACGGTGCTGCCAAGCATCACCATCGCCGCCTCGGGGGTCCGGGGTACCAGGAGACCAGACTGACGTTGCACCCAGCCTGGCGGCGATTCGTCGTCGTGTGGAAGAAGAGCCGGGTCGTACCCCCACCCGACGGGCTCGACGACGCCGCCGAGGGCCGCGGCGCGGTCCGCCCGCAAGCCAGACAAGCCCTGGGCAGCATTGGCGGCGTCGGCGAAGATCGAGGAGGTCTTGAACACCGTGTCGTCCAAGATGCCGCCGAGCAGCGCCGTCCGGGCCTGCCCGATCGTCGACGTGTGTCATCGCAGGGGCTCCTGGGTGGTGGGGACGGGAGGAGGGGTGGCGGTGCGGTGGTGGTCGACGGGGACGCCGAGCTCCGCGAGCAGCTCGAGCACGCGCCGCTCGACGTCGTCGCGGATCGCCCGGACCTCGGCGAGGTCCCGGCCGTCGGGGTCGGCGACCTCCCAGTCGCGGTAGGTGGTGCCGGGGAACACCGGGCAGGCGTCACCGCATCCCATGGTGACCACGACGTCGGCGGCCCGGACCACCTCGTCGGTCCACGGCTTCGGGTACTCGGTGGCGATGTCGACACCGCGCTCGGCCATCGCCTGCACGGCGACGGGGTTGACCTCCCCGCCGGGCAGGGACCCCCCGGACCAGCCGACCGCGGCCTCCCCCGCGTGGGCGGCGAAGAAGCCGAGAGCCATCTGCGAGCGCCCGGCGTTGTGCGTGCACAGGAAGAGCGCGACCGGGCGCCGGTCGTTGGTGCGACGCTCGAGGCGGGCCAGCGCGTGCAGCCGCTGACGGGCGAAGCGCTCGGCGAGCAGCGGGAGGAAGTCGGGCAGCGTCGCGGTGGCCGCGAGGTCCTCGTAGGAGGACCGCAGCAGCTCCTCCACGGTCTCGCGCCCGAAGGTCCCGCGCACCTCCTCGGCGAGGCGGTCGACCGAGACGCGGTGCGCGAGCTGCCGGTCGAGCGGTTCGTGGACGGGCTGGTGCGCGGGTGGTGTCATCGGTCGGTCTCTCGGCTGGTCGGGACGGCGGCGGGAAGGGTCTCGATCCGCTGGCGGAGCTCGTCGGCGACCGAGGCGAAGGCTGCGGGACGCCCGTCGGGCACCGGGTCGGGGACCGACCAGTGCACCGTCGCGACGTCGCCGGCGACGAGCTCCTCGTACGCCCGGTCGCACACGGTGACCAGCAGGTCGCCGTGCTCGCGGACGTCGTCGAGGTGGGCCGGCGTCCCGGTGAGGCGCAGCCCGCGACGGGCCGCCTCGTCCACCGCGCCCGGGGCGACCCGGTCGCCCGGGCGGGTGCCCGCGGAGGCTGCCGGGATCGCGGGGCGGGCGTCGTTCCACAGCGCGGCCGCGAGCTGCGACCGGGCCGAGTTGGCGGTGCAGACGAAGAGGACGCGGGACGCCCCGGCCCACGGCGGGTCGGTGCAGCAGTCCGTCGCGCCGACCACGCGGCAGGTGGCGTCGTCGCGGGTGAGCGCGACGTAGCTGCGCCGCCGGTCGGCCTCGGAGCGGTGCCGCGAGACCAGCCCGGCACCCTCGAGCACGCCGAGGTGGTGGGCGAGGAGGTTCGAGGTCAGGTCGAGGGCGGCCGCGAGCTCACCCGGCGAGGCGTCCCCCCACGCCAGCCGGTCGGTGATCCGCAGCCGGACCGGGTCGCCCAGCGCGGCGTGCCGGGCGGCCCGGGCCGTGAGCTCGACGTCCCTGTCCACCACGCCACCATATTGCCTCAGTGGATGTTGAGGCAACAGGGTGGCGCGGCTCGTCCTACCCGGCCAGCAGGTCCTCGATCACCGCCACCTCGGCGGTCTGCGTGGCCTCGATCTCCTCGGCCAGCGCGACGGCCTCGGGGTCCTGCCCGTCGGCCTGCTCGGCCCGGGCCATCTCGACGGCGCCGCGGTGGTGCTCGCGCATCAGCTCGAGCCAGCTCGTCTCGAACGCAGCCCCCTCGGCGGCCTCGAGGGAGGCCATCTGGTCGGCCGACATCATCCCGGTCATCCCGGCCATGTCCCCCGACATCGCCTGGTCGGAGTCGGGCACGGGCTCGCCCCACTCCTCCAGCCAGCCGCTCATGGTCTCGATCTCGGGGTCCTGGGCCGCGGCGATCTCCGCGGCGAGGTCGGCCACCTCGGGGCTGACGTCCTTGCCGTCCACCATCGCCGCCATCTCCACGGCCTGCGCGTGGTGCGGGATCATCTCGGTCGCGAAGGCGACATCGGCCTCGTTGTGGTCCTCGCCCGCACCGCAGGCGGCGAGCACCGGGGCCGTGAGGACCAGCAGCGCGGCGGCGGCCGCCGTACGGACGCGGCGGGGTCGGCGGGTGGTGCGGGGGCGTGCGGGCGTACGAGGGTGCGTGGTCATCGGATCTCCTCGGGTGCGTGCGGGCGTGCTGGACCTGGCTCGTGGGGCACGAGCCGGATCAGCAGCGGCAGACGCCGAGGGCGACGAGGTCGGGCGGTCGGGCGCGCGGTGCCGGCGGGGCGAGCCCGGTCGACAGGGTCCGGGTCAGGTCACGCAGGCGCAGGAGCAGGCCCCGGCGCCACCGGCCGGTGAGCAGCACGGCGGCCAGGAGGAGGGCCAGGCACAGGCCGACCGCCATCACGTGGCCCCCGTGGTCACCGGCACCCCCGTGGTCCTCCTCGGAGGCGGCGGGGTCCTGGTGGGCCGCGTGCGTCACGCTGTCGGCCGCGGCTGCGGGTTCGACGGTGCCGTGCGTGCCCAGGCCGTGCATCCACAGCAGGCCGAGCAGCGCGAGCACGACGAGGAGCGGGCGCCAGCAGCGCCCGCCGCCCCGTCGTGCTGTGCCCATGCTCCGAGCCTAGGTCAGGCGGCCGCGTCCACCGGCGGGAAGAGGCGCACCAGCACGTCCTCCATCGTGACCACGCCGACCCGACCGTCCTTGGCAGTCACGACCGCGAGGTGCTGGCGGGTCTCGCGCATGTCGGCCAGCGCCGCGTAGACCGGGGTCGCGGCCGCGAGGTGGTACGGCGGGCGTGCCACCTGCTCGACGGTGTCGTCGGCCTCGAGCACCAGGGTGTCGCGCACGTGCACGACCCCGGTGACCGCGCCGGCGGGACCGGTCGGCCCGCCGTCGCGGAGCAGGATCCGCAGGTGGCCCGAGGAGCGGCCGAGGTCGCGGACCTCGCCGACGCTGGCCCCGGTCCCGACGGCCGTGACGGCGAGGTCCCACCGCACCAGGTCGTCGAGGGTCAGGTCGGCCAGGTCCAGGGCCTCGGTGATCTGCGAGGACCAGCGTGCGTCCAGCGTGCCGGCGGCCGCGGAGTGCTCGACCAGCTGCCGCAGGTCGTCGGGCGTCTGGCCCGACGACACGGTGTCCTGGGGCTCCACCCCGACCCGGCGCAGGCACCAGTTCGCGGCCTCGTTCAGGGCGACCAGCAGCGGTCGGAACAGCCACATGAAGCCCCGCATCGGCAGCGCCAGCAGGGTCGCGGCCGACTCCGGGTGGGCGATCGCCCACGACTTCGGCGCCATCTCGCCGACGACGAGGTGCAGGAACGTCACCACGACGAGCGCGAGCGCGAAGCCGAGCGCGCCGGCGACCCAGGACGGGGCGCCCCAGTCCGCGAAGAGCGGCGTGAGCGCGTAGTTGACCGCAGGCTTGGTGATCGCACCGAGCGCCAGGGCGCAGGCGGTGATGCCGAGCTGGCTGCCGGCCAGCAGCACGGTCAGCTCGTCGGCGCTGCGCAGCGCCGCCCTCGCGGAGCGGCTGGTGGCGGCCTGGTCCTGCAACCGGTGGCGCTTGGCCGCCAGCAGCGCGAACTCGGCGGCCACGAAGAACGCGCTCAGCGCGATCAGGGCGGTCGTCACGACGACGACGACGTACGGGTTGTCGAGGCTCATGCCCGCTCCTCCTGCTGGGTCGACGCCGCGGGGGCGACGGGCTCGTCGGCGGGGTCACCGACGGGGGCACCGGCGCGGTCGGGCGGCAGCGCCAGGCGCAGCCGCGAGGGCACGTGGCGCTCGACCTCGAGCACGGTGATGGTCAGCACCTCCGGGAGGACGTCGTCCTCGCCGAGGGTGGCGGGGTCCTGGGGCAGCTCGACCGCGACCTGGTGCCCGACCGCGGGCAGCTCGCCGACCTCGGCGATGACGAGACCGCCGAGGGTCTCGTAGTCGCCGCGCGGCAGCTCGCGGTCGAGGTGCCGCTGCACCTCGTCGAGGTGCAGGTCACCGGGGACCTCCCAGGCGCCGGCGTCCTCGTCCCCGGTCACGCCGGCGTCGAGGGCGTCGACCGGGTCGTGCTCGTCGGCGATCTCGCCGACCAGCTCCTCGGCGAGGTCCTCGATGGTCAGCACGCCGGCGAACCCGCCGTACTCGTCGAGCACGCAGGCCAGCTGGTTGCGGGTCTGCGCCAGGCGGCGCAGGGCGTCGGGCAGCGACATGACCTCGGGCACCAGGACCGGCTCGCGCGTCAGCGTGGTGACGGGAGCACCGGTGGGTCCGGCGTCCAGGACGTCCTGCAGGTGCAGGACGCCGGCCACCTCGCCCCCGTCCAGCACGGGGTAGCGCGAGTGGCCGGAGCCCATCGCGGCCCAGGCGTCGGCCACCGTCTGGTCGGCCCGCAGCACGTCGACCCGCCCCCGCGGCACCATCGCGTGCTCCACGTCCTGGGCCGGGAAGTCGAGCATCCGGTCCAGCAGCAGGGACAGCTCGCGCGGCAGGTCGCCGCTGGCACGGGAGTCGGCCACGATGTGCTCGAGGTCGCGCGCGGTCGCGGCGTGCTCGACGTCGTGGACCGGCTCGATCCGCAACGCCTTCAGCAGCAGGTTCGAGGCCTGGTCGAAGACGGAGATGACCGGACCGAGCACGCGCAGGTAGACGCGGGTCGAGGACGCCAGGCGCACGGCGACCGGCTCGGGCCGGGCGATGGCGAGGTTCTTGGGGAACAGCTCGCCGAAGAGCATCTGGATGATCGTCGAGGCCAGCAGGGCCACGACCGTGCCGACCGCGATGCCGACGCCGGTCGGCACGCCGACCCCGCCGAGCGCGGTGCCGAGGGACTCACCGATCAGCGGCTCGGCGACGTACCCGACGAGCAGGGCGGTGACGGTGATGCCGAGCTGGGCGCCGGAGAGCATGAAGGACGTGCGTCCGGTCACGTCGAGCGCCCGGGCGGCGGCCTTGTCGCCGGACGCGGCACGGGCCTTGAGCCGGGAGCGGTCCACGGCCATGTAGGAGAACTCCTGGGCCACGAAGTAGCCGGTGGCGGCGGTGATCGCCAGCACGACCAGCAGGCCGAGGAGGAGGGTGAGCACCCACATCAGGAGCGGCCCCTCCCGGTCGTGGTGCGCAGGAGGGGCTGTCTACTGTGGCAGTCCATGAAGGGCTGTCGGCCTTTCGGGTCGCAGGGCGGCACGGCGCCGCCTGCACGGGCAGGACCATCCATGGTGGCAGACGCCCGGTGACGCGCGGCCCGGGTGACGAGCGGGTGGCGCAGCCGTGACGGGCCGATGACGGGCCGGGAGCCGAGGCGTGTCCGGCGCAGGCCCCGGACGCGGGTACTGTCGAGCCATGGTCGAATCCAGCACTGTCAACACCGAGGACGACCGCACGGACGAGGAGACGCCCGAGGCGGCGTCCGTCCTGGAGGACGAGGAGACGCCTGAGGAGGCGCCCGTCCTGGAGGGCGAGGAGCTCCGTGTGGCACGCGCCGAGGCCGCCCGCGAGGTCCTGCTGGGCACCGCAGGTCGTTACCACGACGTCATCACCTACCAGGCGCTCGGCGCGGCCGTGGTCGAGCGCACCGGCGTGCACACCAAGCAGCTGCTCCAGTACTGGATCAGCGACGTCCTGCTGCGCGTCGCCCGCGAGTGCGCCGCCCGTGACGAGCCGAACCTGGCCTCGCTATGCGTCAACAACACCGGCAGCGTCGGCGAGGGGTACCGCGCCGCGGTGCTGGCCGTGACCGGCGAGGAGCCGGCCGACGCCGACGACCACGCCGCCACCCAGCGCCTGGCCTGCCACCGCCACTTCGAGGCCACCAACCTGCCCGAGTCCGGCGGCCAGGCCGCCCTGGCCCCGAAGCTGGCCGCCAGCCGCTCCCGCGCCCGCAAGAACGCCTGGGAGGCGCGCGAGATCCCGCTGTGCCCGGACTGCAACCTCGCCCTGCCGGCCAACGGCGTCTGCGACGAGTGCGACTGACCTGAGGCCACCGGCCGACACCGGCCCCGACGACAGCAGCGGATCAGTGCCACCAGGTGGCAGTGATCCGCTGCTGTCGTACCGGAGGCTTCGGCCTCAGAGCTGGGACTGCACCCCGGCCAGCAGCTGGCGCGCCATCACGATCCGCTGCACCTGGTTGGTGCCCTCGTAGATCTGGGTGGTCTTGGCCCCATCCGGGGCCCACCCCTTCTGACCTGCGACTTCCCCATTGGCCTGTCACGCAGAGTCACATAGCGCGTTCCTCACCATGCCGACTCGTTCGGACTGGTGCTGGCAGTGATTGCCCAGCTTCCGGTCGCGCGGGACGGGTCAGGGACATGACTGACCACAACACCTTGACCTCGATGGCCTGCTGCGTCCGGCACTACCCCGACCGCGTCCTGCGCAAGCGAGACCTTGCCCTCGAGCTTGGCATCTGCGAGAGGACCATCGACAACCTCCTCGATGGCGGCAAGCTGCCCGAGCCCTGCTGGCTGAACTCCCTCCCGGTGTGGATGCTCCACGACGTCCACGCCTTCATCAGCGCCGCGAGCAAAGCCGGCACCCGCGCCCGCACCATCGGGTCCGCCGAGGAGGCGGGCCCGTCCGAAGAGGCCGAGAAGACCAAGGACACCGCGAAGGCGAAGAGGTCCGCACACAAGGCGGGTAAGTACAGTGTCTGAGCGCAGGCGCGCTGCCGCCGAGCAGAACATCACCCGCCGTCGCGACGACGACCCCGTCCGAATCTCCAGCGACTTCCGGGTCTCGTGGTATCCCGCTGGTGTCCCGGGTCGGGGCAACAAACGGAGGCAGCAGCGCTGCAAGAGCCGGGATGAGGCAGAGGCGTTCGCCGCGGAGAAGTACGCCGAGATCGACCGCCACCGTTCGCGTGGACCGCTGAGCCATGAGCCCTTCGGCTTCACCTACATGCGCTTCATCTCTTTCCTCGGCGCCTCGAACACCCCGCAGGGCACCACGGACCAGTACCGGTCGAACTGGAACTGTCACATGCCCGAAGCTGTGGCAGACGTTGCCTGTGGCGACCTCACCGTCGGACACTGGACCCAGGTCTTCGAGGGGATGCTGCTCGGGGGCGCCACGAAGGAGACGATGCGTGCCGTCGCGCGGACGCTCGGCGCCCTCATCACCTACGCCGAGAACCGCAACTTCTTCGGCGACCGCGACGCGTTCGGAGTCTCCGCGCGTCGCCGCGGCCGCATCGTGGCGGAGCTCGCGAAGAAGGCACCGGCCGCCGCGGACCAGGAACGGATCGGTGTCGAGCACTGCCCGGCGCCCGCCACGATCCACCGGTTCGCCGGTGTCGCGGAAAGACTGCTGCCCGGGTACGGGTTCCTGCTGATTCTTCTCGCGTTCGCCAGCGGTCTTCGCTTCACGGAGTGCCTCGGGCTCCGGGTGGAGCACATCGACCTCAACGCCGGAAAGATTCGTGTCGTCCAGCAGCTGAACCGCTACCGGGCGTGGCCCGCGGTGGCGCCTCCCAAGGGCGGCAAGGGGCGCACGGTCCGGATGTGGGCCGCCTACGAGTGGGTCCTTCACCGCCTCGTCGCGCAGGCGGCGACCCACGAGGGTGATGCAGCCGGCTGGCTGTTCCCGCCCGATCGCAAGGTCAAGCGCTGGGCAGACCGGGTCAACCGGCTCATCAACCAGGACGCCAAGACTCTCTTCAACCAGGAGTGCACCAACGGTCCTCACGAAGATGTGGACTCCACGCCGTGGATGTGGACCCTCCACTGGCTCAGGCACGCTCACGCTTCGTACAGCCTGGCCTCCAAGGAGCACGGCGGCCTCGGCTTCAGCGTGACCTACGTGCAGGGACAGCTGGGGCACAGGAAGCCCACTACGACGACGGACCGGTACCAGTCCCCCATCGCCGGCGAGGGGGATGCCGCTCGCGAGATGTCACGGACACTTCCCTGGGAGGTGATGGGTCGCGAGGCCGCCTCGGCCTCTCCGGCGGCCGGCGAGGTTGCTTGATCTCGCGGAAGCCCGAGTGCGTCGCCGAAGGCTCGGACGGCGGCCGGAACCTACTGTGTGAGACGCCCGAACATGCCCTTCACCCATGACCTAGGAGGAACTCATGTCCTACCTCCCCTCGCAACCCGCTGAGCCTCGTTTTCTCGACGTCTTCCGCAGCTCCCGGACGCATCACGCCCGCTCCTCGCTTACCACTAGGTGCTCATGCGAGGCCCGTCCGACCTGATGGCCGCCGACCACGAGCTCATCGCCGATTACAGTCGGGCCTGAACGACTGCGACGACTGCCACGGGATGAATGCGGTGACAGCCGCCAGGTTCGGGATCGAGGAGAGTTTGCTCGCCGCTCTCCCGACGCACTTGGAGAGCGCACCGGTGGTCGGTCGTCTCCGGCCGGCGCTCGCGTACGTCGCCAAGCTGGCTGCGACGCCGGACCGCATCACCCCGTCCGACGCCGAGGCCGTGCTGTCAGCGGGCTGGTTTGAGAAGCCCCCGCACGACGCCGTGTCGATCTGCGGCCGGTCCAACCTCACGAACAGGCTCATCAGCGGGGACTACTTCGAGACGTCAGGCGAGCGCCTCGCCGAGGGCGGCTACGCGGGGTTGGCCGACTTACTGTGACCCCCGGCCAGCGCGCTGAGCGCAAGGCGGATCAGTAGGGATGTAGGCAGATCGAGTCGGCACCGCGTTTCGACCGACACGGGCGCACCCGTCGTGACGTCCATCCCGTCGACGAACTACGTCGGCGACGGGTAGTCCTCTCCCACGAGGAAGAGCCGGCAGTCAGGCGCCACCTCGGCCAGCGCGGACTCGACCTCGGCACGAAGACGCTCGAGCGAAGGACAGTCGTGGACGTGCAGGACCTAGACCCGGACCGACTCAGCCATGCCGCCATCCTGCCGACACGCATTGTCGGCGTTCTGTGAGCGTGCTTACGGAACGGGCACGTCAGCACGAGAAGACTCCGTCTCCCAGCTCGCCGCGCGGTGGCGACCGAAGACCAGGAGATCATCATGACCAGTGCTGTTCAGACATCCAAGCGCGCCGGTGTGGGTGGAGCCCTCGCGTCCGGCGCTGTGGCCGGCGTGCTCGCGTCGATCGCGATGGGGATCTTCGCCATGGTGGCGGGGTTGGTCAACGGGACCGGCTTCTTCACCCCGCTGCACCACATCGCGTCACTGTGGGCAGCCCCGGACGCGATGATGACGTCGATGGAGGCGGCGATGGGCGGAAACGACTTCCGCATCACCGCCGGAACCGCAGTCCTCGGTGCGGTGATTCACATGATGACCGGCGCGATGTACGGCGCGGTGTTCGGCCTCGTCCTCTCCAGGCTGCACCTGCGGTTCGGCGTCCTACTCGCCGCCGGGCTGGCGTACGGCGCACTGGTCTTCGTGATGAGCGCGTTCGTCGGGCTGCCCCTCGCTGCTGCGATCTTCGACGCGGGCGACCCCATCAGCAACATGGCCGAAATGGCCGGGTGGACGACCTTCGCGGTCGAGCACCTCATCTTCGGACTGGTGCTGGCAGCGCTCCTCTCCCTGGCTCACCGGAATGCCGACGCGCCGACACAAAAGGTTGCCGCACGCTGAGACCCGCTCAGCACCTCGTCGTGGGCCGGGTGGCGCACCAACACCACCCGGCCCGCCAGCGTGACCTCACGACCACCCCTCCTCGACAAGGCTGAGACCATGGGACCGGAAACAAGCGCCTGCGTGAACGACACCCAACCGGAGGACCTCGCCGGAGGCGGCCGGCCGTGGTCCCCCGGCCGCAGAGAGGAAGACGTGGACATCGAGCGGGCCGCCGATCGCCAGCAAGAGCGGCTTTGGTGCATGGCCGAAGTCGACATCTTCTGCGACCTGGACGACGCGGAGATGGGCGCCCTGTCCCAGGCGGCGCCGATGCGCCGCTACGGCTCCGGTGAGCTGGTCTACACCCCCCACCAACCGCTCGAGGCCCTGTTCATCCTCAAGCAGGGTCGGATCCGGATCTTCCGTGTCTCCCCCGATGGGCGGGCGCTGACCACGGCCATCATCTCGCCTGGCACCATTTTCGGCGAGATGGTGATCGTGGGACAGCAGATGCACGACAGCTTCGCCGAAGCCCTCGAGGACATCGTCGTGTGCGTCATGTCCGAGGCCGACGTACGCCGCCTCCTGCTGGGCGACTCGCGGATCGCCACGCGCATCTCCGAGACGCTCGGACGACGCCTGGGCGAGCTGGAGCAGCGACTCTCCGACGCGGTCTTCAAGTCGGTCCCCGAGCGCGTTGCCGGTGCGCTGTTGGCGCTCGCCCAGGGCTCGAGCGGCACCTTCGGACGAGATGCCCAGGTCAAGCTCACCCACGAACAGCTCGCCGCGCTGGCGGCGACGTCGCGCGAGACGACGACGAAGATCCTGGGCGAACTCGCCGACCTCGGACTGATCTCGCTGGGTCGCGGCAAGATCACCGTGCACGATCAGGACAGGCTGCGCGAGCTCGGCGGCTACTGAGCAGGACGCAGTCCGTCAGCGGTACTCCGGGTTCGGGTGGTCCGGGTCGGACAGGTCCCAGTTGGTCGTGACGTTGCCGTGGGCGGGCACTCCCCCGGCGTCCTTGAGCCTGCGGGCCGTGTGGAGCATGTTCCAGGCAGCGAAGACCGCGTTGCGCGTGGTCCAGTGGTTGCGCGCCCCTCGGTCGTCGTCGAGGTAGGACGGTCCGGGGCCGGCCTCGCCGTTCCAGTAGGCGTCGACCTGGGGCGGGATGGTGAAACCGATGTGGCTCAGCGCGTAGAGCATCTGGGCCGCGCAGTGCTTTCCGCCGTCCTCGTTGCCCGTGATGACGACCCCGCCGACCTTGCCGTAGTAGCTCCACTGGCCGGCGCTGTTCATCTCGCCGGACCAGCCGTAGAGCCGCTCGATCGCCAGCCGGGTCAGTGAGGACTGGTCCCCCAGCCAGATCGGGGAAGCGAGGACGACAATGTCCGCCGGCTCCACCAGCGAGCGGTAGAGGTCGGGGAAGTCGTCGCGCTCCCACCCGTGCTCACGCATGTCGGGCTGGACCCCCGGTGGAACGACGTGATCGACGAGCCGCACGACGTCGACCTGCGCGCCGACGCCCTCCAGCACCCGACGGGTGACCGCCAGCAACCCGTCGGTGTGGCTCGGCTCGGGGGAGCGCTTGAGGGTCCCGTTGAGGACGACCACACGCAGGTCGTCGTACGAGGTGGTCGCGGCGGCCACCTCCGCGTCGATGAATGTGACGACGGATGCGGGGATCATGTGGATCTCCTTGACTGGGGGGACCGCGTCGGGCGGATTGACGGACCCGGCGCGTCGTCGACCCGACGGACGACGACCGGTGGGGCGAACGCCACCCGTCCGCGGACCGGCTGCGACCACCATCGTGGGCGGGCGATGCACCAGGCCGCGTCGACGGCTCGTGTTCCGCCGATGCAGACATCGAAGCGGGCGGACGTGCCGCGCAGGGACGGACGCAGGGAGACCGGTCGCAGGTACCGGAACGCCACGTCCTGCGGGGCGAAGTAGCGGAAGCCGCCGCGAGCGACGGTGTCCTGGCCCTCCGCCAGGACGGTTCCTTCGAGCTCGGCGCGCATGGTCATGGCGTCAGGGCATGGTCGGATGCGTGAGTGGTGACGATGTCGATCTCGCCCAGCAGGGTGCGGTGGACAGGGCAGCGGTCCGCGATCGAGAGGAGTGCCGCACGCTGATCCTCGGGCAGGGAGGGGTCCAGCTCGATGTGCCGGTGCACCCGGTCGACATGTCCTGAGGTGGTCTCACAGGTCTCGCAGTCGGAGGCGTGGATGCGACCGTGGCGAAGCGTCACCCGTGATGGCCGGTAATCCCACCCCTTGCGCCGCGCATACATCCGCATGGTCATCGACGTGCATGCCCCGAGCGCGGAGAGCAACACGTCGTACGGAGCTGGACCGGTGTCGGCACCACCGACGTCGAGTGGCTCGTCGAGGAGCCAGGTGTGGCGCCCCGCGCGGGCCCGGTGGGCGTAGCCCTCGAGGTCATCGATCTCGTCGACTACCACGCCCGAGGGCGCTGCGGGGGCCGTGGACGGCGACGCCGGCCGAACCGGGAGGTACCGGCCGGCCCACGTCGCGATCATGGATCCGGCGTAGTCGGCGTCCTCGGCGCGCAGCAGCAGGTGGTCGGCGTCGTCCAGGGTCACGAACGACTTCGGGTGCCGTGCGGTGTCGAAGATCGCGCGCGCCTCCCCGATGCCGACGACGGCGTCCCGCGGCGAATGCAGGACGAGGAGGGGTCTGCCGAGCGCGGAGATGCGCTCGCGCTGGGGTCGGGCCGACAGGTCGCGGACCAGGTCCGGGCTGATGTGGAGGCTCCGTGCGCCGATGGTGACGGCGAGGTGTCCGTCGGGCGCAGGCTCCGCACCTGACAGGAGCCTGGTGAGGTGGGCCGGAGTCGACGGGGCACCGATCACCGCGACTGCTCCGACGGATTTCAGCTCCCCGGCGATGGCCAGGACGGCTGCGCCTCCGAGCGAGTGGCCGACGAGCAGCCGCGGAGGCTCGAGCTCGTCGGCGAGCCAGCGAGCGGCGGCGCGGAGGTCCTCGAGATTAGTGCTGAACGTGGTCTCGGCGAAGGAGCCGTCGGAGTCCCCGAGCCCCGTGAAGTCGAAGCGCAGGACTGCGTAGCCGGCCCTCGTCAGGGCCCTGGCGACGCGAGATGCTGCCCGCGAGGTGCGGTCGCAGGTGAAGCAGTGGGCAAAGAGGGCAACTGCTCGGACTGGACCGGCCGGAAGGTCGAGGGTGCCGGCGAGGTCAGACCCGCTGCTGCCAAGGAAGGCAACCTGCCTTCGTTGAAGCTCCGCCTCGATCCTCATCGGCCCGGGGAGCGGCGCAGGAGCGAGCCTACGACGCCAGCAGACGGGTTGGTGAGCACCGTGGCGCCGATCCGGACCGTCGGGACGGTCTCGTTGCCCTGGTTGTGCGTTCGCACAAACACGGAGGCCTCAGGGTCGTCCCACACGTTCCGCCACGTGGCCCGCACGCCCCGCAGCGCCAGTGCGACACGGAGCCTGAGGCAGAAGGGGCAACCGGGCCGCCAGAACACCTCTACCAAGGGCGCGTTCACTGGCACGCCTCCGGGCCGAACCTGACGGCGTTCTCGCCGCTCCACGATGACGTCATGACCGGGTCTCCTTCAATGGTGTTCGCGCCACGTACGGGCTGTCGTGGGAACCCGACGAGATGCCCTGGGCGTTCCCGCCGGATGTGACGCCCCGCACCGCCCACAGCGAGGACCGACCGTCTGGAGGCAGCACTCGGACTCGGGTGCCCGGGCCGACGTCCTCGCCGATCGGGAGCTCGACCTCCATGCGTGAGTCGTCAGAGCCCATGAGGGAGAGGACGACGCGAGTCCCGGTGGGACGGCGCCGCACCACGTGGGCCTCGAGCCCGGTGCCGGTGGTGCCGCCATCGGCGGGCTCGATACGCAGCGCCTCCCGGCGTACCAGGAGAACCGCGGCACCGTCACCCGCTGCCTCGGCCGCGACGGGCAGCCGCCCCCACGCTGAGTGGTGTGCGCCGTCGCGGACCGTGCCGGCGACCTCGGTGAAGCCGCCCAGCAGGCGGGCGACAGCCACCGTCGCGGGCCGCTGGTAGACCTCGGCCATCGGCGCATGCTGGTGGACGCTCCCGTCGACGAGCACGACGGTCGACTCGGCGAGCGCCGCCTCGTCGAGGTCGTGGGTGACCATGAGGATGGTCGGCGCCAGCGCCGCGCGGACCTCTGCGAGCAGGTCGTGCATCGACGCCCGGAGCTCGCGGTCCAAAGAGCTGAAGGGCTCGTCGAGAAGTAACGCACCGCGCTCGGCCGCCAGCGCCCGGGCGAGCGCGACCCGCTGCTGCTGGCCACCGGACAGCGACGCGACGTCGCGCGAGTCCAGTCCTTCGAGATGCACCAGCCGCAGGTAGCGCTGGGCACACCGGCGGGCCTCCCGACGTCCGGAACCGGCAAGCCGGGGGGCGAAGGCGATGTTGCCGGCTACGTCGAGGTGCTCGAAGAGCAGCGGGTGCTGGAACATCACCGTGAGGTCGCGCCGCTCGGTGGGCTGGTCGGCGACGTCGCGGCCGTCCACCAGCACCTGTCCGGAGGTGGAGCGCAGCAGGCCGGCCGCGACGCGCAGGAGGGTGCTCTTGCCGGATCCCGAGGGTCCGACGACGGAGACCATCTCGCCGTCCGCGACCGCAACGGATGCGCCCCGGAGGGCGGGGGTGTCCGCGTCGGCATAACGGTGCCACAGGCCGCGGACCTCGAGGGTGCTCATCAGCGCATCCTCTCCTCGGGGGGCACGGACTCGGGCAGACGGTCCGCCGCGGTGCGACCGCTGCTTCGGACCCGCAGGGCGGCGACGGTCACCAGAGCCACGGGTGGCACGAGGGTGGCCAGCGCCATCGCGGCGACCGCAGCGTCGTTCCCGGAGCCGGACGCCGCGGCTCCCAGCAGGACGGGCGCGGTCACGAGTTGCCCGCCACCCACCAGCAGCGTGACGACGTAGTCGCTCCACCCGACCAGGAAGGCCAGCAGCGCCGCCACGAGGATGCTGCCCCGCACGGCTGGCAGCACCACCCGCAGACGGGCCTGGCGGGGGGTCGCACCCAGGGCTCGCGCCTGGGCCTCCAGCTCCGGCGACGTCCGCGCGAACGCGGTCGCGCTCGTGTACGCCGTGTAGGGGATCGCCACCACCGACAGGAGCAGCACCACCGACACCAGCTCGGGAAGGCCGACGCGGATCAGCACCACGTCGAGGCCCATGGCCACGGCGAAGGGCGGCAGGACCAGCGGCACCAGCAGAGCGGCGACCACCAGCCGGGGTCGCCCGGTGAGCCGCCAGCCGAGCACCCGCCCCGTCATTACCCCCAGCGGTGTCGCGACGGCAGCAACAGCGAGACCCAACGCGAGCGAACGCAGCAGCGCGAACGGCAGCCCGGCCGCAGCGGCGTCGCGCCAGCCCGTGACGCCCCAGGCGCCGGGAAGCAGGTCGGGGTAGCTCCACCGCTCCGCTCCCGCCCACACCAGGACCGGCGCCAGCGGCACGACCAGCCAGAGCAGCGCCAGCACCAGACCGGCCACCGGCAGGACCCGTCTCACGGCGCACCACCCGACGAGAGCGCCCGCAGGCGCGGGAGCGCCGCGAGCGCCGGGACGGCGACGCAGAGGGCGAGGACGGAGCCGGTCACCGCGGCGGCCGCGGCGGCCGGACGATCGGTCAGCTCGATGGAGCCGAAGAGCCGGAAGGCCAGCACTGGTAGGGGTTCTGGAACCGCCCGTCCGAGCAGCCAGGCCACCTCGTAAGACCCGATGGCGTAGACGAGCGTGACCAGGGAGGCGGCGCCGACCGCGGGCGCGGCCGTGGGCAGCAGCACCCGGACGAGCCGCTGGACAGGACGGGCTCCCAGGCCTGCCGCGACCTGCATGCGCATCCGGTGACCCGGTGCGACCGCGGCCAGGACTACGAGGGCGACGAACGCCGACTCCTTCCACGCAAGCTCGAGGACGGTCGCGACCGGCCACGACCCGCCGACGAGCGCCGGCCAGCCGTCGCCGCCCGCCCGCGCGGCGAGGCGGGCACCCACTCCCCCGTCGCCCAGGAGCAGCGACACCGAGGTCGCTCCCACCAGGTGCGGGACCGCGAGCACCGCGAGGCACGCCAGGCGTAGGACGGCCGCCGCCCGGCCGCCTCCAAGCATCAGCGTCGCCAGGAGGAAGCCGACCAGGGCCGCGAGGACCGTCGCCGGCACGGCGATCAGCAGCGACTCCCCGATCCCGGCCACCAGGTCGGGCGCGGCCGACCGCCAGCCGTCGAGGCTCGGCGCGGGCTCGCCGTACAACGGCATCAACCCGACCGAGGTCGCCACCACCGCAGCCATGCCGGTCCCCGCGACCACGGTGATGGCCACGATCCCGGGCGCGGCCCCGCCCGCCCCCCGACTCGTCATGGGCGACCGAGGACCTCGCGTCGCCAGCCCTCGTCGAGCGGTGTCACCCAGGACGAGGAAAGCTCCGGCTGCGCGTTGCGGGACAGGTCGTCGTACGCCGGCACCACCGGTGAGTCAGGCAGCCGGTCGAAGGCACGCGCGGCCTCGTCCTCGAGCAGCGCGATGTCGAGGACGGTGAACTGTCCCCACACGTCGGGGTCGGCCTTCGCGACCTGCTGCTCGGGCGACAGGGCCAGGTCGGCGACGACCATCGCCCCGGCCTGGTCCGGCGAGCTGGCGGGGATCGCGAGGAAGCTGGCGTTGCCGATGGTCCCGTCCTCGACCTCGAGCACCCGGGTGGTCGGCGGGAAGGTGCCGTCCGCGACCAGCTCGGTGAGGGTCGCGGGACCGTAGGTCATGGTGAAGTCCACCTGGCCGTCGGCGAACAGCCGGTCCAGCGCGACCTGGTCCCGCGGGTGCGTGCGTCCCTCGCGCCACAGCGCGGGCGCGAGGTCGCGCAACCGCTCCCACAGCGGAGGCGTCAACTCGCCGTACGCACCCTCGTCGTAAGCCGCCGGGACCCCCTCCGCGCCCCCGGACAGCGCATAGAGGGCCTGCCGCACGAAGACCGAGCCGGTGAAGTCGGGCGGCGCGGGATAGGTGAAGCGGCCGGGGTGGGCCTCGGCCCAGTCGAGCAGCCCGGCGACGGTGGTGGGTGGATCAGTGACCCGGGCGGAGTCGTAGGCGAAGGTGAACTGCGCCTTGTGCCAGGGCGACTCGCACCCCTCGACCGGCACTCCGAAGTCCTCACTCACCAAGGGGTCCTCGTCGCTGACGTAGCGCATGTTCGGCAGGTCGTCGGACCAGCCGCACAGCCACGCGCCGGCCTCCTGGCCGGTGGCGAAGTTGTCGCCGTTGACCCACACCAGGTCGACGGAACCATCGTCCTCGCCGGCGGCCCGCTCGGCGAGGAGGCGTCGCATCGCGTCCTTGGTGTCCGCCACCGGCACCCGCCGCACCGTGACACCGAGGTCGGCGGCCGCCGGAGCCAGCACGTCGTCGACGTAGGCGTTGCCGCGATCGTCGCCGCCGTACATCCACAGGTCCACCGTCTGGCCCTCCGCCTCGGCCAACACCTCGTCCCACGGCCGGTCGACCGACGCCGTGGGGCTGTCGGCAGACGGGGCCGCGCAGGCGCTGACGAGCAGCGCCGAGGCAAGCGCGGTCGCTGCCAGGGTCATGGGGCGGGCACTCACGGCGATGGTGTCTCCTCAAGCGATGTGGCTGGGCAGGTCCAACCTTGTCGTACCGGGAACACGGTGGAGGTCGTGCAGACTTCCCTCCGTGTGGAGCCAACGCGGGTGACCAGCCGGACCCGGGCGTGGGCACGGCTCGGCGCGCTGGCGACGCTCCTGCTCGCGGTGTTCGTCGTCGAGCAGATGCGCGGATGGGACGACGTCCGGCTGCTGCGCGACCAAGTAGACGCATCAGGACCGTGGGGTGCCGCCGTGTTCGTCGCCGGCTACGCCCTGCTGTGCCTGCTGCCGGCGCCCAAGGCACTGCTCACGGCGCTGGGCGGGCTGCTGTTCGGGCTCTGGCTCGGCGCCCTTCTGTCCTGGATCGCGGCCTTGGGCGGGGCCGCGGCCGCCTTCGGGCTGGGCCGTGCCCTGGGGCGGGACGCGGTCGACCGGCTGACCAGCGGACGGGTGGAGCGCGCCGACCGACTGCTGGGTGACCACGGGTTCGGCGCGGTCCTGGCGGCGCGACTCACGCCGGTGCTCCCGTTCACCGTCATCAACTACGCAGCCGGGCTCACCGGGGTGCGCTGGCGCCACTACCTCCTCGGTTCGGCGCTGGGCATGGTGCCGGGGAGCCTCGCCTACGCCGCCCTGGGTGCGTGGGGCGCCGACCCCTGGGGCATCTTCGCCGGGGTCGCGGTCCTAGTGGCCCTCGTCGGGCTCGGCACGGTCCTCGGCCGACGCTTGGTGCGCGATGATGGCCGCGCTGCGCCCGCGCCGGCCCCCGACGCAGAGGAGACGTGATGTTCGATGCCATGCTCCGTCGTCGTCTCGACGGCCCGCTGGCCTCGGTCGCCGGGCGGATTGACCGGTCGTGGGTGACGCCCGACCGCCTCACGGTGGCCGGGCTGGTGCTCGGACTGGCCAGCGCCGCGCTCGCGGCCGGCCAGATGTGGGGCTGGGCACTCCTCGCGTGGCTGATCTCCCGCGCCCTGGACGGCCTGGACGGGCCGCTCGCCCGCCGGCGAGGCACCGGGCAGGGCTCCCCCGCCGGCGGCTTCCTCGACATCACCGCTGACTTCGTCGCCTACGGCGCCACGGTCGTCGGGGTCGCCGTCGGCACCACCGGAACCCCGGCGACCCTCGTCGACTGGCTCCCCTTCCTGGCCGTGCTGCTGGCCTACTACGTCAACGGCACCGCGTTCCTGGCCTTCTCCTCGATCGCGGAGCGGACGGGGCACCGCATCGACGACGGCCGGTCGTTGAGCTTCCTCGGCGGGATCGCCGAGGGGGCGGAGACGATCCTCGTGCACTCCCTGTGGCTGCTCGTGCCTGCGTACGCCCCCCAGGTCGCCACCGTGTGGGCGGGCGTGGTGGGCCTCAGCGCCGCCCACCGGATCATCGCCGGCTATCGCACCCTGCGCGGGCCGGCCGCCGCGAGCTCGTGACCGGGGCGAGTGGAAGCCACCGGGGCAGTCGGAGGGTTCCCTGTCACATGAGGACTCCGCCAGCTCGCGACCATGTGGCCGACGATGTGACGGGTGGCGAAGATGTGTCATCCCGGTCGGATCGATTGCGCCTGGTGGCGCTGGTCCTCGCCTTCGCCGCGGCCTCGGTCGCGCTGCACCTGAGTGGCTGGAGCGGACCCGAGCGCCTCCAGGCGCTGGTGGAGTCAGCGGGGTGGGCTGGGGCGGCGGTGTTCGTGGTCGGGTACGCCCTGCTGGTGCTCGTGCCGTCACCTGCCTCCTTGCTCACGATTCTCAGCGGTGTGCTCTTCGGGCTGTGGTGGGGCACCCTGCTGGCCTGGGCGGGCGCACTGCTCGGCGCCTTCGGCGGCTTCCTCCTCGGCCGACGTCTGGGCCGCCCGGCCGTCGATCGCATGCTGCGCGGTCGGCTCGAGCACGCCGACAGGGTGCTGGCTCGCCACGGGCTGGTCGCGGTGCTCGCCGTCAGGCTCCTGCCGCTGTTCCCCTTCACACCGATCAACTACGCCTCCGGGCTGCTCGGGGTGCGCCTGCGCGACTACGTGCTCGGTACGGCGCTCGGCATCGTGCCCGGCGCCCTCGCGTACGCCGCTGTCGGCGCCTCGGGGGCAGACCCGCGCGGCATCGTCATCGGCGTCGGAGGCCTGTTGGTGCTCACCCTCCTCGGCGGCGCCATCGGCCGGCGGCTGCTGGCCACGAGCACCCGCCCCGCACCCGCTTCCAACTCATGATCGGTAACCTCCGGGGGTCGACCAGAAGGGTCCGTGTCTCCGCGCTGCGGACCCGTTTTCGCTCGATCATTGAGCTGACGGAGCCCGTCCACCCGGCGACCCTCGCAGCGATGCGGCGCCGTTGGTCCGAGCTCCCGACGACGGCCAGGACCGCAGCACAGACGTTGGGCCGCATCGGCGTGGGCTGCGAAGGCACGCACGGCGTCTTCCCGAAGTGCAACCTGACCTGTTCTCCGTGCTACCACTCCGCGGACGCCAACAAGGTCCCCACCGACGGCGCCCACACGCTCGACCAGGTTCGGCGCCAGATGGCGCTGCTGCGGGAGCGACGGGGGCCACGTGCCCACGCCCAGCTCATCGGTGGCGAGGTCTCGCTGCTCTCGCCCGACGACCACGCGGCGTCCCTCCTAGCCATGCGGGCGGCAGGTCGAGAACCCATGTCGATGACCCACGGAGACTTCGACGAGGGTTACCTCCGTGCGCTCGTCGCCCGAACCGATGGAGGGCTCCGGCTGCCGCGCGTGTCCTTTGCGGCGCACTTCGACTCGCTCATGCGCGGGCGTCGCGGGATGCCGCGGCCACGAGTCGAACGAGAGCTGAACGAACATCGTGCCGCGTTCGCCTTGATGTTCGAGCGCGTCAAGCAGCAGACCGGCCTGCGCTACTTCCTGGCCCACAACATGACGGTGACCCGCACGAACCGCGACCAGGTCGCCGGTGTCGTCGCTGCCGTGCGCCACATGGGCTACTCGATGATGTCGTTCCAGCCGGCCGCCCGGGTGGGTGATCCCCGCAGGTGGGGCGTCGACGAGCAGTCCGTCAGCATCGACGAGGTCTGGAAGCAGATCGAGACCGGCATGGAGCAGCCGGTGGCGTGGCAGGCTCTCCAGTTCGGTGACCCGCGGTGCAATCGTTCGGCCTTCGGCATCGTCGTGGGCGACACCTGGGTCCCGCTCCTCGATCCCGCTGTGGCGGCTGACCTGGGCTTCCGCGACGAGGTGTTCAATCGCGTCCCGGCGGTCTCCCTCAGCGGCGAGCATCCGTGGGTCACGGTCGCGAAAGTGTTCCGGTTGGCGCTGCGGGAGCCCCGCCTGGCCGCCATGTCGTTGCGCTGGAGCCGACGGGTCGTCCGCCGCGCCGGCGGCCTGTCGACGCTGGTCCGTGCCGCTGCCCACCGCGAGGTCAGGGGATTGACCTTCGTCGTGCACGCCTTCATGGACGCCGCGACCGTCATCCCCGCCTGGCGCGCCATGGAGGCGGGGGAAGTCGCTGCCGACGCCGAGACCCAGGCGACTCAGGAGCGGCTCCAGGCGTGCGTCTACACGATGGCCCACCCCGACACCGGCGAGCTGGTCCCCGCCTGCGTACAGCACTCGGTGCTCGATCCCGTGGAGAACAAACAGCTACTCACGCTGCTCCCCATGCCGACGCGCCGCTGATGCCTCAGCCCTTGTACGTCGCGAGCCATCGTCGGTCAATGCGCCGTTTGAGTGCCAGGCTTGAGCGGCCGAGCCACCACCACCGGCCGCGCACCGCGAGCGCTGTGCCACCTCCGAGGTCGAGGATCGACAACACGCGCTTCTGCGGGCGGTAGACCGGCGCGGGTGCGCCACCCGCGCGGGCCTCGAGGGCCGTGAGCAGCACCGGCCCCTGTCGGACACCGTGCACGCCGATGCGCTGGAGAGGGGCCGGGAGGAAATCGGCGCAGTCGCCGACGGCGTAGACGTCGTCGTGGTCGCGGTGCTGGAGGGTTGCCCGCACCGCGAAGCCCCCTGGACCGCCCAGCGGCGCCCGGGTGGCCAGTGGTGGGGCTGTGAGTCCCGTGGCGACTACCACCGTGTCGTGCGGGAGGCGCGTCCCGTCGCGCAGCACGACGGCGTTCTCCTCGATGCGCACGGGGTCGGCCTGCGTCAGGACCTGCACGCCCCTGCTCGCGAGCAGGCGGGTGAGGCGGAGCGCCGCACGAGGAGGCAGGAAGGCGCCGACGCGCAACGAGCGCTCCAGCAGGCGGACACGGTCGGTGTCGTCGCGGGCAGCGAGGTGTGCCGCAAGTTCGATGCCGCTGGCTCCCGCGCCGACGACGGTGAGGTGGTGGCCGCGCCCGGCCGGCGGCACCCGGAGCCGCTCGCGCAGGCGGGCGAGGTCGACGAGGGGTTTTGCCCCGACGACGCCCTCCCCGGAGCCGACGTCGGCGACGCTGCCGATGTTGAACGACACCACGTCCCACCCGAGCCTGGACCCGTCGTCGGTGGTCGCCGTCCGCGCCGACGGGTCGACCTCGGTGACGAGGCCCTGCCTGTAGTTGACCCGGTTGCGCCGGGCGAGCGCCGCGACGTCGAGCCGGCCCTCCGCAGGGTCGCGGTCACCGGCCGCGATGCCCGACGCCGCTCCGCTGTAGTCGAACCACGCGGGTGCCACCAATGTCGTGCGGTAGCCGGCGGCGTCGAGGCGGGATGCGTGGTGCAGGAGGTGGAGGTGTGCGTGGCCGGCGCCCACCAGCAGCAGGCGGCGCTCAGGCGGCACGGCGTTCGAGCCACCATCGACGGGTCCGGGCCAGGGTGTGCAGGGCGCGCCGCGTCGTGGGGCGGTCGAGCTGCTCCCGGACGTCGGCGATGGCGGCGTTCCACGGTCCGTCGTTCCACGTCGGGTAGGCGTGCGTGATGCCGGCCAGGTCGCGCGTGCGCAGTCCTCGGCGGACGGCGATCGCGAGCTCGCCCAGCGTCTCCCCCGCCCGCGGGCCGACGACGGTGGCTCCGAGGATCCGGCCCCTGCCGTCGACGGCCAGGCGCGTGAGTCCGTCGGTGAGGCCTTCGGTCACGGCTCGGTCCACGTGGCGGTGGTCCAGGGTGAGGATGCGGATCCCGTCGCGTTCGCGTCCGGTGTCGACGCCAACGGCGGCGACTTCGGGATGGGTGTAGGTGACGCGCGGCACGGCCGTGGTCTCCACCGAACGCCGTACGGCCAGGACCGCGTTGCTGGCGGCAAGGCTGCCGTGGACGCCGGCGACGTGCGTGAACTGGGGATGGCCCGTCAGGTCGCCGGCCGCCCAGATGCGGGGGTTGGTGGTCCGCAACCGCCGGTCGACGACGACGAATCCGCGCTCGTCCACGTCGACCCCGACAGTGTCCAGCCCGAGGTCGGTGGTCCGGGGTCTTCGTCCGACGGCGACCAGCAACCGGTCGAATGCGACCTCCTCTCCGTCGTCGAGGACCAGCCATCCCGACTGGGAGTCCGACGCAACGACTGACGTCACCGACTGACCGGTCAGGATCGTGACACCGTCGGACTCCAGCGCGCGGTGCACGACCGAAGCAGCCGCGGCGTCCTCACGTGGCAGCACGCGAGGCGCTCCCTCGACCACACTCACCTCGATGCCGAGCCGCGACAACCCCTGTCCGAGCTCGCAGCCGATGCTGCCCCCACCGAGGACCGCCACCCGGCGCGGCGCCTCGGTGAGGTCCCACACCGTGTCGCTGGTCAGAAAGTCGAGCTCTGCCAGTCCCGGGATGGGCGGCGCGGCCGGCGCGGCACCCGTCGCGACCACCGCTTGGGTGAAGCGGACGTTCTCGCCGTCAAGGTCCAGCGTGTTGTCCCCGACGAATCTGCCCTCGCCGGTGCGCACGGTCAGTCCAGCTGCTTCCAGCGCCTCGATCGAGTCGACGGGCGCGATCTGGCGGATCGCTGCGTGCACGTGCTCCATCACCCGCGCGAAGTCCACCCGCACCTCATCGACCGTGACCCCGAACCGTCCAGCACTACGGGCGCCAGCAGCCGCGTCCGCTGCGGCCAGCAGCGCCTTGGACGGCACGCACCCGGTCCATAGGCAGTCGCCGCCGGTGCGGTCCCGTTCGATCAGGACCACCCGTGCACCGAGGCGGGCTGCCGTCTTCGCCGCGACGATCCCGGCGGTGCCGCCTCCCAGGACCAGCAGGTCCCAGCGGTCAGGCGCGCTCACCTCTGCCGCCCGTCGATCAAGTCGTCAAGGACGGTGCGCATCCGGTCGACCGAGGCCGGGTCCACGGGTCGTCGGCCCGACCACAAGGACAGGGCACGGTGCAGCAGGCGATGCTGGCGCATGACCTCGCTGCACCTCTCGCAGGTGGCGATGTGCTCCTCGAGCCGGGTGATCTCTCCCGGCGTCAGAGGCGCGGCCGGATCGGCGTCCAGGTATCGCTGGAGGCGGCGTGCGGTCCAGTGGCAGGTGATCATCTGCCGGAGCGCTCCAGTCATGACTGCTCCCCTCGGGTGGTGGTGAAGGTGGGGCCGAGTGCCTTGCGCACGCGTTCGCGTGCGCGGCTCAGCCGGGACATGACGGTGCCGACGGGCACGTCGAGGACCGCGGCGGCTTCGGCGTACGACAGGTCGTGGACGTCGACGAGCACGAGCGCGGAGCGGAACTTCGGGTCCAGTCCCGAGACGGCGGCCTGGAGCGCCCCGTCGAGCTCCTCCACGACGTACACCTCCTCGGCGCCCGGGGACTCCGTTGTCCCGAAGGCGGGTCGGGAGGCATGGATCAGCTCCCAGTCGTCGACCGCGATCGGCCGGCGCCTGCGGTGCATGTTGGCGTTCGTGTTGCGCAGGATCGTGAGCAACCACGCGCGCGGGTGGCGGCCGTCGAACCGGTCGATGGCCCGGAAGGCACGTACGAGCGACTCCTGCACGAGGTCCTCTGCGTCAGCCGTGCTGCCGGTGATGCTCCGCGCCACCCGCAACATCACCTCGATCTCCGGCTCGACGATCTCCGCGAAGGCACACCTCCGCGCGGCATCGTCGGGGGCGCTCGCCTCACTCATGCCACGGGAACCCTTCGACGGTCCGAGTGTCTTCCAGACGCGGGGCAGGCCCGCGCGGCCGGGGCGGGGCACAGACAGAGAGGCGGCATGCGGCGAGCCTGGCACGGCTGTCCCGATCAACGAGCCGCCCGAAGCCGCGAGGGCCGACGCCTGGTCGGCGTCGGCCCTCGCACGGGTGGTCCGCTCCTCAGATCTCGGGTGCCTGGGGCACGTCGAGCTCGGTGTGAACGTGGTGGTTGAAGTAGTTCGTCAGCAGGTTCAGTGTCACGTGGGCCGAGAGCTCGGTCAGCTGCTCCTGGCTCCACCCCGCGTCCAGTGCGGCCTGCCACGCGGCGTCGCTGGTGTTGCCGACCTTGGCGGTGTACTCCCGTGCCAGGTTGAGCAGCGCGTCGAGGGCAGGATCGAAGTCGGCCTCACCGCGACGGATGGCAATCATCTCGTCGTCGCCAAGGCCAGCCGCCTTGCCGCCTCCGGTGTGCGCGGACTGGCAGTAGGTGCACTCGTCCTGGTTGCCCACCGCGAGGGCGATCGCCTCACGGACCCGGGCGTCGAGCAGCGCGTGCTCGCGAATCACGTCCTGCAGAGCGACGTAGGAGTGCAGGACTGCGGGTGAGTGCGCCATCTCGCCGTGGATGTTGAGCACCTTGCCGTACTTCGCCTCGAGCTGCTTGAGCGCGTCGCGGCTGGCCTGAGGTGCGCTGTCCGTGGTGTGGACGGGAATGCGGGGCATGTCTCCTCCGAGGGATGGATTTCGGTTGTCCGTTGGGGAACCCGGCCACGGTCGGACAGCATTCCGACTCGACCGCGTGGACGGCGTCACGCACCTCTTCTCACCGAGTGGGAAGGAACCCCATCCTCCGCCGGGTTTCCTAGGCACCCAGTCACCGACCCAGCAGCGAGGTCAGCATGAAAGCAGTGTGGAACGGCGCCACGGTCGCCGAGAGCGACGACACGGTAGTCGTGGAGGGCAACCACTACTTCCCGGTGAGCTCGGTCCGCGAGGACCTCTTGCGCCCGTCGTCGAGGCGAACCTCTTGTGCATGGAAGGGGCAGGCCTCCTACTACTCACTCGAGGTCGACGGCCAGATCAACGAGGACGCGGCCTGGTTCTACCCCGACCCCAGCCCCGAAGCCGCCCAGATCAGTGGCCGGGTGGCCTTCGGGAAGGCCGTCGAGGTGGCGGACTGACATGGGTGCGCGCACACGGACTCGACCTCTGATCGGGTTGGTCGCCCTCCTCGTGCTGCTGCTCTCAGGATGTGGCACCGGAGGGGAGAACCTCGCCGCCGGGGAGACAGCGATCGACGACACCTCGACCGGTACGTCGAGGGCGGCCACGTCGGCGGTGCTCGACTTCACCTCGGAGACCGTCGACGGTGACGCTTTCGACGCCAGCACTCTCGCCGGCAAGCCGACCGTATTCTGGTTCTGGGCACCGTGGTGTCCCACCTGTCGCGCCCAGATCTCCGGTGTCGGCGAGCTCGCCGAGAACTACGGCGACGAGGTCAACGTCGTCGGCGTCGGGTCGCTCGACGAGCAGGCGGCCATCGAGGGCTTTGCCGCTGAGGTGTCCACCGACGTCACACTGCTCGCCGACCCCGACGGTGCCGTGTGGCGCCAGTTCGGCGTGACCGCCCAGAGCACCTACCTCGTCCTCGACGAGACCGGGACGGAGCAGGCCTCGGGCTACCTGGACGACGCCGAGCTGGCCGCCCTCGTCGAGGATCTGGTGGGCTGATGTCCGAGGGCCTGCTCGTCGTCGCTGTCGGCGCCGGCATGCTCGCCGCCGTCAACCCGTGCGGCTTCGCCCTGCTCCCGGCGTACGTCTCGCTCCTCCTCGCCGGGAGCGAGTCGCTGTCCCGCCCCGCTGCCGCGAGACGCGCCGCAGCCCTCAGCATCGCCATGACCTCAGGCTTTGCCGGCGTGTTCGTCGTCTTCGGCCTGGTCATCTCCCCGGTCGCAGGTCAGCTGCAACGGCACCTGCCGTGGTTCACCGTCGTGCTGGGGGCCACGCTCGCACTCATGGGCGTGTGGCTGGTAGCGGGTCGCACGCTTTCGCTCCCACGACTGGGCCGCTCGTCGCGTTCCACGGGAGCCCGACCACTGACCCGTTCCTTCTGGTCGATGACCGGTTTCGGCGCCAGCTATGCGATCGCCTCCATCTCCTGCACGATCGCACCGTTCCTGGCCGTGGTCGTCGGCGGGTTCCGCAGCGGCTCGGTCCTCGAGGGGCTGACCCTGTTCGTGGCGTATGCCGTCGGGATGGGGCTGGTGGTGGGGACGCTCGCACTGGCGACGGTCTTCGCCTCGCCCACCACGATTGGGCGCCTCCGTGGCGCCGGTCGCTGGGCGCCCCGAGCGGCGGGCGCCCTGCTCGCAGCAGCCGGATCCTACGTCGCCTACTACGGCTGGTGGGAGCTGCGGGTCCTGGCCGGCGAAGACCCAGACGATCCGGTCATCGACGCGGCCGCGTCGCTCCAGCAGCAGCTAGCGCGGCTCGTGGACTCCATCGGCCCCCTCGGGTGGCTGACGGCCGGGGCGCTGCTTCTCCTCGCCGCCCTCGTCACGCGGCGACGCGCCCGCGGCGCCCGGAACGACCTGGCGATGGGCGAGAGGGCGGGACGATGAAGGTCACTGGGCGCCTGACGGCGGCAGGAGCACTGTCGTTCGTGCTGGTGGCCTGCGCGACCGCTCCGAACGATCGCGGCGACCGCGATGAACTCCGGTCCGCAGGGGAGGTCGACAACGGCGGCACCGCTACGGCCGGCGAGAGACCACCGTCCGCGCTGGATGACCCGGCACACCCCGACTTCCCCGAGCCGTTGATCGACCTCGATGACCTCCTGCAGGGCGGGCCGCCGCCGGACGGCATCCCTTCCATCGACGCCCCCCTCTTTCAACCGGTCTCGGAAGTGGACTGGCTCGACGACGACGAACCGGTGCTCTCGCTGACGATCGACAAGGAGACAAAGGCGTACCCGATCCGGATCGTGACATGGCACGAGATCGTCAACGATGAGCTTGCCGGGGTCCCGGTCGCAGTGACGTACTGCCCGCTCTGCAACTCCGGGGTCGCCTTCGAGCGCAGCGTCTCAGGGCAGACCACCACGTTCGGGGTCTCCGGCACGCTCTACGCCGACAACCTCGTGATGTACGACCGGCTCACCGAGTCGCTGTGGCCCCAGCTGACCGGACGGGCCTCGGTGGGCACGCTCACGGGCACCCAGCTCGAGAGCATCCCGGTCGGAGCGGTCGGCTGGGCGCAGTTCCGCGAGGAGCACCCGGACGCGCGCGTGCTCAGCAGGTCGACCGGTCACGACCGCGACTACCTCACCAACCCCTACGTCGGCTACGACGACCCAGACTCTCAGCCTCTCTTCGCGCTCCCGAACGGCCCGGACACCCGTTCTCCCGCGAAGTCTCGCGTGGTCGGTGTCGGGGAGGGTGAGGACGCGGTTGCCGTGTCGCGGGACCTGCTGGCCGATCGAGGCGTCCAGCACGTCGAAGTGGGTTCCGACCGTGTCGTGCTGTGGCACGCGCCGGGGCAGGTGTCGGCTCTTGACACCCAGCAGATCCCCGACGGCGCCGAGATCGGGTCAGTCGCCGCCTTCGCCCCCGAGGTCGGCGGGAGGACCCTGGACTTCACCCGAGCCGACGACGGTACGTTTCAAGACCAGCAGACCGGGTCGGTGTGGAACTTCTTCGGGCGCGCCCTCAACGGGCCGCTCGCCGGCGAGCAGCTCACGGCCGTGGAGTACCTCGACACGTTCTGGTTCGCCTGGGCCGCCTTCCAGCCCGACACGGGGCTCGTGTCCGGAGGCTGACGCGCCTCCGCAGGCGTCACCTCAGTGCGTCAGCGACCTCCCCCAGCGACGTCGCCCGCAGGTCCGGCGCCCCGAAGTACGACGGGTGGCCACCGTCCGTGCAGTCGATCGCGGTGGCCAGCCCCGCGCATACCGGCTCCGCATCAGGCCACGCTCCCTATGGGGTTGCGCGAACGAGCCGACAGCCGGAGAAATTCGTGCGGATGTCGTGACGGCCCGCGACACTGACGGCATGACCACCCCTGAACAGGAGGCGCCGCCTGCGCCAGCAGCTCCTAGGACGTGCCACGATCCCTTTTCAAGCCCTTCCCTCAACTTGACCCCTCGGCTCTTCCCATGACGCCCTCGCGCGAACCGCTGTTCTGCATCGAGCACACGATCAGTCCCGCGATGGCCCAGGACGAGCAGACCACCACCCGCGGTCTTGCCGACCTCGGCCGGCCCGAGCTCCACCTGAGGGCCGCCGGGCCGCAAGGGTTCCTGCTGGGAGCTGGAGCGCGCACGGAGGTCGTCCATGAAGTAGCCCGCGAACTCCTCGCCGGACACCTGAACCTCGGCGACACCGTGTGGTTCGACGACCTCACGGTCCACCGGGGCGCACCCGAACGCCGCGGCGGCACCACGAGCAGAGGCATCATCGCCGTGAGCCTCCCGAACACCGGACCTGCGCAGACCGCCCCGCTAGTCCTGCGGTGGAGCCTAGTGAAACCCCCGCCACCCGTACAGCCCGAGACCGTTCTCCTGCGAACTGTGGGACTCTCGCCCGCGCAAGCCGCGCTGGTGGCAGCACTGACCTCCTCCGTCGACTCACCGACCGTCCCACCGCCACCCTCGCTGCCTGAGAGAGGTCACCGGGCCCAGGTCACCCGCCGAGGAGATGCGGCGCCGTTGGCTGGCCTCCTTCCAGCTGAGGGTGGGCCCTGGTCCGAGGCGGTGTCCGCGATGGCGCTGCGTCTGGCAGGTGCGAGTGAAGCGCACCTCAGCCGGGCCCTCTGGGTCGCCGAGCACCCCGCTGCGTCGCTTCTGCTTGACCAGGTGAGTGACCTCGTGTGGTCCCGGGTCCGCCAGAGCGGCCGGCCCCAGGTCCTGCGTACCGTCCAGCGCGGCGCCCAGGACCTGGCCGACCTGCACCTGCGCCCAGGGTGCTCCTTCGTCACCGAGAACCCGCACGCCACCGGTCCCCTCCGCGGGCAGTACCAGTCACTGCTGACCCAGCTGTTCAGCACCGCTCTCGCGGCGGTCGCCGTCCTGGACCACCTCGACACCCCCACCCTCGGTGCATCGCTGGGGCCCTGGCTGTGGCAACCGGCCGACCATCGCGTCGTCGAGACGCTCCTCCCCCGTGGCGGCACCGCAGCGTTCGCCGACCTCGCCGCCACCATCGAGGACCACCCCGAGGACCCTGCGCACACCGTCTCCGCGATCACCGCCGCACTGGGCGACCCCGACCCGCGGTGGCAGCAGTGGGCGCGCGACGCGACCGCGCCCTGGGTGACCTGCTCGGTCGACGTCCGCGGCGTCCACGACTTCGTGACCCGGCACCTCAGCCGCCCCGCCCCCGCCGACGTCGCGACCGCCAGCGACGCACTGCGCACCCTCACGGCCATGCGGTGCGCCCGACCCGACGATGACCATCGGGCCGTCGCGGGCGCGGCTGAGGACCGGGCATTCGCGGTGGCCTCTGTCTGTGCCGACCTCCCCGCAGCCCGGGCGTTTCTGTCTGCCCAGCTCTGACCGTCAGGAGAGCCAGCGGCACTTCAGAGCCCCAGCGCCGCCATTGCCGTTGTCGGCGTTGCGGCCGCTGCCCGTTGCTGACTCTGTTGTGGTCCTCCAGGCCGCCGTCGCTGGCATAAGCGGACGCAAGACCGACCTGAACCGGCCGCCAAAGCCCGTCCACGTGGTGGCTGGGTTCGTCCTCGGTGCCCTCGGTGCCCTCGGTGGCGCTGGCGGTGGCACACCCACCGACCAACAACACGACGCTCCCCACCGCAGCGATTGCTGTTCAACGGATCCAGAGCACAGTGCCGTAGCGCTCGCCGCCACTGTCTGGTAGCCCCCGCCAACCCGGCGCGGTGCATGACCAATCGCCCTCTACCGAAAGGCCCATCGCCCGTGAGTTCTTCCTGGTTCTCCAGCCCCCGCGAAATCCACGTCGAAGACCCCGGGCACGGCGTCGTCCTCGTCGGCAGCGATCAGCCCACCCCCGATGGAACCCACATCGTCGCGGTCCGCGGATCTCAGCTGGGCGCGGCGCTCGCGTCCGTCACCGCGCTGGCCTTGAGCGATGACCCGGCGTCCGCCCGGGTGTCGGGCTTCGGAAGCATTACCCGGTCGGAGGCCAGGCAGCTTCTGCCAGCCCTCCAGGCCGCCGTGATGCTGGCCGTGGGCGGCACCGACCGCGCTGAGCGGGTACGGCCGCTGGAGGATGATGCGGCACCGCTAGAACCGGTTTGCGTAACCTGCGGCGAGGGGTCGCAGTACACACCGACGATGGACAGCACGAACCCCCGGTGTGCTGAGTACGGGCACCACCCGTTCGGTGAGTACGACGGCCTCCGATGGGACGCGGCGCTTTGCCTGCACCGGTCCAACGCGGACTGGTGGGAGCAGACGCGGGCGCTCGGTCATCTTCGAGCCTGACCGCTTGGGCTCCCACCAGCTAGATGCACCCGGCTCGCCACGTCCCGCCCCGCTCGTGTCCTGGCGACGAAGGCGCACCTCGGGCCGCCACGACGCGTCCTTCGGCGCGGGTGAGGACCCCGGGTTGCCCGCACGTAGAAGGGGCAGACCTAGACCAGAAACCGGGGAGGGGCGCGTAGCGCCCCTCCCCGGTTCTTCAGTGCAGCAGAGTGATCCCTTCGGTCAGGCTGCTCCGGACCCGTTGCTGGGTCTCACGCCCGAGGGCGATCAGCTTCTCCAAGGCCTTGTGGGCCTGCACGGCGAGCCGGCCGACTTCATCGAGCTGGCCGATCTCGCTGAGGGCTCGGTCGAAACGTGCCTCGACCTGAGCAAGGTCCACCTCGGCGTCCTCGCTGGCGCGCACCTTCAAGAAGGCGACCTGTTCGCGCAAGAGTAGGTAGATGAGTTCCGCGGTGCCCAAGTCCTGGCAACTCACGACGTAGGCGCAGGTGTCGATGCGGGTGAAAGCGCCTCCCCCGGGGACCTGCTCATTGGTGGGAACCAGGGTGAGGCCACCGGCGGCGTCTCGCACCCGGCAGGCGGCCGCCAGTTCGTCGCGGTGGGCCCGGACGCTCATCGGCCTGGTCCGGGCTTTGGCCTCAGCCACGATGCGGACTTGGCGGCCCGATCCGGTGATGGCTGGGCTCAGGGTGATCAGACCGTCGCCGGACCGGCGGGTGGTGCCGCCCGTTCCGGCCTCGTCCCCGACGCGCGCGAAGAGGTCGCCGGCGGCGGTGACGATGCCCTCGAGGAGCGTCATTGCTTCGGCCTCGTTGGCTGCGCCGACAGCGCGGCTGCTCTTCGCACCGGCAACCTTCGCGACCTGCGCGGCCTCGAGGAGACTGCGTACGCCCGAGAGCTGCTCGACGAGCTCGCGGCGAGTACCCGCGAACTCATCCAGGAGGTCCTGGCGAAGCATCCGCACCGGACCGTCTGCCCGATCGAGGGAGAGTGCATTTCGCACCGACTCCGAGTGCCTGCCCAGTGCCGTGGTCAGTTCCTGCAGACCCGCGGTCTGGACCGTTCGGGTGGCATCGGCGACGCTGGCTCGCACGCTGGTGGCCTGGCCCGCGAGGGCGGCCTCGACCTGCGCCGGGAGTCCGTCGAGGATCGACGCCGCTGTGCGGGTCACTGCTTCTTCTCCGACCCGGAGACGATCGAGGGCCTCATCGAGGCCGACGAGAGCCGCAGAGGACTTCTCGCCGACGGTCTTCTCGAAGGCCGACAGCGTTCTCGTGAGCGCGCCAGTGTCCAGCCCTGCAGTACCCATGGCCAGTGCCACGAGCCCTACCGGGAGCGCTCGGCGGACCAGGTCCGCGGCGGCCTCGGGGCCGTGGTCGTCGAGCTGGCCACGGACATACGAAGCGGCCTCGGCGTGGGTCACTCTCAGGTCGCGGATGACCAGGGTGTGGCCGTCGGTGGTGACCTCCGAGGAGGAGTCCGTGCTGATGCGGGAGACCGTCATCGGGCACCTCCCAGGCCTGCCGGGAGCGGCAGATCCGGCGGTAGGCCCAGGCTGGCCTTGCGGCAGATCAAACAGGTCGCGACTGGCGTCGATGCCTCGTGGGCCAGTCCCACCTCCCAGGCCCAGAGTGCGCCTAGGAGGTTGTCCTCCGGCGAGAGCCGGTCAGAGATCGCGTCTTCGACCCACTGTTGCTGCTCTAGCAGGACGTCCGCATCGCCGTTGTGATGTGCGGCAGCGGAGGTGGCGCGCCAGGTCAGGTCGACCCAGATGCGCAGGAGTCGTGCGGTCTCTTGGTCGTACGAAGAGACGCGGTTGGCGGCCCGCACGTGCGCGGACTGCGGCTGGGATGTTGGTGTCACAGGGACCCTCCAGCGGGTGTGACCGCAGCGGTAGGGGCCCATTGCCCCCACCGTCAGCGGGGGCCTTCTGTTGTGGCCCGGCCCTACTGGTGGGCGCCCACGCGAGCTGCGCAACGTCTTCTGCGACATGGGTGGGTTCATTGCGAACCCCCGCTTCGTGCGGACTCTTTCGACTACCCACATCGCCAGACGCCGGCCCGAAGACGATGGCGAGAATGTCCACCTGCGCTAGTCCGGCGCCGCACGCACAACGAAGACCCCCGCACCGATGGTGCGGGGGTCGATTCAGTTCTGGTTGATGCGGAGGGCGTCGACGACGAGCCTCCGGGTAGCGGCCGCCTGCTCCGGTGTGGATGGGCGTCCGTCTGGGTTCATCCCCCAGGTGGACCAGCATGCGCAGTCCTGGACGGGGCAGACCATCACGCCCGCGGGCAGCGGGCTCTGGATGACGAGGACCATCTGGTGCGGGTCGAGGTCGTGGCCGCATCGGCACTTCTTGGCTTTGGTTGTGTCCATTTCGCGCACTGTGGCTGCACCGGTCGGCACCACAAGCCGGTGGGCTGACGCGGGGTGATTGGCAAAGCGATCACGTCGCGGACCTTCGTGTCTCGCCGCGCTTGCGGCGCAAGATCACACCGAATCATCGAGAGGTTCCGACGTGAAGACCACCACCACCACCGACGACGTCGCCGTCGTCGTCGTCCGGCTCCCCCGCGACTTCCGCGACGCGCTGAAGCAGCGGGCCGCCCTGGAGGACCGCTCCCTCGCGTCCCTGCTCCGAGTCGCCGCTCGCGCCTACCTGCAGGGTGACGAGGGCGCGCTGTGAGCGGGCAGCAGGCGCCGACGACACCCTTCGCGTTCGGCCAGCTGGGAGGCACCGGAGACCCCGCCGTCACCGATGCGTCCTACGAGCTCCTGGGCAGGCTGCGCCTTGCCGCACGGCTGGAGCGCAGGGGCGAGGTTCCCCGGCTTGCCGAGGACGCCTACCACGGTCTGGCCGGCGACATCGTGCACTCGCTGGAGCCCCTGACCGAGGCGTCCGGTCCGGCGATGTTGCTGACCTTGCTCGTCACCTACAGTGCGATGGCCGGCCAAAACGCGTTCGTCTACGTCGGACCCAAGAAGCACTATCCGCTGCTGTACGGCGTCGTGATCGGGCGGTCCGCGCGGGACCGCAAGGGAACCTCGGCCGCTGCGGTGCGTCCGGTCATTGACGCCGCAGACACCGCCACTCCGTTCATGACCGAACGACAGATCCGCGGGGGCATCCAGTCGGGCGAGGCGTTGATTCAGGCGGCCGTTGGATCAAGCACGGCGGGCGCCACGTCGTCCGCGAGCCCTGATCAGCGGCTACTTGTCGTCGAGGAGGAGTACGCGCGCCTCCTCACCGTGGCCGGGCGGGAGGGGTCCACCCTGTCAACGACGCTGCGGTCCGCATGGGACAGCGACGTCCTGAGCGCCAGGACGAAGACCCAGGCGCTGACCGCTGAACATGCCCATGTCGCCGTCCTGGGCCAGGTCACGACCGCCGAGCTGACGAAGTTGTTGAAGCCGGTAGACGTGACCAACGGCTACGCCAACCGCTTCCTGCACGTGCTGAGTCACCGCACTTGCCTCCTGCCTGAGCCGGGCCGCCTGCCCGACCAGGTCGTCGGTGTACTCGGCGGTCGGCTTCGAGAGGCGATCGACTTCGCTCACGGCGGGAGCGAGATCATGCGGAGCGCGGCCTTCACGCGTGCCTGGGACCGCCTGTACCGGGTCGTGGAGTCGCAGCCCAGCGGCGGCATGGTCTACGACTCGCTGACGGCTCGCGCGAGCGCTTATCAGCTGCGTCTGGCCCTGGTCTACGCGCTCCTGGACCGCTCGGAGACCCTCGAGGAGGTGCACCTGCGCGCGGCCGCGGCGCTCTGGGACTACTGCGAGGCCTCTGTGGCGCACATCTGGGGCGCCACCCTGGGAAGTCCGCGACTGGACAAGCTGTACACGGCTCTCGCAGCCGCAGGACCGACCGGACTGGACCGAACCCAGATCAACGGCGTGTTTTCCAACAACCTGCGGAAGGACCAGCTCGACGCGCTCGAGTTCGAGCTCCTCGACATGGGCCTCGCGATCATCGAGTCCCAGAGCACCGGCGGGCGGCCGCGCCAGGTGTTGAGCATCGCCAGTTGACGAACAAAACGAAAGAACGAAGGAAGTCGGCGACTTCCTTCGTTCTTTCGTTCTCTTCGTGCCTCCGGGTCAAACGAGCTCTGGGCAGGTGGAGCGGTAGTGCCCCGGCACGCGGCAGTGGCCGCACCGGCGTCCACCTTTCGCCGCAGCGGCCGCGGACGACCCGGACACGCGGGGGCGCTGAGGGGCGACCGCGGTCGGCGATAGATCGTCGAAGTAGTCCGGCACGCTGAGGGCCCTGGCAGCCGCGTTGAGCCCACGCAGCTCGACCGGGGTCAGGACCTCGTCTGCGAGGGCGGCCTCGCGCATGGCCTCCAGGAACCGCTCGTTGAGAGCGCGGACCTGCTCTCCTCCCATCCCGGCGTCGCCAGCCAGCCGGGCAAGAGACTTGGCCTCGTCCCCGACGATCTTGCCGTCGGCGAGCACTTCACCAAGCGCTTCGAGGTACACCTCGGCAGCAGAATCGTCAGCGTCGTTGGCGCTCATGGGCAGCCGGCTCATCAGCGAGTGCATCCAACCGTCGGTGCCCTTGCGGAGCTCGACCGCTCGGGTCACCAACTGCAGCGGCACGCCGCTGCGAAGGTTGCCACCGTGTGAGTAGGCGGGGCATGCGAATCGCAGCGGGCTGCCGTGCCTGTGCAGCATCAGCGGCAGCAACTGCGAGACCGCGCGCACGTCGCCGAGAGCGGCGTGCTTGTCGACCAGCGGCAATCCGGCCTCGCGGGCGATCGTGCCGAGCTTGTGGTTGGGGGTCTGGAACGTCTTGCGCCCGAGCCACAGGGTGCACAGGGCAGGCATCCGGAGTCCGAGGTGCCCGGCCCGGGCGAGCTCGGCGGTCAGGAACCGTTCCTCGAAGGGCGCGTTGTGGGCCACCACGACCGCCCCGTCAAGGCGGGCCAGCAGTTCGGGAACGATCTCGGCGAAGGTCGGCGCCTTGGCCACGTCCCGGTTGCTGATGCCGTGGATGAACACCGGTCCGGTGTCACGACCTTCGGGGTTGACCAGTGTGGCGAACTCGTCCCCCACCCTTCCGCTGGCGTCGACACGGGAGACGGCGATCTCGATCACCCGGTCACCACGGTCCGGGGACAGACCGGTGGTCTCGAAGTCGATGACGGCGTACGGGCCGGCGTGTTCTCGTCCGCTTCCACCCAAGCCGGCGTAGGTGAACATCTCCCCGCGCATGCCCGCCGACGCGAAGGGCATGCGGTCCCGATCGGAGCTTCCGTTACTGGGAGCCCGCGGTTCCGTACGCCCGGGCGGCCTAGCCGGAGTCACCGTCGGTGGGACTGGCCCGCGCTGATGCGTCTCGCTGCCGTCGACCACCCGACGTACCGCGTAGACCACAAGGCCGACGACGAGCAGGGCGATGAGTAGGCCCGTGAGCACCCACATGCTGACCCCCGTGTGTTGACGTTGCGCCGACTGTAGGCGGGCTACCGACGGCCGTACCCGGTTTGGCGTGGCCGGCCCGTCGCCCGGTTGCAGAGCCCCCTCCCGCGCCGACCGGTCACCTCATGTCTTCCCCTCAACAACACCCCGCCCTCCAGAGCTACGTCGCCGAGCTCGCCAGGCTGCACACCCTCACTCCGGACGGACTTGCGCAAGAGGTGGACGAGCGGGTCCCGCTATGGGTCTCTTTGAGGGTTGTTCCCGAGTTATAGAAGTCATCGTCCATCTCGGTGGACCAGAACTCCTACATCGGACCACTGCACAACGTCACCTCGTCGGCACGGTGCACCTCACCTACCCGAGGAGGACTCCTTGTCCACGTACACCGACCGCAAGGTCCATCGCCCCTTCGCCGACAAGCTCGGCACGGGAAGCCCCCTGAGCGGACACGCGGTGCGCTTCTCCGTCATCGGCGACGCCGGCGGCATCGCCGCGCAGCGAGCGGCGCACTTCAGCATCTACGGCGACAACCCGGCCATCGCCAAGATCAGCGCTTTCCCTGACGATGCCTGGGACCCTTCCTCGCCGGAAGTCGGCGCGAAGTACGGCATCAGCTGGATCACCATGGCCGACCTCCACCACACGGCTCGTGGAACCGACCCCATCGCGGCCGTGGTCTGTGTCGACGGCGTGGTCTTCTTGAACATCACGCTGTCCTCCACGCTCAAGCACATCTCTCGGCAGGACGGCGAGGACCTCAACGGCGTGACCGTCATGATCATGGCGCTCCTCAACCACTTCCCCTCGCTTCGCGAGATGTGCTGGGCCGACGACGTGACCCGGGCCGGCCGCGATAAGGCCGACTGGACCCAGATCACCACCAAGTGCAAGCACCGCGACATCGCACTGGTGTTCGGCGGCCAGCGCTACGACCAGCGCAATCCGGGCGACGAGCTCGCGCTCGGCGCCCTCGGCCTGGTCGGCGGCAACGACGACCCCAACCGCCGCCGCAAGCTCACCGGCAAGCGCCTCATGAAGTGCAAGCTTGGCGGTGCGGCCATCTCGGAGATGCAGATGCCGCATGGCTGGCACCAAAAGAAGGACAGGCACGGCCGGCCGGTAAACGAAGGCGACCGGGGCTTGATCCCCGAGGCCAACCCGGCGATGATCCCCGTTTTCGGGGCGCTCTACGACGCCGGTGCCGCCGGCGAGAGCTACCAGGTCATCGCGGAGCGCATGGTGGCCTTTGAGGCCGACGGCCGGCTGAGGCGACGGGACCACACCAACCTCGACAACACCTACGCCCAGACCGTCGACGACCCGCTAGCCCGCTACGACGCGGCCAAGAGCTTCTTCGTCCGCAGCAGCTTCCGGCCCCGTATCGCGCCGTCCGAGCAGGACATCGCCCGCTACCTGGCCGGCGAGGACCCCGCAGACGTCTTCGACGCCGACACGCGGCTCTACATCGCCAAGGTGGAGCTGCTGCGCACAGGCCGCTACTTCCGTCGCCTGCGCAACGACATCAGAGGCCGGAACATCGTGCTGGACGGTATCCCCGCCACCTACCGCGACGACCGCGACGAGTACGGCTGGTTCGACATCCTCTCCGCGCCTTGGGCATGGCCGACCGACGATGCTGGGCGGGAGGTCCCGCGGTTCGGCCTTTCTGACGACACCTGCCGCAAGGTGGCCGCCCGGCTGCTCGGCGAGCTCCGCGCGCCCAAGGCGGCCACCGGCGGTCAGGCGCACCGAACCAGCACCCGCAGGGTCCTTCGAGGCTTCACGAACTGGACCGTTCAGCCTGCAGAGGCTGGCTCCAAGTACGACGACGAGCCGACGCAGTGGGGGGTCGAGGCGCGCAACAACCTCTCTGGGCGGGCCAACTTCATTCTCCTGTTCCGCCGCGAGTCCGCCGGGGCTGGCCCTAGGACAGGCCGGGGGTGGAGCTACTTCGGGCCGGGCGAGTCGAAGCCTGCCCACATCGCGGCGACGGGGTCGTTGGCCGAGTTGGCAGCATCGGTCGCAACCCATCTCGACAGGGCCGTGCGGAGCCTCGCGGATCTCGGTTCCATCTCGACGCTCACCGAACTCCCGGCCGAGGAGCAGACGTACGACCAGACGGCCACCTGGGAGCACAGGATCGACCTCAAGCGCACCGAGCTCACCCAGCTCGAGGCCGAGGCCAAAGGGCACCGAACCATGGCTGCCCTTGCCGCCGGCGCAGGCGACGATGACGAGGCCAAGGCGTACGCCGCGCAGGCATCGGAGGTCCGAACCCGGGTGCGAGATGTCGAAGCCGAGATCGCCCGGATCGCGGCCAAGGTGCAAGCGCATCGGGACCAGCAGCGAGCCTCGACCGCCCACGACGACCAAGCAGACGTCTCGGTGGCGGCGTACCTTGTCGCCGGCCTCGAGGGATCGGCGCGGCGCAACGGC
Organism: Nocardioides sp. AX2bis; assembly: GCF_902506435.1. GTDB lineage: Bacteria > Actinomycetota > Actinomycetes > Propionibacteriales > Nocardioidaceae > Nocardioides. The sequence goes on along the minus strand of NZ_LR733215.1, from coordinate 1,030,134 downwards.
GAGGCGCCTGCCCGCCTGGGACGGCTGTGTGACGAGACGTTCACCGATTGGCGCCTCCGCCCGGATGGCGAGGATCTGGCGTGGACCTGCGCCGCGTTGCTCCCGCTCAGCTCCGGCGGGCATGCGCGGCTGCCGCTGGCCGGCACCATCCGGAACGTCCGGACCCGCACGGGCAAGACCCTCGCCAACGCCGAGACGGTGGTGCGGTACGTGTTCGAGGAGGGCCGCGACCTGACCGAGGTCGCGGACCTGCTCCAGGTGACTCGCAAGACGCTCCTGATCAAGCGCGTCATGCCGTGGCTGGTGAGCGAGGGCGTGACCGCACGCGGCGCGAAGTGCGCGCTCGTCGACCACCCGGTGCCAGCCGTGCGCCAGGAGCTCCACAGATGGCTGACGCGCGATCCCGGCGCAACCACGGCCACCACGAGCAGCGCCTACCTCGACCGGCTTCGGGCTACCTACGAGGACCCGGACCTGGCCTGGGGCGACTCGGCGGTGCCCGACGACACGACCTGGATCGCGGAGGCTCTCCGATTGCTCGCCGTCGACACTGAGACGCGGAAGCACGGCCTCCCGGTCCTCGATGTCGCGCTTGCACTCGGTAGGTCCGAGGCCGAGGTCCGGGAACTGGTCAAGCCGCAGAAGCGGTCCGGCGGCTTCACGCGCCCCTGCTACCTGGCCTACGCCAACAAGGCCAAGACGCACGTGAAGGCCATCGGCTGCCCCCACGGTCGCTGCAAGGGTCGCCGCTTCGCCAGCCACGTCGTGCTGCTCCCCGAGGTCGCGGCCAGCGGGTACGGCGTCGTCTGCATCCACTGCCGACGCACGCCGGCTACACACGAAGCGTGGCCTCGCACCCAGTTCCCCACCACCTACCTAGAGTCCTGGACCAACCGCGGGCCCGGAGGCAGCCTGCGCACAGAAGCCCAGACCGTCCCTACCTCGAGACCTGCCTGACCACTGGGCCTGCCTGACCACTGGCCTGCCTGACAGGGTGCCGCCGCAGCACTCATGTCGGCATGCGACGCGTCCAAGAAGCCCGACGTCCCGGTGAGGACGCCGACACCTGCCCACAAACAGGAGGTCCGATGAACAAAAGCGCAAGCCGGACGAGTTGGACCGTGTGATCCGACTCATTTGCCGTCGGCGGCGGGGCCACCCCTGACGACCTGGCGGAAGCGCACGCCCACGTAGCCACCGGCTCCGACCAGGCCAGCGACGTCATCCAAACTGCCGGCGGCGTGGCCGAGCCTCGGTGCCGTCTGGGAACGCCGGGCCCTCACCCGCGGGCCCGCGTCGAGGACCGCTACCGAGGGGTCCGCGGCGACGGCCGATCCGCGGCGGGCTGCCGGCGCGGCAGACCCATCTCCAGCGGCCCGGCCCAACCCGGCCCCTTCCGCACGGATCCGGGACAGCGGTGCGGGCGACGACCTCGAGCACGGCCTAGTCTAGGCACGGGTCGAGCGAAGGCAGCAGCGAAGTCGGCTTCACGCCCGACAGGGCATGACGCCTCTTGCGCTGTGCCACCTCTCTGGCGGCGGTGGTGGTGCGCCGGGCGGAGGCGCTCAGCCCGTTGAACGGGCCCTTGGGCCCTACCGGAGGGTGACGGCACGCTTCCCGTTGCGCTTCGGCCTGTTGACCTTGAGCACGGCCTGCGACGCCAGGAACTGGAGCACAGCGATGGCCGGCCCGTCATCGGGTGCGTCGAACTGCGTAACTTCCTGCGTCGACGGGTAGCACCACGGCTCCTCGAGATGCGACAGGACAGCGAGAACGTCCTGCACGTGCTGCGGCTGCGGGTCGGCGAGCTGGATGAGCTGCATCGTCTGCCTCGCCGGCCCCGTGCTGTTCGCGGCGACCTGCTTCAGGTGCGCCCACGACAAGGTGGTTCGGGTCCGCGACGCATACTGAGCGACCTGCGTCCAGGCGTAGTCATCCGGGTCGGGGACGTACGAGTCCAGGTCGCCCAGGATGCGGTGCCCGACCTTGTCGGCCGTGTCCCGGTCTTCGAGCACATCGCCGGCGATGCCGGCGATGTGGGCTGGTGTCAGGAACGTCGCGACGTGTGCGGAGGCCGCGATGCCGTTCCTGACCGCTCCCCAGCCGCCGGTCGCGAGATGTGTGAACGTGTCGGCGTCATCGGCTACCAGATCCGCACGCAGGAGGCGGGCGAACAGGTCGCTGTTCTCCGCGGCGACCTCGGTCGCGGCGAGCTGGGTGCCCAGGCCCAGGCTCTTGGCGAGCTGGACCCGCGTCTCGGTGGACTCGATGGCTTCGCGGGCGTTCAGCACGGCGACCGCGATCTTGCGAACGTCCGGAGGAGTCCGCCCCTCCGCACCCCCGTCCGCCTCGGTGGCGGAGTCCGAGTCGGGAGCGTCGACGGTGATGGCACCGGCAGCGGTCAGCAGCTCACCGAGGCAGGTGTCGATGCTGCCGATCTGGTGCAGGTAGGCCTCGACATTGCTCGCGGTGGCCAGGAACAGCCGAGCTTCGGCCAGTGCCTCCCATGTAGCCGGGGGTACCGCCTGGATGTCGCTCAGGGCGGCCGTCTTCATGGCGCCAGCAAAGAGAGCCTCCTGCTGCGCAGACGACCACTCGGCGCCTGCGTCGGTGTTCAACACGTGGGCGAGCGTCGATTCGTCAGCGACGGCGGCCTTGGTGCTGACGTCGCCGCCCACTTCGTCCACGTACTGCTCGAGGTTGCGCAGGCAGTAGCCGTAGACGGTGTCCGGTGCCGCGTCGCGGAGTCGATCGAGGTTCACGGCGCCGTCGATGCGTGCAGCGAGGCGCAGGTTGTCGGCGCTGAGCTCGTACAGGTCTGCTTGCACAACGCGGTCGAGCATGTCGTCGTCGAGCCCGGCCAGGTCCGGCAAGCGCACGTCGGCCCGCTTGAGCAGCGCGACGGCGGCGCCCGCGACCGTGGCGTCCTGGGGGTCGGTGTAGGCCGGCATCTGCTGGTAGTGGCCGAGCACGAAGCCCGCGACGTCGGTAGGGGTGTCGAAGGCGCTGATGGCGTTCGCGGTGGTAGCACGCAGGGCCGCGTCAACGAGGTCGGCGCGCACGTCGTCGGGAACGTCGGCGCTGGTGCACAGGTGGGTGAAGACCGGTTGCCACTCCTCATGCGCGAGACGGGCTACGAACTCGGTGCGCGCTTGCCCCGAGGTCAGGTAGGTGGCCATGAACCGCCGCGCTACCTCGCTGGCGCCATTGGTCTGCATCACGTGCCAGACCACGTCGGTGGCACCGCGCTGGTCGTGTTTCAACAGCCAGTCGAGGACGTCGGTGTTGAACGCGCTGACCGAACTGGTGAAGTCGGCGCTGGCTTCGGCGAGAAGATTCTTGACGGCGTTGGTGCTGTGAAACTTGTAGTCGATGTCGGAGCTGTTGGTCTGTTCGGTCTGGATGAGGAACGTGTGGACGTCAACGCCCGCGAAGTTGCCGTAAAACTGCGCGGCGTAAACGCTGTAGTTCAGGTCGATGTGCCCGCCGCGGACCAAGTCCCGCGCGAGCTCTGAACCGAGTAGCTCGTGCACGCGGTCCGCCATCGTCACTGTCCCGGGTTGCGTGTCGGTTGCGGTGCCCGCGGCGACGGCGGCCTCCCACGCGACGGTGCCGGGGCCACCGGCGCCAGCCAGGCGCTCCGGCATCGTGTAGTTGTCCGAGGCCTCGATGAGGCGACGGAAGTCGGCTCCTCGCAGGGCGGCGATCTTGGCGTCGAGCTTCGCCGCCTTGGCGCGGGCAGCCTTCTCGTTCCGCTCGACCCACCGCCCCTCAAGTAGTTCCGGGTAGAGCTTCTCGAGCTGGTCCTGCGTCAGTGAACCGAACGACGCATCCCCGTACGCGGACCGTCGCGCCATGAAGGTGATGGAAGCGGTGTCGAGCGCGTGATCCCAGAACGCAGCCGATGCTGCCGCGGACGTCGGGTAGTCCTTGTCGCCGACCCGGTAGAACAACACGCTGTCGGAGTACCCCTTCTGTTCGAGCAGCATGGTCGCCACTGCGTTCAGTCGCCTTGTCATCTCGCGGATGAACGGCTTCACAGACGCCGGTCGCGCCCCGGCCTTGAGCACCTCGCGCTTCTCGGCCTCGAGCCGTTCCACGCCGAGCCGGATGATGCCGCGGCGGTCGTCGTAGAGGACGTCCAGGGCGCTGGTGCGTCGCGCGATGTTCTCAAAGTCGTCCATGTGGAAGTTCTTGTAAGCCACGAGCGCGAACAGTTTCGATGCGTCCAGCTCCGGCGCCTGCTTCTCGCCGTGAAGAAGCCGCTCAGCGAACACTAGGTACTCGTTGACCATGTTGCGCAGCAGTCGCATGTCGGTGCAGTGGCGAGCGACGAGGTCGATCAAGCGACGCTCCACAACCACGCCGGCACCCTCGAGCAGGCCCTTCAGCAGGTCGCGGGCGTTGCGGTGCGAGATGAACGGGACAACGGGGATGACGACCTCAAAGAACTTGGTGCGGTTCGCACGCGATGTCTCAGCCTTCGCCGCGTCATCGGCCGCCCGCGCACCCAAGCCGGCCGGGGTGGCCGGGGTGGCCGGGGTGGCCGGGGTGGCCGGGATACCCCCGGCCGCGGCGCCTGTACTGCCGTCGCCCGACACGGCATCGTCCTGCTCGGCGCCGATCTGCTCGAACAGGCTGTCGCGCACCGCGTACACGAACCGCAACGGCCGCCAGGACCGGGCCTTGCCCCGCTTGGGGCCGTTCAGCAGTGTGTTCAGCTCGCGCAGCGCCTCGAAGATCTGCGGGTCGTCAAACCGGTCGAGGTCCTCGAAGATGACCACGTCGATGTCCTCAGAGTCGAAGTAGTTCACGATGAGGTCGAGGTACTCGTCGAAGTAGGTGAGCTTCTTCTCGGATAGCTTCACCATCGCGCCACCTGCCGCGACGTCCGAGACGAAGAACTTCTCATGGGTCAGCAGCCGCACGCCCGTGCCTGCAGCCAGCACGATGCCGGCCAGCACGAGCCAAACGAGGACCTGTGCGAGCGGGCCATCCGACGCCGCGACCGCAGGTGCCGGCAACCAGCCCATCAGCACCAGCAACACGGCCAGCGGGACCAGCACCGCCGCCGCCTGCAACGCCGCCCTCGGCCACGGCAGCTCGACCGGCCTTCGGAACTGCGAGCGCTCGAGCGTGCGCGGCTCGGCGCTGTAGATCAGCTGCTTGACGACCTCTTTCTGGATCCGGTTTGTCAGCGACGCGCCCTCGTCGTTAGGGCCGAGCGAGGAGATCGCCAGCCTCAGCGTGGTGTCCCCATGCTCGTCGACGTACTTGCCCAGGATGCTGGACTTGCCCGCCCCGTAGCGGCCGGTGAGCGCGATGTTGCGGTTGCGGTCGTCACCCAGAGCAGCGGTCAGACGGTCCAGGTAGGACTGGTGCTGCGCCTCACTGAACTCGGGTGCCAACGACGAAAGCTCCACCGCCGCCCCCGTCCGTGCGACCACCGCGGGCACCTGCGGCGACGTGACGCTTCCTGGGGCGGCGTCTACCCCGAGGCTTCCGGTCACGCGGTCCTGGTCGGACGCGACCGCGTCGGCACCGTCCCCGTCCTGGGGTGTTGTTTCAGGCACCGTTGCTCCCAACGTCGTTGCGTATCTCGGCTCCCGACCTTGCCGGTCTCGGACAGGCCCGCGGCCACCTAGTGGACCGGGCCGTGAGCCCGACGGCCGCGAGTGTAGGTGCGGGAACCGACACCACCGGCCACGCAAACCTCGACGCGGTTGGCTCACGCCCGGCCGACCTCCTTTGCCCCGGGGGGCCGACTAGGGCATTTGTGGGAGATCGCCTGGGACGTTGCAGGGACCGCGCATTTCTTGGCGGGGTCTCAAGTTCAGCTGTCCAGCCGATCCGACCGATGGAACAGTCCAGCCCTCTTCTCAGGTGAGCCGAGAAGAGGGCTGGGGCAGTGATGCGCGGTGGCTGGCGTTCAGCGCATCTCGCTCATCTCCCAAGCGGGATCGGTACTGCCTGGTTCTCGAGGGACGTCGCTTCGCCGTCACGCCCAACCGAGGCAGCGCGAGGCCGTGCCGAGCATCCGCTGGTGTCACACAGCCGACACACAAACCGTTCCGATCGGTTCCTGGGTGTGCCGATTCATGCCGTGCCAGGGCGACTGCACGGCATCAGTTCTACGGCACAATGGCTCCGACGTCGGAGCCAGGACGCGGGGAAACCGCAGGTCAGAGCTCTGACTGAACCCCCGCAAGGAGTTGACGTGCCATCACGATCCGCTGCACCTGGTTGGTGCCCTCGTAGATCTGGGTGATCTTCGCGTCGCGCATCATCCGCTCGACCGGGTAGTCGCGCGTGAAGCCGTACCCGCCGAGCACCTGCACCGCGTTGGTGGTGACCTCCATCGCGACGTCGGAGGCGAAGCACTTCGCCGCGGCGCCGAAGAACGTCAGGTCGGCGTCGTTGCGCTCGGACCGGCCGGCAGCGGCGTAGGTCATCTGGCGCGCGGCCTCCACCTTCATGCCCATGTCGGCGAGCATGAACTGCATGCCCTGGAACTCCGCGACCGACTTCCCGAACTGCTGGCGCTCCTTGGCGTACTCCAGGGCGTAGTCGAGCGCACCCTGCGCGACGCCGACGGCCTGCGCAGCGATCGTGACGCGGGTGTGGTCGAGGGTGCGCATGGCGAGGTCGAAGCCCTGGCCCTCCTCGCCGATGATCCGGTCCCCGGGGATGCGGACGTGGTCGAAGTAGACCTCGCGGGTCGGGGAGCCCTTGATGCCGAGCTTCTTCTCCGGGGCGCCGAAGCTGACCCCCTCGTCGGACTTCTCCACGACGAAGGCGGTGATGCCGCGGGTCCGCTTCTCGGGGTCGGTGACCGCGAGCACGGTGTAGTACTCCGAGACGCCCGCGTTGGTGATCCAGCGCTTGACGCCGTCGAGCACCCAGTCGTCGCCGTCGCGCACGGCACGGGTCTTCATCGCAGCCGCGTCGGAGCCGGCGTCGGGCTCGGAGAGGCAGTACGAGAACCCGCCCTGGCCGGCCGCGAGCCGGGTCAGGTACTTCTCCTTGATCGCCTCGCCCCCGCCGATCTGGACCGGGAGCGAGCCGAGCTTGTTGACCGCCGGGATCAGGGAGGCCGACACGTCGGCGCGGGCGACCTCCTCGATCACCAGGCAGGTGGCCAGCGCGTCCGCACCGGCACCGCCGTACTGCTCGGGGACGTGCGGGGCGTGGAAGTCCGCGGCCTGCAGCGCGTCGTGCGCCTCCTGCGGGTAGCGGGCCTCGTCGTCGACCGCTGCGGCCCAGGGGGCGACCTTGTCGGTGCAGATCGCCCGGACGGCCTCCCGGATGGCCTGGTGCTCCTCGGACAGCGCGTACAGCGGAAAGTCATTACTCACGGGTAACAGCATAGGTCGGGACCCCCCGGAGCGCCGAGCAGGCCGTAGGTTGAGCGGATGCAGACCGACGGCGCGACCACCTGGCAGGACCCCGAGGTCGTCCGCGCGATGCTCGACGACACCACGACGTGGGCGGTGGTGGGCCTGTCCGGCGACCGCTCGCGGACGGCGTACGAGATCGCGCGCCTGCTGCAGGAGCGCGGCAAGCGGATCGTGCCGGTGCATCCCTCGGCCGCCACGGTGCTGGGCGAGCAGGGGTACGCAACCCTGGCCGAGATCCCCTTCCCGGTGGACGTCGTCGACGTCTTCCGTCGCTCCGAGGCCGCCGGCGAGTTCGCCGACCAGGCCGTGGCGATCGGCGCCGGGGGCGTGTGGTTCCAGCTCGGCGTCCTCGACGAGGCCGCCTTCGAGCGGACCCGGGCCGCGGGCGTGCCGATGGTGATGGACACCTGCCCCGCGATCGAGTGGCGCCGGCGGCGCTGACGCGGGTCCCGGGCGGGCGGAGCCTGCGCCGGCCGTGCCCAAGGTCACCGCGTCACCGCCTTGGATCGTTCCAACACGCGGAGGAGACTGGTCTCATGACCACCACCGCACCCCCCGTCCCCGCCACCCGCCGCCTCGTCGAGGAGGTCGACGAGCTGCACGACTACTACGCCCGGGCGATCAACGACGCCGTCGAGGACGACCGGATGCACTTGGTCGACGAGCTCGCGGCGGCCTACGACCGCGACGTCGTGCAGCTGATCGCCGAGCGCGAGGGCCGCACCGACCAGCTGCACCTCTTCGCCCCCGCGCCGCGCCCCAGCCGCGTCCGTCGGATGGTCGCCCGCCTGGTCCAGCGCTCCGCTGCGGCCGGCCACCTCCCCGCGGCCTGAGCACACCCGGGACGTCATGCGCCTGGCACCGTCGCCAGGCGCCGCGCCGGATGATGCACGCGACCCGGTGACCGGCTAGCGGCCCGCGATCCGTCGCGGCAGCAGGCCCACGGCCCACTCGAGCGGTCCGCGCCGCCCGAGCGCGACCAGCAGGGCCCCGGCCCACAGCAGCACGAGCAGGTGCCAGCGGAACGAGCCCGGCTCCTCGGCGGGCCACACCTGCTCGGTCCGCATGACCACGTGCAGCGCGTAGAGCGTCAGCGTGGCCGTCCCGGCCCCGAACACGACGGCCACCACGCGGACGGCCCCGTCGCCCGCCAGGCCGACCCCCGCGACCAGCAGCAGGCACCCGCCGATCACGAGCACCGCGCTGCCCCCGGTCTGCAGCAGGTCGAACGGGGTCGTGCTGTGCGGGGCGACCACGGCCAGCCAGCGCCACTCCCCCAGCGGTGTCTGGCCGAACATGCCGCCCTCGACCGCCGCCAGGTCGTCGCCGGTGAACCCGACCGCCGCGCTGGCCACCCACGAGGCGATCGTCGCGCCGACCGCGACCAGCAGCCCGACCACCGCCAGCCGCAGCGCCGTGCCGACCGGGCGCAGGTCGAGCCGGCCGAGCCCCATCCCGAGCAGCACGTAGGCCAGCCAGCAGAACGCCGGGTAGTAGCCGGTGAACAGCAGCTCCCCCAGCAGCCGTCCGGGCTCCTCGAGCTGCTCCGGCGCGGGGCTCTCGAACTGCCGTGGCGACAGCTCGGGCCGCACCACCTGCGAGACCAGCGGCGACAGCACGGCCCAGGCCACGGCCAGGCCCAGCAGCGCCCGCGCTCGCAGCGCCAGGAACGGCAGCGCCAGCAGCATCACCACCCCGTAGTAGGTCAGGATCACCGCGATCCCGGTGTCCAGCACCCCCAGCAGCAGCCCGATCGCCGCGACCAGCACGGCGCGCACCGCCAGGCCGGCGGCGTCGCGGGCCAGCCACCCGCCGGCGTGCGGGCGCGACCCGCCGCTGACCAGCGCCAGCGACACGCCCAGCAGCACCGCGAACAGCGCCGAGGCGCGGCCGCCGGCCAGCCACTGCGTCGTCGTCAGCGTCCCGTCGACGCCGGTCGCGGGCAGCACGTGCGTGGCCACCATGCCGAGCAGGGCCATGCAGCGGGCGACGTCGAGCCCGACCAGCCGCCCGGCGCGGCCGGGACCCGCCGAGCCGGTCGTCCGGGTGCGGTCAGAAGCCGGCGCGCGACCCGCCACGACCACCTCGTACGCTCCCGCGCACCGCCTCGCCCTTGGCCTGCGCCGCGGTCCGCAGGTCGGCCTGGAAGGCCACCATCCGCTGCTGCAGCGCCGGGTCCGTGGCGGCCAGGACCCGCACGGCGAGCAGGCCGGCGTTGCGGGCCCCACCGATCGAGACCGTCGCCACCGGCACCCCGGCCGGCATCTGCACGATCGAGAGCAGCGAGTCCATGCCGTCGAGGTGGCGCAGCGGCACCGGGACGCCGACCACCGGCAGCGGGGTGACCGCCGCGAGCATCCCGGGCAGGTGGGCCGCACCTCCGGCGCCGGCGATCACCACCGACAGCCCACGACCCGCGGCACCGCGCCCCCACGCCAGCATCTCGTCGGGCATCCGGTGCGCCGAGACCACGTCGGCCTCGTAGGCGACGTCGAACTCCTCGAGCGCCTCCGCGGCCGCCTTCATCACCGGCCAGTCGGAGTCCGAGCCCATCACGATGCCCACCCGGGCCCGCCCGTCGACGGGGGCGTCGGTCTGCTCGCTCATCTGCTCACTCGCTCTCGTTGCCGAGGTCGCCGCGGAACCAGGCGGCGGCGTGCCGCGCCCGCTCCAGGCAGTCCTCGAGGTCGTCGCCGTAGGCGTTGACGTGCCCGACCTTGCGACCGGGGCGCAGGTCCTTGCCGTAGAGGTGCACCCGCAGCCGCGGGTCGCGGGCCATCGCGTGCGGGAAACCGTCCCAGAGCCGGCCGACGGGCTCCCCGTCGTGCTCGGGGGCGCCGAGGATGTTGACCATCACCGTCCACCGCTCGCGGGCCTGCGGGGAGCCCAGCGGCAGGTCCATCACCGCACGGAGGTGGTTCTCGAACTGCGAGGTCACCGCCCCGTCCTGGGTCCAGTGGCCGGTGTTGTGCGGGCGCATGGCCAGCTCGTTGACCAGGATCTGGCCGTCGCGCGTCTCGAACAGCTCCACGGCGAGGATGCCGGTCACGTCGAGCTCGCCGGCGATCCGCAGCGCGACCTGCTGGGCGTGGGCGGCCAGGTCGGGGTCGAGGTCGGGCGCCGGGGCGACCACCTCGTGGCAGATGCCGTCCCGCTGCGTCGAGGCCACGACGGGGTACGCCGCAGCCTGCCCGCTGGGCGAGCGGGCCACCAGCGCCGACAGCTCGCGCCGGAAGTCGACCAGCTCCTCGGCCAGCAGCGGGACCCCGCTCTCCCGGGCGGCGGCGAACGGCTCGGCGCAGTCGGCGACGGAGCGCACCACCCACACGCCCTTGCCGTCGTACCCGCCACGGGTCGTCTTCAGCACGCACGGGAAGCCGAAGGCGGCCACGTCGTCGGGCCCGGCGTCCTCGCCGAGCAGCAGGTGCCGCGGGCAGGGCACGCCCATCGCGGTCAGCCGCGCGCGCATCACCGCCTTGTCCTGGGCGTGGACCAGCGCGTCGGGCCCGGGCCGGACGGCCAGGCCGTCCGCCGCGAGCGCGTGCAGGTGCGCGGTCGGGACGTGCTCGTGGTCGAAGGTGACCGCGGCGCAGCCGGCCGTCAGCGCCCGCAGGTCGTCGAGGTCGCGGTGGTCGCCGACCCGGTGGTCGGGGATCACCTGGGCGGCGCTCACCCCCTCGGCCTCGGCCAGCAGGCGCAGGGGCAGGCCCAGCGCGATGGCCGGCTGGGCCAGCATCCGGGCGAGCTGGCCTCCTCCGACGACGGCGAGGACGGGCGCGGTCTCGGACACGCGGCGACCCTATCCGGAGACCGCGGGAGCACCCGGCGCAGGATCAGTGACGCCAGACCGCCAGCGGCTCGAGGATGCCGAAGCCGCGGACCGGACGCCCGGGCAGCCGGCGGGTCTCGAACTGGTCGGCCGGCAGCTGGTCGGCGGTGGCGGCGTCGATGATGATCCGGTTGCGGCGCGCCACGTTGGTCAGCCGCGCGGCCAGGTTGACCGGAGGGCCGAACACGTCGCCGAGACGCAGCACGACCGAGCCGCTGGCCAGGCCGACGCGCACGTCGGGCATCCGGGTGTCACGGCCGATCTTGTTGATGATGCCCTCGGCGGTCTCCAGGGCGCGGACCGGATCGGCGTTCACGAAGAGGACCGAGTCGCCGATGCTCTTGATCACGCGGCCCTGCTGCAGCGCGACCACGTCGGCGCAGCGGGACTCGAACCGCTCGATCAGGTCGCCGACGTCCTCACGGCTGATCTGGTTCGACAGCGCGGTGAAGCTGACGATGTCGGCGAAGCCGACCGTCACCTCGGTGCTGTGCAGGTCCTCCTCGTTGGCGCCGAGCGCCTCGATCCGCCCGACCGCGGCCGCGAGGTGGCGGCGCCAGGCGTAGACCAGCAGCTCCTCGAAGGGCTCGCGCAGCCGTTCCACGAGCCGGACGGCGTCGTCGGCGGCGGTGGCCGGCGCGGTGGTGCCGCGGGCCTCGATCTCCTCCACCCGGTGCACCAGGGTGCCGACCTGCCAGTCGGCCAGCCGGGCCATCGTCTGCCCGACCGCACGGGTGGTGCCGACCGCCAGGTCGAGGTCGACGATCTCGCCGTCGACCAGCCCGACCAGGTCGCCCAGGGCCGCGACGTCGGAGTCGGTGAACGCCCGGGCGTCGCCGTGGTCGGGGAGCCCCAGCGCGCGCCACAGCCGGCGGACCTGCGCGGTCGGGACGCCGAGGGTCTCGGCGACCTCCGCCGCGGCGTAGGCCGGCTCCTCGCGCAGCAACGCGCTCTCCACCCGGTCGTCGGGCGCGGGCAGGCCGTCGTCCTGCAGCTCGGGAGCGTCCTGGGAGGGTTCGTCGGGGGCCACGGACCCGATCATCCCAGCAACCCGGAGGGCGGCGGCGCGGAACCGGGCCGGGGTCGCACGTGCACGACGTCGCCGGCCGCGACCACCACGTCCTGGCCCTCGTCGGTGCGCACGACGAGTCGGCCGGCCTCGTCGACCGTGCGGGCCAGGCCGTGCAGCTCCCGGTCGCCCGGCAGCGCCACGCGCACCTGCCGGCCCACGGTGACGCACTCCCGGGCGTACGCCGCGCGCAGCCGGTCCGCGCCCCCGGCCGTGAGCCAGTCGTCGTGGGAGGCCACGAGGTCGGTCAGGAGGTCGACCAGCAGGGCCGTGCGGTCGACCGGCCGGCCCGTCACCAGCCCGACCGAGGTGGCGGTCGGGACCGGCAGCTCGTCCTCGCGCAGGTCGGCGTTGACCCCGACGCCCACCACCGCCACCGGCCCGCGCGCGCCGTCGACCCGCTCGACCAGGATCCCCGAGATCTTGCGGTCGCCGACCAGGACGTCGTTCGGCCACTTCACCCCGCCCTCGACGCCGTGGCGACGGAGCGTGCGGGCGGTGGCGAGACCGGTCAGCAGGGGCAGCCACGGCCAGGACGCCGCGGGCACCTCCGGGGCCAGGAGGCAGGAGTAGACCGCTGCCGTCCCGGGCGGCGTCTCCCAGCGCCGGTCCAGGCGGCCCCGGCCGCCCGTCTGCTCCTCGGCGACCACCACCAGCCCCGGCGCGGCGCCGGCGCGGACCCGCTCGGCGGCCAGCGCGTTGGTCGACGCCGTGCTCGCGACGAGCTCCAGCCGGAGACCGAGCGGGGCCAGCCCGGCCGCCAGGTCGTCCGGGTCGAGGGGTGGGCGCGGGCCCGGAGGAGCGGTCACGGGTCTAGATTGACGCAGGTCCCAGCATCCCCTCAGGGCGGCCCACCCGGGCAGCCGTGCGAGAAGGAGACCGACCAGCGTGAGCGCCCAGCCCGGAGAAGGCACCGAGGTCCCCGACGACCTCGACATCCACACCACCGCCGGCAAGCTCGCCGACCTCGACCGCCGCCTCGACGCGGCCGTGCACGCCGGGTCGGCCAAGGCCGTCGAGAAGCAGCACGCCAAGGGCCGCCAGACCGCCCGCGAGCGGATCGAGCAGCTCTTCGACGAGGGCAGCTTCGTCGAGCTCGACGAGCTGGCACGGCACCGCTCGACCGCCTTCGGCCTCGAGAAGAACCGGCCGTACGGCGACGGCGTCGTCACCGGCTACGGCACCATCGACGGCCGCCAGGTGTGCGTGTTCTCCCAGGACTTCACCGTCTTCGGCGGCTCGCTGGGCGAGGTCTACGGCGAGAAGATCACCAAGGTGATGGACCTGGCGATGAAGACCGGCTGCCCGATCGTCGGGATCAACGAGGGTGCCGGCGCCCGGATCCAGGAGGGCGTGGTCTCCCTGGGGCTCTACGGCGAGATCTTCCGGCGCAACGTCCACGCCTCGGGCGTGATCCCGCAGATCAGCCTGATCATGGGCTCCTGCGCCGGCGGCCACGTCTACTCCCCCGCCGTCACGGACTTCACCGTGATGGTCGACGGCACCTCCAACATGTTCATCACCGGCCCCGACGTGATCAAGACCGTCACCGGCGAGGACGTCACGATGGAGGACCTCGGCGGCGCCCGGACGCACAACACCAAGTCCGGCAACGCCCACTACCTCGGCGCCGACGAGGCCGACGCGCTGGAGTACGTCAAGGGCCTGCTGTCCTTCCTGCCGCAGAACAACCTCGACGAGGCCCCGTCCTTCCCCGAGGACGAGCTCGACGCCGCCGGGCTCGAGGTCACCGACCTCGACCGCGGCCTCGACACGTTGATCCCCGACTCCCCCAACCAGCCCTACGACATGCGCGACGTGGTCGCCGCCGTCCTCGACGACCAGGAGTTCCTGGAGGTCCAGGAGCTGTTCGCGCCCAACCTCGTGGTCGGCTTCGGCCGGGTCGAGGGCCACTCCGTGGGCATCGTCGGCAACAACCCCTCGCAGCTGGCCGGCACGCTCGACATCGACGCCTCCGAGAAGGCGGCCCGCTTCGTGCGGACCTGCGACGCCTTCAACGTGCCGGTGCTGACGTTCGTCGACGTGCCCGGCTTCCTGCCCGGCACCGACCAGGAGTGGAACGGCATCATCCGCCGCGGGGCGAAGCTGATCTACGCCTACGCCGAGGCCACCGTCCCGCTGGTCACCGTGATCACCCGCAAGGCCTACGGCGGGGCGTACGACGTGATGGGCTCCAAGCACCTCGGCGCCGACCTGAACCTCGCCTGGCCCACCGCCCAGATCGCGGTGATGGGCGCCCAGGGCGCGGCCAACATCCTGCACCGCAAGGAGCTCGCCCAGGTCGAGGCCGACGGCGGCGACGTCGACGCCCGCCGCGCCGAGTTGATCGACGAGTACGAGACCACCCTGGCCAACCCCTACATCGCCGCCGAGCGGGGCTACGTCGACGCGGTCATCCAGCCGCACGAGACGCGGGCCGAGGTGGTCCGCGCGCTGCGGCTGCTGCGCACCAAGCGCGAGACGCTGCCGCCCAAGAAGCACGGGAACATCCCCCTCTGATGGCCGCCGAGGACGAGACCTCCGTCGACGCCGTGGACGCCGTGGCGGCACCGCCCGCGCTCCGGGTGGTCAAGGGCGACCCGACCCCCGAGGAGCTCGCGGCGCTGGTCGCCGTGATCGGGGCGATGGGAGGCGGCGAGGCGCCGGCCCCGCGTCGTACGTCCGCGTGGTCGGCGCCGCGGCGGCGCCACCGCGAGCCGCTGCCCCACGGTGCCGGGGGCTGGCGGGCCAGCGGCCTGCCGCGCTGAGGACGTCGTACGCCCCTCCCGCTGCCTCACGTTCGTGTGGCAGATCGACCCCTGCGGCCACACGAACGTGAGGCAGCGTCGAGGACCGGTGCACGACGGCCCGGCCACGCGTCGCCGGCGGCGCTGCACCGGGTGAACACCGCCCGTGGCCCCGCGTGCGACGCTGAAACCATGTCTGCTCTCGTCCTCGGTCCCCTGCTCCGCCACGTCGACGAGACCTCCGCCTCGATCTGGGTCGAGACCGACGCCTCCGCCCTGGTGACCGTGCGCGCCGGTGACGAGCAGGAGCACGTGGGTAGTACGCGCACCTTCCGGGTGCACGGCCACCACTACGCGCTGGTGCACGTGGACGGGATGTCCAAGGGCGGCAAGTACCCCTACACCGTGGAGGTCGACGACGGCTCCGGTGCGAAGCAGGTCTGGCCCGAGGCCGGCTCGCCCTACCCGCCGTCGCTGATCCCGACCCTCGACCACGAGAAGCCGCTGCGGATGGCCTTCGGCTCCTGCCGCACCGCGGTGGAGCACGACGCCGCCGGCAACAAGACCCACGGCGTGGACGCCCTGCGGGCCTACGCGCTGCGGATGGCCGGCGTCACCGAGGCCACCGAGGGCGGGGACCCCGACCCGGGCCGGGTCCGCTGGCCCGACCTCGTGCTGTTCCTGGGCGACCAGGTCTACGCCGACGAGACCACCCCGGCGATGCGCGAGTTCATCTCCGAGCGCCGCGACATCGAGCAGGCGCCTTGGACCGAACTGAAGGACTACGAGGAGTACGCCCACCTCTACCTGCTGGCCTGGAACGACCCCGCCAACCGCTGGCTGCTCTCGACCGTGCCCTCGGCGATGATCTTCGACGACCACGACATCCGCGACGACTGGAACACCTCCAAGGCGTGGAAGGACGAGATGGAGGCCACCGACTGGTGGCACAGCCGGATCGTCGGC
This sequence comes from Nocardioides sp. AX2bis, assembly GCF_902506435.1. GTDB lineage: Bacteria > Actinomycetota > Actinomycetes > Propionibacteriales > Nocardioidaceae > Nocardioides. Next base: position 1,014,126 of record NZ_LR733215.1, on the reverse strand, counting down.
GGCCTGGCGTCGTACTGGGTCTACCAGCACCTCGGCAACATGACGCCCGAGGAGCGCAACGCCGACCCGATCTGGAACCGCGTCGAGGCCCGCGACGCCTTCGACGCCGACGGTGAGATCGACATCTCCGAGGCCCTCGACGAGTTCGCCGACCGCGCCGACCAGGAGCCGACGTCGTACCGCTGGAGCTACGTGCGCCAGTACGGCTCGCAGGCGCGCCTGGTCGTCATCGACTCCCGCGCCGCCCGCGTCCTCGAGGAGGACCAGCGCAGCCTGCTCGACGAGGCCGAGATGGAGTGGCTCGACGACCAGATGCGCGGCGACGTGGACCACCTGCTGGTCGGCACGTCCCTGCCCTACCTGCTCGCTCCCGGCCTGCACTACGTCGAGGCCTTCAACGAGGCGCTGTCCGGCGGCGCCTGGGGCGCCCGCGGCGCGAAGCTCGGCGAGAAGCTCCGCCAGGGTGTCGACCTCGAGCACTGGGCCGCCTTCCAGGACGCCTTCCAGCAGGTCGCGCGGATGACCCTGGAGACCTCGCGCGGCCAGCGCGGCCGGGCGCCGACGACGGTCACGTTCCTGTCCGGCGACGTGCACCACAGCTACGTCTCCGAGGCCCGACCCACGCGTCAGGAGGCCCGCTCCGGTCCGCCGCTGCAGAGCCGGATCATCCAGGCCGTCTGCTCGCCGATCCGCAACCCGTTGCAGCGCGAGTGGCGCTACGCCACCGCCGTCGCCTCCTACGGCGTCGCCGGCCCGCTCGGCCACGTCGTCGCCCGCTCGGCCAAGGTGCCCGACGCGCCGCTGCGCTGGCGCCTGGCCCGCGGCCCGTGGTTCGACAACAACCTGGCCACCCTCGAGATCACCGAGCCCGGCCTGCGGATCTGGTGGGCCACCGGCGACGTCGAGGGCGACGACCACGCCCACCCGCGCCTGCGCTCGGTCTCCGAGGTCACCGTCCCGTGACCGACCCGCACCTCCCGTCCGTCCCGTTCGTGCTGGCCTCGGCCTCCCCGGCCCGGCTGGCGACCCTGCGCAGCGCCGGGCTCGCCCCGCTCGTGGTCGTCTCGGGCGTCGACGAGTCGGTGCTCGACGGGCTCCCCCCCGCCGAGCTGGCCCCGGGCCTGGCCGCGCTCAAGTGCGCCGCCGTCGCCGACCGCGCCGAGGAGCACGGCCTGCCCGCCGGCGCGCTCGTGCTGGGCTGCGACTCGGTGCTCGAGCTGGACGGGGAGGCGCTGGGCAAGCCCGCCGACGCCGAGGACGCCGTACGCCGGTGGCACGCGATGCGCGGTCGCTCCGGCGTCCTGCACTCCGGTCACTGCCTGCGCGACACCGCGACCGGGCGCACCGAGCTCCGCGGGGCGGCCACGACGGTCCACTTCGCCGACGTCGACGACGACGAGATCGCGGCCTACGTCGCGACCGGGGAGCCGCTGCAGGTCGCGGGCGCCTTCACCGTCGACGGCCTCGGGGGCGCGTTCGTGACCGGGATCGAGGGCGACTTCCACACCGTGGTCGGGGTCAGCCTGCCGCTGCTCCGCACGATGGTGCGCGCCCTGGACCACTCCTGGACCGGGCTCTGGAGCCGATGAGGGACAGCACCCGCCGCAGCAGCACGACCCCGCCGGAGAAGATCCCGATCCCGGGCGAGATCAAGGTCCTGATCGGCTCGGCGTTCGTGATCGCGATCGGGTTCGGCCTGGTCTCGCCGGTGCTGCCGGCCTACGCCCGCAGCTTCGACGTCGGGGTGGCCGCGGCGTCGCTGGTGGTCTCGGCGTTCGCGTTCTTCCGCCTGGTCTTCGCCCCCGCCGGCGGCGCGCTGGTCACCCGGCTCGGCGAGCGCCCGGTCTACCTGACCGGTCTGCTGGTGGTCGCGGCCTCGTCGCTGGCCACCGCCTTCGCGCAGTCCTACGCCCAGCTGCTGGTGCTGCGGGGGCTCGGCGGCATCGGCTCGACCATGTTCACCGTCTCCGCGCTGGCCCTGCTGGTGCGCCTGGCACCACCGACGATCCGCGGCCGGGTCTCCTCGGCGTACGCCAGCTCGTTCCTCGTCGGCGGCATGCTCGGCCCGGTCTTCGGCGGGGCGCTGGCCACCTTCGGCCTGCGGCTGCCGTTCGTCGCGTACGCCGTGGCGCTCGTGCTGGCCGCGGCCGTCGTCGGGTTCCGGCTGAGCGGAGCCGCGCTGCGCCCGCCCGCGGACGCGCCACCGCGGCCGCCGATGCTCCTGCGGGAGGCCCTGGCCCACCCGACGTACCGCGCCTGCCTGGCCTCGGCCTTCGCCAACGGCTGGTGCAACTTCGGCGTCCGGGTCGCGGTCCTGCCACAGTTCGCGGTGGCCGTGCACGACGAGACCTGGGTCGCCGGGGTGTCGCTCGCGCTCGCCGCGGCCGGGACCGCGGCGACCCTCCAGGTCGCCGGTCGCGTCGCCGACCGCACCGGACGGCGTCCGCTCGTGCTCGTGGGGCTGGTCGTCACCGCGCTGGGTCTCGGCCTGATCGGGCTGAGCGGCGACCTGCTGGTGCTGCTCGTGCTGTCGGCGGTCTCCGGGGTCGGCGCCGGACTGGTCAACCCGGGCCAGCAGGCCGCGGTCGCCGACGTCGTCACCGCCGAGCGCAGCGGCGGCACGGTCCTGTCGACGTTCCAGATGGCGCAGGACGCCGGCGCGATCGGTGGACCGATCCTGGTCGGGGTCGTCGCCGACCAGGTCGGGTACGGGTGGGCGTTCGCCACCACCGCGGCCGTCAGCCTGCTCGCCCTGCTGCCCTGGCTGCGGGCGCCCGAGACGCTCCCCCGCGTGGAGGAGCCGGCGGGCTAACGTCGCCCCCATGACGACGACGTCCCCGGCCACGCCCAGCACCGACCTGCACCTCGACGGCCACGCCGGCCCCCTCGTGGGACGCCGCTGGGAGGCCACCGACCCGACCTGGGTCGCGCTGCTCGTGCACGGCTACGGCGAGCACGTCGGTCGCTACGAGCACGTCGCGACGCGGCTCACGGCGGCCGGCGCGGCCGTGTGGGGCGTCGACCACGTGGGGCACGGACGCAGCGGCGGCGAGCGGGTGCTGGTGAGCGACATCGACCGCGTCGTCGACGACGTGCACCTGCTCGAGCAGGCTGCCCGCGAGGCGCACCCGGGCCTCCCGGTGGTGCTCGTCGGGCACTCCATGGGCGGCCTGATCGGCGCCCGGTACGCCCAGCGCCACGGCGCCGACCTGACGGCGGTGGCCCTCAGCGGACCCGTGCTCGGCGAGTGGGCCGCGGTCACCGCGCTGCTGGGGGCCGAGGAGATCCCCGACGTGCCGATCGACCCGGCCACGCTCTCGCGCGACGCAGCGGTCGGCGAGGCGTACGTCGCCGACGACCTCGTCTGGCACGGCCCCTTCAAGCGCCCCACGCTCCAGGCGCTGGTGACCGCGATGGGGCGGGTCACCGAGGCCGGCGCCGTCACCGGCACGCCGCTGCTGTGGCTGCACGGCGAGGACGACCAGCTCGTGCCGATCGGCCCGTCCCGGGCGGGCTGGGAGGCGCTGTCGGCCGGCAACCCCGACGCCGAGCAGCACACCTACCCCGGGGCGCGGCACGAGATCCTCAACGAGACCAACCGCGACGAGGTGCTCGGCGACCTGCTCGCCTTCGTCGCCCGCCACGTGCCGGGCGTGCGCGGCTAGGCGCCTGCCGCTCGCCCCACCAGGTCTCGTGACGCTCGCTGCGCTCGCTCCTCGACCACCGACGGGGCCACCCGGCCAGCCAGGTCTCGTGACGCTCGCTGCGCTCGCTCCTCGACCGCCGACGGGGTCACCCGGCCGGCCGGGTCTCGTGACGCTCGCTGCGCTCGCTCCTCGACCACCGACGGGGTCACTCGGCCCACCAGGTCTCGTGACGCTCGCTGCGCTCGCTCCTCGACCACCGACGGGGTCACTCGGCCCACCAGGTCTCGTGACGCCCACCGACGGGGTCACTCGACCGGCAGGCCGAGCCCCCGCGCGATCAGCATCCGCTGGACCTCCGAGGTGCCCTCGCCGATCTCGAGCACCTTGGCGTCGCGGTAGAGCCGCGCGACGGGGTACTCCTCCATGAAGCCGTAGCCGCCGAAGACCTGGGTGGCGATCCGGGTCGCGGTGACCGCGGACTCGGTGGTGTACAGCTTGGCGGCGGCGGCGGCCTGCTTGAACTGCTTGGTCGAGACCTGCTCGCCCCGCTCCATCGCGTCCTTCATCGCCGCGGCGCGGTAGGTCATCAGGCGGCTGGCCTGCACCATCACCTCGAGGTCGGCGACCTGGAAGGCCACGCCCTGCTTGCGCCCGATCGGGCCGCCGAAGGTCTGCCGCTCCCCGGCGTAGGTCACGCAGGCCTCCAGGCACGCCTGGATGCAGCCGGTGGCCAGGGCCGAGATGGCGACCCGGCCGTCGTCGAGGGTGGCCAGGAACTGGGCGTACCCGCGACCCCGCTCGCCGAGCAGGTGGTCGGCGGGGACGTGGGCGTCGGCGAACGACAGCGGGTGGGTGTCCGAGGCGTGCCAGCCGAGCTTGTCGTAGGCCTTCTCCACGGTGAAGCCGGGCGTGCCCGAGGGCAGCATGATCGCGCTGATCTCGGGGCGGCCGTCCTCGCGCTCGCCGGTGCGGGCGGTGACGGTGACCAGGCTGGTGATCTCCGAGCCGGAGTTGGTGATGAACTGCTTGGCGCCGTTGACCACCCACTCGTCGCCGACCATCTCGGCCCGGGTCTGGGTGGCCCCGGCGTCGGAGCCGGCGCCGGGCTCGGTCAGGCCGAACCCGGCGAGCCGCTCGCCCGCGACCAGCTCGGGCAGCCAGCGCTCGCGCTGCTCGGCCGTGCCGTAGGTCAGGATCGGGTTGATCCCCAGGCCCACGCCCGCCTGCAGCGTGATGCCCATCGATTGGTCGACCCGGCCGAGCTCCTCGATCGCCACGCAGAGGCTGGTGAAGTCACCGTCCTCGCCGGCCCCGCCGTACGCCTCGGGTGCGGTGAGCCCGAAGAGCCCCATCTTGCCCATCTCGCGCACGACGTCGACCGGGAAGTGGTGCTCGCGGTCCCAGTCGGCGGCGTGCGGTCGGATGCGGTCCTCGGCGAAGTCGCGGACGCTGTGGCGGAACTCGTCGTGCTCGCGGGACAGCTCGAAGGCGGAGGTCATGCCCGCAGCCTAGCCCGTTGGTTAGCAGTTGTTAACCGGTGAAGAGCGGGAGGGCCCGTCGGACGGTCTCGGTGATGCCGTAGGCCAGCGGGATGCCGACCAGGGCCCAGGCGACGGCGATGCGCGCGCTCATGCGGATGCTCCTTCGGTCTTCAGTGCGGAGTCCTTGCCGGGCTCGTGGAACTTCGCGTTCACCGAGCGGACCAGGAGGTTGGCCACGAACCCGACGACGAGCACGCCGACCATGGTCAGCAGCGCCGGGCGGTAGTCGGCCGCAACCAGGGCGCCGGGGGTGCCCCGGGCGTCGAGGAACGCGTTGACGATGAGCGGACCGGCCACGCCGGCGGCCGACCACGCGGTCAGCAGGCGGCCGTGGATCGCACCGACCTGGTAGGTGCCGAAGAGGTCGCGCAGGTACGCCGGGATGGTGGCGAACCCGCCGCCGTAGAACGAGATGATCACGGCGGCGGTGATCACGAAGACCACGGTCGAGGTCGACCCGAAGAGCGCCAGCACGAGGTAGAGGGCGATGCCGACCCCGAGGTAGATCATGTAGATCGGCTTGCGGCCGATCACGTCGGAGGTCGAGGACCAGACGAACCGGCCGGCCATGTTGAAGATCGACAACAGCCCGACGAACCCGGCGGCGGCAGCGGCGGCCACGGTGGAGGTCTCGCCCTCGCGGAAGAAGTCCTGGATCATCGGCGAGGCCTGCTCGAGGATGCCGATGCCGGCGGTGACGTTGCAGAAGAGCACGATCCACAGCAGCCAGAACTGGGGCGTCTTGACCGCGTTCGCCGCGGAGACGCTGTTCGTGGTGACCATCTTCTGCTTCTTGACCACCGACGGGTCCCACCCGTCCGGCGTCCAGCCCTCGGCGGGGACGCGGATGGTGGCGGCACCGAAGGACATGAACACCGCGTAGATGACCGCGAGCGTCACGAAGAGCAGGGCCACGGCCTGGCCGGACGGCACGGTGGTGGCGTCGGTCGGGTCGTAGGAGGAGTCGTAGAGCGCCATCAGGCGGCCCGACAGCGGGCTGGCGATCAGCGCGCCGCCGCCGAAGCCCATGATCGCCATGCCGGTGGCCAGGCCCGGGCGGTCCGGGAACCACTTGATCAGGGTCGAGACCGGGGAGATGTAGCCGATCCCGAGCCCGATGCCGCCGATCACGCCGTACCCGACGTAGACCAGCCAGAGCTGGTCGAGGCTGATCCCGAGCGCGGCCACCAGGAACCCGGTGACCCAGAAGGTCGCGGACGCCGCCATCGCGGCCCGGGGACCGTTGCGGTCCACCCAGGTGCCGAAGAGCGCCGCGGACAGTCCGAGCATCACGATCGCGATCGAGAAGATGAACCCGATCGCGGTCAACGAGGAGTCGAAGTGGGCGGTGAGAGCCGACTTGTAGACGCTGGTCGCATAGACCTGCCCGATGCACAGGTGCACGGCCAGGGCCGCCGGTGGGATGAGCCACCGGTTGAAGCCGGGGCCCGCGACGATGCGGTCGCGGGCGAGGAACGAGGGGAGCACGGTGACCTCCAGGCCGAGGGAGCGTTCTTTGTAGCGCCCGGCAATCTGTCACGCCTCACCCGGCCCGCGCGCCCCGGGGGTCACTCCCACCACGCGGCGACCACCGTACGGCCGCGCCCGCGGTCGGTCGCCAGCAGCGATACCCTGCCCAGCGACCCTGCCCGGCGCAGCGGTCAGACCCGCCGTACCCGACCTCCCAGGAGCTCCGCGTGCCCTCGATCCGCCCCCTGCAGAAGGTCCTCGTCGCCAACCGTGGGGAGATCGCGGTCCGCGTGATCCGCGCCTGCCGCGACGCCGGGATCGGCAGCGTGGCCGTCTACGCCGAGCCGGACCGCGACGCGGTCTTCGCTCGCCTGGCCGACGAGGCCCACTCCCTCGGTGGCTCCACCCCGGCGGAGACCTACCTCGACATCGCCAAGATCGTCGCCGTCGCGACCGAGTCCGGCGCCGACTCCGTCCACCCCGGGTACGGGTTCCTGGCCGAGAACGCCGACTTCGCCCGCGCCGTGATCGACGCGGGCCTGGTCTGGATCGGTCCCCCGCCCGAGGCCATCGAGAACCTCGGCGACAAGGTCAGGGCCCGCCACATCGCCGAGCGCGTCGGGGCCCCGCTGGCCCCCGGGACCAAGGACCCCCTGGCCAACGCCCAGGAGGCCGTCGACTTCGCCGAGGAGTTCGGCCTGCCGATCGCGATCAAGGCCGCCTTCGGCGGTGGCGGCCGTGGGCTCAAGGTGGCCCGCGAGGCCTCGGAGGTCGCCGACGCCTTCGAGTCCGCGGTGCGCGAGGCCGTCTCGGCCTTCGGTCGTGGCGAGTGCTTCGTGGAGAAGTTCCTCGACCGCCCCCGTCACGTCGAGACCCAGTGCCTGGCCGACCAGCACGGCAACGTCGTGGTCGTCTCGACCCGCGACTGCTCGCTCCAGCGCCGCCACCAGAAGCTGGTCGAGGAGGCGCCCGCACCGTTCCTGTCCGAGGACCAGGTGCGGCGGCTCTACGAGGCGTCCAAGGCGATCCTCCTCGAGGCCGGCTACGTCGGCGCCGGCACCTGCGAGTTCCTCGTCGGGCAGGACGGCACCATCTCCTTCCTCGAGGTCAACACCCGCCTGCAGGTCGAGCACTGCGTCTCCGAGGAGGTCACCGGCATCGACCTGGTCCGCGAGATGTTCCGGATCGCGGCCGGCGAGGAGCTCGGGTACGACGACCCGGAGGTCCGCGGCCACTCGATCGAGTTCCGGATCAACGCCGAGGACGGCGGGCGCGGCTTCATGCCGGCCCCCGGCACCCTGTCGGCCTGGAGCCCGCCGCAGGGCCCGGGCGTCCGCCTCGACGGCGGCTACGAGAACGGCGACACGATCCCCGGTGCGTTCGACTCCCTGATCGCCAAGCTCGTGGTGACCGGCCGCGACCGCACCCAGGCGCTCGAGCGCTCGCGCCGGGCGCTGGCCGAGTTCGTCGTCGACGGCATGCCGACCGTGATCCCCTTCCACCGCGCCGTGGTCTCCGACCCGGCCTTCGTCGGGGCCTCCACCCCGACCGGCGAGGGCGACTTCACCGTCTACACCACCTGGATCGAGACCGACTTCGACAACCAGCTCGAGCCGTACTCCGGCGACAGCGCCGAGGCGGCCGAGGCCGGCGAGAAGCAGTCGGTGGTCGTCGAGGTCGGCGGTCGCCGGCTCGAGGTCGTCCTGCCGGCCGGGCTCGGCGGTCTCGGTGGCGGCGCGGGCGGCGGCTCCCGCCGACCCAAGCGCGGGGCGGGCCGCAAGGCCGGCGCCGCCGCGTCCGGCGACGCCGTGACCAGCCCGATGCAGGGCACCGTGGTCAAGGTCGTGGCCAGCGAGGGCGACGAGGTCGCCGAGGGCGACACCGTCGTGGTGATCGAGGCCATGAAGATGGAGCAGCCGCTGAAGGCCCACAAGGCCGGCACGGTCACCGGTCTCACGGTCGAGGTCGGCGCCACCGTCACCAACGGCGAGGTCATCTGCGAGGTCGCGGGCTGATCCCCCGCCGACCGACGACCTAGGCTCGGGACCGTGGTGGACCTGCGAGAACCCCGCGAGCGGGTCAGCCCCCGGGCGCGATGGATGTGGATGCTGGCCGAGGGCCTGGAGTCCGCCGTCGCGATCGGCGTCCTCTGGGCGGCCCTGGCGCTGCCCGGCTGGGTCGACGTCCGGTGGTGGTGGGTCGCGCTGGCGATCACCGCGGCGGTCGCCTACATGGTGGTCGTGCCGCAGTGGCGCTACCTCGTGCACCGCTGGGAGGTCACCGACACGGCGGTCTACACGCAGGTCGGCTGGTGGTCCCGCGAGCGGCGGATCGCCCCGATGTCACGCATCCAGACCGTCGACTACACCGAGAGCGGCCTGAGCCGCCTCTTCGGCCTGGCCACGGTCACGATCACGACGGCCTCCGCCGCCGGCGCGCTCTCGGTGGCCGGCCTCGACCGCACCGTCGCCCGCGGGCTGGCCGACGAGCTGACGCACAAGGCCGACGCCGTCGAGGGCGACGCCACGTGAGCCAGCCCGGCCCGACCGACCTGCCGACCGACCTGCCGACCGACCTGCCGGTCGACCTGCCGGTCGAGGGCCCCGAGGTGCCGGGCGGTGACTGGTTCCGTCTCGACCCGCGGATGCTGCTGGTCCACCCCGTCCGGGAGGTCATCCGCTTCCTCCCCGCGCTGGTGATCGTCGCGGTCGCCGGCTCCGGCCTCAGCGGCGGCGTCCCGTGGCAGCTGGCGGGCGTGCTGGTCCCGATCGCGATCGGGCTGCTGCGCTACCTCACCACCAGCTTCCGGATCGCCGAGGGACGCCTGGAGCTGCGCACGGGCCTGGTGATGCGCCGCTCCCGCTCGGCGCGCCTGGAGCGGGTGCGCACCGTCGACATCAGCGCCAGCCTGATCCACCGGCTGCTCGACCTGTCCACGGTGCGGATCGGCACCGGCACCAACGCCGACGACCAGCAGCTCGAGCTCGACGGCCTCCGCTCGACCGGGGCGCTGCGCCTGCGCGACGACCTGCTGCGGGTCTCCCCCGTCGCGCCCGACCCGGGCGGTGCCGTCCCGCTCGCCGGCGACGGCCCGGAGGACGCGGGAGGGACCCACGCGACGCCCCCGGCGTACGCCCCGGACGCCCCGCCCACGCTCGTGCTCGACCCCCGGTGGGCGCGGTACGCCCCGCTGACCAGCACCGGCGTCGTCGTGCTGGCCGGCATCCTCGGCGCGGGGGGCCAGCTGCTCCAGTCCGCCGACGAGCTGCTGCCCGAGCCGTCGCGGGTGACCGACGGTCCGGGCCTGCCCGGCCTGGTCACCGCGCTCGTGCTCGTCGCGGTGGCGCTGGTCGCGACCGCGGTGCTGGCCGTGCTCGGCTACCTCGCCACGAACTGGGGCCTCACGCTGCGCCGCTCCGCCGGTTCCTGGCAGCTGCGCCGCGGCCTGTTCACCACCCGCGACACCAGCATCGACGAGGAGCGCCTGGCCGGGGTCCGGCTGCACGAGCCGTTGTCGCTGCGCCTGGTCGGAGCGGCCCGGTTGAGCGCCATCGTCACCGGCCTGGCCGGCTCGCAGGCGGCCAGCGCGATGATCGTGCCGCCCGCCCCGGCCCGGGTCGCGGCCGGCGTCGCCGGTGAGGTGCTCGGCGCCCCCGGGGTCGCCGACGCCGCGCTCGAGCCCCACGGCCCCGCCGCCACCCGTCGCCGGTGGATCCGCGCCCTGGTCCCGGCACTGGTCCTGGCGGCCGTCCCGGTCGTCCTGGTCCTCGCGCTCGACCTGACGGCGTGGCTGCTGCTGGTCACGGTCGCGCTGCCCGTCCTGGCCGGCGTCCTGGCCGCGGACCGGGCCCGCACCCTCGGGCACGCCCACGTCGGCCACCACGTCGTCGCGCGCTCGGGGAGCGTCGTACGCCGCCGCGACTCGCTCGGCGACGAGCACGTGATCGGCGTCAACCTCCGCGCGACCTGGTTCCAGCGGCGGGTCGGCCTGAGCACGCTGCGCGCCACCACCGCCGGCGGCCCGCAGGCCGTCACGGTGCCCGACGTCCCGACCGACCGGGCGGTCGCGCTGGCGCTCGCGGTCCTGCCCGACGTGGTCGGACAGTTCGTGGACGCCTCGCCCGCGGAGCCCCTGCGTCGATAGCCTCCGGCCATGTTCTCCAAGGTGCTGGTGGCCAACCGTGGCGAGATCGCGATCCGCGCCTTCCGGGCGGGGTACGAGCTCGGCGCGCGCACGGTCGCGGTGTTCCCGCACGAGGACCGCGGGTCCGAGCACCGGCTGAAGGCCGACGAGGCGTACGAGATCGGTGAGCCGGGCCACCCGGTCCGGGCCTACCTCGACCCCCAGGGCATCGTCGACGTGGCGGTGCGCTGCGGCGCGGACGCGGTCTACCCCGGCTACGGGTTCCTCTCGGAGAACCCCGCCCTGGCCGAGGCATGCGCCGCCGCCGGGATCACCTTCGTCGGGCCGACCAGCGAGGTCCTGACGCTGACCGGCAACAAGGCCCGCGCGATCGCCGCGGCGCGCGCGGCGGGCGTCCCGACGCTGCAGGGCGTCGACCCCGGCACCGACGTCGACGCGCTGGTCGCCTCGGCCTCCGAGCTGCCCTTCCCGGTGTTCGTGAAGGCGGTCGCGGGCGGGGGCGGGCGCGGGATGCGTCGGGTCGACGACCCGGCGCGGCTGCGGGAGGCGATCGAGACCTGCATGCGCGAGGGCGAGGCCGCCTTCGGCGACCCGACCGTGTTCGTCGAGCAGGCGGTGGTCGACCCGCGCCACATCGAGGTGCAGGTCCTGGCCGACGGGACCGGCGAGGTGATCCACCTCTTCGAGCGCGACTGCTCGGTGCAGCGCCGGCACCAGAAGGTCGTCGAGATCGCGCCCGCGCCCCACCTCGACCCCGAGCTGCGGGAGCGCATGTGCGCCGACGCGGTCCGCTTCGCCCGCGAGATCGGCTACCGCAACGCCGGCACCGTCGAGTTCCTCCTCGACCCGGACGGCCGGTACGTGTTCATCGAGATGAACCCGCGCATCCAGGTCGAGCACACCGTGACCGAGGAGGTCACCGACGTGGACCTCGTGCAGTCCCAGCTGCGGATCGCCTCGGGCGAGACGCTGGCCGACCTCGGCCTGAGCCAGGACACCGTGACCCTGCGCGGCGCGGCCCTGCAGTGCCGGATCACCACCGAGGACCCCGCCAACGACTTCCGGCCCGACACCGGCCGGATCACCAGCTACCGCTCCCCCGGCGGCGGCGGGGTGCGCCTGGACGGCGGCACGACCTACACCGGCGCCGAGGTCTCGGCGCACTTCGACTCGTTGCTGGCCAAGCTCACCTGCCGCGGACGCACCTTCGAGGCCGCGGTCGAGAAGGCGCAGCGCGCCGTCGCGGAGTTCCGGATCCGCGGCGTCTCCACCAACATCGCCTTCCTGCAGGCCGTGCTGGCCGACCCGGACTTCCGCGCCGGGCGCGTCACCACCTCGTTCATCGAGACGCACCCGCAGCTGGCCCGGGCCCGCACCTCCGGCGACCGCGGCACCAAGCTGCTCGCCTACCTCGCCGACGTCACCGTCAACCAGCCGCACGGGCGCGCCCCGGTCACCGTCGTGCCGGCCACGAAGCTGCCGCCGGTCGACCTCGGGGTCCCGGCGCCCGACGGCACCCGACAGCTGCTGCGCACCCACGGCCCCGAGGAGATGGCGCGCCGGCTGCGGGCCCAGACCGAGGTCGCGGTGACCGACACGACCTTCCGTGACGCCCACCAGTCCCTGCTGGCCACCCGCGTCCGCACCCGGGACCTGGTCGGTGTCGCCGGGCACGTCGCCCGGACCACGCCGGAGCTGTGGTCGGTCGAGGCGTGGGGCGGGGCGACGTACGACGTGGCCCTGCGCTTCCTGGCCGAGGACCCCTGGGAGCGGCTGGCCGCCCTGCGCCAGGCGGTGCCGAACATCGCGATCCAGATGCTGCTGCGGGGGCGCAACACCGTGGGGTACACGCCGTACCCCACCGCCGTCACCGACGCCTTCGTCGAGGAGGCCGCCGCGACCGGGATCGACGTCTTCCGGATCTTCGACGCGCTCAACGACGTCGACCAGATGCGTCCGGCGATCGACGCGGTGCGTGCCACCGGCACGTCGGTGGCCGAGGTGGCGCTCTGTTACACCGGCGACCTGTCCGACCCCGGCGAGCGGCTCTACACCCTCGACTACTACCTGCGCCTGGCCGAGCGGATCGTCGGGGCCGGTGCGCACGTGCTCGCGATCAAGGACATGGCCGGGCTGCTGCGCGCCCCGGCCGCCCGCACCCTGGTCACCGCGCTGCGCGAGCGCTTCGACCTGCCGGTGCACCTGCACACCCACGACACCACGGGCGGGCAGCTGGCCACCCTGACCGCGGCCATCGACGCCGGCGTCGACGCGGTCGACGCCGCCTGCGCCGCGATGGCCGGCACCACCTCGCAGCCGCCGCTGTCGGCGCTGATCGCGGCCACGGACCACACCGAGCGGGAGACCGGGCTGTCGCTCGCGGCGGTGAACGCGCTGGAGCCGTACTGGGAGGCCACCCGGCGGGTCTACGCCCCGTTCGAGTCCGGCCTGGCCGCGCCGACGGGGCGCGTCTACCGCCACGAGATCCCCGGCGGCCAGCTGTCGAACCTGCGCCAGCAGGCGGTCGCGCTGGGCCTGGGTGAGAAGTTCGAGCAGATCGAGGACATGTACGCCGCGGCGAACGACATCCTCGGCAACGTGGTCAAGGTGACCCCGTCGTCCAAGGTCGTCGGCGACCTCGCCCTGCACCTCGTGGCGGTCGGCGCCGACCCCGCGGCCTTCGCCGAGGACCCGGGCTCCTACGACGTCCCGGACTCGGTGGTCGGCTTCCTGTCCGGCGAGCTCGGGGACCCGCCGGGCGGGTGGCCGGAGCCGTTCCGCACCCGCGCCCTCGCCGGGCGTACGGTCCGCCCGCCGGCCGCGGACCTGACCGACGCGCAGGTCGAGGGCCTGGCGGGCGACCGTCGCGCGACGCTCAACGAGCTGCTCTTCCCCGGCCCCACCGCGGACTTCCTCGAGCGCCGCCGGGTGCACGGCGACGTCTCGGTGCTGCCGACCCTGGAGTTCTTCTACGGCCTGCGGCAGGGCGAGGAGCACGCCGTCGAGCTCGAGGAGGGCGTGACCCTGCTGCTCGGCGTGCAGGCCGTCGGCGAGCCCGACGAGCGCGGGATCCGCTCGGTGATGGCGACGATCAACGGCCAGCTGCGCCCGGTGGCCGTGCGCGACCGCAGCGTCGCCGCGGAGGTCAACGCCACCGAGAAGGCCGACCCGCGGACGCCCGGGCAGGTCGCCGCGCCCTTCGCCGGCGTGGTGACCGTCGTGGTCGAGCAGGGCGCCCAGGTCGGGGCCGGTGAGACCGTGGCCACGATCGAGGCGATGAAGATGGAGGCCGCGATCACCGCACCGGTGGCCGGGACCGTCGAGCGGGTCGCGCTCAGCGGCACGCAGGCGGTCGAGGGCGGCGACCTCGTGCTGGTCCTCTCCTGAGCCGGCACGCCCGTCGCGGGCCCGCCGGCGGCGAGGGCGCCGGCGGCGCCGGCCGCGGCGTGCCCGTCCAGCCGCTGGTGGCCGGCGTGGTGGCGGCCGTCGTCGGGTTCAGCAGCTCCTTCGTGGTCGTCGTCGCCGGCCTCACCGCGGTCGGTGCCACCCCGCCGCAGGCGGCCTCCGGGCTGCTGGCGCTGTGCCTGGCCCAGGCGGCCGGGATGGCGTGGCTGGGCCTGCGGCACCGCACACCGGTCACCCTGGCGTGGTCGACGCCCGGCGCCGCGCTGCTGGTCTCGACCGGCGCCGTCGCCGGCGGCTGGCCGGCCGCCGTCGGCGCGTTCCTGGCCACCGGCCTGCTCGTCGTGCTGACCGCGCTCGTCCCCGGCCTGGGTGACCTCGTCGGACGGATCCCGCCGGCCCTGGCCCGCGCGATGCTGGCGGGGGTGCTGCTGCCGCTGTGCCTGGCGCCGGTGACGGCCCTGGTGGTCTCCCCCGTGCTGGTGGCCCCGGTCGTGCTGACCTGGCTGGTGCTGCTGCGGACGGCCCGCCGCTGGGCGGTGCCCGGGTCGTTGGCGGTGGCGCTGGTGGTGGTGGTCCTCGACGCCCGCGACGTCCTGTCGGGCCTGCCGCTGGTGCCCGTGGTCGACCTGACGGCGCCGGCCTGGTCGGCCGGCGCGCTGCTCTCGGTCGCGCTCCCGCTCTACGTCGTCACGATGGCCTCGCAGAACGTGCCCGGCGCCGCCGTGCTCGCGGCCAACGGCTACCGCACGCCCTGGCGGGAGGCGCTCGGGGTCACCGGCCTCGGCACGCTGCTGGTCGCCCCGGCCGGCGGGCACGCGGTCAACCTGGCCGCCATCACGGCGGCGCTGGCCGCTGGTCCCGAGGCCGGCCCCGACCCCGAGCGCCGCTGGTGGGCCGCACTGAGCGGGGCCGCCACCTACGTCGCGCTCGGCCTCGGCGCCGGCGCGCTGACCGCCGTCGTCACGGCCGCCGCGGACGGCGTGGTCCAGGCCGCCGCCGGGCTGGCCCTGCTCGGGGCGCTGGCCGCCGCGCTCGGCGAGGCGCTGGCCGACCCCGCCGAGCGCGAGGCCGCCGTGGTCACCTTCGTCGTCGCGGCCTCGGGCGTGGTCGTCCTCGGGATCGGTGCCGCGTTCTGGGCGCTGCTGGCCGGCCTGGTGCTGCGGGCCGTGCTGCGGGCCGGCCGTCCGGCCCCTACGCCGTCGTGAACCAGGTCGACGGCAGCCCGAAGGTCAGCCGGAAGGTCTCCCCGGGCACCGACACCCGGCCCTGACCGCCCTGGACGACCACGGTCCCCACCCGTCCGCCCCACTGGCCGTCGCCGGTGCGGTCGCGCAGCTCCACGCCGGTGAAGCCGCCGATCGCGGGGTAGGCCGACTCCAGCGCACTGCTGCTGACGGTGCGGCGCCAGGTGGCGTACGGGTTGCCGGAGCCCTCCTCGTTGCGGTCCTGACGGGCCGGGAGGTAGGCGAAGGAGCCCTTCGCGGTCCAGCCGCCGTTGCTGGCCGAGAACTGGGTGAAGGCCGGCTCGCCCCCCGCGAAGCGCACCCGGGCGCGCGTGGCGCGGACGGCCCCGTCGCTGGCCGGGTGCTCGGCGGCGACCCCGCCGTACACCTGGGACCCCGCGGTGTCGAGGACCTGGTAGTGGATGTTGCGCGGGTGCACCCGCTCGTAGGCGGCGTAGCTGCGCGCGGCCACGGCCTGCGCCCGCACCGCGGCGGCCGGCCACAGTGCCGGCACCTCGCGCGGCACCACCCCGCGCAGGTAGGACTCCATCGGCACCACGTTGACGGTGTCGCGGTCCTCGGCGTCGTCGCTCGAGGCCGGCGGCGGGTCGACCGAGCGCAGCACCCCGCGGTAGGGCGTGGTGCCCGCCGGCGTCTCCAGGCGTACGGGCGCTCCCCCGGCACCGACCTCGACCTCGCCGTCGACGGTGCGCAGCCGGGTCCACGACCCCCGCGCGGTGCGGTAGTCGACCAGGCTGCGGCCCTGCGCCGCCGGGACCACCCGCCAGGCCACCGCGGCCGGACGGGCGTCGTGCAGCGGGGACCAGGAGCCACCGACCGGGCGCAGCCGCAGGCCGGCGCGGTCGCGCACGACGAGGTCGCGGGTGCTGTCGGCGGTGATCAGCACCTCCATCCGGCCGGCGGTGCGCGCCCAGGCGGTGCCGGGGTAGTAGAAGGAGACGATCCGTCGGTAGGACCAGCCCTCCTCCGCGGCGCCCTTCGCGCCGTACTGCGAGAGCCCGCGGCCGTGGCCGTTGCCACGGCCGGTCAGCGCGAGACCGTCTGCAGCGCGAGCGGCGCCGGACAGGTCACCGGGGTCCGGACGCTCGACCGGGCCCACCAGCCCGGTGTCGGGGTCCGGGGTCACCGGTCCCGCCGTGGCGGTGGCCGTGGCCGTGGCGGGGGCGAGCAGGACGCCCGCGGTGAGCAGGCCGAGCAGGGTTCCCGGGAGTCGTCGCACCCCGGGAGGGTACGACGCGAGGCGCCCCGGTGGGGGACGATCAGACGCGGTGCAGGCGGCGTGCCGCCTCGGCGATCGACCCGCTCATCGAGGGGTAGACGGTGAAGGCGTGGGCCAGCTGGTCGGCCGTCAGCCGCTGCGAGACCGCGATCGAGACCGGGTGGATCAGCTCGCTGGCCCGCGGTCCGACGACGACGCCGCCGACCACGATGCCGGTGCCGGGACGGCACATCAGCTTCACGAACCCGTCCTGGACGTTCTGCATCTTCGCCCGCGCGTTGCCGTCCAGCGGAAGCATCACGACGTCGGCCACGATGTCGCCGGCGTCGACGGCCTGCTGCGAGCAGCCGACGGTCGCGATCTCGGGAGCGGTGAAGACGTTGGAGGAGACCTGCTTCAGGTCCAGCGGCTGCACGGCGTCACCGAGGAAGTGCCACATCGCGATCCGGCCCTGCATGGCGGCAACCGAGGCCAGCATCAGGACACCGGTGCAGTCGCCGGCGGCGTACACGCCCCGGGCGGTCGTGCGCGAGACGCGGTCGACGGTGACGAACCCGCCGTCGCCCAGCTCGACGCCGGACTCCTCCAGGCCGATGCCGCCGGTCTTCGGCACCGAGCCGAGGGCCAGGATGCAGTGCGAGGCCTGGACGCTGCGGCCGTCGGTCAGGCGGACGGTGACCACGTCGCCGTCGCGGGTGACCGACTCCATCCGCGACTTCGACAGCACCGTCATCCCGCGTCGGGTGAGGACCTCCTCGAGGACCTCGGCGGCGTCGGCGTCCTCCCCGGGCAGCACCCGGTCGCGGGAGGACACCAGCGTGACGGGCACGCCGAGGGCGAGGTAGGCGCTGGCGAACTCGGCGCCGGTGACGCCCGAGCCGACCACGACCAGCTCGGTCGGCAGCTCGGTGAGGTCGTAGACCTGCTCCCAGGTGAGGATCCGCTCGCCGTCGGGCTCGGCGCTGGACAGCGTCCGGGGCGCAGCGCCCGTGGCGACGAGGATCGCGTCGGCCTCCAGCGTGTCGTCGCCGACCACGACCCGGCTGGGGCCGTCGAGGTGCCCGCGGCCGGTGACGACGCGGACGCCCTCCTTGTCGAGGCGGTGCGCGATGTCGGCCGACTGGTCGGCGGCCAGGCGCTTGACCCGGGCGTTGACCCGGGCGAGGTCCACGCTGATCCCGGTGGCGGCGTCGCCCTCGTGGTCGTGGAAGTTCACGCCCAGCTCGGCCGCGCCGTCCATCTCGCTCATCAGCTCGGAGGTGGCGATCAGGGTCTTGCTGGGCACGCAGTCGGTGACGACGGCCGAGCCGCCGAGCCCGTCGGAGTCGACGACGGTGACGTCGGCGCCGAGCTGGGCGGCGACCAGGGCCGCCTCGTAGCCGCCGGGTCCGCCGCCGAGGATGACGACCTTGTCGGTCATGGGTACGTCCGTCCGGGTCGCTGGTGCTCGGGTGGTCCTGGGTGCCTCAGAGGTTGATCATGTGGCCGGCGATCCCCTCGACGGCCTCCTTCATCGCCTCCGACAGGGTCGGGTGCGCGAAGACGTTGCGGGCGACCTCGTCGGCGGTGAGGTCCCACTTCTGGGCCAGGGTCAGCACCGGGAGGAGCTCGGTGACCTCGGGGCCGATCATGTGGGCGCCGATGATCTCGTGGTGCTCGGCGTCGGCGATGATCTTCACGAAGCCGACCCCCTCGGCCATGCCGCGGGCCTTGCCGTTGGCCGAGAACGGGAACTGGGCGACCTTGACGTCGTAGCCCTTCTCCTTCGCCTGCTCCTCGGAGTAGCCGAAGGAGGCGATCTGCGGCTGGCAGAACGTGGCGCGCGGGATCATGTCGAAGTCGATCTCGACGGTCTCGGCGCCGGCGATGGTCTCGGCGGCGATGACGCCCATCGCCTCGGCGGTGTGGGCCAGCATCAGCTTGCCGGTGACGTCGCCGATGGCCCAGACGTGGTCGACGTCGGTGCGCCCGCGGGCGTCGACGGCGATCGCGCCGCGCTCGGTGACCGTGACGCCGGTGTTGTCGAGGCCGTAGCCCTCCACGCGGGGCGCGAAGCCGATGGCCTGCATGACCTTGTCGGTCTCGAGGGTCTGCTGCTGGCCGTCCTGGGACACGACGACCTTGACCTTGTCGCCGGAGTCGTCGATCGACTCGACCTTGGTCTTGAGCATCACGGTCACGCCGAGCTTCTTGTACTGCTTGAGCAGCTCCTTGGACACGTCCGGGTCCTCGGTGGGCACCATCCGGTCGAGGAACTCCACGATGGTGACGTCGACGCCGAAGTTGGTCAGCACGTAGGCGAACTCGACGCCGATGGCGCCGGAGCCGGCGATCACGATCGAGCCGGGCAGCTCCTCGGTGAGGATCTGCTCCTCGTAGGTGACCACGCGCTCGGACAGCGAGGTGCCGGGCACCAGGCGGGTCTGTGCCCCGGTGGCGATGACCAGGTCGTCACAGGTGTAGGTCGTCGCGTTGCCGTCGGCGTCCTTGACCTCGATGCCCTGCTTGCCGTCGACCGCGCCGGTCAGCGTGCCCCAGCCGTGGATCTCCTGGATCTTGTTCTTCTTCATCAGGTAGTGTACGCCCTTGGCGCTGTTCTCGGCCACGCCCCGGCTGCGCTGGTGGGTGATGGCGAAGTCCATCGTCGCCTCGCCCGAGATCCCGAAGGTCTTCTTCTCCTTCGTGATGATGTGGGCGATCTCGGCGTTGCGCAGCAGCGCCTTGGAGGGGATGCAGCCGACGTTGAGGCACACCCCGCCCCAGTACTTCTCCTCGACCACCGCGGCGGTCTTGCCGAGTTGCGCGGCGCGGATCGCGGCGACGTAGCCACCGGGGCCGGCACCGAGCACGAGGACGTCGAAGTGGGTCTGCTGATCGCTCACGGGCCCAGCCTATCCACCGCCGCGGCCGGGCCGGTCCTCGGCGGGGGCGCCGATCGCTAGCCTCGGGGGCGTGACCCTCTACGCGGCCTACGGCACGAACCTGGACCCGGCCCGGATGGGCCAGCACGCCCCCCACTCCATCCTGCGCACCACCGGGTGGCTCCAGGGCTGGCGACTCACCTTCGGCGGGGAGGAGCACGGCTGGGACGGCTCGCTGGCCACGGTGGTCCAGGACCCCTTCGAGCAGGTCTTCGTCGCCGTCTACGACGTCACCCGCGACGACGAGGCCAACCTCGACGGCTGGGAGGGCGCCGACCAGGGGCTGTACCGCAAGACCCGGGTCCGGGTGGCCACGCTGACCGGCGAGGAGGTCGCCTGGGCCTACGTCCTGGACGCCTTCGAGGGCGGTCTGCCCTCGGCGTCGTACCTCGGGGTGATCGCCGAGGCCGCCCAGGCCGCCTCCGCCCCCGACGACTACGTCGCCGCCCTCCGCCTGCGCCCCTGCCGCTCGCTGGGCGAGTAGGGCCGCCGGCGTACCGCGAAGTCCCCGGTCGGCCGGGGACTTCCGAACTTGTCGGCCTTTGCAAAGCCCGACAAGTTCGAAACCTGCCCGTCAACCCCGGCCTGCCGGGGGCCGCTCAGACGCGGTCGAGCTCGTCGCGGATCCACCGCGCCGTCCGCTCGGGGTGCTCCAGGTCGGCCCAGTCGACCCGGAGGCAGCGCCATCCCGTGAGCCGGCAGACCAGCGCCTCGCGCTTCTTCTCGCGCAGCACCACGTCCACGACGTTCTCTCCCGGGCGGAGGAGCTTCTCGTACTTGACGCGCCCGTCCACCTCGAGGAAGACGCCGCGCTCGGCCCAGGCGAAGTCGACCCGCGCGCGGATGACGCCGTCGGCGTCCGCGATGTCGACCTGCGGTTCCGGTGCGGGCAGGTGCTGCTGCCAGGCCAGGAAGACGAACCGCGACTCCGCGACCGACTCGATGCGGTGGTCGGCCAGGCGGAGGACCAGGTCGGTGCGGAGCGTGCTGGGCCAGTGCTCCATGCCGTTCTCGTAGCGCTGCGCGAGCTGGTCCGCCGTCGTCAGTCCCCGGTGGAGCAGGTCGTTGACCTGGACCAGGGCGGGCTCGGTGCCGAGCATCGTCGTCAGCTCGAGAGCCGTACGGGTGGGACTCATCGTCGGCGTGCCCCTCACGGTCACGTCGTCCCCGGCCAGCAGCCGTCCCCGGTGCTGGCGGACGCCTGCCTCCGCCCGCCCGGTGCGACCGTCACGTCGGGTGAGGTGGACGTCGGTCCGGTCGAGCCCGTAGTCAGGTGTGCCGTGCAGGGTCGCCGCCGTGACGTGTGACAGCACCACGCTGGTCCGCGACGCAGCGACGACGGCACGCGCCGTGACCTCGTGGCGCCCCGCCGCGTCCAGCCCCGCCCATGCACGACCATCCACGTAGGCGCCGTAGCGCGGCCGGGCGAGCTCGCCGCGTCGTACGGCCTGGACCAGCATGTGGTCGGTCCACCCGGCCGCCACGAGGTCGCGGCGCAGGCTCACGGCGGTGAGGCGGGGGTCGTCGGGGCTGCCCTGGGTCATGTCGAGACCCTCGTCCGAGACCGACCGCGGCGCCACCACGCGCGGGCCAGCCTGTGGATAACCCGCACGGCGCACGCCGTCGACCCGGACTTGACGGGCAAGTTGCGAACTTGTCGGCCTTTGCAAAGCCGGACATGTTCGGAAGTCCCCGGCCGACCGGGGACTTCCCGCTCGCCCCGCCCCGGGGATTCCCGGCCGCGAGCGCGCGCTCGCTACAGTCCCCGCCGTGACCCAGCACACCCAGCAGCCCCAGCCCCAGCACCCCGACGCCCCGCTCGACCACGCCGCCCGCGCCGCGGAGGCGGCCGCGGAGCTGGCCCGGCTCACCGGGGTGGAGCAGCACGACGTCGCGCTGGTCCTCGGGTCCGGGTGGCTGCCGGCGGTCGACGCGCTGGGCGAGACGGTGGCCGAGGTCGACGTCACCGACCTGCCGTACTTCACCGGCGCCGCGGTGGCCGGACACTCCGGCAAGGTCCGCTCGGTACGCAGCGGCGACCAGCGGCTGCTGGTCTTCCTCAGCCGGACCCACTACTACGAGGGCCGCGGCGTCGCCGCCGTCGTCCACGGCGTCCGTACGGCGGCCGCGGCCGGCTGCCGCGCGATCGTGCTGACCAACGGCTGCGGCGGCCTGCGCGAGGAGTGGGCGCCCGGCACCCCGGTGCTGATCAGCGACCACCTGAACCTGACCGCGGTCTCCCCGCTCGAGGGCGCCACCTTCGTCGACCTCACCGACCTCTACTCCCCCCGCCTGCGCGCGATGTGCCAGGAGGTCGAGCCGGGCCTCGACGAGGGCGTCTACGCCCAGTTCCCCGGCCCGCACTACGAGACCCCCGCCGAGGTACGCATGGCGCGCACCCTCGGCGCCGACCTCGTCGGGATGTCGACCACCCTCGAGGCGATCGCCGCCCGCGCCGCCGGTCTCGAGGTGTTGGGCCTCAGCCTGGTCACCAACGCCGCCGCCGGCATCACCGGGCAGCCGCTCGACCACGCCGAGGTGCTCGAGGCCGGGCGCGCCGCCGCGACCCGGATGGGCGACCTGCTCTCGCGGGTGGTCCCGCGCATCTGAGCCCGCCTGGTTTCCTGGGGGCATGTCCCTCTCCCAGCGCACGCTCGGCACCACCTCCCCGCTGACCGTCTCCACCCTCGGCCTCGGCTGCATGGGGATGTCGGAGTTCTACGGCGCCACCGACGACGCGAGCGCGACCGAGACGATCCGGCGCGCGCTCGACCTCGGCGTCACCTTCCTCGACACCGCCGACATGTACGGCCCCTTCACCAACGAGCAGCTCGTCGGCCGGGCCATCGCCGGGCGCCGCGACGAGGTCCAGCTGGCCACCAAGTTCGGCAACGAGCGGCTCGCCGACGGCACCCGCCTGGGCATCAACGGCCGCCCCGAGTACGTCCGCAGCGCCTGCGACGCCTCGCTGCAGCGCCTCGGGGTCGACCACCTCGACCTCTACTACCAGCACCGGGTCGACCCGGACGTCTCGATCGAGGAGACCGTCGGCGCCATGGGCGAGCTCGTCGCCGCCGGCAAGGTGCGCCACCTCGGGCTCTCGGAGGCCGCGCCCCGCACCATCCGCCGCGCCCACGAGACCCACCCGCTCACCGCGCTGCAGACCGAGTACTCGCTGTTCACCCGCGACCTCGAGGACGAGATCCTCCCCCTGCTGCGCGAGCTGGGCATCGGCCTGGTGCCGTACTCCCCCCTCGGCCGCGGCATCCTCACCGGCGCCATCACCGACGAGTCCGACCTCGACGAGTCCGACACCCGCCTCTCCGAGCGCTTCCCCCGCCTCAACGGCGAGGGCCTGCGCGCCAACCTCCGGCTGGTCGGCGAGGTGCGGACGATCGCCGAGCGCCTCGGCTGCACCCCCGGCCAGCTGGCCCTGGCCTGGGTGCTGGCCCAGGGCGACGACGTGGTGCCGATCCCGGGCACCCGCCGGGTCCGCTACCTGGAGGAGAACGCCGGCGCCGCCGACGTCGTCCTGTCCGCCGAGGACGTCCGCGCCCTCACCGACGCGGTGCCGCGCGACGCCGTCGTCGGTGACCGCTACTCCGACATGAGCTCGATCGACCGCTGAGGCCGGTACGCCCGGGCGACCCACCCTCCTAGGCACGTGACCCCGGTCACCTGCTCTGCCAGGGTGGCCGCCATGAGCGAGGACGAGACCGTGGACGAGGCCGGCACCGACGAGGAGGTGACCGAGCCCGACGCCGAGGAGATCGAGGCCGAGCGCCAGGAGCGTCTCGACCCGGAGAAGCGCCCGAACAACGCCGAGGTCGACAACACCCAGCGCGACTTCGACGAGGAGAAGGGCGAGTTCCTCGACGACAGCGACGAGTCCGACCTGACCGACGAGGAGCGCGCCGTCACCGCTGACGGCTGACCAGCCGCCGACGACCGGGCTCGTCGGCAAGGTCCAGCCGCGCCGCCAGCACCGGCCACGCCCGGCCCGCCGCCCGACTCACCGCCGGGTCCGGGTCGTCCCGCAGCGCCTCCAGCGCCCCGGCGTGCTCGACGTCCCCGGCCACCGCCAGCGCCCGGGCCGCCTGGGCCCGCACCCGCGGCAGGGGGTGCTGCGCCAAGGCGTACGCCCCCGGGCCCGCGCCCGCCACGTCGTGGCGCGCGACCACCCGCAGGCAGGTCTCCGCCGGCCGCCAGTGCTCGTCGGCCAGGCCCGCCACGACGTCCACCGACGCGGTGTCGGACCACACGTGCAGGAGACCGCGCGCGCCCCAGTGCCGCACCCAGTGGTCGCCCCAGCGGACGGGGTCACGGACCGGGTCGCCCTCGGCCCACGCGTGCCCCGTCAACCACGGCAGGAGCGCCAGGTGCTCCTCCCTCGGGGCCCCGCGGAGGAGCGCGCGGCAGCACCGCACCGCCTCGTCCACCCCGACCGGGGGCGGGAGACGGTGCACGGGGGCGGTCACCGGACCATCATCACCCCCGCCGCCGACTACGGTGCGGACCATGGCCACGCCCGACCCCGACCCCACTTCGACGGACCACGCCGTCGACCAGCTCCTCGCCCGCGCCCGCGCCTGGGCGGGCGCGGACCCCGACCCGGCGACCCGGGAGCAGCTGGAGCGGGAGGTCGACGCGGCCGGTGCCGGCGACGAGGCCGCCCTCACGGTCCTGACCGACCGGTTCGACGGCACCCTCGAGTTCGGGACCGCCGGCCTGCGCGGCGCGCTCGGGCCCGGCCCGAACCGGATGAACCGCGTCGTGGTCACCCGCGCCGCGGCCGGCCTCGCGACGTACCTCCTCGACGAGGGGCCGGCCGCCGGCTCCGGCCGCGGCCGGCTGCGGGTGGTCGTCGGGTACGACGCCCGCCACCTCTCGCTCGACTTCGCCCGTGACACCGCCGCGGTGATGGCCGGTGCCGGGATCGAGGCGATGGTGCTCCCCCGCGCCCTGCCGACCCCCGTCCTGGCCTACGCCGTGCGCGAGCTCGGCTGCGCGGCCGGGGTGATGGTGACCGCCAGCCACAACCCGCCCGAGGACAACGGCTACAAGGTCTACCTCGGCGACGGCAGCCAGATCGTCTCGCCCGCGGACACCGCGATCGCCGCCCGGATCACCGAGGTCGGCGCCCACGCCGACGTGCCTCGCAGCGACGCCTGGACGACCCTCGACGAGGGCCTGGTCGACCGCTACCTCGACACCGTCGCCGGACTGGCCGAGGACGGTCCCCGCGACCTCGCGATCGTCTACACGCCGCTGCACGGCGTCGGCGCGGACCCGGTGCTGCAGGTCCTCGAGACCGCCGGCTTCACCACGCCGAGCGTCGTGGCCTCCCAGGAGCAGCCCGACCCCGACTTCCCCACGGTCTCGTTCCCCAACCCCGAGGAGCCCGGGGCCATGGACGAGGCGCTCGCCCTGGCCCTGAGCACCGGCGCCGACCTCGTCGTGGCCAACGACCCCGACGCGGACCGCTGCGCCGCCGCGGTGCCCGGGGACACCGGGTGGCGGCTCCTGCGCGGCGACGAGATCGGCGCGCTGCTGGCCCACCACCTGATGCAGCGCGGCCGGCACGGCACCTGGGCCTGCTCGATCGTCTCCTCCAGCCTGCTCGCACGGATGGCCGAGGCCGCCGGTGAGCGGCACGCGCAGACCCTGACCGGCTTCAAGTGGATCTCCCGGGCCGAGGGCCTCGTCTTCGGCTACGAGGAGGCGCTGGGCTACTGCTGCGACCCCGAGCACGTCCGCGACAAGGACGGCGTCTCGGCGCTCCTGCTGCTCTGCGAGCTGGCCGCGCAGTGCAAGGCCGAGGGCCGCACCCTGCTGGACGTGCTCGACGACCTCGCGGCGGCGCACGGCCTGCACGCCACCGACCAGGTCTCGGTACGCGTGGCCGACCTCGCCCTGATCACCCGCGCGATGGCCACGCTCCGCCAGGAGCCCCCCGCCGCGCTCGGGGGCCTGGCCGTCGAGGGGGTCGACGACCTCGCCGAGGGCGGCGACGGCCTGCCGCCGACCGACGGGCTGCGCTACCGGCTGGCCGGCGGCGCCCGGGTCGTCGTGCGCCCCAGCGGAACCGAGCCGAAGGTCAAGGCCTACCTGGAGGTCGTGGTCCCCGTCGAGGCGGCCGCCGCCGGCGAGGACCGCACGTCCGCCGTCGCCGCCGCCCGGATCTCGGCCGCCACCCGGCTCGACGCGCTCGGGGCGGACCTCCGCCACCGCCTCGGCGGCTGACCGGCGCCCGACCGCTACCGCAGGACGAGGACGACGAGCGCCACGGCGCTGAGCGCCAGCGCCGCGATCTCCGGCCACGCCGGCTCCCGGCGTACGCCCGCGGCCAGCTCCCGCTGGGCGTCGGACCCGGGCCGCACCCGCGCCTCGAGGCGCGCGCGGTCGGTCAGCTCCAGCAGCCGGCCCTCGACGTAGCGGGGGTAGTCGACCCCGAGCGCCCGCTCGTGGCTGCGGCGGGCGACCTCGTCGCCCTCGGCCGGCGCACCGTCACCCCAGGAGCGCACCCCGACGAACGCCCCGATGCCGCCGCCCCCGCGGCCACCGCCGCCGGCCGAGCCGCGCACCAGCGCCTTGCGGCTGCGGCCCAGCGCGGGGCACACGTAGCGCCGCCCCCCGGCGGTGACCACCAGCACCTGGCGCACCGCGATCGCCTCCACGGCCGCCAGCGGGAGCCGGACCGTCTCCAGCATCGTGCGCAGCACCAGGTCGCCCTGGCCGACCCACACCCGGGGTCGGAGCACGGCGGCCCAGACGAGCACCCCGAGCAGCACCACCAGCGCGTACCCCCACGGTGCCAGGTCCGGACCCTGCCCCAGGACGTCGAGCACCACCACGCCCACCAGGACCGCGAGGGCCAGGAGCCCCACGGCCGGTCCGTTGGTCGGACGGAAGTCCTCCTCGCGGGCAGCCACGGGCAGCGGTCCTCTCGGGTCGTACGGGCGCGCACAGGTCTCGACGCGGGTGCGGACCCGCGGCGGCGCCAACCCTATGCTGGCCCCCATGGCAGCCCCCCCGACCGCCGCGACACCGTCGTCCGTGGCCCCCACCGACCCGCTGGGGGTGGCCGGCAGCGACGCCTCGCTGCGCCGCTTCCTGCACGGCCTCCCCGGCGTCGACCAGGTCGGCGTCGAGTCCCGCGCCGCCGGCCTCGCCACCCGCTCGATCAAGACGACCGCGAAGGCCTACGCCCTCGACCTGGCCGTCTCGATGGTCGACCTGACCACGCTCGAGGGTGCCGACACCCCCGGCAAGGTGCGGGCCCTGTCGGCCAAGGCCGTGCGCCCCGACCCGACGGACGCCTCGTGCCCCGCGGCCGCCGCGGTCTGCGTCTACCCCGACCTCGTCGCCACCGCCAAGCAGGCGCTCGGCTCCAGCGGGGTCAAGGTGGCCTCGGTCGCCACCGCCTTCCCGTCGGGCCGCGCCGCGCTCGACCTCAAGCTCGCCGACGTCGCGAACGCGGTGGCCGACGGCGCCGACGAGATCGACATGGTGATCGACCGCGGCGCGTTCCTGGTCGGCGACTACCGCCGCGTGCTGGACGAGATCGTCGCCGTCCGCGAGGTCTGCGCCCGCCCGGGCGGGCACGACGCCCACCTCAAGGTGATCCTCGAGACCGGCGAGCTGGCGACCTACGACAACGTCCGCCGCGCGAGCTGGCTGGCGATGACCGGCGGTGCCGACTTCATCAAGACCTCCACCGGCAAGGTCCAGCCCGCCGCGACCCTGCCGGTCACCCTGGTGATGCTGGAGGCCGTCCGCGACTTCCGCCGGGCGACCGGCCGGATGATCGGCGTGAAGCCCGCCGGCGGCATCCGCACGACGAAGGACGCGATCAAGTACCTCGTGACCGTCAACGAGGTCGCCGGACCCGACTGGCTCGACCCCGACTGGTTCCGCTTCGGGGCGTCCTCCCTGCTCAACGACCTCCTCCTGCAGCGGCAGAAGATGCGCACCGGCCACTACAGCGGCCCCGACCACGTGACCCTGGACTGAGAGCCGTGACTGAGATCCCCACCCCCGCGAGCCCGTTCGCCTACGCCCCCGCGCCCGAGTCGACCAGCGTGGTCGACCTGCGCACGTCGTACGGCCTGTTCGTCGACGGCGCCTTCGTCGACGGGCGCGGCGAGTCGTTCACGACCCTGAACCCGGCGACCGAGCAGCCCCTGGCCGAGGTCGCCGCGGCGGACGCCGCCGACGTCGACGCCGCAGTGAAGGCCGCCCGCCGCGCCCAGGAGCGCGTCTGGGGCCGGATGCCCGGCCGCGAGCGCGCCAAGTACCTCTTCCGGATCGCCCGGATCATCCAGGAGCGCAGCCGCGAGCTGGCGGTCCTGGAGACCCTCGACAACGGCAAGCCGATCAAGGAGTCGCGCGACGTCGACGTGCCGATGGTCGCCGCCTGGTTCTTCTACTACGCCGGCTGGGCCGACAAGCTCGAGCACGCCGGCTACGGCACCACCCCGGTCGGCGTCGCCGGTCAGGTCATCCCGTGGAACTTCCCGCTGATGATGCTGGCCTGGAAGGTCGCCCCGGCCCTGGCCTGCGGCAACACCGTGGTGCTGAAGCCGGCCGAGACCACGCCGCTGACCGCGCTGCTCTTCGCCGAGATCTGCCAGCAGGCCGACCTGCCCGCCGGGGTGGTCAACGTGCTCACCGGCGCCGGGGAGACCGGCCGTCTCGTGGTCGGCCACGACGACGTCGACAAGGTCGCCTTCACCGGTTCCACCGAGGTCGGCCGCCAGATCGCCCGCGCGGTCGCCGGCACCCGCAAGAAGGTGACCCTGGAGCTCGGCGGCAAGGCCGCCAACATCGTCTTCGACGACGCCGCCATCGACCAGGCCGTCGAGGGCACCGTCAACGGGATCTTCTTCAACCAGGGCCACGTCTGCTGCGCCGGCAGCCGGCTGCTGGTGCAGGAGTCGATCGCCGAGGAGGTCCTCGACCGGCTCCGGGCCCGGATGTCGACGCTGCGCGTCGGCGACCCGCTGGACAAGAACACCGACGTGGGCGCGATCAACTCCCGCGAGCAGCTGGACCGGATCACCGAGCTCGCCGCCGTCGGCGAGGAGGAGGGCGCCGGCCGCTGGGCGCCGGACTGCGCGCTGCCGTCCACCGGCTACTGGTTCCGTCCGACGATCTTCACCGGCGTCACCCAGGCCCACCGGATCGCCCGCGAGGAGGTCTTCGGCCCGGTCCTGTCGGTGCTCACCTTCCGCACGCCCGCCGAGGCCGTCGAGAAGGCCAACAACACGCCGTACGGCCTCTCCGCCGGGGTGTGGACCGAGAAGGGCTCGCGCATCCTGTGGATGGCCGAGCGGCTGCGGGCCGGCGTGGTCTGGGCCAACACGTTCAACAAGTTCGACCCGACCTCGCCGTTCGGCGGGTACCAGGAGTCCGGCTACGGCCGCGAGGGCGGGCGCCACGGGCTGGCGGCCTACCTGCAGGAGGAGAACCGATGAGCCGCGACCGGACCCGCCGCGACGCCGACCGCATCGACGTGCGCAAGACCTACAAGCTCTACGTCGGGGGCGCGTTCCCCCGCTCGGAGTCCGCGCGCTCCTACGAGGTGACCGATGCCAGGGGCGGGTTCCTGGCCAACGCCTCGCTGGCCTCGCGCAAGGACGGCCGCGACGCCGTCGTGGCCGCCCGCAAGGCCTTCGGCTCCTGGTCGACGCGCACGCCGTACAACCGCGGCCAGGTCGTCTACCGGATCGCCGAGGTGCTCGAGAGCCGCCGCGACCAGCTCGAGCGCGAGGTCCGCGAGGCCACCGGCGTCAACGCGGGCGGCGCCCGGGCCGAGGTCGACCAGGCCGTCGACCGCCTGGTCTGGTACGCCGGGTGGGCCGACAAGCTCGCCCAGGTCGTGGGCAACGCCAACCCCGTCGCCGGGCCGTACTTCAACCTCTCCAGCCCGGAGCCGACCGGCGTGGTGGCCGTGATGGCGCCGGCCTCGCCGCTGCTCGGCCTGGTCAGCGTGGTCGCGCCCGTGATCACGACCGGCAACACGTGCGTCGTCGTCGCCAGCCAGCCGCACCCGCTGCCGGCGATCACCCTGGCCGAGGTGATGGCCACCGCCGACCTGCCCGGCGGCGTGGTCAACGTGCTGACCGGCCACCAGGGCGAGATCGCGCCCTGGCTGGCCTCCCACCTCGACGTGGACGGCCTCGACCTGACCGGCGTCGACGACGCCGACCTGGCCCGGGACCTCGAGGTCGCCGCGGCCGACAACCTCAAGCGCGTACGCCGCCCCGGCCCCGAGGACCTGGCCGCCGACCCGCGCCTGGACCGGATGACGCGCTTCGTGGAGACCAAGACGGTCTGGCACCCGGTCGGCACCTGACCGTGCCCTCCTCCCCCGCCCGCGTGGTCGTGCTGGCCGGCCCGTCCGGGGCCGGCAAGTCGCGCCTGGCCGAGCGCAGCGGCCTGCCGGTGCTGCGCCTCGACGACTTCTACCGCTCGGCGGGCGACCCCGCGCTGCCCCTGATCACCGACGGCCCGAACGCCGGCCTGGTCGACTGGGACCACCCCGACTCGTGGCTCCCGGACGACGCCGTCGCGGCGATGGAGCGGTTGTGTGCCGACGGGCGGGCGGAGGCGCCAGTCTACGACATCGGGCTCAGCGCCCGGACCGGCAGCCACGTGCTGGAGCTCGCGGGATCGCCGCTGTTCGTCGCCGAGGGCATCTTCGCCGCCGACGTCGTCGCGGTCTGCCGCGAGCGGGGGCTGCTGGCGGCGGCGTTCTGCGTCACCCAGCGCCCGACGGTCACCTTCGCCCGACGGCTGCAGCGCGACCTGCGGGAGCGGCGCAAGCCGCCGTTGATGCTGGTGCGGCGCGGCCTGGCGCTGCGGCGCGACCAGCGCCGGGTGGTCGACCACGCGGTGGCCGCCGGCTGCGAGCCGCTGACCGGCGACCAGGGCCTGCGCCGCATCCGCGCGATGTCGTGATCCTGCCCGAGGACGACCCGGTGCCCGAGGACGACCCGGTGGTCGAGGACGACCCGGTGGTCGAGGAGCGAGCGCCAGCGAGCGTCACGAGACCCCTCGTGCAGCCCGACCAGCGCAGCTGCGGGGCCGCCTGCCTGGTGGTGGCCCGGGGGCTGGCCGAGCCGACGTACGGCCGCAGCCTGCGGGACCCGGGGCGCTGGCGCACGGAGGTGCTGCGGACCCACGCCGAGGTGACCGGGCTGCGCGACGGCGGCCGTCCCGGCCTGCCCTGGCCGCGGGCGCTGGGCACCCCGCCGTGGGCGGTGGCGCGGCGCCTGGGGCTGACCACCGGCCGGCGCTGGCGCACGGCACGCCCGGACCTCGCCAGGGTCGCCGAGGTGGTCCGGACGGGCCACCCCGTCGCGCTGTTCGTCGGGTCCCGGCTGCTCCCCCGCCACGTCCTGCTGGCCGTGGAGGACGGCCCGGACGGCCTCCGGGTCTACGACCCGGCGCGCGGCACCGTCCGCCCGCTGGCCGACGCGCTGCGCGTCGGCTGGCCGCGGCTGTGGTGCGCGGTGCTGCCGCGCTCGTAGCGCCCGGCCCGGATCAGCAGCCGAGGGCGGCGTACCCCGGCTTGATCACCTCGTCGATCAGCTCCAGCCGCTCGTCGAAGGGCAGGAACGCCGACTTCATCGCGTTGATCGTCACCCAGCGCAGGTCGGTCAGGTCCCAGCCGAACGCCTCGACCAGCGCGAGCATCTCGGCGCTCATCGAGGTGTCGCTCATCAGCCGGTTGTCGGTGTTGACGGTGACCCGGAACCGCAGGTCGCGCAGCAGGCCGATCGGGTGCTCGGCGATCGAGGCCGCGGCCCCGGTCTGCACATTGGAGGCCGGGCAGAGCTCGAGGGGGATGCGGGTGTCGCGGACGTACGCCGCGAGCCGCCCCAGGCGTACGGACCCGTCCTCACCGAGCTCGACGTCGTCGACGATCCGCACCCCGTGGCCGAGCCGGTCGGCCCCGCACCACTGGATCGCCTCCCAGATCGACGGCAGCCCGAAGGCCTCGCCGGCGTGGATGGTGAAGTGCGACGACTCCCGCTGCAGGTACTCGAAGGCGTCCAGGTGGCGGGTCGGGGGGAACCCGGCCTCGGCGCCGGCGATGTCGAAGCCGGCGACCCCGCGGTCGCGCCAGGCCACGGCGAGCTCGGCGATCTCCATCGAGCGGGCCTGGTGACGCATCGCGGTGAGCAGCTGGCGTACGACGATCCGACCGCCCTCGGCTGCGACCGCCCCGACGCCCTCGTCGAAGCCCTGCTGCACCGCGGCGACGACGTCGTCGAGCGAGAGGCCCTGCTCGACGTGCTGCTCGGGGGCGTAGCGGATCTCGGCGTAGACCACGCCGTCGGCGGCCAGGTCCTCGACGCACTCGCGCGCGACCCGGGCCAGCGCCTCGGGGGTCTGCATCACCGCGACGGTGTGCACGAACGTCTCGAGGTAGCGCTCCAGCGAGCCGGAGTCGGCCGACTCGCGGAACCACCGCCCGAGCGCGTCCGGGTCGGCCACCGCGTCCGGCACGGGCAGCTCGTGCCCGATCTCCGCGGCCAGCGCGGCGACCGTGGCGGGCCGCAGCCCGCCGTCGAGGTGGTCGTGCAGGAGCACCTTGGGGACCCGGCGCACCTGGTCAGGGGTGGGGACGTCGGGCGTGGTTTCGATAGGTTCGGCGGAGAGGGCGGTCACACTCTCATCCAACCACCGGGCACCGTCCCGGTCGGCCGCCGGGGAGGACCCACACATGCGCACGTTCACGTCGTTCGACGAGGTCACCGCCGCTGCCGGCGAGGAGCTGGGCACCAGCGACTGGATCACGATCGAGCAGGACAGGGTCGACCAGTTCGCCGAGGCCACCGGCGACCACCAGTGGATCCACGTCGACGCCGAGCGCGCCGCCGAGGGGCCGTTCGGCGGCACCATCGCCCACGGCTACCTCACCCTGTCGCTGGTGCCGTGGCTCGGCAGCCAGGTCTTCTCCTTCGACACCCCGGGCGCCAAGCTCAACTACGGCGTCAACAAGGTCCGCTTCCCGAACCCCCTGCGGGTCGGCAAGCGGATCCGGATCCACTCCACCCTCGGCGAGGTCACCGACCTCCCCGCCGGCAAGCAGTGCACCGTCCGCAACACCATCGAGATCGAGGGCGAGGACAAGCCGGCCTGCGTCGCCGAGTCCGTGGTGCTGCTGCTCGAGGGCTGAGCTGGGGTGACCGGCTGGTGGCTGGTGCAGGGCCGGTCCGCGATCCGTGACCTCTGGGTCTCGCTCACGTGGCCGGACCAGCCGAAGTACGGGCCGTGGCTGCTGCCCGACGGCCGGGACATCGTCGACCTCGTCGCCACGGGTCAGCTCGACCAGCTCGGGTTCAGCATCTGGTACGCGCAGATGGAGGGCTGCCGTGCCCCGTTGCGTCGCAACGGCGTCCTTCACTGCGGCGGTCTGCAGGTCAAGGTCGTCTCGACACGGTTCGCCGAGGCGCTCCGCGACCTGGGGGTCACCGGCCTCAGCACCTACGAGGCGGACGTCGTGCTGCGGTCCGGGGAGTCGCTCCCGGGCTACGTCGGCCTCGTCGAGCCGACCGACCCGGCGGCGGAGGTGCACTCCTACCTTCCCGGCGGACCCAGCATGCCGCTGTGCGTCAGCGGCCGGGTGCTCCGAGGCTTGCGTGAACGCGGCGTGGACCTCTTCGACGTCGAGCCCGACCCACCCGGGGACCGGCTTCGCCGTGGCCGGGATAGTCCCTGACGAAATCGTCGTGGCCAAGCCCGATCCCCAGCGATTTCGTCAGGGACTATCGCCGCGGCCCGAGGGCTGAGCAGGTCGCTGCCTCACGTTGTTGTGGGTGAACGGCCCCTCAGCCCACACGAACGTGAGGCAGCGTCCGGAAGACCGGTCAGGGCAGCAGCGCGAGCTTCCCGCCGGGGTGGCCGGCCTGCAGGAGTCGGGCGGCGTCCAGCGCGTCCGCCAAGGGGTACGTGCGGGCGACCGGCACCACGAGGCGCCCGTCGCCGGCCTGCGCGAGCAGGTCGGCGCGGACGGCGTCGCGGAAGGTCTTGCTGGCTGGCATCGTGCCGCCGATGACGCGGATCCCGTCGGCCTCGGCGCGGTGCTGGGCGGCGATGGTGACGATCCGGTCCCGGTCGGCGACGAGCTCCAGGGAGGTCTCGACGGCTTCGTCGGTGCCCACGCAGTCCAGCGCCGCCACGACGCCGTCGGGGGCCAGGGCGCGCACGCGGTCAGCCAGCCCGGGGCCGTACGCCACCGGCACGCCACCGAAGCGCTCCACCTCGCCGGCGCGGGCCTCGGAGGCGGTGCCGACCACCCGGACCCCCAGCGCCGCGGCCTGCTGCAGCAGGCTGACCCCGACCGCGCCGGAGGCGCCGTGCGCGAGGACGGTCTCCCCCGCCGCGCAGCCGGTGACGTGGAGCATCTCGGCCGCCGTCGCGCCGGCCAGGAGCAGGTTGGCGGCCTCGGCCCAGCCCAGGCCGGCCGGCTTGGCCAGCACGTCGGCGGCCGCCACGGTGAGCGAGGTGGCCCAGCCGCCCTGCACCCGGAACGCCACGACCTCGTCGCCGACGGCGCCCCCGCCGGTGGCGATCTCGGTGTCCGGGCCGAGCGCGGTCAGCACGCCGGCGACCTCGTACCCGACGCCGCGCGGGAACTCCCCGCCGCGCGCCACGTGCTTGTGGTCGGCCGGGTTCACCCCGGCGGCGCGCACCTCGATCGTCACCTCGCCGGGACCGGGCGCGGGCACCTCGACCTCCTCGAACGACAGCACGTCGAGGTCGCCGGGACGGGTCGCGATCCACTGCATGGCCATGTCCGCCCCAACCGCACCTGCCCGGTCGGGCATTCCCCTGCGGCCCCGGATGGGGCAGGGTCGGTCCCATGACCTACCAGCTCGTCGTCATCTACCACCACCCCACCGACGCGGACGCCTTCGACCGCCACTACGCCGAGACCCACGCCCCGCTCGCGAGCACGCTGCCGGGCCTGCGGTCCTACACGACCGTCTCGCCCGACCCGGGCGCCGACGGCACGCGCGCCGAGCACCTGATCGCGACGCTCACCTTCGACGACGCCCAGGCCTTCCAGGCCGCGATGGGCAGCGAGGCCGGGCAGGCCGCCGTGGGCGACCTGGCGAACTTCGCCAGCGGCGGCGCGACGATCGTCAGCGGTGGGGTCACCACGATCGTCTGAGGCTCAGCGGGGCGGCGTCAGCCGATCCGGTCGATGACCAGCGGGCCGGGCTCGTACGCCGTCCCGGCCGGCGCGACGTCGTACCCGCCCTCGAGCGCGGCCAGCGCCCGGTCGAAGCGGGCCGGCTCGTCGGTCAGCAGCGTCATCAGCGGCTGGCCGGCCCGCACGGCGTCCCCCGGGCGGGCGTGCCAGCGCACGCCGGCCCCGGCCTGCACCGGGTCCTCCTTGCGGGCACGGCCGGCGCCGAGGCGCCACGCGGCGGTCCCGACGGCCATCGCGTCCAGGCGGGTCAGGACGCCGTCGGCCGGGGCGGTCACCACGTGCGACTCGCGTGCCACCGGCAGCGCCGCGCCGGGGTCGCCGCCCTGGGCGCCGATCATCGCCCGCCAGGCGTCCATCGCGGACCCGTCGGCCAGCTTCGCGGCCGGGTCGACGTCGGGGCGCCCCGCGGCCGCGAGCATCTCGCGAGCCAGGGCGACGGTCAGCTCGACGACGTCGGCGGGGCCGCCTCCGGCGAGGACCTCGACGGACTCCTCGACCTCGATCGCGTTGCCGGCGGTCAGCCCGAGCGGGGTGCTCATCTCGGTCAGCAGCGCCACGGTGGTCACCCCGGCGTCGGTGCCGAGGGCGACCATGGTCTCCGCCAGCTCGCGAGCCCGCTCGGGGGTCTTCATGAACGCGCCGGTGCCCACCTTGACGTCGAGCACGAGCGAGCCGGTGCCCTCGGCGATCTTCTTGCTCATGATCGAGGAGGCGATCAGAGGGATCGCCTCGACGGTGCCGGTGACGTCGCGCAGGGCGTATAGCTTCTTGTCGGCGGGCGCGAGCCCGTCGCCGGCCGCGCAGATCACGGCGCCGACGTCCTCGAGCTGGCGCAGCATCGCCTCGTTGGACAGCGCGGCGCGCCAGCCGGAGACCGACTCGAGCTTGTCGAGCGTGCCGCCGGTGTGGCCGAGGCCCCGCCCGGACAGCTGGGGCACGGCCACGCCGCAGGCGGCGACCAGCGGCGCCAGCGGGAGGGTGATCTTGTCGCCCACGCCGCCGGTGGAGTGCTTGTCGGCGGTCGGTCGGGACAGGGAGGAGAAGTCCATCCGCTCGCCCGAGGCGATCATCGCCGCGGTCCAGCGGGCGATCTCCTCGCGCTCCATGCCGTTGAGCAGGATGGCCATCGCGAGCGCGGACATCTGCTCGTCGGCGACCACGCCGCGGGTGTAGGCGTCGACCACCCAGTCGACCTGGCTGTCGGACAGCCGACCTCCGTCGCGCTTGGCGGTGATGACCTCGACGGCGTCGTGCGGCTCGTGACTCACGCCGGGAACCTATCGTCGGCCCCGCCGCCGTCGCGCACCCGGACCTGCTCGTAGCCCCGGAGCACGAACGTGGGACGGCGTACGGGCTCCCCCGCCAGCGCGAGGCCGGGCAGCCGCGTCGCCAGCAGCGCCACCGACTCGGCCAGCTCCATCCGGGCCAGCGGCGCCCCGAGGCAGAAGTGGACGCCCGCACCGAAGGACACGTGCGGGTTGGGGTCGCGGGTGGGATCCATGACGTCGGCGTCGGCGAAGGCCGCCGGGTCCCGGTTGGCCGAGCCCAGCAGCAGGGCGACCGTGCCGCCCTGCGGCACGACGTGGCCGCCGGCGAGCTCGATCTCGGTGGTGGCGGTGCGCTCGAAGAGCTGGAGGGCGGCGTCGTGGCGCAGCATCTCCTCGACCGCCGTCGGGGCCGCGTCGGCGGCGACCGGCCAGAGACCGGCCCGCAGCAGGCCGACCAGGCCGTTGCCGAAGACGTTCACCGACGCCTCGTGGCCGGCGTTGAGCAGCAGCACCGCGGAGGCGACGACCTCGTCGGCGGAGAGCTCGGTGGCGACCAGGTCGCTGACCAGGTCGTCGGCCGGCTGCCGGCGCCGCAGGTCGGCCAGGTCGCGGACCAGCGCGGCGAAGTCGGCTGCGGCCGCCACCGCGGTGCTGACGACCGCCGGCGACGGCGCGGTCTCGTACATCCGCACGATGGCCTGCGACCACGCCCGCAGGTCGGGCGCGTGGGAGGCCGGCACGCCGAGGAGCTCGGCGATGACGAGCACGGGCAACGGCTCGGCGTACTCCCCCACGACGTCGAACCCCGCGTCCGTGGCGGCCGCACCGGCCACCTCGTCGAGCAGCCCGGCGGCGAGCTCGCGCACGCGAGGGCGCAGCCGCTCGACGTGCCCGCGGTTGAAGGCGGCCGCGACCGGGCGCCGCAGCCGGGTGTGGTCGGGCGGCTCGTTCTCCATCATCTGGTGACGGTGCAGCAGGTTGAACGGGGCCAGCGCGTCGGCCGGCTCCCGGTCGCGCCAGACCCGGCCCAGCCGACGGTCGCGCAGCGCGCGGCCGACCCCGGCGTGGTCGAGGACCAGCCAGCGCCCGGTGGGCTCGTGCCGCAGCACCGGCCCCTGCTCGCGCAGCGCGGCGAGGACGGGGTA
This sequence comes from Nocardioides sp. AX2bis, assembly GCF_902506435.1. Lineage (GTDB taxonomy): Bacteria > Actinomycetota > Actinomycetes > Propionibacteriales > Nocardioidaceae > Nocardioides. The sequence continues at coordinate 976,893 of NZ_LR733215.1, read as the reverse complement.
CGGGTCGGCGAGGAAGCCGGGGTCGGTGAGGTCAGCCGAGGTCGTCGGGACCGAACGCATCCGGCAGCACCTCGTCCATCCGCCTGACCCCCGAGACCGTCTGCAGCAGCAGGCCCGGCCCGCCGTTCTCCGACAGCAGCTGACGACAGCGCCCGCAGGGCATGATCACCGCGCCCTCGCCGTCCACGCACACGAAGTGCGTCAACCGACCCCCACCGCCCCGGTGCAGGTCGCTGACCAGCCCGCACTCGGCGCAGAGCGCCACGCCGTACGCCGCGTTCTCGACGTTGCAGCCCGAGACGACGCGGCCGTCGGCGACCAGCGCGGCGGCGCCGACCTGGTAGCCGGAGTACGGCGCGTAGGCGTGCGCCATGGCCTCGCGGGCCTCGGCGCGCAGGGCCTCCCAGTCGAAGTCCAGGGGCGTCCCGTCCTCGCTCATCCGGCACTCCCCTTGCGGTAGACCTGTCCGTCGGCCGCGGGCATCCGCAGCCGTTGGCTGGCGAAGGCGAGCACCAGCAGCGTGATGACGTACGGCGTCATCCGCGTGAAGTCGCCCGGCACCTGGTCGATGGACAGGTAGACCGCCCCGATCGCGGCACCGATCACGAAGACCACCGCCGCGGTGGTGAAGTTCGTGCGGCGCACCTGCCAGATCGCGAACGCGATCGCCAGGAGCGAGACGAGCAGCAGCAGCGCGCGCACCGAGGTGCCGCCCTGGCGCAGCCCGAGGGTCTCGGTGTAGCCGAACAGCCCGGAGCCCGCGAGCAGGCCGCCGGGACGCCAGTTGCCGAAGATCATCGCGGCGAGGCCGATGTAGCCGCGCCCGCCGGTCTGGCCCTCGCGGTAGTTGCTGGAGGCGACCATGGCCAGGAACCCGCCGGCCAGGCCGGCCAGCCCGCCGGAGATGAGCACGGCGATGAACTTGTAGCGCATCACCGCCACGCCCAGGGACTCCGCGGCCGCCGGGCTCTCGCCGCACGAGCGCAGGCGCAGCCCGAAGGCGGTGCGCCACAGCACGACGTACGACAGGACGACCAGGGCCAGGGAGATGAGCACCAGCACGGACAGGTTCGTGACGAGGGCGCGGGCGATCGCGGCGAGCTCGGAGACGAAGAACCAGTTGTTGTCCTCGACCTCGCCCAACCGGTCGCCCAGCGCCGGGAAGGAGATCGTCGGGACGTCGCCGATCTTCGGCGACTGGGTCGGACCACCGCCCTCGACGCCGCTGAAGGTCAGCGCGGCGAGGTACTGCACGGCGCCGAGCGCGATGATGTTGATCGCGACGCCGGAGATGATGTGGTCGACGCCGAACACGACGGTGGCCAGCGCGTGCACGAGGCCGCCGACCATGCCGAGGGCGATCGAGCCGGCCACGCCGATCCAGGGGCCGTAGGTGAACGCGAAGAACCCGGCCCCGAAGGTGCCGAGGATCATCATCCCCTCGAGGCCGATGTTGACCACGCCGGCCCGCTCGGCCCACAGCCCACCGAGGGCGGCGAGCATGATCGGCATCGTCGCGATCAGGGTGGCCCCGACCGTGCCGGCCGAGGTCAGGTCGTCGGCGCCGGTGACCCGCTCGAGGAGCGAGAGCAGGGCGATGAAGCCGACGATGCCGAGGATCCACCAGTAGGCCGGGCGCAGCCGGCGTTGGCTGCGCGAGGACGGCGCGGGCGCCGTGGCGACGGGGTCGGTCACGACGCTCATGCGCGGGCCTCCTGGTCCTGGGTCGGGGCGGGGTCGGCAGGACCTGCCGGGTCCGCCGGGCGCTCCGCCTTCGCCACGCGGCTCTGCTCGCGACGGGTGAGGAAGCGCCGGACGACCTCGTAGGAGATGACGACGGTCAGGACGATGACGCCCTGGGTGATGGCCACGATCTCCGGGGAGACGCCGACCAGGATCTGCAGCGGGTTGGACTGCTCCTCCAGGAAGGCGAACAGCAGCGCGGCCAGCGCGATCCCGACCGGGTTGTTGCGGCCCAGCAGCGCGATCGCGATGCCGGCGAAGCCCAGCCCGGACTGGAACGTCGAGCCGTAGCTGTACGCCTCGCCGAACAGGATCGGCAGGCCGACCAGGCCGGCCACGGCACCCGACAGCATCATCGTGATGATGGTCATCCGGCGCACGTTGATCCCGCTGGCCACGGCCGCGGTCGTCGACTGCCCGGTCGCGCGCAGGTCGAAGCCGAAGCGGGTGCGGCTCATCACGAACCAGTACGCCACCCCGGCCAGCACCGCGAGCACCACGAAGCCGTAGATCTCGGCCGTGGGTCCGCTGTCGGCGGCCGCCAGCGGGATGGGGCCGATCCGGCTGCCCTCGGGGATCTCCTTGGTGCCGATCGTGTTGCTGCCCTCCTCGCGGACCGCGGCCTCACGCAGGAGGTAGGCCACGACGCTGGTGGAGATGAAGTTCAGCATGATCGTGGAGATGACCTCGCTGACGCCACGGGTCGCGCGCAGCACCCCGGCGATGCCGGCCCACAGGGCACCGACGGCCATCGCGCACACGATCGCGAGCGCGGTGTTCAGGTAGCCCGGCAGCCAGGCCTCGCCGGCCACGACCGCGCCGACGAACGCCGCGATCCGGTACTGCCCGTCGACGCCGATGTTGAACAGGTTCATCCGGAAGGCGACGGCGACCGCCAGGCCGGAGAGGTAGAGGACGCACGCCTGGTTGACGATGTTGGCCACGTTGCGGGTCTCGGGGACCTGGAGGATCTCGGACCACACCTCCCCGACCGGGTCGCCGGCGCTGATCAGCACCAGGCTGGTGATCACGAACGCCGCGACCAGGGCGAGCAGCGGCGCGAGGAGGCCCAGCAGGGCGCGCAGGACCCGGGTCATGCCGCGCTCCCGGCGCCGGTCATGGCCGAGCCGAGCTGCTCGGGCGTCACGTCGCTCGGGTCGAACTCGCCGACCAGCCGGCCGCGCAGGACGACCTCGATCCGGTCCGACAGCCCGATCAGCTCGTCGAGGTCGGCCGAGATCAGCAGCACCGAGAGCCCGTCGGCACGGGCCTCGCGGATGTGGTTCCAGATGGCGGCCTGGGCGCCGACGTCGACGCCCCGGGTCGGGTGGGCGGCGATCAGCAGGATCGGGTCGCCGCTCATCTCGCGGCCCACGATCAGCTTCTGCTGGTTGCCGCCGGACAGCGCACGGGCCGGGACGTCGGTGCCGGGCGTACGCACGTCGTAGGCGTCGATGATGCGCTGGGTGTCGGCGCGGGCCGCGCCGCGCTTGATCAGGCGGCCGGACGCGCTCGGCGGGCGGGACTGGTGGCCGAGCACGCGGTTCTCCCACAGCGGCGAGTCGAGCAGCAGCCCGTGCCGGTGGCGGTCCTCGGGGATGTAGCCGATCCCGGCCTCGCGGCGCCGCAGGGTCGACATCGGGGCGAGGTCCTGGTCGGTGAGCACGATCGAGCCGGTGGCACCGGGGCGCATGCCCATCACGGCCTCGACCAGCTCGGCCTGGCCGTTGCCCTCGACCCCGGCGATGCCGAGGATCTCGCCGCGGCGGATCTCGAAGGTGACGTCGTCGAGCAGGGCGCGGCCGGCCGCGTCGTGCAGGGTCAGCCCGGTCACGGCCAGCTGGACCCGGGTCGAGGTCGCCTTCTCCGAGATCCCCGGGGACGGCAGCTCGGAGCCGACCATGAGCTCGGCGAGCTGGCGGGAGGTGACGTCGGCGGGGACCACCGTACGGACGGTCGTGCCGCGCCGGATGACCGTGATCTCGTCGGCCACCGAGAGGACCTCGTCGAGCTTGTGGGAGATGAACAGGACGGCCAGGCCCTCCTTCTTCAGCTCGCGCAGGTTGCCGAAGAGCTCGTCGACCTCCTGCGGCACCAGGACGGCCGTCGGCTCGTCGAGGATGATCGTGCGCGCGCCGCGGAAGAGGACCTTGAGGATCTCGACGCGCTGGCGGGCACCGACGCCGAGGTCCTCGACCAGGGCGTCCGGGTCGACGCCGAGGCCGTAGGCGTCGGAGATGCGGCGCACCTCGGCGCGGGCCTTGCGGCCGATGCCGTGCTGCTTCTCGGCCCCGAGGACGACGTTCTCGAGCACGGTCAGGTTGTCGGCCAGCATGAAGTGCTGGAAGACCATCCCGACGCCGGCCTTGATCGCGTCGGCCGGGGAGGACAGCTTGACCTGCGACCCGCCGATCTCGATCGTGCCCGAGTCGGGCGGCTGGACGCCGTACAGGATCTTCATCAGCGTCGACTTGCCGGCGCCGTTCTCGCCGACCACGGCGTGGATGGTCCCGCGCCGCACGTCGATGTTGACGTCGTCGTTGGCGATCACCCCCGGGAAGCGCTTTCCGATGCCGCGCAGGCGCACCGCGAGCGGGGTGCTCGGGTCGCCGGGGGCGGTGCTGGACGTCTCGGTCACGACGGCGTGGACCTCCTGGGCCGGTGGGACGGGTGGTGCGGGTGGAGCAGCGGGCGGGTCGAGCGGTGCGAGGCTACGTCACCGCGGTGACGGCTCGTCCCGCCGGGACGCGGCACGGGGCCGCGGGCGCGAACGCCCGCGACCCCGGTCGCTGGTGAGTGGTGCTGCGTGGTGCCGACCGGTCCCGTCAGGGAGCGGAGGGGACCTCGACCTCACCGTCGATGATCTGCTGCTTGTACTCGTCGAGCTCGTCGGCGATGTCGTCGACCTGACCACCGGAGGTGGAGTAGCCGACGCCGTCGACCGACAGGTCGTAGCGGGTGATGCCCGAGGGGAACTCTCCGTCGTTGACCGCGGTGAGGTACTCGAAGACCGCGACGTCGATGTTCTTCAGCATCGAGGTCATGATCACGTCCTGCACGGACGGGTCGGCCGTCTCGTACTGGTCGGAGTCGACACCGATGGCGAGGTTGTCGGACTCGGCCGCCGCCTCGAAGACGCCGCCGCCGGAGCCGCCGGCCGCGTGGTAGACGATGTCGGCGCCGCCGTCGAACATGCCCTCGGCCGCGGTCTTCCCGCGGGCCGGGTCGGCGAAGCCGGAGAAGTCCGGGATCTGCGTCAGGTAGGTCGACTGGACCTCGATGTCGGGGTTCACGGCCTCGGCACCGGCGATGTAGCCGGCCTCGAACTTCTGGATGAGCGGGGTCTCGACGCCGCCGACGAAGCCGACGTTGTCGGTCTCGGTCTTGAGGGCCGCGGCCGCACCGACGAGGAAGGAGCCCTCCTCCTCGGCGAAGACGAGGTTGGCGACGTTGTCGGCCTCGACGGTCTCGCTGTCGATGATGGCGAAGTGGGAGTCGGGGAACTCCTCGGCCACCTTGGCCACCGCGGCCTCGTAGGCGAAGCCGACGGCGATGATGGGGTCGTAGCCGGCGTCGACGAAGGTGCGCAGGCGCTCCTCGCGGGCGGACTCGGACTCGCCGTCCTCGGCGGCCGACTCCTGCGGGTCGATGCCGTACTCCTCGATGGCCTGGTCGAGACCGGCGGCCGCCGAGTCGTTGAAGGACTGGTCACCGCGCCCGCCCACGTCGTAGGCGAGGCCGACCTTGAGGCCGGAGTCGGATCCGCCCTCGCTGTCGGAGCCACCGTCGGAGGCGGTGTCGTCACCGCCACCGCCGCACGCGGTCAGGGCCAGGATGCTGGCGGAGAAAAGGGCTGCCAGCGTGGTGCTGCTGCGTCGCAAGACGCCTCCTCGGTTGCTGAGACGGCACGTCCCCGGTCGACGACGGCCACCGGGAACCCTAAAGGGTGGGGACGGCCCGACGGACCGTGCGCGCCAATCGTTACCGAGGCGGAACACGACGGACACGGGTCCCGGGACGGAGGTCCCAGAGGACCGCCTGAGACCGGCCCTGGGACCGGCCCCGCGAGCGGGTCAGACCGGGCTCGCGTCGCCCTCGAGGTGCGCCCGCAGCGCGGTCTGGGCCAGGAGGCGCGCCCCCACGCCGACCGCCCGCTCGTCGACGCGCAGGTTGCCCTGGTGCAGGTCGTAGGTCGGCCCGCCCGGGGTCCGGGTGCCCAGGCGCATCATCGCGCCGGGCACCTCGTCGAGGTACCAGCCGAAGTCCTCGCCGCCCATGCTCTGACCGGCCACGACCCGGCCCTCCTCGCCCAGCACGTCGGAGACGGCCGCCGAGAGCACGTGGTTGGCGCGCGGGTCGTTGACCACGGGCGGGACGCCGCGCAGGTAGTCGACGTGGGCGGTCACGCCGTACGGCGCGACGACGTCGCGCACCGCGTCCCGCACGATCTGCTCGCAGCCGGCCCAGGCCTCGGCGTCGAGGATCCGGACCGTGCCGGAGACCCGGCCCCGGTCGGGGATCACGTTGGGGGCCGATCCGGCGGCCACCACGCCCCACACCACGCTGACCCCGGAGCGGGGGTCCATCCGCCGCGACAGCACCGCGGGGAGCTCGGTGGTGACCTTGGCGAGCGCGAAGACGAGGTCGCCGGTGAGGTGCGGGCGCGACGTGTGGCCGCCGGGGCCCTCGAGGCGGACCTCGACCTTGTCGGCGGCGCTGGTCAGCGGTCCGAGCCGCAGGCCCACCTGGCCGAGGTCGACGGCGGGGTCGCAGTGCAGCGCGAAGACCTGCTCGACGTCCTCGAGCACGCCCTGGCCGATCAGGTCGAGCGCTCCCCCGGGCATGACCTCCTCGGCCGGCTGGAAGAAGAGCCGGACCCGACCGGGCAGCAGCCCGCGGCCGTGCACCTCGTCGAGGGCCAGCGCCGCACCGAGCAGGGCGGTGGTGTGCACGTCGTGGCCGCAGGCGTGCGCCACCCCGGGGACGGTGCTCACCCAGGGGTCGGTCGTGACGTCCTCGAGGGGCAGCGCGTCCATGTCGGCGCGCAGCGCCACGACGGGTCCGTCGGCCGCGCCCGGCCCGCTCGGGCCGAGGTCGGCGACCAGGCCCGTGCCGGGCAGCAGGCGGACCTGCCAGGCGGTGCGGGCCAGGCGGTCGGCGACCAGGGCGGTGGTGCGCTGCTCGTGCCGCGACAGCTCGGGGTGGGCGTGCAGGTCGCGGCGGAGGTCGCGCAGCTCGTCGTCGTACTTGTGGACCACGTCCGCGACGAGGTGGACGAGGTGGGCGAGGTGGGCCGGATCGGCGGGCAGCGGCATAGACGGCCAGGTTACCGCCGCGCGCCGACCCCCTCGTCGTACGCCGCCAGGATCCGGTCGGCCGCGACCGTCGCCGGCAGGCTGCCGTCGAGGACCTCGGCGCGGACCTCGTCGCGGACCGCGCGCACCCCGGCGGAGTGCCGCAGCCGCTGGTCGAGCTCGTCGCGCACCAGCGCCCAGGTGAAGTCGAGCTGCTGGCCGGCCCGCTTCGCGGCGAGCCCGTCGGCGCCGAGGAAGTCGCGGTGGGCGTGCACCCGGGCCCACAGGTCGTCGACGCCGACGTCGTGCAGGCCGGAGCAGGTCACCACGGGCGGCGCCCACTCGCCGTGGCCGCGCACGAAGCGCAGCGCGCCGGCCAGCTCCCGGGCCGCGGCCCGGGCCTCGCCCTCGCGGTCGCCGTCGGCCTTGTTCACCGCGATCACGTCGGCGATCTCCAGGATGCCCTTCTTGATGCCCTGCAGCTGGTCGCCGGTGCGGGCCAGGGTGAGGAACAGGAAGGTGTCGACCATCCCGGCCACGGTCACCTCGGACTGACCGACGCCGACCGTCTCGACGAGCACCACGTCGTACGCCGCCGCCTCCAGCACCGCCATCGCCTGGACCGTCGCCCGGGCGACCCCGCCGAGGGTGCCGGCGGCCGGCGAGGGGCGGATGTAGGCGTCACGGTTCACCGCGAGGTGCGGCATCCGGGTCTTGTCGCCCAGGACCGACCCGCCGGTGCGGACGCTGGAGGGGTCGACGGCCAGCACCCCGACCCGGTGGCCGCCCGCGGTCAGCCGGGCGCCGAGGGCCTCGATGAAGGTGGACTTGCCGACCCCCGGCACGCCGGAGACCCCGACCCGGACCGCCGGGCTGGTCACCCCGGCACCCTCGCGGTCGGTCAGCGCGGTCATCAGCTCGCGTGCCTGCTCGCGGTGCGCGGGGCGCGAGGACTCCACCAGCGTGATCGCCTGCGACACCTGGGCACGGCGCCCCGCCAGGACGCCGTCGACCAGCTCGTCGACCTGCGGCCTCACGACGGCGGTCAGTGCCCGAGCTGCTCGCGCAGGCGCGCCAGCAGGTCGAGCGCCGACTCGGCGATCACGGTGCCGGGCAGGAAGACCGCGGCCGCGCCCATCTCGCGCAGCCGCGGGACGTCGTCGGGCGGGATCACGCCGCCGATCACGATCATCACGTCGGGGCGGCCCTGCTCGGTCAGCGCCTCCTTCAGCGCAGGCAGCAGCGCGAGGTGACCGGCGGCCAGGGAGGACACGCCGACGATGTGCACGTCGGCGTCGACCGCCTGCTGGGCGACCTCCTCCGGCGTGGAGAACAGCGGCCCCACGTCGACGTCGAAGCCCATGTCGGCGAAGGCGGACACGACGACCTTCTGGCCGCGGTCGTGGCCGTCCTGGCCCATCTTGGCCACCAGGATCCGCGGGCGTCGGCCCTCGGCCTCGTCGAACTCGGCGGTCGCGCCGAGGACCTGCTGGACCAGCGTCGAGCCCTCCTCGGACCCGTCGCCGGCCGACTCGTCGCGGAACACGCCGCTGATCGTACGGATGGTCGCCTGGTGCCGGCCGTAGACCTTCTCGAGGGCGTCGGAGATCTCCCCGACGGTGGCCTTGGCCCGGGCGGCGTCGACGGCCAGCGCCAGCAGGTTGCCGTCCATGGAGCCGTTCTCGGGACCCTGGTCGGCGGCGTTGGTGAGCGCCTCGAGCGTGCGGCGCACGTCGTCGTCGTGGCGCTCCTCGCGCAGCCGCTCGAGCTTGGCGATCTGCTGGCGGTAGACGTCGTCGTTGTCGACGCGCAGCACGTCGAGCTTGTCCTCGGCGGCCAGGCGGAAGGTGTTGACGCCGATCACCTTCTGGCGCCCGGAGTCGATCCGGGCCTGGGTGCGGGCGGCCGCCTCCTCGATGCGCATCTTGGGGATGCCCTGCTCGATCGCCGCAGCCATCCCGCCGGCCTGCTCGGCCTCGGTGATGTGGGCCCAGGCGCGCTCGGCGAGGTCGTGCGTCAGCCGCTCGACGTAGTAGGAGCCGGCCCACGGGTCGATCGTGCCGGTGGTGCCGGACTCCTGCTGGAGCAGCAGCTGGGTGTTGCGCGCGATCCGGGCCGAGAAGTCGCTGGGCAGCGCGATCGCCTCGTCGAGGGCGTTCGTGTGCAGCGACTGGGTGTGGCCCTGCGTGGCGGCCATCGCCTCCAGGCAGGTGCGCCCGACGTTGTTGAAGACGTCCTGGGCGGTCAGGCTCCAGCCGGAGGTCTGCGAGTGGGTGCGCAGGCTGAGCGACTTGGGGTTCTGCGGCTCGAACTCCCGCACGAGCCGGGCCCACAGCGCGCGGGCCGCGCGGAGCTTGGCGACCTCCATGAAGAAGTTCATCCCGATCGCCCAGAAGAACGACAGCCGCGGCGCGAACCGGTCGACGTCGAGGCCGGCGTCGAGGCCGGCGCGGAGGTACTCCACGCCGTCCGCGAGCGTGTACGCCAGCTCCAGGTCGGCCGTGGCCCCGGCCTCCTGGATGTGGTAGCCGGAGATGGAGATCGAGTTGAACCGCGGCATCTCCTCGGCGGTGTAGCGGAAGATGTCGGAGATGATCCGCATGCTCGGCGCCGGCGGGTAGATGTAGGTGTTGCGGACCATGAACTCCTTGAGGATGTCGTTCTGGATGGTCCCCGAGAGCTGGGCCGGCTTCACCCCCTGCTCCTCGGCCGCGGCGATGTAGAGGGCCATCACCGGCAGCACGGCGCCGTTCATCGTCATCGACACCGACATCTGGTCCAGCGGGATGCCGTCGAAGAGCTGGCGGGCGTCGTAGATCGAGTCGATGGCCACCCCGGCCATCCCGACGTCGCCACGCACGCGTGGGTGGTCGGAGTCGTAGCCGCGGTGGGTGGCCAGGTCGAAGGCGACCGAGAGGCCCTTCTGGCCGGCGGCGAGGTTGCGACGGTAGAACGCGTTGGACGCCTCGGCGGTGGAGAACCCGGCGTACTGGCGCACCGTCCACGGCTGGGTGGTGTACATCGTCGGGTAGGGCCCTCGCAGGAACGGGCTCAGCCCGGGCCAGGTGCCCAGCGCGTCGAGGCCCTCGACGTCGGCGGCGGTGTAGCGCGGCTGGATGTCGATGTTCTCGGGCGCGGTCCAGGCGGCGGCACCGGTGGTCGAGGAGCGGGCGCCGGTGAGCGTCTCGAGACCGGAGGTCGTGGCCAGGGGCAGGCCGGCGAAGGAGTCGGGGACGCTCATGCGAGGGCCTCTCTGGTCCGGGTGAGGAAGGCGAGGGCGTCGACGCCGACCGCGCAGGAGTCGTCGACCCCGAGGTCGCGCGGCCTGCCCGCGACCACGACGCGGGCGGCACCGGCCTCGCGCAGCGCGGTCACCGCCGCCGCGCCCCAGTCGGCGTAGACGGGGTCGGCACCGGCCAGGCAGGCGACGCGCTGGCCGTCGTAGGCCGCCAGCAGGGCCTCGACGTCGTCGGTCGCGCCGGCCACGTCCACGCCGATCCCGCCGGCGGTGAGCAGGTTGCTGGCGAAGGTGGCCCGCGCGGTGTGCGTGGCCACCGGACCCATCGTGGCCAGGAAGACCCGCTCGGTGGCCGGCTCGTCGCGCAGGGCCTCGAAGGCGTGGCCCCAGGGGCGTACGCCGTCCCACGCGCCGTCGGGCTCGCGCTGCGGGAGCTCCTCGTCGACGGCCGGGAACTCGGTGAGGCCGGTGATCGGGCGGGTCCTGGTGGCGACCTGCTCGTCACGCTCGGCGGCGGTGGCCGACACGAGGGCGTCGAGCTCGGCGTCCGGGTCGGGGGCGGCGTCGAGCCGACCGAGGACCTCCCAGGCGGCCGCGGCCAGGTCGTCGGTGAGGCGCTCGACGGCGTACGCACCGCCCGCCGGGTCGGCGACCCGGGCGACGTGGCTCTCGGAGACGAGCAGGTGGCTGGTGTTGCGCGCGATCCGACGGCCCAGCGTCTCGGGGCGACCGAGCGGGCTGTCGAAGGGCAGCACGGTCACGGCCTCGGCCCCGCCGACGCCGGCCGAGAACGCGGCCACGGTCGTCCGCAGGACGTTCACGTACGGGTCGTAGCGGCTCATCATCGGCCGGCTCGTCACGACGTGCTGGCGCTGGCCCGCGACCCGGGTCTCCTCGGAGGCGCCGCTGAGCTCGAGGACGCGGTCCCAGAGACGGCGCGCGGCGCGGAGCTTGGCGATGGTGGTCAGCTGCTCGTCGGTGGCGGCGAGCCGGTGCTCCACGAGCGCGGCGGCCTGGTCGACGTCGAGACCGGCGCCGGTGAGCGCGCGCAGCACCCGGGCGCCGAGCTGGAGCGACCGGCCGAGCTCCTGGGCGTCCGAGGCGCCGCGGTCGTGGGCGTCGGTGGCGTCGACGACCACGCCGAGCAGGCCGTGGTCGTGGGCCAGCCGGGCGACCGCGACCAGGTCGTTCTCGGCCGCGGTGGCGGTGACGCCGAGGTTGGTGCCGGCGGCCGGCGTGACGTCGCGGTCGGCGGCCAGGGCGAGCAACGCCTCGGCGGTGGCGACCGGGGAGGCCGGGGCGTCCAGGACGACCGGGGCGAGGTCGAGCAGCACGCCGTCGAGGAGCGGGACGAGGTCGGCGCCGTCCGGCAGGGTCAGCCACAGCGAGGTGACGCCGCCCTCGAGGTCGACCAGCAGCGTCTCGTTGGCCTGCTTCTCCTCGCCGGCCGCGAGGCGCAGGTGGGCGCGGACGTCCCACTCCCCCGTGCGCTGCGGGCGCCCGGCCGTGACGAGCCCGTCGAGGTCCTCCGGCGTGCCGAGCGGGGTGACGTCGACGCCGTCCAGGGTGCGCTGCGCGAGGCGCTCCCAGACCAGCTCGTCGGGGTCGTCCTCGCCCAGCCGTCGCGCCTTGCGGAGCACGGCCGCCGCGGCGGCCTCCCAGTCGGCGCGGTCGGCGGTGTCGCCCTCGGCGGCCAGCGCCAGGGTCCCCTGCTCCGGCTCGAGCTCCTGCGGGTCGTCGAGCCCGCCGTCCACCGCTCCCGCGGCGCTGCCCTCGGAGGTCATGGCCGCAGACTAGGGCGGCAACGTGACGTCGGCCACCGAGTGTGAGGTTCACAACCGTTCACCGGCGTCGGGAGCCTGGGCGGCCGACCTCGGTCGCCCGGTCACAGCCGGTCACACCGGTGGCTCTCGACTCGCGATCTGGTGCCACCTGCTGACACCGGATCACGACCCGACCAGCCCGGCGGCGCGGCCCACCGGCTGCCTGGTCTCGTGACGCTCGCTTCGCTCGCTCCTCGACCACCGGGGGCTGGTCTCGTGACGCTCGCTTCGCTCGCTCCTCGACCACCGGGGGCTGGTCTCGTGACGCTCGCTTCGCTCGCTCCTCGACCACCGGGGGCTGGCGCTCGCTCCTCGACCACCGCCACCCCGCAGCGCCGTCTTCACCCGCCGGCCACCTCGTGTCCGCCGGGCTGTCGGGGCGGGTGGGCAGGCTGCAGACCATGAGCCCTGCTCGCATCGCGATCGTGACCGAGTCCTTCTACCCCGCCGTGGACGCCACCACGACTACGCTGCGGGCGACCGTCGACCGGCTGGTCGACCGCGGCCACGAGCTGCTGGTGATCGCACCGGGGCCGGGGCTGGCCTCGTACCGCGGGGTGCGGGTGCACCGCGTCAGCACCCTGGAGAAGGTGGGCACCCAGGTCCGCGAGGTGCTGGCCGCCTTCGCCCCCGACGTCGTGCACCTCTCCTCCCCCGGCCGGCTCGGCCGCAAGGCCCTGAAGCACGCCCGCGGCCTCGGCCTGCCGACCCTGGTGGTGGAGCACTCCCCCCTGCTCGACACCTCGGCCGACTACTGGCGCCGCAAGGTCGCCAGCCGCGCCGACCGGGTGGTCGTGACCAGCCGCTGGATGCACGAGCGCGTCGCCGAGCTCGAGGTGGACGCCCCGGTCTGGGCGCCCGGCGTCGACACGGCCGCCTTCACCCCGGGCCTGCGCGACCAGTGGCTGCACGACTCCTGGGCCCGCGTCGGCTCCCGCGCCGGCGAGCAGGTCGTGGTCGGCTACGTCGGCGGGCTCGACAAGCGCCACGGCGTCCGTCGGCTCGCCGCCCTGGCCGACCTCCCGGGCGTCCGTCCGGTCGTGATCGGCGACGGCCCGGAGCGCGGCTGGCTGGAGTCGCACCTGCCCGAGGCCAAGATGCTCGGCACGCTGCAGACCGGCGACCTGACGGTCGCGCTGCCCTCCCTCGACGTCCTGGTCCACCCCGGGGAGCACCAGACCTGCGGCCACGTGCTGCGCGAGGCCGCCGCGAGCGGAGTCCCCGTGGTCGCACCGCGCAGCGGTGGGGCGCCCGAGGCCGTCCGCCACCTGGAGAGCGGGCTGCTCTACGACCCCGGCGCGCGCCGCGGGCTGCTCGACGCCGTCGACGCGGTCGTGCGGGACCGCCGCCGGGCCCTGCTCGGCAGCCGCGCGCGCGAGCTCGCCCTGGCCCGGACGTGGACCGCGGCGGTCGACGAGCTGCTCGACGCGCACCTGCTGCCGCTGGTCCCCGCGCCGACGGGTTCCCGATCCAGGGCGTGACGCTCCCCACCCACCCCCTCACGGGCACGCCGACGGGGGTACCTTGGTCCTGTGGCTACAACGACGCGACCGCTGGTCAGGAGCGCCCGTGGTACGCGCTCGACGATCGCCCTCAAGCTGACCATGGCCCTCTCCGGGCTGATCTTCATCGGCTTCGTGCTGGCGCACATGTACGGCAACCTCAAGGCCTTCGCCGGTGAGACCTCGTTCAACGAGTACGCCGAGCACCTGCGCGAGATCGGAGAGCCGATCCTGCCCTACAGCGGCCTGCTGTGGATCCTGCGCCTGGGCCTGATCGCCGCGCTGGTGGTCCACGTGACCGCCGCCGTGCTGCTGTGGCGCCGCGCCGCCAAGGCCCGTCCGGTGCAGTACGAGATGGTGCGCCGCGCCAGCTCCTCGATCTCCTCCCGCACGATGCGCTGGGGCGGGCTGACCATCCTGGTCTTCCTCATCTGGCACCTGCTGAACTTCAGCATCGTCAAGATCAACCCCACCGGCGGCGAGACGAACAACCCCTACGCCCTGCTGGTCGACACCTTCGGCGTGTGGTGGATGACGCTGATCTACCTCGTCGCGATGGCCGCCCTCGCGCTGCACCTGCACCACGGGACCTTCAGCTCGATGCAGACCCTCGGGCTGACCGGCACCGCCAAGGCCCGCACCCGGGCCCGTACGGCTGGCTGGGTCCTCGCCGTCGTCGTCGCCGGCGGCTACTCGTTGGTCCCCCTCGGCGTGCTCCTCGGCCTGATCGAGTAGCACCGCCCCCCACGCCCTGCCAGCCAGTCCCGCCGAAGTCCCAGACAGGGAGCACCCGTCATGGCCATGACCGACCAGAGCGGCACCGTCGCGCTCAACAAGCCCGCCGAGCAGCAGTCCGACGACGCGCACGGCTACTACACCCGGGGCGAGAACATCGTCGACGGGGCGGCGCCCACCGGCCCGATCAAGGACCGCTGGACCAACCACATCTTCGACACCCGCCTGGTCAACCCGGCCAACCGCCGCAAGCTCGACGTGATCATCGTCGGCACCGGCCTGGCCGGCGGCGCGGCCGCGGCCACGCTCGGCGAGGCCGGCTACAACGTGAAGTCCTTCTGCTACCAGGACTCCCCCCGCCGGGCGCACTCCATCGCGGCCCAGGGCGGCATCAACGGCGCCAAGAACTACAAGGAGGACGGCGACTCCGTCTTCCGTCTCTTCTACGACACCGTCAAGGGCGGCGACTACCGCTCGCGCGAGTCGAACGTCTACCGCCTGGCCGAGGTCAGCGCCAGCATCATCGACCAGTGCGTCGCCCAGGGCGTGCCCTTCGCCCGCGAGTACGGCGGCCTGCTCGACAACCGCTCCTTCGGCGGCGTCCAGGTGTCCCGCACCTTCTACGCCCGCGGCCAGACCGGCCAGCAGCTGCTGATCGGCGCCTACCAGGCCCTCGAGCGCCAGGTCGCGGCCGGCACGGTCAGCACCTACACGCGCCACGAGATGCTCGAGGTGATCATGGTCGACGGCAAGGCCCGCGGCATCATCGCCCGCGACCTGTCGACCGGGGAGATCGAGACCCACCTCGCCGACGCGGTCGTGCTGGCCTCCGGCGGCTACGGCAACGTCTTCTTCCTCTCCACCAACGCCATGGGCTGCAACGTCACCGCGACCTGGCGCGCGCACCGCAAGGGCGCCTACATGGCCAACCCCTGCTACACGCAGATCCACCCGACCTGCATCCCGGTCGCCGGCGAGCACCAGTCGAAGCTGACCCTGATGTCGGAGTCGCTGCGCAACGACGGCCGGATCTGGGTGCCCAAGAACGCCGACGACTGCACCAAGGACCCCCGCGAGATCCCCGAGGAGGACCGCGACTACTACCTGGAGCGGATCTACCCGGCGTTCGGCAACCTGGTCCCCCGCGACATCGCCTCCCGCCAGGCCAAGAACGTCTGCGACGAGGGTCGCGGCGTGGGCCCCAAGGTCGGCGACTTCCGCCGCGGCGTCTACCTCGACTTCAGCGAGGTCATCGAGCGCACCGGCGAGGACAAGGTCCGCGAGAAGTACGACAACCTCTTCGACATGTACGAGCGGATCACCGGGGAGAACCCGTACGAGGTGCCGATGCGCATCTACCCCGCCGTGCACTACGTGATGGGCGGGCTCTGGGTCGACTACGACCTGCAGTCGAACCTCCCGGGCCTGTTCGTGACCGGTGAGGCCAACTTCTCCGACCACGGTGCCAACCGGCTCGGTGCCTCGGCGCTGATGCAGGGCCTGTCCGACGGCTACTTCGTGCTCCCGAACACCATCCGCGGCTACCTCGCCGACGGCCCGTTCGAGCCCGTCGACGAGAACCACCCCGCGGTCGTCGAGGCCCGGACCTCGGTGGAGCAGCGGATCGAGACGTTCCTGTCGATCAACGGCACCCGCTCGGTGGACAGCTTCCACCGCGAGCTCGGCCACATCATGTGGGAGTTCTGCGGCATGGAGCGCTCCGAGGACGGCCTGCGCAAGGCGATCGACATGATCCGCGAGCTCAAGCGCGAGTTCTGGAGCAACCTGCGCGTGCTCGGCTCGGCCGACACCCTCAACCAGGCGCTCGAGAAGGCCGGCCGGGTGGCCGACTTCATCGAGCTCGGCGAGCTGATGTGCATCGACGCGCTGAACCGCCGCGAGTCCTGCGGCGGCCACTTCCGCGCCGAGTCGCAGACCGAGGAGGGCGAGGCCCTGCGTCACGACGAGGAGTTCGCCTACGTCGCGGCCTGGGAGTTCGGCGGCGACGAGGGCCAGCCGGTGCTCCACAAGGAAGACCTGATCTACACCGCCATCGAGATGAAGCAGCGGAGCTACAAGTGAACCTGACCCTTAAGATCTGGCGCCAGGCCGGCGCCGCCGCCAAGGGCGCCATGCACACCTACCAGGTCGACGAGATCTCCGAGGACATGAGCTTCCTGGAGATGCTCGACGTCCTCAACGAGCAGCTGAACGAGCAGGGCGAGGAGCCCGTCGCCTTCGACCACGACTGCCGCGAGGGCATCTGCGGGTCGTGCGACCTGATGATCAACGGCCGCCCCCACGGGCCGGAGGTCACCACGACCTGCCAGCTGCACATGCGGTCCTTCAAGGACGGCGACACGATCCACGTCGAGCCGTGGCGCGCCGAGGGCTTCCCGGTCGTCAAGGACCTGATCGTCGACCGGTCCGCCTTCGACCGGATCATCCAGGCCGGCGGCTACATCTCGGTCAACACCGGTGCCGCGCCCGACGCGCACGCGACGCCCGTGCCGCGCGAGGACGCCATGAAGGCCTTCAACGTGGCGACCTGCATCGGCTGCGGCGCCTGTGTCGCGGCGTGCCCCAACGGGTCCGCCTCGCTGTTCCTGGGTGCCAAGATCACCCACCTCGGTCGGCTCCCCCAGGGTCAGCCCGAGCGCGACTCCCGGGTGGTCTCGATGGTCGCCCAGCACGACGCCGAGGGCTTCGGCGGCTGCACCAACATCGGCGAGTGCACCTCGGCCTGCCCCAAGGAGATCCCGCTCGACGTGATCTCGCAGCTGAACAAGGACCTGCGCACCGCGATCCGGCACGGTCACTGACCCCAGGTCCGGCAGCACGCAGCAGCACCCCAGCACGGCCCCGGGTCACCGACCCGGGGCCGTCGTGCGTCCCCGGGGGACGCGGCGCCCCGTCAGCGGGTGGCGCGCCAGGCCCGCAGGCCGAGCCGGGCCAGCACGACCGCGATCGCGACGTTGACCACGATCAGCACCGAGTGCGCGACCCAGTACCCGGCGGCACGCTCCTCACCGGCGCTCCAGGCGGCGTAGAGGGTGCGGGCGAACTGGCCGAAGGTGACCGCGTTCCAGGCCGCCACGGCGAGCAGCAGGACGGCGTGGCGGCGCTCGAAGCGCATCGGCGTGCCGGTCCTCCCGGTGGTCGTCGTCATCGCACGAACCTGCGCACCACGGCGACCAGGGCCAGCATCGCGGCACCGCCGGCCGCGAACGGTCCGCCCGCGCGGCGTACGAGGGTGGGCGCCGCCGCGGGCTCGCGCGCCGCCGACCACTGGGCCAGGCTGGGGGCCTGCGGGCCCTGGACCGGGACGGTGTCGACGGGGCGGGCGGCCATCGCGGCGCGGGTCGTGTAGGCCCAGGAGGCGGAGTAGAGCGTGAGCCGGGCGAAGTAGTTGAACACCACGATCAGGGTCAGCGCGATCCCGAAGGCCTGGAACGCCGGGTTCCCCTTGGTCAGGCTGATCACCTGGGCCGACAGCTGCTTGATCAGCTCGAACCCGACAGCGCCCAGCACCGCCCCGGACCACAGCGACAGGGCCGGTACCGCGGCCCGGGCCAGCTGCTTGAACATCACGAAGAACAGCACGGTGTTGATCGCCAGGGCCACCACGACCCCCAGCGCGACCAGCACGAGGCGCAGCTCCTCGCCGAGCCCCAGCAGGTCGAGGAGACCGGTGGAGAAGCGGGTGACACCGCTGCCGACCACGATCGACAGCAGCAGGGTGCCGCCCACGGTGAGCAGGCCGAGCAGGTCCATCACCTTGACCTTGACGAAGGACACGGTGGGCAGGGCCTGCCCGAAGGTGGCCGTCAGCGCCTCCCGCAGCACCTGGACGAAGCCGAGGCCGGTGTAGAGGACGCCGACGAGGCCCAGCACCCCCACGATGCCGGAGAAGTCCTGCACCTGGTCCAGGGAGATCTGCCCCTCACCGCCGCCGACCAGCCCGGGGAAGAGCTCCTCGACCCCCCGTCGGACCTGGCCGTCGAGATCGGGGTAGACCCGGGAGATCACGCCGACCGCGAAGAAGGTCAGGGCCAGGATCGGGAAGAACGACAGGAAGGCGAAGTAGCTCACGGCCCCCGCGTGGAGGTTGCCCTGGGAGGAGCCGTAGTGCTGGACCATCCGCAGCACGTGGGCCACGCCCGGGCGGCGCTGCGCCTCCGCGGCGACGCCCTTGGCCTTGTCGACCGCTGCGACCATCAGTCCTCCCCCAGCCGGAACTCGTGGGTGGGCCGCCAGCCGGCGGCCTCGTCGTGCTCGTAGAGGTGGAACGACGTCACGTCGAAGCGGCACTCGAAGGAGGCCAGCTCTGCGAACGCCCGGTCCAGGGCGGCGTCCTCGAGGTGGTGGGCGACCGTGACGTGCGGGTGGTACGGGAAGTGGAGGTCGCAGGCCAGCGGCCCGCGTCGCACGGCCGACGCCAGCAGCTCGCACTGCGAGATGCCCTCGGCCAGCGCGACGAAGACGACCGGCGAGACCGGCCGGAAGGTTCCGGTCCCGCGCAGGTGGACCTCGAACGGCTCGCCCGCCGCCGCGGCCTCCGCGAGGTGGGCCTCGACCTTGCCGAGGTCCCCCGGGTCGACCGCGGCCGGCGGCAGCAGGGTCACGTGGGTGGGGATCATCGTGGCCGTGCGGTCGCCGAGAGCCAGCCGGTAGTCCTGGAGCTCGCGGGCCCACGGCTCGGGGATCGCGACGGCCACGCCGATCATCTGCATCGGCTCGACCCTAGCGGCCACCGGGCGCGTCAAGGGTGGGACGGACGGGTGAACCCGACCCGGTCGTAGACGTCGCCCAGCGTGCGGGAGGCGACCTCGCGGGCGCGGACCGCACCGGCGGCCAGCACCGCGTCGAGGTGCGACCGGTCCTCCATCAGCGCCAGCGTCCGGTCCCGGAACGGGGTCACGAACTCGACGACCACCTCGGCGAGGTCCTTCTTCAGGTCGCCGTAGCCGCGCCCGGCGTACTGCTCCTCCAGGTCGACCACCGGCGCACCGGTGAGAGCGGCGTAGATCGTCAGCAGGTTCGACACCCCCGGCTTCTCGGCGGCGTCGAAGCGGACCTCGCTGCCGGAGTCGGTGACGGCCGAGCGGATCTTCTTGGCGCTCACGCGCGGCTCGTCGAGCATCTCCACGATGCCGGCCGGCGAGGACGCCGACTTCGACATCTTCGAGGTCGGGTCCTGGAGGTCGCCGATCTTCGCGGTCGCCTCCAGGATGTAGGCCTCCGGCAGCCGGAAGGTCTTCTTGTAGCGGTGGTTGAAGCGCCCGGCGAGGTCGCGGGTCAGCTCGAGGTGCTGGCGCTGGTCCTCGCCGACCGGCACGAAGTGCGGCCGGTAGAGCAGGATGTCGGCGGCCTGGAGGACCGGGTAGGTGAACAGCCCGACCGACGCCGCGCCCTCGCCGCCCCTCGCGGACTTGTCCTTGAACTGCGTCATCCGGCGGGCCTCACCGAACCCGGTCAGGCACTGGAGCACCCACGACAGCTGGGCGTGCTCGGGCACGTGGCTCTGCACGAAGACCGCAGCCCGGTCGGGGTCGACCCCCATGGCCAGCAGCTGCGCCGCGGCCCGCAGGGTGCGCTCGCGCAGCACCTTCGGGTCCTGCTCCACGGTGATCGCGTGCAGGTCGGCGACGAAGAAGAACGGCTCGTGCTCGTCCTGCAGCGCCACCCACTGCCGCAGCGCGCCGAGGTAGTTGCCGAAGTGGAACGAGTCGGCCGTCGGCTGGATGCCCGAGAGGACCCGGGGGCGGGCGGCAGGCGGGGTCGACCCGGTCTGGCCGGGCTGGCTGGTCGGACTGGACATGGGGCCATTGTCGCGAAACCCGTTCGCCCCCGCGTCGGCGCCCCTGAGAGGGTCGTCGCATGGACCTCCCCCCGACCCCGCCGACGCTCACCGACGGGCACGTCACGCTGCGTGCGCACTCCCCCGAGGACGCCCAGGGCTCGTACGAGGCCACCCTGGACCCGGACTACCAGCGATGGACCTCGGTGCCGCTCCCGGTGAGCCTGGAGGGGGCCCGGCACTTCGTCGGCGAGCTGATGCCCGGCGCCTGGGCCGACGGCAGCTCGTGGGGCTTCGCGGTCGACCACGACGGGTCGTACGTCGGCAGCGTCGAGCTGCGGCCCGACGACCGCGAGGCCGGTGTCGCCGAGATCGCCTACGGCTCGCACCCGCGGGTGCGCGGCCTGCGGCTCGAGGGCCGCAGCGTGATGGAGCGTGCCCTGCGGCTCCTGCTGACCTGGGGCTTCGACGAGGCCGGCGTCCGCACGGTGATGTGGCGGGCCCACCGCGGCAACTGGGCCTCGCGTCGCCTGGCCTGGAAGGTCGGCTTCCGGGTCGAGGGGACGGTGCGTCGCTGGACGACCCAGCGGGGCGAGCGGCACGACGCCTGGATCGGCACGCTGCTGCACGACGACTCCCGCCAGCCGCCGACGACCTGGCTGACGGCGCCCCGGCTGCGGGGTGAGCAGGTGGTGCTCCGGCCGTTCACCGACGCCGACGTGCCCCGGATCGTGGAGGCCTGCGAGGACGAGCGGACCCGGCACTGGCTGGGGCGGCTGCCCGAGCCGTACGAGCCGGACGCGGCCCGCGACTACCTGCTGCACGTCGGGGAGCAGCAGGCCGACGGGCGCGGCGTGTGGTGGGCGGTGGCGGACCCGGCCACGGACGAGCTGCTCGGCTCGATGGCGCTGTTCGACGTCGACCCCGGGCGCGAGGCCGAGGTGGGCTACTGGGCGCACCCGTCGGCGCGGGGGCGCGGGGTGGTCACCGAGGCGACCGGGCTGGCGCTGCGCTTCGCCTTCGGGATGCTGGGGGTGCAGCGCGTCGTGGCCTTCGCCGCCGTGGACAACGCGGCGTCACGCCACGTGCTGGAGGCCAACGGCCTGCGCCAGTACGCCGTGGAGCGGCTGGGGGCGCGGATCCGCACCGGCCCGGCCGACCAGGTGTGCCTCGACGTGCTCGCCGAGGAGTGGCTGGCCGGCCAGGTGGCGCGGATGAAGGCCCCGGGGGCTCAGGACTGACGGACGGCGGCGGCCAGGTTGCCCAGGGAGGTCTCGAGCGCCTCCTGCGGGACCAGCGGGAAGGAGAGCTTCTTCAGCAGCTCCTTGTCGGTCACGGCCGACCAGTCGTAGGTCACGGTGGCCTCGACGCTGTCGGAGCCGGTCGACTTCAGCTCCCAGACCCACTCCCAGCCCGGGGGCTCCTGGCCGGCGGGGGCGGTGCGCCAGGCGAGCAGGTGGTTCTCGTCGTAGCCGGTGACGTGGTTGTCGACCTGGTAGTCCCCACCCATGTGGTCGCCGGACATGTTCATCCGGAACTGCTGGCCGCTCTTCTCGATGCGGTCACCCCGGTCGAGGCCCTGGACGAAGCCGGAGCCGTCGAGCTCGACGTGGCGGTGGGGGTCGGTGAGCACGTGGAACACGTCCTTGGCGGACGCGTCGATCGTGCGGGACGCGGAGATGCTGGTGTCACTCATGCCTCCACCAGACCAGCCGGGGGCGTCGCGCTCAAGGGCCCTTCGGGGGGAGCGGGCCCCCGTGGGGTGGCTCAGGCCGTCCGCGCGCCGCGGTCGGCGCGCAGCGCCGCCACGAGGACCACCAGGCCGACGACCGAGAGCCCGACCCCGGCCAGCGCGGGGGCGCGGTAGCCCAGCCCGGCGCTGATCACGGCACCGCCGATCCAGGCACCGAGGGCGTTGGCGACGTTGAGCGAGGCGTGGTTCATGGCGGCGCCGAGGGTCTCGGCCTCGCCGGCCACCCGCATCAGGCGCAGCTGGAGGTTGACCACCAGCACCGAGCCGAGGGTGGTGACGAGGAAGGCCGCGGGCGCGAGCCACCAGCCGTACGGGGAGACGGCGTAGAACAGCAGCAGCGCCGCGGCCATGCCGATGCTGCCCACGACGAGGGACCCGGGCACCGACCAGTCGGCCATCCGGCCGGCCAGGACGGTGCCGGCGACCATGCCGAGGCCGAGCATCAGGATCACCAGCGGGACGCTGCCACTGCCGAGACCGGCGACGTCGGTGGCGATCGGCGAGATGTAGGTGTAGACCGCGAACATCCCGCCGAAGCCGGCCGCGCCGATCAGCAGGGCCAGCAGGACCTGCGGCTCCCGCAGCGCGGTGAGCTCGGTGCGCCAGCGGGCGTCGGGGTTGCCGGCGCGGACCGGGACGACCGCGGCGATGGCGAGCACGGTGAGCACGGCCAGGACCGAGGCGGCCACGAAGCCGGCCCGCCAGCCGAGGTTCTGCCCGAGCCAGGTCGCGGCGGGGACGCCGAGGACGTTGGCCACCGACAGGCCCAGCATCACCTGCGCGACCGCGCGACCGGCCCGCCCGGGACGCGCGAGGTCGGCCGCGACCAGGCTGGCGACGCCGAAGTACGCCCCGTGCGGCAGCCCGTCGAGGAACCGCGCGACCGTGAGCATCTCCATCGACATCGACGCCGCCGACAGCACGTTGCCCGCGGCGTAGGCACCCATCAGCCACAGCAGCAGGCGGCGGCGCGGGGCGCGGGCGCCGAGCACGGCCAGCAGCGGCGCCCCGACCACCACACCGAGGGCGTAGGCCGAGATCAGGTGACCGGCGGTCGGGATCGAGACACCGACACCTGCGGCCACCTCGGGCAGCAGGCCCATCGTCATGAACTCGGTCGTGCCGATCGTGAACCCGCCCAGGGCAAGGGCGAGCAGGGCCAGGCGCGGGGCCCGCGCGGCCAGCACGGGGGCCTCCGGGCCGCCCGGGCGGGCCTGCTGGGTCGCGGCCCGGGTCGCGGCATCGCGGTCGGCGGCGGTCGAGGAGGTCACGAAGGACGCTAACCCGCGGCCGCCGTCGTGGTGTTCCCCGCGCGGGTGTGACGTTGGCACACCCGCGCCGGGACCAGGGTCGCTGCCGGCGTCAGACGACCATCCAGCCGAGCACGGAGGTCGACTGCAGGTAGACCAGCACGCACATGATCAGCAGGAAGCCCAGGCTCCAGCCGAGCACCTTGCGGAACAGGTCGCCCTCCTTGCCGGCCAGGCCGGTGGCGGCGGCGGCGATGGCGAGGTTCTGCGGGGAGATCATCTTGCCCAGCACGCCGCCGGAGGTGTTGGCCGAGGCCAGCAGGGTCGGGTCGAGCCCGGCCGACTGGGCGGCCGTGACCTGCAGCGTCCCGAACAGGGCGTTGGCGGAGGTGTCCGAGCCGGTCACCGCGACCCCCAGCCAGCCCAGGACCGGCGAGAGGAAGGCGAAGAACGTGCCGGTCCCGGCGATCCACATGCCGATCGTGATCGTCTGGCCGGAGAAGTTCATGACGTAGGCGAGCGCGAGCACCGAGGCCACGGTCAGGATCGCCCACTTCAGCTGGTCGAGGGTGCCGCCGTACGCCTTGACCGCCGCGGCGGGCGACACCTTGAGCACCAGCATCGTGAGCAGGCCGGAGAGCAGCAGCAGCGTGCCGGCCGAGGGCAGCCACGCGAACGCGAAGGTCGTCGCCGACGGGGCCTCGCCGGTGTCGGGGTTGACGATGTCCAGCCCGGGCCAGGGGAAGGTCACGGTGCCGGAGGCCAGGGCCTCCTTGATGAAGGGGACCTGGGCGAGGGTGAAGATCACGATGATCGCCAGGTACGGCGCGTAGGCCTTGAACACCTCGAGGCCGTTGTCGGCGACCGGCGCCTTCGTGGCCGTGCCGGTGCCGCCGGCGGCGGCCGACGTACGGCGCGAGGAGGCGTTGCCGCTGGCCTCGGCCACCCGGCTCTGGGCCTCCTCCTCGTCCATCCGCTCGGCGGTCAGCTCGTAGGAGGGGGTCCACACGCGCAGCAGCAGCACCACGGCGCCGGCGGCGACGAGCGCGGCCACGATGTCGGTGAGCTCGACCGAGAAGTAGTTCGAGGCCAGGAACTGGCCGACGGCGAAGGCGAGGCCGCAGACCAGGGCCGGGAGCCACATCTGCTTGACGCCACGACGGCCGTCGACCAGGAAGACCAGCACGAGCGGGACGAACAGCGCCAGGACCGGGGTCTGGCGGCCGACCATCGCCCCGAGCTCCTCGGCCGGGATGCCGGTGATCGCGGCCAGGGTGGTGATCGGCACCGCGATGGCGCCGAAGGCGACCGGCGCGGTGTTGGCGACCAGGGAGACCACCGCGGCCTTGACCGGGTTGAAGCCCAGCGCCATCAGCATCACCGAGCTGATCGCCACCGGGGTCCCGAAGCCGGCCAGCGCCTCGAGCAGGGCGCCGAAGCAGAACGCGATGATGATCGCCTGGATCCGCTGGTCGTCGGACACCTTGCCGAAGGAGCGCCGCAGCACGTCGAAGTGGCCGGTGGTGACGGTCATGTTGTAGACCCAGATCGCGTTCACCACGATCCACATGATCGGGAACAGCCCGAAGACCGCACCCTCCGCCGCCGAGGCCAGGGCCATCCCGACCGGCATGGAGTAGACGAGGACCGCGACCGCGATCGAGACCGCCAGCGCGATCAGCGAGGCCCACTGCGCCTTCATCTTCAGCACCCCTAGGAGGAGGAAGACGGTCAGCAGCGGCAGGGCCGCGAAGATGGACGACAACGCCAGCGACCCGTTGACGGGGTCGAAGTCCTGCTCGAACACGGTGGCTCCTCGAGTGCTCCGGTCGACGTGTCACCCGAGCCACGGGCTGGTGTGGCTGCGGTCACGTCGCGGAGCACTCGACCACATCTCTCCCACCCCGTCCACCCC
>NZ_LR733215.1:893639-951740 GCF_902506435.1 Nocardioides sp. AX2bis | reverse complement strand
GGCGTCCGGGGCCTTGCCCAGGTCGGCGTCCGGGTCGTCGGCGCGGGTCTGCGGGTCGCGGCCCTCACCGGCGCGGGGCGCCGGCCGGTCGAACGGCTCGAACAGACGGCGCAACCGGGCCGGGTCGGTGCCCGCGGGGTGCTGCTCGGACCCCTCGGGCCGGGTCGGTCCGGGCTCCTCGAGCGTGGCGCGGTCGCCGAAGTTGGCCACGATCGCGGCCCACGCTGCGTCGTCGTCGGCGGGGCGTCCGGGCACGGCGGGCCCGTCGCCGGAGCCGTCGCCGGAGCCGTCGACCGAACCGTCCACCGGGTCGTTCGCGTCGGTGGGCTCCTCCGGAGCCGGTCCGGGGTCCCTCGTGCCGCCAGCCACGTGGCGAGGCTACGCGACCCCGGGGCATCGCGACGCCGGTGTCCGTTCCGCACCGGTGCCCCCGGGGCCGTCCAGGCACTAGGGTGACCCCGCTGGACGCCGGACCGGGCCGACGCCGCGCAGACGAGGGAGAGGTGTCGGCTTGTTCTACTGGTTCCTGAAGTGGATCGCGATCGGGCCGCTGCTCCGCATCGTCTTCCGACCGCAGGCCCACGGCCTGGAGCACGTGCCGACCGAGGGCGCGGCGATCCTGGCGAGCAACCACCTGTCGTACGCCGACTGGCTCTTCATGCCGAACGCCCTGCCGCGGCGGGTCAGCTTCGTGGCGAAGGCGGAGTACTTCACCGGCCGGGGGATCAAGGGCCGGCTGAAGAAGACCTTCTTCTCCGGCTCCGGTCAGATCCCGATCGACCGGGCCGGCCGTGACGCCGCGGAGGGCGCGATGATGTCGGCCAAGGCCGTGCTCGACCGCGGTGAGCTGTTCGGGATCTACCCCGAGGGCACCCGCTCGCACGACGGCCGGCTCTACCGCGGCAAGACCGGCGTCGCACGCCTGACGCTCGAGGCCGGCGTGCCGGTGATCCCGGTCGCCGTCGTCGGCACCGACACGGTCGCGCCCCCGGGCAAGAAGTTCGGCTCGATCACCCGCCCGGTGGTCCGCTTCGGCGCCCCGCTGGACTTCTCCCGCTACGCCGGGATGGAGAACGACCGCTACATCCTCCGCTCGATCACCGACGAGATCATGTACGAGATCATGCGTCTGTCCGGGCAGGAGTACGTCGACCAGTACGCCACCCGCGCCAAGGAACTCGCCAAGGAGCAGGCCAAGGAGCTCGCGAAGGAGCAGGCCCGGGCCAAGGAGCGCGCCGCCGGCTCCTCCAGCGCCACCGCCGAGCAGCGCAAGGCGTCCTGACGCCGATGGCCGTGTCCCGGGCCGCCGGGTCCCTCGCGGTCGAGGGTCGGCTGCTGCGGGCGCTGGCCGGCCTGCGGCTGGTGGTGCTGCTCAACGCCTGGGGCGTCGGGCTGTGGACCCTCGACGGGGCCGAGCGGCCCGCCGGGGTGATCGCCTGCCTGGTGCTGATGACGGCGTGGACGGGCGTGGCGACCTGGGGGTACGCCTCCCCGGCCCGCCGGGGACCGGTCCTGCTGGGCGTGGACCTGGCGGTCGCCCTCGGGGTCCTGCTGGCCGGGCCGTGGGCCAAGGGCCCCGACTTCGTCGCCACCGTGCCCGGGTTCTGGATCATGGCCGTGCTGTTCGCCTGGGCGATCCACCTGCGCACCGCGGGCGGGCTGGTCGCCGGGGTCGTGCTGGCCGGGGTCGACCTGGCCCTGCGTCCGGACGTGACCCTGACCGTCTACGGCAACGCGTTCCTGCTCGTCGTCGGCGGACCCGTCGTCGGCTACCTCACCGGCTCGTTGCAGCAGATGGCCGACGAGCGTGACCGGGCCGAGCGGTCGGCGGCGACGGCGGCGGAGCGCGCCCGCCTGGCGCGCGCGGTCCACGACGGGACGTTGCAGGTGCTGGCCCTGGTCCAGCGCCGCGCCGGCGAGCTGGGCCCGCACGCCGCGGACCTGGGTCGGCTGGCCGGGGAGCAGGAGCGCGGGCTGCGTCGGCTGATCCGGGCGCAGGACGCCGTCGCGGCCGGGGCCCCACCCGGAGCCGACGGCGCGCAGGGCCCGTACGGCCCGGACGGCGCGGTCCTCGCCCCGGGGGAGCCGGTCGACGTGGCCGCGCTGCTGGCCTCGCTCGGCGCGCGACCGGGGGTCGAGGTGGTCCTGCCGGGTGGCTCCGTCCCCGCCCCGCCGGTGACCGCCCACGAGCTGGTCGCGGCCGTGGTCGCCTGCCTCGACAACGTCGCCCGCCACGTCGGTGACGACGCCCGGGCCTGGGTGCTGCTGGAGGACCTCGGTGCGGAGGTCGCGGTGTCCGTCCGGGACGAGGGCCCCGGCATCCCCGAGGGGCGCCTCGACGACGCCGCCGCGCAGGGCCGCCTCGGGGTGCGTGAGTCGGTGTGCGGCAGGGTGGCCGACCTGGGGGGCACCGCCACCCTGGACACCGGACGCCACGGCACGACGTGGCGCCTCGCCGTACCCCGGGAGCACCCGTGACCATCCACACCACCCACCCCTTCGCCGCCGACCCCGACCCCGTACGTCGGCTGCGCGGCCGGCTGGCCTCCGGGGTGACCCTGCTGACCAGTGGCGCGGGCGTCGACCGGGCCGGGCTGACCGTCACCTCGGTGGTCGTCGCGCACGGTGAACCGGCCCGGGTGCTCGCCCTGGTCGACCCCGACTCCGACCTCGCCGACACCGTCGCCGAGGTCGGGACGGCCGTCCTCCAGCTGCTCGGCTGGGCCGACCGCGACCTCGCGGAGGCCTTCGCCGGGGCCGCCCCGGCACCGGGCGGCCTGTTCCGCCAAGCGCCGTTCGAGGACACCGCCTGGGGTCCGCGGCTGACCGGCGACCGCACCTGGGCCGGGCTCCGCCTGGAGTCGACCGACGAGGTCGGGTGGTCGCGCCAGCTGCGGCTGGTCGTCGAGGAGGTCGGGGCCGGGGACGCCGACCCGGCGCCGCTGCTGCACCACCGCGGCCGCTACCGCCGCGTGGAGGGGGAGACGTCGTGACCGCACAGGAGACGCTGCAGGTGCCGGGAGAGGCCCTGCGGGTGATGGTGGTCGACGACCACCCGATGTGGCGCGACGCCGTCGAGCGGGACCTGGCCGCGGCCGGTTTCACCGTCGTCGCCGTCGCGGCGACCGGCGCCGAGGCGGTCGCCCGCTTCCCCGCGGCCCGTCCGCAGGTGGTCGTGCTCGACCTGCAGATCCCGCCGCCGTCCGGGGTCGAGGTGACCGGGCAGGTCCTCGCCCACGACCCGTCGGCGCGGGTGCTCATCCTGTCGGCCTCCGGCGAGCAGGACGACGTGCTCGCGGCGGTCAAGGCAGGCGCCACCGGCTACCTGGTCAAGTCGGCCTCGCGGGAGGAGCTCGTCGACGCCGTACGCCGGGTCGCCCGCGGCGAGGCCGTCTTCACCGCCGGGCTGGCCGGGCTGGTGCTGGGGGAGTACCGCCGGCTCTCGGAGCCCGCGGCCGGACCCGAGCGCCCGCAGCTGACCGAGCGCGAGACCGAGGTGCTGCGGATGGTGGCCACCGGGCTGTCGGCCCGGCAGATCGCCGACCGGCTGGTCCTGTCCCACCGCACGGTGCAGAACCACGTCCAGAACACGCTGCGCAAGCTCCAGCTGCACAACCGGGTCGAGCTGACCCGGTGGGCGATCGAGCAGGGCCTGGACGGCGAGCCGGACGACCCGCGTGCCTGAGCCCGGCCCGGATCGGGGGAGGGTGCGGCTGCGCCGGGCCGGGCCGGACGACGCCCCGCTCCTGCGGGACCTGGAGCGGGCGGCGAACCTGGTGGCGCTGGCGCACGTCTTCCCGCCGGCGGAGCACCCGTTCCCGGACGAGGCGGTCGAGCAGCGCTGGGTCGCCGCGCTGCGCGAGCCCGCCGTCGTCGCGTGGGTGGCCGACGGCGACCGGGGCGAGCCGGTCGGGTTCGTCGCCCACGACGACACCTGGGTGCGTCAGGTCGCGGTCCGGCCCGAGGCCTGGGGGGCCGGGCTCGGCTCGGCGCTGCTGGACCGCGCCGTCGCCGGGGTCCGGGCGGGCGGGGGTGTGCCCCGGCTCTGGTGCCTGCGTCGCAACGAGCGGGCGCTCGGGCTGTACGCGCGCCGCGGCTGGCGGCCCACCGGCACCGAGCGCGAGGCCGTCTACGCGCCGCACCCGGTCGAGGTCGAGCTCGTCCTGGCAGGATCCGGGGCGTGACCACGCTGCTCGAGGTCGCCGACCGGCTCTACGGCCTGCCCCTGGGCGACTTCACCCCGACCCGCGACGCCCGCGCCCGCGAGCTGCGCACGGAGGACCGTGCGCTGTCCGCGGCGGTCAAGGCGCTGCGCAAGCCGGCCACGGCGGCCTGGGTGGTCAACCAGCTGGTGCGCGGCGAGACCGAGCAGGTCGACCAGCTGCTCGCCGTCGGCGACGCCCTGCGCGAGGCGCAGCGCTCGATGTCGGCCGACGAGCTGCGCGCGCTGACCCGGCAGCGCCGCCAGGTCACCGCCGCGGTCACGACCCGGGCCCGCGCCGTCGCCCGGGGCCTGGGGGTGAAGGTGACCGGGCCGGTGGCCGACCAGGTCGAGGCGACGCTGACCGCGGCCATGGTCGACGCCGACTGCGCGGCCGGGGTCCGCAGCGGGCTGCTCGTGACGCCGCTGGCCTCGACCGGGGTCGGGTCGACCGACGTCGCCGCGGCGCTCGCCGCCCCCGAGGCGCTCGGGTTCGCCGCCTCCGCCCGCGAGACCGAGGGGGTCGAGGACGAGGACGCCGGTGCGGACGGACGGCACGGGCTGCACGTCGTGCCCGACCCGGACGCCCACCTCAAGGCGGTCGCAGCCGCCGACGAGGCCCTGGCCGAGGCCGAGGAGCAGCTGGCCGCCGCCACCGAGGAGGAGACCGCCGCGCGGGAGGAGGTCGCCCAGCTGGAGGCGCGCGGCCTGCAGCTGCAGTCCGAGCTCGAGGAGCTGCGCCGCCGGGTCGCTGCGACCGAGACGGCCGCCGAGGAGGCCGAGGACGAGCTGGCCGACGCCGAGGAGGCCGCCGCGGAGGCCTCCCGGGTGACCGGGACCGCGACCGCGGACCGCGACGCCGCGCAGGCCGTCCGCGCCGCGCTCGACGAGGAGTGACCCGGGGCCGCCGCGACGGATCAGGCCGGTAGCAGCAGCAGCAGCGGGACCCGTAGCCCGGCGCAGCAGGCCGGGTCGGTGGTGCCGACCGGGCCGGGCGGCAGGACCTCGGGGAGCACGTCGTCGGGAGCGCCGGCCGGGAGAGCGGCGAGGTCCGGCACCGCACCGGCGAGGCCGACGTGCTCCAGCCCCCGGGTCGCCCGCGCGACGAGGTACGAGCCGAGGCTGCCGGCGGCGTACCGCCCCTCGAGGACGCCGGCCCAGGTCCGCGGGTCGGTGTCGGCGACGTCGGCCAGCAGCGACACGAGGCTGCCCCCGGGGTCGAGCGGGCGCGGGACGCCCAGGGTCTCGGCGTCCCAGAGCACCGCACCCGTGGGGGCGTCGACCACGGCCACCTCGGTCACCCCGGACGGCTCGCCGGGCCCCCCGGCGGCGGACCCCCCGGCGGCGGACAGCGCCGCGAGGGCGGCGTCCCAGAGGGCCTGGGGTCGGGTCGCGCCGTCGAGCGTGGCCAGCAGCGCGTCGACGTCCCAGACCAGGCGGGTCATCCCCCGCGGACCACGGCCAGGATCCGACGGTCGACCCAGGTCAGGTCGTCGGCGACCCGCATCTCGTAGTTCTCGGTACCGACCCAGGTCGCCACGTCGGGGTGCCCGGCCGCGGCCGCGTGGGCCTCGAGCTCGGCGCGCACCGCGTCGTCGACCGGTACCTTCTCCTCCTCGGTCGAGGCGGTCAGGTAGAGCGTGTTCAGGTCGAGCAGCCGGGCCAGCTCGGGCACCGGGGCCGCGTGGTCGTCGACCCGCAGGTCCACGTCGACGTCGTCGCCGCCGGCGTACCCCGCCCCGTCGCGGACCACCAGCAGCGCCGCGGACTGGCGCCCGCGCTTGTCGCCGCCGGCCTCGTCGGCCGCGGCCAGCGCGTCGAGCAGCCGCTGCCCGAGGGGGGCGGTGGGGTCCGAGGCCAGCCAGGCGGTCTCGAGCGCGTCGACGACCTCGGGCCCGGTCAGGCAGTTGCCCTGGACGGCGTACCCGTCGCCGGTGCGGCCCCCGGCCCACGGGATGCAGTCCTCACCGGTGTGCGAGGCCGCTCCGCCGTCGACGTCGACGATGCCGACCTGGCGGTCCGCGCGGCCCGGGTCCTCCTCGAGCAGCCGCTGCAGGGCGACGGACGCGGTCGCGCCGTCGTCGAGGTGGGACAGCGCGAGGCCCTTGTAGGCCACGTTGGCGTCGGCCTGCGTGGCCAGCGCACCGACGTCGGCGACCGCGGCCGGGACGACCGCGCCGACGGCGAGGAACTTGGAGGCGACGGCGACGCCCCAGGAGTCGCCGTCCTCGGAGCGGGCCACGATGGAGAAGGTCATGCCCCGAGCCTAGGCGGGTGCCCGGGCCCGCTCCTGGACGGGCGTCGGCCGTGGGCCGGGTCACAGTAGGGTCGGCCCGTCTCGTCCGGAGGAACCAAGGAGGACCGTCCATGCGCGTCGGAGTGCTCACCGGGGGCGGGGACTGCCCCGGCCTCAACGCGGTCATCCGCGCCGTCGTCCGTCGCGGCGTGCGCGACCACGGCTTCACCTTCGTCGGCTTCCGCGACGGCTGGCGCGGCCCGCTCGAGGGCGTGACCATGGAGCTCGGCATCGAGCAGTGCCGTGGCATCCTCCCGCGCGGCGGCACGATCCTGGGGTCCTCGCGGACCAACCCGTTCGCCGTCGACGGCGGCGTGGAGAGGATCAAGGAGAACCTCGCCGCGGCCGGCGTCGACGCCCTGGTCGCGATCGGCGGCGAGGACACCCTCGGGGTGGCCACCACGCTGGCCGAGGCCGGGGTCAAGGTGGTCGGGGTGCCCAAGACCATCGACAACGACCTGTCCGGCACCGACTTCACCTTCGGCTTCGACACGGCCGTCAACATCGCCACCGACGCCATCGACCGTCTCCACACCACCGCCGAGAGCCACCACCGGGTGCTCGTCGTCGAGGTGATGGGCCGCCACGCCGGCTGGATCGCGCTGCACGCCGGCCTCGCGGGCGGGGCCAGCGCCGTGCTGATCCCCGAGCAGCCCTTCGACATCGAGGCGGTCTGCGCGCACGTCGAGACCCGCTTCGAGAGCGAGTACGCCCCGATCGTCGTCGTCTCCGAGGGCGCCGTGCCCGTCGAGGGCGGCGACATGACCCTGTCGTCGGGGGAGAAGGACGCCTTCGGCCACGTCCGCCTCGGCGGCATCGGCGACCGCCTCGCCTCCGAGATCGAGCACCGCACGGGCAAGGAGGCCCGCGCGGTCGTGCTCGGCCACGTGCAGCGCGGGGGCACCCCCACCGCCTTCGACCGCTGGCTGGCCACCCGCTTCGGCCTCCAGGCCGCCGACGCGGTCGCCGACGGCGACTTCGGCACGATGATGGCGCTGCGCGGCACCCGGATCGTGCGGGTACCGCTGAGCGAGGGCACCGCCGAGCTGAAGCTGGTCAGCCCGGCGGAGTACGCCGAGGCCGAGGTCTTCTTCGGCTGACCATGACACTGCTGCTCTCACGGGCGCTGCGGCGACTCGGACAGACCCGGGCGTGGGCCCTGCCCGCCCTCATCATCTCCGTCGTGTTCCTCACCAGCTGGCCGCTCATGGTGCTCGCGGAACCGGCCAGCAACACCATCACGGCGCCCGGGAACTACTGGTGGTACTTCGTGGTGACCGCGGCCACCGTCGGGTACGGGGACCACTTCCCGGTCTCGGCGGCCGGCCACGTGGTCGGGGCGTACGTCATCCTCGGCGGGATCGTCACGCTGACCACCTTGTTCACCCGGGTCTCGGTGGCCCTCGAAAAGACGAAGGGACGACGCATGAAGGGTCTGGCGGACACCGACGTGTCCGGGCACCTGGTGATCATCGGGTACACCCCCGGTCGCACCGAACGGCTCGTCGACGAGTACACCGCGGAGGGACGTACCCAGGTCGTGCTGTGCGCCTGGGAGGACGTGCCCGAGAACCCGATGCCCGAGCGCGGCGAGGTGGTGTTCGTCCGGGGCGACCTCACCGACGAGGACGTGCTGCGCCGCGCCGGGGTGCAGCGGGCCGCCCGGCTCCTCGTCGACGCCCGCGACGACAACGAGGCGCTCGCGCTCACGGTCGCGGCGATGCACGTCAACCCGGACGTGCACGCCGTGGTGACGCTGCGGGACATGTCGGCGGCCCGCAACCTGTCGTACGTCGACCCGGACGTGAGCTGCGTGCAGTGGCACTCGCCGCGGCTGGTCACCGAGGAGCTCGAGGACCCGGGCATCTCCCAGGTCTACGCCGACCTGATGACCTACGGGGGCCGCAACACCTACAGCGCGCCGCTGCCGGTGGCGCTGGGCGAGGTGTCGTTCGGTCGGGTGCAGGAAGGCCTCGGGCGCACCCACGGCGCCACGGTGATCGCGGTGCGCCGCGGCGGGGCGCTCGTCGACCCGCGCTGGGAGTCGACCCTGTCGCGCGACGCGGTCCTCTACTACGTCGGGGAGCGGCGGCTGACCGCCGACGAGATCACGTCCGCGGTCGGGTGAGCGGCCGCGGGATGTCATACGTACGGTGGTGATGTCTCCTCCGTCCGTATGACGTCCTGGGCGCGCCCGCGGTCGTGACCTGTCCGATCGGGCGGCTCACGCACCGCGCGGGCGTTGCTAGCGTGCGGGTCCGGCCAGGTCGACCGGGACGAGGGGAGCGACATGCGGGTCACGGAGCTGTGGCGGTTCCCGGTGAAGTCCCTCCAGGGCGAGCGGCTCGACCAGGCGTCGTTCGGCGACCTGGGCATCGAGGGGGACCGCCGGTACGCGATCTTCGACCTCGGGACCGGGTTCGGGCTGACCGCCCGGAGGGAGCCGCGGATGCTGTTCGCCTCGGCCCGTACGACGGCCGGCGGCGTCGAGATCGTCCTGCCCGACGGCACGGTCGCGGCCGACGACGCCGCGCTGTCGGCGTGGCTGGGGCGCCCGGTCGCGCTGCGCTCGCTCGAGGAGGTCCAGGAGCGGCGCTACGAGAACCCCGACGACACCGAGACCGAGGCCGAGGCGTCGTGGGGCCCGTTCACCGGCGCCGGTGGCGCGTTCCACGACTCTGCGGGCGCGACGGTCACCGTGCTGTCCACCGCCAGCGCGGCCGGGGAGCCCCTGCGCCGGTTCCGCGCCAACGTCGTGGTCGACGAGCCCGGCGAGGACGACCTGGTCGGGCGGTCGGTACGGATCGGCGCCGCCACCGTCGAGGTGACCACCCCGGTCCCGCGGTGCGTGATGGTCACCCGCGCCCAGCCCGACGGCATCGACGTCGACCGCGAGGTGCTGCGCCGCATCCACCGGGAGCGCGGCGGCACCCTCGCGGTCGGAGGCTCGGTCAGCGTCCCGGGCACGGTGCGGGTCGGCGACGAGCTGACGACCACCTAGGCCCAGCCCGGCCGCGGGACGTCATACGGAGCGGGTGGTGACCACGCCGCCACCCGTATGACGTCCCGGGCGTCAGCCGGCCAGGTGGCCCCAGGACGGGGCCAGGTCGCTCCACGGGCCGGTCGCGGCGACCTCGCCGTCGACCAGCACCACGACCCGGTCGGCCTGGGTGAGGGCGGCCCACTTCGAGGTCGAGCCGAGCACGGCGGTGCCGCGGGCACGCAGCGCCGCCCACAGCTCCACCTCGGTGGTGGCGTCGAGGGCGCTCGAGACGTCGTCGGCGAGCAGCAGCTCGGTCTCGGCCGCCAGCGCCCGGGCCAGCGCCAGGCGCTGCACCTGCCCGCCGGACAGGCGTACGCCGCGGTGGCCGACGACGGCGTCCGGCCCGCCGGCCTCGTCGAGGTCGCGGCCCAGCCGCGCGTCGTCGACGGCGGGGTGCAGCGACCGGTCGGCGTGGTCGAGGGCGACGTTGTCGGCGAAGGTCCCCGAGAGCACCCGCGGCACCTGGGCGACGTGGGCGACCTGGCCGGGGCGCAGGAAGGTCTCGGCGTCCTCCACCTCGTGGCCGTTCCACCGGATGCTGCCGGTGTGCTCGACCAGGCCGGCCAGGGCCGAGAGCAGGCTCGACTTGCCGGAGCCGACCTGGCCCAGCAGCAGGACCAGCTCGCCCGGCCCGACGTGCAGGTCGACGCCGGAGACGCCGATCGTGCCGTCGTCGTGGATCGCGCCGAGGTCGCTGACCCGCAGCTCGCGCAGGCGGACCGGCTCACCGGCGAGGTCCGGGGCGGGGGCGGCGCCGGAGACCAGGTCGATGCCGTCCGGCACGAGCATCATCTCGTCGCCGCCGGCCAGGCGGGAGGTCGCGCGGGCCCAGGCGCGCACGCCCGGCGCCTCGGTGATCACGGCTCCCGCGACCCGGCCGAACCAGTCGAAGCCGGTGACGGCACCGGCCACGAGCAGGGCCGTGGCGAGCTCCCACCCGCCGAGCAGCAGCACGGCCCAGGCGGCGACGACCCCGGCCTGCACCATCAGCACCGGCACGCCGGCCAGCAGCGCCTGGACCCGGTGCTCCTTGACGGCGGCGTCGACCCGGCCGCCGTCGACCCGCAGCAGGTGGGCGTGCACGGCCGGGGTGGCGGCGGCGAGCTTGACGGTGCGCGCGGACTCCAGCGCCGAGACCAGGGACCGGCCGAAGTCGGCGCGCGACGTCGACGCCGCGGCGGCCGAGCGGCCGGCGACGGGGGAGCCCAGTGCGGAGGCGGCCGCCGAGACGCCCATCACCGTCATCAGCACGCCACCCGCGAGCAGGCTCCCGCTGAGCAGCGTGGTGACCACGACGACGCCGAGCCCGTTCAGCACGTCGACCCAGCGGTCGGCGTAGCGGGCCAGCCGGTCGGCGTCCATGGCCCGGGCCACGGCCTCGCCGGGCGGGGTGCGGCGCAGCCGGTGCTGACGGGTCTGGGCCACCAGCACGGACTGGCGCACCCGCAGCATCACCGCGACCCACCAGCGCGGGTAGCGCCGGATCGCCGAGGCCAGCAGCAGCGGCGCTGCCATCAGCGACAGGACCACCGCCACCGCCAGCGCGACGGTGGTGGTGCCGGTGTCGCGACCCTCCTGCAGACCCTGGACCAGCTGGCCCCACGCCAGGCCGGTCAGCGCCCCGAAGGAACCGACCAGCGAGGTCAGCAGGAACAGCCCGGCGGGGAACAGGCCCCAGGTCGGGTGGATCGACAGTGCGCGCACGACGGTGCGCGACAGGCTCGGCCCGTGGCCGGGGTCGCGCAGCGGGGGCGGGGGACCGGTACGCCGGACGCCGCCGATCGCGGCCGCCGGGACCGGGGCCGCCGGCTCGTCGGGCTCGTCGAGGGTGCTCGGGGCGGGGTCGGTCGGGGTGGCGGCGGCCTGCATCAGCCGCCGCAGCGCGCCGTCCTCACCGGCCAGCACCGTCCGCGGCCCCTGCTGCACCACCCGGCCGGACTCGAGCACCACCACGTGGTCCGCGCGCTGGATCGTCGCGAGCCGGTGCGCCACGAGCAGGCCGGTACGCCCGGCCAGCAGCCGGTCGGCGGCGCGCACGACCTGGGCCTCGGTGTGGGGGTCCATCCGGGCGGTGGCCTCGTCGAGCACCACGACGCTGACGTCGCGCACCAGCAGCCGGGCGAAGGCGACCAGCTGCTCCTCGCCCGCCGACAGGGTCGTGCCGCCGGGCCCGAGCGGGGTGTCCAGGCCGGCCGGGAGACCGGCCACCCAGTCCTCCAGCCCCAGCTCGACGACGGCGGCCTCGACCCGGGCGCGGGGGACCTCGCCGAAGAGCGCGACGTTCTCGGCCAGCGTGCCGGCCAGGATCTCGGTGCGCTGGCTGACCACGCCGACCGCGCGGCGCAGGTGCTGCAGGTCGACATCGAGCACGTCGCGGCCGCCGAGGAGCACGGTGCCCGGGGGCGGGTCGGCGGCGCGGGAGACCAGGGAGACCAGGGTCGACTTGCCCGAGCCGGTGCGGCCGACCAGCGCGCAGGTGCGCCCGGCCGGCAGGGAGACCCGGACGTCGCTGAGGACCGGGCCGCCGGCGCCGGGGTAGGAGTACGACAGCCCGCGCAGCTCGAGGTCCAGGGCGCCGTCGGGCAGGTCCCGCCCGCCGACCGGCTCCTCGGGCGCGGCCAGCAGCTGGCGCAGCCGGATCACCGCGCCCAGGCCGGCCTGGAGGTCGGGCAGGTGCCGGGCCAGCTGGTCGATCTGGCCGACGAAGGTGGAGGTGACCAGGAACAGGGTGACCAGCTCGCCCACCGAGAGCCGGTCGGCGGTGGCCAGCGCGACCCCGGCCACCGCGATGCCGGCCAGCAGGGCGTGCAGCAGCACGCCGGTGCGGCGCGTCATCTGGGTCTCGAGCCGCAGCACGTCGTCGAAGCGGCGGTGCACCAGCGCGGTCAGCTCGGCGGAGCGGCGCATCAGGAACGGCTGGCCGAGGCTGGTGCGGAGGTCGTCGCGACCGGCGATGCCCTCCTCCATCACCGCGGCGTGGTCGGTCCAGGCCATCTCCTCGAGGACCTTGCGGCGCGCCACCTCGCCGAGCAGCGGGCGTACGAGCGCCAGCGCGGCGACGGTGAAGAGGGGGAACAGGATCCACGCCGGCCACCAGGTCAGTCCGGCCACCACCCACATCGGCACGGTGACCAGGGCGGTGCGCAGGGCGTCCCAGGCGGACTGGCGCAGCAGCGAGCCGACCTCGTAGGTGTCGTCGTCGACCCGGTCCAGGACCTCGCCGACCGCCTGGTCCGAGAGCACCTCCAGCGGCTGGAGCAGGGCGGCGGCCAGGAGGTCGGCGCGCAGCCGGCCCTCGGCACGGTCGACGACGGCCGCCCAGACCGTGCGGCCGACCGTGTCCAGCAGCGCCCCGCCGACCAGGCACAGCGCCAGGGCGCCCACGAGCAGCCCGGACGGGCTCTCGGCGACCTGCCCCGCGACGACCGTGCCGAGCGCCTGGCCGAGGGCGGCGACGGCCGCGACGCCGACCGCGAGCACGCTGGCGGCCCCCCTCAACCGGGCGAGGTCGAGGCGCCGCTCGGGTCGGTCGACGGCCTGCACGGGGGTGCCCTCGTCGAGGCGGTCGGGGGCGTCGCGCGTGGTGGTCATGGCGTGGACGGACGCTACGCCACCGCACCGACAGCGCTCACCTGCTTTTCGCCCCGCGCCCGGACCTGCGCCCGGACCGGTCCACGGAACGGGCGCGACTGGCCGGGCGCGGTGGTCGACGCGAGCGCCTCCCAGGCGCTTTAGTGAGGCACCCGATCTCGAGGAGGGGCCGATGGGCTCGACCGCAGCCGACACCCAGGACCACGTCATCGAGGAGCCCGAGCTCAAGCGGGTGATGGGGCCCAAGCTCCTCCTCCTCTTCATCGTCGGCGACATCCTCGGCGCCGGCATCTACGCCGTGACCGGCGAGATGGCGCTCGAGGTGGGCGGGGTCGTGTGGCTGCCGTTCCTGATCGCCTTCGGCGTCGCCACGCTGACCGCGCTGTCCTACCTGGAGCTGGTCACCAAGCACCCGCAGGCCGCCGGTGCGGCGCTCTACGCCCACAAGGCGTTCGGGGTGCAGTTCGTGACGTTCCTGGTCGCCTTCGCGGTGATCTGCTCGGGCATCACCAGCGCCTCGACGTCGGCCAACCTGCTGGCCACGAACCTGCTCGCGGGGCTGGACGGCGTCGGCTGGTCGGTGCCGCAGGGCCAGCTCGCGATCACCGCGGTCGCGCTCGGCTTCATGCTCCTGCTGGCGCTGGTCAACCTGCGCGGGGTGGGGGAGTCGGTCGTCTTCAACGTCGTGCTGACGCTGATCGAGATGCTGGCCCTGGTCATCGTGATCGGGATCGGCTTCGCGGTGATGGCGCGCGGCGACGCCGACATGTCGCGGGTGGTGGCCTTCGAGTCCGACTCCGACCGCGGGCTGTTCCTCGCCGTCACCGTCGCCACCGCGATCGCGTTCTTCGCGATGGTCGGCTTCGAGGACTCGGTCAACATGGTCGAGGAGACCCACGACCCGAACGGCACCTTCCCCAAGGTGATGCTCACCGGGCTCGGCATCGCGGTCGTCTTCTACGTCCTGGTCGCGATCTCCGTGATCGCGGTCGTGCCCGCCGGCGACCTCGAGCGGGTGGCCGGCGAGGAGGGCAAGGTCCTGCTCAACGTGGTCCGTCTCGGTGCGCCCGACCTCCCGATCGGCACCATCTTCCCGTTCCTGACCGTGGTGGCGGTGGCCAACACCGCGCTGATCAACATGCTGATGGCCAGCCGGCTGCTCTACGGCATGGCCCGCCAGGACGTGCTCCCCCGCTCGCTCGGCAAGGTGCTGCCGGGCCGACGTACGCCCTGGGTCGGCATCGCCTTCTCCACCGCGCTGGCCCTCGTGGTCATCGTGCTGGTGACCGTCCTGGCCGAGACCTCGGTGATCACGGCGCTCTCCGGCACCACCGCGCTGCTGCTGCTGGGGGTGTTCACCGTCGTCAACATCGCCTGCCTGGTGCTGCGCCGTGAGCCCGGCGTGCCGGGCGCCTTCCACGCCCCGCGCTGGACCCCGTGGGCCGGGGCGGTCACCTCCGCCTTCCTGGTCGGCCCGTGGGCGCGGGACCGCGAGGACTGGATCCAGTACTCCGTCGGCGGCGGCCTGCTGGTCCTCGGGGTCGTGCTCTGGGGCGTCACCGCGCTGCTGAACCGCCGGGCCCGCGACCGCAGCGCCCGGTTCGACGACGTGGGCAGCCTCGGCGGCTGACCCGGGCGTACGCCGGGCGTCCACGGCGGGGATCGTGGTCGGGGAGCCGGTCGAGACCCGCGTACCCTGGCGCGTGTGAGCAGCTTCCCCGACCTCGCGGCCCTGCACGCCATCGGCGCCGCGCAGCAGCCGACCTACCCCGACGCCGCGGCCGTCGACGCCGCCGTCGCGCGGCTGCGCCGGATGCCGCCGCTGGTCTTCGCCGGCGAGTGCGACGACCTGACCGCCAAGATGGCTGCGGTGAGCCGGGGCGAGGCGTTCCTGCTCCAGGGCGGCGACTGCGCGGAGACCTTCGACGGCGTCACCGCCGAGAACGTCCGCAACAAGCTGCGGGTGCTGCTCCAGATGGCCGTCGTGCTGACCTACGCCGGCTCGGTGCCGGTGGTCAAGCTCGGCCGGCTCGCCGGGCAGTACGCCAAACCGCGCTCCTCCGACCTCGAGACCCGCGAGATCGACGGCGAGCAGGTCACGCTGCCGGCCTACCGCGGTGACGCGGTCAACGGCTTCGACTTCACCGAGGCCTCCCGGATCCCCGACCCGCAGCGCCTGCTCGACGTCTACAACGCCTCCGCGGCCACCCTGAACCTGGTCCGCGCGTTCGTCACCGGCGGGTACGCCGACCTGCGCCAGGTCCACGAGTGGAACACCGACTTCGTGCGCACCTCCGCGGCCGGGCAGCGCTACGAGCAGGTCGCGGCCGAGATCGACCGCGCGATGTCCTTCATGCGCGCGATCGGGGCCGACCCCGAGGAGCTGCGCCGCGTCGACTTCCACTCCAGCCACGAGGCGCTGCTGCTGGAGTACGAGCACGCGATGACGCGGATCGACTCGCGCACCGACCAGCCGTACAACGTCTCGGGCCACTTCGTGTGGATCGGGGAGCGCACCCGCCAGCTCGACGGCGCCCACGTCGAGTACTTCCGCCACATCCGCAACCCGATCGGCTGCAAGCTCGGCCCCACGGCCACCGCCGACGACGCGCTCGACCTGGCCGCCAAGCTCAACCCGGACAACACCCCGGGCCGGCTGACGTTCATCACCCGCTTCGGCGCCTCCAAGATCCGCGACGGCCTGCCGCAGCTGGTCGAGAAGGTCACCGCCGAGGGCGTGAAGGTGGCCTGGGTCTGCGACCCGATGCACGGCAACACCTTCGAGTCGAGCACCGGCTACAAGACCCGCCGCTTCGACGACGTGGTCGACGAGGTGCAGGGCTTCTTCGACGTGCACCGCTCGCTGGGCACCTGGCCCGGCGGCATCCTGGTCGAGATGACCGGCGACGACGTCACCGAGTGCATCGGCGGGGGCGAGGAGATCGACGAGGCCGGCCTGGCCCACCGCTACGAGTCCGTGGTCGACCCGCGCCTGAACCGGGTGCAGTCCCTCGAGATGGCCTTCGTCGTCGCGGAGATGCTGCGCCAGGCATGAGCGACGCCCCAGCCGCCCCGGACGGCCGCCCGGTCGACCTGCGCTCGGACACCGTGACCCGCCCGACCCGGGCGATGCGCACGGCGATGGCCGAGGCGGAGGTCGGCGACGACGTCTACGGCGAGGACCCGACGGTGCTCGCCCTCGAGGAGCGGGTCGCGGACCTCTTCGGCCACGAGGCCGCGCTGTTCGTGCCGACCGGGTCGATGGGCAACGTGCTCGCCGTCCGCGCGCTGGTCCCGATCGGGCGCGAGCTGCTCTGCGAGTCCTCCTCCCACGTCGTGCGTGCCGAGCTCGGGGCGCACGCGGCCTACTCCGGGCTGACCACCCGCACCTGGACCCACCCGCGCGGGCTGGTCGACCTCGACGCGGTCCGCAGCCTCTACGCCCCCGACCTGGGTCCCTACTTCGTGCCGACCGGGGCGGTCGCGGTCGAGAACACCCACAACTTCGCCGGCGGCACCGTCAACCCGCTGGCCGCCCTGCAGGACCTGCGCGAGTGGGCGACCGGCGTCGGGGTCGCGGTGCACCTCGACGGCGCCCGGATCTGGAACGCCCACGTCGCCACCGGCACCCCGCTGCGCGAGTACGGCGCGGTGGTCGACACCCTCAGCGTCTGCCTGTCCAAGGGGCTCGGCGCCCCCGTCGGCTCGCTCGTCGTGGGCAGCCGCGCCGTGGTCGACGAGTCCCGGGTGTGGCGCAAGCGGATGGGCGGCGGGATGCGCCAGGTCGGGATCCTGGCCGCCGCCGGCCTGCACGCGCTGGACCACCACGTCGAGCGGCTGGCCGAGGACCACGAGCACGCCCGCCTGCTCGCGGAGGCCGTCGGCGTGGACCCCGCCGGGGTCGACACCAACATCGTGGTCGTGCCCCGCAGCGACGCCGCCGACTTCGTGCTCGCCGCCCGCGAGCAGGGCGTCCTGGTCTCCGCGGTCGGCCCGACCACGGTCCGCCTGGTCACCCACCTCGACGCCACCCGCGAGCAGGTCGACCGCGCCGCCGCCGTGCTGGGACGCCTCGCCGCGACCTGACCGCCGAGATGACGCTCGCGGACAGCCGAGATGACGCTCGCGGCGCGTCGAGGTGACGGTTGCGGACAGCCCCGACTGCCCGGATGTCAGGCGCGGAGCGACTGCAGCACGCCGACCTGGGCGTCGTCCGGCTCGTTCGACCCGGGGGTCTCCAGGACGAACGGGACGCCCGCCGTCGCCGGGTGGGCGAGCAGCTCGCCGAAGGCGTCCAGTCCCAGCGGCCCCTCGCCGATCCGCTCGTGACGGTCGCGCATCGAGCCCCGCGCGTCCTTCGAGTCGTTGGCGTGCACCAGCCGCAGCAGCTCCGGTCCACCCAGCTCGACCACCCGGTCGAGGGTCGCGGCCGCACCGCCCGGCTCGTCCAGCGGCGCGCCCGCCGCGAAGACGTGGCAGGTGTCCAGGCACAGGCCCACGCGCGGGTGCCGCCCGAGGACGTCGAGGTACGCCGGCAGGTCGTCGACGCCGGCGCACAGGCTGCGGCCCTGGCCCGCGGTCGGCTCGAGCAACAGCCACGGGGCGTCCTCGCCCAGCGCCGTCAGGCCGTCCAGGACGGGTGCGAGCGCCTCGCCGACCTGCCGCAGCGCGGCGGCGTGCCGCGCGCCGGCCTGCTCCGGGTCGATCGGTGCGTCGACGTAGGACCCGGTGTGCACCACGACGCCCTCGGCACCCATCCGCGCGGCCCGGGCCAGGTTGTGCGCCACCAGGGCGACCGACCGCTCGACGGTGGCCGCCGTCGGGCTGCCCAGGTTGACCAGGTAGGGCGTGTGCACGAAGACCCGCAGCCCGCGCTCGGCGGTCATCGCGGCGAACCGCGCGTCCTCGGCGGCGTCCCCGGCCGAGAGCGCCCAGCCGCGCGGGTTGCCGACGAAGACCTGGAACGCCTCGCAGCCGAGCTGCTCGGCCCGCGCCAGCGCCCCGGCGACGAGCCCCTTGCCGACCGGGACGTGGGTGCCGACGGGGTTGCGCATGGCGCCGACCGTACGCACCGGACCGCCGCCGCCGCCGCCCGCCCGGCGCCGTCCACCCCCGGGCCCCACCAGCCCCACGACAGACACCGCGGGGCCGCCACCCGGTCAGGTGGCGGCCCCGCGGGGTCGAGCATCGGGTCAGAGCGAGGCGAGGGCCTCGTTCAGCGTGGCCGAGGGCCGCATGACCGCGTCCGCCTTGGCGTCGTCGGGGCGGAAGTAGCCCCCGACGTCGGCCGGGCTGCCCTGCACCGCGGCGAGCTCGTCGACGATGGTCTGCTCGTCCGCACCCAGGCGCTCGGCCAGGGCGGCGAAGTCGGAGGCCAGCTCGGCGTCGTCGTCCTGCGCCGCCAGCTCGCGGGCCCAGTAGAGCGCGAGGTAGAAGTGCGAGCCGCGGTTGTCGAGGCCGCCGACCTTGCGGCTCGGGGACCGGTCCTCCTCCAGGAAGGTCGCCGTCGCCCGGTCCAGGGTGTCGGCGAGGACCTGCGCGCGCGGGTTGTCGGCGTAGCCCGCGAGGTGCTCGAAGGAGGCGGCCAGGGCGAAGAACTCGCCCAGGCTGTCCCAGCGCAGGTAGTTCTCCTGGATCAGCTGCTGCACGTGCTTGGGCGCCGAGCCGCCGGCACCGGTCTCGAACAGGCCGCCACCGTTCATCAGCGGCACGATCGAGAGCATCTTGGCCGACGTGCCGACCTCGAGGATCGGGAACAGGTCGGTGTTGTAGTCGCGCAGCACGTTGCCGGTCACCGAGATGGTGTCCTCGCCGCGGCGGATCCGCTCC
Source organism: Nocardioides sp. AX2bis (assembly GCF_902506435.1). GTDB lineage: Bacteria > Actinomycetota > Actinomycetes > Propionibacteriales > Nocardioidaceae > Nocardioides. Next base: position 932,780 of record NZ_LR733215.1, on the reverse strand, counting down.
AGGGAGTACGCCGTCGCCTCGGCCGGCGTCATGATCTCGATCGTGAGCCCGTCGGTGTCGTGGTCGCCGAGGTACTCCTGGACCTTCGCGATCAGCCTCGCGTCGTGCGCGCGGGCCTCGTCGAGCCAGAACACGGCCGGGGAGCCGCTGGCGCGGGCCCGCGTGACGGCCAGCTTGACCCAGTCGCGGATCGGCTCGTCCTTGGTCTGGCAGGCGCGCCAGATGTCGCCGGGCTCGACGTCGTGCTCGAGCAGCACCGTGCCGTCGGAGGCCACGACGCGCACCTGGCCGGCCGCGGGGACCTCGAAGGTCTTGTCGTGGGAGCCGTACTCCTCGGCGGCCTTGGCCATCAGCCCGACGTTCGGCACCGAGCCCATCGTCGAGGGGTCGAAGGCGCCGTTCGCACGGCAGTCGTCGATCACGGTCTGGTAGACGCTCGCGTAGGAGGAGTCCGGGATCACCGCGAGGCAGTCCTGCTCCTCGCCGGCCGGGTTCCACATGTGGCCCGAGGTGCGGATCATCGCCGGCATCGAGGCGTCGATGATGACGTCGGAGGGCACGTGCAGGTTGGTGATGCCCTTGCGGTCGTCGACCATCGCCATCGCCGGCCCGTCGGCCAGGCCCTGCTCGACCGAGGCCTTGATCGCCTCGCCGTCGGGCAGGTCGCCGACCGCCGACAGCAGGGCACCGAGGCCGTCGTTGGGCGAGATGCCGGCCTCACGCAGCTGCGGGCCGTACTGCTCGAAGAGCGTCGGGAAGAACGCCTGGACGGCGTGGCCGAAGATGATCGGGTCGGAGACCTTCATCATCGTGGCCTTGAGGTGGACCGAGAACAGCACGTCCTCGGCCTTCGCCCGGGCGATCTGCTCGGTCAGGAACCGGCGCAGGGCCGCGACGTTCATGTAGGTGGCGTCGATGACCTCGCCGGGCAGGACCGTCACGGCGTCCTTGAGCACGGTCTCGGTGCCGTCGGTGGCGACGTGGACGATCGAGAGCGTGTCGTCGCCCTCGACCACGACCGACTTCTCGTTGCTGAAGAAGTCGTCCTTGCCCATCGTGGCGACGTTGGTGCGGGAGTCGGAGGACCAGGCGCCCATCGAGTGGGGGTACTTGCGGGCGTAGCCCTTGACCGAGGCCGGCGCGCGGCGGTCGGAGTTGCCCTCGCGCAGGACCGGGTTCACCGCGGAGCCCTTGACCTTGTCGTAGCGGGCACGGACCTCCTTGTCCTCCTCCGACTGCGGGTTCTCGGGGTAGGCCGGGAGGTCGAAGCCCTGCTCCTGGAGCTCCTTGACCGCGGCCTTGAGCTGCGGGATCGAGGCGGAGATGTTGGGCAGCTTGATGATGTTGGCCTCGGGCTTGGTGGCCAGCTCGCCCAGCTCGGCCAGCGCGTCCTCGACGCGCTGGTCCTCGGTGAGGCGGTCGGGGAACTGCGCGAGGATCCGTCCCGCCAGCGAGATGTCGCGGGTCTCGACCTCCACGCCGGCCTTGGCGGCGTACGCCTCGACGATCGGCAGGAGCGAGTACGTCGCCAGCAGCGGCGCCTCGTCGGTGTGGGTGTAGACGATCGTGGCGGGCTTCTCGGCCATGGGGCAACGACTCCTGCTCGGCTGCGGGGCGGACGTGCGGAAAGTAACTTGACGTCAAGATACCTGACGGGACTGCCCGGCCAGCGTGTCACCCGTGGCGCGGGCCCGGCAACGACGCTCCCGGGTGGGAGCCGCGCGGGCACCGGGCGCTGCTAGCGTCGCGACGTCCCGTCGCACGAGTCCAGAACCCGCCTCGAAGGAGTCCCCGTGAGCTCTACCCCGTTGAAGGTCGCCGTCACCGGTGCCGCCGGTCAGATCGGCTACAGCCTGCTCTTCCGCCTCGCCAGCGGAGCGCTGGGCGACCGACCCGTGGAGCTGCGCCTGCTCGAGATCACGCCCGCGCTGAAGGCGCTCGAGGGCGTCGTCATGGAGCTCGACGACTGCGCCTTCCCGACCTTGGCCGGCGTCGAGATCGGCGACGACGCCGAGAAGGTCTTCGACGGCGTCAACCTCGCCCTGCTCGTCGGCGCCCGCCCCCGCGGCCCCGGCATGGAGCGCGGCGACCTGCTCGAGGCCAACGGCGCGATCTTCACCGCGCAGGGCAAGGCGCTCAACAAGGTCGCGGCCGACGACGTCCGCATCGGCGTGACCGGCAACCCGGCCAACACCAACGCGCTGATCGCGCTCAGCAACGCCCCCGACATCCCGACCGACCGCTTCTCGGCGCTGACCCGGCTGGACCACAACCGGGCCATCTCGCAGCTGGCCGCGAAGACCGGCGCCCCGGTCACCGACATCACGAAGATGACGATCTGGGGCAACCACTCCGCCACCCAGTACCCCGACATCTTCCACGCCGAGGTCGGCGGCCGGAACGCCGCCGAGGTCGTCGGCGACCAGGCCTGGCTCGAGGAGGACTTCATCCCGACCGTCGCCAAGCGCGGCGCGGCCATCATCGAGGCCCGTGGCTCGTCCTCGGCCGCCTCCGCGGCCTCGGCGACCATCGACGCCGCCCGTGACTGGCTCCACGGCTCCGCCGCGGACGACTGGGTCTCGATGGCCGTGCTCTCCGACGGCTCCTACGGCGTCCCCGAGGGCATCGTGTCGTCGTTCCCGGTCACCACGAAGGACGGCGACTGGGAGATCGTCCAGGGCCTGGAGATCGACGACTTCTCCCGCGGCCGGATCGACGCCTCGACCGCCGAGCTCTCGGAGGAGCGCGCCACGGTCACCGAGCTCGGGCTCATCTGAGCGAGACGACGTCCGTACGACGGGCCCCGGGTGCACCTGCACCCGGGGCCCGCTGCGTCAGGTGCCGGGCTGGTTCGGGATCGTCTCGGCCAGCAGCCACAGCGCCACCGAGACGCCGACCAGGACCACCACGTCGGTGAACCGGTGCCGTACGGCCAGCATGCCGGCGTCGCGCCGGGGCAGCACCAGCCGGGCGAGGGCGGCTCCCGACAGCGCGCCGGCGACGACCTTGATGCCCAGCCGCCAGTCCGAGACGGTCAGGCCCAGGCCGACCGCCACCACCGCGAGCACGACGAGGTAGAGCGCCCCGCCGATGGTGGAGGGGTGACGTCGCTCCTCGAGCGGCTCGCTCACGAGCCGGCGGCGCCCGGGCCGGTGCCGGCCGCCCGCTCGGCGATCTCGACGACGTTGCTCAGCAGCATCGCCCGGGTCATCGGCCCGACCCCGCCCGGGTTGGGCGAGACCCACCCGGCCACGTCCCAGACGTCGGGGGCGACGTCGCCGGCGATCTTGCCGTCGACCCGGGAGACGCCGACGTCGAGCACGGCCGCGCCCGGCTTGACCATCGCGGCCGTGATGATCCCCGGCACGCCGGCCGCGGCGACGACCACGTCCGCCTCGCGCACGTGCTTGGCCAGGTCCCGGGTGCCGGTGTGGCACAGCGTGGTGGTCGCGTTCTCGCTGCGTCGCGTCAGCAGCAGGCCGAGCGGGCGGCCGACGGTCAGTCCGCGCCCGACCACGCACACCTCGGCGCCCCGCAGCTCCACGTCGTGGCGGCGCAGCAGCTCGATGACGCCGACCGGGGTGCAGGGCAGGGAGCCCCGCTCCCCGAGCACGAGCCGGCCGAGGTTCACCGGGTGCAGGCCGTCGACGTCCTTGTCGGGGTCGACGCGGGAGAGCAGCGCGTACTCGTCGAGGCCGGTGGGCTGCTGGACCAGGAAGCCGGTGCAGGCCGGGTCGGCGTTGAGGCGGTCGATCTCGGCCTCGACCTCGGCCTGGGTGGCGCTCGCGGGGAGGTCGACGCGCAGCGACTCGATCCCGATCTCGGCGCAGTCCTTGTGCTTGGCGCCGACGTACCAGTGCGAACCCGGGTCGTCGCCGACCAGCACGGTGCCGAGGCCCGGTACGACACCCGCGGCGCGCAGCGCCTCCACCCGGGTCCGGAGCTCGGCCTTGATGGCCTTGAGCGTGGCGGTGCCGTCCAGCGTCTGCGCAGTCACGGGTGGGAGTCTGCCACCCGGTCGGCCCCGCTCAGCCCCGGGACGCCGCCCAGGCCTCGAGGCCGGTGGCCACGGCCTCCGCGCCGGGGTCGACGACGCCGTGCAGGACCTCGGCGCGCAGGTAGCTCGAGCGGCCCACGCCGGTGCTGGTCACCTCCGCCGTGCGGTCGGCGCCCGCGCGGGCCGCACGGGCCGCGGCGTCGAGCCCCTCGGGCAGTGCGTCGGTCGCCGGGGAGAGCGCGTCGACCATGGTCCGCCCACCGACCTCGGCGTCGCCGTGCACCCGCACCCGCTCGAGGCCGGCGCGCAGCGCCGCGACGACGTCCCCGCCGTCCTCGAGCTCCCCCGCGGCCGCGGTCAGCAGGATCGAGAGCACCACGCCGGAGGAGCCGCCCATGCTCCGCTCGACCAGCGAGGCCAGCTCGTGGCACAGCAGGGCAGGGCTGCCGGTCGAGAGACGGTCCGCGTCCAGCGCCTCCGTGACGGCCGTCGCCCCGCGCGCGATCGTGGCGCCGGCGTCCCCGTCGCCCACCGCGGCGTCGAGCTCGTCCAGGTGGTCCCGGGCGTCGGCCAGGGCCGCGGTCGCCGCCCGGAGTCCGGTCCCGACGCCCTCGTCCCGCTCCCCCGCGCCCCAGTCGGGCTCGTCGGAGTGCTGCGGCGCGAACGTGACCGGCTGCGCCACCGGCGACACCCCGGGCCAGTCGGCCGGTGCCACCGGCTCCAGGAGCGCGGCGGCGAGGTCGTCGTCGTACGGCAGCACCGTCAGCGAGAAGCCGTGCATGTCGACCGAGGTCATCAGCGGCGCCGGCCCCACGAGCAGACGGGCACGCTCCCCGAGGGCGCGGAGCACGTCCGTGGTCAGCACCGCCAGCTCCTGGGTGGTGCAGGTGCCGGTGTCGTTGAGCAGCACCACGAGGGGGGTGCCCGCGCCGTGCCGCTGGTCGACGACCGGCAGCAGCGCCTCCAGCACGAGCCCGACCGCCTCCTCGGCCCCCGACGGGTCGACGTCGCGCGCGCCGGTCTCGTTGTGGATCCCCAGGCCCAGCTCGGCGGTGCGTCGCTCGCCGGACTGCCCGGGGAGGAGCGCGGAGGACAGCGCCAGGCTGAGGGTGAGGCAGTCCCCGGCCGTACGGCGCGCCGCCGCGGTCACCGTGGCCAGGTCCGCCCCGCGCCGCGCGTGGTGGCCGGCGACCTTGTGCACGAGCACCGTGCCGGCCAGTCCCCGCGGCTGGGGGTTGTCGGGCAGGGCGACGTCGTCGGCGACCACGACCACCTCGACGGCCAGCCCCTCGGCGCGGGCCCGCTCGGCGGCCAGGCCGAAGTTGAGCCGGTCGCCGGTGTAGTTCTTGACCACGAGCAGGCAGCCGGCCGGCCCGGTGACCTCGCGCACCACGCTCAGCACCGCCTCGACCGACGGCGAGGCGAAGAAGTCGCCGCAGACCGCGGCGGCCAGCAGGCCCTCCCCCACGAGTCCGGCGTGGGCCGGCTCGTGGCCCGACCCGCCCCCGGACACCACGGCCACCTGGTCGGGGTCGAGGTCGGTGCGGACCAGGGCCATCACGCCCGACCCAGCCTCGCTGACCCGCACCGGTCGGGTGCGGGCCAGCGCCTCGAGCATCTGGTCGACGGTCTGGTCGGGGTCGTCGAAGAATCGGGTCGGCACGAGGATCTCCCCTGAGTAGGACGGGTGGACGGGCCGGGCGGCGCGTCGGACGGGTCGGGCCCCGGGACGGGACCCGTCAGTGGAAGAAGTGTCGGGTGCCGGTCAGGTACATCGTCACCCCCGCCTGGCGGCAGGCCTCCAGCGTGAGCTCGTCGCGCACCGACCCACCGGGCTGGACGATGGCGCGGACCCCGGCGTCGAGCAGGATCTGCGGGCCGTCCTCGAAGGGGAAGAACGCGTCCGAGGCCGCCACCGAGCCGGTCGCCCGGTCGCCGGCCCTGCTCACGGCGAGGCGGCACGAGTCGACCCGGTTGACCTGGCCCATCCCGACCCCGACCGAGGCGCCGTCCTTGGCGAGCAGGATCGCGTTGGACTTCACCGCCCGGCAGGCGCGCCAGGCGAACTCGAGGTCGGCCAGCACCTCGGGCGAGGCGGCCTCGCCGGCGGCCAGGGTCCACGTGGACGGGTCGTCGCCGCCGACGGCACCCGGCAGCGCGGCGTCGACGTGGTCGCGGCGCTGCAGCAGCAGGCCGCCGCTGACCGGGCGCATCTCGACCTCGCCGCTGCCGGTGGGGTTCTCGCAGACCAGGACCCGGATGTTCTTCTTGCGGGTCAGCACCTCGAGCGCCCCGTCCTCGTAGCCGGGGGCCACGACGACCTCGGTGAAGACGTCGGCGACCTGCTCGGCCATGGCCAGGGAGACGGGCCGGTTGGCGGCGACCACGCCACCGAAGGCCGAGACCGGGTCGCAGGCCAGCGCGTCCTGGTGCGCGGCGGCGATGTCGTCCCCGACCGCGATCCCGCAGGGGTTGGCGTGCTTGATGATCGCCACCGCGGGTCGGTCGAAGTCCGACGCCGCGCGGCGCGCCGCGTCGGTGTCGACGTAGTTGTTGTAGGACATCTCCTTGCCGTGCAGCTGCTCGGCGCCGGCCAGGCCGGAGGGTCCCTGCTGGTTGCGGTACAGCGCCGCCTCCTGGTGGGGGTTCTCCCCGTAGCGCAGCACCGCCGCCTTGTCCCAGGTCGCGCCGAGCCAGGCCGGGAAGCCCTCCCCGCCCGAGGAATCGGTGAGCACGCTGCCCATCCAGGAGGCGACCGCGACGTCGTAGGTCGCGGTGTGCACGAACGCCTCCGCGGCCAGGCCCCGGCGCGCATCCAGCGTGAAGCCGCCGGCGGCGACGGCGGCGAGCACGTCGGCGTAGCGCGCCGGGTCGGTCACGATCGCCACCGACGGGTGGTTCTTGGCCGCGGCGCGGACCATCGAGGGCCCGCCGATGTCGATCTGCTCGACGCACTCGTCGGGGCCCGCCCCGGAGGCCACGGTGTCCGAGAACGGGTAGAGGTTCGAGACGACGAGGTCGAAGGGCTCGACGCCCAGGTCGGCCAGCTGCGCGACGTGGCTGTCGAGACGCCGGTCGGCCAGGATCCCGGCGTGCACCCGCGGGTGCAGGGTCTTCACCCGGCCGTCGAGGCACTCGGGGAAGCCGGTGAGCTCCTCGACCCGGGTGACCGGGACACCGAGGCCCTCGACCAGGGCGGCGGAGCCCCCGGTCGACACGATCGCCACGCCGGCCTCGTGCAGGCCGCGGGCGAGCTCCTCGAGCCCGGTCTTGTCGTAGACGGACACCAGGGCGCGCCTGATCGGGATCTGGTCGGTCATCTCGTGCTCCTGCGGGGGTCGGGTACGTCGGACCCGGGGCACCCAGGCGAACGATGCCCCGACCTCACTCCCCGGTGGTGACCCACCTGCGCCAGTCGTGTGCGACCAGCATAGGGATCAGTGGCCGATCCGCACCCGGCGACCGTCGACCACGAACCCCTCGCGCGCCATCCGGCCGACGTGCTCGACGAGCATCCCGCGCTCGGCCGCCTTGATCCGCTCGTGCAGCTGCTCGACGTCGTCGTCGTCCTCCACCGGGACCACGGCCTGGGCCACGATCGGCCCGGTGTCGACGCCCGGGTCGACCACGAACAGGGTCGCGCCGGTCACCTTCACGCCGTGCTCGAGGGCGTCGCGCGCGCCGTGCATCCCCGGGAAGGACGGCAGCAGCGCCGGGTGGGTGTTCAGGTACCGACCGGCGAAGGCGGTCAGGAAGGCCTCACCGGCGAGCTTCATGAACCCGGCGGAGACCACCAGGTCGGGCTCGTGGGCCAGGCAGGACCTGGTGACCGCGGCGTCCCACTCCTCGCGGGTGGCGTGGTCGCGGACCCGGTGCACGAAGGTCGGCAGGCCGGCCCGCTCGGCCCGGGCGAGGCCCTCGATGCCGTCGCGGTCGGCGCCGACGGCGACGACCACGGCGCCGTACGACGGCTCGGCGCACGCGTCGAGGAGGGCCTGCAGGTTGGTCCCGCTGCCCGAGACGAGGACGACCAGGCGGGCGGGGGGCGGCACGCGCCGAACTCTAGACCGCGGGCTCGGTGTCGTCGCGCCGGGAGCGGCGCGACCAGGCGTGGACGACCAGGGCGCCGACCAGCCCGCCCACCCCGAGCGCGGTGACCGCGTGGACGAGCACCTCGAGCGCGGCCGGGCCGAGCTGCTGCATCCGGCCGGGGCCGACCGCTCCCCCGGCGAGTGCGGCGAGCAGCCCGAGGACCACGCCGGCCAGCACCCCGCCGCCGGCGCCGCGCAGCGCGGCCGCGTCCCACCGGTCGGCCGGGTGGCGACGCAGGTGGCGCCCGGCGACGAGCGCGGCGAGGAGCACCGGCACGGCCACCAGCCACGGGGTCCACGCGGGGACGTCGCCGCTGTCGGGCAGCGCGGCGAGCAGCGGCACCATCGGCACGGGACCCAGGACGACCACGGTCGGGGAGACCACGGTGCCGGTGCCCACCGCGAAGCCGGGCCCGAGCAGGTAGGCGCCTGCGCACAGCACCGCGTTGGGGAGCAGCAGCAGGCACAGCGCGCAGATCAGCAGCGCCTCGCCGACCGACGTGTGCAGCTGGGCCAGGACGTTGGCCGCGGTGCCGAGATCGACCAGCAGCGCCACCACCAGCAGGGCGAGGGCGGCCAGCGACCACGCCACCACCACCCGGCGGGCCAGGTCGGCGATCTCGCGCACGACGCCCGGGAGGGACGCCAGCCAGATCGCGGCCCGGCCGGAACCGACCGCGACGGCCGGGAGGACGACGACGAGGCCGAGCACGAGCGTCCAGCGCAGGGCGGCGGGCAGGGACGGCGCGGTGGCCGGGGTCGCCGCGAGGGTGTGGGCCACCGTGAGCACCACGGCGTACGACGCGGTCAGCACCACGACAGCCGTGCCGACCGTCCAGTCGCGCTCGCCGTCGCCGATCCGGTCGGCGTCCGGCCCGTGCCCCGCCAGCGCCTCGCCCACGCGCAGCGAGAACCGCCAGGTCACCAGCGCGCAGAGCAGCGTGAGCCCGAGCGGGAGCGCGGTGACCGCGGCGCCGTCGACGCGCACGCCCGAGCCGTGGGCGACCAGCCAGCCCAGGGCGCCGACCCGCAGCCCGTCCCGGGGCGTGCCGTGCGCGCCGGCGTCGCTGGCGAACCAGCCCACGACGCCGATGCCGAGGCAGACCACGAGCGGTGCCAGCGCGGCGGCCAGCCCGCCGAGGGCGGCGACCGCGACCAGCGGGCGGGGCTGGCCGGGCTCGCCACCGGCCGGGGTGGGGCGGGCTCCGCCCGCCGCGGGGCGGCCTGGTCGGGCCGAGGTCGGCAACAGCGAGGTCATGGTCGGACCATCGTCACCCGCCCGGCGGGCCGCTCGGCGCAGGCACGCCGCACCCGTGGGTGGCCAGCCTCACGCGGCCCGCGGACGCTCGCGGCTGGAGTCCCCGGTGGCCCGGCACGTAACGTGGCACGGCCATGACGGATCCCGCTGACTTCGACGCCTTCTACCGGGAGGTGCGCGAGCGCCTGCTCGTGCAGACCTATGCCCTGACCGGGGACCGGGCCGCGGCGCGCGGTGCCGTGCGGGACGCCTTCGTCGCCGCCTGGCACCACCGGTCCCGGGTCGCGCGCGCGAGCGACCCCGAGGCGGCCGTGCGCGAGATCGCCTGGAGCAAGGCGCAGCGCCGCCACGGCGCCCGGCCCTGGCACCGCGACAAGGACGTGGATGCGGCGACCCGGGCCACGCTCGACGCCCTGGCCACGCTCGGCGGCCAGCAGCGCCGGGTGCTGGTGCTCGCCCACCTGGCCTCGGTCTCGATGCCCGACCTCGCCCGGGAGGTCGGGCTCACCGTGCCGGCCACCGAGCAGCAGCTGCAGCGGGCGACCGCCGCGTTCGTCCTCGCCCTCGGGATCCCCGCCGCCGGGGTCAACGCGGCGCTGGAGCCGTTGACCGCCGTGAGCGCCGAGACGACCTGGCCCCGCTCCACCATCGTGCGCCGCACGGGCGTGGCCCGTCGCCGGGCCCACACGGTGGTCGGGGTGCTCGGCGTCGTGGCCGCCCTCGTGCTCAGCGGCCTCTTCGTCTCCGACCCCTCCGGGCTGCGCCCGACCCTGGCCCAGGCCGTCGAGGGTGTCGGCGTCGGCGGGGCGGACGAGGGTGACGAGCCCGACGTCGTCACCGAGGGCTCGGGCGGCGAGCCCGCCGAGCTCCTCCCCCGCAGCACCCTGCTCGCCGCCCCCCAGGTCGCCCGGGCCCTGCCGGGCACCGGCTGGGCGGTGGCCTCGACCAGCGACAACAGCGAGGGCAACGGCCTGGTGCTGCCTTGCCAGGTCGAGCGCTACGTCGACCCCGAGGGGGAGGCGGCCCTGGTCCGTGAGTTCCGCGCCGCGCAGCAGGGCGCGCCCGTACGCCCCACCGCCGTCCAGCTCACCGAGGTCTCCTCCTCCCCCGCCGCGGCCCGCAGTGCCCTGCGCACCCTGACCGGGTGGGTCGGCTCCTGCACCGGCGCCGAGCCCCGCACCCAGCTGGTCGACAGCCGGGTCGTCGAGGGTGTCGGGGACGACGCCGTCCAGCTGGTGCTGCGCGACTGGGAGTCCCCCGTGACCACGACCGTCGTGCAGGTCGCCCGCACCGGTGCGGTGCTGACCGCCACCTCCGTGACCAACGCCGGCGAGACCGCCCCCGCCCCCGCCGCCGCCGCCCGGCTGCAGGCCGCCGCCGTGGACGGGGTCTGCGAGGTACGGGGCGCCGGGCCCTGCGCCCGCACGCCCCAGGTCGCCGACGCGCCGCCGCCGACCCTGCCCACGGCACCGGCGATGATCGACGAGATCGACCTCCCGCCGGTCTCCGGCGTCGAGCAGCCCTGGGTGGGCACCGACCCGGTGCCGGCGCGGACCAACGCCGCCGCGACCAGCTGCGACAGCTCGTCGTTCACCGGCACCTTCGACGGCGCCGCCTGGCAGCGCAGCAGCACGCGCACCTTCCTGCTGCCCGAGGCCGACCTGCCGACCGAGTTCGGCCTCACCGAGACCGTCGGCAGCCTGCCGGCGGCCCAGGCGGAGGGCTTCGTGGAACGGGTCCGTGACCGGCTCGACACGTGCTCGGACGACCTCGGCACCGACGTCACCCGGATCGGCGGCTCGACCGGTGACGGCACCACCCTGGACGCCTGGCAGCTGACCGCCGAGATCTCCGACGACCGCTCGATCCGGTTCTTCATGGCCGTGGTGCGTCAGGGCACGGGCGTGGCGCAGGTGGGCTTCGTCCCGGCGCCCGGCGTGGCCCTGCGCGACGGTGCCTTCATCGAGCTGGCCGAGCGGGCCCGGGTCCGGCTCGGCGAGCTGCCGGCGTACCCCACGCCCGGTGCCGGCCGCGGCGGCGGCGGCGGCAGGTCGTAACCAGGCGTTCACACCCGGCCCTTCTCGGTCGGGACCCGACCGGGCAGGCTGGGGACATGGCTCACTACCCGACGACCGTCGTGCTGTTCGGCGCGACCGGCGACCTCGCCCGGCGCAAGCTGCTGCCCGGGATGCTGCACCTCTTCCAGACCGGGCTGCTGCCCGAGCTGCGGGTGGTCGGCACCTCCCTCGACGACCACGACCGCGAGTCCTTCGTGGCGCTGGCCCGCGAGGCCGCCGTCGAGTTCAGCGGCGACGACGGCGACATCGACAGCTGGGACGAGTTCGCCAAGCTGCTCCACTGGGCGCCCGGCGCCGACGGCCCCGCGGGGCTGCGGGCCGCGGTCGAGCAGGCCGAGTCCGGCTGGACCGAGGAGGCGGTGCGCCTGCACTACCTCTCGGTGCCGCCCAGCGCCGCGCTCACGGTCGTCCACGAGCTGGAGGAGGCCGGACTGGTCGAGAACAGCCGGATCGTGATGGAGAAGCCCTTCGGCACCGACCTGGCCTCGGCGCGGGAGCTCAACGCGGCGCTGCACGAGGTCTTCGCCGAGGAGCAGATCTTCCGCATCGACCACTTCCTGGGCAAGGAGGCCGCCCAGAACATCCTGGCCTTCCGCTTCGGCAACGGTCTCTTCGAGCCGATCTGGCACCGCCACCACATCGACCACGTGCAGATCGACGTCCCGGAGGACCTGGGCCTCGAGCAGCGGGCGTCGTTCTACGAGAGCACCGGCGCCTACCGCGACATGGTGGTCACCCACCTGTTCCAGGTGATGGCCTTCATCGCCATGGAGCCGCCCAGCGCCCTGGAGCCGGAGGCGATCACCGAGGAGAAGGTCAAGGTCTTCCGCTCGATGCTCCCGATCGAGCCGCACGACGTCGTGCGGGGCCAGTACACCGGCTACCAGGACGTCGACGGCGTCGCGGAGGACTCCGGCACCGAGACCTTCATCGCCCTGAAGTGCTTCGTCGACAACTGGCGCTGGGCCGGGGTGCCGTTCTTCCTGCGCACCGGCAAGCGGATGGCCGAGGGCGCCCGGGTCGTGTCGATCGCCTTCAAGGAGCCCCCGCGCTCGATGTTCCCCGCGGGCTCGGGACTGGGCGACCACGGCCCCGACCACCTGACCTTCGACCTCGCCGACAAGGCCCGCATGTCGCTGTCGTTCTACGGCAAGCGACCCGGTCCGGGGATGAAGCTGGACAAGCTCTCGATGCAGTTCTCGATGAACGACACCGGGTGGGCCGGCAGCATCCTGGAGGCCTACGAGCGCCTCATCTACGACGCGGCCCGCGGCGACCGGACGCTGTTCAACTCCGCGAACGGCATCGAGCGGCTGTGGGAGGTCTCGGCCCCGCTGCTGGAGAACCCGCCCATCGTGCGGCCCTACCAGCCGGGCTCCTACGGCCCGAACCAGATCCACCAGCTGATCGCGCCGTTCACCTGGCGGCTGCCCTTCGAGCGGACCTGGCGCGACCCGGACACCCACGGCGCCTGAGCGGCACCCGCCCGTACGACAGCAGCGGACCACTGCCACCAGGTGGCAGTGATCCGCTGCGGTGTCGAGCGGGCGGGACGGCTCAGCGCGAGCCGAGGATCTCCCGCATCAGCTGGGCGGTCTCCGACGGCGTCTTGCCGACCTTGACCCCGGCGGCCTCGAGGGCCTCCTTCTTGGCCGCGGCCGTGCCCGAGGAGCCCGAGACGATGGCGCCGGCGTGGCCCATGGTCTTGCCCTCGGGGGCGGTGAAGCCCGCGACGTAGCCGACGACCGGCTTGGTGACGTGCGCCTTGATGTAGTCGGCCGCACGCTCCTCGGCGTCGCCGCCGATCTCGCCGATCATCACGATGGCCTCGGTCTCCGGGTCGTTCTCGAAGGCCTCGAGGGCGTCGATGTGGGTGGTGCCCACGACCGGGTCGCCGCCGATGCCGATCGCGGTGGAGAAGCCGAAGTCCCGCAGCTCGAACATCATCTGGTACGTCAGGGTGCCGGACTTGCTGACCAGCCCGATCGGGCCCTTGCCCGCGATCGTGGCCGGGGTGATCCCGGCCAGCGCCTCGCCCGGCGTGATGATGCCGGGGCAGTTCGGGCCGATCATCCGGGTCTGCTTGCCCTGGAGGTGGGCCCAGACCTCGGCGGTGTCCTGCACCGGGACGCCCTCGGTGATGACGACCAGCAGGCCGATGCCCGCGTCGATCGCCTCGAGGCAGGCGTCCTTGGTGAAGGCCGGCGGCACGAAGGCCACCGACACGTCGGCACCGGTCTCGGCCATCGCCTCCGCGACGCTGGCGAAGACCGGCAGGTCCACGTCGTTGCCGTCGGCGTCGGCGTGGGTGACGGTCGTGCCGGCCTTGCGGGCGTTGACCCCGCCGACGACCTGGGTGCCGCAGCGGAGCATCAGGCGGGTGTGCTTGGTGCCCTCACCGCCGGTGATGCCCTGGACGATGACCTTGCTGTCCTTGTTCAGGTAGATGGACATAAGTGTGTCTCTCTCGCTCCTCGTCGCAGCTCAGGCGTTCGCCAGCTCGGCGGCCTTGTCGGCCGCACCGTCCATCGTCTCCACCAGGGTCACCAGCGGGTGGTTCTTCTCCTCCAGGATCCGGCGGCCCTCCTCGACGTTGTTGCCGTCGAGGCGCACCACGAGGGGCTTGGTGGCGTCGTCGCCCAGGATCTCGAGGGCGCCGACGATGCCGTTGGCCACGGCGTCGCAGGAGGTGATGCCGCCGAAGACGTTGACGAACACGCTCTTGACCTGCTCGTCGCCGAGGATCACGTCGAGGCCGTCGGCCATGACCTGCGCCGAGGCGCCGCCGCCGATGTCGAGGAAGTTGGCCGGCGTGACGCCGCCGTGCGCCTCACCGGCGTAGGCGACCACGTCGAGCGTGGACATGACCAGCCCGGCGCCGTTGCCGATGATGCCGACGGCACCGTCGAGCTTGACGTAGTTCAGGCCCTTGGCCTTCGCCTTGGCCTCGAGCGGGTCGGCGGCCTCCTTGTCCTCGAAGGACGCGTGGTCCTCGTGGCGGAACTCCGCGTTCTCGTCGAGGGACACCTTGCCGTCGAGCGCCTCGAGGACGTCGCCCTCGAGGCGGGCCAGGGGGTTGACCTCGACCAGGGTCGCGTCCTCCTCGACGAAGACCTTCCACAGCGCCAGGACCATGTCCACGGCCTGGTCGGCCAGCTCGGCCGGGAAGGCGGCCTCGGCGACGATCTCGCGCGCCTTGGCCTCGTCGACGCCGGTGCCCGGGTCGATCGGGATCTGCTTGACCGCGTCGGGGTTGGTCTTGGCGACCTCCTCGATCTCCACGCCGCCCTCGACGCTGGCGATGCAGAGGTACTGGCGGTTCGAGCGGTCCAGCAGGAAGGAGAAGTAGTACTCGTCCACGATGCTGGCGCCCGGGGCGACCAGCACGCGGTGGACGGTGAGTCCCTTGATCTCCATCCCGAGGATGTCCGAGGCGTGCTGCTCGGCCTCGTCCGGGGTCCTGGCCAGCTTCACGCCGCCGGCCTTCCCGCGTCCGCCGGCCTTGACCTGGGCCTTGACGACCACGACCCCGAGCTGCTCGGCCGCAGCACGAGCCTCCTCCGGGGTGGTGGCCACGATGCCCTCGGTGACCGTCACGCCGTGCTTGGCGAAGAGCTGCTTCGCCTGGTACTCCATCAGATCCACTGATCCACCACGTTCCCTCGCGTCATGCGTCGTCCAGCCTGGGGCGCGTACGCCCGCGCTGGGTGTCCCCGGCACCCTAGTCACATCCACCGACCGCGGGGAGGCCCGCGGTGGCCGGGGTGACCGACGGCACAGGGCGTACGCCGGTGGTCGCGCACCCACCAGGCGCGGGCCGGCACGGGCCGGCCGAGCGGCGCCCCCCTCTGGGGTGTGGCGGGTCACCCCGGGTCGGTGGACGCCGGTTTGAGCCACCGTGACCGGTCCGTTATGGTCTCCTGACGCCCGCGTGCAGGACGCCGTCCACCGGATGTCCCGCGGAGCAGACCACCTGGCACCGACTGAGGGACACGCATCGATGGGCCACCACCGGGGAGAACGACGCGCGCCGCGGCGAGGCGAGACCGCCGACGAGTCGTCCGCGTCGTCGACCTACGTCGGGCGCCGGGTCGCAGGACGTACGACCGCCACCGGTCCCGTCGAGCTGCCCGCCGAGGTGCCGGTGCTGTCGGAGACCGTCTCGCCGGTCACGCTGCCGGTGGCTCCGGTCGCCCGGATCGCCCCGGTCGCCCCGCTGGTCGTGACGGCCGCCGGCCGTCGCCGCGCCGCTCGCGGCGAGCGCCGCAGCCACCCGCTGGTGCGCGCGTTGCGCCCCCGCCCGGTGATCATCGGCGTCGCCACGCTCGCGGTGGCCTTCGGCGGGGCCGCCAGCTCGGCCTCCCAGGGCGGCACCGACGACGCGGCCACCACCACCAGCGCCTCCTCCCGCACCGTGCAGGCACCCACCGCCCTCGGTGGGAGCAGCGGGGTCGGCGCCGTCTCCTCCGGTGACCGCACCACCGCCACGGTCAGCCGCGACTCCAGCCGCCAGGCCCTGCAGGCCGCCTCCGGGGACCGTCTCGTCGCGGCCGCCGAGCGCCAGGCCGTGCAGCGCGACGCCGCCCTCGCGCAGTTCGCCGCGCAGGCCGAGCAGCAGGCCGAGAAGCTCGCGCTGAACCAGTGGTCGCTGCCCACCAGCGGCTACCGCCTCACCGCCGAGTACGGCGACGTCGGCCTCTGGGCGACCTACCACACCGGCCTCGACTTCGCCGCTCCCACCGGGACGCCGATCACCTCGGTGGCCAACGGCACGGTCACCGACGTCGGCTACGACGGCTCCTACGGCAACAAGACCGTGGTGACCCTCGACGACGGCACCGAGGTCTGGTACTGCCACCAGACCACGATGGACGTCAGCGTCGGCGACACCGTCTCCAGCGGCCAGGTCATCGGCACCGTCGGCTCGACCGGCAACGTCACCGGCCCCCACCTGCACCTCGAGGTCCGCCCCGGTGGCGGCGACCCGGTCGACCCGTACTCCGCGCTGTCGGTCCACGGCCTCACCCCCTGATCCGACATCCGGGGCCGCGTGCCTGAGGACGCGCTGGAGCGCGTCGTCAGGCACACGCCGCGGCGACGCGGCCGCTCAGAGCTTCTCGACCGGCGCGTAGCGCAGCAGCAGCCGCTTGACGCCCTCGGAGCCGAAGTCGATCGAGGCGACGGCCCGGTCGGCCGCGCCCTCGACGGTGACCACCGTGCCCATCCCGAACGAGTCGTGCACGACTCGGTCCCCCGGGTGCAGCGACGGGACCTCGCGGGCCGGCTTGGCCTTGGACCGGGCGTCGGCGCGGGCCGCGGCGGAGGAGAAGTTGCGGCGGCCGGCGGCGGTCGGGTGGCCCATCGCGGCCGGGGAGCCCGAGGCGTGGTCGGCGCGCGACCAGCTGGTCTGCGCCGCCTCGGTACGGCGCCAGTCGACGAGGTCGACGGGCAGCTCGTCGAGGAAGCGGGAGGCCGGGTTGTGCGCGGGAGCGCCCCACGAGGAGCGCACGAGCGCGCGGGAGACGTAGAGGCGCTGCTCGGCCCGGGTGACGCCGACGTAGGCCAGGCGCCGCTCCTCCTCCAGCTCGGTCGGGTCGCCCAAGGACCGTGCGTGCGGGAAGACGCCGTCCTCGAGGCCGGACAGGAAGACCACCGGGAACTCCAGCCCCTTGGCGGTGTGCAGCGTCATCAGGGTGACCATGCCGTCGGCGGCGGCCTGGGCGGCGGCCGCCCGGCCCTCGGCGTCGCCGGGGGCGTCGGGGATCTGGTCGGCGTCGGCGACCAGCGCGACGCGCTCCAGGAAGTCGACCAGCCCGGGGGCGACCAGGCCGGCGTCGACGTCGGCGGGGTCGGCCGAGGGCCCGGCGACCGGGTCGTCGGAGAACTCGCGTGCGACGGCGACCAGCTCGCCGAGGTTCTCGACCCTCGTCTCGTCCTGCGGGTCGTCGGAGCTCTCGAGCTCGACCAGGTAGCCGGACCGGGCGAGCACCGTCTCCAGCACCACGTCGGCGCGCTCGCCGGCCGCGACCATCGACTGGAGCTCCTCGAGCATGTCCACGAAGGTGCGGATGCTGCCCAGCGAGCGGGTGGCCAGGCCGGGGGCGTGCTCGGCGCGGCGCAGCGCCTGCCAGAAGGTCAGCCCGTCCCGCTCCCCCAGCGCCTGCACGCAGGCCACCGCACGGTCGCCGATGCCGCGGCGCGGCGTGTTGAGGATCCGACGGAGCGAGACCTGGTCGTCGGGGTTGGCCAGGACCCGGAGGTAGGCCAGCGCGTCCCGCACCTCGCGGCGCTCGTAGAAGCGCACGCCGCCCACCACGCGGTACGGCTGGCCGGTGCGGATGAAGACCTCCTCGAACACCCGCGACTGGCTGTTGGTCCGGTAGAACACCGCCACGTCGCCGGGGCGCAGGCCCGCGTCGACCAGGGTGTCGATCTCCTCGGAGACGAACCTGGCCTCGTCGCGCTCGTCGTCGCCGACGTAGCCCACGATCCGCTCGCCGTCGCCGGCCTCGGACCACAGCCGCTTCGGCTTGCGCCCCTTGTTGTGGCCGATCACGGTGTTGGCCGCGGTCAGGATCGTCTGGCTGGAGCGGTAGTTCTGCTCCAGCAGGATCGAGGTGGCGTCGGGGAAGTCCTGCTCGAAGTCCATGATGTTGCGGATGTCGGCGCCCCGGAAGGCGTAGATGGACTGGTCGGCGTCGCCGACCACCATCAGCTCGGCCGGCGGCACGCGCTCGGCCGCGCTCTCCGCCGCACCCGCCGCGGCGGCCCCCGTCAGGGGCTCCTCACGCGGGTCGGCGCAGAGCTGCTGGATCAGGGAGTACTGCGCGTGGTTGGTGTCCTGGTACTCGTCGACCAGCACGTGGCGGAAGCGTCGCCGGTAGGTCTCGCGCACCTCGGGGAAGGTCTGCATCAGGTGGACCGTGAGCATGATGAGGTCGTCGAAGTCGAGGGCGTTGGCCTCGCGCAGGCGACGCTGGTAGAGCGCGTACGCCGCGGCGTACCGCTCCTCGAGGTGGTTGTGCGCGTCGGCCGCGACCTGCTCCGGGTCACGCAGCTCGTTCTTGTGGTTGCTGATCCAGTGCAGCACCGCCCCGGGCTGGTGCTTGCGCGGGTCCAGGTCGAGGTCCTTGCACACCAGCGCGATCAGCCGCTTCTGGTCGGCGGCGTCGTAGATGGAGAAGCTCGACCGGTAGCCCAGCCGCTCGACCTCCTTGCGCAGGATCCGCACGCAGGCCGAGTGGAAGGTGGAGACCCACATGATCCGGGCCCGGCGGCCGACGAGGTCCTCGACGCGCTGCTTCATCTCGGCGGCGGCCTTGTTGGTGAAGGTGATCGCCAGGATCGAGCCGGGGTGGGCACCGCGCTCGGAGATCAGCCAGGCGATCCGTCGGGTCAGCACCCGGGTCTTGCCCGACCCGGCGCCGGCGACGACCAGCAGCGGCGCACCGGCGTGGACGACGGCGTCGCGCTGCGGCGGGTTCAGCCCGGCGAGCAGCTCCTCGCGGCTCGGGCCCCGCGGCGTCCGGGGCTTCTCGGCCGGCTCACCGGCGGGCAGCTCGAGGCCGGGGAAGGGGATCGTCATCGTGGCCCCATCCTAGGCCGCGCCGCGGACGGTCAGCTCACGTGCACCGGGGACCAGAACACGGCCACCGCGACGTTGGCGACGGCCAGCAGGAGCAGGCCCAGCCAGAGGCCCTGCGGGATCCGCTCCTTGCGGGTGTTGGCCATCACCAGGACGAGCAGCACCAGCCCCACGGCGAACTTGACGCCGATCTTGACGTGGTCGACGGACCCGTCACCGGCCTCGAGCACGCCCACGAGCAGCAGCCCGGTCACGAAGGCGGTGCCGACGCCGTCACGCATCGCCGCGTTCACCGTCTTCTCCGGGGTACGGGCCTGCGCCAGCAGGCCGCCGATCAGGGCGGCGTAGCCCAGGACGTGCAGGAACAGCAGCACCAGGCGCAGGGTCTCCATGCCTCAGAGCGTAGGGCCGGCACGGCACCATGGCCCCGTGACCTCCCCGAGCCCCGTCCTCGGCCGGCTGCGCAGCGAGCCCGCCCTGGACCGTCCCGACCTGCTCGCCGACCCCGTGGCCGCCGCCCTCGTCGGCTGGCCGCCCGCCTCCCAGGTCGGGGTCGTGGGGATCGACCCCGACCTCGCGGACACCGCGACGATGAGCGAGGCCTACGACGTCCCGCTCGCCGCCGGCGTGAACTGCGTCCTCGTGGGCGGCACCCGCGCCGGCGAGGAGCGGGTGGCGGCCTGCCTGGTGCGCGCCGACACGCGTGCGGACGTCAACCGGGTGGTCCGCCGGATGCTGGACGTGCGCAAGGCCTCGTTCCTGCCGATGGACCGGGCCGTCGAGGGCTCCGGCATGGAGCACGGCGGGATCACCCCGGTCGGTCTGCCCCCGCACTGGCGGCTGCTCCTCGACGCACGGGTGCTCGACGTCGAGGTGGCCGTCATCGGCTCGGGCGTGCGCCGCTCGAAGCTGCTCCTGCCCGGCGCGCGGCTGGGCGACCTGCCCGGGGCGGAGGTCGTCACCGACCTCGCCGGCTGACCGCGCCGCCCGCGCCGCCCGAGGAACGGCCTACAGGCCGTGGACCCGCAGCCCGGAGTGGGTCTTATAGCGCCGGTTCACCGAGATCAGCACCGCCGTCAACGGCTCGAGCTGGCGGGCCAGGCGCAGCTTGCCGGCGTCGACGCCCGGACGGGAGGTGACCGAGCGGGCGATCTCCATCACGACCTCCTTGGCCTCGCGCGAGTCCCCGACCACCAGGACGTCCTCGCCGTCGAGGAAGTCCTCCTCGCCCCAGAGCGTCACGGCGGAGACGTGGTGGAAGGCCCCGACCACGGTGGCGTCCGGCTGCAGCCGCTGCGCGCTCTCCGCGGCCGAGCCGAGGCCGTGGTCGATCACGACACCGTGCGCGCCGCGCTTGTCGAAGGCCAGCGGGTTCACGCAGGAGACGACGACCTTGCCGACCAGCGGCAGGGACGCGACCAGCTCGTCGTGGCCGTCGTAGGGCACGGCGAGCAGCACGACGTCCGCGTCCCGGCAGGCCTCCTCGTTCGACGCGGCGCTCACCTCGCCCGCACCCCCGACCCCGTCGAGCCGGGTACGGACCTCGTCCGCGACCGCAGCGGCCCGCTCGGCCGAGCGCGAGCCCAGGACGACGTCGTGCCCACCGCGGGCGAAGCGGTAGCCCAGGCCGCGGCCCTGGGGCCCGGTCCCCCCGACGACGGCGATGCGGTGCTGGCTCACGGAGACCTCCGGTGTCGTACGGGGTGCGCGCGGGTCGCGTGCGCGGGGGACGGGGCCGTATCGTCTCACCCGTCGCGCCCGCTCCCCCACGGGCGTGACGACGACGGGACGCGCGCGTCCCGGACCTTGGTATCGTCCGCGCGTCGATCGGAGCAGGAGACATGGGGGGCACGACGGCGAGTCGCGGCGATGTCCAGGGGTTGCGTGCCGTCGCAGTCCTCGCGGTCGTCGTCGCGCACGCCGGGGTCCCGTTCCTGCCGGGCGGGTTCGTCGGCGTCGACGTCTTCTTCGTCGTCTCGGGCTACCTGATCTCCGGCCTGCTCTACCGGGACCTCGCCGCCGGCCGCGGCGTCTCGCTGACCCGGTTCTGGGCCCGTCGTGCCCGTCGGATCCTGCCCGCGGCGACCGTCGTGCTCCTGACGACCCTGCTCGCCGGGCTGGCGGTCCTGCCCCTGCTGGACGGCCGCAGCCTGGTCGAGGACGCCCTGTGGGCCGGGCTGTTCGTCGTCAACCTGCACTTCGCCCGCCAGGACGACTACTTCTTCAGCCGCGACGTCGACGCCTCCCCGCTCCAGCACTACTGGTCCCTGGCCGTCGAGGAGCAGTTCTACGTCGTGTGGCCGCTGCTGCTGCTCGGCTGCCTGGCCCTGGTCCGCGCGGCCCGCTCGATGCGTGGCTCCGCCGGCGGCCTGCGCCCGGGTCGCCCGCTACCGCGGGGCGCGATCGCAGCCATGCTGGTGGTGCTGACCGCCGGCTCCTTCGCCTGGTCGGTCCTGCAGACCTCCGGGGACGCGCCCGCGGCGTACTTCTCCACCCTGACCCGGGCCTGGGAGCTCGGCGTCGGCGCCCTCGCCGCCCTGGTCACCGCCCGCACGACCCGGCACCTCACGCGGACCTCGGCCTCGCTCCTCGCCGGCGCCGGCCTGCTGGCCGGGCTCCTGGCCGTCGTCCTGTTCTCCCCCGGCACGCCGTTCCCGGGGTACGCCGCGGCGCTGCCGGTGCTCGGTACCGCCGCGGTCCTGCTGGCCGGCGCGGGCCGCGCCCGACCGGTCACCGACCTGCTCCTCGGCAACCCGTTCATGCGCACGGTGGGCGACTGGTCCTACTCGCTCTACCTGTGGCACTGGCCGGCGCTCGTCCTGCCCGAGCAGGCGCTCGGCCGCACGCTCGCCCCGGCCGAGACGGCCGGCGCCCTCGTCGCGACCGTGCTCCTCTCGGCGGCGACCTTCCACCTCGTCGAGACCCCGTTCCGCACCGGCCGGACGGCGGTGCGGCTCCAGGTGCGTCGCGGGCTGATCCTCTACCCGGTCAGCCTGGTGCTGGTGCTCGGCTCCAGCGCGGGCGCCTGGGCCTGGACCGAGAGCAGGTTCGGCGAGTCCGGCGACAACCCGGCGATCACCGCGGACCCGTCCGGCACCAGCACCGAGCAGGTCGAGGCGCTCGTCCAGGCCTCGGTCGAGGCCGCGCGCGACGACGTCGAGGTGCCCAGCGACCTGACGCCGGACCTCTACGCCCTCCCCGAGAGCATCGCCGACGTGGGCCTGTGCGACTACCGGACCGACGTCCGCGACCTGTGCCAACGCGGTGACCCCACGGGCGATCGGAGCATGGTGCTGGTCGGCGACTCCCACGCCCGGGCCTGGATCCCCGCCTTCGACCGGATCGCCCAGGCCGCCGGGTGGCGGATGCACTACCTGGTGAAGTCGCAGTGCACGGCCGCCCACGTGGTGGTGGCGCCGATCGAGGAGGACACGCCCTTCGACGAGTGCACCGACTTCCACGAGTGGACCCAGGAGCAGGTGGGCAACCTGGACCCCGACCTCGTCGTGGTGGCCTCCTCCCCCCCGGTCAACGGCGTCTTCGACGAGTCCGGCACCCGTCTCTCCGAGGTCGACGACATCGCCCCGCTCCTGGACGCCGGTTACGAGGACCTGTTCGCCGACCTCGCCGGGACCGCGGAGCGGACCGTGCTCATCCGTGACGTGCCGAAGGCGGCGGAGGCCCCCGGCACCTGCCTCAGCGTCGAGAACTCCCTGAAGCGGTGCACCTTCGAGCCGCAGGAGCGCTCGGCCTACCTGGCCGACGTGTCGGTCGAGGCGGCCGAGGACGCAGACGTCGAGGTCGTCGACCCGACGTCGTGGCTCTGCTTCGAGGGCGACTGCCCGGCCGTCATCGGTGGCACGCTGTCCTACCGTGACTCCGACCACCTGACCACCGAGTACTCCGCCTCGCTCGCCGAGGCGCTCGGCTCGGCCCTGGGCATGCTCGAGGACTGACCCTCGCCGCTGCGCCGGGGCCGTGGACCACCACGACACCCAGGAGAACCGTGAAGCTCTCGACCCCTCTCGTCTACTCCGGCAACCCCCGCGAGGCCGCCGACCAGGTCGCCGGGCTCGAGGCCGCGGGTCTCGACACGGTCTGGGTCGCCGAGCCGTACGGCTTCGACGCCCCGACGCTGATGGGCTACCTCGCCGCCCGCACCACGACCGTGGAGATCGGTGCCGGCATCCTCAACGTCTACTCCCGCACCCCGGGCGCGCTGCTGCAGACCGCTGCAGGTCTCGACAACGTCTCCGGCGGTCGGGCCGTGATCGGCCTGGGCGCGTCGGGCCCGCAGGTCGTCGAGGGCTTCCACGGCATGCCGTACGAGCGCCCGCTCGGCCGCACCCGCGAGGTCATCGAGATCCTCCGGATGGGGCTGCGCCGTGAGCCGCTGGTGCACGAGGGCCGCAGCTTCACCCTGCCCCTGCCGGCCGACCAGGGCACCGGCCTGGGCAAGCCGCTGAAGCTGCTGACCAGGCCCGAGCGGTCCTCCGTACCGCTGTGGGTCGCGGCCCTCGGCGAGAAGAACGTGGCGATGACCGCCGAGGTGGCCGACGGGTGGCTGCCGTTCCTGTTCCTGCCCGAGCGCGCCCACGCCGTGTGGGGCGACGCGCTCGCCGCGGGCACCGCCAAGCGATCCGCCGACCTCGGCCCGCTCGAGATCAGCGCCGGCGGCATGGTCGCGATCGGCGACGACGTCGACGGCCTGCTCGACCTGATGCGCCCCACCTACGCGCTCTACGTCGGCGGGATGGGCGCCCGCGGCAAGAACTTCTACAACGACCTGGCGCGCCAGTACGGCTTCGAGGAGGAGGCCGAGAAGATCCAGGACCTCTACCTCGAGGGCCACAAGAAGGAGGCCGAGGCGCTGGTGCCGCGCGCCTGGCTCGAGGCCGGCAACCTGGTCGGACCGGCGTCGTACGTGCGCGAGCGGGTCGAGGCGTTCCGCGAGGCCGGCGTCACCAACCTCCAGGTCTCCCCCGCCACGCAGGACCCGGCCGGCACGATCCGGCAGCTCAAGGAGTGGGTCTCCTGAGGACCCTTGAACCTTGACAGTTCTGCTGTCACAGTGAGGTCGAGCAGCTGATCCAGGCCGACCCCAGGAGACCCGATGCCCCAGACCGCCTCGATCTACGACCAGGAGCACGAGGACTTCCGGGCGGTGGCACGGTCCTTCCTCGAGCGCGAGGTCGTGCCGCACCACCCGCAGTGGGAGAAGGACGGCCAGGTCAGCCGCGAGGTCTGGCGCAAGGCCGGCGAGCAGGGCCTGCTCTGCTTCGACGTCGACGAGACCTACGGCGGCGCCGGGATGAAGGACTTCCGCTACAACATGGTCCTGACCGAGGAGATCAGCAAGGTCGGGGCCAGCGGGCTCGGCTTCCCGGTCCACACCGACATCATCGTGCCGTACATCAGCACGCTCGGCACCGAGGAGCAGAAGCAGCGCTGGCTGCCCGGCCTGGTCAGCGGTGAGCTGATCTCCTCGATCGCGATGACCGAGCCCGGCGCCGGGTCGGACCTCCAGGGCATCCGCACCTCGGCGGTCGACAAGGGCGACCACTACGTCGTCAACGGCTCCAAGACCTTCATCTCCAACGGCGTGATGAGCGACGTGGTCGTGGTCGTCGCCCGCACCGACCCCGACGCGGGCCACCAGGGCATCAGCCTGCTGGTCCTGGAGCGCGGGATGGAGGGCTTCGAGCGCGGCCGCAACCTCGACAAGGTCGGTCTCAAGGCGCAGGACACCGCCGAGCTCTTCTTCGACAACGTCGTCGTGCCCAAGACCAACCTCCTCGGCGAGGAGGGCCAGGGCTTCGTCTACCTGATGCAGAACCTGCCTCAGGAGCGGGTCTCGATCGCCGCGATCGCGGTCGCGGCCTGCGAGCACGTGCTTGAGCTGTGCCTGGCGTACGCCCGGGAGCGCGAGGCGTTCGGCCGCCCCATCGGGAAGTTCCAGCACAACCGCTTCCTGCTCGCCGAGATGGCCACCGAGGTCCACATCGCGCGCGTCTTCGTCAACGACTGCGTGACCCGTCTGAACGAGGGCACCGTCGACACGGCGCTGGCCTCGATGGCCAAGTGGTGGACCACCGAGCTGCAGACCAAGCTGGTGGACCACGGCGTGCAGCTGCACGGCGGCTACGGCTACATGTCGGAGTACCCGATCGCCAAGGCGTTCATCGACAGCCGGATCCAGACCATCTACGGCGGCACCACCGAGATCCAGAAGGAGATCATCGGGCGCAGCCTCGGGATCTGAGCGACGGGGGTGCGCAACGAGCTGCGGCGACGCGGCCACCACCTTCTTCTCCGGCCGCTCCCATACCCACGCCACCCTCGTCGACCTGTTCGACGGGCTCTTCGTGCTCCACGTCGATCTCGGCACGCTCGAGCAGCGGCTCGCCCTGCGTACCGACGGCGAGTGGGGGTCGCAGCCGGCTGAGCGCGACCTCGTGGTCCGGCTGCACCGCACCGGGGAGGACGTCCCGGACGGCGTCGTGGTCCGGCTGACCGGTGGTCGAGGAACCGCCTCGACTCGCGATCTGGTGCCACCAGGTGACACCGATCCACGACTCGACGAGGAGCCAGCCCGGCGTACCCGCCGGAACCGTCATCTCGACGCGCCGCGAGCGTCATCTCGGCTGTCCGCGAGCGTCATCTCGGCGTGTGGCAGCGTGGCCGGCATGAGCGAGGAGCCGGAGCACGTCCGTCTGAACCGGGCCCAGTGGGACGAGCGGGCGCCCGCGCACGCGGCCTCGCCCGACTACGACGTGGCGCGCTTCCACGAGGACCCGACCTTCCTGTCGGGCGTGGTGCGCTTCGACCTGCCCCGGCTCGGTGACGTCGCCGGGCTGCGCGGGGTGCACCTGCAGTGCCACATCGGCACCGACACGGTCTCGCTGGCCAGGCTCGGTGCGCGGATGACCGGCCTCGACTTCTCGGGCGCCTCGCTGGACGAGGCCCGGGCGCTGGCGCGGGCGACCGGGACGGACGTCGACTTCGTCCGGGCCGACGTGCACGACGCGGCCGACGTTCTGCCCGAGCACGCCTACGACCTCGTCTACACCGGGATCGGGGCCCTGTGCTGGCTGCCGTCGGTGGCGCGGTGGGCCGAGGTGGTCGCGCGCCTGCTGGCCCCCGGCGGGCGGCTCTTCCTCCGCGAGGGCCACCCCGTCCTGTGGGCGCTGCCCGACCCGCGCCCCGACGGGCTGCTCACCCTCGAGCTGCCCTACGTCGAGACCGCGGACCCGATGGTCTGGGACGACGGCGGGACGTACGTCGAGACCGACCACGTCTTCACCAGCACCACGACGCACGAGTGGAACCACGGGCTGGGCGAGATCGTCACCGCACTGCTCCACCAGGGCCTGCGGATCACCGGTCTCGTCGAGCACGACAGCGTCCCGTGGGACGCGCTGCCGGGGCAGATGGAGCCGGTCGGCGGCGGCGAGATGCGCCTGGTCGACCGACCGGAGCGGCTGCCGCACAGCTACACGCTGCAGGCCGTCGCACCCGGCTGAGCCGCCGGCCCGGCCGGTCAGCGGACGGCGGCGTACTCCTCCTGCAGTCGCCCCTTGACCATCTTGCCGGTGGGCGTGCGGGGCAGCGCGTCGCGGAACAGGAACTCCCGCGGGACCTTGTAGCCGGCCATCCGCTCACGGGCGAAGTCGGTGAGGTCGCGGGCCAGGTCGGGGCCCGGGGTCGCGTCGTCGGACGGCTGCACGAAGGCCACCAGCCGCTCGCCCAGGTCGTCGTCGGGGACGCCGAGAACGGCCACGTCGGCCACGGCCGGGTGCAGGCTGAAGTGGTCCTCGACCTCCTGCGGGTAGATGTTGACGCCGCCCGAGATGACCATGAACGCCTTGCGGTCGGTCAGGTAGAGGTAGCCCTCCTCGTCGACGCGGCCGAGGTCGCCGACCGTGGTCCAGGTGGGGTGGTCGGGGTGCTGCGTGGCCCGCGTCCGCTCCGGGTCGTTGTGGTAGCTGAAGGGGGCGCCCTCGAACTCAGGCCGGTCGAAGTAGACGGTCCCGACCTCCCCGGTCGGCACCTCCGCACCGTCCTCGCCGACGACGCGGATCGTGCCGAGCAGGGCCCGGCCGACCGAGCCGGGGTGGGCCAGCCACTGGGCCGTGTCGAGGCAGGTCGCACCGTTGGCCTCGGTCGAGGCGTAGTACTCCTCCACGACCGGTCCGAGCCAGTCGATCATCGCCTGCTTGACCTCGACCGGGCACGGCGCCGCCGCGTGCACGACCACGCGCAGCGAGGAGGTGTCGGCCGCGGCGCGGACCTCCGCGGGCAGCTTCAGCAGGCGCACGAACATCGTCGGCACGCACTGCGTGTGGGTGACGTGGTGCTCCTCGACGGCCCGCAGGAACGCCTCCGGCTCGAAGCGCTCCATCATCACCAGGGTGCCGCCGGTGGCGTGGACGACGCCACCGAAGCGCAGCGGCGCCGCGTGGTAGACCGGCGCCGGCGAGAGGTAGACGCTGTCCTCGGTGAACGAGTAGAGGGTGCCGAAGAGGCTGACGTAGCGGTAGCCGGGCTCGTCGACCGCGATCGCCGGCAGCGGCGGCTTCACGCCCTTGGGACGCCCGGTGGTGCCGGAGGAGTAGAGCAGGTCGTCGCCGTGCGGCTGCTCGGGCAGCGGCTCGGGCGAGGAGGCCGCCAGCGCCGCCTCGTAGTCGGCGTAGCCCGGCACCTCGCCGCCGAAGGCGAGCCGCTCCTGCACCCCTCCGAGCCGGCCGGCGAGCTCCTGCGGCGTGCGCGGGACCGTGGCCGAGACCACCAGCGCCCGGGCCCCGCAGTCCTCCACGACGTAGGCGGCCTCCTCGGTCGTCAGGTGGTGGTTGACCGCGGTGACGTAGAGGCCCGAGCGCAGCGCGGCCCAGTAGACCTCGTAGGCCTCCGGCGTGTTGTCGCTGACCAGCGCCACCACGTCGCCGGTGCGCAGGCCCCGCTCGTGCAGGTGCCGTGCGAGACGGGCGCTGCGCTCGTCGAGCTCGCGATAGGTCAGGGTGCGGCCGGACCCCGCCATCACGAGCGCCGGCTTGTCGGGGTGGAGGGCCGCCCAGGTTCCCGGGTACATGCGCGCAGTGTGCCCCGCGTCACGTCCGTGCGCCAGGACCGGGACCGGTCGCGCGTCAGCGGCCCGGGGACCCGGGATACCGTGGTCGCGATGAGCGATCGCCCCACGCCCCAGCAGGTACGACGGGCTCTCGCGCGAGCCGAGCGTGGCGCCGCGCTGGACCCGGCCGAGGCGGCCGTGCTCCTCGCCGCGACCGGCGACGACCTCGACCGGCTGTGCCGCGCGGCCGCCGCCGTGCGCGACGCCGGCCTGGTCGCCGCGGGCCGCCCGGGCGTGGTGACCTACTCCCCCAAGGTCTTCGTCCCGGTCACCCGGCTGTGCCGCGACCGGTGCCACTACTGCACCTTCGTGACCACCCCGGGCCACCTCGAGCGGGCCGACGAGCCGCTGTTCCTCTCCCCCGACGAGATCCTCGACCTGGCCCGCCGGGGCGCCGAGCTGGGCTGCCTCGAGGCCCTGTTCACCCTCGGCGACCGGCCCGAGGACCGCTGGCCCGAGGCGCGGGCCTGGCTCGACGAGCAGGGCTACGACTCGACCCTGGCCTACGTGCGCGCGATGGCGGTGCGCGTGCTGGAGGAGACCGGGCTGCTGCCCCACCTCAACCCCGGCGTCATGTCGTGGGAGGAGATGAACCGGCTCAAGCCGGTCTCGCCGTCGATGGGCATGATGCTCGAGACCACCTCGCGGCGGCTGCACGAGACCCGCGGGCTGGCCCACTTCGGCTCGCCCGACAAGGACCCCGAGGTGCGGCTGCGCGTGCTCGAGGACGCGGGTCGGCTCTCGGTCCCGTTCACCACGGGCCTGCTCGTCGGCATCGGCGAGACCCTCGAGGAGCGCGCGGACACGATCTTCGCGCTGCGCCGTGTCTCCCGGGCCTACGGCTCGGTCCAGGAGGTCATCGTCCAGAACTTCCGGGCCAAGCCCGACACCGCGATGCGCCACGTCGACGACGTCGACCTCGACGAGCACCTCGCCGCCGTCGCCGTCACCCGGCTCGTCCTCGGTCCCCGTGCCCGGGTCCAGGCCCCGCCGAACCTGGTCGACCACGCCGGGTCGGCGCAGGAGGCGCGGGCCCTGCTCGACGCCGGCATCGACGACTGGGGCGGCGTCTCGCCGCTGACGCCCGACCACGTCAACCCCGAACGCCCCTGGCCCAGCCTCGAGCGGCTGCGGGAGCTGACCGCCGACGCCGGCCTCGAGCTGCGCGCCCGGTTGACCGTGCACCCCGAGCAGGTCCGTGGCGCCCTGGAGCACGGCGAGCCGTGGCTGGACCCCCGGGTCGCCGGCCACGTGGCCGCACTGGCCGGGCCCGACGGCCTCGCGGTGCCGGGCGTACGCCCCGTGGGTCGCCCCTGGCAGGAGCCGGACGGCGGGTTCACCGGCCCCGGGGCCGGCTCCGGGCGTACCGACCTCCACACCGCGGTCGACACCGAGGGCCGCACCGAGGACCGCCGCGCCGACTTCGACACCGTCTACGGCGACTGGGGCTCGGTGGCCGACGCCGCCACCGCCTCCGCGGGCGGACCCGTCGTGCTGCACGCCCACGGCCGCGAGGCGCTGGCCGCGGCCGAGGCCGACCCCGGCGGGCTCTCCGACGAGCACGCGCTGACCCTGATGACCGCCGAGGGCGACCTGCTCACGGAGGTCTGCCGGCTGGCCGACGACCTGCGCCGCGAGGTGGTCGGCGACGACGTCACCTACGTGGTCAACCGGAACATCAACTTCACCAACGTCTGCTACGTCGGCTGCCGCTTCTGCGCCTTCGCGCAGCGGCGCACCGACGCCGACGCCTACTCCCTGACCCTGGACGAGGTCGCCGACCGCGCGGCCGAGGCGTGGGACCTGGGCGCCACCGAGGTCTGCATGCAGGGCGGGATCGACCCCGAGCTGCCGGCCTCGGCCTACTTCGACCTCGCCGCGGCCGTGCGCCGCCGGGTGCCCGAGATGCACGTGCACGCCTTCTCGCCGATGGAGGTCGTCAACGGCACCGCCCGCACCGGGCTGAGCGTGGAGGACTTCCTGATCAAGGCCCGCGAGTCCGGCCTGGGCTCCCTGCCCGGGACGGCCGCGGAGATCCTCGACGACGAGGTCCGCTGGGTGCTGACCAAGGGCAAGCTGCCCACCCGCACCTGGGTCGACGTGGTCTCCACCGCGCACCGCGTCGGCCTGCCGACGACCTCGACGATGATGTACGGCCACGTGGACCACCCGCGGCACTGGGTGAGCCACCTGCGGGTGCTCTCGCGGGTCCAGGACGCCGCACGCGAGCACGGCGCGGCCGGGTTCACCGAGTTCGTGCCGCTGCCCTTCGTGCACACCTCGGCCCCGATCTACCTGGCCGGGGTGGCCCGCCCCGGCCCGACCCTGCGCGACAACCTGGCCGTGCACGCGATGGCCCGGATCCTGCTGCACGGGCGGATCGACAGCATCCAGACCTCGTGGGTCAAGCTCGGTGTCGACGGCACCCGCGCGATGCTGCGGGCGGGCGCGAACGACGTGGGCGGCACGCTGATGGAGGAGACCATCAGCCGGATGGCCGGCTCCGAGCACGGCTCGGCCAAGACCGTCGCGGAGCTGGTGGAGATCGGCGCCGGCATCGGTCGCCCGGTCCGGGAGCGGACCACGCTGTACATCGCTGACCCGGCCGTCGCCGACCCGGCCGTCGCCGACCCGGCAGACTGCCACCCATGAGCCTGACCCGGACCGAGCTGGCCCTGGCGCTGGGCGGGGCACTGCTCGGCGCCCTCCTGGCCGTCGTCGTCGTGGAGCTGCTGGCCCGGCTGGCGGTGCGTCGCTGGGAGCCGGGCCGCCGCCTGGTCCACGCCGCCCGGGTGCCGTTCCGGGTGCTGGTCCTGGTGCTCGCCCTGAACGGGGTGGTCGCGGGCGTGCGCGGGGAGCGGCAGGAGCTGTGGTGGCAGGCCACCACGCACGCCGGGCGGGTGCTGGCCATCGTCGCGGTCGCCTGGCTGGTCGGCGTGGTGCTGCTCTTCCTCGGCGACCTCGCCCTGATCGGCGCGCGCACCGACGTCCCCGACAACCGGGTCGCCCGCCGCCGGCGCACCCAGGTGCTGATCCTGCGCCGGGTCACCGTGGCGGTGGTCGTGCTGGTGACGGTCGGCGCGGTGATGCTGACCTTCCCGGGGGTGCGCGCGGTCGGGGCGAGCGTGCTGGCCTCGGCCGGCCTGATCTCGGTGGTGGCCGCCCTGGCCGCCCAGAGCACGCTGGCCAACGTCTTCGCCGGGATGCAGCTGGCGTTCTCCGACGCGATCCGTCTCGACGACGCGGTGATCGTGGAGGAGGAGTGGGGCTGGATCGAGGAGATCACGCTCAGCTACGTCGTGGTCCGGCTGTGGGACGACCGCCGGATGGTCCTGCCCTGCACCTACTTCACGACCACGCCGTTCCAGAACTGGACCCGGCACGGGTCCGAGCTGCTCGGCGTCGTCGAGATGGACCTCGACTTCGGTGTCGACACCGACGGCATGCGCCGCGAGCTCGAGCGGGTGCTGCCCCTCACCGACCTGTGGGACGGGCGTACCCAGGTCCTCCAGGTCACCGACGCCGTCGGCGGGTTCGCACGGGTCCGCGTGCTGGTCTCCGCCGCGGACGCCTCGCTGCTCTTCGACCTGCGCTGCCACGTGCGCGAGGAGCTGCTGCGCTGGGCCCGGACGCACGACCCGGCCGGTCTGCCCCGCCAGCGACTGACGGTGGATCGCACCGAGGACGCGTGACCTTTGTTGTCCCGACCAACTTAAGTCCTGCCTGTCCCGCAGGTCCCTGCGGAGGTAACAGTTGCGAAACATGGACTTTGTGCCTGTAGACGTGACGGCCGCCACGCTCATATGTTGTGCCACACAACAAAAGGCGTGTCGCTCCAGAGCCGACACGGGTACCCGCGAGGAGGCGGTTCGCGTGAAGCGAAACAAGGGTTTGGCGATGATGGCCACGGTCGGTCTGGCACTCGCGCTCGGCGCGTGCGGCAGCGACTCGGACGACAGCGCCAGCGACGGCGGCAGCAGCAGCGAGTCGCAGGGCAAGATCGGCGTGATCCTGCCCGACACGAAGTCGTCGGTGCGCTGGGAGTCCGCGGACCGCCCGGCGCTCGAGGCGGCCTTCGAGGAGGCCGGCGTCGAGTACGACATCCAGAACGCCGAGGGCAGCGCCGACACCATGGCGCAGATCGCGGACGGCATGGTCGCCAGCGGCGTCACCGTGCTGGCCATCGTGAACCTCGACTCCGACTCGGGTGCGGCGATCCAGGAGAAGGCCGCCACCCAGGGCGTCTCGACGATCGACTACGACCGGCTCACGCTGGGCGGCTCGGCCGAGTACTACGTCTCGTTCGACAACACCAAGGTCGGCGAGCTGCAGGGCCAGGGCCTCGCGGACTGCCTGGGTGACGAGGACGCGAACATCATCTACCTCAACGGCTCCCCCACCGACAACAACGCGACCCTGTTCTCCGAGGGCGCGCACTCGGTGCTCGACGAGAACAGCAGCTACACCAACGCCGGCGAGCAGGCCGTGCCGGACTGGGACAACGACCAGGCCGTGACGATCTTCGAGCAGCTCTACACCCAGGCCGACGGCGACGTGCAGGGCGTCTACGCCGCCAACGACGGTCTCGGCGGCTCCGCCATCTCGATCCTGGAGAAGAACGGTGCGGCCGGCGACGTGCCCGTCACCGGTCAGGACGCCACCGTCGAGGGCCTGCAGAACATCCTCGCCGGCACCCAGTGCATGTCGGTCTACAAGTCCGCCACGCAGGAGGCCGAGGCTCTCGCCGAGGTCGCGATCGCGCTGGCCCAGGGCGACGAGGCCGAGACCAACGGCACCACCGAGGACGTCGACGGCGGCCGCGAGGTCCCCTCGGTCCTGCTCGACCCGGTCTCGATCACCATCGACAACGTCCAGGACGTCATCGACGACGGCGGCCAGACCGTCGAGGACGTCTGCGCGGGCGAGTTCGCCCAGCTCTGCGAGGAGAACGGCATCTCCTGATGCCGCTCCGCTGACCGCCAGCCGCGGCTCAGCTGAGGTCCGAGGGTGGGTCTCGCGGTCGGCCACCGCCGACCGCGAGGCCACGCCCCCGACTCCAGCCGACGCACCACCGCACCACCACCACCACCGCACCAGCACCGCCCGTCCCCGCACGACCGGAGGAACCACGCATGTCCACCGAACCACTCCTGCAGCTGCGCGGGGTCAACAAGAGCTTCGGCAACGCCCACGTCCTCCACGACGTGGACTTCTCGGTCTACCCCGGCCAGGTCACCGCGCTCGTCGGCGACAACGGCGCCGGCAAGTCGACCCTCGTCAAGGTCGTCGCCGGCATCTACGGCCGTGACAACGGCGACTACATCTACGACGGCAAGCAGGTCGAGGTCCACGGCCCCCGCGACGTGGCCGAGCTCGGCGTCGAGGTCGTCTACCAGGACCTCGCGCTGTGCGACAACCTCGACATCGTCGAGAACATGTTCCTCGGCCGCGAGACCCGCAAGGGCCTGGTCCTCGACGAGACCGAGATGGAGTCGCGGGCCCGCGAGACGCTCGCCTCCCTCTCGGTGCGCACCGTGAAGTCGGTGCGCCAGTCCGTCGCGAGCCTGTCGGGCGGACAGCGCCAGACCGTGGCGATCGCCAAGGCCGTGCTCTGGAACTCCCGGATCGTGCTGCTCGACGAGCCGACGGCCGCGCTCGGCGTGGCCCAGACCCGCCAGGTCCTCGACCTGGTCCGGCGCCTGGCCGACCGCGGCCTCGGCGTCGTGCTGATCTCGCACAACATGGGCGACGTCTTCGAGGTCGCCGACCGGATCACCGCGCTCTACCTCGGCCGTGTGGCCGCCGACGTCGCCACCTCGGACGTCAACAACAGCCAGGTGGTCGAGCTGATCACCGCCGGTCGCAGCGGGTCGCTGGGCATCAGCGACAACCCCGCCACCGCCACCGTCTGACCGCCCGAACCGGAGAGGCCGAACCCGATGAGCACCACCCCGACCACCCCGCGCACGTCCCCCGAGGGCGGCGACAAGATGGCCACCGGCGACTTCGCCGGTGACAACCGATCGGCCGCCACGCTGCGCGACTCGGTGGGCGACTACGTCGGCCGCCTGCGCGGCGGCGACATGGGCTCGCTGCCCGCGATCCTGGGCCTCGTGGTCCTGCTGGTCGTCTTCGGCCTCGCCAGCGACGAGTTCTTCTCCCTGCTCAACATGGCCAACCTGGCCGTCCAGGCAGGCCCGATCTGCCTGCTCGCCATGGGCCTGGTCTTCGTCCTGCTGCTGGGCGAGATCGACCTGTCCGCCGGCGTGGCCGGCGGCGTCGCCGCCACGGTCGCCGCCCAGTTCATCGTCGACCGCGGCCTGCCGTGGTACGTCGCGGTGCTCGCCGCCATCGCGGTCGGCGCCCTGATCGGCCTGATCATCGGAGAGCTGGTCTCCCGGCTCGGCATCCCGTCCTTCGTGGTGACGCTGGCCTTCTTCCTGGGCCTCCAGGGAGTCATCCTCTACATGATCGGCGAGGGCGGCTCGGTCCGCGTCGCCGACCCCGTCATCCGGGGCCTGACCATCGAGAACGTGCCGGTCGCCGCCGGCTGGGTGGCCGCGGTGCTGCTCACCCTCGCCTTCGCCGCCGGCAGCCTGCTGCGCCAGCGTCGCCAGGTCGCCAACAACCTCCAGCACGACCCCATGAGCGTCGTGCTGATCAAGATCAGTGTCGTCGCCGTGGTCATCCTGGGCCTGACCGCGATGCTGAACATCAACCGCAGCCTCAACCCGGTCTTCCCGATCGCGGGCATCCCCTACGTCATCCCCGTCGTCGTGGTCCTGCTGATCCTGTGGACGTTCGTGCTGAACCGCACCGCGTTCGGCCGGCACCTCTACGCCGTCGGCGGCAACGCCGAGGCCGCCCGTCGCGCCGGCATCAACGTGCTCCGGATGCGCGTCTACGCCTTCGTCATCTGCTCCTCGATGGCCGCCATCAGCGGCATCGTGCAGTCGTCCTACACCGGCAAGGTCTCCACCGCCTCCGGTGGCGGCAACGTGCTGCTCTACGCGGTCGGCGCCGCGGTCATCGGCGGCACCAGCCTCTTCGGCGGCAAGGGCCGGGCGCTCGACGCCGTCCTCGGTGGCATCGTGATCGCGACCATCGCCAACGGCCTGGGCCTGCTCAACCAGGCCTCCTTCATCAACTACCTGGTCACCGGCGGGGTCCTGCTCCTCGCCGCGAGCGTCGACGCCATCTCGCGCCGCCGTCGCTCGGCCGCCGGGATCTAGTCCCGTGGCCGTGGACGCCGCACCACGGCGCACGGGCACGGGGACCAACCAGGAGGGCGTCCGCCGGCACAACCTGGCCACGATGCTGCGCCAGGTGCACCTCGGCGGACCGACCTCGCGCGCGGAGCTGACGGCGGCCATGGGCCTCAACCGCAGCACCATCGGCGGCCTGGTCACCGAGCTCACCTCGCTCGGGCTGGTCACCGTGGGCTCGGCCCCGGCCGGCCCGGGCGGGGCACGGGGCGCCGGTCGCCCCTCGCCCCGGGTGGCCCTCGCCGAGGCCGGGCCGTACGTCGTGGCGGTCGACCTCGGCGTCGACCAGGTCGTCGTGGCGCGGGTCGGTCTCGGGGGCGTCGTGCACGAGCGGGTCCGCGGAC
Organism: Nocardioides sp. AX2bis; assembly: GCF_902506435.1. Lineage (GTDB taxonomy): Bacteria > Actinomycetota > Actinomycetes > Propionibacteriales > Nocardioidaceae > Nocardioides. The sequence goes on along the minus strand of NZ_LR733215.1, from coordinate 897,035 downwards.
CCGTGGACACCGACGCCGAGGCCTGGCAGGTGGGCGCCGGCATCGCCGCGCTCGTGCGCCGGGTGGTCCGGGGCGCGCCGACCGGGGCACCGCTGGCCGGGATCGGGATGAGCGTCCCCGGCCTCGTGCGCCGCAGCGACGGCCTCGTCCGGCTGGCGCCGAACCTGGGCTGGGTCGACGTCTCCCCCGGGTCGATCATCCTCGCCGCGCTCGGCGTCGACGTGCCGGTCTCGCTGGCCAACGACGCCGACCTCGGCGCGCTGGCCGAGCACGGGCGCGGCGTGGGCGTCGGGATCGACGACCTCATCTTCGTCTCCGGCAACGTCGGTGTCGGTGCCGGCGTGGTCGCGGGCGGTCAGCGGCTGGAGGGGTCGGGCGGGTACGCCGGCGAGGTCGGCCACATGGTCTTCGACCCCGACGGTCGCGACTGCCACTGCGGCAGCCGGGGCTGCTTCGAGACCGAGGTCGGCGCGCACGCCATCGCCGAGGCGATCGGCTGCCCCGCGGACGCGGTCGGCTCCCTGGGTGACGTCCTCGACGGGTACGCCACCCCGCCGCCGGCGCTGCACCGGATCGGGCACCAGCTCGGCGAGGGCCTCTCGGGCATCGTCAACGCCTTCAACCCCCAGGTCGTCGTGCTCGGCGGGTACTTCCGTGCGCTGCACCGGCTCGTCCCCGGCGACATCGCCGCCGGCATCCACGCCCGGACGCTGCCCGCGCCGCTGGAGTCGCTGGTGCTCTCCCAGCCGGGCCTCGGCGCCGACTCCATCCTGCTCGGCGCGGCCGAGATGGCGCTCGAGCCGCTGCTGGCCGACCCCGTGGCGGGGCTGCAGTCGTCGCTGGCCGAGGCCTCCGTACGCCTCGCGGGCTAGCGCCCGGAGGCACCGCCCGGGACGTCATGCGCCACGTGCTCGGGCCAGGCACCCGGGTGGATGACGTCCCGCGGCCTGCTCAGGCGAGCAGCGCGACCTCGCCCGCGAACACCGGCTCCAGCGACCGCTCCGCCGCGCCCAGGGCCGCGGCGGCGATCCCCAGGCGCCCGGGCCGCAGCTCGGGGCGGACCTGCACCGGGGAGGCCAGCAGGGCGTCGAGGGCGACCCGCGCCGGGTCGAGCACGTCGTCGCCGAGCACCGCGAAGTAGCCGCCGAGCACCACGACCTCGGGGTCGAGCACGTTGACCAGGACCGACAGCCCCACGCCCAGCTCGTGGCCCACCTGCGCGAGCCCCCGGCGTACGCCCGCGTCGGTGCGGGCGCGCACGGCGACCGCCTCCGCCGAGGCCAGCGGCGTCTCGAGCTCGGGCATCCCGACCGCGGCGAGCATGGCGTGCAGGCCGACGGCGGCCTCCCAGCAGCCGGTGCGCCCGCAGCCGCACCGGGCGTCGGGGCCGGCGAGGGGCAGGTGGCCGACCTCGCCGGCGAAGCCCGCTCCCCCGCGCAGCGGCCGGCCGTCCTCGAGGATGCCGGCGCCGATGCCGACGGTGCCGGTGATGTAGAGCGCGTGCCCGACCTGCTGCGCGGCGCCGTGACGGGCCTCGGCCCGCGCCGCGCAGTCGGCGTCGTTGCCGACGCGCACGGTGACGCCGCTGCCGAGGGTGTCCCCGAGCGCCTCGGAGACCGTGCGGGCCGGCTCGTCGTCGGGCAGGTGCAGGTTCGGGGTCCAGGCGACCGTGCGCTCGTCGCCGCGGACCAGGCCGGGCAGGGCGACGGTGGCTCCGACGACCCGGGCCCCTCCGGCACCGCCGCCGGAGCGGCTCAGCGTGTCGGCGACCTCGCCCGCGAGGCGGCCGAGGTCGGCCAGGCCGCGACCACGCTCGACGGGCCGGGTGGTGGCGAGCCGCTCGTGGCCGGACAGGTCGACCACCGACGCGGCGACGTAGTCGACGTTGAGCTCGAACCCGACGCCGAGGTGGTCCCGCCCGGTCAGGGCCACCGGCCGGCTGGGGCGCCCGCGGGCCGGGGGGACCTCCGCGGACGCCGGCGCGACCACCTCGGCCGCCTCGAGGCCGGCGACGATGACGCCGACCGTGGCCTTCGACAGGCCGGTGCGGGCGGCGAGCGCCGCCCGGCTCGCCGGCCCGTGGTCACGCAGGGACCGCAGGACCACGGAGGTGTTGGCCCGGCGCAGGCCCTCGGTCGTGCCCGCGCCGCCGGCCACCACTCCCGCGCTCCCGCCCGTCCGACCGTCCGACCGTCAGCCGCGCACGCCGTAGAGGTGCTCCAGCGCCAGCTGGTCGAGACGCTCGAAGCCCATCCCGCGGGCGGCCAGGGCCTCGACGTCGGGGTCGGCCTCCTCGCGCAGCTGCGCCCAGGTCTCGCCCTCGGCCAGGGTCGGCACGGCGAGCTCGGGCACGCGGGCGGCCTCGAGGGCCTCCTGCACCTCCGGGTCGGCACGGAAGGCCTGCACCTTGTCGCGCAGCACCAGGTAGTTGGTCATGCAGCCGGCGGCCGAGGCCCAGACGCCGTCCTCGCCCTCGGTGCGGGCGGGCTTGAAGTCGAAGTGGACCGGCCCGTCGTACCCGCCGGCGAGCAGCGTGTCGACGACCCAGAAGGCACCGCGCACGTTGCCGGCGCCGAAGCGCAGGTCCTGGTCGAACTTGGGACCGTTCTGGCCGTTGAGGTCGATGTGGAAGAGCTTGTCGGACCACAGCGCCTGCGCGTAGCCGGCGGCCGCGTTGACCCCGGCCATCTCCTCGTGCCCGATCTCGGGGTTGACCCCGACCAGCTCGGGGCGCTCGAGCTCCTCGATGAAGGCCAGGGCGTGCCCGACCGTCGGCAGCAGGATGTCGCCGCGGGGCTCGTTGGGCTTGGGCTCGATCGCGAAGCGCATGTCGTAGCCCTGCTCGGTGACGTAGTCGCCCAGGAGGTCGAAGCCCTCCTTGTAGCGGTCGAGGGCCACGCCGACGTCCTTGGAGGCGCCGTACTCGGCACCCTCACGACCGCCCCAGCAGACGTAGATCTTGGCGCCGAGCTCGGCGGCGAGATCGATGTTGCGCATCACCTTGCGCAGCGCGAAGCGGCGCACGGCGCGGTCGTTGGAGGTGAACCCGCCGTCCTTGAACACCGGGTGGGTGAACAGGTTGGTGGTGGCCGTGGTGACCACGAGGCCGGTGTCGGCCAGGCCCTGGCGGAAGCGGGCCAGGATGCCGTCGCGCGTGGCGTCGTCGGCACCGAAGGGGATCAGGTCGTCGTCGTGGAAGTTCACGCCGTACGCGCCCAGCTCGGCCAGCTTCTCCAGCGCGTGGACCGGGTCCATCGCGGGGCGGGTGGCCTCGCCGAAGGGGTCGCGGCCCTGCCAGCCGATGGTCCACAGGCCGAAGGAGAAGTGGTCCTCGGGGGTCGGGGTGGGGATGCTCATGGGTCTGCCTCTCGGTCGGTGCTGGTGCTGGAGTCGGGG
>NZ_LR733215.1:812354-893539 GCF_902506435.1 Nocardioides sp. AX2bis | reverse complement strand
GGGGTGGTCGGTCAGGACCAGGGGGCGGTGCGCTCGCGCAGGTCGGCGTAGGCCGCCCGCACCGCCGGGGCCGCGGAGCGCGCGGCGTCGTCGGCGGTCAGGACGGTGGTCGGTCCGGCCGGCCAGGCCGGCGGGGCGTCGGTGCCGGCGAGGGCCCAGGCGGCCTGACGTGCGGCGCCGAGGGCGACGTACTCCCCCGTCGGCGGCAGCGAGACGTCGTGGCCGAGCAGCGCCGGGGCCAGCGCCTGGACGGCGGGGTTGCGGGTGGCGCCGCCCACCATCAGGACGCGGGCGGGCTGCCGGCCGGTCTCGGCGACCAGCCGCTCGACGGCCTCGGCCAGGGAGCACAGCAGCGCCTCGACGGCGGCCCGGGCCAGGTCGGCGCGGGTGGTGGTGTCGCGCAGGCCGGTCCAGGTGCCGGTGGCGGCCGGGCGGTTCGGGGACCGCTCGCCGCCGTAGTACGGCGAGAGCGTCACGCCTCCGGCGCCGGGGACCGACGACAGCGCCATGCGCCCGAGCTCGTCGTGGTCGACGCCGAGCCAGGCCGCCTGCAGGTCGAGGATCCGGGCGGCGTTCATCGTGGTGACCATCGGCAGGAAGCCGCCGGCCGCGTCCGCGAAGCCGGTGACGACGCCGCTGCCGTCGGCGACCGGGGTCGCGCTGATGCAGGAGGCGACGCCGGAGGTGCCGAGGGAGACCAGCACGTCGCCGACCTCGAGGCCCATCCCGAGGGCCGCGGCCATGTTGTCGCCGGTGCCGCCGGCGAGGAGGGCGCCGGTACGCGTGGTGCCGGCGGCAGTGCCCGGGGCGACGAGGCGGGGCAGGTCGACCTCGTGGCCGAGCGCGGCCGCGGCCAGGTCGGGGCGCCAGGTGCCGGCGGCGGTGTCGAGGTAGCCGGTGCCCGAGGCGTCGCCGCGGTCGGTGAAGGGCTCGGTGCCGGCCGCCGCGAGGTGGAGCGAGACGTAGTCGTGGGGCAGCAGCACCCGACGTACGCGGGCGGCGGCCTCGGGCTCGTGGTCGCGCAGCCACCGCAGCTTCGCGGCGGTGAAGGAGGCGACCATGACGCTGCCGACGGCGTCGGCGCAGGCCTGGGGCCCGCCCATCTCGGCGACGAGGTCGGCGGCGGTGCCGGCGGAGCGGGTGTCGTTCCAGAGCAGCGCGTCGCGGACCGGCTCCCCGTCCTCGTCGAGGGCGACCATGCCGTGCTGCTGGCCCCCCACCGCGACGGCGTCGGCCAGGTCGAGCAGGCCGTCGGTGGCCCGGTCGACGGCGGCGAGCCAGGCCCGCGGGTCGACCTCGGTGCCGACCGGGTGCGGGGCGGAGCGCGCGTCGACGACACGGCCGTCGGCGGCGTCGACGAGCACGGCCTTGGTGGACTGGGTGGAGGAGTCGATCCCCATGACGAGCGTCACAGCCCCTATTAAGTACGACTCTCGTACTTAAGTCAAGGGACCTCGGGCCCCGAGGTGCCGCCCACTCACCCTCCCGGAGCACCAGCGCGGTGCGTACCGTGGCGGGCATGAGCCAAGACGGAGACATCTACGCCGGCGACCAGCTCTCCCGCGAGGACGCCCTCGCCGGGTCGGAGGGCGACGTCGAGGACGAGCTCGACCGCGGCTACTCCCCTCCCGAGAAGCTCTCGGGCAACATGAAGCACGGCACGACCACCGCCGAGGTGCTCGAGGGCGAGTCCTTCGAGGAGCGCCTCGAGCAGGAGGAGCCCGAGGCGGACCCGTACGACGCGGCCGCCGCCGAGGACGTCAACGACCTCGACGACGGCGAGGTCGGCGACGAGCGCGCGGGCCGCCTGGTCGACCCCGACCAGGGTGGCGGCGCGGACCTCGAGCAGGCGATGGTCGGTGACGACGCCGGCATCGACGGCGCCGCTGCCGGCGCCGAGGAGGCGGCGGTCCACGTCGTCCCCGAGGACGACGAGCCGATCTGACTCCGCTCACCCTCGGAGTCTCCTAGGATCCGGTCATGGCCAAGAGCGACGACGTCACCGCCCGACTGACCCGCGTGCCGCGGTTCGCCGACCTCTCCAAGCGTGAGCTGGAGAAGGTGGCCAAGGCCGGACGTCTGGTGCACCTGCCCGCGCAGTGGTCGCTGATGGCGGAGACCACGCCGGCCGACAAGGCCTACGTCCTGCTCGCCGGCACCGCCGAGGTGCGCCGCCAGGGCACGGTCGTGGCCACCGTCGGCGCGGGCGACCTGATCGGCGAGATCGGCGTGCTGCAGAAGAAGCTGCGCACCGCCGCGGTGGTCTCGACCTCCGAGCTCGAGGTCGTGCACTTCACCAACGAGGACCTCTCCCGGCTCGCCGAGGAGATCCCGGCGTTCGGCAGGGCCCTCGAGGCCACCGCCGCCGCGCACGACGACTGACCGGGCCACGTCGCCACCAGCCGAGATGACGCTCGCGGACAGCCGAGGTGACGCTCGCGGCGCCTCGAGGTGACGCTTGCGGACACGATCGCCACCGCGGCGGTGGTCGTCGCCGGGCCGGTCACCGACCGGCGTGGTGACCGCCGGGCGAGTCGTGTGCCCCAGCACGGTCCCCGGACCGTGCACAGGCACACGACCCCGTACGCCGGGCGACCCGTCCCGTCCCGGAGGTCAGGGCGCCCGCCTCACTCCCACTCGATCGTCCCCGGCGGCTTGCTGGTGATGTCCAGCGCCACCCGGTTGACCTCGTCGACCTCGTTGGTGATGCGGGTCGAGATCCTTTCCAGCACGTCGTAGGGCAGGCGTGCCCAGTCGGCGGTCATCGCGTCCTCGCTGGTGACCGGCCGCAGCACGATCGGGTGGCCGTACGTCCGGCCGTCGCCCTGGACACCGACCGAGCGGACGTCGCCGAGCAGGACGACCGGGAACTGCCAGATGTCGCGGTCGAGACCGGCGGCCGTGAGCTCCTCGCGGGCGATGGCGTCGGCGGCGCGGAGGACGTCGAGGCGGTGCCGGGTGACCTCGCCGACGATCCGGATGCCGAGCCCGGGGCCGGGGAACGGGTGGCGCCAGACGAGGTCGGCGGGCAGGCCGAGCTGCTCGCCGACCAGGCGCACCTCGTCCTTGAACAGCGTGCGCAGCGGCTCGACGAGCTCGAAGCGCAGGTCGTCGGGCAGGCCGCCGACGTTGTGGTGGCTCTTGATCGTCGAGGTGCCGGCTCCCCCGCCGGACTCGACCACGTCGGGGTAGAGCGTGCCCTGGACGAGGAAGGCGACGGTGTCGGCGTCCTCGCCGGTCACGGCGTCGCCGAGGATGTCGGCCTCGGCGGCCTCGAAGACGCGGATGAACTCGCGACCGATGATCTTGCGCTTCTCCTCGGGGTCGCTGACGCCGGCCAGCGCTGTGAGGAAGCGTTCCTCGGCGTCGACGACGACCAGGTCGGCGCCGGTCGCGGCGACGAAGTCGCGCTCGATCTGCTCGGTCTCGCCCTGTCGCATCAGCCCGTGGTCGACGTAGACGCAGGTCAGGCGGTCCCCGATGGCACGCTGCACGAGCGCGGCGGCCACGGCGGAGTCGACGCCGCCGGAGAGGCCGCAGATCGCCTTGCCCCGGTCGCCGATCTGCGCGGTGATCGCCGCGACCTGCTCCTCGACGATGTTGACCATCGTCCAGGTCGGCCGGCAGCCCGCGATGTCGTGCAGGAAGTGCTCCAGGACGGCCTGGCCGTGCTCGGAGTGCATCACCTCGGGGTGCCACTGCACCCCGGCGATCTTGCGCTCGACGTCCTCGAAGGCCGCGACGGTGGCGCGCGGCGAGCGCGCGTTGACGGTGAAGCCCTCGGGGGCGATCGTCACCTCGTCACCGTGCGACATCCAGGAGACGAGCTCGTCCGGCACGCCCTGGAGCAGGGTGCCGGGCTCGAGCACCGAGACCTGCGTACGCCCGTACTCGCGCTGGCCGGTGCGCGAGACGGTCCCGCCGAGCGCGGCGGCCATGGCCATGAAGCCGTAGCAGATCCCGAACACCGGCACCCGGCCGTCGACCAGGGCACCGTCGAGCTGCGGCGCGCCCGGCTCGTAGACCGAGGACGGGCCGCCGGAGAGGATGACCGCCTTCGGGTTGCGGGCCAGCATCTCCTCGACCGGCATCGTGTGGGGCACGATCTCGGAGTAGACCTTCGCCTCGCGCACGCGGCGGGCGATCAGCTGCGCGTACTGCGCCCCGTAGTCCACCACCAGCACCAGGTCGTGGTCGGTCGCGTGCGTCATCCGGGCCCTCTCGACGTGCGGGTCACTGCGGTCCGACGGGGTCCGACGGAGCCGTCATCGTATCGGCCGCGGACGCGGGCGGGCCCGGCCGGGGAGGGAGGTACGGCCGGGCCCTGCGCCTCCCGGTGCCACGAGGGCCCCGGGGCGTACCCGGCGTCGATGGTGCCGGAGGGAGCGGTGTGACACCGGGGTACGACGGCCTCAACGAGGTCGGCCCGCCCGGGTCACGCCGCCGGCGCGCGGCGGTCTGGACCGCCGGTCGCGGGCATGATGGGGGCCCGACCAGCACGAGGAGGCCGCCATGGCCACGAAGAAGAAGTCCGCAAAGAGCTCCAAGGGCTCGAAGACCGCCAAGCCCACCAAGTCCGCCAAGCCCACCAAGCAGGACAGGGAGGTCGAGCGGCTCGAGGCCGCCGTCGCGACGCTCGAGGCCCGCCTGGAGCGCGCCGCGACCAAGGCCGCCGGGTGGAAGGGCGAGGCGAAGGACGCCCGGGCCGCGGCCGCGGCGGCGGAGAAGAAGACGGCCAAGCTCGAGAAGAAGCTGGCGAAGCGGTCTGCGACCGCGCCGTCCGGTGGCACCCCCACCACGAGCGCCCCCACCACCAGCGCCACCACCGGCCCGGCCGACAGCCCCGCCGACGCCCCGGACGCCTCCTGGACCGTCGCCCGGCTCCGCGCCGAGGCGCGGGAGCGCGGGCTCACCGGGATGTCGAACAAGCCGAAGGCGGAGCTGCTCGCCGCCCTGACCGGCTGAGACGCGCCCCGGACCCCACCGTCCCGACGACCACGTTCACCCGCGGTTAACCTGCTTGCTACGTCCAGGAGGACGCCCGGCCACACACGCCGGGACCACAGCGGGAGTGCGGGGCAGCGAGTGAGCCAGACCAGGTCGACAGAGCCGCGGAGCGATGACGGCGTACCCGTCGTCGGCATCGTCGAGATGTTCTCCCAGAAGGCGGTGCGAGGGTGGGTCTCCGTCCCCGCGGACGCCCCTCCGACCCGCGTGACGCTGCACCTCGACGACCTCGAGGTCACCGCGACCTACGCCACGACCGACCCCGACGACCCCGACGACCCCACCCCCGAGGGCGACGCTCCGGCGTCGACGGCGGACGAGGCGTCGGGCGGAGGCCGTCGACGTGCCCGCGGGCCGGGCCGCCACCTCCTCGGACCGGGCCACGTGCTCCGCAACTCCGGGGAGGAGGTGCGGTGGTTCCGCTTCCGCCTCGCCGACCTGTGGCGCTTCTGCGACCCGAACACCGAGGTCTCCGTCCAGATCGGCGGGTCCCGTCTCCCCATCACGGGCCACGGGCTGCACCTGTCCCCGCCGTCGGCCGGACGGCGCTCGGTCGACGACGTCCGCCGCCGGCTCGCCGAGGGCAGCGTGTTCTCGCAGAAGGGGCGGCTCCAGGCCAGCAAGCAGCTCGACCTGGAGTGGCAGCGCAAGGTCCTCGACCTCTACACCCGCACCCGCACGATCCTGCGTGAGAAGCACGGCCACGACGTCTTCTTCACCTACGGCACGCTCCTCGGCGCGGTCCGGGAGGGGACCTACATCGGCCACGACGTCGACTTCGACGCCGCGTTCGTCACCTCGGCGACGGACCCCGACGGCGCAGCGGGTGAGCTGGTCGACGTCTCGCTGACCCTGATCGGGGAGGGTCTGTCGGTCACGGCGCTCCCCCCGCACCTGCACATCAGCGACCCGGCCGACCCCGACCTCCACATCGACCTCTTCCACACCTACTTCGACGAGGCCGGGGAGCTGTGCTTCCCGTTCGGGGTGGCCGGCACCTCGACGATCCACCGCCGCGACTGGCAGGGCGTGCGCGAGATCGACTGGCCGGCCGGCCGCGGGCTGGTGCCGGTGAACGCCGAGCAGGTCGTCGAGTGCCTCTACGGCCCCGACTGGCGCCAGCCCAAGCCCGGGTTCCACTGGCCGCGCGAGCGCACCCGGCTCTCCGCCGAGGCCAAGCTCACCAAGGCCCACCAGTCGAAGGTCTACTGGGCGGACTTCTACGCCCGCAACCGCTACACCAGCGGCTCCACGTTCGCGGCCTTCATGGACGCGCGCTCCGACACCCCCGGCACCGTGGTCGACATCGGGTGCGGCGACGGGCGGGATGCGTGCGCGTTCGGCAGCGCGGGGCGGCACGTGGTCGGTCTCGACCAGTCCCCCGTCGGCGTCGAGCACGCCTCCGGGCGGGCCGCCACCCTCGGGCTCACCGACCGGGTCCGCTTCGAGGTCTGCGACGTCTCGGAGACCGAGCACCTCGGCGAGGTCCTCGGACGAGCCGTCGCCGGGGCCGGCGACGACCCCGTGATGTTCTACCTGCGCTTCTTCCTGCACTCGATCCCGAGGAACGTCCAGGCCGGCCTGGTCCGGACCATCAGCGCCGTCGCCCGGCCCGGCGACGTCCTCGCCGCGGAGTTCCGCACCGAGGGCGACAAGGCCGTCACCAAGGTGCACGGGCAGCACTACCGGCGCTTCCAGGACGGCCCGGCGTTCGGGCGCCGGCTGAGCGAGCGGCACGGCTTCGCCCTCCTGCACGAGGAGGAGGGCACCGGGTTGTCGCCGTACCAGGGCGAGGACCCCGTGCTCTACCGCGTCGTCGCCCGCCGCACGTAGCAGCACGGGCGACGACGCCGGCAGGACGCCGTCACGACGTCGTCAGGACACCCCGACGATGGGCAGCCTCAGCGCCCCCGGGGCGTCGTGGGGCACGACCGGGGACCGGGGAGCGACCGGGTCGAGCCGGACGTACTCCCCGCCCAGGCCCGGGCGCAGGTCCGTTTCGCCCTTGTTGGGCCACAGCGACACGGCCCGCTCGGCCTGCGCGGTGATGGTCAGCGACGGGTTGACCCCGAGGTTGGCGGTCACCGCGGAGCCGTCGACGACGTGCAGGCCGGGGTGGCCGTACATCCGCTGGTAGGGATCGATGACACCGGTCTCGGCGGAGTCGCCGATCGTGCAGCCGCCGATGAAGTGCGCGGTCAGCGGCCGGTTGAACGGCTCGCCGATCGACCCGCCGGCGACGCCGCCCATCACCTTGGCCATCAGGCGTACGGCGGTGTTGCCGACCGGGATCCAGGTCGGGTTCGGCACGCCGTGACCCTGCTTGGAGGTCATGTAGCGCTTGCGGGTGCCGGGGATCCGCTTGGTGTAGGTCGTGATCGAGTTGTCCAGGCTCTGCATGACCAGCGCGATGACGGTGCGCTCGGACCAGTGCTGCAGGTCGTAGAGGTCGCGCAGGGTCGACCGCTGGCGCCACACCTCGTTGATCCAGGTGCGCCACCGCGGCAGAGGACCGTCACCGTCGGTCAGGACCGTCTGCATCAGCGACATGAAGTTGCTGCCCGGGCCGTACCGGCAGGGCTCGACGTGGGTGTCGGCGTCGGGGTGGAAGCTCGAGGTGATCGCGATGCCCTGGCTGTAGTCGATCTCGGTGTCCGGTGCGATGGCACCGAGGATCGACTCGGAGTTGGTGCGCGAGAGCTGGCCGAGCCGCGAGGAGATCCGCGGGAGGTGGCCCTCGTCGCGCATCCGGTGCAGCAGCCGCTGGGTGCCCAGCGCGGAGGCGGAGAAGACGACCTGCTCGGCGGTGAGGGTACGACGGGCGCCCCTGCTGGGCAGCTTCGCCTTGGTGTAGCGGACGTCGACGTCGTAGCCGCCGCCGTCGCGCGGGGCGACCCGGGTGACGGTGGTCAGCGGCATCACCGTCGCGCCGTGCTGCTCGGCGAGGTAGAGGTAGTTCTTGACCAGGGTGTTCTTGGCGTTGTGTCGGCACCCGCTCATGCAGGAACCGCAGCCGATGCAGCTGTTGCGGGCAGGCCCGACACCACCGAAGTACGGGTCGGCGACCTCCTGGCCCTGCTCCTCGTCCGGACCGGCGAAGAACACGCCGACCGGGGTGGGGTGGAAGGTCTCGGCCACGCCCATCTCGCTGGCGACCTTCTCCATGACCTCGTCGGCGGGGGTGCGCATCGGGTTGTCGACCACGCCGAGCATCCGCTTGGCCTGGTCGTAGAACGGGGCGAGCTCGGCGCGCCAGTCGGTGATGTGGGACCACTGCGGGTCCTCGAAGAACGGCTGGAGCGGCTCGTAGAGCGTGTTGGCGTAGACCAGCGAGCCGCCGCCGACACCTGCGCCGGAGACGATCATGCAGTCGGCCAGCGCGTCGATCCGCTGGATGCCGTAGCAGCCGACCTCGGGGCGGAACAGGTACTTCTTGACGTCCCACGACGTCTCGGCGAAGTCGTCGTCCTCGAAGCGCGGGCCGGCCTCGATCACCCCGACGCGGTAGCCCTTCTCGGTCAGCCGCAGCGCGGTCACCGAGCCCCCGAACCCGGAGCCGACCACCAGCACGTCGTAGTCGAAAGCGCGACGCGTACCGGTCCCCATGGCGGTCCTCCTGGTCATCTCAGGCCCGTCCCAGCTTCTTCAGCAGGCGCAGGTTCAGCGTCATCGCGGCGGCATAGGTCTCGTCGGACATCCCGAGCTGGGGCGCGAAGCGCAGCAGCCGCTGGGTGGCGACGGCCTGGGTCTCGGTGAAGCGGTGGACGCCCTCGGCACCCTGGCGGCGGCCCATGCCGGACTGGTGCATGCCGCCCATCGGCGCGTCGATCGAGGCGAAGGTGGCCGCGAACGCCTCGTTGACGTTCACCGTCCCGCACCGGATCTCCGAGGCCAGCTGCCGGGCGCGGGCGCCGTCCTGGCTGTAGATCGAGGCGTTCAGGCCGTAACCGCCGGCGTTCGCGCGGGCCACGGCGTCGGCCTCGTCGTGGAAGCGGTACAGCGCGATGACAGGGCCGAAGGTCTCGTCGCCGAAGCAGGTCATCTCCGGCGTGACGCCCTCGAGGATGGTCGGCTCGTACATGTAGGGCCCGAGGTCCGGGCGGGGCCGACCGCCGGTCAGGACGGTGGCGCCCTTGGCGACGGCGTCGTCGACGTGCGCGACCACGGTCGCGAGCTGCTCGGCCGAGATCAGCGAGCCCATGTCGTTGCCCCAGTCCATCGAGGCGCCCAGCGTCATGGCCTTGGTGCGGGCCACGAAGCGCTCCACGAACCGGTCGTAGACCTGGTCGGAGACGAACATCCGCTCCATCGCCACGCACAGCTGGCCGGCGTTGGAGAACGAGGCACGCACGGCGCCCTCGGCGGCCTTCTCGAGGTCGGCGTCGCGCAGGACCAGCATCGGGTTCTTGCCGCCGAGCTCGAGCGAGCAGCCGATCAGCCGCTCGGCGCAGCGCCGCGCGACCGTACGGCCGGTGGCCGTCGACCCGGTGAAGCAGACGTAGTCGGCGCGGTCGATGATCGCGGTGCCGACCTCGGACCCCTTGCCGGCGACGACCTGCCACAGGTCCCGGGGGAAGCCGGCCTGCTCGAGCAGCTCGAGCCCGAGGAGCGCGCTCAGCATGGTCTGGGAGTCGGGCTTGGAGACCACCGCGTTGCCGGCCATCAGCGCGGGGAGCCCGTCGCAGAGCGCCATCGTGAACGGGTAGTTCCAGGGCGAGATGATCCCGACGACGCCCTTGGGCACCTGGTTCACCCCGACCCGGGTCAGCACGGGCACGACGCCGCTGGCCCGGCGCGGGCGCAGGTGCCGGCGGGCGGTGCGGGCGTAGTAGCGGGCGGTCAGCGCCACGTGCAGCGGCTCGTCGAAGGCGTGCTTGCGGGCCTTGCCGGACTCACGGACGATCAGGTCGAGGATCTCCTCCTGACGGTCCAGGATGAGGTCGTGCAGGCGCATCATCGCCTCGGACCGCTGCTCGAGCGGGGTGCGTGCCCACTGCTCCTGGGCCACCCTCGCCCGCCGGAACGCCTCGGTCACGTCCTCGTCGCTGGACTGCGGGACGTGCGCGAGCGGTGCGCCGTCGAGCGGCGAGTGGACCGCCGCCGTACGACCGCTCGTGGCCAGCACCCGCCTCGTCAGCGCCTCGGTGTAGTCGGGCTCGAGCGCGTAGGACGCGGTCGGGTCGTGCTCCGGGTCGTGCGGGCCGTCGACGGCGGGGTCACCAGGGGTCGCGGCGGGGTTCTGACCGTTCATGTACCGAGAGTATGCCGAGCCCGGGGTCCGTATCTACCCTTCGGTAACCACCGTGGTCCTGGACACGTCGACTTCTTTTGTCAACCGGTCCGCGACGCGCTGTCCGCGACCGTCATCTCGAGGCGCCGCGAGCGTCACCTGGGCTGTCCGCGAGCGTCATCTCGGCTGTCCGCGAGCGTCATCTGGGCAGGCGGACCGCGCCGACCAGGGTGGCCAGCCGCTCCGGCGACAGGTCCTCCTCGACCACGCGCCGCACGGGGCCGCTGTCGGGGGCGTGCAGGATCCGGCGGGCCGGGGCCGGGGCGGCGACGAAGCCGACGTGGTGGACGCGTCGCTCCGGACGGGCGAAGAGGTAGAGGTCACCGACCTGCACGGCGTCGAGGTCGACCGGCTCGAGGACGTCGCCCTGGTCGGAGGCGTCGCGCGGCACGCGCAGCCCGGCGGCCCGGGCCACCCGGTGCACCAGCCCGGAGCAGTCGATGCCGTCGGCGCTCAGCCCGCCCCAGAGGTAGGGCGTGTCGAGGTACGTCGCCGCGGCCGCCACCAGCGCGGCCCCGGCGGCCCCACCGGCCCCGACGGGGCCCGGGTGCCCGTCGCCCTCGTGGCCGTCGCCGAGGTGGGCCGCGAGCACCCAGCCGGGATAGCCGGCCGGGTCCAGGGACGACGGCTGCCACGGCGCGACCACCCGGGCCCAGTCGTCCAGGGACTCGAGGACCTCGACCGGCTCACCGGGCAGCAGCTGCGTCACCTGCTCCCCCTCGGCGTCAGGGGTGCGGCGGACCGGGCAGAGGGTGCGGGCGACCGTCGGCATGCTCAGGATCCTGGCAGGGCCAGGCCCGTCACACCCAGACCGGGGGCGTCGGGCAGGACCAGCACCGGACCCTGGTAGGAGGGCCCGCCGACGTACGGCGAGGACGCCGCCCACCAGGCCGCGTCGAGGTCGGCGCCCCACGTCGTGCCGAGGGCCGCCACCAACGACCCGGCGGCCCCGACGCCCAGGGACGACTCCATCATCGAGCCGACCATCGTGCCCAGCCCGTGCCGCGCGGCCACCTCCAGCAGCGCTGCCGCCGGGGTCAGCCCGCCGCACTTGGCGAGCTTGACGTTGACGGCGTCGCAGGCGCCGAGGCGGACCAGGGAGACCAGGTCCTCCAGGTCGACCAGCGACTCGTCGGCCATCACCGGGGTGTCGACGTGGGCGCGGACGTGGGCCAGCCCGAGGTGGTCCCGGGCGGGCACGGGCTGCTCGACCAGGGTCACGCCGAGCCCGGCGTCCTCGAGCTCGCGCACCACGCGGACCGCGCTGTGGGCGTCCCAGCCCTGGTTGGCGTCGAGGCGGAGCTCGACCCCGTCGCCGACGGCCGCGCGGACGGCGCGGACCCGGTCCACGTCGGTGGCGGCGTGCGTCCCGACCTTCACCTTGAGCACGGTGAAGCCGTCGGCCACCCGGTCCCGGGCCGCCGCGGCCAGGGCCGCGGGCTCCCCCGCCGCCAGCGTCACGTCGGTCGGCACCCGCAGGTCCGGCGCCGGGGCCGCCCCGACGCCCAGGTGGGCCGCGAGGTGGACGGCCAGGGGTACGCCGGCCCGTCGCGCCGCGAGGTCGTGCAGGGCGGTGTCGACCGCCATCTTGGCGCCGGCGTTGCCCGTCGCGCAGCCGTCCAGCCGCGGCCAGGCCTCGCGGGGGTCGGCGGGTCCCCCGACCAGCGCGTCGCGGACGGGGCCCTCGACGCAGGCGGTGGTGCCGGCCAGGGAGTCGCCGGTGATGCGCCACGCCTGCGGGGCCTCGCCCCAGCCGGTGACGCCGTCGTCGTCGGTCACGGTGACCACGACCGTGTCGACCGTGGTGGTGCGCCGCACCGCGGTCACGAACGGGGTGTGCAGGGGCGCCGAGACGGCCGCTGCGCGCACCTCGACCACGCGGGAGCTGCTCACGAGGGACCGGTCACGAGGGAGCGTCACCGCCGTGGTGGAGCGGGCGTCCCGCGCGCTCCTCGAGCGCCGCCCAGGCCCGGGAGGCCACGTCGGCCACCAGCTGCTCGCCCGCGCGCTCCGAGGCGCCGTGACGGGTCAGCACGACCAGCACGAAGGGCGGGTGGGCGTCCGGGCGGACCAGGGCGACGTCGTGGTTCACCCCGCCGATCCACCCGGTCTTGTTCGCCACCGTGACACCGGCCGGCAGGCCCGCCGGGATGCCGTCACGGAAGACCTGGGCGAGCAGGTCGCGCTCGAGGGCGTGCCCCGACGCGGCGTCGAGCAGCCGGTGGCCCACCGCGCCCACGAGGACGAGTCCGAGGTCGCGGGCCGTGACGACGTTCTCGAGCCCGGCCCTGCGCCCGGGGCCGTCCTCGATCCCGCGCGGGACGGCGGTGCGCTCCGAGCACCCGGCCTCCTCGAGCACCGCGGCGACCGCGTCGGTGCCGACCTGCTCGAGGACCAGGTTCGTGGCCAGGTTGCCCGAGTGGGCCAGCATCCGGTGCACCAGGTCGCGCAGCGGCACGGTGCCCCCGCGCTCGGCCCAGGTCCGGGGGTCCTGGTCGTAGTCGGCGTCCATCGTGAACCGCTCCCCCGCCACCACGGAGTCGAACTCGTCGTGGACCGCCACCGCGAGGTCGAGGTCGAGGGTGCCCGCGGCGTGGGCGCGCAGCGCCGCGACGGCCACCGGCAGCTTCATCGTGCTGGCCGCGAGGTGCGGCTCGCGGTCGTCGCGAGCCCACCAGGTGCGGCCGTCGAGGCCCCCCAGCCACGCCGAGACGGTGCGGGAGGTCCTCGGCGTCGCCGCGCCCTCGTGGTCCATCAGCGGCCCAGGCGGGCGGCGAGGTCGGTCAGGTCCCGCACGCGGAGCACCGGGGCGTCGAGGTACCCGGGGTACGGGGTGGTGCCGGACCGGTCCACCAAGGCACCCGACCAGCCGGCCTGCTGCGCACCGTGCACGTCCCAGGGATGGACCGCCACGAGCAGGTGGGCCGCGGCCGGCTCCCCCGACCAGGCCACCGCGTGGGCGTAGGCCGCCGCGGCCGGCTTCCAGACGCCCGCGTCGGCCACCGACAACGTGGCCTCGACCAGGTCCGCGACCCCGGCCCGCTCGAGCAGGCCCTGGGCGACCGCGGCCGCGCCGTTGCTCAGGGTGAGCACCCGCACGCCCTGCTCGCGCAGCGCGCGGAGGCCGTCGGGGACGTCGGGGTGCACCGACAGCCCGGAGAACGCCCCGAGCACGTGGTCGACCGCGGCGGCGCGCTGCAGGGTCAGGTCCGCCGGCAGCAGCACGTCGAGGACGTGGGCCCCGATCTCGGCGAAGGCGGCCTGCTGGCCGACGGCGGCCAGCGCCATGCCCTCGCGCAGCACGGCGGCGAACCACGTCGCGGCGAGCGCCTCGTCGGCGCCGACCTCGGCGAAGCGGGCGCGCAGCGGGGCGAGGTCGGACAACGTCTCGTTGACGTCGAGCACGACCACCCGTGCCGGGTCGCCGTCACCGCTCACGTGGTGACGACCTCCACGCGCTGGAACTCCTTGAGCTCGGTGTAGCCCGTGGTGGCCATCGACCGGCGCAGCGCGCCCACAAGGTTCATCGTGCCGTCGGCGACCCGCGAGGGTCCGAAGAGGATCTCCTCGAGCGTGCCGACCTGCTCGAACTCGACCCGCTGGCCGCGCGGCAGCTCGTCGTGGTGCGCCTCGGCGCCCCAGTGGAAGCCGCGGCCCGG
Organism: Nocardioides sp. AX2bis; assembly: GCF_902506435.1. GTDB lineage: Bacteria > Actinomycetota > Actinomycetes > Propionibacteriales > Nocardioidaceae > Nocardioides. Next base: position 879,583 of record NZ_LR733215.1, on the reverse strand, counting down.
CGCGTCGCTCGCGCGAGCCAGCGGCGAGCCGACCATCACCGCGTCGGCCCCGCAGGCGATCGCCTTGGCGACGTCGCCGGACATCCCGATCGAGCCGTCTGCGATGACGTGGACGTAGCGGCCACCGGACTCGTCGAGGTAGTCGCGCCGGGCACCGGCCACGTCGGCGACCGCGGAGGCCATCGGGACGGCGAGGCCGAGGACCGTACGCGTGGTGTGCGCGGCGCCGCCGCCGAAGCCGACGAGCACGCCCGCGGCGCCGGTGCGCATCAGGTGCAGCGCCGCCTGGTGGGTGGCGCACCCGCCGACGACGACCGGCACGTCGAGCTCGTAGATGAACTCCTTGAGGTTCAGCGGCTCCGCCTGGCTGGAGACGTGCTCGGCGCTGACGGTGGTGCCGCGGATGACGAACATGTCGACGCCGGCGTCCACCACGACCTTGGAGAGCTCCTGGGTGCGCTGGGGCGACAGCGACCCGGCCACGGTGACCCCGGCGGCGCGCACCTCGCGCAGCCGCTCGGTGATCAGCTCGGGCCGCACCGGCTCGGCGTAGATCGCCTGCATCCGACGGGTCGCCTCGGTGCCGCGCAGCTGGGCGACCTCCTCGAGCAGCGGCTCGGGGTCCTCGTACCGGGTCCAGAGCCCCTCGAGGTTGAGCACGCCGAGGCCGCCGAGGCGACCGAGCGCGATCGCGGTGGCCGGCGACATCACGGAGTCCATCGGCGCGGCCAGCACGGGGATGTCGAAGCGGTAGGCGTCGATCTGCCAGTCGACGCTGACCTCCTCCGGGTCGCGGGTGCGCCGGGAGGGCACGATCGCGATGTCGTCGAAGGAGTAGGCGCGGCGGGCCCGCTTGGCGCGCCCGATCTCGATCTCGGTCACGCCGTCCACCCTAGTGGCTGGTCGCGGGTGCGACGCTGGCCGCATGCCACTGGTGAGGATCGACCTGCTCGAGGGACGCGCCGACGACGAGCTGAGGACCATCGCCGACGTCGTCCAGGAGTGCCTGGAGGACGTCTTCGCGGCTCCCCCGCGCGACCGCTACCAGGTGATCACCGAGCACCGCCCGGGCCGCATCATCTGCGAGGACACCGGCCTCGGCCTCGAGCGCAGCGACGGCGTGATGGTCGTCCAGGTCACCCAGCAGGGCCGGAGCGCCGCTCAGAAGCAGGCGCTGTACGCCGCGCTGGCCGAGCGTCTGGAGCAGCGCGCCGGGGTGCGCCCGGAGGACCTCGTCGTCTCGGTGGTCGCCGCGGAGCGCGAGGACTGGTCGTTCGGCCTGGGCCGCGCCCAGTTCCTCACCGGCGAGCTCTGAGGCACCGCGGTCCGGTCAGCGACCGGAGTAGTTCGGCGCCTCGACGGTCATCTGGACGCCGTGCGGGTGGCTCTCCTGGAGCGAGGCCTGCGTGATCCGCACGAAGCGGCCCTTGTCCTGCAGCTCGGGCACGGTGCGGGCGCCGACGTAGAACATCGACTGGTTCAGCCCGCCGATCAGCTGGTGGGCCACGGCCGAGAGCGGGCCGCGGTAGGCGACCTGGCCCTCGATGCCCTCCGGGACGATCTGGTCGTCGCTGGCCACCTCGGCCTGGAAGTACCGGTCCTTGGAGTACGACTTCTTGTTGCGGCTGGACATCGCGCCGAGCGACCCCATCCCGCGGTAGGTCTTGTACTGCTTGCCGTTGACGAAGATCAGGTCGCCGGGCGACTCGTCGCAGCCGGCGAGCAGGGAGCCGACCATGACCGCGTCGGCGCCGGCGACCAGGGCCTTGGCGATCTCGCCGGAGTACTTCATCCCGCCGTCGGCGATCACGGGCACGCCCGCCGGCCGGCAGGCCAACGAGGCGTCGTGCACCGCGGTCACCTGGGGCACGCCGACGCCGGTGACCACGCGGGTGGTGCAGATCGAGCCCGGGCCCACCCCGACCTTGACCGCGTCGGCCCCCGCGTCGACGAACGCCTGCGCGCCCTCGCGGGTGGCGACGTTGCCGCCGATCACCTGGACGTGGCGGGTGGCCGGGTCGGTCTTGAGCCGGGCGACCATGTCGAGCAGCAGGCGTACGTTGCCGTGCGCGGTGTCGGCGACCAGCACGTCGACCCCGGCCTCGACCAGGGTCGTGGCCCGCTGCCAGGCGTCGCCGAAGTAGCCGATCGCGGCGCCCACCATCAGCCGGCCGTGCGCGTCGTTGGAGGCCAGCGGGAACTGCTCGGACTTCACGAAGTCCTTGACGGTGATCAGGCCGGCCAGCCGGCCCTGCTCGTCGACCAGGGGCAGCCGCTCGCGCTTGTGCTTGCGCAGCAGCAGGGTGGCGTCGTCGCGGCTGATCCCGACCGGGCCGGTGATCAGCGGCATCGGGGTCATCACCTCGTCGACCTTGGTGGTGGCCCACTCCGCGACCGGGGTGAAGCGCAGGTCCCGGTTCGTGATGATCCCGAGCAGGCGCTGCTCGGGGTCGACCACGGGCATGCCGGAGACGCGGTACTCGCCGCAGATCCGGTCGAGCTCCTCCAGCGTCTCGTCGGGGCCGATCACCACGGGGTTGGAGATGATCCCGGTCTGGGTCCGCTTGACGAGGTCGACCTGGTAGGCCTGGTCCTCGATCGACAGGTTGCGGTGCAGCACCCCGAGGCCGCCCTGGCGGGCCATCGCGATCGCCATCCGCGACTCGGTGACGGTGTCCATCGCGGCGCTCACCAGCGGCACCCGGAGCGAGATCTCGCGGGTCAGCCGCGAGGTCGTGTCGATGTCAGAGGGCGCCAGGTCGGAGTGACCCGGCAGCAGCAGGACGTCGTCGTAGGTCAGCCCGAGGGCCTCGAACTTCTCCGGGAGCTCCACCCGCTCATCGTAGACGCCCGCGAGGGGCTCCCCCGCCGCCCGACGTCAGCCGGCGAGGGGACGTACGTCACGCAGCGGGATCCGGACGGTCAGCTCGTCGCCGGCCATCCTGATCCGGCCCCGCATCCCCGCCGAGAGCACCATCGGCATCACCGCCTGGTTGTCGGCGCGGGTGCGCACCAGCAGCTCCTCGGCGCCGATGCGGCGGGCCAGCCGGGCCACGTCGCCGAGCAGGCGGGTGCCGATGCCGCGCCGCTGCCAGGACACGTCGACGTCGAGGTCGACCTCGCGGGTGCCGGGCGCGTCCAGGGAGACCGGCAGCAGCCGGGCCTCGCCCACCACGACCTCGTCGACCCGCGCCTGCACGGCGGTCTCGAGCGCGGCGTAGGTGACGGTCGCGCCCGCACCGATCCGGCGGCTCGCGCCGTTGCTGCGCTCGCGCCCGAGCACGTCGCTGACCAGGGCGGCCATCGCCAGCCCGCGCTCGCGCTCGGTCGGGGTGAAGGGGGCAGGTCGGCGCACCTGCACGCGCACGTCGCCGACCCGCAGCTCCATCACGTCGGCCGGACCGCCGTCGACGTCCGCGGCCGCGTCGAAGAGGCGGGCCACCACGTCGGGGAAGGAGGCCGGCTGCGCGATGACGGCGCGCGCCGCCTCGACGTACCGGGTGGGCTGGTCGTCGAGCGCCGCCTCCGTGCACGGCAGCGCCAGGACGCGGTCGCCGCCCGCCCCCACCACCAGCGCGGTGATCGCGGCCTCGTCGAGCCCGTCCGACGCCTCGAGCACCAGCTCGTCGGTCACCGGTCCCACGGTCGATCCGGGGAAGACCTGGATCCGCCGGATGTCGACCCCGGCCTCGCCGCAGGTGCGGGCGAGCCCGGCCAGGGTCCCGGGCCGGTCGGGGAGGTTGGTACGCACGCGCCACAGCATGGGAGCGATGCTGCCAGCGGGACGTTGCCGGGAAGGATCGGTCGTGTTACGCCGACGACACATCCCGGCGGCCCTCGGCCACCGCCTCGGCGAGGCCCTTCGCGGCGAGCCGGTCGGCGCGCTCGTTGCCGGCGTTGCCGGCGTGGCCCTTGACCCAGAACCAGGTGACGTCGTGCTGCAGCTCGGCCTCGCGCAGCCGCTGCCACAGGTCCCGGTTCTTCACCGGCTCCTTGGCCGAGGTCAGCCACCCGTTGCGCTCCCAGCCGGCCAGCCACTTCGTGATCCCGTTGCGGACGTAGGTGCTGTCGGTGTGCAGGTGCACCGTCACCCGGCGGGTCAGCGTCTCCAGCGCCGCGATCGGCGCCCTCAGCTCCATCCGGTTGTTGGTGGTCGTCCCGGCCTCGCCGCCGCAGAGCTCCAGCTCGTGCCGGCCGGTCTGCAGCAGCGCGCCCCAGCCCCCGGGCCCGGGGTTGGGCACGCACGCCCCGTCGGTGTGCACCACCACGACCTCGTCCACGGGCAGCACGCTAGGCCACCGGACGGCCTGCGGGAGCAGGGGGCAGAATGCGCCCGGTGAGCCACCCCGAGACCGCCACGGTGCGGGTCGCGATGTGGTCGGGACCGCGCAACCTGTCCACCGCGATGATGCGCAGCTTCGAGAACCGCGCCGACTGCAGCGTCGTCGACGAGCCGCTGTACGCCGCGTACCTCGCCGCCACGGGGCTCGACCACCCCGGCCGCGACGAGGTGGTCGCCTCGCAGCCCACCGACCCGGCCGTGGTGCTGGCCGAGCTCGTCGAGGGTCCGCTCGCGACGCCGTTGCAGTACCAGAAGCACATGACGCACCACCTGCTCCCGGGGTTCGTGCCCGGTGGTCCCGGCGGCCGGGGCGGGCCGCTGGGCGCGCTGCGGCACGCCTTCCTGGTCCGCGACCCCGAGCGGGTGCTCACCTCCTACGCCAAGGTCCGCGACGAGCCGACCCTCGAGGACCTCGGGCTGCCCCAGCAGGTCGAGCTGTTCGAGACCCACGGCGGGCCCGTCGTCGACGCCGCCGACGTCCTGCGCGACCCGCGCGGCACGCTCGGCCTGCTCTGCGCCGCCCTCGGCCTCGCCTTCGACGAGGCGATGCTCGCGTGGCCGGCCGGCCCGCGCGGCTCCGACGGCGTCTGGGCCCCGCACTGGTACGCCGGCGTGGAGGCCTCGACCGGCTTCGCCACCGACTCCCCCGGCGCAGCCGACCCGCTGCCCGACCGGCTCCGCCCGCTCCTGGAGCGCTGCCGGCCCTACTACGACGCGCTGGCGCCGTACCGCCTCTCGCCCGACACGCCCCCGACCCCCTGAGGACGACCCTGATGCTGCAGCAGTACGACGAGCGCAACCGCGACCTGGTGGTCGGCATCGACGACACCCTGGTGCACCGCGACCGGGCCGGGATCAGCCCCTTCGACTCCGTCGTCCAGGGCGGGGACGCGGTGTGGGAGGGACTGCGGCTGCACCACGGGCGGATCTTCAAGCTCACCGAGCACCTCGCCCGGCTGCGCCGCTCCGCGCACGCGCTGGCCTTCGCCGAGATCCCCGCCGCAGAGCTGCTCGAGGAGCGGCTGCGCGCGGTCCTGGCGGCCAACGCGATGACCGACGACGTCCACGTGCGGCTGACGCTGACCCGGGGGGTCAAGCTCACCAGCGGGATGGACCCGCGGCTGAACACGTCGGGCCCGACGCTGATCGTGCTGGCGGAGTTCAAGTCGCCGGTCTACGACGACACCGGGATCACCCTGGTCACCAGCTCGGTGCGCCGCCACCGCGCCGACTCCCTGGACCCCAAGATCCACCACAACAACCTGCTCACCTCGATCATGGCCAAGATCGAGGCCAACGTCGCCGGCGCCGACGACGCCCTCATGCTCGACGACGCGGGCTTCGTGGCCGAGACCAACGCGACCCACGTCTTCCACGTCACCGACGGCGTCGTGCACACCAGCACCACCCGCGCCTGCCCCGAGGGCATCACCCGCGAGACCGTGCTCGAGATCTGCGCGGCGACCGGCCGCGAGGCCCGGGTCGGCGACTACTCCCTGGTCGACCTGGTCAACGCCGACGAGGTGTTCGTGACCGGCACGATGGGCGGGGTCACCCCCGTGGTCTGCCTCGACGGGCGCCGCATCGGCACCGGCGCCCGCGGCCCGGTCGGCACCGCGATCGCCGAGGCGTACGCCGCCCGCACCGCGGTGGAGGGCACCCTCGTCGTCTGAGGCCACCCTCGCCCGGGTGCTCGTGTCATGAGAAGCAGGTCGTCAGGCCCTCCAGACCTGCTTCTCGTGACACGAACCCCGGGGCGGCGGTCGTCCACAGGGGTTCCCGTCGCGTTGACACCACCCGCAGGCTCCGGCCCCCTCCTGACCTGCGTGCGGTGTCAACGCGGGGCGGTCGCCTGTGGAGGACGACGTCAGACGAGGTGCTGGACGATCTCGCGGACGCCCCCGTCGACGGTCACGGTCGCGAGCGCGCCGTTCACCAACGGCAGGTGCGGCGGGACGTGGCCGATCTCCATGTCCCAGACGATCGGCAGCCCGAGCCTCCCGAGGGCGTCGACGACCGCCTCCCGCTGCGTCATCTGCGGGTGGTCGGGCGCGCTGGTACGCCCCACCAGGACCGCCCGTGCGTGGTCGAACCACCCGGCGAGCCGGAGGCCGTGCAGGTGCCTGCAGATGGTCGCCGCGTCGTCGCCGGAGGCCTCGAGGTAGACCACCAGGCCGTCGGCGGCGTACTCACGACCGAAGGCGGCGACGTCGCCGTACGGCGTCCCGGCCAGGTTCACCATCGTCTCGACGCACCCGCCGACCAGCCGCCCGGTGACGTCCAGCGAGTCGGCCCCGTGGAGGGACCAGCCGCCGTCGCCGACGACCTTCCACGAGGTCGCGTGCGGATCCTCCGCGAAGCGCCACCAGCCGGCGACCACGCCGGAGTCCCGCTGGCGGTGCGGGCCCGGTCCGGCGAGCACGTCGAGCCAGCCCAGCAGCCCGTCGGGCGGGGCGTACGGCGTGTCGGCGAGGTTGTCGCCGTGCAGCGTGGCCCAGCCCAGCCGCGTGGTCAGCGGCACCAGGAGGGTCGAGACGTCCGAGAAGCCGACCAGCCAGGTCGGCTCGGCCGCGGCCAGCGCCTCCCAGTCGAGCAGGTCCACGAGGTCGACCGCGGTCTCGCCGCCCCAGGGTGGGACCACGCAGCGGATCGACGGGTCGCACAGCATGGCGGTCATCTCGGCCGCACGGGCCGCGACCGGGCCGGAGGTGATCCCCGAGCCGTCCATCATCTCCCCGACGACCACGTCGTACCCGGCCTCGCGCAACCAGCCGACGCAGAAGTCGATGCGGTCGGCACCCGGACCGTCGACACCGGCGGACGGCGACGTCACCCCGATGCGGTCACCGGGTCGGAGCGGGGCGGGGAAGCGGATCATGGGGTCATCCTCGCGCCCCGCCTGCCCGGGGACGGCGACGGCCCGCCGCCACCTGCGCGAGGCAGGTGACGACGGGCCGGGTGGTGGATCAGCCGTGCTGGCTCAGTGGCCGTGCCCGTGGCCGTGGCCGCCGGCCGCGGGAGCGTCGTCCTGCTCCTCGGGCTTCTCGACGATCAGCGTCTCGGTCGTCAGCAGCATGCCGGCGATCGAGGTGGCGTTGACCAGCGCCGAGCGGGTGACCTTGACCGGGTCCAGGACGCCCTGGGCGACCAGGTCGCCGTACTCGCCGGTGGCGGCGTTGTAGCCGTTGCCGACACCGAGCTCGCGCACCTTGGTGGTGATGACGTAGCCGTTCTCGCCACCGTTCTCGGCGATCCAGCGCAGCGGCTCGTCGGCCGAGCGACGCACGACGCGTACGCCGGCGGCCTCGTCACCGGTCAGGCCGAGGTCCCCGTCGAGGACGGAGACCGCGTGGATGAGCGCGGAGCCACCGCCGGGGACGATGCCCTCCTCGATCGCGGCGCGCGTCGCGGAGACGGCGTCCTCGATGCGGTGCTTCTTCTCCTTGAGCTCCACCTCGGTGGCGGCGCCGACCTTGATGACGCAGACCCCGCCGGCCAGCTTGGCCAGGCGCTCCTGCAGCTTCTCGCGGTCCCAGTCGGAGTCGGTGTTCTCGATCTCCGCCTTGATCTGGTTGACGCGGCCCTCGACCTCGGCCGAGTCGCCGGCACCGTCGACGATCGTGGTGTCGTCCTTGGTGACGACCACGCGACGGGCCTGGCCGAGCACCTCGAGGCCGACCTGGTCGAGCTTGAGCCCGACCTCGGGCGCCACGACCTGCGCGCCGGTCAGCGTCGCGATGTCCTGCATCATCGACTTGCGACGGTCACCGAACGCGGGAGCCTTGACGGCGACCGCGTTGAAGGTGCCCCGGATCTTGTTGACGACCAGGGTGGACAGCGCCTCGCCGTCGACGTCCTCGGAGAGGATGAAGAGCGGCTTGCCGGCGGCGATGACCTTCTCCAGCAGCGGGAGCAGGTCGGAGACCGAGCTGATCTTGCCCTGGTGCAGGAGCAGGTAGGGGTCGTCGAGGACGGCCTCCATGCGCTCCTGGTCGGTGACGAAGTACTGCGAGATGTAGCCCTTGTCGAACTGCATCCCCTCGGTGAACTCCAGCTCGGTGCCCATGGTGTTGGACTCCTCGACGGTGATCACGCCGTCCTTGCCGACCTTGTCGAAGGCCTCGGCGAGCAGGTCGCCGATGTGGGCGTCGCGGCTCGAGATGGTCGCGACCGAGGACATGTCCTCGCGGGTCTCGACCTCGCGGGCGGCGTCGCGCAGGGCCTGGCCGACGGCCTCGGTGGCCTTGTCCATGCCGCGCTTCAGGCTCATCGGGTTGGCGCCGGCAGCGACCGCGCGCAGGCCCTGGTGGACCATGGCCTGGGCCAGGACCGTGGCCGTGGTGGTGCCGTCACCGGCGACGTCGTTGGTCTTGGTGGCGACCTCCTTCGTCAGCTGGGCGCCGAGGTTCTCGAACGGGTCGTCCAGCTCGATCTCACGAGCGACGGTCACGCCGTCGTTGGTGATCGTGGGGGCGCCCCACTTCTTGTCGAGGACGACGTAGCGGCCCTTGGGGCCGAGGGTCACCTTGACCGCGTTGGCGAGGGCGTCGACGCCCCGCTCGAGAGCGCGCCGTGCGTTCTCGTCGAACTCCAGGATCTTGGGCATTGCTCTCCTTGCGATGGTGCTCGGGATGTGCGGGAGACACGTCCGGGTCGTGCCCTACCGGCCGCTGCGCGTCAGCGCGGCAGCCGGGGGCACGACCCGGGGGGTGTTCAGCTGACGACCGCGAGGACGTCGCGCGCGGAGAGGATGAGGTACTCCTCGCCGGCGTACTTGACCTCGGTGCCGCCGTACTTGCTGTAGACGACCTTGTCGCCCACGGCGACGTCGATCGGGACGCGGTTGCCGTTGTCGTCGACGCGGCCGGGGCCGAGCGCCAGGACCTCGCCCTCCTGGGGCTTCTCCTTGGCGGTGTCGGGGATGACGAGGCCGGAGGCGGTGGTCTGCTCGGCGTCGAGCGGCTTGACCACGATGCGGTCCTCGAGGGGCTTGATGTTGACCGACACGATGTCGACCTCCACTTTCTCCACTGTGTTGCACGGACAGAGGTGCCCGGACGGGTTGTCCGGACGGGGGTGGTGCACGCTGGGGCAGGCTCGGGGCTCGCCGTCGCGGGGGTCGGGCCCATCGCCTGCACTGGCACCCTCACCTCGAGAGTGCCAGGGCAAAACTAGCACTCGCCCCGACCGAGTGCCAGGAGCACCCGGCCCGCGGTCCCTGCGAGGATGGCGGCGTGGACCTCGAGACCTTCCGGTGGCTGACCGGCGACGAGGGCGGCGCCCTGATGGCGGCCGCCGCCGACGGGCGTACGGACCTGCGCGCGCTGCCCGGCGCGGACCCCGACCGGGTCGCGGCGGCCCTGACCCAGGTGGACCTGCGCCGCCACGCCCGGGCCAAGCTCGGCGACGACGCCGGCGTCATGTGGTTCACCCGTGACGGCCTCGAGCAGGCCACCCGTACGCGTGTCGCGACCCACCGCGCCGCCCGGATGGCGGCCTCCGGCGCCCGCACCCTCGTCGACCTCGGCTGCGGGGTCGGCGGTGACCTCGTCGCCGCGGCCCGGGCCGGTCTGACCTGCGTCGGGGTCGACCTGGACCCCGTGCGGGTCGCGGCGGCCGAGGCCAACCTGGCCGCGCTCGGGCTGCCCGGCGCGGTCGCGGTGGCCGACGCCACCGAGCTGGACCTCGCCCCCTTCGACGTCGCCTTCGCCGACCCTGCGCGCCGCAGCGGGCGCGGGCGCAGCTTCCGGGTCGAGGACTGGACCCCCTCGTGGGACTTCGTCGAGTCCCTGCTGGGCCGCGACTCCTGCGTGAAGGCCGCCCCGGGCCTGCCGCACGAGCGGGTCCCGGACGGGGTCGAGGCGGAGTGGGTCAGCGAGGACGGCGAGGTCAAGGAGGTCGCGCTGTGGGGCGGGCACCTGGCCACGGTCCGGTGGCGCGCCACCGTGGTCGCCGGGGCCGGCCTGGCCACGCTGACCGACGGGGACCCGGTCTCGGACGAGGTGCGCGGCGTCGGCGGCTACCTCTACGAGCCGGACGGCGCGGTCATCCGGGCCGGGCTGGTCACCGCGGTCGCCGCGACGGTCGCCGGCGGGCGGGTCGACCCGCACCTGGCCTACGTCACCTCCGACGAGGACGTCCGCACCCCGTTCGCCCGGGGCTACCGCGTGCTCGAGGAGCTGCCCTACCGCGAGAAGCAGCTGCGCGCGGCGCTGCGCGAGCGCGACGTCGGCGCGCTGACCATCAAGAAGCGCGGGGTGGACGTCGTGCCCGAGGACCTGCGCAAGCGGCTCAAGCTCACCGGGGACCTCGCCGCCACCGTGGTGCTGACCCGGGTCGCGGGCCGCGGCACGGCGCTCCTGGTCGAGCCGCTGCCCCCGGGCCGCGCCTGACTGGCGGCCCGGGGACGGGCTCAGCCCTCGAGCCCGGCCCGCTCCGCCCCGACCGACGTGTCGGGTCCGTGGCCGGTGTGGACCACGGTGTCGTCGGGGAGGACGAGCAGGCGGGTCCGGATCGACTCCACGATGACGTCCGCGTCGCTGTAGGAGCGCCCCGTCGCCCCGGGACCGCCCTGGAAGAGGGTGTCCCCGCTGAAGACGCAGCCCAGGTCGGGGGCGTGCAGGCACACCGCGCCGGGCGAGTGGCCCGGCGTGTGCAGCACCTCGAGGCGGGTCCCGGCGACCTCGACGACGGTGCCGTCGGCGAGGTCGAGGTCCCACAGGTAGCCGTCGGCGTCGTCCGGCCCGCCGTGGGTCAGCTCCCACAGGGGGCGCTCGGCCGGGTGCAGCATGATCGGCGCGGCGACCCGCTCGCGCAGGGCAGGGGCGACGCGGCAGTGGTCGTCGTGGGCGTGGGTCAGCACGATCGCCTTCACCGTGCGGTCGCCCACCAGGGCCATCACGTCGTCGACCGAGTGCGGGGCGTCGATCACGACGCACTCGGTGTCGTCGCCGACGACCCACAGGTTGTTGTCGACCTGGTGGGTCTCCCCGTCGAGGCTGAAGGTGCCGCTGGAGACGGCGTGGTCGACGCGCACGGCGCCGGCCATCAGAGGATCACGACCGAGCGCAGGACGTCGCCGCCGTGCATCTTGTCGAACGCGGCCTCGACGTCGCCGATGCCGATCTCCTCGGTCACGAACGCGTCGAGGTCCAGGCGGCCCTGCTGGTAGAGGTCGACCAGCATCGGGAAGTCGCGGCTGGGCAGGCAGTCGCCGTACCAGCTGGACTTGAGCGCCCCGCCGCGGCCGAAGACGTCGATCAGCGGGATCTCGGGGACGGTCATGTCGGGCGTGGGGACGCCGACCAGGACGACGGTGCCGGCGAGGTCGCGGGCGTAGAACGCCTGCTTCCAGGTCTCGGGGCGCCCCACGGCCTCGACGACCACGTCAGCGCCCTCGGCGCCCTCGTAGGTCTCGGCGCAGATCCGCTTGATCTCCTCGACCGGGTCGACCTTCGAGGAATCGACGGTGTGGGTCGCGCCCATCCGGGTCGCGGTCTCGAGCTTCTTCGGGTCGATGTCGACCGCGATGACCGGGCTGGCGCCGGCCAGGACCGAGCCGGCCACGGCGGCCACGCCGACCCCGCCGCAGCCGATGACCGCCACGGACTTCCCGCGGGTGACCGCACCGGTGTTGATGGCGGCACCGATGCCGGCCATCACGCCGCAGCCGAGCAGGCCGACGGCGGCCGGGCGGGCGGACTCGTCGACCTTCGTGCACTGGCCGGCGGCCACGAGGGTCTTCTCGGCGAAGGCGCCGATCCCCAGCGCCGGGGACAGCTCGGTGCCGTCGGGCAGCGTCATCTTCTGCGTGGCGTTGTGGGTGGCGAAGCAGTACTGCGGCTCGCCGCGCTTGCAGGCCCGGCACTCGCCGCAGACCGCGCGCCAGTTGAGGACCACGAAGTCGCCCGGGGCGACCTCGGTGACGTCGTCGCCGACGGCCTCGACCACGCCCGCGGCCTCGTGGCCGAGCAGGAACGGGAAGTCGTCGTTGATGCCGCCCTCGCGGTAGTGCAGGTCGGTGTGGCACACACCGCAAGCCTGGACCTTCACCAGGGCCTCGCCCGGGCCCGGGTCGGGGACGTGGATCGTGGTCAGCTCGACCGGCTGGCCCTTGCCGCGGGCGATGACGCCCTGCACCTCGTGCATGCTCTGCTCTCCTCGCATCTCGCCCCCCGGCGGTCCGGGACGTCGCCCGCGCAGCCTACGGGCGGGACCGGGTCAGACCAGCACGGTGGTGACCGGCTGGCTGCTGTCGGCCGGCAGGTCCAGCGCGGAGGGGGTACGCCCGCGGGCCACCATCTCGGCACCGAGCGCGGCGACCATCGCCCCGTTGTCGGTGCACAGACCGGGTCGCGGCACGCGGACGCGTACGCCCGCGGCGGCGGCCCGCTCGACGGCCATCGCACGCAGCCGGGAGTTGGCGGCCACGCCGCCCCCGATCAGGAGGTCCTCGATCCCGTCGGAGGTCGCCGCGTCGAGCGCCTTGCGCACCAGCACGTCGCAGACGGCCTCCTGGAACGACGCGGCGACGTCGGCGACCGGGACCGGCTCGCCGCTGCGCTCGCGGGCCTCGACCCACCGGGCGACGGCGGTCTTGAGGCCCGAGAAGGAGAAGTCGAAGCGGTGCCGCTCGAGGTCGCGGCGCCCGGTCAGGCCCCGGGGGAAGTCGATGGTGACGGTCCCGCCCTCGCGGGCGGCCCGGTCGATGTGGGGCCCTCCGGGGAACGGCAGCCCGAGCACGCGGGCGACCTTGTCGAAGGCCTCCCCCGCGGCGTCGTCGATGGTCGCGCCCATCGGGTCGACCCCGCCGCCGTCGGCACCGCCGCCGGTGACGTCGGTGACCCGCAGCAGGCTGGAGTGCCCGCCGCTGACGAGCAGCGCCAGGCACGGCTCGGGCAGGGAGCCGTGCTCGAGCTGGTCGACCGCGACGTGGGCGGAGAGGTGGTTGACGCCGTAGAGCGGCTTGCCGAGGGCGAGCGCCAGCGCCTTGGCCGAGGCCACCCCGACCAGCAGCGCGCCGGCCAGCCCGGGGCCGCTGGTGACCGCGATCGCGTCGACGTCGCCCGGACGGATGCCGGCGGTCTCGCAGGCACGCTCGAGCGTCGGGACCATCGCCTCCAGGTGCGCCCGGCTGGCCACCTCCGGCACGACCCCGCCGAAGCGCGCATGCTGGTCGACGCTGCTGGCCACGGTGTCGGCGAGCAGGGTGTGCCCGCGGACGACCCCCACCCCGGTCTCGTCGCAGGACGTCTCGATGCCGAGGACGAGGGGGCCGTCGGGGGCGGGTCGGTCGGGCACCCGCCCATCGTGCCAGCCCGGCCGCCGCGCAGACTGGGCGACGTGCGCGAGGTCGACGTGGTGGGGCTGACCGCGCCGCGCGACGTCGCCCCGGAGCCGTTCGTGCGGCACCAGCTCGACCCGGGCACCGTGCGCCGGGCGTGGGTCACCGAGCGGGAGGGCGTCCACGGGGTCGAGCGGGCCGCGCTGTGGGTGGCGGAGGTCGTGTGGCACGACGGCGGCAGGATGCGGGTCGGGCACGGCGTCGGTCCGGCCGGGCTGCTGGCGACGATGCTCGCGCCGGCCGCGGAGGCCGCCGGGCCGGTCGACCGGGTCAGCGTGAGCGACGGCGCCGAGACCTCGCTGCCGCCGGGCTGGGCGCAGGTCTCGACCAACCGCTGGCACTGGATGCTCACCGACACCGTCCCGTCCGGGCCGGTGGACCCGCGGCTGGTCGACCTCGGCCCGCTCGACGGCCCCGCAGGAGCTGCGCAGGAAGGGACGGACGGAGCGGCTGCGGAGGTCCGGGGCGTCCTCGACGCCGGCAACCCCGGCTCCTTCGCCCGGCCCGGCACCACCCCGGGCGTCGCGCGCTGGCTCGGCCTGCGCGAGGACGGGGAGCTGCGGGCCGTCGGGGCGCTGGTCCGCCAGGCCGACGGCAGCGGGCACCTGCGCGCGGTCACGGTGCACCCCGACCACGCCGGCCGCGGGCTCGGTCGCGCCCTGTCGGTCGGCCTGACCCGCGCCGGCCTCGCGATGGCGCCCGTGGTCAGTCTCGGGGTCTACCTCGACAACGCGCCGGCGCTGCGGATCTACCGCGACCTCGGCTACGCCACCCGGCACACGTTCGCCTCGGGCCTGACCTCCCGGCCCCGTGGTCGGACCGGTCAGCGGGCCGGTCAGCGGGCCGGGACCGACCGTTCGAGCACCAGCGCCGACTCGCCGTCGCGGTAGTAGCGCGGCCGGGTGCCGACCTCGGCGAAGCCGGCGGCGGCGTAGAACGCACGGGCACCCTCGTTGTCGGCGCGGACCTCGAGCAGCACCCGCTCCGCCCCGGCGTCGCGGGCCAGCCCGAGCAGCGCGTCGAGCAGGGCCCGGGCGATCCCGCGGCGGCGGGCGGGTCCGGCCACGACCAGCCGCTGGAGCTCGGCCACGTCGACGACCAGGCTGCCGGCGGCGTACCCCAGGACCTCGCCATCGGCCTCGGCGACCAGCGCGTGCACGGTGGGCAGGGTGCCGCCGACGACCTCCGAGAGCAGCCCGTAGGACCACGCGTCGTCCCCGAGCCCGGCCTCCTCGAGGGCCGCGACCGCGGCCGCGTCCCGCGCCGTCGCCCGGCGTACGCGGGCCGCGTCCGCGGGCGGTGACGACCGGGCCGTCACGAGGCGGGCTTGCGCGGGCCCGGGGCGACCGCGTCGGGGCGGCGCAGGTAGAGCGGCTCGGGGTCGAGCAGCTCTGCGCGCTCCTCGGCGACCGCGACGGCCAGCCAGCCGGCGGAGGGACGCTCGGGGCCGACCGCCTGCGGGAAGTGCTCGGGGTGGAGCCGGGAGCCCTCGCCCACGACCGGGACGTCGGTGGCGACCTCGGCCGGTCGGTCCACGACCGGCCCGGCCAGCCGGGTCCCGTCGGCGTCGTAGGAGGCCAGGTAGACCTCCTTGCGCCGGGCGTCGGTGGCCACGACGAACGCGTCCTGGACAGCGCCGGTGGCGACCGCCTCGACGGCCAGCACGTCGAGCGTGCACACGCCGTAGACGGGCAGCTCGAGCGCCCAGGCGAGCGTGCGGGCGGTGACCAGGCCGACCCGCAGGCCGGTGAAGGGGCCCGGACCGACCCCCACGGCGATCGCCGTCAGGTCGAAGCGCTCGATGCCGGCGCGGTCGAGGGTCTCGGCGACCAGCGGTGCGAGCTGCTCGCCGTGACGGAGGCGCTCGGTCGAGGAGAGCTCGACGACGACGTCGGCCCCGTCGTGCAGGGCGACGGTGACCAGGCCGGTGGCGGTGTCGAGAGCGAGGAGCACCCGCGCAGGCTACCGAGCGTCACCGGGCCGTGCCGGGCTGGTCGGGGGCCGTCGGGTGGAGCGGCAGCCGGGCCAGGAACGTCCAGCGGGGGCCGTACCCCTGGATGCGGACCACCCGGGGGTCCAGCGGCTCGTCCTCGTCGTCGTCGTCGGGGCCGGCACCGATCCCCTCCCCGGGGTCCGGGCGGTCGCCCGGACTGGCGCCGGGGGCGGTGTCGGCGCGCTCGATGCGGACCTCGAGGCGGGACTCCGCGAGCTGCTCGACCACGCCGGTCCCCCACTCGACGACGGTGACGGCCTCCTCCACCGCGGTGTCGAGGTCCAGGTCGTCCAGCTCGTCGAGGCCGTCGAGGCGGTAGGCGTCGACGTGCACCAGCGGGGGTCCGCCGGTGGTCGGCGGGTGCACGCGGGAGATCACGAAGGTGGGCGACGTGACGGCGCCCCGCACCCCGAGCCCCTCCCCCAGGCCCTGGGTGAAGGTGGTCTTGCCGGCGCCGAGCCCGCCGGAGAGGACGACGAGGTCGCCCGGCTCGAGCCGCTCGGCCAGCACCCGGCCGATGGTGCGCATCTCCGCCGCGGTGGCCGCGTCGTAGGCCTGCGGCAGCGAGCGGACCATCTCGACGTACGGCGGGTGCCGGTCGATCTCCGCGAACCCCTGGCGGGCCCAGAAGCCGACGGTCCGCGGCAGCTCCTGGCGCGCGAAGACGCCGAGCCCGCGCCGACCCGCGGCGGCCTCGGCGGCCGCGGCGATCAGCGCGCCGGCGACGCCGCGGCCCTGGACGCCGGGGACGACCCCGAACCGGCGCAGCCAGACGATGCCCTCGTGGTCGGGGTCCAGGATCAGGGCGCCCACCGCCTCGCCGTCCAGGCGGGCCACGATGCCGCCGTGGGCGCGCAGGCGGGCCTCGATGGTGTCGAGGGTCTCGACCAGCGCGTCGGCCGGCGGGTCGAGCACGGGACGGTCGGCGAACGCGGCCCGGACGACCCCGAGCACCACCGAGGCCCACTCCGGGCCGACCGTCTCGGTGGTCACCACGCCCGGGGCGTCACCGGTGTCGGGGTCACCGCTCACGAGGCGAGCCGTTCCTGGGCCCGGTCCAGCAGGTCGTCGATCGCCGCGGTGACCTCGGCGTGGCGCTCCAGCAGCACGAGGTGCCCGGCGCCCTCGAGCTCGACCAGGCGCGAGCCGGGGATGCGCTGGTGCAGCTTGCGGCTGTGCCCGATCGAGGTCAGGCGGTCCGCGGTGCCGCAGACCACGACCGTCGGCACCCGGGCCAGCACGCCCACCGTGCCGAACTCGTCGAAGCCTCGGAAGCTGGGGAAGAAGTCGCTGACCACCTCGAACGGGGTCGAGGCCAGCATCCGGTCGACGAAGTCGACGTACGAGGCCGGCACCGGGTCACCGAAGGCGAGCACGTCGGTGCCGACGCGGGCCACGATCTTCCCGAGCCGCCGCACCGAGTCGACCGCGCGGTGACCCAGGCGCAGGGTGCTGACCGCGGTGCCGGTCAGCTCGCCGGACAGCCGCGCCGGCAGCAGCGGCAGCAGGATGCGGCCGGGGTCGAGACCGCCGGCGGTGGTGGCCACCAGGGCGACACCGACCACCCGCTCCTCGAGCAGCTCGGGGTAGGTGACCAGCAGGGAGATCACGCTCATCCCGCCCATGGAGTGGCCGACCAGGACGACGGGACCGTCGGGCACGACCTCCTCCAGCACGCGCAGCAGGTCGCGGCCGAGCTGGGCGATCGTGGCGTGCTCCCGGGCGGACCGGCCGGAGCGGCCGTGGCTGCGCTGGTCGTAGAGCACCGTGCGCAGCCGGCCGCGGTAGGCCGCCCGCTGGAAGTGCCAGCAGTCGAGCTGGAGGCAGTAGCCGTGGACCAGCACCACCGTCGGCGCCGGGCCGGCGCCCGCCCGTGCGGCGACCCCGTCGACCTCGTCGACCTCGACGTGCAGCGGCACCCCGTCGTCGGCGACCACGGTGAGCGGGCGCGAGCGGAGCCGGCCGAAGGTGGGCGTGCCGTCCGGGCCGTACGCCGCCTGCTCGTCGTCGCGGTGCTCCTCGTCCTCGGCGCTGGGTCGGCGTCGGCCGATCGAGCGGGCCTGGTGGACCACGCCGAAGGCGGTGCCGGCCGCGGCCAGCCCGAGCCCGCCGGCGACGGCGCCGATCACACGTCCGCGGCTCATGGCCGGACCTCCTGGGGGTCGGTGTCGCTGTCGGTGTGGCGGCGCGGCATCCGGCCGCCGACCCGGGTGACGATCTCGTAGCTGATGGTGCCGCACGCCTCGGCCCACTCCTGGGCGGTGGGGCGGCCCTCGCCGGGCGGTCCGAACAGGACGACCTCGTCGCCCGCGCGGACGTCGTCGTCGCCGAGGTCGACCATGACCTGGTCCATGCAGACGCGACCGCGGATCGGGCGGCGTCGTCCGCCGACCGCGACCTCGGCCGCCGGCCCCGTGGGCCCGGTCGCGGCGTGGCGCGGGACGCCCTCGGCGTACCCGGCCGGGACGAGCGCCAGCGTGGTGGGCGCCGGGGCGACCCAGGTGTGGCCGTAGGAGACGCCGTCGCCGGGTCCGACCCGCTTGAGCAGGGCGACCCGGGCCCGCACCGTCATCGCCGGTCGCAGGTCGGCACCGTGCGGCACGCCCGGGGCGGGGTCGAGCCCGTAGACCGCGAGCCCGCAGCGGACCGCGTCGTAGCGCGCCTGCGGGCGGGTCAGGGTGGCCGCGGAGTTGGCCAGGTGCCGCAGCTCGGGGCTCAGGCCGGCGGCGGTGGCCAGGGCGAGCGCCCGCTCGAAGGCGGCCTGCTGGGCGTCGTTGGCGGGGTGGTCGGGCTCGTCGGCGCAGGCCAGGTGCGACCACAGCCCGACCACGCGCCAGGTCCCGTCCTGCTCGCCGGCACGGGCCCGGGCCAGGAACGGCGCCCAGTCGGCCTCGGCGGCGCCGCCGCGGGACAACCCGGTGTCGACCTTCAGGTGGACCCGGGCCGGCGGCGCGTCGGCACCGGCGCGCCGTACCGCGTCGGCCAGCTCGTCGAGGGCCTCGACGGAGTAGGCGCTGACGTCGATGCCGGCGACCAGCGCCGGCGCGAGATCCTCGCCGGGGGCGCCGAGCCAGCAGAGCAGGGGGCCGGTGTCGCCGGCGGCCCGCAGGGCCAGGGCCTCGTCGGGCGTGGCGGTCGCGAGCCACTCGGCCCCGGCGGCCCGGGCGGCGCGGGCCACGGGCGCCATCCCGTGGCCGTAGCCGTCGGCCTTGACCACCGCGATCAGCGGCACGCCGGCGGTCTCCCGCAGCACGCGGACGTTGTGCCGCACCGCGGCGAGGTCGACCACGATCTCCGCGCGCGGTGGGGGCCGCTCGGTGGTGGACCTGCTCATGACCGACCATCCTTCCACCGTCGTCAGGGTGTGGACCTCCCACCCCGCGGAGCGGCGCGGAGCAGGTCGCGCACGACGCCGGGCAGCGCGCCGGCGACGGCGCTCGCCGTGAGGGGACCGCCGGCCGCGGCGGTCGTGGCCGCGGCCCCGTGCAGCCAGCTGCCGGCCGACGCCGCGTCGTACGGCTCCAGGCCCGCGGCGAGCAGGGCCCCGACGAGCCCGCCGAGGACGTCGCCGGCGCCGGCCGTGGCCAGCCAGGGCGTCCCGGTGGTGGTGACCCGGACCGGGCGCCCCGGGGCGGCGACCAGGGTGTGCCGGCCCTTGAGCAGCACGGTGCAGCCGTACCGCTCGACCGCGGCCCGGACGTGGTGGAGCGGGCGGGCCTCGACGTCCTCGCGGGCCACGTCGAGCATCCGGGACAGCTCGCCGGCGTGCGGCGTCAGGACGGCGTGGGCGGGGGCCGGCGCGGCGAGGTGCACCAGGGCGTCGGCGTCGACGACCAGCGGCACGTCGTCGGCCAGCGCCTCGGCCAAGGTGCCGGCGGAGCCGTCGCCGCTGCCGCTGCCGACCACCCACGCCTGGACCCGGCCGGCGCCGACCACCTCGGGGTGGGCCGTGCGGACCCGGTCGCCCACCAGGTCGTCACCGACGTAGCGCACCATCCCGACCAGCCCGGTCGCGGCGCCCATGACGCTGAGCAGGCCGGCCCCGGGGTAGGTGGCGGAGCCGGCGCGGACGCCGACCACGCCGCGGGAGTACTTGTGGTCCGCCGCGCCGGGCACGGGCAGCAGCGCGGCCACGTCGTCGGGCTGCAGCGCCTCGAGCTCCGGGGCGGGAAGGTCGAGGCCGAGGTCGACCAGGTGCACCGGGCCGCACGCCAGCGCGGCGGGGTCGAGCAGGTGGCAGGGCTTGTGGGTGCCGAAGGTGACGGTCAGCGTGGCCCGCACGTGGGACCCGTCGACCTCGCCGGTGTCGACGTCCACGCCGGACGGGGTGTCGACCGCGACGACCGGCACCCCGGCGTACCGCCCGAGCTCCTCGGCCGCGTCCTGCCGCAGCCCGGGCCGACCGCCGATGCCGACGATGCCGTCGAGGACGACGTCGGGCCGGTGGGCGGTGCCCGCGGCGACCACGCGGCCGCCGGCGGCGCGCAGCGCGGCCAGGCCGTCGGCGCGGGCGTGGTCGGAGAGCAGCACGGCCTCGACCGCGCACCCGCGCGCCGCCAGCCGCGCCCCCGCCCACAGGGCGTCCCCGCCGTTGTCGCCGCCGCCGACGAGCAGCAGCACGCGACGCCCGTACGCCGGCTGGTCCCCCGCCGGCCCGGCCAGCAGGTCCAGCACCGCGTGCGCCAGCCCGGTCGCGGCCCGCTGCATCAGCGCCCCCGGGGACAGCCGTGCTATCAGCGCCCCCTCCGCCGCCCGGACCTGCTCCACCGTGTGCGCGCGCCTCATCCCGCCACGCTAGCCCGGCGCGACCGGGCCCGGGCCGAGCCGGGGCGAGCCGGGGCGGGGCGGAGGAGTCGTGTGCCTCAGACCGGCCCCGGGACCGTCGTGGGGCACACGACTGCCCGGGAGCGGGGACGGACACCCACCCCGCCCGCGGTCGTGTGCCCGAGCACGGGCCATGGACCGTGCACAGGCACACGACTCGTGCCGTCGTCCCCAGGGCGCCTGCTCTCGCCAGCCGGCCGCACCACGGCGCGCCGACAGTGGACCGGTGGATCCCGACCCCCGACCGCACGGCGAGCAGCACCGCGACCTGCGGGCCCTCATCACCGACCAGGCCGGGATGGTCGCCCGCCGCCAGCTGACGGCCCACGGGGTGGACTGGGACCACGTCGACGCCGCCGTGCGCGCCAGCCGCTGGGTCGCCCGTACGCCCCGCGTCGTCAGCACCACGACCGGCCCGCTCGACCTCCAGCAGCGTCGGTGGCTCGCCGTCCTGCACGCCGGCCCGCGCAGCATGCTCGGCAGCCTGTCCGCCGCGGCTGCGCACGGACTGGCCGGGTGGGGACGCGACACGCTCACCGTCTGGGTGGACGACGAGCTCAGCTTCGACCCGGTCCCGGGCGTCCGGTTCTTCCGGACCCGCCGGCCCCACGACCTGCTCCTGCGCCACGCGCACGGTCTGCCGCTCGCGCAGCTCGAGCCGGCGGTGCTGCTCTGGGCGGCGTACGACGCGGACCTGCGCTCCGCCCACGGCGTCCTGGCGGCGGTGGTCCAGCAACGACTGACCACCGCCGAGCGGTTGCAGTCCTGGATCCCCGTCCTCCGACCGCTCCGGCGCGCCGCGTCCTTCCGCTCCGTGCTGGAGGACGTCGCCCGCGGGTCGCACTCGCGCGCCGAGCTCGACCTCGTCGACCTGTGCCGCGACCACGGGCTCCCGCTCCCGGACCGGCAGCGGCCGCGCCGTGACCCTGCCGGTCGAGCGCGGTGGACCGACGCCGAGTGGGACCTGCCCGACGGCCACGTCGTCGTGCTCGAGGTGGACGGCGCGTTCCACACCGAGATCCGGTCGTGGAGCAACGACAAGCAGCGCCACCGACGACTCTCCGGGCCGGGTCGGACCGTCGTCGGCTGCACCGCCCACGAGCTGCGGCACGAGCCGGAGGAGCTGGTCCGGGACCTCCGGGTCCTGCTGCGCCTCGGGCCGGGAGGGTCGTGTGCCTGACAACGGCCCAGGGACCGTGCTCAGGCACACGACTGCCCCGGCCCTGGGTCAGCCCTCCAGCACCACCACGGCCGAGGCGATGCCGGCGTCGTGGGAGAGCGAGACGTGGACCGAGGTGGCGCCGAGCTCGGCCGCCCGGGCGAGGACCGACCCCCGCATCTCCAGGCGGGGCCGGCCGGTGTCCTCCGAGACCACCTCGGCGTCGTGCCAGGCCAGGCCGCCGGGGGCGCCCAGCGACTTGGCCAGGGCCTCCTTCGCGGCGAACCGGGCGGCCAGCGAGGCCAGCGAGCGGCCGGCCTCCGCGGGGGTGAACAGCCGCTCGCGCAGCCCGGGGGTGCGTTCGAGCGAGAGCCCGAAGCGCGCGATGTCGCAGACGTCGATGCCGACGCCGAGCACGCTCACTCGACGGTGACGGACTTGGCCAGGTTGCGCGGCTGGTCGACGTCGTGGCCGAGCCCGGTGGCCAGCTCGCAGGCGAACAGCTGCAGCGGCACCGTGGCCACCAGCGGCTGGAGCAGCACCGGCACCTTGGGCAGGCGGATCAGGTGGTCGGCGTAGCGCGGGATCGCCTCGTCGCCCTCCTCGGCCAGGCAGATCGTCAGGGCGCCGCGGGCCCGGACCTCCTGGATGCCCGACAGCATCTTGGAGTGGAGCTGGTCGCGGCCCTGCGGCGGCACCACGCACAGCACCGGCAGGCCGTCGGTGATCAGCGCGATCGGACCGTGCTTGAGCTCGCCGGCGGCGAACCCCTCGGCGTGCAGGTAGGCGATCTCCTTGAGCTTCAGCGCCCCCTCGAGCGCCACGGGGTAGCCGGCGTGCCGGCCGAGGAAGAGCACCGAGGTGGCCTTCACGTGCGCGCGGGCCAGCTCGTACACCTCCTCGCTGCGCCCCAGCAGCTCCTCGATCTGGGCCGGGATCGCCTCGAGCTGGTGCATCACCTCGGCGATCTCGTCGCCGTACCGGGTGCCCTTGACCTGCGCGATGTAGAGCGCGAGCAGGTAGGTCGCGACCAGCTGGGTCAGGAACCCCTTGGTCGAGGCGACGCCGATCTCGGGGCCGGCGTGGGTGTAGATCACCGCGTCGGACTCGCGCGGGATCGTCGAGCCGTTGGTGTTGCAGATCGCCAGCACCTTCGAGCGCTGGGTGCGCGCGTGCCGGATCGCCTGGAGCGTGTCCGCGGTCTCGCCGGACTGGCTGATCGCGACCACGAGGGTCGAGAAGTCCAGGATCGGGTCGCGGTAGCGGAACTCGCTGGACAGCTCGACCTCGACCGGGACGCGGCACCAGTGCTCGATGGCGTACTTGGCCACCATGCCGGCGTAGAACGACGTGCCGGCCGCGATGATGATGATCTTGTCGATGTCGCGGATCTCCTGGTCCGAGAGCCGCATCTCGTCCAGCTGCAGGGCTCCGGTACGCGTGCGGCGACCGAGCAGGGAGTCCGCGACGGCCCGCGGCTGCTCGAAGATCTCCTTGCGCATGAACCAGTCGTGGCCGTCCTTCTCGGCGGCCGAGAGGTCCCAGTCGACGTGGTAGCGCACGCCCTCCTGCGGCACGCCGTGGAAGTCGGTGACCTCGACGCCGGCGGCGGTGATGGTGACCACGGTGTCCTGGCCGAGCTCGAGGGCCTCGCGGGTGTGCTCGATGAAGGCGGCGACGTCGGAGCCGAGGAAGTTCTCGCCCTCCCCCAGCCCGACGACCAGCGGGGAGTTGCGGCGGGCCGCGACGACCCGGTCGGGGTCCTCGGCGTCCACGGCGACGAGCGTGAACGCGCCCTCGAGGACCTGGCAGACCCGCTGCATCGCCTCGGTCAGGTCGACCCCGGAGCGCACCTGCAGCTCGACGAGGTGGGCCACGATCTCGGTGTCGGTGTCAGAGACTAGCTGGTGGCCGTCGGCCTCGAGCTGGGTGCGCAGCGCGTCGAAGTTCTCGATGATCCCGTTGTGCACCAGCGCGACCCGGCGCGACTCCCCGAGGTGCGGGTGGGCGTTGGCGTCGGTCGGGGGACCGTGCGTGGCCCACCGGGTGTGCCCGATGCCGGTCGTCGCCGCCGGCAGCGGCGTCTCCGCGATCGCCTTCTCCAGGTTGGCCAGCTTCCCGGCCTTCTTGTCGACGACCAGCGCACCGTCCACGACGAGCGCCACCCCCGCGGAGTCGTATCCCCGGTACTCCAGGCGGCGCAGTCCCTCGACGACGACCTCCTGGGCTGACTTCGGCCCGACGTAGCCCACGATCCCGCACATGGGGCACGACTCTACCGAGCCCGGGGCCCGGCCCCGACGACCCACGCGGCAGGAGTGCTGCAAGACTCCCCCGCATGTCCGCTGGCGGGAGCCCCCCGGTCGAGGAGCACGCCGGCCACGAGTCGTCGCCCTACCTCGAGCTCGACCGTGACACCTGGGCCGCACTGACGCCCCAGATGGAGGCGCCGCTGACCGACGAGGAGATCGCCCGCCTCCGCGGCCTGGGCGACAGCCTGGACCTGCGCGAGGTGCAGGAGGTCTACCTGCCGCTGTCGCGGCTGCTGAGCATGTACGTCGAGTCCGCGGGCAAGCTGCACCACGACACCGAGGCGTTCCTGCACCAGCGGACCCCGCCGCGCACCCCGTTCGTGATCGGGCTGGCCGGCTCGGTGGCGGTGGGCAAGTCCACCACCGCCCGCGTGCTGCAGCAGATGCTCGCCCACTGGCCCGAGCACCCGAACGTGGCCCTGGTCACCACCGACGGCTTCCTCTACCCCAACGCCGAGCTCGAGCGGCGCGGGCTGCTCCAGCGCAAGGGGTTCCCGGAGTCCTACGACCGGCGCGCGCTGCTGCGCTTCGTGGTGGACATCAAGTCCGGCCGCGACGAGGTCGTCGCCCCGACGTACTCCCACCTGGTCTACGACGTCGTCCCCGACGAGCGGGTCGTGGTCAAGCGGCCCGACATCGTGATCATCGAGGGCCTCAACGTCCTGCAGCCGGCGCGCGTGCGCGAGGACGGCAGCGCCGGGCTGACGCTGAGCGACTTCTTCGACTTCTCCATCTACGTCGACGCCGGCCGCGACAAGATCCGCGACTGGTACGTCTCCCGCTTCCTGCGGCTGCGCGAGACCGCGTTCCAGGACCCGGGCTCGTACTTCGCCAAGTACGCCGCGTTCTCCCAGGGCGAGGCCGTCCGGGAGGCGGAGCGGATCTGGGACACCATCAACGGTCCCAACCTGGTCGACAACATCCTGCCGACCCGGTCGCGCGCGACCCTGGTGCTGCGCAAGGACCGCGACCACTCGGTGCGGTACGTCCGCCTCCGCAAGGTGTGAGGCGGACGTACCGACCGGGGCAGGGCGGGGTGGCTCAGGCGCCCTTGCCGGTCACCGTGACGGGGACGTTGCCGCGGGTGGCCTTGGAGTAGGGGCAGACCTGGTGGGCGGTCTCGACGAGGCGCTGGGCGGTCTCGTCGTCGACGCCCGGGATGGTGGCGGTGATGTCGGCGGTGATGGCGAACGAGTCGCCCTCGGGACCGAAGCCGACCGCGATGTCGACGGTGGAGGCCGAGGCGTCGACGCCCTCCTTCTTGGCCACCATGCCCAGGGCACCCTGGAAGCAGGCGCCGTAGCCGACGGCGAAGAGCTGCTCGGGGTTGGTGCCGGTGCCGGGCCCGCCGGTCTCCTTGGGCGCGGTCAGCGCCAGGTCGAGGACGCCGTCCTCGCTGCGCGCGTGTCCGGCACGGCCGCCGGTGACGGTGGCGCGGGCGGTGTAGACGATCTTCTCCGGGGTGTTGGTCATGCTCGGCCCAACACCGACCGGGCGGCGGTCCATTCCGCTACAGCGCGAGTCGTTGCCGCACGACGGCCGCGAGCCGCTCGGCGACGGCAGTCGCGCGGTCCTGCGTCGGCGCCTCGACCATCACCCGCACGATCGGCTCGGTGCCCGACGGGCGCAGCAGCACGCGCCCCTCGCCGGCCAGCGCGGCCTCCTCGGCCGCCACGGCGGCCAGGACACCCTCGTCGTCGGTGCGGGCGCGGTCGACGCCGCCCACGTTCAGCAGCACCTGCGGGAGTCGCGTCATCACGCCGGCGAGGTCGGCGAGGGTACGGCCGGTGCCGGCCATCCGGGCCAGCACCTGCAGCGCGGTCAGCAGGCCGTCGCCGGTCGTGGCGTGGTCGCTCATGATCACGTGGCCGGACTGCTCGCCGCCGAGGTTGTAGCCGCCGGCGTTCATCGCCTCGAGGACGTACCGGTCGCCGACCGCGGTCCGCAGCACGGTGATCCCGGCCCGCTCGAGGGCCTGGACGAAACCGAGGTTGCTCATCACGGTGGCCACGACGGTGTCGCGCACGAGCCGGCCCTGCTCGTGCATGCCCAGGGCCAGGACGGCCATGATCTGGTCTCCGTCGACGACGGTGCCGGTGTGGTCGACGGCCAGGCAGCGGTCCGCGTCGCCGTCGACGGCGAAGCCCGCGTCGGCGCCGTGCTCGAGCACCGCGGCCGAGAGCCGGTCGAGGTAGGTCGAGCCGTAGCCGTCGTTGATGTTCGTGCCGTCGGGCTGGTCACCGATCGCGACCACGGTCGCCCCGGAGTCGATCAGCGCACGCGGGCCCACCTCGGAGGCGGCGCCGTGGGCGCAGTCGAGGACGACCTTCAGGCCGGCCAGCGGGCGCTCGACGGTCCGCACCAGGTGGGCGGCGTAGTCCTCGACGGTCGGGCCGTACGGCGTGACGCGGCCGATGTCGGCACCGGTCGGGCGGTCCCAGGGCCGGCCGACGTGCGCCTCGATCTCGCGCTCCACGGCGTCGTCGAGCTTGCGACCGCCGCGGGCGAGCAGCTTGATGCCGTTGTCGGGCATCGGGTTGTGCGAGGCGCTGATGACCACGCCCAGGTCGGCACCGAGGGTGCCGGTGAGGAACGCCACGCCCGGGGTGGGCAGGACCCGCAGCCGCAGCACGTCCATGCCGGCCGAGGCCAGCCCCGCGACGACGGCGTGCTCGAGGAACTGCCCCGAGACGCGGGTGTCGCGGCCGACGACGGCCAGCGGGCGCGGCCCGGCGTACGACCCGTCCTCGACGAGGACGCGCGCGGCCGCGACGCCGAGCTCCATGGCGAGCTCGGCGGTCAGCGTGCCGTTGGCCAGGCCGCGGACGCCGTCGGTGCCGAAGAGTCGGTCCATGACGGGCTCCGCGGCGGGGATCAGCGCTTGCTGAACTGGGGCGCCTTGCGGGCCTTCTTGAGACCGGCCTTCTTGCGCTCGATGGCGCGCGAGTCGCGGGTCAGCAGGCCGGCGGCCTTCAGGGTGGCGCGGTTGGCGTCGAGGTCGACGTCGTTCAGCGCACGGGCCACGCCGAGGCGCAGCGCGCCGGCCTGGCCGGTGATGCCGCCACCGTGGATGCGGGCGACGACGTCGAAGCGGCCCTCGAGCTGGGTCGCGGCGAAGGGCTCGTTGACGACCTGCTGGTGCAGCTTGTTCGGGAAGTACGAGTCCAGCGTGCGGCCGTTGACGCGCCACTGGCCGGTGCCCGGGACGATGCGGACGCGGGCCACGGCCTCCTTGCGACGGCCGGTGGCCGCGGCGGGGGCGATGGTGGCCGGGCGGTCCGTGGACTCGGCGCTGGGCACGGTCTCGGAGCTGTAGGCGACGCCCTGCTCGTCGGCCTGGTAGGTCTCCTCGACCTCGGTGGTGTCAGCCACGTCATTCCTCACTGGTGCTCATCTGGTGCGTACGTGTGGGTGGTGCTGCTGCTCAGGAGAGCAGGGTCACTGGGTGACCTGGCGGATCTCGAACGGCTTGACCTGCTGCGCCTCGTGCGGGTGCGCGGGGCCCGAGTAGACCTTGAGCTTGCCGAGCATGGCGCGGCCGAGCTTGTTCTTGGGGAGCATGCCCCAGACGGCGTTCTCGACGGCCTTGCGGGCGTCCTTGGCCAGCAGCTCGCCGATGGGCGTCGCGGACAGACCGCCCGGGTAGCCGGAGTGGCGGTAGACCATCTTCTTGGTGGCCTTGTCGCCGCTGATCGACACCTTCTCCGCGTTGATGACGACGACGAAGTCGCCGACGTCCATGTGCGGGGCGTACATCGGCTTGTGCTTGCCGCGCAGCAGGGTGGCGGTCTCGACGGCGAGACGACCGAGGACCACGTCCTCGGCGTCGATGACGTGCCACTCACGCTGGATGTCAGCGGGCTTGGGGCTGTACGTACGCACGGTGATAGGCCTTCTCGTCGGTGTCGGTGGAGCGGGGCGTCCGGTGGGCATCTCGCCCGTCCGGGCCCGGATCGGTGCGGTGGCGCACCTGCAGTCGTTGCGCGGCTGGCCGCGACCGTCGATGTTACGGCGGGGCCTGCGCACAGGTCAAAACGGCCCGTGCTGCGAGGCCCGTGCCCCGTGTCCGTCTCGCCTCGCAAACCACCCGTTGGCGCCGCTCGCGGCGCGCGGACTAGGTTGTGGGGCGTGACTGACTCTCTCACCGTACGCGACAACCGCACCGGGCAGGAGTACGACGTCCCGATCGCCGACGGCACCATCAAGGCCGCCGACCTCGGGAAGATCAAGGCCGGCGATGACCAGCCGGGCCTGGCCGTCTACGACCCCGGCTTCGTCAACACCGCCTCCTGCCGCTCCTCCGTGACCTTCATCGACGGGGACGAGGGGATCCTGGAGTACCGCGGCTACCCGATCGAGCAGCTCGCCGAGGGCTCGAACTTCCTCGAGGTGGCCTACCTGCTCAACCACGGCGCGCTGCCCACCAAGGCGGAGTTCGACGCCTGGGAGCACGAGATCACCTACCACACGTTCGTGCACGAGAACATCAAGACCTTCATGGAGGGCTTCCGCTACGACGCCCACCCGATGGGCATGCTGATGGCCTCCGTGGGCGCGCTGTCGACCTTCTACCCCGACGCCCGTGACATCCACGACGCCGAGAACCGCCACATGCAGATCGTGCGGATGATCGCCAAGATGCCGACGCTGGGCGCCTGGTCGTTCCGGCACGCGCAGGGCAAGCCGTTCGTCTACCCCGACAACGAGCTCTCCTACACCGCGAACTTCCTCTCGATGCTGTTCAAGATGAGCGAGAAGACCTTCGAGCCCGACCCGCGGCTGGTCAAGGCGCTCGACGTGCTGTTCATCCTGCACGCCGACCACGAGCAGAACGCCTCCACCAACGCGGTGCGCAGCGTCGGCTCGACGCAGGTCGACCCGTACTCCGCGGTCGCCTCCGGCGTCGGCGCGCTCTACGGCCCGCTGCACGGCGGCGCCAACGAGGCCGTCCTGCGGATGCTGCGCCGGATCGGCTCGAAGGAGAACATCCCCTCCTTCATCGAGGGCGTGAAGAACGGCAACGAGAAGCTGATGGGCTTCGGCCACCGGGTCTACAAGAACTACGACCCGCGCGCCCGGATCATCAAGAAGGCCGCCGACGACGTCTTCGAGGTCACCGGGGTTAACCCGCTGCTCGAGATCGCCCTGGAGCTGGAGAAGATCGCGCTCGAGGACGAGTACTTCGTCAAGCGCAAGCTCTACCCCAACGTCGACTTCTACTCCGGCCTCATCTACGAGGCCTTCCAGTTCCCGCCGGAGATGTTCACGGTCCTGTTCGCGATCGGGCGCACGCCCGGCTGGCTCGCGCAGTGGCTCGAGCTGGTGCAGGACAAGGAGCAGAAGATCGCGCGCCCCAAGCAGATCTACACCGGGGCCCGCAGGCTCGACTTCGTCCCCGCCTCGGAGCGCTGGGCCTGAGCATGACCTCCCCGACGTACGTCCTCGTCGACGGGGAGAACATCGACGCCACCCTCGGCAACTCGATCCTGGGCAGGCGCCCCCAGCCGGCCGAACGGCCGCGCTGGGAGCGCCTGCTCGACTTCGTCGCCACGGAGTGGGAGTGCGAGCCGAGCGGGCTGTTCTACCTCGCCGTCAACGGCGAGCTGCCGATGTCCTTCGTCCAGGCGCTGACCGCGCTGCACTACCGGCCGATCCCGCTGCAGGGCGCGCCGGGCCAGAAGGTCGTGGACATCGCGATCCTGCGCACGCTGGAGGAGATCGCGCTCCGCGAGGCCGACGTGGTCCTGGTCAGCAACGACGGCGACTTCTTCGAGCACGTCGGTGCCCTGCTGGACGGCTCCGCCCGACGGGTCGGCCTGATCGGCTTCACCGAGTTCCGCAACCACCAGTTCTCCTCGCTGGTGCCGCGCGGGCTGGAGGTCTTCGACCTCGAGGACGACGTGGCCGCCTTCACCACCCGGCTGCCCCGGATGCGCGTCATCCCGATCGACGACTTCGACCCGCGCCTGTTCCTGTGACCGCGGCGCCGTCGGGCGTCGTGCTCGACCTCGGCAACGTCGTCGTCGACTGGGACCCCTTCCACGCCGTCGCCGCCGGTGTCGGCGCGCAGGAGGCCCGGGCTTTCCTGGCCAGCGCCGAGATCGACTTCCGGGCCGTGAACCACCAGGCGGACGCCGGTCGCGACTGGGACGACGTGCTGGCCGACGTGGCCCGTGAGCACCCCCGCTGGCTGCCGCACGTGCGCGCCTACCGTCAGCACTTCGGTGCCTCGCTGCGCGGTGAGGTGCCCGGCACCGGTGACGTGGTCCGCGAGCTGCACCGCGGCGGCGTACGCCTGTGGGGGCTGACCAACTGGAGCCACGAGCTGTGGCCGCACGCCCCCGCCCGCTTCGAGGTGCTCTCGCTGCTCGAGGACGTCGTCGTCTCGGGGACCGAGGGGGTCGCGAAGCCCGACCCGCGGATCTTCGCCGTCCTGCGCGAGCGGGTGGGCGTGACCCTCGACCGGCTCGTCTTCGTCGACGACCGTGCCGAGAACGTCGCGGCCGGGGCGGCGGCCGGGCTCGACGGCGTGCTCTTCACCGACGCCGCCCGGCTGCGCCGGGACCTCGGCGAGCGCGGCCTGCTCGGCCCTACCTGAGCCCGGCGCGCACCTCGTCCAGCGCCGCGGCGAGGGTGACCTGCGGCTCCCAGCCCCAGCCCCGGGCCCGGTCGGCCAGCACCTGCCGGGTCCACTCGTCGCCCTCGACCCACACCGGCTCGACGCCGAGCGCCTCGGTCACCGCGCCGAGGTAGTCGCGCCAGGTCGCGGGCTCCGCCGCGACGTTGACGACCGTGCACTCCCCCGCCACCGGTCCACGGGTCGCGTCGTCGGACTCCGGGACCCGCGCGGTGGCGACGTCGGCGGCCAGCGCCGCCAGGTCGTCGACGTGCACCCAGGGGAAGCTCTTGCGCGGGTCCACGTGCCGGGCGGCCTCGTCGTCGCGGACCGCGGCCGGACGCAGCGAGTTCCACACCGAGCTCTCGCCGGCGCCCAGGATCGCCGGGGGCCGCAGCAGGACACGGGTCAGGCCGGTGACGGCCGCGAGCGCCTCGTCGGTCTCGCGCTTCGTGACCGGGTAGTCGCCGCCGTCCTGACCCACCAGGGCCGAGGACTCGTCGACGTCCACCCCGCCGGGCGCCCGGTCGTAGACGGCGGCGGTCGAGATGTGGACCAGCCGGGCGACACCGGCGTCGGCGGCCGCGCGGGCCAGCAGCGGGGTGCCCTCGACGGCGATCCGTCGCTGCGTGGCCAGGTCGCTGCCCATCGGGTGCACGGTGGTGACCACGGCGTCCGCGCCGAGCACGACCTCGTCGGCGAGGTCCGCGTCCCCGAACTCCCCGACGTGCTCCTCGGTGCCCTCCGGGGCGGTCCCGGCCCGCCGGACCACGGCCCGCACGGTCGCGCCCCGCTCGAGGAGCGCGGCGCAGGTCTGCCTGCCGACCAGGCCGTTCGCGCCGGTGACGACGACGATCGGGGCGGAGGGTGCGGTGGCCGAGGTGGTGCTCGTGGAGTCGCTCATCCCCTCACCCTGCCAGCGCCCCGACCCCCCACCGGGGTGCTCAGGAGAGGAAGCCGGTGGCCTCCAGCGCCTCGAGGATCTGGCCGCGCCGGTCGCGGGCCACCTCGGCGGTGACGTGCCGGGCGTCGCGCCACACCACGGCACCGTCCAGGATCGGTCGGCACGCCGGGACGTCGGGGCAGAACACCGGGTTGAGGTCGACCGTCGCCGCGTCCTCGTTGCCCAGCGCCGCCATGTCGTAGGAGGAGTCGACCAGCGGCCGGTCCAGGGGCGGGTCGACCACGCACTCGCGCTGCCGGTCGGCCCGCGCGAGGCAGTCCAGGGGGTCGAAGCCCTCGCCGTCCCACCCGCCGGTGCCCAGGATGCTGCGCAGCATCACGGCCTTGGCGCCGGCGGCGTTGACCTTGTCCACCGTCGTCTGCACCGCGTCGCGCTGGACCTCGCCGAGCGGGCCGGTGCGCCGGCCGTCGTAGTCGCGGACCTTGCCCTCCCACTCGTCGGGGTCGCTGCGGTTCAGGTTCGCCAGCACCACCACGTCGGCCTCGAGCGCCGGCAGGGTCCGGTCGTAGAAGCCGCGCCGGGCGTCGAGGCACTGCTGCTGCACGTCGGGCGCCGCGGCCGTGTTCAGCAGGCCGTCCTGCCAGGGACAGGCCGTCACGACACTGAGCGAGAGGCGGAAGCCCTGCTCCTCGGCCAGGTCCGTGAACGCCTCGGCGAGCATCCGGGCGTGGCTGTCGCCGACCACGACGACGTGCGGGCCGTCGCCCTCGACGACGGTGCAGTCCTCGGGGGCGTCCGGCGTGCACGACACGTCGGCCGGGCCCCGGTCGTTGCTCACCCGGCGCAGGTCCAGGTCGGGCACCCTGCTCTCCAGCTGGCGGTCCACCGCGGGGTCGGCCGCGGCGATCGCGGTCCCGGCACCACCGGTGCCGGCCACCAGCGACGGCCGCCGGTCGCTGCCCAGGACCGGCCCGACCACCACGAGCGCGGTGACCACGCTGACGGCCAGCCCGGCGCCGACGGCGGTCCACGGGAACGGGTCGAGCAGCCGACCGCGCCGGATCGGGGT
Organism: Nocardioides sp. AX2bis; assembly: GCF_902506435.1. Taxonomy (GTDB): domain Bacteria; phylum Actinomycetota; class Actinomycetes; order Propionibacteriales; family Nocardioidaceae; genus Nocardioides. The sequence goes on along the minus strand of NZ_LR733215.1, from coordinate 847,021 downwards.
CTCGATCAGCTGGTAGGACGCCGAGGCCAGGGCCACGGCCAGGCCCAGCCCCAGCACCGCGACCACCACAGGGCGCACGTCGAGCACCCGGGCCAGCACCAGCAGCACCGGGTAGTGCCACAGGTAGATGCCGTAGGAGATCTTGCCGAGGTAGGTCATCCACGGCAGGGCGAAGCCGCGGGCCACCAGGGAGCCGGGTGCGGTGTAGGTGCCCACCACCAGCGCCCCGGCCAGGAGGGTGGCGAGCAGGTTGCGGTGCGAGACGGTCATGTCGACCAGCTCGCTGCCCAGGACGAGGTAGCCGCCCAGGCCGGCCAGGGCCAGCACGCGACCGGCCCGCCGCCACTCCACGCCGCCCGCGGCGGCCGGCGTCGCGAACTCGCGCAGGGCCACCGCGAGGACGGCGCCCGCGAGCAGCTGGAAGAGCCGGGCGTCGGTGCCGAAGTAGGCCCGCGTCGGGTCGACCTGCGCCCAGTAGAGCTGGGAGGCGACGGAGGCGGCGATCAGGACGCCGAACCACACCAGCAGCACCCGCGGGCGGCGCGGGGCGACCTTCCACCACAGCAGGAGCAGCAGCGGGAAGACGATGTAGAACTGCTCCTCGATCGACAGCGACCAGTAGTGCAGGAACGGCGAGCTGCGCACGTCCCCGGCGAAGTAGTCGGCGCCGTCGGCCACGAACTGCCAGTTGGCCAGGTAGAGCAGGGCCGCCTGCGCCTGCCGGACCAGGGCCAGCCGCTCGGGCTGGGAGGCGACGAGCAGGAAGACCCCGGAGGTCACCACGATCGCCACGACGGCCGCCGGCAGCAGCCGTCGCACGCGGCGGGCGTAGTAGAGCCCCAGCCGCAGGCCCCCCGTGGTGTCCATCTCGCGGAGCACCACGTTGGTGACCAGGAACCCCGACAGGACGAAGAAGAGGTCCAGCACGATGAAGCTGCTCGACGCCCCGGCCACCCGGGCGTGGAAGAACACGATGACCACGACCGCGAAGGTCCGCAGCCCGTCCAGTTCGGGGCGGTAGCGGAAGCTGCTCGCAGGGCGCTCGGCGCCGGTCGTCGGGACGGAGGGGTGCGGCGCAGCTGAGGTCATCGGTCCCGAGCCTAGGGGGCCGCGGGTCACACCCGGGTCACACCACCGCGCGGTCCCGGCTCTCCCAGTACGGCGTGCGGAGGTCCCGCTTCAGGATCTTGCCGGTGGGGTTGCGCGGCAGCGCCGCGACCACGTCGACCGAGGTGGGCGACTTGAAGGTCGCCAGCGAGGCCCGGCAGTGCGCGATCAGCTCGTCGGGGGTCGCGCTCGCGCCCGGGCGCAGAGAGACGACGGCCTTGACCGTCTCGCCCCAGCGGTCGTGCGGCACGCCGATGACCGCCACCTCGGCGACGGCGGGGTGCTCGGCGAGCACCCGCTCGACCTCGGGGCTGTAGACGTTCTCGCCGCCGGTGATGATCATGTCCTTGAGGCGGTCCTCGACGAAGACGTAGCCCTCGGCGTCGACCTTGCCCAGGTCACCGGTGCGGAACCAGCCGTCCTCGGTGATCGCCGCGGCGGTCTCCTCCGGGCGCCCCAGGAAGCCCGCCATCAGCTGCGGCGTGCGCAGCCACAGCTCGCCGGGCTCCCCGACCCCGACGTCGGCGAGCGTGTCGGGCGAGACGACCCGGACCTCGACGCCCGGCAGCGGCCGGCCGGCGGAGACCAGCAGGTCGTGGCGTCCCGAGGCCATCGCCTCGCGGTGGGCCTCCGGCATCAGGTGGGTGGCCACGCCGGCGACCTCGGTCAGGCCGTAGACCTGGATGAAGTCGGTGTCCGGCCAGACCTCCATCGCCTCGCGCAGCAGCGGGAGCGGCATCGGCGCCGCGCCGTAGGTGTAGGTCGTGAGGCGGCCGAAGAGCGCCACGGCCTCGGGGCCCGACTGGAGCACCTGGGCCAGCACCGCCGGCACCAGGAAGGTGGCGGTCGCCCCGGCCATGATCGCCCCGCCGAGCGAGGCGGCGTCGGGCTCGCGGGTCATCACGCTGGGGATGCCGTCGTGGAGGCCGAAGAGGACGTACGAGGACCCGCCGACGTGGAACAGCGGCATCGCCACCATCGACTTCTGGCCCGGCCGGAACTCCCAGCCGTCGTGCGCGGCGAGCGTGTGGGCGACCATGTTGGCGTGGGTCAGCATGACCCCCTTGGGCCGCCCGGTCGTGCCGGAGGAGTACATCACCAGGCACACGTCGCCCGGCTCCACCTCGGGGTCGCGGCCGACCGGCTCGGCCGCGGCCAGCAGCGCCTCCCAGCCGTCCCCCGCGGCGCCGTCGGGCGTCACCTCGACCACGTGCTCCACGTGGGACAGCCGGTCCCGGACGGAGGCAAGGACCGGCATCAGCTCGGAGCCGACGACGAGGACCTTGGCCCGGCAGTCGTTGAGGGTGTAGTCGACCTCGTCCCCGGCCAGGCGCCAGTTCACGATCGCGTTGGCCGCGCCCAGCGACCCGGCGGCCAGCGACAGCTCGACGCAGGCCGGGTGGTTCTTGTCCAGGAACGCCACCACGTCGCCGCGACCGACGCCGAGCCCGCGCAGGGCGCCGGCGGCCCGACGGACGCGGTCGTCCCACTCCGCCCAGGTCCACGTCCGCCCGAGGTAGGTCATCGCCTCGGCGTCGGGGGTGGTCGCGGCCCAGTGGGCGAGGCGGTCGTCGGTGAAGATCGGGTGCGGTGCGTCCATGGTCGATTGTGACCGAGCCCACACGCCCCCACAAGCCGAGATGACGCTCGCGGCGCCTCGAGATGACGGTTCCGGCGCACCGCGGGGGTCGGAGGGGGTCAGACGACCTCGTGGTGACCTCGTGGTGGGGGCGCCCGGGGTCGTCCTCGGCGGGGTCGGTGAGGCGGGTCCGCATCGCCTCGAGCTGGGCGCAGACGGCGGCGCCGTAGAAGAACGCGACCGAGGCCATCAGGCTCCACAGCAGCAGCGCCACGATGCCGGCCAGGGGCCCGTAGGTGGTCCCGAACGAGCCACTGGCCTCGACGTAGATCCCGAGGGCGGCCGTCGCCCCCATGCACAGCACCACCGAGACCCCGGCGCCCAGGGCCAGCCACGACAGGGCCGGCTGACGACGGCGCGGGCTGTGGTCGAGGAGCACCGCGATGGTCAGCACGAGCAGCGCGAGGCCCGCGGGCCAGCGCAGCACGTTCCACCACAGCCGCAGCCCGTCCCCCCAGCCGTAGACCTCCGTCATCGCCTGGGCGAACGCGCCGCCGGCGACGAGGAGCAGGAAGCCGACCCCGGTCGGCACGGCGAGCAGGGCGGTCAGCACGGCGGCGCGGCCGTACTTCGCCTTCGCGGGGCGGTCCCGCCGGATGCCGTAGATGCGGTTCGTCCCCCGCTCGACCTGGGCCATCGCGGTGGTCATCGAGACCAGCGCGACGAGCAGCCCCAGCACCAGCGCGACCTCCCCGGAGGTCTCGGGCGAGGTCGCGGCCCGAGCGAGCGCGTCGCCGGCCTCGCCCCCGTGGCCGGGCGAGACGGCCTCGATGGTCTGCGCGACCACCCGGGCCGGCTTCTCGTCGTCGATGTCGGCGGCCAGGCCGGTGACGGCGAGCAGGAAGGGCACCACGGCCAGGCAGGCCTGGAGCGCCAGCGCCCGGCTGTTGGTGAACCCGTCGCCGTAGCGGAACCGGACGAACGAGTCGACCAGGATGCGGCGCAGACCGTGGCGCCGGGCGAGGTGCCAGGCGTCCTCGGCGTCGAGCTCGTCGCCGCCCATCTCGGTGGTCACCGGGACGGTGCGGGCGGTGGTCACGGCGGAACTCTGGCACACCCCCGGGGTGGCTCGAGCAGGGCGCGGGCCCAGGTTCCGGTCCGGGTTCCGGCCCCGACTCTTGGCCGACCGTCAGGTGCGTCTCAGCCTGCTCACAGGCCGACGCCCGAGAGTGGAGCCATGTCCGACCAGACCCCCACCCCCGACCGCCCCTCCGCCGACCAGCCGTCGAGCCGCCCCTCCTGGGCCGGGGACCACGAGCCGACCACCGAGCTCGGCGGCACGCCCGCGGGTGCGGGCGGACAGCCGCCGTACGGCGACCCGTACGGCCCGCCGTTCGGCTCCCCCGCCCCGGCGCCGCGGGAGCGCTCGCGCGGTCGCAAGCGCTTCGCGGCCGGTGTCCTCACCGCCGCCCTCGTGGTCGGCGGCGGCGCCGGCCTCGGCGGCGCTGCGGCGTACTCGACCTGGTTCGACGACGACGGCACGCTGAGCAGCGGCGGCGGCAGCAGCAGCGCGGTGACCACCTCGCCGGTGGTCGACACCGGCGAGGCGGACGGCAGCGAGACCGACGTCGAGCAGGTCGCCGCGGCCGTGCTGCCGTCGGTGGTCAAGCTCGACGTGGCCGGCCAGGAGGGCTCGGGCTCCGGCTCGGGCGTGATCATCTCCTCCGACGGGCGGATCCTGACCAACAACCACGTGGCCGAGGTCGCCGAGGGCGGCGGGTCGATCACGATCTCCTTCAGCGACGGCAGCACGGCCCCGGCCGAGATCGTCGGCACCGACCCGATCACCGACGTGGCGGTCGTGCAGGCCCAGGGCGTCTCCGGGCTGACCCCGGCGACGATCGGCAGCTCGGCCGACCTCAACGTGGGTGAGGACGTCGTGGCGATCGGCTCGCCCTACGGCCTGGACGCCACCGTGACCTCGGGCATCGTCAGCGCCCTCGGTCGGCCGGTCGACGTCGGCCAGGACGACGAGGGCAACGTCACCGCCTACCCGGCAGTGCAGACCGACGCCGCGATCAACCCGGGCAACTCCGGTGGCCCGCTGGTCGACTCGCAGGGCCGCGTGGTCGGCATCAACTCCTCCATCCGCACCAGCGGCAGCTCGGTGACCGGCGAGTCCTCCGGCTCGATCGGTCTCGGCTTCGCCATCCCGATCGACGACGTGCGGCCGATCGTCGACCAGATCATCGCCGGCGAGGAGCCCACGCACGCGCTGCTCGGGATCTCGGTGCAGCCGGTGCAGTCCACGACCGAGGGCGGCGCGCCCGTCGAGGCCGGCGCCCAGGTGGCCGAGGTCAACGACGGCTCGGCGGCCCAGGAGGCCGGGCTCGAGGCCGAGGACGTCGTCACCGGCATCGACGACACCCGCATCTCCGACCCGGACTCGCTGATCACCACCGTGCGCAGCTACCGCCCGGGCGACGAGGTCGAGGTGACCTACGTCCGCGGCGGCGACGAGGAGACCACCACGCTGACCCTCGGCTCGGACGGCGAGGTGGCGGCGGACTGAGGCCGGGGTCGACGCCCGGTGCGGGTCAGCGGGCGCGGACCACCCGCGCCTCGTCCCACACCGGGCCGTCGGGCTCGTAGACCTCGCCGTCCGAGCCGTAGACCAGGAACCGGTCGAAGCCACGGGCGAACCAGCGGTCGTGCGTGACCGCCAGCACCGTGCCCTCGAAGGCCCGCAGGCCCGTCTCCAGCGCCTCGGCCGACTGGACGTCGAGGTTGTCGGTGGGCTCGTCGAGCAGCAGCAGCGTCGCGCCGGACAGCTCCAGCAGCAGGATCTGGAAGCGGGCCTGCTGCCCGCCCGAGAGCTGCTCGAAGCGCTGCTCCCCGGCGTGGGCGAGCTCGTAGCGGTCCAGCACGCGGGCGGCCTGCTCGCGGCCCATCCCCGCCCGGCCACCGCCGTCGGGACCGCGCTCGCCGCGGTGCAGCACCTCGAGCAGGGTGCGGCCCCGCAGCTCGGGGTGCTCGTGGGTCTGCACGAAACACCCGGGGCGCACCCGCGCGCCGAGCCGGACGCGACCGGTGTGCGGGACCGGTTCCACCGGCTTCTCCTCGACCGGGCGGTGCTCCACGTCGGGGTCGCTGCCCCCGGCCGCCAGCAGCCGCAGGAAGTGCGACTTGCCGGAGCCGTTGGAGCCCAGCACGGCGACCCGCTCGCCGTACCAGACCTCGAGGTCGAAGGGCTTCATCAGCCCGGTCAGCCCGAGCTGCTCGCAGACGACCGCGCGCTTGCCGGTACGCCCGCCGGTCAGCCGCATGGTCACCTGCTGCTCGCGCGGCTGCTCGGTCGGCGGGCCGGCCTCCTCGAACTTGCGCAGCCGGGTCTGCGCGGCCTTGTACTGCGCGGCCAGGCCGTCGTTGAACTCCGACTTCACCCGGTAGCGCAGGACCAGGGCGACCAGCTTGGCGTGCTCCTCGTCCCAGCGCCGGCGCAGCTCCTCGAAGCGCGCGAACCGGTCGCGGCGCGCGTCGTGGTACGACCCGAAGCCGCCCGGGTGGGTCCACACGGTGTTGCCCGCCGCGCCCAGCTCGACGGTGACCACGCGGGTGGCGGTGTTGGCCAGCAGCTCACGGTCGTGGCTGACGAACAGGATCGTCTTGGCCGAGTCGCGGATCCGCCCCTCGAGCCAGGTCTTGCCCGGCACGTCGAGGAAGTTGTCCGGCTCGTCGAGCAGGAGCACCTCGTCGGGCCCGGCCAGGAGGTACTCCAGCACCAGGCGCTTCTGCTCCCCGCCCGACAGTGTCCGCAGCTCGCGGTGACGCACCCGGTCGTAGGGCACCCCGAGCGCCCGCACGGTGCAGACGTCCCACGTGACCTCGACGTCGTAGCCGCCGGCGTCGGCGTAGTCGCCCAGCGCGGCGGCGTAGCGCAGCTGCGTGGGCTCGTCGTCGGTGTCCATCAGCGCCCGCTCGCAGGTGTCGACGGCCGCGGCGGCCGCCCGCACCCGCGGCGGCGCCACCGACAGCAGCAGGTCGGCCACGGTCGGCTCGCCGTCGGGCGTGCCCGGGCGGCCGAGGCCGGCCGCCACCATCTGGCGCATCACGCCGAGGCCGCCGGTGCGGGTCACCGCGCCGCCGTGCGGCTCCAGCTCGCCGGTGACGATGCGCAGCAGCGTCGTCTTGCCGGCCCCGTTCGCGCCGACCAGGGCCACCTTCGCCCCGTCGCCGACCCGGAACGAGACGTCGTCGAGCAGCACCCTCCCGTCGGGCAGCTCGTAGCGCACTCCACTGACCTCGACGTGTCCCACGGGAGCATCCTCCCCTGCCACCCGCCACCGGCGCAGGTCGGTTTCGCCCTCGCGGCGGACGCGGGCCTCTTGTAGGGTCCGGGCCCCTGACCGACTGACACGCCCCAGGCCCTCGGGAGGCCCCGTGCCGTCCTCGTCCACACCCTCCGACCCCCACGGCTCCGGCCCGTCCGGCACCACCACCGACGACCGCCCCGCACCCCGCTGGCACCTCGTGGGCCCCGGCCTCGTCGTCGCCGCCACCGGGGTCGGCGGCGCCGACCTCGTCGCCACCCTGTTGGCGGGGAGCAGGTACGGCTACGCCCTGCTGTGGACCGCGGTCCTCGGCTGCGTACTCAAGGTCGTCCTCGTCGAGGGCGCCGGCCGCTGGTCCCTGGCCACCCGCAGCACGATCTACGAGGGCTGGTCGAGCCTGGGCCGCTGGACCCACTGGTACTTCGGGCCCTACATCGTCATCTGGGGCTTCGTCTACGGCGCCGCCGCGATGGCCGGCACCGGCCTGGCCCTCTACTCGCTGCTCGGCGGCCTGTCCGTGGCGTGGTGGGGCGTCGTGTCGGGCCTGCTCGGCGCGGGGCTGGTGCTGCTCGGGCGCTACTCGGTCTTCGAGAAGGTCTGCAGCGTCCTGGTGCTGCTGATGTTCGTCTCGATGGTCGGCGCCGCCGCGCTCACGGTCCCGAACCTGCCCGACATGGCCGGCGGCCTCGTCCCGGTCGTGCCCGACGGCGGCCTGGTCTACGTCCTGGGCGTGGCCGGCGGCGTGGGCGGCACGATCACGCTCGCCGCCTACGGCTACTGGCTGCGCGAGAAGGGCTGGGACAGCCCGCGCCACATGCGGGTCATGCGGATCGACAACGCCATGGCGTACGCGATCACCGGCGTCTTCGTGGTCTCCACCCTGATCGTCGGGGCCGAGCTGCTCTACTCCGCCGGGATCGCGGTCAGCTCCGGCGACCAGGGCCTGCTCGACCTGTCCGACGTGCTGGCCGACCGCTACGGCACCGCGGCCGGCACCGTCTTCCTGGTCGGCTTCTGGGCCGCGGCGATGTCGTCGCTGGTCGGGGTCTGGAACGGCGTCAGCCTGATGTTCGCCGACTTCGTCGGTCACGTCTCGGGCGGCGACCCGGACGAGCCGCGCTACCGCCTCGGCGGGCGGTGGTACACCGCGTACGTCCTGTGGCTGACGCTGCCGCCGGTCCCGATGCTGTTCCTCGGCGAGCCGGTCTACCTGATCCTGGCCTACGGCGTGCTCGGCGCGTTCTTCATGCCGTTCCTCTCGGTGACGCTGCTGTGGCTGCTCAACACCGACCGGGTGCCGCGCCAGTGGCGCAACAAGCCGCCCTCCAACGTCGCCCTCGTGGTGTGCACGGTCGTCTTCGCCTGGTTGGCCGTCACCCAGGTCTACGACGCCGTCGCCGGGGTGTTCTGACGGGTCGGACGGGCGCGGCGCCCGACAAGGACTGGGCGGGGTTACCGACGCGTAGGTTCGCGCGTCATGATGGACTCGGACGTCGGGTACGACGCCCGACCGGCGGCCGCAGGCGGCCGCCCACCGACGCGAGCAGGAGGCGAGCGATGCAGCTCGAGCTGTCCGAGGAGGACCGCGCGTTCCGCGAGGAGATGCGCGACTTCTTCACCACCAAGGTGCCCGAGGAGATCCGCGACGCCGTCAAGGAGGGCCGCGAGCTCTCCAAGGACCAGATCGTCGCGAGCCAGCAGGCGCTGAACGCCGCCGGCCTCGCCGTCCCCCACTGGCCCGAGCAGTACGGCGGCCGCGGCTGGTCCGACCTGCGTCGCCACCTGTGGAACGAGGAGATGCAGCGCGCCTTCGTGCCGGCGCCGCTGGCGTTCAACACCTCGATGATCGGCCCGGTGCTCGCGCAGTTCGGCAGCGAGGAGCTCAAGGAGCGCTTCATGGCGCCCACCGCGAACCTCGACGTCTGGTGGAGCCAGGGCTTCTCCGAGCCAGACGCCGGCTCCGACCTGGCCAGCCTGCGCACGACCGCGGTCCGCGACGGCGACGACTGGGTCGTCAACGGCCAGAAGACCTGGACCACGCTCGGCCAGTACGGCGACTGGATCTTCACCCTGGTGCGCACCAACCCGGACGTCAAGAAGCAGGCCGGCATCTCGATGCTGCTCATCGACATGACCTCGCCGGGCCTCGAGGTGCGCCCGATCGAGCTGATCGACGGCGGCCACGAGGTCAACGAGGTCTGGTTCTCCGACGTCCGCGTCCCCGGCGCCAACCTCGTCGGCGAGGTCGACGGCGGCTGGACGATCGCGAAGTTCCTGCTCGGCAACGAGCGCGTCGGCGTGGCCCCGGTGGCGGCGACGAAGCGGAACCTGGCCCTGGCCAAGGAGCGGTACGCCGACCGGATCACCGCCGACCCGCTGCTCGCCGCCCGCGTGGCCGAGCTCGAGAACGAGCTGCTCGCCCTCGAGCTGACCGCGCTGCGCGTGGTTGCCCACTCCGAGGGCGGCGAGCCGCACCCGGCCAGCTCGGTGCTGAAGCTCAAGGGCACCGAGCTGCAGCAGGCCGTCAGCGAGCTCGCCGTCGACCTCGCCGGCCCGGCCTCCCTGGCCTCCGGCGCGGACGAGGGGTCCGCGCTCCCCGGCTTCGCCCGCCGGGCGACGCCGACCTACCTGAACCTGCGCAAGGCCTCCATCTACGGCGGCTCCAACGAGGTCCAGCGTCAGATCATCAGCAAGACGATCCTCGGGCTCTGAGGGGGACGGGACAGACATGGACTTCACCTACGACGACGAGCAGGTCGCCCTGCGCGACGCGGTGCGCGGCCTGGTCGGCAAGACGTACTCCGACCACGAGCACCGCCGCCAGACGGTCAACGAGGACCCCGGCTTCGACGAGAAGCAGTGGGCGCGGATGGCCGAGATGGGCATCCTCGGGCTGCCGTTCGCCGAGTCCGACGGCGGCGTCGGCGCCGGACCGGTCGAGATCGGCATCGTGGCCCAGGAGCTGGGACGCGTCATCGCGCCCGAGCCGTTCCTGGCCTGCGTGGTCCTGGCCGGCGGCCTGGTCTCCGCGGCCGGGTCGGCCGAGCAGCGCGAGGAGATCCTCGGCGCGGTCGCCGAGGGCGAGCGCGTGCTCGCCCTGGCCCACGACGAGCCCGGCCGCGGCTGGGTCCCGACCGCCTCGGCGGTCACGGCCACCGAGCAGGGCGGGGCCTGGACGCTCGAGGGCGTCAAGGAGCCGGTCGTGCAGGGTGCCCGCGCGGACACCCTCGTGGTGACCGCGGCGCTGCCCGACGGCGGCACCGGCCTCTTCCTGGTCGACGGCGACGCCGCCGACCTGCAGCGCAGCTCCTACCGGACCTACGACGGCGGCCGCGCGGCGAAGGTCACCTTCTCCGGCACGTCGGCCACGCCCTTGGGCGAGGTCGCCGACCGCGAGTCCACCGTGGCCACCATCCTCGACGTCGGCCGCATCACCGCCGCCAACGAGGCGCTGGGGTCGATGGAGACCGCGCTGCGGCTCACCACCGACTACCTCAAGAGCCGCAAGCAGTTCGGCGTCACGCTGAACACCTTCCAGGCGCTCACGTTCCGCGCCGCGGACATGTACGTCTCGCTCGAGCTGGCCAGCTCGATGGTGCAGTGGGCGACGATGGTGCTGATGAGCGGCGACGCGCAGGCGGCCTCCGACGCCGCCCGCCGTACCTCCCTGCAGGTCTCGCGGGCCGCGCGCCACGTCGGCCAGGAGGCCATCCAGCTGCACGGCGGCATCGGCGTCACCGCCGAGTACGCCGTGGGCAACCACGTCGCCCGGCTCACCGCGCTGGACCACCTGCTCGGCGACGGCACGCACCACCTCGGCGAGCTGGTCGGCCGGATCGGCGACCACGAGGGCGTCGACCCGCTGCACTGACCCGCGCGACCAGGTCGTGTGCCTGAGGACGGTCCCCGGACCGCTCTCAGGCACACGACCCCGGGGGCCCGCGGGTCAGACGAGGGCGGCGGCCGAGGCCCCGCTGGTCGCGGTCGACGGGGCCGGGTCGAGCATCGCGGCCAGCTCGTCCTCGAAGCAGGCCAGCAGCCGTCGGGGGTCGGGCACGACCGCCGCGTCGGTCTTGAAGCCGACGTGGACGGACCCGGCGTAGGTGAAGATGCAGGTGCCCACGGCCTGCTCGCCCGAGCCCGGCACCCACCCCAGCAGACCGCCGATCCGGGTGCCCGCGAGGTAGCGGTGCTCCGGCGGGCCGGGCACGTTCGTGGTCACGCCGACGGCCTTGGCCGCGAAGAAGCGGACCAGCCCCCGGCCCACGGACTCCCCCAGCAGCCCGATCACGTGCAGCAGCGCGAAGGTCAGCACCGGCTCGGGCGACCTCTTGATCGCCCCCATCCGTCGCTGCACCTCCTGCAGCCGCGCCCCGGCCTCCGGGGTCCCCGACGGCAGCCGCAGCAGCACCAGCGCGAAGCGGTTGCCCAGCCGCCGCGGCAGCGGCTTGTCGAGCGGGCGGAGGTTGACCGGGATCATCGTGGTCATGTCCCTCGGCACCGCGTGGTGATGGGTCTGGTAGCGGTGCAGGGCACCGGCGAGCGCCGCGGCGAGCACGTCGTTGACCGTCGCGCCCGTGCGGCGGGCGAGGGCCTTGACGCGGTCCAGCGGCACCGGCTCGCACCACACCACGGCCTTGCCGGGGGTGACCTGCCCGGTGAGCCGGGTCGGCGGGGTGCGGCTCAGCAGCAGCTTGGCCAGCACCGCCGGCGTACGCACGGTGGCCGCGGCCGCCGCACGGGCCCTGACCGACCGACCGGACGTCGGCCGGCTGGGGCGGGGAGCGGCGGCCACCGAGGTCGCGGCGGGGCCGGCGTCCACGGGTGCGTCGGGACCGGCGTCGGTCAGCGAGAGCAGGACGCGCGTCAGCGCGATCCCGTCGGCCAGGACGTGGTGGAGGCGCGCGTAGAGGATCGTGCCGTCGGGGTGCCCCTCGAGGACCTGCACCTCCCACGGCGAGCGGCCCGGGTCCAGCGGCTGCCCGAGGTGACGACCGACGTGCTCCTGGACCTCCTCGTCACCGGCGCCCGGGGGCAGCCGGACCTCGACCAGGTGGTCGTCGAGGCGGAAGTCGTCGATCGCGGTCCACCGCGGCAGGCCACCGGGGACGCGGGACCGGGCCGGTCGGCGCCGGAAGACCGGGAACCGGTCGACGACGCGCTCCTGCAGGACCAGGGCCAGGCGCGCACGGTCCAGGTGGCCCTCGAGCCGGACCAGGCACTCGATCACCATCAGGTTCTCGGGGCGGTCGGTGCGCCACCAGATCGAGTCGACGGGGTTGAGCGGGAAGGCGGTCACACCACAGCGTCCCAGGTCGTGGACCACCCTCCCGCGTCCCAGGTCGCCCCGGACGCTCAGGTCGGCGCAGACCCGACCATCCGCAGCACCAGCTCCCGGTAGTGCGCGGCGAGGGCGTCGGGGTCCCAGCCGCGGGCGTCGTCGAACCACCGGGCCAGGTCGATGCCCAGCGACAGCAGGGCGGCCGCGGTCATCCGGGCGTCGCCCGCGGCGAACACGCCGGCTCTCGCACCGTCCTCGAGGACGGACACGACCTGGGCGCTGATCGCACGGCGCAGCTCCTCCACCTCCGCGCGGTGCGCGGGCTCGAGCGCCTCGAGCTCGTAGTTGAGGATCCGCGCGGTGGTGTGCGCGCGGGCGTGGTGGCGCACGAAGTCGGCGGCCACCCGCCCGAGCCGCTCCCGGTGGTCGTCGGTGCCCTCGGCCGCCTGCGTGACCAGGTCCAGCGTGCGCTGGTGGCCGGCGCGCGAGATCTCGTAGAGCAGCTCCTCCTTGGAGCGGTGGTGCACGTAGAGCGCCGCCGGCGACATCCCGGCCGCGGCGGCGATGTCGCGGGTCGTCGTGCCGTGGAAGCCTCGCTCGGCGAACGCCGTCACCGCCGCGTCGAGCAGCCGCGCCCGGGCGTCCGCGGCGCGCGAGGAGCCCGTCGGGGCGGGTTGACGGGACGTGGTCACGCGATCCAGAGTAAGCAAGCGCTTAGTCACTCGGCAACGACCCACCACCATCCACCACCTGGGAGGCGCCCATGCAGGGCCTGGACGGCACCGCCGCGATCGTCACCGGAGCCAGCCGCGGGATCGGGCTGGCCATCGCGCAGCGCCTGGTCGCCGAGGGCTCCCGGGTGACGCTGACCGCCCGCAAGCCCGAGGCGCTCACCGCCGCGGTCGAGCAGATCACCGCCGAGCACGGCGAGGGCCGCGCGATCGCCGTGGCCGGCAACGCCGGCGACGCCGACCACCGCCGCGAGGCCGTGGCCGCCACCCTCGAGGCGTTCGGCAGCGTCGACCTGCTGGTCAACAACACCGGCATCAACCCGACCTACGGCCCGCTGATGGACCTCGACCTCGACGCCGCCCGCAAGACCGTCGACGTCAACGGCGTCGCCGCGCTGGCCTGGGTCCAGGAGTGCCACCGGGCGTGGATGGGCGAGCACGGCGGGGCCGTGGTCAACGTGGCCTCCCTCGCCGGCGTGAAGCCCGCCCCGGGCATCTCCTGGTACGGCGCGACGAAGGCGCTGCTCATCCACCTGACCCGCGACCTCGCCGTCGAGCTCGGCCCGGGCATCCGGGTCAACGCGGTCGCGCCCGCGGTCGTCAAGACCCGCTTCGCCGAGGCGCTCTACGAGGGCCGCGAGGAGCAGGTCTCCGCGGCGTACCCGCTGAAGCGGCTCGGCGAGACCACCGACGTGGCCAGCGCCGTGGCGTTCCTGCTCTCCGACGAGGCCTCCTGGGTGACCGGCCAGTGCCTGACCCTCGACGGCGGCGTCAGCCAGACCGGCGGCGTGTGATGGCCACCGCCCCCGAGGTCCTCGAGGGCCGCGGCGTCGTCGTGACCGGCGCCGGCCGCGGGATCGGGCGCGCCCTGGCCGCCCGGGCCGTGCGCGAGGGCGCCCGCGTCGTGGTGAACGACCTCGACGCCGACGCGTGCCGCGAGACCGCCGAGGCCCTGGGCGCCACCGCGCTGCCCGGCGACTGCGCCTCGGTCGAGGGCGTCGACGCACTGGTCGAGGCGGCCACGGCCGAGCTCGGCCGGGTCGACGTCTGGTTCGCCAACGCCGGCATCGACGGCGCCCTCGGGGCGGCCGCCGGCTCGGGGTCGAGCCTGGACACCAGCGAGGAGGTCTGGGCGCAGGTCCACGACGTCAACGTGATGGCCCACGTCCGCACCGCCCGTGCCCTGGTCCCCCGCTGGCTCGAGGACACCGGGGACGGCGCGGGCGGCCGGCTCGTCGTCACCGCCTCCGCCGCGGGCCTGCTCACCATGATCGGCAGCGCGCCGTACTCGGTGACCAAGCACGCCGCCGTGGCGTTCGCGGAGTGGCTCTCGATCACCTACGGCGACCGCGGCGTGGCCGTCCAGGCGATCTGCCCGCAGGGCGTGGCCACCCGGATGCTCGAGGAGTCCGGGCCGCTGCAGGCCCTGCTCTCGCGCGACGCCGCGCTCGAGCCCGACGACGTCGCGCAGGCCTGGGTCGACTCCCTGGCCGACGACCGCTTCCTGGTCCTGCCCCACCCGCAGGTGGCCGACTACTACGTCGCCCGCGCCACCGACACCGACCGCTGGCTGGCGGGCATGCGCCGCCTGCAGGCCCGCGCCCTGGGAGAACGATGACCGACGACACGACCGACCAGCTCACCACCGACCTCCGCGGGCTCGACCTCGCCGCCTTCCACCGCTGGTACGACGGCGAGCGCCCCGGCGACCTCGGCGCCGACCTGCGCGGGCGCTTCCTGGCCGGCGGCAAGTCCAACCTGACCTACGAGGTCACCGACGGCACGACCACCCGCGTCGTGCGTCGCCCGCCGCTCGGTCACGTCCAGGCCACCGCGCACGACATGGGCCGCGAGCACACCGTGATGAGCGCCCTGGCCGGCACCGCCGTCCCGGTCCCGCAGACCTACGCGATGTGCCGCGACACCGACGTGCTCGGCGCCGAGTTCTACGTGATGGAGCTGGTGCGCGGCACGCCGTACCGCACCGCCGACCAGCTGGCCGAGATCGGCCCCGAGGCCACCGGCCGCCTGGCCGGCGCGATGGTCGACGTGCTCGCGGCGCTCCACCAGGTCGACCCGGCCTCCGTCGGGCTCGAGGAGCTCGGACGCCCGCAGGGGTTCCTCGAGCGCCAGGTGCGCCGCTGGGCGCGTCAGCTCGAGGGCTCCTCCAGCCGGGAGCTGCCCGACGCCGAGACCCTCGTGACCCGCCTGCGCGAGCACGTCCCGGCCGGTGACGCCGAGGCCGTCCGGGCGGGGATCGTGCACGGCGACTACCGCCTCGACAACCTGCTCGCCGACCCCGCCCGGGTCGGCTCGGAGGTGCTGGCCGTCGTCGACTGGGAGATGGCCACCCTCGGCGACCCGCTGACCGACGTCGCCCTGCTGTTGGTCTACGACCGGCTCTCGACGATCACCGGCGGCGCCGCGGTCGCCGACGCCTCGCGCGCCCCGGGCTACCCCGGGCCCGACGCGATCCTCGAGCGGTACGCCGCCGGCGGGGGCCTCGCGCTCGACACCCTCGACTTCCACCTCGGGCTGGCCTACTTCAAGCTCGCCGCGATCCTCGAGGGCATCCACTTCCGCCACCAGCAGGGCCAGACGGTCGGCGCGGGCTTCGACGGCGTCGGCGAGGCCGTCCCGACGCTGCTCGCGGCCGGCCTCGACGCCACTCGCTCGCTGGTCTGACCCCGCGCCCCCACCCGCACCCGCACCCCGACGAGGGAGACCCATGGACTTCGAGCTCGACTCCACCACCCAGGACCTGCAGGAGCGGCTCTGGGACTTCGTGACCACGCACGTCGTCCCCGCCGAGCAGGTCTTCCACGAGCAGCTCGGCACCGGCGAGGAGCGCTGGGCCTGGTCCCGCACGCCGGTGGTGGCCGAGCTGCGCGCCGAGGCCCGCTCGCGCGGGCTGTGGAACCTGTTCCTGCCGAAGGAGCACGGCGAGCTCGGTGCCGGCCTGACCAACCTGCAGTACGCCCCGCTGGCCGAGATCACCGGCCACCACGGCACCCTCGCCCCGGCCGCGCTGAACTGCGCGGCGCCGGACACCGGCAACATGGAGGTGCTGGCGATGTTCGGCACCCCCGAGCAGCAGGAGCGCTGGCTCCGCCCCCTGCTCGACGGCGAGATCCGGTCGTCGTTCGCGATGACCGAGCCCGACGTGGCGTCCTCGGACGCCACCAACATCTCCACCTCGATCGTGCGCGACGGCGACGAGTACGTCATCAACGGTCGCAAGTGGTGGATCACCGGGGCGATGAACCCCGACGCCGAGATCATGATCGTGATGGGCAAGACCGACCCCGACGCCGCGCGGCACCGCCAGCAGAGCCAGGTCCTGGTCCCCCGCGACACCCCCGGGCTGACCGTGGTCCGCCCGATGCACGTGCTCGGCTACGACGACCACGAGCACGGCGGGCACGCCGAGCTGCGCTTCGACGACGTACGCGTCCCGGTCTCGAACCTGATCGGCGGCGAGGGCGAGGGCTTCGCGATCGCCCAGGCCCGCCTCGGCCCCGGCCGGATCCACCACTGCATGCGCTCGATCGGTGTGGCCGAGCGGGCGATCACGCTGATGTGCCAGCGCGTCGACAGCCGGGTCGCCTTCGGTCGGACGCTGTCCCAGCAGGGCGTGATCCGCGAGTGGATCGCCGAGTCGCGGGTACGCATCGAGCAGCTGCGCCTGCTGGTGCTCAAGACCGCGTGGCTGATGGACACCGTCGGCAACCGCGGGGCGCACTCCGAGATCCAGGCCATCAAGATCGCCACCCCGGCCACCGTGGAGTGGATCCTGGACAAGGCCATCCAGGCGCACGGTGCGGGGGGCCTGTCGCAGGACTTCCCGCTGGCCGAGCAGATGGCCGGGATCCGTACGCTCCGCTTCGCCGACGGGCCCGACGAGGTGCACCGCAACTCCCTGGCCAAGGCCGAGATCGCGCGCCAGGTCGCGACGCTGTCGTGACCCCGCCCGGCCCACGCCGGACACCCCACCAGGACCTACCGCCACCCCACCCCGACCAGGGAGGATCCCCCTCATGGACCTGAGCCTCAGCGACGAGCAACAGAGCTTCCGAGACCTCGCCCGCGAGTTCCTCGACAAGGAAGCCGTCCCGCACCGCATCGAGTGGGACCGCCGCGAGGCCGTCGACCTCGACATCGTGCCCAAGATGGCCGAGATCGGCTTCTTCGGCCTGACCATCCCCGAGGAGTACGGCGGCCTCGGCGGCGACTACGTGACGTACGCGATCGGGATGGAGGAGCTCGGCCGCGCCGACTCCGCCCTGCGCGGCATCGTCTCGGTCTCCTCCGGCCTGGTCGGCAAGTCGATCCTCTTCCATGGCACCGAGGAGCAGAAGCAGGAGTGGCTGCCGCAGCTGGCGACCGCCTCGAAGCTCGGCTGCTTCGGCCTCACCGAGCCCGACACCGGCTCCGACGCCGGCAACCTGACCTCGCGGGCGAAGCGGGACGGCGACGACTGGGTCATCAACGGCCAGAAGCTCTACATCACCAACGGCACCTGGGCCGACGTCGCGCTGGTCTTCGCGCGCACCGGCGGCGAGGGGCCGAGGGGCGTCACCGCCTTCCTCGTCCCGACCGACGCCCCCGGCTTCGAGGCCCGCGAGATCAAGGGCAAGCTCGGGCTGCGGGGCCAGGCCACCGCCGAGCTGTTCCTCTCCGACGTGCGCGTGCCGCACTCGGCGATGCTCGGCGAGGAGGGTCAGGGCTTCAAGATCGCGATGAGCACCCTCGACAAGGGCCGCCTCGCGGTCGCCTCCGGCTGCGTCGGGATCGTCCAGGGCTGCCTGGAGTCCGCGGTCGACTACGCCACCACCCGCACCCAGTTCGGCCGCAAGATCGCCGGCTTCCAGATGGTGCAGGACATGATCGCCGACATCTCGCTCGACGCCGACGCCGCGCGTCTGCTGGTGTGGCGCTGCGCGGACCTCATCGACCGGGGCGAGTCGTTCGGCGTGGCCGCCTCCAAGGCCAAGCTGTACGCCTCCGAGGCCGCCGTCCGCGCCGCCAACCTGGCCATCCAGGTGCACGGCGGCGCCGGGTACGTCGACGAGTACCCCCCGTCGAAGTACCTGCGCGACGCCCGTGTGATGACGCTGTACGAAGGCACCAGCCAGATCCAGAAGCTGCTGATCGGGCGGGCCGAGACGGGGATCAGCGCGTTCGTCTGAGCAGGGCCGGCACCGTCAGCACCAGGAGCCCTAGGAGCCCCGGGAATCCCCGCTCAGGCGGGGGTTCCCGGGGTTCGCGCGCCTTGCAAGGGACGACAACCCGGGGAACCCCCGCTCGAGCGGGGATCCTGGGGCGGATGAGGCGGGCGGGGCTGAGGGGCGCCGACCCCGCCAGCCCGCTACTCCCCCGCGCCCCGGGCGATCATCGCCAGCGTCAGCAGCAGCTTGTCGCGGGGGTCGGCGAGGGTACGGCCGGTGAGGTCCTCGATCTGGCGCAGCCGGTAGATCACGGTGTTGCGGTGGCAGTAGAGCTCCTCGGCGGCGTGCGTGGGTGAGCCGTCGTGGCGCAGCAGCGCGGCCAGGGTGTCGAGCAGGGTGCGGCCCTGCGGGTCGGGCTGGGCCAGCAACGGGCCGAGGGCCTCGGCGAGCAGCAGCGGCACCATCTGCGGGCTGCCGGCCAGCAGCACCTCGGGCAGCGCGCCGCTGACCGGGACCACCCCGCGGGCCTGGCGCGGCAGCGTCTCGGCGGCCCGGGTCGCGAGCTGGAAGGCGGTGGCGAACCCAGCGACGCCCCCGGCGCACCGACCCAGCCCCACCCGGCCCGCACCGGCGGCGGCGAAGATCTCGACCAGCTCCTCCTCGGCCGGCAGCGGCCCGGCGAGCAGACCGAGGTAGACCCCGCCGCGCAGGTGCCAGAAGGCGTGCACGCCGGCCCGGTCGAGGCGGTCCTCGGCGGGCGCGAGCGCGTCGGCCGGCGAGTCCTCGGAGAGCACCACGACACAGGCGACGGGGTCCTCCGGACCGACGCCGAGGGCCTGGTGGGCGTCCCGGGCGAAGTCGGGGTCGGCCCCCCGGCCCTCCAGCAGCCCGTCGATCACGGCCTGCTGGCGCTGGAGGTCCTGCCGCTGCAGACGGCCCGACTCACGGTGGTAGGCCTCGATCAGGACGCCGTTCTGCACGTCCAGGTTGGCCCACACCGCCTTGCCGGCCCGGATCAGCATCTCGGCGTCGATGACGTCCACCAGGTCGGTGCGCGAGCGCTCGACCAGCGCCTCCCACAGCTTGCGGGCACCGGTGATGTAGGCGTTGATGACGAGCTCCAGCGGTACGCCCTGCCGTGCCCGCCGTCGACCGGTCTCGCGCCAGGTCTCCCGGGCCGAGTCCAGCTGCGAGCGGTCCCCGCTGAGCACGTCCAGGCCGCGGCGGATGTGCATCCGGGTGCTCTGCCGCACGTCCACGCGCAGCTCGGGACCGAACCTCTCGTAGATGTCGGTGTCGCGCTCGAACAACGTCAGCGTGATGTCGTCGGCGATCGCGTCGGACTGGTCGGCCAGCAGGGACCAGGCGTTCTCGACGCGTACCCGCGGCTCAGGCGGTGGGACGGGCTGGTCGGTGCGCACGAAGGCACGTTCGCACTCCGCGCACAACGATGACCAGAGCAGGGCGCACATTCGCCCCGTCAGACAGGCAACATTGTGCGTTCCGCCTAGTGCGTTCCTTGGACGGAGTCACCAGAGTGGTGCCGGTCACACGGCCCCGCCAGGAGCCCCACCACCCTGCCCACCCCCCGACCGAGCGGAGGACGCGGATGCCGGCATCCGACCAGGTCGCCCACGCCACGCCCGACCCGACGTCCGCCACGCCCTCGGCGACCGCCACGCCCGCCCTCGAGCTGCGCGACGTCACCGTCCGCTTCGGCGGCGTCACCGCCCTCAGCGCCGCCGGGCTGCGGGTCGCCGAGCACACCGTGCACGGCGTGATCGGGCCCAACGGTGCTGGCAAGACCACGCTGTTCAACGTCGCCTGCGGCTTCCTCCGCCCCGACGAGGGCCAGGTCGTGCGCCGGGGCGAGACCCTGGCGCGGCTCCGGCCGCACCGCCTGGCCTCGTACGGCATGTCCCGCACCCTGCAGGGACTCGGCCTCTTCGACCGGCTCAGCGTGCTCGACAACGTCATGGTCGGCGCGGACCGCCACGGCCGGTCGGGGTTCCTCGGCACGATGCTCGCCCTGCCCGGCGCCACCCGCGACGAGGACCGGCTGCGCGAGCGGGCGATGGAGGCGCTGGAGCGTCTCCGCATCGCCGAGCACGCACGCCGGTACCCGCCGAGCCTGCCGTACGCCCTGCGCAAGCGCGTCGCCCTCGCCCGCGCCCTGGTCGCCGAGCCCACCCTGCTGCTGCTCGACGAGCCGGCCAGCGGCCTGTCGAGCGAGGAGATGGACGAGCTCGCCGCGCTGATCGGCGGCCTGTCCGGTGAGATGGCCGTGATGCTGGTCGAGCACCACATGGACCTCGTGATGAAGGTCTGCGACCGGATCACCGTCCTCGACTTCGGCAAGGTCATCGCCGACGGCAGCCCGGCCGAGGTCCAGCAGGACCCCGCGGTGGTCGCGGCCTACCTCGGCGACGACGTCGCCGACCTCGACGCCGACACCGGCCCCGCCACCGACCCCGCCACCCCGACGGAGGCCTGACGTGCTGGAGCTGCACGAGCTGTCCACCAGCTACGGGCCCGTGAAGGCCCTGCGCGAGGTGTCCTTCACCGCCCGCGAGGGCGCGATCACCGCCGTCCTCGGCGCCAACGGCGCCGGCAAGACCACCCTGCTGCGGACGATCTCCGGCCTGCTGCGCCCGACCTCGGGCACGGCCACCTTCGACGGCACCGACCTCGTCGGCACCGCCCCGGAGAAGATGCCCCGCCTCGGGCTCTCGCACGTGCCCGAGGGACGCGGCGTGATCACCGAGCTCACGGTCGAGGAGAACCTCCGCCTGGGCGGCCTCGGTCGCGGCGGCAAGGTCCGCGGCGACGACCTGCAGCGCATCTTCGACCTGTTCCCCGTGCTCGGGGAGCGCCGTACGGCGGTCGCCCACGTCCTGTCCGGCGGCGAGCGCCAGATGCTGGTGGTCGGCCGGGCCCTGATGGCCCGCCCCCGGATGCTGCTGCTCGACGAGCCGTCGCTGGGACTCGCCCCCCGGGTCGTGGCCCAGATCTTCGCCCTGCTGCGCGACCTCGTCGCCCGCGAGGGGCTCGCGGTGCTGCTCGTCGAGCAGAACGCCCGCAGCGCGCTGTCGATCGCCGACCACGGCGTGGTGCTCAACCTGGGCGCCGTCGTGGCCGACCAGGACGCCGCGAGCCTCGCGGCCGACGACACGCTCCGACACGCCTACCTCGGCTTCTAAGGGAGGACTGACCGATGCAGCTGCTCAACACCCTCCTCAGCGGCCTCACGCTCGGCGCGGTCTACGCCGCGTTCGCGCTGGCGCTCGTGCTGATCTGGCGCTCGACCCGGATCGTGAACTTCGCCCAGGCCCCGATGGCCATGGTGACCACCCTGCTCGCGCTCGAGCTGATCGACGCCGGCTACTCCTACTGGGTGGCCGGGGCGGTGGCCCTGTTCGCCGGGCTCGTCCTCGGCGCGGCGGTCGAGTTCCTGCTGATCCGGCGGGTCGACCAGAGCTCCGAGATCAACCCGGTGATCCTCACCCTCGGCCTGTTCGTGGCCCTGCACGCCGCCGCCGCGATCATCTTCTCCAGCCAGTTCCGCTCCTTCCCGGCCCCCTTCAGCATCCGGGGGCTCGAGGTCGGCGGCACCACCTTCGGCATCGGCCCCGCCGACCTGTTCGCGATCGGCGCGGTCGTGGTCACCATGGGCCTGCTGGTCCTGCTCTTCCGCTTCACCGACGTCGGCCTGAAGATGCGGGCCTCGGCCTTCAACCAGGAGGTCGCCAAGCTGCTCGGCGTCCGGGTCGGCTCGATGCTGACCCTCGGCTGGGCGCTGGCCGCCGTGGTGGGCTCGCTCTCCGGCCTGCTGATCGCCGGGGGCGGCCTGGTCCACCCCGGCTACATGGACCCCGTCGTGGTCTACGGGTTCGTCGCGGCCGTCCTCGGCGGCCTCGACAGCCCCGTCGGCGCCGTCGTCGGCGGCCTGGTCCTCGGCCTCTCGCTGTCGCTGGTCAGCGGGTACGTCGGCTCCCAGCTGGTGCCGCTGGCAGCGCTGGTGATCCTGATGCTGCTCCTGACCCTCAAACCGGCCGGCCTGTTCTCGCAGGCCCAGGCCCGACGGGTCTGAGGAGGACACCGTGCAGATGCTCTCCCGCGCCTGGCGCCACACCCTGGTCCGCCACGCCACCCTGGCCGTCCTCGGGCTGCTGGTCGCCGTGGTCGTGCTGATGTCGGTCGACGACTTCCGCAACCGCCAGCTCACCGAGCTGGCCTACATGGCCCTCGCCGCCGGCGGCCTGACGCTGCTGACCGGCATCAACGGGCAGATCTCCCTGGGCCACGGCGCGTTCATGGCGATCGGCGCCTACACCACCGCGCTGCTGCTGCAGGACCCCGAGACGGCGCTGCCGCTGCCGCTGGTCCTGCTGGCCTCGCTGCTCGTCGCGCTCGTCGTCGGCGTCCTGGTCGGCGTGGCCGCGGCCCGCCTCCACGGGCCGTACCTCGCCGGTGCCACGTTGACGCTGGCCATCGCCGTGCCCGGCATCGCCCGCTACTTCTCCACCACCCTCGGCGGCGAGCAGGGCCTGCGCGTGACCAGCCCCGAGCCGCCGGCGTGGTTCCTGGACGCGCTGTTCTTCCTCACCGGCACCGAGCCCTCGAACAGCCAGTACTACGCGATCCTCGGCTGGACCCTGCTCGTGGTGGTGTTCTTCCTGCTGGCCAACCTGATCCGGGGCCGGGTCGGACGGCGCTGGGCCGCCGTGCGCGACGACGAGGTCGCCGCGGAGCTGGCCGGGATCAACCTCGCCCGTGCCCGTGTCTCGGCCTTCACCGTCAGCGCGGCCGTCGCCGGGCTCGCCGGCGCCCTGATGGCCATCCAGATCCGCCTCGCCGCACCGACGGCCTTCGAGCTGACGCTGTCCCTGACCCTGCTCACCGCGATCGTCCTCGGCGGGCTGGGCACGCTGTCCGGCGCCATCATCGGCTCGGTCGTGCTCGTCTACACCGCCCGGATCGCCACCGACGTGGGGACCGCGCAGGGCCTGGACAGCATCGCCGCCGCCGAGCTGGCGCCGCTGGTCTACGGCACCGTGATGATCCTGGTCATCCTGCTGGCCCCCGCAGGCCTGGTCGGGTCCCTCCTGCGGTGGCGCGCCGCCCGTGCCGCCCGCGGCGCGGACCGTCGTACGACTCCCCCCGCCGCCCGTCCCACCGACCCGCACCACCCCGACGGCCCCGCCGACCAGCAGCGCCGGCCCGTCGCCACCACGAAGGGAGATCAGCCATGACCCACCTCGACCCACGGCGACGGCGGGGGGCCCGGGCGGTACGCCTGGGCAGCCTCACCGCGGCCGCCACCGCCCTGACCCTCGGCCTGGCCGCGTGCGGCGCCGGCGCCGACCGCGAGTCCTCGACCGAGGAGAGCGGCGGCGCCACGGAGACCGGCGTCACCGAGGACTCCATCAAGATCGGCGCGCACTTCCCGCTCACGGGGGTCGCCGCGCCGGGCTACAGCGAGATCCCCACCGGCGCGAAGGCCTACTTCGACTACGTCAACGAGAACGGCGGCGTCTACGACCGCCAGATCGAGTACCTCGTCGAGGACGACGGCTACAACCCCTCCAACACCAGCCGCGTCACCGACCAGCTGGTGCTCGAGGACGAGATCTTCGCGATGGTCGGCGGCCTCGGCACGCCCACCCACTCCGCGGTGATCGACTTCCTGAACCAGGAGCAGGTCCCGGACATGTTCGTCTCCTCCGGCGCCCTGGCCTGGGGCGAGGACCCGGAGACCAACCCGTACACGTTCTCGTGGCAGCCCGACTACGAGATCGAGGGCAAGATCATCGGCCAGTACATCGCCGAGAACATGCCCGACGCCAAGGTCGGCCTCTTCCTGCAGGACGACGACTTCGGTGACGACGGCGAGGCCGGGGTCCGCCAGTACATCGACGACCAGATCGTGGAGTCCGTCCGCTACACCTCCGGCAACACCGACGTCGGCCCGCAGATCGCCGCGCTGCAGGCCTCGGGCGCGGACCTGGTGCTCGGCTTCAACGTGCCCTCCTACACCGCCCTGAGCCAGCTCACCGCCCAGCAGCTGGGCTACGAGCCCGACTGGTACTACTCCAACGTCGGCTCCGACCCGGCGCTGGTGGGATCGCTGCTCGAGCAGTTCTCGGAGGGTGCGGTCGACGGCGGCGGCGCGCTCGACGGCGTCATGACCTCCGAGTACATCCCCGGGACCGACCAGCCCGACGACCCCTGGGTGCAGCTGTGGCAGGAGGTCTGGGACGCCAGCGGCGAGGAGGGCGAGCTGACCAACTACCGCATCTACGGCATGAGCCAGGCCTACGCCTTCACGCAGGCCCTGATGGCCACCGGCCCGGACCTCACGCGGGACGGCCTCGTGGAGACGGTCGAGGAGATCGGCGCCGACCTCGGTGGTCCCCCGCTGGCCCCGTTCCGCTTCAGCGCGGACAGCCACATGGGCATCTCCGGCGTCCGGATCGTCGAGCTCCAGGGCAACGACACCGAGGAGCTGACGCCGGTGCTGGTCACCGACATCGGGGACGCCCCGATCGAGGAGGAGTCCTCGGGCTCCGCCGACGACGCCCCGCCGGAGAGCGGGATCCCCGAGGAGGGCTGACCCCCTCGCTCGCATGCCCGCACCACCCCGCGACGGCCGGGGACCCCACCAGGTCCCCGGCCGTCGCCGTCCCCGCCTCCTCCGGGGGCGCCGGACCTTGACCTTCCCCCCGCCGACCGATGAGGTGTGCCGATGCTGAGAAAGATCGCGACCCCCGCCAGCCGAGCCGTGGAGCGCTGGCTCCCCGGCGCGTTCGTCTTCGCGGTGGTGCTCACCGTCGTGGTGGCCGCGCTCGCGCTGCTGCTGACCGACACCGGGCCGCGCGAGCTGACCCTGGCGTGGGGCGACGGCCTGATCGGCCTGCTGGCCTTCATGACCCAGGTCGCGCTGGTCCTGCTGCTCGGCTACACCCTGGCCAACCTCCCGCCGGTACGCCGGCTGCTCGCCCGCGTCGCCGGCGTGCCGCGCACGCCCCGGACGGCGTACGCGTTCGTCACCGTGGTGGCCGGGCTCGCCTCTCTGCTCAGCTTCGGGCTCGGCCTGATCGTCGGTGGTGTCGTCGCGGTCGAGGTGGCCCGCCGGTTCCGCGACCGTGGCACCCCGCTGCACTACCCGCTGCTCGTCGCCTCCGCCTACGCCGGCTTCGTGATCTGGCACATGGGCTACTCCGGCTCGGGGCCGCTGAACGCGGCGACCGAGTCCGGCGTCTACGCCACCACGCTGGGCATGGACGTGGTGCCGGTCTCCGAGACCACCTTCGCGCCGTGGAACCTGGCCGCGATCGTGGTCACCCTGGTCGTCCTCGCCGTCGCGATGCCGCTGATGGCTCCGGGCCCGGGCGAGGAGGTCCGCGAGGCCCCCGAGGCCGCGCTCGCGGTCGCCGACGACCAGGAGGACGCCTCGGCGCAGGAGAAGGACTCACCCGCGGACCGGATGGAGACCTCCCGCCTCGTCACGCTGACGATGGGCGTGCTGCTGGGGCTCTACCTGGTGTTCTACTTCGAGGCGAACGGCTTCGCACTGACCCTGGACATCGTCAACTGGACCTTCCTGTGCCTGGTCCTGCTGCTGGTCGGCAACGCCCGTCAGCTCGCCGCGACGGTCGCCCGCGGCGGGCGCACGGTCGTGGAGGTCCTGCTGCAGTACCCGCTCTACGCCGGGATCGCGGCCATGATGGGCGCCAGCGGCCTGGCCGAGATGATCAGCGACGCCATCGTCGGCGCCGCCACGCCGGGCACGCTGGGCCTGTTCGCGTTCCTGGCCGCGGGCCTGCTGAACGTGTTCGTGCCGTCCGGCGGGGGGCAGTTCGCGCTCCAGGCGCCGATCTTCGCGGGCGCCGCCGAGCAGCTCGGCGTCGCGCAGCCGGTCGTCATCATGGCCATCGCCTACGGCGACCAGTGGACCAACATGATCCAGCCGTTCTGGGCCGTGCCGCTGCTGGCCGTCGCCGGGCTGCGGGTGCGCGACATCCTGGGCTACACCTCGGTGGTGCTCGTGCTGACCGGCATCGTGTTCGGCGGCACGCTGCTGATCGTCGGGGCGGGCTGACCCGGTGAGCACCACGACCCCCGTGCCCCAGGCCTCGCTGGAGCGGCTGCTGCCCGCCGTGCTCGGCGACGCGGTCGCGGCGCTGGACTCCGCCGACCTCGGGGCCCCGGTCGCCGGCTGCCCCGGCTGGCGGGTCGTCGACCTGGCCGGCCACCTCGGCGACGTCCACCGGTGGGCCGCGGCCGCTCTCAGGGCGGCCGATCCCGCCGCCGGCCCGCCGGACCCGGCGCCCGACCCGGCACCCACCGACGCCCGCGAGCGCCAGGCCCTGCTGGCCTGGAGCGCGCGCCAGGCCGACGACCTCCAGGACGCGCTGGACGAGGCCGGACCGGACGCTCCGGCCTGGGGGTTCGGTCCCCCGCCGCGCACGTCGGCCTTCTGGTGGCGGCGGATGGTGCACGAGACGACGCTCCACACCTGGGACGTGCGCGCCGCCCAGCGCTCGGGCCCGCCCTGGACGGTGTCCGACGACCCCGTCCTGGCGCTGGACGGGATCGACGAGGTGACCTCGGTGTTCCTCCCCCGCCAGGTCCGCAGCCAGCGGTGCGCGCCGCTCCCGGCAGCGATCCGCCTCAGCCCGACCGACGAGCCGGACGGCCCGGGGTGGCTGCTGCGCGGCGACGGCACCCTCGACCCGCGCGACGCGGCGGCACCGGCCGACGTCGTGCTGCACGGTCCGGCCGACGCGCTGCTGCTCGTACTGTGGCACCGGCTCGGCCTCGACGACGAGCGGCTGCACGTCGAGGGCGACCCCGCCGTGGCCGCCGACCTGCTCGACCGGCCCCTGGTGCCCTAGGCCCGCCGGACCTCGAGCACGCGGAACCCCTTGGCGCTGGCCGTCCTGGTGGTGGGCCAGCCCTGCTCGCCGAGCCAGCGCTGCAGCGAGTCGGCGCCCAGGTTCTTGCCGACCACCAGCACCGCGCGACCGCCCGGCGCGAGCCGCGGCAGCCAGGTCAGCAGCAGCGCGTGCAGCGCCTCCTTGCCGATCCGGATCGGCGGGTTGGACCAGATCTCGTCGTACGTCCCGTCCTCGTCACCGGCACCGGCGCCGGCCAGCGCCTCGTCCGGCGTCAGGGCCGTGACCCGGTCGTCGACGCCCAGGGCGGTCGCGTTCTCCCGGGTCAGGGCCAGGGCGCGCTCGTTGACGTCGACCGCCGTCACCCGGGCCCCGGGCACGGCGACGGCCAGCGCGACGGCGAGCACGCCGTACCCGCAGCCGAGGTCGAGCAGCCGGCGCACGCCGACGGGCGGTTCGGTCTCGCGCAGGAGCACCGCGGTGCCGACGTCGACGCGGCCGCGGGCGAAGACGCCGGACCCCGAGGTCAGCGCCAGGTCGTGGCCCCAGACCGAGGCCTGGACCGGCTCCCGGGTGAAGGGCACCGAGGGGTCGGCGGTGAAGTAGTGGTCCTCGCTCACGGCTCCACCCTCTCCCCCGTCGCCTCGTGCTCCTGACGGGTGGCCCGGGTGACCGCCGTCCGGCTCGCCAGGTCGGCGTCGGCGGGGTAGGCGACCTCCTCCAGCGTCAGCCCGCGGGCCCGGGCGACGGTGAGCGCGGGGTCGCGGCGTCGGGTGGCCAGCTGGCCGGTCGCCCACGACGCCACCTGGCGGCCCTCCCCCACCGCGATCAGGCAGCCGACGAGCGAGCGGACCATGGAGTGGCAGAACGCGTCCGCGCGCACCTGCACCTCCAGCAGGCCCTCGGCGTCACGCGCCACGTCCAGGTCCAGCAGCGTGCGGATGGTCGTCGCGCCGACACGTCGCTTGCAGAACGAGGCGAAGTCGTGCCGGCCGACCAGGGTCTGCGCGGTCTGGTGCATGAGGGCGTCGTCGAGCTCGCGCGGCCAGGCCAGGACCCAGCCGCGTCGCAGCGGGTCGGAGGTCGTGGTCCGGTCGGAGACGCGGTAGGTGTAGCGGCGCCAGAGGGCGGCGTAGCGGGCGTCGAAGCCGGGGGCTGCCTCGGCCACCGTGCGTACCCGCACGTCGGGGGGCAGCAGCCCGTTCAACCGGCGCACGAGCCGCGCGGGGCCGTCGGCGGCCGAGCGGGCCATCCGGGCGTCGTCGACGTCGACGTGGCAGACCTGGCCGCGCGCGTGGACGCCGGCGTCGGTGCGCCCCGCGACCACGACCTCGACCCGCTCCGCGGGGTCGTCGGGCGGGATCCGCAGCGCCGTCGCGATCGCGGCCGTCAGCTCGGCCTGGACCGTGCGCAGGCCCGGCTGGACGGCCCACCCGTGGAAGTCGCCGCCGTCGTAGGCGAGGTCGATCCGGAGGCGCACGGGCCCCACCTTAGGAGGCAGCGGTCGTACAGTCGTGGGGTGGCCGCCACCCCGTCCCTCGTCCTGGTCTCGGGCGAGCACCTCGACCAGCTGCGCGCCGGCCTGGCCCGCTACGAGCAGGACTACGAGGTGCTGACGGCCACCTCGTGCGCCGAGGCGCTCGACGTGGCCGAGCGGGTACGCGCGTCCGGCGGCCAGGTGGCGCTGTTCGTGAGCGACTCCCGGCTGCCGGACAGCGCGGTGCTCACCGCCTTCCACGCCTGGCGCACCGTCGTGCCGACCGCACGGCGGATGATCGCGGCGCACGTCGACTGGTTCCTCGAGGACGCGCCGCGCCTGCGCGCCGGGATGGCGACCGGCAAGTACGACGCGTACCTGCTGATGCCGCAGGGCCCGCGGGACGAGGAGTTCCACCACGCCGTCAGCGAGCTGCTCTCGGACTGGGGCTCGACCGTGGCGGCGCCGGAGGTGGAGTCCGTCCGGATCGTGACGCCGCACGTCGACGGCCTGACCCTGCAGATCCGGGACTTCCTGGACCGGATGGGCCTGCCGCACCGCGTCCACGCCCCCGACGGCGACGTCGCCCGCGCGGCCCGCGAGGCCCTGCCGCACGACGCGCCGTACCCCTGGGTCGTGCCGATGAGCGGTGTCCCCCTGGCACCCCGCTCGGTGCGCGACGTCGCGCTGGCGGTCTACGGCCGGGCCACCGCCGAGGACCTCGAGCAGGTCGTCGACCTCGCGGTCGTGGGTGCCGGCCCCGCCGGGCTCGCCGCCGCGGTCTACGCCGCCTCCGAGGGGTTGTCGACGGTGGTGCTGGAGGCCGAGGCCGTCGGCGGCCAGGCCGGCACCTCCTCGATGATCCGCAACTACCTCGGCTTCCCGCGCGGGGTCTCGGGCATGCGGCTGGCCCAGCGCGCCCGCAACCAGGCGTTGCGCTTCGGCACCCGCTTCCTCACCGGGTGGCAGGTCGACCGGGTGCGGGTCGGGCAGGGCGACGAGCCGCACGTGCTCTGCACCGACCAGGGCGAGGTCCGCGCCCGCTCGGTGCTGGTCGCCACCGGGGTGGCCTACCGCAAGCTGCGCGTCGAGCCGCTGGAGGCGCTGGTCGGCGCGGGGGTGAACTACGGCGCGGCGATGACCGCCGCACGGGAGATGACCGACCAGGACGTCTTCGTGGTCGGCGGCGGCAACTCCGCGGGCCAGGCCGCCGTGCACCTCGCGCGCTTCGCGCGGTCGGTCACCGTGCTCGTGCGGCGCGACGGGCTGGCCTCGACGATGTCGTCCTACCTGGTGGACGAGATCGGCTACAACCCGCGGATCGCCGTGCGGCCGCACACCCGCGTCGTGGACGGTGGCGGGGAGGCGCGGCTCCAGCAGCTGGTCCTGGAGGACGTCCGCGACGGCACCCGCGAGACCGTCGCCGCCGGCGGGCTGTTCCTGCTGCTGGGCGCCGAGCCGCACTGCGAGTGGCTGCCGCCGGAGGTCGGGCGGGACGAGCGCGGGTTCGTGCTGACCGGGCGCGAGGTCCCGCGCGAGGGCTGGGTCGACGGGCTGCCCCCGCCGGAGCTGGCCACCACCGTGCCCGGCATCTTCGCCGCCGGGGACATCCGCGCGGGGTCCATGAAGCGGGTGGCCGCGGCGACCGGCGAGGGCGCCTCGGTGGTGCCGCTGGTCCACGCCTGGCTGGCGGACCCGGCGCCCGGAGGTCGAGGTGCGAGCGCCAGCGAGCGTCTCGGGACCCCGGACCGCACCTAGCGCGCCCCGGAGGTCGAGGAGCGAGCGCCAGCGAGCGTCTCGAGACCCCGGACCTCCCCTAGCCCGCCACCTCGTGCCGCCACGGCGGGTCGGCGCCCGGCCGGGAGACGGTGACGGCCGCCAGCCGGGCCGCGTGGGCCAGCACCTCCGCACGGTCGCGGCCCGGGTCGTCCCAGAGCGCGTCCAGGATCCCCGCGGAGAACGTGTCGCCGGCGCCGATGGTGTCGGCCACCCCGAGGAGCACCGCCCCGACCTCGGTGGCACCGGCCCGGTCGTACCACGCCGCGCCCGCCGCGCCGCGGGTCACGGCCACGCCGCCGGCGCCGAGGCCGAGCAGGTGCTGCGCGGCGCCGGCCTCGTCGAGGCCGGGCCAGAGCGCCTCGAGGTCCTCGTCGCTGGCCTTGACCACGTCGGCCAGGGCGGCGACGCGCTCGACCCGTTCGAGGACCTCGGGACCGGTCCCGGTGATGGACGGGCGCACGTTGACGTCGTAGGTCACCAGCGCGTCGCCGCCGAACCGCTCCAGGGCGGCGAGGACGTCGCGGCAGCCGGGGTCCAGCACCGCCCCGATCGAGCAGACGTGCACCGCGCGCGGGGTCAGGTCGGGCAGCGGCCCCAGGCGCCACTCGAGGTCGAAGACGTAGGAGGCGGAACCGTCGGGGGCCAGCGTCGCCTCGGCGGTGGAGGTGCGGGCGAGGACGCGGTGGTCCCCGGCCGGCTCGACCCCGGAGGCCGCCAGGTGGTCGGCGATCAGGCCCCCGAGGCGGTCCCGGGCGTACGACGTGGCGAACCGCACCGGGCGGCCCAGCCGGGCCAGGGCGACCGCGACGTTCGCGGCGCTGCCGCCGGGCATCTCGCGGCGACCTCCGTCGGGGTCGAGCACGACGTCGACGAGGGCCTCGCCGAGGACGAGGACGGGCTGGTCGCTGACGGGCTGCGCGGGTGCCATGGGGAGGGTCTACCACCACCGGCCGTGCCGCGGGGGTGGCACCGCGGGGAGCGTGCCAGGGTGGTCGTCGTGGACCCGTTGAGCATCGACCCGACCTCGCCGGAGCCAC
This sequence comes from Nocardioides sp. AX2bis, assembly GCF_902506435.1. Classification (GTDB taxonomy): domain Bacteria; phylum Actinomycetota; class Actinomycetes; order Propionibacteriales; family Nocardioidaceae; genus Nocardioides. The sequence continues at coordinate 815,634 of NZ_LR733215.1, read as the reverse complement.
CCTTCGCCCAGCTCCGGGCCATGATCGCGGGCCGGGCGGCCTCCGGGGAGCTGGAGCCCGGCGAGAAGCTGCCCACGGTGCGCGCGCTGGCGGCCCAGGTCGGGCTGGCCGTGAACACCGTGGCGCGGGTCTACCGCGAGCTCGAGGCCGACGGCGTGGTCGTCACCGAGGGGCGGCGCGGCACCTTCGTGGCCTCGACGTCCGCCTCCGCCGGCGCGGGCCTGGGCGGCGACGTGCAGGAGGAGGCCGCGCGGTACGCCGCCGCCGCGCGCCGTGCCGGGCTCAGCCGGTCCGAGGCCGGCCGGCTGCTCGACGACGCCTGGTGAGGCCGGCGCGCCTCGGGGCGTCGCGGTGCCTGTGGAGGGAGCCCGCGGGGTGTCGGCCCGATGCCGCATGCTGGCGCCCGCGGGGACGACGGCACCACCGACGAGGTCAGGAGCACCGATGAGCGCGACCGGCGCGGCGCACGCCGCGATGCTGGCGAAGGTCCGCAAGCTGCTGGCCAAGGCCGAGGACCCGGCGGCCACCGAGGCCGAGGCCGAGACCTACACCGCGAAGGCCGCGGCGCTGGTCGCGTCGTACGGCATCGACGCGGCGCTGCTGGCCGTCGCCGACCCCGGCACCGACCCGGTCGAGGACCGCCGCATCCCGCTGGACGCGCCGTACGCCGCCGACAAGGCCGACCTGCTCGGCACCGTGGCGATGCGGCTGCGCTGCCAGGTCGTCCGGCTCCGCAGCCGCGACGCCGACGGCTCCGGCTCCGGCTGGACCCTCCACGTCTTCGGGCACCGAAGCGACCTCGAGCGGGCCGAGGTGCTCTTCACCAGCCTGCTCCTGCAGGCCTCCACCAGGATGCTGTCCACCCCGGTGCCGGCGTGGGACCACCCGGCCGCGTTCCGTCGGAGCTGGCTGGCCGGCTTCACCGCCGCGGTGTCCCGCCGCCTCCGCGAGGCCGAGGAGGCGGCGCAGGCCGAGGCCGAGTCCGAGGGGCGCGCCGGCACCGCGGGCCGCTCGACGGCCCTGGTGCTGGCCGACCGGACCCTCGAGGTGCTGGACGCCGCCGGCCAGGCCTACCCGAACGCCCGCACCGCCCGCTCCCGCCAGCTCTCGGGCAGCGGCGCCGGCCAGGGCTTCGCCGCGGGTCAGCGCGCCGACCTCGGCGGCACCCGCCTGGGCGGCGCCCGCCGCACCCTCCCGCCCAGGTAGCCCCTGCCCGGGCGGAAGTGCGCCAGGGAGCCCCGGCGGTCGAGGAGCGAGCGCAGCGAGCGTCACGAGACCCGCGCCACCACCCCGACGGTGGCCGAGGAGCGAGCGCAGCGAGCGTCACGAGACCCGCGCCACCACCCCGGTGGTCGAGGAGCGAGCGCAGCGAGCGTCACGAGACCCGCGCCACCACCCCGGTGGTCGAGGAGCGAGCGCAGCGAGCGTCACGAGACCAAGCCCGGTGGTCGAGGAGCGAGCGCAGCGAGCGTCACGAGACCAAGCCCGGTGGTCGAGGAGCGAGCGCAGCGAGCGTCACGAGACCAGGCGTCGGTGGTCGAGGAGCGAGCGCAGCGAGCGTCACGAGACCAGGCGTCGGTGGTCGAGGAGCGAGCGCAGCGAGCGTCACGAGACCAGGCGTCGGTGGTCGAGGAGCGAGCGCCAGCGAGCGTCACGAGACCCCTCCACAAGGGACATAGGTCCACTGACAATCGAACGCATGTTCGACTACACTAGATCCATGACCACCACCGCCCACACCAACGACGACTGCACTGGGCCCGACCCGATGCTCGACGTCGACGTGCAGGTGGAGGCCGTCATGTCCCCGGACCCCTCGTTCCTCGACTGGGTCCACGAGCTCGACAACCGCCGCGAAGCCACCAGGGCCGACGCACTCGCAGTCGTGAAGAACGCACGTGCAGTCCGCGCAGCGGCCGAGGTCGCGGTCCTGCAGTCGATCGTGGAGTGGTGCGTGATCAACGAAGCACTGCGCGACGACGAGGCGATGTGGATCGCCGGTTACGGCGACCACGGCCTGTCCCTCGGCGGTGCCGGGTGCCCCCTGGTCCGCGAGTCCGCGGTCATCGAGATCTCCGCCGTCCTGGGCGTCTCGACCAGGTCCGGTGCCGACCAGATCGCGATCACCCTCGAGCTCCGCTACCGCCTCCCCAGACTCTACGAACGCGTCGTGTCCGGTGCCTGCCCGGTCTGGCGGGCCCGACTCGTCGCAGAGAAGACCATGGCCCTGTGCGAGGACGGTGCCGCGGAGGTCGACCGGCTCGTCGCTCCGTTCGCGCACTCCATCTCCTACGCCCAGCTGTCCCGCCTGACCGACGAAGCACTCCTGCGGTGGGACCCCGCCGCGGCAGAGGAGAAGCGGAAGGCTGCCGCCGACGGCAGGTACTGCCGCATCGGACTCGCCGACCACGCCGACGGCACCGTCCAGCTCGACGCCGGCCTCGACCTCGCCGACGCCCTCGCTCTCGAAGCAGCGGTCCGCGACCGGGCGAAGGCCTACGCCCAGGACGGGTCCACGGAGTCCCTCGACGTCCGCCGCTCGATGGCCCTCGGCTCCCTGGCCCTCGGCGAGCAGACCCTGCCCACCGACAACACCGACACCGACACGACACCCACGGCGCCGGCGGGGCCGGTGGGGCCGGCCCTGGTGTTGTTCGCTCACATCCCCGGCGGGGTGTTCAACCCGCTCTTCCAGGCGGGCGCCGGCGGCGTCAACGACGCCCTGGTGTCGCGGTTGGACAACCGGCACCCCGCCAAGGGCCCGATCACCACCGCGCAGGTCCGCGAGTGGGCGCGGACCGCGGCGAGCATCACGATCCGGCCGGTCCTCGACCTGGCCGAGACGATCCACTGCGACTCCTACGAGTGCTCCGACCGCCTCAAGGAACAGACCCAGCTGCGCGACACCACCTGCGTGTTCCCGTGGTGCACCAACCCCGCGGTCTTCACCGACATGGAACACGTCATCCCCTACCCCGAGGGCCCCACGGAGACCGGGAACGTCGCCCCCGCCTGCCGCACCCACCACCGCGCCAAGACCCACATGGGCTGGGACTACGACGTCCTCGGCCCCGGGCTGTACCTGTGGACCAGTCCCCAAGGCGAGCGGTACCTCCGCTCCCACGCCGGGACCCACCCCATCGACCAGCTCCCGCCCGGGCCACCACCCGAACCCCTGCCCGAAGAACCGGACTCGACCCCGTACCTGGACCCGTCACCCCCGGCCGCAGACAACCCAGACGACCCCGACCAACCCGACGAATCACCACCCCGCAACACC
>NZ_LR733215.1:780513-812323 GCF_902506435.1 Nocardioides sp. AX2bis | reverse complement strand
CCCCCCACTCCCCGCCCACCGCCACCATGCCGACACCTACCCTCGAGCCCGTGAGGTACGTGGTGCTGGGGGCCGGGGCGGTCGGGGGTGTCGTCGGGGCGCGCCTGCACGACGCCGGGACGGACGTGACGCTGGTCGCCCGGGGCGAGCACCTGGCGGCGATCCGACGGCGCGGGCTGCGGGTGGACCGGCCTGGGGGCGTGCGTACGGTCGCGGTCGACGCCGTCGGCTCCGTCGCGGACGCCACGTGGACCGACGACACCGCGGTCCTGCTGGCGGTGAAGAGCCACCAGACCAGGGCGGCGCTGGACGACCTCGTCGCGCACGCGCCGGCCACGACCGCTGTCGTCTGCGTGCAGAACGGCCTGGCCAACGAGCCCGAGGTGCTGCGGCGCTTCGCCCGCACCTACGCCGTCTGCGTGATGCTGCCCTGCACCCACCTGGAGCCGGGCCTGGTGGTCGAGAAGTCGGCGGTCGCCCCCGGCGTGCTCGACGTCGGACGCGTGCCGGGCGGCACCGACGACGTGACCGCCGCGGTCTCCGCCGACCTGCGACGGGCGGGGTTCGAGTCCGAGGAGCGCGCCGCCGTGACGGCGTGGAAGCGCCGCAAGCTGCTGATGAACCTCGGCAACGGCGTCGACGCGGCTGTGGTGCCCGGCGACGACGCCGACGAGCTCGTCCGGCGCGCCCGGGCGGAGGGCGAGGCGCTGTTCGTCGCGCTCGGGCTTCCCTGCACCAGCGCAGCAGAGGACCGCCTGCGGCGCGGCGACCTCATCCGGCGGCGCGACGACGTCGACGACGACGGCGGCTCCACCTGGCAGAGCCTGACCCGAGGCACCGCCAGCGAGATCGACTACCTCGCCGGCGAGGTCGTCCTGCTGGGCCGGCTGCACGGGGTCCCGACGCCGGTCAACGCGGCCGTCCAGGCGCTCACGCGCCGACTTGCCGCCTCCGGGGGCCGGCCGCGCAGCATCGATGCCGCCTCCGTGCTCGGCGACCTCCCGACGTACGACGAGGGCCCCGCCACCTCACGGTGACGGGGCCCTCGGCAGACGGCGACAGGCTCAGGCCTTGGCGTCGCCCTCGGTGCTGTCCGCGGCGTCGGCCTCGGTCGAGTCGTCGGCCGCCGGGCCGTCGCCGGCCGGCTCGTCGGACTCGGCGACCGTGCTGTCGGGCGCGGTCTCCTCGGTCATCGTCGTGGGCGCGTCCTCGGCCGGGGCCTCGGTCGTGTCCTCGGACTCCGCCGCGGCGGGAGCGGCAGCGGCCGCCGGGCGCGAGGTCGCCGCGCGCGGGGTGGCGCTGTACGCCTCGGTCACCAACTCGATGACCGCCATGGGGGCGTTGTCGCCCTTGCGGGGGCCGATCTTGGTGATCCGGGTGTAGCCACCCGGACGCTCGGCGAACGTCGGCGCGATCTCGGTGAAGAGCAGGTGCACGACACCCTTGTCGTGGATGGTCCGCAGGACCTCACGACGCTGGTGCAGCGGGTTCTCGCCGAGGTGCGCCTTCTTGGCCTTGGTGATCAGCTTCTCCGCGATCGGGCGCAGGTGGCGCGCCTTGGCCTCGGTGGTGGTGATCCGGCCGTGCTCGAAGAGCGCGGTCGACAGGTTGGCCATGATCAGGCGCTGGTGCGCCGGGCTGCCGCCGAAGCGGGCGCCCTTCTTGGGCTTGGGCATCGTTCTCTCGATCCTCCCGGGCCGTGTCAGGTACCCGGGTAGCGGGTGTGCGGGTCGGGGGCGGTCGCCCCCGGGGTGATCAGTACTGCTCGTCCTCGACGAACGCGTCGTCGTCGTCCTCGTAGGCCGCCAGCGCGGTGGCCGGGTCGAAGCCGGGCGCGCTGTCCTTGAGCGAGAGGCCCATCTCGACGAGCTTGGCCTTGACCTCGTCGATCGACTTCGCGCCGAAGTTGCGGATGTCGAGCAGGTCCTGCTCCGAGCGGCTGATGAGCTCACCCACGGTGTGGATGCCCTCGCGCTTGAGGCAGTTGTAGGACCGGACCGTCAGCTGCAGGTCCTCGACCGGCAGGGCGAGGTCGGCCGCGAGCTGCTCGTCGACGGGCGACGGGCCGATGTCGATGCCCTCGGCCTCGACGTTGAGCTCACGGGCCAGGCCGAAGAGCTCCACCAGCGTCTTGCCGGCCGACGCGATGGCGTCGCGCGGCAGGATCGAGGGCTTGGTCTCGACGTCGATGACGAGCTTGTCGAAGTCGGTGCGCTGCTCGACACGGGTGGCCTCGACCTTGTAGGTCACCTTCATGACGGGGCTGTAGATCGAGTCGACCGGCATCCGGCCGATCTCGTTGTCGCCGCCCTTGTTCTGGACCGCCGAGACGTAGCCGCGGCCGCGCTCGACGACCAGCTCCATCTCCAGCTTGCCCTTGTCGGACAGCGTGGCGATCTTCAGGTCGGGGTTGTGGACCTCGACGCCGGCCGGCGGCGCGATGTCGGCGGCGGTGACGTCGCCGGAGCCCGACTTGCGCAGGTACATGGTGACCGGCTCGTCGTGCTCGGAGGAGACCACGAGGCCCTTGAGGTTGAGGATGATCTCGGTGACGTCCTCCTTGACCCCCTCGATGGTCGAGAACTCGTGCAGCACGCTGTCGATCTTGATGCTGGTGATCGAGGCACCCGGGATCGAGGAGAGCAGGGTGCGACGCAGGCTGTTGCCGAGGGTGTAGCCGAAGCCGGGCTCGAGCGGCTCGATGACGAACCGCGAACGGAACTCGTCGACGGTCTCTTCCGACAGGGTGGGGCGCTGTGCGATGAGCACTGAATCAGTCCTTTCCGGGTCCGACCGCTATATGAAGGGCCCAGATGTTCAAGAAGGTGGCAACGGTGGCGTGAACCGGTCCCGGGGTCCGGGCCCGCAGTGCGGACCCGGACCCCGAGGGGGCAGTCGGGGACGGAGCCCCCGACCGTTTACTTCTTGGAGTAGAACTCCACGATGAGCTGCTCCTGGACCGGGATGTCGATCTGGGCCCGGACCGGGCGCTGGTGCACGAGGACGCGCATCCGGGTGGGGATGACCTCGAGCCACGCGGGGACGACGCGCTCGCCGTGGGTCTCACGCGCGACGATGAACGGCGTGGTCTCCAGCGACTTCTCGCGCACGTCGACGATGTCGTGCTCGGTCACCTGGTACGACGGGATGTCGACCTTGTGGCCGTTCACGAGGAAGTGACCGTGCACGACGAGCTGACGGGCGTGGCGACGCGTGCGGGCGAACCCGGCGCGGTAGACCACGTTGTCGAGACGGCACTCGAGCATCTGCAGCAGGTTGTCGCCGGTCTTGCCCTGGCGACGCGACGCCTCGTCGTAGTAGTTGACGAACTGCTTCTCCATCACGCCGTAGGTGAAGCGGGCCTTCTGCTTCTCCTGCAGCTGCGTGCGGTACTCGCTCTCCTTGATCCGCGCGCGGCCGTGCATGCCGGGCGGGTAGGGGCGCTTCTCGAAGGCGGCGTCGCCTCCGACGAGGTCGACACCGAGACGGCGCGACTTCCTGGTCATGGGGCCGGTGTAACGAGCCATGGTTCCTCAGTCTCCTGTCGGTCTCGGGGTCAGACGCGCCGGCGCTTGGGCGGGCGGCAACCGTTGTGGGGCGTGGGCGTGACGTCCTGGATGGTGCCGACCTCGAGGCCGATGGCACCCAGCGAACGGATCGCGGTCTCGCGACCCGAGCCCGGACCCTTGACGAAGACGTCGATCTTCTTCATGCCGTGCTCCTGGGCACGGCGGCCGGCGGCCTCCGCAGCCATCTGCGCGGCGTACGGCGTCGACTTGCGCGAGCCCTTGAAGCCGACGGTGCCGGCGGAGGCCCATGCGATGACCGCACCGGTGGGGTCGGTGATCGTGACGATCGTGTTGTTGAACGTGCTCTTGATGTGGGCTTCGCCCTGAGCGACGTTCTTCTTCTCCTTGCGGCGCACCTTCTTGGCGCCCGCAGCGCGTGCCTTGGGGGGCATGTGCCTTCTCTCCTGGAACTAGCTGGTCTGGGTGATCGAGCTCGGCGGCGCCGACCCGGGGGTCAGCGGGCCTTCTTCTTGCCGGCGACCGTGCGCTTGGGGCCCTTGCGGGTACGCGCGTTGGTCTTGGTCCGCTGGCCGCGCACGGGCAGGCCCTGGCGGTGGCGGCGGCCCTGGTAGCTGCCGATCTCGATCTTGCGGCGGATGTCGGCCTGGACCTCGCGACGGAGGTCACCCTCGGTCTTGAAGTTGGCCTCGATCGCGTCGCGGAGCTGGACCAGCTCGTCGTCGCCGAGCTCGTGCACACGCGTGTCCGGGCTGACGCCGGTCACGGCGAGGAGCTGCTGGGCGGAGGTACGGCCGATGCCGTAGATGTAGGTGAGGGCGATCTCGATGCGCTTGTCGCGCGGGAGGTCGACCCCGACGAGGCGTGCCATCAGGTGGCGTTCCCTTCGGTTGTTCGCGACGGTGTCGGTCGTGGCGCGTCCCGGGCGGGTGTCCGGGCTCCGGCCGTTGCTCCGGAGGTGGTCGATCGCTCTCCCCGAGGGGCGGGCGACCTAGCGGTCACGTTGTGGTGGTGCTGCAGTGCCGACCCGGGTGGGTCAGCCCTGGCGCTGCTTGTGGCGGGGGTTCTCGCAGATGACCATGACGCGGCCGTGGCGGCGAACCACCTGGCACTTGTCACAGATGCGCTTGACGCTGGGCTTGACCTTCATGGCGGCCCTTTCTCGTGTGCGGCGGGTTACTTGTACCGGTAGACGATCCGACCTCGGGTGAGGTCGTACGGAGACAGCTCCACCACCACGCGGTCCTCGGGGAGGATCCGGATGTAGTGCTGTCGCATCTTGCCGCTGATGTGGGCGAGGACCTTGTGGCCGTTGCTGAGCTCCACGCGGAACATGGCGTTCGGCAGAGCCTCGGAGACGGTGCCCTCGATCTCGATCACGCCTTCTTTCTTCGGCATGTCCTCACAATCTGCTCGTCGGTTCGCGTCTACCGTCGGGCCCGGGAACCACCCGGTCCTGGGGTTCTGGCGATGGCGCCAGCAGTGACCGGTGGACCTCGTCGGGCCGGACGGGCACCACGACCCGCGCACGACGGCGGACAGCCCCGGAGAGCTGGACGACGACGATCGCGAGCAGCCGCTTGGCGCCACGACGCAGACCCACGTTGGGCCGACACGCCAGTCTAGGCCGAAACCGCGGGGAAACACGAATCCACCTGAGCGGTCGGCCGACGAGGACCAACATACCGCGATCCCGGGCTCAGGCGACCACCCGAGCGCCGACCCGCAGCCACCAGCAGGCGGCGGAGCGGACCGTCGGGGTCAGGGTCGGGTCCGCGGCCACCGCTGCCAGGTCGGGGTGCGCGGCCATCCCGAGCGTCTCCACCACGCGGACGCCGGCCGGCCCGGCGCCCCGGACCCGCCGGTGCCCCTCGGGCACGGCCACCCCGGCGTTGGCCGCCACCCCGAGCACGGCCGCGTCGTCCCAGCGCCGCACGCGCCCCAACCAGGCCCCCACCGCGTCGTCGGCGGCCGGGACCTGCAGCCGGTGCAGCGCGCGCAGCGCTCCTCGGCGGGTCGCCTCGTCAGGGGCTGAGTCCACGAGCTCCAGCAGCGCCGGCACGAGCTGCTCGACGAACGGCGTCGCCATCAGCAGCCAGGCCGAGGTGGTGATCCTGTTGCCTCGGAAGTCGAAGAGCACCTCGAACAGCAGCCGGGCCAGGAGCGGCTGATGCTCGACGTCGAGCCGGTCGCAGACGTCGGCCGCGACACGGTGGCACAGCGCGAGGTGCCGGTTGGTCAGGCCGGTGTCCCAGGACCGCGGCCCGTCCACCGGCGCCAGCGGCCCCGTCAACCGAGCGAGCACGTCACGGCGGACCGCCTCGGGCAGCATCCGGACCAGGGTGGTGATCCGTGCGGCGTGCAGGCCCTCCCCCGCCCGCGCGTGCCCCCGCACCAGGGGCGCCACCAGGACCTGCCAGTCCGCCTCGTCCAGGCCCCCGGTCGTCCGCATCCCCTCCAGGGCCAGGCAGGCCCCGCCGACGACCCAGTCGGCGGGGTGGTCCAGCAGCGAGGCGCACCACCGGAGCAGCCGCGGCGTCGGCTCCTCGGCCAGGGCGGCGAACGCGTTGACCGACGCCGGGCCCGGCCCCGCCCCCAGCACCAGGTCGCGGGCGACGTCCTCGACCACGTCGGCGTACGGTCCGCACCGCAACCGGGCGACGGCCTCGTACCGCGCGGTGTGGGCGGGACCGACCGAGCGGAGGAGCTCCTCGACCAGCACCCGTGCCGCCGGGGCGACAACGACGGTGGGGACGGCCGCACCGGGGCCGTGCCGCAGCAGCCGGGCCCACCGCAGCCAGTCGCCGCCGTCGGCGCGGCCGGTCAGCACGGGCTCGAAGGCGGCGTCCACGGCCGACAGGGGCAGCACCACCGCCCGGGTCGGTGCCCGGTCGCCGGGGGCGTAGTCGAAGCTGCGGCACAGGACGTCGACCGGGGCGCGCAGCCGCCCCGGCGGCAGCCGGAGGACCTGCTCGTAGAGGTCGGTGAGCGCCCCGTCGCGGACCCCCGCGCGCTCGGCCACGCTCAGCGCGGGCACCGAGACCGGGTGGCCCAGCTCGCGCATCCCGTCACCCAGCGCCCGCAGCGAGGTGCCGGTCCCGAGCCGGACCGTGCGCAGCAGCCACCCGATGCGGGCCGGCACGTCCACCCGCGCGCCGTCGAGGAGCGTGGTGTCCTCGATGACGTCGGCCGGTCGTGCCATGCCCCTGAAAGTAGCGCCGCTCGGCGGCCGCCGGACCCCGTTCGCCCGAAGACCACCCCGGGGGGTTCAGCCGAGCAGGCGCAGGGTGTCCTCGCGGCGCGGGGACGTGGCGGGGTCGGTGCCGACGTGCTCGCCGGTCACCGGGTGGACCATCACCTCGTCGACGCCGTGGGCGACCGCCAGCTCAGCCAGGCCCTCGCGGACCCGGTCCGGGGTGCCGACGACCCAGCGGCGCCGCATGCCGGCGAGCAGGTCGGCGTGCGCGGGCGGCAGCGTGGCGACCTCCTTCTCGGCCTCCTCGACCAGCAGCTGCGGGCGCAGCGTGCCCCCGGTGCGCAGGGCCAGCATCGCCAGCAGCTGGGGCAGGGCGAGCAGCTCGGCCTCGTCCTGGTCCGGCGCGACGCAGACGTTGACGGTCAGGAAGGTGCGCGGCACCTGGTGCTCGGGCAGCGCGTCGGGGTCGGCGCGGAAGCCCTCCCGGTAGAGCTCCAGCGCCTCGCTGGTGCCCTGGCCGGCGAAGTGGTGGGCGAAGACGTACGGCAGGCCGCGCTCGGCAGCCAGGCGTGCGGAGTAGTCCGAAGAACCCAGCAGCCACAGCTGCGGCACCGTGCGGGCCTGGGGGGTGGCGCGCAGGCTCGAGGACCGGCCGCCCACCGAGACGCCGACGCCCTCGGGGGCCATCATGGCGCGCACGTCGTCGACGTACTGCGGGAAGCGCGAGACGGCCTCGTCGGTCACACCGCCGGCGCCGTGGCGCAGCGCGTACGCCGTCACGGGGTCGGTGCCCGGGGCCCGGCCGATGCCGAGGTCGATCCGTCCCGGGTGCGCGGCCTCGAGCAGGGCGAACTGCTCGGCCACCACCAGCGGGGCGTGGTTGGGCAGCATCACGCCGCCCGAGCCGACCCGGATCCGCTCGGTGGCCGCGGCCAGCATCGCGATCAGCAGCGGCGGGTTGGTCGCGGCCACCGACGGCATGTTGTGGTGCTCGGCCACCCAGTAGCGGTGGTAGCCGGCGGCGTCGGCGACGCGCGCCAGGTCGCGCGAGGCCGACAGCGCGTCCCCGGTCGACTGGTCGGTGCGGACCGGGACGAGGTCGAGCACGGACAGGGTGGGCTGCGCGGTGGTGGTCATCACCAGTCACAACCACCGCGGCGACCGGTGGATTCCCACCGGTCGCCACGGTGGTGCGCCGCCTCGGGTCAGACCCGCTCGGCGGTCCGCTTGTCCTTGCGGTCCTTGGCCAGGCTGGCCAGCGTGGTGACGGTGAGGATGCCGACGATCGCGACCAGCGAGGCCCAGATCGGGACCTCGGGGGCCCACCCCACGTGCTCGCCGCCGTTGATGAACGGCAGCTCGTTGGTGTGCAGTGCCTCGAGGACCAGCTTGACGCCGATGAAGGCCAGCAGCACCGACAGCCCGATCGAGAGGTAGACCAGCCGCTTGAGCAGGTCGCCGATCAGGAAGTAGAGCTGGCGCAGCCCCATCAGGGCGAACACGTTGGCGGTGAAGACGATGAATGGCTCGCTGGTCAGCCCGAAGATCGCGGGGATCGAGTCGAGGGCGAACAGCAGGTCGGTCAGGCCCAGGGTCAGGATGACCACGAACATCGGGGTGAGCATCCGCCTGCCGCCCTCGCGGCTGGTCAGCTTCACGCCGTTCCACTCCCGCGTCAGCGGGAGGTGCTTCGAGGCGAACGCGACGATCTTGGGCTCCTGGTAGGCCTCGTCCTCGTCGTCGTGGCTCAGCACCAGCTTGACGGCGGTGTAGATCAGGAAGATCCCGAAGAGGTAGAAGACCCAGCTGAAGGCGCTGATCGCCGCGGCGCCGACGGCGATGAAGATCCCGCGCATCAGCAGGGCGAGCACGATCCCGACGAGCAGGGCGGTCTGCTGGTACTGCCGGGGCACGTCGAGCTTGGCCATGATGATGATGAAGACGAACAGGTTGTCGACCGAGAGCGAGTACTCGGTCAACCAGCCGGCGAAGAACTGGGCGCCGTAGTCGACCCCGCTGATCGTCGTGATCGCGATGCCGAAGGCGATCGCGGCGCCGACGAAGAGTGCCAGGGCCCGCGCGCACTCGCGCATGCTGGGCTCGTGCGGGCGGCGCCCGACCACGACCACGTCGAAGAGCAGGACGGCCGAGGTGACCACGACCGTCACCACCCAGACCCAGGGATGGATGTCCACTACTGCTCCTCCGAGACGGCGCCAGCGGCGCGGGTAGGGCTTCGTCCGCTGACGAGCCCGGGCAAGGCTAACGCCCGCCGAAGGCGACGCCGAGCGCGGACAGCGCGGCCTCTCCCCCGTCGAGCGCGGTCAGCACCCAGGCGCCGCGGTCGGTCAGCACGAAGGTGTGCTCGTAGTGCGCCGCCCAGGAGCCGTCGGTGGTGACGACGGTCCAGTCGTCGTCGAGCACGTCGGTGGCATCGGTGCCGAGGGTGACCATCGGCTCCACGGCCAGCGCGAGCCCCTCCACCAGGCGGGGACCGCGCCCGGGACGGCCCAGGTTGGGCACGTCCGGGGGCAGGTGCATGGCCGTGCCGATGCCGTGCCCGGTGTAGTCGGGGACGATCCCGTACGACCCCTGCGCGCGCACGTGGGACTCCACGGCGTGCGAGATGTCCGAGAGCCTGCCCTGCGTCGTGGCGGCGGCGATGCCACGCCACATGGCCTGCTCGGTGACGTCCATCAGGGCGGTCACGTCGTCGGGCACCGACCCCAGGGCGACGCTGGTGGCGGCGTCGCCGTGCCAGCCGTCGACGATCGCGCCGCAGTCGATCGAGACCAGGTCGCCCTCGGCGAGCACCCGCGAGCCGGGGATGCCGTGCACGACCTCGTCGTTGACCGAGACGCAGATCGACGCCGGGAACCCCTGGTAGCCCAGGAACGACGGCGTCGCGCCGCGTGAGCGGATCGCGTCCTCGGCGATCGCGTCCAGCTCACCGGTGGTCATCGCGGGGCGGACCTGCTCACGCAGCAGCGCCAGGGTCTCCCCCACGACCAGGCCGGCGCGACGCATCACGTCGACCTGGGCCGGGGTCTTGATCTCCAGGCCCCGACCGAAGAGGCCCACGTCGGTCAGCCCTGCTGGTCGTCGAGCGCGTCGCCGAGACGCTTGGTGACCACGTCGACGTCGCCCATGCCGTCGACCTCGACGAGCAGCCCGCGGTCGCGGTAGACGTCGATCAGCGGCGCGGTCTGCTCGCCGTAGACGTCCTGGCGACGGCGTACGACGTCCTCGGTGTCGTCGCTGCGACCCTCGGTCTCGGCGCGCTTGACCAGGCGGGCGACGAGCTCCTCGGTGTCGACCGCGAGCACGACGACCGCGTCGAGCTCGTGGCCGAGGTCGGTGAGCATCCCGTCCAGCTCGTCCACCTGCGACACGGTGCGCGGGTAGCCGTCGAGCAGGAAGCCGGTCGCGGCGTCGTCCTCGGCCAGGCGGGCCCGCACCATCGAGTTGGTGACCTCGTCGGGGACGTAGTCGCCGGCGTCCATGTAGCGCTGGGCCTCCCGGCCCAGCTCGGTGCCCTCCGACACGTTGCGACGGAAGATGTCACCGGTGGACACGGCGGGCACGCCCAGCCGGTCGGCCAGGCGCGCGGCCTGGGTGCCCTTCCCCGCTCCCGGGGGACCCATCAGAACTAGCCTCATGAACGCAGGAATCCTTCGTAGTTGCGCTGCTGCAGCTGGCTCTCGATCTGCTTCACCGTGTCCAGGGCGACGCCGACCATGATCAGGATCGAGGTGCCGCCGAACGGGAAGTTCTGGTTGGCCCCGATGAGCACCAGCGCGATCAGCGGGATCAGGGCGATGAAGCCGAGGTAGAGCGCGCCCGGCAGCGTGATGCGGGACAGGACGTAGGACAGGTAGTCCTCGGTCGGCTTTCCTGCCCGGATCCCGGGGATGAAGCCGCCGTACTTCTTCATGTTGTCGGCCACCTCGGTGGGGTTGAAGGTGATCGACACGTAGAAGTAGGTGAAGAAGACGATGAGCGCGAAGAAGGTGATCATGTAGATCGGGTGCGCGCCGGTCTCGAAGTAGCGCGACAGGATGCCCACCCACGCGGCGTCGCTGGTCTGGTTGAACTGCACGGCCATGGCCGGCAGGTAGAGCAGCGAGCTGGCGAAGATGACCGGGATGATGCCGGCCTGGTTCACCTTGAGCGGGATGTAGGTCGAGGACCCGCCGAACATCTTGCGCCCGACCATCCGGCGTGCGTACTGCACGGGGATCCGGCGCTGTGCCTGCTCGACGAAGATGACCGCCGCGACGACCAGCAGGCCGACGGCGATGACGAGCGCGAAGACCCACCAGCCCTGGCTGATGCGGACCTGCCACAGCGCGGACGGGAAGGTCGCGACGACCTGGCAGAAGATCAGGATCGACATGCCGTTGCCGACGCCGCGGTCGGTGATCAGCTCGCCGAACCACATGATCACCGCGGTGCCCGCGGTCATCGTGATCACCATGACCAGGAAGGTCTGGGTGCCGTCGTCGTGCAGCAGCGGGCGGTCGCAGTTGATCAGGTTGCCCGAGCGGGCCAGCGCCACGATGCCGGTCGCCTGGAGCAGCGCGAGGCCGAGCGTGAGGTAGCGGGTGTACTGGGTGATCTTGGTCTGCCCGGCCTGGCCCTCCTTCTTGAGGGCCTCCAGACGCGGGATCACCACGACCAGCAGCTGCAGGATGATGCTCGCGGTGATGTACGGCATGATCCCGAGCGCGAAGATCGTGAGCTGGAGCAGCGCTCCACCGGAGAACAGGTTGATCAGGTTGTAGACGCCCTGGCTGTTCGTCGGGTCACCGAGGCAGGCCTGGACGTTGGCCACGTCCACCCCGGGAGCCGGGATCTGGGAACCGGCACGGAAGACGACGACGATCATGAGGACGAACAGCAGCTTGCGCCGCAGGTCCGGTGTCTTGAAGGCGTTCACGAACGCGCTGAGCACGAAGTCCTCTTCTCTACCAGGCAGACAGGGGGTCGGCACCACCGGCGGCGACCCGCGGTGAGCCTAACAGCCCAGGGTCGGCCGGCCGCGTGAGCCGGTGAACGACGACGGGCCCGCCCAGGTCTGCTGGACGGGCCCGTCGCGTGACGTGCGGTGCGGTGGCTCAGACCGTGGTGGTCGAGCCGCCGGCAGCCTCGATCTTCTCCTTCGCCGACGCCGAGAAGGCGTGGGCGGAGACGGCGACCTTGGTGGTGATCGAGCCCTCGCCGAGGACCTTGACCGGCTGGCCCTTGCGGACCGCGCCACGTGCCACGAGCTGGTCGACGGTGACGTCGCCCCCCTCGGGGAACAGCAGCCCGATGCGGTCCAGGTTCACGACCTGGAACTCGACCTTGAAGGGGTTCTTGAACCCCTTCAGCTTGGGCAGGCGCATGTGGATGGGCATCTGCCCACCCTCGAACGCGACCGGGACCTGGCCGCGGGCCTTGGTGCCCTTGGTGCCTCGTCCCGCGGTCTTGCCCTTGGATGCCTCGCCTCGACCGACGCGGGTCTTGGCCTTCTTCGCGCCGGGCGCGGGGCGCAGGTGGTGAAGCTTCAGCGTCATCTCACTCGCCTCCCTCGATCTCCTCGACCGTCACGAGGTGGCGCACGGTCCTCACCATGCCCCGGAACTCCGGACGGTCCTCCTTGACGACCACGTCACCGATCCGCTTCAGACCCAGCGAGCGCAACGTGTTGCGCTGGTTGGCCTGGCAGCCGATGGACGAACGGTCCTGACGCACGCGGAGCTGCCCCATCAGGAGGACACCTCCTCGGAGACGCCCGCAGGCACCTCGTGCTCGGCGCGCAACAGCGCCGCCGGGGCGACGTCCTCGACGCGCATGCCGCGGCGGGCCGCGACCGTCTCGGGCATCTCCAGCATGCGCAGCGCCGTGACGGTCGCGTGCACGATGTTGATCTGGTTCGACGACCCGAGCGACTTGCTGAGCACGTCGTGGATGCCGGCGCACTCGAGCACCGCACGCACCGGGCCACCGGCGATCACACCGGTACCGGGAGCGGCGGGGCGCAGCAGGACCACGCCCGCGGCCTTCTCGCCCTGGACGGGGTGCGGGATGGTGCCCTGGATGCGGGGGACGCGGAAGAAGCTCTTCTTGGCCTCCTCGACACCCTTCGCGATCGCGGCGGGCACCTCCTTGGCCTTGCCGTAGCCGACGCCGACCATGCCGTCGCCGTCACCGACGATCACCAGGGCGGTGAAGCTGAAGCGCCGACCACCCTTGACGACCTTGGCGACGCGGTTGATCGCCACGACGCGCTCGATGTACTGGCTCTTCTCCGCGCCCTGGCCACGACCGCCGTCGCGACCTCGGCCGCCGCGATCACCGCCGGCGCGCTGTCCGCGCTGGGGTCCGCTCATGAGATTTCCTCTTCCTTGCCTACGTACGTGCAGGTTGCCTGGTTGGTGGCCATCAGAACGACAGCCCACCCTCGCGTGCGCCGTCGGCCAGCGCCGCGACACGACCGTGGTACTTGTTGCCGGCGCGGTCGAAGACGACCGTCTCGACGCCCTCGGTCTTCGCCCGCTCGGCGACGAGCTCGCCGACGCGCTTGGCCTTGGCGGTCTTGTCGCCCTCGAAGCCGCGCAGGTCGGTCTCCATGGTGGAGGCCGAGACCAGCGTCTTGCCCACGAGGTCGTCGACGACCTGGACGGTGATGTGCTTGGAGGAGCGCGTCACGACCAGGCGCGGGCGCTCCGGCGTGCCGGAGATCTTCTTGCGACCGCGCACCTGGCGACGCAGGCGGGACTTGGTCCGCGCCGCGCCGTGCTTGCTCTGCTTCAGCGAGATGGCCATGTCACTTACCAGCCTTTCCGACCTTGCGGCGGATCTGCTCGCCGGCGTAACGGACGCCCTTGCCCTTGTAAGGCTCGGGCTTGCGCAGCTTGCGGATCTTCGCGGCGGTCTCGCCGACGAGCTGCTTGTCGATGCCGGAGACCCCGAGGCGGGTCGGGCCGTCGACGGTGAAGGTGATGCCCTCGGGGGCGTCGAAGACGATCGAGTGGGAGTACCCGAGCTGGAACTCCAGCTGGGTCGGACCCTTGGGCAGGACGCGGTAGCCCACGCCCACGATCTCGAGCTTCTTCTCGTAGCCGTCGGTGACACCGACGACCATGTTGTTGACCAGGGTGCGGGTCAGGCCGTGGAGCGACCTGGACTCACGCTCGTCGTCGGGGCGCTTGACGTCCAGGACGCCCTCACCCTGCTCGACGGTGATCGGGGCGGCCACCCGGTGCGACAAGGTGCCCTTGGGGCCCTTGATCGTCACCAGACGGTCGTCGATCTTGACATCCACGCCGGACGGGACCGTGACGGGGAGCTTGCCGATGCGCGACATAGCTGTGTGTTCTCCTTCGTCTCGTAGGTCCGGGTTACCAGACGTAGGCGAGGACTTCTCCGCCCACGCCCTTCTTGTTCGCCTGGCGGTCGGTGAGCAGACCCTGGCTGGTGGAGATGATCGCCACCCCCAGGCCGCCGAGCACCTTGGGCAGGCCGGTGGACTTGGCGTACACCCGCAGACCCGGCTTGCTGATCCGGCGGAGGTTGGACAGCGCGCGCTCGCGGTTGCGGCCGTACTTGAGGGTGACGGTCAGCGTCTTGCCGACCTCGCCCTCGGCCGGGTCCGCGACGTCGAAGGAGGCGATGTAGCCCTCCTGCAGCAGGATCTCGGCGACCCCCTGCTTGAGCTTGCTGTACGGCATCACGACCTCGTCGTGGAAAGCCTGGTTGGCGTTGCGCAGACGCGTGAGCATGTCTGCGATCGGGTCAGTCATCGTCATGGCCGGGGAGGCCCTTTCTCGGTGTGGTTTCGGGGCGGAGAGGACTCCGTCCCGACCTTCAGCGGTGGTAGGTCTGGGTGTGTCCGGTCACCAGGAGGACTTGGTGACGCCGGGGAGCTCGCCTCGGTGGGCCATCTCGCGCAGGCAGATCCGGCACAGGCCGAACTTGCGGTAGACGGCCTTCGGGCGGCCGCAGCGCTGGCAACGGGTGTAGCCACGGACCGCGAACTTGGGCTTGCGGGCCGCCTTGACCCTCAGTGCTGTCTTTGCCATGTCAGTACTCCTTGCTCAGCGCTCGGCGAAGGGGAAGCCGAGCTGCTTGAGCAGCGAGCGACCCTGGTCGTCGGTGGTCGCGGTGGTCACCACGGTGATGTCCATGCCCCGGGACCGGTCGATCTTGTCCTGGTCGATCTCGTGGAACATGACCTGCTCGGTCAGCCCGAAGGTGTAGTTCCCGCGGCCGTCGAACTGGCGCGGCGAGAGACCGCGGAAGTCACGGATGCGGGGCAGCGCCAGCGAGAGCAGCCGGTCGAGGAACTCCCACATCCGGTCGCCGCGCAGCGTCACGTGGGTGCCGATCGGCATCCCCTCGCGCAGCTTGAACTGCGCGATGGACTTGCGGGCCTTGGTCACCGACGGCTTCTGTCCGGTGATCGCGGTGAGGTCGCGCACGGCGCCCTCGATCAGCTTCGAGTCGCGAGCGGCCTCGCCGACACCCATGTTGACCACGATCTTGGTCAGGCCGGGCACCTGCATGACGTTCTTGATGTCGAACTCGGTCTGCAGCGCGGGGAGGATCTCCTCGCGGTAGCGGGTACGCAGCCGCGGCGGGACCTTGGCGGAGATCTCCGGTGCGGACTCGGTCTCGGTCGTGGACATCAGATCTCCTCCCCCGTCTTGCGCGAGATGCGCACGCTGCGGTGGCCGGTGTAGGTGGAGCCGTCGGGACGGCGCTTGGTGACCTCGTCGCGGCGGTAGCCGACGCGGGTGACGCCGTCACCCTCGACGAGCATCACGTTCGAGACGTGGATGGGCGCCTCGGCGGTGATGATCCCGCCGGTGGTGCCGGCGCGACCGCCGGCGTTGACGACCTTGGTGTGCTTCTTGATGCGGTTGACGCCCTCGACGATCACCCGGTCCTGCTCACGCAGGACGGAGATGACCTTGCCCTCGGCGCCCTTGTCCTTGCCCGCGATCACCTTGACGGTGTCGCCCTTCTTGATCTTCAACTTCTTCGTCATGCTCAGAGCACCTCCGGCGCGAGGGAGACGATGCGCATGAAGCGCTTCTCGCGCAGCTCGCGGCCGACGGGACCGAAGATGCGGGTGCCTCGCGGCTCGCCGTCAGCCTTCAAGATCACCGCGGCGTTCTCGTCGAATCGGATGTAGGACCCGTCGGGCCGGCGGCGCTCCTTGACGGTGCGCACGATGACGGCCTTGACGACGTCGCCCTTCTTCACGTTGCCACCGGGGATGGCGTCCTTGACCGTGGCGACGATGGTGTCGCCGATACCGGCGTAGCGGCGCCCGGAGCCGCCGAGCACGCGGATGCAGAGGATCTCCTTGGCACCCGTGTTGTCGGCGACCTTGAGCCGCGACTCCTGCTGGATCATCAATTTCTCCTGGTTGTCGGACCGGTTCTCGGCACCCTCACGGGACTACGAGCCTGGCCGAACGGATGGATGCTTACTTGGCGCGCTCGACGACGGACACGACGCGCCAACGCTTGGTGGCCGACAGCGGGCGGGTCTCCATGATCTGGACCCGGTCACCGACCTGGCACTCGTTGGTCTCGTCGTGCGCCTTCAGGCGCGAGGTCTGCCGAAGCACCTTGCCGTAGAGCGCGTGCTTGACGCGGTCCTCGACGGCGACGACGACGGTCTTGTCCATCTTGTCGGACACGACGAGACCGACGCGCACCTTGCGGGTGCTGCGCTGGGCCGTGGCCTGCTCGGTGGTCTGGTCGCTCATGCGCTGGCCTCTTCCTCGTCCGTGCCCGGGGCGGTCCGGATGCCGAGCTCGCGCTCACGCACCACGGTGTAGATACGGGCGATGTCCTTCTTGACGGTGCGCAGCCGGCCGTGGCTCTCCAGCTGGCCGGTGGCCGCCTGGAAGCGGAGGTTGAACAGCTCCTCCTTGGCCTCGCGCAGCTTGGCCTCGAGGTCGACGGCGTTGAGCTCGTCGAGCTCGTGGGCCTGGGTCTGCTGAGCCATCAGAACTCACCAGCCTCTCGCGTGATGAAACGGCACTTCATGGGAAGCTTGTGCATGGCACGGCGCATGGCCTCGCGGGCGACGTCCTCGGGGACGCCGGACAGCTCGAACATGACCCGGCCCGGCTTGACGTTGGCGATCCACCACTCCGGCGAGCCCTTTCCGGAACCCATGCGGGTCTCGGCGGGCTTCTTGGTCAGCGGGCGGTCGGGGTAGATGTTGATCCACACCTTGCCGCCGCGCTTGATGTGGCGGGTCATCGAGATACGCGCCGACTCGATCTGGCGGTTGGTCACGTAGTGACCCTCGATGGCCTGGATGCCGAAGTCACCGAACGCGAGCTTGGTCCCGCCCTTGGCCGCACCGGTCCGCTTCGGGTGGTGCTGCTTGCGGTGCTTGACACGACGAGGCATCAACATGGCTCAGGCCTCCGTTGCAGGGGTCTCGGCGGCCGGGGCGCCCGCGGTGGCGGGAGCCGGCTCGGTGGCGGGGGCGTCGGTACGGTCCGAACGGGCCGGACGGTCGGCGCGCGTGCTGCGGGTGGGGCGCTCGCCACCACGACCGGCGGCACCGCCGCGGGCTCCGCCGCGACCGGGGACACCGGCGCGGGCGGCGGCCTGCGCCTGGCGCTCGGCACGGGAGCCGGCGACCTCGCCCTTGTAGATCCAGACCTTCACACCGATGCGACCGAAGGTCGTCCGGGCCTCGTAGAAGCCGTAGTCGATGTCGGCCCGCAGCGTGTGCAGCGGGACGCGGCCCTCGCGGTAGAACTCGGTGCGCGACATCTCGGCGCCGTTGAGGCGGCCCGAGCACTGCACGCGGATGCCCTGGGCACCCGAGCGCATCGCGGTCTGCATCGCCTTGCGCATCGCACGACGGAACTGCACGCGACCGGCGAGCTGCTCGGCGACGCCCTGCGCGACGAGCTGGGCCTCGACCTCGGGGTTCTTGACCTCGAGGATGTTCAGCTGCACCTGCTTGCCGGTGAGCTTCTCGAGCTCGCCGCGGATGCGGTCGGCCTCGGCGCCGCGGCGACCGATGACGATGCCGGGGCGGGCGGTGTGGATGTCGACGCGCACCCGGTCACGGGTCCGCTCGATCTCGACCTTGGCGATGCCGGCGCGGTCCATGCCCTTGGAGAGCAGCTTGCGGATCGCGACGTCCTCGCCGACGTAGGCCTTGTACAGCTTGTCGGCGTACCACCGCGACTTGTGGTCGGTGGAGATGCCGAGGCGGAAGCCGTTCGGGTTGATTTTCTGGCCCATCAGGCCGTCCGTCCCTTCTTGGCGCCGCGGCTGGCAGCGACCACGGAGGCCGGCTGCACCGCGAGGGTGATGTGGCTGGTGCGCTTGTTGATCCGCGTCGCCCGGCCCTGGGCCCGGGGGCGCCAGCGCTTCATCGTCGGACCCTCGTCGACCCGGCACACCGAGACGACCAGGTCGTCGGCGGGCAGGCCCTCGGTGGTCTCGGCGTTGGCGATCGCGCTCTCCAGCACCTTGTAGACCGTCTCGGACGCCGACTGCGGGGCGAACCGCAGGATGGCGCGGGCCTCGTCCACGGGAAGGCCGCGGACCAGGTCGACGACCCGGCGTGCCTTCATCGGGGCGATGCCGTTGAAACGTGCGGTCGCGAAGGCGCCCGGCTGGTCGCCGAGCAGCGACTCGCGACGGGCGCTCGTGCGCCTGCGCTCGGTAACGCTCATGGCTCGTTGTCTCCAGTCTCGTCGGGGTCGCGCCGCGTCAGCGGCGGCGGCCCTTCCGGTCGTCCTTGGCGTGCCCGCGGTAGGTGCGGGTCGGGGCGAACTCGCCCAGCTTGTGGCCGACCATGGAGTCGGTCACGAAGACGGGGACGTGCTTGCGCCCGTCGTGCACGGCGATCGTGTGCCCGATCATGGTCGGCACGATCATCGAGCGGCGTGACCAGGTCTTGATCACGTTGTGGCTGCCCTTGTCGTTCTCGGCGTCCACCTTCTTCTGAAGGTGGTCGTCGACGAAGGGGCCCTTCTTCAGGCTGCGAGGCATCTCGTTACTTCCCTACTCAGCGCTTCTTGCCGGTCTTGCGGCGGCGGATGATCTGGGCGTCGCTGCTCTTGCGCTTGCGCGTACGACCCTCGGGCTTGCCCCAGGGCGAGACCGGGTGGCGACCACCGGAGGTCTTGCCCTCGCCACCGCCGTGCGGGTGGTCGACGGGGTTCATGACGACACCACGGACGGTGGGGCGCTTGCCCTTCCAGCGCATGCGCCCGGCCTTGCCCCAGTTGATGTTCGACTGCTCGGCGTTGCCGACCTCACCGACGGTGGCGCGGCAGCGCACGTCGACGAAGCGCATCTCGCCGGAGGGCATCCGCAGCGTGGCGCGGGAGCCCTCACGGGCCACCAGCTGGGCGCTGATGCCGGCGGAGCGGGCGATCTTCGCGCCGCCCCCCGGTCGCAGCTCCACGCAGTGGATCGTGGTGCCGACCGGGATGTTGCGCAGCGGCAGGTTGTTGCCGGGCTTGATGTCGGCGTTCGGGCCGGACTCCACCACGATGCCCTGGCCGAGGTCGCGCGGCGCCACGATGTAGCGCTTCTCGCCGTCGGCGTAGTGCAGCAGCGCGATGCGCGCGGTGCGGTTGGGGTCGTACTCGATGTGCGCGACCTTGGCCGGCACGCCGTCCTTGTCGTAGCGACGGAAGTCGATGATGCGGTAGGCACGCTTGTGCCCGCCGCCCTGGTGCCGGGTGGTGATCCGGCCCTGGTTGTTGCGACCGCCCTTCTTGGGCAGCGGCCGCGTCAGCGACTTCTCCGGCGTGGTCCGGGTGATCTCGACGAAGTCGGCGACCGACGAGCCACGACGGCCCGGGGTGGTCGGCTTGTACTTACGGATAGCCATGTCTTAAGTCCTCGTATCCAGCTGCCCGGTCAGGAGACCGGACCCCCGAAGATGTCGATGCGGTGGCCCTCGGCGAGGCTGACGATCGCGCGCTTGGTGTCCTTGCGCTTCCCCATGCCGTAGCGGGTGCGACGCGTCTTGCCGGCGCGGTTGAGCGTGTTCACCGAGGTGACCTTGACGTCGAAGATCTTCTCGACGGCGATCTTGATCTCGGTCTTGTTCGCGTCCGGGCGCACCAGGAAGGTGTACTTGTTCGCGTCCAGGAGCCCGTAGCTCTTCTCGGAGACCACGGGGGCGAGCAGCACGTCGCGGTGGTCCTTGTGCAGGGTGCTCACTTCGAGGCCTCCTCGGTCGTGGCGCCGGTCCGGCTCGCGCCGGCGACGAAGGCGTCGTAGGCGCCCTGGGTGAAGACGATCTCGTCGCTGGCCAGCACGTCGTAGGTGTTGACCTGGTCGGAGAACAGCAGGTGCGCCTCGGGCGCGTTGCGCAGCGAGAGCCAGGTGAGGCGGTCGGTGCGCTCGAGCACGACCAGGAAGCGGCGACGCTCGCTGATCTCGCGCAGCGCGGCCGAGGCCAGCTTCGTGGAGACCTTGTCGCCACCCACCAGGGACTCGACCACGTGGATGCGGCCGTCGCGGGCCCGGTCGGAGAGGGCACCGCGCAGGGCGGCGGCCTTCATCTTCTTGGGGGTGCGCTGGTCGTAGGAGCGCGGCTGCGGGCCGTGCACCGTGCCACCGCCGACGAACTGGGGCGCGCGGATCGAGCCCTGACGGGCGCGGCCGGTGCCCTTCTGGCGGTAGGGCTTGACGCCACCGCCCCGCACCTCGGCGCGGGTCTTGGTGGCGTGCGTGCCCTGGCGGGCCGCGGCCTGCTGGGCGACGACGACCTGGTGGATCAGCGGGACGTTGACCTTCGCGTCGAAGATCTCCGCCGGCAGGTCGACCTTGACGGTCTTGACAGCCATGGTCAGGCCTCCTGGGTGAGCTTGGCGGCCGAGCGGAGGACGAGGAGTCCGCCGCGGGGGCCGGGGACGGCGCCCTTGAGGAGGATCAGGCCCTTCTCGGCGTCGACCGCGTGGACGGTCAGGTTCTGGGTGGTGACGGTGTCGCTACCCATCCGACCGGCCATCCGCGTGCCCTTGAAGACGCGGCCCGGGGTGGCGCAGGCGCCGATCGAGCCGGGCTTGCGGTGGTTGCGGTGGGCACCGTGCGAGGCACCGACGCCGTGGAAGCCGTGACGCTTCATCACACCGGCGTACCCCTTGCCCTTGCTGGTGCCGGTCACGTCGATGGCCTCGCCCACGGCGAAGGTGTCGACGGCCAGCTCCTGGCCCACGGTGTAGGTGGAGGCGTCCGCGGTGCGGATCTCCACCACGTGGCGGCGCGGGGTGGTGCCGGCCTTGGTGAAGTGTCCGGCCTGCGGCTTGTTGACCTTGCGGCCCTCGATCTCGCCGAAGCCGACCTGGATGGCGTTGTAGCCGTCGTTCTCGGGTGCCCGGACCTGGGTGACGACGTTGGTCGCGGCGGCGACCACGGTCACCGGCACGATCTTGTTGTTCTCGTCCCAGAGCTGGGTCATGCCGAGCTTGGTGCCCAGCAGTCCCTTGACGTTGCGCTCGATAGTCATGTCGCTGTCCTCGAACTCAGAGCTTGATCTCGATGTCGACGCCCGCCGGGAGGTCGAGTCGCATGAGCGAGTCGACCGTCTTCGGCGTGGGGTCGATGATGTCGATCAGCCGCTTGTGGGTGCGCATCTCGAAGTGCTCGCGCGAGTCCTTGTACTTGTGGGGCGAGCGGATGACGCAGTACACGTTCTTCTCGGTCGGCAGCGGCACGGGGCCGGCGACCTGGGCGCCCGTACGGGTCACCGTGTCCACGATCTTGCGCGCCGAGGTGTCGATCACCTCGTGGTCATAGGCCTTGAGCCTGATGCGGATCTTCTGTCCCGCCATAGGTCTCTCTCGTCCTTTTCACTCGCTCGTGCCCTGCTTGGTTCGGGACGTCCTCCGGCTTGAGTCGGTCCCACCCGGTCGCCTTCCCACCTGCGTCCGACCCCCGCGGTCGGGCGTGTCGCTCATTCTTCGAGCAAACAGGACCGAGGTCCGGGGTCATCTGCCTGTGGTGGCCGACGGGGTTCATGTCGGCCTGGTCGGGTCCCCCGGCGACGCCAGCACGAGCCAGACACCGACCACGTGACACCGGCCCGTAAGGGCGACGATGTCGGGAGACGCGATTCAGGAGTCAAGATGTGCGGCGCCGCGGCGAAACCTGCCGTGGCAACCGAACTATCTTGACAGATCCCCCCGAGGGCCACAAATCGGGCCGCCCAGGTGCCGCTGACCGGGGCCGGGCGGGGCCGATCCCACCCGATCCCACCGGCTCCGCCCCTGGCGCGCACGGACCTGAGAGGATCCTGGCACCGACCGGACCAGCCGCGTCGTCGGCCCCGGGACCGGTCCCGGGCGCGCGGCTGGGAGAAGGGGTGCCATGTCCGACCACGGGTCCGTCCCGCCTCCCGGCCAGGAGCCGTACGGGCAGCAGCCTCCCCCGGGCTGGCAGCCGTACGGGCAGCAGCCTCCCCCGGGCTGGCAGCCCCCGGCGGGACCGCCGTACCCGCAGCAGCCCCACCCCCAGCAGCCGCCGGGCCCCGGGTGGCAGCCCGGTCCGGGGATGCTGGGTGCGGCCCACAAGCCCGGCGCCGTGCCGCTGCGCCCGCTCGGCCTGGGCGACATGTTCGACGGCGCGTTCCGGATCATCCGGTTCAACCCGCGCGCGACCGTGGGCGGCGCGCTGCTCGTGGCCGTCGTCGCGATGGCGGTGCCGCTCGTGGTGACCTCCCTGCTGACGGCCTCGTTCGGGACCACCGTCGATCCCCTCACCGGTCAGGCCGACGCCGGGTCGTCGGTCGGGTTCCGCGCGTCCGTGGCCTCGCAGGCGGTGGGGTTCCTGCTGCTGCAGGTCGGTCTGCTGCTGGTGACCGGGCTGATCGCGCACGTCACCCACCAGGCGGCCATCGGGCGCCGGATCGGCCTGGGTGAGGCCTGGTCGATGACGCGGGGGCGCCGCTGGCGCCTGGTCGGGCTGGTCCTGCTGGTCGCGCTGGCCTACGGCCTGGCTTACGGCCTGTGGGTCGCCAGCATCGCGGGGCTCGTCGTCGCGGGCACCGGGACGGCGCTGGTCGTCGGCTACGGCGTCCTGTCCGGTCTGCTCTTGGTCGTCGTCTCGGTCTTCCTCTACGTCCGCGTGGTGCTGCTGGCCACGCCCGCGCTGGTGCTCGAGCGCCTCGGCATCGGCAGCGCCCTGGCCCGCAGCTGGCGGCTCAGCCGGCAGCAGTTCTGGCGGGTCCTCGGGATCGCGCTGGTCACCTCGATCGTGGTCGGGATCGCCGGCTTCGTGGTCGCGCTGCCGGTGGAGATCGGCACGCAGGTGCTGGCCTTCGCCACCCCGGAGAACGCCCTGCTGATCGGCGTGGCCGGCCAGGCGGTCGGCACCGTGCTGTCCACCGCCTTCACCTCGCCCTTCACCGCCGTCGTGACCACGCTGCAGTACCTCGACCAGCGGATGCGCAAGGAGGCCCACGACGTCACCCTGATGTCCGAGGCCGGGATCACCGGGGCCTAGCGCGTGCTGCGCTCCGCTCCCCCGCTGGACCCCTCCGGGGACGAGGGCCGCTCGCTGCTGCGCCGCGAGCTGCTCGAGCCCCGCTACCGGGAGGACCCGATCAGCACCGTGCTGGGCTGGATCAGTCGCCAGCTCGACGCCGGGCTGCAGGCCGCCGAGGGCGCTCCGGCGGTGTCCACGCTGGTCGCGATGGTCCTGCTCGTCCTGCTCGTGCTCGCCCTCGCGCTGCTGGCCTCCCGCGCGCGACGTACCGCCCGGGTGCGCACCGCGACCGGTGACGTGCTCGTGGCCGGCCCGGTCGGCGCGGCGCAGCTGCGGGCCCGGGCCGAGCAGCTGCTGGCCGACGGTCAGACCGGCGAGGCGCTCGTCGAGGCCTTCCGCGCGCTGGCCCGACGCCAGGTCGAGCAGGGGGCCCTGGGCGACGACCCAGGGGCCACCGCGCGCGAGGTCGCGGCCGAGCTCACCCGGGACCGGGCCACGAGCGCTCCCACGAGCCGGCTGACCGAGGCCGCGGCGCTCTTCGACGCCGTGCTCTACGGCGGCCTGCCGGCGAGCGCCGAGCAGGTCCGCGAGGTCCTCGCGCTCGACGACGAGCTCGGGGGGGTCCGCCGATGAGCGCCGGCACCACCACGTCCCGGCGGAGCAGCCGTCGCGGCACGGCCGTGCTGCTGCTCGCGGTCGTGCTGCTCCTCGCGCTCGTGGTCGCGCTGAGCGGCGACCCCGAGACCGCCACCCCGCTCGACCCCGAGAACCCCGGCCGGGAGGGGACCGCCGCCCTGGTGGAGGTGCTCGCCGACCAGGGCGTCGAGGTCGACGTCGTGCGCGACGCGGCCGCGCTCGAGGCGAGCGAGGTCACGACCACCACCACCGTGGTCGTGTCCTCGACCGACGCCCTCGGGCGGAGCACCGTGGAGCGGCTGCGCGAGCACGCCCGTCCCGGCCTGCTGGTGCTGCTCGAGCCGGGCCCGGCGGCCAGCGGCGCGCTGGGCACCCCGCCGGGTCTCACCGTCCCCGGCGGTGGTCCGGTCGCGGCCTCCTGCAGCGCCGCCGGGGTGGCCGGCACGACCGGCGACCGCCTCGCCGACCTGTCGCTCGAGGTGGACACGGCCACGTCCTTCCCGGGCCCGGGCTGCTTCCCCGACGGCGGCGGCGGCCACCTGCTGGTCGGCGACGACGGCGAGGTCGTCCTCGGCGCCGCGCAGGCGCTGACCAACGAGCAGGTGCTGCGCGCGGACAACGCCGCGCTCGCGCTGCGGCTGCTCGGCGGCGGCGACCGGCTCGTCTGGTACGTCCCCGACCTGGGCGACCTCGCCTCCGGCGACGCCGTCTCCGTGCGCTCCCTGCTGCCGCCCTGGCTGCTGCCGGGCCTCGTGCTGGGGCTGGTGGCGATGCTCGCGGTCGTGCTCTGGCGGGGGCGGCGCCTCGGCCCGCTGTCGGTCGAGGCGCTGCCGGTCGTCGTCCGCGCGGTCGAGACCACGCGCAGCCGCGGGCGGCTCTACCGCAGCGCCGGCGACCGCCCGCACGCGGCGACCGCGCTCCGGGCCGCCGCGCGGGCCCGCCTGGCCGAGCGGCTCGGCCTCGGTGCCACCGGCGGGGGCCCCGACCGGGTCGACGCGCTGGTCCGCGCCGTCGCCACCGCGACGGGGCAGGACCCCGGTCGGGTCGCGGCGCTGCTGGACCCGTACGCCCCCACGCCCACCACCGACCACGACCTGATCACGCTGGCCCAGGACCTGGACCGGCTCGACCGAGAGGCACGCCACCCGTGAGCACCAGCCCCGAGCACGACCCGACGGCCACCGAGGCCCCGCAGACCCCCGAGAACCCCCAGCGGGCCCCCCGGGAGACGCCGCCGCCGGCCCACCCGGAGGCGCGCGAGCGGCTGGCCGCCGTCCGGGCCGAGGTCGCCAAGGCCGTCGTCGGGCAGGACGCCGCCGTGTCCGGGCTGCTCGTGGCACTCCTGTGCGGGGGGCACGTGCTCATGGAGGGCGTGCCCGGCACGGCCAAGACGCTGCTGGTCCGCTCGCTGGCCGCGAGCCTCTCCGTCGGCACCAGCCGCGTGCAGTTCACGCCGGACCTGATGCCCGGCGACATCACCGGGTCGATGGTCGTCGACTCCGGGGTCGGCGCGCTCAGCTTCCACGAGGGCCCCGTCTTCACCAACCTGCTGCTCGCCGACGAGATCAACCGGACGCCCCCCAAGACCCAGTCGGCGCTGCTGGAGGCGATGGAGGAGGGCCAGGTCTCGGTGGACGGCGTCTCGCGCCCGCTGCCCCGGCCGTTCCTGGTCGCCGCCACCCAGAACCCCGTCGAGCACGAGGGCACCTACCCGCTGCCGGAGGCCCAGCTCGACCGGTTCCTGCTCAAGGTGGTGCTGCCGATCCCCGGGCGCGACGACGAGCTCGAGATCCTGCGCCGCCACGCGGCCGGGTTCGACCCGCGCGACGTCGCCGGGGCCGGCGTACGCCCGGTGGCCGGTGCCGAGGACGTCCTGGCCGGCCAGCGGGCGGTGACCCAGGTGCAGGTCTCGCCGGAGGTCGCGGGCTACGTCGTGGACATCGCCCGGGCCACCCGGCAGTCGCCGTCGCTCGGCCTGGGGGTCAGCCCGCGCGGGGCCACCGCGCTCCTCCGCGCCGCCCGGGCCTGGGCCTGGCTGACCGGGCGTGGCTACGTCACGCCCGACGACGTCAAGGCGCTGGCGCACGCCACCCTCGTGCACCGGCTCGCGCTGCGCCCCGAGGCCGAGCTCGAGGGCGTCGACGTGGGCGCGGTGCTCGGCTCCGCGCTCGCCTCCGTGCCCGTCCCCCGCTGAGCATGGCGCTCTCGGGACGGGTGCCGCTGCTGGTGCTGCTGGGGCTGCTGCCGCTGGTGCTGCGCCCCTCCGCCTCCACGCTGTGGCTCTGGCTGCTCGTCGTGGTCGTGGTGTGCACCGTCGACTGGTACGCAGCCCCCCGGCCGTCGGCGGTGGTGCTGAGCCGGGCCGAGGTCGGCTCGGTGCGGATGGGCCACCCCACCGCGACCGAGGTGCTGGCCCACAACCCCGGCACCCGCCGGCTGCGGCTGCTGGTGCGCGACGCGTGGCCGCCGAGCGCGGGCGCCGGCGACGACCGGCACCGCGTCGACCTGCGGCCCGGCGCCGCGCTGCGGCTGCGCACCACGCTCCAGCCGACCCGCCGCGGCGACCTCCGTGCGCTCGGCACGACGGTCCGCTCCCGGGGCCCGCTCGGCCTCGTCGCCCGCCAGGCCACCCTCCCGGTGCCCGGGACGGTCCGCTCGCTGCCGCCGTTCGACTCGCGCAAGCACCTGCCGTCGCGGCTGGCCCGGCTGCGCGAGCTCGACGGCCGCGCCGCCGTGCGCGTGCGCGGGCAGGGCACCGAGTTCGACTCGTTGCGGGAGTACGTCCGCGGCGACGACGTGCGCTCCATCGACTGGCGCGCCAGCGCCCGCAACCGCGACGTCGTGGTCCGCACGTGGCAGCCCGAGCGGGACCGGCGCGTGGTGCTCGTGCTCGACACCTCGCGCACCTCGGCCGGCCGGGTGGACGACGTGCCGCGGCTGGACTCCGCGATGGACGCCGCGCTGCTGCTCGGGGCGCTGGCCGTCCGGGCCGGCGACCGGGTCGACCTCGTCGCCGGCGACCGCCGGGTCCGCGCCCGGCTGCGCGCCGCCGGGACGCGGGACGTGGTCGGGCGGATGCAGGACGTCCTCGCCGACCTCGAGCCGGTCATCGCCGAGGCCGACTGGCGCTCGCTGGCCGGCGCCGTGTCGGCCCTGGGCCGCCAGCGCGCCCTGGTGGTCCTGCTGACCCCGCTGGAGCCGGCCGCCGTCGAGCAGGGACTGCTGCCGGTGCTGCCCGTGCTCACCGCGCACCACCGCGTCGTGGTGGCCTCGGTGCGCGACCCCGAGCTCGAGCGGATGGCGCGCCGCCGCGACGACGCGGGCGAGGTGTACTCCGCCGCGGCCGCCGAGCAGGAGCTGCGCCGCCGCGCCCGCACCGCCGAGCTGCTGACCCGCCTCGGGGTCCACGTCGTCGACGCCGACGCCGAGCACCTCCCGCCGGCCCTGGCCGACCACTACCTGTCGCTGAAGGCCCGCGGCCTGCTCTGACGAGATGACGCTCGCGGACAGCCGAGATGACGGTCGCGGCGCCTCAGTCCACCGCGCGGCGGCGGAAGCCCCGCAGGCCGACCGCGGTGAACAGCACTAGGAAGCCCACGCAGGCCAGCAGGCACACCCACGCCGGGATCGACTCGACCTGCGGCACCATCTGCCCGCGGACCAGCTCGCTGACGTACGTCAGGGGGTTCAGCGCGCAGACCACCTGGAACCACCGCAGGCCGTCCAGCTGGCTCCACGGGAACTGGGTCGAGCCGGTGAACAGCAGCGGGGTCAGCACGACCGCGAAGACCACGTTGATCTTCGACGCGGTCACCAGCGTGCCCAGGACGAGACCGAGCGCGGCGCCGACGAGCGAGCCCAGGACCAGACCGACGGAGACCAGCGGCACGGCGGACCAGGTGATCGGCACCGAGCCGAGGATCAGCAGCCCGAGCGGGAACATCATCGCCGAGGCGATGAGCCCGCGCAGGGTCGCGAACACGATCTTCTCGATCGCCACCAGGGAGGTCGGCAGCGGCGCGAGCAACCGGTCCTCGATCTCCTTGGTGAAGGAGAAGTCGATGACCAGCGGCAGCGCGGTGTTCTGCAGCGCGGTCAGGAAGCCGGTGAAGGCGATCACGCCGGGCAGCAGGACCTGCTCGAAGCCGCCCTGGACGTACCCGAGGTCGCCGAGGACCTTGCCGAAGACGAAGAGCAGGAAGATCGGCTGCAGCAGCACCTGGGCCAGGAAGCCGCCCAGCTCCCGGCCGGTGACGAAGACGTCGCGCCCCAGCAGGCCCAGGAACGCCTTCCCGACCGACGGCGTGCGCGGGGCCGCCGGCACCAGCGCGGCGGCCTCGGGTCCAGTGGACGCGGTCATCGCAGGTCCCTCCCGGTGAGCGAGATGAAGACGTCCTCGAGGGTCGGCTCGCCCAGGGCCACCGACAGCAGCCGGGCCCCGTGCCGCTCGACGGCCTCCGCGGCCGCGCCGAGCACCGACGCGCCGGGCACGTCGAGGTAGAGCCGCACCCGCAGGTCACGCTCCCCCGGCGGGCGGCCGGCGTCACCGCCGACGTCCTCCACCCGTCGTACGCCGCCCAGGCCGCCCAGCGCGTCGCGCAGGGCGGGCTCGCGGGCGGCGTCCACCTCCCCGAGCACGAGGTCGACCGTCGAGTCGCCGGGCAGCGTGCGGGTCAGGGCGTCGGGGGTGTCCAGGGCGAGCAGGGTGCCGTGGTCCATGATCCCGACCCGGTCGCTGATCTCCGCGGCCTCGTCCATGTCGTGGGTGGTGACCACCACGGTCGTGCCGGCGGCGCGCAGCTCGCGGACCTGGTCCCACACGAACAGGCGCGCCTGCGGGTCGAGGCCCGTGCTGGGCTCGTCGAGGAACAGCACCTGCGGGCGGTGCATCAGGGCCCGGGCGATCAGCAGCCGCTGCGCCATGCCGCCGGAGTAGTCGTCCACCTTGTCCTTGCCACGGTCACCCAGGCCCATCCGCTCGAGCAGCTCGTCGGCCCGTCGACCCCGCTCGGCGCGACCCATCCCGTGGTAGGCCGCGTGGAAGAGCAGGTTCTGGCGGGCGTTGAGCGACCGGTCGAGGTTGGGCCGCTGCGGCACGACCGAGATCACGGTGCGCGCCCGGACCGGGTCCGCGGCCACGTCGACGCCACCCACCCCGGCGTAGCCCGAGGTCAGCGCGACCCGGGTGGTCAGGATCCCGATCGTCGTGGTCTTGCCGGCGCCGTTGGGTCCGAGCAGGCCGAAGATCTCGCCCTGCTCGACGGCGAACGAGACGCCGTCGACGGCGTTGGTCGGACGCTTCGGGTAGCGCTTGACGAGGTCGCGGACCTCCACGGCCGGGCCGGTCGGCGCCCGGCGGGGACCGGTGTCAGGCACGCGTGGCCACCGTGTCCTCGAGCAGGTCGGCGCCGAGGTCGCCGGTGTGGCCGCGGCGGACGGCGGCCCGGCCGAGCACGAAGACGTAGGCCAGGAAGACCAGCTCGGCGAGCACGCCGATCGCCAGGCGGGCCCAGGTGGGCAGGCCGGACGGGGTCACGAAGCCCTCGATCAGCCCGCTGACGAGCAGCACGCCGACCAGGCCGAGCGCCACGGTCGCGGCCGTACGCCCCTCGCGGGCCATCGAGCGGCTCCGGCTCAGGCCGCCCGGGGCCACCCAGGACCAGAACAGCCGCAGCCCGACGCCGGCGGCCACGAAGACGGCGGTCAGCTCGAGCAGCCCGTGCGGCAGCAGCAGGCCCCAGAACTGCAGGCCCGCGTCGTTGCGCGTCATGATCGCGCCGATCACCGCCAGGTTGGCCATGTTCTGGAACAGCAGCCAGATCACCGGCAGGCCCAGCACCCCGAGCGCCAGGCACAGCGCGGTCACCCAGGCGTTGTTGACCCAGACCTGGGTGGCGAAGCTGCCGGCGGCGTACTGGCTGTAGTAGCCCGCGAAGTCCTCCTGCACCAGCTGATCGATCTCGGCGGGGCTGAGCAGGCTCTGCTCGACGTCGGGGTGGGCCAGCAGCCACAGCATCATCACCCCGGTGACCGCGACGTTGCCGGCCAGGCAGCCCAGCCACCACCAGCGCAGCCGGTAGAGCGCGGCCGGGAACCGCTCGGTGAGGAAGCTCCGCACGGCGCGCCAGGTCCCGACCCGGGTGCCCGCGGCACGGGTCCGCGCCCGCGCGAGCACCGACGACAGGTAGGCGACCACCTGGGCGTCGGGCGCCTGGGTGCGCACGACGGAGAGGTGGGTGGCGACGCGCTGGTAGGTCTCGACCAGCTCGTCGGCCTCCGCGCCGGTCAGCCGGCCGCGCTTGGTCAGCTGCTCGAGACGCTGCCACTGGCCGGCGTGCTCGAGCACGTACGCGTCGAGGTCCACGCCGCTAGCCTAGGTCCACCATGTCGACGACCGCAGGCCCTCCGGCCGGCCGCCCTGCCGCCTCCCGCGCGCACGAGCTCGCCACCGTCACCAGCGACGACCTCGTCACCGGCGAGGCCGTCGCGCTGGACCTCCCGCCGGCGGGCCTCGGGGCGCGCATCGCCTCCGGGGCCATCGACCTGGTGGTCGCGCTGGTGCTGCTGCTGCTGGCCCTGTTCGTCTTCACCGTCGCGGCGCTGCAGACCGACGAGGCCCTGCTGACGGTGGCGTTCATCGGCACCCTGGTGACCGTCCTCCTCGTCTTCCCGACCACGATGGAGACCCTCACCCGCGGCCGGTCGCTGGGCAAGCTCGCGATGGGGCTGCGTACCGTCCGCGACGACGCCGGTCCGATCTCGTTCCAGCACGCGTTCACCCGGTCCTTGATCGGGGTCGTGGAGATCTACGTCCTCACCGGCGCGCCCGCCTTCTTCGCCGCCCTGGTCAACGGCCGCGGCAAGCGGCTCGGCGACCTGGCGGCCGGCACGTACGTCGTGCGCGACCGCTTCCGCCTCAGCCTGCCCCCGCCGCCGGCGATGCCGCCGCCGCTGGCCGCGTGGGCCCGCTCGGCCGACGTCTCCGGGCTGCCGTCGGGGCTGGCGCTCGCGGTCCGGCAGTACCTCGGCCGGCTCCCCACGATGGACCCGGCCTCCCGCACCCGCGTCGGGGACGCGCTGTGGGTGCAGGTCGCGCCGTACGTCGCCCCTCCCCCGCCGAACGGTGCGCCGCCGGCGGCGGTGCTGGCCGCGGTCGTCGCCACCCGGCGCGAGCGCGACCAGGCCCGCCTGGCCCGGGAGCGGGCCCTGCGCGAGCGGCTGACCCGTCAGCGGGCGGTGTAGGCCAGGTCGGTGATGGTGCGCCCGACGTCGAGGCCCTTGCGCTCGAACCGGGTGACCGGCCGCTCCTGCCACCGCTCGACCTCCCCACCGACCAGGCCGGGCTCGGCGTCGAGCACCGCACGCATCTGGTCGGCGTAGTCGGCCCAGTCCGTGGCCAGGCGCCACGTCCCGCCGGGCACGAGCCGGTCCGCGACCAGCGCGGCGAAGTCCGCGCGGACCAGGCGACGCTTGTGGTGGCGGGTCTTGGGCCACGGGTCGGGGAAGAACGTCCAGACCTCCTCGACGCTGCGCGGGGCCACCCGGTGGGCGAGGGTCCAGGCGGCGTCGAGCGTGCAGAGCCGTACGTTGTCGGCCCCCACGTCGGCGAGCTTCCACAGCGTGTCGGCCACGCCGGGGTTCCAGACCTCGAGCGCGAGCACGTCGACGTCGGGGCGGGTCGCGGCCAGCGCCGCGGTGGCCTCGCCGACGCCGGAGCCGATCTCGACGACCATCGGGGCGCGGCGACCGAACGCCTGCTCCCAGGTGAAGTCCTCGTCGGCCGCGGTCTCCTCGGTGACCACCCACTTCTGGTGGTGGAGGTCCCACGCGGCCTGCTGGCGCGGGGTGAACCGGCTGCCGCGGCGCGAGTAGCTGAGCACCTCGCGCTTGCGCCGACCGTCCTCGGTGAGCTTGTGGTGCGGACGTGGCGGCGTGGCGCGCTCGGTCATCGGGCTCCTCACGGGGCTGGGCGG
>NZ_LR733215.1:674088-780413 GCF_902506435.1 Nocardioides sp. AX2bis | reverse complement strand
GGGCTGGGGGGTACGGGGGGCGGTGCAGGGCTGCTGGACGCACGAGAGGCCCCGCCCGACGGGCGAGGCCTCTCGTGGTGGTGCAGGTGCGACTAGGTCGCGGGGTGCGTCACTTGGTGATCTTGGTGACGCGGCCGGCACCGACGGTGCGGCCACCCTCACGGATCGCGAAGCGCAGGCCCTCGTCCATGGCGATCGGCTGGATCAGCTCGACGGTCATCTCGGTGTTGTCACCGGGCATCACCATCTCGGTGCCCTCGGGCAGCGTCACGACACCGGTCACGTCCGTGGTCCGGAAGTAGAACTGGGGACGGTAGTTGTTGAAGAACGGCGTGTGACGGCCACCCTCCTCCTTCGACAGGATGTAGACGCTCGCGTCGAAGTTGGTGTGCGGGGTGGTCGTGCCCGGCTTGATGACGACCATGCCGCGCTCGATGTCCTCGCGCTTGGTACCGCGCAGGAGCAGCCCGACGTTCTCGCCGGCCTGGCCCTCGTCGAGGAGCTTGCGGAACATCTCGACGCCGGTCACGGTCGACTTCTGCGACTTCTCGCGGATGCCGATGATCTCGACCTCCTCGTTGACCTTGACGATGCCGCGCTCGATGCGACCGGTGATGACCGTGCCGCGACCGGTGATCGTGAAGACGTCCTCGACGGGCATGAGGAAGGGCTTCTCGGTCTCGCGGGCCGGGGTCGGGATGTAGTCGTCGACGGCCTGCATGAGGTCGAGGACCGACTGGCCCCACTTCTCGTCACCGTTCAGCGCCGGGAAGGCAGCGACCTGCACGACGGGGATGTCGTCGCCGTCGAACTCGTACTCGGAGAGGAGCTCGCGCACCTCCATCTCGACGAGCTCGATGAGCTCCTCGTCGTCGACCATGTCGCACTTGTTGAGCGCGACCACCAGGGCGGGCACGCCGACCTGGCGGGCGAGCAGCACGTGCTCACGCGTCTGGGGCATGGGGCCGTCGGTGGCGGCGACCACGAGGATCGCGCCGTCCATCTGGGCCGCGCCGGTGATCATGTTCTTGATGTAGTCGGCGTGACCGGGGCAGTCGACGTGGGCGTAGTGGCGACCCGCGGTCTGGTACTCGATGTGTGCGATCGAGATCGTGATGCCGCGCTGACGCTCCTCCGGGGCCTTGTCGATCATGTCGAAGGCCTCGGTGTTGGGGTTGCCGACCGGGTCCTGGTCGTGCAGGACCTTCGAGATCGCTGCGGTCAACGTCGTCTTGCCATGGTCGATGTGACCGATGGTGCCGATGTTGATGTGCGGCTTGTTCCGCTCGAACTTCGCCTTAGCCACTTGTGGCTCCTCCTGATGTGTCTGTTGACTGACTCGTACGTGTGTGCGTGTGCCGAGGAGCGCGGACGCTACTCGCCGCGCACCTTCTTGATGATCTCGTCGGCGACGTTCGTGGGAACCTCGGCGTACGAGTCGAACTCCATCGAGTAGGAAGCCTGACCCGAGGTCTTCGACCGCAGGTCGCCAACGTACCCGAACATCTCCGACAGCGGCACGAGGGCGTTGACGACCATGTCGCCGTGCCGCTCCTCCTGCGCCTGGATCTGGCCGCGACGGCTGTTGATGTCACCGATCACGGTGCCGAGGAAGTCGTCGGGGGTGATGACCTCGACGGCGAACATCGGCTCGAGCAGGACCGGCTTCGCCTGGCGGGCGGCCTCCTTGAAGGCCTGGTTCCCGGCGATCTTGAAGGCCAGCTCGGAGGAGTCGACGTCGTGGTAGGCGCCGTCCTCGAGGCTGAACTTCACGTCGACCATGGGGTAGCCGGCGAGGACGCCGAACTCCATGGCCTCCTGCCCACCCTGGTCGACCGAGGGGATGTACTCGCGGGGCACGCGGCCACCCGAGACGTTGTTGACGAACTCGTAGCCCGCGCCGGTGCCGGTCTCGGGGTCGATGTTCGGCCCGAGGTTGATGACGACCTTCGCGAACTGCCCCGACCCACCGGTCTGCTTCTTGTGGGTGTAGGAGTGCTTGACGACCTCCTTGCGGATGGTCTCGCGGTAGGCCACCTGCGGCTTGCCGACGGTGGCCTCGACGCGGAACTCGCGACGCATCCGGTCGACCAGGATCTCCAGGTGGAGCTCGCCCATGCCGGCGATGATGGTCTGGCCGGTCTCCTCGTCCGCCTTGACGGTGAACGTGGGGTCCTCGTCGGAGAGGCGCTGGATCGCGGTGCCCAGCTTCTCCTGGTCGCTCTTGGTCTTGGGCTCGATCGCGACCTCGATCACCGGGGCCGGGAACGTCATCGACTCGAGGATGACCTGGTGCTGGGGGTCCGAGAGGGTGTGACCGGTCTTGGTGTCCTTCAGACCCATCACGGCCACGATCTGCCCGGCGCCGACCGACGCGATCTCCTCACGCTTGTTGGCGTGCATCTGGTAGACCTTGCCGATCCGCTCCTTGCGGCCGTTGACCGAGTTCACCACGGTCGAACCGGCCTCCAGCTTGCCGGAGTAGACGCGGATGTAGATCAGCTTCCCGAGGTGCGGGTCGGAGGCGATCTTGTAGGCCAGGCCGGAGAACGGCTCGTCGTCCGAGGGCTTGCGGACGATCTCGACGTCCTCGTCCTTGACCGAGTGGCCCACGATGCCCTCGACGTCGAGGGGCGAGGGGAGGTACTTCACGACCGCGTCGAGCAGGGGCTGGACGCCCTTGTTCTTGAAGGCAGTGCCGCACAGGACCGGGTTGACCTTGTCGGCCAGCGTGGCGCGACGGATCGCGGCCTCGATCTCCTCGACGGAGAACTCGCCCTCGTCGAGGAACTTCTCCATGATCACGTCGTCGGCGTCCGAGAGGGTCTCGAGCAGCTTCTCGCGGTACTCCGCGGCCTGCTCGGCCAGCTCGGCCGGGATCTCCTCGACGGTGTAGTCCTCACCCATCGTGGTCTCGCCGCGCCAGGTGAGCGCCCGCATCCCGACGAGGTCGACGACCCCGAGGAAGTCGGACTCGGCACCGATCGGCAGCTGCAGGACCAGCGGGGTGGAGTTCAGCCGGTCGACCATCATGTCGACGCAGCGGAAGAAGTCCGCACCCGTGCGGTCCAGCTTGTTGACGAAGCACATCCGCGGCACGGAGTACTTGTTGGCCTGGCGCCAGACCGTCATGGTCTGGGGCTCCACGCCGGCGACGCCGTCGAAGACCGCGACCGCGCCGTCGAGGACGCGCAGCGAGCGCTCGACCTCGGCGGTGAAGTCCACGTGGCCGGGGGTGTCGATGATGTTGATCTGGTGCTTCTTCCACCAGCACGTGGTGGCGGCGGAGGTGATCGTGATGCCACGCTCCTGCTCCTGCTCCATCCAGTCCATGACGGCCGCGCCGTCGTGGACCTCACCGATCTTGTAGGAGATACCGGTGTAGAAGAGGATCCGCTCGGTGGTGGTCGTCTTGCCGGCGTCGATGTGCGCCATGATCCCGATGTTGCGGACCACGTTCAGGTCTGTGGTGATGTCGACAGCCACGAGGGCTCACGCTTCCTTTGCGTCGAGGACGGGGGTGGTCGGGGCCGGCCGGCCCGTGTCGTACGTCGGGGGCCGGCGCCCGGGGGTCACCAGCGGTAGTGGGCGAAGGCCTTGTTGGAGTCGGCCATCTTGTGGGTGTCCTCGCGCTTCTTCACCGCGGCACCGAGGCCGTTGGAGGCGTCGAGGATCTCGTTCATCAGTCGCTCGGCCATCGTCTTCTCACGACGGTCCGCGGCGTAGCCGACGAGCCAGCGCAGCGCGAGCGTGGTGCCGCGCGTGCCCTTGACCTCGATCGGGACCTGGTAGGTGGCGCCACCGACGCGGCGCGACTTGACCTCGATGGCCGGCTTCACGTTGTCCAGCGCACGCTTGAGCGTGATCACCGGGTCGGTGCCGTTCTTCTCGCGGCAGCCCTCGAGCGCGGTGTAGACGATGCGCTGTGCAACCTGCTTCTTGCCGTCGATGAGCACCTTCGACACGAGCTGGCTGACCAGCTGGGACCCGAAGACCGGGTCGATGTCGATCGGGCGCTTCGGAGCGGGACCCTTGCGCGGCATGTCAGCTCTTCTCCTTCTTCGCGCCGTAACGGCTGCGGGCCTGCTTACGGTTCTTGACGCCCTGGGTGTCCAGCGAGCCGCGGATGATCTTGTAGCGGACGCCGGGGAGGTCCTTCACCCGGCCGCCGCGGACGAGCACGATGGAGTGCTCCTGGAGGTTGTGGCCGACCCCGGGGATGTAGGCGGTGACCTCGACGCCGCTGGACAGGCGCACGCGGGCGACCTTGCGCAGGGCGGAGTTCGGCTTCTTCGGGGTGGTGGTGTAGACGCGGGTGCAGACACCGCGGCGCTGGGGCGAACCCTTGAGCGCAGGCGTCTTGTTCTTCGACACCTTGTCGGCACGGCCCTTGCGGACCAGCTGGTTGATGGTGGGCACCTGGTGGTTCTCTTTCCTGTTGCTCATCAGAACCCGGCGACCTGCCGGGCACGGCGGTACTGCGCTGCTGCTGTGTGTGCCGCGGACCGCACCCCGCCCGCGAGCGGCCTGGAGGGCCGTACTCGTCAGATCTGCGGGTGGGACCCGGTTCGGGACCCTCGGGGGCGCGCTCGACGGTCTGGGTGACCCAGACA
This sequence comes from Nocardioides sp. AX2bis, assembly GCF_902506435.1. Classification (GTDB taxonomy): domain Bacteria; phylum Actinomycetota; class Actinomycetes; order Propionibacteriales; family Nocardioidaceae; genus Nocardioides. The sequence continues at coordinate 775,800 of NZ_LR733215.1, read as the reverse complement.
CGAGAACCGAGGCTACCGGGCGGCCCCAGGAGGGTCAAAACGCGGCCGCGGCCCTCCGGGCCTCGTCGCGGTCGCCGTCGCGGTCGTCGGTGTCCGGCCCGCCACGCGCGAGCGTACGGCGGTGGTGCAGCAGGTAGGCGGCGCTGGTCGCCCCGACCCCGAGCATGGTGGCCGCTCCCCCGCCGATCAGGGTCCACCGGGCGCCGAGGACCTCCCCGACCCAGCCCATCAGGGGCGCTCCGATCGGGGTCGAGCCGATGAAGATCATCAGGTAGAGCGCCATCACGCGCCCGCGCATGCCGTCGTCGGTGTTCATCTGCATGAAGGTGTTGGCGCTGGTCATCATCGTCAGCGCGGTCAGGCCGAGGACCGGGCAGAGCGCCGCGTAGACCCAGTAGACCGGGGCCAGGCCGGCGACGACCTCGACGGCGCCGAAGGTCAGCGCGGCCCCCACGACCAGCCGGTGCCGCACCCGGACCCGGCCGGCCGCGACCAGCGCCCCGCCGAGGGACCCCACGGCCAGGAACGTCCCGAGCAGCCCGAACTCGGTCGACCCCTTGTCGAAGACCTCGGTGGCCATCAGCGCGGAGGTCATCTGGAAGTTCAGCCCGAACATGCCCGCGAAGAGCACCACGCCCATGATCAGCAGCAGGTCGGGGCGGCCGCGGACGTACGAGACGGCCTCCCGGATCTGCCCGGGGCTGCGACCCACCGGGGTGGCCACGTGCAGCAGCCGGGGGTCCATCGCGGCCAGGCACCAGACCGGGGCGGCGTACGACAGCCCGTTCAGCAGGATCACCCACCCGGTGGCCTGCACGCCGGAGCCGAGCGCGGCGATCGAGAGGCCGGCGACCGCGGGGCCGATCAGCCTGGCTGCGTTGAACCCGGCGGAGTTGAGGCCCACGGCGTTGGAGAGGTCGTCGGCGTCGACGATCTCGGACACGAACGACTGCCGGGCCGGGGCGTCGAAGGCCGAGGCCACCCCGAGCAGGAAGGCCAGAACGTAGACGTGCCAGAGCTGGGCCGTCCCGGTGACGGCCAGCAGGCCCAGGACGATCGCGGGTGCGGCCATGCCGATGTTGGTCAGCTGCAGCATCCGGCGCTTGGGCATCCGGTCGGCGACCAGGCCGGCGAACGGCGAGAGCAGCAGGAACGGCAGGAACTGCAGCCCGGTGGTGATGCCGATCGCGGCGGCGTCGTTGGTCGCCAGCAGCAGGACCAGCCAGTCCTGGGCCACGCGCTGCATCCAGGTCCCGGTGTTCGAGATCAGGTTGCCGGCGGCGTAGCGGCGGTAGTTGGGGTGGGCCAGGGAGCGGAAGGTGGGGCTCACTTAGCTGGACAGCCTCTCCAGGAGCGGGGCGGCCCGGCGCAGGACGTCGCGCTCCTCGGGGGTCAGGTCGCGCAGGCGGCGGGCGAGCCAGGCGTCGCGGCGACGGCGGTCGGCCAGGACCGTGGCGCGGCCGAGGTCGGTGAGGTGGACGACGACCAGGCGGCGGTCGCTGTCGTGGGGGCGTCGCTCGACCTGGCCGAGGTCGGCCAGGGCGTTGACGGTGCGGGTCATGCTCGGCGGCTGGACCAGCTCGCGGGCCGCGAGCTCGCCGACCGGCAGGTCGCCGTGGCGGAAGAGGCAGCCGAGGACCGTCATCGCCCCGAGCGAGAGCTCGTTGTCGGGGTGGCGCTCGGTGAAGAGCCGGCGACGCAGGCGCATGACGGAGAGGCGGAGCTCGGAGGCGAGCCCCGCGTCGGTGCGGGCGGCGTGGGCGACGGTCGGCATGTCATGAGCATAAGTCATTGCTCTTGCTAAGCATTCCGCCGAGATGACCCCCGCGGACAGCCGAGATGACGGTTGCGGCGCACCGAGATGACGGTTGCGGCGCGGCGACATGACGGTTCCGGCGCGCCCGGGGTGCCCGGGGTGCCGGTCCGGGTCAGGCGAGGGGGAGCTTCATGCCGGTGTGGGTGGCGACCCAGCCGAGCCGCTCGTAGAAGCGGCGCGCGTCCGGGCGCCGCTCGTCGGTCGTCAGCTGCGCCAGCGTCGCTCCCTGCTCGCGTCCCCACGCAGCCGCCCAGGTCAGCAGCGCCGCACCCAGCCCGGCTCCCCGGACGTCGGCGTGGACCCGGACGCCCTCCACCTGCAGCCGGGTCGCTCCCCCGCGCGACAGCCCCGGGAGCAGGGTCAGCTGGAGCGTCGCGACCACCGCGTCGTCGGCGTCCCGGACGGCGACCAGCAGGTGCGCCGGGTCGCGGTCGACGGACTCGAAGGCGGTCTCGTACGGCCCGACGTCACTCCCCTCCCTGGTCCGGCCGAGCGGGTCGTCGCGCAGGAGCCGGACCAGGGCCGGGAGGTCCGTGCGGCGCGCGCGGTGCACGGCGTACCGCTGTCGGCCGAGGTCGAGCGTGGCGATCGGGGTCGTCATCGGGGCTCCTCCGTGCGCAGGCCGAGCACGCGGCACAGGTGTGGCCAGGCGGCGAGCCCGAGCGCGGCGTCGGCGGCCGGGGTGCCGCCCCGGGCCATGGCGCGCCCCCGGCGTACGGGACGTTCCCCCGGCAGGACGACCCGGTGGCCGGCCCCCGGCGCGGTGACGACCGCCGTGTCGAGCCCGTGGGCGCGCCGCCGGTCGGCCACGGCCCGGGCGAAGTCGGCCCCCGGCCAGACCTGGTCGTCCTCGCCGCCCACCACCAGCACCTCGCCACGGACGTCCTCGACGGCGATGCTCGCCGCGGGGACCCGGTCGGCCGAGGCGCGGAGGCTCTGCTCGTAGAGGGTGCGGAACGCGGGCGGGTCCGTGCTCGGCACCCACGTCGCGTCGAACGGCACGTACGGCACCGGGTCGCCACGCCAGGTCCAGTGCGAGGTGGCCCGGCGCCTCGTCGGTGCCCGCCCACACCACCGGGGTGGGAGCCAGCGCCGCCACGTGGAGCAGGCGGGGGTCGCGGGCGGCCGTCAGCAGGGCGGCCTCGGCACCGAAGGAGGAGCCGAGGACCCCGAGGCGGTCGCCCTCCCGCTCGAGCAGGTCGACCGCCACGTGGAACGTCTCGAGCGGGACGTCGTACGGCGCCGGCTGCTGTCCCGGGCCGCCGAACCACCGCAGCGCCAGTGCCACCGCGCCGTGCTCGGCGAGCAGGGCGGCCCGGTCGTCCTCCCGGGCCCCGCTCGAGCCGGCGAGGACCAGGACGGCCGCACCCGTCGGACGGGTCGGTCGGTGCAGGCTCAGGGACGTCGGCGGCAGCACCGGACCACCCTGGCACGCGCCGGAATCGTCATCTCGACGCGCCGCAACCGTCATCTCGGCTGTCCGCGAGCGTCATCTCGGCTCAGGTGAGCAGGGCGGTGAGGGGCTCGATCGCGAAGTAGACCAGGAACAGCGCGGCCACCAGGCCCATCAGCGGGTGGATCTCGCGGGGCTTGCCCATCACCAGCTTGATCAGCACGAAGGCCACGAAGCCGGCGCCGATGCCGACGCTGATCGAGTAGGTGAACGGCATCAGCACGATGGTCAGGAACGCCGGGATCGCGATCTCGGGGTCGGACCAGGTGATCTCGCCGACCTGCTGCATCATCAGGAAGCCCACCAGCACGAGCGCCGGGACGGCCGCCTCCGAGGGGATGACGGCGACCAGCGGCGCCAGGAAGACCGTGAGCAGGAACAGCACGCCGGTGACCACGGAGGCCAGGCCCGTACGGGCACCCTCGCCGACCCCGGCGGCCGACTCGATGTAGCTGGTGTTGGAGGAGACCCCGCCGACACCGCCGGCCACCGCGGCCAGGGAGTCGACGACCAGGATCTGCTGGGTGCGCGGGGGCGTGCCGTCGGCGTCGAGCAGCCCGCCCTCGGCCCCGATCGCGGTCATCGTGCCGAGGGTGTCGAAGAAGTCGGCCAGCATCAGGCTGAAGACCAGCAGCAGCGCGGCCACGACGCCGATCCGGTCGAAGGACCCCAGCAGGTTGAACTCCCCCAGCGTGCCGAAGTCCGGCAGGGCCGCCAGCGAGCCGAACGAGTCCGGCAGGCTCGGCACGGTCAGGATCCAGCCGCCGGGGCCGTTCTCGGCGGCCGAGCCGAGCCCGAGGACGGCCTCGACCGCCACGGCCAGCACGGTCGCGGCGGCGATCGCGATCAGGATCGCCCCGCGGACCTGCCGCACCCACAGCGCGACGACCAGCACCAGCCCGATCGCGAAGACCGCGACCGGCCAGCCCTGCAGCTGCCCGCCGGTGCCGAGCTGGACCGGCACGGTCGTCTGCGCGACGTCGGGGATGCGGGAGACGAAGCCGGCGTCGACGAAGCCGATCAGCGCGATGAACAGCCCGATCCCGACCGAGATCGCGACCTTCAGCTGCCCGGGCACGGCCCGGAACACCGCGGCGCGGAAGCCGGTCAGCACCAGCACCAGGATCAGCAGGCCCTCGATGACCACCAGGCCCATCGCGTCGGCCCAGGTCATCTGGGTCGCGATCGCGACCGCGACGAAGGCGTTCAGGCCCAGCCCGGTGGCGATGGCCAGCGGGAAGTTGGCCACCGTCCCCATCAGGATGCTCATCACGCCGGCCACCAGCGCCGTACCCGCCGCGATCGCCGGGAGGTTCGGCTCGGCGCCACCGCCGAGGAACTGCCCGTCGATGTCGGGCACGAACCCGAGGATCAGCGGGTTCAGGACCACGATGTAGGCCATCGTCACGAAGGTGACGACACCGCCGCGGAGCTCCCTGGCCACGGTCGAGCCACGGGCCGAGATCGAGAAGAACCGGTCGAGGCCGGTGGGGCGCGCGCTCGGGGCGCTGGGCGTGTGCGTCACGGCAGCAGGGTGCCAGAACCGGGGACCGCGCTGGTGACGGGTGTGTTTCGGCTAGCGTGAGGCCCGTGGAGCTGCGCGACGACCAACCGGTGGCGCACGAGATCGGCCGTCGTACCTACCTCGTCGCCGACGTCGAGCCGCTGGACGTCGACGGGGTCCGCACCGTCGAGGTCGGCATCGCCCTCTTCCTCCTCACCTTCCTGGCCCTGCTGCCCTTCTACGGCCAGCTGGAGTCCTCGGGCCGGCTGTGGTGGCTGTGGACCTGCCTGGCGGGGGTCGGCCTGGGCTTCCTCGGCCTGGAGTACTGCCGCCGGCACCGTCGGGTCCGCCGGGACCGCGAGGTGCAGGTCGACGCGGCCGAGGCCGCGACGGCCGTCGCCCCCGAGCCCCCGGTGCCGACCGACCCGCCGGTCCCCGGACCGTGACCGCCCCTCCGACCCGCTGGGCGGCCGGCGGGTCCGACAACGACTACTACGCCGAGACCTTCGCGACGCTGGTCGCCGACGGCGAGGACGTCGACGGCGAGGCCCGGCTGGCCGACGCCCTGTGCCCCCGGGGGGCGCGGGTGCTCGACGCCGGCGCCGGCATGGGTCGCGTCGCGGCGGCGCTGCAGCAGCGCGGGCACCACGTCCTGGCCGTCGAGCCCGACGCCGGTCTGGTGGCCCGGGCGCAGGCCACCTACCCCGACCTGGCGGTGCTGCCGGTCGACGTGCTCGACGTGGACGCCGGCATGCTGGCGGCGGCGGGCGCACCGGAGGCCTACGACCTCGTGGTCGCCGTCGGCAACGTGATGGTCTTCGTGGCCGAGGGCACGGAGGTCGCGGTGCTGCGGCGCCTGCACGACCTCCTGGCGCCCGGTGGCCGGGTGCTGGTCGGCTTCCACCCGGTGGACGGCCCCACCACGAGTCGCGACTACGCGCCCGAGGACTTCACTGCCGACGCGGCGGCCGCAGGGCTGCACGTCGACGCCCGGTACGGCTCCTACGAGCTGCACCCGCCCGCGCAGGCTTACGCCGTGTGGGTGCTCGCCCGCACCACCGACCGCGTCGCCCCTGCCTGAGGACGGGACCGAGGCCGGGGCCGCGCCCTAGAAGGTCTCGACGTCGTCCAGGAGCGTGTCGAGGACGTGCTCGGGCAGCGGCTGCGGGTCGTGCTTGCGGCCCAGCGAGGCCTCCGAGTGCGCGCCGCACCCGTGGTCCAGGGACACCACGCGGGCGTCGTCGTTGGCGTCGCCGTTGGCGCACACCCCGAACATGAGCGAGAGCGGCCCGGCCAGGCGGACCAGGAAGCCGCACCCGTCGCAGGACTGGGGCGCGGACTTCGCGATCAGGGCCTCGGGGCCGGGGTCGCCGTCGTACCACCGCTCGGCGGCGAGGTCGCGGCCCTCCGGCGAGAGGGTGCGGACCCGGCCCAGGCCGAGGTCGCCGGCGACCTGGCGGACCTGGGCCTTCTCGTCGGCGTCCAGGGGGTCGTCGCCGAAGGAGTAGGTCGGGACCAGGCGCGGGTCCTCCTCCTCCACCGGCAGCAGGTCGCCCGGGGAGAGGTCACCGGGGCGGATCCGCTCGCGGTAGGGCACCCAGGCCGGGGCCACGATGGCCTCGTCGCCGGGGACCAGCACGATCTCGTCGACCGTGACGTTCTTCTGGCGGGAGGCCCGGACCACCGTGACCGACCAGTGCCACCCGCGGTAGCCGGTGCGGGTGCAGCCGAAGCGGTGCGTGACCAGACGGTCGCCCTCGTTGTCGGTGCCGAGGTGGTCGCCCACGTCGCCGGCCCCGACCTCCTCCAGCAGCGCCGAGCGGGCGAGGTCGACCGCACCGGCGGCGGTCGCGTCGGGCGGGCGTCGCGTCAGGGTCCTCACGCCGCAGAGTGTGACGGATCGGGCCGCACGGTTCCAGCGCGGGGGTCGGGGTGTCCCACGACGGCGTCCCCGGGAGAGGCAGGATGGACCCATGAGCTCGGACCACCCCGGCACCTCCCCCTCCGGGACCGACCCGGGTCCGCAGGAGGGGCCGGCGACCCCGTCGGCGACCCCGCCGACGACCCCGCCGACCGGCCGGGCGGGACGGGCCGGCCGGGTGGCCCGGGGCCTGGGCAGCGGCGTGGCGGGCGGGGTCCGGGCGACCGGTCGTGGCGTCGGCGGCGCGGCCCGGGTGACCGGTCGCGCCGGCCGCTTCACCGTCTTCCAGGCCCGGCGCGCGGCGCGCGCGGAGGGCGCGGACCAGTCCGGGCTCTCGCGGCTGATCGAGATGCACGCCTTCAACACCGCCGGGGACGCCGCGGTCGCGATCGCCCTGGCCGGCACCCTGTTCTTCCAGGTCCCGACCGGCGAGGCCCGCGGGCAGGTCACGCTCTTCCTGGTCCTGACGATGCTGCCCTTCGCGATCGTCGCGCCCCTGATCGGGCCGTTCCTGGACCGCTTCAGCCACGGCCGGCGCTGGGCGATCGGCGCGACGATGGCCCTGCGCGCGTTCTTCTGCTGGGTCCTCGCGGGCGCCGTCACGAGCGACTCCGCCCTGCTGTTCCCCGCCGCCCTCGGCGTGCTGGTGGCGTCCAAGGCGTACGGCGTGACCCGCGCGGCCGCCGTCCCCCGCCTGCTGCCGTCGTCGCTGACCCTGGTCAAGGCCAACGGCCGGGTGTCGCTCTCGGGCATCGTCGGTGCGCTGGTCTCGGCGCCGATCGCCGCCCTGGCCGCGACGGCCGGCTCGGAGTGGGCGCTGCGCTACGCCTTCCTGCTGTTCGTCGTGGCCACGGTGCTGGCGATCCTGCTGCCGGGCAGGGTCGACTCCTCGGAGGGCGAGGCGGCCATGTCGATGCGGGAGCGCCCGGACCACGCTCCCGACCCTGAGGGGGACCGCGACCTGCGGCCCGGTGCGGACCGGCGCGACGTCGCGGCCGCCGAGCCGACCGTGCCCCTCCAGGTGGTCCCCGCGTCGTACGACGGGGGGCCGCTGGACCCCGACGCCGGGCTCGAGCCGGACCCCCACCCGGAAGACCTGACCGCCGAGCAGACCGCCGGCCGGACCGCCGAGCAGGCCACCGACCCGACCCTGGAGCAGCCGCTCCACGAGGCGCCCCACGAGACGCGACGCGAGGGTGCCCGACGCAGGGCCCGGGAGCGGCGGAGCACCCGCATCCCGGCGTCGGTCGCCTTCGCGCTGCGGGCCAACTGCGGACCGCGGTGGATGTCGGGGTTCCTCATCATGTTCATGGCGTTCCTGCTGCGCGAGAACCCGATCGACGGGTGGGAGGACCGTCCCGAGCTGCTGCTCGGCGTCGTCGCCGCCGGCGCCGGCATCGGCAACGCGCTCGGCATCCTGGCGGCCTCGCTGGCCAAGCGGATCGACCCCGCCACGATGGTGGTCGTCGCCCTGCTCGCCGACGCCGCGATCGCGCTGCTCGGTGCGCTGTTCTACGGCCTGCCGACGCTCTTCGGGCTGGGGCTGGTGGCCGGCCTGGCGCAGTCGCTGGGCAAGGTGTCGCTCGACGCGACCATCCAGGAGGGCGTGCCGGCCCGGGTGCAGGCCAGCGCGTTCGCGCTCAGCGACACCACGCTGCAGCTGGCCTGGGTCGTCGGCGGCTTCGTCGGGATCGTGCTGCCCCTGGTGCCGCAGCTCGGGCTGGGCCTGGCGTGCGCGGTGCTGGTCGCCTGGTCGGCGTTCGTGCTCCTCGGACGGCCGCGCTCGCAGGCCGACGAGGGCCGGCTCGCGCCGCTCTGAGGTCGCGCGCGGGCCGCTCGGGCGGTCGGGCTACTGCTCGAGCTGGTCGGCCAGCGCGCGCAGCAGCTTCGCCGTCGGGCGGGCCGTGCGCGGGTCCGGGTGCCGCTCGTGGCGGTAGGACTCCCCCACGTCGTCCAGCAGCCGGATCAGGTCCTCGACGATCGGGACCATCTCGTCGGGCCGGCGGCGCTTGGCCTGGGACTGGTTGCGCGCCACCGAGGTGGGCGCGTCCAGCACGCGCACCTGCAGCGCCTGGTCCCCCCGGCGGCCCTGGGCGATGCCGAACTCGACCCGGGTGCCGGCCTTGAGCGTGGTGACGCCCTCGGGCAGCGCCTCGGCGCGGACGTAGACGTCCGGGCCCTCGGTCTGCGAGAGGAACCCGAAGCCCTTCTCGGTGTCGAACCACTTGACCTTGCCAGTGGGCACGGCGGCATCCTCCCGGTCTGAGGCTCCCGGGACCGGGAGCGACCTCGGAGACTACCGGCCGGTCGCGGCGAGCCCGCCCGGCCACCGGGCGTCCAGCCAGCCGGCGAGGTCGGCCAGGTCGGTGAGCACCACGTCGGTCCCGGCCGCGTGCAGCTCCGCCGCGTCACAGCCCCCGCTCGGCACCGACACGCTGAGCACGCCGGCCGCCCGGGCGCCCTCGACGTCGTGCACGTGGTCGCCGACGTAGGCCACCGCGCCCTCCTCCCGCAGCGCGGCCGCCTTGCCCACGCCCCAGACCTCGCCGTGCAGGACGTCGACCGCGAGACCGAGGTGGTCGACGTGGCGGCGGGCGTTGGGGGCGTACTTGCCGGTCACGAGCACCACCCGGCCCCCACGGTCGTGCACCGCGGCGAGGGCCTCGTGGGCGCCGGGCAGCACCGCCACGGGCGTGATCGCGTGGTCGACGTAGAGCACCCGGAAGCGGGCGATCGCGGCCGGCAGGGCGGCGGCGTCGACGTACGGCCCCAGCGTCGCGTCCAGGGGCGGACCGAGGCGCTCCGACAGGTCGTCGAGCGGCAGCGCCACCCCGAGCTCGTCGCCCAGCGCGGCCAGCGTCGCCCGGAACCCCGGGCGGGTGTCGATCAGGGTCATGTCGAGGTCGAACCCGATCGTCGTGCTCATGCCGGACAGGGTAGGAGGGACGATCGCGTGCACCGGTGGGGCGGGTGGGACACAATGGGAGGTTCCGACGACAGCCGGGCCTCTTCTGGGCCGGGGAGATGCAGGGGGCGACGTGCCGCGGACCGCAGGGACGACCGGCCTACGCCGCGCGCGCGGCGGCGTCGCCGTCGCCCTCGTCGCCGCCCTGACCGGTGTCCTGGCCGGCGGGGTCGGGGCCACCCTCCTCGCCGCGGCACCGGCCGGCGCCGACCACGGCACCGCGGTCGGCGACCCCTCGACCCGCCTGCACCTGGTGACGCTGACCGGCCCCGGCACGTCCGGGCGCTCCGGCAGCGACGCGGTCGCACGCGAGCAGATGCGGGAGCGCCAGGACGCCGTGCTCGCCGCCGTGGGCGCGCCAGCCCCGGTCTACCGCTGGACGACCGCGCTCGACGGGGTCGCAGTCCGGCTCGACCGCGGCCAGGCCGGGCTGCTGGCCGCGGACCCGCGGGTGACCCTGGTCGAGGCCGACGACGTACGCCCACTGGCCGGCGCCCCTGCCGGCGCCCGCGCCGCTGCTGCTCGCCCCTCCGGGGCAGGGGGCGGCGGGCCCGCCGCCGGCGGGCGGGGCACGGTCGTCGGCGTCGTCGACTCCGGCATCGCACCGCGCTCGGCCTCGTTCGCCACGCTGCCCTCGCTCGGCAGGGAGCCGGCGGGCTTCACCGGCGGCTGCGCCGGCGGCGCCGGCGACGCCGGGTGGGCCCCCTCGGACTGCGGCGGCAAGATCGCGGGGGCGCAGTGGTTCGTGGAGGGCTTCGGGCGCGAGTCCCTCCGCTCCGGCAGCAGCATCTCGCCGCGCGACGACCTCGGCCACGGCACCCAGATGGCCTCGATCGCCGCCGGCAACGCGGGCGTGCCGGTCCGGGTCCCGGGCCAGCTGCCGACCACGACCGGGGGGCAGGCGCCCGACGCCCGCCTCGCCGTCTACAAGGCGTGCTGGAGCGCCCCCGACCCCGACGACGACGGCTGCTCGACGGCCGACCTCGTGACCGCGGTCGACCGGGCGGTCGAGGACGGCGTCGACGTGCTGAGCCTCTCGGTCGGCGGCGGGACCGCCGCCGGCGCGGCGGTGGACACCCTCGAGCGGGCCCTGCTGGGCGCGGCCGAGGCCGACGTCGCCGTGCTCGCGGCCGCGGGCAACGACCCGGCGCTCCCCGCGGCGCACGACGTCCCCTGGGTCACCACGGTCGGGGCCGCACCCGGGTCCGAGCCGGTCGGGCTGGTCCGCGTCGTCGGTGGGCCCACGCTGCGCGGGCTGACCGCCGCGAGGGACGGGCTGCCCCCGGGACCGCTCGTCCTCGGTCGGGCGGCTGCGGCGGAGGGCACCGCCCCGGGTCGCGCCGCGGTCTGCGCCCCGGGGTCGTTGGACGCCTCCGTCGTGTCGGGCGCCGTGGTGGTGTGCGAGCGCGGCTCCGTCGGGCGGGTCGACAAGTCCGGCACCGTCGCCCTGGCCGACGGTGCCGGCATGGTGCTCGTCAACCGCAGCGGCCGCTCGCTGTTCGCCGACTTCCACAGCGTGCCCACCGTCCACCTCGCGGCCGCCGACGGCCGCACCCTGCTGCGTGCGCTGCGGCGTACCCCGCAGGCCCGGGCGGCCCTCGTCGTCACCGGGCGCGACCGCGCCTCGGGGCCCGCCGCACGGTCCGCGGCGGGCGACCCCGCGGGAGCGGTCCTCAAGCCGGACCTGACAGCCCCCGGGAGCGGGTTGCTGGGGGCCGTCCCCACCGCCGACGGCGGCCCGGGGTGGAGCGTCGTGGCCGGCACCTCCGCGGCCACCGCCTGGACGGCCGGCGCGACAGCTGCCCTGCGCGCCCGCGAGCCCGGCTGGGACGCCGTCCGCGTCCGCTCGGCGCTGGCCACCCGCGCGCTGGCCGCGAGCGGCGGGTCGCCGCTGACCTCGGGCGCCGGCGGGGTCGACGCCGACCGGGCCGCCGACGTCCGCCTCGACTACCCGCAGCCCGTGGGTGGCTACCGCGCCTGGCTGGAGCGTGACGGGCGGGCGCCCAACACGCCCTCCGTGCTGCTGGCCGGCGGTGACCGCGTCGCCACCCGCACGATCCGCAACACCGCGGACGAGGCCCTCTACTTCTCCTCGGAGGCACGGGCCTTCTCCACCGCGGTGCAGGTCCGGCCGCTCGCCGTGCGCCTCGGACCGGGCGAGACCGCGACCTGGACGATCACCCGGACGGGCCCGGCACGCGCCGACGACGGCTACGTCGTGTGGCGCGGGGGTGACCGGAGCCGGTCCCGGGTCCCGGTCGTCGTCGCGCCGTGACCCCTGACGCCCGTGAGCCGGTCGTCGACGCGCTGGGCCGTGCGCTGAGCGACGTGCTGGGCGACGTGACGGGGGCCGACGTGGTCGACCTGGCCTGCGGTGACGGCGCGGTCGCCCGGTGGCTGGTGGGTGCAGGCGCGCGGTCGGTGCTCGCGCTCGACCTGGACCCGGATGCCCTGGGCCGCGCCCGCGCGGTCGCCGCCCGGGCGGGGGGCGACCAGGAGCGGGTCCTCTACGAGCAGGCCGACCTCGAGCAGGCCACCCTCCCGTTCGAGGCCTACGACCTCGCGTGGGCGCCCGGGGTCCTGGCGACCACCACCGACCCGGTCCGCACCGCCCGCATGCTCCGCGCGGGCCTGCGCCCGTACGCCCGTCTGGTCGCCACCGTCCCCGCGACCGCGGCCGGGCGGGTGGTCGCCGCCCTCGGCGAGGCGCTGCTCGACGAGGTGGTCGTGACGGCAGCGGCTCCTGGGGCTATGGCGCCGGGCGAGGTCGTCGTCACCGCCCGGAAGCCCCCGCGCCGCCGCCCCTGACGCCGGAAACGTCATCTCGAGGCGCCGCGAGCGTCATCTCGGCTGTCCGCGAGCGTCATCTCGGCTGTCCGCGAGCGTCATCTCGGCAGGAGGGTGTCGAGGTACGCCGCCGACCGCGCCTCGTCCCAGCCACGGCTCTCCCGCAGGCCGGTCGCCAGGGTGTCGCGGTAGGCCTGCCCGGGCGCGACGTGCGGGACGGCGTGGGTGCCGTGGGGGGAGGTGAAGGTGATCATCGGCAGCCCCTCGTGGCGCCCGACCTCGACCAGCGTCTCGTAGTGGCCGGGGCCGACCGTGTGCCGGCCGGCGGGCAGCGGCTCGAGGAGCACCTGCTCGAGCGGGTCGCCGTCGGCGGGGACGCGGTACATCTCCTGCGCGGCGATGTCGGCGAGCTGCTGGCGGGTGACCAGGTAGCCGCGGGCGGCCGTGGGCCCCGGGGTGTCGTGGTCGTAGAACGCCACCCCGCCGCCCCACTGCGGCGAGTCGCCGGCGAAGTACGTCGTCCCGGGCAGGTCGACCGGCACCGACCGGGTCGGCAGGGTGCGGTCGCGGGCGCCCGGGTTGGCCGCCGAGCCGCCCGGCGGGCACCCGCCCTCGAGGTAGCAGGCGAGGCGGGCCGCGGACATGTTCGAGCCGTAGGAGACGTACCAGACCTGGGTCACGGCGATCCACGGTAGCCAGCCGCCGGGCGGGGTGCGCATACCGCCTCCGGCCCGCCGCGTGGTGACGTACGCTCTGCCCCCGTGACCTCCGGAGCCCGCCGCAAGCTGCCGCTCTGGGCCGAGACCATCGTCCTGCTGGTCGTCGCGGTGGTCCTCGCGCTGGTCATCAAGACCTTCTTCGTCCAGGCCTTCTACATCCCGTCGTCCTCGATGCGCCCCGGACTGGTCGTCAACGACCGGATCCTGGTGCAGAAGCCGTCGTACTGGTTCGACGGGACGCCCGAGCGCGGCGACGTCGTGGTCTTCGAGGACCCGGGCGACTGGCTGGGCCCGAGCGAGGACTCCGGCCCCACCTCCCTGCCCACCCGGGCGCTGTCCGCGATCGGGCTGTACCCCTCGGGCGGGCACCTGGTGAAGCGCGTGATCGGCGTCGAGGGCGACGTGATCCGCTGCTGCGACGAGCAGGGCCGCCTGGAGATCAATGGCGAACCCGTGGACGAGTCCGACTTCATCGCCCCGCAGCGCCTCTGCGACGGGCCGATGCCGGCCGGAGGCTCGTGCAACTGGGAGGCCGGGCCCGTGCCGGCCGACTCGCTGTTCGTGATGGGCGACAACCGCAGCGCCTCGGCCGACTCCTCGGTACGCCTGTGCGTGCGGCCGGGCGAGGACTGCGACGAGTCCGACGCCTACGTCGCCGACGACCTCGTGGTCGGCAAGGTCTTCGCCCTGGCCTGGCCGCCCAGCCACGCGCGCTTCGTCTCCCGCCCGGACGCCTTCGCGGACGTACCGGCACCCAGCGCGGCCGAGTAGGGCCCCCGGCCGCGGGACCCGGGCCGCGCGACTAGTCCCCGGGGCCGAGCAGGGTCAGGGTGACCCCGTCGCCAACGTGGACCACCGCCCCCGGCCCGAGCGCGACGCCCACCCCGGGCACGAGCGCCTCCGGTGGCCCGTCGACGTGCTCGACGACCGTGCCGTTGGTCGAGCCCAGGTCGGTCACGACCGCCGCACCGGCGTCCGGCCCGGTGCCGGGGCGGACCTCGAGGTGGGTGCCCGAGATCTCCTGCTGGGGGCTCTCCAGGCGCAGCATCCGCGGCGGCGCCCCCGCGTGCCGGTCGCGCGGACCGGGCGAGCGCCCGACCACGACCACCGCGTCGACGACCACCTCCCGCCCGTCCGAGACCCGCAGGAGCGGCGTGCGCGCCTGGGCGGGGCCCCAGGGCCCCGGCAGCACGGTGTGCGCCTCGGTCGGCTGGTCGGCCGGGGGCAGCGTCGGCTGGGGCGGCTCGACCGGGCCCTGCGCCACCGGGGCGGTGACCGGGTCGGGCTCGGTGTCCGCGCCCGGCCCGTCCCCGCCGAGCGGGTCGGTCACGGTCCGCGCGACCCGGGAGACGCGGACCAGACCCGCGCCGAGACCGAGCACCTCGACCGGTCCGTCCTGCTCCTCCTGACCGCGGTCGCCGGCGAGCACCGACACCGACCGCACCCGCTCGAAGGAGCGCTCGGTCCAGGTGCGCACACCGGTGCCGTCGACCAGGGCGGTGCCGTCGCCGCTGCGCACGACGACCTGCGGGTCCGTGCCGCGGGCCAGCACCGTCAGCCGGTCACCGCCCTCCCACGCCACCACGGCCGCGCCGGCCAGCGCGCCGAGACCACCGGCGGCCAGGACGTCGACGACCGCGAGCAGGTCGCCGCCCCCGTCCACCACCCGCCAGAGCCGGGCGGCGAGGGCGGGCTGGTCGGCGGGCACGACGACGGCCAGCTGCGGGCCGAGCACCGCGAGGTGCTCCCCCGGCTCGTAGGACCAGGTCGGGGCGGTGTCGGTCACCGGGGTCTCCGCTCTCGGGAGGTGCTCAGTCGAGCACGGGCATGGGCATGGTCGCGGCCTCGGGCACTCCCTCGGGCAGGACCTCGGTCGCGGCGTGGCGCCCCGCGGCGGGGGCGGTCCATCCCACCACGTCGACCACGACCGCGGTCGCGTTGTCGATCCCGCCCGCGGCCAGCGCGGCCTCCACCAGGGCGTCGGCCGCCTCCTGGGGGCCCGGTGCGGCGGCCAGCAGCCGGGCGATCGTGTCGTCGTCGACGAGGTCGGTGATGCCGTCGGAGCACAGCAGCAGCCGGGGTGCGACGTCGAGGCGCGCCAGCACGTGGTCGGCGCCGACGGCGCCCGAGGCCCCCAGCGCGCGGGTCACCACGTGGCGCTCGGGGTGCTCGCGCGCCTGCTCGGGGGCGATCGAGCCGGCGTCGAGGAGCTCCTGCACCAGGGAGTGGTCCACGCTGAGGCGCACCAGCGACGTGCCGTCGGACCCGTACGCCCGGGAGTCACCGAGGTTGCTGACCACCCAGACCGGGGCGCCGTCGTAGGCGCTGAGCACGGCGGAGACCACCGTCGTGCCGGAGGCGAAGCGGCGTGCGCCGCCGGCCCGCTGCTCCGCGTCGTAGGCCGCCACGCGTTGCTGGGCGGCCCGCAGCGCGGCGTCGACGGCGTCCGCGGTGGCGCGCGCGTCCACCTGCTCCTGGCCGGCCAGGACGGCCAGGGACTCGACGGCGAGCGCGCTCGCCACGTCCCCGCGGTCGTGGCCGCCCATGCCGTCGGCGACCACGAAGACGGGCGGGCTGACCAGCAGGGAGTCCTCGTTGGCCTCGCGCACCAGGCCGACGTGCGAGGTCGCGCCGTGCACCAGTCGGACCTGCTCGGGGGCGCTCACCCTGCACCCCCGCCGCGGGGAGTCGGTAGCGTTGGCCCGATGGGCACTCCTACCGAGGCCCCGGGGCACCGCTCCCTGGCCGACCAGCTGCGCGGGTGGGACGACGTACGTCTCACCCGGCTGCTCCTCGCACGTCCCGATCTGGCCACCCCGGCTCCTCACGACTTCGGTCAGCTGGCGTCGAGGGCCACCGTACGGGTCTCGCTGCTCCGCGCGCTGGACCTGCTGGACCGGCTCGAGCTGCACGTGCTGGACGCGGTCGCCCTGGTGGGCCCCGCGTCGCGCGAGGAGGTGCTCGCGGTGGTGCACGCCGACGGGACCGCGGCGGGTGCGGCCCTGGACCGCGTGGTCGACCTGGCGCTGGCCTGGTGGACCCCGACCGGGGTCCGTGCGCTGTCCGGCGTCGCCGAGGGCCTGGCCCTCGCGCCGGCCTGGGCGGCTGTCAGCGGCCTGCTGCCGGCGGCCGCCGAGGCGCCCGACGCGGACGAGGTGCCGCCGCTGCTCACGCAGCTCTCCGCCGCGGCGCGCGCCCTGCTCGACCACGTCGAGGGCTCCGGCGGCCAGGCCACGGCCGGCGCCTCGCGGCTGCGGGTGACGGCCGAGGACGCCGCCACGCCGGCCGAGGAGCTGCTGGCCCGACGGCTGCTGGTCTCCCGCGGCGGGTCCGCGGTGGTCCTGCCGGGCCAGGTCGGCCTGGTCCTGCGCGGGGGTCGGACCACCCGCGACCCGGTCGACGCCGTCCCCCCGCTCGTCACCGCCGAGCGCTCGCCGGCCCTGGTCGACCGCACCGCGGCCGGTGCCGCGTTCGAGACGGTCCGCCGGGTCGAGCTCCTGCTGGACCACTGGGGCACCGACCCGGCGCCGGCGCTGCGCAGCGGCGGGCTCGGGGTGCGCGACCTCAAGGCGACCGCACGGCTGCTGCACGTCGACGAGCCGACCGCGTCGCTGCTGGTGGAGGTCGCCGGCGCGGCCGGGCTGCTGGCGCAGCGCGCGGGCGGGGACGGCAACGCGCTGTGGGTGCCCACCGACGCCTTCGACGCCTGGTCGACCCAGGTCACCTCCACCCGCTGGGCCGCGCTGGCCCGCGCGTGGCTGACCACGCCGCGCGCCCCCGCGCTCGTCGGCACCCGCGACGAGTCCGACAAACCCCGCAACGCGCTGGCCCCGGGTCTGACCAGCCGCACCGTCACCGAGTCGCGCGCGATGGCGCTGGCCGCGCTGCACGGCCTCGAGGACGGCACCGTGCTCGCGGCGGGCACCGGCGTGCCCTCCCTGGTCTCCCGGGTGCGCTGGCTGCGGCCCCGGCGGCCGGCGGCGCGGGAGCAGGAGCTCGCCGACGCCCTCACCGAGGCCGCCTCGCTCGGGCTGGTCGCGCTCGGCGGGCTCGCGTCGTACGCCGCGCTGCTCGTCGCCGGCGAGGACCCCGGCCCCGTCCTCGCGGACCTGCTGCCCGAGCCGGTCGACCACGTGCTGGTGCAGGCCGACCTCACCGCGGTCGCCCCCGGTCCGCTCGAGTCGTCGCTGGCCCGTCGGCTGCAGCTGCTGGCCGACGTGGAGTCGCGCGGCGGCGCGACCACCTACCGCTTCACCCCGGCGTCGGTGCGGCGCGCGCTCGACGTGGGCTGGTCGGCCGCGGAGGTGCACGAGTTCCTCGGCACCATCTCCCGGACCCCGGTGCCGCAGCCGCTGACGTACCTCGTCGACGACACCGTGCGCACCTACGGCACCGTGCGGCTCGGCCACGCCGAGGCGTTCCTGCGCTCCGACGACGAGGCCGCGCTCACCACGCTGGTGCACCACCCGAAGGCCGGCTCGCTCGGCCTGCGCCGGATCGCGCCGACGGTGGTGGTCAGCGACACCCCGCTCGACGTGCTGCTCCCCCGCCTGCGCGAGATCGGTGCGGCGCCCGTGGTGGAGGCGGCCGACGGCACGGTGCAGGTGACGCGGCCCGACCTGCTGCGGGCGCGGGCCCCGCGGGAGCGCACCACCGCCGTGCGCTCGGCGCGCCAGGGCGCCGCCGCCGGGGCCGTGGTCAGCGCGGTCCGTTCCGGCGACCGGGCCGGGCGCGTGCGTACCGGCGGCGAGGCCGGCGCCGCACCCGCCTCGCTGACCCCGTCGGGGGCGCTCACCGCCCTGCGCGAGGCCGTCGAGGCCGGCGAGGCGGTGCTGATCACCTACGTCGACAACCAGGGCACCCGCTCGGACCGGCTGGTCGACCCGCGCTCGGTCGAGGGCGGCAGCCTGGTGGCCTACGACCACCGCGCCGACGACGTCCGCTCCTTCGCGGTGCACCGGATCCACTCGGTCCAGGCCGTCCCGGACTGAGCCCGGACCGGGCCGGGGGCGGGCCGGGGCGCCGGAACCGTCATCTGGAGGCGCCGCGAGCGTCATCTCGGCTGTCCGCGAGCGTCATATCGGCGTCTGCGGGTGACCGGGGGGCTTGCCGGGCTCGTAGGCTTCCGGGGTGAACGACGGCCCCCTCATCGTCCAGTCGGACAAGACCCTCCTGCTCGAGATCGACCACGAGCGGGCGGCGGACTGCCGCAAGGCGATCGCGCCGTTCGCCGAGCTCGAGCGGTCCCCCGAGCACGTCCACACCTACCGGCTGACCCCCCTGGGGCTGTGGAACGCCCGCGCCGCCGGGCACGACGCCGAGCAGGTGGTCGACACGCTGCTGGAGTTCAGCCGCTACAGCGTGCCCCACAGCCTGCTGGTCGACGTCGCCGAGACGATGGCGCGCTACGGCCGGCTGCGCCTGGAGAAGCACCCGACCCACGGCCTGGTGATGTCGAGCACCGACCGGCCCGTGCTCGAGGAGGTGCTGCGCGCCAAGAAGGTCCAGGGCATGCTCGGCGCCCGCCTCGACGACGACACCGTCGTGGTGCACGCCTCCGAGCGCGGCAACCTCAAGCAGGCCCTGCTCAAGCTGGGCTGGCCGGCCGAGGACTGGGCCGGCTACGTCGACGGCGAGGCGCACGAGATCGACCTCGACGAGACCTCCTGGCAGCTGCGCGACTACCAGCGCGACGCCGCCGACTCCTTCTGGAACGGCGGCTCCGGCGTCGTGGTGCTGCCCTGCGGGGCCGGCAAGACCATGGTCGGCGCGGCCGCGATGGCCCACGCCAAGGCCACCACGCTGATCCTCGTCACCAACACCGTGAGCGCGCGGCAGTGGAAGGACGAGCTGATCAAGCGGACCAGCCTCACCGAGGACGAGATCGGCGAGTACTCCGGGGCCGTCAAGGAGGTCCGCCCGGTCACCATCGCGACGTACCAGGTGCTCACGATGCGCCGCAAGGGCGTCTACCCGCACCTCGAGCTGCTCGACGCCCGCGACTGGGGCCTGATCGTCTACGACGAGGTGCACCTGCTGCCCGCGCCGATCTTCCGGATGACCGCGAACCTGCAGGCCCGTCGCCGGATCGGCCTGACCGCCACCCTGGTGCGCGAGGACGGCCGCGAGGGCGACGTGTTCAGCCTGATCGGCCCCAAGCGGTACGACGCCCCGTGGAAGGACATCGAGGCGCAGGGCTGGATCGCCCCGGCCGACTGCGTCGAGGTCCGGGTGACGCTGCCCGAGAACGAGCGGCTGGTCTACGCCACCGCCGAGCCCGAGGAGCGCTACCGGCTGGCCGCCTGCACGCCGCACAAGACCAGCGTGGTCCGCGAGCTCGTGGAGCGCCACCGCGGGCAGCCGACCCTGGTGATCGGGCAGTACATCGAGCAGCTCGACGAGCTCGCCGCCACCCTCGACGCCCCGCTGATCAAGGGCGACACCACGGTCAAGGAGCGCCAGCGGCTCTTCGAGGCGTTCCGCTCCGGCGAGATCGGCCTGCTGGTGGTCAGCAAGGTCGCGAACTTCTCGATCGACCTGCCCTCGGCCGAGGTGGCCATCCAGGTCTCCGGCTCGTTCGGCTCCCGCCAGGAGGAGGCCCAGCGCCTGGGCCGGCTGATGCGGCCCAAGGCCGGCGGCCAGACCGCCCGCTTCTACGCCGTGGTGGCCCGCGACACCGTCGATGCGGAGTTCGCGCAGAACCGGCAGCGGTTCCTGGCCGAGCAGGGGTACGCCTACCGGATCGTCGACGCCGAGGACCTGCCGGCCGCCTGAGCACCGGGAGGTGGGCGCCGTCCGCCCCGGGTCTCCAGGCCCCGGGGCGGACGGCGTCGGTGGCGAGCCCACCACCATGCCCGGAAGACTACTGCCTGCGATACGTTGTTGCACACAATGCGCAACAACCTCCTCGACGCGGTCGCCGTCGCACCGCCCAGCGCCGGTCCTCCTGCGGACCCGCTGGGCCTGCGCGCCCGCTCCCGGCGTACCAGCGCCTGGCTCCTCGGGCTCGGCGTCGCCCTGGCCCTGACCGTGGTGGCCGGCGTCGGCGCGGGCGCCGTCGCGGTGGACCCGCTCACGACGCTGCAGGTCCTCGGGCACCACCTGCTCGGCACCCCGGGCGAGGTGACCTGGGACCCGTCGGCGGACGCGATCATCTGGCAGGTCCGCCTCCCCCGGGTGCTCCTGGCCCTGGCCGTCGGAGCGGGCCTGGCGGTCTGCGGCGTCGCGCTCCAGGCCATGGTCCGCAACGTGCTGGCCGACCCGTACCTGCTCGGGATCAACTCGGGCGCGTCCAGCGGGGCCGCGGCGGCCATCCTGTTCGGCGCGCTCGCCGGCCTCGGCCAGTACGCCCTGTCGATCAGCGCCTTCCTGGGCGCGCTGGCCGCCTCGATGCTGGTCTTCCTGGTGGCCCGCAGCGGCGGTCGGGTCACCTCCGTCCGGATGCTGCTGGCCGGCGTCGCCGTCGGCTACGCACTGTCCGGGCTGACCAGCTTCCTGGTCTTCGCCTCCGGCTCCGCCGAGGGCGCGCGCTCGGTGCTGTTCTGGCTGCTCGGGTCGCTCGGCCTGGCCCAGTGGGACGGGGCCCTCGGCGCGGTGGTCGTCGTCGTGCTGCTGTCCACCGCCGTGCTGACCCTGTGGGGTCGCGGCCTGGACGCGCTCGCGGTCGGCGACGAGACCGCGCACACCCTCGGGATCAGCCCCGACCGGTTCCGCACGCTGCTCCTCGTCGTGGTCTCGCTCTGCGTGGCCGTGGTGGTGGCCGCCGCCGGCAGCATCGGCTTCGTCGGGCTGGTGGTGCCGCACCTGGCGCGTCGCGCGGTCGGCTCGACCCACGTCCGCGTGGTGCCGGTGGCCGCCCTGATGGGCGCGGTGCTGCTGGTCTGGGCCGACGTCGCGGCCCGCACGCTGCTGGCGCCGCAGGAGATCCCGATCGGGATCATCACCTCGGTCGTCGGCGCCCCCTTCCTGCTCGTGCTCATCCGCCGCCTCCACGCCACCAGCGCCTGAGGCGAACCGACCGTCGTTCCGCACCGACCCGAGGAGATCCCCGATGACCCGACGACCGCTCCTGCTGACCGCCGTCCTGGCGACCGCCGCCGTGGCCTCGGCCTGCGGTGCCGGCGGCGCCTCCGACGGCGCCCCCGACACGTCTGCCTTCGCCGAGCCGGTGACGGTGGAGAACTGCGGTGCCGAGCTGACCTTCGACGCCCCGCCCGAGCGCGTGGTCATGCTCAAGAGCCAGGCCGTCCCGTTCCTGCACGAGCTCGGCGCGATGGACCGGGTCGTGGCTCGCGCGGGCGAGTTCCCCTCGGAGTACTACGACGAGGCCACCCTGGCGGAGCTCGACCAGGTCCCGCTGCTCACCGACCAGCTCGACACCTCCGGCCACCTCCAGATCAGCAAGGAGGTCGTCGTCGCCCAGCGCCCCGACCTCGTCCTCGGGGAGGTGGACAACCTCTCCCGCGGGGCGCTGGAGGCCGTCGGCGTGCCGCTGCTCGAGGAGCCGGCGCTCTGCGAGACGACCGGCGTCCGGCCGTCCTACGACGACGTCTGGTCGCAGACCGCGCTCTACGGCGAGGTCTTCGGGGAGCCGGAGAGGGCCGAGGAGGCGGTCACGGCGATGCAGGAGCGGGTCGCCGGCCTCGAGGCCGAGGTCGCCGACCGTCCCGCGCGGACCGCCGCGGTGCTCTACCCGACCGTCGGCGGCGGGGTCACCTACGCCTACGGCACCGGCTCGATGGCCCAGCCCCAGCTCGAGGCGGCCGGGTTCGAGAACGTCTTCGACGACGTGGACGAGCGGGTCTTCGAGGTCGGCCCCGAGGAGCTCCTCGGCCGTGACCCCGACGTCCTCGTGCTGCTCCACAGCGCCGGCGACCCGGCGGCCGTCGAGGACGCGGTGACCTCGCTGCCCGGCGCCGAGGACCTCACCGCCGTCCGCGACGACGCCCTGGTCACCCAGCTGTTCAACTTCACCGAGCCGCCGTCGCCGCTGGCGATCGACGGGCTCGAGCAGATCATCGACGCGACCGACCCCGACGGTCCGGGCTCGCCGTGATCACCGGGCGCGACCTGTCCTACGCCTACGGCACGCGACGCCGCTCGACGCCGGTGCTGACCGGTGTCGACGTCGACGCGCGTGCCGGGCGGGTGCTCGGCCTGATCGGGCCCAACGGCAGCGGCAAGACCACGCTGCTCCGCCTGCTCCACGCGGCCCTGCGCTCGCCCACCGGGCGGGTCGAGGTCGACGGCGAGACCGTGGTCGACCTCGGGCCGCGGGAGGCGGCCCGGCGGCTGGCCGTCGTCGTCCAGGAGCACGGGGGCGAGTCGACGATGACCGTCGGCGAGATGGTGCTGCTCGGTCGTACCCCGCACCTGGGCACCTTCCAGCGCACCGGCGACGCCGACCACGAGGCCGCGACCGACGCGCTGCGGCGGGTCGGTGCCGACCACCTGGGGCCGCGCGCCTTCGCCGGCCTGTCCGGCGGGGAGCGGCAGCGTGTGCTGATCGCCCGCGCCCTGGCCCAGGAGGCCACCCACCTGCTGCTCGACGAACCGACCAACCACCTCGACGTGCGGTACCAGCACGAGGTCATGACGCTGGTCCGCGACCTCGCCACCACCAGCGTGGTGGTGCTGCACGACCTCGCCCTGGCCGCGCGCTACTGCGACGACGTCGTCCTGCTGGGCGGCGGACGGGTCGTCGCCTCCGGGGAGGCCGCGGACGTGCTGACGCCCGAGGTGCTCGAACCGGTCTACGGCATCCGGGTGCGCCAGCTCGTCGTCGACGGCGAGACCCACCTGCTGCTCCGACCGCAGCCCACCCAGCCGACCCAGCCCACCCCGACCCCCGCCGGAGGGACCCGATGAGCATCCAGCAGCAGATCACCGCCTACTGGGACGACCGCGCCCCGGCCTACGACGCCGCCCAGCACCGGCCCGGCCGCGACGCCGAGGCCGCGCTCTGGGCGGACGTCTGGTCCTCCGCACTGCCGGCCGACCCCGTCGACGTGCTCGACCTCGGCACCGGCAGCGGGCACGCCGCGATCGCGGTCGCCCGGCTGGGCCACCGGGTGACCGGGCTGGACCTGTCCACCGAGATGGTGCGGCTGGCCCGGCGCCGCGCCGGGGCGATGGGCAACCCGCCGCGGTTCGTCGTCGGTGACGCCGCCGACCCCGACCTCCCGGGGACCTTCGACGTCCTCGTCAGCCGCTACCTGCTGTGGACCCTGCGCGAGCCCGACGTGGCCGTCCGTCGGTGGCACCGGCTGCTCCGCCCGGGAGGGCGGGTCGCGATGGTCGACAGCACCTGGTTCCCCGAGGGCCTGCCCGGCCCGGAGGGCGAGCTCGGCGCGGCCTACGACGACCGCGTCCGGCGGGTCCTGCCGCTGGCCGAGGCCGCCTCGATCGAGCCGACCGCGGACCTGCTGCGCGCCGCCGGCCTCGTCGACGTGGAGGTGACGCCGCTGCGGGCCCTGCTCGAGCTGGACCTCGCGACCGGTGCGGCCCCCGGCCACGAACCGCGGCTGCAGCACCTGGTGACCGCGCGGCTGCCCGCCTGAGCACCCGTACGCGTCCCGGGCGGCGTCCGGATGACGTCCCGTTGCGGGCCCCGGGGCCCGGAGCCCATACCGTTGGCCCTATGAAGGCGCTGCTGCTCGAGAACATCCACCCCGCCGCCGTCGCCCGTCTCGAGGAGGCCGGCTACGAGGTCGAGCTGCGGAAGGGCTCGATGAGCGAGGACGAGCTGCTCGCCGCGCTGCCCGGCGTGTCCGTGCTCGGGATCCGCTCCAACACCCACCTGACGGACAAGGTCTTCGCCGGCGCCCCCGACCTCGACGCGGTCGGCTGCTTCTGCATCGGCACGAACCAGGTCGACCTGCCCGCGGCCACCGCGCACAGCGTCGCGGTCTTCAACGCACCGCACTCCAACACCCGCAGCGTGGTCGAGCTGGTCATCGGCGAGATCATCATGCTGGCGCGGCGCCTGGCCGAGAAGACCACCCGCATGCACGACGGCGTCTGGGACAAGTCGGCCGCCGGCAGCCACGAGATCCGTGGGCGCACCCTCGGCATCGTCGGCTACGGCAACATCGGCTCGCAGCTCTCGGTCGTGGCGGAGGCGCTGGCGATGCGCGTCGTCTACTTCGACATCGCCGACCGCCTCGCCCACGGCAACGCGCGCCGGATGGGCAGCCTCGAGGAGCTGCTGGCCACCGCCGACGTCGTCTCGCTGCACGTCGACGGCCGCCCGGGCAACGCCGGGCTGTTCGGGCCGGTCTTCTTCGACCTGATGAAGCCGCGCTCGCTGTTCATCAACGCCTCCCGCGGGATGCTCGTCGACACCGAGGCGCTGCGCGAGCGGATCCTGTCGGGCCACATCGCCGGCGCTGCGATGGACGTGTTCCCGATCGAGCCCAAGGCCCAGGGCGACCGCTTCGACTCGCCGCTGCGCGGGCTGGACAACGTGATCCTCACCCCGCACGTCGGCGGCTCCACCCAGGAGGCGCAGGAGGAGATCGGGCACTTCGTCTCCGGCAAGCTGGTGGGCTACGCCCGGCACGGCTCGACCGAGCTCAGCGTCAACCTCCCGGCCGCCGGCACCGCCCCGGAGCCCGGCACCCACCGCGTCACCCTGCTGCACCAGAACGTGCCCGGGGTGCTGGCCGAGGTCAACAACGCCTTCGCCGAGGCCGGGGTCAACATCCTCGGCCAGGCCCTGGCCACCCGCGGCGAGCAGGGCTACGTCGTCACCGACGTCGCCGCCCCGCTCGACGCCGGCACGGTCGAGGCCCTGCGCGCGATGCCGCAGACGGTGCTGCTGCGCACGATGAGCGCGCCCGCCGCCTGAGCGGTCCGCCGCCTGAGCGGTCCGTCCGGCCCGACCCGCGGAGTCGTGTGCCCCAGCACGGTCCCCTGACCGTGCTCAGGCACACGACCGGGGCGGGCGCTCCCCCGGGCCACCCCTCGCGGGGGCCCGGGGGGTGAGGGGGACGGCAGGTACTTTCGTGAGCATGATCCAGGGCGTGCGCAGCCGGCTCGGCGAGGCGATCTTCGCGCGGGTGGCGGGCCCCGACGGCCCCCAGCACCGCGAGCGGATCCACGACACCGAGGGCGAGCGCTGGTTCGAGCCCGGCAGCCCGATCCACGTCGTCCACGGTGACGCCTCGATGTTCGTCGGCGGCCTGCGTGCGGTCCTGCTGCAGACGCTGCACCCCGCGGCGATGAAGGCGGTCTCGGACCACTCCGGCTACCGCGGCGACATGTGGGGGCGCCTGGCCCGCACCAGCCACTACCTGGCCGTCACCACGTTCGGCACCGCCGAGGACGCTCAGCGCTCGGTCGACGTCGTCCGCTCGATCCACCGCCGGGTCACCGGGACGATGGCCGACGGGTCGGCGTACGCCGCCTCCGACCCCCACCTGCTGATGTGGGTCCACGTCGCCGAGGTGGACAGCTTCCTGCACGCCTTCACCGTCTACGGAGCCGCCACGCTGACCCAGGACGAGCGCGACACCTACGTGGCGCAGGTCGGCGAGGTCGCCGCCCGCCTCGGGGTCGTCGACCCGCCGCGGACCGAGGCCGAGCTGGACGAGCGGATGGCCGCCTTCCGCCCCGAGCTGCGCGGCACCGCCGAGGCCCGGGAGGCCGTCCGGTACCTGTTGCTGAAGCCGCCGCTCCCGCTGGCCGCGCGGGCGCCGTACGCCGTGCTGTGCGCCGCCGCCGTCGGCCTGATGCCGGGCTGGACACGCCTGCCCCTGCGCCTGCCGCGGCTGCCGGTCACGGAGCGGACCGTGGTCCGCGTCCTCGGGTCGCTGGCGACCGGCACGATCCGGTGGGCGATGTCGCCGCCGGCTGCCGTCGACGAGCCCCAGGCTGTTTGAATAGGGCGATGCCCGACGCCGACCATCCTCCGCGGGACCTCCCGCGCGCGCCGCACGACCTGCCCTGGCCCCTGGCCGGCCACCCGGACCCCGCCGCCGAGACGCTGCGGGCCGAGTTGCTGGCGGCCTACGGCGGTGACGACCGCAGCTACCACGACCTCCGCCACCTCGACGAGGTCCTCGCCCGGCTCGACGACCTGGCCGACGACCCGGACGCCGAGGGCGCCGAGGGCTCTGCGGTCCGTCTCGCGGCGTGGTTCCACGACGGCGTCTACGACGGCGAGCGCGACGCCGAGGAGCGCTCGGCGTCGTGGGCCGAGCACGCCCTCCCAGGCCTGGTCCCCGACGACGTGGTCGCCGAGGTCGCCCGCCTGGTCCGGATGACCGAGACCCACGCGCCCGCCGAGGACGACGCCGCGGGCTGCGCGCTCTCCGACGCCGACCTGGCGATCCTGGCCGCCGGCCCGCAGCGGTACGCCGAGTACGTCGCCGCCGTGCGACGGGAGTACGCCCACGTCGGCGACGAGGACTTCGCCCGCGGCCGGGCCGCGGTGCTGGGCGACCTGCTCGAGAAGCCCCGCCTCTTCCACACCGACCGCGCCGCCGCGGCGTGGGAGGAGACGGCCCGCGCCAACGTCCTCGCCGAGCTCGACCGCCTGCTGCCCGCCGAGGTGGCCCGCCGGGCCTGAGCCCCGGCCCGGGCCGGGTGTCTCAGACCTGGCTCTTGCGGCGCCGCAGCCCCGCGCGGACCAGCGCGACCACCAGCACCCGCGAGGTCACCTCGACCGCGCCGCGCGCGACGACGTCGGCGTACCACTCCTCGGGCACGTCGTAGTGGTCGCGGTCGAAGCCGCGCTCGGGGATCCCCACCTCGCGGGCGAAGGCGTGCAGCTCCTCGTAGGAGGTGTCGGAGGCCAGGTGCGACCACCGCTTCCCGCGCCACTCGACCAGCGGGGGGTCGATCAGGATCACGTGGCGGCCCAGTCGGTGCGCTGGTCGCGGTCGACGGCGCCGTCGAGCAGGCGGCGCCACGAGCGGACGTACCCCGCGTCGACGTAGGAGCGGTAGCTCGCGCCGGGGCGTACCTGCGTGCCGAGGTGGAGCTGACGGACGCCCTCGCGGGCGAACCACGGGACGTGCTCGGCGGCCAGGCCACCGGCGGGCATCAGCAGCCGGGCGACCTCGAGCGAGCGCCGCGCCAGGGCCAGCAGGTCCTCGTAGCCCTGGGCCAGGCCCTGCGGCGACCCGCCGGAGCGCACCGAGGTGACGCCGGGCAGGTCGACCACGCGGCCCCAGGAGCGGACCGGGTCGAGGGTGTCGTCGATGGCGCGGTGGAAGGTCCACGGCGTGCCCGGCACCGCGGCCAGCAGCTCGCGGCAGGCCCACACGTCGACCTCGAGGTCGGCGTCGAGGAACCCCAGGACGACGCCCTCGGCGCCCAGCGCGACGTACTCCCGGGCGAGGTCGGCGAGCTGGTCCAGGGAGGCCGCGTCGGCGGCGTACGGCGCGGCACCGTCGGCGGGGGGCAGCCGCAGCAGGGCGCGCACCGGCAGCCCGCTGGACCGGGCGACGGCCGAGACGAGGGCCGGCTCCGGCGCGGAGGCGTACGACGCCCCCGGCGCGACCACGGCGAGCCGGTCGGCCCCGCCCTCGACGCACCCCGGCACGTCGCGCGGGTGGGTCACCGCGACCTCGAGCAGGCCCCGGACCGGCAGCGGCCCGGCGGGGTCCGCGCGGCCCCCGGCCGTGACGTCGCTCATGGGGCCAGGGTAGGCCGTGGCCGGCCCCCGGACGGGTCGCCTTGCCCGGCCACGCAGACTTGGCCCATGGACGTCGCCCTCATCCTCGCCGCCCGCGCGCGCGTCCTGGCCGACCTGGAGGCGCGGAGCCAGGCCAGCCCCGCCGCCGTCTCGGCGCTCGAGGAGGCCTGCTCGTCGCGCACCTGGTGGGCCGAGCAGTGGCCGGCCGGCGAGGTGTACGTCGCCGGGCTCGTGGCGCAGGACGTCCAGGACGCGCTGCTCGACACGGTCGGCCGGTGGCCCCTGTGCCTGGGCTGCGAGGACACCCCGGAGCACGCGCTCTACATCCAGCCCGACCTCGGCGGGCCGGACGCGCACTGGGTCTGCGAGGAGAGCGACACCGTCGCGTCCCCGCTCGGCGCGCTGGCGTCCTGGCGCGGCTGAACCGCGCCGCAACCGTCACCTCGACGCGCCGGAAGCGTCATCTCGGCTGTCCGCGAGCGTCATCTCGGCGGGCTAGCCGCAGATCTGGAGCCAGAGGGTGAAGCGGTCGGCGCGGTAGACGCTGCGGGAGACCTCGACGACCTTCTCGCCGGCCACGGCCCGACGCGAGTGGCGCAGCACGACGGAGCCGGGCTCGACCTCGAGCAGCGCGGCCTCCTCGGCGCCCGCGACGTCGGCGGTGATCGAGTCCTCGGCCCAGGTCGGGCGCAGCCCACGGGCCTCGAGGTCGGCGTAGAGGCTGGTGGGCATGCCCTGCTGCAGGAAGCCGGGCAGCAGGATCTCGGTGAGGTAGGCGTCCTCGACGCAGACCACGGTGCCGTCACCGCGTCGCAGCCGGCGCCAGTGGATGACGGCGTCGCCCTCGGTGAGGCTGAGCGCGCGGGCCACGCCCGGGCCGGCCTGCTCGCGGCGGGCCAGCAGGGTCTGGGACTCGGCGAGGACGCCGCGGCGGCGGAGGTCCTCGGTGAAGCCGCTGATCCGGCCCCGGTTGCGCTGCGGGCGGGCCACGAAGGTGCCCCGGCCGGGGATCCGCTCCAGCACGCCCTCGGTGACCAGGGTGTCCAGCGCCTGGCGCACGGTCATCCGGGCCACGCCGAACATCGCGACCAGCTCGCGCTCGGAGGGGGCCGCCGCACCGGGTGCGGCTCCGGCGACCAGGTCGCGGACGTACTCACGCACCTGCACGTGCTTCAGGGCCCGGCCGTCGGTGCGGCGCTCGGAGGTCGTCTGGGTCACGCTGGTCACCCTAGGTGCGGGAGAGGGCCCCCGTCACCCGAATGGCACAAGCCCGTCCACCCCTGACGGATCGGCCGAGAGACGTGTCGTCCCAGGTCAGAGGGGTCGGGCGCCGGGGACGCCTGGGGCCCGGTCTCGCGGGCTGGACCGCCCGTCGGACGCCGACACCCAGGGGGGCATCCCCGGTCCCGGGCCGGTCGAGGTCACTCGGTCGAGGTCACTCGGTCGCGATCGCCCCGAGCACGTCGAGCCGCGCCGCCCGGCGGGCCGGCAGCACCGCGGCGAGCATCCCGACCAGCACCGACAGCGCGAGGAACAGGCCGAGCTGCCCGACCGGCACGCTGATCACCTCGAGCCCCTCGTCGCGCAGCGCGTACATCAGCGCAATCCCGAAGACGACGCCGAGCACCACGCCGAGCACCGCACCCAGCAGGGAGATGACCACCGACTCCAGCGTGACCATCCAGCGCAGCTGGCCCCGGGTGACCCCGATGGCCCGCAGCAGCCCGATCTCACGGGTGCGTTCCAGGACCGACAGCGCCAGGGTGTTCACGATGCCCAGCACGGCGATCAGCAGCGCCAGGCCGAGCAGGGCGAAGATCAGCAGCACGAACTGGTCGACCGGCTCCCGCTGCTCCGCGGCGAAGGCGGCCTGGTCCTTGACGGTGACGATCGGCTGGTCGGCCACCACGGCCTCGAGGTCGGCCTGGACGGCGTTGCGACCGGCGGCGTCGAGACGGTCGTCCGCGTCGACCACGACCAGGTTGTCCTGCGGCGTGAAACCGGCGGCGTCCAGCGTCGCGACCGAGGTCAGCACGGGGAAGAACACGATCGGGTTCTCGGCGAACAGCCCGGCGACCCGCCAGGACCGCTCCCCCGCCGGCACGTCGAGCGTGAGCTCGTCACCGACGCCGAGGCCCTCGTCGGCGGCGAAGCCCTCCTCCAGCAGCACCGTCCCGCGGGCCAGGTCGGCGTCGCCGTCCACCACGTCGACCTCGAGGGTGGCCAGGCTGCCGGGGTCGGTGCCGACGACCCCCTGGGTCCCGACGCCGCCGCCGACCTCGGCGCGGACCACGCGCTGGCGCACCACCTCGGCAACGCCGTCGACGTCGGCCATCTCGTCGGCCACCGACGGGGAGAAGGCACCCGCGAAGACGTTGCTGACCACGAAGTCGCCGACGAAGCCCTCCTCGACGGCCCGGTCGACCGAGGCCTTCGCGGAGTCGCCGATGATCGCCATCGTGCAGGCCAGGGTCAGGCCGATCATCAGCGCCGAGGCCGTCGCGGTCGTACGACGGGGGTTGCGCAGCGAGTTCTGCCCGGCCAGGTTGCCGATGCTGCCGAAGACCCGGGCGTACGCCGCGCGTGCGCCGAGCAGCAGCGGGCGGCTCAGCACCGGGCTGGCCGCGGCCACCCCGAGCAGGACCAGCAGCACCCCGGCGCCGACCCACCAGCCCGCGCGGGGGACGGTGACGAACAGCCCGGTCGTCAGGACCCCGGCCCCGACGACGGCCAGGACGACCCCGCCGAGGAAGCGGGCCCGCAGCGAGCTCTCGGGCAGCGCCACGTCGTCGCGCATCGCCTGGACCGGGGCGATCCGCGCGGTGCGCAGCGCCGGGAGCAGGGCGGCGAGGAGCGTCACGACGACGCCCACGCCGTACGCCGCCACGGCCGTGCGCGGCTCGAAGACGAGCCCCTGCCCGGCCAGGTCCAGGCCGACCCGACCGAAGACGGCGCGGATGCCCAGCGCCAGCAGCACCCCCAGACCCAGGCCGAGGGTGGAGCCGAGCAGACCCAGGAGGAGCGCCTCGAGCAGCACCGACCCGGTGACCTGGCGCTGGGAGGCGCCGAGGGCCCGCAGCAGGGCCAGCTCCCGGCTGCGCTGGGCGACCAGGATGGAGAACGTGTTGACGATCAGGAAGCCCCCGACGACCAGGGCGATGCCGGCGAAGATCAGCAGGAAGGTGGTCAGGAAGGACACCGCCTCGAGCAGCCCGCTGGCGGCCTCGTCGGCGGCCTGCTCCCCCGTCACGGCCTCGACCCCGTCGGGCAGCACCTCCGCGGCCTGCGCGGCCAGCTCCTCCTGGGAGGTGCCGTCGGCGGCGGTGACCCACACGTCGCTGAAGGCGTCCTCGCCCCGCAGGAAGAGGTCCTGGGCCACGGGGGTGGAGAACGAGGCCAGCGTGGCGCCGTTCAGGGAGCCGCCACCGGGGAAGCCCGAGAGGCCGACCAGCTCCGCCTCGAGCCGCGGCGTGGCGGTCGCGGTGAGGAGCGGGACGGTGTCGCCGACGGCGTACCCGGCCTGCTCGGCGGTGCGGGAGTCCAGGACGACCTCGCCCTCGGCGGCGGGCGCGCGGCCCTCGACGATGCTCAGGCCCTCGAGCCCGCCGGCCGCGGGGGCGTCGCTGAAGCTCTCCCCGAGCGCGGGCGGGCCGACGCCCCCGACGACCTTGCCGTCGGCGCCGACGACGTAGACCCCGACCGCCTCGACGTTGCCGTCGGCGCGCGCAGCGCCGGGCAGCGCCGACAGCGCGTCGACGAGGTCGGCCGGCACGGTCACCGTGCCCGGCACCCCCTCCGTGGCGCCGCCGCCCGCCGGCCGGACCACGACGTCGCCGACGGTCGCGTCGAAGAGCGCGGTGAAGCTGCGGTCGAGGGTGTCGGAGAAGACCAGCGACCCGACGACGAAGGCGACGCCGAGGACGATCGCGAACGTGCTCATCACCAGGCGCACCTTGCGCCCGAGCAGGCTCTTCAGGCTGGCGACCAGCACGACGGCTCAGCCGGCCTGCGGGGCGGAGGCCAGGTCGGCCATCACCGACAGGACCTGCTCGCGGTCGGGCCGCTCGAGCTCGCGCACCACGCGACCGTCGGCGAGGAAGAGCACGCGGTCGCAGTACGCCGCCGCGACCGGGTCGTGGGTCACCATCACCACGGTCTGGCCGTGGTCGTCGACCGCGGCCCGCAGCAGCGAGAGCACCTCGGCGCCCGAGCGTGAGTCGAGGTTGCCGGTGGGCTCGTCGGCGAAGACGATCCGCGGGCGGCTCACCAGCGCCCGGGCCACGGCGACGCGCTGCTGCTGGCCGCCGGAGAGCTCGTTCGGCTTGTGGGTCAGCCGCGGGCGGAGGTCGACGGTGTCGATGACGGCGTCGAACCAGCCCGGGTCCGGCTTGCGGCCCGCGATGGACAGCGGCAGCAGGATGTTCTCCCGGGCCGTGAGGGTCGGGACGAGGTTGAAGGACTGGAAGACGAACCCGACCTCCTCGCGCCGCAGCCGGGTCAGGGCGGCGTCCTTCATCGTGGTCAGCTCCTGCTCCCCGATCACGACCGATCCGGAGTCGCCCCGGTCGAGCGCCGCGCAGCAGTGCATCAGCGTCGACTTCCCCGACCCGCTCGGCCCCATCACAGCGGTGAAACGCCCGGCCTCGAGGTCGACGCTCACGTCGTCCAGCGCGACCACGCGCGCGTCGCCGGAGCCGTAGGACTTGGTCAGGTTCCGCACCCGGGCGGCGGCCTGCGGGGCGGTGTTCATGCCACCAGCCTGCCCGGTCACCCCTCACCGGGCGCCACCCCTGGGCCTAGTCTCACGGCATGCACGTCGAGCGACGGTTCACCGTCCACCGCCCCGTCGAGGAGGTCTTCACCTACTTCGCCGACTTCACCACGACCCAGGAGTGGGACCCCGGCACGGTCACCACCACCCGGCTCGCCGGTGACGGCGGGCTCGGCACGACGTGGGCCAACACCTCGGAGTTCCTCGGCCGCCGCGTCGAGCTGGTCTACGAGACCGTCACCCACCGACCGCCGAACGAGGTGGAGCTGCGGGGCCGCAACGGGCGCACGACCGCCACGGACCACCTGTGGTTCCGGGCCGACGGCGGGGGCACGGCGGTGCACTACCGCGCCACCTTCGACTTCTCCTTCCCGCTCAAGCTGGTCGTGCCGCTGGTGATCCGGCGGCGGGTCGAGGCGCTCGCCGACGAGACGGTCGAGCAGATCCGGCGCTCGCTCGGCTGACCGGCCCACCCGACGACACGCGGGCACTACGTGTCGAACACCTGTTCGACGCGAGGCGTACCATCACCGCATGGACTTCCAGACCACGCTCTTCGCCGACGCCGCCGACGAGGCCCTCCCGGCGGCCGGCCGGCTCGTGCTGGACGGCGTCGAGCGGGTGGAGCTGGGCGACGGCGCATGGGTCGACGTGCGCCGCAGCTGGTTGCCGCGCGCCGACGAGGTGATGGCCGCGCTCGTGCGCGAGGTGCCCTGGCGCGCCGAGCAGCGCCAGATGTACGACCGGCTGGTCGACGTCCCCCGCCTGGTGCACACCTACATGATCGACGAGGACCTCCCCCACGAGGTGCTGACCGCGGCGCGCGAGGCGCTGAGCACCTACTACCTGGCCGAGCTCGGGGAGCCGTTCCGCACCGCCGGCTGCTGCTACTACCGCGACGGGCGCGACTCGGTGGCCTGGCACGGCGACACGATCGGCCGCGGGAGCACGCACGACACGATGGTCGCGATCGTCTCGGTCGGCGACCCGCGCCGCCTCGCCCTGCGCCCGCGCGGCGGCGGGGCGTCGCGGTCCTTCGAGATGGGCCACGGCGACCTCGTGGTGATGGGCGGGTCCTGCCAGCGCACCTGGGAGCACGCGGTGCCGAAGGTCGCCTCCGCCGGCCCGCGGCTGTCGGTGCAGTTCCGCCCGTTCAACGTGTTCTGACCCTGCCCCGGGCAGGTCACCCCTCGGCCCGGAACACCAGCGGACCCTCCGGGGTTGGGTCGGACATGGCTGACACCACCTCCACGACCGACGCCCGCGCCACCATCGGCCTCACCGGCCTGGCGGTGATGGGTCGCAACCTCGCGCGCAACATCGCCCGGCAGGGCCACACGATCGCCGTCCACAACCGGACCACCGGCAAGATGACGAGCCTCGTCGAGGAGTTCGGCGACGAGGGCGACTTCGTGCCGACCGAGAGCCTCGAGGAGTTCGTGGCCGCGATCGAGCGTCCCCGGGCGATCGTGATCATGGTCAAGGCCGGCGCCCCGACCGATGCCGTGATCGACGAGCTGGTCCCGCTGCTGGACCCCGACGACATCGTGGTCGACGCCGGCAACGCCCACTACGACGACACCGTGCGCCGCGAGGCCGCGCTGGCCGAGAAGGACCTCCACTTCGTGGGGATGGGCGTCTCGGGCGGCGAGGAGGGCGCGCTGAACGGGCCGTCGATCATGCCCGGCGGCTCCGAGCACGCCTGGGAGCGCCTGCGGCCGGTGCTGACCTCGATCGCCGCCGAGGTCGACGGCACCCCGTGCACCACCCACGTGGGGCCCGGCGCGGCCGGTCACTTCGTGAAGATGGTGCACAACGGCATCGAGTACGCCGACATGCAGCTGATCGCGGAGTCGTACGACCTGCTGCGCACCGTCGGCGGGCTCGAGCCGGCCGAGATCTCGCAGGTCTTCCGCGAGTGGAACGACGGTGACCTCGAGTCGTTCCTGATCGAGATCACCGCCGACGTCCTCGCCCACACCGACGGCGACACCGGCGCCCCGTTCGTCGACGTCGTGCGCGACGCCGCCGAGCAGAAGGGCACCGGCCGCTGGACCGTGCAGAGCGCGCTCGACCTCGGCGTCCCGGTCACCGGCATCGCCGAGGCGACCTTCGCCCGGAGCATCTCCGGCCACACCGAGCAGCGCAGGGCCGCGGCCGAGACCTTCGGCTCGGACCTCGCCGACGTCGAGGTCGACCGCGACACCTTCGTCGACCAGGTCCGCGCGGCGCTCTACGCCTCGAAGGTGGTCGCCTACGCCCAGGGCTTCGACCAGATCAAGGCCGGCAGCGAGGAGAACGACTGGGACGTCGACCTCGGTGACATGGCCACCATCTGGCGCGGCGGCTGCATCATCCGGGCGCAGTTCCTCAACCGGATCGTCGAGGCGTACGCCGAGCGCGCCGACCTGCCCTCGCTGCTGGTCGACCCCTACTTCGCCGACGCCGTCCGCGACGGGCTGGACGCCTGGCGCGAGGTGGTCGCGACGGCCGCACGGGTGGGCGTACCGGTCCCCGCGTTCGCCTCGTCGCTGGCCTACTTCGACGCCCTGCGCCGCGACCGGCTGCCGGCCGCGCTGATCCAGGGCCTGCGCGACAACTTCGGCGCGCACACCTACGGGCGCACCGACCGCGAGGGCACGTTCCACACCCTGTGGGCCGGGGACCTGTCCGAGGAGGACCAGTCCTGACCGGACCCGTCCGGGCCTGAAATAGCGATAGTCCCTGACGAGATCGTTCTGGATCGAGGTGATCCGCGACGATCTCGTCAGGGACTATCTGCGTGTCAGCGGCGCTTGCCGACCAGGTAGGCCACGACCGCGATCACCAGGGCGATGGCCGCCTGCGGGCCGTAGGTCTTGACCAGGATCGGGATGACGGCCGCGCCGAGGTCCAGCGCGTCGTCCTCCTTCGCCGGTGCCGGGCGAGGAGCCGCAGGCCGCGGGGCGGCCGGAGCCGTCGCCGGGGCCTCGCCGCCGGAGGCCGCCGGGGAGGCCGCCACGACGGCCGGCTCACCCTGCGCCTCGTCGCCGACGGAGGTTCCCGCCGCCGACTCGGTCACCGCGGCGGCCGGGGCCTCCGCGGGTCCCTCGGACAGGGTCTTCTCCAGGCAGGCCACGAACTGGCCGAGCAGCTTGTCGGAGACGTCCTGCATCACACCGCGCCCGAACTGCGCCGGCTTGCCGGTGACGTTGAGGTCGGTGAGGACCTGCACGTCGGTGGCGCCGTCGGCGTCCTGCATCGACAGCGTCACCTTGGCACCGGCGGTGCCGTTGCCGCGCTTGTCCTTGCCCTTGGCGTCCACCACGAAGCGGTGGGCGGTGTCGTCCTTCTCCACGAAGGTGCCGCTCCCGGAGTACACCAGGGCGATCGGACCGAGCTTGACCTTCACCGTGCCGGAGAAGTTCTGCTCGTCGTAGTCGCCGATGGTGGCCCCGGGGAAGCACTCCGCGAGCGCCCCCAGGTCCTGGAAGTGCGCCCAGGTGGCGTCCACCGAGGTGGGCACGGTGAACGAGTGGGACAGGTCCATCGAGTGATCAGCCCCCCGCCGCGGTCACGACGGCGCGCCGGGTCAGCACGGTGGCCAGGTGCTTGCGGTACGAGGCCTGGCCGTTCAGGTCCGAGGGCGGGTTGGTGCCGTCGGCGGCCTTGCCGGCCGCCTCGCGCACCGCGTCCTCGGTGGCCTGCACGCCGACCAGGGCCTCCTCCACGCTGCGCGCACGCAGCGGGGTGTTGCCCATGTTGGTCAGCCCGACCCGGGCCTCGGCGATGACGCCGCCCTCGACCCGGACCGCCGCGGCCACGGCCACGATCGGCCACTGGTGGGCCACGCGCACGAACTTCTCGTAGTGCGCACCCCAGCCGGTGTGCTTGGGGATCCGGACCTCGGTGAGGATCTCGTCCTCCCCGATGGCGGTCTCGAAGAGGTCGATGAAGAAGTCGTCGGCCGCGACGGTCCGTGTGCCACCCGGGCCGGCGATGACGAACTGGGCGCCGAGCGCGAGCGCCGGGGCTCCCAGGTCACCGGCCGGGTCGGCGTGGGCCAGGGCCCCGCCGAAGGTGCCCCGGTGGCGGATCTGGGCGTCGGCCAGGTGGTCGACGGCCCTGCTCACCAGGGCGGCGTGCTCGGCCACGAGCGGGTCGGAGCCGACCGCCGCGTGGGTGGTCATGGCGCCGATGACGATGGCGTCGCCGTCGTCGCGGATGCCCCGGATCGACTCGATCTTGCCGAGGTCGATGACCATCTCGGGTGCGTTGAGGCGCATCCGGAGGACCGGCAGGAGGCTCTGGCCGCCCCCGAGGATCTTGGCGTCCTCGCCGTGCTCGGCGAGGGCCGCGAGGGCGTCCTCGACCGTGGTGGGCGCGAGGTACTCGAACGGTGCGGGGATCATGCCTGCGTCCCTCCAGTGGTGCGGTCGGTGGTGCCTTCCATGCCGGTCGCCGGGTCGAAGTGAGCGGCGGCGGCACCCTCGGTCGAGGCCTCGCCCCCCGCTCCGACGCCGTTGACGGCCTTCCAGACGCGCTCGGGCGTGCACGGCATCTGGATGTCGTTGACGCCCAGGTGGCGCACGGCGTCGACGACGGCGTTCACCACGGCCGGGGTGGAGGCGATCGTGCCCGCCTCGCCCACGCCCTTGGTGCCGAGCGTGTTGGTGATCGACGGGGTGCTGGTGTGGTCGATCTCGTAGTTCATCGTGTCGGCGGCCGTCGGCAGCAGGTAGTCGACGAACGAGCCGGAGACCAGGGTCCCGGCGTCGTCGTAGACCGCCTCCTCCCACAGCGCCTGCGCGATGCCCTGGACCAGGCCGCCGTGGATCTGGCCCGAGACGATCAACGGGTTGATCACGGTGCCGATGTCGTCCACGCAGACGTACTTGCGCATCTTGACCGCACCGGTCTCGGTGTCGACCTCCATGGCGCACAGGTGCGTGCCGTGGGGGTAGTTGAAGTTCACCGGGTCGAAGGTGGCCTCGGAGTCCAGCGACGGCTCCATGCCCTCGGGGTAGTCGTGCGCCGAGAACATCGCCGCGGCGATCTCCCCGATGGCCAGGCCCTGGTCGGTGCCGCGGACGGTGAACCGGCCGCCCTCGAACTCGATGTCGTCCACCGAGGCCTCGAGCAGGTGGGCCGCGACCGGCTTGGCCTTCTCGACGACCTTGTCGGCCGCCTTGACCAGCGCCTCGCCGCCGACGACCAGGGAGCGCGAGCCGTAGGTGTCCAGGCCCTTGTGCGCGATCTGGGTGTCGCCGTGCAGCACCTCGACGTCGTCGAAGGCGACCCCGAGCCGGTCGGCGACGATCTGGCTGAACGCCGTCTCGTGGCCCTGGCCGTGCGCGGAGGCGCCGGTGACGACCTCGACCTTGCCGGTGGCCAGCATGCGTACCGACGCGTGCTCCCAGCCGCCGGCGCCGTAGTTGAGCTGCCCGAGCACCCGCGAGGGGGCCAGGCCGCACATCTCGGTGAAGGTGGAGATGCCGATGCCGAGCTGGACCTTGTCGCCGGCGTCGCGGCGACGCTTCTGCTCGGCGCGCAGGTCGTCGTAGCCGAACATCTCGCGGGCCAGCGCGGTGGCGGCCTCGTAGTTGCCGGTGTCGTACTCGAGCCCGGCCACCGTGGTGAAGGGGAACTCCTCGTGCTTGATCCAGTTCTTCTCGCGCAGCTCGAGCGGGTCCATGTCGAGCTCGGCGGCGAGCTCGCTCATCATCCGCTCGATGCCGAAGGTGGCCTCGGGCCGCCCGGCGCCGCGGTAGGCGTCGGTCCAGGTCTTGTTGGTCAGCACCGTCTGGCAGTTGAACTGGTAGGCCGGGAACTTGTAGATCGCGTTGAACATGAACGCGCCGAGCACGGGCACGCCGCCACCGACGAGGGAGACGTACGCCCCGAGGTCGGCGAGCAGGTCCACCTTGAGACCGAGGACGTTGCCCTCCTTGTCGGCGGCCAGGGTCAGCTTCTGCCACTGGTCGCGACCGTGGTGGGCCACCATCAGGCTCTCCGAGCGGGTCTCGGTGAACTTCACCGGCTTGCCCAGGCGGTTGGCGATGGCGAAGGTCAGCCACTCCTCGGGGGTGGTCTGGAGCTTGCCGCCGAAGCCGCCGCCCACGTCGGGGGCGATGACGCGGATCTTGGACTCCGACACCCCGGTGGTCGCGGCCAGCGCGAAGCGCAGGATGTGCGGCACCTGGGTGGCCGACCACATGGTGATCTGCTCGCCGGTCGGGTCGACCACCGTGGAGCGGGGCTCCATGAACGCCGGGATGAGGCGCTGCTGGCGGTACTCGCGCTCGATGACGACGCCGTCGGTGCGGGCCTTCTCGATCGCCTCGTCGATGCTGCTGCCGGTGCCGGCCTCGAGGGAGTCGAACTTCCAGAACGCGGACTTGTTGGTGCCCAGGTCGGGGTGCGCGAGCACCTCGTCGTTCGCGGACTTCTTCAGGTCCAGCGCGGCCGGGAGCTCCTCGTACTCGACGTCGACGAGCTCGGCGGCGTCCCGGGCCTCGGCCTGGGTGCGGGCCACCACGACGGCCACGATCTCGCCGGCGAAGCTGACCTTGTCGATGGGGCACGGCAGGTGGGTCGGGGTGACCTGGTCGGTGGTGATCGCCCAGGCGTTGATCAGCACGCCCTGGCTCTCGCCGAGGTCGGCGCCGGTCAGCACCGAGACCACGTTGGGCGAGGCCTCCGCCGCGGACTTGTCGATCGAGGTGATCTTCGCGTGGGCGAAGGGGCTGCGCACCATGGCCATGTGCAGCATCCCGGGCAGCACGATGTTGTCGGTCCACCGGGTACGCCCGGTGATCAGGCGCTGGTCCTCCTTGCGGCGGCGCTCCTGCCCGATCTCCTTGGCGACGGCGGGACGGTCCTGGGTGGTGGTCATGAGTCCATCTCCTCTGCGACGGCTCCGGCGGTGGAGGCGCCGGCGCGCGTGCCGGCCGCTTCCTGCACGGCCTTGACGATGTTCTGGTAGCCCGTGCAGCGGCACAGGTTGCCCTCGAGACCGAGGCGGATCTCCTCCTCGGTGGGGTCGGGGTTCTCCTCCAGGAGGGCGACGCTCTGCATGATCATCCCCGGCGTGCAGTAGCCGCACTGGAGTCCGTGGCAGTTGCGGAAGGACTCCTGGACCGGGTGCAGCTGGCCGTCCTTGGCCAGGCCCTCGATCGTGGTCACCGACGCGCCGTCGACCTGCACGGCCAGCACGTTGCAGGACTTCACCGAGGTGCCGTCGAGGTGCACCGTGCACGCGCCGCAGTTGCTGGTGTCGCACCCGACGACCGTGCCGGTCTTGCCGAGCTTCTCGCGCAGGTACTGCACGAGGGTCGTGCGGGGTTCGACGTCGTCGGACACTTTCGCTCCGTCGACGGTGAGGCTGATCTTCGCCATGGCCTGCTCGCTCCCTTGCGTGGGCTGTCGTGCGTGAGCACGGACGGTCACCGGACCCGCGTGTGACGTGGGTCTCTCGTGAGGCTGACGCTAGGTCGCGACGGTTGGCCGATGGTTGGGGGTGCCACCCCGGCCCGGGCTCAGCGCGAGGCGGCCGCGAGCTTGCCCTTGAGCAGGGGCTTCGCGGTGTGGTGACGGTCCCCCAGGACCGACAGGCACTTCTCGACGACCTCGACGTCGTACGGCGCGAGGTCGGCGTAGCGCAGCACCGCGGCCGGCTCCGGGTCGACCAGCAGCGCCTCCCGCACGGCGACGGCGACGTAGTCGGCCAGCTCGGACAGCGCCGGGCTGTTGGTGCCGGGCAGCAGGTCGCCGCCGTAGGCCCGTACGGCGCGGGCGACCTGGCCCGCGCGCAGGAGGTCCAGCACCCGGTCGACGTCGGTGGTCACCGGCATCGTGAGCCGGTAGGGCCGCGAGGCCAGCTGGCCACCGAGGGCGGAGCGCAGGTGCGAGACCTCCGCCTTGAGCGTGGAGAGCGTGACGGCCTGGTCGCCGTAGACCAGCGCGTGCAGCCGGTCCAGCGAGAGTCCCTCGGGGTGCAGCGCGAGCAGCGCGAGGATCTCGGTCTGGCGACGGTTGAGCAGCAGCCGCTGGCCGTCGTGGCGCACCTCGGCGGTGCCGAGCAGGCGCATCACCAGGCCGGGCTCGGACTCGAGCGCGTCGCCGACCGGGCCGCCGTCGGCCTGGCCGATGAGGTCCTCCAGCGCGGTCGGCTGGTAGGCCGAGCGCGGCATCGCGGACTCGATCAGCCGCGCCATCACCCGCGCGGTGGCCAGCCCGATCGGGTGGCTGCGGTCCCAGGTCGTCGACAGGTCGATGACCCCGATCTGGCGGCCGCTGTGGGGGTCGAAGACGGGCGCGGCCCAGCACACCCAGTTGTGCACGATCGGGGCGTAGTGCTCGGCGGAGAACACCATCGACGGCGTGGCCATCCGGGTCGCCAGGTCGAGGGCGTTGGTGCCGACCGACTGGTCGTCCCAGCGGGCACCCGGCGCGAAGTTCACGGTCTCGGCCTTGCGGCGCATCACGCGGCCGCCGTAGGTCCACAGGATCCGGGTCTGGGCGTCGGTCACGGCCAGGACGAGGTCGCCGTCCTCGGCGGTGCGCCGCAGCTCGGCCTCGACCCCGGCCACGGCCTCCTGCAGCGGGGAGTCCTGCCACAGCGACGCGGTCTCGTCCTCATCCGACATCGGGGCGGCCTCGACGCCGGTCGGCACGGCAGCCACCGAGCGGGTCCAGCTGGAGAGGATCTCGGGTCGCACCACCGAGTCGGTGGAGTCGCCGTTCTCGACGAAGGAGGTCCACGCCTTGAGCGTCTGGACCTTCCGGCTGTGCAGCTCGTCGGTCCCCATCGGCTCCCCCGGTGCTCTTCCCTCGGTCGCGCCGAACCTAGCACCGGTGCTGTGACGACCCTCACGCGATCGCAGGCCGGTCTAGCGTGAGGGACGGCGCAGCAGCACCGGCAGCAGCGCCCGCGGCGAGCGGGCGCGCGCCACGCCGACCCAGACGCCCGCACCGTAGGCGAGGTCGTCGAGGCGGTGGGCCACGACGTACGCCGCCCGCGGCTGCGTCGCCCCGACCCGGTGGTGGTCCCACAGGCCCTCCCCCAGGGCCGCGACCAGCACCGCCCTGCGGGCCCGGCGGGAGCGGGTGGCGGCGAGGACGGCCAGCGGCCAGTGGTGCCGGGTCAGCGACGCGGCGATCTGGGTGAGGACGGCCCCGAGGCCGCGGGTGGCCAGGACGGCGGCGTCCGCGGTCGGCCGTTCCCCGGGCAGCCGCCGCGCGAGCACGACGATCGCGGTGCCCCACGCCGCCCCCGCGACGGGCAGGGACCAGCGGCGCTGGGCCAGCAGGGCGAGCGCGGTGACCGCCGCCCAGGGCGTCAGCACGACCGGGGCGACGGCGTCGCCGTGGCGGCGGGCCAGGTCGGCGGCCGAGCCGCCGTAGAAGGCCTTGCGCCGCAGCCAGGCCGCCGGCCCCGCGCGGTGGTCGTGACGCACCCGCGCGGCGGGCTCGTACCGCACCCGCCACCCCCCGGCGACCAGGCGCCAGACGAGGTCGACGTCCTCGCCGCTGCGCAGCTCCTCGGCGAACCCGCCGCCGAGCGCCCCGACCCGGGCGAGCCAGCAGGCGCTCGGGACGTAGGAGACCGGCGCCCGGGGGCGGACCTGGGCGGCGCGGGCGCCGAGGTCGAGGGAGGACCGGTCGGTCTCGTACGCCGCCACCCACCGCGCCAGGCGGCCCGCCGACGGGGCCCCCGCGAGCGCGAGCACCCGGGGCGCGGCGACCGCCACCAGCGGGTCGTCGAGGTGCCGGCGCAGGGTGCCGAGCCAGCCCGGGTCGGGCACCACGTCGGAGTCGACGAACGCCACCAGCGGCGTCGTGACCGCGGCCAGGCCGGTGTTGCGCGCCGCGGCGGGACCCCGGTTGACCGCGTGCCGCAGCAGCCGGGCGCCGTGCGCGGCGGCGACGGTCGCGACCGCGCCGGGGTCGGCCGAGGCGTCGTCGACGACCACGACCGGCAGCCCGCGAGGCAGCGCGGACAGCAGCCGGGCCAGCTCGTCCGGGCGGTCGTGCACCGGCACCACGACGGTCACGTCGGCCACGGTGTCGTCGCCCGGCGGGGCGTCAGGCCACCACGGCTCGGCCACGCCCGCGTCGAGCAGGGTGCGGGCCAGCCGCCGACCCACGGGGTCCTCGACCAGCGCCGGCAGCCCGGCCACGATCCCGGCCGCGCGGGGCACCAGCCGCAGGACGCGGTCGGCCCCGTACCCCGTCAGGGTCCGGCTGCCGTCCGCCGCGCGGGAGCCCAGCCGGGCACCCGGCAGCAGGCGCAGACCGGTGCCCTCGGGGACGGGCGTGGCGGCGGGCGCAACGGTGGGCGCGGCGGTCGGGGGCGGCGTGGTCATCGCGGGCCATCGTGGCCGGTCCCCGCCGCCCGGACCACCCGACCCCGGGGCGCGCCGTCCGGGGGACCCGGGGGACCTGTCCGGACGGGCAGGGTCGGCCCCCGCCCGCGGAGGAGTCTTCGGGTCCTCGTCTGGCGTGTGGGGTGGGTCACTCCTAGCGTCCGCCGAGAGCCCATCGCCACACCCCAGGAGGATCCGACATGCAGGTCGACGAGCTGCTCAAGCCGTTCCCGATCAAGGAGTTCCACCCGTTCCCCCGAGCCCTGATGGGGCCGGGGGCGCACGAGATGATCGGCCCGGAGGCCCTCAAGATGGGCTTCCGCAAGACCCTCGTCATGACGTCGGGCCTCCGCGGCACCGACATCGTGCACAAGATCGTCGAGTCGATGAAGTACCACGGTCTCGAGGTGGTGGTCTACGACAAGGTCGAGTCCAACCCCAAGGACTACAACGTCATGGACTCGGTGAAGCTCTACCAGGAGAACGCCTGCGACTCGTTCGTCTCCATCGGCGGCGGCTCCTCGCACGACGCCTGCAAGGGCGCCCGCGTCTCGGTGGCGCACGACGGCCGGAACGTGAACGAGTTCGAGGGCTTCAACATGTCCGAGAACCCGAAGAACCCGCCGCACATCGCGGTCTCCACCACGGCCGGCACCGGCTCGGAGACCTCGTGGGCCTACGTCATCACCGACACCACGACCGACCCCGAGAACCCGCACAAGTACGTCGCCTTCGACGACGCCTCCGTGACCTCGCTGGCGATCGACGACCCGGTCCTCTACTTCGACTGCCCGGTGGACTACACCGCCCAGTGCGGGTTCGACGTGCTCGCGCACGCCTCCGAGCCGTACGTCTCGCGGCTGAACTTCCAGCCCTCGCTCGGCAACGCGCTGCACGCGATCAAGCTGACCAACGAGCACCTGCGCCAGGCCGTGTGGAACGGCCAGGACCTCGCCGGCCGCGAGGGGATGATGTACGCCCAGTACATCGCCGCCCAGGCGTTCAACTCCGGCGGCCTCGGGATCATCCACTCGATCTCGCACGCGGTGAGCGCCTTCTACGACACCCACCACGGCCTGAACAACGCGATCGCGCTGCCGCGGGTCTGGGCGTTCAACATGCCCAGCCAGTACAAGCGGTTCGCCGACATCGCCCGGGCGATGGACATCGACACCCACGGCATGACCGACATCCAGGCCGCCGACGCCGCGCTCGCCGCGTCGATCCGGCTGCTGCGCGACGTGGGGATCACCGAGCGGTTCGTCGACGTGACCGCCGACAGCTACTCCAAGAACCGCCTGGGCCAGGGCCCGACCGCGTTCTACGAGAACGCCAAGGTGATCAGCGGTGACGAGGCCGACGTGGCCCGGATCACCAACCACGTCCTCGGTGACGCCTGCACGCCGGGCAACGCCAAGGAGTGCACCTTCGAGACGGTGCAGCCCGTGGTCGACCACTGCATGAACGGCGACCTGGACGACCTGCTCATCTGAGCAGTCCTCCCCGGGCGGCGCCGCACCGCGGCGCCGCCCGACCCGTCTCCCCACCACCCACCTCCCGGAGCTGACGTTGACCCTCGCCGCACCCGAACCCGACTTCGCCGACGTCGCCGACACCAAGGCCCGCTTCGCCGAGCACGGCTACCTGGTCGACGACCGGCTGGCCACCACGGTCTTCCTGCAGACCCGGCTCGACAAGCCGGTGCTGCTCGAGGGGCCCGCGGGGGTCGGCAAGACGCAGCTCGCGCTCAGCCTGGCCCAGGCCACGGGG
Source organism: Nocardioides sp. AX2bis (assembly GCF_902506435.1). GTDB lineage: Bacteria > Actinomycetota > Actinomycetes > Propionibacteriales > Nocardioidaceae > Nocardioides. The sequence continues at coordinate 731,107 of NZ_LR733215.1, read as the reverse complement.
CGCCGGCTGCTGCGGCTGCAGTGCTACGAGGGCCAGGACGAGACCAAGGCGCTCTACGAGTGGGACTACGGCAAGCAGCTGCTCTACACCCAGATCCTGCGGGAGAAGATCGGCCAGGTCGTCGCCGACACCACCACGCTGGCCGAGGCCGTCGACAAGATCGCCGCCCAGGACTCGGTGTTCTTCTCCGAGCGATTCCTGGCCCCCCGCCCGCTGCTCGAGGCGATCGACTCCGACCAGCCCTGCGTGCTGCTGATCGACGAGGTCGACCGCGCCGACGAGGCGCTGGAGGCGGTGCTGCTCGAGCTGCTGGCCGAGTTCCAGATCTCCATCCCGGAGATCGGCACGGTCGTGGCCAAGCACAAGCCGTACGTCGTCCTCACCTCGAACAACACCCGCGACCTCTCCGCGGCGCTCAAGCGGCGCTGCCTGCACCTGTTCCTGGACTACCCCGGCGCCCAGCGCGAGCTGGAGATCATCCGCTCCAAGGACACGGGGCTGTCGGAGTCGCTGGCCGTGCGCCTGGTGGGCATCGTCCGCTCCCTGCGCGAGCTGGAGCTGCGCAAGGCACCGAGCATCTCCGAGACCATCGACTGGGCGCGCACGCTGGCGGTGCTGGGGGTCGAGGAGCTGACCTCCGAGGTCCTCTCCTCCACCCTCAACGTGGTCGTGAAGTACGAGCGCGACCTCACCAAGGCCCTCGACGCGATCCCCCGGATGGTCGACCCCAACGCGACCGTGCCCGACTCGCTGACCGGCCACGGGCACGGCCACGGGCACGGCCACGACGACGACCCCGCGCCGGCGGCCCCTGCTGGGACCCCGGTGGCCGACGACGGCGACGTCGACGGCAAGGCCAAGCGGGCCGCCAAGGACCAGCCCGGGCGGCACGACGGCGGCTACAACGGGCAGCCGAGCAAGCCCGCGGGCAGCGGCCCGACCAAGAAGGTCTCCAGCAGCCAGGGCTCCCGCTCGTTCCCCACCCGCCGCCGGCCGGTCTGAGGGGCGGCGGCTCGTGGAGGGCGCGCTGCACCGCTTCGTCCGCCTGCTCCGGCTGCACGGGGTGCGGATCAGCACCGCCGAGGTGATCGACGCCATGCACGCCGTGGCCCAGCCCAGCGTGCTCGAGGACCGCGGGGTCCTGCACGCCGCGCTCGCGGTGAGCCTGGTCAAGGACCGCCGCGACCAGGAGGTCTTCGACGACGTCTTCGACAAGTTCTTCGGCCTGCGAGCCGTCGTGGAGGAGGACACGGGCCACGGCCACGGCCACGCGCACGACGACCTCACCGACGACGGCGAGCTGCACGACTTCACGCTCTCGGAGGAGCCCGGCGACGTCCCCGAGGACGGCCACTCGCACGGCAAGCCCGACGACATCAAGGAGTTCTTCAAGCCCGAGGACATGGCCCAGCAGTTCAACCTGCACCAGGAGGCCAACAAGATCGACGTCGCGGCGCTGACCGACGAGATCGTGCTGTCCAACGACACCACCGACCAGGCCGGCGAGATGGCCCGGGTGCAGCTGTCGACCAGCCGGATGCACAACCCCGGCAACCCCGGCGACCTCGTGTCGGCACCCGGGCTGCGCCTGGACGTCGAGCTGTCGGTGGCCGAGGAGATCGCGCTGCTGTCGTGGATCGACGAGCGCGTGAACGAGATCGCCGAGGAGGACACGACCGACGACGAGAAGGGCGCCAGCCTGGCCGCCCTGCGCGAGGCGCTGGCCCCCTGGATGGAGAAGCTGCCCGAGACGCTGCGTGACCACCTCGAGCGGCTGATGTCGCTGGACCGCGACCTGGAAGGCCGCGAGATCGAGGCCGCGCAGGCCGAGACCGTCGACGAGCGCGAGCGCGCCGACCTCGAGGAGGCGCTGCGGCGCCTGCTGCGCAGCCTGCACGGGGCCCCCCGTCCGCGGCGCCGGGCCGCGGCGCGCGGCGTGGTCGACGGGCGCCGGACGATGCGCTCGAACATGAAGTACGACGGCGTCCCGTTCCGCCCGGTCACCGTGGCCAAGGTCGAGGACCGGCCGCGCCTGCTCGTGCTGGCCGACGTCTCGCTCTCGGTGCGCTCGACGGCCCGCTTCACCCTCCACCTCGTGCACAGCCTGCAGTCGGTGGCCGCGTCGGTGCGCAGCTTCGCTTTCGTCCAGGACCTCGTCGAGATCAGCGACCTCTTCGCCGAGCACCGGATCGAGGAGGCGCTGTCGCTGGTGATGGCCGGGCTGCCCGCCGGCGGCGTGCTCGACGTGGACGCCGACTCCGACTACGGCTCGGCGTTCGAGACCTTCCTCGACCAGTACGGCTCCGTGGTCACCCGCCGCACGACCCTGCTGGTGCTCGGCGACGGACGCGGCAACGGCAACGACCCCGGCATGCGCGCCTTCGAGGAGCTCACGCGCCGCGCCCGGTCCACGATCTGGCTCACGCCGGAGCCCCGGTACAGCTGGGGCCTGGGCGGGTGCGACCTGCCCGCCTACGCCGAGTACTGCGACCGGGTCCAGGTCGTGCGGAACCTCTCCGGGCTGGAGAAGGCGTCCACCTCGTTGCGGGTGACGGGGGCGTCGTGATCCTCGCGCCCGGCCCCGTGCCGCCGATCGACCCCCTCGCCCTGACCTGCCCCGGCGAGCGGGGCGTCTACCGCGACGGGGTGGTCGAGGTGCGGGCCGTCGGCCCGCAGCGTCCGCGCCGGGCGCTGCGCACCGTGCGTACGACGCACTTCGACCTCGGGGTCCGCGGCGACCTGGTCCACCTCGACCACGTCCTGGCCCCCGGCGACGTCGACGACGACCTGGCCGGGCTGCTGGCCGCCGAGCTGTTCGGGCCGGGCTGGCTGCGCGGCGCCGACCTCTTCGAGCGGCTCTTCACCGGGGTCGTGCTCTCCGGCGCGGCGGACCCCCTGACGGCCTGGGAGGGCTTCTACCGGGCCACGATGGCGCGCGTCGAGGACGAGGTGGCCCGGGGCCCCGCGCCCGCGGCCGGCGGCTCCGGCCACGGCACGATCCAGGAGTACGCCCCGGTCTACGAGCACGCCACCGCCCTGGTGGTCGGGCACGACGTGCTCGAGCTGGGCTCCTGCTTCGGGTTCCTCTCGCTGCGCCTGGCCGCCGCCGGGTGGCGGGTGACCGCCTCGGACGTCTCGGCCGGCACCGTGGCGCTGCTGGACCGGGTGGCCGCACGGCTCGACGTACCGCTCGGCACGGTGGCCGCCGACGCCGCCCACTACCCCGGCCCGGACCGCAGCGCCGACACGGTCCTGGCCCTGCACCTGCTCGAGCACCTCGAGCCCGACCACGGCGACCGCGTCGTCACCGAGGCGCTGCGCCTGGCGCGCCACCGCGTGGTCGTCGCGGTCCCCCTCGAGGACGAGGCCGACGAGACCTGGGGCCACGTCCGGACCGTCACCATCGCCGACCTGGTCGCCTGGGGCGAGGACGCCGTCCGCGGGGGCCGCGCCCGGGCGTACGCCGTGGACGAGCACCACGGCGGGTGGCTGGTCCTCGACCGCTGAGGTCGGTCCCTCCACAGGGGTACGCCGCCCGTTGACACCGCTCACAGGTCCCGGAGGGTGCTGCGCCTGCGTGCGGTGTCAACGCGGGCGGGGACCCTGTGGAGGAGCCCGGCAGCCGGCCCCGCGACCCGTCAGGCTCGGGGGATGCACCGCTGGGACCCCCGTTGCCCGCCCCGCGACGACGTGGCCCACCCGGTCCCGGTCGACCCGACCGGCCGCACCGGACCGACGCGCGGCCAGGCGGCCGGGCCCGGGTGGCGGCGGACCTCGAGGGGCCTGTTCGTCCCCGTCGGCGTCAGCGACGACCTGCCCGAGCAGCGCATCGCCGAGCAGGCCGCCCGGCTGCCGCCCGGGGGCGCCGTGACCGGATGGGCAGCGTGCCACCTGTGGGGCGGGAGCTTCTTCGACGGGCTCGCCCCGGACGGGCGCACCCGGCTCCCGGTCCCCCTCGACCTGGGACCCGTGGCCCGGCTCCGACCCGGCCCGGGTGCCCTGGTCGTCCGTACCCGTCTCGGGCCCGAGCAGATGACCCGCGGAACGGTCCGCCGCACCCTGCGCGACCGCGCGGTCGTCGACGCGATGCGGCTGGCTCCCGACCTCGTCGAGGCGGTCGTGGCGGCCGACATGGCGATGGCCGCCGCGATCAGCAGCCCCGTACGCCTCGCGCGTGAGCTCCTGGCCCGACCGGGGCTGCCCGGGCTGCGTCAGGTGCGGGCGGCGCTTCGGCTCGCCTCCGAACACAGCCGCTCCCCCGCCGAGACCCGTCTGCGGCTGCTCGCCGTCGGCCGCGCGGGCCTGCCCGCCGCGGTGCTGGTCAACTGCGCCGTGCGGGACCCGGCCGGTCGCCTCCTCGGGATCGCCGACCTCCTCGACCCGGGCGCCGGGCTCGTGGTCGAGTACGACGGCGCCGAGCACCGCGGTGACCGTCGGTCGTCGCGCGACGCGGTCAAGGACGAGGACCTCCGCGACGCCGGGCTCGAGGTCACCCGCGTCACCGGACGCGACCTGCGTGATCCCGACCTGGTCGTGGACCGCCTGCTGCGGGCCCGGGCCCGGGCGTTGCACCGCGGCACGACCCGACGCTGGGTGGCCGTCCCGGCCGCGCCGTGGGTCGAGTCCGAGATCGCCGAGCGCGAGGCCCGGGAGCGGTGGCACGCCGGCGCGTGAGGCGCCTCAGATCACGCCGAGCTTGCTGGCCTCGTACACCGCCTCGGCGCGGCGGGAGACGCCGAGCTTGCGCAGGATGTTGCCGACGTGGAACTTGGCGGTGGTCTCGGAGATGTAGAGCGACCTGCCGATCTCGCCGTTGGACTGGCCCCGGGCCAGCAGGGCCATCACCTCGGTCTCGCGGGCGGTCAGCGAGGTGGCGGCCTCCCGGGGCGCGGGGGCGTTGAGCCCCCGCACCATCGCCGCGGCCGAGCGGGGGTCGAAGGCGCTCTCGCCGCGGGCGACGTCCCGGATGGCGCGGATCAGGCCGGTGGTGTCGACGTCCTTCACGACGTAGCCCTTCGCGCCGAGCCGGATCGCGGTCAGCACCAGCTGCTCGTCGAGGAACGTGGTGAGCACCAGCACGCGTACCTCGGGGTGCTCGGCCACCAGCTGCGCGCAGAGCTCGAGGCCCTCGGCGTCGGAGGAGGTCGAGAGCTTGAGGTCGAGGAGCACGATCTGGGGGCGGGCGTGGCGCACGACCACCAGCGCCTCCGGCGCGGTGGAGGCCTCCGCGACCACCTCGAGGTCCGGCTCGCGGCCCAGGATCGAGCGGAGTCCCTGCCGGACGATGGCGTGGTCGTCGACGAGCATGATCCGCACCGGGGACGTCGGCCGGGTCTCCCCCGCGGCGTCGGGCGTGCGGGGTCGGGTCGTGGTGGGGCTCATGCGGTGCTCCCTGGGTGGTCGTGCACGGGCGGTACGGGTGGGCGCGCCGTCGCGGACGCGGCGGTGTCGAGCAGGCCCGAGATGGTGCCCGCGGTCGCCGGGACCTCGATCGGCAGCGGGACGCGCAGCTCGATGCGCACGCCCCCCAGCCGGGCGCGACGGAAGGCGATCCGGCCGCCGAGCTCGAGGACCCGGCTCTCGATGTTGGCCAGCCCGCGGTGCCGGCCGCTGGTGTCGGTGCGCTGCACGCGCAGCACGCGGCTCAGCGTCGTCGGGTCGCCGGTGCCGTCGTCGGCGACGTGGACGCGCAGCTCGTCGGGGGTGTAGCGCAGCCGCACCATCGCGCGGGTCGCGCGGGCGTGGGTGGCGGTGTTGAACAGCGCCTCGGCCACCGCGCGGGCGATCTCGTGGTCGGCGTCGCCCGGCAGCACCTGGACGTCGCCCTCGACCCGGACCTGGACCTTGAGGTGGCCCCGGTGGTGCTCGGCGACGTCGGCCAGCAGCTCGGGCAGGGTCGAGACGGTGTCGCGCGAGGGCTGGCTGAGGGCGTAGATCGCCCGGCGGAGCTGCTCGACGGCCTGCGCGGCGAGCTGCTTGGCGGTGGCCACCGACACCGTCGCCGCCGCCGCGCCGGACCCGAGCGCCGCCAGCTCTCCGCGGGCCACCTCGAGCTGCATGCCGGCCGAGAGGACGTACTGCGTGACGCTGTCGTGCAGCTCGCGGGCGATGCGGTGCCGCTCGGCGTCGACGATCTCGCGCTGGTGGGCCAGCAGCAGCCGCTGCTCGACGCGGCGGAGCTCGTCGGTGCGCAGCTTCAGGTCGCGGGCCTGCGCCTGCGCCTCGTCGTAGACGCGCTGGGCGCGGCGGTGCAGCGCGACGCCGGCCTGGTACTGCTCGGAGGTGTGCAGGGAGACCGCCGCCTGGTTGGCCAGGATCCGCAGCACCGACAGGTCGCTCGGCTCGGGGTCGACGGCCAGGCCGTGCCGGGCGGTGAGGCTGCCGATCGGACGGCCCTCGAGCAGCATCGGGACGCGCACCCACCCCGTGTCGTCGGTGTGGCGGGCGTGCCCGGCACGCACCGCGCCCAGCTCACGCCGTACCGGCGCAGGCAGCAGCCGCTCATCGTCGACGGGCACCCCGTCGCGGTGCAGGACCAGGAAGCGGGGCCGCGCGCCGGGCAGCTGGCCGTCGGCGAGGGCCAGCACGACCCACTCGGCGGCCACGTGGGTCCCGACCGCCCGGACCACCTCCTCGAGCAGCCCCCGGGGGCCCTGGACGGTACGCACCAGCGCCCGGGAGATCGAGTCCATCGCCCGCACGGCCTGCTGCAGCCGCTCGTCGGAACGCACGTAGGCGCGGTAGTAGGACCCCTTGCCCGAGCGGACCCCGGTCAGCGTGGCCAGGTCGGGACGCGGCGGGTCGGGACGCGGCGCGTCGACCTGCTGCTCGCTCACAGCGCCGCGCGGAACAGCGCCTCGACGTCGGCGGCCGACGCCGTCCTCGGGTTGGTGCTCAGGCAGGCGTCGCCCAGCGTCGTGGCGGCCAGGCCGGGGACGTCCTCCTCGGTGACCCCGAGCGAGCGCAGCCCGCGCGGGACGCCGACGTCGTCGGCCAGCCGGCGCACGTGCTCGGCCAGCAGCTCGGCGGCCTCCTCGCCGGGCATCCCGAAGACCGGCAGCCCGGCCTGGCCGGCCAGGGCGATGAAGCGCTCCGGGGTCGCGCGGGCGTTGTAGCGGATCACGTGCGGCAGCAGCACCCCGTTGACCACGCCGTGCGGCGCGTCGAGCAGCCCGCCGACCTGGTGGCTCATCGCGTGGGTGGCGCCGAGGATGGCGTTGGTGAAGGCCAGGCCGGCCTCCAGGCTGGCCTGCGCCATCTTCGCGCGGGCCGGCTCGGAGCGGGGGTGCGTCATGGTCGACCGGAGGTGGCGGCAGACCAGCCCGACGGCGTTCAGGGCGTGCACGTCGGCCAGCGGGTTGTGGGCCAGGGAGACGTACGCCTCGATGCCGTGCGTCAGCGCGTCCAGCCCGGTGGCGGCGTTGAGGTCCTCGGGCATGGTGACCAGCAGCCGGGGGTCGGTGATCGAGATGTCCGGCACGAGGGCGCGGCCCATGATGGTGATCTTCACCGACCGCGCGGTGTCGGTGACGATGCAGAACTGCGAGACGTCGGCACCGGTGCCCGAGGTGCTGGGGATCATCACCAGCGGCGGGATCGGCCTCGTGGCTCGGTCGACGCCGGCGTAGTCGAGGATGTCGCCGCCGTTGCCCTGCAGCACCGCGACGCCCTTGGCGGCGTCGATCACCGAGCCGCCGCCGATCCCGACCACCACGTCGGCGCCCGACTCGACGTAGCGCGCGAACGCCGCGCGCACCTCGTGGTCCTTGGGGTTGGGCGTCACCGCGTGCCAGAGCACCGGGTCCAGTCCGGCGTCGCGGAGGTGGCGCAGCAGCTCGTCGGCCCAGCCGGCCTCGATGATGCCGGGGTCGGTCACCACGAAGGGGCGACGCGCGCCGAGCCGGGCGGCGCTGAAGCCGGCCTCGGCTAGCGACCCGTGGCCGACGACCAGCTCGGGGGCGTGGAACTTCACCACGCCCGGGTGGCCGGCGGCGGCCGCAGGGACCGCGCTGTCGGCCGGACGGTGGGCGGCGGTGACGGTCATCGGTGGCTCCCCCTGGCAGGTCCGGTCAACCTACGCCCGCGGGGCGGGGCGGACGAGGTACGCGTGTGGTCGGGGTGCACGGCGGGACCTAGTGGTGGATCCGGCCGGCGCGGGTCGCGAGCCGGTCACCCGTGCCGCCCCACTGGGCGGCGACGATCTCGGCGGCGATGCTGATCGCGGTCTCCTCGGGCGTGCGGGCGCCGAGGTCGAGGCCGATCGGGCTGGAGAGCCGGACCAGCTCGTCGTCGGTGACGCCGGCCTCGCGCAGCCGGTCGGTCCGGTCGTCGTGGGTGCGCCGCGAGCCCATCGCGCCGACGTAGGCCACCGCGGGCAGGCGCAGCGCGACCTCGAGCAGGGGCACGTCGAACTTCGGGTCGTGGGTCAGCACCGTGATCACGGTGCGCTGGTCCACGCGCCCGGCCTCCTGCTCGGCGGTGAGGTAGCGGTGCGGCCAGTCGACGACGACCTCGTCGGCGTGGGCGAAGCGGCTCCGGGTGGCGAAGACCGGGCGGGCGTCGCAGACCGTGACGTGGTAGCCGAGGAACGCCCCGACCCGGGCCACGGCGGCGGCGAAGTCGATGGCGCCGAAGACCAGCATCCGCGGCTTCGGCGCGAAGCCCCAGACGAAGACCCGCATGCCCTCGCCGCGGCGCTCGCCGTCGGGGCCGTAGGTGAGCGTGGCGTTGGTGCCGGCGGCGAGCAGCCCGAGCGCATCGTCGCGTACGGCGTCGTCGGCGCGGGCCGAGCCCATGCCGAAGCCGGTGCCGGGCTCGTCGGGGCGGACCACCAGCCGGCGCCCGACCCAGGCGGGGTCCGGGTGGTCGACCACGGTGGCCAGGGCCACCGGCCGCCCGGCCCGGATGTCCTCGGCGATGTCGCCGAGCTCGGGGAACGTCTCGCGGGAGACCTTCTCGACGAAGACGTCGAGGATGCCGCCGCAGGTCAGGCCGACGGCGAAGGCGTCGTCGTCGGAGACGCCGTAGCGCTCCAGCACGGCCTCGCCGGTGCCGACCACGGTGCCGGCCAGGTCGTAGACCGCGCCCTCGACGCAGCCCCCGGAGACCGAGCCGACCGCGGACTTGTCCGGGCCGACCAGCATCGAGGCGCCCGGGGGGCGGGGTGCGGAGCGGAACGTCGCGACCACGGTGCCGACGCCGACGGTCTCGCCGGCCTCCCACCAGGTCATCAGCTCGTCGAGGACCTCACGCACGGGCCACCACCTCCATCAGCTCGGAGAACGTCGCCAGGGAGTGCCCGGCCAGGAAGTCGTCGACGTGGGGCAGCACGGCCAGCACGCCGGCCTGCACCGGCTCGTAGCCGTCCTTGCCGCGGTGCGGGTTGACCCACACGACGCGGTGCGAGACGCGTCTCAGCCGGCGTACCTGCTCCCCCAGCAGCCGGCAGTCGCCGCGCTCCCAGCCGTCGCTGAAGATCACCACGACCGCGCCGCGGGCCAGCCCGCGGCGGCCCCACCGGTCGACGAACACCTTGAGCGTCTCGCCCAGGCGGGTCCCGCCGGACCAGTCCGACACGGCGTCCCCGGCGACGACCAGGGCGCGCTCGGGGTCGCGCATCCGCAGCGCGCGGGTCAGGTGGGTCAGCCGGGTGCCGACGGTGAAGGTCTCGACCCGGCCGCCGCGGGCGGCCAGCACCGTGGTCGTGCGGTGGGCCAGGCGCAGGAGCGCGTCGGCGTACCCGCTCATGGAGCCGGAGACGTCGATCAGCAGCACCACCCGGCGCGGCTTGGTGGTGCGCCGCCGCCACACGATCTCGGTCGGCTCACCGAGGCGGCGCAGGCTGGCCCGCAGGGTGCGCGAGGCGTCGACCTCGCCGCGGTGCCAGCGCTGGTGCCGCGCGGTGCGGCGGCGGGGAGGGCGCGGCTGGAGGGTGGCGAACATCGCCGCCAGCCGGCTCTTCTCCCCGGCGTCGAGGGTGGCGACGTCGCGGTGGCGGAGCACCTCGGCCTCGCTGGCCTTGGCCCGGACGACGTCGTCGTCCTCCTCCTCGCCGGCACCACCGCCGGCGGGGTCGTCGAGCGGCAGCGTGGTCGGTACGGGCCGGTCGGTCGGCGGCGCGTTCCGGGCCCGGGGCAGGCCGGCGCGGTGGTCGAAGAACGCCTCGAAGACCTGGTCGTAGCGGTCCAGGTCGTCGGGCGAGCCGCACAGCGTGGCGCGCCCCGCGGCGTACGTCGCCGAGACGTCGTCGAGCCCGACCACCGAGGTCGCGGCGAGGAAGGTCTGCGAGCGGTCGGAGGTCACCGGCACGCCCGCCGCACGGAGCGCGGTGGTGAAGGCCAGCAGCACCTCGTCGGGACCGTGGCCGAGCAGCCCGGCGCTGACCGAGACGGTCATGTGCGCATCACCTGGTCGAGCGCCTGGCGGACCTTGTCGGCGTCCTCGCGGTACTTCACCAGCGCACCCAGGGTGGCCGCGGACGTCTCGAGGTCGAGCTCCGTCGCGCCGAGGTGGGCCAGGGCACGGGCCCAGTCCAGGGTCTCGGCCACGCCCGGCGGCTTCTCGAGGTCGTCGCGGGCGCGCAGGTCCTGGACCAGGGAGACGACCTGGCGGGCCAGGACGTGGCCGATCTCGGGCGCGCGGGAGCGCATGATCTCGACCTCGCGCTCCAGTCCGGGGTGGTCGATCCAGTGGTAGAGGCAGCGTCGCTTGAGGGCGTCGTGCAGCTCGCGGGTGCGGTTGGAGGTGAGCACCACCAGCGGCGGCTCGGCCGCCGCGACCGTGCCGAGCTCGGGGATCGAGACGCGGTAGGTCGAGAGCACCTCGAGCAGGAACGCCTCGAACTCGTCGTCGGCGCGGTCGACCTCGTCGACCAGCAGCACCGAGGGGCTCTGCTGGAGCGCGGCCAGGATCGGGCGGGCCAGCAGGAAGCGCTCGTCGTACAGGCTCTTCTCGGCCTCCTCGACGCCGCTGCCTGCGCCGCCGGCGGCCTCGAGCGCGCGCAGGTGGAGCACCTGGCGGGGGAAGTCCCAGTCGTAGAGCGCCTGGCTGGCGTCGATCCCCTCGTAGCACTGCAGCCGCACCAGCGGCAGCCCGAAGGACTCCGCGAGCGCCTCCGCCAGGGCGGTCTTGCCGGTGCCGGGCTCGCCCTCGAGCAGCAGCGGCCGCTGCATCCTCACGGCCAGGAACGCCACCGTCGCCAGCTCGGCGTCGGCGAGGTACCCGGTCTGGCGCAGGCGCGCGGCCATGGACGCCGGGGACAGGTCCGGGGAGGACGCCAGTGTCACCATGGTCACAACCTAGGTCGCGGGCTGTTGGCGTGTGGTTGGTCACCCGCCGAGATGACGCTCGCGGACAGCCGAGATGACGCTCGCGGCGCGTCGAGGTGACGGTTGCGGCGCACCTGGGGCGTACGGGACCACCCGGGCGGGCTGCTCCGCGCAGGCAGACTGGATCGGTGAGCACCCCCGAGCCGAAGACCTGCGCGTCGTGCGGGCGCACCATCGAGTGGCGCAAGAAGTGGGAGCGCGACTGGGACCAGGTGCGCTACTGCTCGACGGCGTGCCGCAAGCGGGGCGTCAGCCGTACCGACGAGGCGCTCGAGCAGAGCATCCGCCACCTGCTCGCCGCCCGGGCCCGCGGGAAGACGATCTGCCCCTCCGACGCCGCCCGCGCGGTCGGGCCCGCCGAGGACGAGGGGTGGCGCGAGCTGATGGAGCCGGCCCGCCGCGCCGCCCGCCGGATGGTGGCCGCGGGCGAGGTCGTCGTCACCCAGGGCGGCAAGGTCGTCGACCCGTCGACCGCCAAGGGCGCGATCCGGATCCGCAAGGCCTGACCGCCCGACACGCCTCAGGGCGTCGGGACCCGCGTCACCCAGAACCGCTGGGCGTCGGGCGTGCTGAACCGGGCGTTCGGCAGGTAGAGCCCGCCGCGGGAGGCCGCGACGGTGGTCGGGACGTCGAAGTCCCTGCTGGTGACCCGGTCCTGCAGGACCGCCCGGCGTCCGCCCGGGGCGACCCGGAGGACGGCCACCAGGTTGCGGGCGTTCTGCACGGCGTAGAGCGTGCGCCCCCAAAGGAGCAGGCCGTCGCCGTTGCGCAGCCGCACCCCACCGGTCCGGACGCGGTCGGCCACTCCCGTGGCGGGGTCGACCCGGAACAGCAGGCCGGTCGACGACTGGACCACGAGCAGCGCCCGGCCGTTCGGCGTGGGCGCGATGCCGTTCGCGTTCAGGTCCTCGGTCTGCTCCCAGTCCCCGGTCAGCGGGACCATGCGCAGCGCCTGCTGCCCGCGCAGCTCCGGGCGTACCGGCACCCGGTAGAGCTGGGGCTGGAGGCTGTCGGTGAACCACGCCGCCCGGCCGGTCAGGACCACGTCGTTGACGAAGCTGGGGTCCGCGCCGACGTCGTACGACGCCAGCACCTCGCCGTCGGTCGCGTCGACCACGCGGGCGTCCCCGCCGCTGCCGCCCGCGACCCAGAGGCGCTCGCGGCGGTCCAGCTTCAGGCCCAGCGACGGCGTCCCCGGTCCCTGGCTGACGACGCGGGTGGCTCCCGTCCGCAGCTGGAGACGCAGCAGGTCACCGCTCTCCCGGTCGCCGAGGTAGGCGACCGGCCGCTGGCGCTCGGTGGCGATGCCCTCGGGCGCGAAGCCGCGCGGCAGCTCCAGGTGGCGGGGGTACGCGGGTAGCGGCGCGTCGCCCCCGGCGGTGGCGGCTCCGGCCGCCGGGGCCCCGAGGACCGGGGTCAGCGCGAGCGTCGCCGCGAGCAGGCCGGTGGCGAGACGGGCGGCGGGACGGGCGGGGGCGGCGGTGCGGCGGGTCATGGCGCTCCTCGGGTCGGTCCCGCGACGCTACCCATCGCGGGTCACCCGGTGAGGTCGACGCCACCGGACCGGGGCCTGGCTCAGCACCCCGCGAGGACCGCCGCGGCCGAGGTCAGCATCGGGCGGCCGACCGTGCGCGAGCCGATCGAGGTGACGTACAGCCCGGTCGAGACCCGCTCCAGGAAGGCCCAGTCCCACACCGCGCCGGGATCTGTCCCGGTCGTGGCGGCCGCCTGCGCGCACCAGCCACGCAGGCGTACCGCCGCCGTCGCGGGGTCCTGCAGGTGGGAGGAGAGGTCGCGCAGGGCGACGCCCACGTCGTAGGCCCGCTCGGCGACCGTGCCCTCCGCGTCGACCAGCAGCCACCCGGTGGGCGCCCCGGGCGCGCGCAGCAGGTTCGCGGGGTGCGCGTCGCCGTGGGTGACCACGCTGCGGGACGGGTCGTGCGCCGCGGACCGGCGGGCCGCGCACCGGCGGGCGTGGTCGAGGACGGCCGGCGACGCGTCGTGCTCGGCGCGGGTGGCGAGGTCGTCCAGGCCGCGGGCCAGGTCGGCGGCGCGGTCGCGGACCCGCGACGGCAGCGGCGGGGCCGGCGCGGCCCACGCCTCGACCAGGGTCGCCGCGAGCGCGGCGACGGCGTCCTCGACGGGCAGCGGGGTCTGAGCCAGGGACCGGCCGAGGCCGTCCAGCAGCAACGCCTGGCGCTGCGGGTCGTGCGCGTGCAGGCGGACGTGCCCCCGGCCCGCGGCGGCGGCCAGCACCTCCGCCTGGCGGGCGAGGTCGACACCGGGGGCGGCGACCTTGACGACGCGCGCCCGACCGTCCGTGGTGGTGGCCGGCACGACCAGGCCGTTGCTGCCGCCGGGCAGCGAGCGCCGCTCGACCCGGACGCCCCACTCCTGCTCGAGGTCGTCGAGCAGGGCGGGCAGCCCGGCCAGCCACGCCTCCCCCGCAGCGCCGAGGCCGGCGAGCCGGCGACGTGCGAGCGGCTGGAGCCGCACCGTCAGGGCCGCACCGTCAGAGGAACCAGTGGACGAGCACGCCGCCGAGCAGGACCACGCCGAGCGCCAGCAGCGCCACGATCCGGGGCAGCAGGCTGTGCGCGGCGACCGGCGTCGACCGGCCGGACGGGTCGACGTGGAGCGTGACCGGGGTGCCGGACGGGTGCGGGCGTCGTACGGCCGGTGGGACCGCCGTCTCGGTCTGGATGCCGTCCTGGTCGGGGTGCCGCACCACCCGGTAGCGCGCGCCCTCGGTCACCCGCTGCTCCCCGGTGAACGGTCGTGGTCGGCCGGTCGTGCCGACCACGACGCCCTCGACCGTCGGCCACTCCCGGTGCACCGGCCCGCCCGCGACCCAGGTGCGCAGCCGGCGCACGCCGACGACGAGGGCGACGACCCCGACGACGGTCGCCAGGATGCTCCAGACGATCCCGCGGACGTCGCCCGGCTCCAGCGCGAGGGGCAGCAGGGTCGGCAGCGAGGTCAGGAGGGGCGCGGATGTCACGCGACGATCCTAGGAGGGGCCCGGTCGGTCCTGGTCGGCCCCCGTGGCGAGGTCGCCGCACTCGACGAGGTGGACCTCGGCGCGGTGCCTCCGCAGGTACGCCTTCGCGCCCTCGTCACCCTCCGCGGTGGCCGTGACCCCGCCCCAGTGGTCGCGGCCCAGGACGACCGGGTGGCCGGGCTCCCCGTCGTACGCCGCACGGGCCAGCGCCCCGGGCGCCGCGGCCGGCAGCAGCCGGGCGACCACGGCGGGGACGAGGTCGGGCAGGTCGACCAGGAGGACGAGCGCGGCGTCGGGACGCGTCGCGCCGTCGTCCCGGCCCAGGTGGGCGAGGCCGGCGACCAGGGAGGCGGAGAGCCCGTCGGCCCACGCGTCGGCGACGACCACCTCGGCCCCGGCCGGCACCAGCGGCCGGGCCTCCTCGGCCCGGGCGCCGAGCACGACCACCACCCGGTCGCAGCCGCCGTCACGCAGCACGGCGACCGCGCGGCGGAGCCAGGGCCGGCCGTCGGGGTCGTGGACCAGCGCCTTGGGCATGCCCATCCGGCTGCCGGCGCCCGCGGCGAGGAGCAGCCCGACCGTGCTCGCGCCGCTGCGGCTGGCCGGGGTGCTCAGGAGAACGCCCGGTCGTAGAGCGCGCGCAGCCGCGGGTCGGCCTCGCCGCTGAAGCCGCAGAGCGTGACCGAGCCCCCGGAGGCGGAGACCAGGTACGTGTCGCCCTCCACGAACTCGGGCGCCAGCAGCAGCCGGCGGAGGCGGTCGTCGACGGGGTCGACCTCGACGCTCGTGGCCTCGCCGCCGCGGAACCAGGTGTCGACCTCGAAGGTGAGGCCGGCGTCGCCGGCCTCGGTCACGGTGCCCTCGAAGGCCAGGTCCTGGTTCTGCAGGACGCGGGCGTCCGGGACCATGCAGCGCGCGCCGAGGGCGTCGGGGACCCCGAGCCGGACCGTCTCGCCGGTCGGGCCCGGGGCGTCGGTCGTCGGGTCCGGGTCGGCGGTGGGTGCGGTGCTGGTGGGGGCACCGGCCTCGGTGCCGGCGACCCTCTCCGGGCCGCTCAGGGAGCGGACCCCGGCCCACCCGACGCCGGCGACGACGAGGACGGCGGCCGCCGCGACCACCCAGGTCAGCGGGTTGCGATGCCGGGTCCCGGCCTCGCGGGTGGCGTACCCGTCGGGCGTGCGGTCCGGGTCGTGCTCGGTCATGGCGGCCTCCAGGGCACGGGTGCGATCGGTGTCGGTCAGGGGCGGCAGGGCACGACCCGGGTCGGCGGCGCGCAGCAGCGCCCGCAGGTCGTCGTGGTCGTCGTCGTGGTCGTGGTCGTCGGTCATCGGTCCTCCCCCGTCCCCCCTCCATGTCCGGCACCGGCGTCACCGTGTCGCGCGAGCTCGGCCGCCAGCCGCGTCCGGGCGCGGACCAGCCGGGACGAGACGGCGTTGGGCGTGGTCCCGAGCACGACCGCGATCTCCCGGGGAGCCAGCTCCTCCCAGGCCCAGAGCCGCAGCACCTCGGCGTCGGTCGCCGGCAGCGCGGCCAGGGCCGGCCCGACCAAGTCGGCGCGCGGGTCGCCGGCATCGCCGTGGTCCGTGGCGGCGGTGGAGGTCGGGGGCCGGTCGACGGAGGCGACCCGGGCGGCCAGCCGCCGACGCCGGCGCTCGGACCGGTCGGCGTTGGCCAGGCAGAGGCGGGCGA
Organism: Nocardioides sp. AX2bis; assembly: GCF_902506435.1. GTDB lineage: Bacteria > Actinomycetota > Actinomycetes > Propionibacteriales > Nocardioidaceae > Nocardioides. The sequence continues at coordinate 715,090 of NZ_LR733215.1, read as the reverse complement.
CGCCGTACGCCCACGGCAGCGCCCCGTCCCCCGCCGGCAGCTCGTCGCGGCGGCGCCACAGGACCAGCAGGGTCTCGGCGAGCACGTCCTCGGCGGTGTCGGGGTCGGTGCGCCGGACCAGGAAGCGCCGCAGCGGCTCGAGCAGCGGGCCCACCCGGGCCTCGAACCCGTCCCCGCCCACCACGCCGCCACCCTGGCACAGCCCCGCCGAGATGACGCTCGCGGACAGCCGAGATGACGCTCGCGGCGCGTCGAGATGACGCTCGCGGCGCGTCGAGGTGACGATTCCGGCGCGTCCCGGCCTTCACAGCGTCACCACAGCCCGACCACACGCCCGTGCCAGCGCTCCCGCCGAGCGTGGACGCCATGACCTCGACCGACACGCACCCGCCGCTCCCGGCGGTCCCCTCCGCCAGTCCGCCGACCCCCGTCCGTACGCCCGCCGGCCCCGGCCTGCGGTCCGACGGCGACAGCCCGCGCTGGGCGCGCCCGGCGTACGCGGTGCTCCTGCTGGCCACCGCCGCGCTCTACCTGGTCGACCTCGGCGCGAACGGCTGGGGCAACTCGTTCTACGCCGCCGCCGCGCAGGCCGGGTCGGAGTCGTGGTCGGCGTTCTTCTACGGCGCCAGCGACGCGGCCGGATCGATCACCGTCGACAAGACGCCGCTGTCGCTGTGGCCGATGGCGCTGTCGGTACGCCTCTTCGGCCTGTCGTCCTGGAGCCTGCTGGTGCCGCAGGCGCTGATGGGGGTCGCCACGGTCGCGCTCCTGCACCGGCTCGTGCGGCGCACCACCGGCTCGGACGGCGCCGCGCTGCTGGCCGGCGCGACGATGGCGCTGACGCCGGTGGCGGTCCTGATGTTCCGCTTCGACAACCCCGACGCCCTGCTCACCCTGCTGCTGACCGCCGCGGCGTGGGCGACCCTGCGCGGGGTCGAGGCCGGCAGGGCTGCCGTCGGGCGGCCCTCGCTGTGGCTGGCCCTCGGCGGCGCCCTGGTCGGCCTGGCCTTCCTCACCAAGATGCTGCAGGCCTTCCTGGTGCTGCCGGCGTTCGCCCTGGTCTACCTCCTGCTCGCCGGCGTGCCGCTGCGGCGACGGCTGGTCCACCTGCTCGTGGCGTTCGGCGCCATGGTCGTGGCCGGCGGCTGGTGGGTCGCGGTCGTCGAGCTCGTCCCGGCCGGTGCGCGGCCCTACATCGGCGGGTCGCAGACCGACTCGATCCTCGAGCTCACGCTGGGCTACAACGGCCTCGGCCGACTCACCGGCGACGAGACCGGGTCCGTCGGCGGCGGGGCCGGCTGGGGCCAGACCGGCCTGCTGCGCCTCTTCGACGCCGAGAACGGCGGGCAGGCCTCCTGGCTGGTCCCCGCCGCGCTGCTGCTCGGGCTCGCCGCGCTCTGGTACGCCCGGCGGCACCCGCTCGCCCGCGCCTCGACCCTGTTGTGGCTGGGCTGGCTGCTCGTCACCGGGCTGACCTTCAGCCTGATGGCGGGCATCTTCCACGCCTACTACTCCGTGGTGCTGGCGCCGGCCGTCGCGGCACTGGTCGGTACGGGGGCGTGGGCGCTGTGGCAGGCCCGGACCCGGGTCGCGTCGGTGCTGCTCGGCCTGGCCGTGGCGGCCACCGCCTCGTGGGCGTTCGTCCTGCTCGGCCGCAGCGCGGACTTCCTGCCCTGGCTGCGGTGGGTCGTGCTCGTCGGTGGCCTGGTCGCCGCCGTCGGGGTCGCGGCCCGGTCCCTCCTCCCGCGGGTCCTGGTGGCCGCGGCGGTCACGATCGGGGTCCTGGCCTCGCTGGGCGGGCCGGCGGCGTACGCCGTGGACACCGCCGCGAGCGTGCACACCGGCTCGATCCCGACCGCGGGCCCGGAGGTCGCCGGAGGCATGGGCGGGATGCCGGGCGGGATGCCGGGCGGGATGCCGGGCGGGATGCCCGGCGGCTTCCCCGGCACGCCCCCCGCCGGCGCGGCACCGGGCGGTGCTCCCGGCGGGATGCCCGGCACACCTCCGACGGGCGGGATGCCCGGCGGGATGCCCGGCGGCGCCGGCGGCCTGCTCGAGGCCACCGAGCCGTCCGCGGAGCTGACCGCCGTCCTGCTGCAGGACGCCGACGACTACACCTGGGTGGCCGCCACCGTCGGCGCGAACAACGCCGCCGGCTACCAGCTGGCCACCGAGCGCTCGGTGATGCCCATCGGCGGGTTCAACGGTTCCGACCCCAGCCCGACGCTGGCGGAGTTCCAGGAGCTCGTCGCCGACGGGCAGGTGCACTGGTTCCTGGCCACCGAGGGCGGCGGGATGGCGCCCGGGGGTGGCGGCAGCAGCGAGATCGCCGACTGGGTGGAGTCGACCTTCACCGCGACCACCGTCGACGGCACGACGCTCTACGACCTGTCGGGCGGGATCGCGTGACCGCGCTCGACCTGCGCGACGAGGGCGCCGGGCAGGAGCAGGTCACCACCGCCACCGTCCTCGACGTGGTGATCCCGGTGCTCGACGAGGAGGAGCAGCTCGGCGAGAGCGTGCGACGGGTGGTCGAGCACCTACGAGGGATGCCGTGGAGCTTCACGGTGACCGTGGCCGACAACGCCAGCACCGACCGGACGCCGCAGATCGCACGGACGCTGGCCGCGGCGTACCCGGAGGTCCGCTCGGTGCGGCTCGACCAGCGGGGCCGCGGCCGCGCGCTGCGTCACGTGTGGTCCCGCTCGGACAGCGCCGTGCTGGTCTACATGGACGTCGACCTCTCGACCGACCTGAACGCGCTGCTGCCGCTGGTCGCGCCGCTGGTCAGCGGGCACTCCGACCTCGCGATCGGCTCGCGGCTGTCCCGCGGCTCGCGGGTGCAGCGGGGGCCGCGGCGGGAGGTGATCAGCCGGGGCTACAACCTGCTGCTTCGTGGGTCGCTGCGGGCGCGGTTCCGTGACGCCCAGTGCGGCTTCAAGGCCGTACGGCGTGACGTGGCGCGCGAGCTGCTGCCGCTGGTTCAGGACGAGGGCTGGTTCTTCGACACCGAGCTGCTCGTCCTGGCCGAACGGGCCGGGCTGCGCATCCACGAGGTCCCCGTCGACTGGCGCGACGACCCCGCGAGCTCGGTCGACGTGTGGCGCACCGCCCGCGACGACGTACGCGGGGTGCTGCGGCTGGGCACGGCGCTGCTGCGCGGGCGGCTCCCGCTGCGCGAGGTCGCCGAGCACCTCGGGCGGACGAGCGCCGACGCCGGGCGGGGCCGTCTGGGCAGCCAGCTCGCGGTGTTCCTCGTCGTCGGGGTGCTCTCGACGCTGGCCTACGCCGTCCTCTACCTCGTGCTGCGCGACCCCGCCGGCGCCCAGGTCGCCAACGTGCTGGCGCTGCTGCTCACCGCGGCGGTGAACACCGCGGCGAACCGGCGTTTCACCTTCGGGGTACGCGGACCCGAGCGGGCGCTGCGTCACCAGGCCGGCGGGCTCGTCGTGCTCGGCGTCGGCCTGGCCGTGACGTCGCTGGCCCTGGCGGCGCTGCACGCGACGACGAGCACGTCCGCCGTGCTGGAGGTCGTGGTGCTGACCGCGGCGAACCTCGCGGTGACCGTGCTGCGCTTCGTCGCGCTGCGGCACTGGGTCTTCCGCTGAGGCCACGGCCGCTTGTGCGGTGCGCCGGAATCGTCATCTCGACGCGCCGCGAGCGTCATCTCGGCTGTCCGCGAGCGTCATCTCGGCGGTGCGGGGGGCGGCCCGTCCCGGCACCCCCCACAATGGGGCCTGCCGGCCGCTCCCCGGGGCGTACCCGGCTGCCCCTGGTCCCCGAGCGTGAGGAGCGCGGCCGATGTCGCTCGGCAGCACCCGCCCCGCCCCCGCCACCCGTCCCGCCCCCACGACCCCGGGCCCGCTCACCACCGAGGAGCTGGCGGCGGCCGCGGACGTGCTCGACCGGGTCACCGCCGCCTTCGCCAGCCGGGTCGTGGGCCAGGACCGGCTGCGGCGGGCGCTGCTGGTGGCCCTGATGGCCGAGGGGCACCTGCTGGTCGAGAGCGTCCCCGGGCTGGCCAAGACCCTGGCGTCCTCCACCCTGGCCGAGGCCGTCGGGGCGTCGTTCAACCGGATCCAGTGCACGCCCGACCTGCTGCCTAGCGACATCGTCGGCACCCAGGTCTACGACCCCCGCCACCACACCTTCACCACCCAGCTCGGCCCCGTGCACGCCCACGTCGTGCTGCTGGACGAGATCAACCGGGCCAGCGCCAAGACGCAGTCGGCGATGCTCGAGGCGATGCAGGAGCGGCAGACCTCGATCGCCGGCGAGGTGCACCCGCTGCCCCGCCCGTTCCTGGTGCTGGCCACGCAGAACCCGCTGGAGGAGGAGGGCACCTACGTCCTCCCGCAGGCCCAGCTCGACCGGTTCCTGCTCCAGGAGGTGCTCGACTACCCCACCGCCGAGGAGGAGGTCGGGGTGCTGGACCGCGTCGACGCCGGCACGCTCGGCCGCGAGACCAGCCCGGTCGCCGCGGTCGTCGGTCCCGGCGAGGTCGAGGCGCTCCAGGCGCTGGTCGACCGCGTCTACGTCGACCCGGCTGTGCGCCGCTACATCGTCGACGTGGTCGCAGGCACGCGGGCCGTCGGCTCGCTGGTCGGTCCCGAGCTCGGGGCCTACGTCGAGACCGGCGCCAGCCCGCGCGCCTCGATCGCGTTCTTCCAGGTCGCCCGCGCGCTCGCGGTGCTGCACGGACGCCACTACGTCGTGCCCGAGGACGTACGCGAGCTGGCCCACGGGGTGCTGCGCCACCGGCTGCACCTCTCCTTCGAGGCCGTGGCCGACCGGGTACGCCCCGAGGTCGTCGTCGACGCGGTCCTCGCCGCCGTCCCCACCCCCTGACCGCGCACCCGTGACCGCCCTCGTCCCCCGGGTCCAGGCCCGCCTGGCCCTGCCCGCGCACCGCCTGGTCCGCGGGATGCTCGAGGGCGGGTACGCCGCGGTCCACACCGGCCGCGGCATCGAGCTGGCCGACCTGCGCCCCTACGTGCGCGGCGACGACCCGAAGGACCTGGAGCCGAAGGCGTCGGCGCGCAGCGGGGAGCTGCTGGTCAAGCGGTACGTCGCCGACAAGCGCCACACCGCCCTGCTGGTCGTGCCGACGGGCCGGTCGATGGCCGCCCACCGCCGACCCGGACCGGACGGCACCGGCGCCGGGGCGACCGCGAAGAAGGACCTGGCCGTCCTCGTCGCCGGCCTGGTCGGCTGGCTCGCCGTACGCCATGGCGACGCGGTCTGCCTGGCCCACGGCGACGCCGACGGGCACCACGTGCTGCGCCCGGCCGGCGGCGCCGCCCACCTCGAGCGGTGCCTCCAGGCCGCGCACACCGCGACCACCCCCGAGGCCGCCCCGACCGACCTGGTCGGCCTCCTGCGGCACGTCGCTCGCACCGTGCGCCGCCGCACGATCCTGCTCGTGGTCTGCGACGACGTCGACGCCACGCCCGCACTGGTCACGGTGCTGCGACGCCTGGCCGCGCAGCACGAGGTCCTCGTCGCCGGGATCGGCGACCTCGACCCCACCGACCCGGCGCTGGCCGCCGGCACCTGGGACCTCGACGCCGGCGCCCCGCTGCCGGGCTGGCTGCGCGACGACCGCCGGCTGCGGTCCGAGCACGCCGCCGGCACCGCCGTCCGCACCCGCGCGCTGGCCGACGCGGCCGCTGCCGCCGGCGCGTCGTACGAGCGGGTGGGCGACGCGGACGACGCCGTGCGCGCGGTGCTGCGCCTGCTGGAGAGGCACCGGCGTGGCCGCCGTCGCTGACCTGCGGGCCGTCGGGGACGTCGCCGGCCCGGTCGGGTACGCCGTGCCGTGGGCGCTGGTCGCCGCGGGCGCCGTGCTGCTGGTCGTCGCCTACGTCGCGGTCGTCCTGCTGGCCACCCGTCCACGTCGGCCCGGCGACCAGGTGGCCCCGGTCGCCGGGCGCGCCCGGCGTACCGCCCGCGAGGTCGCCCTGGCCCGGCTCGACGAGGTGGGCGCCGCGGTCGCCGCGGGCCGCACGTCCCCGCGGGCCGGTCACCAGGAGGTCAGCGACGCGGTCCGCGGCTACCTGGCCGCCGTGACCGGCCGGCCGGCCCGGGCGATGACCCTGGCCGACGCGCGCCGGGACGGCCCGGAGGTGCTCGCGGCGCTGCTCGCGGAGGTGTACCCGCCGGAGTTCGCGCCCGGCGAGGTGCTCGCCCGGGACCGGTTCGCCGGCTCCCTGGCCCGCGCCCGTGAGCTGGTGACGACGTGGGACTGATCGCGCTGCGGTGGCCCGACGGCCTGGCCTGGCCCCTGGTGCTGCCCGCGGTGCTGGTGCTGGTCGTCCTGCTACTGGCGTGGTGGGGCCTGCGGGTCCGGCGCGCCCGCCGCCCGGCGCGGCCCGGGCGGGCCGACCCCGTGCTGGTCGCGCACGTCGCCCGGCTGCGGGCGCTGCCACGGCACCGCGTGCTCGTGCGGCGACGGCGGGCGCTCGGCGCGCTGCTCGCGCTCGGGGCGCTGGTGACGGTGGCCGGGGCGGCCGTGGTCGTGGCCCGGCCGCAGGTCGAGCAGACCGAGCGCGGCGAGGAGCGCAGCCGCGACGTGATGCTCTGCCTGGACGCCTCCGCCTCGATGGACGACGACAACGTCGAGGTGGTGCGCGCCGTCCGGGACGTCGTCGACGACCTCGAGGGCGACCGGGTCGGGCTCACGTTGTGGAGCGGCGCGGCCGTCACCGTGTTCCCGCTGACCGAGGACCGGGCCTACGTCCTGGACCAGCTCGCCGTCGCGGAACGGGCGTTCGCGCGGGGCGACGAGTCGTACTTCGCCGGGGTCCAGCTGCCCGACCCGCGCGCCTCCCTGATCGGCGACGGCCTGGTCTCGTGCGCCCAGCGGTTCGACCGGCCCGAGGAGGAGCGGGCCCGGGCGGTCGTGCTCTCCTCCGACAACGACCCCCTGGGCGAGTCGGTCTACGACCTCGACCAGGCCGCGGCGTACGCCGCCCGGCGCGACGTCCTCGTCTACGCCGTCGGGGCTCCCGACCTCGCGGGGCCCGGGCGCACCACCGCGCGAGAGGAGCTGGCCCGGGCGGCGGAGGCGACCGGCGGGCTGCTGGCGCTGGTCGGCAGCGACGGCGGCACCGACGCGGTCGTCGAGCGCATCGACGCCCTCGAGCGGGCGCGCGTCGACCTGCCGCCGCGGACCGTGCGCGCCGACGCCCCCGGGTGGGCGGCCGTGGTGGCCGGGGCCGGGGCGCTGCTCGTGGTGCTGGCCTGGGTGGTCGGCGCCGCGCTGGCGCTCGCGGCGCGCCGGGGCCGCGCGACCGGCGGGGGTGCGCGGTGAGGCGCCTCGCCGTCCTGGCCCTGGTCGGCCTGCGGCGCCTGGCGCTGCTGGCGGTGCTCGCGGCGCTGCTGCTCGGGGTGGGCGACGTGGCCGCCCCGGACGAGACCGGCGTACCCCCGCTCGAGGTCGTCGTCGCCGTCGACCGGACCACCTCGATGGCCGCCGACGACGACCCGGCCGGGTCGCGGCTGCTCGCCGCCCGCAGGGACGTCGCGGCCCTGGCCGGCGCCCTGCCGTCGGCGCGCTTCTCCCTGGTCGCCTTCGGTGCGCGGGCCGAGGTGGAGCTGCCGCTGACGACCGACCGGGAGGCGCTGGCCGCCGAGCTGGACACGCTGCGCCCCGAGGCGCCGACGACCGGCGCCGGCTCGGCGCTGGCCCGGCCCGTACCGCTGCTCGCCGGGATCCTCGGCGGCGCTGCCGACCGGGCGCCGGCCGGACCGACGGCGGCGGTGCCGCAGCAGCTGCTGGTGGTGCTGACCGACGGCGAGGACACCGCGCCAGGTCCGGCCGGGTCGTGGGCGGCGCTGGCCGGCCCGACGGACGCGGTCCTCGTGCTGGGGTACGGGACCCCGGGCGGCGGGCGGATGCCGCTGCCCGACGGCAGCGGACCGGTGACCGATCCCGCGACCGGGGCGCCGGCGGTCTCCCGCCGCGACGACGCCGCGCTGGCACGGATCGCCGACGAGGTCGGCGGCGACTACCTCCCCCGGACCGGCGAGCTCACGCCGGCGAGCGACGCCGCGATCGACGGGGCGGCCGAGCGCCTGCGGGGCGACGCGTACGCCGACCTGGCCCCCGCCGTCCCCGGGCGACAGGCCGGCTGGGTCTGGGGCGCGCTGCTCCTCCTGCTCGTCCTGCCCGAGCTGCGGCTCGGTTGGCGGCGCTGGCTCGAGGGCCGGCACGAGGCGAGGCTCGGCCGGGCCGCGCGGGCGGAGGCGGTCCGGTGAGCGGGCGGGAGCGGAGCCGGCGGCAGGTCTGGCGGCGGCGTCTGCTGCTGGCCGGCGTCCTGCCGGCGCTGGCGGCCGCGGCGTTCTCGCTCGAGGTCGTCGTGGTGCTGCACCACGACGCGGAGGGCCGGGGGGCGCTGGCGGACGGCGCGCCCGCCCGGGCCGCGGAGGCGTACGCCGCCAACCGGACCCTGAACCTGCTCGAGCCGTGGGTCGCGCCGTACGACGAGGCGACCGCGCGGTTCCGCGCCGGCGACCCGGTCGGGGCCGTGCGGGGCTACGCCACCGCCCTGCCACTGGCGCCGGCCGAGCAGGAGTGCCGGGTCCGCACCGACCTCGCGCTGGCCCACGCGGCAGCCGGCGCGCCGGCGCGCGGCGTGCGCGCCCTCGGCGACTGCCCCGTCACCGACGAGCGGGCTGCCGAGGTGCTGTCGGCGCTGCAGGACGACCTGGCCGCGGCCGACGAGGCCGCCGAGGCCGACGAGCAGGTGCCGACCGACCCGCCTCCGGACGAGCCGTCCGGCCCGGGCGACGGGCAGGACCGCGCGGGCCGCGGGGAGCAGGCCGCCCGGCAGGGCGAGCTGGGCGAGCGCAACGACCGCGGCCAGGAGCGCCGCCAGCAGGCCGAGGACCGGGCCGACGGGACGGGGATCGGCGCCGGACGGGGCCAGGGCCGCGGAGACCCGGGCGCGGGCGAGGCCGGCCCCCCGGCGTACTCCTGGTAGTCGGGACGGCACGCGCCGCAACCGTCATCTCGACGCGCCGCGAGCGTCACCTCGGCTGTCCGCGAGCGTCATCTCGGCGTGACGACGGCCCGCCCGAGCGGTGCTCGGACGGGCCGTCGGTGGTGCAGTGGTGCGGTGGTGCAGGTGCTGCTCACGCAGCGGCGGACCCTTCGAGACGGGCCTGGCGGCCCTCCTCAGGACAGGCTCAGAAGTCCATGCCGCCCATGCCGCCGGACGGGTCGGGCATGGCCCCGGCCTTCTCCGGCTTGTCGGCCACGACGGCCTCGGTGGTGAGGAAGAGCGCCGCGATGGAGGCGGCGTTCTGCAGCGCGGACCGGGTGACCTTGGCGGGGTCGATGATGCCCTCGGCGAGCATGTCGACGTACTCGCCGGTCGCGGCGTTCAGGCCGTGACCCGGGGTCAGGTTGCGCACCTTCTCCGCCACGACGCCGCCCTCGAGGCCGGCGTTGATCGCGATCTGCTTCAGCGGGGCCTCGGTCGCGTAGCGCACGATGTTGGCACCGGTCGCCTCGTCGCCCTCGAGCTCGAGCTTGGCGAAGGCCTCGGCCGCAGCCTGGACCAGCGCCACGCCGCCACCGGCGACGATGCCCTCCTCGACGGCCGCCTTGGCGTTGCGCACGGCGTCCTCGATGCGGTGCTTGCGCTCCTTGAGCTCGACCTCGGTGGCCGCGCCGACCTTGATCACCGCGACACCGCCGGCCAGCTTGGCCAGGCGCTCCTGCAGCTTCTCGCGGTCGTAGTCGGAGTCCGACTTGTCGATCTCGGCACGGATCTGGTTGACCCGGCCGGCGATCTGGTCCGCGTCGCCGGCACCCTCGACGATGGTGGTCTCGTCCTTGGTGATGACGACCTTGCGGGCCTGGCCGAGCAGCTCGAGGCCGGTCGACTCGAGCTTGAGGCCGACCTCCTCGGAGATGACCTGGCCGCCGGTCAGGATCGCGATGTCCTGCAGCATGGCCTTGCGGCGGTCGCCGAAGCCGGGGGCCTTCACGGCCACGGACTTGAAGGTGCCGCGGATCTTGTTCACGACCAGGGTCGAGAGCGCCTCGCCGTCGACGTCCTCGGAGAGGATCAGCAGGGGCTTGCCCGACTGCATGACCTTCTCGAGGATCGGCAGGAGGTCCTTGACGTTCGAGACCTTCTGGTTGGCGATGAGGATGTAGGGGTCCTCGAGGACCGTCTCCATGCGCTCGGTGTCGGTGACGAAGTAGGCCGAGATGTAGCCCTTGTCGAAGCGCATCCCCTCGGTCAGCTCGAGGTCGAGGCCGAAGGTGTTCGACTCCTCGACGGTGATGACGCCTTCCTTGCCGACCTTGTCCATCGCCTCGGCGATGATCTCGCCGACGACCGGGTCCGCGGCGGAGATCGACGCGGTGGCGGCGATCTGCTCCTTGGTCTCGATCTCGGTGGCCATCGAGAGCAGCTTCTCGGAGACCGCGGCGACCGCAGCCTCGATGCCGCGCTTGAGACCCATCGGGTTCGCGCCGGCCGCGACGTTGCGCAGGCCCTCGCGCACCATGGCCTGGGCCAGGACGGTCGCGGTGGTCGTGCCGTCACCGGCGACGTCGTCGGTCTTCTTGGCGACCTCCTTGACCAGCTCGGCGCCGATCTTCTCGTAGGGGTCCTCGAGCTCGATCTCCTTGGCGATGCTCACACCGTCGTTGGTGATCGTGGGGGCACCCCACTTCTTCTCCAGGACCACGTTGCGGCCCTTGGGACCGAGGGTGACCTTCACGGCGTCGGCGAGCGTGTTCATGCCACGCTCCAGGCCGCGCCGGGCCTCTTCGTCAAATGCAATCAGCTTCGGCATAACTCCTGCGATTCCTCACGCTTAGAGTCGGTGGGACCGAGTCGGTGGGCTGCCCGCGACGGACGGTCCAGCGGCTCCGGCGAACCCTTTCTCGCCGGCGCGTGGACCTCAGCTTGCACCGCTTCGGTTTGTCACTCTCATGGTAAGAGTGCCAGCGAAATGTCTAGCACTCGACCCCGTCGAGTGCAAACGTCGCGGCGCGCCGGGTCCCGCTCAACGGGCGGCCAGCGCGCGCACCACCGTCGCCGCGAACGCCGTGGCGTTGCCCGGCACGAGGTCGAGGTACAGCCCGGGCTCGATCACCTCGACCTCGCTGACGCAGAGGGTGCCGTCGACCTCGAGCAGGTCCACGCGCCCGTACGGCAGCGGCCCGCCGTGGCGCTGCCCCACCACCGCCATCGTGCGCTCGGCGAGCGCGACCGCAGCCGGGTCCGGGTCGACCGGGCGCATGACGCCGCCGTAGCGCGGGTGCACCCGCACCTCGTCCTGCTCGCCCGCGGCGACCTTGTCGACCTGCGAGACGACCCGGCCGTCGAGCACGAACAACGAGCGCTCGCCGCTGGTGCGCACCGAGTCGACCAGCGGCTGCAGCAGCCAGGCGTCCCCGCCGAGCGCGGACAGCCGCGGGTCGTCGGACCGCGACGCGACCACGACCCCGGTGCCGCCGGCGCCCGTGCGGGGCTTGAGGACGACCGTGCCGTGGCGTGCGAGCCCGGCCTCCAGCGCCTCGACCAGGCCGTCGGCGTCGACCAGCGTGGTGGGCACGACCGGCAGGTCCTCGGCCAGGTCGAGCAGGTAGGACTTGTCGGCGTTCCACGCCATCACCGCGGCGCTGCCCAGCAGGTGCCCGTCGGCCTCCACCCGGCGGGTCCAGGCCAGGAACGCGGGCAGCCGGCGGTGGTAGTCCCACGTCGAGCGGACCGCCACCAGGTCGGCCGCGGCCCAGTCGACCTCCGGGTCGCTCCAGACCGCCCAGGACGCGTCGACCCCGGCGGCGTCCAGCGCCTCGGGCAGCCGGTGCCCGCCGCCCTCGCCGGCGGGCAGGAGGTCGAAGGTGGCCAGCAGGACGGTGGGTCGGGTGCTCACGCCACCCATCCTCCCGCCGCCCGCGGCCGCGCGAGGAGCAGGGCTACACCGGGACGGGCGCCACGTGGCCGAACGGGACCTCCTCGGCCGCCCCGAGCGCCGCGAGCACCGACGGCAGCAGGGCGCTGGCGGTGCGCTTGTAGCCCAGCGGGCTGGGGTGGAACCGGTCCAGGCTGAACATCTCGTCGGGGTTGGTGATGAAGAACGGGCCGACGACGCGGGCCAGGGACACCGCGTACGCCCCGGCGACCACCGCCGCCTCCTCCTGCGCCGCCGCGAGCTGTCGCGAGGCGCGCGAGCCGAGGCTGCGCAGCGGCTGCGGCACCGGGCGCAGCAGCCCGAGGTCCGGGCAGGTGCCGACCACGACACCGGTGCCGACCGCGCGCAGCCGGCGGATGCAGACCGCGAGCGACTCGACGCTGTCGGCCACCGGCACGCGGTGGGTCACGTCGTTGCCGCCCACGACGATGACCGCCACGTCGGGCCGGTAGGTCGCGGGCAGGCCGTCGAGCTGGGCGGCCAGCGCCGCGGACTCGGAGCCGACGACGGCGACGGTGCGCAGGCGTACGGGGCGTCCCAGCCGCTTGGCCAGGCCCTTGGCCAGCCGACCCCCGAGGGTCTCCTTGCGCCGGTCGGCGCCGAGACCGGCGGCGATCGAGTCGCCGAGCAGCAGCAGGTCGACCGGGCGGCCCTCGTAGGAGCGGCGCCAGACCCGGTCGGCCTGCGGCGGGGTCTCCCCCAGCGGCTTGCCGATCAGCCGGCGGGCGTGCTCGGCCTGGCGGTGCAGCAGCTCGCGGGCGCCGTAGAAGCCGCCGCCGCCGGTCACGCCGGCGACGGCCGCGCCGATGCCGAGGGCGATGAGTCGTTGTCGCTGGGTCACCGGACGGTTACACCACACGCGCTTGAACGGCGCGTGTCGGCACCGTGTGCTGCGTGTGTCGGGACCGCGTTCGCTGGACGCTCAGCCACCCGCGACCGCGGGGATGACCGAGACCTTCGCGCCGTCGGGCGTGGGCGTGGCCAGGTCGTCGAGGAAGCGCACGTCCTCGTCGCCGACGTAGACGTTCACGAAGCGGCGCAGCTTGCCGTTGTCGTCGAGGATCCGCGCACGGATCCCGGCGTACGACGCGTCGAGGTCGTCGAGCACCTCGGAGAGGGTGGCGCCCTCGGCGGTGACCTCGGAGTCACCCCCGGTGTAGCTGCGCAGGATGGTCGGGACGCGGACGGACACGCTCACGGGTGCAGGTCTCCTCGTGGGTCGGGGATGCGGACGGTCGTGGGGGGCGGCGGGGTCGGCTCAGGCGATGCCGGTGGCGACGAACGCGGCGTACGACGGGGCGATCGTGGCGGCGGGGCCGACGTGGTCCGCGACGGCGTCGAGCGTCTTGAGGCCCATCCCCGTGTTGATCACCACGGTCTCGGCGTCGGGGTCGAGCTGGCCGGTCTCCACCAGCTTCTTCAGCACGCCCACGGTGGTGCCGCCGGCGGTCTCGGTGAAGATGCCCTCGGTGCGGGCCAGCAGCAGGATGCCCTGGCGGACCTCGTCGTCGGAGATGTCCTCGACCGCGCCGCCGGTGCTGCGGCAGACGTCGAGGACGTAGATGCCGTCCGCGGGGTTGCCGATGGCCAGGCTCTTGGCGATCGTGTCCGGCTTGACCGGGCGGATCGCGTCGACGCCGTCCTTGAAGGCGACCGAGACCGGCGAGCAGCCGGTGGCCTGGGCGCCGAAGATCTTGACCGGCTTGTCCTCGACCAGGCCGAGGCGGACCAGCTCGCCGAAGGCCTTGTGCACCTTGGTCAGCTGGGAGCCGGAGGCGACCGGGATGACGACCTGGTCGGGCAGCCGCCAGCCGAGCTGCTCGGCGATCTCGTAGCCGAGGGTCTTGGACCCCTCGGCGTAGAACGGGCGGACGTTGACGTTCACGAACGCCCAGCCGTCCTCCTCGCCGGCGATCTCGGAGGCCAGCTTGTTGACGTCGTCGTAGTTGCCGTCGACGGCGACCAGCTGCTCGGTGTAGACCGCGGAGTTGACCTGCTTGGGCTTCTCCAGGTTGCTGGGGATGAAGACCACGGTCTTGATCCCGGCGCGGGCGCCGGCGGCGGCCACGGCGTTGGCCAGGTTGCCGGTCGAGGGGCAGGCGAAGACCTTGGCCTTGAACTCGGTCGCGGCGCTCAGCGCACAGGCCACGACGCGGTCCTTGAACGAGTTCGTGGGGTTGGTCGAGTCGTCCTTGACCCACAGGTTGCTCAGGCCGAGCTCGCGGCCGAGGTTGCCGGCCCGCAGCAGCCGGGTGAAGCCGGGCTCCATGTTCGGGCTCTGCTCGATGTCGTCGGGGACCGGCAGCAGCGCCTTGTAGCGCCAGATGTTGCGCGGGCCCGCCTCGATCTCCTCGCGGGTCACGGCGGGGAAGTCGTAGGCCACCTCGAGGGGGCCGAAGCACTCCGGGCACGCGTAGTGCGGACCGAGCTCGACCTCGTGGCCGCACTCGCGACAGCTCAGGCCGGTGGCGTTGCCGAAGGCGCGCTCGCGCAGGCCGGTGGTCTCACCGTTCGTGTCGGGGTCCGGGACCCCGGTCTTCTCGGCAGTCAGGGCGCTCATGAGAAACCTCCTCCTCATCTTCCCCGGGCGACTTTCGCACCGGGACGGAGTTAGCACCGTTTCCACGTCCGACTGCGCGCCGTCCGGGGGTCCGGGCGGGTAGCTGGGCGGAGGCTCGTGGCGGTTGCCGGGACTTCGACGGGCCGTTCCCTCAGTCCCTCTTGATGAGCTGCGCTCGACAGTACAGGCCGCCGTCTCAGCATGCGTCACCCCGTACCGACATGCGGACGGCGCCGACGGTTCACCGCGTGGCCGCCGTACGGCCGGTGGCGCGGGTGACGGTGGCCCCTCAGGGTCCGGCGCCCAGGCCACGCGACCCCCTCGGAGAGAGAACCACCGATGACCCACGACCACGACCACCACTCCCACGAGCACCACGGGCACGCGCACCCGCACGAGCACCGCCCGGTCGACGAGACCACCGCCGCGGCGGCCGCCGCCGACGCCCAGGGCGTCGGCGACCGCGACCTCTCCCCCTCGGAGCTGTCGCGACGCAACCTGCTGCGGATGGCCGGCGTCACCGGCGGCACCGCCGCGCTCGGGATGACCGGGATGACCGGGGTCGGTGCGGGCTCCGCGGCCGCCGCGCCGTCCCCGGTGGCCCGTCCCGGCAGGGGCGGTGCCGCGGCCAGGTTCTGGCTGGCCGGCGACCACCACATCCACACCCAGCACTCCTCCGACGGGCAGTACACCGTGCTGGACCAGACGCAGCACGGCGCGGCGTACGGCCTGGACTGGATGGTGATCACCGACCACGGCGGCCCCACCCACGCGCGGCTCGGCGTCGACCTGGTCAACCCCGACATCGTCGCGGCGCGCGAGAAGCTGGCCGGCACCCTGATCTTCCAGGGCCTGGAGTGGAACATCCCCGCGGCCGAGCACGGCACCGTCTTCGTCGCCCCCGGCGACAACGAGGTCGCGGTCCTCAAGCAGTTCGAGAACACCTACGACGGCGGCGTCGCCCCCGACCCCGACGAGGCCCTGGCCGTCGCCGGGATCCAGTGGCTCGGCAAGCAGGTCGACCGGCGTCGCGTCGGCGACGCGCTCTTCCTGGCCAACCACCCCGCCCGCAACGGCATCGACAGCCCGCACGAGATCCGGGCCTGGCGCGACGCCGACCCGCGGATCGCGATCGGCTTCGAGGGCGCGCCGGGCCACCAGGCCGCCGGGCTCCCCGCCGGGTACGGCCCCGGGTCCTCCCGCGGCTTCTACGGCAACGCGGCCCGGCCGGACTCCTTCGCCGGCTACCCGCCGGAGAGCTACCGCACCTGGGGCGGGTTCGACTGGATGACCTCGACCGTCGGCGGGCTGTGGGACAGCCTGCTGGCCGAGGGCAAGCCGTGGTCGATCAGCGCCAACTCCGACTCCCACGTCAACTGGAGCGACACCTCCCGGCGCCCCGACGGCTCCAGCAGCGAGCAGTTCAACGCCGACGGCCGCTACGGCGACCCCGTGTACGCCGGGGAGATCAACCTGTCGGCCGGCGACTTCTGGCCCGGCTTCTACAGCCGCACCCACGTGGGCGCGGCGCGCCGCGACTACGCCTCGGTGATGGCCGGCATGCGCGCCGGTCGGATGTGGGTCGACCACGGCCGGCTGGTCGAGGCGGTCGACGTCAAGGTCCGCGCCCGCGGCCGGGGCGGCGTGCGCGAGGCGACCCTCGGCGGGACCCTGCGGCCGCGCCGGGGCGAGCGGGTGCAGCTGGCCGTGACGGTCGTGGCGCAGAGCCTGCCCAACTGGGCGCAGTTCCTGCCGTCCCTGAACCGGGTCGACCTCGTCCGCGGGGTCGTCGAGGCGGACCGGGGGTCCTCGGACCAGGACCGCTTCCTGGCCCCCGACACCCGGGTCGTCAAGCAGTGGGACACCTCGGGGCGTACGGGGACGTTCACGCTGCGCTACGACCTCGGGGAGGCCGACGAGGCCTTCTACGTGCGGCTGCGCGGCACCGACGGCAACCGTCAGCAGCCCGGCTTCCTCGGCGCCGACGTCGACCCCGCGGGGCCGGCCATCGACGTCACCGGCGACGCCGACCCGTGGGCCGACCTGTGGTTCTACACCAACCCGGTCTGGGTGGCCCCGGTCCGATGACGCTCGCCGTGGCCCCCGTCTCCGTGCTCGCCCCCACACCGGTCGCCACGCTGCGGCTGGCGGTCGACGCCGGCTGCCGCGACCACGCCGCGGCCGACGCGCTCGTCGAGCGGGTGTGCGCCTGGGTACGGGCGGCCACAGTCGGCCGGGTGCCGGACCCGGCGGTGGCCAGCACCCACCTCGTGGCCGGCCCCCGGCCGCGGGTGGCGGTGGCGGCCACCTGGCACGCCACGCCGGCCCTCGACACCACGCTCGCGGCCGACGTGCTCGTCCACGCCGGCCGCGAGCTGGCGGCCGCCGCGGTGGTCGTGCAGACCGCGAGCGTGCGCCTGACCAGCCCGGGCCGCGACCCCGGCGGCGCCTGGCTGGCCCTGGCCGAGCACGAGCAGCGCCGGTCCGGCCGGCTGGTCCGCTTCGCCGGCCACGACCGCCTCGCCGGGTCGCTGACCGTCCGGCAGGTCGAGACCACCACCGCCGTGGAGCGGGTCGAGGGCCTGATGGGCTGCGAGGTCTCCCCCGACAGCGTCGTGCACCTCGACGGCTGGGCCCGCCCGACCTGGACCGACCGCGGCTGCGTGCTGCTGGTCCAGCGCGGGGCGCAGGGGCTCATGCCGTACGAGGCGCGCCACCAGCAGGCCTGCTGCGCCGACCACTGACCGCGAAGTCCCCGGTCGGCCGGGGACTTCTGAACTTGTCGGGCTTTGCAAAGGCCGACAAGTTCGAAACTCGCCCGACAAGTGGCGGCGCGCGGGACCGAGCGGCGCGCCCGCCGCAGGCCACCCGGGCCGGGTCAGTCCCGGCGGGTGCCGGCGTCGGCGACCAGCTGGCGCAGCAGGTCGAGCACGCCGTCGGGGCCGTGGACCACGACGTCGGAGTGCGCGATCAGGGCGCTCTCCTCGTCGGAGGCCGAGCAGATCCGCAGGGTGCTCAGGCCGCGCTCGTCGAGCCGGCCGAGCGCCTCGAAGGCCTCCAGGTCGCCCAGGTCGTCACCGGCGAAGGCGAAGCCCTGCGCGTCGAGCTCCTCGACCAGCCGTTCGACGGCCTGGCCCTTGTGGGCGCCCGGGGAGCGGACCTCGATCACGTTGCGGCCCGGCTCGAGGGTCAGGTCGTGGGCCCGGGCCAGCTCGCGCAGCGCCGGCAGCAGCCGCTCGAAGGCCGCCTTGGCGTCCGGGAGCCGGCGGGTGTGCACGGCGACGGCGAGGCCCTTCTCCTCCACCCAGGCGTCGGCGGCGTCGTGGCGTCGCAGCACGGCGGGCAGGTCGCGCTCGAAGGCGGCCAGGCCGTCCGGCGGGCGCGGGGAGAGCACGCGGGTCGACGACGAGCTCCAGCGCTCGTGGCCGTACTGGCCGAAGACGTAGAGCTCGCAGCCGCGCTCGGCGAAGCCCCGGCCGACCTCCTCGAGACCGCCCAGGTCGAGCACCTGGCGGGCCGGGCGGCCGGTGATGACGGCGACCGCGAGCACCTGGTCAGCCAGCTCGAGCAGCGCCGCGGCGGCGTCGGGGTGGATGTGGGCGGACTCGGGGTCCTCCACGATCGGGGCGAGCGTGCCGTCGAAGTCGAGGCCGACGACGACCTCGGGCAGCGCCCGCACCAGGGCCGCGTAGCGCTGCTCCCCGCGCTCGGTGGTGAATTCCACGGGAGGTAGCCAACCACGCGACGGGTCCCGCCGGGGCGGGGGTCCGGCGCTCAGCCCAGCGGTGCGGTGAGGATCAGGGTGAGGCGGTCGCCGCCCATGCCGTCGACGGCCGGCTGGACGCGGTCCACCCCGACGTCGAGCGCGAGCTGGCGGGCGGCCCGCTCGAGCTGCGGCGGGAAGTAGACGGTGGTGGCCGGCACCGAGCCGTACCAGTTGTCGGTGCCCGAGACCTGCCAGCCGGCCTCGGTGACGCTGCCGCCGACCTGACCGGCCAGCCCGGTGATGCCGGAGTTGTTGAAGACCGTCACGAAGACCTCGCCGCGCTTGACCGGCGGCGGGGTCTTCTTCTCGGGCTCGGGCTCCGCCGACGGCTCCTTGCTCGGCGTGGGCGCCTCGGTCGGCGACGGCGAGGCGCTGGGGGTCTGGTCACGGCTGACGATCGCGACCTCCCGCTCGGTCTCCGGCGACCCCTGGGTGAAGAGGTAGGCCACCGCGGCCATCGCGACGGCCACGATCGAGAGCAGGACGACCGGCGAGGGCAGGGCGACGCCGCGCTGGTCGCGGGCGTGCCGGGGCGGGGTACGACGGGGGTCGGTCACGGCGCTCAGACCTCGAACCCGAGGCGGCGGGCCGAGCGCTGGCGCTGGCGCTGCGAGCGCAGCCGACGCAGCCGGCGGACCAGCAGCGGGTCGGACTCGAGCGCGTCCGGGCGGTCGATCAGGGCGTTGAGCACCTGGTAGTACCGCGTCGAGCTCATGTCGAACTGCTCGCGGACCGCGGTCTCCTTGGCGCCGGCGTACTTCCACCACTGGCGCTCGAACTCGAGGATCGCCTGGTCGCGGTCGCTGAGCGAGGACTGCGGCAGGCCGCCGGCCTGCTCGGCCCCGGTGTCGCGCTGAGCGTCCATCGCGGTGTTCTCCCTGATCGTCGACTGGTGCGGGGCCCACTGTAGGCGTCGAACCACACCGATGTCATTCGCAACGCCGCACTGCGACCTCTCCTCCGCGGTGGACTAGCGTCGCGCCGGTGAGCACTCCCTCCGCCGAGCCCTCCGTCCCCGTCGGCTGGGGCGTGCTGGCCGCCGGCAAGATCGCCCGCACCTTCGCCACCGACCTGGCCCACGTGCCGGGCGCCCGGCTCGCCGCGGTCGGGGCCCGCTCGGCCGACCGCGCCGCCGCGCTGGTCCACGACGTGCTGGGGCCGGACCCGGTCGACCCGCCCGCGGTGCACGGGTCGTACGCCGCGCTGGTCGCCGACCCGGACGTCGACGTCGTCTACGTCGCCTCGCCGCACTCGCTGCACCTGGACCACGTGCGCCTGGCGCTCGAGGCCGGCAAGCACGTGCTCTGCGAGAAGCCGGTCGCGCTGCGCGCCGCCGACTGGGAGACGATGGTCGCGCTGGCCGCCGAGCACGACCGCTTCCTGATGGAGGCGATGTGGACCGCCTGCCACCCGGTCGTCCTCGGGCTCGTCGAGGCGCTGGCCACCGGGGCGTACGGCACCCCGCGCCACCTGCGCGCCGAGCTCGGCTTCCGGGTCGACGCGGGGCCCGAGGACCGCCTGGTCGACCCCGCCCTCGGCGCCGGCGCCCTGCTGGACATGGGGATCTACCCGCTGACCCTGGCCCACCTGCTCCTCGGCCCGGCCGAGGAGACCACCGCCCTGGCCGCGCTGAGCGACGACGCCGTCGACCTCGACGTCACCGTGGTCTCCCGCCACGCGGGCGGGGCGCTGGCCACCTCCTCGGCCTCGCTGACCTCGTGGTCGGACCGCACCGCGGCGCTGGCCACCGACCGCGGCCGGATCGACCTGCTGGGCTCCTTCCACCACCCCGACGGGGCCGTGTTCGTCCCGGCCGCCGGCGACGACGAGCAGGGCGAGGCCCACGGCGGGCGCGAGCAGCACCTCGCACCGGTCGGCGAGGTGCTCGGCCGCGGCTACGGCAACGAGGCCGCCGAGGTCGGCCGCTGCCTGCGCGCCGGGCTCCGCGAGAGCCCGATGGTGCCGCACGCCCAGACCGCGGCGCTGATGCGCCAGCTCGACGCCGTCCGCACCCAGGTCGGCATCCGCTACCCCGGCGACTGACCGGCTCGACCGGCCCCCGGCGTACCCGGTTTCACCCCCAGGAGTGCACCGGGCGGTGCAGGTCCAGGCCCTAGGGTGACGAGGTGACCTCCGACCTGCTGATCGTGGCCAACCGTCTGCCCGTGGACCGGGTCAAGAACGACGACGGGAGCACCACCTGGCGCAAGTCGCCCGGTGGCCTGGTGACCGCCATCGAGCCGGTGATGCGGGCCAACGACGGCACCTGGATCGGCTGGCCGGGCGGCACCGACCAGGACCTCGAGCCGTTCGAGGACGACGGGATGAACCTGGTCCCGCTGAGCATGACCGCCGAGGAGATCGAGGGGTTCTACGAGGGGTTCTCGAACGGCTGCCTGTGGCCGCTCTACCACGACCTCGTGGCCAAGCCGGAGTTCCACCGCGAGTGGTGGGAGGTCTACGTCTCGGTCAACCGTCGCTTCGCCGAGAAGGCCGCGTCGCTGGCCGCCGAGGGCGCCACGGTGTGGGTCCACGACTACCAGCTGCAGCTGGTGCCGCAGATGCTGCGCGAGCTGCGCCCCGACCTGCGCATCGGCTTCTACCTGCACATCCCTTTCCCGCCGGCCGAGCTGTTCCAGCAGCTGCCGTGGCGCCGCCAGATCCTCGAGGGCCTGCTCGGCGCCGACCTGCTCGGCTTCCAGCTGCCCGGCGGCGCGCAGAACTTCGTCCGCCTGGTGCGCCAGCGGGTCGGCCACAAGACCCACAAGGAGCTCGTCTACCTGCCCGACGGGCGCACGGTGCGCGCGGAGGCGTTCCCGATCTCGATCGACGCCAAGGGCTTCGAGACGCTGGCCCGCTCCGAGCCGGTCGCCGAGCGCGCCGCGGCGATCCGCGAGCAGCTCGGCAACCCGCGCAAGGTGTTCCTCGGCATCGACCGGCTCGACTACACCAAGGGGATCGTGGCCCGGCTGCGCGCCTTCTCCGAGCTGGTGCGCGACGGCCACCTCGACGTCGAGGACGCGGTCTTCGTGCAGGTCGCGGTGCCCTCGCGCGAGCAGGTCGAGGAGTACCGCATCCTGCGCGACGAGATCGACCGCCTCGTCGGGCGGATCAACGGCGACCTGGGCCGGATCGGGCGCCCGGTGATCAGCTACCTGCACTCCTCCTACCCCCGCGAGGAGATGGCGGCGCTCTACCGGATGGCCGACGTCATGGTCGTCACGCCCTACCGCGACGGGATGAACCTGGTCGCCAAGGAGTACGTCGCCTGCCGCCTCGACGACGACGGGGCGTTGGTCCTCTCGGAGTTCGCCGGGGCCGCCGCCGAGCTGCGCCAGGCGTGGCTGGTCAACCCGCACGACATCGACGGCATGAAGACCGCGCTGCTGCAGGCCTTCGAGGCCGACGACAAGGAGCTGACCAAGCGGATGAAGGCGATGCGCAAGACGATCCTGGCCCACGACGTCGCTGCCTGGGCCGCGGAGTTCATGCGGATGCTCAGCGACGTGGACAACGTCCACGACAAGGAGCTCAACCCGCCGGGGCGGTGACCTCCGTACGGCTCGGCCCGCCGTCGGCCCTCGGCCCGCCGTCGGCCATCAGCCGGCGCAGGTCGTCGGTCAGGGCGTCGCCGAGGCGGCCGCCGCCCGGCGCGTAGCCGTAGAGCTCGCCCAGCCCGGTCCGTCGCCGGTCGCCCTCGAGCACGTCGAGGTCGTCGGTGGTGATCAGCGCCGGGTGCGGCACGCCGACGGCGCTGGCGACCTTCGACAGGTCCCGGCGCAGCGAGCGGACGTAGTTCGCGACCCGCACGCTCTTGTCGGTGGGGTCGAGGCCCCGGGTGTAGCGGACCTTCTGCGTGGCCACGCCCGTCGGGCAGTGGTCGGTGTGGCACTTCTGGGCCTGGATGCAGCCCACGGCCAGCATCGCCTCGCGGCCGACGTTGATCAGGTCGACGCCGAGGGCCAGCGCGACCAGGGCGTTCTCGGGGATGCCGAGCTTCCCGGATCCGATGAAGGTGACCCGGTCGGCGATCCCGGCCTCGTCGAAGCGGCGGCGGACCTCGGAGAAGGCCAGCCGGAACGGGTAGGCCACCGAGTCGGAGAACAGCATCGGCGCGGCGCCCGTGCCGCCCTCGCCCCCGTCGACGGTCACGAAGTCGACGCCGCGGGTGCCGTCGGCCATCGCCGCGACCAGCTCGTCCCAGAAGTGCAGGTCGCCGACGGCCGACTTGATCCCGACCGGCAGCCCGGTGCGGTCCGCGATCCGCTCGACCAGGTCCAGCATCGAGTCGACGTCGTGGAAGGCGGTGTGGCGGGCCGGCGAGGCGCAGTCCTGGCCGACCTCGATCCCGCGAGCCTCGGCGATCTCGTGGTTCACCTTCGCGCCGGGCAGCATCCCACCGAGGCCGGGCTTGGCGCCCTGCGACAGCTTGATCTCGATCGCCACCACCGGGTTGGCCGCCACCAGGTCGGCCAGCGCGTCGAGGTCGAAGCGGCCCTGGTCGTCGCGGCAGGCGAAGTAGGCCGTGCCGACCTGGAAGACCAGGTCGCCGCCGTGCTGGTGGTGCCGCGACAGGCCGCCCTCGCCGGTGTTGTGCCACGCCCCGACCGCGTGCGCGCCGCGGTTCATCGCCTCCAGCGCCGGGCCGGACAGCGAGCCGAAGCTCATCCCGGAGATGTTGACCAGCGAGGCCGGGCGGAAGGCGTACCGGCGCCCGCGCGGGCCCCCGAGCACCTTGGCGCCGGGCAGGTGCACGTCGTCGCCGTCGTGCGGCATCACGCCCATCGGCTGCTCGGGGAAGGTGCGGTGCCGCACGACCGGGTAGCCGACGGTCCGCTCGACGTCGTTGTCGGTGCCGAAGCCGACGTAGGCGTTCTCCATCTTCGCCGAGGCGTAGACGAAGCGGCGCTGGTCGCGGCTGAACGGCCGCTCCTCGTCGTTGGAGGCCACGACGTACTGCCGCAGCTCGGGACCGAGCCGCTCCACGAGGTAGCGGGCGTGCCCCACCACCGGGAAGTTGCGCAGCACGGCGTGCTTCTTCTGGACCAGGTCGTGGGCGGCCACGGCGCCGAGCGCGGCGAGCGCCCCGAGGGCCGTACGACGGACGGGGGTGCTCATGGTGGGTGTCTACTCCCCCGCTCCAGGCACCGGCACCACCCGGTACGACCGGGTCGGCTCGGCTACCGTCGGTCCATGGACCTGGTGCCCAAGCCCCATCAGCTCGTCGCCGCGGCCGGCACCCTGGGACGGCGGGTGCTGCGCGGCGGGGTCGCCGACCTGCGTGCCTTCCCGCGGACCACGGTGCACGAGGACGACCTGGCCACGGTGCACCACTACCGTCCCGGCTCCGCGCACACCGACGGCGACCCGGTGCTGCTGGTGGCATCGCTGGCCGCACCCGACCTGGCCTACGACCTGCGTCGCGGCTGCTCCCTGGTCGAGCACCTCGTCGGCACGGGCCGGCCGACCTACCTGGTGGAGTACGGCCGGGTCCCGTTCCGCGACCGCGACCTGTCCCTCGCGCCCTTCGTCACCGACGCCGTGCCGACCGCGGTCCGCGAGGTCTCGGCGCACGCCGGCGACCGGCCGGTGCACCTCGTCGGCTGGAGCCTCGGCGGCACGATGGCGCTGCTCGCGGCCGCCCACGACGCCGACCTGCCGGTCGCGTCGGTGACCGTGCTGGGGTCCCCGGTCGACACCGACCTCGTGCCGATGGTGGCCCCGGCGCGGCCCCTGATCGACCCCACCGAGGGCGGCGGGCTGCTCCGCCAGGGCTACCGCGCCCTCGGCGGCACCCCGCCGCTGGCCTCCTGGGCGGTGCAGCTGCCGCCCGTCCAGCGCCTGGTCGCCCGGCCGCTGGCGCTCGCGGTGCACGTCGACGACGGCGAGTACTGGGCGCAGCTGCAGGCCGTCGAGCGGCTCCGCCGGCGGATGGACGCCTACCCCGGACGCGCCTACGGCCAGCTCTACCACCGCTTCCTCGGCGGCACCGGGCTCGCGAGCGGCACCTACGCGGCCGACGGGCTGGAGATCGACCTGGCCGACGTCGGGGTCCCGGTCCTCGTCGTCGCCGGCGCGAACGACCGGATCGCCCCGGTCGCCGCGGTCAAGGCGGTCGAGGCGCTGCTGACCGGGTCGCCGGAGACCCGGTTCGAGATCGTGCCCGGCGGCCACCTCGGGCTGCTCACCGGCCGCGGCGCGGTGACCACGACCTGGCCGGCGCTCGACGAGTGGCTCGACGAGACCTCCTCCCCCCGGGCACCGGGCGACCCCACCGCGATCGGGACCAGCCCGCGACGACGGTACGGCTCCGCCGGCTCGCGCCGGCTCGCGACCTGACGGGCCCGGGACGGGATAGTCCCTGACGAGATCGTCGCCGATCGGGTGATCTGACGACGATCTCGTCAGGGACTACCGCCCGCGGGCGGCTCAGGGGGTCGGGGGCGCGAACGCGTACCGCTCGACCGGCTCCCACGGACCGCCGACGTAGCGCCAGACGGCCAGCGCCTCGGCGGTCGCGGTGAAGGGGGCGAAGTCGGCGCGCAGCCGGTCGACCGTGGCCCGCGCGACGTCGGCGTCGACCTTGTTCTGCACCGTGACGTGGGGGCGCAACGGCTGGCGGTCCTGCTTCGTGAGGTCGTCCCACCAGGATCGCTGCAGGTCGGCGTGCAGGGTGACCAGCTCCGGGCTGTCGAGGCGGTAGGCGGCGCCCTTCCCGAGCGGCATCACCTCGGTCACCGGGACCGCGAACGGTGGCCGGCGCGCCGTCGCCCGTACCTGGGTGCGGACGTCGTCGAGCCGCTCGCCGGGCACGGCGTGGAAGAGCGTGAGGTGCGCGCCGACCTGGGTGCGCCCGGCCGGGAACAGCGCGGCGCGCTCGGCCTCGAACCGGGCGGTGGTGTCCTCGTCGAGGACCAGGGTGACCACCAGCGGGTGCGGCTGCCTCACGTGTTGCTCGGGAAGCCGAGGTCGACGCCGCCGTGGCTCGGGTCGGGCCAGCGTTGCGTGACGACCTTGCCGCGGGTGTAGAAGTGCACGCCCTCGGTGCCGTGGGCGTGGGTGTCGCCGAAGAGCGAGCTCTTCCAGCCACCGAAGGAGTAGTAGGCGACCGGGACGGGCACCGGCACGTTGACGCCGACCATGCCGACCTCGACCTCCCGCTGGAAGCGGCGCGCGGCGCCGCCGTCGTGGGTGAAGACCGCGGTGCCGTTGCCGTACGGGTTGGCGTTGATCAGCTCCAGGCCCTCGTCGAACGAGGCGACCCGGAGGACCGCGAGGACCGGGCCGAAGATCTCGTCGGTGTAGACGCTCATGTCGGTGGTGACGTGGTCGATCAGGCTGGGGGCGATGAAGAACCCGTCGCCGTCGGCGTCGTACTCCCCGTCGCGGCCGTCGACGACGACCGTCGCGCCGGCCTCGGCCCCGGCGCCGACGTAGGAGGCGATCCGGTCGCGGGCCTCGCGGGTGATGACCGGGCCCATGTCGCAGCCGCGCCGGCCGTCACCGGTACGCAGCCGTCCCACCCGCTCGGCGATCCGCGCGACGAGGTCGTCGGCGACCGGCTCGACGACGACCAGCGCGGAGACGGCCATGCACCGCTCCCCGGCGGAGCCGAAGCCGGCGTTGACCGCGGCGTCCGCGGCCAGGTCGAGGTCCGCGTCGGGCAGCACCAGCATGTGGTTCTTGGCGCCGCCGAGGGCCTGGACCCGCTTGCCGTGGGCGGTGCCGGTCTCGTAGACGTAGCGGGCGACGGGGGTGGACCCGACGAAGCTGACGGCCTTGACCTGCGGGTGGGTCAGCAGCGCGTCGACGGCCTCCTTGTCGCCGTTGACGACGTTGAGGACACCGTCGGGCAGCCCGGCCTCGGTCCAGAGCGCCGCCATCGCCAGCGTCGCGGACGGGTCCTTCTCGGACGGCTTGAGGACGACCGCGTTGCCGCAGGCGATGGCCAGCGGCACGAACCACAGCGGCACCATCGCCGGGAAGTTGAAGGGCGAGATCACCGCGACCACGCCGAGGGACTGGCGCAGGGAGAAGACGTCCACGCCGGCGGAGGCGTTGTCGGTGTGACCGCCCTTGAGCAGGTGCGGGATGCCGCAGGCCAGCTCGGCGACCTCGAGGCCGCGGCCGACCTCGGCGAAGGCGTCGTCGAGCACCTTGCCGTGCTCGGCGGTGATCAGCGCGGCGATCTTCTCCTGGTCGCGGCGCAGCAGCTCGCGGAAGCGGAACAGCACCGCGGTGCGGCGGGCCAGGGACACATCGGCCCAGGAGCTGCGCCACGCGGCGTGCGCGCCGGCGACCACCTCCCCCACCAGGTCGGCCGAGGCCAGGTCCAGCGCCCCGGTCTGCTCCCCCGTCGCCGGGTCGTGCACCGCGCTGGTCCGCTCCGCGGTCCCCTGCCACGGCCTCCCGGCGACGAGGTGGGTGATCCGGGCGGGGCCGGAGGCGGGTGCGGCGGTACCGGAGGCGGGTGCGGCGGGGCTGTCGGCAGGTGTGGCGGGGCTGGACGACGTGGGGCTGGAGGACATGGCCAGAACCTAGGCCCGCCCCCGCGGGCCGGTCCATCGCCCCGCCGAGATGACGCTCGCGGACAGCCGAGATGACGCTCGCGGCGCGTCGAGATGACGGTTGCGGACACCCCGGGGGTGGGTCGGCGCGCCGGTAGCGTCCCCGGCATGAGCGCACTGGCAGGACTCGTCGAGAAGGGCCTCGTTGCCCCCGACTGGGCCGAGGCCCTGGCCCCGGTCGACGAGCAGATCGGCGCGATGGGCCGGTTCCTGCGCGAGGAGCTCGCGGCCGGCCGGCCGTACCTCCCCGCCGGCGAGGCCGTCTTCCGTGCCTTCGAGCGGCCGCTGGCCGACGTACGCGTGCTCGTGGTCGGCCAGGACCCGTACCCGACCCCGGGCCACCCGATCGGCCTCAGCTTCGCCGTCGAGCGGGACGTACGCCCGGTTCCGCGCAGCCTGGTCAACATCTACCGCGAGCTGCACGACGACCTCGGCATCGAGCCGGCCTCCCACGGGGACCTCACCGCCTGGGCCGACCAGGGCGTGATGCTGCTGAACAGGTCCCTGACGGTGCGGCCGGGCGAGCCGGCCTCGCACCGCGGCAAGGGCTGGGAGGACGTCACCGGCGCCGCCATCCGGGCCCTCGCCGAGCGCGGCGGACCGCTCGCCGCGATCCTGTGGGGCAAGGACGCGCAGGCCCTGGAGCCGTGGCTGGGCGACGTGCCGTGCGTGACCTCGGTCCACCCCTCCCCGCTGTCGGCCAGCCGGGGGTTCTTCGGCTCCCGACCCTTCAGCAAGGTCGACGCGCTCCTCGCCGAGCGCGGCGGCGCACCGCTCGACTGGCGCATCCCGGACGCCTGAGCTGTCCGCAACCGTCGTCTCGGCTGTCCGCAACCGTCATCTCGGCTGTCCGCAACCGTCATCTCGACTGTCCGCAAGCGTCATCTCGGCTGTCCGCGAGCGTCATCTCGGCGGCGGGTTTGCGGGGCGCACGGCGGGGCGGGACGATCCGGGGGTGAAGATCCTCTCCATCCAGTCCTCGGTGGCCTACGGCCACGTCGGCAACTCCGCGGCGACCTTCCCGCTGCAGCGGCTGGGCCACGAGGTCTGGCCGGTGATCACCGTGCACTTCTCCAACCACACCGGGTACGGCGCCTGGCGCGGCCCCCTGCTGGCGCCCTCCGACGTCGCCGACGTGATCACCGGCATCGAGGAGCGCGGGGTGCTCGGGGAGGCCGACGCGGTGCTGTCGGGCTACCAGGGCGACCCGGCGGTCGGCCAGGTCGTCCTCGACGCCGTCGCCCGGGTCAAGACGGCCAACCCGGCCGCGGTCTACTGCTGCGACCCGGTGATGGGCGACGTGGGGCGCGGCATGTTCGTGCGCCCCGGCATCCCGGAGTTCATGCGCGACACGGTCGTGCCCGCGGCCGACGTCGTCACGCCCAACCACTTCGAGCTGGACTTCCTGGCCGGCACCACCACCCGCACCCTCGACGAGGTGCTCGCCGCGGTCGACGTGGTCCGGGCCCGCGGCCCCCGTGACGTGCTGGTCACCAGCGTCCTGCACGACGGGACCGCCGAGGGGACCCTCGACGTGGTGGCCGTCTCCGACGCCGGCGCCTGGGCGGTCACCACCCCGCTGCTGCCGATCGCGCCCAATGGCTGCGGCGACGTCACCGCCGCGCTCTACCTCGCCCACCTGCGCACCACCGGCTCGCCGGAACGGGCGCTGTCGCTGACCACCTCGGCGGTCTTCGCGGTCCTGGAGGCCACCGTCGCGGCCGGCACCCGCGAGATCGCCCTGGTCGCCGCGCAGGACGCGATCGCCGACCCCGGGGACCGGTTCGAGGTACGCCGCCTGCGCTGAGGCCCGGGTGAGGCCTCAGGTCCGGCGCGACACCAGCCGGAACGCCGGGCCGACCACGCGGTCCCACGCCCAGGGCGCCAGCCCGAAGCCCAGCATCAGCCCGTAGTTGCTCAGCTGCGTCTGGGTCTGCGAGCGCGGCCAGGCCAGCTGGGCCAGCACCGCCCCGGCCACCCGCTCCGGGCTGATCGCGGGCGGCGGCGCGGAGTTCACGCCGCCCGCCGCGTCGAGGGCGCTGTCGTAGATCGGGGTGTCGACGCTGCCCGGCGAGACCAGGCAGACGTGCACGTCGGGCAGGTCGAGGTTCTCGATGTGCAGCTGGCGGGCCAGGGCGCGCACCCCCCACTTCGAGACGACGTACGGCGTCATCTCCGGCACCGCGACGTGGCCGAGCAACGACCCGACGAGCACCAGCGTGCCGCGCTCCTGCTCGCGCATCAGCCGCAGTGAGTGCCGCGCGACGTTGGCCGTGCCGGAGATGTTGGTGGCCAGCACCTGGTCGAAGTCGCCCGCACCGGTCTCCTCGACCCGGCCGTAGGTGACCACCCCGGCGCAGTGCAGCACGGCGTCGACCCGGCCGTGGGCCTCCCGCGTCGCGGCCAGCAGCGCCTCGGCGTCCCCGTCGGCGGCGACGTCGGTGGCCACCGTCGTCGTGGACGCGGCCCCCACCTCGTCGCACTCGGCGGCGACCTCGTCGAGCACCGCCTGGCGGCGCGCGGCGAGGACGACGTGGTGCCCGCGGCGGGCCGCCTCGACCGCGGTCGCCCGGCCGATCCCGCTGGACGCCCCGGTCACCACGACCACCTGGCCGGCCGGGACGGAGCGCGGCAGCACCGGCAGCGGGACCAGGGAGCGGAGGGCGAGCCCGGCGATCTTCGGGGGAGTCATCCCCCCAGCCTGACCGCTCCCCCGTCCGCAGGAGGGTGAGCGGGCCCTCCCCCGGTCCCGGCCTAGCCTCGACGCATGCCCTCCACCCCCTCCGGTCCCCGCGTCGTCCTGGTCGTCGGAGGCACCTCCGGCATCGGCCTGGCCACCGCCCGCCAGCTCGTCGAGCGGGGCGACACGGTGGTCGTCGGCGCCCGTGACGCCGGCCGGGTCGCCGCCGTGGCCGCCGAGCTCGGCGGGGGTACGACCGGGGTCGCCCTCGACCTCACCGACGCCGCCTCCGTGGTCGCCGCCGTCGAGCGCTGCGTCGCCGACCACGGCCGCCTCGACGGGGTCGTCACCTCCGCGCAGACGATGGCCTACGGGACCGTCGAGCAGGTGCCGGCCGACGTGTTCGCCGCTGTCGTCGACACCGCCGTGATCGGCACCGTCCACCTCGCGCAGGCCGTGCTGCCGGTCTTCCGGCGCCAGGGCGGTGGCCAGCTGGTCGTCGTCAGCTCGCTGCTCGCGGAGATGTCGGTGCCGTCGATGACGGCCTACTGCACCGCCAAGTGGGGCCAGCTCGGCCTGGTCCGCGGGCTCCAGCTCGAGGTGCGCCGCGAGCGCGGCATCGGCGTCAGCATCGTCCTCCCGGGCGCGGTGGACACCCCGATCTACCACCAGGCCGCCACCTACGGCGGCAGCGCCGGGTCCGCCCCGCCGCCGGTCGTCACGCCCGAGAAGGTCGCCGCGGCCTGCGTCCGCGCGCTCGACCACCCGCGCCGGATGACCCACGTCGGGCCGGTCAACCTGCTCGCCGTCACCGGGTTCCGCCTGATGCCGGTCGTCTACGACCGGCTGGTGAACCCGCTGGTGGACCGGGTCGCGGTCCGGGGCCCGCGCGTGCCCGACCAGGACGGCAACGTCCGCGCGCCCCAGCCCGACGCCGAGGGCCTGCGCGGCGGGTGGACCCCCGTCGGCCGCCTGCGCGACCGCACCGGCCGTGCGCGCTGGCGTCGCCGGGCCTGACCTCGCCCGCCGTGACGTAGCCGGAAGGAACGACCTCGGTCGAGCCTGACCGGGCAGCCCGCTGACCTGCAAGGACGTGGCACAGCAGGGACGAGCGCTGGACTTCGTTCCTTCCGGCTCCGGGCAGCACTACGGCAGGCTGTCCGCATGCCCCCGCCCGCCGACCCGGAGGACCCCCACCATGACCCTGACCGACCCTGCCCCGACCACTCCGGTCGCCCCGGCCACGGCCGCCCCGCTCTCGTCGCAGCGCGAGGCGCTGCTGCGCGCGCTCGACGCCCGCACGCCCGGCCACAGCCTGCCGGCGCCGCTCTATACCGACCCCGACCTGCACCAGGTCGAGCTCGAGCTGCTCTGGCAGCGGCAGTGGGTCTTCGTCGGCACCTCCGCCGAGGTGCCGGAGCCCGGCGACTACGTCACGCTCGACATCGGGCGGGCCTCGGTGATGGTGCTGCGCGACGACGACGAGCAGGTCCGCGCCTTCCACAACGTCTGCCGCCACCGCGGTGCCCGCCTGGTCACCGAGGACAAGGGCTCGGTCGGCAACATCGTCTGCGGCTACCACCGCTGGACCTACAGCACCGACGGCCGCCTCGTGCACGCCCCGCAGCTCGGCCCGGGCATCGACCCGGCCTGCCTGTCGCTGCTCTCGGTGCACGTCCGCGAGATCGAGGGCCTGCTGTTCGTCTGCCTGGCCGCCGAGCCGCCGGACGACGTCGAGGACGTGGCGCGGGTGATCGCGCCGTACTTCGCCCCCCACGGCCTGGGCCGCGCGAAGGTCGCCGCCCAGATCGACCTGGTCGAGGACGGCAACTGGAAGCTCACCATGGAGAACAACCGGGAGTGCTACCACTGCGACGGCCACCCCGACCTGCTCTGCACCTTCTTCCAGACCTGGGGCCTGGCCGAGGACCAGGTCCCCGACCGGATGCGCGCCTCGCACGAGCGGTTCCTGCTCGCCGACGCCGAGCTCGCCCAGCGCTGCGCGGCGCAGGGGCTGCCGTACCCGACGATCAGCGACCTCGTCGACCGCCCGCTCGGCTTCCGTGTCGAGCGCAGCCCGATGGACGCCGCCGGCGAGTCCTTCAGCCGCGACGGCACCCGCCTGGTGCAGCGCACCCTCGGCGACGTCGACGGCTTCCGGATGGGCCGGCTCGGCCTGCACGCCCAGCCCAACCTGTGGCTGCACGTCTGCGCCGACCACGCCGTCACCTTCGCGGTCTTCCCGGTCGGCGTCGACAAGACCCTGGTGCGCACCACCTGGCTGGTCGAC
This sequence comes from Nocardioides sp. AX2bis, assembly GCF_902506435.1. Taxonomy (GTDB): domain Bacteria; phylum Actinomycetota; class Actinomycetes; order Propionibacteriales; family Nocardioidaceae; genus Nocardioides. The sequence continues at coordinate 683,287 of NZ_LR733215.1, read as the reverse complement.
GCGGACGCCGTCGAGGGCGTCGACTACGACGTCGACGCGCTGACCGAGGTCTGGCGCCACACGAACGAGGAGGACGCCGCGTTCGTGGCGCTCGCCCACCGGGGCATCTCCGACCCGGCCTACGTCCCCGGCCCCTACACCGAGACCGAGGCCCAGGTGGACGCCTTCGTCTCCTGGTACGCCGCCCGCATCCGCGAGGAGATCGTCCGATGAGCGAGCTGCTGCACGACGCCTGGACCGACCCCGGGCCGACCCCGGCCCTGCGGCTGGTGCCCGACCTGCCCCGCGCGGTCGGCGACGGGCTGCTGGCCCCCGAGGCCGCCCTCGACCAGGAGATGGTCGTGCGCCGGCGGGTGCCGGTGACCCACGACGTGGTGACGCTGGTCCTCGAGCCGACGGTGCCCGGCACCTTCGCCTACGCCCCCGGACAGTTCGTGACGATGGTCGTCGACGTCGACGGGGTCCCGGTCGAGCGCTGCTACACGCTGTCCTCCCCGCCGACCCGGCCGCACCTGCTGACGATCACGGTCAAGCGGATCGAGGGGGGCGTGCTGTCGCCGTACCTCCACGACCGGCTCCAGCCCGGCGACCGGGTGGCGGTACGCGGGCCGAACGGCGACTTCACCGTCGCCGCGCACCCGGCCGCGCGCTACCTGCTCCTGTCGGCCGGCAGCGGCGTCACCCCGACCCTGTCGACGGTGCGCGCGATGGCCGACCTCGGCGAGCTCGACGACGTCGTCGTCGTGCACAGCGCCCGGACGCCGGCCGACCTCGCCTGCCGCGGCGAGCTCGACGCGCTGGCCGCCGACCACCCCGGGCTGCGCGTGGTCTGGGTCTGCGAGGACGACTCCCCCGGCTCGGCCTCCTGGCCGGGACCCCGGGGCCGGCTCACCGCCGACCTGCTGGCCGCGCAGGTGCCCGACGTGGGCGACCGCGAGGTGTTCACCTGCGGACCTCCCGGCTACATGACCGCGACCCGGGCGCTGCTCGCCGAGGTCGGCGTCGACCCGGACCGGTGCCACGAGGAGAGCTTCGTGCTCGGCGAGGCCGCGGCGCCCGCGGCGCCCGCGGCACCCGTTGCGCCCGTGCCTGCCCTGCCCGAGGTGCTGGAGGGTCCGGTGCTGCTCGGCGAGGTCCCTGCCGCCGCACCGGGGACGGCCACCGTCACCTTCGGCCGCTCGGGCCGTGAGGTCGTCTGCGCGCCCGGCACGACCGTCCTCGCCGCGGCTCAGCAGGCCGGCATCTCGCTGCCGAGCTCGTGCGGCGGCGGGCTGTGCGGCACCTGCAAGTCCGGACTGCTCGCCGGGAAGGTGGAGATGAGCCACCAGGGCGGCATCCGCCCGCGCGAGGTCGCCGCCGGCAAGTTCCTGCCCTGCTGCTCCACCCCCGACGGCGACATCGTCGTCGACGCCTGACCCCCACCTGCCGAACGACGGAGACACCGATGGACCAGACCTCCTCCCTGACCGCGGACGCCGTCGTCGTCGGCTCCGGCGTGATCGGCTCCGCCGTCGCGCTCGAGCTCGCGCGCGCCGGCCGCTCGGTGCTCGTGCTCGACAAGGCCGCCGGACCCGGTCACGGGTCGACGTCGGCCTCCAGCGCGGTGATCCGCTTCCTCTACTCCACCTTCGACACCACCGCCACGTCGTGGGAGGCGAAGTTCATGTGGGAGGCGTGGGCCGACCACCTCGGCCTGCCGGGGTTCGAGCCGCTGGCCGACCCGCCCGCGCTGACCGCCTTCCACCGCACCGGGATGCTGCACCTCGACGTGCCGGCGGTGCCGAACGACCACAGCCAGGAGCTGCTGCGCGCGGCCGGGGTGCCGTTCGAGTACCTCGACGCCGATGCCCTCGCGGCGCGGTTCCCCCACCTCGACGTGGGGGCGTACTGGCCCAACAAGCCGGTCACCGACGACGCGTTCTGGGAGGAGACCGACCAGCGGCTCGGCGCGATCTACACCCCCGACGCCGGCTACATGGACGACCCCCGGCTGGCCGCGGACAACCTGGCCTACGCCGCGCGTCTGCACGGGGCGCGGACGGCGTACCGCGCCGAGGTCGTCTCCTGCGAGCGCGTCGGCGAGGTCTGGGTGCTCGTGCTGGCCGACGGCCGTCGGGTCGAGTCGCCGGTCGTGGTCAACGCCGCCGGGCCGTGGTCGGGCGCCTTCAACACGATGGCCGGGGTGGGCGCGGAGTTCACCGTGGGCGTGCGCCCGCTGCGCCAGGAGGTGCACCAGGTCGCCCGGCCGGGCGCCTGGGACGGGCGCGAGGACCCGGCGCCGGGCGTCTTCGACCTCGACCTCGGGACGTACATGCGTCCCGGCCCGAGCGGCGCCTGGGTCGTCGGCGGCAGCGAGCCGGACTGCGACCCGATGGAGTGGGTCGAGGGCGGGGCCGCCGGGATCGACGCGGTCGACCACCACGTCTCGCTGGAGCGGTACGAGGCCCAGGTGACCCGCGCCGCGCGCCGGCTGCCCGACCTGACGATGCCGAACCGGCCCTCCGGCGTGGTCGGCGTCTACGACGTCGCCGACGACTGGACGCCGATCTACGACCGCACCGACGCCCCCGGCTTCTACGTCGCGATGGGCACCAGCGGCAACCAGTTCAAGAACGCCCCGATCGCCGGACGCTTCCTGGCCGCGATCGTCGACGCCGTCGAGGGCGGTCACGACCACGACGCCAGCCCGGTGACCTACGTCGGCGAGCACACCGGCCTCAAGATCGACCTCGCGGCGTTCAGCCGGGTGCGCGAGGTCAACGACGCGAGCAGCTGCACCGTCCTGGGCTAGCCGAGATGACGCTCGCGGACAGCCGAGATGACGCTCGCGGCGCCTCGAGGTGACGATTCCGGCGCCTCCCGGGGCCTAGGCTTCGCCCATGGCGCTGCACATCGTGGCCCACCGGCCGGACCCCGCGGTGATCTCCCTGCCGTGGGGGACGCCGCTGGAGGAGTGGACCGACGACTACGTCGTGCCGCTCCCGCGCGGGCTGTCGCGCCACGTGGTGCGGATCGTACGGCTGCGCGGGCGGACGTACGCGGTCAAGGAGACGGTCGAGGAGATCGCCTTCCGGGAGTACCGCCTCCTGCGCGACCTTCAGCGGATCGGGCTGCCCGCGGTGATGCCGCAGGGAGTGGTCACCGGACGGACCGACGCCGCCGGTGAGGAGCTGCCCGCCGCACTGGTGACCCAGCACCTGTCCTTCTCGATGCCCTACCGCAGCCTGTTCGCGCACGGGCTGCGCGCCGACAACCTGCCCTCGCTGGTCGACGCGCTCGTGGTGCTGCTGGTCCGGCTGCACCTCGCCGACTTCTACTGGGGCGACGTGTCGCTGTCGAACGTGCTGTTCCGGCGCAACGCCGGCGGGTTCGCGGCGTACCTCGTCGACGCCGAGACCGGTGAGCTGCGCGAGCAGCTGTCGCGCGGGATGCGCGAGCACGACGTCACCGTGGCCACCGAGAACGTGTTCGCCGAGCTCCTGGACCTGCAGGCCAGCGGCGCCGTCGACGCCGACCTGCGCCCGCACGAGGTCGTCGCGATGCTGCAGGACCGCTACACCGCGCTGTGGGACCAGCTGACCGGCGCCGAGGAGTTCTCCCTCGAGGAGATCTGGCGCATCGAGCGACGCATCGAGCGGCTCAACGAGCTCGGCTTCGACGTCGAGGAGCTCGACATCGTCACCGACTTCGACGGCGACACCGTCCGCATCCAGCCCCAGGTCGTCGAGCTCGGGCACCACTGCCGCGAGCTGCGCGGGCTCACCGGTCTCGACGTCGAGGACGCCCAGGCCCGGCGGATGCTCAATGACATCGCGGCGTACACCGCGTCCCACGACCTCGGCCGCGAGGACCGCAGCCTGGTCGCGAACCGGTGGCTCGGCGACGTCTACGAGCCGCTGATGGCGATGGTGCCGGCCGACCGGCGGGGCAAGCTGCAGCCGGCCGAGCTGTTCCACCAGGTGCTCGAGCACCGGTGGTACCTCTCCGAGCAGGCCGGCCGCGAGGTCGACATCTTCGAGACCGCGCGCGACTTCATCGACACCCAGCTGCCGGCGCGGCCCGACGAGGTCATCGCCGAGGACCTCTAGCCGAGGTGACGCTCGCGGACAGCCGAGATGACGGTCGCGGCGCGTCCACATGACGGTTCCGGACAGGGTTGTCCCCAGCTCGCTCGTCCGGGGTCCTCCCACGGGCCCTCGATCGGGCATACCAGGGACATGGAGAACCTGCCGTGGACCCCGTTCCTGCTCACCGACCCCACCCTGGGGCGCGACCCGCGCTCCGTACGCCGTCTCGTGGCGCGCGGCGTGGTCCGCCGCGTGCTGCGCGGGGTCGGGGTGCGCGGCGAGGTGGAGGACTCCCTGCTCGTGCGCGCCCAGGCGGCCGCGCTCGTGCTGGGTCCGGGGCAGGTCGTGTGCGACTACTCCGCGGCCTGGCTGCACGGGGTCGACGTCGGTCCCGGCCGCCCGGGGCGCGGTCCCGACGTGCTCGACGTGGCCTCGGTCTCGGGGCGGCGGGCCACCCGCCGCGACGACGCCGACGGGTGCCGACGCACGGTCGCCCCGGACGAGGTGACCTCGGTGCACGGCGTCGCCGTGACGACGCCGCTGCGCACCGCGGCCGACCTCGCCTGCCGGTGGGGACGCGGCGACGCGATGGCGGCGCTCGACGCCTTCGCCCGCCTGCACCAGGTCGACGCCGAGGCGCACGGACCGATGCTCGCCCGGTTCGCCGGCCGGCGCGGCGTCACGCAGTACCGCGAGCTCGTCCCCCGCATCGACCCCCGCGCCGAGTCGCCCCGCGAGTCCTGGCTCCGCCTCACCGCGCACGACCACGGGTACACCGACCTCGACCCTCAGGTCGACGCCTGGGTCGAGGGGTACGGGTGGGTGCGCCTCGACCTCGCCGACCGGCGCCGCCGGATCGCGCTGGAGTACGACGGCGCCGACTGGCACGCCGACGACCAGAAGCAGGCGGACGACGAGGAACGCCGGGCGGCGATGGTCCGCGAGGGGTGGGTGGTCGTCGTCGTGCGCGGTGGCGGGTTCGTCGAGCCCGGGCTCGGCAGGTGGCTGGGCGAGCTGCGGACGGCGTACGACGACCGGGCGCGCCACCCGGGCCGGCGCTACGCCCGCGGCGAGGGCGCGGGGCGTCACCCGCGACGGGGCTGAGGTGTCCGGGGCGGAGGTGTCCGGGGCAGAGGTGTCCGGAACCGTCACCTCGAGGCGCCGCGAGCGTCATCTCGGCTGTCCGCGAGCGTCACCTCGGCTAGCGTCGGGGCGTGCCCGAGACCCGCCCGATGACCGCCGACGACGTGACCGCCTCGAAGGAGCTGGGGCACGAGGCGTTCGGGAACCCGCGGCCCGGCGGCGGTCGGGTGGCCGGCGAGTTCCCGGCCCCCGGCACGACCACCTGGGGCACGTTCGACGACGAGCACCTGGTCGCCAAGGCCACCGCCCGGCACGACGCGTCCTTCTGGCACGGCCGGGAGGTCGCGACCTGCGGGATCGCCGGCGTCGCCGTCGCCGCGGAGCACCGCGGACGTGGCCTGCTGCGCGGGGTGCTGGCCGAAGCCCTGGCCGAGCACGGCCAGGCCGTGTCCACGCTGTTCCCGACCGCGCCCGGCATCTACCGGAGCCTGGGCTACGAGGTGGTCGGCTCGCTCGACCACGTCGACCTGCCCACGGCGGCCCTCGCCTCGGTCCGGGCGCCGGCCGGCACGACGGTGCGCCGCGCGACGGCCGCGGACCTCCCGGCGGTCGACGCGGCGTACGCCCGGTGGGCCGTGACCCGCAACGGCCCGCTGACCCGCACCGCGGCCTGCTTCAGCGCCGGCGGCGGCGAGCGGTTGGCCGAGGTCAGCGGGGTGACCCTCGCCGAGGACGACGACGGGGTGGTGGGGTACGCCGCCTGGACCCGCGGCCCCGGGTACGGCCCCGCCGCGAGGCTGGACGTCGACGACCTCGTCACGCTGACCCCCGACGCGGCGCGGGCGCTGTGGCGGGTGCTCGGCAGCTTCGCCAGCGTGGCCGGGACGGTGCGGCTGCGCACCTCCGGCGACCACCCGGCCCGGCTCGTGCTGCCCTCCTCGACCTGGGCGGCCGTCGAGCGCCGCCCCTACATGGCGCGCGTGCACCCGTCGGCCCTCGGCTCCCTCACGGCGGGGCCCGACGACGACGTCGCGCTGTCGCTGCGGGTGGCCGGGGACCCGCTGGGCGTGCTTGACGGGTCGTGGGCGCTCGAGGTGCGCCCCGGCGGGTCGGCGGTCGCTCGCGTCACCGACGACGACCGGCTGCCGACGCTCACGCCGCAGGGGCTGGCCCTGGCGTACGCCGGCACGCTCCCCGCCGTCGACCTCCGCGCCGGGGGCCACCTCGTGGGTGGCGACGAGCGCACCGACGCCGCTCTCGACCGCCTGCTGCGCCGTCGTGCGCCCGCGGTGCTCGACTACTTCTGAGCGCCGGAACCGTCACCTCGACGCGCCGCAAGCGTCATCTCGGCTGTCCGCGAGCGTCATCTCGGCGGGTCAGGCGCGGCGGCGGGCGATCTCGTAGAGCGCGACCGAGGCGGCCACCCCGGCGTTGAGGGACTCCAGCCGGTTGGCCATCGGGATCGAGACCAGCTGGTCGCAGGTCTCGGCCACCAGGCGCGACAGGCCGTCGCCCTCGGAGCCGACGACGACGAGCAGCGGGCCGTCGGCGAGGTCCAGGTCGGGCAGCGAGACCTCGCCCTCCGCGGCCAGGCCGATCACCATCAGGCCGGCCTGCTGGTAGGCCTTGATCTGGCGTACCAGGTTGACGGTCTGGGCGACCGGGATCCGGGCCGCGGCGCCGGCGCTGGTCTTCCACGCCGAGGCTGTCATCCCGGCGGCGCGACGCTCGGGCACGACGACGCCGTGGGCGCCGAAGCCGGCCGCGCTGCGCACGACCGCCCCGAGGTTGCGGGGGTCGGTGACGGAGTCCAGCGCGACGATCAGCGGCGGCTCGCCGGCCTGGGCGGCCCGGTCGAGCAGGTCGTCGGGGTGGGCGTAGACGTAGGCGGGGATCCGCGCGGCGAGGCCCTGGTGCACGGCGCCGTTGGTGAGCCGGTCGAGCTCGCCCTTGGTCGTCTGCAGGATGGCGACGCCCTGCTCGGCGGCCAGCGCGAACGCCTCGCGCAGGCGCCCGTCGCGCTCGGCGCCGTCGGCGACGTAGACGGTGTTGACCGGCACGCCCTCGCGCAGCGCCTCGACCACCGAGTTGCGACCGGCGACCCACTCGGCGTCGCTGCTGCGACGACGCTGGCCACCGCGCGTACCCGGGCCGCTGCGGCCCTGGCCGCCGGAGCCGCCCGGTCCCCCGGAGCCGCCCGCTGCAGCCGCGCCCGAGCGGTACGACTTGTGGTACGGCCGGTCCTTGGCCTTCGGCGTCGGGCCCTTGCCCTCGAGCCCGCGCTTGACGCGCCCGCCCGAGCCGGCCGTCGGGCTCTTGCTCGACTTGCGGATCGCGCCCTTGCGCTGCGAATTTCCAGCCACGTCAGTGTCCTTCACGGTGATTGAGGAGCGAGCGGAGCGAGCGTCTCGAGATCCCTGCCATCAGGTGAGGCTCCATCTCGGTCCGTCGGGGGTGTCCTCGACCTCGATGCCGGCCGCCTTGACGCGGTCGCGGATCGTGTCGGCGGTGGCGAAGTCCTTGCTCGCCCGCGCCGCGTCGCGCTCGGCCAGGAGTGCGCCGAGCAGGGAGTCGAGGGCGGAGGTCAGGGCGGCCTCGCGGTCGGCGGCGCCGCCGGAGGCGCGCCAGGCCGGGTCGGCCGGGTCGAGACCGAGCACGTCGAGCATCGCGACCACGGCGGCGCCGCGCTCGCGGGCGCGGTCGTGGTCACCGGCGTCGGCGAGGCGGTTGGCCTCGCGGACGGTGTCGTGGAGCACCGCGACCGCGGCCGGCGTACCGAGGTCGTCGTCGAGGGCCTCGACGTACGCCGCCGGCAGCTCGGCCGTCGGGGTCTCCTCGCGGTCGGCGCCGAGGCCGAGCCGGTCGAGCAGCTGCTCGACCCGCCGGAACCCGACCGCGGCGTCCTCGAGCGCCTCGGTGCTGAACTCGACGTGGGAGCGGTAGTGCGAGGCGACCATGTAGAAGCGCAGCTCGATGCCGCGGACCCGCTCCAGGACCTCGGAGACGACCAGCGAGTTGCCGAGCGACTTGCTCATCTTCTCGCCGGCGGTGGTGATCCAGGCGTTGTGCATCCAGTAGGTCGCGAACGGGCGGCCGGCGGCGCGGGACTGCGCCTGCTCGTTCTCGTGGTGCGGGAAGCGCAGGTCGACACCGCCGCCGTGCACGTCGAACGCGGGTCCGAGGTACTTGCCGGCCATCGCCGAGCACTCGATGTGCCATCCCGGGCGGCCGCGGCCCCACGGGCTGGGCCAGGACGCGGTCGACGGCTCGCCGTCCTTGGCGCTCTTCCACAGGGCGAAGTCGCGCGGGTCGCGCTTGCCGCGCGGGTCGGCGTCGCCGGCGGCCTCCATGTCGTCGATGCCCTGGCGGGTCAGCTCGCCGTACGACGGCCACGACCGCACGTCGAAGTAGACGTCGGCCGACCCGTCCTCGGCGGCGTACGCGTGCCCGCGCTCGATCAGCTCGGCGATCAGCTCCAGCATCTCCGGCACGTGGCCGGTCGCGGCCGGCTCGTAGGTCGGGGGCGCGACGTTGAGGGCGGCGTACGCCGCGTCGAGCTCGCGCTTCATGGCCGACGCCAGTGCGTACCAGGGAAGGCCCTGCTCGGCGGCCTTGGCCAGGATCTTGTCGTCGATGTCGGTGACGTTGCGGATGAAGGTGACCTCGAACCCGCGGTGGCGCAGCCAGCGCTGCAGGACGTCGAAGTTGATGCCCGAGCGGAGGTGCCCGACGTGCGGCTCGGACTGGACGGTGAGCCCGCACAGGTACAGACCCGCGTGGCCCTCGACGAGGGGCACGAAGTCGCGCACCCCGCGGGTCGCGGTGTCGTAGAGGCGGAAGGTCATCGAGACAGTCTAGGGACGTCGCGGCCCAGCGCCGTATCCGTGGCTCCCGAGCGCCGCGAGCGTCACCTCGAGGCGCCGGAACCGTCATCTCGGCTGTCCGCGAGCGTCATCTCGGCGGTGGATCCTGGGACGGGTGGGGCTGGTGGGACGTACGGTGAGGCGATGCGCCCCCTGACGCCCGTCTCTCGCCGCACCCCCGTCTCC
>NZ_LR733215.1:456025-673988 GCF_902506435.1 Nocardioides sp. AX2bis | reverse complement strand
CCTGGCCGCGGCGGAGGCCGCCGCGACCGGGGCGATGATGCTCCCCATGACCCGCGCCGACGCCGCTTCCTCGTCGGCGGCCTCCGCCGCCTCCGCCGCCTCCGCCGCGGCCGCCGGTCCCGGCAAGCGCCTGGTCGACTACCGCCGCTGGGACACCGGCGAGGCGCTGTCCGCTAGCAGCCGCCGTGGCACCGTCGTGACCAACGGCCGGCTGCGCCTGGCCGCCGCCGGCGCCGACGGGGTCGGCAGCCGCACCCTCGACGGGCGTCGCTACGACGAGGGGACGTGGCAGTCCGGCTGGCACGAGCCCGGCTTCGCCCTCACCTCGCTGATCCCCTCCTGGTCGGCCGCCACCCCGCGCGACAGCCTGGTCGAGGTGGAGGTCCGCGGCCGCACCGCCGACGGCCGCACCTCCAGCTGGGACCTGATGGCCCGCTGGGCCGCGGGCGACCAGCACGTGCGGCGTACGACCGTGGCCGGGCAGGACGACGACCTCGCCCGCGTGGACACCGACACCTGGACCGTCACCGCGGCCGGCGGCGTCACCGCCTACCAGCTGCGCGTGCGCCTGCTGCGCCGCGAGGGCCAGCAGGCCTCCCCGCGCCTGGACACCGTCGGCGCGATGGCCTCCCGCCTGCCCGCCGGCACCCCCGACCCGACCCGCCCCGGCGACGTGCGCGGGCGGGTGCTCGACGTGCCGCGCTACTCCCAGATGATCCACCAGGGGCACTTCCCGCAGTGGGGCGGCGGCGGGGAGGCGTGGTGCTCCCCCACCGCGACCTCGATGGTGCTCTCCTACTACGACGCGCTGCCCGGCGCCCGCGCCTCGTCCTGGGTCCCCGACGGCCACCGCGACCCCTGGGTCGACGTGGCCGCGCGGGCCACCTACGACCACGGCTACGACGGCACCGGCAACTGGGCCTTCAACACCGCCTGGGCGGCCTCCCGGCTCGGGGGCGGCGGCGAGGCCTTCGTGACCCGACTGACCGGCGCGCGCCAGGCCGAGCGCTTCGTCGCGGCCGGGATCCCGCTGGTCGCCTCCGTCACCTTCGGTCCCGGCGAGCTCGACGGCGCCCCGATCGGCTCGACGGCCGGCCACCTGCTCGTGATCGTCGGCTTCGACGCCGCCGGCGACGTGGTCGTCAACGACCCGGCCGCCTCCGATGCCTCGGGCGTGCGCCGCACCTACGACCGCGCCCAGCTCGAGCGCGCCTGGCTGACCCGCTCCGGCGGCCTGGTCTACGTCCTCCGCGACGCCGCCCACCCGCTGCCGCCCCGGGGCTCCTCCACCGCCTGGTGAGGCTCAGTCGGCGCTGACGTCGATGGTGTGCCACCCCGTCGCACCGTCGGGCAGCACGTCACGGACGACCCCGGTCTGCACCTCGCCGTCGGCGTCGGTGGCGCGCACCCGCAGCTGGTGCCGCCCGGCGGGCAGGTCCACCTCGGCCAGCCACGACACCCAGCAGTCCTCGTTCGGCACCGTCGCGAGCTCGGCGGCCTGCCAGGCGCCGCCGTCGACGGCGACCTCGACGGCCTCGATCCCGGTCCCCTGCGCCCAGGCGGTGCCGCCCATCCGCACCCGCCCGGCGGGCACGGTCGAGCCGCTGCGGGGCACGTCGATGCGCGAGGCGGTCTTGACCGGCCCCTGCTCGCCCCAGCCGCGCTCGGTCCAGTACGCCGTGAAGTCGGCGAAGCGGGTGACCTCGATGTCCACGACCCACTTGGTGGCGGAGACGTAGCCGTACAGCCCGGGCACGACGGTGCGCACCGGGAAGCCGTGCTCGATCGGCAGCGGCCGGCCGTTCATCGCCACCGCGAGCATCGCCTCGCGCCCGTCGGTGACCACCGACAGCGGGGTGCCGCACGTCCAGCCGTCCTCGGAGGTCTGCAGCAGCGCGTCCGCCCCGTCCTGGACACCGGCCTCCTCGAGCAGGTCGGCCAGGCGCACCCCCGACCACCAGGCGTTGCCGACCAGCGTGCCGCCGACGGTGTTGCTGACGCAGTTCAGCGTGATCCAGGACTCCGTACGCTCCCGGGCCAGGAGGTCGTCGAAGCCCAGGTCGAGCTCGCGGTCGACCAGCCCGTGCACGCGCAGCCGCCACTCGCCGGGCTCGATCGCCGGCGGGGCCAGGGACGTGTCGATCCGGTAGAAGTCCTCGGCCGGGGTCATCCACGGCGGGACGCCCTCGACGCCGAGGTCGACGCCCGCCGGCAGCGACGGCTCGCTGATGCCGGGGATCCGCAGCAGGGCGCGGCTCTGCTCCACCGCGCGCCGCCCGGACCCGGCCAGACGACCGGCCAGCGCGGCCACCGCGCTGACGCCCACGACGGCCCCGGTGCCGACCAGGAAGGTGCGCCGCGAGCTCGCCGGCCCCTCGCTCGCGCCTGCGGCCAGCGCCGCGTCGGTACGCCGCAACGGGTCGGTCAGCACCGAGAGCGTCCCGACCCACACCAGCAGCCCGGCCGCCACCGGCACCAGGTCCTCCACGCCCGTGCCCCGGCGGGCCAGCACCGCGGCGCCCCCGACCACGGCGAGGGCCACGAGCACGGCGACCGCGGCCCACCAGCGGCGGCGGGCCAGCCGCCCGGACCAGGCCAGCACGGCCAGGACCACCAGCACCACGCCGCCGAGCAGCAGGGGCTTGTCGGCGCGTCCCACCAGCCCGATCAGGAACTCGGCGACGGGGCCCGGGGTCAGCGACACCACGCCCCCGGCGACCGCGACGACAGGTGACTCACGGACGGCGAGGAGGGTCGCGACGACGTAGCTGGCGGACAGCCCCGCGCCACCGGCGACGAGGCCGGCCAGGGACCAGGCGCGGGTGGGCGTGCTCATGCTCCCGATTCTGGCTCAGGCATGATCATGACGTGAATCCGCTCGCTCCGGAGCCCGCTCCGGCCGTCCTCCCGGCCCCCTCCTCGACCCCCGTCGCGGCCCTGCCCCGGGTGGGCACCGGCGTCGACGTCCACCGCCTCGTGCCGGGCGTCGCGATGCACCTGGCCGGGCTGTCCTGGCCCGAGGAGCCGGCCGGGCTCGAGGGCCACTCCGACGCCGACGTCGCCGCCCACGCGGCCTGCGACGCCCTGCTGGCCGCGGCCGGCCTGGGCGACCTGGGCTCGCAGTTCGGCACCAGCGACCCGGCCTGGGCCGGTGCGTCCGGCGTCGCGCTGCTGGCCGAGACCGCCGCGCGCGTCCGCGCCGCCGGCTACCTCGTCGGCAACGTCAGCGTGCAGGTGATCGGCGACCGACCCCGGCTCGGGGCCCGCCGCGCCGAGGCCGAGGCCGCGCTCGGCGCCGCTGCCGGGGCACCGGTCACCGTCTCGGCGACCACCACCGACGGCCTCGGCCTGACCGGTCGCGGCGAGGGCGTCGCCGCGATCGCCACCGCGCTCGTCGTCCCCGCTCCCGGGCCGGCTCCCGGGCCGGCCGCCGACCCCGACGCTCAGCCCGCCCGGCGGTAGCCGACCAGCACGACGCCCTCGAGCACGCGTACCTCGTAGACCGGGACGCCCACCGCGGCGTCCTCCAGGCACCGGCCCGTGCGCAGGTCGAAGGCGTGCCGGTGGCTGGGCGAGCCGACGAACGGCACGCCCTCGCGGGTGCCGACGATGCCCTTGGCCAGGGTCGAGGCGTGGGCGTACGGGTCGTGGTTGCCGAGCGCGCGCACCTCGTCCTCGGCCAGCCGGAAGATCGCCACCGCCTGCCCGTGCACCAGCGCCGTCACGCCGCGCCCGACCTCCAGCTCGGCCACGCGGCAGACGGGCTGCCACTCCTGACCTGCTGCTCCACGTTCCCGGATGCGCTGAGCCGACATGACGTGAACCTAGGTCCGGTCTGTTCGGGCTGCGTTTCCGGTTGTTACAGGCGTGAAAATCGTCCGGGGTCTCCTCCGCTCCTCGGGGGATCCGTCGCCGGGCACCTCCCTGCCGCGCCGCGGCTCGACCGCGACGTCAGGTCGGGGGCCAGGGGTCAGTACTGGACGTAGATGCTGAGCTCATCGCCCCGCACCCGGGAGCCGACCTCCACCGAGTGCGGGTCGAGCAGGAGCCATGGATACCGGTCCGCGTCGGCAACGCCCATCTCGGCCGCGAGCTCGTGGGGGGACTGTCCTGGCGCCGGTCTCACCACGACTTCTCGCCAGCACCCGCCTGAAGCGCATGGCTCCGTCTCGCTCACGACGTGAGCCCCGGAGGGGATGTCCGGGAGTCGTGAACGGGGTGGGACGCTGCCCTCGTCGGCCCAGAGGGCGAGGTACCCCGCCCAGAGCGCGTACACGAGCCCGAGGAGCGCCAGGCTCCCCACCAGGGCGTAGGCGAACGGTGGTGCCACGTGATCGAGAGCGCCTCGCTTCGACGGCCGGCCTCGAGCGACGACGTTCAGCTCGACCGCTGGCTCTGCTTGGTCCTGGGCTCGTGCCGCCGGTGGAGTGCTGCTGCGGCGACCCACACCAGCAGCGCCACGACGACAGGGACCCAGAACGGCCACTCCAGGAGGCGCGCGACGGCATCGATGATCGATCCGTTGTCGACGTTCTCGCGCTCCATGCAGGGAGTGTAGGGGCCAGGCCGACCTGCCGACCCTGTCGTCGACGAGCGCACCGGCGTGACGGAGACAGGCAGGACCCCTCCCTCTGAACTGCGCCTGGGCGTCCCCTGCAGAGGTCGGCTCCTCCTAGGATGACCGCGTGCCCGCCGCCGTCGTCGTCCTCGCCGCCGGCGCCGGCACCCGGGTGGGCGCCGAGGTCAACAAGGTCCTGCTCCCGCTGAGGGACGACGCCGTGCTGGTGCACGCCCTGCGCGCCGCGCTGGCCGTGCCGGACGTCGCCCGCCTGGTCGTCGTCGCCCGGCCCGGCGAGGAGGCCGACGTCGCCGCCGTGCTCGAGCCCTTGCTGGGTGAGCGCGAGGTGGTCCTGGTGACCGGCGGCGCGACCCGGCCCGACTCCGAGGCCGCCGCGCTCGAGGTGCTGCGCACGGACGTCGAGGACGGCACCGTCGACGTGGTGGCCATCCACGACGGCGCGCGGCCGCTGGCACCACCGGCGCTGTTCACCGCGGTGGTCGACGCCGCCCGGCAGCACGGCGGCGCCGTACCGGGCGTCCCCGTGACCTGCCTGGTCTCCCGCGACGACCGGCGCGTGGTCACCGGCACCACCGTCGTCGTGCAGACCCCGCAGGCCTTCCGGGCCGGTCCGCTGCTGGCCGGCTTCGACCGGGCCCGGGCCGAGGGGTTCGCGGCCACCGACACCGCGGGCGTCCTCGAGAGGTACGCCGACGCCGACCTCCGCGTCGTCCACGTCGCAGGCTCGCCACGCAACCTCAAGGTGACCGTCGCCGACGACCTCGCCCTGGCCGCGGCACTGCTCGCGTCCGACTGACCCTCGCAGGGCCGGTCGTCCACAGGGTCGCCTGCGTCGTTGACACCGCTCGCAGGTCGCGGGGCGGTCCTGGCCTGCGTGCGGTGTCAACGCGACCGGCCACCCTGTGGAGGACGGGCCTGTCGGTACGGGCAGGTCGGTACGGGCGGGTCAGCGCGGGCGGGTCAGCACGGCAAGCACCTCGACGTCCTCGCCCGAGGACACCCGCCGACCCTCGCTGGGCGCCTCGAGGTGGCGTACCGGCCCCCGGCGGCCGAGGGCGGCCACCAGCTCGGCCAGGTCGAGCCCGGGCGACAGCGCGGCCGGTCCCCCGTCGCCCTCGAGCGCGGCGACCACGTCGGCCGGCAGCACCAGCGGCGACGTCACCGCCCACACCGCGTCCCGGTCGACGGTCTCCCCGACGACGCCGTCCTCGACCCGCTTGACGGTGTCGGTCACCGTCCGTACCCCGACCACGACCTCACCGATCTCCACCGCCTCGCGCACGCAGGCCGCCAGGAACGCCGGTGGGGTCATCGGGCAGAGGCTGTCGTGGAGCACGAACGGCTCGTCGGCCGCGACCACCGAGGACCACGGCGTACCGAGGTCCACCAGGTCCACCCCGGCCTCGCCCATCGCCCACGCGGCGCAGGCGACCAGGGCCTCACCGTGCAGCAGCGCGAACGGCAGCGAGCCGCGGCCCTGCTCGGCCACCGCGCCCAGCGACGCCGGCAGCCCCTCTCCGTCGTCGTCGGCGTCGACCAGCAGGTAGGGGGTGCTCACCCCCGGCAGCGTACGGGGCGCGGGGCCCGGGACCCCCGGACGCGACGCGGCCCCCGTGACCGTGGTGGTCGCGGGGGCCGTCGTCGCGGTGCGGGTGGTGCTGGTGCCGATCAGCCGGCGAGGACCTCGTCGAGGATCGACTCGGCCTTGTCCTCGTTGGTGGACTCGGCCAGCGCGAGCTCGGAGACGAGGATCTGGCGGGCCTTGGCCAGCATCCGCTTCTCCCCGGCCGACAGGCCGCGGTCGCGCTCACGACGCCACAGGTCGCGGACGACCTCGGAGACCTTCATGACGTCGCCGCTGTGCAGCTTCTCGAGGTTGGCCTTGTAGCGGCGCGACCAGTTGGTCGGCTCCTCCACGTGCTCGGCACGGAGCACGTCGAAGACCCGGTCCAGGCCCTCCTTGTCGACCACGTCGCGCACGCCGACGAGGTCGAGGTTGCAGGACGGGACGCGGACCACGAGGTCCTGCTGGGCGGCGATGCGGAGGACCAGGTACTCGCGGTCCTCGCCCTTGATCGTGCGGGTCTCGATGTCCTCGATGACCGCTGCGCCGTGGTTCGGGTAGACGACCGTTTCGCCGACGGTGAATGCCATATGTGATGTACCCCTTCCTAGGGACCCCCACTTTATCACGACCTTCGGCCCTTGATCGCCGCGTTTGCGCAGGTCAGAGGCTCGGCAGGGCTTGACACCACGAGAATTGTGTGGGCCGGCCAGGTCCTGGGACCCGCCGCACCACCCCCTTCCGGGGCCCTCGCGACCCCCGCCCCGACCACGTCGCTGCAGGTCGGCGCGCCCGGGACGCACCGGATCGGGGTGAGGTGGCCCACACCGGGCCGCCCTCGGGCGATACTGCGCACATGCGGAGGAAGCAGCGGCGCGAGGCCGCCCAGGCAACGGCGCCCGCAGCGCCCGTACGACCCGCCGGCCCGCCGGCCCGGCCGACCACGGAGACCCCTGGTCACCCCGGCGGTGGCATCACGGCGCTGGCCGAGCGCCCCGCGCCCGCGACCACGGCCGGGACCGCAGCCGGCCCCGCGGCCGGGACCGCGGCAGCGACGTCGGGCGGGGGCCGCCTCGCGGGCGTACGGCGGTGGTGGCCGCTGCTCCTGCTGCGCGCCGCGCACTCGCGCCAGGCCCTGCTCACCGCCGCCGCCCTCGGCGGCGCCGCGCTCCTCCTCGGCCGCGCCACCCAGGAGGCCGCCGTCGTCGCCGCGACGGTCCTGGTCGGCCAGGTCGTCGCCGGGTGGCACCACGACCTCGTCGACCGCGACCGCGACCGCCGCCACCACGCCGGGCGCAAGCCGCTGGCCGGGCCCGACCTGGACCCGGGCACGGTGTGGTTCTCGATCGCCTGCGGCGTGCTGCTCGTCGTGCCGCTGGCGGTCGGCACCGGCGTCGTGGCTGGGCTCACCTACCTCGCGGCGCTGCTGGTGACCCTCCTCGGCAACCTGGTGCTGCGCCGCGGCGTCCTGTCGTGGGTCCCCTGGGCCCTGTCCTTCGGGCTCTACCCGGCCTACCTGACCTACGGCGGCTGGGGCGGCGACCACCTCGGTACGCCCCCCTCGGTGCTGGTCACCGTGCTGGCCGCCCTGCTCGGCGTCGCGGTCCACCTGGCCCGTTCCGCCCCCGGCCTCGTGGTCGACCACGAGGAGGGCTGGCGCACCCTGCCGGTCCGTGTCGCCCTCAAGGTCGGCGCCGGCCGCGTGCTGCTCCTCGGCGGCCTGCTCGCCCTGGCCCTGGCCGCCGCGCTCGTCGCCCTCGGCCTGGGCGACGGCTTCGCCGCCTGACCCCGGGAGCAGCCGTCGGGGTGCGGCACCCGGACGCTAGGCTTGCCCCGCCGACCACGGTCGGTCCACGACCTCCCGCAGACCGAGAAGAGCCAGCTGACATGACTCGCCGATCTCCCCTCGCCCGCCGATCTCCCCTCGCCCGCCGCCTCGTCCCGGCGGCGGCGCTGCTCGTGATCGGCGCCCCGGCGCTGGCCTCGTGCGGCTTCGACTACCAGACCAACCAGGTCAACACGATCTCGATGGACGTCGGTGAGCGCGGCGGGACCCTCGACGCGATCGGCGTCGTCCTGGTCTCCGCGCAGCCCGGGTCCGGCACGCTCTCGGCGACCTTCGTCAACCAGAGCTCGGAGTCGGCGGCCGGCGTCGAGTCGATCGCCGGCACCGGCGAGCCCGTCGTCGACGTCCCCGACCTCGAGCCCTTCGAGGTCGCGCCCCTCGATCGCGTCACCACCCTCGACGAGGGCGGCATCACCGTCGAGGGCGACTTCGTGCCCGGCGAGGTCGCCCCGATGGAGATCACGCTGTCCGACGGCTCGACCATCGAGCTGGACGTGCCGGTCGTGCCCGGGTGCCGCCAGTGGGAGGGCGTCGACACCTCCGCCGAGAGCACCGACCCCGCAGCCGGGACGACCGAGACCGAGTCCGAGACGGCCGAGTCCGAGACTGCCGGCACGGCGTACGACTGCGAGTTCCCCGAGCCGTTCCACCACTGAGAGGCACCCGATGACCCACACCCTGGTCCTACTCCGCCACGGCGAGAGCGAGTGGAACGCCAAGAACCTCTTCACCGGCTGGGTCGACGTGCCGCTGAACGACAAGGGCCGGGGCGAGGCCGCGGCCGGCGGGCGGCTGCTGGCCGAGGCCGGCGTCCTCCCCGACGTCGTGCACACCTCGCTGCTGCGCCGCGCGATCAGCACCGCGCACCTCGCGCTGGACGAGGCCGACCGGCACTGGATCCCCGTACGCCGGTCCTGGCGGCTCAACGAGCGCCACTACGGCGCGCTCCAGGGCAAGGACAAGAAGCAGACCCTGGCCGAGTACGGCGAGGAGCAGTTCATGCTCTGGCGCCGGTCCTTCGACACCCCGCCGCCCGAGCAGGACCCGGCCGACGAGTTCTCGCAGGCCGGGCTGCCGCAGTACGCCGACCTCGGCGCCGACATGCCCCGCACCGAGTGCCTGGCCGACGTGATCGTCCGGTTCCTGCCCTACTGGGAGTCCGCGGTCGTGCCGGACCTGCGCGAGGGCAAGGTGGTGCTCGTCGCCGCGCACGGCAACAGCCTGCGGGCGCTGGTCAAGCACCTCGACGGGATCGGCGACGACGACATCGCGGGGCTCAACATCCCCACTGGCCAGCCGCTGGTCTACCGCCTCGACGACGACCTGCGTCCGACCGTGCCCGGCGGGGAGTACCTCGACCCGGAGGCCGCCGAGGCGGCTGCCGCCGCGGTCGCCAGCCAGGGTCGCTGACCGACCGACTGGGGGCGTCCCCCGGGCGCCGGCGGCGGGGCGTCAGGCCGTGGCGCGCGGGTACTCGCCGGTGACGACGAAGACGACCCGGTGCGCCACCGAGACGGCGTGGTCGGCGATCCGCTCGTAGTAGCGGCCCAGCAAGGCGAGGTCGACCGCGGCCTCGACGCCGTGGGACCAGTCGTCGGAGAGCAGCTCGGTGAAGCTCTGGCGACGCAGCTGGTCCATCACCTCGTCGTCGCGGCCCAGCTCGATGGCGGCCTCGACGTCGCGGTCGACGATGATCTTGGCGACGCGGGAGACCATGTCCTCGGCCGTCATCGCCATCTTGTTGATGGTCGGCTGCACCTCGCGGGGCACGGCCACCTCGGGCACGCGGAGCCGGGCGATCTTGGCGACGTGCACCGACAGGTCGCCCATCCGCTCCAGCTCGCTGACCATCCGCAGGCCGGCCACGACCATCCGCAGGTCGCCGGCGACCGGCTGCTGCAGGGAGAGCAGGTTGAAGGCGGCGTCCTCGACCCGCTCGCGGGCGAGGTCGATCTCGCGGTCGCTGCTGATCACCCGCTGGGCGATCTCGGCGTCACCCTCGGTGAGGGCACGGGTCGCCAGACCCACCGCCGTCTCGACGTTGCGGCAGATGCTCGCGAGGTCGGAGAAGATGGCGTCGAGCTGCTCGTGGAAGACGTCGCGCATGCCCCGAACCCTAGGCCGTGGGGCCCACCCCCCGGTGACCTGCAGGGGGGATCGGCTGAACGACCGGTGAACAGTCGGGAGTCCGCCGTCCGCGCGGCGGACCCCGGATGACGGCGCCACTAGGCTCGGGGACGTGGACCCGACGACGCAGGCCTTCCTGGCGGCGGTCATCGGCGCCGTCGTGGCCGGCGGCGCCGTGCTCGCCTGGCACGTCAGCGACCGTCAGCAACGCGGCACCACGCCCCAGCCCGAGCCGCTGCTCCCCCCGGGCGTGGCGGCGGTGCTCTCGGTCCTGCGCAGCAGCGCGGTCGTCGTCGACGACGCCGACCTGGTCGTCAAGGCCAGCGCCCCGGCGTACGCCCTCGGGCTGGTGCGCGGCACCGGGCTGGTCGCCGGCGAGCTGGCCGACCTGGTCACCCGGGTGCGGCGCGACGGCCAGATCCGCGAGACCGAGCTGGTCATCGAGCGTCCCGGCGGGTCACCGCGCCACGTCACCGCCCGGATCGCGCCCCTGGGGCACCGCCTGGTGCTGGCGCTGGTCGAGGACCGCACCCGCGAGCGACGGGTCGAGGCGGTGCGCCGCGACTTCGTGGCCAACGTCAGCCACGAGCTGAAGACGCCGGTGGGCGCGATGCGGCTGCTGGCCGAGGCGATCCACGACGGCGCGGACGACCCGGAGGCGGTGCGCCGCTTCTCGAACCGGATGGTCACCGAGGGCGAGCGGCTCAGCCGCCTGGTGCAGCAGGTCATCGAGCTGTCCCGGCTGCAGGGCGACGAGCCGCTGGACCGGCCCGTGCCGGTCGCGGTCGACGAGGTGATCGGCATCGCCGTCGACACCTCCGCGATCGACGCCGCCGCGCGCCACGTCTCGGTCGTGACCGGCGGCCCGACCGGGCTCAAGGTGCACGGCAACGAGGAGCAGATCACCGCCGCCGTGGGCAACCTGGTCGCCAACGCCGTCAGCTACTCCGACCCGGGCGCGACGGTGCTGGTCTCGACCAAGGCCGTCGGCGACGACCTCGAGGTCTCCGTGGTCGACCAGGGCATCGGCATCCCGGCCGGGGAGATCGACCGGATCTTCGAGCGGTTCTACCGCGTCGACCCCGCCCGCCACCGCTCCACCGGCGGCACCGGCCTGGGCCTGTCGATCGTCAAGCACGTGGCCGCGACGCACGGCGGCGAGGTGCGGGTCTGGTCCGAGGAGGGCCACGGCTCGACCTTCACCCTCACCCTCCCCCTGGCCCCGGAGCGCCCGCTGCACGCGACCGACGGTGAGGACGACGACGACTTCGACGACGACGAGCACGACGACGAGCACGACGACGAGCACGGTGCGACCGACCTGACCCCCATGATGGACACCACGGCCGCACCTGCGGCCGACGAGATGCAGGAGGACCGCCCGTGACCCGGGTACTCGTGGTCGAGGACGAGGAGAGCTACAGCGACGCGCTGTCGTACATGCTGCGACGGGAGGGCTTCGAGGTGGCCGTGGCCGCCGACGGCCACGCCGCGCTGGCGGAGTTCGACCGCAACGGCGCCGACGTCGTGCTGCTCGACCTCATGCTGCCGGGCATCCCCGGCACCGAGGTCTGCCGCACGATCCGGCAGACCAGCTCCGTGCCGGTGATCATGGTCAGCGCCAAGGACGACGAGGTCGACAAGGTGGTCGGGCTGGAGCTGGGCGCCGACGACTACGTCACCAAGCCGTACTCGCCGCGCGAGCTGGTCGCCCGCATCCGCGCCGTCATGCGGCGCGGGGTCGAGACCGAGGTCGCCCCCGACACCCTCGAGGCCGGCCCGGTGCGGATGGACGTCGAGCGGCACGTCGTGACCGTCGACGGCCACGAGCAGCGGCTCCCGCTGAAGGAGTTCGAGCTGCTCGAGATGTTCCTGCGCAACCCCGGCCGGGTGCTCACGCGCGGACAGCTCATCGACCGGGTCTGGGGCTCCGACTACGTCGGCGACACCAAGACCCTCGACGTGCACGTCAAGCGCCTGCGCGCCAAGCTCGAGCCCGACCCGGGCGAGCCGAAGTTCCTGGTCACCGTGCGCGGGCTGGGCTACAAGCTCGACCTGTAGCGGCTCGGCCGGCCGTGCCGGTCGGACCGCGAAGTCCCCGGTCGGCCGGGGACTTCCGAGCTTGTCGGCCTTTGCAAAGCCCGACAAGTTCGAAACTTGCCCGTCAAGCACCCCGCCGCCGCGCTCAGCCGAGCAGCGGCAGCCGCCCCGCCCGTACGCCCAGCGCCGCGCGGTCGGCGTCGTCTAGGGCCTCGCGGCCGGTGGAGCGCAGCACCGCGGTCCCGTCGTCCCAGGACGCCGGCAGCGGGTCGCCGAGGATCCGCTCGAGCACCGCACGCGTGTGGGCCAGGCAGGCCGCGGACGGACCCGGGTCGTCGAGGTCGAGGACCAGGTCGAGGTGGTGCACCGTCGCCTCGACGACCAGCGTCGAGACCAGGTCGTCGACCGTGATCACGTGCCCCTGCGTCTCGACCCGCGTCGTCGGGTCGGCGGCCCCGGACGCGCGGACGACCGCGGTCGCGGTCGCCGTCCACTGCGCGCGCAGGTCGGCGGGGTCGTCGTACGCCGCCGCGACGCGCGCGCTGAGGCCCGCGCCGGCGTCACCGTCGGGCAGGAAGTCGGCCCAGTAGGTCGTGCGGTCGACGTCCGGGGCGGCGTCGGTCGTGCACGCCAGGGCCACCAGTGCTCGCTGGGCGTCCACCAGCTGGTGGTGCAGCAGCGCACGCACCGGCCACGCCGCCGCCCGGGTCGGCCGCTCCCAGTCCTCAGGGGCGAGCGCGGCGACCGCGCGGGAGGTGCCGGCGTACGCGTCCGCGAGCAGGTCCACAGCCACGTCGCCACCCTAGGTGGGACGACGCGCCGGAACCGTCATCTCGACGCGCCGCGAGCGTCATCTCGGCTGTCCGCGAGCGTCATCTCGGCGCGTGGGCGAGGAACGCGTCGACCGAGGCCGGGCTCAGCACGTGGTCGAGCACCGTGGCCGCGCAGCCCACCAGGCCGGCACGGTCGCCGAAGGTGGCGGGCAGGATCTGCAGGTCGCGGGTGGCCAGCGCGGCGGCCCGGGCGTAGACCGACTCGCGGACGCCGGCGGCGTAGGTGTCGAAGACGACCGGCATGTCCCCGCCCAGCACGACGGCCTGCGGGTTGAGCAGGTTGATCGCGACGGCCAGCAGGTCGCCGAGGTGGCGGCCGCTCTCGCGGAGCAGGTGGCGGGCCTCGCCGTCACCGGCCAGCGCCAGGTCGACGACCTCGCGGATGTGCGTGACGTCGCGACCCTGCTCGTTCATCCGCGCCACCAGCGCCCAGCCGCCCGCGACCGTCTCGAGGCAGCCCGTCGCGCCGCAGCGGCAGGTCCGCTCGCCACCGGCGTCGACGGCGGTGTGGCCGATCTCGCCCGCCGCACCGAGGTGTCCGGTCAGCACCTGGCCGCCGGCGACGATGCCGAGCCCCAGGCCGGTCGAGGCCTTGACCACGAGCACGTCCTCGAGCGCACCGGTGCGCCCCATCCGCTCGGAGCGGGCCAGGGCGTCGGCGTCGTTGGCCAGGAACAGCGGCGGCGGGCCGTCGTCGTCGGTGAGGCCGGCGGGCACCACCTCGGCGAGGTACGGCGCCAGCTCGACGCCGTCCCAGCCCGACATGACCGGGGAGTCGATGCTCGCGCCGCGCACCCCGTCCACCGTGCCCGGCAGGCTGACCCCGATGCCGACGACGCGACGCGGCGGGTGGTCCAGCCCGGCCAGCAGCGCGCGCAGGCCCTCGGCGACCGCGGGCATCAGCTCCTCCGGACCGACGCCGGCGGGGTGCTCACGCGAGCTGGTCGCGAGCGGGGTCGCGGCGAGGTCGAAGACGCCGAGCTGGGTGCGCGAGCGGCCGAGGGCGGCGGTGAGCACGACGCCGAACCCGGTGTCGAAGACCAGCTCGGTGGGCGGGCGACCGCCGGTCGAGGCCAGCTCGTCCCCGGCCCGCAGCAGGCCGGCGGCGCTCAGGGCGGCCAGGCGCGAGGCGACGGCGGTCCGCGACAGCCCGGTCAGCCGGCCCAGGTCGGCGCGGGTCGAGGCCCGTCCGGTGCGCACCAGGCGCAGCAGCTCGCCGGTGGTCGAGCCGGCGTCGCGGGCGCGGCGCACCTCGTGCTCGAGTGCGGACTTCGGGGACGGCCTCATCGTGACCATTGAAACACCGACACCCGGAAGACACGCAACTTTTGCCTGGTTAATACCTAAGCACGTTGCATCCCAACCCTAAGGTCCTTACCGTGGAGAACATGTCCGACCCCGCCGCCCCGCCCGCGACCCCCGAGGTCTGCGACTTCGTCGTCTTCGGGGGCACCGGCGACCTGTCGCTGCGCAAGCTCCTGCCGGCCCTCTACCGCCGCGAGCTCGAGGGCGGCCTGCCCGAGGACACGCGCATCATCGGCGTCTCCCGCGCCGACCTCGACGACGAGGCGTACCGCGCCGTCGTCCGCGACGCGCTCGCCTCCCACGTCGAGCGCAGCGACCTGTACGACGGCGCCGTCGACCGCCTGCTGTCCCGGCTGCACCACGTGCCGATGGAGTTCGACGACCTCGCCCAGTGGCACCTGCTGCACGGCCTGCTCAAGGACCGCCCCCGCGTCGAGGAGGCCGTCACGGTCTTCTACCTCGCGGTCGCCCCGTCGGCCTTCGGCCTGATCTGCGACCAGCTCGACGAGGTCGGCCTGGTCACCGAGCGCTCCCGCGTGGTGATGGAGAAGCCGATCGGTCACGACCTGGCCTCCTCGCAGCAGGTCAACGACGCGGTCGGCCGGGTCTTCGCCGAGTCCCAGGTCTTCCGCATCGACCACTACCTCGGCAAGGAGAGCGTCCAGAACCTCCTGGTCACCCGCTTCGCCAACACCTTCCTCGAGCCGCTGTGGAACTCGCGGTGGGTCGACCACGTGCAGATCACCGTGGCCGAGTCGCTCGGGGTCGGCGAGCGCGGCGCCTACTACGACCGCGCCGGCGCCCTGCGCGACATGGTCCAGAACCACCTGCTCCAGCTGCTGTGCCTGGTCGCGATGGAGCCACCGACCTACATCGGCCGCGAGACCGTGCGCGACGAGAAGCTCAAGGTCCTGCAGGCCCTCAAGCCGATGACCCCGGCCGACGTCGACCGCGACACCGTGCGCGGCGCGTACGGCGAGGGCCTCGTCGAGGGACAGCCCGTCCGGTCCTACGCCGACGACCTCGGCGAGGCCGCCCCCGAGTCCGGCAGCACGACCGAGACCTTCGTGGCGCTGCGCACCGAGGTGCAGAACTGGCGCTGGGCCGGCGTCCCGTTCTACCTGCGCACCGGCAAGCGGCTGCCCCGCCGGACCTCCGAGATCGTGGTCGTCTTCAAGGCGCCGCCGCACCACATGTTCCCGCACAGCGAGGGCAGCGCCGAGCCGAACCGGCTGCACATCCAGGTCCAGCCCGACGAGGGCATGCGGCTGACGATGACGGCCAAGGAGCCCGGCCCGGGCGGCTACCGGCTGCGCCCGGTCTCCCTGGACCTGTCGTACGCCGACACCTTCGACCAGCGCTCCCCCGACGCCTACGAGCGGCTGATCATGGACGTGGTGAAGGGCAACGCCACCCTCTTCATGCGCCGCGACGAGATCGAGGCCGCCTGGAGCTGGGCCGAGCCGATCCTGGACCGCTGGACCACGGCCCCCGACCGTCCCCGCCGCTACGCCGCCGGCACCAGCGGCCCCACCGCGGCCACCGCGCTCATCGAGCGCGACGGCCGGTCCTGGCAGGAGATCGAGTGACCGACCCGACCCCCACCCCGACGACGACCACCGACGGCCCCGTCCCGCGCCCGGACCTGCCGCTCCCCGCGATGCACCCCGTCGTGGCGGAGGTGACCGAGCGGCTCGTCGAGCGCAGCACGGCGAGCAGGGCCGCGTACCTGCGCCGGGTCCGCGCCGGCGTCGCCGCCGGTGCCGCGAACGGCGCCGCCCGCGCCGACCTCGGCTGCGCCAACCTCGCCCACGGCTTCGCCGCCGCCGAGCCCCGCGAGAAGTCCGGGCTGCGTGGGCGCACCAAGCCGAACGTGGCGGTGGTGACCTCCTACAACGACATGCTCTCCGCGCACCAGCCGTACGGCTCGTACCCGCCGGTGCTCAAGGAGGCCGTCATCCGCGCCGGGGGGATCGCCCAGGTCGCCGGCGGCGTGCCCGCGATGTGCGACGGGATCACCCAGGGCCGCGACGGCATGCAGCTCTCGCTCTACAGCCGCGACGTGATCGCGATGTCGACGGCGATCGCCCTGTCGCACGACATGTTCGACGCCGCGCTGATGCTCGGCGTCTGCGACAAGATCACCCCCGGCCTGCTGATCGGCGCACTGTCCTTCGGCCACCTGCCGACGGTGTTCGTGCCGGCCGGGCCGATGACCTCGGGGCTGCCGAACAAGGAGAAGGCCGCGGTCCGCCAGCGGTACGCCGAGGGGCTGGTCGGGCGCGAGGAGCTGCTCGAGGCCGAGTCCGCGTCGTACCACTCCCGCGGGACCTGCACCTTCTACGGCACCGCGAACTCCAACCAGCTGCTGATGGAGGTCCTCGGGCTGCACCTGCCCGGGTCCTCCTTCGAGAACCCCGACTCGCCGCTGCGCGAGCCGCTGACCCGCGCCGCCGCCGCCCGCGCCGTGGCGCTGTCGGTGCAGGGCGCGGCCAAGCGGGACGCCGCGCCCACCCCGATCGGGGAGCTGGTCGACGAGAAGGCCGTCGTCAACGCCTGCGTCGCGCTGCTGGCCAGCGGCGGCTCCACCAACCACACGATGCACCTGGTCGCGATCGCCCGCGCCGCCGGCATCGCGCTGACCTGGGACGACTTCTCGGACCTCTCGGCGGTCGTGCCGCTGCTGAGCCGGATGTACCCCAACGGCTCCGCCGACGTGAACCACTTCCACGCGGCCGGTGGCATCGGCTTCCTGGTCCGCACCCTGCTGGGGTCGGGGCTGCTGCACGAGGACGTCGAGACCGTCGTCGGGCGCGGGCTGGCCCGCTACACCTGCGAGCCGGAGCTGGGCGCCGACGGCACCCTGTCCTGGCGCGAGGGCGCGACCGCCTCGCTGGACACCGACGTGCTGCGGCCGGTCGAGGCGCCCTTCAGCCCCGACGGCGGGCTGCGGATGCTCCGCGGGCCGCTGGGCCGGGCGGTCGTCAAGGTCTCCGCCGTGGCCGAGGAGCACCGCGTGGTGACCGCGCCGGCGATGGTCTTCGACCACCAGGACGACCTGCTGACGGCGTTCGACGAGGGCCGGCTCGACGGGCGCGACCTCGTCGCGGTCGTGCGCTACCAGGGCCCGGCCGCCAACGGGATGCCCGAGCTGCACAAGCTCACCCCCGCGCTCGGGGTCCTCCAGGACCGCGGGCAGCGGGTCGCGATCGTCACCGACGGCCGCATGTCGGGCGCCTCCGGCAAGGTCCCGGCCGCCATCCACGTCACGCCCGAGGCCGCCCTCGGCGGGCCGCTGGCCCGGGTCCGCGACGGCGACGTCGTCACCCTCGACGCCGATGCCGGCACGTTGAGCGTGGCCACCGAGGACGACTTCGACGCCCGCGAGTCCACCGGCCGCCCGCCCCAGGGCGAGGAGTGGGCCGGCACCGGCCGCGAGCTCTTCGCCGCCTTCCGCGCCACCGTCGGACCGGCCGACGAGGGCGCCAGCGTCTTCGCCGCCGTCGACGCCACCCCGACCCTCCAGGAGGTCCGCGTTGACCAGCACGCCTGAGTCCGTCCTCGCCGGCACACCCGTGTCGCTGCTGTCCGTCGCCCCGGTGGTGCCGGTCGTCGTCATCGACGACGTCGACCACGCCGTGCCGCTGGCGCGCGCACTGGTGGCCGGGGGCCTGCCGATCATCGAGGTCACGCTGCGCACCCCGGCCGCGCTCTCGGCGATCCGCGAGATCGCCGCCGAGGTCCCCGAGATCCTGCTGGGCGCCGGCACCGTCTGCACCCCCGAGCAGGCCGGGCACGCCGCCGCGGCCGGCGCGCAGTTCCTGGTCTCCCCCGGCGCGACGCCGGGCCTGCTGGCCGCGATGCTCGGCACCGGGCTGCCGTTCCTGCCCGGCACGTCGTCGGTCTCCGAGATGCTCGCCGTGCTCGAGGCCGGGGTGTCGGAGATGAAGTTCTTCCCCGCCGAGGCCTCCGGCGGCGCCCCCTGGCTCAAGGCGGTCTCCGCCCCCGTCCCCGCGGCCCGGTTCTGCCCCACCGGCGGGATCACCGCCGCGAGCGCCCCGGCGTACCTCGCCCTGCCCAACGTGGGCTGCGTCGGCGGGTCCTGGCTGACCCCGAAGGACGCGCTCGAGGCCGGCGACTGGGAGCGGGTGGCCTCGCTCGCCGCCGCGGCCGCCGCGCTGGGCTGACCCCGCCCCTCGCGTCACTCCCGCCTCAGGAATCCCCGCTCGGGCGGGGGTTCCCGATGTTGTTGTCCCTTGCACGGCGCGCGAACCCGGGGAATCCCCGCTCAGGCGGGGATTCTTGGGTCACTACGCTCCACCCGTGTCCCGTCCCGTCCCCCCCTGGCTGCCGGTCCTCGCGATCGGCTGCACCCTGGTGCTGTGGGCCTCGGCGTTCGTCGCGATCCGCCACCTCGGGCGTGACTTCTCCCCCGGGGCGCTGTCCCTGGGGCGGCTGCTGGTGGGGTCGCTGACGCTGGCCGTGGTGGTCGCGGTGACCCGGCGTCGTACGCGCCGTCCGCTCGTGCGGCCCACCGCCCGCGAGGCGCTCACGCTGGTCGCGATCGGGGTGCTCTGGTTCGGCGTCTACAACGTCGCGCTCAACGAGGGCGAGCTGCGCGTCGACGCCGGCACGGCCGCGATGCTCATCCAGGTCTCCCCGGTGCTGATCGCCCTGCTGGCCGCGCTGTTCCTCGGCGAGCGGTTCACCGGGGCCCTCGCGCTCGGCCTCGCCCTGGCGTTCGGCGGGGTGGCGGTGATCGCGGTGGCCGGGCCGGGGGACGGCGACCGCGACGGCCTCGGCGTCGCGCTGGTGCTGCTGGCCGCGGTGGTCTACGCGGTCTCCCTGGTGCTGCAGAAGCCCCTCGTACGCCGGCTGCCCGCGCTCCAGGTCACCTGGGCGGCCTGCACGGTCGGGGCCGTGGTCTGCCTGCCCTGGGCCGGCGCCCTGGTCGAGCAGGTCCGCGCGGCGCCCACGTCCTCGGTGTGGTGGGTGGTCTACCTCGGCGTCTTCCCGACCGCCCTGGCCTTCACCACCTACGCCTACGCGCTGGGCCGGATGGACGCCTCGCGCCTGGGCGTGACCACCTACCTGGTGCCGCCGATCACGATCGTGCTGGGCCTGCTGCTCCTCGGGGAGGCACCGCCCGCGCTGGCCTACGCCGGTGGCCTGCTCGCCCTCGTCGGCGTGGCCGTCGCCCGCCGCGGTCCGGCCGCGGCGCCCACGCCGGGCGCGACGCCGGGCGCGGACCCGGTCAGGTCGCCAGCGCCACCGTGAGCCGCTCGCGCAGCGACTTCGTCGCCCGGCTGCGCAGCTGGCTGACCCGGGACTCGGTGACCTGCAGCACCTGACCGATCTCGGCCAGGGTCAGGCCCTCGAAGAAGTAGAGGGCGATCACGACCTGGTCGCGCTCGGGCAGCTCCCGCACCGTGCGGCGCAGCACCTCGCGGGTGCCCTCGTCCTCGAAGGCCTCCTCGAGACCCGGCGCCTCGTCGCCCATCTCGGCGATCTCCTCGTCGCCGCCGCCGGCCATCTGCGTCGGCTTGGCGACCAGCTCGCGCAGCTCGCCGACCCCGACGTCGAGACGCCGGGCCAGCTCGACGTCCTCGGGGTCGCGGCCCAGCTCGCGGTGCAGGGCGGTGCGGGCCTCCTCGACCGCCCGCAGCCGGGTGCGCACCGAGCGCGGCACCCAGTCGGCGCTGCGGATGGAGTCCAGGATCGCGCCCCTGATCCGCGGCACCGCGTAGGTCTGGAACTCCCAGCCGCGGTCCGGCTCGAACTTCTCGATGGCGTCCATCAGCCCGAACACGCCCTCGGAGACCAGGTCCGCGGACTCGACCGTGGCCGGCAGCCCGCTGCGCACCCGGCCGGCGACGTACTTGACCAGCGGCGAGTACTGCATCACCAGCCGGTTGCGCAGGTCGACGTCGCCGGTGGCCTTGTACTCGCGCCAGGTCTCCCCGATCTCCGGCGGCGTCACGCGCGACATCAGGCGGCTCCCTGCTCGAGCACCGACAGCGCCGCCGACGGGTCGCTGCGGTAGCGCGCGATCAGCGCGGCCGTGCTCTCGTCGAGGCGTGCGAACAGCGCGCTGCGGTACGCCGTCAGCTGCCGCTCGGCGGCCCGCAGCCGCTCCACGACGACCGTGGTCTCGGCCGGGGTGGTCGGCGGCGCCCACACCTCGGCCAGGTCGGGCAGCTCGGGCAGCGGGTCGGCGGCGCGGACGCGCAGCAGCGCGGTGCGCCCGGCCCCGGTGGCGGTGTCGCCGAGCACGCGGACGAGGTCCTCGAGCCCGATCGCGACGGCGGCGCCCGTACCGGTCCCTCCGGCCTCGATCAGGTCGAGCCGGGCGTGCACGACGCGACGCCAGTACGACGCCCGGTCCTCCTCGTCGCGCAGGCGCTGGCGGTAGGCGCGCAGCCCGGGCAGGGCGAGGTCGTCGAGCCGTGGGGCCTCGCCGACGTCGAGCGTGCCCGGTCCCGTGGCGGTCTGGTCGTTCACCGTGCTCCTCGTGCTGGGCCGCGGCGAGGTGGGGTGGGCCGCGGGCGTCCGGCCTCATCCTGCCAGCGAGACGGCGTCCTCGTCCGTGGGTTGCCGCAGGTCCTCGTACCCCGATCGACGGGACCGAGGTCCGTCAGGCGGATACCCACCCGGGTTCCGCGTGTCCCCTCGGGGGTTCCGGGCGGCGGCCGGGGGTGTCCCGGACCCGAGACACCGGACCGGGCGGGACTCAAGTCCCGACCCCTCCGACCCGATGTCCTCCTCGACCACGGGATGCCGTGGGCCCGCCGAGCCGTCCCGGAGACCCGACATGCGCACGACCACCGCCCGCCGGCGCTCCCGGTGACCGGGTTGCGCGAGGTGCGGGGGCTGCTGCGCGGCGTCGTACGGCGACTGGGCAGCCGCGGCACGGACCCGCTGACCGGTCTGCCCGACCGCGGCGTGCTGCGGGACCGCGGGCCCCTGGCGCTCGCGCTGGCCCGCGCCTCCGGGCGCCCGGTGGCGCTGCTCCTGCTCGACCTCGACGGGTTCAAGCGGATCAACGACCTGCTCGGTCACCACGAGGGCGACGCCGTGCTGGTCGAGGTGGCCCGCCGGCTCAGCACCGTGGTCGGCCCGCACGACCTCCTGGTCCGCCTCGGCGGCGACGAGTTCGCCGTCCTCACCGCGCCCCTGGCCTGCGTCGACGACGCCGCCGACCTCGCCGCCCGGGTCGTCGCCGTCGTGGGCACGCCGCTGCCGGTCGAGGAGCTGGAGGTCACGGTCACCGCCTCGGTCGGCGTGGCCGTGCTCGACCGCGACGGCAACACCCTCGAGGAGCTGACCCGGGCCGCGGACCAGGCGATGTACGCCGTCAAGCGCGCCGGCGGCGACGCCCCCGCACCCCTCGGCGACCTCACCGACCCCGTGCTCGCCGCGGTGCACGGCCCGCGCCTGGTCGCCGAGCTGCGCGACGCCGTGCACGCCGGGGAGCTCGCCGTCCACTACCAGCCGCAGGTCGACGCACTGACGGGCCTCGTCACCGGCTTCGAGGCCCTCGTGCGCTGGGAGCACCCCGAGCTCGGGCTGCTGCTGCCGCGCCACTTCCTGCCCCAGGCCGAGCGCAGCGGGCTGCTCGGCCCGCTCACCGACGCGGTCCTCGACCGCGCCCTCGCCGACCTGCCCGCGCTGCGCCGGATGGCCCCCGGCGCCGGTCTCGCGCTCAACGTCTCGGCGCGCCACATGGCCGCCCGCGGGCTGGTCACCGACCTGATCGACCGGGTCCGTCGCGCCGGGCACGACCCGGCGTCGCTGGTGCTGGAGATCACCGAGGCGGCCACCCGGCCGACGCCCGACGTCGCCTCGCTCTTCGAGGAGGTCCACGACGCCGGGGTGCGGGTCAGCATCCACGGCTTCGGCCGGGACTCGTCCTCGCTGCGCTCGCTGTGGACCTTCCCCGCGGTGCGCCAGATCAAGATCGACCCCGAGATCATCGCGACGCTGCTCACCGACCCCACCACCGAGCGGCAGGTGCGCGGCATGGTCAGCGCGGCGCACGCCCTCGAGGTCCAGGTCGTCGCCGAGGGCGTCGAGACGGCCTCCGCGGTCACCCTGCTGCAGGAGCTCGGGGTCGACACCCTCCAGGGCCGGTGGCTCAGCGCGCCCGCGGACCCGGCCGAGCTGGCCCGCCAGGCCTCGCACTGGGCGGCGGTGGGTGCGGCGGTGCGGCGTACCGCGCCCGGGTCCGGGCCCGGGTCCGGGGAGGTCGCGGTCACGGGCTGAGGTCTCCCGCCGGCGGCTGGACCGGCGTACGGTGGTGGAGCTGGTCTGGACCGGGCGCCGGGATCACGGGTTCCCCGGCCACGACCTGCAGCGATCGGTTTCACTGCTGCTTCCGGGTTGCGGGGGTGTCCGGGTCAGACCCGTCACCGACCCACGGAGGAATCATGCGTGCTCCGGTCCTGCTGGTCGGCTACGACGCCGCCGGGGTCCGACGCACCCGGGACGACTTCATCTCCGGTGGCCTGACCAACCCCGTCCTGGCCTGCGAGGACGGGCACGAGGCGGTGGCCTACGTCCTGGGCCGCGCGCCGTACGCCGAGCGCGCCGACCACCCGCTGCCGGTGGTGCTCGTGACGGCGCTGCGGCTGCCGCTGGGCAGCGCCGAGGAGGTGCTGCGCGTGCTGCGCGCCGACGCCGGTCTGCGCCGGCTGCCGGTCGTGGTGACCGGGGGCGACCCCGGGGACGAGGAGATCGCCGCGCTGCACCGCCACGGCGCCACCTACCTCTCCGGCCACGTCGCCGCTCGCGCGCTGCTGGACGTCGTCCGCGGCCTGAACCTGCCCTGGGCCCTCGAGCGCCCGGAGTCGGAGGGCTGACGTGCCGCACTTCGACCCCCTGGCCCTCGGCCTGACCGACCCGCGCCCGCTGCGCGACCGGGTCGAGACGCTGTGCGTCGAGGCCGGCCGGGCCGGGCGCCAGGTGGTGCTGCTGGCGGCCAGCGTGTCCAACGCCGACGAGCTCGCCGACGCCTACGGCCACGAGGCGCTCGGCGCGGTCACCTCGGCGGTCGTGGCGCGACTCGGCATCGACGCGCAGTCCGGGGCCGGGGCCGCGACGGACGACGGGGCACCCGCCCTGCAGATCCACCTGCTCCAGGTCTCCCCGGTCGGGGGCGTGCTGGCCGGTCTCGTGGTCCACCCCGACCTCGCGCCCGACGACATCGAGGAGGTCGCCACCCGCCTGGTCGGGTTCGCGACGCTGCCGCCGGAGCACGGCGGTGCCCGGGTCTGGCCGGTGGTCACCGTGGCGCTGCGCCGCTGCCGGGCCGACGACGAGGGCTGGCGCTCGCTGCGCGAGGTGCGGGGGGCGCTCTACGCCTCGGGCCGCCACTACCGCGGCTGCGTGCGGTGGAACGCCTCCCCCGACGACCAGCCCGGCACCCCGGGCGCGGGCGGCGCCGACGGGGAGGAC
Organism: Nocardioides sp. AX2bis; assembly: GCF_902506435.1. Lineage (GTDB taxonomy): Bacteria > Actinomycetota > Actinomycetes > Propionibacteriales > Nocardioidaceae > Nocardioides. The sequence continues at coordinate 650,241 of NZ_LR733215.1, read as the reverse complement.
CGGCACGACGCCGGCGTACGCCGCGAGCTCGGCCTGGTCGCCGACCTGGCGGCCGCGCTGCACGAGGACACCGCCCAGCTGTCGCTGGTCTACCAGCCGGTCCTCGACCTGCGCAGCCGCACGCTGACCAGCGCGGAGGCGCTGCTGCGCTGGCACCACCCCGAGCGCGGGGACGTCTCGCCGGCCGAGGCGGTCGCGGCCGCGGAGCGGTCCGGGCTGATCCACGACCTCGGCCGGCTCGTCCTCGACCTGGCCCTGGCCCAGACCGCGGCGTGGATCGGCCACGTGGGTCCGGCGTACCGCACCCACGTCAACGTCTCCGCGCTCGAGCTGCAGCGCCCGGGCTACGTCGAGGGCGTCGCCGAGGCCCTCGACCGGTCCGGCACGCCGGCCGAGATGCTGCTGCTGGAGATCACCGAGACGGCGCTGCTGACCGAGGACCAGCACGTGCTGACCACGCTCTACCGGCTGCGCGCCCTGGGGGTCGGCCTGGGCATCGACGACTTCGGGACCGGCTACTCCTCGATCGCGCAGCTGCACCGGCTGCCCGTGGACACGGTCAAGATCGACCGGTCCCTGGTCCGCGACATCGCCACCTCGGCCACCGACTTCGCCCTGATCCGCACCGTGCTCGGCCTGCTCGGCACCACCCAGGTCACCGTCGTGGCGGAGGGCATCGAGGACGCCGTCCAGGCCTCCCACCTGCAGGCCGTCGGCGCCGTCTTCGGCCAGGGCTACCTGCTCGGCCGCCCGATGCGGCCCGAGGTGTTCATGCCGGCCGTCGCCCCGCTGGTCCGCGCGGACGCCGGGACGACCGCCTGAGGGAGACCGCTACGGCCGGGCGTCGTCCCCGGCCTCGAGCCACCCGCGGAACGCCTCGAGGTTGGCGGTCGACTCCCCGCGCAGGCGCCGCCAGTCCCACTCCTTGCGGATCGAGGAGGCGAACCCGAGCTCCAGGATCGCGTTGAACGACTCGTCGGCGGTCGAGAGCACCGCGCCGAGCAGCCGGTCCAGCTCCGGGAGGTCCGTCGGGTCGACAGGCCCGTCCGCCCCGCCCCCGGCGTCGAGCACGCCCAGGGGCAGCCGCCCGTCGAGGTAGATGTCGCCGTGGTGGTCCAGCGCGAAGGCCGCCCCGAAGGTCTTCAGGTTGCGCTCCAGCAGCCACCGGTAGACCCGCTCGTGCGCCTCGTCGGGCTGCCGGCACACGAAGGCGTGCACCCCGAGCGCGTGCACGCCGACGTCGAGGCGTACCGGCGTCTGCAGCTTCCGCTCGCCGGGCAGCGCGAAGGAGAACCCGCCGACGGCGTTCTCGGTGTGCTCCAGCCCGTTGGCCTGCAGGTACGCGCGCAGCGTCGCGGCCCGGCGGTGCTGCTCGGGCGTCATCGACGCCGGCGCGTCCCCGAGCAGGTCGTCGGGGTGGTCGGCGGGCTGGGCGGTCGGGTCGCTCACGTGCCCGAGCCTCGCATGACGGTGCGCGACCGGTCGTACGCCTCGAGGGTGCGGCCGGCGGTCGCCTCCCACGAGAACTCCCGCGCCTGCGCCAGCGCGCCCGCACCGAGCGCCTCGAGCCGGGCGGGGTCGGCGAGCAGGCGTTCCAGGGTGTCGGCCCAGCGGACGGGGTCGTGGCCCTCGACCAGCAGCCCGCTGACCCCGTCGCGGACGACGGTGGGCAGCCCGCCGACCGCGGCGGCGACCACGGGCGTGCCGCAGGCCTGCGCCTCGGCCGCGACCAGCCCGAAGGACTCGTTGTAGGACGGGACGGCGACCAGCGTCGCGGCGGCGTACCACCGGGCGAGGTCGGACTGCGCGACCGGCGGCACGAACCGGACCACGTCGGCGATGCCGAGCTCGTGGGCGAGCTGGACCAGGCTGGCGGGGCGGTCCAGGCCGCTGCCGGACGGGCCGCCGACGACGGGGACCACGAGGTCCCGGCGCAGACCGGGGCGGCGCTCGAGCACGTGCGCGACGGCGCGCAGCAGGACGTCGGGGGCCTTCAACGGCTGGATCCGCCCGGCGAAGAGCAGCACGGTCGCGTCCGCGGGCAGCCCGAGGTCGCGGCGTACGGCGCCGGGGTCGCGCGGGGTGAAGGTGTCCAGGTCGACGCCGGGGTAGACCACCTCGACCCGGCCGGGGTCGGCGTCGTAGAGGTTGATCAGCTGCTTGGCCTCGAGGTCGGTGTTGGCCACGAGCACGTCGGCGGCGTCGACCACCTGCTCCTCGCCGATCACCCGCGCCGCGGGCTCGGGGGTGTCGCCGGCGGCCATCGCCTCGTTCTTGACCTTGGCCATCGTGTGCATCGTGTGCACCAGCGGCACCCCCCAGCGGTCGCGGGCCAGGGCGCCGACCTGGCCCGACAGCCAGTAGTGGGAGTGCACGACGTCGTAGTGGCCGGACGGCTGGGCGGCCTCGGCGCGCAGCACCTCGCGGGCGAAGACGCACAGCTGGCCGGGCAGCTCGTTCTTGGTCAGCCCCTCGAAGGGACCGGCGTGGATGTGGCGCACCACCACGCCCGGGTCGACGGCCACCGCCTCGGGCAGCGCCGAGCTCGTGGCGCGGGTGAAGATGTCGACCTCGACGCCCTGGCGCGCCAGGCGCCGCGACAGCTCGGTGACGTAGACGTTCATCCCGCCGGCGTCACCGGTGCCGGGCTGGTCCAGCGGGGAGGTGTGCAGGCTGATCATGGCCACGCGGCGCACTGCCGGGGTCGTCACGTCGCCTGCACCTCCTCCGGCCGGGGTCGCTCGCCCTGGCACCTCCGGCCCAACCCTCACCCGGCGCACGACATTCCCCCACCCCCTCCACAATGGACGCATGGACACCACCACACCCCTCGCCGTCGTCACCGGAGCCAGCAGCGGCATCGGGGCCGCGACCGCGCGCACCCTGGCGGCCGCCGGCTACCACGTCGTGTGCGCGGCCCGCCGGGCCGACCGCGTCGAGGAGCTGGCCCGCGAGATCGGCGGCACCGCCGTGACCTGCGACGTCACCGACGAGGCCCAGGTCGCCGCGCTCGCCGCGCAGGTCGGGCCGCGCCTCGACGTGCTGGTCAACAACGCCGGCGGCGCCTTCGGGATGAGCCCGGTCGCCGAGGCCGACGCCGGGCAGTGGCGCGCGATGTACGAGGTCAACGTGATCGGCCTGATGCAGGTCACCCGCGCCCTGCTGCCGGCCCTGCTGGCCTCCGGCGCGGGCACGATCCTCAACGTCGGCTCGACCGCCGGCCGGATCGCCTACGAGGGCGGTGCGGGTTACACCGCGGCCAAGCACGGCACCCAGGTGGTCACCGAGACGCTGCGCCTGGAGCTCTTCGACCAGCCGGTCCGCGTGCTCGAGATCGCCCCGGGCATGGTCCGCACCGAGGAGTTCAGCGCGGTCCGCTTCGACGGCGACCAGGCCAGGGCCGACGCGGTGTACGCCGGGGTGCCCGACCCGCTGACCGCCGAGGACGTCGCCGACGCCATCGGGTGGATGGTCACCCGTCCCGCCCACGTCAACGTGGACAGCCTCGTCATCAAGCCCCGCGCCCAGGCCGCCCAGCACAAGGTCCACCGCGTCTGAGACGTCGTACGCGCCGCTCCCCCGCGCCGGAAACGTCACCTCGACGCGCCGCGAGCGTCATCTCGGCTGTCCGCGAGCGTCATCTCGGCGGGGGTGGCATGATCCGTGCCCGTGCAGACCATCGGACTGATCGGCGGGATGCGCTGGGAGAGCAGCTCGGTCTACTACGAGATGCTCAACCGCGGGGTGCAGGAGCGGCGCGGCGGGCTCAGCTCGGCGCGGACCGTGATGACCTCGGTCGACTTCGCCGAGGTCGACGCGCTCCAGCGCGCCGAGCGGTGGGACGACGTCGCCGCGGTCCTGACGGCCGCCGCGCAGGGCGTCGAGCGGGCCGGCGCCGACTTCCTGCTGCTGTGCACCACCACCTTCCACCGCGTGGCCGACCAGGTCGCCGAGGCGGTCGACGTACCGGTCCTGCACCTCGCCGACGTGGTGGCCGACGCCGTCCGCGCCCAGGGCCTCGACCAGGTCGGGTTCGTCGGCACGTCGCTGGCGATGTCGCGCTCGTTCTTCCTCGACCGGCTCCGCAGCCACGGCCTCACCGTGCACGTGCCCGGGGCGCACCACCACGAGGAGCTCGACGCGATCATCTACGGCGAGCTGGTCCACGGCCGCGTGCTCGACTCCTCGCGCCGTACCGTCGTCGGGCTGCTCGAGGAGCTGTGGGACGCCGGCGCCGGCGGGGTCGTGCTCGGCTGCACCGAGCTCGAGCAGCTGGTGCGCCAGGCCGACGCCGAGCTCCCGCTCTTCCCGTGCACCTCGCTGCACGTCGCCGCCGCGCTCGACCGCGCCCTGGCCTGACCGCGCCCTGGCCTGACCGCGCCCTGGCCTGACCGCGCCCCGCGGGGCCCGGGGCCCACCCGGCGGCCGCTACTGAGGCGCCGGCTCCTGCGTCCGCCGCCCCAGGGTGGCGATGGCCAGCAGGATCAGCACCGAGCCCAGCACCCCGGCCGGGCTGAGGCGCTCCCCCAGGAACGCGACCGCGAGCAGCACCGCCGTGACCGGCTCGAGCAGGCTCGCCACCACCGCGGTGCCGCTCGAGGTGGTGCGCAGCCCGGTGAACAGCAGCGCGTACGCGACCGCCATCGTCACCACGCCGAGGTACACGATCCAGCCCCACGACGCGAGGTCCGTGGTCAGCACCGGCTCCCCGCGCAGCAGCGGCAGCCCCAGGCCGAGGGGCAGCAGGACACCGGCCGCCACGACCATCGTCGCCGTGGTCATCGTGAGGGTGTCCAGGCGTCGCGACAGCGGGGCGCCGACCTCGGCCGAGAACCCGTACGCCGCGCCGGCGGCGAGCGCGGCCAGCACCCCGACGACCGGTCGGGAGCCGGCCGGCCCCTCGCTCCCGGCCACGCTGACCAGCAGCAGCCCGACCACGGCGATCACCACGGTGACCAGCGCCCCCGCGGCCGGGGGCCGACGCTCGCGCACGCTGGCCACCACGAGCAGCAGCGCCGGGGCGAAGCCGAGGCAGACGACGGTGGTGATGCTGACCCCCGCCCACAGCACGGCGACGAAGAACAGCTGCTGGAAGGTCGCGGTGAGCACCCCGACGGCGACCACCCTGCGCCACTGCGGCCGGGCCAGCACCCAGCAGCGGCGCAGCCGCCCGACCGACGCCACGGCTAAGAGCAGGACGCCCGCGACGAGACCGCGCAGCGCGCCGATCGTCAGCGGGCCGAGCCCGGACGCCTCGACGGCGAGCGGGACCGACGGACCGATCGTCCCCCACAGGACGCCGGCCAGGCAGACCAGCAGCAGCCCGCGCGCCAGCACCGGGGCCGGGGCCCCCGCGGTGGGCGGCGCCGCGGCAGGAGTCGTCACCGGCGCATCGTCGCAGCCACCCGGCCCCTAGGCGTCCGCCGGGCCGTCGGGCCGCAGCACCAGGTCGGCGACCGCGCGCAGGTCGTCGGTCAGGTCCTGCTCGGGCACTCGCACCTGCTGCCCGTCGAGGTCGAACTCGTAGGTGAAGTGGTCGGGCATCGGGCTGCTGGCCGGCCGGGCGGCCCGCGCGTCGATGCGGTCCACCAGCCCGGCCAGGGCCGCGGCGCGCTCGTCGCCGCCGCCGAGGTCGACCTCGGCCTCGACCGTGCGCCCCACGAACCCGCCCGAGCGGCGGACCCGGACAGTGCGCAGCGGGCCCCCGGGGGCGGCGCCCCCCGTCGCGGGCGCCGCGCTGCCGGCGACCGGGCGCACCCCGACCTGGCGCCAGGCCTCCTCGACCGCGGCCGCCGACGACCCGGCGGCGGCCACGGTCGCCGCGGCGAAGCCCGCGAAGTCGGAGTCGGGGCGCACGTCGCCGCCGGTGAGCGCGTCGTACCAGATCCGGCCGGCGCCGGCCCACGACGAGCCGCCGACCGCCACCGCGGCCAGCTGGAAGGCCCGGTTGGGGATGCCCGAGTTGATGTGGACACCGCCGTTGTCGTCGGTGGTGTCGACGTAGTCGTCGAGGTGGGCCGGCTGGGGGTCCTTGCCCAGCCGCGGGTCGTCGTAGGCCGTGCCGGGCGCGGCCATGTCGCGCAGCGCCCGGGCCTGCACGCCCGGCAGGAACAGCTCCGCACCGATCAGCCAGTCCGCCGCGGCGGCCTGCTGGCCCAGCAGCCGCTGCTCGGAGCAGGCGGCGAAGACGTCGGAGACCGACTCGTTGAGCGCCCCGGACTGGCCCTGGTAGACCAGTCCGGCGGTGCGCTCGGTGACGGCGTGCGCGAGCTCGTGGGCGAGCACGTCGGCGGCCTTGGTGAACCGCGCGAACACCTCGCCGTCACCGTCGCCGAAGACCAGCTGGGTGCCGTCCCAGAAGGCGTTGGCGTAGTCGCGGCCGCAGTGGACGGTCAACGACACCGGCGCCCCGCGGCCGTCGTAGGAGTCGCGGTCGTAGACCTCGCGGAACAGCGCCAGCGCGCCGGTGATCCCGGCGGCGGCCTCGTCGACGGCCGCGTCGCCCGACGCGGGCTCGCCGGCGCTGCGCACCGCGCGGCCGGGCAGGTCGGTGCTCCCCCCGGTGTCGTGCACCGTCCAGGCGCCGCGCACCGCGGCGGCTCCGCCGTCCCCGTCACCCGCTCCGCCTCCTCGTCGGCGGTCGGCCCGCCGGGACCGGATCCGGTCGTCGAGCAGCAGGGTGTCGCCGTACCCCAGCTGCTGGAGCAGGTACGGCGGGACGATGCCGCATCGGACGGTGGGCTGGGGGTGCTGCCGGGCCAGGGTCATCGCCCCATGGTCACCGAGACCACCGACACCGCACCAGGCCTCACTCGGACGGAGCGGGCTCCGGCGAGGCGCTCTCGCTGATGTCGACCCGGCTGCACTCCGCGGTCTGCGAGCGGGCCGCCGAGTCGAGGTCCTCGAGCCGGTCCAGCAGCCCGACCAGCTCGTCGGGGCGGAAGTCGCGCACGGCGGCCGCCACGTCGTCGATCAGGCGGGTGGCCTCGGTCAGCGTCTCCGCAGCGTCCTCACAGGCCCCCGGCAGGGTCACCACCGTGTCGGCCGTGCCCTCGCCGGCAGCGGAGGACGCGGGGGCGGACGGCTCGGCCGACGGCTCGGGCGCGTCCCGCTCGGGCTGGCCGGCCAGCACCACGAGGGCCCCGAGGCCGAGGCCGACCACGAACGTCAGCGCCGGCAGCAGCCGCAGCGCCCACCGCTGCCACCCGGACTCCTCGACCTCGATCGTCGTCGGTCCGGTCGTCGGTCCGGTCGGCGGCGGGGGTGTCGGGCTCGTCATGGCGCCTCCTGCAGCGGGTCCCGGGCCGAGGCCGGCCCGGAGGTGCGACGGGGTGTCGGTCGGCTCTGGTAGGACAGAGCCCGTGTCGTCGACCATACGGGTAGCCGCGGACCACCGGACGCTCCGCCTCATCGACGCCGCCGTGCTGTTCTGGGTGGTGCTGTGGGTGGCGATCGGGGCGTGGACCGGCGTGACGCTGTGGCGGGCCGCCGACGTCGGTGACACCGTCGCCTCCTCCGGCCGCTCCCTGGTCTCGGTCGGCGAGGGCCTGCAGTCGCTCTCCGCGGTGCCGCTGGTCGGGGACCGCCCGGCCGAGATCGGCGCCGACGTGGTCGAGACCGCCGACGAGATCAGCGCCCGGGGCGGCGAGGTCAAGGGTCAGCTCCGCCAGCTCGGCGTCGTGCTCGGCATCGCCGTGGTCGGCATCCCGGTCACCCCGATCGCCGGGCTGTACGTCCCGCTGCGGCTGCGGCGCGGCCGGGAGGTCGCCCGGATCCGCAGGCACCTGGCCGACCACGCCGACGACCCGCGCTACGACCGCTACCTCGCCGACCGGGCCCGCGCCTCCCTGCCGTACGACACCGTCGCGACCCTCGACCCCTCCCCCGACGGCGGGCCCGACGGCGGGCCCGCGCAGCGCACCCCGCGCGAGACCCACCGCCTGCTCGCCGACGCCGAGCTCGCCCGGCTCGGCATCCGTCGGCCCGCCCCCGCACGGCGGTGAGCCCCGGTGCGGGCGGCGGCCTGAGCGGCGTCCTCGCCCGCGGCCTGGTCGCCGGACGCTGGCTGGTCGTCGTGGCCTGGCTGGCCGCGGTCGGTGCCTGCCTGGCGTTCCTCCCGGCCCAGGCCTCCGGAGGCGGGGGCCTGTCCGGCCTGCTCTCCGGCGACACCCCGGCCGTCGAGGCCGAGCTGCGCTCGGTCGAGCTGTTCGGCTTCCCCCTGGTCGCGCGCACCGTCGTGGTGCAGCGCGACCCCTCGGGGCTCTCGCCGTACGCCCAGGCGCGCACCGTGGTCCGCGCCCTGGCCGTCGACCGCGGCCGGGCCGGTGACGTCGACCCGATCCTCGGCGCGATCCCGGTCACCAACACCCTCGGGCTGTTCCCGGGCTCCCGCGAGACGGGCACCACGTCGCTGACGTACCTGCTCTACGGCGCCGACGCGTCCCTGGGCCAGCGCACCAGCTCGGCGGAGGACTACGCCGAGCGGTTCTTCACCGAGCGCGACGACGTCGTGGGGGTGACCGGGTCGGCGCCGGCCCGCTCCCAGCAGGGCGCGATCATCCGCGACGCCCTGCCCGGGGTGGAGGCGATCACCCTGCTGGCGATCGTGCTGATCGTCGGGTTCGCGTTCCGCTCGCTGGTGGCGCCGCTGATCGCGCTGGTGGTGGCCGGGGTGTCCTTCGTGGTGACGCTGCGGCTGACCGCGTACTTCTCGGACCTGCTCGGCCTGGCCAGCCCCGACGAGCTCGAACCCGTGGTGATCGCGCTGCTGCTGGGCGTGGTCACCGACTACGTCATCTTCTTCTGCTCCTCGCTGCGCGACCAGCAGCCGGCCCTGCTGCGCGGGCAGGGCGCGCGCGCCGAGGTGCGCGCGGCCTCGATCGCCGCGACCACGGCCTCGGTCCGTCGCTCCGGGCCGATCGTGGCCGTGGCCGGGCTGGCGGTCGCCGCCGGGACGGCCACGCTGCTGGCCGCCGAGTCGCCGTTCTTCCGCGCGCTCGGGCCGGCGCTGGCCTTCACCGTCACCGTCGGGCTGGTCGTCGCGATCACCCTCGTCCCGGCCCTGATGGCGATCCTCGGCGGCCTGGTCTTCTGGCCCTCGCACCGACCGGGCGAGCAGCGCCGGCGGGCGCTGAGCGGCCGTCTGGGCCGAGCCGGCGAGCGCTGGCGCTCGGTCACCACCGTCCGCACGCCTCACTGGCCGGCGGCGGTCATCGACCGCACGACCGCCTCGCGCCGGGCCGGCCTGCTCGTGCTGGTGCCGTGCCTGGCCGGTCTCGCCCTGTCCGCGAGCCTGGTGCTGCGCCTCGACCTCGGCGTCTCGTTCATCGGTGCCCTGCCGCCCGACTCCGAGATCCGGGCCACCGCCGCGCAGGCGCAGGAGGGGTTCGCCGAGGGGATCCTGTCGCCCACCGAGCTGGTCGTGGAGGGCGACGGCGTCGCCGGGCAGCGCGGCGCCCTCCGCGAGCTCGGCACCAGCATCGCCGGCCTGCCGGGGGTCGCCGGCGTCCTCGGCCCGGGCTCCCAGCCGGGGCCGGTCGAGCGGCTGCTGCTGCTCTCCGAGGACGGCGACGCCGCCCGCTTCCTGGTGATCCTCGACAGCGACCCGCTCGGCGCCGACGCCGTCGCCACCACCAACCTGGTGCAGGCCGCCCTGCCCGGCATGCTGCGCGAGGCCGGGCTGGCCGGGACCAGCGTCGCGCTGGCCGGCGACAGCGCCACCGCGGCGTACCTCGTCGAGCAGACCGAGGCCGACCTGCTCCGGATCGCGCTCACCGCGCTCGTCGCGAACCTGCTGATGCTCCTGCTGTTCCTGCGCGCCGTCGTCGCCTCGATCGCCCTGCTGGCCACCAGCCTGCTCTCGCTCGGCGCGACGCTGGGCATCACCAGCCTGGTCTTCGACCTCGCCGCACCCGGGCAGGGCCTGACGTTCTACGTCCCGTTCGCCGCGGCGGTGCTGCTGCTGGCCTTCGCCTCGGACTACAACATCTTCACCGTCGGCCACGTCTGGGAGGACGCCGAGGGCCGCACCCTGCGCGCCGCCGTACGCCACGCGCTGCCGTCCTCGGTGAGCGCCGTGGTGACCGCCGGCCTCGCCCTCGGCACCAGCTTCGCGCTGCTCTCCCTGGTCCCGCTGGCGCCCTTCTCCCAGCTGGCCTTCGCCGTGGGGCTGGGGATCGCGCTGGAGATCGTGGTGGTGCGACTGCTGGTCGTGCCGGCGCTGCTCACCGTGCTCGGGCCGCGCGCGGCCTGGCCGAGCAGCCGTTTCGGCGCCCGCCGCCGGCTGCACGGCCCCGCCGGCCGAGATGACGCTCGCGGACAGCCGAGATGACGCTCGCGGCGCCTCGAGATGACGATTCCGGCGCGTCGCGACCTCGGCTGCGTCAGTCCTGGTCGGGCGGGAATCCGCCGGTGGCCACCGGGCCCCAGTCCTCGAGCGTGATCCGCAGCAGCGACTTGCCCTGCTTGCGCATCGCCGCGCGGTACTCGTCCCAGTCGCTGTGCTCGCCGGCGATGCAGCGGAAGTACTCGACCAGACCGTCCTCGGCCTCCTGGCTCGGCATGTCGAGGACCTCGGTGGTGCCGTGGACCTGGACGTACGGCCCGTCCCAGTCCTCGGAGTGCACGACGACGCTGGTCACGGGGTCGCGGCGCAGGTTCGCGGCCTTCGCGCGCTGGGGGTACGTCGAGATGACCAGCCGCCCGTCTGCGTCCACGCCGCCGGTCACCGGCGAGGCCTGCGGCCGGCCGTCCTTGCGACGGGTGATCAGGGTCATCCGGTGCCGGGGACGGACGAACTCGAGCAGCTCGTCGCGGGAGACCCGGTCGGCGGTGGCGTAGTTGACCATGGCGACAGACTAGGCACAGATCCGCCCCCACCCCACGCCTCCAGGGCGCAACCAGGAGGACCCCATGGCGCAGCACCGCGCAGCCACGACCGACGAGCCGACCGCGAGCGGGGTCGACGACTCCTCGCTGCGCTCGCTGCGTGGCTGGAACCTGGGTCTCGCCGTCCTCCACGCCCTCCAGGCCGTCGCCGTCCTGGTCCTGGCCACCGACTTCGCGATCACCGTCACCGCCATGCTGCCGACCGGGCCGCCGGGCTCGACCCCGGCGGCACCGGAGGCCGTCCTCGACGTGCGGGTCGGGTGGGCGATCGCGTTCTTCCTGCTCCTGGCCGCGCTCGACCACGCCCTGACCGCGACGGCGGCCCGCGGGGCGTACGAGCGCGACCTGCGTCGCGGCATCAACCGGTTCCGCTGGCTGGAGTACTCGGTCTCCGCGACCGTGATGATCGTCCTGATCGGCTTCTACTCCGGCGTCACCGAGGTGACCGCGGTGATCGGGATCATCGGGGCCAACGTGGCGATGATCCTGTTCGGCTGGCTGCAGGAGCGCGCGAACCCGCCCGGGCGCGCGACCACCACCATGATGCCGTTCTGGTTCGGCACCGTCGCCGGCCTCGCGCCCTGGGTGGCGGTCGGGTGGAACATCGTGGCCGCCGAGGAGGTGCCGGGGTTCGTCCTCGGCATCTTCGCCTCCCTGCTGGTCTTCTTCTCCTCGTTCGCGGTCAACCAGTGGCTGCAGTACCGCGGGATCGGGCCGTGGCGCAGCTACGCGTTCGGCGAGAAGGCGTACCTGGTGCTCAGCCTGGTGGCGAAGTCGGCGCTGGCCTGGCAGATCTTCGGCGGCTCGCTCGCCGGCTGACCCCGTGTGAACCACGTCACGGGCGCCCGGCGACGAATCGGCCAGGCGCAGCCGCGCCCGTAGACTCCCCAGGGGCCCACCGGCCCATCGACCCTCCAGCGGAAGCGACACCACCTCGTCATGCCTGTCTCCACCACTCGTTCGGACCTGCGCAACGTCGCCATCGTGGCGCACGTCGACCACGGCAAGACCACGCTGGTCGACGCCATGCTGCGCCAGGCCGGCGCCTTCACCGCGCACCAGGCCGAGAGCGTCGCCGAGCGCGTCATGGACTCCGGCGACCTCGAGCGCGAGAAGGGCATCACGATCCTCGCGAAGAACACCGCGGTGCACTACGAGGGTCCCGCCGGCGGTGGCCAGCCGATGGTCATCAACATCATCGACACCCCCGGCCACGCCGACTTCGGTGGCGAGGTCGAGCGCGGCCTGTCGATGGTCGACGGCATCGTGCTGCTGGTGGACGCCTCCGAGGGCCCGCTGCCGCAGACCCGCTTCGTGCTCCGCAAGGCGCTCAACGCCGACATGCCCGTGATCCTGGTCGTCAACAAGACCGACCGCGGTGACGCCCGCATCGCCGAGGTCGTCGACGAGACCTACGAGCTCTTCATGGACCTGCTCGACGACACCCACTCCCAGGACGCCCTGGACTTCCCCGTCGTGTACGCCTCGGGCCGCGCCGGCATCGCCTCGCTGGTGGCCCCCGAGAACGCGACCATGCCCGAGGGCGACAACCTCGAGCCGCTGTTCAAGACGATCCTGGACACCATCCCCGCCCCGACCTACACCGAGGGCGCGCCGCTGCAGGCCCACGTCACCAACCTCGACGCCTCCCCGTTCCTGGGGCGCCTCGCGCTGCTCCGCATCCACGAGGGCGAGCTGAAGAAGGGCCAGACCGTGGCCTGGATGCGCCGCAACGGCGAGGTCAAGAACGTCCGCGTCACCGAGCTGCTGGTCACCGAGGGCCTCGAGCGCAAGCCGGGCGAGCACGCCGGCCCCGGCGACATCGTGGCCATCGCCGGTATCCCCGACATCACCATCGGCGAGACCCTCGCCGACCCCGAGAACCCGGTCGCGCTGCCGCTCATCCACGTCGACGAGCCGGCCATCTCGATGACCATCGGCACCAACACCTCCCCCCTGGTCGGTCGTACCAAGGGCGGGAAGGTCACCGCGCGCCTGGTCAAGGACCGTCTCGACGCCGAGCTCATCGGCAACGTCTCGCTCCGGATCCTGCCGACCGAGCGTCCCGACGCCTGGGAGGTCCAGGGCCGCGGCGAGCTGGCGCTGGCGATCCTGGTCGAGCAGATGCGCCGCGAGGGCTTCGAGCTCACGGTCGGCAAGCCGCAGGTGGTCACCAAGGAGGTCGACGGCAAGCTGCACGAGCCGTTCGAGCGCCTGACCATCGACGCGCCCGACGAGTACCTCGGCACCATCACCGAGCTGCTGGCCACCCGCAAGGGCCGCATGGAGCAGATGACCAACCACGGCACCGGCTGGGTGCGCATGGAGTTCGTCGTCCCGGCGCGCGGCCTGATCGGCTTCCGCACCGAGTTCCTCACCGACACCCGCGGCACCGGCATCGCCCACAGCATCTCCGAGGGCTACGAGCCGTGGGCCGGTGAGATCCGCTCGCGGACCAACGGCTCGCTGGTCGCCGACCGCAAGGGCGCGACCACTGCGTACGCGATGACCAACCTGCAGGAGCGCGGCGTGATGTTCCTCGAGCCGGCCACCGAGGTCTACGAGGGCATGATCGTCGGCGAGAACTCGCGCGCCGACGACATGGACGTCAACATCACCAAGGAGAAGCAGCAGACCAACATCCGCTCCGCCACCTCCGACAACTTCGAGAAGCTGATCCCGGCGCGCAAGCTGTCGCTGGAGCAGTGCCTGGAGTTCTGCCGCGACGACGAGTGCGTCGAGGTCACCCCGGACATGGTCCGCATCCGCAAGGTCGTCCTCGACGCCGGCGAGCGCGCGCGTACCGCCTCACGCGTGCGCAAGGGCGGCAAGTAGCAGCTCCGCACCACCTCGTACGTCCCCACGCCGCCGCCGGCTCCTGCCGGCGGCGGCGTGCTGCGTCCCGGGGCGCAGCGCAGGGTGTGATGCTGGGACGGTGAGCGAGCCCGCGTACCCGATCGTGCGGCCGGACGGGCCGGTCCGTGCGCGGCTGCGCTGGTTCACCGCCACCGGGTCGGTGCTGATGGTGCTCGCGGTCGGCGGGTTCCTGCTGCTCGGGCTGCTCGTCTGGCTGCTCGTGCTCCTCGGCTGGCAGGTGGCCTCCGCGGGCCTCGCCGGGGTGGGCGGCGCCCTGGTCGCCCTGTTCGTCGCGGGGTGGCGCAGCAGGGGTCGACGGCTGCCGCGCTCCTACCCGGAGGTGCACGCCGCGGTGCGCGTGCTGCGCGAGGCGCTCGAGGCCGAGCACCGGCGGCTCCCCCACCGGCGTCGTAGCGGCGCCTCGCAGGAGAGCCTGCAGGAGGCGCTGCCGCTGCTGGAGGCGGCCGAGCGCGACCTGGCCCAGCACGCGGAGCCGCGGGCGGCCGAGGCCCTGGCCCGGCTGACCGGGCTCAGCGCCGGCTGGGAGCCGACCTCACCCGAGGCGCGGCGCGCGCGGGCCCTCGCGACCGCCGCCCGGGCGATGGACGTACGGCGGGGCGGGTCGGCCTAGCCGCCCGCCCTGTCCGCAACCGTCATCTCGAGGCGCCGCAACCGTCATCTCGGCTGTCCGCGAGCGTCATCTCGGCTCAGTCGGGCTGGGCCACCAGGTTCGCGCCCTCGATGCCCGCGACGGCGGCGGTCTCGTCGTTGTCCGAGGTGTCGCCGGTGATGCCGACGGCGCCCAGCAGGTCGCCCTCGCCGGAGCGGATCAGCACGCCGCCGGGGACCGGGACCAGCGAGCCGCCGATCGCGGCACCGGCCGCGGCGACGAAGTAGGCCTGCTGCTCGGCGCGGTTCATGATCGAGCGCGAGCCCATCCCGAGCGCGAGCGCGCCGTGGGCCTTCCCGCGGGCGATGTCGACGCGGCCGATCGAGGCCCCGTCCTCGCGCTCGGCGACGACGATGTGCCCGCCGGGGTCGAGGACGACCACGGTCAGCGGCTTCAGGCCCTGCTCGCGCCCCGAGGCGCGGGCGCCGGCGACGATCGTGCGGGCGGTCTCGAGGTCGAGGTGCTGGGTGCTCATGCGGTGGTCCTTTGCGTCGGGGGTGAGGGTCAGGAGGTGCTGGTGCCGGCGAGCTCGGCCTTCCGGGCCGCGCGGCGGCGGTGCAGGATCGGCTCGGTGTAGCCCGACGGCTGGGCGGTGCCCTCGAGGCAGAGCTCGCGGGCGGCGGCGAACGCCTGGCCGTCGAAGGCCGGGGCCATCGCGACGTACGTGTCGTCCCCGGCGTTCTGCTCGTCGACCACCGCGGCCATCCGGCGCAGCGTCTCCTCGACCTGCTCGGTGGTGACCACGCCGTGGCGCAGCCAGTTGGCGACGTGCTGGGAGGAGATCCGGCAGGTGGCCCGGTCCTCCATCAGCGCGGTGCCGGTGATGTCGGGGACCTTGGAGCAGCCGACCCCGGCGTCGACCCAGCGCACGACGTAGCCCAGGACGCCCTGGCAGTTGTTGTCCAGCTCGGACTGCAGGTCCTCGGCGCTCCAGCCGGCCGGGTCGCCGACCGGGATGGTGAGCAGCTGCTGGAGCGTCCCACGACGTCCGCCCGCGGCGAGCTCCTCCTGGCGCGCGGCCACGTCGACCTGGTGGTAGTGCAGCGCGTGCAGCGTCGCCGCGGTCGGCGAGGGCACCCAGGCGGTGTTGGCGCCGGCCTGCGGGTGGCCCACCTTCTGCTCGAGCATCGCGGCGAGCTCGTCCGGCGCGGCCCACATGCCCTTGCCGATCTGGGCGCGGCCGCGAAAGCCCGCGGCGAGGCCGGCGTCCACGTTGGCGTCCTCGTAGGCCTTGATCCAGGACTCGGACTTCATCGCGCCCTTGCGGACGACCGGCCCGGCCTCCATGTCGGTGTGGATCTCGTCGCCGGTGCGGTCCAGGAAGCCGGTGTTGATGAAGGCGACCCGCTCGCGGGCGACCTGCAGGCAGGCGGTGAGGTTGGCCGACGTACGGCGCTCCTCGTCCATGATGCCGACCTTGACCGTGTGGCGGGGCAGCCCGAGGGTGTCCTCGACGCGGTCGAACAGGTCGCAGGTCAGCTGCACCTCGTCGGGGCCGTGCATCTTCGGCTTGACGGCGTACATCGCGCCGGCGCGGGAGTTGACCAGGCGCGGCTTGCCGTCGGGGCCGGTCTCGCCGCCCCGCACGTCGTGGGTGCTGCCGAGGCCGGTGACGAACGCGTCGAGGATGCCCTCGGGCGCCGGGTTCCCCTCGGCGTCGAGCACCGCGTCGGTGGTCATCAGGTGGCCGACCTGGCGGATGAAGAGCACCGACCGGCCGGGCAGCGTGGTCTCGGCGCCGTCGCGGCCGGTGAGCACGCGGTCGGGGTTCATCGCGCGGGTGAAGGTCTTCCCGCCCTTGGTGACCTCCTCGGCCAGCGTGCCCTTCATCAGGTGCAGCCAGTTGCGGTAGCCCAGGGTCTTGTCGTCGGCGTCGACGGCGGCCACGGAGTCCTCGAGGTCCATGATCGTGGTGACCGCGGCCTCGACGAGGAGGTCCTTGACGCCGGCGGCGTCGTCCGAGCCGATCGGGGCGTCGCGGTCGACCTGGACCTCGACGTGCAGGTGGTGGTGGCGCAGCACGACGGCCTCGGGCGCGTCGTTGCTCCCCCGGTGCCCGACGAGCTGGTCGGGGTCGGCCAGGCGGCGGGTCTCGCCGTCCACGGTCACGGCCAGGCCCTGGTCGTCGACGGCGTACGCCGTGGCGTCGGCGTGGCTGCCCGCCTCCAGCGCGAAGCTCTCGTCGAGGAACGCCTTGGCCCGGGCGACGACCGCGGCGCCGCGGGTCGGGTTGTAGGACGAGCCGGGCTCCTTGCCGTCCTCGGTGCCGATCACGTCGGAGCCGTAGAGCGCGTCGTAGAGCGAGCCCCAGCGGGCGTTGACGGCGTTGGTGGCGAAGCGGGCGTTGAGCAGCGGGACGACCAGCTGGGGGCCGGCGGTCGAGCCGACCTCGACGTCGACGCCCTCGGTGGTCACCTCGACCTGCTCCGGCGCCTCGACCAGGTAGCCGATCTCGCGCAGGAACGCCTCGTACGCGGCGTAGCCCTCCTCGGTGACGGCGCCGGGGTGCTCGCGGTGCCAGGCGTCGATCGTCTGCTGGAGCTCGTCCCGCTTCGCCAGCAGCGCCCGCTGGCGCGGGGCGAGGTCGCCCAGCGCACCGGCGAGGCCGGACCAGAACGCGTCCTCCTCGACCCCGGAGCCCGGCAGCGCCTCGTCGCGGACGAAGGCGTGGAGCACCGGGTGGACGCGGATCCCCGCGACCTCGACGTGGCGGTCGTACGCGTCCTGCTGGGTCTGGTCCTGTGCCTGGCTCACTGCGGGCTCCTCGAGATCTCTGGCGGCTCGTTCCACGATGTGGAAGAGTCATCGCATCAGTCGGAAGGTTTCCAGGAGGTGCCCGAGGTGTCAACCACATCCGGGGGCGGGGTGCAGTCGCTGCACCGCTCCCTCGACCTGGTCGCCGCCCTCGAGGCGGCGGGCGCCCACGGCGGCCACCTGCCGCTGGCCGAGCTCGCCGAGACGGCCGGCATCCCCGCCGCCACGGCGCACCGGCTGCTGCGCACCCTGGTCGAGCGGGGCTACGTCCGGCAGCGCCCGGACCGCCGCTACGCGCTCGGGTTCCGCCTGGTGCCGCTGGGCACCACCGCCACCGCCCTGCTGGGCGAGGTCGCCGAGGGCGTGCTGGCCGACCTGGTCGAGGAGCTCGGCGAGACCGCCAACCTGGCGGTGCTCGCCGGCCCCCGCGCGGAGTACGTCGCCCAGGTCCCCGGCCGCTACGCGATGCGGATGTTCACCCAGGTCGGTCATCGGGTCGCCCTGCACTGCACCGGTGTCGGCAAGGCCCTGCTCGCCCAGCTCGACGACGCCGCCGTCGCCGCCGTCGCGGCCCGCGAGGGCCTGCCCGGCCACACCGAGCACACCCTGACCACGCTGCCGGCCCTGCGCGACGCGCTCACGCTCGTGCGCCGGCGCGGTTACGCCGAGGACCAGGAGGAGCAGGAGCTCGGCGTGCGCTGCGTGGCGGTCCCGGTCGGCGGCGCCGGCGTGGGGATGGCCGTCTCGGTCTCCGGGCCGCTGACCCGGGTCACCGACGACGTGGTCGAACGGGCCGTCCCCGCGCTCCAGGCGGCCGCCGTACGCCTGGTCGCCGGCCGCGACGGCGCCTGATGCCCACCCCTGCGCGGGATTGACACGGGCGTGCGGACGGCGGAAGGTGGCGGTGACCACTTGCTCCGCCTGACGGAATCCGCATCGTGGAACCGCTCAGACGACACCCCTTGGGAGTGCCCCGTGTCCACCACGACCGCCGACCCGACCACCAGGTCCGCCGCTGACGGCCCCGACCTCGCCCCGCTGATCAGCGCCCTGCCCGACGGGGCGGTGATCACCGAGGTCGACTCGATGGCCGGCTACCGGATGGACTGGGCCAAGGACCCCAACGCCGGCACCCCGCTGGTGGTGGTCCGTGCGACCTGCACCGAGGACGTCGCCACCGCGATCACCTTCGCCGCCGAGCACGGCCTCTCCGTGGTCCCCCGCGGCGCCGGCACCGGCCTGTCGGGCGGCGCCTCCGCGCTCGAGGGCTGCATGGTGCTGTCGACCGAGCGGATGCGCGACATCCGCGTCGACCCCGTCACCCGCACCTGCGTGGTGCAGCCCGGCCTGCTCAACGCCGAGGTGAAGAAGGCCTGCGCCGAGCACGACCTCTGGTACCCGCCGGACCCGTCGTCGTACGAGATCTGCTCCATCGGCGGCAACATCGCCACCAACGCCGGCGGCCTGTGCTGCGTGAAGTACGGCGTCACCCGCGACTACGTGCTCGGGCTGACCGTCGTGCTGGCCGACGGCAAGGTGATCACCGTCGGCGGCCCCCGCCTCAAGGACAGCGCCGGGCTGTCGCTCACCCAGCTCTTCGTCGGCAGCGAGGGCACCCTCGGCGTCGTCACCGAGATCGTGCTCCGCCTGGTGCCGCTGCAGCGCCCGCCGGCGACCCTGATCGCGACCTTCAAGAGCCTCGACGACGCCACCGCCACCGTCCTGGCCATCACCCGGACCATGCGGCCCTCGATGCTGGAGTTCATGGACAAGGCCTCGATCAACGCCGTCGAGGACATCACCAAGATGGGCCTGGACCGTGACACCGAGGCGATGCTGATCATCCAGTCCGACGAGCCGGTCGACTACGCCGCCGCCGAGATCGAGAAGATCACCGGCATCTGCGAGGAGCACGGCGCCAGCGAGGTCTTCTCCACCACCGACAAGGAGGAGGGCGAGCAGTTCGTCGTCGCCCGCCGGATGGCCATCCCGGCCGTCGAGGAGAAGGGCACCCTGCTGCTCGAGGACGTCGGCGTCCCGCTGCCGGCCCTCGGCGACCTAGTCCGCGGCATCGCCGACATCTCGAGCCGCAACGAGACCATGATCGCGGTCATCGCCCACGCCGGCGACGGCAACACCCACCCGCTGGTCGTCTTCGACCCCACCGACCCCGAGGCCGAGGCCCGCGCCCGCACCTCCTACGGCGAGGTGATGGACCTCGCCATCGCCCTCGGCGGCACCATCACCGGCGAGCACGGCGTCGGCCGGTTGAAGAAGGAGTGGCTCAACGCCTACCTCGGCGACGACGTGCTGGCGCTGAACCACATCATCAAGAACGCCCTCGACCCGGCCGGCCTGCTCAACCCGGGGGCCGGCTACTAGCCGAGATGACGCTCGCGGACAGCCGAGATGACGGTTGCGGCGCCGCGAGATGACGGTTCCGGACAGCCGAGAGGCCCGTCGCCGACACCCTGGGGTGTCAGCGGCGGGCCTCTCGTCGTACGACCGCAGGCTCAGCGCCCCGGCGCCGCCAGGATGGTCAGGTCGGCGTCGTTGACGTCGAAGAAGTAGTTGCCCACCGCCTCGATCCTGATCCGTCCCTCCTCGGTCGGGGTGTCCGGCCAGGTGACCGTCTGGACGCCGTCGTTGCGGACCCGCCCGGCGAGCACCGTCGGGTAGGTCTGCCCGCCGTCGGTCGACAGCGTGATCCGCACCTGCCGCGCCAGCGACCTGGTGCCGGCGACGTCCCAGGTCAGGCTCTCGGTACGCCCCGCGACGCTGGCGGCCCCCTCCGCGTTCTTCCCCGTGACCAGGAACGGCCCGGTGGTCGGGTCGATCCGCAGCCGCACGTCGCCGTACGCCGTCCCGCCGGCCTGCGGGTCGAGGTCACGCGCGGTGAGCCGGAAGGTGAGCGACGGCTGGGCGTTGCCGGTCAGCCGGTCGCCGGTGTAGTCCGCCGTCGGCAGGAACTCCGCGAAGCACTCGCGCAGCTCGATCGGCACGTTGCTGCCACCCTCGGTCGGCACCGCCGGCGGCCTCGGGCACGTCCCGGTGGCGGCGTTGGTGTTGCCGGCCAGCACCTGGTCGAGGTCGGGGAAGGTACGGCTCGGGTCGCCGGTGGCCTGGTTCTCCCCCGGCGACTCGTACTGCAGGGTGCCCGCCGGCGTCACCGGCGCGTAGCTGTCGAACATCCGGAACAACGGCCCGTCGGTCTTGGTCTGGTCGACCAGGCCGGTGCCGCTCTCGCCGCCGCGGTCGTCCTGCTCCCAGGTGTAGACCAGCGCGTCGCCGTCGACGTCGCTGCCGCCGCCGGTGAGGGTGAACGGCGTCCCGGTCGGGATGGTGGCGGAGGCCGGGACCTCGACCGCGGGGGCCCGGTTGCCGGGCGTCTCGACGACGTCGCCGCCGTTGGCCAGCGGCCCGCCACGGTCGGTCTCGGCCGCCGAGCCGCTGACGGTGCTCGACGGGTCGACCACCTCGAGCAGGTCCACGTCGGTGCCCGAGAGCGGGCCCTTGACGACGGCGACCTGGAAGCCGGTGCGTCCCAGCTTCTTGTCACCGCCATAACCCTGGACGCGCACCTGAGACGGCGCGAGCAGGTCGTCGAGCACGGCCTTCAGGCCCGCCTTGCTGTAGTTCGTGCCGCGCACGACCTTGCGGCTGGTCCCGCCGTCGTAGCGGAGGCGGAACGACTCCCCGCGGGTCCCGAAGCCGGCCAGCGAGACCTGCTGCACCTCGTCGGCCGGGCTGCGCTCGGCCAGCACGGTGCCGGTGATGTCGGAGATGCTGCGCTGGCTGAAGTACGGGTCGGTGTGCGGCTGGAGGTCGTCCTGGCCGCAGATGCCGGCGTAGGCCATCACCGAGGAGCCCGACCCGGGCTCGACCGACGACCCGCCCGAGCGGTTGCCGCCCGAGCAGTTGACCTGGGTGCCGTTGAAGGTGTGCGGACCACCCATCTGGTGGCCCATCTCGTGGGCGACGTAGTCGATCGCCATGAAGTCGCCCTCGGGCTGCGGCAGCCCGGTGCAGCCCAGCGCCTTGCGCTTGCCCCCGACGACGCCGAGCCCGGCGATGCCGCCGCCGTTGATGCCCAGCGCGACGTGCCCGAGGTCGTAGGCGCTCGCGCCGAGGATCTGCCCGAGCGCGACCCGGTTGGCGAACAGCAGCTCGACGCCGCAGCCCTGGGTGATCTCGGCCTTGGTGTAGCAGGCGTTGACGCCGCACGGCCCGCCCGGCTCGGTGGCCTCGGCGAGGGTGTCGAAGGCCAGGTCCTCGGTGCCGTCGACCAGGAGCAGCCGCACGGCGAGGTCGTCGTTGTAGATCTGGTTGACCCGGTTCATCAGCGTGACCTTCTCGGCCAGCACGTTCTCGGGCCCGAAGTAGGTCGAGTACGACGGGTCGGTCACCAGCGCCAGGCGGTACGTCCGGCGCTGCACGGCCTCGCCGGGCGCCTCGCCGGCGCGCGCGGCGGCGGCCGTACGGGCCCCTGCCGACGCCGCCGCCTCGTCGTGCAGCTCGGCGGCCTCGGGCGGCTCGACCAGGCCCCGCTGGTCGGCGGGCAGGTCGGTGCCCCGGTAGGACAGGTAGAGGCTGTCGTCACCGTTGACGGCCGGGTCGACGTACCACGCGGCGGTCTCGCCGCCGGGGCCGAGCACGGAGGCGTGGAAGCCCATCGGTGTCACGTCGAGGCGGATGCTCGCGGTGGGGTCGTCGACGCCGCGACCGGCGAAGGTGCGCAGCTCGGGGTGCGCGGCGGCCAGGCCGGCCTCCATGACCGGCGACTCGACGACCGCGAAGTCGACGAGCTCACCGTTCGGCGCCGGCACCGAGATCCGGGCCGCCCCGGTGGTCGCGGCGCGGGAGTCCTCGTCGGGCGCACGGTCGAGGGCGGCGTCGAGCGCGGCGGCGTCGACGGTGTAGGCGCGGGAGCGGCGGGGCTCGACGCGTGGCTCGGCGTCCGCGGCGGCGGCCATCCGGGCGGTGGCGCGGTCGGCGGCGCCGGCGGCCACCGCGGTCCAGAGGCCGGACGGGTCCGCGGCCGGGGCGGGCGCTGCAGGGAGAGCGGCGTCGGCCGGCGTCGCGGTGAGCTGGGCGGTGCCGACCAGCAGGGTCACGGCCAGGCCCCCGAGGGCTGCCGTGCGGAGCCGGACCCGAGGTCCGCTCCGGGATGTGCGTCGGGACAACGCGTTCTCCTTCGTAGGTGGACCCCCGTCCTACCCCGCGCCCGGACCACCTGACCCCGGACGGGTCGTCACGATCGCGTCACGAATCCGGACCTTCGGCCCGCCGCGAGCGTCACCTCGACGCGCCGCAAGCGTCATCTCGGCTGTCCGCGAGCGTCATCTCGGGTCAGGCGGGGGTACGCGCCGACGCGTGCCGCAGCTCGGGCCGCAGCGCGACGAGCCCCAGCACGGGGAGCAGCGCGAGGACCGCGAGGCTGACCGGGATGCCGACCAGGCCGCCCAGGCCGCCGACGACCGCGGAGCCGACCGAGCCGCCGACCAGGAACAGCAGCGTGGCCACGCCGAGCGCGACCCCGCGCACCTCGGCCGGCACGGCGTCGCCGACCGCGGCCGACAGCGCGGGCTGCCCGATCCCGAAGGCGACGGTGACCAGCGCGACCGCGAGGCCGACCAGCACGGGGACGACCAGCCCGAGGCCCACCGCCGCGAGCAGCAGCGCGACCGAGGCCATCACCCCGGCGACGACCAGCGACCGGGTCGCCCCGAACCGCTCCAGCATCGGCCCGGCCAGGCGCGGGGTGAGCAGCGCGAGCACGGCGCTGGGCAGCAGCAGCATGCCGACCTGCCAGGGCTCCCAGCCCTCGCCGACCAGCACCGCCGGCACCCCGACCAGCAGGGCGAACCACGCCGCGGGCACCGCGGCCGCGGCGAGCGCGCTGCGCACCACCGTGGCGTTGTGGACCACCTCGACCGGCAGGAACCCGTCGGGGCGGCGGCGCGTCCAGCCGATGACCGCGGGGACGCCGAGCGCCATCAGCGCGATGCCGACCAGGGCCACCGCGATCCCGGTCGACGGCGACTGCACCAGCAGCACGAGCCCACCGGCGGTCCCCGCGACGAGCACCGCACCGAGCACGTCGAGCCGGGCGCCGCTGCCCTCGCCGGTCAGCGCGCGCCAGATCAGGGGCAGCACCAGCACGCCGAGCACCGGCAGCGCCATCACCGCGCGCCAGCCAAAGGCCTGCTCGACCAGTCCGCCGAGCAGCGGACCGAGGCAGCTCACCGCGGCGGCGACGCCGGCGAGCCGTCCGAGCGCGAGGCCGCGGACCGCGCCGTCGTAGCGGGCCGACAGCCCGGCCACCCCGAGCGTGGGGACGGCGGCAGCGCCCGCGCCCTGCACCAGCCGGGCGCCCAGGAGCACCTCGAAGGTCGGCGCGAAGGCCGCCACGAGGGCGCCGCCGGCCATCAGCCCGATCCCGACCAGCATCGGGATCCGGATGCCGACGAGGTCGGAGATGCGGCCGTAGACGGCGGTGGTGACCGCGAGCATCAGGGCGTACAGGCTGATCGTCCAGGTCGCCACCGACACGCTCACCCCGAGCTCGTCGCCCAGCAGCGGCAGCGCGACGGCGGCGGACGAGGAGCCCATCCCGGCGAGGCCGAAGAGGAGTCCCAGCAGCATCGAGACGCGGCGGGAGTCGTCGACCTTCACGAGGTGGACCAACACCGCCGGCCCCCGGCACATTCCGCCGCGCCGCGGGGAGGGCTCAGTGCTGGAGCCGGGACCCCGCCCGCAGCCACCACGCGGCCGCGCCACGCACCCGCTCCGACAGCGTCGGGTCAGCCGCCAGCGCCGGCAGGCAGGGGTGCCCCGCCATGCCGGCGGCGTAGAGGGCCGCCTCCGTGAGCCCGGCGCGCAGCTCCTCCTCGGGCACGAGGTGGCCGGCCGAGCCCGCCAGGCGCAGCCCCCGGTCCCGCTCCTCGACGGTGCCCGCCGCGATCCACCTCGTCGCCAGCGGGTGGTAGTGGTGGTCCATCGTCCCCACCAGACGGCGCCCGGCGCGCTCGCGCACCAGCGGGTCGGCGTGGGCGTCGACGAGCTCACCGAGCTGCGCGCCGACCGCCGCGGCGATCGTCGGCACCCCGCGGAGCAGGAAGTACGAGGTCGCCGCGCGGCTCTCGAACGGCCCGATGGCGATGTCGAAGAGCAGCCGAGCCAGCATCGGCTGGGGACCGAGCCGGAGCTCCTCGGTGATGGCCCAGGCGCGCTCCTGGCACTCCGACCAGTGCGGGTTGACCCGGGTCCGTGACCAGTCGGGGATGACCGGGACCGGCGCCAGCGGGTGCGCCGGGCGGCGACCGCTGCCCGCGACCACCGGGCGCGGCACGAGCCGCAGCAGGTGCGAGAGCCAGTCGTGGCGGACGGTGCCCTCCTGCCCGGCGTCGAGCCGGTCGACCAGCGGCGCCACGACCGGCGCCCAGAACCCCTCCTCGGCGACCTCGGCCATCGCCTCGATCGCGAGCGCACCACCGATCACGACGCGGTCGCGCCCGTGGTCGAGCAGCTCCAGGCACCAGGCCAGCGCATCGGGGGACGGCCTCTCCCCCACCGCGCTCATCAGGTCGTACATCACCTGCACGTGCGGGTCGCCGACGATCTCCTGCGCGACCTCCAGCACGAGGTGGCCGTACGCGCTGCAGCGCAGCAGCGCCATCGCCTCGTAGCGCGACGGGTAGGCGTGCCCGACCGAGCGGGACATCTCGTCGGCCAGGCGACGTACGAGGTCCCGGGCCAGGCCCTCCGGCAGCCCGATGGCCCCCGGCTGGGCCAGGGCGCGCGCCCCGCGCAGCCACTGCCCCCCGGTCGGGTCGGGGCCCAGGAGCGCCTCGGTCAGCGCCGACATCTCCTTCGTCGACGTGACCGGCTCCCCCGGCTCGCGGTCGGCCTGGGCGTAGGGGAAGGTCCGGCAGATGATGTCGACCGGGGCGCGCAGCGAGCCCTCGGGCATCCCGAGCACCCGCTCGTACGCGTCCGCGACCCGCCCGCTGCGCGTCACGCCGGTCTCGACGCGGTGCAGCCGCGTGGTGCTGACGCCGACCGCCTCGGCCATGGCCTCGAGGCGGAGCGGCGCCCCGTCCGGACCCGGGGTCGTCGTGCGCGCCATCCGCAGGATCCACCCGACCCGCCGGTCGACGTCGACGCGCGGACCGTTGAGGTCGGTCTCGTCGTCGAGAACCGTCTGCGGCCGCCCCCCCGTCACGCCGGTCCCCCTCCATCGCGTGCGAGACCTCTGATGATCCCGCTGGCGGGAAACCGTAGTGGGAGCGATCTGGGTCACGGGACCTCCCGCCTGCGCTACCCCTCTGATGTTTCCCCTCCCCGGCGGTCCGGAAAAAAGCCGAGATGACGCTCGCGGCGCCTCGAGGTGACGCTTCCGGCGCCTCGAGGTGACGCTTCCGGCGCCTCGAGGTGACGCTTCCGGACATCTGACGCAAGGCGGCACCCGGTCACGTCGCGGAAACAACACCGGCTCGGCATCGTTGCCCAACTACGGTTCCTCCCGAATCAACCTGGGGGAACACGTGAAGCTCGTCGTACGCACCGCGTCCGCTCGGATCGCGGTCTCCGCGATCGCACTCGCCGCCCTGACCGCTATCGGTCCGGCCGCCACCGCCACCGCCACCGGACCGGCCGCGCCCGGACCTGTGGATCCGGTGTCGGACGTCGCGAGTGAGCGCGCGGACCCCCTCCTCGACGAGCCGGTCGGCGGCGCCGAGGCGGTCCGAGAGCTCGGTGCCCGGCTCCCCGCCGCGGCAAGGGTCAACGAGCTCTCCGCGACGCGGTTGGAAACGCTGCTCCGGACCGACGGCACCGCCCGCCTGACCACCGACGGCCGCCTGCACTACGTCGAGCCGATCCCGGCAGACCTGCCTGACGACCCACCGACCCGGGCGGTGCTCGACAGCGCGGTCGCCCTGGCCGACACCTTCGCGCTCCACAGCAACCCCGGCGCGCAGCGCTCGATCTTCCTCGACTTCGACGGCCACACCGTCGCCGGCACCTACTGGAACTCCAACTACGGGGTGGCCGCAGCCACGCACCCCGGGTGGGACCCTTCCGGGGACGGCGCGGCCTTCAACGCGACCGAGCGCGCGATGGTCCAGCAGGTCTGGTCGATGGTCAGCGAGGACTTCGCGGCCTACGACGTCGACGTCACGACCCAGGACCCCGGCGCGGCCGGTCTGGAGCGCTCGGACAGCGCCGACCAGACGTACGGGACACGTGCCCTCATCTCACCGAGCAGCAACGCATGGTCCACGGTCTGCCAGCAGCAGTGCGGCGGGGTGGCTTTCCTCAACGCCTACGACGCGATCGGCAGCGCGTTGCAACCGGCCTGGGTGTTCCCCCAGGCGCTAGGCAACTCGGCGAAGGCAATCGCCGAGGCGACGAGCCACGAGATCGGGCACAACCTCGCTCTGCAGCACGACGGCATCACCGGCGCCGACTACTACGCCGGCCACGGCAGCTGGGCCCCCATCATGGGCGTCGGCTACAACCGCCCGATCACCCAGTGGAGCAAGGGTGAGTACGCCGGCGCGAGCACCCGTCAGGACGACCTCGCCGTGATCGGCGGGTACCTCGCCCGCCGCCCGGACGAGACCGGGGGCCTCGCCCCCCAGAACGGGTACATCACCTCTGACACCGACAGCGACGTCTTCGCCCTCGGCCGCTGCTCCTCGGGCAGCACGGTCGCCATCGCCAGTCCGTACGCGACGCCGGACCTCGACGTCCGCGCCCGCCTGCTGTCCCCTGACGGGACCGTTCTCGCGACCGCAAACCCGGCCTCCGGGACCGTCGACGCCACCCGGGCCTTTGGCATGGATGCCGCACTGACCGTCCCGACCGATGCCCGCTACTCCGTCGAAATCAGCGGCAGCGGCAGCGGACACCAGATCGGGGACACCTCGACCGGGTACACGGCCTACGGCAGCATCGGGGCCTACCAGGTCACGGCAGCCGGTTGCGACCGCGACCTGACCGGCCTGCCGTCGAACCCCACCGGTCTGACCGAGGCTCGACCCGCCACGACGTCGACGCTCAGCGTGAGCTGGTCGGCCCCCACCGCCAGCGGAGCGTCTCCGATCACCGCGTACACCGTGAACGCCGGCACGGGGGCCCCGCTCAGCCTTGGGCCGGACACCCGGGAGGCGACTCTGGTCGGTCTGGCCGCAGCCACGGCCTACGACGTGACCGTCACGGCATCCAACGCCCACGGGCCGGGCGTACCGGCCTCGATCCGGCTACGGACCGCGGCGGCGCCGATCGCGGTCCCCTCCGTCCCGACCAGCGTGTCGGGGTTCTGGAACGCCGCAGCCAACCGCCCCGAGCTGTACTGGCAGCCGCCGTCCAGCGACGGTGGCTCCCCGATCACCGGGTACGCGCTGACGGTCGACGGCGTCTCCGTCGGACAAGTGGCGGCGGACTGGAGCGGGGTCTACTTCAACGGGTCGTTCGCGGCGGGCGATCACACGCTCACCGTCGCGGCGGTCAACGCCGCTGGGACCGGCCCGGCGGCGACGTCCAGGTTCACCGTCCCGAGCGCACCGACCGACACCCAGGGACCAGTCACCAGCGACTTCGACTTCACCCCGAAGTCCATCGACGTCACCAACGGCTCCCAGCAAGTCACCGTCTCGGTGCGCCTGACCGACGCCACCGGCGCCGAAGCGCCCACCATGACGATCGACTCCGACAGCACCGACCAGAGCTACGGCTTCGGCACCATGAACCGTGTCTCCGGCACCGCCCAGGACGGCCGCTACGAACGCACCGTCACCCTGCCCACCACCGCAGCCGCCGGCACCTGGACCGTCACCCTCTTCCCCACCGACGACGTCCTGGGCAACAACGGCGACTCCTTCCGCGACCACCCCCAGAAGCTCACAGTCGCCAACACCCCGACCGACACCCAGGGACCCGTCACCAGCGACTTCGACTTCACCCCGAAGTCCATCGACGTCACCAACGGCTCCCAGCAAGTCACCGTCTCGGTGCGCCTGACCGACGCCACCGGCGCCGAAGCGCCCACCATGACGATCGACTCCGACCCGGACCCGTCACCCCCGGTCGCAGACGACCCCGACCAACCCGGCGGTGCCGCCGAGTCACCACCCCGCAACACCACCCCACCCTTCTGACCCACTGACACTCAGCAGCAGCCGTACCGCCGGACCGGGCACGCCCACCGGCGGCACCGGCACGCCCGGTCACACCGTTGGCTCTCGACTCACGATCTGGTGCCACCTGATGACAGCAGATCGCGACCCGACCGGCCCCGCGGCGCGGCCCACGGGCTGCCACGGTCGATGTTTGATCTGCACTCATCAGGTGCACGCACATCACACATCGACTCACCGCGACTGGTCTCGTGACGCTCGCTGGCGCTCGCTCCTCGACCACCGGGGGTGGCCTGGTCTCGTGACGCTCGCTTCGCTCGCTCCTCGACCACCGGCGGTACCGGCACGCCCGGACATCCCCCGCCGGCCCGGCCCACCGGCTGCCGTGGTCGATACGTGATCTGCACTCATCAGGTGCGTGCAGATCACACATCGACCACCGCCCCTCTCAGCGCCCCATCACCGAGACGGTCACCGTCGCCCCGCGCTCGACCACGCTGCCCAGCGCCGGCTCCGTCCCCAGCAGGGCACCCACGGGGAGGTCGGCGACGAGGCCCTGCGTCTCGGCCGGGTCCGGCGGAGGGACCCGCTCCAGCGCGACCTGCAGGCCGCCGCGGCGCAGGGCGGCCACCAGGTCGCGGACCACCGCGGGCTCGGCGCCCCAGGTCGGGGTCCGACCCGCCGTGGTCGCGATCGGCACGGTCGTCATCGCCTCGGGGAGGACACGCAGCGAGTCTCGGATCGCGGCGTGGCTGCCGTCGCCCTCCTCGGCGATCGTCACGGCGAGGACCGCGTCCTCGTCCGGCACCGCGAGGACCCGGCGGCAGACGCCGGGGAACCACCGCTCGCACCCGGGACGCTCGAGCACCGGGTGCCCGTCGACCTCGCCCGCGGGCTCCATCTGGCCGAGCAGCATCTCGGCGTACGCGCTCCCCGCGTCGATCACGGCCAGCGCTGACACCTCCGGCACCTCGGCGGACGCGACCGGGTCGAAGCAGTCGACCACCGCGGTGCTGTCGGCGTACACGGTGTCCTCGACCGGGGCCGCGCACCGCGTCTCCCCCGTCGTCCACCAGTCCGGCACCGCGACGACGACCTGTCCGGTACCCACCCAGCGGGTGCCGTCGGGCGGGTCCGGGAACGCCTGCGGCTCGGCCGCGGCGGCTCCGACCACCTCTCCCCCACCCGCGGTCGGGGCGGCACCACATCCGGCGAACGAGGCGAGCGCGGCGAGCAGGACGAGCACAGCGGGGTACGGGCGCACGGGTCTCCTCCGGTCAGGCGTCCCCGGTCGGACGCGCGACGACCGCCCCCGGTTCCGCCCGCGACCACCACCGACCGCCCGGCCCGGCAGCAGTCAGCCGACGGCGGTGAAGACCACGGCCCGGTCCACCACGGCGCGCCCCGCGTCCCCGCGGGCCACGAGCAGCTCGAGGTGCGCCTTGGTCTCCATCGTGGCCAGCCCCGCGTTGAACAGGTCGAGGTCGGCCAGGGCGTGCTCGTGCCGGGTCCACGGCAGGACGCCGGCCACGTCGTACGACGTCAGCCCCGCCGGCCCCGCCCCGACCAGCGCCCGCAGGCACGCGGCGAGGCGCTCCTCGTGGTGGGCCAGCAGCTCGTCGACCCGGGCGTGGACCGAGGGTGCGACGGGGCCGTGCGCCGGGAGCAGCCGCAGGTCGGGCATCGCCCGCACCTTGGCCAACGAGCCCATGAAGTCGCGCAGCGGCTGCTCGACCGGCACCGGCTCGAAGCCGATCGACGGCGTGATCGTGGGCAGCACGTGGTCCCCGGCGAACAGCAGGCCCCCGCCGTGGTCGGCGAAGACGACGTGGCCCTGGGTGTGCCCGGGCGTCTCGACCGCGGCCAGCGTCCGCGAGCCGAGGGCGATGTCGTGGTCGCCCTCCAACCAGCGGTCCGGGTAGCCCCAGTGGTCGAGGTCCAGGGTCGGGCTCGCGCTCGAGCGCCCCCAGCGGTCCGCGAGGTCCGCGGCCCCGGCGGCGCGGAGCAGGTCGCTGGACCCGGTGAACGGCGGCTCGGTGGCGTGCATCAGGTCGAGCGTCGGCTTGTCACCGATCCCGAGGCTCACCTCCGCCCCGACCTCGCGGCCGATCACGTGCGCCAACGTGTAGTGGTCACGGTGCACGTGGGTGACCAGGAACCGCCGTACGTCGGCGAAGGCGAACCCGATCGAGGCCAGGGACCGCTCGAGCAGCTCGCGCGCCTCGACGATCGACCACCCGCCGTCGACGAGCGTCAGCCCGGCCTCGCTCTCGACCGCGTAGACGTTGACCGCGCGCAGGCCGTCCTGCGGCAGCGGTAGCGGGATCCGGTGGACGCCGTCGGCCACCGGCCAGGCACCGGGCTCGGTCCAGTGCTGGCCGGAGTCCGGGGACACGGCGCGGGAGGTCGGGGTGCTCGTCACCCGGCGGAGGCTACGCGGCGCGGCGCGGCGGCGTACCGGCCCCTGCGACCATGACGCGGTGACCAGCACCCCCGACGTCGACCTGCCGCTGCTCGTCGCCCGGCTGCGCGCCGTGGGCTGCGTCTGGGCCGAGGACGAGGTCGCGCTGCTCCTCGCGGAGGCCCGGACGCCGGACCACCTCGAGGCGCTGGTCGCCCGCCGGGAGCAGGGCGTGCCGCTGGAGGTCGTCGTCGGCTGGGCCGACTTCGCCGGGGTACGGGTGCCCGTCGAGCCCGGCGTCTTCGTCCCGCGCGCCCGGAGCGCCCTGCTGGTCCGGCTCGCCGTGGAGGCCCTGGGTCCACGCCCCGACGCCGCGGTGGTCGTCGACCTGGGCTGCGGCACCGGTGCGCTCGGGGCCGCCGTGGCCGCCGCCCGGCCGGGCGTCGAGGTCTGGGCCGTCGACGTCGACCCCGCCGCGGTGCGGTGCGCACGCCAGGTCCTGCCACCGGACCGGGTGCTGGAGGGCGACCTCTACGACGCCCTGCCCGCGGCCCTGGTCGGACGGGTCGCGGTGCTGCTCGCGAACGCGCCGTACGTCCCCACCGCCGCCGTCGCGCTGATGCCCCCCGAGGCCCGGCTGCACGAGCGGCGCCAGGCCCTCGACGGCGGGTCCGACGGCCTCGACGAGCAGCGGCGCGTGCTCGCCGGGGCCGCCCGGTGGCTGGCGCCCGACGGGCTGCTGCTGGTCGAGACGTCGCGGGGCCAGGCGCCCGACGGCGTCGTCGCCGCCGCCTCCGCCGGCCTGGAGACGCGGGTCGTGGTCGACGACGACCTCGACGCCACCGTCCTCGCGGTCCGGTCGACGACCTGACCGCCATCCGGTCGCGGACGGGTCCGGACCAATCCGGCTACAGGCGTGCTCCGAACCCATGACGACCCGGCGTCGCGGCGCGTCGCCGGACCCTGTCGAAGGAATTGCGAACGCTCCCTCCGGTCCCTCGTCAGGCAGGTCCGCCCCCGGGGCGCCGGGTCACCGTGCGGCTCGGTCCCCGGCGCCGGGGCCGGGCCGCTCAGCGGCCCGGTCGCCTGTCGCCCGCGGCGCGGACGCAGACCGCTGCCACGACCTCCGTCGCGGGTGCGGGTGCGCGGTCAGTGGTCGCGCAGCGCCTCCACCAGCTCGTCCTTGGTCATCGTCGACCGACCCTGGACCTCCAGCTCGGCAGCCCGCTCGCGGAGCTCCGCGACGGTCCACTCGTCGTACGACGGGGACCTCCCGCCCCGCTCACCGACCTCGGACCGGGAGCTCTTCGCCGCGGCGTTGGCGATGCGCGCGGACTTCTCCTTGCTGTTGCCCTCGTCGCGGAGCTTCTCGTAGAGCTCCGGGTCCTTGACGCTCGGACCAGGGTCCTCCTGCTTCGGGCTCACGCGCCCTCCTCGCCTCGTGGACCGGCCAGGCTAGCCAGCACGGCCCGGCCCGGCACCGACCCCGGGGGTGAGGACCCCGGCATCGACCCACTGCGAAGGTGGCGGGTCCCCCGTACCCCATCCAAGGAGCCCGCCTCGTGTCCATCGACACCGTGCTGCTCGACCTCGACGGCACCCTCGTCGACTCCGTCTACGTGCACACCACCGCCTGGAAGCTGGCGTTCCGCGACGTCGGCGTCACCGTGGCCAGCCACCACGTCCAACGCGCGATCGGGATGGGCGGGGACCGCCTCGTGGCCCACGTCGCCGGCCAGTCCGTCGAGGACGCCATGGGCGACGAGGTCCGCGAGCGCCACCAGCGCTACCTCGACGAGCGGTTCCACGACCTCAGCGCCACCGACGGTGCCGGCGAGCTGCTCGAGGCGCTGCGCGGCAAGGGCTTCAACGTCGTGCTCGCCAGCTCGGCCGACAAGGAGCTCAGCGAGCGCCTGCTGGAGCTGCTCGACGGCGCCGGGCAGCACCTGCACGAGTCGATCGCGGGCGCCGAGGCGGAGCAGAGCAAGCCCGAGCCCGACCTCATCGAGGTCGCGCTGGAGTCGGTGGACGCCACGCACGCGGTGATGATCGGCGACGCCGTATGGGACGTCGAGGCGGCGGCGAAGGCCGGGGTCCCCTGCGTCGGCCTGCTCACCGGCGGGTTCGGCAGCGCCGAGCTGCTCGAGGCCGGCGCCGTCGCGGTCTACGACAGCCCGCGCGAGCTGATGGCGCACCTCGACGAGGCGCCGTTCACGAGCTGACGTGTCCGCGAGCGTCACCTCGGGGCGCCGCGAGCGTCACCTCGGGGCGCCGCGAGCGTCATCTCGGCTGTCCGCGAGCGTCACCTCGGCTGTCCGTGAGCGTCACCTCGGCTGTCCGTGAGCGTCACCTCGGCTGTCCGCGAGCGCCATCTCGGCGGTCAGCCCAGGGCGCGGTCCAGGTTCAGCGCGGCGCTGATCAGGCTGAGGTGGGTGAAGGCCTGGGGGAAGTTGCCCAGCTGGACCCCGGTCAGCCCGATCTGCTCGGCGTAGAGGCCGAGGTGGTTGGCGTAGGTGAACATCTTCTCCAGCGCCAGCCGCGCGTCGTCGAGCCGGCCGACGCGGGTGAGCGCCTCGACGTACCAGAACGAGCACAGCGAGAACGTCCCCTCGCCGCCCTCGAGACCGTCGGCGGACATCTCCACGTCGTAGCGGAAGACCAGGCTGTCGGAGACCAGCCGCTCCTCGATCGCCTCCAGCGTCGAGAGGAAGCGCGGGTCGTCGGGCGCCACGAACTTCACCATCGGCATCAGCAGGACGCCGGCGTCGAGCACGTCGGCGCCCTCGTGCTGGACGAACGCCCCGATCTCGGCGTTCCAGGACCGCGTCATGAGCCGCTCGTAGATCTCGTCGCGGACCTTCATCCAGCGGGTCGCGTCACCGGGCAGGCCGCGCTGGCGGGCGGTCCGGATCATCCGCTCCAGCGCCACCCACGCCATCAGCCGTGACGTGGTGTGGTGCCGGGGCTCGTCGCGGATCTCCCACATGCCGGCGTCGGGCCGCTCCCAGTTGTCCATCAGCCACTCCAGGACCCGGGTGAGGTCGGACCAGGAGTCGTAGGACAGGCCGTTGCCGTACTTGTTGAACAGGTAGACCGAGTCGATCAGCTCGCCGTAGATGTCGAGCTGGAGCTGACCGGCGGCGGCGTTGCCCACGCGGACCGGCTTCGAGTCGAGGTAGCCGCGCAGGTGGTCGAGCTCGTGCTCGGTGTCGGGGATGTTGCCGTCGATGTCGTAGAGCACCCGCAGCGGGCCGAGCTCCGGGTCGACGTCGTCGCCCTGGTCCTCGAGCCGCCGGGAGAGCCACCCCATGAAGGCGTTGGCCTCGTCGGTGAAGCCGAGGCGCAGCAGGGCGTAGAGGCTGAACGCGGCGTCGCGGATCCAGACGTAGCGGTAGTCCCAGTTGCGCGGGCCGCCGATCTCCTCCGGCAGGCTCGTGGTGGGCGCCGCGATGATCGCGCCGGTCGGCTCGTGGGTGAGCAGCTTGAGCGTGAGCGCGGCCCGGTTGACCATCTCGCGCCAGCGTCCCTGGTAGGTCGAGCGGGACAGCCACTGGCGCCAGAACGCCGCGGTCTCGGCGAACAGCTGGCCGGTGTCCGCGCAGTCGCCGGGCGTGAGGTCCTCGCCCTCGTCGAGCACCTGCAGGACGAACAGCGCCTCCTCGCCGGCCCGCAGCGTGAGGTCGGCGAGCACCGTGCCGTCCTCGGTGGTGAGGTCGACCGTCGAGGCCACCCCGAGGCGCAGACCGCCCCCGGTGACCAGCGCGTCGGTGCCGACCAGCTCCACGTCGGGCGTGACGCGGCCGTAGTCGGGGCGCGCGGCCAGCTCCATGCGCAGGCGCGTCGAGCCCCGCACGGCGGTGACCCGCCGCACGATCCGCTGCCGGTGATCGTGGTCGTGCGCCTTCACGACCGGCATGAAGTCGTGGACCTCGGCCACGCCCTCCTCGGTCAGGAACCGGGTGACCAGGATGTTGGAGTCGGGGAAGTAGAACTGCGCCGTCGTCACGTGGCCGTCGACGACCTCGAAGCGCCAGGCCCCGCCCTGCTCGGGGTCCAGCAGGGCCCCGAAGACGCTGGGCGCGTCGAAGCGGCCCGCGCAGAACCAGTCGATGGTGCCCTCGGAGCCCACCAGGGCGCAGGTGCGCAGGTCACCGATCAGGCCGTGGTCGGCGATCGCCAGGAAGTCACGGTCGCCGAGCGCGCTCTGGGAGCCACCCGTGCTGCGGCTGCGGGCGCCCTCCTGGGAGGGGCCGTCAGGCATCGTCGCGCCCGAGCCGCCAGCCGCCCTCGGGGAGGTCCAGCGCGGCCTGCGGGCCCCAGGACCCCTTCGCGTACGTCTGCAGCGGCGGCGGGTTGTCCAGCACCGGCTGCACGACCTGCCACAACCGGTCCACCTCGTCGGAGCGGGTGAACAGGGTCTGCTCCCCGCGGATGACCTCGAGCAGCAGCCGCTCGTAGGCCTCCAGCGGGTCGGCCCCCGGGATGGCGTCGGAGAAGTCCATCCGCATGGTGGCCTCGGCCAGCTCCATGTCGGGCCCGGGCCGCTTGGCGCGCATGTCGATCAGCACCTGCGGGTCGTCGGTGAGCTCGAGGACGAGCTCGTTGGGGCCGGGGTCCACCCCGAAGATCGGGCTCTCCGCGGTACGGAAGCGCAGCGTGATCGTGCGTCGCTGCTGGGCCAGGGCCTTGCCGGTGCGCAGGTAGAACGGCACCCCGCGCCACCGGTCGTTGTCGACGCGGGCCTCGATCGCCACGAAGGTCTCGACGTCGGAGTCCTCGGCCACGTCCTCCTCGTCGCGGTAGCCCTCGAACTGGCCGAAGACGACCTTGGCCGGGTCCAGCGGCTGGAGGTCGGCGAAGACCTTCGCCTTGGCGTCGCGCACGGCGTCGGCGCTGAACTCGCCCGGATCCTCCAGGGCGACGAAGCCGAGCAGCTGGGAGAGGTGGGTGGAGACCATGTCGCGCAGGCAGCCGGTGGACTCGTAGAAGCTGCCGCGGCCCTCCAGCCCGAGGTCCTCGGGCACGTCGATCTGCACCGACGTGAGGTGCTCGGCGTCCCAGGCCGGCTCGAAGAGACCGTTGGCGAAGCGCAGCGCCAGGATGTTCTGCACCGCCTCCTTGCCCAGGAAGTGGTCGATGCGGAAGACCTGGTCCTCGTCGACGACGTCCTTGAGGGCGGAGTCGAGCTCGCGGGAGGACTGCAGGTCGAGGCCGAACGGCTTCTCGATCACCAGGCGGGCCCGCTCGGCGATGCCCTCCCGGCCGAGCATGTGGATCATGTCCTGCATCGCCGACGGCGGCACCGAGAGGTACACCAGCCGGCGGACGTCGGAGACGTCGTCGCCACCCACCAGGGACTGCTCGGCGGTCCGGACGGCCTCGGCGAGGTCGGCACCGTCGTCGGCGTTCGAGGTCTGGAAGGACACCCGCCCGACCAGCTCGGCGACGAGGTCGTCGTCGAGGTCGCCGACGGTCTCGGCCAGCCCCTCGCGGACCTGGTCGCGGAACTCGTCGTCGGAGCCCGGGCTGTGCCGTCCGCTGCCGATCACCTGGTAGTCGGCCGGCAGCCGGCCGGCGCGGGCGAGCTTGTAGAGGCCCGGGAAGAGCTTGCGGCGGGCGAGGTCTCCGGTCGCGCCGAAGAGGACCATGACGTGCGGGGGAAGCTTCTCGGTGGGGCTCACCCGACCAGCCTGCCAGCAGCGCGAGAGCGCCTCGGCCACCCAGAGGGGTCTGCGGACGCAGCACCGGCAGCCAGGCTCGGGCCCCGTCTGCGTGAGTCGGGAACCCGGGCGTGACCGCCGGCACCTCCCAGTATGCCCGACCGGTCGGCACCTCACCAGGACCGGCCGGCACGTCCTGGGGGGCCTCCCGGCGCTGACGCGCACCGGCCCCTACGCCTCCGCGGCGGGCGGAGCCGACCGGGACGGCGGGCGCGACGCCGAACGGGACGCCGGGGGTCGCCGGGTCAGGTCGGCCCCCGCCTGCCCGGCCTGCCCTGCCCCCGGCACCGCCCGGTCGGGCGCGTCGAACCCGTGCTGCAGGCCCCAGAGCACCGCCTGCGAGCGACGCGACACACCGATCTTGCGGTAGGCGCTGCGGATGTAGGTCTTGACCGAGTTGATGGACAGGAACGAGCGGTCGGCGATCTCCTGGTTGGACAGCCCCTGGGTGATCAGCGCGATCGTGGCGGCCTCCCGCACGCTCAGCCCCTCGCCCTGGCCACGCCACCCGCCGGCGGGCTCGTCGTCGTCGCCCTCGGCCTCGGGGCGGACCCGCTCGCCGGCGTGGACCTGCTCGACCGCGGTGACCAGGTCCACCGCGGTGAGGCCCTTGCTGAGGTAGCCCGCCGCCCCGCGCCGCAGCGCGGTGTCGACCCGGGCCGCCTCGACGTTCCAGCTGAAGACCACCACGCGCGGCGGGCGCTGCCCCGGCGCCCGCCCGGCGCCCACCGACCTCCGACCGAGCAGCACCTCGAGGCTGACCCGGGTGCCCGACGTCTGGGTGTCGGTGTCGTAGAGGACGACGTCGACGTCCTCCTGGTCGGGCTCCGAGGTGGTCAGCTCGACCACGCGCACCCGACCGGCGTACGGCTCGAGCATCGCCGAGACCCCGGCGCGCACGATCTCGTAGTCGTCGACGACCGCCAGCCGTACCGCCCGCGCGGACCCCGGCGGCACCCGCCGGGGCGCCCGGCCGTCGTCGGCGTGGGGGGTCACGGGTGCTCCTTCGCGGTCACGGGCTCGGCCGTCGCCCGGGGATGCGCCGTCCGACGCCCGATCGAATCGGCAGCGCCCGCCGTCGCGCCCCATCCTGAAGGGTGAACCAGGATCGGTGCAGGTGTGGCGTGCGGTCGGGGCGGGCCCGCCGCCCTCCCGGGCGAGACCGCGACCCGGGTGCCGCGCGTAGGTTGCCCGGATGACGCAGCACTTCGCCTTCCGCCTCGACCCGCGCTACCGGGTCCTGGGCCTGCCCTTCGGCGTCACCGCCGCGACCACCGGCGTGGAGCTGGACGACGAGCTGCGGGTGCGGTTCGGGCCCTGGCGGTTGCGGACCCCCGTCGCCAACCTGGCCGGCGTCGAGGTCTCCGGCGGGTACGCCCTGCTGAAGACCGCCGGTCCCCCGCACCTGTCCTTCAGCGACCGCGGGATCAGCTTCGCCACGAACGGCGACCGCGGCGCCTGCGTCTCCTTCCACGAGCCGGTCCGCGGGATCGAGCCGACCGGCCGGCTGCGGCACCCGGGCGCGACCCTGACGGTCGCCGACGTCGACGGGTTCGTCACCGCCGTGCGCGAGGTCCTGCGGTGAGCGCCGCCGCCTACGACGTCGCCGCGCTGCGGGCGCACTTCCCGGCCCTGGCCGACGGCACCGCCTACTTCGACGGCCCCGGGGGGTCGCAGACACCGACCGCGGTCGCCGAGGCCGTCGCCGGGGCCCTCGTCGCCGGCCTGTCGAACCGGGGCGGCACGACCGCCTCGGAGCGCCGTGCGGACGCCGTGGTCGTGGCCGCCCGGCAGGCAGCCGCCGACCTGGTGGGCGGCGACCCCACGGGCGTCGTCGTCGGTCGCAGCATGACCGCGCTGACCTTCGACCTCGCCCGCACCCTGGCCGCCGGCTGGGGACCCGGGGACGAGGTGGTCGTGACTCGCCTGGACCACGACGCCAACGTCGCACCGTGGACCTCCGCCGCCGCCGCCGTCGGCGCGACCGTGCGCTGGGCCGACTTCGACCCGGCCACCGGCGAGCTCGACCCGGCCGCGGTGACCGCGCTGCTGGGTCCGCGCACCCGCCTGGTCGCGGTCACCGGCGCCTCCAACCTGCTCGGCACCCGCCCCGACGTCACCGCGATCACCCGGGCCGCCCACGAGGTGGGCGCGCTGGTGCACGTCGACGGCGTCCACCTCACCGCCCACCACCACGTCGACCTCGCCGCGATCGGCGCCGACCTCTACTCGTGGTCGCCCTACAAGGTGCTCGGCCCGCACTGCGGCGTCCTGCACGGGGACCCCGCGCTCCTCGAGACCCTCCACCCGGCCAAGCTGGAGCCGTCCCCGGACCGGGTGCCGGAGCGGTTCGAGGCCGGGACGCTGCCGTACGAGCTGCTCGCCGGGCTGAGCGCCGCGGTCGACTTCCTCGCCGGCCTGGCCGACGTGGTCGGCGCCTCCGCCGCCGCGGCGACCGACCCGCGGCGCACCCGCCTGGAGCGCTCGTTGGCAGCGGTGGAGACGCACGAGGCCCGGCTGCGGGACCGGGTCGAGCAGGGCGCCACCGACCTCGGCGTCACCGTCCGGTCGCGGGCGCGACGCCGTACGCCGACGCTGCTGCTCACCTTCGAGGACGTGCCGGGCGTGGAGGCGGTCGACGCGTACCGGTTCCTGGCCGGGCTCGGGGTGAACGCCCCCGCCAGTCACTTCTACGCGGTGCACGCCTCGCGCCACCTGGGGCTGGGCGACACCGGCGGCCTCCGGGTCGGGATCTCGCCCTACACCGACGACGACGACGTCGACCGGCTGCTGGACGGCCTCGGCCGGCTCGTCACCGGTCCGCGCTGACCGGGGCCGACACCGCGGCCAGCGCGGTCTCCTCGCTGCGCCCCCGGAGCACCGTGGAACCGGCACCGCGCCAGCGCTCGCCCTCGTCGCCCCCGGCGGCCTCCACCGTGCTCATCGCGGCGAGCAGCAACGACGACCCCACCGCGTCCACGGCCTCCGCCGGCGGGGCCTTGGCGAGGTCGCACAGCCGGGCGGCGGAGTTCACCGAGTCGCCGATCACGGTGTACTCGTAGCGCTGCTCGTCCCCCACGTTGCCGGCGAAGGCCGTGCCCGTCGCGATCCCGATCCCGGCGCGGATCTCGCCGACCTCCTCGGCCAGCCGCGCCGCGATCCGCCGACCGGCGCGCAGCCCCGCGCCGGGGTGGTCCTCGTGGTCGACCGGTGCCCCGAACACCGCCAGGACGGCGTCCCCCATGAACTTGTTGACCAGTCCCCCCTCGCGACCGACCTCCTCGACCACGACGGCGAAGAAGCGGTTGAGCGTGCCGACGACCTCGTCGGCGTCCCGCTCGGTCGCGAACGAGGTCGACCCGACCAGGTCGACGAAGAGGACCGTGACCTCGCGGGACTGGCCGCCCAGCTCGACCGACCCGGCAGCGGCGGCGTCCGCGACCTCGCGCCCGACGTGGCGCCCGAACACGTCCCGCAGCTGCTCGCGCTCGCGCAGCCCGCGGACCATCTGGTTGAAACCGGCCTGGAGCAGGCCGAGCTCGGTGCCGTCGTAGACCGTGATCTCGGTCTCGAGGTCCCCCTCGCCGACGCGCAGCAGGGCCTGCCGGACCGAGGTGATCGGGCCGACCACCGCCCTGGTCGTGAGCAGGGTGACCAGCAGCCCGACAAGGAGCACCACCCCGGCCAGCGCGAGCACGATCCAGGCGAACCTGGTCGGCGTCAGGTCCTCGCCACCCAGCGCCCCGTCGGCCAGGAAGATGGTCGCAGCGAGGAACACCCCCATCAGCGGCGCGGCGGTGCCGATCAACCAGAAGACGACCATCCGCCGACGCACGCCGACCAGGCCCCGGCCGTCCTGGAGCAGCTCGCCGGTCAGCGCCTGCGCCGCGATCGGCCGCAGCCCGAACTCGCTGAGCAGGAACGCCACGGCGCTCACGACGAGGCCCGCGATCGCGATGGTCAGCGCAGTGGTCAGCGCCCGCTCGGGCTGCAGGACGAGGCTGAGGAGCGAGAACACCCCGAGCGCCCCGGCCCACATCGCGGCCTGCACGAGGGTCAGCTGCCAGGGCAGCCGCAGCGCCGTACGCCGCTCCTGCTCCGAGGGCGAGCGCCCCTCGCTGGCCCAGCGCAGCGCACGGAGCCCGCGCACGGTCGCGGCCGTGCCGCCGACCACGACGGCCACGACGACGTAGACCGGCACGGCGATCGCCAGGCCCACGAGGCTGGCGTCGGAGAGCGGTGTGGAGGGCAGCACGAGCACCGACAGCACGACCACGACGGCGGCACCGATCATGTGCGTGGTGACCAGCATCGAGGTGAGCAGGACCTGCACGCGCCAGCGCAGCCGGCGCGGCGACTGGTCGGCGGGACCGAGCAGGACCGACTCGAAGGCGGTGGAACCCACGCCCTGGGGGCTCGTCGGCATGGCCGAAGGGTAGCGGTCGGGCAGGTCCGCCCGGTCGGCTTCCCCGACGAACCGCGGGCGTGCTCTCACCCCGAGGGGTGGAAAGTGCGCTGTGGCTGGCTTACACGGGAAGTCTGTGGAACCTTGTGGAAGCAGGATTCAACAAGGTTCAACAAGGTCTCGCACCGACCGGTGCTCGACGGAGAGGCCGGAACCGTGGAGCCCATCGATCTCACCCACCAGCGCCGTGCCAGACGCATCCCCGCGGCGGAGCGCTCGGCACGCACCACCGAGC
Organism: Nocardioides sp. AX2bis; assembly: GCF_902506435.1. Lineage (GTDB taxonomy): Bacteria > Actinomycetota > Actinomycetes > Propionibacteriales > Nocardioidaceae > Nocardioides. Next base: position 609,112 of record NZ_LR733215.1, on the reverse strand, counting down.
TGCTCGCCGCCGCCGCCACGGCGGCCGGCACCGGCGACCCGGCGGAGCGCGACCGCCTCCTCGACGCCGTCGTCGAGCTGAACATGCAGGTCGCCGAGGCCGTCGCCCGACGCTACGCCCAGCGCGGCATCCCCCTGGAGGACCTCACCCAGGTCGCCTACCTGGCCCTGGTCCGTTCCGTGGCCACCTACGACCCCGACCGGGGCGAGGACCTGCTGACCTTCGTGGTCCCCAACCTCACCGGTGAGATCCGCCGCCACTTCCGCGACCAGGGCTGGAGCATCCGCCCGCCGCGCGAGGTGCAGCGGGCGCACTCCCGGATCCTGCGCAGCAGCGACCAGCGCGACCGCTACGACGCCGAGGCGCTCGAGCGCCTCGCCGCGGAGGTCGAGGAGTCGGTCGAGGTCGTCCGCGAGGCCCTGGTCGCCCGGGACGGCTTCGCGCTGCTGTCCCTCGACAAGCCCACCGGCGCCGGCGGCAGCATCGACGTGGTGGACGTGGGCGACCACGCCGCCGAGGCCGCCGAGGCCAGGGCCATGCTCGCCCCGCTGGTGGCCACGATGGACGAGCGCGAGCGCCAGATCCTGGCCTGGCGGTTCGTCGACGAGATGTCGCAGCGCGAGATCGCCGAGCGGCTGGGGATGACCCAGGTCCAGGTGTCGCGGCTGCTCCAGAAGATGCTCACGCACCTGCGCGCCACCATCGGCGACGTCGGCTGAGCGGGTCTGCCGGGCGGGGGGCCGCTGCGCTAGCATCCGGTCCTCCAGTCCAACGTTCGTGGAAGGTCAGGATCCCGTGCCCGACGACGCGGAGGACGGCGCGGCCGGACCGGGCGAGCGGTGGCGGATCGGGGTGCTGGCCGGACGGGTCGGGGTCACCGAGACCCTGCTGCGGGCCTGGGAGCTGCGCTACGGCCTGCTGAGCCCGGTCCGCACCCCGTCGGGCTACCGCCTCTACGGCCCGGAGGACGAGCGGCGGATCCGCGCGATGGTCGCGGCGCGCCAGCGCGGGGTCCCGGCAGCCCGCGCCGCGGCCGAGGTGCTGAGCGCCGAGCGGTCGTCGCTCGCGCCCGGGACCCACGACGCGGTCGGGGCCGGCACCGGGACGGACGACGACGCCGTGGCGCGCGAGGAGCTCAAGGCGGCGATGGTCGGGTACGACGTGTCGGCCATGCACGACACCATCGACCGGGTCCTCCGCACGGTCTCGGTGGAGGCCGCCATCCGCGACGTCCTGCTGCCCTTCATGCACGACGTCGGGCTCGGCTGGTCGACCGGTGACTACGACGTCGCCGACGAGCACTTCGCCACCGAGGTCGTCCGGTCGCGCCTCGCCGCCCTGACCGTCGGCGGCGCCCCCAGCACCGGGCCGCTGGTCCTGCTGGCCTGCCCGCCGGGCGAGGCGCACGACCTCGCGCTCAAGGCGTTCGAGGTCATCCTCCAGCGCGCGGGCTGGCGCACCCGCTTCCTCGGCACCCAGACGCCGACCCGCTCGCTGCTCGCCGCCGCCGAGATCGTCGACCCCGACCTCGTCGTGCTGGCCGCGACCCGCCGCGCGGCCTTCAACATCGACGACGAGGCGCTCCGTGAGCTGCGTCGGCGGTGGCCGCTGGCACTCGCCGGCGCCGGCGCGGACGCAGCCCTGGCCGAGGCCTGGGGAGCGACCCACCTGTCCGGCGACCCGGTCGCCGGTGCCCAGCAGCTGGTCCCGCAACGAGGGCCCGCGACGGTCCGCCCGACCGCCCCGGAGCGACCTGTACAACCTTTGTAGAAAGTTTTTCGGCTCGAACTGATTGAAACTCGCACTGAGGGAGAACGGGGGGGTCGAGGCGCTCGACCGGGCGTCCGCACCGATCGAGAGGACGGACACCATGTCCGCCGCACTCCACTCCGTCCCCACCGGGGCCGCCTCCGGGGACGACTCCCCGGGCAGCGCGGACACCCGGCGGACCGACGCCACGAGCGTGCGGAACGGCCTGGTCTACTTCGCCCACCTCGCCCGCCTCTCGCTGCCGCTCACGGACCTCGACGCCCGCGAGACCAGCGAGCTCCGCCGCGACCTGGCCGTCCTCCTCGCCGAGGCGACCCGGACCCGGCTGCGCCCCCACCTGCTGCACGCCCTCGTCGAGGCCGTCCTCGACGAGCTCCTGCCGGCCCTGCCACCGGCCAACCGCGCCTCGCTCCGCGAGGCACGTCCCTTGCTCGACGCATCCTCCGACACGGCCTTCTAGGAGTTCCCCCATGCCTTCCACCACCCCGCAGATCACCATCGCGCTCGTCGACGACCACGACCTGTCGGTGACGGGTCTCGAGTGCATGCTCGCCCCGTACGCCGAGCGCGTGGAGCTCCTCGACCTCCGGTCCGGCCTCGCCCGGGCCAAGGACGTCGACGTCGTCCTGTACGAGCCGATGGGCCAGTCCCACTTCGGTGAGGCCGTCCTGCGCGACCTGCAGCGCGCCGGCGACGCCACCTCGGTGGTGTGGAGCTGGGCGCCCGCCGACCAGCTGCCCACGGCCACCGCGCGCCCCTACCTCTCCAAGCGACTGACCGCCTCGCAGCTGGTCCGCGCCCTCGAGGACCTCGTCAGCGGTCGTGGCGAGCTCGAGACCACCCCGGGCGAGGACGAGGTCGCCGCCCGCGCCGAGGCCGAGGCCCAGGCCGCCGCCGAGGTCGAGGAGGTGCGCCCGATGCGCCCGGCGACCCCGGTGCACCCGCAGACCCCCTCGGGCCTGCGACTGACCCGCCGCGAGCACGAGATCCTGGTGCTGATCACCAACGGCCTGACCAACGCCGAGATCGGCGAGCAGCTCACGCTGAGCATCAACTCGATCAAGACCTACATCCGCCAGGCCTACCGCAAGATCGACGTCGAGCGTCGCGCCCAGGCCGTCGCCTGGGGCATGACCAACGGCCTGGGTGGCGCGCTGCCCGAGGACCTCGACACCGACGAGGTCGAGGAGACCACCGCCGCCACGCCGGTGCCCGCGAGCACCGGCACCACGCTGTCGGCCGTCGCCTCCTGACCCCTCCGCCCCCGGAGCCGGACGCCGCGCACCCCTCGGGGTCCGCGGCGTCCGTCACGTCCGGGGCAGGAGCGGCCGGTCAGCGGGCGTCGTGGACGCCGGGACGCCGACCCCGCGGGTGACGAGGTCGGCGAGCGCCAGGTACGCCTCCGCGTCGGCCAGCCCGGTCCGCTCGAGCAGCACGCCGCGCTGGATGCCCGTCATCACCTCGGCCACCGCCGCGCCGACGAAGCGGGCGTCGACGGGGCGCATCCGACCGGCCCGGACGCCGTCGTCGACCAGCTCCTGGACCCGGCGGGCCGCGCGCTCGGTGTTGGCGCGGTAGACCTCCGCGGCCGGCGGGTGGCCCGCCAGGTCGGCGCGGAAGGCGGCGCCCGCCGGGGCCAGCTCGCGCGCGACGGCGGCGAGGTAGGCGCCGAGCCGGCGACCGGGGTCGGGCTCGCCCTGCACCGCCGGCTCGATCCGCTCGGTCGCCCGACGGAAGAAGTGGCGCACGGCCGCCAGCAGCAGCTGCTCCTTGCTCGGCGCCACGGCGTAGAGCGTCGAGCGCGAGCAGTGCAGGCGGGCGGCCAGGTCGGCGACCCCGAGGTGGGCGAACCCCTCGGCGAGGACGACCCCGACCAGCTCGTCGAGCAGGGCCTCGCGCGTGCGACGCGTCCGGGGCTGGGCCTCCGAGGTCATGGATCGACGCTAGCAGTACCCAGCCGCGTACTGTGGTACTCGACCTGGCCCTGAACGCCCCCTGGAGGACCCGTGCCCGCCGACCGCGTGCTGCCCACCGAGGAGACCGCGGACCTGCTCCGCCTGGTCCGCCACCTCGCCACCACCGAGCTCGCCCCGGCCGTGGCCCGGGCCGAGGCCGAGGAGGACTTCCCCCGGGAGGTGTTCCGGCTGCTCGGTCGCGCCGGCGTGCTGGGGCTGCCGTACCCGGAGGAGGTCGGCGGGGGCGGGGTGTCGTACGAGGTCTACCTCCAGGTGCTCGAGGAGCTCGCGGCCGTGTGGGCCTCGGTCGGCGTCGGCGTCTCGGTGCACGCCCTGTCCTGCTTCGGACTGTTCACGCGCGGCACCGAGGAGCAGAAGGCGTGGCTGCCCGACATGCTCGGCGGCGAGCAGCTGGGGGCGTACTGCCTGTCCGAGGCGCACGCCGGCTCGGACCCCGCGGCGATGCGCACGACCGCGCGCCGCGACGGCGACCACTACGTCCTGGACGGGGCGAAGGCCTGGACCACGCACGGCGGGCACGCGGACTTCTACAAGGTGATGGCCCGGACCGCGGACGACCGCAACGGGATCTCCTGCTTCCTGGTGCCGGCCGACAGCGAGGGGCTCCTGGCCGACCCGCCCGAGCGCAAGATGGGGCTGACCGGCTCCGCCACGGCCACCATGCGCTTCGACGGGGTGCGCGTGCCGGTCGAGCGGCGGCTGGGCGAGGAGGGCGACGGGCTCAAGATCGCGCTGGCCGGCCTCGACTCCGGCCGCCTCGGCATCGCCGCGGTGGCCACCGGCCTGGCCCAGGGCGCGCTGGACCACGCGCTGGCCTACGCCCGGGAGCGGGAGACCTTCGGCCGCCGGATCATCGACCACCAGGGGCTCGGCTTCGTGCTGGCCGACATGGAGGCCGCCGTGCAGTCGGCCCGCGCCACGACGCTGGCCGCCGCGCGGCTGCGCGACCTCGGTCGACCGTTCTCCCGCGCCGCGTCGGTGGCCAAGCTGGTCGCCACCGACCAGGCGATGAAGGTGACCACGGACGCCGTGCAGGTCCTCGGCGGGGCCGGCTACACCCGCGACTTCCCGGTCGAGCGCTACATGCGCGAGGCCAAGGTGATGCAGATCTTCGAGGGCACCAACCAGATCCAGCGGATGGTGATCGCCCGGGGCCTGGACGCCCGCGGTTCCGGGGAGATCAGCCACGTGTGACCGACGCCCCACCCGACGGATGGTGCACTTCTAGGACCAGAGTGCAAAACTGCACTTCATGACCGAGAGTGCAACCTCCGCCCCGACCGGGCGGGTGTCCCTGCGCGACCTCCGCCGGTGGGAGACCGCGCACCGGATCACCGCGACGGCGCAGGCACTGACCGAGGACCGCGGCCTGGACGGCTTCACCCTCGACGACCTCGCCGCCGCGGTCGGGGTGTCCCGCCGCACCCTGTTCAACTACTTCCCGAGCAAGGTCGACGCGGTGCTCGGCCCGCTGCCCGACGTCGCGGGCCCCGACGTGGACGAGTTCTGCGCCGGGGGACCCGGCGGGGACCTCGTCGAGGACCTGCTGGTCGCGGCCCGCCCGCTCGTCGACGCCCCGGGCCTCAGCCTGGACGAGCTCGAGCGGGGCCGCCGGGTGATGCTGAGCGAGCCGCGCCTGCTCGTGGCCGCCCACGAGCGATTCGACCAGCTGGCCTCGGAGCTCGCCGGGCTGCTCCTCGAGCGCGAGGGTGCCGACTTCGGGCGCGACCGGGCGACCCTGCTCGTGCGCGTGCTCGTCGTCGCGCACGACCTGGCCCTGGCCCGCGTGCTCGAGCAGCCCGACGCCGACCCGCGGGCCTTCGCCGACACGTTCGCCGACGTCGTGCGCGACGTCCGCGCCGTCTTCCGCTGACCGGCTCCCCGGTCACCGCCGCACCACCCCGACCCCGCCACGTACGCCCGCACCCCCAGGAGAACCCCATGGCCACCCTGCTCTACCGCCTCGGCCGGACGGCGTTCCGGCGCTGGAAGGCCTTCCTGGCCGTCTGGCTCGTCGCCGTCGTCGCCGTCGGCGCGGCCGCGTTCACGCTGTCGCAGCCCACCACCGACGAGTTCACGATCCCCGGCATCCCCTCCGAGCAGGCCGCCGACCTGCAGCAGGAGCTGTTCCCGTCCAGCCAGGACGCCTTCGACCAGGCGACCGTCAACGTGGTCGTGGCGGCGCCCGAGGGCGAGCAGCTCGCCGACCCCGCCAACCAGGCGGCCGTCCGGACGCTGATCGGCGACCTGCTGGCCGTCGACCAGGTGGCCGACGACGCGCCCCTCGCCGACCCGTCGGTGGCCTGGCCCGAGCAGCGCCAGGGCATCGTGGCCCAGCAGGTCGAGGCCGGCACCCCGCGCGCGGCGGCCGAGGCCAACGCCGACACGATCGCCACCCTGAGCGAGGACGGCCGCGTCGGGGTCATCTCCTTCGCCTTCGACGTCGACACCGTGACCGACGTCGAGCCGGCCAGCCAGGACGAGGTGCAGGCCGCCCTGGCCGACGCCCGCGACGCGGGTCTGACCGCCGAGGCCAACGGCCAGGGCATGACCAGCTTCGAGCCGCCCGGCGCCTCCTCGGAGGCGCTCGGCATCGCCGTCGCGCTGGGCGTCCTCGTGCTGACCTTCGGCTCGCTGGTCGCGGCCGGCCTGCCGATCCTGACCGCCCTGGTCGGCGTGGGCATCGGCATCGCCGGGATCACCGCCGCCACCGGCCTGACCGACACCGTCGGGTCGACCACCCCGACCCTGGCCTCGATGATCGGGCTCGCGGTCGGCATCGACTACGCCCTGTTCATCCTGGCCCGCTACCGCTCCGAGCTGACCCGGACCGACGACCGCGCGGAGGCCGTGGGCAAGGCGGTCGGCACCGCCGGGTCCGCGGTGGTCTTCGCCGGGCTGACCGTGCTGATCGCCCTGGCCGCCCTCACCGTGGTCGGCATCCCCTTCCTCTCCGCGATGGGCCTGGCCGCCGCCGCGACCGTGCTCGTGGCCGTGCTGGTCGCACTCACCCTGCTGCCCGCCCTACTCGGCATGGTCGGCGGCAAGGCCTTCGGCGGCGTCGTGCGCCGCCACCGCCCGACCCGCGAGGCCGACGGCGCCGTGCTCAACAACGGCGTGCGCTGGGCGCGCGTGGTCGGCAAGCGCCCGGTGGCCGTGGCCCTGCTCGTCGTGGTCGCGCTCGGCGCGGTCGCGATCCCGATGAAGGACCTCTTCCTGGCCTTCCCCACCGACAGCACCGCCTCCTCCGACACCACCCAGCGCCGCGCCTCCGACCTGGTCACCCAGGCGTTCGGTCCCGGCCGCGAGGCCCCCCTGCTGGTCGTCGTGGACGCCCGCGACGTGCCCGCCGAGGAGCGCGGCGCCGCCTTCGGCGCCGTCACCGAGTGGGCCGCGACCCAGGACGGCGTCGTCAACGCCCAGGTCGCCGGCACCAGCGAGGCCGGCGACGGCGCGCAGGTGCTCATCACGCCGGAGGCCGGCCCCGACGAGCCCGCGACCCGGGACCTGCTCCAGGAGCTGCGCGACACCGAGGGCGACACCGAGCAGGCCACCGGCACCGACCTCGGCATCACCGGCCTGACCGCCATCACGACCGACGTCTCCGACCGGCTCAACGGGGCGCTGCCGATCTACCTCGCGGTGGTCGTCGGGCTGGCGTTCCTGCTGCTGATGGTGGTCTTCCGCTCGGTGCTCGTGCCGCTGACCGCCACCCTGGGCTTCCTGCTCTCGGTGCTGGCCACCATCGGCGCCACGGTCGCGGTCTTCCAGGAGGGCGCCTTCGGCCTCGTCGAGGGCCAGCCCATCGTCAGCTTCCTGCCGATCCTGCTGATCGGCGTGGTCTTCGGGCTGGCGATGGACTACCAGGTCTTCCTGGTCACCCGGATCCGGGAGGCGTACGTGCACGGCGCGGACGCGCGGGAGGCCGTCGTCGACGGGTTCCGCAACTCCGCCCGTGTGGTCGCCGCGGCCGCGGTGATCATGACCTCGGTGTTCGCCGCCTTCGTCCTGATCGACGACCCGATCATCAAGTCGATGGGCTTCGCGCTCGCCGTGGCGGTCGTCTTCGACGCCTTCGTGGTGCGGATGGCGCTGATACCCGCGCTGATGTACGTGCTCGGCGACAAGGCCTGGTGGCTGCCGGCCTGGCTGGACCGGGTCCTGCCGGACGTCGACGTCGAGGGCGAGAAGCTCCCGGCGCACCTCGACGCCACGCGCCCCCAGGACCCGGGCACCCGCGAGGACACGCTGGTCGAGGTCCGCTGACCCGACGACGACCGGGCGGCGGCCGGACGCGGTGGGGCTAGAAGCCCGGACCGCTCCGGCCGTCGTCAGGTCTCGGCATGGCGTCGTAGGCGTGGACGTCGGCCGCGTGCTCGCCGGCCACGCCCCGCGGCGGCGTACGGCCCTCGGCCAGCTCGGCGCGCAGCCGGCGGTCCGAGCGCCAGTCGTGGACGAGGTAGCCCACCACGACCAGGACGACGACGCCGATCCCGAGCAGGAGCCCCGGGCTCATCTCAGACCCCCCACGTCGCGTCGCGGCCCTGCTGGGCGCCGCGCTCGATGCCGTGCTCCGCCGCGGCCGCGTTGAACGGGGCCGAGCCGACCTCGCCGCGTCCGCCGCGCTTGATCCGGGCCGCGAGACGGCGGTCCAGCACGAGGTCGATCAGGAAGATCACGGCCAGGAACGCGGCGATGCAGAGGACGACGGTCATGGGGGCCTCCGGGGCTCGACTGGGACCTACGACCTTACCGGATGGCACGTGACCCGTGTCTCAGATCAGACCTGGGGACGCCCAGGTGACGTCGACCACCTAGGATCCGCACCGTGACCTCCTCGACCGCTGCCACGTCCCAGCCGAGCTACGCCGAGCTCGCCGCCCTGCCGGTGTACGCCGCCCGCTCCGTCCCGGCGGCCTTCGAGGACGTCAACGGCCACCTGAACATCCGGCACTACGTCGGCATCTCCAGCGAGGGCCTCGACGAGTCGCTCGTGGAGTGCGGGATCCCGCAGAAGTGGCCGACGGTCGCCGGCTCCGGCGTCTTCACCGCCGAGCACCACATGAGCTACCTCGACGAGCTGCGCACCGGCGACAAGATCTCGGTGCGGGTGCGCCTGGTCGGCCGCTCCGAGCGCGCCGTGCACGTGCTGGTCTACCTGCTCGACGACACCCACGAGCGGCTGAGCTACGTGATGGAGGAGATCTTCCTCCACGTCTCGATGGAGACCCGCCGCACCGCACCCTGGCCCGCCGACGTCGCCGCGAAGATCGACGAGCGCCTCGCCGAGCACCAGGCGCTGGACTTCGACTCCCCGGTCTCGGGGTCGATGGCGCTGCGCTGACGCGCGGCCTCCCCCGCCGCGAAGCCTGCCCGTCCAGTCCGGCTCTCAGGCGGGCGGCTCGACGTCGCCCAGGGCGATCAGGACCTCCTGGGCGACCCGGAAGGCCGTGTTCGCCGCGGGGACCCCGCAGTAGACCGCGCTGTGCAGGATGACCTCGCGGATCTCCTCCACGCTCAGCCCGTTCGTGCGCGCGGCGCGCACGTGCATCGCCAGCTCCTCCTGGTGGCCCAGCGCGACCATCGCGGTGATCGTGATCATCGAGCGGCTCCGGCGGTCGAGGCCCTCGCGCGTCCACACCGAGCCCCAGGCGTGCTCGGTGACGAACTGCTGGAAGTCGGCGGTGAAGGCGGTCGTGGCCGCGGTCGCCCGGTCGACGTGGGCGTCGCCGAGCACCTCGCGCCGCACCGCCATCCCGGCGTCGTACGACGGGCCCGCCGCCGGCGCGTCCGGCACCGCCGCCGGCTGCTGGGGCCCCGGGTCGGGCCGGATGCCCAGGGCGTGCTCGAGCACCAGCGCCGCCACCTGCACCGGCGCCTCAGCCGGGGCGAGGTGGGCCACGCCGTCGAGCACCTCGAGGCGCCCGTCGCGGACCCCGTCGGCGATCTCGCGGAGCCCGTCGACGGGGGTCACGGCGTCCTCCGCGCCGGCCACGGCCAGCACCGGGGCGCCGATCTCGCCGAGCCGGTCACGGACGTCGAAGGCGGCCAGGGCGCCGCACACCGCGGCGTACCCCTCGTCGGCCGCGCCGGACAGGGCGTGCAGGAGAGCGCCGGCCCGGTCCGGCTCGCGTCCGACGAACCCGGGGCCGAACCAGCGCCCGGCGGAGGCCTCGACCAGTCCGGCGGTGCCGCCGGAGCGCACGGCCGCGACCCGGTCGGTCCAGACCTGCTCGCTGCCGATCACCGCACCGGTGCACAGCAGCACCGCGGAGGCCACGCGGTCGGGGGCGTCGAGCAGCAGCTGCAGGCCGACCGCGCCGCCGACCGAGTCACCGGCGTAGTGGAAGCGGCGCTCGCCGACCTCGTCGACCAGCTCGAGCACGCCGGCGGCCAGGTCGGCGATGCTCACCGGCCCGTCGGGCACCGCGCGGTCCAGGCCGTGGCCCGGCAGCTCCCACGCCAGGATGTGGAAGTGCTCGGCCAGCCGGTCGGCGGCCGCCGACCACAGCGTGGTCGCCGAGGTGCCCAGCGAAGGGCCGAGCACGAGCAGCGGCTTGTCGGCCGAGGTGCCGCGGCCGAATCGGACGGCGATGGTCATGGGACCTCCGGGGTCGGGGACGTACGGGTCGGGTGGGCTGCCTGGTGGGCCGCTTGGTGGGCGGTGGCGCGGGCGAGGACGGCGTCGACGAGGTCGCCGGCCAGGCCGAGGTACGACGCGGGGTCGGCGACCGCGGTCGCCGCGCCGGGTGCCGACCCGGCCAGCGCGGCCATCGAGCGCTGCTCCGCGGTGAGCACCTCGGCGGCCTGCCGGGCGCGGGCGGTGGCGACGTCGGCGTGCACGACGAGACCGCTCAGCAGGTCGGTGGCGTGCCCGCCGGCCGTCACGGCGCCGCGGACCAGGGCGCGCAGCGCGGGCCATTCGGCGTGCCAGGCGCCGTCGGCCCGCTCCTCGACCTGGCCGGCCGCGGCGAGGTGCAGCGTGGCGAGGTGGGCGGGGCCGGCCAGGGCGGCGCGGCGCAGGAGCACCGCGCGGACGGGGTTGACCTTGCCCGGCATGGTCGACGACCCGCCTCCGGCGCCCTCGGCGAGCTCGCCGACCTCGGGCCGGCCGAGCGCGAGGACGTCGGCGGCGAGGTGGCCCCACGCGTCCGTGGTGGTGGTCAGGGCGTCGCCGACCCGGGTCAGCGGGCGACGGCGGGTGTGCCAGGGCGGGACGGCACGCAGGCCGAGCTGCTCGGCGACGGTGGCGACGACCGCGCGGGCCCGGTCGGCGCCGGCCAGCGAGACCAGGGCCGCGAGGGTGCCACCGGCACCGCCGACCTGGACCGGCCAGCCGTCGGTCTCGAGCGCGGCGAGGTCGTCGTCGGCGTCGAGCAGGCCGGCCAGCCACCCGGCGGCCCGCAGCCCGACGGTGGTGGGGACGGCGAGCTGCGTCAGGGTCCGCCCGGCGGCCGGCGTGTCGCGGTGCTCGGCGACGACCTGCGCGAGCCGGGCGGCCTGGGTGGCCAGGTCGGCGCGCACCCGGCGCACGCCGTCCCGGGCCCCCAGGACCAGGGCGGTGTCGACGACGTCCTGGCTGGTCATCCCCCGGTGCAGCCAGCGCGCTGCCCCGGGCTCCCCGGCGTCCTCCAGCCGGGCGCGCAGCAGCGCGACCAGGGCGATGACCGGGTTCCCGTCGGTGTCGGCGTCCCGGGCCAGGGCGGCGAGGTCGCCGTCGCCGACCAGGCGGGTCAGCCGCCCGGCCGGCAGGGCTGCGGTCGCCGGGGCGACGTCGTGCACGACGAGCGCGGCCAGCCAGACCTCCTCGACCCGCAGCATCGCCGCGAGGACGGCGGCGTCGTCGAGGACGCCGTCGGCGCGGTGGTCGCCGGGCACGAGCAGGTCGGTCACGTCGTCAGTCTCGCCCACGCCGCCGGGTCCGGCTCAGCCGCCGTGCGGCAGGCGGGGGTAGGTCAGCCAGACCGTCTCCCCCGGCCCCTGCAGGACGAGGTCGCGACGCAGCGCCTGCCCGCCCGCACCGCCGCCGTCGTCGTCGACCTCGCAGACGAGGGTCGCGCGGCGCCCGGGGTCGAGGCCGGCCAGCAGCGGGTCGGCCGCCAGCGCCTCGGCCGTGCCACCGAGGCCCACGGGCAGGTAGGCGCGGGTCAGCAGCCGGTGCAGCAGCCCCCGGGCGAAGACGGTGAGGGAGACGAACGGGGCCGCACCCTCGGCGTGCGCCCCGGGCAGGACCGTGGTGAACGAGTACGACCCCGCGCGGTCGGTCGCACAGCGACCGAAGCCGGTGAAGGTGTGCCCGTCGCGGTGCAGCGACCCCGGCCGCTGCACGACCCGGCCGTCCTGCCCGGCCTGCCACAGCTCGACCAGCGCGTCCGGCACCGGGTCGCCGGCGCCGTCGCGGACCACGCCGTGCAGGCGTACGGCGTCGGCCCGCCCGGGCGGCACCAGCGCGGCGTCACCGGTCCAGGGCAGGGCGTCGTGGAAGAACGGGCCCACGGTCTGGCCGGGGGTGGGGGGCAGGTCGCTCATCAGGCCTCCTCGCCCAGGGCGGCGGCGAGGTCGTCCTCGCGGGGGGTGCGGTGGGAGCCGGTCAGCACGACGTCCCAGCGGTAGCCGGTGGCCCACTCCGGCTCGGTCAGGTCGTGGTCGTAGGTCGCCACCATCCGGGCCCGGGCGGCGGGGTCGACCACGGCGGTCGCGATCGGGTCGAGACCCATCAGGGGGTCGCCGGGGAAGTACATCTGGGTCACCAGGCGCTGGGTGAAGTCGGTGCCGAACAGCGAGAAGTGCACGTGCGCCGGGCGCCAGGCGTTGCGGTGGTTGCGCCAGGGGTACGGACCGGGCTTGACCGTGGTGAACCGGTAGGTGCCGTCGTCGTCGGTCAGGCAGCGCCCGGTGCCGGTGAAGTGCGGGTCCAGCGGCGCGGGGTGCTGGTCGCGCTGGTGGACGTACCTCCCGCTGGCGTTGGCCTGCCAGACCTCGACCAGCTGGCCGCGCACCGGGCGCCCGTCACCGTCGAGGACCCGCCCGGTGACCACGATCCGCTCCCCCAGCGGCTCGCCGCGGCCCTGGATGGTCAGGTCGGCCTCGAGCGGGTCGACGTCGCGCTGACCGAAGCAGGGCGCCCACAGCTCGACGCCCTCGGGGTCGACCGGGTGGGGGTCGTTGCTCGGGACGCGCAGCACGCTGGAGCGGTACGCCCCCCAGCCGCGCCGGGTCGTCGTCTCCGCCGGCGCGCCGGCCGGGCGGGCGGCGTACGCCTGCGCCTCGGCCTCGATCTCGGCGCTGATCTCCGCTTGTGTCGTCTCGGTCATCGGGGTCCTCCCGTGGTCGGGGTCGGCCAGCCGGTGTAGGCCTCGGCCAGCCAGGTGGAGCCGGCGCGGGAGCCGACGACGGCGGCGAGCTCGCCCTGCTGGCGGCGCAGGTCGAAGTCGGAGGCCTCGGGCAGCGCGTGCAGCATGGTGGTCATCCAGTAGGAGAAGTGCTGGACCTTCCAGACCCGTTCCAGGGCGCGGACGGAGTAGGTGTCGAGGTGGTCGGGGTCGTCGTCGCGGACCGCGCGCTCCAGCTCCTCGGCGAGCACCCGGACGTCGGCCAGGGCCAGGTTGAGGCCCTTGGCGCCGGTGGGCGGGACGGTGTGCCCGGCGTCGCCGACCAGCACGGTGCGGCCGTGGCGCAGCGGCTCCTGGACGAAGGACCGGAAGGGCAGCACGGTGCGCGAGGTGATCGGCCCCTCGAGGAGCTCGTGGTCGTTGCTGCCGCAGATCGCCTGCAGCCGGGCCCAGACCCGGTCGTCGGACCAGGTGTCGGGGTCCTCGCCGGCGTCGCACTGGAAGTACATCCGCTGCAGGGTCGGCGTGCGCTGGCTGACCAGCGCGAACCCGTCCGGGCTGTGGTGGTAGACCAGCTCGGGCGCGCTGGGCGGCGCCTCGGCGAGGATGCCGAACCAGGCGAAGGGGTACTCGCGGACGTACTGGCGTCGCGCGTCGGCCGGCACGGCCCGCCGGCAGGCCGACCGGGAGCCGTCGGCCCCGACGAGGTAGTCGCAGGTGACCTCGTGGCGCACCCCGTCGGCGTCGGTGAACCGCAGCGACGGCGTGCGGGCGGCCAGGTCGCCGACCTCGACCTCGGTGACCCCGAAGCGGACGTCGCCGTCGTCGCGCGCCCGGGCCTCGGCGAGGTCGAGGAAGACGTCGGTCTGCGGGTAGAGCCGGGTGGTGGCGCCGACCAGGTCGACGAAGTCGAGGTGGTGCCGGCCCCCGCCGAAGCCGAGCTCGATCCCGCGGTGCTCGTCGCCGTCGCGCAGCACCCGGTCGGAGACGCCGCTGTCGACGAGCATCCGCACGCTGTCGGACTCCAGGATCCCGGCGCGGTGGGTCTGCTCGATCTCGGCACGGGTGCGGAGCTCGACGGCGGTGCTGGCGATGCCCGCGCGGGCGAGCAGGTGGGTGAGCATCAGGCCGGCGGGACCGGCGCCGACGACGGCGACGGGCACGTGGGAGCGGACGGGCGGGACCTCGGGCATGACGCCATCGTGTCCCGGTGGTGGAGACGACCGACACACCCGACTTCCGGTGGACGGAAGTCACCTGTGGCGGCCGTCACGGGGCCACGGGCAGCGTGGCCGGACGTACCCCGTCCCCGACGACCGGAGCACCCCGATGCCCGATCCCACCACCGACACCACCGCCACCACCACCCGCTCGGCCTGGCCGGTCTGGCTGTGCTGGGCCGCCGTGGCCCTCGACGGCTTCGACCTCGTCGTGCTCGGCGCGGTGATCCCGGTCCTGGCCGCCTCCGGCGACCTCGGCTTCACCGCGGCCTCGCTGACCGTCGCCTCCACCCTGGGCCTGGTCGGCGTGGGGATCGGCGCCGTCGCGATCGGCCCGGTCGCCGACCGGTACGGCCGTCGGCTCCCGCTGATCGGGTGCATCGCGCTCTTCTCGGTGCTGACCCTGGCGATCCCGCTGGCCGGCAGCACGACCTCGTTCACGGCGCTGCGGTTCGCCGCCGGCCTCGGCCTGGGCGCCTGCCTGCCGACCGCGCTGGCCTACATGAGCGAGCACGCGAAGCCCGGACGCGGCGGCACGGCGGTGACCCGGATGATGACCGGCTACCACGTCGGCGCGGTGATGACGGCACTGCTGGGCCTGTGGCTGATCGACGCCGCCGGCTGGGAGTCGATGTTCGTGGTCGGTGGCGTGGCCGGGCTGCTCGTGCTGCCGGTGATGTGGGCCAGGCTGCCCGAGTCGCAGGGCTACCTCGACGAGTTGGCCCGCCGCGGCGCGGCCCCCGCGGGCACCCTGTCCCCGGCGCGCGTCCGCAGCTCCGACGTCGTGCGGGGCCGCTTCTTGCGGGTGAGCCTGGGCCTGTGGGTCGCCTCCTTCATGGGCCTGCTGCTGGTCTACGGCCTCAACACCTGGCTGCCCACGATCATGGGCGAGGCCGGCTACTCGATCAGCCAGGGCACCGGGCTGCTGCTGGTGCTCAACGTCGGCGCGGTGCTCGGCCTGCTGCTGGCCGGCCGGATCAGCGACTCCCGCGGCAACAAGCCGACCGTGCTGGTCTGGTTCGGCCTGGCGGCGGTCTTCCTGGCCGGGCTGTCGGTCCGTCTGGAGAGCACCCCGCTGGTCTACGTCGCGGTGACCCTGGCCGGGATCTTCGTCTTCAGCGCGCAGGTGCTCGTCTACGCCTTCGTCGGCCACCTCTACCCGGCCCCGATCCGCGGGACCGCGCTCGGGATGTCGGCCGGGGTCGGCCGGGTCGGCGCGATCGTCGGGCCCTCGCTCGGCGGTCTGCTGGTCACCGCCGGCATCGCCTACCCGTGGGGCTTCTACGCCTTCGCGGTCGCCGCCCTGCTCGCCCTGGCCGCGCTGGCCACCGTGCCGGCGCACCTCAAGGAGGAGTCGGTGCCGGACGGGGTGCCGAGCCGGGCCTGAGCCCTGCCCGGTCAGCCGGCTCAGCCGGTGGCCGACCAGGTCGGGTCGGGCTCGATCCGCTGGACCACCTCGACCACGACGTCGTCCGGCGCCAGCACCTGGAACCGGCGCTGGCCCCACGGCTCGTCGCGCAGGTCCATCACGACCTCCACCCCGAGCCCGGCCAGCCGGTCCCGCTCCACCGTGGCGTCGGCGACGACCAGCGCGATCATCGTGCCCGTCGTCTCCTGGCCGCGCAGGCGACCGCCGGCCGCCTCGTGGTCGGCGTCGAGGACGTCGAGGTAGACCCCCTCGAACGACGGGTGCTGGTGGCTGGCGAACCAGTCCAGGACCACCAGCGGCTGGAAGCCCAGCGCGTCGACGTAGAACGCCGAGGCCGCGCGGACGTCGCGGGACAGGATGACGAACCCGAGGTTCTGCAGCTGCACGTGTCCTCCTCCTCGTCGGCCGTCGCTCGACCGCGGCCGCCAGGCTAGGCAGGACCGGGGCCTCGCCGCCACCGGGTTTGCCGGGCGATGATGGCGGGATGGAGGCACGGGGCGGGGACGGGCGTACGCCTGCCGCGCCCGGCCCCAGCGTCACCTCCCGCGCCCTGTCGCTGGTCGGCGCCTTCGACGACGGGCACCGGCGGCTCGGCCTCAGCGAGCTGGCGGAGCGCGCCGGGCTGCCGCTGCCGACGGCCCACCGCCTGGTCGGCGAGCTGGTGGCCTGGGGCGCGCTGGCCCGGGAGGAGGACGGCCGCTACGTCGTCGGCCGGCGGCTGTGGGACGTCGGCCTGCTCGCGCCGGTCAACACCGACCTGGTCGAGGCGGCCTCGCCGTTCCTGCACGACCTGTACGCCGCCACCCGCGCCACGGTGCACCTCGCGGTGCGCGACGGCGACCAGGTCCTCTACCTCGACCGGCTGGGCGGTCACGCGTCGGTGCCGGTGGTCAGCACGGTCGGCTCGCGGCTGCCGATGCACGCGACCGGCGTCGGCAAGGTGCTGCTCGCGCACGCCCCCGCCGACGTCCGGCTGCGGGTGCTGGCCGGGCTGACCCGGGTCACCGCCTACACCGTGACGCAGCCCGGGACGCTGGACCGCCAGCTGGAGCGGGTCCGCGCCGAGGACCACGCGACGACCAGCGAGGAGATGAGCCTGGGCGCGTGCTCGCTGGCCGTGCCGGTGCGCCGCGGGGGCGCGGACGGCGAGGTGGTCGCCGCGCTCGGGCTGGTGGTGCCGTCGCTGCGCGGCCAGCGCGCCCGGCTGGTGCCGCCGCTCCAGGTGGCCGCCCGCGGCATCGGCCGCGCGGTCGGGTCGGCGTACCCGGCTCCCCGCCCGCCGGGGACGGCGGGTTGACTGACGGGGTGACCCTCTCGTTCCCGCACGGACCCGCGTGGCCGAACAGCTACGCGCTGGCGCCGCTGACCAACAAGCAGTCCCACCCGGACGGCACCCTGGCCGAGGACGAGCACCGGTGGCTGCGGGCCCGCGCGGAGGGCGGCTTCGGGCTGGTCATGACGTGCGCGGCGTACGTCTCCGACGCAGGGAAGGCCTGGCACGGTCAGCTCGGCATCGCCGCCGACGAGCACCTGGGCGGCCTGACCCGGCTCGCGACGTCGCTGCGCGAGGCCGGCGCGGTCTCCTCGGTCCAGCTCCACCACGGCGGCCGCCGCGCCAGCAGCGAGGTCTCCGGCGTGCCGACGAAGGCACCGTGGGACGACGAGGCGACCGGCGCCACGGCGTTGAGCACCGCCGAGGTCCACGAGGCCGTCGCCGACTTCGTGGCCGGCGCGGTCCGCGCCGAGGAGGCCGGCTTCGACGGCGTCGAGCTCCACGGCGCGCACGGCTACCTGATCGGGCAGTTCCTCGACGCGCGCTCCAACCACCGCGAGGACGGGTACGGCGGCTCGCTCGAGGACCGCTCCCGCTTCCTGCGCGAGGTGCTCGACGGCGTCCGCGCCGCGACCGGACCGGACTTCCAGGTCGGCCTGCGTCTGACGCCGGAGCGGATGGGCATCGAGCTCGGCGAGTTCCGCGAGGTCGCCGGGTCCGTGCTGGCCGGCGGCCTGCTGGACTACCTCGACGTGTCGATGTGGGACGTGCGCAAGGCCCCGCACGACACGGAGCGCTGGGACGGCCTGCTGATCGACCACGTCGTCGACCTCCCCCGCCACGGCGCCCGGCTCGGCCTGGCCGGCGAGGTCAAGTCGGCCGCCGACGCCGCCTGGTGCCTCTCCCGCGGCGCCGACTTCGTGCTGGTCGGGACCGGCGCGATCCTGCACCACGACTTCGCCCGCCGCGCGGTCGCCGACGCCGGCTTCCGCGCCGTCCCCCAGCCGGTCACCCGCCAGCACCTCGCGGCGGAGTCCGTGGGGCCGGTCTTCGTGGACTACCTGGCCGAGAACTGGGACGACTTCGTCGCCTGAGCAGCGGGCGGGCGGCGGGCCTCAGCGCGCGACGAGCCGCAGGTCGGCCTCGACGGCGGCGGCGGTCGCGCGCAGCGGGCCCAGCGTCTGACGCAGCGTCGCGGCCGTCGACGTGGAGGAGACGTTGAGCGCGGCCACGACCGCGCCCGCCGCGTCGCGCAGCGGCACGGCGAGCGAGCGGAGGCCGACCTCGAGCTCGCCGTCCACCAGCGCCCACCCCTGGGCGGCGACCCGGTCGACCTCGGCCAGCACGTCGTCGACCCCGGTCAGCGTCCGCACGGTGGGCGCGGCCAGCGGGCCCTCCCCCAGCAGCGCGCGCCGGTCCGGCTCGGCGAGCCCACCCAGCAGGACGCGCCCCATCGAGGTCGCGTGGGCCGGGAAGCGGGTGCCGACGGTGATGCCGACCGACATGATCCGGCGCGTGGCGACCCGGGCGACGTAGACGATGTCGGTCCCGTCGAGCACCGCCGCCGACGTGGACTCGCCGACCTCCGCCGAGAGCCGCTCGAGGTGGGGCTGGGCGACGCCGGGCAGGTCGAGGCCCGAGAGGTACGCCGTCCCGAGCCGGAGCACCTGCGGTGTCAGCGAGAAGCGCCGGCCGTCGCTGCGGACGTACCCCAGCTCGACCAGCGTGAGCAGGAACCGTCGCGCGGTCGCGCGCCCCAGGCCGGTGCGGGCGGCCACCTCGCTGAGGGTGAGCGCGGGGTGGTCGGCGTCGAAGGCGGTGATCACCTCCAGCCCGCGGGCCAGCGAGCGGACGAACTCCTCGGGCACCGCCGGCCCCTCAGCCGCCGGCCGGGGACGTCGCGTCGACCAGGGGCACGTCGAGCAGCTCGCGCAGGTCGGCGACCCCCGTGCCGTACGTCGCGAGCACGCGGACCCCGCCGTCGGCGTGCGCGGCCGGGCCGACCTCGAAGGTCGCCAGGTCGGTGTAGACGCGGTCGACGCAGGCCAGCCCGGTCAGCGGGTAGGAGCACTGCGGCACGAGCTTGGGCGTGCCGTCGCGGGCCAGCAGCGTCATCATCACGAACACCCGCCTCGCGCCGATGGCGAGGTCCATCGCGCCACCGACGGCGGGGATCGCGTCGGCCTCGCCGGTGTGCCAGTTGGCGAGGTCGCCGCCGGCCGAGACCTGGAAGGCCCCCAGCACGCAGACGTCGAGGTGCCCGCCGCGCATCATGGCGAAGGAGTCGGCGTGGTGGAAGTAGGCCGCCCCGGGCAGCTCGGTGACCGGGATCTTGCCGGCGTTGGTGAGGTCGGGGTCGACGTCGTCGCCGTGCGCGGCCGGACCCATGTTGAGCATCCCGTTCTCGGTGTGGAGGACCACCCCGGAACCAGGCGTCAGGTGGTCCGCGACGAGGGTCGGCTGCCCGATCCCGAGGTTGACGTAGGAGCCCGCCGGGATGTCGGCGGCGATCGCCGCGGCGATCTCGTCCTTGCTGCGGCTCATGCCACCACCACCCGGTCGACGTAGATGCTCGGTGTGACCACGGCCTCCGGATCGAGGTCGCCGACCGGGACGACCCGGTCGACCTGGACCACGACGGTCTCCGCCGCGGTCGCCATCACCGGCCCGAAGTTGCGGGCGGTCTTGCGGTAGACGACGTTGCCGAGCTCGTCGGCGACGTGGGCCTTGACCAGGGCGACGTCGCCACGGATCGGGTGCTCCAGGACGTGCAGGCGCCCGTCGATCTCGCGGGTCTCCTTGCCCTCCCCGAGCAGGGTGCCCGCCCCGGTCGGGCAGAAGAACGCCCCGATCCCGGCGCCGGCGGCGCGCATCCGCTCCGCCAGGGTGCCCTGGGGGACGACCTCGAGCTCGAGCCGGCCCTCGCGGTAGAGCCCGTCGAAGACCCACGAGTCCTTCTGCCGGGGGAACGAGCAGACGACCTTGCGCACCCGTCCGGCCGCCAGCAGCGCGGCCAGGCCGGTGTCGCCGTTGCCGGCGTTGTTGGAGACCACGGTCAGGTCGCGCGCGCCCTGGCGGATCAGGGCGTCGATCAGCTCGACCGGCATCCCGGCCATCCCGAACCCGCCCACCAGCACCGTCGCGCCGTCGGCGACGTCGGCGAGCGCGTCGTCGTACGCCGTCGCCCCCGCGTACGTCGTCGCGCTCACGCGGACCGCCGCGCGGTGTCGACGTTCTCCAGCACGACCGCGAGGGCCTGGCCGACGCCGATGCAGATCGCCGCCACGCCCCACCGCTGCCCGTCGGCGACGAGCCGGTGGGCCAGGGTGCCGAGGACGCGCGCGCCGGAGGCGCCGAGCGGGTGCCCGATCGCGATCGCACCGCCGCGGGCGTTGACCAGCTCCGCGTCGCCGAGGCCGTCGCCCAGCCAGGCGTCGACGCAGGCCAGGGACTGCACCGCGAAGGCCTCGTTCAGCTCGACCGCACCGACGTCGGACCAGGAGATCCCGGCCCGGCGCAGCGCGGTGTTCGCGGCCTCGACCGGGGCGTAGCCGAACTCCTGCGGGTCCAGGGCGTGCGCGCCCCGCCCGGCCACGCGGGCGAGCGGGTCCCGCCCGATCCTCGCCGCAGCGGCGCCGGAGCCGAGCAGGAGCGCCGCGGCGCCGTCGTTGAGCGGGCTGGCGTTACCGGGGGTGATGGTGCCGTCGGGGCGGAAGGCCGGCTTCAGGCCGCCGAGCTTCTCGGCGGTGGAGCCGGGCCGGATGCCCTCGTCGCGGGCCAGGTCGACGCCGGCGACGGGCACCACGAGGTCGTCGTAGAAGCCGGCCTCCCAGGCCTCGTGGGCCAGGTTGTGCGACCGCGCGGCGAACTCGTCCTGGCGCTGCCGCGAGATCCCGAAGCGCTCCTGCAGCTGCTCGTTGCACTCCCCCAGCGAGATCGTCCACTCCTGCGGCATCCGGTCGTTGACCAGGCGCCAGCCCAGGGTGGTCGACACGGCCGTGACGTTGCCGGCCGGGAAGGCGCGCGAGGGCTTGGGCAGCACCCAGGGGGCCCGGGTCATCGACTCGACCCCGCCGGCGACGGCGATGTCGACGTCCCCGGTCTCGATCGTCCGCGAGGCCGACATCGCCGCGTCGAGCGAGGAGCCGCACAGCCGGTTGACCGTGCTCGCCGGAACCGAGGTCGGCAGCCCTGCGAGCAGCACCGCCATCCGGCCGACGTTGCGGTTGTCCTCGCCGGCGCCGTTGGCGCAGCCCCAGACGACGTCGCCGACCGCGGCCGGGTCGAGGGCCGGCGCCGTCGCCAGCACGCCCGACAGGGCGGTCGCGGCCAGGTCGTCGGGGCGGGTCTCGGCCAGGGCGCCGCCGAAGCGGCCGAAGGGGGTGCGGGCGGCGCCGTAGACGTACGACGCGGTCTCGACGAGCTCGGTCACGATCATCTCCTGTTCGCACAGCGAACGAGTGTTCGCTCTGAGCACACCCTAGCGCCGCCAGGTGACGACCACCACGCCCGACGGAATACCTCGGCCCGCGGGACCGCTATACCCTCCATGAGCACCTACCAGACCGTGAACCCGGCCACCGGCGAGACCGTGAAGGAGTACGACACCCTGGACGCCGCGGGTGTCGAGCAGGCCCTCGAGAGCGCCCACCAGGGCTACCTCTCCTGGCGCACGACGCCGATCGAGGAGCGTTCGCGGATCCTGTCCCGCGTCGCCGAGATCTACACCGAGCGCGCCGACGAGCTCGCCCGCTCGATCTCGCTCGAGATGGGCAAGCCGGTCCGCGAGGCCAAGGGCGAGGTGCAGCTCTCCGCCGCGATCTACGCCTACTACGCCGAGCACGGCCCGTCGTTCCTGGCCGAGGAGACCCTCGACGTCCCCGGCGCCGACTCCTCGGTGGTGCAGCGCCGCCCGATCGGCGCGCTGCTCGGCGTCATGCCGTGGAACTTCCCGTACTACCAGGTGGCCCGCTTCGCCGGACCGAACCTGATGGTCGGCAACACCGTGCTGCTCAAGCACGCCCCGAGCTGCCCCGCCTCGGCGCTGCTGATGGAGGAGATCTTCCGCGACGCCGGCCTGCCCGAGGACGCCTACCTCAACATCTTCGCCACCAACGAGCAGATCGCCGACATGATCGCCGACCCGCGCGTCCAGGGCGTCTCGCTCACCGGCAGCGAGCGCGCCGGCACCGCGGTCGCCGAGACCGCCGGGCGCAACCTGAAGAAGGTCGTGCTCGAGCTGGGCGGTTCCGACGTGTTCATCGTGCTCGACTCCGCCGACATGGGCGCGACCGTCAAGGCCGCTGCCCGCGCCCGGCTGGGCAACGGTGGCCAGGCCTGCAACGCCGCCAAGCGCCTGATCGTCACCGAGGAGTACTACGACGACTTCGTCGAGCAGCTCACCGCCGCGTTCGCGGCCACCAAGACCGGCGACCCGCTGGATGAGACCACCAAGCTCGGCCCGATGTCCTCGCAGGCCGCGGCCGACACCCTGGTCGAGCAGGTCGAGGACGCCGTGTCCAAGGGCGCGACCGTGCTCACCGGTGGCGGCAAGGTCGACGGCCCCGGGGCGTACGTCCAGCCGACGCTGCTGGCCGACGTCACCCCGGAGATGCGCGCCTTCGCCGAGGAGCTCTTCGGTCCCGTCGGCGTGGTCTACAAGGTCAAGGACGCCGCCGAGGCGCTCGCCCTGGCCAACGACTCGGCCTACGGGCTGTCCGGCTCGGTCTGGTCGGCGGACGCCGAGCGTGCCCGCGAGGTGGCCGAGGGCCTCGACGTCGGCATGGCCTTCGTCAACGAGCACGGCACCACGATGCCGGGCCTGCCGTTCGGCGGCGTGAAGCGCTCCGGCGTCGGCCGCGAGCTGGGCCCCTGGGGCATGGACGAGTTCGTGAACAAGAAGCTGGTCCGCGTCTCCGCGAAGTAGTCACCCGCACCACCCCGTACGCCCCCGGTCGCTCCTGCGGCCGGGGGCGTCGGCGTCCCGGCTCGACCCGGAATGGTTGACAGATCAACTATCGTGGTCCCATGACTGAGAGCACCGTGGACCTGGACGTCGTCGCCGCCGCGCGCGAGCGGATCCGCTCGACCCACCTGCGACCGGTCGGCGAGCGCCCGGCCTCGACCGCGCGGGGGCTGCACCACACCGCGCTGGTCAGCAGCGACGTCGAGCAGACCGTCCGGTTCTACCAGGACGTGCTCGGCTTCCCGCTGACCGAGCTGATCGAGAACCGCGACTACCCGGGGTCCTCGCACTTCTTCTTCGACATCGGCAACTCCAACCTGCTCGCGTTCTTCGACTTCCCCGGTCTCGACGTCGGGCCGTACGCCGAGGTGCTCGGGGGCCTGCACCACGTCGCGATCTCGGTCGACCCCGAGCGCTGGGAGGCGCTGCGCCAGCGGCTGACCGATGCCGGTGTCGAGCACGAGCTCCACAGCGGGGTCTCGATCTACTTCCGCGACCCCGACGGCGCCCGCCTCGAGCTGATCGCCGACCCGCTCGGCGAGATGTACGGCGAGCACGTGCTCTGAGGCCGCCCGCGGGGCGCCGCGAGCGTCATCTCGAGGCGCCGCGAGCGTCATCTCGAGGCGCCGCAACCGTCATCTCGACGCGCCGCGAGCGTCATCTCGGCTAGGCGCGGGGGCGGCCCGTCAGGGCGGGCAGCGCGGCGACGGGGGCGGCCAGCAGCACCAGCACGCCGCAGATCACCTCGTTGACCGGTCCGCGCAGGTCGCTGGTGTCGGCCAGCACCCCACCGAGGACCAGGCCGACGCCGGCGACCAGGCAGATCGCGGCGGCCACGACCGAGGAGCGCTTCAGCAGCAGGTACATCCCCGGGAGGACCAGCACCAGGCCGGCGCTCAGCGCCCGGAAGGTGCCGTCCCGCCCGCTCGGGTCGGACTCGACGTAGAACGTGCCCTGGGTGAACAGCAGCCACACCCCGAGCAGCACCAGCAGGGCCGCGGCCGGCCGGCGCAGGGTCGGCCGCACCCCCTCACGGGCCCGGATCCGGGCGAGCTCCTGCTCCTCCTCGGCGACGTCGGTGCGCATCTCCTCGTCGTCGACCCGGGCGGTCGCGCCCGGCGAGACGGTCTTCTCGCCGTTCGGCGACAGCGAGCCGCCCTCGATGTCGTAGAACAGGTTCCCCCGCAGCGCCGCGAACGCGCCGGCGGCCAGGACCACCGCGCCGACCGCGATCAGCCAGACCAGGGTGACCGCCACGCCGACGCCGGCCAGGACGCCTCCCAGGACCAGCAGCACCAGTCCGCCCCACGACCAACGGGGGTTCACGACGTGGCTGGGCCCGACGTAGGTGACGTCGTCGCCGGCGTCCGGGTCCTCCCACCGCTCGGCCTGCTTGCGGGACTTCCCGCGGTCACCGGGGTTCGTGCGCGCGCTCATGCTGCTGGTCCTCCTGGCTCAGGTCGGCCCGTCCGGGCCGGAGAAGATCGGGTGCGGCCCCGCCCCCGGCGGGGAGCGGGGCCACCATCCCCTCGCCCACTTCCTGCTGGTGAGGGCTCACCCGGGTCCAGTGGACAACGAGGGTGCACCGACGACTGTGCCTCGGGCCCGGTGGCCGCTGCTCACCCTTCCAGCCACCTCGCCCCACGGAGGGCCGACGTGCCAGGCTGCGGTGCGTGGGCATCACCGACTTCTCGCTGGAGTGGTTCTCGTTGGCCGGCCGCACGGCCGTCGTGACCGGCGGCAACAGCGGCCTGGGCCAGGCGTTCAGCCTCGCGCTGGCCACGGCCGGCGCCGACGTGTGCGTTCCGACCCTGCTCGACGACGGCGGCGAGACCCGCGCCCTGGTCGAAGCCAGGGGCCGGCGCTACACCGAGCTGACCACCGACCTCACCCGAGACGGCGCGGCCGACGAGGTCGTCGCGGCCTGCGCCGGCGACCTCGGTGGACCGGACGTGCTGGTCAACTGCGCCGGCCTCAACAGGATCGCCCCGTGGGAGGAGTTCGGGCGCGCGCAGTGGGACCCGATGATCGACGTGAACCTCACCGCGCCCTTCGCGATGACCCGGGCCGCCGCGCCCGGGATGGTCGCCCGGGGACGCGGCAAGATCATCAACGTGGCGTCCGTCTTCTCCTTCCTCGGCGGACGCGGGTCCCCGGCGTACGCCGCCACCAAGCACGGCCTCGTCGGCCTCACCCGGACCTACGCCGACGAGCTCGGCGGTCACGGGGTGCAGGTCAACGCGATCGCTCCCGGCTACGTGGTCACCGCCCTGACGGCCGCCACCCGCGCCGACCCCGTCGCCGAGCGGGCCGTGCGCGAGCGCACGCCCGCCGGGCGCTGGGGCGAGACCGAGGACCTCATGGGCACCGTGGTCTTCCTGGCCTCACGCGCCTCCGACCACGTCAACGGTCACGTGCTGACCGTCGACGGCGGCTACCTCGTCCGCTGACGCCACCCCGTAGCCGCACCCGCACCCGCACCCGCACCCACGCCCCGCCCTCGACCGCAGGAGCCACCCGTGACCCTCTCCCCCGACGCGCTCGTCGCCCGCCTCGTCGACCTGGTCGGCGCCGACCGCGTCGTGACCGACCCCGACCTCCTGCGCGAGGTGAGCCAGGACCGGTGGAAGAAGTACCAGTCGGTGCACGGCATCTTCGACGGCCCGCAGCCGGTCGCCCTGGTGCGGGCGCGCTCGACCGCCGACGTCTCGGCGGTGCTCGCCCTGGCCCACGACGAGCGGGTGCCGGTCGTGCCCCGCACCGGCGGCACCGGCACGGAGGGCGGGCTCGAGGTCGTCGTCGAGGGCACCGTCGTGCTCGACGGCTCCGACCTGAACGAGATCGTGGCCATCGACGCGGTCGACATGACCGCCACCGCGCAGGGCGGCGTCCGTCTGGCCGCGCTCGAGGACGCCCTGCGCGCGCAGGGACTGACCACCGGGCACTCCCCTCAGTCGCAGCCGCTGGCCCGGATGGGCGGGCTGGTCGCGACCCGGTCGATCGGCCAGCTCTCCACGCTCTACGGCGGGATCGAGGACATGCTGCTCGGCGTCGAGGCCGTGCTGGCGGGCGGTGAGGTGGTCCGGGTCCGCCCGGTCCCGCGCCGGGCCGCCGGCCCGGACGTGCGCCACGTCGTGCTCGGCAACGAGGGTGCCCTGGCCTACGTCACCGAGGTCACCGTCCAGGTCTTCCGGCTGCCCGAGCACCGCGTCTTCGCCGGTTACCTGCTCGACGACCTGCCCGGCGGGGTCGAGGTGCTCCGCGAGGTGGTCACGGCCGGCTACCGGCCCTCGGTGGCCCGGGTCTACGACGCCGGCGACGCCGCGCAGCACTTCGCCCACCTCCCCGGCTGGGCCGACGGCCCGGGTGACGGCGCAGGCGGGCCGGGGTCGGCGGTCCTGGTCGCGGTGGCCGAGGGCCCGCACAGCATCGCCGAGGCCACCGCGGCCGCCGTGGTCGCCGCCGCCGAGGCCGTCGGGGCGCGACCGGTCGACCCCGCGCTGGTGGAGGACTGGTTCACGCACCTGAACTGGGGCCCCGAGAAGCTCGAGGCCGAGAAGCAGGCCATGCTCACCGACCGCCACCTCGGCTACACCACCGAGGTCTCGGCGGCCTGGTCCCAGGTGGCCGCGCTGCACGAGGCCGTCCTGCGCCGGGTGCGGGAGGAGTTCCCCCGGGCAGCAGACCTGACCATGCTCGGCGCCCACTCCTCGCACAGCTACCAGACCGGCACCAACCTGTACTTCGTCTACGACTACGACATCGACTGCGAGCCGCGGGAGGAGATCGAGCTCTACCACCGCCCGTTGAACACGATCGTGGTCGAGGAGGCACTGCGCGTGGGCGGGTCGATGGTCCACCACCACGGCATCGGCAAGTACCGCACGCCCTGGGTCGAGGAGGAGCACGGTTCGTCGTGGCGACTGCTGACCGGGCTGAAGGAGGCCTTCGACCCGCACGGCGTGATGAACCCCGGCACGATCTACCCGCTGCCGTGAACCGGCCGGCCGCCGGCCCGCTGCTGGTCGGCGTCGACCTGGGCTCGCAGAGCGCGAAGGTCGTCGTCCACACCGCCGACGGGCGGGTCGTGGCCGTCGGACGGCGGGCGCTGCGTACCTCCCTGACACCCCGGCCCGGGGTGGTCGAGCACCCCGACGACGACCTGGTCGACACCCTGGCCGCGGCCTGTCGGGACGCGGTGGCCGCGCTCTCGGCGGCGGGCGGGTCGACCGGCGACCTCGTGGGGCTCGGGCTCTGCGGGATCCGGTCCACCCGCGCCCTGCTGCGCGCCGACGGCACGCTCGCGGCCCCGGTGATCAGCTGGATGGACGAGCGGGCCTCCCGTCCCCACGACCCCGCCGCGGCACCCCCCGACACGGCGCTGGTGACGGCCTCGTCGGGCCACCTCACCCGGTGGCTGACCGGCCGCGCGGCGGACTCGGTGTCCGCCTACCCGGTGCAGTGGCCGCTGGACCTGGAGCGGTGGGACTGGTCGGCCGACGACGCGGTGGTGGCGGCGTCCGGCCTGCGCCGCGACCAGCTGGTCGACCTCGTCCTCCCGGGGGCGGTGCTCGGTGCGGTGACTGAGCAGGCCGCCCGCGCCTCCGGCCTGCCGGCGGGGCTGCCGGTGGTCGCGACCGCGAACGACAAGGCCGTCGAGGCGCTCGGCTGCGGGTTGACCGGGCCCGACCAGGCCCTGGTCTCGCTGGGCACCTACGTCGCCCCGATGCTGCTCGGCGACGCCCCGCTGGGGCCCCGTGAGGAGGAGGCGGCCGGTGCCTGGACGAACCTGGCCAGCGTCCCGGGGCGCTACCTGCTCGAGGGCGGCGGCGTGCGGCGCGGGATGTGGACGGTGTCCTGGCTGCGTGACCTGGTGGGCCCCGGTCTGCTCCCGGGCGGTGCTCCCGAGGAGCTCGAGGACGCGCTGAACCGGGCCGCGGCGGAGGTGCCGGTCGGCGCGGACGGGCTGCTGGCCGTGCTCGACTGGCTGGCCCCGGCCCACGAGCCGTGGCGTCGCGGGGCGTTCGTCGGCCTCGACGGGCGGCACGGTGCTGCCCACCTGTACCGCGCGGTGCTCGAGGGCCTGGCGCTGACCGTCGGCGGCCACCTGCGCACCCTGTGCGACGGGCTCGACCGCGACGTCCGGCTGGTGCTGCTCTCCGGCGGCGGCGCGCGCTCGCCGCTGATGCGCCAGGTCGTCGCCGACGTCACCGGTCTGCCGGTCCGCGCGGCGGTCGACGACGGCTCCCCCGCCGCGCTCGGCGCGGCGGTCTGCGCGGCGGTCGGCACCGGCGTCCACCCCGGTTTCGACGAGGCCGTCGCCGCGATGGTCACCCCCGGGGAGACCGTGCGGCCGGACCCGGTCGCCGTGCGGGAGTACGCCGCGATCGCGCGCACCCACGCCGCCCTCCGCGCCGCCCTCGCCCCCGTCCTCCGCCGAGATGACCCTTCCGGACAGCCGAGATGACGCTCGCGGCGCCTCGAGATGACGGTTGCGGCGCGTCAGGCGCCGAAGCCGCCGTCGGCTGCGACCACGGAGCCGTGCAGGACGGCGCCGGCCGGGCTCGCGCAGAAGGCGATCGTGGCGGCCATCTCCGCCGGCTCGATCACCCGGCCGAGCAGCTGGTGGGAGACCAGGTCCTCGGTGGTGGTGCCGTAGATCGCGGCGGTCTGCTCGAGCATCGCGGTGCGCGTCGAGCCGGGTGAGACCGCCACCGCGGTGACGCCCGTGCCGACGAGGTCGGCCGCGAGGCCCTTCACCAGGCCGACCACGGCGTGCTTGACCGCGGTGTAGCCGGCCAGCCGGTACAGCCCGTGGCTGCCGGCCGCCGACGCGACCGCCACGAACCGGCACCCGGCCGGGTCGGGGCCGGCGAGCATCGCGGGGACGGCGGCCGCGGCGGTGTGCCAGACGCCCTTGACGTCGACGTCCCAGAGCAGGTCGAGCTCGGCCGGGTCGGTCTCCCAGAGCGGGCGGCCGCCGACCATCACGGCGGCGGCGGCGACGGCGACGTCGAGCCGGCCCCACCGCTCGACCGCCACCCCCACCGCCTCGTGCAGCGCGCCGGCCTCGCGCACGTCGGCGACGACGGGGAGCACCTCGGGCCACGGGGCGGCCACCGCGTCGAGGTCCGCGCGGGTCGGCAGGTCGTACGGCGCCCCGCCCGGGCCGGCGCAGGAGTCGAGGGCGAGCACGGCGTACCCGTCGGCGGCCAGCCGCGCCACCGTCGCGGCCCCGATGCCGCGGGCGGCGCCGGTGACCAGGGCGACGCGGGCGGTCACGCCACCACCGCCAACCGCGCGAGCGCGCCGTCGACCATCGCGGCCAGCAGCCGCTCGCCCTCGGCCGCGCTCGCCCCGGTCGGGTCGCCGAGGACCCCGTTGGGCGACACGGCCGCGACGCCGCCGGCGCGCAGGGCCGGGAGCAGGTCGCGCACGGGCGTCGTGCAGCCGGGCTCCGCGAGCGCGGGGCGGACGGCGTCGGGGTGCAGGTGCAGCATCAGCGAGGTCTCGGTACGACCCGCGTGCGCGTCCGCGCCGGCGACCGCGCACGGGACCCAGTCGACGCGGTGACCCTCGTACGTCATCTGCTCGACCGCCCCGCGGACGGCCTCGAGGTTGCCGCCGTGGCCGTTGACCAGCACGACCCGGTCGCACCACGTGCGCGCCGAGCGGACCAGCTCGACCAGCACCGTCCGCAGCACGTCGGTGCCGACCGAGAGGGTGCCCGGGAAGGACTGGTGCTCCCCGCTGGAGCCGTACGCCACCGGCGGCGCCACCCAGCAGCCTCCGGCGACGTCCGAGGCGAGCCGTGCCGCGAGCGTGTCGGCGACCGCCGTCGCCACCAGGGTGTCGGTGCCCAGCGGCAGGTGCGGGCCGTGCTGCTCGGTCGAGCCCACCGGCACGAGCACCACGCCCGTGCCGGCCACCTCGGCCGACGTCACCTGCACGTGCTGCATCCCGGTCCGGTGCGGCTCAGTGCCGGTGCTGGGCCGGGACGCCCAGCGCGCGGTGGAACCCGTCAGGGATCTCGAGCACGTCGGGGCTGAGCTGGTCGATGGACGACAGCCCCATCCCGAGCAGCGCGGAGTCGATGCCGGAGCGCAGCACGTCCAGGACGTTGCCGACCCCGTCCTCGCCGTTGGCGGCCAGGCCCCAGAGGTACGCCCGCCCGATCATCACCGCGCGCGCACCCAGGGCGACGGCCTTGACCACGTCGGACCCGCGCCGTACCCCGCCGTCGAGGACGACCTCGACGTCGTGGCCCACGGCCTCGGCCACCGCCGCGAGGCAGCGGATCGTGGCCGGGGTGCCGTCGAGGTTGTTGCCGCCGTGGTTGGAGACCGAGATCGCGCTGACCCCGGCGTCCACGGCACGCTTGGCGTCGTCGACACGGCAGACACCCTTGAGCATGAACGGCTTGCCGCCGCTGATCCGCGTCCACTGCTCGCACATCCAGGCGACGTCGTCCCAGGTCGGCGGGGTGGTGGTCATCCACTCGTAGTAGGCGCCGAAGAACGTCGGGCCCTTCGCGGCGCCGGGGGCGGCGAGGTTGGGCGCGGTGAGGTCGGGGATGGTCCCGGTCTTCCCGAACCGCCAGAGCCAGCCGACCTTGGTCGCGACCTGGGGCGCCATCCGCACCATCGTGCGGAGGTCGACCTTCTCCGGGATCTCCGGGCTGCCCCAGTCGCGGCCCATCGAGAACGACCAGTCGAGGGTGGCGATGAGGCCCTTCGAGCCGGCGTCGGCGGCGCGCTGCATGCGTTGGACCATGACGTCGCGGTCGCCGGTCCAGTACATCTGGAAGAAGGTCTTGTCGTTGACCGCACAGACCTCCTCGACCGACTTCGAGGCGAAGTTCGACAGGCCCATGATCGTGCCCCGCGACGCCGCCGCACGGGCCACGGCGACCTCGCCCTCGGGGTCGACCGCCTGCACGCCGGTCGGGCTGATCACGACGGGCAGCGAGATCTCCTGGCCCATCAGGGTCGTGGCCATCGACCGCTCGGCCTGGTGGCCGGCGACGTGCGGGGCGAACTGGATCTCGGTGAACGCCCGCTGGTTGTCGTCGATGGTCTGGCCCCGCTCGGAGCCGGCGACCAGGGCGCCGTACACCGGACCGGGCAGCCGCTTGCGGGCCCGCTGCTGGGCGACCGCGACGGACTCGAACCACGGGTTCTGCTTCCACGGGTTCTCGAGGTTCTTGCGGATGGTGGCCATCCGCGCGCTCTTCGAGGTCTCCATCAGTGCGCCCCTCCGGCGCTGCAGCCGCAGCCCCCGGACGGGCTCGCGGCGGCCAGCGGGTCGCCCGTCGGGTCGGTCGGGCTGAACCCGGCCAGCGGGCTCTCGGCGCACGCCGAGACCGGGACTCCCGAGCCGTCCGAGGACCCGTCGGGCCGACGGGTGAGCAGCTGCAGCATCACCGGCTGGTTGCGGGTCGGGTTGGACTTGGAGTGGTCCTGGCTCTGCGCCGGGATGGTCCGCTCGCCGGCCAGCGCCGTCTCGCCGTACCCCTTCACGCACTCGGGGTCGGGTCCGTCGAGCGGGAGGCCGGTGAAGAACTTCGCGGCCATGCACCCGCCGCGGCAGGCGTCGAAGTGCGAGCACTTCGTGCACGCGCCACCGGTCTGCGGGGAGCGCAGCTCGGTGAACAGCGGCGAGGTCTTCCAGACGTTGTCGAACCCGCCGTCGCGCAGCAGGTTGCCGGCGTGGAACTGGTCGTGGATCGCGAACGGGCAGGCGTAGACGTCGCCGACCGGGTCGATCAGGCAGACCACGCGCCCGGCGCCGCACAGGTTGAGACCGGGCAGCGGCTCGCCGAAGGCCGCGAGGTGGAAGAACGAGTCGCCGGTCAGCACGTTCTCGCCGTTGGCGACGAGCCAGTCGTAGAGCTCCCGCTGCTGGTGGGGCAGGGGGTGCAGCTCGTCCCACACGTCCGCGCCGCGGCCCGAGGGACGCATCCGGGTCAGCCGCAGCGTGGCATCGAAGGAGTCGGCCAGGGCCTTGAACTCGTCGAGCTGGCCGATGTTCTCGCGGGTGCAGACGACCGAGATCTTGGCGTCGACGAAGCCGGCGTCCTGGAGGTTCTGCAGGGCGGTGATCGCGGTGTCGTACGACCCGGGGCCGCGCACGTAGTCGTTGACCTCGGCGGTCGCGCCGTCGAGGGAGATCTGGACGTCGACGTAGTCGGTGGAGGCGAGGAAGCGGGCCCGCTCGGGGGTGATCCGCACGCCGTTGGTGGAGAACTTCACGCCGACGTCGTGCGCCACGGCGTACTCGAGGAGGTGCCAGAAGTCGGGGCGGATCGTGGGCTCGCCGCCGCCGATGTTGACGTAGAAGACCTGCATCCGCTGCAGCTCGTCGATGACGGCCTCGCACTGCTCGGTCGTCAGCTCGTCGGGGTCGCGGCGTCCGCTGGAGGACAGGCAGTGCGCGCACTCCAGGTTGCAGGCGTAGGTGAGCTCCCACGTGAGGCAGATCGGGGCGTCGAGGCCGAGCTCGAACTGGTCGACCAGCGCGCCGCCGACCGGGCGCTCGGGACGCGCGGGCGTGACGGTCAGGGGGCGTTCGGGAGCCAGGGTCATGCGGGCACCTCCGTGCGAGGGCGGATCATGTCGGTCGCGGCGAGACCCTCGAGGGCGGCCGCGTAGGCGTCGTGCTGGGCGTCGGGGACGCCGGCGGCGACCAGGGCCGACCGGACGTCGGGCGCGTCGCCGAGTCCCCGGACCACCGCCACCAGCTCAGGCCGCTTGAGGAAGCTGAGCTTCCGGTTGCCGAAGTGGTAGGCCAGCGCACCGAAGGGCTCGGGGCGCAGCGCCACCGACGGTGACAGGGTCCAGGGCTCGTCGAGCATCAGTAGACGCCGCACATGCCGTCGATCGAGACCTCCTCGACCAGCGTCTCGGCGCTCATCTCCTCGTCGGTCTGGCTGGTCTGGGCGTGCTCGGGGTTCATCGCGACTCCTCTCGTGGCGGGGTGTGACGTGGTCTGCGTCACGCTATTGGCACCCGTGGCCACAACGACCCCTCCGAACGGACGGGTCCTCGCCAGCCGCGGCCCCGCCGGGGCGGTGAGGGCTAGGGTCCGAGCCATGACGACCACGCCGGCGCGCCCGCGGGCGGCCGGGCGCCCGGGAGCCACCAGCCACGCCGCGATCGAGCAGGCCGCCTTCGGCCTGTTCGCCGAGCGGGGCTTCGCCGGCACCACGCTGGACGACATCGCCGCCGCGGTCGGGGTCGGGCGGCGGACCCTGTTCCGCTACTACCGCTCCAAGAACGACATCCCGTGGGGGCAGTTCGACCGCACCCTCGACGACTTCCGCCGGATCCTCGGCTCGACCGCGCCCGACCTGCCGCTGTGGGAGGCGGTGCACCACGGCGTGGTGCGGTTCAACGAGTTCCCCGGCGACGCCCGGCCGGGCCACCGCGAGCGGATGGAGCTGATCCTCGGGACGCCCGAGCTCCAGGCCCACTCCGCACTGCGCTACGCCGAGTGGCGGGCGGTGATCGCCGAGCACGTCGCCGACCGGCTCGCGGTGTCCCCCACCGACCTGCTGCCCACCACCGTCGGCCACGTCTCGCTGGCGCTGGCGCTGGCCGCCTACGACGCCTGGATGCGCGACCCCTCCCGCTCCCTGGCGGGCCTGGTCGACGAGGCGATGCGCGGCCTGCGCGCCCACCTGGCCTGCTGAGCCCGCCCGCCGCCGACGGAAGAACGTACACAAGCCCGGGTCGGACCTGGGCCGACCGCGCTGACCTGCGGTGATGCGCGGCCCCTGGGTCGGCGCCACGGCTTGTGTACGTTCTTTCGTTCCGCGACCACGAAGGAGACCAGGTGGGACCGCCTGACCGCACGGCGCTGCTCGTCCGCTGCCCCGCGGCCGAGCGGGTCGTCGGCGGCCACCGGTCGCGCCACGACGCGTCCGGCCGGGTCGGGGTGCCGGCCCACGTCACCGTGCTCTACCCGTTTCTCGACCCACGCGAGCTCGCCGACACCGACCTGGACCGTGTCGCTGAGGTCGCGGCCCGCGTCGCACCCTTCGACCTGGTCCTGGGTGGCACGGCGTGGTTCGACGAGAAGGTGCTCTACCTTGCCCCGGACGATCCCTCCCCCCTCGTGGAGCTGACCAGGGCGGTGGCGGCCTCGTTCCCGGCTCACCTGCCCTACGAGGGCCGGTTCAGCGACCCGGTGCCCCACCTGACCGTTGCGCACGACCAGCCGCTGGAAGTCCTGCGCGAGGTGGAGGCATCCATCCTCCCGCAGCTGCCGGTCCTCCAGCGCGTCGAGGCCATCGAGCTGTGGACCGGACCCCGGCCTGCTCTCGGCGTCGGCCGCTGGCGGCAGCTGGCGACGTCCCGCCTGGGCGTCCCCGGTCGTCCTGCGTAGCGAACGCTCGCCCACGCACCGGCCGTCCGCATCGGCGCAGGTCAGCGAGCTGCCCGGCCCGCTCCCCGGCCGATCACTACGCCGGACGACTAGCGCCAGGGGCTGGACCGCACGACCGCGAGCGCGCGCTCCATCTGGAACGGCGAGTTCTGCCGGTAGAGCCAGGGCCGGCCGACCCACAGGTAGGCGTCGACGTAGCGGCGCGCGAGCCGGTCGACCTCGGCCGGCAGCCGCCAGCGGTCGGCGGCGACGCGGTGGGTCGGCGGGATGCCGAGCGCGACGCAGCGGCGGTCGTCGTCGCGGGAGCGGCAGGTGCGGGCGTTGTCGGGGTCCGGGCCGTCGTACTCGCCGAACTTGAAGGGCTGGCCGTTCGAGGACGTGTTGATCACCGCGTGCTTGCCGGTGATGCCGCGCGCGTCCAGCGCCTTCACCAGGGCGGCCGCACGGCGCACCTCCAGCGAGGTCGCGGAGTAGTGGGTGGCGTTCAGGGCGACGCCGCGCACGTGGCGGATCCCCGCCGGGACCAGGAAGTCCAGCGCCCGCTGCACGCCGCCCTGCCCCTCCGAGGGCCAGTCCGCCGCGCCCGCGTCGAGGTAGACCGAGGTGCGGGGCAGGTCCGAGAGCTTCTTCGCGGCGTAGGCCACCAGGCGGGTCGGCACGTCGGAGCCCCGCGGCGCGCACAGCGCGAACGGCAGGTCGGGCTGCAGCACGATCGCCGCCGGTGTGCGGCCGACGGCGCGGGCGAAGCCGTCGATCCAGCGGCGGTACGACGCCCGCTCCCGCTCGGTGGGCAGGCGCGAGCAGGCCTCGTGCTCCCAGGGGACCATCCGGAACACCGACATCTGCACCAGCACCGACGGGTCGCCGTCCTGGGCGTTCGCGACGTACTCCCGGACCTTGGCCGCGATCTCGCCGTCCGGGATCCAGGCGCCGAACCACTTCGCCTTCGGGGTCTGCGCGATCCGGGCCAGCGTCTTCTTGCGCGCCCCCCGGGCGTCGACGTAGGGCTGCCAGGCCATCTCCGCCGGGCCGCGGTAGGTGCCCCACTCCCGCCCGGCCAGCGGGTTGTCGTCGGTTGCGCCACCCGTCGCGGTCGCGGTGGCGGGCACGGCGAGCAGGAGCGCGAGCGCGCCGAGGAGCAGGGCGGTGAGGCGTCGGGTCACCGGGCGAACCTACGACGCCGCGGCGCCCACCGAGGGTGGATGGCATTTAGTAGGACGTCCTACTAATGTCGTGACCAGCCCCACTTCCCCGCTGCAGGAGGCACCCGTGCC
Source organism: Nocardioides sp. AX2bis (assembly GCF_902506435.1). Taxonomy (GTDB): domain Bacteria; phylum Actinomycetota; class Actinomycetes; order Propionibacteriales; family Nocardioidaceae; genus Nocardioides. The sequence continues at coordinate 573,488 of NZ_LR733215.1, read as the reverse complement.
CGAGCTCCACGTCCCCACCAACCCGGTACGCCTCGTCACGGCCTCCGCCCTCTTCGACGGCCACGACGCCTCGATCAACATCATGCGGCGGATCCTGCAGAGCCAGGGCTGCGAGGTGATCCACCTCGGCCACAACCGCTCGGTCGCCGACGTCGTGGACGCCGCCGTCCAGGAGGACGTCCAGGGCGTGGCCGTCAGCAGCTACCAGGGCGGGCACATCGAGTACTTCGAGTACCTCGTGCAGTCGCTGCGCGAGCGCGGCGCCGGCCACGTGAAGGTCGTCGGCGGGGGCGGCGGCGTGATCGTGCGCGACGAGATCACCCGGCTCCGCGAGTCGGGCGTGACGATCTTCGCCCCGGAGGACGGCCAGCGCCTCGGCCTGGCCGGCATGATCAGCACCGTCGTGGCCGACTGCGACACCGACCTGTGGCAGGCCGGCTCGGTGACCGCCGACCAGGTCCTCACCGGCGACCACGCCGCGATCGCGCGCGCCATCACCGGCGCCGAGACCGGCCGCCTCGACGAGACCACGCTGACCCGGCTGCGCGAGGCCGCGGCCGGCCACCAGGTCCCCGTGCTCGGCATCACCGGCACCGGCGGGTCCGGCAAGTCGTCGCTGACCGACGAGCTCGTACGCCGGCTGCGGCTGGACCAGCAGGACAAGCTGCGCATCGCGGTGCTGGCCGTCGACCCGACCCGGCGCAAGGGCGGCGGGGCGCTGCTCGGCGACCGGATCCGGATGAACTCCCTCGACGGCGACCGGGTCTACTTCCGCTCGCTGGCCACGCGCGGCGCCCGCGAGCTGCCCGAGCACCTCGACGACGTGATGACGGTGCTCAAGGCAGCCGGGTTCGACCTGGTCGTCGTCGAGACGCCGGGCATCGGGCAGGGCGACGCGGCGATCGTGCCGTTCGTCGACACCTCGCTCTACGTGATGACGCCCGAGTTCGGCGCCGCCTCGCAGCTGGAGAAGATCGACATGCTCGACTTCGCCGACGTCGTGGCGATCAACAAGTTCGAGCGGCGCGGGGCCAAGGACGCGCTGCGCGACGTGGGCCGGCAGCTGGTCCGCAACCGCGAGGCCTTCGGCAAGCAGCCCGACGAGATGCCGGTCTTCGGCACCAGCGCGGCCACCTTCAACGACGACGGCGTGACCGCGCTCTACCAGGAGCTGCGCGGCCTGCTCGCCGACCGCGGCCTCCCGGTGGCCGACGGCGTGCTGCCGGCCGTCGCGGTCCGGCACTCCTCGGGCATCCGTCAGGTCGTCCCCACCGACCGGGTCCGCTACCTCGCCGAGATCACCGAGACGGTGCGCGGCTACCACGCCGAGACCGAGCGTCTGGCCGCCGCGGCCCGCCGCCTGCAGCAGGTCGAGGCGGTGACCGAGGCGCTCGGCGAGGGCGACCAGGGCGACGTCCCGCAGCTGCTGGAGAAGAGCCGGCGCGAGGTGCCGCCGGCGTTGCACGACCAGCTCGCGGGGTGGCCGGCCGTGGTCGAGTCGTACTCCGGCGACGAGCAGGTGGTGAAGGTCCGCGACAAGGAGATCACCACCGCGCTGACCCGCGAGTCGCTGTCGGGCAGCAGGATCCCCCGCGTGGCGCTGCCGGCGTACGCCGACCACGGCGAGCTGGTCCGCTTCTGGCGCCGGGAGAACCTCCCGGGGATGTTCCCCTTCACCGCCGGGGTGTTCCCCTTCAAGCGCGACGGCGAGGACCCGGCGCGGATGTTCGCCGGCGAGGGCGACCCCGCACGGACCAACCGGCGCTTCAAGGTGCTCTCCGCCGACGGCGACGCCAAGCGCCTCTCGACCGCCTTCGACTCCGTCACGCTCTACGGCCGCGACCCCGACCCGCGCCCCGACATCTACGGCAAGGTCGGCACCTCGGGGGTCTCGGTGGCCACGCTCGAGGACATGCGGGTGCTGTACGGCGGCTTCGACCTCACCTCGCCGACCACGTCGGTCTCGATGACCATCAACGGCCCGGCGCCGACGGTGCTGGCGTTCTTCCTCAACACCGTGATCGACCAGGAGGTCGAGAAGTTCCGGGAGGCCGAGGGTCGCGAGCCCGGCGAGGAGGAGAACGCGATGCTGGCCGCGCACGCGGTGGCCACGGTCCGCGGGACGGTGCAGGCCGACATCCTCAAGGAGGACCAGGGGCAGAACACCTGCCTGTTCTCGACCGAGTTCTCGCTGCGGATGATGGCCGACATCCAGGAGTGGTTCATCGAGAAGGGCGTGCGGAACTTCTACTCGGTGTCGATCTCCGGGTACCACATCGCCGAGGCCGGGGCGAACCCGATCAGCCAGCTCGCGTTCACCCTCGCCAACGGCTTCACCTACGTCGAGGCCTACCTCGCGCGCGGAATGGACATCGACGCCTTCGCGCCGAACCTGTCCTTCTTCTTCTCCAACGGCATGGACCCGGAGTACTCCGTGATCGGCCGCGTCGCCCGCCGGATCTGGGCGGTGGCGATGAGGGAGAAGTACGGCGCGAACGAGCGCAGCCAGAAGCTGAAGTACCACGTGCAGACGTCCGGCCGGTCCCTGCACGCGCAGGAGATGGACTTCAACGACATCCGCACCACGCTCCAGGCGCTGATCGCGATCTACGACAACGCCAACAGCCTCCACACCAACGCCTACGACGAGGCCGTCACCACCCCGGGCGCCGAGTCCGTACGCCGGGCGCTGGCGATCCAGCTGATCATCAACCGCGAGTGGGGCATGGCGATGAACGAGAACCCGCTCCAGGGCTCGTTCGTCATCGACCAGCTGACCGACCTGGTGGAGGAGGCCGTGCTGGCCGAGTTCGACCGGATCAACGAGCGCGGCGGCGTGCTCGGCGCGATGGAGACCGGCTACCAGCGCGGACGCATCCAGGACGAGTCGATGCTCTACGAGCACCGCAAGCACGACGGCTCGCTGCCGATCGTCGGGGTCAACACCTTCCTCGCGCCGCAGTCCGACGACGCGACCCCGCAGCACGTCGAGCTCGCGCGGGCCACGGAGGAGGAGAAGGAGGGCCAGCTCTCGCGGGTGGAGGCCTTCCGCGCCGACCACACCGACGAGGGTGCGGCGGCGCTGGCCCGGCTCAAGGAGGCCGCGATGGGCGGCGAGAACGTCTTCGCGGTGCTGATGGATGCCGCGCGGGTGTGCTCGCTGGGCCAGGTCACCGAGGCGTTCTTCGAGGTCGGCGGGCAGTACCGCCGCAACGTCTGACCCCTCCCGTCCCACCCTCCGGTCCCGCTAGGGTGAACATCACCCGAGCGCTGACTCGGTCCGACTTCAGGAGCGCCTCTGTGACGACGTACGACGACCACTCGCTGCCCGCCCCCTCCGAGCGGGCGGTGGACCTCCACGGCCGGATGGTCGAGTTCATGCGCACCGAGGTGCTGCCCGCCGAGCAGGCCTACGCCGACCACCGTCGCGCCGCCGGTCCCGACGACCACACGCTGCCGCCGGTGGTCGAGGAGCTGAAGACCAAGGCCCAGGCGCTGGGGCTCTGGAACCTGTTCCTCCCCTCGGAGTCCGGGCTGACCCAGCTCGAGTACGCCCCCATCGCCGAGCTGTCCGGGTGGAGCCTGGACCTGGCGCCCGAGGCGCTGAACTGCCAGGCGCCCGACACCGGCAACATGGAGCTGCTGCACCTGCTCGGCACCGAGGAGCAGAAGCAGCAGTGGCTGGCCCCCCTGCTCGCCGGGGAGATCCGCTCGGCGTTCTCGATGACCGAGCCGGCCGTGGCCAGCAGCGATGCCACCAACATCGCCACCCGGATCGTCCGCGACGGCGACGAGTACGTCGTCAACGGCCGCAAGTGGTGGACCAGCGGTGCGATGGACCCGCGCTGCGCGGTCCTCGTCGTGATGGGCAAGACCGACCCCGAGGCCGCCACCCACCGCCAGCAGACGATGGTCGTCGTGCCCCGCGACACCCCCGGCGTGACGATCGTGCGCGACCTGCCCGTCTTCGGCCACCACGACCAGCACGGCCACGCCGAGGTCCGCTTCGACGACGTGCGCGTGCCCGCGACCAACGTGCTCGGCGAGGAGGGCGGCGGGTTCGCCGCGGCCCAGGCCCGGCTCGGACCCGGCCGCATCCACCACTGCATGCGCGCGCTCGGCGCGGCCGAGCGGGCCCTGGCCCTGATGGTCGCCCGCGCCCAGGACCGGGTCGCCTTCGGCGGCCCGCTGTCCGACCAGGGCGTCGTGCGCCAGCAGATCGCGGAGTCCCGGATGGAGATCGACCAGGCCCGGCTGCTGTGCCACCGCGCCTGCGCGGTCATCGACGCCGCCGGCAACAAGGAGGCCCGCAACCTCGTGGCGATGGCCAAGGTGGCGGTCCCGCGTGCCGCGACCAACGTCATCGACCGCGCCATCCAGGTCCACGGCGGCGCCGGCGTCACCGACGACACCCCGCTGGCCGCGATGTACGGGTGGCACCGCGCCATGCGCCTCTTCGACGGCCCCGACGAGGTCCACGTGCGCTCGATCGCCCGCGGCGAGCTGGGACGTACGCCGGTGCTCCCCCCGGCCGGCCCCACCTCCGGGAACACCGACGGGGGCCGCTCGTGAGCACCCGCACCCTGGCCGGCCGCACGATCCTGATGTCCGGCGGCAGCCGCGGCATCGGCCTGGCCATCGCGCTGCGCGCCGCCCGCGACGGCGCCAACGTCGTCCTGATGGCCAAGACCGACCAGCCGCACCCCAAGCTCGAGGGCACCGTGCACACCGCGGCCGCCGAGGTCGAGGCCGCCGGCGGCCAGGCCCTGGCCGTGGTCGGTGACGTCCGCAGCGACGACGACGTCGAGCGCGCGGTCGCCGCGGCCGTCGAGCGGTTCGGCGGGATCGACGTGGTGGTCAACAACGCCAGCGCGATCGACCTCAGCCCCACCCGCGAGCTGAGCATGAAGAAGTACGACCTGATGCAGTCGATCAACGCCCGCGGGACCTTCCTGCTGTCGAAGACCGCCATCCCGCACCTCGAGCGCAGCGACCAGGCGCACGTGCTGACGCTGTCGCCGCCGCTGGACCTCGACCCTCGCTGGGCGGGGTCCTACCTCGGCTACACGATGGCCAAGTACGGCATGAGCCTGGTGACCCTCGGCCTGGCCGAGGAGCTGCGCGAGGCCGGCATCGCGGCCAACTCGCTGTGGCCGCGCACGATGATCGCCACCGCCGCGGTCGCCAACCTGCTCGGCGGCGAGGAGGCGATGGCCGGGTCGCGCACGCCGGAGATCGTCGCCGACGCGGCGTACGCCGTGCTGACCCGTGACCCGCGCACCTGCACCGGGCGCTTCCTGATCGACGACGAGGTGCTCGCCGAGGAGGGCGTCACCGACCTCGACGGCTACCGGGTCACCGCCGGCTCCGGCCCGCTGCGCCCGGACCTGTTCCTGGACCCCGACGACGCCTGAGGCCCGGTGGGGCACGTCGGACCACGGCCTGGTGGTCCGTGGTCCGACGTGGTCAGTCGCGCAGCTCGCGGCGCAGGATCTTGCCGGTGACGGTCTTCGGCAGCTCCTCGATCACCACGACCTGGCGCGGGTACTTGTAGGCGGCCATCCGCTCCTTGCAGTGCGCGACGAGCTCGTCGGGCGTGACCGTCGTGCCCGCCCTCAGGCTGACGAACGCCTTGACGGTCTCGCCGCGACGCTCGTCGGGCACGCCGACCACGGCGGACTCGCGCACCGCCGGGTGCTCGGCCAGGACGTCCTCGACCTCGCGCGGCCAGACCTTGTAGCCGGAGGCGTTGATCATGTCCTTCTTGCGGTCGACGATGAAGATCCAGCCGTCGGCGTTCATGAAGCCGACGTCGCCGCTGCGCAGGGCGCCGCCCGGCAGGTTCGCCGCGGTCTCGTCGGGCTTGCCCCAGTAGCCCGCGACGACCTGGGGGCCGTCGGCGACGATCTCCCCGACCTCGCCGAGCGGCAGGTCGTTCCCGTCGTCGTCCTGGATCCGCACGATCGTGCTCGGCACCGGCACCCCGACCGCGAGGGCGCCCGACGTCGGATCGACCGGTGACGGCGCCCCGAACGGGGTCAGCGTCATCGGGCTGGTCGTCTCGGTCAGCCCGTAGGCGTTGTGCACCTGCAGCCCGGTCTTCTCCGCGAACGCCTTCTCGGCCGTCGGCGAGATCGCGGCCCCTCCGGAGTAGACCGAGGTGAAGGACGAGAAGTGGTCGCGGGTGAAGCCCTCGGCGTTGAGCAGCGCGTTGAAGGCGGTGATCGCGCCGATCGTGTACGTCGGGCGGTGCTCCAGCAGCGCGTCCAGGACGACCCCCGGCTCGAAGCGGTAGGCCAGCACCAGCTCCGACGGGGCGGCGAGGCTGACCGCGATGTGCCCGATCAGGCCGGTGATGTGGAACAGCGGGGCGATGCCGAACACCGACCCGCCCGGGCCGAACCGGGCCCAGTCGCGGTAGACGCCGGCGGTGAAGACCACGTTGCGGTGGGTGTTCATCGCGCCCTTGGGCACCCCGGTCGTGCCCGAGGTGTAGGTCAGGAACGCGACGTCGTCGGGCCCGAGCTCGACCGGCGGCGGCACCTGCCCGCGGTGCTCCTCGATCAGCTCGGCGAGGTCGGTGGTGCCCTCGTGCCGGGCGCGGGAGACGCCGGCGAAGAGCCGTTCGTCGTCCCGCTGCTGGTGCTCGAGCTCGCTGGTGGTCAGCACGAGGTCGACCGCGGTGCCGGGCACGACCTCGCGGGCCACCTCGTCGTACAACGTCTCCAGGCTGACCAGGACCCGCGCGCCGGAGTCGGCGAGCAGGTAGGACAGCTCGCGGACGCGGCTCATCGGGTTGATCGAGACCATCACGCCGCCGGCCTTCCAGGTGGCGACCAGGCAGACCACGAACTGCGGCACGTTCTGGAGGTAGGCCGCGAGCCGGTCGCCGCGCTCGAAGCCGTGCGCCAGCAGCGCGCTGGCCAGGGCGTCGCTCTGCGCCTCCAGCTCGGCGCGGGTCAGCACGCCGTCGAAGTAGCGGATCGCGACGCCGTCGGGGTCCGCGGCCAGGCCCGCGCGGTACATCGTGAGCGCGTCGGGGTACGCCGGCGGCATCTCCGTGGGCTGGCCGTCGTAGAGGGCCAGCCACGGCTTGTCGTCGTAGGCGCTCATGCGGTCCTCACTTCAGGACGACGGGGTTCACCGGGGCGCCGCTGCCCTGGGCGACCTTGATCGGGGCGGCGGTGTAGCAGAACTCGTACGTCCCGTCGTCCGCGCAGTCCGCGGCGAGGGCCTCGAGGTCGACGATCTCGGTGAAGGTGACGCCGAGGTTGCGCATCAGGGCGTTGTGCAGGGTCAGCGCGACGCCGGTGTTCGGGTCGAAGGTGACCTCGTTGGCGATGGTGTCGGTGACCAGGTTGGGGATCTCCATGTCCTGGAACCACTGCACGAGCTCGGGGCTGTAGACCAGACCGGGCTCGCAGAAGCCCTCGTAGAACGTGTCCCCGAGCTCGAAGAAGCGCTGGAGGTAGTTGGTACGGATGACGATGATGTCGCGCTTGCGCAGCTCGACGCCCTGCGACTCGGCGCAGGCGAGGAGGTCCTCGTGGGTGAAGGTCTCGGCGGAGTCGAGGTAGGTCTTGCCCCGGAAGCGGGCCATGTCGAGCAGGACGCCGCGCCCCACGACGCCCTTCTGCGCGATCGGCTCGACGCTGGCCTTGTCCATGCCGCCGACGGAGGTACGGGCGTCGTAGCCGTTCCACATCTGCCCGTCGAACCACACGTGGCCGAGGGCGTCGTACTGGGTGGAGCCCTGGAGGAAGGCGTTGATCATGTCGTCGGCGTAGTGCAGGCCGCCGGGGAAGGCCGGCGCGTCGTCGGCGTCCCAGGTCGCCTCGTCCATGATCTGGGTGCGCACGGCGGGCTTGCGGCCGGGCCAGACGGGGTCACCGTTCGGGTCCCCGATCAGCCGCTGGATGCAGAAGGTCTTGCCCTGGCGGACCAGCCCGACCGCGGCGAGCACCTGCTCGGGGCCGAGGTAGTTCAGGCCGCCGACCTCGTCGTCCTCCCCCCACTTGCCCCAGTTGCTCGGGGCGTCCTTGAGCAGCTCGCCGAGGGCGGGGACGGGGGCGTCGTTCATGGGTTCCTCCAACGCGGTGACGGCGACGGTCCGAGCGAGCGCTCGGCACGCGTATGACGTACCTCACCTTGTCGCGGGCCGCACCCGGGCGTCAAGGGTCCGTCCACCGCCCCTTCCGAGACCGCCGGGTTCAGTTATGTTGAACCCGTGCCCACGCTCGACGACGTCCCGCCGGTCCCCTCGGGCGACGTCACCCACCGCGAGCGGCTGGGCCGCACGATCCGCGACCTCCGCCGCGGCCGCGGCCTGACCTCCCGCGAGCTGGCCGGGCGCCTCGGCGTCAGCCTGGCCACCGTCAGCGGCATCGAGAACGGCCGCACCGGCGTCTCGACCCGACGACTGGCCGAGGTCGCCGAGGCGCTCGGGGTGCCCGTGCCGCAGCTGCTGGCCGACCCCGTCGACCTCCCCCCGCGACGTGCGGGCGAGGGCCTCGCGGCGCCCGCCGGCGACTGGCGGGCCTTCCCGCCGCTGGTGCTCGACACCGCGCTGACCGGGGCGCTCTCGGCTTTCCTCGAGTACGGCTACCACGGCGCCACGATGCGCACGATCGCGGACCGGGCGGGGCTGTCCGTGCCGGGGCTCTACCACCACCACGACAGCAAGCAGGACCTGCTGGTCGCCCTGCTCGACGTGACCATGGCCGACCTCCACGCCCGCACCCGTGCGGCCCTGGCCGAGTCCGACGACCCGGTCGAGCGGTTCGCGCACGTGGTCGAGTGCCTGGCGCTCTTCCACACCCACCGCCGCGAGCTCGGCTTCGTGGGCGCCTCCGAGATGCGCAGCCTGGAGCCGGTCTCGCGCGACCGGGTGGCCGCGCTGCGCGTGGCCGAGCAGCGGGTCGTCGACGCCACCGTCGAGGACGGCGTGCGCGCCGGCGCCTTCGGCACCACCCGCCCGCACGAGGCCGCGCGGGCGGTGGTGACGATGTGCACCGCCCTGGCGCAGTGGTTCCGGCACGACGGCCCGGCACCGGCCGAGCACGTCGCCGCGCAGTACGTCGAGTTCGCCCTCGACCTCGTCCGCTGCGCACCGGACCGCCGTCCGGCCGGTCGCACCCCCTCCGCTAGGAAGGACCCGTGACGCCGACCACCGAGCAGGTCCTCGCCCTGCACACCGCGACCGACACCACGGTGCCCGAGGGACACATCGACGAGAACGGCCACATGAACATCGGCCACTACTTCTCGGCCGCCTCCTGGGCGGTCTGGGACCTGACCAGCGAGCGGGTCACCGGGCCCGACTACATCGCCCGGCGCGGGTCGTCGTTCTTCACCGTCGAGCACCGCATCGCCTACCTCGGCGAGCTGCGGCTCGGTGAGCGCTACTCGGTGCACGCGGCGCTCGCGGGTCGTACCGACAAGGCGCTGCACGGCCTCGCCCTGGTCGTCGACCGCGAGCGCGACCGGGTGGCCTGCCGGATGGAGATCGTCTACGTGCACGTCGACATGGGTGCGCGGCGCGCGTGCGCCATGCCCGACGACGTCGCGGCCCGTGCCGACGCCGAGGTCGCCCGGCACCCCTGGGTGGCTGCCGCCGCGACCGGCCTGACGCTGCGGCGGCCGTCGTGATCCCGGGCGCGCCCCGTGCGGCGCGGCGGGTGGTCTCGCTGGTGCCGTCGCTCACCGAGGCGCTGGCCTCGGTCGCCCCCGAGCGCGTGGTGGGCGCCACCGACTGGTGCACCCACCCGGCCGACCTCGCGGTGACCCGGGTGCGCGGCACGAAGAACCCCGACCTGGCCGCCGTCCGGGCGCTCGAGCCGGACCTCGTGCTGGCGGTCAAGGAGGAGAACCGCGAGCTCGACGTGCGCCGCCTGCGCGACGCCGGCGTCCGGGTGCACATCAGCGAGATCAGCACGGTCCCCGAGGCGGTGTCCACCTTCGAGGACCTCTTCGACCGGGTGTTGGGCTGGGACCGGCCCGACTGGCTGGGCACGGCCCGCGAGCAGTGGTGCGGCCCGCTGCCGCCGGTCGTCGCGCGGGTCGCCATCCCGGTCTGGCGCGACCCGTGGATGGTCGTCGGCGGCGACACCTTCACCTCCGACCTGGCCCGCCGACTGGGCTGGGCCAACGCCTTCGGCGACCGGGAGCGCTACCCCCACGTCGAGCTGGCCGAGGTCGACGACCCGGACCGCGTCGACCTGGTCCTGCTGCCCGACGAGCCGTACGAGTTCACCGCCGCCGACGGCCCCGAGGCCTTCACCCGGGTCCCGACGCGACGCGTCCCCGGCCGCCTGCTGACCTGGTACGGCCCCTCGCTCGGCGAGGCCGCGGCGCTGCGGGACGGCTGAGGCGGCTCAGACCGAGTCGGTCGGTGCGGGCGCGTGGGTGTCGCCCTGGAGCGTGCCGCCGTCGGTCGAGCCCGACAGCGAGCGCTGCAGCGCCTCGCGCACCGGGACGAAGCGGTGGTCCGGGTCGGCGAGGTCGCGGCGCACGTCGTCCTCGCCGCAGACCATCTCCTCCGAGAGGCTCTCGACGAGGGCCGACACGGTGGTGATGTCCATCCCGCTGATCCGCGCGCAGCCCCACCCGACGACCTTCGCCGACAGGCCCGGCACGAGCACGCGGCGTCGCTTCAGGCCGTCGACCTCGGCGAACAGGGCCAGCAGCTCGGGGTAGGTCAGGACGTCGTCGCCCCCGACGTCGTAGTGGCGCTCGTGCACCTCGCCCTGGAGCGAGCGCACCAGCAGGTGGACGACGTCGTCGATCGAGACCGGCTGCAGGCTGCTGCGCATCCACGACGGGACGGGCGTCACCAGGGGCACCCGGCGGCTGAGCCGGCGGAGCAGCTCGAAGGAGGTCGATCCGGACCCGATCACCATCGCCGCGCGCAGCACGGTCGCCGGCACCGAGGAGGCCAGGAAGACCTCCTCGACCTCGAGCCGCGAGCGCAGGTGGTCGGTGAGCTCGGCATCCGGCACGAGGCCGGAGAGGTAGACGACCTGCTTCACGCCGGCCGTCTCGCAGGCCCGGGCCACCCGCTCGGCGGCCTCGCGGTCCTTGCGGACGAAGTCCTCGTCGGCCATCGAGTGCACGAGGTAGACGACGGCGTCGACGCCCTCGACCGCCGCCGCGATCTTGTCCTCGTCAGCGATGTCGAACTCGGCCGTGGTCACGCGCTCCGACCACGGGTACGCCTCGAGGCTCGACGCCTTCCGGGTCGCCGCGACCACGTCGTGGCCCTCGGCGAGCAGGGCCGGCACGAGCCGCGAGCCGACGTACCCCGTCGCTCCGGTGACCAGCACCCGCTGGCGGCGTCCGGGCGCGGCGTCCTGCTGGTCCGTCATCGTGTCCTCACGGTCACGACGGTACGGCGCGCACCCCTCACCCCCGGCACGGCCCTGCAGCCGCTACGGCTTCTCGCCGACGAGCTCCTCCTCGAGCGCCAGCAGCGCGGTCTCGACGACCTCGCTCAGCGCGGGGTGGATCCAGTACATGCCGCGGGCCAGCCCCACCACCGGCTGGTCGAAGCTCATCGCCTGGATGAGCGGCTGCACCAGCACGGAGGCCTGGGGGCCGATCAGGTGCGCGCCGACGAGCCGGCCGGTGGCGCGGTCGGCCAGCACCTTGACGAAGTGGCACCGGTCGTCGGTCTCCATCGCCCACCCGTGCGCGGTGTCGGCGTAGTAGGACCGTCCGATCGCGAGGTCGAGGCCCTGCTCGCGGGCCTGCTCCTCGGTCAGGCCGACCGCGGCGACCTGGGGGGAGGCGAAGACCGCGTTCGGCACGAACCGGTGGTCGGTGACGCGCAGGTCGTCGGGGTTGAGCAGGTTGTGCTGCACGATCCGTGCGTCCTGGTTCGCCACGTGCTTGAGCGGCTGGGCCGAGGACACGTCGCCCAGCGCCCAGACGCCCTCGGCGGTGGTGCGCTGGTGCTCGTCGACCACGACCCGCCCGGCGTCGTCCACCTCCACCCCGCTCCCGCTGCCGTCGAGGTCGAGCAGGTCCGCGTTGGGCTTGCGCCCCACCGCCACCAGCAGCACGTCGACCTCGGCGCTGCTGCCGTCGCCGAGGTGCATCACGATCCCGCCCGAGCCGGTGCGCTCCACCTTCTCCAGGCCGGCGTCGAGGCGCAGGTCCCAGCGGCGCCCGGCCAGCTCGGTGAAGTGGTCGGCGACCTCCCGGTCGTGGTTGTCGATCAGCCGCGGCGCGGAGTCGACCTGGACCACCTGGGCGCCGAGGGAGGCGAAGACGTTCGCGAACTCCGAGCCGACGTAGCCGCCACCGACGACGCCGATCCGCGCCGGCAGCCGGTCCAGGCGCATGACGGTGTCGCTGGTCTCGTAGGGGACGTCGTCCAGCCCGGGCACGTCCGGCACGACGGGGCGGCTGCCGACCGCGACCACGACCTGGTCGGCGGTCAGCGCGAGATCGGCCTCCCCCTCGCGGGAGACCGTCAGGGCGCGGGGCCCGGTGAACCGTGCCCGGCCGGTGATCGCGTCGACGTGCGACTGCCCCTCCCGGTAGTCCTGCCCGCCGCGGGCGAGCGGGTCGATCCGACCGAAGACCCGGTCCCGCATCGCGCGCCAGTCGGCGCCGTCGTACGACGTCCGCAGACCCAGGCGGGGACCCTCCTCAGCCGCCTCGTAGGCGATGTTCGCGGGGATGACGTACATCTTCGAGGGGATGCACCCACGGTTCAGGCAGGTCCCGCCGTACGGGCCCTCCTCGACGATCGCCACTTTCCATCCTTCGAAGCGGTGGTCCAGGATCGTGTTGCCCGAGCCGGTGCCGATGATCACGAGGTCGTAGTGCGCCATGCCGGAACCGTAGGTCGGGACGCCTCACCCAGGGGGTAGTGACGTCGACGCCCCGCACCAGGGGACGTGGCGCACGTCGTTCCTTCCGGCGACGAGCGACCGGGTGCACCGGTCCCGGGCGGGACTGGGATCCTGGTCCGGTGAGCCACGCACCGATGCCCGAGCGCCCCGACGTCCGCCTCGTGGTCGTCGACATGGACGGCACCCTGCTCGACGGCGACGGGCAGGTCCCGGACGGTCTCTGGCCGCTGCTGGACCGGATGCGGGAGGCCGGCGTCGTCTTCGCCCCCGCGAGCGGCCGTCAGTACGCCACCCTGGCCGCGATGTTCGCCCGCGCAGCCGAGGGCATGGTGTTCATCGCCGAGAACGGCGGCTACGTCGTCCGCGACGACGAGGAGGTCAGCGCGGCGACCCTGCCCGTCTCCCTGGTGACCGACGTCGTACGCCGGATGCGGGCGCTCGCGGACGACGGCACCGACCTCGGCGTGGTCGTCTGCGGCCGTCGCACGGCCTACGTCGAGCGGCACGACCGGGCCTTCCTCGACCACGTCGACCCCTACTACGCCAGCCTGACCGAGGTCGACGACCTGCTCGCGGTCGACGACACGGCGGTCAAGGTCGCCGTGTTCGCCTTCGGCGACCCGACCGAGCGGGTCGAGCCGGCGCTGGCACCGCTCCGGCCCGACCACCAGGTCGTGGTCTCGGGCGCGCACTGGGTCGACGTCATGGACGCCGCGGTGCACAAGGGCGTCGCGGTGCGCCGGCTGCAGGAGACGCTCGGGGTGACCGCGGCGCAGACGGCGGCGTTCGGGGACTACCTCAACGACCTCGAGATGCTCGACGAGGCCGAGCTGTCGTTCGCGATGGACAACGCGCACCCGGACGTCCTCGACCGCGCCCGGCACCGGGCGCCGGCCAACACCGAGGACGGCGTCGTGCGCACCGTCACCGCCCTGCTCGACCGGGCCTGACGACGCTCGCAGCCTCCGCGGGGTCCTCGGCCCAGCCCTGCAGCATCGGCAGCACCCGCGCCGTTGCCGAGCCCGGCTCGACGGTGTAGACCACCAGTCGCTGGTCGGGGTCGTGCGGCGTGCTGACGGCCTCGATCCCGAAGCGCAGCGGGCCGCCCACCGGGTGCGCCAGCAGCTTGTCGACCGAGGTGTGGTCGCGCACGTGGTGGTCGTCCCACCACCCCGCCACCTCCTCGCTGGCCCCGCGCAGCTCCGCGACCAGGGCGACCAGCCGCCGGTCCTCCGGCCGCCGGCCGACCTCGAGCCGCAGCCCGCCGACGGCCGCGGCGGCGAAGTGCTCCCAGTTGCCGATGAGCACCCGCGACGCCGGGTCGAGGAACAGCCAGCGCGCGAACGACGAGCCCGGTTCCATCGGGTCGCCGAGCACGGCCGTGAGCAGCCGGTTGCGTGCCAGCACCTGCGTACGCCGCCCCAGCAGCAGCACCGGCACGTGGTCCAGCGTGCTCATCAGCCGCAGCAGCCCGGGGTCGGCCTGCTGCGGCGCCTCGACCGACGCGCGGGGGCCGCGCGGGGCGGGCGCGGCCAGGTCGCGCAGGTGGGTCCGCTCGGTCTCGTCCAGGCGCAGCGCCCGGGCCAGCGCGTCGACCACGTCGTCGGTGACGGTCGACTGCCGGCCCTGCTCGAGCCGGCTGTAGTGGTCCGGGCTCAGACCGGCCAGCACCGCCAGCTCCTCCTTGCGCAGCCCCGGCACCCGGCGGGGCCCCGGGAAGGCCTGGATGCCGGCCTGCGCCGGGGTCAGCCGGTCCCGGCGGGAGCGCAGGAACGCCCCCAGGGCGGTGCGGTCACGAGGCACGGCACCACCGTACGGCGGGCCGCCGCCGCCTGCCTGGTCGTGCCGTGCCCCGGCAGCGCCGGCCCTGGTGGGGTCCGCGGGTGCGAGGTCGGATGGGGCCATGACCACCACCACCACCACACCCACCTCCCCCACGTCCCCGACCCTGCGCCTGGAGGGTCGGCACGCCCTCGTCACCGGCTCGACCAGCGGGATCGGCGCCGCGATCGCCCGCCGGCTGGCCGCCGAGGGCGCCCGCGTCGTCGTCAGCGGCCGCGACCACACCCGCGGTCGGGCCGTCGCCGAGGAGGTCGGCGGGACCTTCCTGCCGGTCGAGCTGACCGCCGCGGCCGGCGAGCTGCGCGCCTTCGCCGGGGCCGCCACCGACGCGCTCGACGGGCGGGTCGACGTGCTCGTCAACAACGCCGCCGTCTGCCCCGCGGTCACCACGCCGGACCTCAGCGACGCCGACCTCGACGCCGCCCTGTTCACCAACGTCCGGGCGCCGCACGTCCTGGTCGCCGCCCTCGCCCCGGCGATGGCCGCGCGCGGGTCGGGCGTCGTGGTCAACACCGGGTCCTGGATGGCCTCGGTCGGCAGTCCGTTCGTCGGTCTCTACGCCGCGACCAAGGCCGCCGAGCAGCAGCTCACGCGCAGCTGGGCGGCCGAGTTCGGGCCGTACGGCGTCCGCGTCAACACCGTCGCGCCGGGCGTCACCCGCACCCCGATCAACGAGGGCGACGGGGCGGTCCTGGACGCGATCGTCGCCGGCACGCCGGCCGGGCGCTCGGTGCGCCCCGAGGAGATCGCCCACGCGGTGGCCTGGTTGTGCTCCGACGAGGCCGCCGCGGTGCACGGGATCACGCTCCCGGTCGACGGCGGGATCGGCGCCACCCGGCCGATGTGAGGCCGGGCCAGGGCCGGGACTACGGCGCCAGCGGCAGGTCGAAGGTGAAGGCCGTGCCGCCGCCGTCCGCCGGCGTGCAGACGATGCTGCCGTCGTGCCGCTGCACCACCGTGCGGCAGATGGCCAGGCCGAGACCGGTGCCGGCGTAGTCCTGGTCGCCGGCGTGCGCGCGGTGGAAGCGCTCGAAGACGCGGTGGTGGTGCCCGTCCGGGACCCCGATCCCGTTGTCCTCGACCCGGACGACCAGACGGGCACCGGTCACGTGGGCGGAGAGCCGGACCCGCGGCTCGACCCCGGGGGCGACGTACTTGGCCGCGTTGCCCAGCAGGTTCGCCACGAGCTGCCGCACCAGGTCCGCGTCCACCAGCACCGGCGGCCAGGGGCCGTCGACGACCTCGGTGACGAGGTCGAGGTCCCCGGCCATCTCCTGGACGAGACCGCCCTGTCCGTCCAGGGCGGTGACGGCGAGGTCGAGCGCGCCTCCCTCGGCGTGCGCCTGGGCCAGCAGGTCGTCGATCAGGGAGGCCATCCGGTCCACCGCGCCCCGGGCCCGGTCCAGTGCCCGGTCCAGGGCGACCGGGTCCGCGCCGTCCTTCTTGGCCAGCTGGAGGCGGGCGAGGTCGACCCATCCGCCGACGGAGGTCAACGGGTTGCGGAGGTCGTGCGCGGCCACGGCGGCGAAGTCCGACAGCCGCGCACGCTGCTGGCGCTCCGCGGTGACCTCGCGGTAGACGACCAGGGAGGCCGTGGGCCCCGCACCCGGCACGCCCGAGGACAACGCGGCTGCGGTGATCGACAGGACCTTCTCGCCACCGCTGGCGTCCCGCAGCACGACGTCGACTGGAGCCACACGTCCCTCGTGCAGCGCACGCTGGGAGGGGTGCTCCTCGAAGGGCAGCGGTGTTCCGTCCGGGCGGAAGGCGAGGTACTCGCGGGAGGAGGAGCGGTACCCGGTCTCGGTGAGCGACAGCAGGCTCCGGGCGGCCTCGTTGGTCCGGAGGATCTCGCCTCCCAGGTCCAGCACCACGAGCCCCTCGTCCATGGCGTCGGTCATGGCGTCGAGCAGCTCGGCTCGTCGCGCCGTGTCCCGGTGCGCGTCGGTCAGCTGCGCGGTGAGGCCGTCCCGCTCGTCGCGGCCGGTCCCGACCGCGAGCACCGTGAGCAGCACCGTGAGCAGGAAGGCCTGGGTGACCAGCGCCTCGGACTGCGCGGTCGGCAGCACCCCGAACGGGCCCCGCCCGGCCAGGGTGAGCGCGACGGCCAGCGCACCGAGGGCGCCGGCGTGCACGGCCGCGACGAGCGTGCTGAAGCGCGAGGCCGCCCAGAGCGCCGGCACCATCGGCAGGAAGGCGAGGGGCAACCCGGCCTCCTGGCCGAAGACGGCCAGGTAGCCCACGAGGGAGACCACCACGAGGGCCGCGAGCTCGACCCTGCGTGCCGGGTCCACGAGCGGGCCGGCCGTGCCACCCCTGCGCTCGAGGACCCGTTCCCAGACCAGGTGCCCGATGGCGGCCACCACGACGAGGCCGGTCAGGTTGCGCGCCCACCAGTCCAGCGGCCCGGACCCCGGGCTGGACGCACCCGCGAGACCGAGGAGGGCGCTGCCGCTCAGGGCACCGGCCGCGGTCGCCAGCGCGACCGCCGCCACCCCGCGCGCGAGCACCCCGGGGTCATGGACGCTGCCGGCGCCACCGGCACCGAGCAGCTGCGGGCACCACCGGCGCACCAATGTCACCGCCAGGGCCGTCTGGCCGACGTTGACGACCACGGCCGTCGCGGTGACCACCGCCGGCGCACCGGTCCCCGCCATGACGAGCGTCAGCAACGCGGCGATCGCCAGCAGGCACCACGCACCGGCGGCCCGGCCCTCCTGCTGCAGCAGCCACAGGAACGCCGCTCCGGCTGCGGGCCAGACCAGGCTCAGGGAGTCGCCCCCGACGACGGTCAGCCGGCCCACCCAGGCCAGCAGGACGAAGGCGACGGCCCAGCCCGCGAAGCCGCGCACCGCCGCCGGTGCGGGGGTCAGCGCCACGGCTCGGAGCCCTCGACGACCCGTCGCTTCCTCACCACACGACAGTAGACGCTCCCCGGGCGGCCGGCAGGGCCTCGGGACCGGAAGGTCAGCGGCCCGGTCACCCGTGGCGACCGGGCCGGGAGCCCGCGGTCCCCCGGACCCGCTCCACCGCGGTCATCAGGTGGAAGACGACCAGCGCGGAAACGGTGCCCAGCGCGATCCCGGTGACCACGACGTCCTCGCCGCCGAGGCCGAAGCCCAGGGTCAGGTCGCCGATCCCGATCACGAGGGCGACGGCGGCGGTGAGCTGGTTGACCGGACGGGAGAAGTCGACCCGGTTGTCGATCCAGATCTTGACGCCGATGACGCCGATCAGGCCGTACAGCGCGACGGTCACCCCGCCCAGGACACCCGCCGGGATCGTGTTGACCAGCGCACCGAACTTCGGCGAGAAGCTCAGCAGCAGCGCCGTCACACCCGCGACCCAGTAGGCCGCGGTCGAGTAGACGCGCGTCGCCGCCATCACGCCGATGTTCTCGCCGTACGTCGTGGTGCCCGACCCGCCGCCGGCCCCGGCCAGCGTGGTGGCCAGCCCGTCGGCCAGCAGCGCGCGGCCGGTGAGCCGGTTGACCGACTCGTCGCCGGTGAGGTGGGCGACCGTGCGCACGTGGCCGACGTTCTCGGCGACCAGGACCAGCACCACCGGCAGGAAGGCCGGCAGCACCGACCACGCCACGGTCGGCGCGGTGAAGTCGGGCAGGCCGACCCAGGCGGCGTCCCCCACGGGGGCGAGGTCGACGACGCCGGTGACCGCGGCCACGGCGTACCCGACCGCGACGCCGATCAGGATCGAGAGCCTCGCTGCGAACCCGCGCAGGCCCACCGCGACCAGCAGCACCACGGCCAGCGTGACGACGGCGGTGAGCGGCGCCATCTCGACGTTGGCGGTCGCGGCGCCGGCGAGGTTCAGCCCGATCAGGGCGACGATCGCGCCGGTGACGACCGGCGGCATCAGCGCCTCGATCCAGCCGGTGCCGGTGACCAGGACCAGCGCGCCCACCGCGGCCAGCAGGAGCCCGGTGGCCAGCACGCCGAACAGGGCCGCCCCGGGGCCGCCGCCGCTGCTGGCGGCCGTGATCGGGGCGATGAAGGCGAAGGACGAGCCGAGGTAGCTCGGCAGCCGGTTCGCCGTGAGCAGGAGGAAGAGGATCGTGCCGACGCCGGAGAAGAACAGCGTCGCGGTCGGCGGGAAGCCGGTCAGCAGGGGGACCAGGAAGGTCGCGCCGAACATCGCCACGACGTGCTGCGCACCCAGGCCGATCGTCAGCGGCCAGCTGAGCCGCTCGCCGGGGCGGACGATCGCGTCGGGGGCCACCGAGCGCCCGTCGCCGTGCAGGGTCCAGGTCAGTCGCATGGGTGGCATCGTCCCCCTCCTCAGGCCTCGAACTGCACCCGGGCCACGTCGGTGGACACCGCGACGATCTGCGCCCGGTACTCCTGGTGCTCGGGGTCGACGTCGTAGGCCCGGTAGGCCGCCTCGTCCACCCAGTCGCTGGTGATGGCCGCGGACCACCCGCCGGCGCGGAGCCCGGCGTCCAGCCCGACCCGCACGTCCAGCTGGCCCGGCAGCCGCAGGGCGGCGATCCCGGCGAGGCCGGCCTCGAGCTCGGCCCGCGCGTGCTCGCGCGCCGCCGGGTCGGGCTGCTCGGAGGGGTCGGGCAGCCGGACGAGCACCACGTTGCGGATCACGCCAGGACCCTACGGCCGAGATGACGCTCGCGGCGCGTCGAGATGACGCTCGCGGCGCGCCGAGATGACGGTTCCGGCGCCACTCCCCCGGCCGCGGGGCCGGCGTCAGAGGACGGCGTCGGAGGACGGGTCGACGAGCACCTTGGCGTGCTTCTCGGCCCCGGCGAGGGCCACGAACGCCCCGGCCACGCCCTGGAGCCCGACCGTCCCGGTGACCAGCGGAGAGGCGTCGACCTCGCCCTCGGCCAGCAGGTGCAGCGTGTCGCGCAGCTCGAGCGGCGTGTAGCCGAGCACGAACCGCAGCTCGACCTCCTTGTTGACCGCCATCGAGGGGCGGATCCGGTCCGCGCCCATGCAGACACCGACGACCACGACCCGGGTGCCCATCGGCGCGCCCGACAGCACGCCGTCGATCATCCCGGGGTTGCCGACGCACTCGAAGACGACCGGGCGCGGCGCGTCCACGGCCCCGGCACGCTCGGCCGCACGGTAGAGGTGCACCCACCCCGGCACCTTGCGCAGCCGGTCCATCGACCCGACCGCCAGCTCGAACAGCTGCGGCGCCGTGCGGACGGTGCGCCGCGTCGAGGCGGCGTCGTACGGCGACTCCTCGCGCGGGTCGACGACGGTGTCCGCGCCGCACCGCAGCGCCAGGGCGCGCCGGGCGGCCGACGGGTCCGAGGCGACCACGCGTCGTACGCCGCGCGCCTTGAGGTGGCAGATCACGGCCAGGCCCACCGGGCCGCAGCCCAGGACGACCGCGACGTCGCGGCGTCCGACGTCGGCCTTGCGCACTGCGTGGAGGCCCACGGCCATCGGCTCGGTGAGCACGGCCACCTCCGGGGCGAGCCCGTTCGGCACCGCGAGGGTCATCGACCCCTGCGCCAGCACCTGCTCGGCGTACCCGCCCGGTGCCTGCGGGGAGAGACCGGTCAGGTGGACCGCGCCCGCCGCGCGGACCAGCGGGAAGGTCACCGCGAGCGTGCCCGGACGCAGCTCGCGCGGCACGCCGCGGCCGCGCTCGACGACCTCGCCGCAGATCTCGTGGCCGAGCACGGTGGGGCGGTCCGAGCGGATCGAGGCGTCGTACCCCACCTCGACCATGACCTCGTCGAGCTCGTCGGCGTGGTCCTTGGCGTGGAGGTCGGAGCCGCAGATCCCGCAGCGGCTGACCGCGAGCACGACCTGGCCGGCGGCCGGGCGGGGGTCGGGGAGGTCGACGACCTCCAGGTCGCCGTGGGCGCAGGAGACCGCCCTCATGCGCGGGCGACGGACGTCAGCGGATCAGCCATGGCCGGAGCATGCCACGCGCCGGAACCGTCATCTCGGGTGTCCGCGAGCGTCATCTCGGGTGTCCGCGAGCGTCATCTGGGCTGTCCGCAAGCGTCATCTCGGCTAGAAGCCGCAGACCGCCAGGGCCTGGCGGAGCAGCGTGCCCTGGCCGCCGGCCATCGCCTGCTGCACCTCGGGGTCGGCGGCCTGCTCGGGGGTGAACCAGGCCAGCTCGAGCGCGTCCTGCTGGGGGTGGCAGTCGCCCTCGACCGGCACGACGTAGGCCAGCGAGACGGCGTGCTGGCGCGCGTCGTGGAAGGGGGTGACGCCCCGGATCGGGAAGTACTCCGCGACGGTGAACGGCTGCGGGTGCGCGGGCAGCTTGGGCAGCGCGAGCGGGCCGAGGTCCTTCTCGAGGTGCCGCAGCAGCGCCGTGCGCACCCGCTCCTGGTAGAGCACCCGGCCGGAGATCAGCGCCCGGCTGATCTCGCCGTCGCCGCTGACGCGCAGCAGCAGGCCGAAGGCGGTGACCGTGCCGGTCTCGTCGACCCGGACCGGCACCGCGTCGACGTAGAGCATCGGCAGGCGCTCGCGGGCCGCCTCCAGCTCGTCGCGGCTCAGCCACTGGCTGCTGGACTCGGTGAACAGGTCGCTCATGGGTGTTGTCTACCGGACGGGGCCCGACCCACGAGCCGGGGGTCAGCGCCAGCCGAGCTCCGGGGCGACCTGGTTCACGACGACGTCGAGCACGTGGGCGCAGTAGTCGACCCCGAGCTGGTTGGGGATCGTCAGCAGCAGCGTGTCCGCCGCCGCGATGGCCTCGTCCTCGGCCAGGTCCCTGATCAGCGGCTCGAGCTCACCGGCGTACGTCTTGCCGAAGCGCGCCTTGCCGCCGTCGAGGTAGCCGACCTGGTCCTGGCCGCCGGCGGCCCCGAAGTACGCGCGGTCGAGGTCGTTGACGACCGGGAAGATGCTCCGGCTGACCGAGACGCGACCGTCGCGCTGGTGCCCGGCGTCGGCCCACGCCTTGCGGTACCGCTCGACCTGCTCGGCCTGCAGCTGGTGGAACGGCACCCCGGTGTCCTCGCTGAGGAGGGTGGAGCTCATCAGGTTCATGCCCTGCTCCGCGGTCCACTCGGCGGTGGCGCGCGTGCCGGCGCCCCACCAGATCCGGTCCCGCAGACCGGGGCTGTGCGGCTCGATGCGCAGCAGGCCCGGGGGGTTGGGGAACATCGGGCGCGGGTTGGGCTCGGCGAACCCCTGGCCCTGGAGCACCTCGAGCAGCACCTGGGTGTGCTGGCGGGCCATGTCGGAGGCGTCCTGGCCCTCGCCGGGGGCGTACCCGAAGTAGCGGTAGCCGTCGACGACCTGCTCCGGTGACCCGCGGCTGATGCCGAGCTGGAGCCTGCCGCCGGAGATGAGGTCGGCGGAGCCGGCGTCCTCGGCCATGTAGAGCGGGTTTTCGTAGCGCATGTCGATCACGCCGGTGCCGATCTCGATCCGGCTCGTGCGCGCCCCGACCGCGGCCAGCAGCGGGAAGGGCGAGGCCAGCTGGTTCGCGAAGTGGTGCACGCGGTAGTAGGCCCCGTCCGCCCCGAGCTCCTCCGCCGCGACCGCGAGGTCGATCGACTGCAGCAGCACGTCGGAGGCCGAGCGCGTCTGCGACTGCGGCGAGGGGGTCCAGTGCCCGAAGGACAGGAAACCGACCTTCTTCATGCAAGATTGAACAACATCACGGCCCATTTCTTCCCGAGCGCCCCGCGGGGGTCTCGGTCTACGGGGCCCCGACCGGGATCCGCTCGACCACCCGCGAGGGCTGCGTCCGCGCGTCGGCGGGGCGTTGGAGCAGCGCGACGTGGTCGACGGCCCACGGCCGCCCCTCGGGCCCGTCCAACGCGGCCAGCGCCGCCTCCAGGTCGGCCTCGGTGGTCGCCTCGTTGACCCGTGCCAGCGGGAGCAGCGGACGGAACACCCGGCGGTCGCAGAAGATCCCGACCTGCTCGATCGCGCCGAGCGTCGCCGAGACCACCGTCCGCAGCCCCGCCTCGTCGCCGACCAGGCGGACCTGGACACGGTCGTCGCCGATCGGCTCGAGGGCGACCCCGCCGTGCGTGCGCACCACCGGCCTGGGCAGGGGCGCGAGGGCCGCCGTGACCGCCGCGGCCAGGCGCCGGGCGTCGCGCGGGGTGAGGTTGCCCAGGGGGGTCACGGGCAGCAGGACCAGGTCCGGGTCGAGGAGGTCGAGGGGCGCCGGCCCGGCGGGCGTGGTGCGGGATCGCCCGAGCAGGCGCCCGACCCCACCGCCACGAGCCGGGGCCGGGGCCCGGAGGTCCCGCAGCAGGGCCGAGGCCTCGTCGACCAGGGCGGGGGGCGGGACGACGGCGAGGTGGAGCAGCACGTCCCGCAGGCTAGACGCCGCCGGCGGGCGGTGGTCCGGAACGCACCAGCTGGGTGCCAGCATCGGGGCATGGACCTCGACCGGCTGCAGACGACGCTGCGCGTACGGCCCGACGAGGCCTCGCACGACTGCGCCGACGCGATCGGCCGCGGCTCCCGCCCCGAGACGTTCCCGGGACGGGCGACCACGGCGAACCTGCTCACGATCTACCGGCGCCGCGCGGCGCACGTGGTCGCCGTCGGCCTCGAGCACGCCGGGTTCGACCGCACCGTCGACGACCTCGCGACCTGCGGTCACCCGGAGCTCCGCCTCGCCGAGGTCACCGACCACACGGCGGGCCGCCACTACGTGCTCTTCGTCGCCCCGGAGACCGACGACGTGGTCGCCTGCCTCTGGGTGCGGTCGGAGCGACCAGCCACGGGAGCGCAGGACCCCCTCGTGGACGACCCCGAGGACCCCGCCGTGCGCTGGCGCTTCCGCCACGTCGTGCGCAGCCGCGGGCTGCTGCTCTGCTCCGGCGTCACGGGCGTGCGCGCCGACGGCACGGTCGACCCCGACCCGGCGACCCAGTTCCACCAGGCGTTCGCGCACCTCGAGGCGGTCCTGGCCACCGCCGGCGCGACGACCGCCGACCTGGTCGAGCTGACGACCTACCACGTCGGGCTGCGCGAGCACTTCCTCGCGTTCGCCGCGGTCAAGGACGAGCACGTGCCCGCGCCGTACCCCGCGTGGTCGGCGATCGGGATCGCCGAGCTGGTCGTCCCGGGCACCCTGGTCGAGATCCGGGCCGTGGCCGAGGACCCGTTCAGCTGAAGTCGGTGCTCCGGCTGACGTCCTCCCAGGCGTCGAGGTCCTCGCGCAGCGCGCCCAGCGCCCCGCGGATGCCGTCGGAGGCGTCGTTGCCGAGCACGAGCAGGTACGGCGCCCGCCCCGACTCCACGACGTCGACCAGGGCGGTCGCCGCCTTCGCGGGGTCACCGGGCTGGGTGCCGTCGGTCGCGTCGTTCTCCCGCCGGCGCCGGCCCGCGGTGTCGGCGTAGTCGTCGATCGGGACGGCCGACTGCGTCAGCGAGCGACCGGAGAAGTCGGTCCGGAAGGCTCCGGGCTCGACGGCCATGGCGGTGATCCCGAGCGGGGCCACCTCCTTGCGCAGCGAGAGCGTCAGCGCCTCGACGGCGGCCTTGACCGCGGCGTAGTAGCCGGAGCCCTCCGGGCAGATCCGCGCCCCGATCGAGGAGAGGTTGACCACCGTGCCCGAGCGCCGGGCGCGCATCCCCGGCAGGACCGCCTTCGTCAGGCGCACGGTGCCGTGGACGTGGGTGTCGAAGAGGCGCAGCACGTCGTCGTGGTCGCCCTCCTCGAGGGCGGAGCGGTAGCCGTACCCGGCGTTGTTGACCAGCACGTCGACACCCCCGAAGCGCTCCTCGGCGGCGGCGACGGCCGTGGCCACCTGGGCGTCGTCGGTGACGTCGAGCGCCACCGCGAGCGCCCGGTCGGGGTGGGCGTCGGCCAGGTCCTGGACCGAGGACGCGTCACGGGCGGTGACGACGACCTGGTGGCCGCGGTCGAGGGCCTCGAGGGCGAAGGCCCGCCCGAGCCCGGTCGAGCATCCGGTGATGAACCACGTGGTCATGGTCTGTCCCTCCTGGTCGGTGGCGCGGCCGGCTGCGGCCGCTGACCCATGACGGTAGAAGTCACCCCTCCGGCGGGAGTGTCCGGGGCCCCCGCGTTGTTGCACCCCCTGACAGGCCGACGGAGCACCGGTGGCCGACCACCCCGACCCCCTCCCGGAGGCCCCCGTGATCGCCACACCGCCCGCCATGCCCGCCCGGCCCGTCCAGCCCGCCGTCGTCAAGACCGTGACCCACCTCGAGCCCGCCGTCCCCCGCCGGCGCCCCGGCCGGTCGGTGACGTCGCTGAGCACCCGCCGCACCCTGCGTACGGCCCCCGCCCCGTTCCGGATCGGCAGCATCGAGGTCGCCGGCCACGACGAGGAGCGCTGCGAGCACCGCTCGGGGTCGCTGCGGTGCGTCCGCGGGCCGCACGCCGACGCGCCCCAGGCCCACGTGCTGGTCGCCGGCGCGCCGGACCCCCACCACGCCACGCAGACCACCGCGGTCGCTGTCGCCGCACCGACCGCCTCCCGCGCGGCGGCCTGCTGCTGCTGACGCCGGCCCCCGCGTACGACGAAGCCCGGCCGCCCCTCTCGGGGCGACCGGGCTTCGTGCGTCACGGGAGCGTCAGGCGCGGGCGTCCGCCACGTCGTAGCGGTCGGCCATCATGACCTTGTCCCAGGCCTTGACGAAGTCGCGCACGAACTTCTCCTGGGCGTCGTCGGAGGCGTAGACCTCGGCGACCGCGCGCAGCTCGGAGTTCGAGCCGAACACCAGGTCGTTGCGGGTCCCGGTCCACACGACCTCGTCCGAGCCGTGGCGACGGGCCTCGAAGGAGTCGCGGTCGTCGCCGACCTGGCTCCACTCGAGGTCCATGCCGAGCAGCGTGCGGAAGAAGTCGTTGCTCAGCACGCCCTCGCGCTCGGTGAGCACCCCGGCCTTCGAGCCGCCGGTGTTGGCGCCGAGCACGCGCAGGCCGCCGACCAGGACGGTCAGCTCCGGCGCGCTCAGGCCGAGCAGGTTGGCCCGGTCGACGAGCAGGAACTCCGCCGGCAGCATCTGGCCCTTGCCGAGGTAGTTGCGGAAGCCGTCGGCGGTGGGCTCGAGCCAGGCCATGGAGGCCTCGTCGGTCTGCTCCTGCGTGGCGTCGGTACGCCCCGGGGTGAAGGGCACGGTGACGTCGTGGCCGCCGTCGCGGGCCGCCTTCTCGACACCGGCCGCACCGGCGAGCACGACCAGGTCGGCCAGCGAGATCTTCGCCCCGCCGGCGGCGTTGAAGTCGTCGCGGACACCCTCGAGGACCCGCAGCGCCTGCGCGAGCTCCTCGGGGTCGTTGACCGCCCAGCCGTTCTGCGGTGCGAGGCGCAGGCGCGCGCCGTTGGCGCCGCCGCGCTTGTCGCTGTTGCGGAACGTCGAGGCGGAGGCCCACGCGGTCGAGACCAGGCGGGAGACCGACAGGCCGGACTCGAGCACCTTCTCCTTCAGCGCGGCGACGTCGGCGTCCGAGACCAGCTCGTGGTCGACGGCCGGCACGCGGTCCTGCCAGACGAGCTCCTCGGTCGGGACCTCCTGGCCGAGGTAGCGCTGGATCGGGCCCATGTCGCGGTGGGTCAGCTTGAACCAGGCACGGGCGAAGGCGTCCGCGAACTCGTCCGGGTCGGCCAGGAAGCGGCGGCCGATCTCCTCGTAGACCGGGTCGACCTTGAGGGCGACGTCGGTGGTGAGCATCGTCGGCGGGCGCGAGAGCGAGCCGTCCTCGGGGTCGGGCACCGTGTTCGCGGCCGCACCGTCGGCCGGCTGCCACTGGTAGGCGCCGCCGGGGCTCTTGGTGAGCTCCCAGTCGAGGTTGTAGAGGTTCTCGAGGTACTTCATCGACCACTGCGTGGGCGTCTGGGTCCAGGTGACCTCGATGCCGCTGGTGATCGCGTCGCGGCCCTTGCCGGACCCGAAGGTGCTGCGCCAGCCGAGGCCCTGCTCGGTGAGGTCCGCGCCCTCGGGCTCGGGGCCGACGTGGGGCTCGGGGTCGCCGGCGCCGTGGGTCTTGCCGAAGGTGTGACCGCCGGCGATGAGGGCGAAGGTCTCCTCGTCGTTCATCGCCATCCGGCCGAAGGTCTCGCGGATGTCGCGGGCCGAGGCCAGCGGGTCCGGGTTGCCGTTCGGGCCCTCGGGGTTGACGTAGATCAGGCCCATCTGGACCGCGGCGAGGGGGCCCTGGAGCTCCCGGTCACCGGTGTAGCGCTCGTCGCCGAGCCAGGTGGTCTCGGGACCCCAGTAGACGTCCTCGTCGGGCTCCCACACGTCGGCACGGCCACCGGCGAAGCCGAAGGTGGGCAGGCCCATGTCCTCGAGCGCGACGTTGCCGGTGAAGACGATGAGGTCGGCCCAGGACAGGTTGCGGCCGTACTTCTGTTTGAGCGGCCACAGCAGGCGGCGCGCCTTGTCGAGGTTGGCGTTGTCGGGCCAGCTGTTCAGCGGGGCGAAGCGCTGCATGCCGGCGCCGGCGCCGCCGCGGCCGTCGGCCACGCGGTACGTCCCGGCGCTGTGCCAGGCCATCCGGATGAAGAACGGGCCGTAGTGGCCGTAGTCGGCCGGCCAGAAGTCCTGCGAGGTCGTCATGACCTGCTTGACGTCGGCCCGGAGCTCGGCGAGGTCGACGGTCTGGAAGGCCTCGGAGTAGTCGAAGTCCTCGCCCATCGGGTCGGCGGAGGGGTGGTGCTTGCGCAGGATCTTGACGTTCAGCGTCTCCGGCCACCACCGCTCGTTCGACGAGCCCTCGGTCGGGTGGCTCATCCGCCCGTGGGCCACCGGGCAGCCGCCGGCGTCCTGGGTGTTCATCTCTGCTTCGCGGGTCTCGTGGTTCTGCTCGGTCACGGGGTTCCTCTCGTTCGGGTGGACGGTCGGTCGGTTCGGGAAGGTCAGGTGGTGCGGGCGGCGCCGCAGGCTCCGCAGGTGCCCCAGAAGACGACCTCGGCCTCGTCGATGACGAAGCCGTGATCCTCGGAGGGGGTCAGGCAGGGCGCGGCGCCGACCGCGCAGTCGATGTCGGCCACGCTGCCGCAGGAGCGACAGACCACGTGGTGGTGGTTGTCGCCGGTACGCGCCTCGTAGCGGGCGACCGAGCCGGCGGGCTGGATGCGGCGGACGAGACCGGCGCCGGTGAGCGTGTGCAGCGAGTCGTAGACGGCCTGGTGGGACACCCCCGGCAGCTCGTCGCGCACGGCCCGCAGCACGGTGTCGGTGTCGGCGTGCGGGCGGGCGAGGACCGCGGCCAGCACGGCGGCGCGCTGCCGCGTCACGCGCAGCTCGGCGCCGCGCAGGGCCTGCTGGATCTCAGGGGTCGGCTGCACCCCTCGACCCTGCCCGCTTTTCTGGAATGAGTCAAGACAACGGGGTGGCGGGCCTCCGGAGGACATCGGTGGGCGTCGATGAGGAATCCCTCACCGACATCTCACGGTCACCTCACCGAGCCCCGTCAGAGTTCTCGACATCAGCCCCGGACACCGGGGACACACCCACCGAAGGAGAACCCGATGGCCAGGTCCGGCATCTTCACCGCCCTCACCCCCGCCGTCGCCGCCCGCGGCGACAACACCGACACCGGCAGCCGGGACGGCCGCCGCCGGCGTCGCCGTCGTCGCAACCGCCGCAGCCGGTCGCGCAACACGCGGACCAACTGACACGCCCCGCCCGCACCCGACAGGTGGCTCACCTCAGGAGCCACACGGCCGGCGCGGAGCGGGACCGCACGACCCGCAGCACCCACCAGCAGCACCCACCACGAACCCGAAGGAGCACCACCATGGCCAGGTCCGGCATCTTCACCGCCCTCACCCCCGCCGTCGCCGCCCGCGGCGACAACACCGACACCGGCAGCCGGGACGGTCGGCGTCGCCGCCGTCGTCGTCGCAACCGCCGCAGCCGGTCGCGCAACACGCGGACCAACTGACGCACCACGTCGCGTCCGCTCCCCCCGCGGACGGCCGAGGCCCCCGTACCGCCGATGGCGGTGCGGGGGCCTCGTGCGTGTCGGCACACACGGCCGGCACCCAGCGCCCGGAGGGGTCGATGCGAAGTGAGGTTAGCCTCACCTATCCTTGAGGCATGGAGCGTCGGCCGACCGGGGTGCCCCTGGCGTCGGTCGCCGACCTCAGCAGGTTCGGCGACCGCCTGGCGCTCGTCACGGGCACCGGGCTGGACGCCGGTGACGAGCAGGTCACCTACGCCGAGCTGGCCGACCGGGTGGCCGACGTCGGGCGTCGCCTCGGACCGGTGCGCCAGCTGGTGCTGGTGGCCATCGGCCGCGACGTGGCCTCGGTCGTCGCCTACCTCGGTGCGCTCGCCGCCGGTCACGTCGTGCTGCTGACCCAGGAGGCACCCGGGACCGTCGAGCGTCTCGTCGAGACCTACGACCCGGACGTGGTCGTGCGCCGCGGCGGCCTGCAGGTGGTGCGGGAGGGCAGCACGCACGACCTCCACCCGGATCTCGCGCTGCTGCTGTCCACCTCGGGCACGACCGGGGCGCCACGACTGGTGCGCCTCGGCGCCGGTGGCGTCCAGGCCAACGCCGAGGCGATCGCGGGCTACCTCTCCGTGCGGGACACCGACGTCGCCGTCACCACCCTGCCGCTGCACTACTGCTACGGGTTGTCGGTGCTGCACAGCCACCTCCTGCGTGGGGCCGCCGTCGTGCTGACGACGCTGTCGGTGGTCGACCCGTGCTTCTGGGAGCTCGTCGGTCGTCGCGGGGTCACCTCGCTCTCGGGCGTGCCGCACACCTTCGACCTGCTCGACCGCGTCGGCCTCGACTCCCGGCCCCTGCCCTCGCTGCGCTACCTGACCCAGGCCGGCGGCCGCATGGCACCCCACCTGGTGCGCCGCTGGGCCGAGGTCGGCCAGCGCCAGGGCTTCGACCTGTTCGTCATGTACGGGCAGACGGAGGCGACCGCCCGGATGGCGTACCTGCCGCCCGACCTCGCTCGCGAGCACCCCGGCGCGGTGGGCGTCCCGGTGCCCGGCGGCACCCTCCGCGTCGACGACCCCGACCCCACCACGGGCGTCGGGGAACTGGTCTACGCCGGACCCAACGTCATGCTCGGGTACGCCTCGTCGCGCGCCGACCTGGCGCGCCCCCGCGAGGTCACCGAACTGCGCACCGGCGACCTCGCCCGCCGTGACCCCGCCGGCCTCGTCGAGGTCGTCGGCCGCACCTCGCGCTTCGCCAAGCTGTACGGCGTGCGCGTCGACCTCGACAGCGTCGAGCACCTGCTCGGTGACGACGGCCTGACGGCGGCCTGTGCCTCGGACGACGACCGCCTGGTCGTCGCGGTCGTGGACCGCGACAGGCTCGACCAGCGGGGCCTGGTCGAACGGACGCGGGCGCGGGTGCTCGCGGCCACCTCCCTGCCGCCCCTGGCGGTCGTGGTCGTCCTGGTGGCCGACCTGCCACGGCTGCCCAGCGGCAAGCCCGACACCCGGGCCGTCCTCGCCCTGGCCGGCGGGACGCACACCGGGACCGACGTACGCGGCACGTTCGCGCTCGTCCTCGGCCGCGACCGGGTGGCCGACAGCGACACCTTCACCTCGTTGGGGGGCGACTCCCTGTCCTACGTCGAGATGTCGGTGCGCCTCGAGGAGCTGCTGGGCGACCTCCCGGCCCGCTGGCACGAGTGCACGGTGGGCGACCTGGAGGCGGGGCGCCGACCCGCCAGACCGCGGCGACGCGGCCGCACCCTCGAGACGGGCGTGCTCGTCCGGGCGGTCGCGATCGTCGCGGTCGTGGCGACCCACGGCAACCTGGTGAGCCTCACCGGCGGCGCGCACGTCCTCCTGGGCGTGATCGGCTTCAACGTCGCACGGTTCCACCTCACCGGCGCCCCGGCCGCCGAGCGGTGCCGGCGGCTGGTGCGGAGCGCGCTCCGGGTCGCCGTGCCCACCGTGGTGTGGGCCGGCGCGGTCACCGTGCTGACCGACGCGTACCCCTGGCGCACCGTCCTGCTGCTCAACGGCGTCGCCGGGCCCCGCGGGTGGGCCGAGCCGGCCTGGCACCTGTGGTTCGCCGAGGCCGCCGTCCTCACCCTGGCCGGTCTCGCGGTGCTGGTCGCGCTGCCGGCGGCGGACCGGGCCGAGCGGCGGTGGCCGTTCTGGTTCCCGGTGGCGCTGGCGGTGGCGGCGCTGAGCACGCGGTACGGCCTCGTCGAGCTGCGCGGCGGCGACGACATCCACCGCGCTCACGTGGTGTTCTGGCTGGTCGCCCTCGGCTGGGCCGCGGCACGGGCCACCTCGTGGTGGCACCGGGCCGTGGTGACGGTCCTGCTCGGGCTCACCGTGCCGGGGTTCTTCGCCGACCCCGGTCGGGAGGCGGTGGTCGTCCTCGGCCTGCTCGCCCTGGTCTGGGTGCCGACCGTCCGGCTGCCCACCCCGGTCGCGCGCCTGGTCGGGACCACGGCCGCCGCCTCGCTGTGGATCTACCTCACCCACTGGCAGGTCTACCCCCACCTCGAGGACCGGTGGCCGTGGGCTGCGGTCCTGGCCTCGCTCGTCGTGGGCGTCGTCGCCTGGCGCGCCTGGTCGGCGGGCTGGTCGGCGGCCCGGTCGGCGACCGGCCGGCCCTGGTCATGGCACCCGGTGCCTCAGCGCCGCGCCTCCGGCGGCGGACCCGCCAGCGCGGTGTCGCCGGACAGCAGCACCGGCCGAGACCCGGGCACCACGCCCACCGCGACGGTCGTCCCCGGGTCGTGACGCACGCCGTGCTGCTGCCAGGACCGCACCGCGCGGCCGGAGGGCAGCCGTACGTGGTGGAGGACGAAGGCCCCGTGGTACTCGACCCCCTCGACCCGCGCCGAGGAGCCCGGATCGGGGCGCAGGGCCACCTGGTGCGGCCGCAGCACCACCTCGACGTCGTGGTCGGTGTGCGCCCACCCCGGGACGGTGGACACGATGCCGATCTCGGAGGTCAGCAGGGCGTCGTGCACGTGCGCAGGCAGGAAGTCGGCCTCCCCCATGAAGGTCGCCACGAACCGGTTGACCGGGCTCTCGTAGACCTCGCGCGGCGACGCGACCTGCTCCACCCGCCCGTCGCGCAGGACGGCCAGCCGGTCTCCCAGGGACAGCGCCTCGTCCTGGTCGTGGGTGACGACGACGGCGGCGCTCCCGGTCTCGCGCAGCGCGGCGAGCGTGTCGGCACGCACCTGGGCGCGCAGGTTCTCGTCGAGGCTCGAGAACGGCTCGTCCAGCAGCACGACGGCGGGCCGGGGCGCGATCGCGCGGGCCAGCGCGACGCGCTGCTGCTCACCCCCGGACAGCTCGTGCGGGTGCCGGCCGGCGAGGTGGGCCAGGCCCACCAGGTCGAGCACCTCCCCCACGCGCTCGGCCCGCTGCGAGCGTGGGAGGGACGCCAGCCCGAAGGCGACGTTCCGACCGACGTCGAGGTGGGGGAACAGTGCATGGTCCTGGAACACCAGGCCGACGTGGCGACCCTCCGGCGGGACCGACCGACGCTCGGTCGCGGCGACCTCGCCGTCGATCAGGACCCGGCCGGCGTCCGGACGCTCGAGGCCGGCGATGAGGCGCAGCAGCGTCGACTTGCCGCAGCCCGACGGCCCGATGACAGTCAGCACCTCACCGGCGTCGAGGCTCAGGCTGAGGCGGCGGACGGCGTGCACCGTGCCGTAGCGCTTGTCGACCTCCTCCAGCGCCAGGGCCTGCGCCCCGGTCACCGGACCACCCGGGCCGACGGGTCGACCGCACGCGAGGAGTGGTTGAGGAGCACGACCGGGAGGACCGCGAGCGCGACGATGAGCAGCGCGGGCAGCGCGGCGCGCTCCCAGAAGTTCTCCGAGGCCAGCTCGTAGACCCAGACCGAGAGCGTGGTGAAGCCGAAGGGACGCAGCAGCAGCACGAGCGGCAGCTCCTTGACGGCGTCGATGAGGACCAGCGTCAGCGCCACGGCGACCCCGGGCCGCACCAACGGCAGGTGCACGCGGGTCAGCAGCCGGCCGGGACCCGCGCCGAGGCTCAGCGCGGACTGCGTCAGGGATGTGGGAACGCGCGAGAAGCTGGCGTCGACGGCCTGGTAGGCCGGACCGGTGAACCGCACGACGTAGGCCACCAGCACCCCCAGCACCGACCCGGTGACCAGCAGCCCGGTGCCGCCCTCGACCCCGAGGGCGACCAGGGCGTCGTCGGCGCCCTGGAACACCACGAGGACGCCGATGCCGACCACCGCGCCCGGGACGGCGTACCCGAAGGTGGTGACCTGCGCGGCTCCGCGCACGACCCTGCCGCCACCCAGGCGCAGCGCGTGCGCCACCAGCAGCGAGACGGTCACGCACGTCGCAGCCACGACCACCGCGAGCACCGCGCTGCTGACGAGACGGTCGGCGAAGCGGTCGTCGACCCCGGCCCCGGTGTCGTCGCCCAGGGCGGACAGCGCCCAGGTCACCAGGCGCACCACCGGCAGCGCGAAGGCCAGGGCCACCACGGAGGCCGCCGCCCCGGTCGCCACCCAGGCCCGGGGTCCGGTGAGGCGTCGCCGGGCCAGGCCGCTGCCGCGCCCGCCGCGCTGGGCGTAGCTGGCCCGGCCGCGCAGCGCCCGCTCCAGCGCGAGGACCACGACCGCGGCCAGCAGCACCAGCACGGCCACCGCGACCGCCGAGGCGAGGTCGAAGGAGCCCTTCCAGGCCAGGTAGACGCCCACGGAGAGGGTCCGTACGCCGAAGTACTGCACGGTCGCGAAGTCGGTCAGCGTCTCCATCATCACCAGCGCCAGGCCGGCCGCCAGCGACGGGCGCGCCAGCGGGAGCAGCACCACGCGGAAGGCCCGCGCCCGTCCGGCGCCCAGGCTGCGCGCGGCGTCGTACGCCGTCGGCGCCAGCTCGAGGAACGCCGCCCGCGTCGTGAGGTAGACGTAGGGGTAGAGCGTCAGCACCAGCACCGCGGCGGCTCCGACGACCGAGCGGACCGGCAGGCCGTCGGAGCCGACACCCAGGTCGTCGCCGAGCACCGACCGCAGCGCCGTCTGCACCGGGCCGGCGTAGTCGAAGGTGGACAGGAACACGAAGCCCAGGATGTAGGCCGGCATCGCCAGTGGCAGCACCAGCAGCCAGGCCAGGGTCCGGCGCAGCGGGAAGTCGTAGGCGGTCACCAGCCAGGCGAGCCCCGTGCCGAGCACGCCGGTGCCGACGGCCACCAGCCCCAGCAGGAGCGCGGTGGTCGCGATCATCTCGCCGGTGCCGCCGGGGGCGGTGAGCCCGTCACCGGCCACGGCGACGGCCGCGACCCCGACCACGGGGCTGGCGACCACGGCCGCGACGAGGAGGACGAGCAGCGACCAGCCGCGTCTGCCTGCCCCGCCGGGGAGGCGGGCCAGGGGGTGCGTCACCGGTAGCCGGCGGCGTCGAGGACCTCGACCGCGTCCGCGTTCAGCGAGCCGTAGGCCGCGGCGTCGACCGGCATCCGCTCGAAGTCGCCGAAGCCCGCGATCAGCTCCTCGGGCGCCACGTCCGGGTTCACCGGGAACTCGTGGTTGTCGTCGACGAACTGGCTCTGCCCGTCGGTGGCCAGCCACTCGACGAGCTGCTGGGCCTCGGCCGGGGAGTCGGACTCGGCGACGACGCCGGCGCCGGAGATGTTGACGTGCGCCCCGTCGCCCTCCTGGCTGGCCCAGTAGATCTCCACACCGAGGTCGGGGTCCTCCTCGAGCAGGCGCGCGAGGTAGTAGTGGTTGGTGATGCCGACCTCGCACCCACCGGCGTCGATGGCCTCGAGCAGCTCGATGTCGTTGCTCATCACCTCGACGTCGTTGGCCACCCAGCTCTCCACGATCTCCTGGGCGCGCTCACGGCCGTGCAGGTCGATCAGGCTCGCCACCAGCGACTGCGTGTAGGAGGAGGTCTCGTCGCGCATGCAGATCCTGCCCTGCCACTGCGGGTCGCCGAGGCCGGCGTAGGTGTCGGCGGCGTCGAGCTCCGCCGGGTCGACCGCCTCGGGGTCGTAGACGACGGTGCGGGCTCGCATCGACAGACCGGCCCAGCGACCCTCGGGGTCCCGGAGGTCCCTCGGCACGGCCTCCTCGAGCACGGCGGAGTCCATGACGGCGAGCTGGTCCTGCTCGGCGGCGTTCCACAGCATGCCCGCGTCGACGGTCATGAAGACGTCCGCGCTGGTGTCGTCACCCTCCGCCTTGAGCCGCTCGAGCAGCTCGGCGTCGTCGCCGTCGAGGAACTCCACGGTCAGGCCGGTGTCCTCGGTGAAGTCCGCGAACGCCGCCTCGAGGTCGTAATGGCGGGCGGAGTAGACCTGCAGGTCCGCCTCCTCGCCACCGAGGCCGCAGGCCGAGAGGGGCAGGAGCGGCAGGGCGGCGATCGCGATCAGCAGACGGCGCATTCTCAGGGCTTTCGTCAGGTCGGACAGGCTGGAGTGAGGTTAGCCTGCCCTTGGTATCCGCGCGCCACCGCGTGGCCTCGGCCTCACGACCGGGGCTCGCCGTCGCCGACGGCACCAGGACCACGACGCGGGACGCCGTCCCCAGACAGGGTCGACGGCCGCGGACCAATGCGGCCACGCGAGGGGGAGGATCGGAGCCGCCTGTCGGAATCGAACCGACGACCTTCTCATTACGAGTGAGACGCTCTACCGACTGAGCTAAGGCGGCGTGCAGGTCGACCGGCACCGCTGGGCACCGTGACGAGCAACGCCCGGAGCATACAGACGCCCACCGTGCGCCGCGAAACCGCCGTCGGGGACCATCGACCGGTGAGCCCGTCGACCCCCGCGCCCCGTACCTCGACCCGCACCGCGCCCCGTCCGGCCGGCCCCCGGTCCCTGCTCGCCCTGCTCGGGTTCCTGGCCGCGGTCGCGGTGGCCGCAGGACTCGGCGGGATCGCGGCGGGGTCGGCCGGCTCGGAGTACGCCCGCCTCGCCCAGCCGTCCTTCGCGCCGCCGTCCTCGGTCTTCGGGCCGGTGTGGACGGTGCTCTACGTGATGATCGCGGTCGCGGGGTGGCTGGTCTGGCGCCGCGTCGGGTGGGACCGCGCGACCACCGCGTGGGCGGTGCAGCTGGTGCTGAACGCCGCCTGGACGCCGCTGTTCTTCGGCGCCGGCCTCTACGGCGTCGCCCTGGTCGAGATCGTGGTGCTGCTGGTCGCGATCGTCGTCACCGTCGCGCTCTTCCTGCCGCGCAGCCGCCCGGCGGCGTGGCTGATGGTCCCGTACCTCGCGTGGGTCCTGTTCGCGACCGCGCTCAACGCCTCGATCTGGTGGCTCAACCGCTGAGGCCGCGGTCGTCCCGCGTAGCAAACACCCGTCCCGCCGCCGCGACCCCCGCGTCGCCGCAGGTCAGCGAGCCAAGGACTGCCGGCGAGTCGCGGTCACTACGCAGGACGCTCCCGGACCAGGCAGGCTGAGGCCATGAACGCGGCGGCTGCGGCCCGGGTGGTCGGTCTGTGGCGCTACCCGGTGAAGTCGATGGGCGGCGGGCCCGTCGACGAGGTCCGGCTCGGACCGCGCGGTGTCGTGGGCGACCGGCTGTGGGCGGTGCGCGACCTCGAGGACGGGCGGGTGGCGACGGCCCGGCGGCTGCCGGCCCTGCTCACCTGCCGCGCCCGCTTCACCAACGAGCCACCGGCGGACGTCGGGCCAGGCCGTGCCTGGCCGGTCGTCGTGACGCTGCCCGACGGTGCCGAGGTCGGCAGCGCCGACCCCCGGGTCCACGACGCGCTCACCGAGGTCCTCGGCCGACCGAGCCGCCTCGAGCCGCTCCCACCGCTCACCGACCGGCGCGCCCACCGGGGCGGGCTGCGGACGGCGGCGGCGATCCGGCGCGAGCTCGGCCTCGACCCCGACGAGCCGCTGCCCGACCCGTCGTTCCTCGACGCGCGCACGCTGGCACGGCTCGCGGTCTGGAGCACACCGCCGGGCACCTTCGCCGACGTGGCCGGGCTGCACCTGCTGACCACCACCAGCCTGGCCACGCTCGCGGCGGCGGGGGTCGACGCCGACGTCCGGCGCTTCCGACCGACCGCGCTCCTCGAGCCGGTCGGCACCGGCCGGGAGCAGGCGTACCCCGAGCGGGCGTGGGTGGACCACGACCTCGCGCTCGGGGACGCCCGGGCGTCGGTCACGATGCCGACGATCCGCTGCGTCGTGCCCGGGCACGCCCAGGCCGACGGGATCGCGGAGGACCGCGGGGTCAGCCGCGCGGTCGCCCGCGAGGCGGGCCGCTTCCTGGGTGTCTACGCCGAGGTGCGGGACGGCGGTTCGCTGCGGGTCGGCGACGAGGTGGCCTCGCTCGGCCGGACCCCGGTGCCGCGGGCGGCCCGGGTGGCCGGGCCCGTCGTACGACGGGTCGCCCGGCCGGCGCTGCGCCTCGGCGCCCGGCTGCTGCCCTGAGGGCAGCCGCAGGTGGGTCAGGCCGCGATGCGGGGCATGACCTGGTCGACGTGCGCGGTCTCGAAGGACTGCACGTCGCCGCACCAGCAGCGGTAGGAGACCTCGACGCCGTGGGCGGTGGTCGTGATGCCGGCGAGCTGGCTGGGGAAGACGAGCTGACGGCGCTCGCAGGTGGTGCAACGGCGGGTGAACACGGTGAGGACCTCCTCGGTGGTGGATCGGGGACTCCCCCAGTGTGACCGTCTTCAACCTCCAGGACCAGCCTTGCTTTCCTTGAGGAGCCCCAGGAATCTCCTATGATGTGAGAGTGCTCTCCCTGCATCAGCTCACCTGCTTCCTCGCCACCTACGAGCACGGCTCCCTGACCGCCGCCGCGGACGAGCTCGGCTACGCCCAGCCGTCGGTGTCCGAGCAGGTCAGAGCACTGGAGAAGACCCTCGGGGTCCAGCTGTTCCGCCGGGTCGGGCGGGGCGTGGTGGCGACCACGGTGGCGGACACGCTGCGCCCCCACGCCGAGCAGGTGCTGGCCGCCGTCGAGGAGGCCCGACGCGCGGTCCAGCGCGCCCGCACCCTGCAGACCGGCACCATCCGGTTCGGGATGTTCGGCACCGCCCGCCTCTACGCCGGGGCCGACCTGGTCGCCGACGTCCTCGAGCGGCACCCGGGGGTGCGCGTCGAGCTGGTGGGGCAGAACTCCTCCGACGTCTTCGAGGACCTGCGCCGGGGTCGGATCGAGGCCGCGATGATCGCGGTGCCCGGACTCACCGGCGAGGGCATGACGGTCACCCCGGTCGCGCGCGACGAGCTGGTCTACGTCAGCGCCGACCCCGAGCGGCTCACCAGCCCGGTCACCGCCCAGCGCCTGGCGCGCGCCTCCCTGGTGATGCCGGAGACGACCTGGCGCGCGGAGGACTCGACCCGGATCGTGCTCCGCCAGATGCTCCACGAGACCGGCCGCAACCCCACGACCCGGATCGAGGTCGAGGACGTCGAGACCGCCGTCGAGCTCGCCGGGCGCGGCCTGGCCGACACCATCATCCCGCGCGGGGCGGTGGACCAGCTGCTCCCGCGTCTGGCCCCCAACGCCGGCTTCGTCAGCCTGCGCCCCCGGCAGTACGACACGCTGGCCATCGTGCACCGCGCCGGCGCGGTGCTCAGCCCAGCCGCGCAGCTGATGATCGAGCTGGCCACCGCGCGGATCCGGTCGATCGCCGAGCCGGTCACGCCGCGCTGAGGCTCGCCTGCGCCGGACACGGCACACTGCTGCCGTGACCCAGGAACCCGTTCCCGACCCAGCCCGCGCCGCGGTCCTGCCCCCTGGTGTGACCTCCTTCGACATCGCCCGCGTCAGCACCTGGAACAGGTACAGCGAGCGGGGGATCTTCCTCGGCCTCGGCGTCGGCGTGGTCCTCGGCCTGGCCCCGGTCGCCTTCGGCACCTCCTTGGTGCTGGCCGTCGGCTGCCTCGCTCTCGCGACCGCGCTCTGCGTCGTCAGCTACCCGGTGCCGGGGCTGGTGCGCCTCACGGTCCTCATCGTCGGAGCGGTGACGGGCGTGGCAGTGCTCGGCGGTCCCGACGGGGGCGCGGGCGGCGAGCTGGTGTCATGGTTCATGGGGTTCTGGGTCGGTCTCACCATCCTGGTGTCACTGCTCTCGCGCCGTGACCGGCGTCGACGACTGGCCACGGCCGCCGGAGCCCCGCCGGTCGACCACGACCCACGCAAGGGCACCGACGTAGGCACTCTCGCCACCTGGCGGGACGCCCGCCACGAGTACGAGGCCGCTGAGCCGGACCCCGAGGTGGTTCTCGACGCCGTGCGGCGCCTCGACTCGGTGCACCACGTCTACGTCAGCGTCTATCGCGGGGCTGGTCGGCTGGACGTCCTCGGCGACCAGGAGGGTTACGTCGTCCAGCAGACCGACAGCCGACTGTCGCCGGCCTGGGACTTCCACGTCGTGGTCGACCCCGCCTCGCTGCCGCGTGGAGCATCCGGGGAGCAGGTCGAGCTCGGCTACCCGGGCCACCGGGTCGACCGGGCACGGGTCGTCGGCCTCGCCGCGGCCGAGACCGCGGTACGCACCTGGATCACGCACGGCATCCGCGACCGGGGACTGAGCTGGTACCGGCTCACCATGCGCGACGCGCACCCTCAGCCGGCCCAGCTGCGACGCACCGACTGACCCGGCTCCAGGCGCTTGATCGTCGTCGAGGAGGGCCCGCTCGGTGCGGACGCGCTGACCTCCGCCGGCAACCCGGACCGCCTCGCGTGACGGCCCACCCGGGACACGCACTCCTGGAGCAGATCGGCGCAGCCAGCACCGCCCCGGTAGTCCGGCGCCTGCGTGGCGAAGGGGCCTCAGTGCCGGGGGCCTCGGCTCGGTCGGCACCGCCGCGACGGGCCGCTCCGCCGATGCCTACCGAGGCCGCTAGCGTCCAGCCCGTGGCCCGCGACCAGCCGTTCCGAGGACCCCACCCCGGCCGGACGACCCGGTGAGGCGGGGGCCGGGCTCACCCGGGTTGTTCGCGTTCCTGCTGGTCCTCGCGCTGATCGCCGCCACGGCCGGTTACGTCATGGCCGAGGAGGAACGGGCGCTGAGCGCGGCGACCAGCGGTGAGATCGTCTCGGGCGAGACCGACGACCTCGCGTCGGGCGCCGAGCGGTGCGACGCCAGCGTCGTCTACGAGGTCGACGGTCGGGAGTGGCGGACCACCGGCCTCGCCCCGGGTCCCTGCCCGGCCGACGGCGGCAGCGAAACGATCGAGGTGCGGTACGACCCTGGGTCCCCGTACGGCGGCAAGCTGGGTGACCCCGACCAGGGCCCGCTGGGAGTCGCCATCGCGGCCGCCCTGGCCGCGCTCCTGCTCGCCGTGCTGCTGGTCCGCAGCGTGCTGGCCGGCCGCCGCTCCGAGGAGGACGGTGTCGCCCCTCGATCGTCGTCGACAGCACCGACGGGGATGTACGACGACCCTCCGCGCTCGTGACCCCTCCGGGCTCGTGATCCCGACGGGACGGGGCGCCGGCCGCCTCCCCGGTGGCCTTGTCGGAGCGAGCGGGACCACCGGGCCCGGATCGTCGAGCGCACCGTGGACGGCGAGAGCATCCACCGGCGTGGGACCCCTGGGTCATCCTCGCCGGGCGCAGCCGCGGTGGACGCACCCTGCGGTGGGAGCGAACGCCCTAGGGGTGGGTCGTCGCGGTCACGACCCGGGTGTCCCGCCACGGGACCGGCACTAGTCTCCCGGTCGTGGCCGACCTGCACCGTGGTGTGACCCGCTTCGACGTGCCACCCGGGGGGCGCCTACGGCGGCCGGCCCCGGCCCGGGACCTGCCGCTGTGGGCGGCGTTCCTAGCGCTGGCGGTCTGGCACCCCCTGGCGGTCGCGGACGGGGCGGCCGGGGTCACCGCGACCGTGGCCGGGGTCTCGCTGCTCGCCCCCCTGCTCACCTACCCGCTGCCGGCCCGGGCCAGGACGGGCGTCCTGGCCCTGATGTTCTTCACCGGGTTCTCCTACTCCACCCAGGCCCTGGCTCCCTACGCCGTCGCGTTCTTCTTCAGCTACGTCGTGGGCATGCTGCTGGTCCTCGACCTGCAGTGGTTCCGCCAGCGCCGCTGGCGTTACGCCACCGCGGTCGGCGCCCCGCCCTCGGGCCGCGACCCCCAGCACTTCCGCGACGTCGGGGACTTCGCGAAGTGGGACGACCTGCCGCACGAGTACGAGGCCGTCGAGCCCGAGCCCACCACGATGCTCCGGGCCGTCCGCGCCCTGGACGGCGCAGCCCGCAGCTACCTCGCGATCTGGCACGGTCGACGCATCCTGCTCGTCGGGGGGAGCGCCGCCGACGGCCTCGTCGTGATGCAGTCCGACGACAGGGCCCGCTGGCACGTGGTGGTCGACCCCGCCGGCCCGGCCGACGGTGACACCGGCGACGAGGTCACGCTCGTGTTCGCCGGTGCCCGTGCCCGCTACCCGGCCGGCCGGACCACCGACGTGGCGGCCGCGGAGCGGGCCGTACGCACCTGGGTGGAGAGAGGCGAGCGGGACCCCTCGCTGACCTGGTGGCGCGAGGACCGTCCGCAGCAGATGGGCCGCCCGGTCGCGCTGCGCAAGGCCGGCGCCTGACCGCGGCGCGCAGTGCCCACACCCGGGCATGAGTCCAGGATCCCGCGAGAGCCGGAGGCGGCCGTCCGTCGATAGCCCTCGTCTCACCCCTGGAGGCACCGGACGCCCCACCTGGTCCAGACGGGGTAGGACCGGTCCCGCCGAAGGGGGGCCGGAAGTCCCGTTCCCTGGCTTACCCTGCTCGCGCAAGGCAGCACCACGGATCCGGAGAAGCCGGGTCCGTGTCCTCACCCGACCGGCCCACGGGGTCGGCGAAAGGCAGGCACCCGTGTCCGACCGCGTCCTCTCCTCCGGAACCGCCAAGGCGGCCATCCAGCAGATGTCCTCCATCATCAACGGCGGCCTGGCCGACCAGATCAGCCAGCTCGACGCCAAGGGCAAGGAGCTCTCCGACCCCAACAACTGGGACGGCCCGCTGGCCGAGACGTTCCGCAACTCGACCTGGCCCGAGGCCAAGTCGGCGCTGGACAAGGCCAAGGTCGAGCTCGACGACCTGCGCCAGCAGCTCGACAAGATCAGCGCCAACATCATGTCGGCCGGCGGCGGCTCCTGACCGACGGCGACACCCAGCACGGCACGGCATCGGACCGTCACCGCCCCTCGTAGCGGTGGCGGTCCGCCGTGCCCGCACCACCCGGCGCGAAAGACGCCGCACGACACCAACGCTCGAGCAGAGGAACGACGACATGGGCGACCCGCTCTCCGGTATCGACGACGACGTGAAGTTCGGCTGGTCCGAGGCCGACGCGCTGACCGCCAGCGCCAACGCGGCGGCCTCCCTGATCGAGAGCCAGGCCGGCGGACGGGCGTTCTGGGTCACGCACGCCATGGTCGAGTTCCGCGGCTTCTTCTCCGTCCTGTTCCAGACCAACGCCAGCACGGCCCGGTCAGACGGCGACGAGCTGGCGCAGCGGCTGAGGGACATCGCCCTGGCCTCCGCCTCGTTGAAGGAGAAGGCCCAGGCCGAGCAGGATCGCCGTGAGGCGGCCCGGGCCTGGGTCAAGGAGCGCAAGGACCGCAACGCCGCCGAGAAGGTCTGGGACGCCATCACCCCGGGCAGCGAGGACCCTCCGCCCCCGGGCCCCGAGCCCGAGCTGCACCGGCCCGTCAGCACGCCGCCGCCCGGCGGCCGTCAGACGCCCACCCCAGGGACCGGGGGTGGAGCCGGCGGCACGACATCTTCGGCCCGACCGGCCGACCTCGACTCGTTCGCTGCCCAGAGCGGCGACCGGAACGTCGCCCAGCGGACCTCCTTGTACACGGTCCGCTCCGACTACAACGCCTTCGTCGGTAAGTGCGAGTGGGGTTCGCTCGAGGCCACCGAGGTCCTCAACGCCTTCTCCTCGTGGCTGGAACTGAACGACAACGACGTCGACTGGGCCAGTG
Organism: Nocardioides sp. AX2bis; assembly: GCF_902506435.1. Classification (GTDB taxonomy): domain Bacteria; phylum Actinomycetota; class Actinomycetes; order Propionibacteriales; family Nocardioidaceae; genus Nocardioides. Next base: position 531,002 of record NZ_LR733215.1, on the reverse strand, counting down.
CCGTCGCCCAGGCCTTCGCCGCCGCCGGCAGCGAGGGGGACGTCGTCACCCTGTCCAACAGCGCCCTGAGCGCGGCCCTCCGGTCCGCCGGAGTCAGCGCCACGCGCCAGGACTTGACCATCCCCGCGCCCGGCATCATCGGCGAGGCACCCACGTCGGGCTACGCCGACGACCCGGTCAACACCGCCACCGGCAACTTCCTCGAGACCGAGACCGACCTCGCCTTCGCAGGCGGCTGCTCGACCCTGGTGCTCCGTCGCACCTACAACGCTCTTGGCACGACGACCGGAGCCTTCGGGCCCGGGTGGTCCTCGTGGACCGAGAGCCACGTCCGCTTCGACGACGAGTCCGCCGCTCTCGTGCTGCCGGACGGACGCGAGGTCCTGTTCCCCCGCCTCGGCGACGCCTGGGACCGCGCCACCGGCGAGAGCCTCTGGCTGGACCGAGACGGCGACGGTTACGTGGTCCGCAGCAACGACGGGACGCGATGGGAGCTCGGCCGTGACGGCGCCCTGCGTAGCCTGCGCCACCCGTCGGGAGCCCGCGTCCACCTGGAGCACGTCGAGTCCCGCCTGGTCCGGCTGCGTCACGACCGTGGGCGTGCCGTCGACCTCGTCTGGTCCGGCGACCGCATCGTCGAGGCCCGCGCCAGCGACGGGCGCACCGTGTCGTACACCTACGACGACCAGCGGCGGCTCGTCGCCGCCACCGGCGTCCTGGGCACCCGTTCCTACGGGTGGGACGACCAGGGCCGGGTGGCTACCGTGACCAGCGAGGCCGGCGTCGTCGAGGTGGACAACACCTACGACGCGCGTGGCCGCGTCGCGAGCCAGCGCTCGCCCTTCGGGCGCACCAGTCGCTACGCCTACCTCCCGGGGCGGGTGACGGTGGTCTCCGACGAGGACGGCACACGGTCGAACACCTGGGTCTCCGACCGGCGCGGCCGACTGGTGGGTGCTGTCGACGCGCACGAGCACCGTCAGTCGTTCTCCTACGACGCCTGGGGCAACCGGGTCCTGGTGACGGAGAGGGACGGTTCGACCACGGTTTCCGAGCACGACGAGCGGGGTCGCCTCATCCGTCGCGTGCTGCCGAGCGGCGCCGACCTGCGCTGGGCCTTCGACGACGACGACCGCGTCACCGCGGTCGTGACGGACGACGCCACGACCCGGCTCGACTACGAAGGCGACGACCGTTCCCCCTCCCTCCTGGTCGATGCCGAGGGTGGGGAGACCCGGATGACGTGGCGCGCGGGGCTGATGACGCACCTGGTCGACCCGACCGGGGTCGAGGTCGCCTTCACGCACGACGCCCACGGCGACCTCGTGGCCATCACCGCGGCCGACGGCGGCACGGCACGCCTCGAGCGGGACGGTGCCGGTCGCGTCGTCGCCGCCATCGACCCGCTGGGCCATCGCACCGGTTACACCTACGACGAGCGTGGGCTCCTGAAGGAACGGTGCGACGCCGACGGTGCGGTCCGACGCTTCGAGCACGACGACGCCGGACGGCTCGTCGCCCAGGTCGACGCCACCGGCGCCCGGTCCGAGGTCGAGCGCGGCCACCACGGGCAGATCGAGCGCCTCGTCGACCCGCTCGGGCGTGCCACCGAACGCTCCTACGACGACCTGGGCAACCTGTCCACCGTGGTGCTGCCGGACGGCGCGACCTGGCGCTTCCTGCACGACGCGCTCTCACGCCTGGTCGAGACGACCGACCCCACCGGCGCCACCTGGGGCAGGCACCACGACGAGGTCGGCATGCTCACCCGGGTCGACGACCCCACCGGCGTCGCGCAGCACGCCCACCTGGACCGGGCCTCGGGTGAGGTCACGGCTCATGACGCGGGGAGCACTGCCGGCCTCCGCCTCGACCGCCTGGGCCGGGTCGAGTCCACGACGGAGCCGGACGGCTCGACCACGCTGACCCGCTACGACCGCTGCGGTCGCGTCGTGGAACGCGTCGACCAGACCGGAGCCGTGACCCGCATGGTGCGCGACGCCGGCGGCAGGGTCGTCGAGCTCGTCTCCGCCTCCGGCGGGAGACGGCGGTTCGAGCACGACCGGTGCGGGAGACTGGTCGCCGTGGTCGGCGAGGACGGCGGACGAACGGTGCTCGAGCGTGACCTGGCCGGTCGCGTGGTCGTCCAGGTCCTGGCCGACGGCACCCGGATCGAGGTGGACTACGACGCGATGGGTCGCGTGGTCCGACGCCGCGTCCCCGGCCACGGCACCACCCGTGTCGAGCGCGACGCGGCCGGCCGTGTCCGCTCCGTGCACGACCCGCGCTTCGGCCGTCGCACCTTCGTGCGTGACGCCGCCGACCGGGTGGTCGAGGCCGTGGACGCTCGCGGAGGGACCACCCGCTACGCCCACGACGACGCCGACCGCGTCGTCTCCGCGATCGATCCCCTGGGCGGCAGGAGCACCTACGCCTACGACGAGGCCGGTCGGCTCGTCGAGCGGACCGACCCGCTCGGACGCCAGGTGCGCTTCACCTACGACGCTGCCGGCCGTCCCGTCGAGCGGACCGACCCGACGGGTGGGCGCGTCGGATGGACCTACGACGCCGCCGGTCTCCCCGACTCCTTCCAGGTAGGGGAGCGGACCTCGTCGAGAACGGAGAGGGACCACCGGGGCCGTCGCACCAGGATCGTGGAGCACGGACCCGGTCGCGAGCACGTGCACGAGCTGGCCTGGGACCCCCGGGGCCTCCTGGTCGAGCGGAGCCGCGACGGGCTGTCCGTGCGCTGGGACCGCGACGCTGAGGGCCGTGTCGCCGCGATCACGGCACCGGACGGGAGCACCACCCGGTACGAGCGCGACGCTGCAGGCCGGGTCGTCGACGTCCAGCACCCGGTCCTGGGCCGGGTCGTGCTGAAGCGCGACCCGGCCGGGCGCGTGACAAGCGCCGAGGCCGACGGGACGTCGCACCGGTGGGAGCGCGGCGCAGGCGGCCAGGTCGCGGCCCACGAGACCCGCCACGCCGACGGCGCCGTCCGACGCACGGAGGTCGTGCGTGACGACGACGGGCGGGTGGTGGGGATCGTCCGCGACGGGGACCGGACGCGCTACGAGCACGACGCTGCGGGCCAACTGGTCGCCGCCGGCGATGGTGCGATCTCGAGGAGATGGCGCTACGACGCGGCGGGCCGGCTCGTCACCGAGGACCTCGCGAACGGTGGCACCGTCGAGCGGGTCTACGACGCCGCGGGGCAGCTCGTCAGCAGCCGCACCGGTGGTTCGGTCACCGCGTACACCTACGACGGCGCCGGCCGCAGGCTGCAGCGCCGGACTAGCGACGGATCGCTGGACGAGTACGTCTGGGAGGCCGGCGGGATGGCCTCGCTGACCCGGACCGCCGCCGACGGGACGACCGAGCGCACCAGCCTCCGGGTGGACGCGCTCGGCGAGCTCGCCGAGGTGGACGGTGTGCCCGTCTTCTGGGACTCGGCCCGGCTCGCCGGTGGGCCCGTCCAGGTGGGGGCTGCCGTGGTCGTCGACGCTGGCCCCCTCACCGGGGTGGGCGGAGCCTCACCCCACGGTTGGAGCTCCCCTGGCTGGCGGGAGGCCCGCTCCGGTACCGATCCTTGGCAACCGTCCTCCGCAGCCCAGGTGACCCACGGTGTCAGCGTCGGCGCCGCGGGCGAGCTCGTCGTGGCCGGGCTGGAGTGGCTCGGCGCCCGGGTCTACGACCAGGACACCCGCGCCTTCCTCACGCCCGACCCGGTGGAACCGGTCGCCGGGGCGGCCTGGGCCGGCAACCCTTACTCCTACGCCGGCAACGACCCGCTGCACGCACTGGACCCGCTCGGGCTGAGCCCGATGACGGATGCCGACCTCGCCGCGTGGAGTGAGGCGAACAAGGGGTGGGGTGAGCACGTCGCGGACTGGACGGCTGACAACTGGGAGTACCTCGCAGGCGGGGCGATGGTGCTGGCCGGTGGCGTCATGATCGCGACGGGCGTCGGCGGGCCGGCCGGCATGGCCTTGATCGCTGCAGGTGCCGACACCATCATCCAGAAGGCAACCACCGGCGAGGTCAACTGGAAGCAGGTCGCTGTGTCCGGTCTGATCGGTGGAGCGACCGCCGGGTTCGGGACATACGTGACGGCGCCGATGAAGGCGGCGGTCCAGACTGGTGCCATGTCGACCACGAAGGCCCTGACGATCAACGTCGCCGGCAACGCCGCCATCGGTGGGGTGGGAAACACCGCCAGCTACCTGGTCTCCGGTGAGGACGTGACCTGGAACGGCACCACCGGGGCCTTCCTGGGCGGCACGCTCAGCGGTGGCGCCAACGGCCTCTCCGGACCCCTGGGAGACCGGGCGGCGTCATGGCTCGGCACCACCCACCGGTCCGGCCTCAGCGGAGTCGTGGCACGGGAGGCACCGTCTGGCCTGATCGACGGGGCCGGCGGGTTCGCCGGATCGGCCACCCAGGACCTCCTGACCAGCGGTGAGGTCGACTTCGACAAGGCGGCGTTCAAGGGCGCCGGCGCCAGCACCGCCGGTGGGTTCGGACGTGCCGGGAGCGACCTCCTGCCCCCCGACCTCAGCACCGGCGGCCGTCGTGCCCTGCCCACCCCAGGCCGACCCTGGCTCGCCGGCCTGGGGGGCGAGGGCGCCGACACTCCGGTCACCGCCATGGCCGACCGGTACGCCGACGACAGATTCGAGCCGTGACCGCTTCACCGGGGGCAGGACCGACACCGACGGGCGACGGGCGTCGCCGGGGCGCGCGTGGAAACGCCCCCTCGCGACGTGTGCCACGACGCGCTACGACGGGGGCCCTCGTGGTGCTGACGATCGTCCTCCTGGTCGGTGGCGGGGCGGCGCTGACCGGAGCGCTGGCGGGTCTGTCGCTGTCTGCCTCGACCACCGGCGAGGTGACCGACGTGGAGCAGCGCGGGGACTCCACGCGGGTGGCACAGTGCGACGTCTCCGCTTCCTACGCCGTCGACGGCCAGGAGCTCGACGTCCAGCAGTTCCGCTCCGAGAAGTGCCCGGAGATCGGCAGCGCCATCAACGTGCGCTATGACCCCGAGTACCCGCCGCAGGCGGAGCTGGGCGACCTGCCCACCGCTCCGTTCGTCGTGGCCGGGGGGTTCGTCGCCGGCCTCCTCCTGACTGTGGTGCTCCTGGCCCGCGACCTGTTGGCCCGCCGCCGCTCCACGACGGACGGCTCGGCTGCCCCCTCAGCGTCGACCGCCCGCACCGGAATGTACGACGAGCCTCCCCGCCCATGACTCCGCCCCGTCGAGACGCCCGCCCCGCGCGGGTGCTGGCCCCGAGCTGGTTCGGCCACCTGATGACCAGCAGCCTGGCCGTGGGCGAGCACTTCGCCGCCACCGGCTCCCGGGTTCCCGAGCACGCCCGGCGAAGCAGTGCCAGGACCGAGGACAAACGACCTCCGGCCCTCGACGTCGCAGGTGCGCTGTAGTCGTGTCACGTGCGGTCGACACCCGTCGGTCCCGCCTCTCGGGACGCGGCGCCACCCCTGCCCTCCTCGCCTTCCTCCTCCTGTTGGCGCTCGTCGGGGTGGCCACCGCCATGGTGGGCGTCCTGGAGGAGCGTGCGCTGAGCGCCACCACGACCGGTGAGATCGTCTCGGGCGAGACCGAGAGCCTCTCCGCCGGCGGCGAGCGGTGCTCCGGCACGATCGTCTTCGAGGTCGACGGGCGGGAGTGGCAGACCACCGACCGGGTCGGCGGCGCCTGCCCGGCCGACGGAGGCGAGAGCGCCGTCGAGGTCCGATACGACCCGGACTCGCCCTATGTGGCCGAGACCGGTGACTCCGACGAGGGGCCGCTCGGGCTCACGATCTTCGCGGGCCTCGGTGCGGTGCTGCTCCTCGTCCTGCTCGTCCGGAGCCTGCTGGCCCGCCGTCGCGCCCGGGCGGACGGCACGACCCGTCCCTCCGACCAGGCCCGCCCGGCCGGGATGTACGACGAGCCTCCGCGCCCGTGACTCCGCCGCGACGAGCCGCCCGCACCGAGCGGGTGCTCGCCCCAGGCTGGTTCGGGTACCTGCTGAACGGAAGCCTGGCCGCGGGCGCCGTGGTCCTCGCCCTCGTCCGGGACGTGCCGGTTCCCCTCGTGGCGGTCACGCTGGCGCCGGCGGTCCTGGTCGGGCTCGGGGCGGGGCTGGTCCCTCGGTTCGGCATGCCGCTGCTCGTCGTGGCGTTCATCGTGTCGACCGGCGTCACCGGTGAGCTCGGCCTCGACCGGGGCGTCGCGCTGGTCCCGCCCGCGGGGTTGTTCCTCGGTTTCACCCTCGCCCTGAGCGTCCGGTACCGCCGCCAGCAGACCGTCCGGTCACCTGCTCCGGGCCCGCCCGGCCCCGGACGTGTGCACGCTCGGTGGGAGGACGATGAGGAGGACGTGGCGGTCGACGACGCCGACGCGGAGACGGCCCTCGACGCCGTACGTCGCCTGGACGGGCGCACGCGCACCGTCGTCACCCTGCACCGCCCACCCGCACGGCTCGACGTCGCCGGCGACGCCGCCGGCGCGATGACGACCTACCACTGCGCGGACACCACCGCACGCCGGCCGCGGTGGCGCCACCTCGGCACCACCAGCAGACCGGACGGCGAGGTGATGGTCCGGATCGCCCAGACCGACGGCCACCTGCGCCGACACCAGACGACCACCCTCGACCCCGCAATCGGGGCGGTGACGGCCTTCCTGGCCGACGGCAGCGCCGACCCTGCGCTCCCGTGGTCCGACGACGACCCCGACGGCGAGCTGCGCCCCCCGGCTCTGCAGGTCACCGACCGCGACCGGTGAGCCTCAGCCGGCGACCGCCGCCTCCCCGGCGACGGGCGCCGGGGTCGGGCTCACGGTCTGCACCAGGCCGATCGCGCCGCCGGTCGCGGCGTACCCGCGCCCGACGGTGAGCGCGACGGGCGCCTTGCGCGGCAGCGAGGAGATGCCGAGCAGGTCGCCGTCGAAGTCGACGTTCGGCATCAGCAGCACCCCGCAGCGCGACTTGCGCACGGTCTTGGACCAGTGGCTGTACATCGAGCGGAGGTCGTCGGAACGCCCCGCCGCGATCACGGTCAGCCCCGGCACCTTGGCCTCGAGCAGCCCGCCGATGGCCTGGTCCTTGTCCTCGAACTGCTCGGCGTCGTCGACGAGGAGCACCAGCTGCCCGCGATGCACCCGGGCGGTGGCCAGCAGCGCGGCGAGGTCGTCCTCGCCCACCGCCACCTTGTCGAGGCCGGCGTCGGCCAGCGGTGAGCGGCGCCCGCAGACGCCCCAGACCGCGACCGGGGTCCCGGCCGCGGTGGCCGCCGTACGGATGCTCTCGGCCATCGCGAGCAGCAGCGTCGACTTCCCGCTGCGGGCGGGGCCGGCGACCATCACGTGCTCGCCCTGCCAGACCTCGAGCGCGGCGACGCCGAGGTCGGCCTCGGCGATCCCGACCGGCAGCAGCATCGGCTCGGTGTCGATCCGGGCACCCACGCCGAGGTCGGCCACCGAGACCACCTCGGGGAGCCGGCCGATGACCGTCGCCTTGGGCTGCGTGCCCGTCCAGCTCGCCCGGACCGCCTCGACCGCGGCCTGCAGCCCGCCGGCCGGGGTGGCCACGTGGGTCTGGAGCTTGGTCTCGGCGAGCACGCACCGGCCCGGGATCGGCGGCGGCGCGAGCTTCGGGTGCACCCCGGCGGTGGAGTAGTCGTACTGGTCGGCGAGGCGGAACAGCCACTTCTGCGTGGTCACCTCGTCGATCGCCGGCGGCACGGCCTTGACCCGCGAGGTGCTGGCCACGAAGTGCATGCCGAGGTCGGGGCCGTCGGTCCAGGCCCGGTAGAGACCCTCGAGCATCCGGATGCCCTCGTAGTCGTCGTACTCGTCCTTCAGCGTGGCGAGGCCGTCGATCAGGACGAGCAGGCGGCGGTAGGGCCCGGACGACGCGCGGCGCCGGTCCAGCTCGGCGCGGACGTACTTCAGCAGCCGCACCTGCTCCTCGCGGGCCGCGGCACCGGACCCGACGTACCCGACCACGTGGGGCAGGTCGCGGAGCGGGGCGAGGTCGCGGCTGCCGAGGTCCATCACGAGCACGTCGACGTCGTCGGGCGAGGACGACGCGCAGAAGGTGAGCCCGATGGCGGCCAGCGCGGTGCTGGTGCCGCTGCCGGGGATGCCCATCATCAGCGCGTTGCCGTTGCCGAGGTCCCAGCCGGCGGGCACCTGGCACTGCCGGTCGGGCTCGTCGGCGACCGCGAACAGCACCCGACCGTCCACCAGCGACCCGACCACCGGCAGCGGCGCGGGTCCGTGCGGGTCGGGCTCGGTCGGCGCCGGCGCGAACGGGCCGTCGAGCTCGACGCGCTCCCCCAGCGCCTCGGGCCACACCGGGCGCGGCGGGGCGTACCCGAGCTCGTCGTTGGCCTCGACGATCGCGTCGATGAGCAGGTCGAGGTCGGTCGGCGCGTCCTTGTCGTCGACCTCGACCTTCTCGGGCGTCAGGGTCACGCCGAAGCCGAGCGGGTGCGCCTCGACGACCGTGGAGGACTGGGCCTGGGCGCGGCCGGTGACCAGCGCGGTCTGGACGGGGGTGATGTCGTCCTGGCCGAGCTTGACGAACGCGCGACCCATCTGGGTGCGGCCGATCGCCGAGGCGGTCGGCACGCCGATCACGTTGCTGGAGTCCTCCTTGCTCTGCACGCGCAGGGCGACCCGGAGGTTGGTGTTGGCCAGGATGTCCTCGTTGACCACGCCGGCAGGGCGCTGGGTGGCCAGGATCATGTGGACGCCGAGGGTACGACCAACCGCGCCGACGCTGACCAGCGACGACAGGACGTCGGGGTACTCCTTGGCCAGCATCGCGAACTCGTCGACCACGAGCAGCAGCCGGGGCATCGGCTCGGCGGGGTTGGTGGCCAGGTAGGCGTCGAGGTTGTCGACGCCCTCGCCCGCAGCCGCGAACATCTCCTGGCGGTAGCGCATCTCGGCCTCGAGGGCCCGGATCGCACGGTCGGCCAGCTGGGCGTCGAGGTTGCTGACGGTGCCGATCGTGTGGGGCAGGCGCTCGCACGCCGCGAAGGCCGCGCCGCCCTTGAAGTCGATCAGGATGAAGGTCAGCCGGGTGGGGTCGGTGCGTGCGGCCAGGCCCGCGACCAGGGACCGCAGGAACTCGCTCTTGCCCGAGCCCGTGGTCCCGCCGACCAGGCCGTGCGGCCCGTCGCGCACCAGGTCCAGCTCGAAGCCGCCGGTCTCGCCGACCCCGATCGGGGCCTTGATCCGGGTGGAGGTGCGCCAGGCGTCGCGGATCGCCTCGCGGCTGATCTCCTCGATGCCCAGCAGCGGGGGCAGGCGCACCATCGAGGGCAGCGCAGCGCCGGGCACGACCAGCTCGGGGTCGTCGAAGCGGGCCAGGTCGAGGGCGCAGCGACGGGCCGTGGCCAGGTCGAGCCCGGCCAGGACGACGTCGTCGACGGTGGTGAGGTCGTCGGGGCGGGTGGCCGTGCCGAGGGCGTCGGGCTGCACCTCGAGCACGACCGTGCACGACGCCGGGAGCTGCTCGTGGGAGGAGGCCACGACGATCCCGCTGACCTGGACCTCGCGCTGGTTCACGTTGACCGGGCTGGTCGCGCTCAGCCTGCGGCCGTGGCCCAGGAGCGTACGAGCGGGGGCGTTGCGCCCCTCGAGGAGCACGTCAGAGTCCAGCACCAGCAGCACGGCCGGGGTCGGCTGGCGGTCGACGTTGTCGCGCAGCCCGCGCAGCATGGCCTCGCTGCGGCTGCGGTCGTCGGAGAGCCAGTGCCCGCCGGAGGCGTCACCGAGCTGGCGGCTGTGGGGCAGCCACTGGGTCCAGGACCAGTCGGTGTCCCGGCCGCGGTCGCAGAAGACGCCGATGGTCAGGTCGGCCGGGCCGACGTGGACCGCGGCCTGGGCGACCAGCCCGCGGGCCACCGCCAGGGCGCCCTCGCGGTCGCCGACGATGCCGACGACGCCGGCGTTGCCGAGGTCGACCTCGACCGGGGCCGAGCCCAGGATGCTGGCGCGGATCGTATTCTTGGCCGCGTCGTCGAGGCGCTTGCCGTTCGAGGAGTCGTCGATCGGCGGCGCCCAGCCGACGTCACCCACGCCCGCGTTCAGCTTGAGGAAGTCGTCGGCCGAGAAGCGCCGCTGCCACATCAGCGTCGAGGGCAGGGCGGCGCGCCGGATGGTCGTGGCCGGGTCGGGCAGCTCGGCGCGACGCCGCGCCCGCTCGGCCGCGGCGGCCTCGGCGACGTCGGAGGAGAAGGTCTCCAGCGCCTCGGCGAAGCGGACCTCCTCGTCCTCGATGTCCTTGGTGCGGCGGCGCTTCTGCTCGTAGAAGGTGCCCATGCCGAGGATCGGGCTGAGCCCGGCGATCAGGGCGTAGCGGGCGCTGCCCATCACGAAGACCATGGCGACCGCCAGGACCAGCGGCCCGATCACGGTGGCCAGCGGGAAGCGGCTCGGGGGCGGGTCGTCCTTCTTGGCCGGCGGGGTGATGTCCTCCGGCGCCGACGGCCGGCCGGGGCGGGGCGGGCGGTTGAACGGCGCCGTCCCGGACGGCGTCAGGTTGTTCAGCGAGCCCGGCGCGGGGGCCAGCGGCTCGGCGGCCCTGCGGCGCAGGGTCAGGGCCGCGCCGCCGACCAGCACGACGGCCTCCTCGGAGACCAGGACCCCGTCGACGAGCGGCTCCGGCTCCTCGGTGTCGTCGTCCTTGCGGCGCAGCCCCGAGACCTTGGCGGCCACGCCGGTCTTCTCGGCCTTCGCGGCCTCCTCCGCCTCCGCAGCGGCCGCGGCCTCGAGCTCGGCGAGCGTCTCGACGCGCTCGCCCTCGACGAAGGTGCCGTTGGTGGAGCCGACGTCACGCACGCGGACGCCGTCCTCCTCCAGGGTCAGGCTCGCGTGATTCCACGAGGTGCTCGCCGAGTCGACCGTGATGTCGGCCAGGGGCGCCCGGCCGATGGTCAGCGGGCGGTTGCGAGGCAGGGGCACGACGCGGCCGGAGTCGAGGCCACCGGAGACCGTGGCGGTCCACGACGTGGTCGGCGCGGTGCGGGACAGGGCGTCCCGTCCGATCCGCGAGCCCTCGAGCAGGGTCACGTCGGCAAGGCGGTCCTCCGCGACGTGGCGGCGCTCGTCGACCCACACCTCGTCGGCCGCGGCGAGCAGCTGCCCGCAGACCTGCTCGACGAGGTCAGCGATGGTCGCCGTACCGGCGGCCTGCGCCAGCTCCACGTCGTGGGGGGTTCCGTCGACGTCGATGGTCACGCGCACGGGCGGTCTCCTTGGGGTCGGTCGGGGCGCCGGGCGGACCGGCGTACGACGGGGTCAGCCGCGCGGCACCGCGAACCAGAAGAGGCGGGGTGCCGGGGCGGAGCCGGACACCGGGCGGACGCCCGGGTCCTGCGAGGTGGCCTGGAGGGCGACCACCTGGTCGGCGGGCAGCGCCCGCTGGGAGGTGAAGTCGAGACCGGAGCCGGTGAGGCCGTCACCGCGGCCGAGCCGGAGGCCGCCGAGCGCGTCGGCGACGGCGCCGGGCTCGGTGCTGCCGGCCGCCGCCGCGGCGCGCGCGAGGGCGACGACCGCGTCGTGGCTGCGGGTGTCGGCGCTGCCGGCGATGGTGGCGAAGGGCTCGCCGTCGAAGAAGTCCTCGACGGCCGGGTCGGCGGCCGCGGCGCGCACGGCGGCGAAGTACGCCGAGAGCGACTCGCCGGTCGCGCCGGGCGAGAGGGCCGCGACGTCGCTGGCCTCCTCGCCGACGGTGACCATCTCCGAGGAGAGGCTGCCGTCGGCCTCGACGAGGTCGCGGGCCAGCACCGGGCTCAGCGCGTCCGGTGAGAGGAACACCGGCAAGGAGACCGCGGAGCCCTGGAGCGCGCGGACCATGACGGCCTGGCGCGCGGCCGGTCCGGTGACGACGACGGAGTCGACCTCGGCGGCGTCGGCCAGCCGGGCGATCTCGGTCGACAACCGGTCGGCGGCGCTGACCGGCGCGGTGACGGCGAGGGCACGCTGGGCGGCCGGGGCGAGCGTGGGCAGCTCGCCACCTCCGGCGTCGACCAGGACGGGCTTGGAGACGCCCGCGGCGCCGATGGCACGGGTCAGCTCGTCGGTGATGGTCGTCTGGGACGGGCCGGTGAGCCACACCGGCGCACCGTCGGGCAGCGACGGGTTGGGGGCGTAGGGCATCAGCAGGGGCACGCCGGTCTCGACCGCGGCGTCCACCGCACCGCTGACGTGCGGGCCGGAGGAGGCCACGACGATGCCCGCGACGCCCTGGTCGGCCAGGTCCCGGACGGCCTGGGCCGCGCCGTCGATCGTGCCGCGGTCGTCGGCCGCGACGACGTCGACGGGCGTGCCACCGAGGCCGAGACGGTAGGCCGCCACCTCGGCACCCTCGGCCGCCTCGTTCCACTGGGCACCGGAGTCACCGGCCGAGGCCAGGCTGACCACGACCCCGACGGCAGCGCCCTCGGGAAGCCCCTCGGCCTCGAGGGGCACCGTCGCCGGCGCAGCCGGCGCCGCGCTCGACCCTGCCGTCTCCTCCTCCGGCTCGGGGTCGTCGCCCGAGCAGGAGGTGACGGTCAGGGCCAGCAGGGCTGCTGCGGGCAGGGCTGCCCACCGACGCGACGACCGCACGCTCACTGCCCGGCAGCCAGGTGGAACGAGTAGACCGTGCGGCGCTCGACACCGTCGGGCACGTCGACCTGGAAGGCCTGCAGCTGGGCCTGGCGCTTGAAGGCCGCCTCGGCCTGCGCCTGGCGCAGCATCAGCCCGCCGATGTCCTGCCCCCGCGCGTTGGCGTAGGAGGACGCCGTCCGCGCGGCCAGCGCCAGCTGGAAGTCGGCCGCTCGGGCGTCGCCCGCGTTGGCGCCGAGCGTGCCGAGCAGCCCGGCCCCCTCGACCTCGGGGTCACCGAGGTCGAGCAGCACCTTGGTGAGGTCGGCGGTGAGCAGCTTGCCGGCGGCGTCGGTGTTGCGCGTCGAGGCCGACACCGTGTCGGCGATGAGGTCGAGGCCCTGACGGACGTTCGACTCGATCTCGGACGTCGACTCCTTCGAGGTCGTGGCCAGGCCGGCCTTCTGCTCGTTGATCGCGGCGCGGCCGTCGGCAGCGATGCCGTCGGCGGCGGCGCGCATGCCGTTCTTGGAGCGGGTGAATGCGTCTTGGACCTCGCGCTGCGCCTGTTCAGTCTTCTCGCCTACCTGCTTGATGGCGGGATCGATGGCGTTCGCGCCAGCGTCCTCCGTGGTACTTGCGGCCCCTTCAATCGCGCCGGTCAGTGTGGCCTCGGCACCGTCCAAGCCGGAACGAAGATTGGTCGCGGCTGTCCCGATGTCATCACGGGCCGCGCGAAGGTCTGCGATGCCGCCGATCAAGGCGTTCAGGCTGTCCCTGACGGTCTTGACGTCCGGGTTCTCCGACTGCGAGTTGACAGCACTCTCGGCGATCTCGACAGCAGCCTCAACGTCACCGTAAGCAACCCTCGACCTCTCGAGGGCGGGCCCGATTCCTTCACCGGTCTTTATCTCCAAGTCGGTGGCCGCGAGAACTGCGTCCCATCCGCGAACAGTGACATCCTCGTCGGCTTCGACTGACTCGCAAGAGGCGTCAGTGAGTTGCACTCGCAACATGTCCACTTGGGCGATGCTGAGTTGCCCTGGCTGAACATTGGTCGCGTCGGGTGCAGCCAAGTTGCAGACGTCCTTGATCAGTTGAAGATCCGCCTCCCTGTTCTGACCGGCAACACCGTGAAGGGTTGCAACGGCTTGCGAGACCGCGCCACGCTCGGTCGAGAGTCGTCCGAGAGCGGTGTAGACGTCGACAAAGTTGACGACCTCGCCCTCGGCGTACCTGCCCTTCGCGTCTTCAAGGGCTTTGAGCGTCGCATTCAAGGAGCCATCGGGCTTGACGACTGTGTCGAGGTCGTTGAGAGCACCTGTGATCTCGTCTGTCTTCAGCTTGTCCAGGACGCCGTCATTGGGGTTGTTCGCGTCACCGCGGAGGGTGCCGCGGATGTTCTCCGCGGCCTCGGAGAAGCGGGTCTTGGTAGCGCTCAGCGAGCAGGTGACCGAGTCCGCGAGCTGGTTCGGGTTGGACTCAGTCGAGGCACGGCACTTGTCAGCGACTGCGTCAGCGTTCAGACCAGTGAGGTCGGGCCCGAGCGCGTTGGCCAGGCTGTTCTTCAGCGCCTCCTTGCAGGCATCACTCGCCGAGGCGTACCCGTTGAGCGTGCCGGCCACACGCAGCAGGCTGTCGTACACGCTGCCAGCGCCGGTCCCGGTCCTGACGGTCGTGCTGCACCCGCCACCCGTGACGGTCGCGGTGCCCGGCTTGCCGGTGGTGTCACCGAGCAGCGCGTCGACGGACGCGACGGTCGACTCGAGCTGGGTGAGGGAGGAGGAACCGGTGGTCTCCAGTGCCGAGGAGATGCCGTCGCCGAGGCTGGTGACGGTGCCGTCGAGGGCCTCCATCGAGTCGGAGATACCGGTGATGCTGGCCCGGAGGTCGCCCACCGTCTTCTGGCCGAGGGTCTCGGTGGTGGAGTTCAGGCTTTCCCGCACGGCGGAGATCGAGTCACCGGCCTCGGCCAGCACCTCGTTCACGTTGCCGACGACCTCGACCGTGCGCTCCTGGAGGGCGAGCTCCTCGGAGGCGGCGGGGTTGAAGGCGTTCTCCACCAGCGCGCCCACCGACGGGTCGGTGACCAGGCCGGGCTGGACGCTCAGGTCGAAGGCCGGGGCGCTGAAGTCCTTGGCGTCGACGACCAGGCTCAGCGTGGCGCTGGAGCTCAGCTGCGGCGGGGCCAGGATCGTGGCCCACTGCACCTGGGTCGCGCCGTCGGCGCCCTTGCTGAGCACGCCGTTGGTCACGCTGTCCTCGCCGGCGGACTGCGTCACGACCCGGGCGGGGTCGGTGCCGCCGAGGTCGGCCGAGGCCACGATGGTCAGCGGGGCGCCGACGAGGGCCGGGCGCGTACGGGAGCCGCCAGGGACGTCGTAGGTGATGTCCTCCGCCTCGACCGTCAGGTTCTGGACCGTGACGTCGACCTGCACCTGACCGTCGTAGCCTTCGAGGTCGGAGAGGTCCGACCCGGAGCCGTCCGCGGTGCGGTAAGAGGTGAGCACGCGGACCGGGAGGTCGCTGACCACGTCGTCGGGCGAGTACGCCTGCGTGGTGCTGTCGGCGCTCTCGCCGTCGGCCGACGCGGTCACCGTGGTCCCGTCGACCGCGGTGAGCGTGCCGTCGGGGCCCATCGCGATCTCGACCGACTGCAGCACGCGGTCACCCGGGGAGACAGGGAGCTCAGAGTCGGCCACGGAGACCAGCCCTGGCGTCGACGACGAGCCGATCAGCGAGGCGACAGCCACGGCGGCGACGAGGCCGACCAGGGGCTTGCGGGCGCGGTGCGTCGCCGTCCGTGCGGACGGGAAGGACTGGAACATGTAGCCACCTTGCGGATTCGCGGACGTGAGACAACCCCATGACGTGCCTCGCGGCGGCCATAGCATAAGGCCTAGGACCAGAGACCCGCGCATGAACAACCATGGTCCTGTCCGACCGACTAGACCGGGGCGTCGTCCCAGGTCAGAGGCTCATTGAGGCTTCAACCAAGATCGGCGTCCCGCGCCTCCCGGACCTTCTTCTCCTGCCGTTCCGCCCGCTTGCGGACGCCGATCTGCTGGAGCCCCACCAGGAGCGGCAGCATGGAGATGACGCCCACGATCGAGGGCACCACCGCGGCGAAGGCCAGGCCGAGCCCGATCACCGCGACCACGCCGGTGACGACGAGGTAGACGACGCTCGGGAACGCGGACGACTGCGCGGGCGAGGGGGGCTGTGACGGAGGGGTCGCCTGGGGCTCGGGGGCACTCATGGCTTGATCATGCGGCACGACCGACCCAATGCCCGGCGATTGAGCCCAGCGAGCGCAGCCACGGTGGTCGAGGAGCGAGCGCAGACCCCCGGCGGTCGAGGAGCGAGCGCAGCGAGCGCCACGAGACCCAGGACCCCGGTGGTCGAGGAGCGAGCGAAGCGAGCGTCACGAGACCCTCACCCGCAGGTGGTCGAGGAGCGAGCGAAGCGAGCGTCACGAGACCCTCACCCGCAGGTGGTCGAGGAGCGAGCGAAGCGAGCGTCACGAGACCCTCACCCGCAGGTGGTCGAGGAGCGAGCGCAGCGAGCGTCACGAGACCCCCGCTGCAGCTGTTACTGAACGTTTGATCGAATGTAGGCGTCCCGGTTGTGCAGAACCGCCTCTGACCTGTGGAAACAGGCCAGGACTGTCGGCGGCGAGTGCTTGGATTGATCCATGGCCACCACCGAGGACACCACCACCGGGCACCCCGTGCCCTGTGCTGTCCGCGCATTGTCGGCCTCGGTGACGGCGTTGGCGGAGCGGCCGCTTTTCGCGTTAGACGCCGCCACCACCCGCCAGACCATCGTGGCCCTGGCCGAGCTGAAGTCACGCCTCGCGGCCTACGAGTACGCCGTCCTCGCCCACGCCGACGAGGTCCAGGTCGGCTCCGACACCGGGTGCACCTCGACCGGCGTCTGGGCCGCGAACGCCACCAGGTCCCGCAAGAACGTGACCGCGGCCCAGGTGAAGCTCGCGACCGCGTTGGAGTCGCGTTGGACCAAGGTCCGCGACGCGTTGGCCTCAGGGGCGATGAACGCCGACCAGGTCCGCGTTGTCGTGAACGCGTTGGAGGACCTCCCCGAGGACCTCGACGCAGCCCTGCTCATCCAGGCCGAGGAGACACTGGTCGCGTACGCGGCCGACTTCGACCCCGTCGTGCTCCAGCAGCTAGGCGCGCACATCCTGACCCTGATCGCACCCGAGGTCGGGGAAGAGATCGANCCCCAGCACTGCCCCACGCCCCGAGAGCTCGACGACCTCGAGCTCCTCGTCACCGGCGCCCTGGCACCGCTCCGAGGGTTCAATGAGCCCGGCAGCCCGGTGACCCTCGACCTGCCCGCCGCGCTGATGGAGGCCCGGGTCGTCGAGCTCGTCGACCCCGAGGGCCTGCCGCTGGCCCGGGCGACCCGCGGGCCCGCCGGCTCCCGTGTGATCGAGCCGCTCTCGCGGGCCGAGTACGGCCCCTTCCGCCGCCTGCACCTCTCCCCCGCCGAGGTCCGCACCCAGCACGCCGGGCGCACCGTCGTGCCGGTCTCCGACGCGCTGACCGTCGAGCAGGTCCAGGAGCTGGCCGCGCTCGGCCCGGTCCTGCTCCTGACACTCTGCGGCACCGGTCTCTCCCCGATGTCGCCGGTCGCGCTGCTCCGCGCCACCCTGGCCGCGGCCGAGGGACTCGACGCGGTGGTCGTCGCGGTGCCGCTGCCCTCCCACGGCGACGCCGAGACCGACCACCGCCTCGGCGTCCAGGTCACCTCCACCTACGCGGGCGACGACGCGGTGCATGGCCTGCGCGCCGCGGGTGAGCTCGACGAGCGCGTCGCCGCGATCGTCGAGCAGGACCAGCCCGCTCCTGACCAGCAGGGCCTCGTACTGTTCTTCACCGGTCTGTCCGGCAGCGGCAAGTCCACCCTCGCCCGGGCCCTGATGGACCGGCTCCTGGAGTCGGGCCAGCGGAGCGTCACCAGCCTCGACGGCGACGTCGTGCGCCGCCACCTCTCGGCGGGCCTGACCTTCTCCAAGGCCGACCGTGAGACCAACATCCGCCGGATCGGCTGGGTGGCCGCCGAGATCTCCCGTCACGGCGGGGTCGCGGTGTGCAGCCCGATCGCGCCCTTCGACGAGACCCGCCAGCAGGTCCGGGCGATGGTCGACGAGGCGCGCGGCGCCTTCTTCCTCGTCCACGTCGCCACACCGTTGGAGGAGTGCGAGCGTCGCGATCGCAAGGGCCTCTACGCCAAGGCCCGGCGCGGCGAGATCCCCGAGTTCACCGGCATCTCCTCGCCTTACGAGGAGCCCGAGGACGCCGACGTCCGCGTCGACACCACCGGCCGCACCATCGAGGACGCCCTCGACGACGTCCTCGACGCCCTCGACGACGCCGGCCTCATCCCCCAGGCGTTGGAAGCGACGGCCCCCACGGTGGTCGAGGAGCGCGCCGGCACCGCGGTGGTCGAGGAGCGCGCCGGCACCCCGGTGGTCGAGGAGCGAGCGCAGCGAGCGTCACGAGACCAAGACCCGGTGGTCGAGGAACCCCTCAACGTCCTTTTCGTCTGCACCGCCAACATCTGCCGCTCCCCCTACATGGAGATGCGCGCCCGCCAGCTTCTCGGCGAAAACGCCCCCGTCCGCTTCTCCAGCGCCGGCACCCACGGCTTCGACCAGCACCCGATGGACCCCGAGATGGCCGCCGAGCTGACCGCCCACGCCGCGGACCCGGCGGGGTTCACCAGCCGCCCCGTCAGCCGCGACCTGGTCGCTAGCGCGGACCTCGTCCTGACCGCCGAGGCCGACCACCGCACGATGCTGCTCGAGGACAACCCGGCGGCGTTCCGCAAGATCTACACCCTCGGCCAGTTCGTCGAGGCCGCCCGGCGCCTCCCCGAGGACGTGCGCGGGCGCGACCTGCTCGAGCAGGTCGGTCGCCACCGGGGCAACGCCGACCCGGCGCTGGACGTGCAGGACCCCTACCGACGTGGCCCCGAGGCCATCGCCGCCGCATCCGCCCACCTCGACGAGCTGCTCACCGCCGCCGTCGAGCGCCTGGTCTGAGAGAGGACCCCTCATGGAGGACCTGATCACCGCCGCCTTCTTCTCGATCGCGGCGGCGGGCTTCATCGTCGGCATCGTGGTCGGGCTGACCGGGATGGGCGGCGGGGCCCTGATGACCCCGGCGCTGATCTTCCTCGGCGTCGGCGAGACCGCCGCCGTGGTCACCGCCGACCTCACGGCCGCGGCGGTCTACAAGACCGGCGGCGCGATCGTGCACTCCCGGGAGGGCTCGCCCAACCTCAAGCTCGCCAAGTGGCTGGTGCTGGGCTCGGTGCCCACCGCGCTGCTCGGCCCCTACCTCGTCAGCCGGTTCACCGACGCCGAAAACCTCGACACCACTTTGCAGCTGGCCATCGGGTTCGCGCTGCTGCTGGCGGCGAGC
Source organism: Nocardioides sp. AX2bis (assembly GCF_902506435.1). Taxonomy (GTDB): domain Bacteria; phylum Actinomycetota; class Actinomycetes; order Propionibacteriales; family Nocardioidaceae; genus Nocardioides. The sequence continues at coordinate 511,943 of NZ_LR733215.1, read as the reverse complement.
ACCTACGCCATCCGCCTCTACATCAACCTGCGTCGGGTCCGCGCCGGTTACGACGGCGGCGACCCCAACCCAAAGATCCGGCCGATCCCCACGCTGCTCGTGGGCATGCTCGGCGGCCTCCTCGTCGGCATCACCAGCGTCGGCTCGGGCTCGGTCATCATGGTCGCCCTGCTGATGCTCTACCCCGGCCTGTCCGCGGTGAAGCTGGTCGGCACCGACCTGGTCCAGGCCGTGCCGCTCGTGCTGGCCGCGGCCATCTCTAACATCGCCATCCACGGCCTGGACTGGGGCCTGACCATCCCGCTGATCCTAGGCTCGGTCCCCGGGACCATCATCGGCGCCAAGATCGCCCCCCGCGTCCCGCAGTCGCTGATCCGTCGTGGGATCGTCGTGGTGCTGACCATGTCAGGCGTCGCACTGCTCGACAAGGCCGGCTGGGCGCCCCTGGGCCGCGAGGAGACCTCGCCCCTGCTGGTCGCCGGCATCGGCCTGGCCATGGTCGTCCTGGTCCCGGTCGTCTGGGGCCTGCTTCGCAAGGAGCAGGGCCTGCCGTTCATGGGAGCCCCGACGATCGCTGATCTCGAGGATCCGGGCCGATCCGAAGCACGGCGGTCGACACCGACCGCCGGCGAATAACCTGCACCGTGTCCTGACGCCCACCCCGACGAAGGTGTCCCCGGTGTACCTGCTGACCAACCCCGTCCGCGACTACGCCTGGGGCTCTGATCGTCGACTCGCGAAGTTCCTGGGACGTGACCCGAGCGGCGGGCCCGAGGCCGAGCTCTGGATCGGGGCACATGCCGGTGACCCGTCGCTGCTGCCCGACGGGCGCCGCCTCGACGAGGCCATCGCTGCCGACCCGGTCGCCCTCCTCGGCAGTCGGGTGTGCTCGGACCACGGGGCCCGTCTGCCGTTCCTGATGAAGATCCTCGCTGTCAACGAACCGCTGTCGCTCCAGGTCCACCCGTCCGCAGAGAGAGCGCGGCTCGGGTTCGGACGTGAGGAGCGGTCGGGGACCCCTGCCGACGCACCGGAGCGCAGCTACCGGGACCCGTGGCACAAGCCCGAGCTCATCTACGCCCTGACCAGGTTCGAAGGGATGGCCGGGTTCCGTGACGTCGGCCGGTCCAGCGCCCTGCTGGCCCTCCTCGACCATGACTGGGCGAAGGACGCAGCCGGCCGGCTCGAGACGAACTTCCCGAGCCAGACGCTCCGCGCGCTCGTCACCGAGATGATGACGACCAGTCCGGACGTCGTCCGCGACGTCCTCTCAGGGCTCGTCGCGGCCGCGGAGGCCGCCGCAGCCCGAGGGCACCAGCAGGAGCGATCCCTCGGATCCTCGCGCAGTCAGCGGGACTCCGAGGAGGCCGTCGTCCGGCGGGAGGCGATCCGGGTCTTCGAGCTGCTCCCCTCGCTGGTCGAGCACTACCCGGACGACCCCGGGGTGCTTGTGACGCTGCTGCTCAACCATGTCGTCCTCGCCCCCGGTGAGGCCATGTTCGTCGGGGCCGGTGTCGTGCACGCCTATGCCTCCGGCTTCGGAGTGGAGATCATGGCGGCCAGCGACAACGTGCTGAGGGCGGGCCTGACCCCCAAGCACCGCGACGTGGACGAGCTCCTGGACGTCACGGACTTCACCCCGATCCCGGCGCCTCGGTGGGCGGCGCATGACGGGAAGGACCTGAAGGAATTCACGCCACCTGTAGAGGACTTTGCGCTCGACGTCGGGGGCGCCATCCGCTCGGCCGGCGACGGCCCACACATCGTCCTGGCCCTCGACGACGTTTGCGAAATCGGGTCCCGGTCCGGGACCCTCCGCCTCACCCGCGGCCAGTGTGTCTTCGTCCCGGCCGACCACGGATCGTTCGAGGTGGCCGGCCGCGCCGCCTGCGGCTACGTCCCCGGCTGACCCCGATCACTCACAGGCGCTGGCGCTGGTCCCTCCGCGCTCGCCGGGGACGACACTGGGCGTCATGCTCAGCACGGGGTCACCGACCTGTCCCTCCCCCGATTCCATCGACCACGTCACCTCGACGTCGTCTCGTGAGTCGACCAGGATCGGCAGCCGGATGACCGGTTGCCCGTTGTCCAGCCGCGCTGTGGTCAGTCCCTCCACAGGAACGCCGTCCACCTGGACCGGCCCGAAGGAACCCCCGGCGGGCCCGTAGACCTGGACCGACAGAAGCTGCGAGCCAGGCTCGGTGCCGTACGCACCGCTGCCGGTCACGTAGGAGGGCAGACGGACGGCCGCGGCCGGACTGATGTTCTGCCGCAGCGACATGGACCCGGCCAGCTGCTGGCGGTCCCCGCCGCAGGACACGGCGACGACATCCGCGTCGTACCTCAGGTAGTAGGACATCTTTGATGCGGTGGCGTCGTTCAGGCCCACACCCACGTGCGGCGAGTCGTCGTCCGGCGAGGGCAGCTCACCGGCGATCCGGGTGCCCGCCAGCTCAGCTGCCTCTGAGTCCACGAACGGTGCGACAAGGAATCGCTCCTCCTCGACCGCACGCGCCAGGCCGCTCACGAATTCAGTAGGCGAGGCGAGGTCGGCGGTGATCGCGGCGAACACCGAGCGTGCCGTCGCTTGGAAGAACGCGTCCTGCGCTGCAGGATCGCTGAGTCGGAGGTACGGCTCGCTGAGGACCTGTCGGACGAGCGTGTCCGACGTCAATGTGGCCGATCCGACCTGAACCGGCCCGGTCCCCTCCACCAGGTACGACAACGCCACGGGGTCGATCGCAATCACGCCGTCCAGGTCAGTGTCGGGGTACTTGATCTCCCAGAACGCGTTCCAGATCTCGGCAGCCCGCGGGAAGTCACGCGAGTAGCCCGCACTCTGGAAGGTCAGGCCGTATCCACCCTGCAACGCCGTCTGCTCTGCGTCGCTCAGCTCCAGGACGGGCTCCTGCAGGGTGGGGAAGTCGGCCCAAGCGCCCTGTTCGCGCAGGCTCAACGCGCCGCCAGTCGCGCTCAGTCGCGCCCAGGAACCGGGCAGTCCTCCCGTTGCACGGATCTCTGCATTGTTCTGGAAGATCAGAAGGTAGTTGCGCTCGCCCGCACCGCCCGTCATCGCCGGCAGCAGCTTGACCGCTGTGGCGCCGGCTTCCAGGCTGCCCGCGACCTCGTCCACCCGGGCCTCAAAGTCGACATAACGACCTTGCAGACCTCCGAGCAGTCCGTCGGTGTCCACTTCGGCTGTCTCGGCGGCGGAGACGCGGAATGCGTCGGCGGCCTCCGTGAGCGGCTGGTCAAGACTCCGCACCACATCCAGGTCGATCCGACCATCCCCTGTGATCTGATCGAGCCGACCACTGATGGCCAGGAGTGGGTCGACCCCGTCCGTGGAGACACGGTCCAGGACGGAGCCGAGGACCCGAACGGCAGTGAAGTCGTCACCGACGACCGGCATGTGCGTCAGGGCGCCCCACCACCACCCGCCGGTCGCACCCTCGACGGCGGCTGCCGCACCTTGCAAGTCGTCCACCGCACTGCGCTGACCGCTCGCGTCCCCGGTGTCGATGGCTGCGCGCAGGTCGGCGATCGCAGCCTCGGAATCACGCAACCCGTCGTAGGAGCGGTAGCCCAGCCAGGCCGTCCAGCCGACGGCCGCCACCACGAGCAGGACGATCGCAAGGGAAACTCGGCCACGGGTCACCACAACGGGTTCCTCCTCGGGTCGTCGGCGAAGCGCAACCTACCCGGTCGCGCTCTGGACATGACGATGCCCCGCGACCAGGTCGCGGGGCATCGTCGATGAAGCAGCAACAAGTGGCGATCAGCCGCGACGCTTGGCGCCCTTGACCTTGACCTTGGTCGTGTCGCCGCTGCCGAGGTACTGCGAGCCGTCAGCCGGCACGAAGTTCACGACAACCGTGTACTTGCCCTTGCGCAGACCCTTGAAGTTGTACTTCTTGTTGTCGCTGGGGTAGGCACGCGAGAAGGTCATGGAGTTGCCGTTGGCCCTGACGAAGGTGAACGTCAGGCGTCCATCGGGGCGGCCGTTGCCGAAGGAAGACACCTTCACGAAGAGCTTGGCCTTCTTCGGCGCCTTGGACGTGAGGCCGGTGGCACTCGTCGAGGTCTCGAAGCAGGTGTCCGGGTAGGTGCAAGGGGCGGCGGAGGCCGGCGACGACGCCGTCGCGACCAAGCCGGCCGACATCAGGAAGGCCGTGATGATGGCCGCGAAGATCTTCTTCATAAGGGAGCTCCCAGGGGGATATTTGAACGTGACAAGCCGAATCAGACCACAGTGACTGGCCCCGGTGGGTGTTCTTTCCGTGCATCGCTCGCGATCAGGTTCACGAATGCCTCGTCACGTCGTAATTCGGCGACACCGGTCTGGACCGGCGTGAACACCTACTGCATCGTTCATGGCCGCCCGAGGGCTCGATAGGTCCATCCCGCGTCACGCCACGCTGTCGGGTCGAGGCAGTTGCGGCCGTCAATGACGCGTTTCGCATCGACCCGCTCCGCCAATTGACGGGGGTCGAGACCGACGTACTCGGGCCATTCGGTGAGGACGACCACCAGCTCGGCTGCTTTCACGGCTTCCTCGACTGTGTCGGCGAATGCGAGGTCCGGCCACTTCTTCCGGGCGTTGTCGATGGCCTGCGGGTCCGTGACCACCACGTGAGCGCCCTGCAGCTGCATCTGCGCGGCGACGCTGAGAGCCGGCGAGTCTCGGACGTCGTCGCTGTCGGGCTTGAAGGCCGCCCCGAGCAGGGCGATCCGTCGCCCCACGATGGATCCCCCGCACTCCTCACGTGCAAGGTCGACCATCCGGACGCGGCGGCGCATGTTGATCGAGTCGACCTCGCGCAGGAACGTGAGCGCTTGGTCGACCCCGAGCTCACCGGCGCGGGCCATGAAGGCGCGGATGTCCTTCGGCAGGCACCCACCTCCGAACCCGACACCAGCGTTGAGAAAACGTCGGCCGATCCGGGCGTCGTGACCGATCGCGTCCGCCAGGAGGGTGACATCCGCTCCAGTCGCCTCACAGAGCTCTGCCATGGCGTTGATGAAGGAGATCTTGGTGGCCAGGAACGAGTTGGCCGCCACTTTGACCAGCTGGGCGGTCGCCAGATCGGCCTCGATCTTGGGGGTGCCCTCGCCGAGCGCGACCGCGTAGACCTCGTCCAAGCGTCGCTTGGCGCGCTCGCCCTGCTCGTTCGACCGCGCCCCGTAGACAAACCGGTCGGGGTGCAGGGTGTCCTTGACCGCGAAACCCTCCCGCAGGAACTCGGGGTTCCAGATCAGCTCAGCGCCGGAGGCACCCTCATCGAGACGCTCGGCAAGTGCCTCGGCCGTGCCCACCGGGACCGTGGACTTGCCTACGACGACGTCGCCGGCGCGCAGCAGAGGTAGGAGGTCGTCGATCGCGGCGTGGACGTAGCGGAGGTCTGCAGCGTTCTCCCCAGCCTTCTGAGGCGTACCGACGCAGACGAAGTGGACGTCGCAGCCGGCTGCCTCGGCGGCGTCGGTGGTGAAGGTCAGCCGGCCGGTGGCCAGGCCTTCCGAGAGCAGCTCCGGAAGCCCGGGCTCGAAGAACGGCGCCGCCCCTCGGTTGAGGGAGGCCACCTGATCGGCCACCACGTCGACACCGACGACCTCGTGACCGAGGCGGGTCATGCAGGCAGCGTGGACGGCCCCGAGGTAGCCGCAACCGAACACAGAGATGCGCATGGGCGAGGAGCCTAAGGCCAGTCGGCGACCGACCCGGAACATCCTGCGGCCCCGCCAGGCCGCGTCGGGTTCGGCGCCGGGGCTCCGCGTCGCTACGATGCAGGCTGCTGTCCACCCGAGAGGTACACCGTCGCCCATGACTGACACGCACGCCGACTACCAGCTGAGTCAGCTCGACCAGCTCGAGGCGGAGTCGATCCACATCTTCCGTGAGGTCGCGGCCGAGTTCGAGAAGCCCGTCCTGATGTTCTCGGGCGGCAAGGACTCCATCGTGATGCTCCGCTTGGCCGAGAAGGCCTTCTACCCGGCCAAGATCCCCTTCCCCGTCCTGCAGGTCGACACCGGCCTGGACTTCCCCGAGGTGCTGGGGACCCGTGACAACTGGGTCAACCGCCTGGGGGTCAAGCTCGTGGTCGCTAGCATCGACGACGCGATCGCCAACGGCGTCGTCGTCGACGACGGCAAGACCTCCCGAAACCGCATGCAGACCGGCACCCTGCTCAACGCGATCGAGGAGAACGGCTTCACCGCCGCCTTCGGCGGCGGTCGCCGCGACGAGGAGAAGGCCCGCGCCAAGGAGCGTGTCTACTCCCACCGCGACGAGTTCGGGCAGTGGGACCCCAAGCTTCAGCGTCCCGAGCTCTGGAGCCTCTACAACGGTCGCCTGCACGAGGGCGAGCACATGCGGATCTTCCCGATCTCCAACTGGACCGAGCTCGACATCTGGGACTACATCGGCCGCGAGGGCATCGAGATCCCCGACATCTACTTCTCCCACCAGCGTCGCGTCTTCGAACGCGACGGCATGCTGATGAGCGAGACCCCCCTCAACCCGACCCGCGAGGGCGAGGTCGTCGAGGAGCGCACCGTCCGGTTCCGCACCTGCGGCGACATCACGCTGACCGGCTGCGTCGAGAGCACCGCCTCGACGATCCCCGAGATCATCGAGGAGATCGCGGTGGCCACGCTCACCGAGCGTGGCGCCACCCGCGGCGACGACCGCTTCTCCGAGGCTGCCATGGAAGACCGCAAGAAGGAGGGCTACTTCTGATGGCCGACGAGACCACCCAGACGATCAGCGCGACCAACATGGACCTGCTGCGCTTCGCGACGGCCGGCTCGGTCGACGACGGCAAGTCGACCCTCATCGGTCGGCTCCTGCTCGACTCGAAGTCGATCTTCGCCGACCAGCTCGAGGCAGTGGAGACCACCAGTCGCGGCAAGGGCTACGACTACACCGACCTCGCGCTGCTGACCGACGGACTGCGCTCCGAGCGCGAGCAGGGCATCACCATCGACGTGGCCTACCGCTACTTCGCGACGCCCAGCCGCAAATTCATCATCGCCGACACCCCGGGTCACGTGCAGTACACCCGCAACATGGTCACCGGCGCCTCGACCGCCGACCTGGGCCTCGTGCTCGTCGATGCCCGCCAGGGCCTCACCGAGCAGTCGCGCCGCCACGCGGTGATCCTGTCGCTGCTGCGCGTGCCCCACCTGGTGCTCGCGGTGAACAAGATGGACCTCGTCGACTTCTCCGAGGACGTCTACAACAAGATCCGCGACGAGTTCACCCAGTTCGCGACCAAGCTGAACATCCCCGACCTCGAGGTCATCCCGATCTCGGCGCTCGCCGGCGACAACGTGGTCAACCGCTCCGAGAGCATGGATTGGTACTCCGGCCCGACGCTCATGCACCACCTGGAGCACGTCCACGTCGCCTCCGACCGCGACCTCGTTGACGTCCGCTTCCCGGTGCAGTACGTCGTGCGCCCCAAGTCGGACGAGCACCACGACTACCGCGGTTACGGCGGCATGGTCGCTGGCGGCATCCTGAAGCCCGGCGACGAGGTCGTCGTGCTGCCCAGCGGGATGACGTCCACCATCGAGGGCATCGACCTCTTCGACCAGGAGATCGCCGAGGCGTTCCCGCCGATGTCGGTCACCGTGCGACTCGCCGACGACGTCGACGTCTCGCGCGGCGACATGATCGCCCGGGTCAAGAACGCCCCGCAGCCCAGCCAGGACATCGACGCGATGGTCTGCTGGATGGCCACCAAGCCGTTGCAGCCGCGCCAGAAGCTCGCCATTAAGCACACCTCGAATAACGCGCGGGCGCTTATCAAGGACATCCAGTACCGGTTGGACGTCAACACCCTGCACCGCGACCAGGACACCAAGGAGCTCGGTCTCAACGAGATCGGCCGCGTGCAGCTGCGAACCACCAAGCCGCTGCTGTGCGATTCCTACTCGCAGAACCGCACCACCGGCTCGTTTATCCTGATCGACGAAGCCACCGGCGTGACCGTCGGCGCCGGGATGATCAACTCCGGCCAGTGACCGCTTCGTAGCAGCGCCGCTCTCGGATCAGCAGTTCACTTGACTGCAAGAAGAGCGGCGCTGCTGCCATTTCGCTGAGCCCATCCGAACCGTCCGAAAACAACGTCATCCCATTCGGTCAACCAATGCGCCGCTTGCCTAGAAACCGGAATCCCCAACTTATTAGCCGCCACCGCGGGATACCGAACAACAGCACCATGCCGACGAATCGAGGTTTGTTGGAAACTCGAATGGAAACCGGCAACTCGTTCCGAGTCCAACGGAATGCACCCGACACTCGGGTCACGCTTCCCAAAAACCTTTGTACCAACACCATACATTCGTGCTCTCCACGGATCGAAAGCGCCGAACCGGCCGTCTCGCCTTAGTACGCGCGCAAATTCCTGGGACGCGGCAGCCACATCCATGTGGTGAAGGCATCCCTCCGTAACGGCAACGTCAAAACTGGATTCTGCGAATGGGATTGACTCACCGAACCCGACCAGGGCCGTGAGCCTGTCAGACAGACCAAGCTCCGAGGCTACTGACTTCGTGAGATCAACTTCGCCCTGCGAAGGACTCAAAAGCGTGGCCGCGCGCGCGCCACCAACGATCGCCTTTAAGGCAAACAGACCAGTTCCGCCAACTTGCAGCACATCGCCATCCACTAAGCGAAGGCCCACGTGTTCGTACACCTCCGCCTGTGCGACGGAGTCAAACGGCGTATCTAGCCACTTGTCCGAGACACCCCAAGCGTCTCCCGAGCTCTGAACGCGAGAGACGCGACCTAGCAACTCCGCGAACTTCGCTTCACTCCGAGCCACTTCGTTGTAGTGCGAGACCTCACCCTCGCCTGTGCGGACAAACTCCTTCACGGAGACCAACCCCTAAGATTCCCAGATGCCTACACGCTACCGTCAAATCCGTCAACCCAACCGCATCATCCCATGAACGGCTTACGTAACCAAGAGGATCGAAAGATCCTGCTGCCCCTGAGGGAATTTCAATGTGCCGTCCGCCCGATATCTGGCCATGACGCGACCGCAGGCATCGAGATATTTTGGGGAACCGGCCGGCCCGCCTGAGTCCAGGAAGTTTCCCCGCCAGCGCGGACTTTGCGGCACCCCAATACACAAACCTAATCCTTGAGAGTAGAGCCGAGTGACGGCACAAAGGAGGTCACAAGTCTCTGCCGACCGCGGTCGCCACCTGCAGGATGTAAACCATCCGTTGCGCACCGCCTGGGTCGGCCTGGAGCCCCCGGCATGGACTCAGCTCGTAAAACATAGACACCGCCGGATCGTCCGTTGCGACCTGATCCCGGCTACCTCTTCCGTAGGAACCAGACCTCCCGCAAGTTCACGGCGCGAACGCGCGGGTCGCAGGCTCGACCCCGGCCACCGACATCGCCCCCACGGACAGTCTGATCAACGAATGCGGATTCGTAGGGCATCCGTTGCTTCGGTGGGGTCCGGGTCACCACGTCGCGACAATCACCTAACTGCGGTCGTCAAGCAGACCGGTACGGGCACCGCGACGCTGACGGCGATGGGCGACACCCAGGCCGCCCCCACCCTTGAGACCTTGACGAGGCGAGTGGAGGTGCTCCACTGCGCTGGGGTCAGCCTCGAACTCATCCTGGTCTACGCCACGATCACCTAGCCCGACCAAGATGAGGCCGAAGAACAAGGCGTAGAACGGCACATGGGTGGGTGTCACCTCCACGAAGCCGATCAGGAGCCACGCGATGAACGGAACCCACCCGGCCCGGGCTCGACGCTTGCCGATCGTCCACGCAGCCCCGACGTACGCCGCCAGAACAGCTCCGAGACCGATCAGACCATCGCGGACGTACCCGTCGAAGAATACGCTGTGCAGGCTGCCCACGCCGGTCGCCCCATCTATGGTGGCGAACGCGAAGACGACGTCGATCTCACCCTGCCCGATGCCCGTAGTGGGAATGACGGTGCGGTTAAGGACGTAGTCCCAGATCTCGGTCCGTGCCGACAACGTGACCTGCGATACGTACTCGGTGATCAAGAAGCCGGCCAGGTTGCTCGCGAGAAAGTACGCCACTAGCGCCGCGAAGGCCGCGAAGATGCCGAACAGTTGGATCGCGGCCAACCCGGCTTTAGTCGAGGCGCCTTGTGCCAACACAAAGGCGACCAAGATCGCGACGAACACGATTGCCGAGGTTTGGCTGGAGGTCGCGATAATCGTAACAAATGCCATGGTGAGCGAGGTGAGGCGACGGCGCCCGCTCAGCGTGAGCAATGCGGCGGCCGCAAGGAGAACCGCAGCTTCACCTAGAACGTTCGCACTGCCGAGCAGGCCGGTCAGGCGACCGTCATAGAGGAAGCGCAGGAAGGCTCGCTCATTGGGAAAGACGGCCGGGGCGTAGAAGAGACCAAGTGCGAGGGACGCCGCGATGAGGAACGTCAGTGCTTTGAGCGCTGATTCTGCAATGACTTGCCTGGGCATGCGGGAGACCATGACGACGGTCAGCAAGCTCGCGAGGTGGTTGATCGCGTCGGCGGGCTCACCTCGTATCTGCGCTAGGAGCGCACCGGTCACCGGCAGCAGGCAGAACACCCACACAAGTGGGTGCGCTGGCCTGGTCCCGCGAAGAAAGGTCACGCTAGCGGCGGCTACGGCGGTGGCGCGAATGCCGTTCAGGATGTCGTCGGTGACAATGTCGGGAAGTGCGGCCTGACCGGTCACGGCCATTAAGAGGAGGACCCACGTGACAGTGGCTCCACGGACTCCTGGCTGTCGCTGCACTACCGCAGCCTAATTGGGCGGGGACGACGAGGTAGATGCGTCCTGGCGATGCGGTGGCTTGTTGCCCGTGAGGATCGGCACTCTACGGACCACCCACGCGGCGAGGGCCGCGAAGGCTAGCGACGCGGCTACCACCACCCACGTCGGGACCTCACCCTCGAGAAGGTAGATCGGAACACCGTGGGCGAGGACGAGGACGAGACCAGCGCCGGCCGCGGTCGTGACTGCCGTGGCCGCTCCCGGGCTGAAACGACTGGTAGCCATGTCCGCGAGCACAACTGCGGAGCCTGAGATCAGTGCGGCGACGACGAAGCTGAGGATTGGTGTGCCCCAGTCGCCGTACTTGAGGTCGAGGGGCTGGGCGAAGTCGGCTATGACGAGCACCAAGGCGACGGTCATGCCCAGCACCGCCACGGGCCAGTTGACGCGGGCCCTGAGACGCCGGAACGCCTCGCCGACGGCCACGAAAAACACAGCGATCACCGCAACGCCAGCCGCCAGTGGGATGGCCGAGAGCCAGTCCGGGGTCAGCGTCAACACCAGGGCAGGCGCTGCCAACCAGATTCGTCTTGGCCCGAGGCGCTCGGCAACGCGGTACAGCGCGGCTGCCATGGCCAGAGCGGTAACGAACCAGAAGGCGTAGAACGGCGACTTCAGGTACTCCCCGCCGAGGGCCATTCCGCCAACTCGACGAACGAGGCTGATCGGCGACCGGGAGTATGCCTCCCACGCGAGCAGCGGGACGCCGATCAGCACCAGCCACCCGGCGTAGGGAACAAGGAGCGCCGGGAAAGCACGTCGGACTTCGTCGCGGAGCGTCCGACCGGGCCGCCACAGGTACCCGGTGAGGAAAAAGAAAAGCGGGACGTGCCAGGTGTAGATGACGTGCTCGGTGAGAGCCCCTGGTGCCGCGTGCCCAACCACGATCGCGAGGAACCCGATCACGCGTAGCAGATCGGGGCCGGGCAGTCGGGGACGCGCGATGGAGGTTGACACGGCGGCAGCGTAATCGCGGACCCGACCGTCTGGCTTCTGAATCGGATCACAGATGCCGCCCATTCCACTCGGCTGGCACGGCTCCCCGATTGGCCTGCCGCGCCTTCTCGCACGCGCTACGGCGCCCTTACGGCCAGCCCCGTCCAGGCCCGGCCCCACCCCCGACGCGCCCAGAGGTCCCCGTGCCCGACCGCAGCCTATTCACACGCGCCACCCGGCTCGCACGCATTGCCATCGCCACCACCGTCGTCGCCGTTGGCGTCCTGCACCTCGGCGCCAGCCCCGACGGACTGGCCGGTGCGACTTCAATCAGGCGGACTTCGCACCCTGGTGGGTCTGGGGCTCCACGGCGATCCTTGTCGCGCTCACCGCGCTCGTGCGACACAGCTGCGTGCCCGGCCTAGTCGCCGTGGCCACCTGATACGCCACCTCTGGCGGTCCTCATTGCTGGCGCTTTGACCACCACCGGCGCCGCCTGGTCCCACGCCCCGATCTACGCCCGACTCGCCGGCGCGGTTTGCTCGGAGCCGACTATGAGCGCGTCGGGTTCTCTTCATGGCCACGAGCCTGGGGATCTTCACCGCCGGCGTCGTGCTCGCCCACGGCCTCACCGGCACCCTGATGACCTTCGCTCTCGTAGCGACGGCGGTCAACAACCTCCTCGGGCGACAGGTCGCCGGCTCAACAGCAGCTGCAGCGCTGATCCGAGGGCTCCGCGCGCGCTAAGTCCCACTGGCTCGGCAGGAGAACTCGCACCGGCGGCGACCGTAGGCGAGGCCGCCTGGGGCGACGCCGCCCTGATGGTCGTCGTGTTCATCGTGGCGGCCTCCAGTTCGCTGACACACACCTGACCGATGCCCCGCCGAGTCCCTACCGCCGACCACGGGCGGAACCCAAGCCCGACGCGGACGCTGAGAAGGACGGACTCGAGGCCCAGTTACACGGCAAGGTCCGCCGCCACCAGCGACGCAAGGACGAAGCAGGCGCGACGTTCGCGCATCTGCAAACCGACGTGGCCCAGTCAGTGCGCGAGGCCGACTGCGCACGCCGCGAGGTCACCTGGCTCCCCGTCACCTTCACGTCGCTGAATCGCCCACTGGCGGCGTGGATCGACTCCGGCGCACAGTTGCCCCCGCCCCGGATCCCAGCTGAGCTCCGCACGCTCCTGGCCGAGGCGAGGCCACGAACCGCACCAGCCCGCCGACCCGTCCTGAGCACCCGTCCCGTCCTAGCCCGGTAGGTCAGCGGGGCGTTCCGTCACGCCCGCACCGACCTGGAGGACCTCATGTCCTGGCGCGTAGCCTGAGCACTCGACCTCCTGCTCGCTGAGATCGACACTGCAGCTCCGAACCGCTCCAGGATCAGTGACGGGTCGACCGTTGACGCCGCTCACGCGTCGCGCGACTCCGACCACAACCCCTGGCGTCACGCCGGCGGCCCGAGGCGTAGTCGGCGTCCGCGACTTTACCCACGCCCCCGCCCAGAGGTGCGAAGCCACCAGGATCGCGAACGGTGTCGCGGTCCTGCTCGACGAGCACTCCGGCTTGGAGTCCGGCGCCCACATCATCTGGAACCGACCGACCCTCTCGGCCGATCGGACCGGTAAGGAGTGGCGTGCCCACAGCGGCAGCAACGGCCACTCAACATGCCCATGAATCGATGCCCACCGCAGTCGCCGGCTTCGACGCGACCCAACTGCTCGGCGTCCTGGGCGGCGCACGCCCGGCCATACCGTCGGCACCGAACCCGCTAGCGCGGTCGCAGTGGCGCGGCCGCACCAACGTCGACGCCATGACTGCCGCGCGATCGAGTACGCCGAGGCCTTACGCACCGCGAAGCCCGACACCAAGGTCGTCCTGGGTCATCTCGCCAAGCGGCTCGCCGCGGGAACACGACGTCGACGTCCGAAGCGGACCAGCCGTTGGCCGCGGCGGCCGGCATCGATCTGGGACCCGAACTACGAGGTCGCCCTGCCAGCCGCGCGCACGACCTACACCACCGTCGTCACCGACCGTCTCGGGTCCCGCGAGATCACCATGGGCGCCGAGGTCGTGTCGTTGGCCCTGTGATGGAACCCCGCCCCGTGGCAAAGCCTGCCCAGTCACCTAATACGGCAAGCGCCATAGACGTCTGCGAAAGCCCGGGCCGTGTTCTCCGGAGCGAACCGCTCCGCCCACGCCCTCGCAGACCGTCGCAGCACCTCTCCGCCAGCCACCACACTCATTATGTGCCGAGCGATACTGGACACGTCGTCGGGCTCTGCAAACTCGCCGGACAAATGGTCGCTTACCGCATCCTCGCTACCTCCACTTCTAGCGGCAATTACAGGAGTTCCGGCAGCGTTTGCCTCTAAGTAGACGATCCCGAACCCTTCCACGTCGGCAGGCATAGCTAAGGTCGGCAGAACGAACGCGTCTAAGAGTGGGAGGAAATTCGACCATTTGTCTTCTTCAGACACTTCGCCCCAGTAACGGGTGGTGATCGGCGCCCGGCGCATGGCGGATAGTATCTGGTCCCTATCCGGACCATCCCCCGCCAAATGAAACTCGACAGGTCGATCGAGTTCTTCTGCAACGACGACGGCGGCCTCTACGACCCGCAGAATATTCTTACGTGGCACCAATCGTGACAACGTACCGATCACGACGGTCCCGTCCGAGCGACTCATGCTCGTTAGGCGTGCTTTATGTCCACGCAATGACACACTCGGAGGAATGACGGATATCTTACCTGCCACTTCACTAAAATTTTCGGCCAGCAAATCCCTAGTGAACTTACTTGGCGTGGTCACGACCGACGCCTTACCTAGGGACCGTCTGACCAGACTACGCTTTCCCTGATCAAGTACTTCATTCCCATGGCACGTCACGACATCGGCACGAATTCCCGGCGGCGTTGCCGACAGGTAGTGCCAATGGTGCACCAACGACCTGGCGCGACCTTGCCTACGGGGCCCCATAGCCCGACCAGCGACTGCAAGCCTCGTAAGCCCGGAGATCTGCGAGGTTCTGGACCCACCAAGGTCGATAAGGCTGTGCGCGTAGGGACCCACTGGCACCGCGATAACTGAGCGAGCAAAGGTCTGAATACCCCCCCGCTCAGATGCGCGTGGAACGCCGTGCAAGACGCCACGCAGCGATCCTGTCGAGTTCAAAATGATGTCCTCTCGTCTAACAGCTCGGAGACAACTGCATCTTCAGACCGCAATGTCCAGGCCGCGATTGCCCATAAAATCAACAAAAGCAGTGCGTCGCAGAGAATCGAAGACACAACAGCGCCCTGCCAGGAATACAGTGGTATGAGCCAAACATTAAGCCCCACATTCAAGACTGCGATACAGATTTGCGCAACCGTCCGCCTCCCCTGGTAACCCGCGCCAGTGAGCGAGTCGGCCAGCAGGTACTGCGCCGCGCGGACAACGGTCAAAAACGCCAGAAACCGCAGCGCTAGAGTCGCCTCGGCGAAAGAGGCGCCCAGTACGACAGGAGCTAATGGGGCGCACGCAACAAGAACAAAAGAAGCCAGAATCGAATAACCAATGGCTGGCGTCGCCAATTTTCTCGCATATGACAGAGTAGCGCGCAGCCCCCCTTGGCCACCTTTTTCAAAGAAACGGGGTTCGGCTGCACCGAGCATTGCCCGTACAGGCGTGAAGGCTACATCCATAAGCCTGAACGCCGCCGTGTACAACCCGGCCGCGGCCGTGGTTGACAAAGAACCCAACATTGCCTTGTCGATATCGTTGTAAATACTCTGTGACGCCAGCCCAACAGAGAATTGATAACCGAGAGGCGCGTCACGCTTATACCTCGCCAAGTCGGGTCGCCGCAAACCGAGGTCGCGAGCCGCAACCACGACAACCACAATCGCAGCGAGCAAAGTTGTCGTAGAATAGGCAACGCTCCAAGACTTTAAGGTCATTTCGAATAACCCGATGAAAGCGGCGACTGCCGCCATCAAGCGCACAAGTTGCAGCAGGACGACACATGCGGCAGCACGCTTCATGCGACGCACTGCAATATATCCGGCACTGGCAACGTCCACGATGCGCGACAAAAACAGGTCGGCCACTAGGATCATGGCAATAACGAATACTGGGAGATTATCTGGGGCGACCCATGACGAGACCAATAGGACGACGCTACCCAACGCAAGCGCACTCAGCCCAGTGGCGAGCAGGGAGGTGGCGAGCTGCTCCCCGATTGACGCTCGCTTCTGGACTATATTTCGAATCATCAATTGCATGCGCCCGCCCGCCGCAAAGGGAGCCAGGATGCCGGCAATTGCGACCACCGCAGCGAATGCACCAAAATCAGATGCACCGAGCTGACGCGCGATCAGGACAAAGTATCCGGCCTGGAGGCCGATCCGACCAAACTTGTTGACCAACATTGCCTTAGTGTCGCCGCGGAACTTGTCAGTAGCCGGACCGAGGATCGCAACGGAGCGCCACAGTCTTGTCACTGTGGCGACAGAGCCCCGAGGGCGGTGCCACGATCGATGACGTGCTTACGCAGCATTCGCGCAACAGGCTGCATATCGAGATGCTGACGTCCAAAATCAGCAATGTCGCGACGCCACGCGGACATGCTGTCTCCATCCATTGACGCAGCGGTCGCCAGTAACTCCCGCATGACATCCGCGACTGCGTCCGGATTCCACTCCGCCGCCCTACCGAGCCGGTTTTCGCTTACCTCAGTGGCAAATGTTCCAGTGCCAGCGAAAATAATCGGGCAGCCCGATGCGATGGACGCCAGCGCCTTTGCCGGCCTTGTTTCACTAGCAACATCGACCGGCCTCATCGATGCCAATCCAGCAAGAGCGCCCCGGTAGGCTGCGGCGGTGATGCTCGCAGGAACCAGGGGCAGCGAGACAAAGACGTCCGGCATCTCGATAGCGAGTTTTTGGACCCGCGACTCATCCGACCCGTAGCCCATGAAGACCAGGCCAAATGACTCTCCCTCACGCCACAACTCTCGCGCCGCGTCGAGAAAAACATGTCCACCCTGAATAACCCCGTAGTTGCCCGCGTATAAGAAATACGGGAGGTGGCCGCCCCACGGGTCATCCCAGATTTCTCCGTCGTGACGGAAGGTTTCAAGATCCGTTCCGTACGGTGCGACGACGGTGTCGGTCGACCCAGCGTGACGAGCTATCACTGCAAGATTCTCACGGACGGCAATAACGGTCGCGGCATGGCGCAAGACAGAGTTCTCCAGGTGCGCTACGGCACGCCCGAGCAACCTCGAGATGGATCCTCCGCCTTCACCCAGCATCTCTGCCCAAGAGTCAGCAATGTAATAGACGACTACGGGCGACCGCGCAAGAAGGGCAGCGAGACCGACAGTCGGTGGTGGATCGCAAATCACAACGTCGGCTTTCAATCGCCGCAATTCCCGGAAGGCGCCCATAGCGAACCAAAGCAGTTCGAGCACCCGCCTGACACCTACCCCAGTCTCGTTGTCACCGGCAATGCGCACGATGGTTTCTCCATGGGGCCCGGCACCTCGGCGCGACTGTCCGGGCAGTCGATTCGACACGACGACAACCTCATCGCCAGCCACGACCCATGCTTCAACAAGGGCACCGAGCCTCACCGTCGCTGCCCCGGACTTGGGCCAGTAGTGACGAGCGACAACAACGACTTTCATCCGTGCCTCTTCCAGTTCCGCGATGGCTACCAGTTGGCGCGGCCATACCGCTCCAGGTACGTCAGGGTATTCGGAGCCAAGCGGTTCCGCAGGCGGTGTGCAGTTGTGAGTCCGGGGCGCGCATCGGTGCGGCAGTTCGAAGCGCCCCAGGTACTCGGCCGTTCCGACGCCTGGTGTGGCTCTCGGTGGATGTCAGCCCAGTGGGCTTGCTCGTACTCGACTGGTGACGCTTCTCAACTTTGGGCCGGCTGACGGCATCGGGTGTTGTGCCAGTCGACCCAGCCGGCGAAGGCTTGGGCGAGTGGACCTACATCGCGATCGTCCTCAACGTTTCAGCAAGATGATCGTCGGCTGGCAGGTCTCGACCTTGCTGTCCACCGATCTGGCCGTCAACGTCCTCGAAGTGAGGTTCTGGTCCTGCCAGCGCACCGGCCAGGACGTCACCAGGCTGATCCAACATAGCGACCGCGGCATGCGGGATGGGCACAACGAGTCGTCGAAGCACAGCGTCATGGAGGCGTTGAGTTAGTCCGTTGACAACGGGTAGCAGATCGGCCGAGCCGACCGAAGCCCCGTTTGCCGGGGCATCCGGAGTTCTTGCGTTACGTCGAGGCCGCGTTCTGGACCGAGATCGCCAACGGACTGCTGTCGATCGAGACCGCTACCGCGGTCGGCGCGACACGTGCGGTCGGCCAGCGGTGGTTCCATCACGCTGATGATGGGGCGCCGTTTGACCTGAAGCTGAAGCCCATGAGCCACTCTCAAGTCACACAGCAGAGCTGCTACTGCTATCCATCGCGCGACGGAGGCTGGTCGCAGGTAAGCGAGCCTCCACGAGATCCGGGAATGTTCAAGTCGCCGCAGCGATGCGACCGGCGTCTGACCCGGACCTAGAGGCAGCGCCACCAGCCAAGGCGTGAAGGTACCGGCTGCATGCCGCGATCGAGGTCACCGTGACCCTTGCCGGTCCGTCAACGGGCGATGGCCACCACCGCGTACGAGCGACCGGGGGTCAGGCGTGCAGTTCTACCGGTTGGTTGACACACCTCCTCGTTGTTACTTTTCCAAACCATGGACAAGTCTTGGTAACTAAGACACACTCGAGTCATGGCGCTCATAGCGGTGGTTCTTTTCGGGTGGTGTCTGTTGTCACTCCCCATTGGCATCCTGGTGGGCCGCCTCCTGCGCCGCTCCCCCGAGGCCAAACCCGCTGGCCGCCGCCCGGCCATGACTGACGTCACGCCGCGGCCCGTCTCTGTGTAGATCTTCCACCTAGTTCTCTCCCCCACTCGAGGTCTTCGTCAGGCTTGGTCATTTCCAGGTTCGTCGGTCACCATAGGCGCGGCAAAGTCGCCGCGCTCATTGTCGCCGGCCGGCCCGGGGGGGACCACACGCCATGACGATCATGTCCGAACGCCGTTCGCAACTGGCGAGCGGCGAGACCAGTCCGAGTCTGCTGGCGCTTCCGCTGGTGACCGCATCGATCGATTTCCTGCTCGCGGCAGCCGCTGCTGGCGTGGCAGCCGTGGGCCGCGAGAGCCTCGGCTTCGTCAACCCTGTCCCCGAGGTCGATCTCGGGGCAGGGGCGATGATCCTGCCGATTGGCTGGGTGCTGGTGCTGACGGCCATGGGGACCTATCACCGCACCGTCCTCGGAGCCGGCACCGAGGAATACCGCCGTGTACTCGGCGCCTCGTTGGGTACGGCCGGCCTGATCGGTGTCGGGTCCTACCTCGCCCACTACGAGTTGTCGCGCGGCTTCTTCCTGCTGTTGTTCGGGCTCGGAACACCGATGTTGCTCCTAGGGCGGTTTGCCGTCCGTCGCGGGGTCCACGCAGCGCGGCGCCGAGGACGCATGCGCCACCGCGTGCTGATCGTCGGGTCGCGTGGTCATGTCGACGAGATCGTCGGTGTCATCCGGCGCGAGGCGTGGTTGGGGTACGACGTGGTCGGCGCACTGACGCCCGCCTCCGACGGGGCGTCAGAGACTGACATCGGGCTCCCGGTCGTTGGAGACGTCGAGCAGGTCACCGAGCTCGTCGCCAGCGCCAGCATCGACGTGGTCTTCTTCGCAGGTGGTGCGGTCGAGTCTGCGACGCAGCTGAGACGCGTCGTGTGGGACCTGGAGAACAGCCCCGTCCAGGTCGTGGTTGCTCCCAGCGTCACCGACATCTCCAGCGAGCGCGTCCGCATCCGCCCGACCGGCGGCCTGCCGCTGATGCACATCGAGCCGCCGCGCTGGATCAAGGCCTCCCGTTGGGGCAAGCGCGCCTTCGACATGGTCAGCTCAGCCGTGCTGCTCGTGATGCTCCTGCCGATCATGGCCTTCACCGCCGTGCAGGTGAAGCGGTTCGACGGCGGACCTGTGCTGTTCCGGCAGACCCGGATCGGGCGCAACGGCCGGGAGTTCTCCTGCCTGAAGTTCCGGACGATGGTCGTCGACGCCGAGGCACTGCTGTCACGGCTCGAGCACGCCCGCGAGAACGGGGGGCTGTTCAAGATGAAGGACGATCCCCGGATCACCTCACCGGGCCGCTGGCTGCGGCGGTTCTCACTCGACGAGCTCCCCCAGCTTCTCAACGTCCTGCGTGGCGACATGAGCCTCGTCGGACCGCGACCGCCCTTGCCGAAGGAGGTCGCCACCTACCAGCCGGACGCGCTGCGTCGTCTCCACGTCCGCCCCGGGCTCACAGGTCTCTGGCAGGTCTCGGGCCGCTCGGACCTGTCCTGGGACGAGACGGTGCGTCTCGACCTCTACTACGTCGACAACTGGTCGATGATGCAGGACCTCAGCATTCTGGCGCGCACCGTCAACGCAGTGCTGGGATCACGCGGCGCGTACTGAGCGCCATGCGACCGACAGGCCCGGTCTCAGCTCTTCTGCTGCCGGTACCAGGACACCGTCTCGACGAGCCCCTCGGCCAGTCCGGTCCTCGCTGACCAACCCGACGCCGTCAGGCGACTGACGTCGAGAAGCTTGCGAGGCGTCCCGTCCGGGTACGTCTCGTCCCACCGGGTCTCGCCCTCGTACCCGGTCGCAGAAGCGACCAGCCCGGCCAGCTCGGCGATGCTGAGATCGGTCCCGGTGCCGACGTTCACGGGTGAGGGGTCGTCGTAGGCCTCCAGCAGGTGCAGGCAGGCTTCTGCAAGATCGTCGACGTGCAGGAACTCGCGCCGCGGTGCGCCACTCCCCCAGTTCGTGACGGAGCGGTCGCCCCGGCGGACCGCGTCGTCGTAACGACGGATCAACGACGCCAGCACGTGGGACGACTCCGGGTCGAAGTTGTCCTCCGGGCCGTACAGGTTCGTCGGCATCGCACTGATCCACGGGAGCCCGTGCTGGCGCCGTACAGCCTGGACCTGCAACAGGCCGGCGATCTTCGCGATCGCGTAGGCGTCGTTGGTCGGCTCGAGCAAGCCGGTCAGCAACGATTCCTCGCGGATCGGCTGCGGCGCGAACTTCGGGTACACGCAGGACGAACCGAGGAAAAGCAACCTCTGCACACCGGCGGCCACGGCCGCGTCCATGACGTTGACCTGGATCTGCAGGTTGTCGCTCAAGAAGTCGAGCGGATAGTCACGGTTCGCCTTGATGCCGCCCACCCGGGCTGCCGCCAGGACGACGACGTCCGGCCGGACCTCCTGCATGAAGGCGGCAACGCCCGCTCGGTCACGCAGGTCCAGCTGCGACGAGGTGCGACCCACCAGCTCGAGGCCGGGTCGCGCGCCCAGGGCACGCCACACCGCAGAGCCGGCCAGGCCTCGATGCCCCGCGACGTAGACGCGGGTGCCGGGCTGCAAGGCGAAGGGTGCCGGCGCCACGTCAGACCCTGTCCGCAGTCAGGTCCCACTCGAAGTCACGGTCGAGCCGTTCCTGGAGAGTCTGCACGTGCGGACGGTAGTACTCGTTCAGACGGCCGCGGAGTCGGGGCTCGAGGGGGCGGGCGGGCAACCGGTTCATGTGGCGCAGGTCCGGCAGCTCGACGTCCGCGTCGATCCCGACGAAGTCGAACACCCGACGCAGGTGGTTGCCCGGGTCGGCGTAGTAGCTCTCGCTGCGCATGACGAGGACCGAGGACGCGGGGAACTGCCCCAGCCAGGTCTCGAGCTGCTCCCAGTACCGCCCGCGAGCGAGGTAGCTGCAGAAGTCATGACTCTCGTCGTACGCGTAGTCGCCGGCGGCCATGCGGTCTCGGGCCGGACGCAGGCGGTCGTCCTCTGCGTCCAGCGCAGCCTCGAACTCGAGGGTCTCGGTCCCGGCGCCGACCCGCTCGTGGAAGTGGGACCAGGCCCGGTCGACGGGATGACGAAGCAGGACGATGACCTTCGCCCCCGGCACGGTCTGCGCCGCTCGTCCGGCGGCAGCCGGATGGAACAGGTAGTACGGGCTGGCGTCGCCGCTCACCACCGGCCCGTCGAGCCCGGCCACCCGCCGCGCGCGCTCACGCCTCTGTTCCGTCGGGAAGTAGGAGCGGTACCAGGACTCGCTGCGGTCCCAGTTGATGTCGAAGTAGTGAGGGCTCTTGAGGTTCTCGGCGGCGGGGAACATGGGCACGACCTGGGGGTGGGTCTGCATGTTGCGCCAGAGCGAGGTGGTGCCGCCACGTTTGGTCCCGATGATGAGGTAGCTCGGCAGCGGCCGGCGCGACGACGTCGCCGCCCCCCACGACCGGAAGCCCCGGCGGGCCAGCTCCTTCGGGAGGCTCGGCGCTACGCGCTTGATCCGTTCAGCTGCGGTCACGTCGTGGCTCCGGTCGGGTCGAATCGTCTGGCCAGGACCCGGTACCCCGCTGGGAGGTCGAGCAGCCGTGGTCGGGCCAAGGCTACTGCGACGATCGCGACGGTGCCGACCGACGCGACGAGGACCGCGGCGAGCAGACCGGACCCGATCCAGGCGCGGGCGGCGAGACCACCCCCGCCGAACACCGCCGTGGTGAGCAGCAGGGCCGCGACGACCGGTCGCGACCAGACTCGCAGCCGGAGGCCATGACTGACCTGCCACCACGCCACGAGGTTGTTGACCACCACCCCGGCACCGAAGGCCCAGGCCGCACCGACCAGGCCGTAGGACGGGATCAGGGCGAGCCCGAGGAGGACCTGGACGGCGAGGGCGCTGGTGGTGCCGACCAGGGTCCAGGAGCTCCGACCGCACATCAGGACGATGCTCTGCACGTTGCCGACCGCGACGTTGACGAGGTTGGCCGCGGCGAGCACCGTGAGCGCGGCCGCGCCGGCTTCGAACCCCGCTCCGAAGACCTCCAGCACCACGTCGGCGAAGACCGCGACCAGCAGGAAGAAGGGGAACGAGACGAGGACCGCCCAGGTCGTCGAGTGAGCGTGGAGCGCCTCGACCCGGTCGAGCTGCCGATGCTCGAAGGCTGCCCCGAGGTGCGGACCCAGGGCCAACCTCATCGCGACCATCACCATCAGACCAGCGGTCACCACTCGGGCGACCGCGGTGAAGACCCCAGCGTCGGCGGAACCAGTGAGGGCCGACAGCATCATCACCCCGATCCACAGCGAGAAGACCTCGAGCGTGCCCGAGAGTGCCCGGGGCAGGGCGAAGCGCCAGAACTCCGCGCCGCCCACGGGCGGCCCTGACGGCGCCTCGCCGGCCCGGGCACCGCGCAGGCGGGCACGCATCGACACGAAGACCACAGCCAGCCCCAGGACCGCAGGCACGAGCCACGCGACGAAGGCGCCGACCACGCCCGCGCCGAGCGCGCACACCACCACGACCGCGGCAGGGCGTGCCAACGGCTTGAACACCTGCTCGACCCAGACGAAGGTCGCCACGCTCCCCGCCCCCCGGGTCGCCCCGAGCAGGGTCAACGTGACCGCCCCGAGGGGAAGACCGACAGCCACCCACCTCAGCAGCACCTGGTCGTCGCCGCTGGGGTCGGCCACGAGCAGGGCCGCCAGTGGTCGAGAGAGGACGAAGATCACGACGCCGACCAGGCCGCTCACGACGAGCACCACCACGGCCGCCCGGACGGCGAGTGGGACGACCTGGTCGTCGCGACCGCGAGCCAGCAGCACGGAGACGAAACGCACGAGGCTGGTGTCCGTGCCGAGCTTCCCCACCGCGATCAGGACGGTGAACACGGCGACAGCGAGGAAGAAGCGGCCGCTGTCCGCGGCACCGAGCGTCCGCGTGACCACCAGTACCAGCGCAAACCCCCCGGCCGCGCTCACGACGGCACCGACGGCACCGAGGGCGCCCCCGGACACGACCGAGGTGCGGCGCCGCGGCTGCGCTGCGGACCGATTATCGGCCGCGCGCCCGACCGCCTCCGTCACGTACCGTCTCCCGGGACGACGGGCCGGGGGTGCCCGCCGACGGAGAGGCTGAGATGTGGGACGGCGCGGCTGACCTCGACTTCGCGATCATCGGTGCGCAGAAGTCTGCTTCGACCTACGTGCACGAGTGCCTGGTCCAGCATCCGTCGATCGACATCCCCCCGGCAGAAGTCCGCTTCTTCGAAGATCCATCGTACTCATCCGCCAGCCAGGCCGGGTTCGAGCAGCTGTTCGGCCCGCGAAGCGCCGACGTACGCCGGGGGCTCAAACGGCCCGACCACCTGGCCGACCCGCTCGCACCCGGGCGGATCACGGCAGCGGCACCGGACGTGCGAGTCGTCGCGGTGCTGCGCGACCCCGTGCCCCGCGCCATGTCCGCCTACGTCCACTACGTCCGTCTCGGGTTCCTGCCCCTGCTGCCGATCAACGACGCGTTCGAAGGCATCCTGGACGGAAGCATGTCGCTGAACGGGCACCCACGTGCTGCCGACGTCCTCGACTACGGCTTGTACGGCGAACACCTGAGCCGCTGGTTGCTGCGTGTGCGGCGCGACCGTGTCCACGTCATGCTCCAGCCCGATCTCGCCTCCGGACCGGCCGCCGAGATAGCGCGCCTGCTGACGTTCCTCGACCTCGACCCCACGACGTCGCCCGCACTGGCAGGTGCCGTCCGGAGCGCCAACACCGGGACGTACGACCACCGGCGCATCCGCCTGCTCCGATCGCGCAACCGGTTCCTGTTCGACTACTCAACAGACCTCTACCGCCGGGAACCGCGTCGGCCGAGCCCCCTCGGCCTGGCGTGGGCGGCCACGGCGACGGCCATCGACCGCGGCGTACTGGCGCGCCGCGACCGGACACGGCAGCCGGTACTGAGAAGTGACCTGCGCGCACGGTTGAGGGACTACTACCGCGAGGACACCGAGGCGCTCGAAGCCCTCATCGGTCCGGTCCCGTGGCACGTCACCAATGACTGAGGACTGACGCAGTCACGGCTTGGACGTGAGCGACGACAGGACATCCGGGATCGCCGGGTGCACCGTCTCGTCCCAGGAGGCGCCGTGACGCGCCAGCTCGGCGGCCCGGAGCCAGCGCTCGGCGAGGTACGCCACGGTGACGGCCCGGGCGGCGTGCTCGTCGATGCCTAGCGGCCGCAGCAGACCAGGCGCCCCCACGACCAGCTCCCGGAGCGCCGTCGCCGGGTCGGTACGACGGACGTAGAGACTCACCACGAGCTGGTAGTGGAGCAGGTCCAGGCCGAGCGGTCGGCCGTCTCCGGCGTGCTCCCAGTCCCACAGCCAGACCTCGTCACCGCGACGGGCCAGGTTCCACGGAGCCAGGTCACCGTGCCAGCCCCCGATGGGGACCGTCGCCGTGGGTGACGCCGATCCTGCGGCGTCCCGCACTGCGTCCTCCACCGCTGCTGCTGCGGTCGGCGCGAGGTCGGCCACAGCGGCGACCCTCTCCGACAGCTGGGCCCACAACGGGAGCCCTGCCAGCTGCCCCTCGTGCAGACGACCGCTCGCGGACGCAGACCTTGCGATGGCGCGGAGCAGGTCAGCCCGGGGAGGCTCCGCACCTTTGCCCCACCGCCGCGACCGGGCTGGCATCGGACGGGTGACCAGCACCTCGGACCCACCCACTGACCCACCGGCGATGACGCCGGGAACCCGCAGGTGGGGGTCCTCGGCGAGTCGTGGACCGATCCGGTCCAGCATCGCGCGCTCACGGAGCACCATCTCGCGCGTGGCCGGGCTCCAGCCGACCTTCGCCCAGCCCAGAGTGTCTCCGGCCCGGCCCACGACCTGCACCGTCGGTTTCCGGTTGGGATCCTTCACACCTGTGATGACCGCACCGGACACCGGGACTCCGAGCTGATCGCGCAACCAGACCAGGAGCGGTGGTGTCGCGGGGAGATCAACGGTCGAGGAGAGGTGCAGAACCGCGCCGGTGGCCTTCATCACGCCGATCGACCTGATCATGCGGTGCCGGTCGGACAACCGCCCCCAGCCGTCGAGCGCGACCCGCACCGTGGGCACGAAGCCCAGCCACGGAAGCACGAACCAGGGCCGCGAGATCGACGGAGCCACGACGTAGCGCATGCTGGGGCCCACGGAACCGAGCTGGTCCTGGCCCCACACGACCTGGCGTAACCAGGCGAAGTCGTCCTCGTTCACACCGTGTCCCTGTCTGGTGCGCACGGCCATGTGTGAAGTCTAGGACCGATCGCACACCAGGGTCCGTTAACGTGAAGGCAACGCAGACGTCGCCTCGTTCCGGCCTACCGTTCAGGAGGTCCAGCAACCGCTTGTAGGAGTTCTCGTGCACTTGTCATCCAGGCTTGCTCTCGCGACGGCGTCGTCGGTCCTCGTCACGTTGGTGCCCGGGGCCTCCGGAGCCGTCGCGGCGTCCGCACCGGCGTCGGCAGGTACGACCGACCAGTGCGCGCTTCTCGAAACCGTTGCGCACCGGGGTTTCCACCCGCCGGGGACCGACGACAACACGATGAAGTCGTTCCGCGGGGCCTCGGCCGCAGGGTTCTCCATCGAGACCGACGTCTGGTCGGACGCGGATGGGGTCCTCTGGGTGTTCCACGACCGATCCACGCGGCGATCAACCGGCGTCAGGGGGTTCATCGACGAGATGACCACCGAAGAGGTGGCCGACCTCCGCTACCGGGACACCGGGGCCCGCATCCCCACGTTCGACCGTGCGCTCGCGCAGTGGGTCTCCACCCCGTCCACACGCGTGTTCGTCGAGGTCAAGCTGGTCGAGGACGTCCTGGCCGTGGCAGAGAAGATCAGGCAGGCAGGGCGGCTCGACTCCACGTTCCTGACTGCCTACACGCCCTACACCTACCGGAACGCACCGGACGTCAGGACCTTGTACAAGGTGCCCGGTTCGGTCAACGACCCAGACCCGAGCATCGCCACGGACATCGGCGCAGACCTGGTGGCCATCCCACGTCCCGCCCTGACCAGGGCCCGTGTCGAGGAGTTCCAGGCTGCGGGGGTCGAGGTGCAGGGTTTCAACAGCAATGCCAAGGCCGCCTGGGCCATCGCGCTCGATGCCCGTGTCGACGGGCAGCTCACCGACTCACCACGTGAGCTGGGGCGGTTCTGCCACCAGTACACGACTCCTCCCCGCATCTCCGACGTGGTCGCCGCAAAGGCAGGGTCACGCAAGATCAGCATCCGGGGCCGGTTCCTCAGCACGGCGAGCTCCGTACGTGTCGCCGGCATCCGTGCCCGACTGCTGCAGGCCGCACCTCGGAGGCTTGAGGTGACGCTGCCCAAGCGTGTGGGGCGAACGGCGAAGGTGAAGGTGGTCACGCCCGCGGGTAGCGACGTCACGCAGCGGGTCCGGGTCCGCCGAGGCTGACCGCAGCCGCCGGACGACCGCGTTTCAGCGTCAAGTCCGTCGGTCACTAGCCTGGCCGGCCTTGAGCCCGCGACATGGCCAGATCAGACCAACGCAGGTATGGTCCACGGCGTCGGTCATCACGGCCGACATCGCCGGGGTTGTCCAGCCCGCGAGGCCTCAATCTTCGATTGAGGACCGGACTACCGGTCCCTTCGCCCACACCGTCGTCGGCGCAGGCCGTCCGACCAACCGCTCCCCGCTGCTCCGAACGCTGCCCGACACAGCGCCCACGCCACACCCGGAGGTTCCTCCCGTGACGATCTTGTCTGCCCTGCAGCAACCGACGCTCTCCGCGAGCGACCGTCACCTGGTCCGTCGCTTCAGCTACGGACTCAACGACACCGTGGCCGCGCAGGTGCGTGCTGCAGGCGGCGGACGAGCATGGTTCCAGCAGCAACTCGACCCAGCGGCTGTGCCCGACGACTCCGGACGCGCGGTTGACGGCTGGTTCCCCACCCTCCAGCTGACGCCGTACGAGATGTGGGCCCGCTACAAGAACAACCGGTCGATGTCCAGCTCCATCCTGGCCGACGAGCTGTCGAGGTGGACGCTGGCCCGCCGTACCGTGAGCCAGCGCCAGGTGCTGGAGGTGATGACCGAGTTCTGGTCCAACCTCCTCCACGCCGCCGCTCCCAACGACAACTGCTGGGTGCACCGCAAGAACTACGACTCGGTGATCCGCCAGCACGCGCTCGGGCGCTTCACCACCCTGTTGTCGAGCGCCATCACACACCCGGCGATGCTGCTCTACCTCGACAACTACGCCTCGACGAACAAGGCACCGAACGAGAACCTCGGACGCGAGGTCCTCGAGTGTCACACCGTGGGTCGCGAGACCGCTTACACAGAAGCCGACGTGGCTAGCTCCACCCGGATCCTCACCGGATGGGCCGTCGACCGGGGCAACTCCTGGAAGCCGTCCTACAACGCGTCAGGCCATGCGACAGGACCGGTCTCCGTCCTCGGATTCAAGGACGCGAACGCCTCGAAGGACGGCCGGGCGACCACCTTCCGCTACCTCGAGTACCTCGCCCGTCACCCGGCGACCGCCCGTCGGGTAGCCCGCGCGCTGGTCAGACGATTCGTCTCAGACACGCCACCGGCATCGATCGTCAACGACGTCGCAGCTGCGTTCGTCTCCTCGGGCACGGACATCAAGTTCACCCTGCGGACCCTGGTGAACCACCCCGAGTTCCGGGCCGCCTCGAGGCCCAAGGTCAGGAC
Organism: Nocardioides sp. AX2bis; assembly: GCF_902506435.1. Taxonomy (GTDB): domain Bacteria; phylum Actinomycetota; class Actinomycetes; order Propionibacteriales; family Nocardioidaceae; genus Nocardioides. The sequence goes on along the minus strand of NZ_LR733215.1, from coordinate 483,564 downwards.
ACCGACGGAAGACTTCGTTGCGACCACGCGGGCCCTGCACGTGACGTTGCGTCGACCTGCCACCGCTGCGGACTTCGCGAACAAGTCGATCTGGATGTCCATGGACATGGGGCAACGCCCCTTCAACTGGCCGACCCCCGATGGGTTCCCCGACGCGGGCGACGCCTGGAGCTCTGCGACCCGGATGCTCGGTTCCTGGACGGTCCACCAAGCGATGGCCTCCGGGTTCCCGGCGGCGGGCGCTACCTATCGGTCACCGCAGTCGTGGGTGCCGGACCTCCCCGCCCGGTTCGACGTCGTCGTCAACCGACTCTGCGGCCGGTTGCTCTTCGAACCACCCACGACCGACATGGTGGCCGCCGCCTGCGCCTCCGTCGGCTTGCAGCGGGACGACGTGATCACCGCCGGCCACCCCTTGATGACCGAACGCCTTCCACTCCTGCTCGCCTGCCTGCTCGACTCTCCTCTCCACATGAAGCGGTGATGGCTTGATGCGCCACGTGTCTCACACTGATTGCTCCTGCGCGGACTACTCGACGTCACGGCGATCGGTGCTTCGCGGCCTTGGCCTGGCAGCCGGGGCCGGCACCGTCACCGCCCTCAGCGAGGGGATCTTCCGTCAGGTCTCCTATGCGGCGACCCCCAGTCCCGGCAACGTCCTCATCGTCCTCAGCCTGCGCGGGGGCGCCGACGGGTTGTCGATGGTCGTGCCCTACGGCGATCCCGGATACGCCGCAGCCCGACCATCGATCGCCGTGCCACGGAGCCGGCTGCTCGAGCCGGACGGCTTCTTCGGCCTGCACCCCTCGTTCGCGCCTCTCCAGCCGATGTGGCGTCAGGGAAGGATGGCCGCGGTGCAGGCCGTCGGACTCCCGATGCCCAACCGCAGCCACTTCGCCGCCATGGAGTCCATCGAGGACGCCGACCCCGGGTCATCGGCCCGCACCGGCTGGCTGAACCGGATGATCGGGCTGACGGCGGACGACGCCCCTACGGAAGCCGTCGCCATGGGGTCCTCCATGGTCTCGACGTCCCTGTACGGCTCGGAACCGACGCTGGGGATCCGCCAGACTGCTGCCATCGGGTTGCCTGGCGCGAACAGCGGACCGCAAGCAGCCTGGAAGCGACGTTCACTCGATGCGATGTGGCGAGGTCCCCAGGACCCTCTCGGCAGGGCCGGGACATCGGCTCTCGACGCGTCCCTGAAGCTGGCGCCACTGGCGAGGACCCAGCCCAGGCCGGCCGCCGGCGCCAACTACCCCGGCACGCCGCTGGGACGGGTCATGCAGGACACCGCCCGCCTGGTGAAGGCCGGCGTAGGCGTCCGCGCCGTGACTGTCGACTTCGGCAGCTGGGACATGCACGTGGGCGTCGGCAACCTCGACCACGGGTCCATGTCACCCATGATCTCCGACATGTCGGCCGCCATCGCGGCGCTGTTCACGGACCTCGGAACGCTGGCGTCCCGCGTCACCCTGGTGACGATCAGCGAGTTCGGCCGCCGCGTCGGCGAGAACGCGAACGCCGGCCTCGACCACGGCCATGGCAACACCATGTTGGTGCTGGGTGGCGGGGTCAACGGCGGCCGCGTCTTCGGTCGGTGGCCGGGGCTCGACCGCGGCGACCTGATCAACGGTGACCTCGCAGTCACCCGTGACTACCGCAGCGTGCTCAGTGAGATCGTGCGGAACCGGATGAGCACGAACGTCGGGGCGGTCTTTCCGGGATTCCGCCCGGAGGCCGCGCTCGGCTTCATGGCCTGACCAGACACGCGGCCAGGCCACGCCCTGCGACGCCCTTCCGACCCGAGAAGGACGCGCGGGGATCCTGATGGTTCCCAGCGCGTCCTGCACGTAGTCGTCGTCTGGTCCGCCGGGGGAATCAGCCCGCAAGTGGGGTGAAAGCAATGCCCCAATGAGGCCTGCCGTTGAAGACCTTGCTCTCACTACCGATCCACAGGCCCTTGTCGGTGACGTCGAAGCCGAAGCCACCAATGCCGCTCTGCTTGGGCGGGTCCCAGGCCAGCGCCCTGCCGGTCGACGGGTCGATCGCGCCGATCCCCTTGCGGACCACGGCCCCCGGACCGGCGTAGTCCTTGCCGAACGGGTTGTCGAGCCAGCGGTGGTGGCCCTGCACGTACACCGCGGCCCCGGTGATCACGACCGAGGTGAGCGTGTCGCCGCCGGTGTAGTTGATCCAGGTCGGCCGGGTGGGGCGCGCGACAGCTGTCTCGAACCGAGCGGCCGCATCGCAGACGTGGGTGCCGATCTGCTGCGTCGTGGCTGGGACGTACCCGCTGGAGGCGAGGACGAACCAGTCACCCGTGGGAGCGAAGTCGACGTCGTTCAGGTACGCCTGGCGTACCGGCGTGTCGGAGGCGCACTTGTCGGCCAGCGGCGCGTAATACCACTCGTTGAGCGTGGCTCCGGTGGCGGTGAGATCGAGCATGAATGCGCGGGGGCGGGAGACGCCGTCGATGGTCGTGAAGTTCCCGACGGCGACGAGCCGGGTGCCGGCAGGATCGATCGAGAAGCTGTAGACCGACGTCGAACCCGCACTGTTCGCGATCTTCCCCAAGACCGTGGTCTTCAGGTACCGGGTGTCGACGCCCGTAACCGGGTCCAGAGCAATCAGACGCCGGCCGAAGCTACCCGCCGCGAAGAGACGACCGTCGACGAGATCCAGCTGACGGGTCCCGACCATCGGACGCGGCCTGAAGGTCGGGTCCACCTCACCGGTAGCGGCATCGATCTTGACCAGACCGGGAGAGGGCACGCCGTTGACGTTCTGGAAGTTCCCACCCAGGTAGACCGAGTCCCCGCTGGCCTCCACCGCCCAGACGGCCCCGTCCAGCTGGGGGGCGGCTCCGCTGATCTCACCGGTCACAGCGTCGAAGGCGACGAAGTTCGAGCGGTCGAGGACCGGTGACGACTTCGCGGCGCCGCGGACCTGGTGGAACTCGCCGCCGGCGAACATCTGGTCACCCGCGGACGTGATCGAGAGCACCCTCGGGCCGCGCGGGAACGCCCCGTCGTCGACCAGGTTCGGAGTGAACTCTGCTGCGGTCTCTGACACGACAACCGGGTGCACGACCTCGCTGGCCGAGGCAGCCCCGCCCGACACCAGGCTGGATGCAAGGACGGCAGCCACGGCGGTGAATCGCGCCGAACCCCGTGCCAGACGAGCACGTCGCGACACCACGACAGGGGCGCGACTAGCGGCGGATCCCCCAGAAGCGAGGGTACGAGGACGGTTCTGCCACATGCTGGCTCCTGGAGCGTTGGGGTGCGGACCCGAGAGTGCGACCTGACGGCCACGCGAGTAGGTTCCACCAGCGGACTGGGACCTTCGGACACTGAGACGAAGTTTTCCCCTGACTTGGGTACGCCTGCGCTGCCCGACCCACGCGGTATCGCCGGGTGGTTCCAGACGCTTCGTGTCGACGGCGCAACGTCACCGGTCAAAATTCTGTCCGCGCGATTATCCGCGCTACCGTTCTCTCACCGCGAGCAACCTGTTGCCCGTTGTCCGAGCAGCCTCGCCCGAGGGGCCAGCAAGGACGCCAGGAGCAGAGCCGACCGGCCTCTTCTGATGCTGAATGCCTTTGGGGGAACCTGCAGTGCGCGCTTTTTTACTTTCTCTGACGGCTGTGGTCGCATCGTTGGTCGCCTTACCAGCGGCACCGGCAGTCGCTGCACCCACGGACTGTTCTTCGCTGGAGGCCATCGCGCATCGTGGGCTGCACCCCGCCAGGGTGGATGAGAACTCGATGACGTCCTTCGAGCGCGCCGCAGCTGAAGGCTTCAGCATCGAGACCGATCTCTGGGCGGACGCACAGGGACAGATGTGGATCTTCCACGACCGGAACACCCTGCGCTCGACCGGGGTCGATGGCTATATCGACAAGATGACCACCGCCCAGGTCGCAGCCCTGCGCTACAAGAAGGCCGGCTCGCGCATCCCGACCCTGGAGGAGGCGATGGCGTACTGGGCCACGATCCCGGAGACCAGGGTGTACATCGAGCTCAAGCAGCAGACCACCGTGGAGCGGGTCGCCCAGCAGATCCGAGACGCGGGGAGGGTCGACACCACCTGGTTCACGACTCATGCCGCCTATACCCACCGTGTTGCGCCGGACATCCGCTTGGCTGCTCGCTACATCACCTCTCCCCCTCCCGACCCGCAGGTGCTGACCGACCAGGGGGTCGACATCATCATCATGGGCCCCACAGGAATCACCGCAACAGAGGTCGACCGCTACCAGGCCGGCGGTATCGAGGTACAGGACCGGCTCGCCAACGACACCCGGGAGTGGCGGAACACGATCGGCGCCGGCGCAAACGCGCAGCTGACCGACTTCCCGCAAGAGCTCGTGTCCTTCTGCCCGGACGCACTCCAGCCACCGACCATCGAGGGCTTCACACCGTCCGGCGGTCCCGCCGGCACGCCCGTCACCGTCACCGGCGACTTCTTCACCGACGCCTCGCGGGTCACCTTCGGCAACGTGTCCGCCACCTTCGTGGTCGACTCGCGGACCCAACTCACGGCCGTCGTGCCGGAGAACGTCCCGGCACGAGCGAACATCACGGTGCGGACGCCCAACGGATCTGTCACGAGCAGCACGCCGTTCCAGGCCGCACCCGCAGTCGTCGACACCTTCACCCCGACCACCGGGTCACCTGGTACCCCGGTCGTCGTCACCGGTGCCGGGTTCCTCGACGCGACCGCGGTTGCATTCGGCACCGCCAGCGCCCCGTTCGTCGTCGACTCCGACACCCAGATCACGGCGACCGTGCCGACTGACGTGCCCGCGTCCAGCAGAATCACTGTGACGACTCCCTCGACGACGGTGGAGAGCAACGCGCTGTTCACCGCCACGCGCCCCGTCGGAGTAGACGCGCTCAGCCCGAGCGCTGGAGTGCCGGGCACCGCAGTGGTCATCACCGGAACCAACCTGTCCGAGACCAGCGCCGTCGCCTTCGGCGCCTCGTCTGCGTCCTACACGGTCGACTCCGACACCCAGATCACTGCGATCGTGCCGGTCGACGCTCCCGCGGTCAGCAAAGTCAGCGTGACGACGCCGACCGGCACAGTGCAGAGCACCGACTCCTTCAAGGTGCCGCCGACGATCGGCTCCTTCACGCCCACCACCGGCACGAACGGAAGCTCCGTGGTCATCACCGGCACCGGTTTCGCCGAGGCGCGCTTCGTCCGCTTCGGGGCCGTCACCGCCACCTTCACCATCGACTCCCCGACCCAGATCACCGCAACGGTCCCGGCCGACGCCCCCGCCTCCAGCAAGCTGGGAGTGACCACCCCCGCCGGCACCACGCAAAGCACCGACCCGTTCAAGATGCCACCGACGATCGGCTCCTTCACGCCCACCACCGGCACGAACGGAAGCTCCGTGGTCATCACCGGCACCGGTTTCGCCGAGGCGCGCTTCGTCCGCTTCGGGGCCGTCACCGCCACCTTCACCATCGACTCCCCGACCCAGATCACCGCAACCGTCCCGGCCGACGCCCCCGCCTCCAGCAAGCTGGGAGTGACCACCCCCGCCGGCACCGCGCAGAGCACCGACCCGTTCAAGGTCGCACCGACGATCACCTCCTTCACCCCGAGCTCGGCCAGGGCCGGCTCCAGCGTCGTCATCACTGGTACCGGATTCCTCCAGGCGCGCATCGTGCGCTTCGGGGCCGTCACCGCCACCTTCACCGTCGACTCCCCGACCCAGATCACCGCAACCGTGCCGGCCAACGCCCCCGCGCGGAGCAAGCTGGGCGTGGTCACCCCTGGTGGCGTCACGCAGAGTCAAGCCGCGTTCCAGCTGCTGCCCTGAGACAGCACCTGAGGGCACCCACGCAGACTAGGGTGACCAGATCATCAGACTGTTGAGCAAGGCGGGCCATGCCGCCGAAGGCATGATCGGGCCCACCACGGTCCGGATGGTGGCCTTCGCGTTGCACTCTCGCGGGGCAAGGGCGGAGAACAGAACATGACCGAGACGCCAGTCGTTCTTGCGGGCAAACGAGTGCTGTTCGTGAGCGTCTCCTACAGCCCGGAGCACGCCGGGATCGGTCCGTATGCCGCTGCAACCGCCGAGCGGTTGAGTCGAGACGGTGCGCGCGTCGAGGTGGTGGCTGGACTGCCCCACTACCCGTCCTGGCGCCTCTCGCCCGACGACCGCCGACGCTTCAGCCGCGTCGAGCAGGTCAACGGCATCCCGGTGACCCGGTTGCGGCAGTACATTCCTCGTCGACAGACGGCTCTCACCCGCGGTTTCTACGAGCTGACTTTCCTGTTGCACGGGTTGCTCCGCGGCACCAGACGGCGCGCAGTCGACGTCGTCGTCGCAGTCGTGCCGTCCTTGGCCGGTGGGGTCCTCGCCCAGCGGGTTGCCGATCACCATGGCGTGCCCTTGGTGCTCATCGTGCAGGACCTCTCGGGTGCCGGCGCACGTCAAAGTGGGATCCTCGGTGGTCGTCTTGCTGCCGGCCTGGTCAGTGCTCTCGAGCAGCGCCTCTTCAAGACGGCCACAGCCCTCGGCCTGGTCCACTCCTCACTGGCGGAGCACTGCCGAGCGATCGGGGTCTCCGAGGACCGGATGCACGTGGTGCCCAACTGGACCCTCCAACAGCCGCCGCGAGATGTAGAGAAGATCGTCGACGACTCCTGGCGCGATCGGTTCGTGGTGCTCCACGCCGGCAACATGGGTCTGAAACAGGGCCTCGAGGTCGTCGTCGATGCCGCGCGCCTGGCCCAGCACCACGGCCACACGGACCTGCTGTTCGTCCTGATGGGCGATGGAAGCCGTCGGGGTGCGTTGATGGAGCGGGCCGAGGACATCTCCACCCTTTCCTTCGTCGATCCCGTCGCCGGGATGGACTTCCCCGGGGTACTGGCCGCCGCAGATATTGGACTGGTGGCCCAACGTTCGGAGGTCCACGACATGAGTGTCCCCAGCAAGCTGACCGCCTACTTCAACGCCGGTGTGCCGGTGCTGGCGTCAGTCGCCGCAGACTGCGGGACCGCTCGCGAGGTTCGCAGCAGCGGCGCGGGAGTCGTGATCGACGCCCAAGAACCGGAAGCCCTGTTGAGCGCGGTCCTCGCGCTTCGGGATGCGCCGGCCCAGCGCGGAGCACTCGCAGCCGCGGGACGGACCTACGCCTCGGACTTTCTCTCGGCCGAAGCGGGCCTGGACCGGGTCGCCGCGCTCGTGGTGGCCGGGCTCAACACCGCGACGTAGCAGCGGAGCAGGTCGTCCACGATCGCGGCCAGGGAGAACTCGCGGCGCACGAGGTCACGGGCGTTCTCGCCTAGACGTCTCGCGAGCGCCGGGTCCTCCACGAGCCGTCGGACCGCCTCGGCGATCTCCACGACGTCGCCGTCGATCACCAGGCCTGCCTCCGCCCGTTCGATCGCCGGCGCGAGCCCGCACGAATGAGTGCACACACAGGCCAGGCCGAGGCTCATCGCCTCCAACAGCGCCATCGGCGCCCAGTCGATGCTGCTGGGCAGAACGAACACGTCGCCGGTTGCCATCGCCGTGAGGGTCTCGTCGTGTCCAAGGGCGCCCCCATAACGAAGGCGACCGGACGAACCCATCTCCGCCACGATCTCCAGCAACCGGTCGAGCTGGCCCTGGTCCGGGCCGTAGACCACGAAGTCTGCGTCGACACCGGCGTCGAGCAGGATTCGTGCCGCCTCAGCGAAAGCCACCACCCGCTTGACCGGGTGGAGCCGAGAAGCGAAGACCACAGTCGGCGTCGTATCGGACGGATCACGCGAGGCCGGTTGAGGTGGCAACGGGAGCCCGTTTGAGAGAGCGGACAACGGGGCATCCGACCCAAGGAGGGCGCGCAGGTCCACCTCTTCGTCAGGCGTGAGGAAGCTGACGACGCGTGCCCTGCGAAGCAGTGGGACGAAGACCCGATCAAAGAGCGACGCGAGCGGGCTGCTGCGGGGTCGGACCATGCCGTGGGTCTGAGCCACGACGGGGACGTTGGTCAGCGCAGCAAGGAGAAGGGTCACCAGCGAGACGAGGTCACGACCGGCGTGCAGGTGGACGATGTCAGCGCGCCTCATCGAACGCCACAGGCACCAGGCCAGACGGAGGTTGAACAACCCGAGCATCCCGACCCCGGGCACGAACCGCCGGGCTGGGAACACCTTCCAGCCGCTGGACGGCACGCCGTCGGGCACTCCGACATCACCCACGCGCAGAGCGAGCAGGGTGACGCGGTGACCTCGACTGGACAACTCTCTCGTCAGGCCCACCGCGACCGTCGTGGGGCCGCCGAACTCCCCACCACCCCCGACGAGGGACACGACCTGGACCACGGTGAGGGGTCCGACGCGATCACTCACGGTCGATCCGCACCAGCCTTCCGCTGCGCTCGTCATCAAGATGACGGACATCGGCATCGACCATGATCGCGACCAGGTCCTCGAACGCCACCTTCGGCTCCCAGCCGATCTCCGCCCTGGCCCGGGAGGCGTCCCCGAGCAGGGCGTCGACCTCGGCGGCCCGCTCGTACCGGGAGTCGTGCCCGACGTGTTCCTCCCACCGGAGACCCACCCGGGCGAAAGCCAGCTCGCAGAACTCCCGCACCGTGTGCATCTCGCCCGTCGCCAGCACCAGGTCGACCGGTTCGTCCCGTTGGAGCATCCTCCACATCCCCTCGACGTACTCGGGCGCGTATCCCCAGTCGCGCGAGGCATCCAGGTTGCCGAGGTAGAGGCGGTCCTGGAGGCCTGCTTGGATCCGAGCCACCGCGCGAGTGATCTTGCGGGTCACGAACGTGGTCCCGCGGCGAGGGCTCTCGTGGTTGAACATGATCGCATTAACCGCGAACATCCCCTGTGCCTCGCGCCAGTTGACGACGGACCAGTACGCAAAGACCTTGGCTACAGCGTAAGGACTGCGGGGGTGGAATGCGGTCATCTCGTTCTGGGGCGGCGGGGTAGAGCCGAACATCTCCGAGGACGACGCCTGGATGAAACGCGTCTGCGTCCCAGATGCGCGGATAGCCTCGAGCAGACGCATCGTGCCCATCCCCGTCGCCTGGGCGGTGTAGAGCGGTGAGTCGAAAGAGACCCGGACATGGCTCTGCGCACCGAGGTTGTAGACCTCGTCCGGCTGGATCTCGTGCAGGAGGTTGACGAGACTGGTTCCATCCGAGAGGTCGGAGTAGTGGAGGACCAGGCGACGTCCGGGCTGCTGTGGCTCTTCGTAGATCCCGTCGAGGCGCTCGGTGTTCAGGCTCGACGAGCGGCGGACGATCCCGTGCACGACGTAGCCCTTGGACAGCAGGAGCTCGGCCAGGTACGAACCGTCCTGACCCGTGATCCCGGTGATCAGAGCAGTTCTCCCGGCGCCCTGCGTCACGCCTTGTCCGGTTGCTGCTCGACCGTCGACCACTGCCACGCTCCTCGATGGGTGCCCGGACCGTCCGGTTCGCCCGAGGCCTGGGCGGCGGCGGTTCGAGCCGGTCGCCACTCTAGGCGAGTCCGAGTCCGCCTGGGACCGACATGCACAGCCAGCCGGGAGTTAACCGCATGAGTCGGTCGCACGGCGGCTGACGGACACCTCGGAGGTCCCGTTGCGGCTGCTTTGCTGCACCTGCCCTCATAATGTGAGCACCACACCGTCGGCGTCCGCCCCTGCGTGTGAGCCTCATGCTCCGGAGAACTCATGGCCCCCGTCACCCCTGCCCCGTCACGTCGTCCGGCCGTCACGCTCGCTCAAGTGGTGGTCGTCGTCGTGGTCGCCCTGGCGTTCGGCGCCGCCGGCGCGTTGTACACCTTCCTCACTCCGCCGGCATACGACGCCTCGACGCTGATCCAGATCGACCCGACCGAGATCTCCACGACTCAGGAGACCAGCGAGGTCACCGCGCAGGAGGTCGCCACCCAGAGCCTGGTCGTGGATTCCGCACCGGTCACCCAGGCCGTCATCGACCTCCTGGGCCTGAGCACGAGCGTCCAGGACCTACAGACGAGGGTCACCGTCGAGGCCGTCAACGACTCCCGGGTCCTCCGGGTGACGGCAGCCTGGGACAGCCCGGACGGTGCCGTGACCGTCGCGGACGCTTTCGCCTCGGAATACCTCCAGTACCGTGATGAGGAGCGGGACGCTCGTCTGGCCGCGATCGGCTCCACTGGTACGCCCGGTGATGCCCTCGCTCCGGCTCCCGGCGGGCAGGTACTGACCCCGGCTGCCACAGACGGAGCGCCAGCCGGGCTCCCGGCTGCCGTGACCATCGCGCTGAGCGCCCTCCTCGGCGCGCTCGTGGGGATCGTCCTGGTGTACGCCGGCCTCGTCCGACGGACGCGCCGACCCCAGCCGACGCGGCTGGCCAAGCGAAGTGACACCGCGTCGGTCGACCGGTAGGAACCGGATCGGTACCGATCCGGCCGGGTTAGCCTCTGCCGCGTCTCGGCAGACCGCACCGTTCGCTGCGAGACGCAGACCGACGGGGGGGTCGGAGATGACGACGCAGACCAGCACCACCGATAGGCCGGCCGATCCCGGGACGGGGACTGGGACGGACCAGCAACGATCTCCGACACACCTGAGGCCGGACATCGAGGGCCTCCGGGCAGTGGCGGTGACGCTGGTCCTCGTCCTTCATGCGGGCATTCCCCTCGCCGGCGGCTTCATCGGGGTGGACGTCTTCTTCGTCATCTCCGGGTTCCTGATGACGTCGCTGCTGCTGCGCGAGGTAGCCGCGACCGGGACGCTCTCACTGGCCGGCTTCTACGCACGCCGCGCCAAGAGGCTCCTCCCCGCAGCGGCCACGGTGCTCCTGGCGACCGGCGCTGCCACGTTGTTGCTGGTGCCGCCTATCCGATGGCCCGACATCGGCAAGGACATCCTTGCCAGCGCCCTGTACGTGCAGAACTGGCGCCTTGCCGAGGTCGCGACCGACTACAACGCGGAGGGCCTCTCGAAGAGCCCGCTGCAGCACTTCTGGACCTTGGCCGTCGAGGAGCAGTACTACGTCGTCTGGCCGGTCCTCCTCCTCCTTGCTCTGGCGCTCATCGGTCGGCGCCGGCGCAGGGAAGGGCAGCGGTGGCCCCTGACCCTGGCGTCATTGTTCGTGTTGCTCGTCCTGGCCGTCCCCTCCCTGGCCTGGTCGATCCACCTGACGTCGACCGATCCCTCCGCCGCCTACTTCGCGACATCGACCCGCCTCTGGGAGCTGTCAGTCGGCGGGGTCGTCGCGATCGTCGCGATCTACGTCCCTCGGGTGATGTCGCCCCTGGCAGGAGCCGTCGTCGGCTGGCTCGGCCTTACGGTGCTCCTGACCTCTGCGTTCTTGATCGACGAGACGACACCCTTCCCCGGCACCGCGGCGGCGTACCCCACGGTGGCCACCGCCGTCATCATCCTCGCGGGCCTCGTGCCGCACCGGTGGGGCCCGACCCTCGTCCTGGGCCTCCGACCGCTGCAATGGGTAGGGAAGCTCTCCTACTCCCTCTACCTCTGGCACTGGCCGATGCTGGTCATCGTCGCGGCAGCGCTGGCCCGCGACCTCAGCGCGGCGGAAGGGGTCGTCGTCGTCCTCCTCGCCACGGTCCCGGCCTACCTGAGCTTCCGCTTGATCGAGGACCCCGTCCGCCGGAGCCGGGCCCTGGCCGGACACACCTGGCGAACGTTGCGGGTGGGCGGCGCATGCACGGTCGCCGGCGCCGTCGCCAGCGCCGTCGTTCTCGGCGCCGCCTGGCCACCCGCGACACCGCCGGCGCCCCTGGCGATCTCGCTGGGCGGCGGGCCGCAGCCGTCTGACGCGCCGAAGCTCGGCGCGCTCGTGCTCGACACTCCCGCCCTCGGTGACCGGGCGGGCGCACCGGTGTCCCGTGCCGACTCGATCACGCCCGACCCGCTCGTGGCGCTGCGGGACAATGTGGGGGACGAGTGCGTGAAGCGACTCGATGACGTGTCGCCCGAGCCATGTGTCACCGGCGACGTCGACAGCAGCATCGAGGTGGCCCTAGTCGGCGACTCCCATGCGGCCCAGTGGGCCGCACCCCTGACTGCCATCGCCCGTGAGCGGGAATGGCGGCTCAGCATCTACGCGAAGCAGAACTGCACGTACGCGACCGGCATCACTGTGGCCTACGACGCGCGGCCGTACCCGCAGTGCACGACGTGGTCCGGGAACGTCGCCTCCGCACTGGCCAGCGATCCTCCGGACCTGGTCATCCTCTCGGACGTGTTCCGCAAGATCGTCGATCCCGAACAGCTGTCCTACGAGGCGAGCTTCGAGCCGCTGCGGGAGAGCTACGAGACCAGCTGGGGCTCGTTTCTGGAGTCCGGAGCGAACGTGGTCGTCCTCAAGGACACACCTCGTCCTGGCATCGACGTGCCCGCGTGCGTGAGCGAGCACCCCGACGATCTCACAGCCTGTGCCGTCTCCCGGCCAGAGGCAATGCGCGACGGCACACCCCTCGAAGCCGCGGCGAAGTCCCTGCCCCGCGTCGAGTTCATCAACCTCGAGAACGCGGTGTGCCCGACGCGCGAGTGCTCTCCGGTGATCGGTGACGCCCTGGTCTACCGCGACAGCAACCACCTCACCTCTACCTACGCCCTCACCCTTGCGCCGCGCCTGTACGCGGCGCTGCCCAAGCTGTGACGAAGCCCGGAGAGCTACGACCAGGGTGGACCGAACCCGTCGAGTCCGACCGTCAGTCGGGCAGACTGCCGATCGCCTGGAGATAAGCGGCTCGCAAGCGGTCTGCGACCGTGGCAGGGCTGAAGTGCTCCTCGGCCCTGATCCGCCCGGCAGCAGCCATGCCGGCTGCGGTGGCGGGCTCGGCCAGGATCCTCGTCACGTCGTCGAGCAACTCGTCCATGGCGCCGAGTGGCACGATCCGGCCCGCCGGGGGGAGGTGGCCGCCCAGGACCACCTCGCTGGTGCCGTTCACAGCCGTCGCCACGACTGCTCGGCCGCAAGACATCGCCTCGGCGACCGCAAGGGCCACGGTCTCGTAGCGTGACGCGAGCACCACGGCGTCCGACGCCCAGATCCAGGGGCGAACGTCATTCTGCTCCCCGACCGCACGGATACTGCTGCCCCACTGCTTCGGCGCGAGCGCCGCGAGGCCCTCCTGGTCACCAGGTCCGACCAGCACCAGCTCGGTGTCCGGAATCGGCCGCCGCTCCCAGCTGGCCACCAGCTGGTCCTGGCCCTTCTGACGCACCAGCCGACCCACCACGACGAGCATCCGTCCCGACGTGACTCCACAGTCACGTCGGTGTCGCTCGCGCTCGAGCTCGTCCACCGGGTGGAAGTGCCCGGGGTCGATGGCGACTCCGATGCTGACGCCCGGTGTTCGGACGCCGATCGAGAGCCCCTCCTCGATCTCCGCCTCGCAGTTCGTCACCATCACGTTCGTGTGCCACCCGGCGACCCTCTCCCAGGCCTTGACCGACTGCTGGAAGAGGCGTTCTTCCCGCAGGTCGAACGACCACGCGTGCGGCTGGTACACGATGGGCGTGCCCGCCACCGCGCCGGGCAGACGCCCCAGGAAGCCGGCGACGAAAGAGTGCAGGTGGACCACGTCGGGTCGGAACGTGCTCACTGCCCGGCGGAGCTGGCGGTACGCCCGCAAGTAGGTCGCCGGCTTGCCCCTGTCGAGATCCCAGCGCTCGATGTCGGCATTGTCGAGGGACGGGAACCCGGACGGCGTCAGGACCAGCACTTCGTCGCCACGCGCCACCTGCTCCTCGGTGAACTCGCGAATGAGGTTGACGACACCCCCCCACTGCACCTCGGACACGTGCAAGATGCGCAACTGAATTCTCCCTGAGCGAGTCCGTTTCGACCGTCCCGCGCGGCCCACACGGAAGGACAGCGATGCTGTCGACACCAGTGTGCAGCCTAAGGCGTCCGCAGCACATGTGTGCCGATGTCCGCGACAGGAAACATCCTTGGCGACCGGAGGCCTGATCTGCGGGATGCCGGTCGGACAAGTTAGTCTGCGCCCGTCCCCCAGACGGGTGGCGTACCCGCGTCCGGAGGTTGCCGTGCCCGACCACATGCCTATGCCCACTTTCCTGGTCGCCGGGGCTGGTCGTAGCGGCACCACCGGTGTCGTCGAGGGTCTGCGTACGCATCCTGGTGTCTTCGTCACCGAGCCGAAGGAGCCACACTTCTTCGCGTTGCACGGCAAGCCCGCGGAGTTCCAGGCTCCAGGAGACGAAGCCACAATCAACCGCGTCGCGGTCACCGAGCGAGAGGCCTATCTCTCGCTCTACGCCGACGCCGATCAGCCCTGCCGCGGCGACGGCTCGGTCTCCACTCTGTACTACCACCAGAGCGCGATCCCCGAAATCCTGGCCATGAACCCGCAGATGCGCATCGTGATCATCCTGCGCGAGCCCGTGGACCGAGCGTTCTCGGCCTATCAGTACATGCGTGCCCGCGGCTTCGAGCCGGAGGAGTCGTTCCTACAGGCCTTCGAGTCGGAGCACGTTCGCCAGGAGGCGGGCTGGCACCACCTCTGGCACTACGAGTCGATGAGTCGCTACGCGGAGGCTGTGTCGGCCTTCCTGGCCGCTTTCCCTGCCGAGCAGGTCGGGATCTGGTTCTACGACGATCTCCAGGCCGACTACGAGGGGACGGTCGGCGAGGTCCTGCGGCACATCGGAGCACCCCCGGCCCCGGGCGAGGGCGCCGGCGTGCCGCGGGTGAACATCTCCGGGACCCCTCGGTCGGCCACGGCGCACCGGATCATCTGGGCCGCCACCCGCAACGAGGCCGTGCGACGAACTGTCAAGCGCTTCACCTCCTATCGCGTACGCGAGCTCGTCCGGCGCGCCGCGCTCAGGCCCGACGGCGTCGACCCCCGGACGCGAGGCCTCCTGGCACCTCGGTTCGCGGCTGACCTGGACCAGCTCGCAGGACTTCTTGAGGGCCACGTGCAGCGCGAGCTCCCCGCTTGGGTGACCGCGGCCCACTGAACCGGACCTGACGCGGGGCGACCATCACCCCTCGGCCCGGCGCAGGTCTCCGAAGCGGGGCCGGAAGGTCGGTTGAGTCCAGAGACCGAGCAGGCGCCTCACTGCGATCCACTGGCCGACGTAGTTCAGGGTGACGAACGTCGTCGCGCTGACTGCGAGGCCGTTCAGACCCCAGACGAGCGCGGCCGCCACACCGACGACGACCTGGGCGACCACCGTCGCTGCCTGGATGGCAGCGGCGACGCCTTCGCGGTGCGACATGGTCAGCGCGATCCCGGACAACCCGGTGGCCACATTGGCCACCGAGGAGATGCTCAGGATCAGGAGGGGCAAGGCAGCACCTTCGAAGGTGTCGCCGAACACCAGGGCGACCACCCTGTCCGGCGCGAGGAGGATCGGGGTCAGCAGGACGGCCGAGACCAGGAGTGCCACCGTCGCCCCGGTCCGCAGCACGGACTGGAGCCGTCGGATCTCACCGGTCGCGAGAAGGCGCGCACACACCGGAGCAAATACCACCTGCGCCGAGATCAGCGGGATCACCAGCAGCAACGCGATCCTCTGAGCGGCGGAGAACAGAGATGCCTGGGAGCTCGCCAGCAGCAGACCCGCGAGCCACAGCTCGATGTTGGTCCCTAGGAAGGCCCCGAGGTGGTTCACCGCGAAGCGCCAGTTGGCTGCGACGGTGGTGCGCAGGTCGGAGATGAAGTGCGACTCGAACTGCACGTGTCCCCAACGAAGGTTCACCCTGTGTCCCCCGTAGAGCACGGGGAGGGTGAACCCGATGATCAGGGCACCCAGGGCACCCACGAGGCCGGTTCCCGGGAAGGCCACCCAGATGACCAGGACTGCGACGGCCTGGCACAGACTGACGAGACCCCCTCCAGACCGCCCCTCCAGCAGACCGGCGAGTCGGATCTCGCCGAAACCACGCAGGTAGTTGGCCCACAGCTTCTGGAGACCGTTCAGGACCACCAGCAAGGCGCAGGAGACGCCGAGGAGGATGCGCTCGACCTCGTTGCCGCCCACCACTGCGTAAACCACGGCACCACTCAGCACGCCGACGGCGGGGAGCGTCCCTCGGGCCGCCACCTGTACTCCGGCCCGCAGGGTCGCCAGCACCT
Source organism: Nocardioides sp. AX2bis (assembly GCF_902506435.1). GTDB lineage: Bacteria > Actinomycetota > Actinomycetes > Propionibacteriales > Nocardioidaceae > Nocardioides. The sequence goes on along the minus strand of NZ_LR733215.1, from coordinate 467,475 downwards.
CCGCGTCAGGGGACTCTGTCAGCTTGGCGGCTTCACGCAAGCCTCCACGATGGACACCGACGAGGGCCAGCTGACCCAGGCCCGTGGCGACGGTGAGGATGATGACGAAGTCGGCGAACCCGTCCAACCCCAGCCACCGGCTGACCATGGCGTTGATGGCGACGTAGCCGGTGACGGCGAGCCCGTAGGAGACGACGAACCAGCGCAGAGCAGCGAGCACTGAAGCGCGCGGCCTGGGCTGGCGGCGCATGCGGTGCGAGGAAGGCATCCTGAGGTCGCTCTCATCTTCTCGCTCCGGGACGCAGCGTGCCCGACGGTCTCGGCCTGCGACGATCGCGGCGATACTAACGCCACCTCCGAGCTTCGTCGTCACGCCTCCGGCGATTGACGTGCCTTGACCAGAACGCGCCTCGTCGAGAGGTGCTGGGCTACCGTTGCCGGGGTCGGCCCCGGCGGCGCCGCTCACCTCCGCGTAGCCTCGGCGGATCGGGGGGGGGTGCCGGTTGCTCGCCCGTGCCGTCGTGCCAGAGGTCGCCTTCCCAGGCCGCAGAGAAGAACGAGGTCCCTCATGGTGTCGCAGCTGCCCCTGATCTTGGCTACCGCGCTCCTCTTCATGGTGCTGGGTGCGATCGTGTGGCGCCTGTCTCGCGGACCCTCGGACGTCGTGATGCTCTTCGCGCTGGTGTTCGCGCTGTTCTACGGCCTGAGGGCAGTGCTTATCGCGAGCGGTCTCGACGTCCCGTACCCAGAGCAGTTCTTCGAAGAACGCCAGGTCGCCGCGCTCGCGACCACGACCGTGCTCTGGTTGACCGCGTTCCTGGCGATGTTCTTCGCCGGCGCGTACGTGACGAGCACCCGCGCGACGTTCCGGTCGACCCTGATCTTCGCTCGACAAGCGCCCGACCTCCGGCGCCTCCTGACCGTGGTGGTCGTCCTCACCAGCCTTGCGACCTTGATCTCGCTCCTGCTCACGATCCAGTACGGCGGTGTGGGCAACTTCATCCGGGCCGTCAAGATCGACAAGTCATTGACCGGTCTCTACTTCCTCAAGGTCCCCGCCGCGATGGGGGCGCTCTGCTCGGTCGCCGCGGTCATCGAGCTCCGCAAGGCGGGGAGCTCCGTCGGGCGCCGCGTCGCCCCGGCATTCTTCGCCCTCGCGCTCCTCAACGGGTTCTGGGTGTTCATCTGGGGTCAGCGGAGCACGTTGGCCATCATGGGTGTGATGCTGGTGCTCGGTCTCATCCAGGGGCGAAGCGGTCGGATCAGGGCCCGGTCGGCGGTCGCCGCGATCCTCGCTGTGGCCGTCATCGTCGTCGGCGTGTCCACCGGACTCAGGGTGGCGCGGGACCAGCTTGTCTCGGGCGAGGTGCAGGACGTCGTGGCCGAGGCCTCCGTGTGGCGGCAGATCTCGATCGGCACGAACTCCATCTACTTCGACTCCTCCATGCTGGCGTTCCGCGACTGGCCGCAGGACCGTCCCTACCGCCTCGGCTCCGACTTCGCGAACAGCGCGAGCGGATTCGTCCCACGCATCCTCTGGGAGGGCAAGCCCACCTCGGTCGTCGCCGGCAAGGACTTCAGACAGGTGTACCAACCCCGGGTGGTCAACGGCTGGCCGGTCGGTGCGCCCACGCTGTGGTGGCTGAACTTCGGTCCGTTGGGCGTGCTGATCGGCGGGCTGCTCTCCGGTCTGATCATCGGGGCCCTCCAGCGTGCGCAGCGCATGGCGGCACCGAGCGGGCTCAACTTCGGGGTCGCGCTCGTCACCATGATCTACGTCCTGCAGACCGGGTTCGGGCCCGAGTGGCCGGTGGCCTTCACCGCATGGCTCGTCCCCCTTGGCCTGATCATGTGGTACGTCGCGCCGCACAGCAGGCCTGCCATGGTCGAGGCCCAGGACCCCGTGACCCTGATGGACCCGGTGGGCGCGGCACCCGCCACTGGACCTCGCAGCGCCGACATCCCCGAATGACGACCTAGAAGGAGTGGCATGCGGATCCTGCTCGCCCACAACCACCATGCGAGCCTCGGCGGCGCGATGGAGGTGCTGGCCCATGAGGGGCTGCTCCTCGAGGGGGCGGGCCACGAGGTCACGACCTTCACACTGCCTGCGGCCGACGACCTGGGCCTCTCAGCGATCCGTGCCGGCGCCAAGGCCGTCTGGAACGCGGAGGCGGCTCGCGATGTCGGCCGGTTGATCGACGACTTCCGGCCGGACGTGCTGCACGTCCACACCCCGTTCCCGCTCCTGTCCCCCGCGGTCTTCCGGGTGGCAGCCGCACGCGGCGTCCCCAGCGTCACCACGGTGCACAGCTATCGCTACTCCTGCGTGGCGGGGACGTGCTTCCGCGCCGGCGCGCCGTGCGAGGACTGCGTGGGCAGCACCTTCAAGCTCGCCGGGATCCGTCACAAGTGCTACCACGACAGCATGGCCGCCACCGGCGCCCTGACCGCGAGCCTCGTGCTCCACCGCTCGCTCGGCACGCTGCACGGCTCGATCAACCGGTTCCTCGCCCTCACGCCCTTCTCCAAACGTCTGTTGGTGCGCGACGGCATCCCGGAATCTCACGTCACGGTCAAGGCGAACACCGTCGAGGATCCTGGGACGTCCTTCCGTCCGCGGGAGGATCTGCCGTACGTCGCATTTGCCGGCCGGCTCATCGATGTCAAGGGCGTGCGGACGCTCCTCGACGCCTGGCGCACCTCATCGCCGCCTGGTCTCGTCCTGCGGATCGCGGGTGACGGGCCGCTGCGTGGGTTGGTCGAGCAACGCAGCGCCGAGGACGAGACCATCGAGTACGTCGGATGGCTCAGCCAGGAGGACGTCACGGCGTTCATGGGTGAGGCCACATGTGTCGTGGTGCCGTCGGAGTGGTACGAGGGCCAGCCGCTCGTCACGCTCCGGAGCCTCTCGGTCGGCACGCCGCTCGTGACCTCGGACCTGGAGAACATCGCCGAAGACGTCGTGCCCTACGGTGCGGGACTGGCTTTCCGCACCGGTGACGCCGGCTCGCTGGCCTCGGTCCTCACCTCCGTCGCGCGCGACCCCGCGAGCTGGCGGGCCCGCCGCTCCGCGGCACGTGCGGCGTACGAAGCTCGTCACACGCCCGAGGCGACCGTCTCGCAGCTCGAACGCATCTACGGCGAGGTCGTGGCCGAGGGAGCACACCGTTCGTGGCGTCGCCAGACCAGCTAGAGCGCGGCAGCGCCGTGCCCACGCGTCACGCTCCTCCGAGACGTCAGCGGCCGATCGAGCACCCCGTGCAGTTGGTCACCTGGTAGTCCTCCCCCACTGCCGCGTCGACGATGTTGCCCTCCGTGACCACGTCGAACGCATCGGACACCTCGATGCCCCCGAAACCCTGGTAGGACGCGGGAAGCGTGGAGGTGATGGAGTGGACTGCGGCCCCTGACACGGCGTTGTCCGTGATCGTGATGCCGCGACTCGACCACACGCGGCCGTCGGCCGGGTTCACGCTCCCGCCCGCCGGGGCACCGCGGACCATGATCCCGGGCCCCGCCGTGCGTGCCACCACGTTCCCGGCCACCTCCACGTCCTCGACAGCCAGCAGGGCGATGCCGCGGCCGAGGATCTCGCCGTTGGGGTCTCGCTCCCATCCCGAGATGCGGTTGTCGAGGATGCGGATGTCGTACGGGAGCTCGACGTCGTTGAACAGTCGGATCGTGGCACCGGCGATCGCGATGGCGTCGTCACCGACCCGCGCGATCACGTTGTCGGCGACGGTGATGTCCGCGAGGTTGTCTCCGAGCCACATGCCGGTGATGCCGTCACGCCCCGAGTCGTGGACGTGGTTTCCCACGATCGTGCCGTGAACACTGCCCTGATACAGGATCGATATGCCTGTGGCGTAGCCGATGTCCAGGTTGGTCAGGGTGAAGGAGTTCACACCACGCAACCGGATCGCTGGGATGCCTAGGGTCTCCCCCTCCAGGTTCGGGCCGGCCGGCAGCCCGTCGCCACCCCCGACGACCGAGAAGCCGTCGAGGACGATGTCGTCGTTCCCCCCGACCTGGTCGGTGTTGCCGAGGTAGTAGGGCCCACCGGTGTCCAGCCCGGTCGCCGCCTGCCACGGGAAGCGGAGCACGGCGTCCGCTGGTCCCCGGAGCGTCGTGTGGGAGGGAAGCCGGATCGAGACGCGACTGAGGTAGGTGGATCCCGCCGCGAGCTGCACCTTACGACCCTGCGCTGTGTCGAGGGCCTCCTGTAACGCCGGGCCGTCGTCGTGGACGCCGTCGCCGAGCGCACCGTAGTCCTCGGGACGTACCACCCCGGGCACCGGCGGCGTGTCTCTCGGAGGTGCCAGGGCGGCACGTGGCGACGGAGCCGCGCTCTGATCGGGTCGCGAGGGTTCGACGACCAGCTTGAGGACCGACGACCCGAGGGCCAGCACGAGAACACCGAGGACTGCCGCGGCGAGCAGTGTCCGTCGCCTGGTCGACCTGTCCATCGAGTTCCTTTGCTCAGGCGACCGCGCCGGGCAGCCGGCGCGGTGCCGTGGGACCCAACCTACGAGGGGTCGCCCGCACGGGCAACCTTCGACGCTCGGTCTCGCCGATGGGTGGGCGGGCGCCACCGTCGACCGGCGCGACGTGCAGGAGCGCGCCGCGCCAGACCCGGTCTAGTCCGCAACCCGAGGTGATCAAGGGCCGCCGTCGCGGCGCCGATCTTGGAGGAGACAGCCCGTCGCCGGCCCCCTCCATCAGGAGTGCCCCACCATGCCCCGCAACACGACCCTCCCCACGCAGGGCCTCCCAGTGTCCGACACGACCACGCCGTCGTGCAACGACGCCGGCTGCGGCGGCTTCCAGACCTCACGCCGCTCCATGCTGGGCGGCATCGCCCTCGGCGGCCTCACCGCGGTCACCGGTTCGACGGTCGTCACCATGAGCAGCGCGCCCGCTTTCGCGGCCGATGCCGTCGATGCTCCGGTGCTCGTGGTGCTCTCCCTCCGTGGGGCCGCCGACGGGCTCTCGATGGTCGTCCCTCACGGCGACCCCGTCTACTACCAGGCCCGTCCTCAGATCGCCGTCCCGATGGCGCAGCTGCTGGCCACCGACTCCTTCTTCGGCCTTCACCCGGCTCTCGCCCCGTTGCTCCCGATGTGGAACAACGGCGAGCTAGCTGCCGTCCACGCCACCGGGTTGCCGGTCGCCAACCGCTCGCACTTCGCTGCGATAGAGGAGGTCGAGGACGCTGACCCGGGCTCGGCCGCTCGGACCGGTTGGCTCAACCGCTTGCTGGGTGAAGCCCCAGCGCTCTCCCCGCTGACCGGGGTCAGTGTCACCGGCGGGGCCCCGCCCGCGTCGATGTTCGGCGAGAACCCGGCGATGTCCTTCCTGTCCCTGGCGACGGCGACGATCGCTGGCGACAGCAGGAGCGACCCCGCCCGCGCCCGCCTGACGTCGTTGCAGCAGGTCTGGGCGGCTGACCAGAGCGGGATGGGCAAGGCCGTACGTGGCGCGATGGCCGCCGTGGACGGCCTCGACGGCGCCCGCGCCCAGCGGACCCTGGGGGTGCAATACCCCGCGTCGGACCTCGGCCAGGCCCTGGCCACCGTGGCGCGCACCCTGCGGGGCGGTTCCGGCACCCAGCTGGTGACCGTGGACTCCGGGTCCTGGGACATGCACTCCGACCTGGGAACGCCGACACGGGGACGGATGCTTGACAACCTCACCGACCTCGCTCGGTCGGTAGCGGCATTCTTCGACGATCTCGGCACCGCACGTGACCGTGTCACGCTCGTCACCATCAGTGAGTTCGGGCGCCGGGTCGTGGAGAACTCCGCCACCGGACTCGATCACGGATGGGGCAACGCCATGCTGGTGGCTGGTGCGAACGTGGCCGGCAGCAGGTACTACGGACGCTGGCCCGGCCTTGAGAACAACGTCGACTCCGACCTCAGTGTCACGACGGACTACCGCAGCGTGCTCGCCGAGGTGGTGGCAACGCGCTTCCCGACAGCGTCGGTCCCCAGCGTCTTCCCCGGATTCACCCGTGAGCACGTCGGCGTGATGTCCGCGTCGTAAGTCGTCGCTCCTCCCCCCGGGCCGCGGCTACCCATCGCGACTCCTCCGCCACCCCCCTCATCGGAGACCCCATCCCTGTTCCGCCCCCCGAATCGACCCCCACGCTCGAGCCGACTCCCACGCTTCCCGACCTGACGACCCCACCCTTAAAGCAGGCGACCCTGCGCCGCCGTTCGTTGTTCATGCTGGGCAGTGGAGCCACCGGCGCCGCAGGGGGTGTCGCCTCGGGCCTTCTCGATCCCGCAGCCGCCGGGCGAGCTCGCCGACGTCGCCGGCACCGCTACAAGACCGGCCACGAGTCAGTCGATCGGTCGGTCGAACCCGTCAGTCCTGTCGCACCCAGGCCGATCACCGCGCTCAGCGCCCTGGACCGCCATGTGATGAACCGGTTCTCGTTCGGCCCCAACACGGCGCTCCAGCAGGAGGTGCTCGCAGCCGGAGGCGGGGTCGCTTGGTTCAATCAGCAGGTCGCTACCGCCTACGACCGAGACCGCGCCGCCGAGATCGGTGACTGGTGGCCCCTCCTTCACCAGGACCCGCTCACCCTGTGGCGGAACTTCCAGAACGGCGGCGCGCGAGGCATCGACGTCACCCAGGCCTTCGCCAGCCGCGAGCTCGTGCGGCGTGTGCAGTCCCCCTCTCAGGTGCTCGAGGTGATGACCGAGTTCTGGCAGAACCACCTCCACGTCCCCGCAGTGGGGGACCGGATGTTCATGTGGCGAGTGCCCTACGGCGACCTCATCCGTAGATGCGCGCTCGGCCGCTACGACGAGCTCCTGCCGCAGGCCGTACTGCACCCAGCGATGCTCATCTACCTGGACGGCGGGATCTCGACCAGGACCCACCCCAACGAGAACCTCGGCCGCGAGCTGCTCGAACTCCACACCGTCGGCCGGGGCAACTACACCGAGGATGACGTCAAGAACTCCGCGCGCATCCTCACGGGCCATCGCATCGACGTGAGCCGGACCTGGGCACCGAGCTACCGCACGACCGACCATTGGACCGGCCCCGTGCGCGTGATGGACTTCTCCCACGCCAACACGAACCCCGACGGACGGGCCGTGACCGCCGCCTACCTACGCTATCTGGCCCGCCACCCCGCCACGGCCCGACGCATCTGCCGTCTCCTCGCCACCTGGTTCGTCTCCGACCAGCCCTCCCAGGCCCTCATCGATCAGCTCGCGGCCGTCTACCTCGCAAACAACACCGCAGTCGCGCCCGTCCTGCGCGCCCTGATCGCCTCGGAGGAGTTCCGGTCCTCCACCCTGGCCAAGCTGCGCGACCCCTCCCATGACGTCGTCGCCACACACCGGGTGCTGGGGACCCAGATCTCGGCGCCCACGACGAAGACCTCGGCCGCGATCGTTCTGCGCCAACAGGCAGAGCAGGTCGGTATGGGTCCCTACGCGTGGAGCACTCCCGACGGCGCACCAATCACAGGCGACTCGTGGGCCAGCCCTGCGCGGGCCCTGGCATCCATGCGCGTTCACTGGGCACTGGCCGGCGGGTACAACCCCACCGCCGACATCAGGTACCGCACGCCGCAGGAATGGGTCCCCCAGCTGCCGATGACCTTCCGTCAGGTGGTCGACTCCATGTCCCTCGCCGTCCTGAACGAACCGACCCCAGCCGGTCTGCTCCAAGCGGCCACCACGGCGACCGGAGTCAGGGCCGATGAGACGATCACCTCCGGACACGTCTTGATCACCACCCGCTGGAACCGACTGCTGGGTCTGCTCTTGGACCACCCCCACCGCTACCGTCACTGACGCCTTGGGTGTGGCTGCCGCCGCCGGGTGACGCCTTGCCCGGTGGCGTGCCGCGACCCGTCCGCAAGGAATCCCGGACTCACGCAGCGACAGATCGGCCAAGCCCTTTGACGTGGTGTCAGACGACTGATTCGGCGGGGTCGTGGTCCAGTCCCTGAAGGCCGCGGTGGTGCTGGACTGGTCGGTGTCCTTCTGGTCGGCGTCCTTCTAGTCGGGGCCTGAGTGGTCCGAGACCGGTTGAGGACGTCGAGTCCGGAGTAGCGGCGGCCTTGCGACCCATTCGTCGTGCTGCTCGGTCAGGTCGGCCCAACGAGGCGCATCACGTCGGAGCGGTCGGGGACCATCCCCTCACGGATCTCGCGATCCGGGCGCTCGTTGAGGTTGTCGGACCAGGTCTGGCGCCGGATCTACCTCTGGGACGCAGCGAAGGCCGCCCACGACCCGGTCGAACTGGGCGCAGACCGTCTCGGCGCCGGGTTGGTCGCAGACGCCGTGCAGCAGTGCCTTGCCCACCCCCATCGACGTCGGGTTTGCGGACCTCAGGGTCGCGGCGTGATGGCTGCGGCACCGTTAACACGAGGCGTTGGGGCCGGATCGCGGTGATCGCAGTGTGTGAGCCCGCGGTCACGGTGCCCGTCAGCGTTTACCCCAGGTCACGACCAGAACGTGCCCTGGCACCACCCGTTCGGCAAGCCCGCAATCCTGGGACTTGCTCGTGGTGGTGATGCCCGGCGACTGCGCCAGCCTGTCCATCCGCCACGGGGGGCGACTGCGCCAGCCTGTCCATCCGCCACGGGGGACACACACGATGTCTGCCTTGCGACCACCACCGGCCACAGCGGAGCGGAGCGGTCCACACAACAGGCCAGGCGAGGCAACCAAAGCGAGCTGTGGGAAATCCACTCGAGAGATCACCCGGCGGCACCTGAAGGAATCACCGGCACCGCTCCACGTACCCAAGTCAGGAGAAGTTCCATCGCTTGATCTCTCTGACCTGCATGGGTGCCTCAAGGTCGTGGCGACGGCCGATCGGCCGCGACACACGGACGATCCAGGAGTAGGCATGTCGAAGAACCGCGTCAGCACCCTCGCAACAGGAGTGCTCGCCGCCATCTGCTTGACCACAGCGCTGGCGGGTCCCGCCAGCGCCGACATGGTCGGCACCACCGAGGGATGCACCCCGGGCTACTGGAAGAACCACCCCCAGTCCTGGCTCGACAACCCGACGGACACGACACCCGTCTACACCCCGAAGACACCGCTCACGGTCGTCTCGCCGCAGTTCGCGAAGAGCCTTCCCGGCGAGACCTTCGGCGGAGCACTGAAGGGCGGAGGGGGCAAGGGCCTCGCTGGCGCCACCGCCATCCTGGCCCGCGCGGCCACGGCGGCCTGGCTGAACTCCACCGTCGAGATCGCGTTCCCCTACCGTCGCACGACCACCGGCGCCGGTGGGGTCGAGGGCCTGCGCCCTCTGGTCAACTCCGCACTTCGATCCGGGGATCGCGCCGTGATCCTCGAGCTGGCGACGACCCTCGACAACGCCAACAATCTCGGCTGCCCGCTGAACTGACCTTATGATCGCGCTGTTTCACGGGCTGGTCCTGCGGACTCGGCGCCTTCAGCCCCGTTTCAGTCCGTCACCCGCACGGCCATTCCTGTGAAGAGGGTGAAACCGGCGCTCCCCCGCACCACACCTCCCGCCGCGACGGGAGGTGTGGTGCGGTCGTGGCTCTGATGCCCGGGCGGGAGCGCGCCCCTGTCGGGGTTGCACTCCCGCTCCTGCCTCCGTCGCAGGCTGCCTGCGCCTGCGCCTGCGCCCGGTGATCAGTGTCGAAACCGGCTCGGGTGGTCCAGGAAGGCAGCCAGGACCTGACCCCAGTAGCGGCTCACGAGCCGGTGCGTGAGGGTGACGACCTCCTCCGATCCGCTGCCGGTCAGCCAGCAGACGAGATCGAGCATGTCCTCGGGGCCCTCCGTGACGAGCAGCTCGCGCGAGAGGTGCTCCACCACTCCCCGGACCGTCATGGGCAGCGCCGGCAGCCACTCTGCGATCGGTCGGTAGGTGATGTCGTCCGTCGGCGAGACCTGATTGGCCGTCGACCAGTGCACCCGGAAGGACGCAAGTGCGCGGCCCGGGGTGGACCAGGGGTTGCCGGTCAGCGGCGGCCCGTCCGGCGTCGGCCACTGCAGCGGCGCCAGGCCGATCGACGAGGCCTGCTGGCGGATGACCAAGGCTGCGGGCCGCGCGGTGGTCGGCCTGGCGAAGGTCGTCCCGAGGACCCGGTGCATGGCCACCACGTCCTGGCCGGGGTCGCGCAGCTTCTGCCCGACCGAGGCGGGGAACTCCGCCGACGCGATCAAGGCTCGGATCACCGGGACTATCGCGGTGTCGTTGGCGAGGTACACCGCCGCCAGCCGGGAGACCAAGGCCTCCGAGGGCTCGTCGGTCACGAACCAGCGGGCGAGCTTGGTGGCGATGCGGCGGGCGGTGAGTGGGTGCCGCGCCAGGTGGTCGAGCAGCGCTTGGGCGACGGGCCGTCCGTCGGGGGCCGAGTTGGCGTGGCTGAAGTCCAGCACCTTCACCGCTCCGGTCCAGTGGTCGGTGAGGCGGTAGCTCATCGCCCAGGTCTTGCCCATGTCGATCCGGTAACCGGTGAGGATTCGGGCGCAGTCCTTCACGTCGTCCTCGGAGTAGTTGCCGACACCGACTGTGTGCAGCTCGAGAAGCTCCCTCCCGAGGTTCTCGTTGGGGTGCTTCTTGGTCGAGATCCCGGCGTCGAGGTAGATCAGCATCGCCGGGTGCAGGACGGCATCCGTGAGCATCTCGTCGAAGCGGCCCAGCGCGTGCCGCCGTACGGTCTCCCCGTAGTCCGCACGCCACATGAAGAAGTTGTCGCCGTTGGACGGCACGTGGAGGTGGTTCTGCCAGAACTCCACCATGGCTTCCTGGACCTGGGTCGGGGACGCGATCCGGCGCACCATCTCGCGGCTGACCACGAGACAGGCGACGTCGTAACCGGCCTCCATCATGTTGAGCTGTCGATTCCACAGGGTCGCGGGGTCATCGTGCAGCTGGGACCACCAGTCGGCGATATCGAGACCGGCGTCGTGCCGCGTCGCGGCAGCGACCTGCTCCTCGAACCACGCCTCTCCCCCGCCTGCAGAGGCAACCTCGGCGGCCAGGGAGGAGGTGAGTCCGCAGGAGAAGCGGCTCGCGACGTTCCGGTCGCGGGCGGTGAGGCCGAACACGTCCCGCGGACCAGCGGGCTCCGGGTCCGTCGGGGGCTCCGGGTCCGTCGGGGGCTCCGGGTCCGTCGGGGGCTCCGGCTCCGGCTTCTTGACCCACTCGTGGCTGGCCTTGTAGCGCAAGTCCCGGTCGCGGGGCTTCTTGCGCCGACGCCGCCGGGCGGCGGGCGGGGCGCCGGTGGTGGTCGGGTTCATCGCCGCCGCGGGCGAGGCCGGCAGGAGGCCGGAGCCGACGACGCCGGCAGCTGCTGTACCGAGCAGGGAGAACGACGCGCGGCGGGTCAGCGCGGGCGGGGCCGACACGGGCGACGCGGGCGACTCGGTGATGAGCGACTCCGTGATGAGCGACTCGGACATGGGGGGCTCCGGTGGGGGGAGGTGGTG
>NZ_LR733215.1:447644-455925 GCF_902506435.1 Nocardioides sp. AX2bis | reverse complement strand
TAGACGCGTAAGATCGTCGGCAGCGTCAGAGGTGTATAAGGGACAGGGTGGGGCGGCGGCCGTGGCAGGCTCGCCCGCGTGAGGGCAGTGGTGCAGCGGGTGACCTCGGCGTCGGTACGCGTGGGCGGCGAGGTCGTCGGGCAGGTCGCCGCCGAGGACGGTCCGGGGCTGCTGGTCTACCTCGGCGTCACGCACGGCGACGGCCCGGACGAGACCGCCTGGCTGGCGCGCAAGGTGTGGGACGTGCGGCTGCTGCACGACGAGCGGTCGGCCTCCGACGTCGGGGCGCCGGTGCTCGTGGTCAGCCAGTTCACGCTCTACGGCGACGCGCGCAAGGGCCGCCGGCCCACCTGGTCGGCGGCGGCCCCGGGCGAGGTCGGCGAGCCGGCGTACGACGCGTTCTGCGCGGAGTTGGAGCGGCTCGGCGCGCGGGTGGAGCGCGGGGTCTTCGGCGCCGACATGGCCGTCGAGTCGGTCAACGACGGGCCGATGACGCTGCTGCTGGAGCGCTGACGGGGTCGGGAGCGACGGAAGAACGTACAGTCACCGCTCCGCTCGCCACCCCCTCCGCATCACCGCAGGTCAGAGGCCTGCCGATGTGGCCGACCAGCGCCGGATCGGGCTTGTGTACGTTCTTCCGCCGCCCGGGCACCGGGCCTTCACGAGGTCAGCGAGCGGGTCGAGGCCACCTCGTGCTCCTCAACCGAGGCGTCAAGGATCGCGACCTGCTGCTCCTCGCCGGGCCCGTCACCCCGGAACGCCTCGACGGCCTCCCGGGAGTCCCACCGCTCGAAGACGACAATCCGCCCGGGGTCGAGGGGGTCGGCGCAGATCGCGAACTCCCGGCACCCTGCCGTCGCACGGGCCTGACGGACCACGGCGACGCAGTCGGCGAGGTACGCGGCCCGCTGCTCAGGGGCGACGGTCAGGTGGCCGGAGACGATGATCATGCCGGGGTCGACCTACCGTCCGGGGCGGAGTCATCGTCCGGGACGCGAAACGGCCCGCCACCCCGAGGGGGTGGCGGGCCGTCGGCGACGTGTGAGCCGGGGCTCAGATCGCGATGCTGACCTCGGCGACCGAGCCGACCGCGGCCTTGACCTGGTGGTCCACCGGGTCGGCCTTCGGGGCGAGGGTGCGCAGGGTCCACTCGCCGTCGCCGGCGAAGAAGCGGAAGTGCCCGCTGGCCGAGGTGGGGACCTCGGCGGTGAACTCGCCGGTGCGGTCGAGCAGGCGCACGTAGGCGTTGCCGACGGGCTCGCCGTCACGCAGGACCTGGCCCTGGACCACGGCCTCCTTGTTGACGTCGATGCCGTCGAGCGACAGGCCGCCCTCGGTCGCGCCGCACATCAGGCGACACCCTTCTCGTCACCGAGGACGACGGGCACGCCGATGAGGGAGCCGTACTCGGTCCACGAGCCGTCGTAGTTCTTCACGTTGGGCTGGCCGAGCAGCTCCTTGAGCACGAACCAGGTGTGGCTGGAGCGCTCGCCGATGCGGCAGTAGGCGACGGTGTCCTTGTCCCAGTCCACGCCGGCGTCGGTGTAGATCTGCTTCAGCTCGTCGTCGGACTTGAAGGTGCCGTCGTCGTTGGCCGCCTTGGACCACGGGACGTTCGCCGCGGTCGGGATGTGGCCGGCGCGCTGCGCCTGCTCCTGCGGGAGGTGCGCGGGGGCCATCAGGCGCCCGGCGTACTCGTCGGGGCTGCGCACGTCGACGAGGTTCTTGGTGCCGATGGCCGCGACGGCCTCGTCGCGGAAGGCGCGGATCGACAGGTCGGGCGCGGAGGCGGTGTAGGTGGTGGCCTCGCGGGACACGGCGTCGTCGGTCAGCTCGCGGGAGTCGAGCTCCCACTTCTTGCGGCCGCCGTCCATCAGGCGCACGTCGGAGTGGCCGTAGAGCTTGAAGTACCAGTAGGCGTAGGCGGCGAACCAGTTGTTGTTGCCGCCGTAGAGGACGACGGTGTCGTCGTTCTTCACGCCGCGCTCGGACAGCAGGGTCGAGAACTGGTCCTGGCTGATCGCGTCACGACGCACCTGGTCCTGCAGGTCCTTGGTCCAGTCGAGCTTGATGGCGCCCTTGATGTGGCCCTTGTCGTAGGCCGAGGTGTCCTCGTCGACCTCGACGAGCACCACCTGGGGGTCGTCGAGGTGGTCCTCCACCCACTGGGCGGTGACGAGTACGTTCTCGCGGGTCATGTGTGCTCCTAGTGCAGTCGATGCGTGGTGCGTGGTCGGGGGTGTGGATCAGGTGGTGGGCTGCAGCCGCTTGAGCAGCAGGTACATCTCGCAGCCCAGGCAGTAGTCGAAGACGGCGTTGAGCAGGGCCGCGACCAGCGCGAGGCCGACCGCGACCAGGCCGAGGGCGGTCACGCCGCTCAGCAGCCCGACGAGGCCGACGACCGCGAAGGCCAGGCCGACGGTCTGCGCGAACCGCGGCGGGCGGGGGTCCTCGGTCTCGGCGGGCGGGTCGAGGCGGGGGCGTACGACGCGGCGGAAGAACCAGGCGTACGGCGTGCGCTGGACGCCCGCGGTCGCACCGACGGCGAACACGACCGTCTGCAGCGCCAGCAGCGTGGTGGCGAACGCGCTCGGCGCGGTGAGCAGCACCAGCGCCAGCACGACGCTGGTGATGGTCGCGGCGACGCGGGGTCCGCGCGGGTCGATCCCGGCGGTGGGAGCCGGGGACGGCGGGGCGTTCCGGGTGGGACGGGTGTCGGTCATGGTGCTCGTGCTCCTGGCAGCGCTGACGATGGTCGGGCGTCGGCCGAGGCGGGTGAGCCCTGGATCAGGGCAGAGTGGGTCCTCGACGCTCAGGAGCGTCGACACAGGCTGGAGCGCACGCGGCAGTGGTCCACTGCGCGTCGCTTCGTCAACCAGGTCGAGAACATGGGTCCAGCGTAGGGACCGTCCGGTGGCCGGACCAGCCAGACGTCCCGAGGCGTGGACAGGCGTCTCGCATTCCGAACAGCCTTAGGCTCGGGGCATGTCCTCCCGCGCCACGACCCGCTCGTTCACGAGCCTCGTGGGGGCCGCGGCCGTGGTGGCGGGGCTGCTGGGCGCGGGGGCCACCCCGGCCGGCGCGGACGACCGTGCGGCCCCGCCGGACTACCGGTTCGTCTCCTCCCCCGACTTCCTCAACATGGACCTGGCCGACCTCACCGGCCTGCCGACCTGGAGCCCGGGCCTGCCCACCGGCACCAGCCCGCAGCACGAGCGCGCGCTGGACGTCGTCCTCGACGGGATCGCCGCCGAGGCGCCTCAGGACGTGCTGGTCGCCGGCGACCTGGTCGAGGGGCACTGGAGCCTCGACGACGCCGGCACCGGCCTCTTCGGACCGGTGCGGACCGAGCGCCAGCAGCAGCGTGCCGTCGTCCGGGCCGCACGCTCCTACTACCCGGCCTGGCTCACGCGCTTCCGCGAGCACGGCCTGCCGCTCCCGCACACCGCGGTCGGCGACCACGAGCTCGGCGACAACCCGTGGGGGCGCCGGGGCGGCGGCTACTCCGGGTTCAAGTGGCGCAACCTCGGCCTCTTCCGGCAGCTCTACGCCGACGCGCTCGTCGCACCGCGGGGGTACGCCGCGCACCCGCGGCGCGGTCCGGCGCGGAGCACCGCGTACGCCACCAGCCTGGACCCCGAGGTGCTGCTGGTGACCCTGGACGTCTTCTCCCGGACCCGCAACGGCGTCGTCGCCGAGGTGGACCCGGCGCAGCTGCGGTGGCTGCGCGGGGTGCTGCGGGGGGCGCGGCGCACGGGCGTCGACTGGGTCGTGGTCCAGGGGCACACCCCGGTCCTGGGGCCGGTGCGGACGGTCGGCAGCTCGGGCCTGATGTACGAGGGCGGGCGCGGCTCGCCGCTGTGGCGCACGCTGGTCCGCCACGACGTCGACCTCTACCTCGCCGGCGAGGTGCACGACGTGACCGCGGTCCGCGACCGCGGCGTCACCCAGGTGAGCCACGGCGGCCTGTTCGGCTACGGCGGCACGAACTACCTGGTGGGCGAGGTGCGCGGCGACGAGATGTCGCTGGTCGTGCGCCGCTTCCGCTCGCAGGTGGACGGGACCGAGCGGATCTGGCAGACCGACACCCGGCGGGGGCAGCCCCTCGACCTGACCTACGAGCCCGACCCCCCGGCCGTCGGGACGATGACGCTCACCGCCGACGGCCGGGTACGCGGGCGCGACGGCCTGCTCGCGCCCTACCGCCCGGCGACGGCCCGGGCCGGCTCGACGTCGGTGGACCCGCTGCCGGGCGTGCGGGAGTAGCTCAGCGGCGGGTGGGCAGCGACCCGCCGAGCGGCGGCGTCGTCAGGCTCAGGGAGCCGCCGAGCAGGGGCGGGTCCAGCTCGACCGTGGCCGAGCCGGAGTCGCGGTCGACCGACAGGCGCAGCGGGAGGTTCGGCGCGCCGGACGGGGCGTCCGGCTCGGGGGCGGGCTCGGGGTTCGTGCCGCCGCCGTTCCCGCCACCGGTCCCGCCGCCATTCCCGCCGCCGTTCCCGCCGCCGTCCGGGGCGGGGTTGCTCGGGGTGCTCGGGCTGCTCGGGGTGCTCGGGCTGCTCGGGCTGCTCGGGGCGGTCGGGGCGTCGGCGAGCACGAGGACTGCGAGGTCGGGGAGGTCGGGGAGGCCGGGGAGGACGCGAGGAACACCACGCCCCCGTCGGGTGTTGACCCGCGAACGACCGACCACCACGGGGGTCACACCGTGTCGCGCGGGCTGGACGGCAGGGCCGCACCGGTCTGGACCGCCCGACCTGACCCCGACCCCGGACCCGCCGGTCAGGCGGACAGCGCGTCGAGCACCTGCTCCTTGCGCGGGGCTCCGACGGCGCGGGTGCGCTCGGCGCCGGTGGCGTCGAGCACGATCGTGGTCGGGGTGCGTACGACGTCGAGCGCGCGGACGAGGTCGAGGTGCTGCTCGGCGTCGATCTCGACGTGCACCACGCCGGGGACGACCCCGGCCACGTCGGAGAGCACCCGGCGGGTGGCCCGGCAGGGAGCGCAGAAGGCGGAGGAGAACTGCACGAGCGTCGCCCGCTCCCCCGGCTCGACGCCGGCCGCGGCGGACACGCTGTCCCAGGTGGTCGGCTCGGGGGCCGGCGCCGCCTCCGGGGTGTCCGGTGTCGCGGCCGGTACGCCGGGCGCGGCCGGCGTACGACCGAAGCGGCCGTCGGTGCGGGCGCGGTAGAGCCCGAAGCCGCCCGCCACGACGAGGGCGACCAGCAGGACCCAGGCCCCGGCGCTCATCGGAAGCCGGTCGGGCGCACGTGCAGCCCGACCTCCGGGTCGACGACGATCTCCTGGGCGGCGGGCAGGCCGTCGGCCAGCAGCGGCGCGCCCAGGTCGACGTTGCGCTTGACCAGCGCCAGCGCGATCGGGCCGAGCTCGTGGTGGCGGGCGGAGGTGCCGACGAAGCCGACCGGCTTGGCCTTCGGGTCGCCGTCGACGACCAGCGGCGCACCGCGGGTGGGCAACCGGTTCTCGGAGCCGTCGAGGTGCAGCAGCGTCAGGCGGCGCGGGGGGCGGCCGAGGGTGTGCACCCGGGCGACCGTCTCCTGGCCGCGGTAGCAGCCCTTCTCCAGGTGCACCGCGGGGCCGATCCAGCCGGCCTCGTTGGGGATGGTGCGCTCGTCGGTGTCCAGGCCGAGGCGCGGCTCGCCGCGGGCGATGCGCAGGGCCTCGAAGGCCCAGAGCCCGGCGGCGGGGCCGGCGGCGGCGGCGTACGTCTCGAGCTGGTCGCGGGGCACGAGCTCGTAGCCGGAGTACGGCGCCTCGCCCACCTTGGCGGGCCGCCAGCAGACGGCGAGCTCGGCGGTGAGGTCGGTGACCTCGACGCGCGACATGAACCGCATCCGGTCCAGGAAGCCGATCAGCGCGGCGGCCGCGCCGGGCTCGGTGTGGGCGGTGAAGGCCTCGCCGTCGTCGGAGCCGAAGAAGGCGTGCTCGACGTGGCCGTTGGGGCTGAGGACGAGCACGCCGGTGGTGACGCCGGGCTGGAGCCGCTCGAGGTGCTGCGTGGTGAGCGCGTGCAGCCACGTCAGCCGGTCGGGGCCGGAGATCCGTACGACGTCGCGGTGCGAGAGGTCCACGAACCCGTCCCCGGACTCGAGGTGGCGCTGCTCGCCGTTGAAGGATCCGTAGTGCGCGGCGACGGGCGCGTCCACGTCGTTGCCGGCCACGGCTCCGGGCAGGCCGAGCAGCGGGCTCAGGGGGGCGCCGTGCCGCTCGGTCGTGGGGGGCTGCTCAGTCATGTCGGGTCAACACCCGACGGGGGCGTGGTGTTCCTCGCGTCCTCCCCGGCCTCCCCGACCTCCCCGACCTCGCAGTCCTCGTGCTCGCCGAAGACGGTGAGGTGGCCGACGTCGGCGACGAAGCCGTGCTCGGCGCGCAGCCGGTCGGTCAGCGCGGCGACGACCTCGGCGTCCACCGAGATGGTGCGCCGGCAGGCCCGGCAGACCAGGTGGACGTGCTCGTGGCCGCTGACGGAGTGGTAGGTCGGGGCCCGGTCGGAGAGGTGGGCGTGGCGCACCAGCCCGAGGTCCTCCAGCACCTCGAGGGCGCGGTAGACCGTCGAGACGTTGACCGCGCTGGCGTGCCGGCGTACCTCGGCGTGGACCTCGTCGGGCGTGGCGTGGCCGAGGGTGTCGACCGCCGCGAGGACCAGCTCGCGCTGGGGCGTGAGCCGGTAGCCGCGCTCCCGCAGCTGGGCGCGCCAGTCGGGCGCGCCCGTGACCTCGTCGGCCGGCCCCGTGGGCACCGTCAGGCCCGCTTCAACCGGGCCCAGAGGTGCGGCTGCAGGCCCTGCCCGACGGCGGCCATGTCGTAGGCGTAGAGCAGGTCGCCCTCGACGTTGCCGTAGAGCCGCTTGCCGGCGGTGTACTCCTTGGCCGTCTCGGTACGGGCGACGGCGTCGGTGGTGAGGTCGAGCTTCCCGCCGGCGGCCGTGCCGTAGTAGATCTCCACGAAGCCGGTCTGGTGGGTGAGCAGCAGCTCCATCTTCCCCTCCGGCTTGCAGCGCAGGAACCCGGTCTCGAGGGCGCCCTCGCGCACCTTCTCGCCGTGCTCGTCGATGATCCAGCTGCGCGAGAAGTAGTGGAAGAACGGGCGGCCGTCGTGGGTGAAGATCAGCTCCTGGCCGAACTCGTACTTGTCGATGGTCGGGTAGTCGCCGTGGCCGTTGCCCTGCCACGTGCCGAGCATCCAGGCCACCGGGCCGCAGTCGGGGTGGAGGTTGTCGGGGATCTCGAAAGGCACGGGGGCAGTCTAGGAGCCCCGGGCCCTAGGGTCGGCAGATGCCGTCCTCCCCGCGCCCGCTCAACATCAAGGTCACCTGCGCCGCCGACGCCCCCGAACGCAGCAACCAGGGCCTGACCGTCGCCGCCACCGCGGTCTCGGCCGGCGCGCGGGTGTCGCTGTGGCTGACCGGGGAGGCCGCGTGGCTGGGCACCGACGTCGCAACGGACGGCCGGCCCCCGGCGTACGACCTGGAGCACGCGGTCGCGCCCGGGGACCTCGTCTCGGTGGTCCTCGAGGGCGGTCGGGTGACGGTGTGCAGCCAGTGCGCGGCGCGGCGCGGGATCGGCGACGACGACCTGCTGGCCAGGGTCCGGCTGGCCGGCGCGGCGCTGTGGACCGAGGAGGTCCTCGCCGAGGGCGTCCAGGCGCTCGTCTACTGACGGTCGCCGTCGGCGGGGGTCAGGGGCGGGCGAGCCGGTCGGCGACGACCCGCCAGACGTCGGGGTCGATGCCCATCCCGAGGTGCGGCGAGCCGACCTCGACGTGCTCGACGTCGGTCGAGGTGCGATCGACGCACGACTCCCACGCCACCACGCCGTCGCGGCGGCTGAGCAGCGCGGTGACCGGTACCCGGAGCGGGGCGTCGCGCTCGGCGCGGGCCGACACCTCGCTCATCCGGCGTCGCTGGCGGGCGGGGTAGAGCGGGGCGACGGCGGTGAAGGTCGGGCCGCCGACGACCGGGGTGCCGTAGGTGACGACGCGGCGTACGGCGTCGGGCCGGCGCCGTGCGACCTCGCGGGAGATGACGCCGCCGAGGCTCCAGCCGACCAGCGCGACCGAGCCGTGCTGGGCGGCAAGCGCGACGACCTGGGCGGTCAGCCGGTCGGCGTCGGCGTCGGGGCTGCCGGTGTTGGTGCCGTAGCCCCAGCCGCGGGCGTCCCAGCCGAGCCGGCGCAGGTAGAGCCGCAGCGGCAGGCCGGTGACCTCGGGGGCCCTCCAGCCGGGGACGTCGACGACGACCCGGCCTGTGGGTGCGGTGGGGCCGGTG
>NZ_LR733215.1:400137-447544 GCF_902506435.1 Nocardioides sp. AX2bis | reverse complement strand
GGCGCGGGGCGGCGGCCACGAGCCGGGCGACCTGCAGGCCCGCGGTCAGCTCACCGACCTGGCGCGAGGTCGGCGGCGGACCGGTCGGGCGGGCGACGCGGCCGGGGGCGACGGGGCGGCCGGCGCTGAGCAGGCCGAGCGTGCCGAGCAGGCCGGCGGACGTACGGGAGGTCACCCGGAGATGCTCGCAGCCGCGGTCGGCCCGGGCGGGTGGGGCGTACGGGCGCCGGAACCGTCACCTCGAGGCGCCGCGAGCGTCATCTCGGCTGTCCGCGAGCGTCACCTCGGCTGTCCGCGAGCGTCATCTCGGCGTCAGCCGCCGGCGAAGGGCGGGAGGAACTCGACCGAGCCGCCGGGGTGGACGACGACCTCCGCGTGGTCGCGGGTGCCGACGGGGGCCTCGCCGACCAGGACCGAGCAGACCGCCAGGACCCTCGCCAGGCGGTCGGCGGCGGGGGTCCCCTCGCGCTGGGCGACCGCGCGGGCGGTCACGTCGGCCAGCGTGACGTCGCCCGTGACCTGCAGACGGTCGGACGCGACGCCGGCCGCGGCGCGGGCCGAGGCCCAGTAGCGGACCGTCACGTACGTCTCACTACCAGCCGGTAGCGGGGGCGTTTCGCTCATGTTTCGCTATTGTGCACCGAACACCTGCTGCAACCGGAGCCCACCGTCGCGTTTCGGTCTCACCCGCACCCGTGCCCTGGGAGACCCGCATGAGCACCCTTCTTCTGCTCACCAACGCGCTCCAGCCCTCCGCCGAGGTGATGCCCGCGCTCGCCCTGCTGGGCCACCAGGTGCGGATCCTGCCCGCCGAGGGCAGCGCGCTGCTCGAGGCGCCCGACTCCGACCTGCTCCTGGTCGACGGACGCCAGGACCTCGCCGGTGCCCGTGACCTCTGCCGGTTGATCCGCACCACCGGCACCGACGTCCCCGTCCTGCTCGTGGTCACCGAGGGCGGCCTGTCGGTCGTCGCGCACGACTGGGGCATGGACGACGTGGTGCTCGGCACCTGCGGCCCGGCCGAGCTCGAGGCCCGGATCCGCCTCGCCGTGAGCCGGCTCCAGGCCGCGCACGACGCCGCCGACCCCGACGCCCACGTCATCCGCTCCGGCGAGGTCGTGGTCGACGAGGCCACCTACACCGCCCGGGTCGGCCCCCGCACGCTCGACCTGACCTTCAAGGAGTTCGAGCTGCTGAAGTTCCTGGCCCAGCACCCGGGCCGGGTCTTCAGCCGCCAGCAGCTGCTCCAGGAGGTCTGGGGCTACGACTACTTCGGCGGCACCCGCACCGTCGACGTCCACGTGCGGCGGCTGCGCGCCAAGCTCGGCCCGGAGCACGAGACGCTGATCGGCACCGTGCGCAACGTCGGCTACCGGTTCGTGCTGCCCTCCAAGCGCGGCCTCGACGACCCGGCGACCGCGGAGGCCCGGGCGACCCAGGCCGCCGAGGACGCCGCGAACCAGGTCCCGCGGGAGCAGAACGCTGAGCGCTGAGGACCCCCGTCTCCCGGCCCTGCGCGACCTGCTCGCCGAGGCCGCCGCGGCCGACGGGCAGGACCCCGTCGACGAGTCCGTCCACCTGCGCCTGAAGCACCAGGGCCTGGTCGGCACCGACCTGTGGACCGCCGGACCGGACGACCGCTGGGACGGGGTCGCGCTGCGCCACGAGGGCGCGCTCGACCTCGTCGTACGCCCCGGCGCCCGCGGTCGCGGCGTCGGCTCGGGCCTCGCCGCGCAGGCGCTGGCCGCGCCCGGCGAGGTCACCGCCTGGTCGCACGGCCACCACCCGGCCGCCGCACGGATCGCCGTCGCCCACGGGCTCGAGCGGGTGCGCGACCTGTGGGTGATGCGCCTGCCCGTCGGGCCCGCCGCTCCCCCGCTGCCGGAGGTCTCCGCCGCGCCGGGCGTACGCCTGGGCCACTGGCGCGACGGGTGGGAGCCCGACCCCGACACGGAGACCGCCGCGCTGCTGGCGGTCAACGGCGCCGCGTTCGCCCACCACCCGGAGCAGGGCGGGATGGACCGCGCCGACCTGGCCGCGCGGATGGCCGAGGACTGGTTCGACCCGGCCGGGCTGCTGCTGGCCACCGACGGGGCGACCGGGGAGCTGCTCGGCTTCCACTGGACCAAGCAGCACTCCGCCGACCTCGGCGAGGTGTACGTCGTCGGCATCGCGCCCGCCGCCCAGGGCCGCGGCCTCGGCCGCACGCTGACCCTGGCCGGCCTGCACCACCTGGCCGGGCGCGGGGTGGGCGAGGTGCTGCTCTACGTCGAGTCCGACAACGCCCCGGCGGTGGCGGTGTACTCGCGGCTGGGGTTCACCCACGCCGACGTGGACACGCACGTGATGTACCGGCGGCCGGCGTGAGCGGCCAGGACGACGAGGCGGCCGCCGAGCTCGCGGCGCTGCGCGCCGACCGGGACCGGTGGCGGAACCGGTGCCTGGAGGCCGAGCAGATCGCCGAGGACCTCGCCTCGCACCTGGCCGCGGCCCGGGCCGACGTGACCGCGGCCGCCGAGGCCCATCGCGGCGCCGACTCCGGCGGCGCGCTGCCCACCGGCAGCACCTCGACCGGCGACGGCACGGACCCCGGCATCCTCGTGGTCGGCGTCGGCGCGACCGCGGTGGTCTCGGTGATGGTCGTCGCGCTCGTCGTCCTCAACGGCGAGCTGCTGTCGGTCGGCGGCGCGATGACCGTCCTGATCGCCGCCGGCCTGCTCTGGGCCACCCGCCGCGCCTGGGAGCTGCGCGGGCCCCGGGCCCGGGTGGACGACGGCGTGGTCGTGGTCCGCGGCCGCGACGGCGTGCACCGCTTCGACCTGCGCCGCGAGGCCACGAAGGTGCGGGTGGTCGGCGAGCCGGGCGACCGGGGCTGGCGGGTCGTGCTCGAGCGCCGCGGCCTGGACGACCTCGTCGTCACCCCGGCCGGGACCGACCCCGAGGCGTTCACCGCCGCGCTGCGGCGCTGGCGCCCCGACCTCTGATCGACCGCCGTGGACGCCGCCTGCCTGGTCGAGGTTCGTCCGGCGTAGCAAACGCGGACCGACCACCGCGCGGACGGGCATCGCCGCAGGTCAGCCGCCCGTCCAACCCGGGCCGGCCTTGATCGCTACGCGGGAGCACCCGCGACCACCCGCGTCCACCGGAAGGCGTCAGCCCTTCCCGAGCTCCGCGCTCCCGAGCCCGGTGCTGGCGTCGCGCTCGCCGTCGGTGCCGGGCTGGTGGGACCCGGACTCCGAGGTCGGGTCCTGGTCCAGCTCGCTGTCGGGCTTCTCCTCGTCCGCGGGCTCGGGGTCGCGGCGCAGCGCGTTGCCGACCCGGGTCGCGATCTCGGCGTTCACCGCGCGGGTCTGGCGTCCGACGCCGACGATGTTGAAGAAGCCGTGGACCAGGTCGGGGTACCGCGTCAGCTGCACCTCGACACCGGCGTCGGCGAGCTTGCGGGCGTAGGCCTCCCCCTCGTCGCGCAGCGGGTCGAAGCCGGCGGTGGCGACCAGGGCGGGGGCCAGGTCGTCGGGGATGTCGGCGGGGTCCATCAGGACCGGGCTGAGCCGCCAGTCTCCGCGGACCGCGGGGTCCGGGGCGTACGACTCGTTGGCCAGCTCCATGTAGACCTTCGTCAGGTAGAAGCCCTCGGCGAACAGCTCGTAGCTGCGGTAGCCGGAGCGGTCGACGCAGTCGGTGGCCGGGTAGATCAGCACCTGCACCTTGCACGGCCAGCCCGAGCGCGCGGCCTGGATCGCCACGGCGGCGGCCAGGTTGCCGCCGGCCGAGTCGCCGCCGACGCCGATCCGGTCGCGGTCGACGCCGAGCTCGTCCGCGTGGTCGAGCGCCCACTCGTACGCCGCGAACGCGTCGTCGTGGGCCGCCGGGAAGACGGCCTCCGGGCCGAGGCGGTAGTCGACCGCCAGCACCCGCGCGCCGGCGCGCTCGGCGAGGTAGCGGCACGGCGCGTCGTGCGTCTCGAGGTCGCCGTGCATGAAGCCGCCGCCGTGGAAGAACACCAGCAGCGGGTCGGGGCCCGGCGGGCGCCCGCCCGGCACGTAGAGGCGGGCCGGCCGGCCGCCGGCGGTGAGGTCGCGGGTCTCGGCGACCTTCTGGCGGCCGCCGACCGACGTCGTCTGCGCGAGCAGCGCGGCGCGGCCCTCGGGCACCCCCAGCGAGCCCGGGTCGGGCTTGCCGGACAGCGCCATCATCTTCAGCACCACCTGCGTCTCGGTGTCGAGGCGCTGGCCGTCGCGCATGATCGGCGCGCCGGCGACGCGGCGCAGCAGCGTGGTCGGCAGGCCGAGCACGGCGCGGATCGCACCGGCCTCGACGCCTGCTGCTGCGGCATGGACCTGGCGGGGGACGGCGACCATCCGGGGTTCCTCTCGATCGGGAGCGATGCGTGAGACTACTGGTGAGTAGCATCACGTGGAAGCACCCTCGCGGACCCCGGTGACCACCTGTCGACCACCCGTCGGCCGCGCGCGAGGGTCACCCGGCGTTCACCCGCGGATGGGAGGATGGCGCCATGTCCGTCGAGACCACGAACACCCAGTCCTCCGGACCGCACCCGGACGGGGGCGACGAGGCCCACGCGGGCGCGGCCGCCGTCGACGAGGGGTACGACTCCCCCACCCCCACCGACCTGGCCGAGGTCGCCGAGACCGGGCCGTACGCCCCCGACCAGGACGCCCTGGCCGCGGTGCAGGACCACCCCGAGCGGTTCCTGGACCGCGAGCTGTCCTGGCTGCGGTTCAACCAGCGGGTGCTCGAGCTGGCCGAGGACGAGAGCCTCCCGCTGCTCGAGCGGGCCCGCTTCCTGGCCATCTTCACCAGCAACCTCGACGAGTTCTTCATGGTCCGGGTGGCCGGCCTCAAGCGCCGGATCGCCACCGGCCTGGCCGTCAAGGCCGCGTCCGGGATGATGCCGCGCGAGGTGCTGGAGTCGATCTGGAGGGTCACCGCCGAGCTGACCCAGCGCCACGCCCGCACCTTCGCCGAGCAGATCGTGCCGGCGCTGGCCGAGCACGACATCAAGCTCGTGCGCTGGGAGGACCTGGACCGCGACGAGCAGAAGGAGTGCAAGCGGCTCTTCCGGGACCGGATCTTCCCCGTGCTGACGCCGCTGGCCGTCGACCCCGCGCACCCGTTCCCGTACATCTCCGGGCTGTCGCTGAACCTCGCGGTCGTGCTGCGCGACCAGAAGGCCGACAAGACGCACTTCGCCCGGGTCAAGGTGCCGCCGATCTTCGAGCGGTTCGTCCCGTTGGGCAACGCCCGGTTCGTGCCGCTGGAGGACGTCATCGGCGCCCACCTCAAGCGGCTCTTCCCCGGTCTCGAGGTCGTGGAGACCCACACCTTCCGGGTCACCCGCAACGAGGACCTCGAGGTCGAGGAGGACGACGCCGAGAACCTGCTCGCCGCGCTCGAGAAGGAGCTGCTGCGCCGCCGGTTCGGCCCGCCGGTGCGCCTGGAGGTCGAGGAGTCGATCAGCAACGCGGTGCTCGAGCTGCTGATGGGCGAGCTCGAGGTCACGACGGACGAGGTCTTCAAGCTGCCCGGCCCGCTCGACCTGCGCGGGCTGCACGGGATCGCCGACCTCCGGCGCGAGGAGCTGAAGTTCCCGGCGTTCGTGCCGACCACGCACTCGTTCCTGGCCGAGGTCGAGTCGGCCGCGCCGGTCGACGTGTTCAAGGCCGCGCGCCGCCACGACGTGCTGCTGCACCACCCGTACGACTCCTTCGCCACGAGCGTGCAGCGCTTCATCGAGCAGGCCGCCGCCGACCCGCACGTGCTGGCGATCAAGCAGACGCTCTACCGCACCTCCGGCGACTCCCCGATCATCGACGCCCTCATCGACGCCGCCGAGGTCGGCAAGCAGGTGCTGGTCCTGGTCGAGATCAAGGCCCGCTTCGACGAGCACGCCAACATCCGCTGGGCCCGCAAGCTCGAGCAGGCCGGCTGCCACGTCGTGTACGGCCAGGTCGGCCTCAAGACGCACTGCAAGCTGGCGCTGGTCGTGCGCGACGAGCCCGACGGCATCCGCCGCTACGTCCACCTCGGCACCGGCAACTACAACCCGAAGACCTCGCGGATGTACGAGGACCTCGGCCTGATCACCACCAACACCGCCATCGCCGAGGACGTCGCCCACCTCTTCAACAACCTGTCCGGCTGGTCGCGCAACGCGACGTACGCCGAGCTGCTCGTCGCGCCGGACTCGGTGCGCAGCGGGCTGGTCGAGCGGATCTACCACGAGATCGAGCACCACCGCGCCGGGCGCGAGGCGCACATCCGGATCAAGGCCAACTCGGTCGTCGACGAGGCGATCATCGACGCGCTCTACCTGGCCTCCCGCGAGGGCGTCGAGGTGGAGCTGCTGGTGCGCGGCATCTGCGCGCTGCGTCCCGGCGTCCCGGGGCTGTCGGAGAACATCCGGGTCCGCTCGGTGCTGGGCCGGTTCCTCGAGCACAGCCGCGTCTTCTGGTTCGCCAACGGCGGCGAGCACGAGGCCTGGATCGGCTCCGCCGACATGATGCACCGCAACCTGGACCGCCGCGTCGAGGTCCTCGTACGCCTGCCCGGCGAGGAGTCCCGCCAGCCGGTGACCGACCTGCTCGAGCTGGCCTTCGACGACGACACGTCGGCGTGGGACCTGCACCGCGACGGGACCTGGACGCCCAACGGCGGCGGCGTGCACCTGCAGGAGAAGCTGATCGAGAGCCAGCGGCGGCGGCGCGCCTGACCCCACTGGGTTCGCGGGGGCGCGCGCCGCCCCCTACGCTGGTCGACGTTTGCCAACCCGTCACCAGGAGTTCCCCGTGGGTCTGCGTCTTCGTCCGGTCAACGCGGAGTTCTACGACCTCTTCACCGAGGCCGCCGAGCACCTGGTCGTCGGGGTCTCCCTGGTCGCCGAGATGCTCTCCGAGTCCGCGGACAAGGAGGACGTGGCCGAGCGGATGCGTGCGGCCGAGCACGCCGCCGACGAGACGACGCACGCGATCGTCCGCAAGGTCAACAGCACCTTCGTGACGCCCTTCGACCGCGAGGACATCTACGCGCTGGCCTCCGGGCTCGACGACGTGATGGACGAGATGGAGGAGGTCGTCGACATGATCCTGCTCTACCACGTGAAGGCGATGCCCGCCGAGCTGCTGGGCCAGGTCGAGGTGCTGCAGCAGTGCGCCGACCTGACCGCGGCCGCGATGCCCCGGCTGCGCTCGATGCAGTCGCTCGACGACTACTGGATCGAGATCAACCGCCTCGAGAACGCCGGCGACAAGAACCACCGCCGGATCATGGCGCGGCTGTTCTCCGGCGAGTTCAAGGCGCTCGAGGTGCTCAAGCTCAAGGACATCGCGGAGACCCTCGAGTCGGCCGTCGACGCCTTCGAGACGGTCGCGAACACCGTGGAGCAGATCGCCGTCAAGGAGGGCTGAGGTGGTCCTCGGGATCGTCATCGCCGTCGTCGTCGTCGCCCTCGTCTTCGACTACACCAACGGCTTCCACGACGCGGCCAACGCGATCGCCACCTCCGTCTCGACCCGGGCGCTGACCCCGCGGATCGCGCTGGCGATGGCGGCGGTGATGAACTTCATCGGCGCGTTCCTGGGCCAGAAGGTCGCCCAGACCGTCGCCGAGGTGATCACCTTCCCCGACGACATGCTCGCCGCCGACCCGGTGCACGCCCTGGTGATCGTGATGGCCGGCCTGCTCGGGGCGATCACCTGGAACATGATCACCTGGTACTACGGCCTGCCCTCGTCCTCCTCCCACGCCCTGATCGGCGGCCTCGGCGGCGCCGCGATCGCCGGCGGCGTCGGCGTCAACTGGGACACCGTGGTCAACAAGGTGCTCATCCCGATGGTGCTCTCGCCGCTGTTCGCCTTCGGGGCGGCCTTCGCGGTCATGATCGCGATCATGTGGCTCTTCAAGCGGGCCAACCCGCACAAGGCTCAGCGCGGCTTCCGCGTCGCGCAGACCGTCTCGGCCGCCGCGATGGCCCTGGGCCACGGGCTCCAGGACGCCCAGAAGACGATGGGCGTGATCTTCCTGGCCCTGCTCGCCGGCGGGTACGTCGGCGCCGACGACGACCTGCCGGTCTGGGTCATCTTCTCGGCCGCGGCGGCCATCTCGCTGGGCACCTACTCCGGCGGCTGGCGGATCATGCGCACCCTCGGGCGTCGCATCATCGCCCTCGACCCCTCCCGGGGCTTCGCGGCCGAGTCGGTCGCGGCGACGGTGCTCTACACCACCGCCTACGTCTACGAGGCCCCCATCTCCACCACCCACACCATCACCTCCGCGGTGATGGGCGTGGGCGCCACGAAGCGCCTCTCGGCGGTCCGCTGGGGCGTCGCCCGCTCCATCCTCACCGCCTGGGTGCTGACCTTCCCGATGGCCGCCACCGCCGCCGCGCTCTGCTACTTCCTCGCCCACTTCTTCCTCGAGGTGCTGTAGCGCGACGCTCCCTCACGTTCGTGTGGGTGCAGGGGCCGTACGCCCACACGAACGTGTGGCAGCGTCAGCGGCGGTAGCGCAGGAGCCTCGCCCGCTGCGCGGGTCCGAGCGCCCGCCGCTGGGCCACGGTCCCGGTGCCGACCCACCACGCAGGCGGGTCGGCGCACCAGCCCCGCACCTCGCCGCGGTCACGCGCTGCGGTCGCCCGGTCGTACGCCCGGCGGAGCCGCGCCACGAAGCCCAGCGGGCCGCGGTCCCCGGCCAGGGTGGTGACGTACTCCAGACCGTGGTCGCGGAAGACCTCCTCACGTCGCACGTCCTGCAGCCGCCGACCGAGGTGGACCCTGCCGTCGTACTCGGCGACGACGCCGGTCACCGGGTCCAGCAGGTCGGGGGTGCCGAGGTGCCGACCGTCGAGGTCGAAGAGCGGGGCGTTGCACCGGGGCCGGGGCAGCCCCGCCTGCACCCAGGCCATCCGGGCCCGGCTCTCCTGCGGTGACCAGCTGTTCTCCTCGGCCAGGTCCAGGGCCAGCCTCAGCAGCCCGACCCCGGTCCACCCGGCCTGGGAGGCTGCGACCTCCCGCAGCTCGGCGAGCGAGACGGCGTCGGTGCCGCAGGCCATGTCGAGGCAGACGACGGCCTCGGCCACCCCGGTCGTACGGCGGCGCACCTCGAAGGAGACCGCGCACGCCGGCCGCGTCACCGCGACCCCGTCCACCTCGACGACGTCCCCCGGGACGACCCGCTCCTCGCTGACGACGACCCCGGTCCGGGGACGTACCCGGGCCTCGGGCGTCACGACCGCCACCGGTCGGACCCCGCCGGCCGCGGTGGTCCCGTCGAACCACGGGCTCCCCGTCCACCAGCGCACCGCCGCCCAGCCGGTCACGCCGCCGCCGCGCGGGACCAGCGGTGCGGCCTCGACGACCCGCTGCTCGGGCACCGAGCCGTCGACGGCGGCCGGGACGTAGAGCCCGCGGCTGGTCCGTCGCCAGGCGCTGCCCCGGGTCTGCTCCGGCGTCGGCCCCTCCAGCCCTCGCAGGTCGCGGGGCACCGGGCGTACGAGCCCCCGGTGGTCGGTCGTCCGCACCGGACCACCGTGCCCGACCTCGGCCGCCCGGCGCCGAGGTCGTCCACAGCCGGCAGCGCTGCCGTACGTTCGTGTGGGCCGCGGGGCCGTTCAGCCACACGAACGTGTGGCAGCGTCCCCGGCGACCGCCGGGATCAGCCGAAGCGGCCGGAGATGTAGGCCTCGGTGGCCGGCTCGTCGGGGTTGGAGAACATCTTGGTGGTGGAGTTGAACTCGACCAGCTGGCCGGGCTCGCCGGTGGCCTTGAGGTTGAAGAAGCCGGTCTCGTCGGAGACGCGGGCGGCCTGCTGCATGTTGTGGGTCACGATCACGATCGTGTAGTCCGACTTGAGCTCGTGGATCAGGTCCTCGATGGCCGAGGTCGAGATCGGGTCGAGCGCCGAGCACGGCTCGTCCATGAGCAGCACCTGCGGCTCGACGGCGATCGCGCGGGCGATGCACAGGCGCTGCTGCTGGCCGCCGGACAGGCCCATCCCGGGCTTGGCGAGGCGGTCCTTGACCTCGTTCCAGAGGTTGGCGCCCTTCAGCGACTTCTCGACGATCGAGTCGGCTTCGTCCTTCTTCATCTTCTTGGCGTTGAGCTTGTTGCCGGCCAGCACGTTGTCGTAGATCGACATCGTCGGGAACGGGTTGGGGCGCTGGAAGACCATCCCGATCTGGCGGCGCACGGCCACCGGGTCGACGCTGGGGTCGTAGAGCGACTGGCCGTCGACGACGACCTTGCCCTCGACGCGGGCGCCGGGGATGACCTCGTGCATCCGGTTCAGGGTGCGCAGGACGGTCGACTTGCCGCAGCCCGAGGGACCGATGAAGGCGGTCACCTGGCGGGCCTTGACGGTCATGTTGACGCCCTGCACGGCGAGGAAGTCGCCGTAGTAGATGTTGACGTCGGAGATGTCGATGCTCTTGGCCATTGGTCCTCAGGTCCTCGGTGGCAGGTCGGGCCGGTCAGCGGCCGGTCTTGGGCGAGAAGTAGCTGCCGACCACGCGGGCCAGCAGGTTCAGCGCCATGACGATGATGATCAGCACGAGCGCCGCGCCCCAGGCGCGCTCGAGCTGGAACGGGATGTACTCCTGCAGGCCGCCGCGGGTGGCCTCGGAGAAGATCAGCACCGGCAGGGTCGCCATGGCACCGTCGAAGGGGTTGAAGTTGGTGGCCCGGAAGGTGCCGACGATCAGCAGCAGCGGCGCGGTCTCGCCGGCGACGCGGGCCACGGCCAGGGTGGCGCCGGTGACGATGCCGCCCAGGGCGGTCGGCAGGACGACCTTCACGATGGTGCGCCACTTCGGCACCCCGAGGGCGTACGCCCCCTCGCGCAGCTCGTCGGGCACCAGCTTGAGCATCTCCTCGGTGGAGCGCACCACGATCGGGATCATCAGCACGCTCAGCGCGATCGAGCCGCCGACGGCCATCCGGACGCCGGGGCCGAAGATCAGGGTGAACAGCGCCAGGGCGAAGAGACCGGCCACGATCGAGGGGATGCCGGTCATGACGTCGATCAGGAAGGTGAGCACCTGCGAGAGGCGGTTCTTCTTGCCGTACTCCACCAGGTAGATCGCCGCCATGATCCCGATCGGCACGGAGATCACGGTGGCGATCAGCGTGACGATCAGGGTGCCCATGATCGCGTGGTAGATCCCACCGCCGGCGCCGAGCACGCCGGACTGCGAGGCGGTGAAGAAGGTGGCGTTCAGCGCGGGCGCACCGCGGCTGATGACCTCCCACAGCACCGCGATCAGCGGCAGCAGCGCGAGGGCCAGGGTGGACCACACGACGGTGCCGACCAGGCGGTCGGTGCCCTTGCGGGAGCCCTCGACGGCCGTCGACCAGGCCGGGAGACCGATCAGCAGGAGGATCCAGCCGACGGCGACGATGCCGACGACGCCCCAGCCGAGCAGGAGTCCGACGAGCGCGGCGGCACCGAAGGCGACGACGGCGGCGAGCGCGGGCGCCCAGCCGGGCAGCTGCGGCTTGGTCAGCGGGACGGACGCGGTGTCGTCGGGACCGGGCGGGCGGGTCTGGGTGGTCTGAGCCATGGTTGCTACCCCTTGGCCTGGCCGCGGGCGGCGAGCCAGCGTCCGAGGAAGTTGACGGCGAAGGTGACGACGAAGAGGACCAGGCCACCGGCGATGAGGACGTTGGTCTTGATGCCCGAGGCGTTCGCGTAGTTCAGCGCGATGCTGGCCGCGATCGTCGAGGGGTTCTGCGAGGAGATCAGGTTGATCGTGATCACGCCGCTGGCCGAGAGCACCAGCGCGACGGCCATCGTCTCACCGAGCGCGCGACCCAGGCCGAGCAGGATCGCGGAGGTGACGCCGGAGCGGGAGTAGGGGAAGACCGCCATCTTGATCATCTCCCAGCGGGTGGCCCCCAGGGCCAGCGCGGCCTCCTTGTGCATCGTGGGGGTCTGGGCGAAGACCTCGCGGCACAGGGCGGTGATGATCGGCAGCGCCATCACGGCCAGCACGATCCCGGCGGTCAGGATCGTACGGCCGGTGGTCACCGGGCCGGCGAACAGCGGGATCCAGCCGAGGTTGTCGGCCAGCCACTGGTAGATCGGGAAGACCCAGCTCTGCAGGGTCTCGCGGCCCCACAGGCCGTAGACCACGCTGGGCACGGCGGCGAGCAGGTCGATGAGGTAGCCGAGCAGCCGGGCGATCCGGCGCGGGGCGTACACGCTGATCACCAGCGCGACGCCGATGGCCAGCGGCGTGGCGATCACCAGGGCGATGATCGCGGCCAGCACGGTGCCGAAGAGCAGCGGCCAGATGTAGAGGACGATGTTGTCGGCGCCGTAGGCGTTCTCGCCCGAGGCCCCGATCGCCGGGAGGCTCTGCAGGACGAGGAAGAGCGCCACGCCGGCGAGCGCCAGCATGATGAACAGGCCGGAGCCCTTCGCGAGCCCGGCGAAGATCGTGTCGCCGCGGCGCGAGACGCCGCGCGGAGCCTCGGGCTCGCGAGGTGGCGTGCGCTCGGTCTCGGTGGTGGACACCTGGCCCCCTGGTCGGTGCTGGTCGGTGGTGCTGGTCGGTGGTGCTGTCACGTGCTGGGTGCTGATCCTGCCACCGCCCTCCCGGGCGGTGACGCACCGCGAGGGTCCCGGCCGCCGGGACGGCGGGAGCGGGACCCTCGCGGGGTCGGGCGTGGTGTCAGCTGCCGGCGGTGATCGTGTCCACGATCGCCAGGGCGTCCTCCTGCAGGCCGGACTCGAGCGGGGCCGCGCCGGCCTCGTTCGCGCCCTGCTCCTGGCCCTCGGGCGACAGCACGTAGTCGAGGTAGGCCTTGGCCACCTCGGCCTCGGCGGCGTCCTCGTAGGTCGGGCAGGCGATCATGTAGGAGGTCAGCACGATCGGGTACGCGTCGGCCTCCTCGGTGAGGTAGTCGAGGTCGTAGATCAGCTGGTTCTCCTCGGCCGACTCCGCCAGCGGGGAGACCGCGAGGATGTTGGCGGCCGCCTCCGGGGTCGGGGCGACGAACTCCTCGCCGACCTGGATGTTGGCGGTGCCGAGGTCGCCGGCCTGGCTGGCGTCGGCGTAGCCGATCGCGTTCTGGCCGTCGGTGACCGCGGAGACGACGCCGGAGGTGCCCTGGGCGCCCTCGCCGCCGAACTCGTTGGGCCACGTCTCGACGACGCCCCCGGTCCACGAGTCCGACGCGGCGACGTCGAGGTAGTTGGTGAAGTTCTCGGTGGTGCCGGACTCGTCGGAGCGGTGCACCGCGTTGATCGGCGCGCTCGGCAGGTCGGCGTCGGGGTTCTCCTCGGCGATGGCCGCGTCGTCCCACTCGGTGATCTCGCCGGCGAAGATCGCGCCGAGGGTGTCCGGGGTCAGGTTCAGCTCGTCGACGCCGTCGACGTTGAAGATGATCGCGATCGGGCTGACGTAGTTGGGCACCTCGATGGGGGCCTCGCCCGAGCAGCGCTCGGTGGCGTCGGACAGCTCGCCCTCGTCGTCGGTGAGGTAGGCGTCGGACCCGGCCACGATGTAGGCGCCGGAGATGAAGCTCTCGCGGCCACCGCCGGAGCCGACGGGCTCGTAGGTCATGGTGACGTCGGGGGCGACCTCGGTGAACCCGGTCGTCCAGGCCAGCTGGGCGGCCTCCTGGGACGAGGCGCCACCGATCGTGTACTGGCCGGACAGCTCGGCGGCCTCGGTGTCGCTACCGCCACCGGTCGCGGTGTCGGTCTCGTTGGACGCGGCACAGCCCGAGAGGGCGAGCGCGAGCGTGGCGACGCCGGGAAGGACGGCGCGGCGCAGGGAAGTGATCGTCACTTCGTGACTCCTGAAAGGGGATGAGGCTTGGTGTCTCGGACGCCGCAGACGCTAGAGAGGCGAGGTGACCCGATCGGGGGTCGGCGGTGAACGCGGCGTGAACGCCCCCGGGCCGTTGGTGGTCGTGCCGACGGACGTGGGACGTCCGGCGGGTGAACGACCTCGAGATCGGGACCACCGACCCCGGCCTGCGGGGTACGAGGTCCCCCTCACCCGACGCTCTGGACCTCGTGGGCCACGACGTCACCCTTGCGGGTGTGGGCCACCAGCAGCTGCCCGGGCGCGAGCTGCGGGTCCTTGAGCCCGAGCTCGCGCAGCAGCTGCGGCAGCACCGGGCGGTGGGAGCAGAGGACGGTCCCCACGCCCTCGGCCGCGGCCTCGCGCGCGGCGGCGACCACCCGGCGTACGGAGCCCTTGGTGTGGTCCTCCTCGCTTAGGGCGTCGGTGGCCTCGAGCTCCCAGCCGGTGGTGTCGACGAACGGGGTGACGGTCTGCACGCAGCGGGTGCTGGAGGAGGTGACGACGCGGGTCACGGCGTAGGCCGAGAGGACCGGGACCAGGCGCTCGGCCTGCAGGGTGCCCAGCGCGAGCAGGGGGCGCTGGCGGTCGTCCTTGCGCCAGGCCTTGCGGGAGCGCGCCTTGCCGTGGCGGAGCACCACGATCGGGGTGGTGCGCCGCCGCACGCCGGCCGCCTCGGCCAGCGTCGTGCGGTCGTGGGCGTAGGTCAGCAGCCCCTCGGCCTTGTCGAGGTCGACCCAGGCGACCTCGTCGATCTCCCGGTTGGCGGCGTAGGTCGCCACGTCGTCGTCCCCCACGGCGCGCCCGGTCCAGTACGACACGACCTTCGCGCGACCGCCGGCGATGGAGTAGCGCTGATCGGCCAGCTGCGGGCCGAGACGGACGTGGAGCCCGGTCTCCTCCCAGGCCTCGCGGACCGCGGTGGCGGCGACGTGCTCGCCCGGGTCGACCTTGCCCTTGGGGAAGGACCAGTCGTCGTAGCGCGGGCGGTGGACCACCAGCACCTGACGACCCGGGCGGAACGTCACGACCCCGGCGGCGAGGACGGCGCGGGGGGGCGTGCTGACCATGGGGCTAGTCTCACACCTCCGGGTGACCAGGAGGCGAACGTGGGGGACGAGCTCGGCCGCGCGCGGCTGCTGCTGGTCCTCGGCGTGCTCGTGGCGCTCACGGCGGTCGCCGTCGTGGTGGGCTCGGTACGCGGGACGCTCCCCCGGCTCGCCGACGTGCCCGGGCTCTCGGGCCTGCCCGGGGTCGGGCCCGGCTCCGAGCTCGAGGCGGCGGTCGCGATGGCCCCGGCGGACGCCGTGCGCTTCTCGTGGACCGACTGGGCCGGGGTGCGCGAGGAGCTCGACCTCGACCCCCCGACCAACCCGTCGACCGGTGACGTCGAGGAGCTGCTCGACGCCGCCTTCGACGCCGACCTGTCGACCACCACGGCGCTGGGCGAGTCCGCGGTGACCTCGCAGGCCGCGCTCGGCTTCTCCCCCGCGACCCTGTCGTGGGAGCTGTTCAGCCAGGGCGAGCAGGGCGCGCTGGTCACGATGGGGCTGGCCGACGAGTCCGCGGCCACGCTGGTCGAGGACCGGCTGCGCCAGGCCGGCTTCACGCCGCCCGAGGACGAGACCGGCGTGTGGCGCGGCGGCCCGGACGTGCTCGCCGGGCTCGGTCAGCTCTCCCCCGAGCTGTCCTTCGTGGCGGTCGACGCCGAGGAGCTCGTCGTCCGCTCCAGCGACGCCTCGGCCTACCTGCAGCGGGCCGTCGACACCGAGCCGCCCGACCCCGGGCAGGGCGTGGCCGACGTGGTCGGCACGCTGGCCGACGCCGGCCCACCGCTGTCCGCCGCGGTCTTCGACAGCGCGGTCGCCTGCTCGTCGCTGGCGATGGCCTCCGCCGACCAGGCGGCCCAGGAGCAGGCCCGCACGCTGCTCGCCGCCGCCGGACCGGTCGATCCGCTGGCCGGCTTCGGCCTGGCGGTGCAGCCCGGTGGCGGGGCGACCGCGGCGCTGGCGTTCGAGAGCGACGACCAGGCCCGCGAGAACGCCGACACCCGCGCGACGCTGGCCTCCGGGCCGGCCCCCGGGCAGGGCGGCGACTTCGCCGACCGGTTCAGTCTCGGCTCCACCGTGGCCGAGGGGCGGGTCGTGACGATGGAGCTCGAGCCGACCGAGGACGCGCGCGTCCTCTCCGACCTGTCGTCCGGGCCGGTCCTGTTCGCGACCTGCTGAGCGGGGTCGGCGGGGCGGGCGGGCCGTACGGGCCGTGCGGGCCGTGCGGGCCGTGCGGCCGGTCAGCGGAAGCGGCGCAGCCGCAGGCTGTTGGTGACCACGAACACCGAGGACAGCGCCATCGCCAGGCCCGCGATCATCGGGTTGAGCAGCCCGGCGGCGGCCACCGGCAGGGCGGCGACGTTGTAGGCGAAGGCCCAGAACAGGTTGCCCCGGATGGTGGCCAGGGTGCGACGCGAGAGGCGTACGGCGTCGGCCGCCAGGCGCAGGTCGCCGCGCACCAGCGTGAGGTCGGCGGCCTCGATGGCGACGTCGGTGCCGGTGCCGAGGGCGATCCCGAGGTCGGCCTGCGCCAGCGCGGCGGCGTCGTTGACGCCGTCGCCGACCATCGCCACGACCCGGCCCTGCTCCTGCAGGCGGCGCACCGCGGCGAGCTTCTCGGCCGGCAGCACCTCGGCGACGACCCCTGCGCCGTCGGGGCCGGGCTCGATCCCGACCTCGGCGGCCACGGCGTGCGCGGCGCGGGTGTTGTCGCCGGTCAGCAGCATCGGGCGCAGGCCGAGGTCGCGCAGGGAGGCCACCGCCTCGGCGGCACCGTCCTTGACGGTGTCGGCCACCACGAGCACGCCGCGGGCGGTGCCGTCCCAGGCGACGACGACGGCCGTACGCCCGGCCGCCTCCGCCTCCTCGACCGCGGTCACCAGCGCGTCGGGGAGGTCCGCCCCGCGCTCGACGAGCAGCCGGGGCCGGCCGACGACGACGGCCCGGCCCTCGACCGTGCCCTCGACGCCGAGTCCCTCGAGGTTGGTGAAGGCGGTGACCGGCGGGAGCGGCGCACGCTCCCCGACCACCGGGAGCGGGGAGGCGATCGCCCGGGCGACCGGGTGCTCGGAGGCGGCCTCGACGGCCGCGGCGAGCCGGCGTACGTCCTCGACCCGCTCCCCCGGCGCGGCGACGACGTCGACCAGGCTCATCACGCCGGTGGTGACGGTGCCGGTCTTGTCGAGGACGACGGTGTCGACCCGGCGGGTGCTCTCGAGGACCTCGGGGCCGCGGATCAGGATGCCGAGCTGGGCGCCGCGGCCGGTGCCGACGAGCAGCGCGGTCGGCGTGGCCAGCCCCAGCGCGCAGGGGCAGGCGATGATCAGCACCGCGACGGCCGCGGTCGCGGCCTCGGTGGCGCTCCCGCCGAGGAGCAGCCACCCGGCCAGGGTGAGCACGGCCAGCACCAGCACGGCGGGCACGAAGACGCCGGCGACGCGGTCCGCCAGGCGCTGCGCGTCGGCCTTGCCGGACTGCGCCTGCTCGACGAGCCGGGCCATCTGCGCCAGCTGGGTGTCGGCGCCGACCCGGGTGGCGCGGACGACCAGCCGGCCGCTGGTGCTGATCGTGCCGCCGACCACGGCGTCGCCGGGGACCACCTCGAGCGGCACCGGCTCGCCGGTGACCAGGGAGGCGTCGACCGCGGACCGGCCCTCGACGACCTCCCCGTCGGTGGCGACCTTCTCGCCGGGGCGCACCACGAAGCGGGTGCCGGGCACGAGCCTGTCGGTGGGGACCCGCTGCTCGACGTCGTGCTCGTCGAGGACGGCGACGTCCTTCGCGCCGAGGTCGAGCAGGGCGCGCAGGGCGGCCCCGGCCCGGCGCTTGGCGCGCTTCTCGACGTAGCGCCCGGCGAGCAGGAACGCGGTGACGGCGGTGGCGACCTCCAGGTAGACGTTGCCCAGCCCGTCCGAGCCGGCGGCGGTCACCGAGAAGCCGTGGGTCATCCCGATCTCCCCGGCGGAGCCGACGGTCAGGGCGACCAGCGACCAGAGGGTCGCGGCGAGCACGCCGACGGAGACCAGGGTGTCCATCGTGGCGGCGCCGTGGCGGGCGTTGACGGCCGCGGCGCGGTGGAAGGGCCAGGCGGCCCAGGTGACGACCGGCGCCGCGAGGACCAGCGAGAGCCACTGCCAGCCGGGGAGCTGGGCGGGCGGCACCATCGCCATCACCACGACCGGCAGCGCGAGCACGGAGGCCACGGTCAGCCGGCGCCGGAGCAGGACCAGCTCGGCATCGGCGGCGGCGTCCGTACCGTCCGGCTCACCGGGCGGCGGCGGCAGCGTCGCCGCGTAGCCCGCGGCGGCCACGGTGTCGAGCAGCAGCTGCGGGCTGACGTCGGCGCGGTGGCGCACGGTGGCCTTCTCGGTCGCGTAGTTGACCGTCGCCTCGACCCCGTCGAGCTTCGTCAGCTTGCGCTCGATCCGGTGCGCGCACGAGGCGCAGGTCATCCCGGTGATGGCCAGCTCGACCTCGGGGTCGAGGGCGGGGTCGGTCGTCGTCATCCCAGGACGTACCCGGCCTCGGTCACGGCCTGCTCGACCTGCGACCGCTCGAGCGGGGCCTCGCTGGTGACGACGACGCGGCCGCCGTCGAGGGTGACGGCGACGTCGGTGACGGTCGCGATCTCGGAGATCTCCTCGGTGACCGAGGCGACGCAGTGCTCGCAGGTCATACCGGCGACGGTCCACTCGCTGGTGCGGGTCATCTGGTGCTCCTCGGGGGTCGTACGGCTGGTGGGGGCCGGGCGGGTCAGGACTTCACGAGCCGGGTGATGGCGGCGACGGCCTCGTCGACCTTCGCGCGCGCCGCGTCGTCGTCACCGGCGCGGGCGGCGTCGACGACGCAGTGGTGGAGGTGCTCGGAGAGCAGGCCGAGGGAGAACGCCTCGAGCGCGCTGGTCATCGCCGCGACCTGGGTCAGCACGTCGATGCAGTACTTCTCCTCCTCGACCATGCGCTGCAGGCCGCGGGCCTGCCCCTCGATGCGGCGGAGCCGCTTGAGGAAGGCGTCCTTGTCGTGGAGATAGCCGTGCTGGTGCTCGTCCATGCCTCCACTGTACCCCGAGGGGGTATGGGGCGGACGTCCACGAGGGACCGCCGGTCAGGCGTCGGGGTCGTCGTCCTCCGGCTCGACACCCAGGATGGCGTCGATCTCGGCGGTCGAGAGGTGCTCCTCGGACTCGCTGGCCGCGATGATCAGGTTGGTCGTGAGTTCGACCTCACCAAGGAGGTCGACGTCCTCGAGCGTCACGTCGAACTGGTCGTACACGTCTGACCCCCCCTCGCACGGCCGCGGTAGTTGAAACCTTCCTCACCACCGTACGGCCAAACATCGCCCCTGCCTGCACAACACGGCGCCTGGAGCAGACCGGCACCCCGATCCAGGAGGTTGGTCCCGGTCCGGACCACTGGATCCGTCGTCACCGGTCCGGCGGGCGGGTGAAATGGCACGAGGCCCCACCCGAAGGGTGGGGCCTCGTGTCGACCTGGGGTCGAGTCGTCGTCAGACGGGGCGGACGTTCTCCGCCTGCGGGCCCTTGGGGCCCTGGGTGACGTCGAACTCGACGCGCTGGTTCTCGTCCAGGGACTTGTAGCCCTGGGTCTGAATCGCCGAGTAGTGCACGAAGACGTCGTCGCCGCCGTCCTCCTGCGCAATGAAGCCGAAACCCTTCTCGGCGTTGAACCACTTCACGGTGCCCTGAGCCATATGCTCGATACTCCTTAGTCGGGGCGAGAGCCGCCACTTCGGCGGCCCGCATCAGATGCGGGTGACACGTCGCTCCGACCCGTGGAGGACCACGAAGCAGAAACGCCGTTGGATCACAAACTCCGCAGGCGTCAGACCAGCTGGAACTTTGCACCTCATGCACGGGCGACACTACCAACCTTGACGCCCGATGCCACGTCCCGGGACAACTTGTTGTGGATCAGGCCCCGGAACCACCCCGCGGGAGGCCCCCGGCGGTGCCCCGCTGGCCGGGTCGTCGCAGGTCAGGGGCGGAGGACGACCTTGCAGGCGCCGTCCTGCTTCTTCTGGAAGATCTCGTAGCCGTGGGCCGCGTCCTCGAGCGGGACGACGTGCGTGGCGAAGTCGTCCACGCCCAGCGGGTCGTCGTCGGTGAGCAGCGGCAGGATGTCGGGCGCCCAGTGGCGCACGTTGGCCTGCCCCATCCGCAGCTGGACCTGCTTGTCGAACATCTGCACCATCGGCATCGGGTCGGCGGCGCCGCCGTAGACGCCGATCACCGAGACGGTCCCGCCCCGGCGTACGACGTCGAACGAGGCGTGCAGCGCCGCGAGCCGGTCCACCCCGGCGGTCTTCATGATCGGCGCGGACACGGCCTCGGGCAGGAAGCCGACCAGGCGCTGGACGGCCTTGGCCGCGGGCGAGCCGTGGGCCTCCATGCCGACGGCGTCGATCACGGAGTCGCCGCCGCGACCGGCGGTCATCTCGCGCACGGCTTCGCCGAGGTCGTCGACCTCGCGCAGGTCGATCGTCTCCGCGCCGCGGGCGCGGACCCGGGCCAGCCGCTCGGGCACGAGGTCGACGGTGATCACACGGTGGCCGCGGTGCAGCGCGATCCGGGTGGCCATGTCGCCGATCGGGCCGGCCCCCATCACGACCAGGGTCCCGCCGTCGGGGACACCGGCGTACTCGACGGCCTGCCACGCGGTGGGCAGCACGTCGGAGAGGTAGAGGAAGCGCGCGTCCGGCGGGCCCTCGGGCACGACCATCGCGTTCGCCGAGGCCAGCGGGGCGCGCAGGTACTCGGCCTGGCCGCCGGCCACCTCGCCGTACAGCTTGGAGAAGCCGTAGAGCGCCGCGCCCGTGCCCTGCTCGCGCACCTGGGTGGTCTCGCACTGCGTCTGCAGCCCGCGGTCGCACATCCAGCAGCTGCCGCACGAGATCTGGAACGGCAGCACGACCCGGTCGCCGACCCGCAGGTCGCCGGGCTCGGAGCCGAGCTCCTCGACGACGCCCATCGGCTCGTGGCCCAGGACGTTGCCCTGGCCCATGAACGGCGCCAGCGTCTCGTAGAGGTGCAGGTCGGAGCCGCACACCCCGGTCGAGGTGATCTTGACGATCGCGTCCGTGGGCAGCTCGATCCTCGGGTCGGGCACGTCCTCCACCCGTACGTCGCGCACTCCCTGCCAGGTCACTGCTCTCATCGTCGTCTCTCCTCCGCGTGGTGCTCGTCCCGGCCGCGCGGTCCCGCGCAGCCGGACCGTCGACGCTAGGCGCGGGCCCCGGGGCCACCGATACACCCGGCGAGGGGACGGGGCGGCACCGTACGGGACCCGGGACCGTCTGGCTGAGGGTCGGAAGACCCTGCCCCACCCCTCTGACCAGACGTACTGTCATCACCAGCCCGCCGATGAACGATCATCTGCGCGGTCGCTCAAGTGCCGGTCCACGCCGGCCGTCAGGCCCGGGTGATGGATCACCGGACCGGCCCGACCTACGCCCCCGCGTCCTCCTCGGACCCGGGGGCGTCGTGCGTCCGGAGGACGGCGCCGGAACCGTCATCTCGACGCGCCGCGAGCGTCATCTCGGCTGTCCGCGAGCGTCATCTCGGCGGAGGGAGGCGGTCAGGGCGCGGTGGTCGCTGCCGCCGAGGACGTGCGTGCGCCCCGGCTGGCCGTCGCCCTCCCCCGGTACGCCGGTCGCGCCGGTCCCGCCGCTCGCGCCCGCGTCGAGCAGGACGTGGTCGAGCTGGACGCGCGGCGCGGCGGCGGGGAAGGTCGCGGCGCGGGCCAGGGGCGTCCACCCGGTCAGCGCCGCCGGCACCCCGCCCGGCAGGTTGAGGTCGCCGAGCAGGACCAGCGGCCGCGGGAGGTCGGCGGCCCAGCGGCGCAGCTCACGCAGCTGCCCGGCAGCGCGGTGCGGCGCGAAGGAGAGGTGGGTGACGACCACGGTCACCGGGCCGCCGGGCGCCGCGACGACCCCGGCCAGGGCGACGCGCTGCTCGTCGGGCGCCCACTGCAGGCCGCCGGCCGGGTCGGGCAGGGGCAGCGCCGCGCGGGAGGGCCGCATCCGCAGCGCGGACCAGGCGGTGACCGGGTGCCGGGAGAGCAGGGCCACCCCGTACGCCGGCTCGCCGACCTCGTGCGCGGCGCCCGTCGCGGGGCGGAAGGCCCGCGCGGGGCCGGGCGTGCCGAGCACGGCGGCGGCGAAGCGGGACGTCCACGGCGGCCCGTCACCGGCGCAGGCCGCCGCCACGACCGAGGTCTGGTCGATCCCGCCGCTGCGGGGCAGCAGGTGGTCGACCTCCTGCACGCCGAGCACGTCGACGTCGAGCCGGGCGGCGTCGGCCGCCCACGCCTCGAGGTCCGGACGTCCCCCGGCGCCGCGGCCGGAGGCCGCGTTGGCGGTCCCGACCCGCAGTGACCGGGGTGCCGGACCGTCCATCCCGCGACGCTAGGGGCCGCAGACATACCTGCGAGGGTGGGGGTGGGCCTCGTGCGGCTGCGTAGCGTTCAGGGGTGCCCCGTCCCGGTGCGGCCGTCCGGCCGCGCGACCTCGACCCCGCCGCCATGGCGGCCGTCGACGCGCTGCTGTGCTCCCACGTCGCCGGGAGGGCTCGGGTGCTGGCCGAGGTCGGTCCCGAGCTGGGCCCGCTGGTCGACGTCCTGGACGGCGCGGTCAGCGGGGGCAAGCGGCTGCGCG
This sequence comes from Nocardioides sp. AX2bis, assembly GCF_902506435.1. Lineage (GTDB taxonomy): Bacteria > Actinomycetota > Actinomycetes > Propionibacteriales > Nocardioidaceae > Nocardioides. Next base: position 424,996 of record NZ_LR733215.1, on the reverse strand, counting down.
CCGCCTTCTGCTTGTGGGGCGCCCGCGCGGCCACCGGCGGGGACCTCGTCGACGGCGCCGTCGAGGCCGCCGCGGCGCTCGAGCTCTTCCACCTCGCGGCCCTGGTCCACGACGACCTGATGGACCGCAGCGACGACCGCCGCGGCCTGCCGACGGTGCACCGCACCTTCGCCGACCGCCACGCCGCGGCGGGCCTCGGCGGCGACCCCGAGGCGTACGGCAGCGCGGTCGCGGTGCTCGTCGGCGACCTGTGCCTGACCTGGTCCGACGACCTCGCGGCCGAGGCGGTCGCCCGCGCCGGTGACGAGGGCCCGGCCGCCCGCGCGGTGTGGTCGCGGATGCGCGACCAGGTGCTCGCCGGGCAGTACCTCGACGTCCTCTCCCACTCCCGCGCCGTCAGCTCGGCGGCCACCTCGGTGCGGGTGCTGCGCTACAAGAGCGCGAAGTACACCGTCGAGCACCCGCTGGCCCTCGGCGCCACCCTGGCCGGTGCCTGCCCCGAGGTGCTCGACGCCCTGGCCTCCTTCGGCCTGGCCGTCGGCGAGGCGTTCCAGCTGCGCGACGACGTGCTGGGCGTGTTCGGCGACCCCGCGGTGACCGGGAAGCCGGTCGTCGACGACGTGCGCGAGGGCAAGCGGACGCTCCTGGTGGCCTGGGCCGAGGAGGCCGCCACCCCCGGCCAGCGCGCCGCCCTGGGCCGCCACCTCGGCGACCCGGAGGTCGACGTCGACGGCCTCGCCGAGGTCCGCGAGGTCCTCGTCGACAGCGGGGCGCTGGCCCGGGTCGAGGCCCGGATCACCGAGCTGGTCACCGCCGCGGCGGCCGACCTGTCCACCCTGCCGCTGGACGACGGCTCGCGCTCGGCGCTCGACGACCTCAGCTCGGCCTGCGCGTGGCGGGCCGCGTGACCCGCCCGCCACCGAGCCTCCCGGCGAGCCTGCGCAGCGCCGGCGAGGGCCCCGGTCCCGGCACGGGCTGCACGCCGCGCCGACCCCACCAGACCCACCACACCATCGACTGCACGACCAGCCCGAAGCCGAAGAGGAGGTCCTCGACCGGCGCGTGCCCGATCCGCGGGCCCCAGATCGCGGCCTCGTCGTACAGCACCACCCCGCGCGAGGTCAGCCACTCGTTGGTGAGCAGCTGGAAGACGACGACGATCGCGTACGACGCCCAGAAGGCCTTGCGGGTCAGCAGCCGGGTCCGCAGCACCACCAGGTCGAGCACGACCGTGACGGCGACGCCGAGCAGGGCGGCAGCGGTGTACGTCACCGGCCCTCCCCCTGCCCGTCCTGCGCCGGCTCGTCGCCGACCGTCCAGCCGCGCACCGCGCGCACGGCCTCGAGCGTCATGACCGAGGCCAGCGGCACGACCACGAAGAACATCCACTCCTCCAGCGGCAGGCCCCCCGGCAGCACGACGCCGAGGGTCTGCGTGGTGTCGAACCGCCAGTGCCCGGCGCGGGTGGCCGCCACGTCCCAGAGCGCGAAAGGCAGGCCGGCGCAGAGGAGCACCAGCGCGAGCCGGCGGGCCCGGGCGTACACCCGGATCCCGAGCAGCAGCTCGAGCGGCAGCGTCGCCACCAGCACGAACACCAGCATCGCGACGTACGTGAGCTCCCGCATGACGCCCAGCCTCCCCCACCCGCGCAACGTCCGGGGACCCGCGTGGGTGTGACGCGCACCGCCGTCGCCGAGGGCCGCGCCCTGGTCGCGGGCACCGGGCGTGGGCTGTCCGGCCGGGACCTGGCCGGCGCCTCGGCCACGCTGACCTACTACGCCGGGATCGCGGTCGTGGCCTGGCTGCTGCTCGTGCTGTGGACGACCTCGTGGGGCACCGGCGCGGACGGAGCCGAGGAGCGGTGGGCGCGGCTGCGGGTCCTGGTCCCGCCGGACATGGGCGGGCGGCCGGCGTACGACGCCCTGGTCGCCGCCGGCACGCACCTCGGCCTCCTCGGCGCGGTGGTGGTGCTGTTCCCGGCGTCGTTCTACGGCGAGGGGCTGCGCCGCGCCGCCACCGCGCTCGTGCCGGACCCGGACCCGCCGCGGTTCCCGGCGTGGCGGGCGCGCGTGCTCGCGCTGGCGCCGGCGCTCGTGCTGCCCGCCCTCGCGTGGCCGCTGCTGCTGGTCGGCGACCTGCTCGTCCCGCTGGCGCCCGAGGGCGGCGGCGGCGGCGCCGGCGACTTGGTGCTGCGCGTCGTGGTCGGCTTCACCCTGCTGTGGCTCGTCCTGGCCGTGCTGCTCGCCTGGTCGTTCCGGGTGATCCTGCCCGACCCGCCGCGCACCTGGGTCGCGGTCCTCGGCGGGATGGCCACCGGCGCGTTCCTGGCCGGCTTCCTGCACGGCTTCCAGCTCTTCCTCTCGCTCCCGGTCGACGTCGGGGTCCCGTACGGCGGGCTCGGCGTCGCCGGGGGCGTCGTGGCCGTCGGGCTGTGGCTCTTCGTGCTGCACACGTTCCTGCTGCTCGGTTGGCTGGCCACCCGGGCGCTCGAGGAGCGCGTCGCGCGCAGCCCCCGGACCGACGGCGGTGGCCGGGCGTGAGCGTCGTCGACCTGCACGTCTGGGGCACGCCGCGGGTGCTGCCCGCGCTGGGCCGGATGGCCACCGGCCGCCGCGCGCTGCGGGGCACGCCCGGCCTGCGCTTCGCCAAGCTGCTCGGCACCGGTTCGGCGCGCACCTTCACCCCGCGCGACGCCGACCCGCACCGGTGGGCGCTGCTGACCGTGTGGGACGACGAGGCGGCGGCGGACGCCGGCGACGCCGGCCGCGTCGCCCGCGCCTGGCGGACCGGGTCGACCGAGGAGCTGCGGGTGCGGATGTCGCCGCTGACCGCCCGGGGGCTGTGGTCGGGCCGGCAGCCCTTCGAGGCCGTGCCGCGTCCCGGCTGGGACGGACCGGTCGCCGCGATCACCCGCGCCCGGCTCCGACCGACCCGGGCGCTGTCCTTCTGGCGGGCGGTGCCCCCGGTGGTCACCGGCCTGCACGCGGCCGACGGACTGCGGCTCGCGCTCGGCGTGGGCGAGGCCCCCGTCGGCCTGCAGGGCACGTTCTCGCTGTGGCGCTCCTCGGCCGACGTGGTGGCCTACGCCTACCGCGACGCCGCGCACCGCGACGCGATCGCCCGGACCCAGCCCGAGCGCTGGTACGCCGAGGAGCTGTTCACCCGCCTCGCCGTGCTCGACGTGCGCGGCACGCTCGGGGGGCAGACCCCGTGAGCGCGTCGAGCCGGGCCCCCCACACGATCGCGACCCGACCGCTGCCGCCCCAGCCGCCGCGGGCGGTGCCGTGGGTGCTGGCCGCGGCCGGCGTCCTGGTCCAGATCGCCTTCCCGCTCACCGGCGGCGGCACGCTCGGCCTCACCGTGGCCAGCGTGGTGCTGTTCTCGGCGGCCGCGGTCGCCGACGCGGCGGTGCGCTTCGGGCCGGCGGTCGCCGCGTCCGTGCTCGCCGGGGCCGGCGGGGTCGGGCTGGTCGCGGAGGCGGTCGGGGTGCGCACGGGCTTGCCGTTCGGCGACTACGACTACACCGGGACGCTCGGCGCCGAGGTCGCCGACGTCCCCGTGCTGGTGCCGCTGGCCTGGGTGATGATGGCGTGGCCGGCGCTGGCCGTGGCCCGCCGACTGGTCGGGGCCCGCGGCCGGGTGGCGACTGCGGTGGTCGGGGCCTGCGCCCTGACCGCCTGGGACGTCTTCCTCGACCCGCAGATGGTCGACGCGGGCCACTGGGCGTGGGAGGACCCGACGCCGGCGCTGCCCGGCGTGGAGGGCATCCCGCTGACCAACTTCGCCGGGTGGCTGGTGGTCTCGCTGGTCGTGGTCGCGCTGCTGGACCGGCTCGTGCCGCGCGGCACCGGCCGCGGCCACGACGCGCGTGGCGCGGCGCCCGACGCGGTGCCGCTCACGATCTACCTGTGGACGTACTTCTCCTCCGTGCTGGCCCACGCGGTGTTCTTCGGGCGCCCGCCGGTCGCGCTGGTCGGGGCCGTGCTGATGGGCCTGGTGGCGTGGCCGCTGGTCGTCGCGCTGGTGCGCGAGCGGCGCCGGTGAGGCCCGGGCGTACGGCAGGGGCGGCGGTGCGGGGGGTGACGGTGCGGGTCGGCACCGCGCTCGCCGTCGCGTCGCTGGCGCTGACCGTCGACAACCTGCGCCGCGTGCGGACGCCCGACCGCACCGCGGACCCGGCGCCGGAGCCGGTCTGCGTGCTGCTGCCGGTGCGCGACGAGGAGGAGCACGTCACCGGGTGCGTGGCGGCGCTGCTCACCGCGCTGGACCGCTACCCCGGACCGGCGCGGCTGGTCGTGCTCGACGACGCGTCGACCGACGGCACCGGCCGGCTGCTCGCCGACCTCGCCGCGCGCGACGCCCGGGTCGAGGTGGTCGCCGGGTCGCCGCTGCCGACCGGGTGGCTCGGCAAGCCGTGGGCGTGCCACCAGCTGGCCCGGCACGCCGGGGAGGCCGGGGAGGTCGGGGAGGTCGGGGTGCTGGTGTTCGTCGACGCCGACGTGCGGCTGGCCCCGTACGCCCTCACCGCCACGGTGGCCCTGCTCCGCGACGCCGGCCTCGACCTGGTCTGCCCCTACCCGCGGCAGCTGACGGAGGGGACGGCCGAGCGGCTCGTGCAGCCGCTGCTGCAGTGGTCCTGGATGAGCACCCTGCCGCTGGGGCTCGCCGAGACCTCGGCGCGGCCCTCGCTCGGCGCCGCGAACGGACAGCTCCTGGCCGTCGACGCCGGCGCGTACCGCCGGCTGGGCGGGCACGCCGCCGTCCGCGGCGAGGTGCTCGAGGACCTCGCCCTGCTCCGCGCGCTCAAGGCCGTCGGCGGGCGCGGCGGGGTCGCGGAGGGCAGCGGCGTGGCGACCTGCCGGATGTACGACGGCGGCCGGGAGCTGCGCGCGGGCTACGCCAAGTCGCTGTGGGCAGCCTTCGGCTCCCCCGCCGGCGCCGTCGGCGTGGTCGGGCTGCTCGGGCTGGCGCACGTCGTGCCGGCGGTGGCCGCCCTCGGCGGGTCCCGCACCGGGATGGTCGGGTACGCCGCCGGCGTCGCCTCCCGGGCCCTCGTCGCGCGCCGCACCGGCGGGCGGGTCGGGGACTCCCTGGCGCACCCCGTGTCGGTCGGCGCGCTCGGGCTGCTGGTGCTGGACTCGCTGCGCGGGCACCGGCGGGGGACGCTGCGGTGGAAGGGCCGCGCGGTGTCGACGGTCGCGTCGACGGCGGTGGTGGGTCCGTGAGCCGGGTGGTGGTGGTCGGCGCCGGCGTGGGCGGCCTGGCGGCGGCCGCGCGGCTGGCCGCGGACGGCCACGAGGTCGTCGTGCTGGAGCAGGCCGACGCGGTCGGCGGCAAGCTCGGGACGGAGGTCGTCGACGGGTTCGTCTTCGACACCGGACCGTCCCTGGTGACGATGCCGTGGGTGCTCGAGGAGCTGTTCGCGGCGACCGGCGCCCCGCTGGCCGACGTGCTCGAGCTGCGGCGGCTGGCGGTGGCCTGCCGCTACACCTTCCCCGACGGCACCGTGCTCGACCTGCCCGGCGACCTGGCCGACGTCCCGGCCGCGCTCGACGCCGCCCTCGGTCCCGGCCGCGGCGCCCAGTGGACCGCGTTCCTCGGACGCGCCCGGGCGGTCTGGGACGTCACCCGCGGCCCCTTCCTGGAGTCGCCGATCAGCGCCCGCGGGATGCTGCGGCTCTCCCGGCGGCTGGGCGACGTGGCGACGGTGGCGCCGTGGCGGTCGCTGCGCGGGCTGGGCGCGCGCTACCTGGAGGACCCGCGGCTGCGGTTGCTGCTCGACCGGTACGCCACCTACACCGGCTCCGACCCGCGGGCCGCGCCCGCGGCCCTGGCCACCGTGCCGTGGGCCGAGCAGGCGTGGGGCTCCTGGTACGTCCCCGGCGGCCTGGGCCGGATCGCGGAGGTCCTGCGGGCGCGGGTGGAGGAGCTCGGCGGCGAGGTGCGCACGGGCGCGCGCGTGGTCGAGGTGCTGGTGGCGGACGGTCGCGCCGCGGGCGTACGCCTGGCCGACGGCACCACGCTGGACGCCGACGTGGTGGTGGCCAACGCCGACGCCGCCGAGGTGTACGGCCACCTCCTGCCGGGACGGCGCGCGGCCCGGGCCCGGCGGTCGATCGCGCGGGCCACGCCGTCGCTGGCCGGCTTCGTGCTGCTGCTCGCCCTCGACGACCCGCCGGCCGACCAGCCGCACCACCAGGTGCTGTTCGCGGAGGACTACGACGAGGAGTTCGACGCCGTGTTCGGGCGCCGCGGCCCGGCGCGGCCGGTGGAGCGGCCGACGGTCTACGTCTCCGCTCCCGACGACCCCGCGGTGGTGCCCGGGCCGGAGACCGGGGCGTGGTTCGTGCTGGTCAACGCGCCGCGGCACGACCCCGACGGGAGTCGGGGCGCGGGCGTGGACTGGGACGCGCCCGGGCTCGCGGAGGCGTACGCCGACCGGCTCCTCGACCTGATGGCCGAGCGCGGGCTCGACGTCCGCGACCGGGTGCGCCACCGCACCGTGCTCACCCCGGCCGACCTGGAGCGGCGTACCTCGACCCCGGGCGGTTCGATCTACGGCACGTCGTCGAACGGCGCCCGCGCGGCGTTCCTGCGCCCCGCGAACCGCTCCCCCGTGCCCGGGCTCTACCTGGTCGGCGGGTCCGCCCACCCCGGCGGCGGCCTGCCCCTGGTGATGCTCTCGGCCCGCATCGTCGCCGACCTCGTCCGCCGAGATGACGCTTCCGGACAGCCGAGATGACGCTTGCGGACAGTCGAGATGACGGTTGCGGCGCGGGGTAGCGCCGCAACCGTCATCTCGAGGCGCCGCGAGCGTCATCTCGGCCCGCCGCGAGCGTCATCTCGGCAGGGCGCGGCGGACGGCGACGAGCAGGCGTACGAGCCCCGCGGCGCCGAGCGCGACGGCGACCGCGAGCGCGGTGGTCGCCAGCGCGGCCTGGTCGACCGCGGGCAGCACCTCGACCCCGGCCCGCCGGGCCGCCCACGCGATGCCGCAGGCCAGGAAGCCGAACGCCGCCACGATCACGCGTGACGGCCGCTCCCAGACCGTGACCGCGCCCGGGCCGGACATCCCGGCGACCTGGGCGGTGGAGCGCACCGACTCGAGCAGCAGCGTGAGCGCCCCGGCGGCCACCCCCAGCGCCACCGCGGCCCCCGAGAGCCCGGCCAGCACCACCAGCGCGAGCAGCGCGAGCAGGTCGGCCACCCGGTCGGCGAGCGGGTCGAGGACGCTCCCCCACGCCGACTCGGCGCCGGTCTGCGCGGCCAGCGCACCGTCGACGCCGTCGAGCACGGCGGCGCCGACCAGGACCACCAGCGCGACCAGCGGCCACCCGTCGCCGAGCGCCGCCAGGCCCGCCGCGACCGCGGTCACCAGCACGCCCACGACCGTCACGGTGTCCGGGCGCACCCCGCGGCGCGCGAGCGGCCGCGCGCAGGCGTGGCTCAGGCGCACCCACCCGGCGACCCAGAAGGACGTCCGCGGGTCGAGCCCGCCGTGCAGCCGGGACCAGTGCGCGTACGCCTCCTCGCGGCTCACGACTCCGGTGACGGCTCCGGCGACGGGCCGACCGACCGGTCGCCTCGCAGCCGCTTGAGCACCAGCTCGGCGCTGATCAGGCACATCGGCAGCCCGATGCCGGGCACCGTGCTGGACCCGGCGTAGTAGAGCCCGGCGACCTTCTTCGAGCTGTTCCCGGCTCGGAAGAGCGCGCTCTGCCGCAGCGTGTGCGCGGGGCCGAGCGCGCCGCCGGACCACGCGTTCAGGTCGGTGACGAAGTCGCCCGGGCCCATCGTGCGGCGGACGAAGACGCGCTCGGCGAGGTCGGGCACGCCGGCCCAGCGGGCGACGAGGTCGATCGCGGCGTCGGTCGCCTTCTCGACGGCCGCGTCGCCGGCACCCTCGAGCCCGCCGTGGCCCAGGCCGGGGTCCGGCGGCACGGGGACGAGGATGAACAGGTTCTCGTGTCCCTCCGGCGCGACCGAGCCGTCGGTGGCCGACGGGCGGCAGACGTAGATCGAGGCCGGGTCGGGCACCCGCGTGGGCTGCTCGAAGATGGCGTCGAAGTTGGTCTTCCAGTCGTCGGTGAAGAACAGCGAGTGGTGCGCCAGCTCGGGCACCTCCCCGCGCACGCCGAGGTAGGCCAGCACCGCGCCTGGCCCGGAGACCGCCTTGTCCCACCACGTCTGCGGGTAGGTCTGCAGCGCGGCCGGCAGCATCGTCGTCTCGACGTGGTGCAGGTCGGCCGCGCCGACGACCACGTCGGCGGGCAGCACCCGCTCGCCGTCGGCGTCGCGGACGCGGACCCCGGAGACCTCGGTACGCCTGCGGCCCGGCAGCCGCGACCCGACCCCGGAGCCGCCCCGGGCCCGGGTCTCGATCGCGGTCGCGGCGGTGCCGGTGCGGACCCGTACGCCGTGCTGCTCGGCGACCCGGAGCAGCGCCTCGACCAGCGTGGTGAACCCGCCCTCGGGGTAGAGCACGCCGTCGGCGAGGTCGAGCGAGCTCATCAGGTGGTACATCGACGGCGCCCGGTCCGGCGACGAGCCGAGGAAGACCGCCGGGTAGCCCAGCACCTGGCGCAGCCGCGGGTCGGAGAACCGGGAGGCGACGTGGCTCTCCAGGGAGCGGGTCAGCAGCCCGGCCAGCCGCGGCGCGTTGGTCAGGATGCGACGACCGGCGTAGGCAGCCGTCGAGTCGTAGGAGGTGTAGAGGAACTGCTGCACCGCCAGGTCGTAGACCTCGCGCGCGGAGTCGAGGTAGTCGTCGAGCACCGCGCCCGCCCCCGGCTCGACGGACTCGAAGAGCGCCCGGTTGCCGGCCTGGTCGGCGGCGATGTCGAGCGGCTCGTGCCCGTCGTGGAAGACGCGGTAGCCGGGGTCGAGCCGCCCCAGCGTCACCTGGTCGGCGGTGGTGGTCCCGAGCAGGCGGAAGAAGTGGTCGAACACCTCGGGCATCAGCCACCACGACGGCCCGGTGTCGAACCGGAACCCGTCGGTGGACCAGGAGCCCGCGCGGCCGCCGACGTCGTCGTTCTTCTCGACCAGCTCGACGTCGTGGCCGTCGGCGGCGAGCAGCGCGGCGGTGGCCAAGCCGGCCACGCCGCCGCCCACCACGACGACCCGCTTCGTCACGGCGCCGCTCATGACGCCCCCACCAGGGTCGCGTCACGGGGGCGGCCGTCGCGGGCCAGCGCGGCGCCGGCGAGCCGGGCCTTCGCCGGGCCGGGCACGCGGACCCGCCGGGCCCGCAGGTCGGCCGTGGGGGTCTCGCGCAGCCGGCGGGACAGCTCGGAGAAGAGGTCGTGGGTCACGCACACGGCCAGCCGGCTGCTCCGCGGCAGTGCCGGCACGACGGCGGCGCCGGCGCGCAGGTCGGCGTCGACGTCGTCGAGCCAGCCGTTCACCGCGCTGCCGTCGAGGGCGTCGGGGTCGATCCCGGGCAGGTAGCGGCGTCCGAGCTGGTCGGCGTCCTGCCCCAGGTCGCGCAGGAAGTTCACCTTCTGGAAGGCCGCGCCGAGGCGCTGGGCGCCCGGCGCGAGCGCGTCGTAGCGTCGGGCCCGGTCCGGGTCGTCGATCAGGAACGCGTTCAGGCACATCAGGCCCACCACCTCCGCGGAGCCGTAGACGTAGGTCCGCAGGCTCCCCTCGTCGTGCTGCTCGAGCTCCAGGTCGGTGCGCATCGAGGTGAAGAACGGTCGGACCAGGTCGGCGCGGATGCCGCACGTGCGCGCGGTGCGGGCGAAGGCGTGCACGACCAGGTTGGTGCTGGCACCGGTCTCCAGCGCCGCCAGCGTCTCGCGCTCGAAGTCGTCGAGCGCGGCGGCGCGGTCGCTGACGGGCTGGCCCGGACGCGGGGCGTCGACCACCTCGTCGGCCACGCGCACCAGGGCGTACACATTGCGCACGTGCGGGCGGACCCGCGCGCCGAGGAGGCGGGAGGCCAGGCCGAAGGAGGAGGAGTACGCCCCGATGACCAGCGCCGCGCTCGCGTCCGCGACGTCGTCGTAGGCCAGGTGCGGCGCCCGCGCCGACCCGTCCCGACGCAACCTGCTGCGCACCCGTGTCATCGATCCCTCCGTGACCCATCGTCCCATCCGCACGAAGGGGCCAGCCCACCCGTTCCGGGGGCGCGCGGGCGGTCGGCGTGCCAGGCTGGGCCGAACCCCAGGAGGCGCCCCCGGAACGGGTGGGCTGGCCCCTTCGGATCAGCGCCTGCGCTCGAGGAACGCCGTCATCGCCTCCTTCGCCTCGTCGGAGCCGCCACCGGAGCCGCCGCCCTCACCCGCGCCCGACCCGGTCGCCGCCGCGCCCGTCCGCAGGGCCGCCCAGCCCGAGCTGCCGGCCGCGGTCGACGAGGACCTCGCCCGGCCGACGTTCCGCCCGCGCCGCACGGCGCGGCTGGTCACGGGCCTGCTCCTGCTCGTCTCGCTGGCCGGCACCGGTCTCCTGGCGCGGGTGACGTACGAGAACCGCACCGACCTCGCGGCCGCGGACCTCGTCCCGGTGGGCATCGCCGTGGCGCTCACCCTGGTGCTGTGGGCGGTCCGGTCCTCGACCTCGGTCGCCCGCCTCGCCGTCGAGGGCGGCCAGCTCACCGTCACCCGCAACGGGGAGACCTGGCGCTGCGACCTGGCCAGCCGGGCGACCCCGATCGAGGTGGTCGGCACGCCCGGTCGGCGCGGCTGGAAGGTCGTCTTCGCGCGGCGGGGGCGCCCGCCGTACGTCGTGGACTCCTCCGTGGTGGACCCGGCGCACTTCACCCGGGTCCTGGCCCACTACCGCCCGGACGTCGTCGACCGGCCCTGACCGGGCCGGCCGACGCGGGTCAGACCCGCTCCTCCATGCGTACGCCGCGCTCGCCGGCGTCGGTCAGCCGGACGTTCTCGGCGGCCGCCGCCTCGAGCTCGGAGCGTCGGGTGGCCTCCAGCATGACCTGCGCCGCCTCGTAGGCACCCGGCTCGGACACCAGGTCGACGGCCCCGCGGTCGAACCTGGCCAGGGCGTTGCGCCCGAAGATCTGCTGCTCGGTCGAGGTGCGCTCGGAGCGACCGCGGCCGAGGAACGAGATGAACCAGTGCAGCACGGCGGTGATCCGGTTCTTGAAGCCCGTGATGTAGACGAGGTGCACCGCGAGCCACATCAGCCAGGCGATGAACCCGGTCAGCCGGACGTTGCCCACCAGCGCGACGGCGCGGAAGCGGCTGATGATGGCCATCGAGCCCTTGTCGAAGTACTTGAAGGGCTTCTGGGCCGGCTTGTTGTCGAGCCGGTTGTCGATCTCCTTGGCCGCGTACTTGGCACCCTGGATGGCCACCTGCGCCACCCCGGGCAGGTTGTCGAGGGAGACCATGTCGCCGACGACGAACACCTCGGGGTAGCCCGGCAGCGTCAGGTCGGGGTTGACCCCGATCCGACCGGCCCGGTCGACCGGGGCCCCGGTCTGCTCGGCCAGCTGCTTGCCCAGCGGGCTGGCCTGCACGCCCGCGGCCCAGATCTTGGTGATCGAGTTGATCCGCTCGGAGTGGCCGTCCTTGTACTGCGTGACGAGACCGCGCTCGTCGACGTCGGTGACCATCGCGCCGAGCTTGACCTCGACGCCCAGCTTCTCGAGCTCCTTCTTCGACTTCTCGCCCAGCTTGGCGCCGAAGGGCGGGAGCACCTGCGGGGCGGCGTCGACCAGCACGACCCGCGCGGAGCGGGTGTTGATCGAGCGGAAGTCGCGGCGCAGCGTGCGGTGGGCCAGCTCGGCGATCTGGCCGGCCATCTCGACGCCGGTCGGGCCGGCGCCGACCACCACGAAGGTCAGCATGTGGTCGACGTCCTCGCCCTTGGCGGCGCCGACCTCGGCCATCTCGAAGGCGCCGAAGATGCGTCCGCGCAGCTCGAGGGCGTCGTCGATGCTCTTCATCCCGGGGGCGAACTCGGCGAAGTGGTCGTTGCCGAAGTACGACTGCCCGGCGCCCGCGGCGACCAGCAGGGAGTCGTAGTGGGTGACGGTCTGGCGGCCCAGGACGTGGTGGGTGACGGTGCGCGCGCCGAGGTCGACGTCGGTCACCTCGCCGAGCAGGACGCGGGCGTTCTTCTGCCGGCTGAGCACCTCGCGGGTCGGCGGCGCGATCTCGCCCTCGGAGAGGATCCCGGTCGCCACCTGGTAGAGCAGCGGCTGGAAGAGGTGGTGGGTGGTCTTGGCGATCATCGTGACGTCGACGTCGCTGCCCTTGAGGGCCTTGGTGCCGAAGAGGCCGCCGAAGCCCGAGCCGATGACGACGACGCGGTGCCGCTGGCCGTCGCCCCCGCCCGCGTCGCCCGCGTTGCCGTGGTCGACCAGCTGGGTGGTCTCGTGCTGGGGCTGCGTCACGTCGTGTCCGTCCTGGGTCGAGCTCATGGGTGCTCCGTCTCCTCGGGGTGCACCCCCATCGTCTCGCGTGAGCCGGGGGTGGTGCCAGTCGCCCGGGTCGTCTCATCGGTCACACGGGTCCCGGGTCCGCACCCGGCGACGTCGTCGCAGGTCAGCGGGCTCCGGTACGCCCCGGCGCGACCAGTCACGACACGCGCGCGTCCGCGGGGTGGCTTGACATGCCACCCCTGCGGGTAAACCGTCCACACTGGCCCCCGACGGCCACCACACTCGGAGGAACCTCGTGACGTCGACCCCGCCCCAGATCGCCCTGGCCCCCGGGCCACGGAGCGTGCAGGACGCGCGCCGCTGGGTCGTACGCCGGTGCCGGGACCTCGGACGACCCGAGCTGGCCGAGTGCGCCGAGGTCGGCGTCTCGGAGCTGGTGAGCAACGCGCTGCTGCACGGCTCCACCCCGATCCAGGTCGGGATGGCCGGCACCACCGCCCACCCGCGCGTGGAGGTCCGCGACGCCTCGACCGACGCGCCCCGGATCGGCGGAGCGGAGGTCACCCTGCTCGGGAGCCTCGACGACGACGCGCTGCTGACCTTCGGCCGCGGCCTGGGCATCGTGGCCCGCGTCTCGCGGGCCTGGGGCGCCGACATCGACGACGACGGCAAGGTCGTCTGGTTCGAGCCGGCCGAGGACGTCGAGGACGTCGCCACCGAGGGGGTCGTCACCGGCCTGGCCGGGCAGGCCGAGCGACGCCGTGCCCTCGACCGCGCGGGCGTGCGCACCTTCGTGCTGCACGGCGTGCCGCTGCGGCTGCACGTCGCCTTCGTGCGGCACTACCGCGAGCTGCGGCGCGAGGTACGGCTGCTGGCGCTGGCGCACGCGACGACGTACCCGCTGGCCCGCGACCTGTCCGAGCTGTTCACGGCGCTGGACGCCCCGGCGTACGACGGGCTCCTGCTCGCCGTCGCCGACATCGCCGACGCCGCCGACGCGGCCGTGCACGACCACACCGGCGCCGACACCGCGGTCGACCTGCGGGTGGACCTGACCCGCGAGGGCGCAGCCGAGCTCGGCAGGCTGGCCGAGCTGCTCGAGGCCGCCGACGTCTTCTGCCGCGAGGAGCGGCTGCTCTCGCTGGCCCGGGACCGCGAGCAGCGCCGCTTCCAGCGGTGGTTCCTGGAGGAGCTGGAGGCGCAGGGCGCCGGGGCGGCGGCGCGGCGCTGGGACGAGGCTCCCGGGGCCGGCGACGCGGCCGGCGACGACGCCGGCGACGAGCCGTCGCGGTCGACCGCGCCGTGAGGGGCCCGGCTCCGGCGGCGGTCGCGGCCGTCGCCGTCGGCGGCGCGCTCGGGTGCGTGCTCCGTGCGGTGGTCGGCGAGACGGTCCCGGCCGGCCCCGCGGACTTCCCGTGGGCGGTGTTCGCGATCAACCTCGTCGGGGCCGCCGCGTTGGCCGCGCTCCCCGTGCTGGGCGTCGTCCGCCGCTCCTCGGTGCTGGCCGCGGGGCTCGGGCCCGGCCTGCTCGGCGGGTTCACCACGTTGTCGGCCGTCTCGGACCAGACCCGTGCGCTGCTGGCCGCCGACCAGACGGTGACCGCGGCGGCGTACGTCGGGGGCTCGCTGGCCGTGGGCCTGATCGCCGTCCACGTCGTGTCGTCGGTCCTCGACGGACAGCAGGACGAGGAGGGTGACGAGTGAGCGCCCTCGACCTGCTGCTGGTGGCCCTCGGCGGGGCCGTGGGCGCCCCGCTGCGGTTCGTGGCCGCGCACCACCTCGACCGGGCGCTGCCGTGGGGCACGCTCCTGGTCAACGTGCTCGGCTCGACCCTCCTCGGCGCGTTCGCGGCCCTGGCCCTGGGCGGCAGCGCCTACGCGCTGCTGGCGACCGGGTTCTGCGGCGGGCTGACCACGTGGTCGAGCTTCGCGGTGCAGACCCATCGGATCGGCGGGGTGCGGGGCACGGCGTACGCCGTCGGGACCCTCGTGCTGAGCCTGCTCGGCTGCGTGGTGGCCTTCGCGGTGCTCGCGCGCTGAGGTGGCCTAGGCGTAGCCGAGGTCGTGCAGGCGGTCGTCGTCGATGCCGAAGTGGTGGGCGATCTCGTGCACGACGGTGATCCGCACCTCCTCGACCAGCTCCTCGGGCGTCGAGCAGTAGTCCAGCAGCGGCAGCCGGAAGACGAAGATCCGGTCCGGCAGGCGGGCCAGGTTGCCGCCCTCCTGCTCGGTCAGGGCGACGCCGTCGTACAGGCCGAGGATGTCCTGCGGCTGGTCGGCCGGCGGATGGTCCTCCACCAGGACCACGACGTTGCTGACCCGCTCCGCGAGCGCGTCGGGGATCTCGTCGAGCGCGGCGTCGACCAAGCGCTCGAACTCCTCGGGGCTGATGTCGAGAGGCACGCCGCCCATCCTCCCCGAGGACCGAAACGCGGTGGGCGGGCCATGTCGGAACTCCGCAATTGCGTGGTTGTGACTGATTCGCCCGGCCGAGATGTGCTGCAACGGCGCAATTGCGCCCGTACGGCAGCAAGCAACGCGCCCGGAACGCACTGATGCCCCGGACCAGGTGGTCCGGGGCATCATCCTGCGACCCCGACGGGACTCGAACCCGCGGCCTCCGCCGTGACAGGGCGGCGCGCTAACCAACTGCGCTACGGGGCCAGGTTTGCTCTTCCGCGCAGCCCGGATCGGGCCTCGCGGACGAAGCGGTAGGACTCTAACCCACGGCGGGCACGCCGCCCAACTCAGGCTCGTCGAACCCCCCCGCACCCGCGTCCCGCGGCCCCGGCGCCGCTCGTGCCATGCGGGTCGTCCGAGGGGACCGACCCGTCGCGGAGCGACGAGTCGCAGCACCCCCAACGGGATTCGAACCCGTGCTACCGCCGTGAAAGGGCGGGGTCCTGGGCCGCTAGACGATGGGGGCCAGGCCGGCCACATCTTAGGACCACGCGGTCCGGTTGCGGTCCGGGACCCGGGCTCCGGTATGGTGACCGTCGCTCGGGCAGGTAGCTCAGTCGGTACGAGCGTCCGCCTGAAAAGTGGAAGGTCGGCGGTTCGACCCCGCCCCTGCCCACGAGCAGCACCCAGGTCCTGGACCTGGACGAACGCCCCCGCCGGTCACCGGCGGGGGCGTTCTGCGTTCCCCCGGAAGAGGCGGCTTCGGTCCTCGGGGTGGCGCCGGGTGCGGCCGGGCCCGTCATGATGGGCCGACCACCCCGGGTCGCCGGACCAGCCCGCCCGGGCACGAGGACGTACGGAGGAGCGCATGCCACCCAGGACCATCGCCGGCCGCTACCTGGTCGACCGCGCGGTCGGCCGGGGCGGGATGGGCACCGTGTGGCTCTGCCGCGACGAGGTGCTGGGACGCCAGGTGGCGGTCAAGCAGATCGGGGCGCTGCCGGGCGAGACGACCTTCGACGTCGCCCGCGCGCTGCGCGAGGCCCGCTCCTCGGCCGCCCTCAACCACCCGCACGTGGTGGCGATCTACGACGCCGTGGAGGACGAGACCGGCAACTGGCTGGTGATGGAGTACGTCCCCTCGCGCACCCTCGCCGAGATCGTCGCCCAGGAGGGTCCGCTGGACCCCGTCCGGGTCGCCGGGCTCGGCGCGCAGGCCGCCGAGGGCCTCGCCGCCGCCCACGCCCGCGGCACCGTGCACCGCGACGTGAAGCCGAGCAACCTGCTGATCACCGACGACGACCACGTCAAGATCACCGACTTCGGCATCTCGCGCACCCACGGCGACGTGGAGCTCACCCGGACCGGCCTGGTCACCGGCACCCCGTCGTACCTCTCCCCCGAGGCCGCCCGCGGCGAGAGCGGCGGCACGGCCTCCGACGTGTGGGCGCTCGGCGCCACCCTGTGGACCGCCGTCGAGGGCGTCGGGCCGTACGCCGACCGCGACAACGCGCTGGCGGTCCTGAACGCGATCGTCTCCGAGCCGACCCCGGTCCCGCAGCACGGCGGACCGCTCACCGACGACATCACGCGGATGATGGACCACGACCCCGGCACGCGGCCCTCGATGGGGGCGGTCGTCGCGTCGCTGCAGGCGGTCCGACGTGGGGACCCCGCACCCGCTGCCGCCGCAGCCGCCGCGCCCGCCGTCGTGCCGGTCGCTGCGCCCGTCGACCCCGCGCCGCCGCCGGCGCAGCCGACCGAGGAACGGTCCCGCCGAGGTCGGGGCGGCTGGCTGGTCGCCGCCGCGGTCCTGCTCGTGCTGCTCCTGGGCGGGGTGGTGTGGCAGCTCGGCCGGGACGAGGCCCAGCCCGTCGCCGGCACGACGGACCCCACGCCGTCCCCGTCGGCCACCCCCTCGGAGACGCCGACCGAGGAGCCGACGCCGACCCAGGAGCCGGAGACGTCGGCGCCGCCCTCGAGCACCGCGCCCCCGCCGGAGCCCGAGCCGTCGAGCCCGTCGCCGACCGAGTCGGAGTCGGAGTCGACCGAGCCGGAGCCGACCGGTGACGCCGCGGCGTTCGCCACGTCGTACTACGCCCAGCTGCCGGACAACCTCGAGGCCGCCTACTCCCAGCTCTCCCCGAGCTACCGGTCGTCCACGTCCTTCGAGTCGTACGCCGGCTTCTGGCGCACCGTCGACGCCGTCTCGGTCGGCTCGACCACGGTGGCCGACGACGGCACCACGGTCGACGTCCAGGTCACCTACACGACCGACGGCAGCTCCCAGACCGAGACCCGCCGGCTCTACCTCGACCCCGCCGGCGACGGCTTCGTGATCGGCGACGACGAGGCTGTCTAGCCGAGATGACGCTCGCGGCGCCTCGAGATGACGGTTCCGGCGCCGCCGACCCCCGGCCGTACGGCACGACGCCCCCGCCGGTGGCCGGCGAGGGCGTCGTGGGTCGAGCCGGTGCGGCTCGTCGTACGGCTCAGTAGGACGAGAAGAGCAGCCGGTTCGGCGAGCCGTTCGTACCGCTGACCGCGTTGCTCGTGGCGTTGCCGAGCAGCGCGCTCGTCACCGTCGACGGCGTGGCCGAGGGGTTGCCCTGGAGGTAGAGGGCGGCGACGCCGGCGACGTGCGGGGAGGCCATCGAGGTGCCCGAGATGGTGTTCGTGGCCGTGGTGCTGCCGATCCAGGCCGAGGTGATGCTCTGGCCGGGAGCGAAGAGGTCGACGCAGGAGCCGTAGTTGGAGAACGAGGCACGGGTGTCGCTGAAGGTGCTGGCCGCGACGGTGATCGCCGAGGCGGCGCGCGCCGGCGAGGAGGTGCACGCGTCGGTGTTCTCGTTGCCGGCGGCCACGACGGTGGTGACGCCCGCGGAGACCATCCTGGCCACCGCGGTGTCGGTGGCGGCGTCGGCACCGCCGCCGAGGCTCATGTTGGCCACGGAGGGCCGGGTCGCGTTGGCGGCCACCCAGTCCATCCCGGCGATGACGCCGGAGCTGGTGCCGCTGCCCTGGCAGTCCAGGACGCGGACCGGCACGAGCGTGACCGCCTTGGCCACGCCGTACGTCGTCCCGCCCACGGTGCCGGCGACGTGCGTGCCGTGACCGTTGCAGTCGCTGCTGCCGCGCCCGTCGTTGATCGCGGTGACCCCGGGGGCGACCCGGCCGCTGACCTCGCGGTTCCCGGCGTAGATGCCGGTGTCGATGATGTAGGCGCGCACGCCGGAGCCCGTGCGGTTGTAGGTGTAGCTGCGCGAGAGCGGCAGCGTGCGCTGGTCGATGCGGTCCAGGCCACCGGTGGCGTTGCTCTGCGTCGCCGAGATGCTGACGCGGGCGTCCTGCTGGACGAACTCGACCTGCGGGTCACGGCGGACCTCGGCCAGCTGGGCGTCGCTCAGGGTGACGGCGTAGGCACCGAGCGTGCCGTAGACGTGCTCGACGTCGCTGCGCTGGCCGTCGACGGCCGCGCGGGCCTCGCTGCGGGCCTGGTCGGCGGCAGCCTCGTCGAGCACCACGACGTACTGGCCGGCGACGGCGCGCTCGGAGCTGACCAGCGGCGCAGGGCGGTCGACCACCCCGTCCGTCCCGCCCGTCGCCCCGGTGCCGGCATGAGGGCCCGCCCGACGGCGCCGGCCGTCCCCCCGGTCGTGCCCGCTCCGACCGTGCCCGGCTACCGGCTGCTCGAGCGGATGGCCCACGGCAAGCGGCTCGACACCTGGGACGCCTGGGACGAGCTCCGGGGCACCCGGTGCGTCATCAAGCTGGTCCGTCCCGACCGCCGGGCGCAGGACCGGGTGGTCGAGGCGCTGCGCCGCGAGGGCGAGATCGCCACGACCCTGGCCCACCCGCACCTGGTGCGGGGCTACGAGGTGCTCGACGACCCCGTCGCCGTCGTGCTCGAGACGCTGCGCGGGCAGACCCTGGGCCGTGTTGTCGAGGACGGCGCCCTGGGCGTGCCGGACGTCGCCGAGCTCGGCCTGCAGCTGACCTCGGTGCTCGGGTTCCTGCACCACCACGACTGGCTGCACCTCGACGTCAAGCCCGGCAACGTCGTCGTGGACCACGGCCGGGCGGTGCTGATCGACCTCAACCTCGCCGGTCGCCCCGGCGAGGGGCGGCCGGGCGCCGGCACCCCCGGCTACCTCGCCCCCGAGCAGGCCCACGGCGGCACCCTGACGAGCGCGACCGACGTCTGGGCGCTCGGGGTGGTGCTGCTGGAGTGCCTCACCGGGGAGCAGCCCTTCGGCCAGGAGGCGACGTGGGACACCCGCCGCCGCTGGCCGCTGCTGCACCGGCGACCGCCCGGGCCCCCCACGCCGCCCGCGCACCTGCCGCCCGCGCTGTCGGCGCTGCTGCTGTCGTGCGTCGACCACGACCCGGCCGCCCGGCCGCGCCTGGCCGACGTCCGCGCCGTCCTGGAGCCCCTGACGGGCCGCCCGTCCGGACCGCGCTCCGGGCCCGGGACCGGCTCTCATGCTCCTCCCAGCCTCCCCTCATGAACGCCTCATCGGGCCCTCCTAGGGTCGGGCACATGCGTTCCCCCCTGCTGTCCCGCACCGCCCTGGTGGTCAACGAGGCGTCGCGCACCGGCGCCGCCCGCTCCGCCCACGCCGAGACCCTGATCCGGGCCGCGCAGGGCCGCTGGGGCCGGCTGTCGCTGCACCCGGCCGGCACCGGGCGCGGCCTGGCCGCCGCCCTCGACGAGGCGCTGGCCGGCGACCCCGAGCTCCTCGTGGTCGGTGGCGGGGACGGCACGCTCGCCCTCGCCGCCGACAAGGTCGCCGGCACCGGCGTGGTCCTCGGGGTGCTCCCGCTCGGCACCGCCAACGACGCCGCCCGCACCCTCGGCATCCCACGCGACCTCGCGGCCGCGGTCGACACCCTGATCTCGGGCGAGGTCGTCGACATCGACCTCGGCCGGGCCGACGGGCGCGCCTTCCTCAACGTGGCCTCGGTCGGGCTGTCCGTGGGCGTCACCGAGCGGCTCCGCCCGGGCCTGAAGAAGCGCCTCGGACCGCTGGCCTACCCCGTGGCGACCCTGGGCGCCTACCGCGCCCACGTGCCGTTCGCCGCCCGGCTGGAGTTCCCCGACGGCGACCACCCCACCCTCGCGCTGCACGACCTGCTCCAGGTCGCGGTGGGCAACGGGCGCCACCACGGCGGGGGCACCACCGTCTCGCCCACCGCCTCGATCGACGACCAGCGCCTCGACGTCTACGCCATCGAGCGCGGCCGGGCCCGCGACCACGTCTCCATCGCCCGGCTGCTCAAGGACGGCACCTTCGTCGAGCACGACCGGGTCCACCACCTGACCACGACCGCCGTCCGCCTGGTCACCGACCCGTCGATGCCGGTCAACCTCGACGGCGAGGTCGTCGCGGCCACGCCGCTGACCTTCGGCGTCGACCACGACGCGGTGCACGTCGTGGTGCCCCGCGGGGGCACCGCGGCCCGCCTCGACCGGCCCGTGGGACGCCGTCTGCCCTGACCCCGGCACCGACAGGGTCCGGGCCCGGGCCCGGCCGGTCCGGTCTGCCAGGATGAGGTGACCCGCACCACCTCGCGGGCCGCCCGACCGACGCCCACCACCCCCGGGCGCGCCCGACCACACGGAGGACCACCGGTGCCTGCAGCCGACCCGACCACTCTGCCCGACCCCGCCCTGCCCGACCCCTTCGGTGACGGGCACGACCACGAGCAGGTCGTCTTCTGCCAGGACCCGGCCAGCGGCCTGCGGGCGATCGTCGCGATCCACTCCACCGCGCTCGGCCCCGGCCTCGGCGGCACGCGCTTCCACCCGTACGCCTCGACCGCCGACGCCCTGCGCGACGTGCTGGCCCTCTCCCGTGGGATGACCTACAAGGCCGCGCTGGCCGGGCTCGACCTCGGCGGCGGCAAGGCCGTGATCATCGGCGACCCCCGCACGGCGAAGACCGAGCCGCTGCTGCGGGCCTACGGCCGCTTCGTGCAGACCCTCGGCGGCCGCTACCGCACCGCCTGCGACGTGGGCACCTACTCCGAGGACATGGACCTCGTCGCGCGCGAGTGCGACTTCGTCACCGGCCGCACCACCGCCCACGGAGGCGCCGGCGACAGCTCGGTGCTGACCGCCCTCGGCGTCTTCCAGGGCATGCGCGCCGCGGCGGAGGTCGTCTGGGGCGAGCCCACGCTGGCCGGTCGTACGGTCGGGGTCGCCGGCGTCGGCAAGGTCGGGCGCCACCTGGTGCGGCACCTGCTCGAGGACGGCGCGTCGGTGGTGGTGACCGACGTCCACGCCCCCACCGTGGACCGGGTCCGCGAGGAGCACCCCGAGGTCACCGTGGTGGCCTCCACCGAGGCGCTCGTGGCCTCCCACCTCGACGTCTACGCCCCGTGCGCGCTGGGCGACGCCCTGACCGACGAGGTCGCAGCGACGCTGTCCGCCCGGATCGTGTGCGGGGCGGCCAACAACCAGCTCGCGCACCCCGGCGTCGGCAAGGTGCTGGAGGACCGCGGGATCCTCTACGCGCCCGACTACTGCGTCAACGCCGGCGGCCTGGTCCAGGTCGCCGACGAGCTCGAGGGGTTCTCCTTCGACCGCGCCCACCAGCGCGCCTCGCGGATCTTCGAGACGACCCGCTCGGTCCTCGCGCTCGCCGCCTCCGACGGCGTCCCGCCCGCGGTCGCCGCCGACCGGGTCGCCGAACGACGCATCCACGAGGTCGGCCGCCTGCGCGGCATCTGGACCCCCTGACCGCCGAGGTGGCGCTCGCGGACAGCCGAGATGACGCTCGCGGCGCCTCGAGATGACGGTTCCGGACAGGTACGCCGGCTCGGGTCGCGGATCGGTGTCAGCGGGCGGCACCAGGTCGCGCGTCGACCCGGGTGTCCGCACCGACCTCCGGGCGCACGAGAACCCGGGCCGACCTCACGGGTCGACCCGGGCTCCCACCGCGGGGAGGTGTCAGTCGCGGCTGCGGTAGTCCGACGACCAGTCGTCGGGCTCCTCGGCCTTGCCGCTGTCGTCCTCGCCACCGTGCAGCTCGCGTGCCAGCGCCCCGAAGTCCGTCTCGTGGGTCTGGTACTTCAGGTCGCGGGCGACCTTCGTCTGCTTGGCTTTCGCTCGGCCGCGCCCCATAGGGTCAGCCCCCTCGCACACTCGGCCGGGCCCGACGCTGAGATCGGGGCACCGGGCTGTCTCCATCGGTGATCGTGAGTGACACGCTACCCAATGACCGGTCGGAACCGCACGCCCGGGCAGGGAAGGGCGCGGCGGGCCAGCCGTACGGGCCTCTGTCCCGCCTCGTGTCTCACCAACCGGGATGGCGGCCCACCAGGCGGACGGAGCCGCCGTCGGCGGCCGTCCCGGCCGGCATGACCTCGCCGGCGACCCAGGACCGCACGCCCTGCTCGGCGAGCACGCCGAGCACGGCGTCGACGCCCTCCGGCGCCACCACGGCGACCATGCCGACGCCACAGTTCAGCGTGGCCTCGAGGTCCTCGACACCGACGCCGCCGGCGGTGCGGACGAGGTCGAAGACCGGGCCGGGGGTCCAGGTGCCGCGCTCCAGGGTGGCGGTGAGCTCCTCGGGCAGGGAGCGGGCCAGGTTGGCCGCCAGACCGCCGCCGGTGACGTGCGCCATCGCGTGCACGGCGTTGGTCGCCGCGGCGGCCAGGCAGGCCTTCGCGTAGACCTTGGTCGGCTCCAGCAGCTCCTCGCCCAGGGTGCGCCCGAGCTCGGCCACGTGCCGGTCCAGGGACCAGCCGAGGCCCTGCTCGCCGAGCAGCACGTGCCGCACCAGCGAGTAGCCGTTGGAGTGCAGCCCGCTGGACGCCATCGCCACGACGGCGTCGCCGGGGCGTACGCGGGCCGGGCCGAGGAGGCGGTCGCCCTCGACGACCCCGGTCGCGGCGCCGGCGACGTCGTACTCGTCGGGGGCCAGCAGCCCGGGGTGCTCGGCGGTCTCGCCGCCGGCCAGCGCGCAGCCGGCCTCGACGCAGGCGTCGGCGATGCCCTTGACGATGGCCGCGATCCGCTCCGGGACGACCCGTCCGGTGGCGATGTAGTCGGTCATGAAGAGCGGCTCGGCGCCGCACACCACGAGGTCGTCGACGACCATGCCGACGAGGTCGAAGCCGATGGTGTCGTGGACGTCCATGGCCTGGGCGATGGCGACCTTGGTGCCGACGCCGTCGGTGGAGGTGGCCAGCACGGGCCGCTCGAACCGGGTGAGGGCCGAGGCGTCGAACAGCCCGGCGAAGCCGCCGATCCCGCCGATCAGCTCGGGACGACGCGCGCGCTCGACGGAGGCCCGCATCAGGTCGACGGCCGCGTCGGCGGCCTCGATGCTCACCCCGGCGGCGGCGTAGGCCGAGGTGCCCGTGTCGGCACCGGTCTGGACACCGGACGGGGTCGGGTGGGTCTGGCTCATCAGGCGCGCTCCGTGCTCGGGGGAGGAGGTCAGGGGTTGTTCAGGACCGGCAGGGCCTTGCCGTGGGTCGGCGCGGTGAGGGAGGTCTCCAGCAGGTGCTTGCCCAGCAGCGCCTCGTCGGGGAGCTCCACGGGGTACTCCCCGGTGAAGCAGGCCTTGCACAGGTTCTCCGTCGGCTGCCCGGTGGACTCGACCATCGCGTCGAGCGAGATGTAGCCCAACGAGTCGGCGCCCACGCTCGCGGCGATCTCGGCGGGCGACAGCCCGTTCGCGATCAGCTCGGCGCGCGTGGCGAAGTCGATGCCGTAGAAGCACGGCCACCGCACCGGGGGGCTGGAGATCCGCACGTGCACCTCGAGGGCCCCGGCCTCGCGCAGCATCCGCACCTGGGCGCGCTGGGTGTTGCCGCGCACGATCGAGTCGTCGACCACCACGATCCGCTTGCCCCGGATCATGTGCTCGAGCGCGTTCAGCTTCAGGCGGATGCCGAGCTGGCGCAGGGTCTGGCTGGGCTGGATGAAGGTCCGCCCGACGTAGGCGTTCTTGACGAACCCCTGGCCGAACGGGATCCCGCTCTCCTCGGCGTAGCCGGAGGCCGCCGGGGTGCCCGACTCGGGCACCGGCATCACCAGGTCGGCCTCGACGGGGAACTCGCGGGCGAGACGGCGCCCCATCTCGACCCGCGCCTCGTGCACGCTGCGGCCGGCGATCCGGGCGTCCGGGCGGGCGAGGTAGACGTACTCGAAGACGCAGCCCTTGGGCTCGGGCTCGGCGAAGCGGTGCGAACGCAGGCCCTCGGAGTCGATGACCAGCATCTCCCCGGGCTCGACCTCACGGATCCGGCTGGCGCCGACGGTGGCCAGGGCGGAGTCCTCGCTGGCCACGACCCAGCCGCGGTCGGTGCGGCCGAGCACCAACGGGCGGATGCCCTGCGGGTCGCGGGCGGCGTACAGCGCGTCCTCGTCCATCCAGACCATCGAGAAGGCACCGCGCAGCAGCGGCAGCACCTCGAGGGCGCGCTGCTCGAGGGTGGAGTCGGGACGGTGGGCCAGCAGCGAGGTGACCAGCCCGGTGTCGTTGGTGATCCCCTCCTGGCGGCGGATGTTGATCTCCAGCTCGCCGGCCGTGCCGGGCAGGGCCGCGACCAGGCCCTGGAGCTCGTGGGTGTTGATCAGGTTACCGTTGTGGCCGAGCGCGATCGAGCCGGCCTCGGTGGGCTGGAACGTGGGCTGGGCGTTCTCCCAGGTGCTCGCACCGGTGGTCGAGTAGCGGCAGTGGCCGATCGCGAGATGGCCCTGCAGCGAGTCCAGGGTGGCCTCGTCGAAGGCCTGCGAGACCAGTCCCATGTCCTTGTAGACCAGGATCTGGCGACCGTTGCTGACCGCGATGCCGGCCGACTCCTGCCCGCGGTGCTGCAGCGCGTACAGCCCGAAGTAGGTCAGCTTGGCGACGTCCTCCCCCGGGGCCCAGACCCCGAAGACCCCGCAGGCGTCCTGCGGCCCCCGGTCCTGGGGGTCGAGGTCGGTGGTGAGGCGGCCGTCGCCGGGCCGCTGGCCGGGACCACTGAGGTAGGGCACGCCACGAGTCTAGGGCCCGATCGCCGGACCGCCTGCGTCGCGGGGAGCGCGGTCGTACGATGGTCTCGGTCATCAGAGGTCCCCCGGCCGTACGCGCCTCTGCCGACCCTCCCC
>NZ_LR733215.1:136458-400037 GCF_902506435.1 Nocardioides sp. AX2bis | reverse complement strand
CCCATGACCCACACGGCCCACCGCCCCCACGTCGGCGGCTCCGCCAAGCCAGGTCGCTCGACCTGGTCCGACGAGGCCACCCGCGGCTCCCTGCTCCTGCTGGCCGACGCGCTGCGCGAGACCACCGGCTTCGGGGTGGTCTCGATCGGCGTCGTGGACGACACCGCGGTGTGCGAGACCGTCGCGATCACCGGGGACGACACGGCCCGCGCCGAGCTGCTCGGCACCCGGCTCCCGCTCGCGGTCCTCGAGGAGCTGATGGCGGGCGGCACCCGGGTCGGGTCGGCCGCGCTGGTACGGCGGCTGCAGCCCGACGAGGACCTGTCCCGGGTCTGGTGGACCAGCCCGGAGAAGCCCGCCGACGACGAGGGCAGCTGGCACCCGCACGACTGGCTGGCCGTGCTCGCCCACGACGACGACGGTGCGGTGGTCGGCGTGGTCCAGCTCGACCTCCCCCTGGACGGCCGGCGGCCCGACGAGCGCCGCCTGGCCGAGCTCGACCGGCGCTGCGCCACCGCCGCCCGCTCCCTGGTCACCGCCCGCGAGCGCGAGCGCCTCTCCGCCCAGGCCCGGATGGCACGCACCGCGCGCGACGTCGTGCGCCGCAGCTCGGGCCGCCAGACGATCCCCTCGATCCTGGCCCGCAGCCACACCGCGGTGATGGAGGGCTTCCGGGCGCGCGGACTCTTCATCCAGCTCCTCGGTGAGCAGGGTGTCGCCCGGGTGGGCACCGTCTACCGCGCCGACGGGCAGGAGACGTCCATCCCGCGGCCGGTCGTGGACATCGCCGAGCGCGCCGCCCGGACTGCCTGGTCGGCTCAGCAGGTCTCCGTGGTCGACCGCTGCCACCCCCGGGGGGACTGGCTCGACGACGCCGAGGCGCAGCTGCTCCAGGACTACCTCGACCCGCAGGAGATCGGCTCGGTGCTGTTCGTGCCGATCGGGGTGGGCCGCACGTGCCTGGGCAGCCTGACCCTGACCCGGGGACCCGGCGACCCGACCTGGAGCGACGTCGAGCGCTCGACCGCGCTCGACATCGGCCACGACCTCGGCCACGCGATCGTCAACGCCCGTGCGCACCGGCGGGAGCGGGAGCTCCTCACCGAGCTGCGCGAGCTCGACGCCTACAAGAGCGGCCTGATCGCCACGGTGTCGCACGAGCTGCGCAACCCGCTCAGCGCCGTCGCCGGCCACCTGGAGATCCTGCGCTCGATGCGCGACGTGATGCCCGACGGCACCGACCGCTCGCTGGCGGCGATGGAGCGTGGCACCAGCCGGCTGGAACGGATCATCGAGGACTTGCTCACCTTCTCCAAGGTCGGCGACCCCGGCCGGGTCTTCGCACCCGCGGTGATCGACCTGCGCGACGTCGTGCGCGACGTGCGCGAGCTGCACGACCTGCCGGCTCGGCGTGGCCGGCAGCGGGTCGAGGTGCAGGTGCCGGACGAGCAGGTGCTCGTCCGGGGTCTGGCCGGCGACCTCGACACGGTGGTCTCGAACCTCGTCGGCAACGCACTGAAGTACTCCGGCGAGGGCACCGTGGTGCGCCTCGAGCTGACCCAGGACGCCCGCGAGGTCGTCCTGACCTGCACCGACCAGGGCCTGGGCATCTCGCCCGCGGACCAGCGCGCGGTCTTCGGGGAGTTCTTCCGCTCCGCCGACCCCGCCGTACGCCGTCAGGGCGGCACGGGGCTGGGCCTGGCGATCGTCGGACGGATCGTCAAGCGGCACCGCGGGCGGGTCACCGTGACCTCCGAGGTCGGCGTCGGGAGCACCTTCCGCATGGTCCTGCCCAGCGTGGAGGAGTTCGAGCGCGCGGCCGCCGAGGCCGCGCTCGAGGCCGACCTCGTCGCCCAGATGCGCGGGGCGCACCTCGACCCGCACGACGACGACCGGGACGACGACGGCCCGGCCCAGGCGCCGCTGGCGAGCAGCGGGACCTGAACCGGGCCGGGGACGTCAGGTCAGTCGTTCGGGCCCATCGCCCGCGCGCCCTGGACCACGGCCTCGCGGATGCGGGTGTAGGTGCCGCAGCGGCACACGTTGCGGATCGCGTCGAGGTCCGCCTCGGTGATCGAGCGGCCCTCCCGCCTGACCCGGCGCGCCAGGGCGACGGCCTCCATGATCTGGCCGGGCTGGCAGTAGCCGCACTGGGCGACGTCCCGGTCGATCCAGGCCTGCTGCATGGGGTGCAGGTCCTTGCGGCCGTCGAGGGTGGCCAGGCCCTCGATCGTGGTGACCTTGTCGGTGCTCTTGAGGTCACCGACCCTGACCGCGCAGGGGTTGAAGGCCTTGCCGTTCACGTGCGAGGTGCACGCCTTGCACACGTTGATGCCGCACCCGTACTTCGGGCCGGTCACCTTGAGGATGTCGCGCAGCACCCAGAGGACGCGGACGTCGTCCGCCACGTTCACGGTGACGCTCTTGCCGTTGAGGATGAAGGTCTGCTTGGGCATGATCTCGTTCCTTTGTCTCTCTCGCGCGATCAGCGGGTCAGCTTGAGGCCGTTGGTGGGCGACGGCGGGACCGGCGGCACGAACGACTTGGGCGTGAAGGCGGACAGGGACGTGTCGTGCGCGATCGGGAACCGGGTCGGCATCGTCCCGGTGGCCCGCACGTAGGCGCACGCGGTCGCGGCCGCGGTCGCCGCCACCCCGGCCTCGCCCGCCCCGCCCGGGGTGGACTTGTCGGAGGGCAGGATGTGCACCTCGAGCGCCGGCGGCACGTTCCACTGCCGGGTGTAGAAGTAGTTGTCCCAGCTGGCCTCGAGGAAGTGACCGGCCTTCAGGTGGACGCTCGCGGTCAGGGTCATCGCGATCCCGTCCGAGAAGCCGCCGATCATCTGCGCCTCCAGCCCGCGCGGGTTGATCACCTTGCCCGCGTCGATCGCGAACACGCCCTTGGTCACCCGGGGACCGGTCACGGCCTCCCGGATGTCGCGGTTGACCGTGCCGGGCCGGCAGTCGATCTCGACCAGGCAGGCGGTGACGCCCTTGTACTCCTTGTGGATGGCGATGCCCTGGGCGGTGCCGGCGGGCATCCTGCGCCCCCAGTTGCCCTCCTCGGCCACCTTCTCCAGCGCCCGCTTGGTCTCCTCGTTGCGGAGGAACTCCAGCCGGTACTCCAGCGGGTCCTTGTCGGCGTCCTTCGCGAGCACGTCGACCATCAGCTCGGCGGCCACGCGGGTGTCCGGGGAGTAGATGTTGCGCATGCTGCCGGTGTTGAAGCGGCTGTCGACCTCGTTCAGCAGCTGGGTGACGGCGCCGAAGTCGTACCCGAGCTCCTGGGTGAGCACGAAGATCGTCTGCGACAGGCTGAGCTCGCCCAGGCCCGCTGGCAGGTCGGCGACGGTGGAGGTGATGACCTCGCCGAACCCGTGGCTGAAGTCGGTGACCACCGAGGTGTTGCGCTGCTCGAAGGCGAAGACCTTGCGACCGGTCCCGATCAGCGCAGGAGCGGTCACCGCCCGGATCCGGGACGTCACCATCGGGTGCAGCCGGCCCTGGCGGGGCTCGTCGGCGCGGTGCCACATCAGGCGTACGGGCACGTTGCCCAGGGCCCGCGAGCACTCGGCGGCCTCGAGCGCGTGGTTGCTGAACAGCTTGTGCCCGAACGAGCCACCGCCGGTGACCACGTTCACCGTGACCTGCTCCTGGCTGAGACCGAGCATCTTCGCGATGTCCTGCTGGGCCAGGATCGGGGACTTCAGCCCCGCCCAGACCTCCGCCGAGTCCGCGCGGACGTCGGCCACGGCGGCGTACGGCTCGAGCGCGGCCGAGGAGCGGAACATGAACTCGAAGGACAGCTCGTGGGTCTTGTTGCCGAGCAGCGGGAGGTCCGGGACCTGGCTGACCGGGGTGAACGGCAGCTCCGCACGCCGGAGCTCGGCCAGGATCGTCTCGTCCGACTCGCCCTCCACCGACCCCTGGTTCCAGGAGACCTTCATCGCGCGGATCGCGTCGATGCACTGCCCGAAGGTGCGGGCCCGCACCGCGATGCCGGTGCTGACCTGAGCCACGCCCGCGACCCCGGGCATGGCCAGGATGGCGGAGCGGTTCTGGAGCACCCGCGGCGTGCCGTTCAGCGTGGGTGCCCGGCAGATCATCGTGGGCAGGGCGCCCGCGATGTCGAGGTCCATCGCGAAGTCCTTGGCGCCGGTCACGGCCAGTCGCGCGTCGTCGCGTCCCCGCGGCGTCCCGACGATGGTCATCTCGGCGTCGTCCTTGAGCTCGACCTCGACCTCACGGTCGAACAGCCCGGCAGCCTCCTCGGCGAGGTCGCCGAAGGTCAGGGTCTCCCCGGTGGCGGTGTTCGTGATGACGCCGGCGATCACCTCGAGGCGCTCGGCGTCGGTCTCGAACCGGTTGGCCGCGGCGTCGAGCAGGGCGCGGCGGGCGATCGCCGCGGCGACCCGGATCGGGGTGTAGGTCGAGAAGGTCGTGTTCGAGCCACCGGTCAGCTGGTTCAGGAACAGCTCCGGGCGCGCGGGCGCCAGGGTGACCTTGACCTTCTTCAGCGCGATGTCGAGCTCCTCGGCGATGATCATCGCGGTGGAGGTCGTCACGCCCTGGCCGTTCTCGGAGCGCGGCAGCTCGAAGGAGGCGGTGCCGTCGGTGTTGATGACGATCTGGATCAGCTGCGAGGTGGGCAGCGCCGCGTCGGTCTGTGCGTCCTCGAGGTCGTAGACCTCCGGGATCTGCGGCGCGGACGGGATCCCGTCGGCGGTGGCCGAGCCGGCGAAGGACAGCTCGGCGGCAGCGATCAGGGTGCTGCCCCCGAGGACGTAGCCGAGGAAGCGACGGCGACGGAACCCGGTGACGCCGGCGCCCTCGTCCTGCTCGTCGAGGTTGCTGCTGATCGTGCTGGTCATGGAACCTCCAAGGTGACTGGTTACCCAGTGTTAACGTGACCGCCGCCACCAGGGTTCACCACATCGGTGGAATCTCACGAAGTGGGACTGGCCAGGTTCCGCAGCAGCAGCGCCTCGGCCAGGACGACCCGCTCGAACTCGGCCAGGTGCAGGCCCTCGTTCGCGCCGTGGGCGCGGGTGTCGGGGTCCTCGACCCCGGTCACCAGCACGCTGGCCTCCGGGAAGGTCTCGAGGAACTCGGCGATGAACGGGATCGACCCGCCGACGCCCATGTCGACCGGGCGCGTGCCGTCCCAGGCCTCCGCGAACGCCTCGCGCGCGGCGTCGTACGCCGGTCCCGTCGCGTCGATCTGGGTGGCCTCGCCGGTGTCGCTGACCACCGCGTCGAGCGTGGCGCCCCACGGCACGTGCTGCTCCAGGTGGGTGCGGAGCGCCGCGACGGCCGAGGCGGTGGTGTCGCCGGGTGCGATCCGCATGCTGATCCGGGCCCGCGCGGCCGGGACCAGGGTGTTGCTGGCGCCCTCGACCTTCGGGGCGTCCAGGCCGGTGATCGACAGCGACGGCTTGGTCCAGAGCCGCTCCACCGCGCTGCCGGAGCCGATCCAGTGCACGTCGGCGGTGGCGCCGGACTCGGCCCGCAGCCGCTCCTCGGGGTAGTCGACGTCGGCGGCGGGGCCGGCGTGCAGCCCGGCCACCGCCACGTTCCCCTCGTCGTCGTGCAGGCTCGCCAGCAGCCGGGTCAGCGCCATCAGCGCATCCGGCACCAGCCCGCCCCACATCCCGGAGTGGACGGCGTGGGTGAGGGTGCGCACGGTGACGTCCATGCGGACCAGGCCGCGCAGGCTGGTCGTCAGCGCCGGGACGCCGACGTCCCAGTTGCCCGAGTCCGCGATCACGATCACGTCGGCGGCCAGGCGCTCGCGGTGCTCGGCCAGCAGGGCCGGGAGCGTCTCGGACCCGACCTCCTCCTCGCCCTCCACGAAGACCGTGAGGTTGACCGGCAGGTCGGCACCGAAGACGCGGGCGGCGCCGAGGTGCGCCACGATCCCGGCCTTGTCGTCGGCCGCGCCGCGCGCGAAGAGCCGGCGCCCGGTCGGCGAGTCCCGCTCGGTCGGCTCGAACGGCGGGCTGTCCCAGTCGGCGTGGTCGTTCTCCGGCTGCACGTCGTGGTGCGCGTAGAGCAGCACCGTCGGTGCGCCGGCCGGCCCGGCCTTGTGCGCGATCACCGCGGGCGCCCCGTCCTCGACGGAGACCACGTCGACCCGGTCGAAGTCCTCGGCGCGCAGCAGCGTCGCGACGGCCTCGGCGCTGCGGCGCACCTCCCCGGCGCGGGCGGGGTCGGCGCTGACCGATTCGATGCGGACCAGGTCTTCGAGGTCGGCGCGCAGCCCGGGCAGCAGGGCCTGGACGCGGTCGCGGAGGTCGCCGGTGGGGTTCTCTGGGCTCATGGGGCCACGCTAGCCAGCAGCGCGCCTCAGGTGAGGGGCAGGTACGGCGCGAGGTCGGCGCGCTGGCCGGAGGCCCGGATCAGCCCGGCCGCCTCGGCCTCGGCCCAGGTGGTCGCCCCGCTGGCCAGGTCGATCCAGGTGCCGCCGTCGGTCTCCACCACGGCCGGCGGGGTGCCGCGGGTGTGCCGGACACCGGGGACGGCCTGGACCGCGGCGTACGGCGGGACCCGCACCTCGACCGAGCGACCGGGCACCCGGTCCTCGAGCACCGCGAGGTAGTGCTTGACCAGCAGTCGCCGGTCGCCCTTCTCCTCCTCGCCCGCGTGCAGGCGCGCCAGCGCGGCGGCGACGGTGGTCGGGTCGAGGAGTCGCAGACGGGCGGGCACGCCCCCAGTCTGCCCACCCCCGCCGAGATGACGCTCGCGGACAGCCGAGATGACGCTTGCGGCGCCTCGAGGTGACGTTTCCGGCGCCCCGGGCGGGTGGGAGGGGCCTCCTCGGGGCGCTGGTTGACTGTCCGGGTGCCGGAGGGCGACAGCGTCTACAAGCTCGCGCGGCGGCTCGACCGCCGGCTGCGCGGGCAGCGTGTCGTCGGTACGGACCTGCGCGTGCCCCGCCTGGCCACCCGCGACCTGACCGGTCGCACGCTGCTGGAGCACGCGACGTACGGCAAGCACCTGCTGACCCGCTTCGACGCCGGTCCGCCGGACGGCGTCGACCCGGAGCCGGTGACGCTGCACTCCCACCTGCTGATGGACGGCGAGTGGTCGGTGACCGGGCCCGGCAAGCGGCTGCCGACCCGGCTGATGAACGAGGTGCGGGTGGTCCTCGAGACCACCGGCGGCACCGGCTGGGGCCGACGGCTGCACCAGCTCGACCTGGTGCGCACCCGCGACGAGGACCGCCTGGTGGGGCACCTCGGCCCGGACCCGCTGCGGCCGGACTGGGACGCCGCGGCCGCCGTACGCCGCCTCGGCGCGGACCCGGACCGCTCCCTGGTGACCGCACTGCTCGACCAGACCCGGATGGCCGGGCTGGGCAACCTGTGGGCCAACGAGCTGGCGTTCCTGACCGGGGTCAGCCCCTGGACCCCCGTGGGCGGCATCGACCTCGCCCGCCTCGTCGACCGCGCCGCGCTCGCGCTGCGGCACTCCGCCACCGTCGAGGGCGCCTACCAGGTGACCACCGGCCTCGGCACCCGCGGCGAGACGCACTGGGTCTCCGGGCGCCAGCGGCGGGCGTGCCTGCGCTGCGGCACCGAGGTGCAGATGGTGGCCGAGCTCGAGAACGACCCCGGCAACCGGCGCACGTGGTGGTGCCCGCACTGCCAGCCCGGTCCCGGCCCGGAGACGCGGCGGCGCACGACGGGGTCCTGGTAGGCGACCAGCCTCAGGCGAGCGAGTCGAGCACGTCGACCGTGCTCGCCCACGCCGGCGACGACACGTCGATCACCGTGAAGTGGTCGCCGTCCACCTCGACCAGCGTGGCCTCCGCCCCGGCGGCGGTCGCCGCCTCGACGTAGCCGACCGACTGCGACGGGGGCACGATCGGGTCCGAGGCGCCGTGCACGCACCAGACCGGCACGTCCAGCGGGACCTGGCGGGCGGGGTCGACGATCGCGTCGTCGGGACCGTACGGGTGGCCCAGCAGGTCCTCGACCGCGCCGCCACCGAGCCCCTCCTCGGTGGCCGCGCGCAGGTCGAGCACGCCGGCCTGGCTGACCACGGCGGTCACGTCCACCCCGCCGGCCCAGCGCTCGTCGCGGCCGCGGGAGGCCGCCCACGCCGCGAGGTGGCCGCCCGCGGAGTGGCCCAGGGTCACCACGGTCGTCAGGTCGAGGCCGAGGTCGGACCGGGCGAGCAGGTCGATCGCGGCGGCGACGTCGTCCAGCGTCTCGGGCACTCCCCCGCCGTTGCCGACCCGGCGGTACTCGACGTTGAGGGTCGCCCAGCCCCGCTCGGTCAGGTCGGCGGCCAGCGGTCGGCCGAGGTCGAGGCCGTACTCCGCGCGCCAGAATCCGCCGTGCAGCACGAC
The DNA here is from genome assembly GCF_902506435.1 of Nocardioides sp. AX2bis. Taxonomy (GTDB): domain Bacteria; phylum Actinomycetota; class Actinomycetes; order Propionibacteriales; family Nocardioidaceae; genus Nocardioides. The sequence goes on along the minus strand of NZ_LR733215.1, from coordinate 391,685 downwards.
GACCACGCCGCGCGGCTCACCGGCGGGCCGGGCGAGCTCGGCGTACTGGCTGGGGTCGTCGCCGTAGGTCAGCCGGCCCTGCGGGAGTCCGTCGGGGCTGGTGGGCGGGGGTGGGGGCACAGGGTCGTCTCCACAGCTGCTCAGGCCGCCGACGGCTCCCGCGCCGGCCAGCAGGCCGAGACCGCGCAGGAGGGTACGGCGACGCATCGGGCTCACCCGGCCATCGAACCAGGCACCGACGACCGTCAGTCCCACCCGCCGCCGCGTCGGCCCCGCTTGACCTCGCCGCGCTGCTTCTTGGTGTCGAGGCGGCGGCGCTGCGAGCCGCGGGTCGGCCTGGTCGCCCGACGCGGCGGCGGGGGCGGTGCGGCGGCGTCGCGCACCAGCGTGGTCAGCCGCTCCCGCGCCGCCCGCCGGTTGGCCAGCTGGGTGCGGTGCTCGCTGGCCGCGATCGTGAGCGCCCCGTCGACCAGCCGGCCCGCGAGGTGCTCCAGCAGGCGGGAGCGCTGGGTGGGGGTCAGCACGGCCGAGCCCGCGACGTCCCAGCTCAGCTCGACCCGGCTGTCGGCGGTGTTGACGCCCTGGCCGCCCGGCCCGGAGCTGCGCGAGAAGCGCTCGCGCAGCTCCGCGGCGGGGATGACCAGCGACCTGGTCACCGCGAGGTCGTCGGGCATCCCCTCATGATGCCGGGCCCGCGGCCGGCTCGGCGACCCGCGGCGCCGGGGCGTAGCGCAGGTGCAGCACGCCGGTGTCGAACGCCTCGCTCGAGAGCAGGGTCAGCGGCGTGCGGTCGCCGTCCTCGAACAGCCGGGCGCCGGTGCCGACCGCGATCGGGTCGACCAGCAGCACCAGCTCGTCGAGCAGGCCCTCGGCGAGCAGCCAGCGCACGGTCGTGGCGCAGCCCGACATCGCGATCGTGCCCGTGGTCGCGGCCTTCAGCTCGGCGACCCGGCGCGCGGCGTCGTCGCCCGGGATGACCGTGGTGTTCTCCCAGTCGGCCGAGGTGAGCGTCGAGGAGACGACGTACTTGGCGATCGGGTTGATGACCTCGCCGAACTCGTCGGTGGTGTTGCCGGGCCAGTACTGCGACCACTGGTCGTAGAGCACGCGTCCCATCAGGTAGGCCGAGGCCTCGCCGGCAACCTGGTCGACAGCGCGCCCCATGGCGTCGTCGAAGTAGGGGAAGTGCCACTCGTGCGGCGACTCCACCACCCCGTCGACCGTGGTGAAGAAGCAGGCGACGATGCGTCCCATGGGGGGGGTCCTCCCGGTTGTGGGCGCCCGCTCCGGGGTGGCGGGCGCGTCTCATCCTCTCCGACCGCGCCGACGCCCGGGACTCATCGGCCCGTCGGGCCGGCGTCAGCGGCGGCGGGCCCGCAGGACGGCGTCGGTGAACTCGGCGGTGCCGCCCTCGGGGTGCGGACCGGTCCGGGTCCGGGCCTCCACGGCCTCGAGCTCGAAGGCGTCCGGGTCGAGCGCCGGGACGAGCTCCTCGGCGGTGAAGAGCCAGGTGGGGTCGCCGTGCCGGGCCCCGGTGCCGAGGTCGGCGGGGTGGTGCCCGACCACGAGCAGCGTGCCGCCGGGAGCGACCGCACCGGCGAGGCGTCGTACGACGTCGGGCAGCCGCTGGTCGGGCTGGTGGAAGAAGTGCGAGGTGACCAGGTCCCAGCGCTCCTCGCCGGGCTCCCAGGTGCGCACGTCGGCGTCCCGCCAGGTCGTACGGCCGTCCACCCCGGTGTCGGCGGCGTGCTGGGCGGCGCGCTCCCGGGCGACCCGGCTGAACTCGAGCCCGACGACCTCCCAGCCCTGGGTCGCGAGCCAGATCGCGTCGCCGCCCTCCCCGCTGCCGACGTCGAGCGCGCGGCCCGGCGCCAGCGAGACGGCCTCGGTGGCGAGCACCGGGTTGACCCGCCCGCTCCAGATCCGGTCGGCGGCGGCGTACCGCTCGTCCCAGGCGGGGCTCTCGAAGAACAGGCGGCGCATCTCGGCGTCGTCGGGCTGGTCGGGGTGCGGGGCGCTCATGCGTCCAGCCTGCTCCCTGACGGTCGCGACGACAAACCCTGTTGCCGATCGGCAACGACCTGCGGGGTCCTGGCGCGGGTGACGGGCGTGGGACGCCGGCGGGCGCGCGGTGTACACATGTGCCCATGGACGCCCACGACGCCGGACGCACCGCGCGTTCCCTCGAGACCCTGCACGCCCTCTGCTACTTCTCCGCGGAGGTCGAGTCGGCGTTGGTCGACCTCGGGCTCCGCAAGGGCCGGATGTGCTACTTCGCCGGCCGTGCCGCTCCGATGGGCCGTGTCGGTGGCGGCCCGGTCGCCGCGACCTTCTACGTCTTCAACCCCTCCCTGGTCGGCCACTTCATCCCCTCGGCCTGGGAGATCGCCTCGCCGGAGGACGTCCACGAGGCCCGCTACCGCGGCGTCGACGCGGCCTACCGCAACCTGCTCGGCGAGGAGGTCGTCGCCTCCGCCGAGATGGCCGAGGCCGCCGGGATCGCGCGGGAGCTGGCGGAGGGGTGCACGCCCGACGGCCGCGCCCTGCACGCCGCGCACGCCGACATGGCGTGGCCCGAGGACCCGCACCTCGTGCTGTTCCACGCGCTGACCCTGGTGCGCGAGCACCGCGGCGACGGCCACGTGGCCGCCCTCCTGCACGCCGGGCTCACCGGCCGCGAGGCCCTGGTCAGCCACACCGCCACCGGCAAGGGCTTCACCGTCCCGGCCGCCCAGGCCACCCGCGGCTGGTCGGCCGAGGAGTGGCAGGCCAGCGTCGACGCGCTGGCCGACCGGGGCCTGATGACGCCCGGCGGCGACCTGACCGACGACGGCATCGCTCTGCGCGAGCAGGTCGAGGCCGAGACCGACCGCCTCGGCCTGGCCCCCTGGGCCGCGCTGGGCGAGGAGAAGGCCACCCGCCTGCGCGAGCTGGCGCGCCCGTTCGCCAAGCAGGCCGTCGCCGCCGGGGCGTTCCCCGGCGGTGTCTTCGCCTGAGCCTGACCGGCGCCGAGGTGGTGGCCCGGGACGTCATACGGAGGGTGGAGACGTAGCCACCCTCCGGATGACGTCCCGGGCCTGCTGACCGAGCTCAGCCGAGGACGGCCGGCAGCGTCGCGGTCCAGGTCGCGTGCAGCTCCTCGAGCGGCACGTCCAGCACCGTCTCTCCGCCCGCACCGACCACCAGGGCGTCGCCGCCCGTCGTGCCGAGGAGGGTCAGTGGGACGCCGTGGTGGGTGGCCAGGGCGATCAGCGCCTCGACGCCGGTCTCCGAGACGGTGACCACGCAGCGGGCCGCGGACTCCGAGAAGAGCGCGACGAACGGGTCGCCGCCGGCCACCCCGTCCAGCGCGACGGTGCAGCCGACCCGCTCGCCGCGGCCGCCGATCGCCGCCTCGACCAGGGTCTGGGCCAGGCCGCCGTCGGACAGGTCGTGCGCGCTGGTCACCAGCATCCCGGCCGACGCCTCGACCAGGAGGGCGGCCAGGGCCTGCTCGGCGTCGAGGTCGACCAGCGGCGGCAGCCCACCGAGGTGGTCGTGCACGACGTGCGCCCACTCGGAGCCCGACAGCTCCTCGCGGGTGTCGCCGAGCAGCAGGACGGCCTCGCCGGCGTGGGCGAAGTGCGAGGCGGTACGTCGGGCGACGTCCTCGAGCACGCCCAGCACGGCCACGACGGGCGTGGGCAGGATGGGCGTCTCGGCGGTCTGGTTGTAGAGGCTGACGTTGCCGCCGGTGACCGGGGTGCCGAGCGCCAGGCAGGCGTCCTTCAGGCCCCGACAGGCCTCGGCGAACTGCCACATCACCGCCGGGTCCTCGGGCGAGCCGAAGTTGAGGCAGTCGCTGACCGCGAGCGGCCGGCCGCCGACCGTGGCGACGTTGCGGTGCGCCTCGGCCAGGGCGAGCTGCGCGCCGGCGTACGGGTCGAGCTTGGCGTAGCGGCCGTTGCCGTCGGTGGCCAGGGCGACCCCCAGCCCCGACTCGGCGTCGATGCGCAGCACGCCGCCGTCGGAGGGCTGCGCGAGCACGGTGTCGCCGCGCACGTAGCGGTCGTACTGGTCGGTGATCCAGGACTTGTCGCAGAGGTTCGGCGAGCCGACCAGGCGCAGCAGGGTCTCGCGCAGCTCCGCCGGGGTGCCCGGGCGGGGCAGCAGCTCGGCGCGGTCGGCCTGGAGCGCGTCCTGCCAGTCCGGGCGGGCCAGCGGCCGCTCGTAGACCGGCCCGTCGTGGGCCACGGTGCGTGGGTCGACGTCGACGACGGTCTCGCCCTGCCAGTCGATGCGCAGCCGCTCGTCGCCGGTGACCTCGCCGACCACGGTGGCCTCGACGTCCCACTTGGCGCAGATCTCGAGGAAGGTGGCGACGTGGTCGGGGTGGACCACCGCCATCATCCGCTCCTGGCTCTCGCTCATCAGGATCTCCTCCGGCGACAGCGAGGAGTCGCGCAGCAGCACCTTGTCGAGCTCGACGTGCATGCCGCCGTCGCCGGCCGCGGCCAGCTCGGAGGTGGCGCAGGAGATGCCGGCCGCGCCGAAGTCCTGGATCCCGGCCACGACGCCGGCGGCGAAGAGCTCGAGGGTGCACTCGATGAGCAGCTTCTCCATGAACGGGTCGCCGACCTGCACGCTCGGGCGCTTGGCGGGCCCGTCCTCGTCGAAGGTCACCGAGGCCAGGATCGAGGCACCACCGATGCCGTCGCCACCGGTGCGCGCGCCGTAGAGCACGACCTGGTTGCCCTCGCCCGACGCCTGCGCGAGGTGGAGGTCCTCGTGGCGCAGCACCCCGACGCACAGCGCGTTGACCAGCGGGTTGCCGAGGTAGGAGGCGTCGAAGACCGCCTCGCCGCCGATGTTGGGCAGGCCGAGGCAGTTGCCGTAGCCGCCGACGCCGGCCACGATCCCGGGCAGCACCCGGCGGGTGTCCTCGGCGTGCAGCGGGCCGAAGCGCAGCGGGTCCATCACCGCGACCGGTCGGGCGCCCATCGCCAGGATGTCGCGGACGATGCCGCCGACGCCGGTCGCGGCGCCCTGGTACGGCTCGACGTACGACGGGTGGTTGTGCGACTCGACCTTGAACGTGACCGCGTACCCCTGCCCGATGTCGAGCACGCCGGCGTTCTCGCCGATCCCGGCCAGCATCGGCCCGGCCGGCGTCTCCTGCGGGATCTCGGAGAACTGCCTGAGGTGCACCTTGGAGGACTTGTAGGAGCAGTGCTCGCTCCACATCACCGAGTACATCGCCAGCTCGCTGCCGGTGGGGCGACGGCCGAGGATCTCGCGGATCCGGGCGTACTCGTCGGCGGCGAGCCCGAGCTCGGCGAACGGCTGCTCGCGATCGGGGTCCTGGGCGGCGGCGGAGACGGTGTCGAGCACGGCCGCCAACCTACCGGCGCGGGAGCCCGAACCTCAGCCCGGACTCCTGGGGACTCAGGCACGAGGTGGCGCCGCACACTCGCAGGAGCCACTTGAGCGACGTCGTCGGGGACCCGAGCGCCGGGACCTCGCAGGCCAGGTCGAGGAGGTGCTCGTCGACGACCTGCGCCGAGTGCACCCGCCAGGTCCGCTCCGTCGGCACCAGACCGCGTGCCACCTCCCGCTCGGTCCACCGCAGCTCCCAGGCCTCCCGTCGTCGCCGCCCTCCCGGCAGGTCGAGCATCGCGACGCGCCGCGCGACCGCCTCGGGTGACCACCACTCCGGCGCGCAGGCCTCACGGAACCAGCCCGGCAGGGCGGCGACCACGGCCCCCACCGCACCGGCGTCCTCGCCGCCGTCGGCGGGAGGAGGGGGAAGCGTCGTGGTCACCTCGAGGACCGATCCCATGAGCTCCAGGAAGCGACCGAGCACGACCTCGGCGGGGTCCTCGGTGCGGACCCGCCGGGCGGCGTGGCGCACCGAGGGCCAGTCGGCGGCCGGCTCCGGGGGATCCCACCCCGGCCGTCGGACCCGCGCGAGCTCCGAGGCGTCCCCGGCGCCGACGGGCCAGTCCCACAGGCGGGGCGTGTCGGCGGCGTACCCGATCCGTCGTCGTCCTGCCGGCGGGTCGCCCTCGACCGGCTGCTCCGCCAGGTGCCCACCGACGCCCAGCGTCGCCAGGGTCGTCGTGTCCTCCAGCACCCACCCCTTGCGGTCCGCGAGCCACGCCAGCAACGGACCCACGTCCCACCGCTGCTCGACCTCGACGCGCGACGGCGCCGGCACCAGCCGGCCTCCCGGCGGGTCCCCACGCACCAGCGCCTGCCCGATCCAGAGCCGCGGCTCGCCGCCGGCCGTCACGGCGTCGGTCACCATCGGCTGCAGCAGGCCCAGCCCGTCCCCAGGCGCTGCCACCGGCACCTCCTCACGCTGCTCCGGCGGTCTCCGCCCACGCCACCGGCTCACCGTCGGTGCACGGGTTCCTCGTCGAGCACGGCCCGGGCGGCCGCCGTCGGCAGGTCCACCACCAGGGAGCCGACCAAGGACTCCAGACCCTCGACATCGATCTCGAGGTCAGCCACCGCCGCGCCCCCGTTCTGGCTCCGGCCCGTTCCGGTGCCGCCGGGACGGCATCCTAGGCGCCCTGGACCCGCACGGTCGCTCGATGCACGACGTTCCGCCCACACCGCGCTGACCTGCGGAAACTACGACGTTGTAGTTCATCGCGATCACTGTGACAGGTGTGACTCGTGTGCTTAGAGTGCTCTCGCCCCGGCTCCCCCGTCCCCGGAACGGACTCCTGTCATGCCCTCCCCTGCACGTCCGCTCGCCCGCCTCCTGGGCCCCCTCGCGGCCCTCCTGCTGTCGCTGTCCCTGGTCGCCTCCGCGGTCCCTGCGGCCCAGGCGGCCCCGCGGCCCAACCCGGTCACGCCGGGCGACCTCACCGGCTACGGCTTCGACCAGTGCCTGGCCCCCACGCAGTCGGCGATGGACCGCTGGCTGGAGACCTCCCCGTTCCTGTCGGTCGGGATCTACATCTCCGGGGCCTCCCGCGGCTGCCGCGAGCAGCCGAACCTGACGCCGTCGTGGGTGCGCGCCCAGCTGCGCAAGGGCTGGCGGCTGCTGCCGATCACCCTCGGTCCGCAGGCCTCGTGCCAGCAGTCGTTCCCGCGCTACGGCAACGACCCGACCATCGACCCCGCCGCCGGGTCGTCCGGCCGCTACCCGCGGGCCCGCGAGATGGGGCGTACGGAGGCCGGCCGCGCCGTCGAGGCCGCCCTCGGTCTCGGGCTGACGCCGGGCAGCACCCTCTGGTACGACCTCGAGGCCTTCGACGTCACCAACACCGCCTGCCGCGAGTCGGCCCTGTCCTTCCTCTCGACGTGGACCACCCGCCTGCACGAGCTCGGCTGGGTCTCAGGGGTCTACTCCTCGGCCGGGTCCGGCATCAAGGCGCTCGACGACGCCCGGGTGGACCGGCCGAACGCCTTCGCGCTGCCCGACCAGGTCTGGATCGCGCGCTGGGACGGCGTCGCGAACACCTCGACCAGCTACCTCCGGGACGACGGGTGGCGTCCCGGGGGCCGGGTCAAGCAGTACCTCGGCGGCCACAAGGAGACCCACGGCGGCGTGACCATCGAGATCGACAGCAACTTCCTCGACCTCGGCCGGGGCTCCGTCGCGACGGCCGAGGAGCGGTGCGGGGGCGTCAGCGTGGGCTTCCGCACCTACCCGCTGCTGCGTCGGTCCGAGGCCGGCTACACCGCACCGGTGGCCCGTACCAAGGCGCTGCAGTGCCTGCTGCAGGAGAAGGGCGTGTACGACGGCGCGCTGTCCGGCACGTACTCGGGCGCCACGGCCACCGCCGTCGCCGCGTGGCGCGAGCGTCGCGGCATCACCCCGGGCGACGAGGCCGGTCGCACCGTGTGGATGTCGCTGCTGGCCGCGGGCCGCAAGCCGGTGCTGAAGGTCGGCTCGGCCGGCCCCGACGTACGACGCCTGCAGCGGGCGCTGAACGCCGCCTCGCCCGACACGGCGCTGGCCTCGCGCGGCGTGATGAACCCCGCGACCGCCGCCGCCCTGCGCTCCTGGCAGGGCCGGGTGGACCTGCCCGCCACCGGGATCGCCACGAAGGACGACTGGAAGGCGCTGGTGCGCGGCGGGGCGTGAGGCCCGCCCCGGGAGCCGGGGCGGGGGTGGCTCAGGCCCAGACGGACTCGACCAGCGAGGTGAAGAAGCCGAGCCCGTCGGTGCCCGACCCCGTGAGGTCCTCGACGGAGTGCTCGGGGTGCGGCATCAGCCCGACCACGTTGCCCCGCGCGTTGGCCACGCCGGCGATGTCGCGCATCGAGCCGTTCGGGTTCACCTCGAGGTAGCGGGCGACGACCTGGCCCTCGCCCTCCAGGCGGTCCAGGGTGGCGTCGTCGGCCACGAAGCCGCCCTCGCCGTTCTTCAGCACCACGGTGATCTCGGCGCCCTCGGCGTACGCCCCGGTCCACGGGGTGCGGGTGTTCTCGATGCGCAGCCGCTGGTCGCGGCACACGAAGCGCTGGTGGTCGTTGCGGATCAGCGCACCGGGGAGCAGGTGGGACTCGCACAGCACCTGGAAGCCGTTGCAGATCCCGAGGACCGGCATCCCGCGGCCGGCGGCCTCGACGACCTCGGTCATCACCGGCGCGAAGCGCGAGATCGCCCCGCAGCGCAGGTAGTCGCCGTAGGAGAACCCGCCAGGCAGGACCACAGCGTCCACACCACGCAGGTCGTGGTCGCCGTGCCACAGCGCGACGGCCTCGTGCCCGCCGATCCCGACCGCGCGCCGGGCGTCGACGTCGTCGAGGGAGCCGGGGAAGGTGACGACGCCGACCTTCACGCGCCGGCCGCCGTCCCGGTCACGGCCGGCTGGTCCTCGACCGCGTCGTTGACGTGCACGGTGAACGACTCGATCACCGGGTTCGACAGGAGCGTCTCGGCCATCCGCCGGACGTCCTCAAGCACCGCGTCGGTCACCTCGCCGTCGACCTCGAGCTCGAAGCGCTTGCCCTGGCGGACGTCGGTGACCCCGGAGAAGCCCAGGCGCGGCAGGGCACCGAGCACCGCCTTGCCCTGGGGGTCGAGGATCTCGGGCTTGGGCATGACGTCGACGACGACACGGGGCACGGCTGCTCCATCCGGTGGCGGGGGCTGTCGGCCCATCGTAGTGAAGCCGGGGCGGGTCGCGCGCAGGGCCGGTCCCGGCCGGACAGGGCCGTCCGCCTCAGGCGCCTCACAGGTCGGTGCGCCACGATGGATCCATGAGCATGACCTCCGGCACCGGCGGGACGACGAACCCGCTGACCCTCCAGTTCCCCCAGTCCCTGGCCGTCTACGACGACTACGCGGCGGCCCAGAAGGCCGTCGACCACCTCTCCGACCAGCACTTCCCGGTCGAGGCGTGCATGATCGTCGGCACCGACCTCAAGCGCGTCGAGCGGATCACCGGCCGGCTCACCACCGGCAAGGTCGCGCTCGCGGGCGCGGTCTCCGGGCTGTGGCTCGGCGCCTTCGTCGGCCTGATCTTCAGCGTCTTCTCCTCGGAGGGCCTGGCGACGTTCTTCTCCACCGTCCTGTTCGGCGCCCTCTTCGGCCTGGTCTGGGCGCTCGTCGGCTACGCCTTCACCCGCGGTCGGCGCGACTTCACCTCGGTCGCCCAGATCGTGGCCACGCGCTACGAGGTGCTCGTCGAGCACAAGCACGTCCAGCAGGCGCGCGAGCTGCTCGCCCAGCTGCCCGGCGGTCAGCCGGACCCCTTCGCCTGACCCTCTCCTAGGAGCGGCCGAGCTCCCGAGCCGCCGCCTTGAGGTCGGTACGCGCGGCCAGCGGCGCGGCCAGCGGGAGGAACGGCAGCACCGCCTTGTAGGCACCCCGCGCACTGAACCGGGTGCCGACCTCCACGCTGCAGCCCGCTCCGCAGGCCGTGAACCGCAGGGTCAGCTCGGCGGTGACCCCGCGCCACGTGCCGGTCTCGGCCCAGCGGGACGGGCGCTCGTACGCCGTGGTCCGCATCCGCGGGCGCACCCCGGGGACGGTGACGTCGGTCCAGCTCTGCCCGAGCCCGACCTCGCCCTCGACGTCCTCGACGGCCTTGAGGCTGGCCTGCCACGCCGGGCGGTTGACCGGGTCGACGAGGTAGTCGAAGGCCACCTCGGGGCTGACCGGGAGGAAGACGGTCACCATCAGAGGCTCCTGGATCGGTCGGTGGGCACGAAGGTGTCGCCGGTCAGCCGCTCGTACGCCTCGACGTAGCGCGCGCGGGTCAGCGCGACCACGTCCTCGGGCAGCGGGGGCGGCGCCTGGCCCGAGGCACGGTCCCAGCCGGAGTCCGGCGACAGCAGCCAGTTGCGGACGACCTGCTTGTCGAAGGACGGCTGCGGTCGGCCGGGGCGCAGGTCCTCGGCCGGCCAGAAGCGGGAGGAGTCCGGGGTGAGGACCTCGTCGGCCAGCACCAGCGGGGCGCCGTCCGGGCCGTCCGGGTGGTCCCGCTCGACGCCGAGCTCGAGCTTGGTGTCGGCCAGGATGATCCCCCGCTCGCGGGCCAGGCCCTCGGCGCGCGCGTAGACGGCCAGGGTGACCTCGCGCAGCTGGGCGGCGCGGGCGGCGCCCACCGCGTTCTCCACGGCGGCGAAGGAGACGTTCTCGTCGTGCTCGCCGAGGTCGGCCTTGGTGGCCGGGGTGAAGATCGGTGGGTCCAGGCGCGAGCCGTCGTCGAGCCCGGGTGGCAGGGCGATCCCGCAGACCTCGCCGTCGGCGCGGTAGTCCAGCAGGCCCGAGCCGGTCAGGTAGCCGCGGGCGACGCACTCGACGGGGAACATGTCCAGCCGGCGGCAGACGACGGCCCGACCGCGCACCTCGTCGGGCACGTCGGTCGACAGCACGTGGTGGGGCACGAGGTCGGCGAGCTGGTCGAACCACCACAGCGACATCCGGGTCAGGATCTCGCCCTTGTCGGGGATGGTCGTGTCGAGGACGACGTCGAAGGCCGAGATCCGGTCGCTGGCCACCATCAGCAGGTCCCCGGACGGCAGCGCGTACAGGTCGCGGACCTTGCCGGAGTGCAGGTGGGTCAGCCCGGCGAGCGTCGGGGGCGCGGTCGGCATGGGGCGAGGGTAGCGCCGCGTCCCCCGGCCGGTCCCCCGCCCTGTTCCTCCACATCCTGCGCGCGGCAGGTTTGGGCAGGGCCCCGCGCGGGTATCCCTCCTCGTGACATCCCGACACACCCGAGGAGCAGGCTGTGGAGATCGACCCCGAGGCCCTGGCCGCGGCCGGCGCGCTGTGCGTGCGCCAGCAGGCCCACGTGGAGGACATGGGCCGCTACCTGGAGGGGGTGCTGGACCGCCCCGAGGCCTTCTCGGGCGTCCTGGTGCTCTTCGCCGGGTCCTACGCGGGCGCCGTGGCGGCGGGGCGGCGTGGGCTCGTCGACGCCGGCCGGGCGGCCGGGCTGATGGGCCGCGGCATGGTCCGGCTGCGGGCCGAGGTGCTGGCCACCGACGACGACGTCGCCCGGCGGATGGACCGGACCCGTCCCGACGGCCGGTACTCCCTGCCGCCCGGGGGGCCGCCGCTCGGCGGCGCTGCGCCGACCTCGGCGCGGGCACCGCTGGCGCTGCGGATGCCGGGGGGCGCGGACGGGGGCGAGGGGCGAGGGCGCGGGCGCGGGGGCAGGACGAGCCGGCCCGGACGGGCGGGCGGGTCTCGGCGACCTGCTCGGCGCCGTGCGCGACGCCGACCAGGCGCTGGACGACGTGCGCGAGAAGGCCGGGGCGCTGGGTGACTCGGTGCGGGTCACCGCGGACGCGCTGGGCGACGTCCGGGCGCAGCACGACTTCGTGGTCGCGGCGGCCGCGACCCCGTCGGCCGGCGAGGTGGCCCGGGACGCTCGCGGGTGGTGGCGATGAGCCGCGGCGCGGGGGTGCACGAGGTCCGCGACGCGGGGGCGGTGGTGCGCGGCGGGGCGCGGCCCCCGGGCACGGAGGGAGCGTTCGTCGACGGGCTGCGCGACGACTGCGGCCTGCTGATCGGCGGGGTGCTCGAGGTGGTGCGCCGTCTCACCGGCCGCGACCTGCTGACCGAGCTGCTCGAACCGCTGGCCGGTGACATGGACGCGGTGTCGTCGATGCGGGCCGGGTGGGTCGAGCTCGCCTCGGCGACCGGTGCGGTCGGGGAGAACTACCGGGCGCTGGCCGGGCAGGTGCCCGGGGTCTGGCAGGGCCTGTCGGCCGACGCGGCGGTCGGCCTGGCCGAGCGGATGGCGGTCGCGCACGACGAGCAGCGCGAGGCCGCCACCCTGGTGGCCGAGCAGCTCGGCCACGTCGTGTCGGTCTCGATGGCCACCGCCGAGGTCGTCTGCGCGGCGCTGCAGTTCCTCGACGGCCTGGTCCAGGAGCTGCTGCTCGATGCCGCCACCGGCCCGCTGGGGTGGACCAAGGCGGCGGCGACCTCGCCGCGGATGGTCGTCCGGATGGTCCGGCTGATCGACCAGGGTCGGGACGCGATCACCGACCTGCTGCGCGCGGTCGAGCTGGCGGTCGCGGCGCTGCGACGCATCGAGGCGCTGCTGGACGCCCTGTCGGCGCTGGCCGCCGTGGTCGAGACCGGGGCGCACGCCGGGGCCGGGCACGACATGGCCGCGGTGGCCGAGGCGGGGTTCCTCGACGGGGGGCCGGCCGGTGCCCGGGCCGCCTGAGACCGGACCGGGGCCGGACCACCCGCTGAGGCGGCTGGAGGCGGTCGCCGCGTCGTTGCGCGCCGAGCACGACCGCTGGCGGGCGGGGTCCGCCGAGCGCGCCGCGGCCCGCGGCGCGGCGGCGCGCCGCGGCGAGCTCGGGCCCGGGGTGCGGGAGCTGCAGGGTCGGGTGGACGCCGGGCTGACCACGTGGGCGGCGGTGCTCGACGGCCGCGACCGCACCGTGGCCGCAGCATCGGCGCGCCGGCACGTCGCGGAGCGGCTGGTCGAGCTGGCACGGCTCGTACCACCGGCGGACCGGGGGGTCCGCGGCCGGTGACGGGAGCCACGGTGCCAGAGTGTCGCCATGCCGGAGTCAGCCGAAGAGGTCCACGCCCGCATCGCCGCCGCCGTCGGCGCGGACGGCCGCCTGCCGATGTCGGACTCGTCCTCGTGGGACATCTTCCCGTGGGAGGCCGTCGACGGGGCGGTCGTGCCCCGCGTCCTGCCGCCGCCCGCCGACGAGCCGGCGCGGTGGGGGGAGTCCCCCGACAAGCCCTGCGGTGCCTGTGCCGGATTCGACCCGACGACGGTGGTCTGGGAGGACGAGCGCTGGGTGCTCACCCACCCGGGCGCCCCGTCCGGCCTGCCGCTGGTGCTGGTGCTGCACTCCCGCGAGCACCAGGACCTGGGCGGCCTCGACGACGACCTCGCCTCGGAGCTCGGCCGGATCACCAACCGCCTGGTGCGGATCATCGAGCACCTGCCCGAGATCGGTCGGGTCCACGTGAACCGGTGGGGTGACGGCGGCTCGCACCTGCACACCTGGTTCTTCGCGCGCACCGCCCGCCTGACCCACGTCCTCGGCTCGCCGGCCTCGGAGTGGGACGACGTCCTCCCGCCCGGCCCCGAGGACGTCTGGCGGGCCGACCTGGCCCACGTCGCCGCGCGCCTGGCCAACTGGGGCGGCACCGCCCGCGCCTAGCCCGCCGAGATGACGCTCGCGGACAGCCGAGATGACGCTTGCGGCGCATCGAGATGACGGTTCCGGACACCGGCCGAGCGGACGGCGTCACACCGCGGCACCCGTACGACGGCCCGCGGCGCCGCACCCGGGCGTCGGGCGGGACCATGGAGCCATGTCCTCCCCGGTCACCGTCTCCATCACGCGCCACGTCGACCCGGCCCACGCCGACCAGATGCTGGCCTGGATCCGCGCCGGCGGCGCGCTGGCGGTCCGGTTCCCCGGGTTCCTGGGGACCGGCTGGGTCCGTACGGGAGCCGACTCCGACGAGTGGCACATGCTCTACCGCTTCGCCGACGACGAGTCGCTGCACGGCTGGGAGCACTCCAGCCAGCGCCAGTGGTGGCTCGGTGCCGCACAGGGCCTGGTGGGCGAGTCCCGCCTGGAGCGCCGGACCGGCATCGAGGGCTGGTTCGACGAGCCGTCGTCCCACGACGTCGAGGACCTCCGCCCGCCCGCACCGGCTCCCCCGCGGTGGAAGCAGGCGACCATGATCTGGCTGGTCTTCTTCCCGCTCAGCCTGGTGGTGACGCTGCTGCTCGGCGCGCTCGCACCCGACCTCGCCCCGCTGTGGCGCGTCCTCGGGACAACCCTGGTGATGACCCCGGTGATGACCTACGTCGCCCTGCCGTGGATGACGAGGGCACTGGGCTGGTGGCTCGCCGGCGAGCCGGCACCCTGGCGCCGCTGACCGCAAAGGTCATCTCGACGCGCCGCGAGCGTCACCTCGGCTGTCCGCGAGCGTCACCTCGGCTGTCCGCGAGCGTCACCTCGGCTGTCCGCGAGCGTCACCTCGGCTCAGGCGCGGACGTCGAAGGCCGAGGGTCCGTGCGGCTCGGCCTCCCGCTCGTCCACACCCTCCACGCTCGCCGACGAGGGCCCCTGGCGCGACCAGGCCACCATCTCGTCGACGGCCTCGGGCGGTCCCTCGACGTGCAGCGCGACCGTGCCGTCGGCCTCGTTGCGCACCCAGCCGACCAGTCCGAGCTCCTGTGCCCGGGAGCCGGCCGCGGCGCGGTAGCCGACGCCCTGGACGTCGCCGCGGACCACGAGGCGTACGGCGGTGGTGCTGCCGGCAGGACCGGTCGCGGAGTCGCTCATGGCGACAGCATGTCGTGGCCCGCACCCCGCGGACCCGCCCTTTCGGGCGGGCGAGCCGTCGTCCACAGTGGCCCGGTGAGCGTGAGCCGGTGAGTGATGATGTCGCCCCGGACCCGCGGCGCTGGCGGATCCTCGCCGTCTCCCTGGTCGTCGGGTTCATGTCGCTGCTCGACGTCTCGATCGTCAACGTCGCGATCCCCTCGATGCAGGCCGGGCTGGACACCTCGCCCGGCACGGTCCAGTGGGTCGTCTCGGGGTACGCGCTGACGTTCGGCCTGACCCTGGTCGCCGGCGGGCGGCTCGGGGACGCGTACGGGCGCCGCCGGATGATGCTGGTCGGGCTGACCGGGTTCGTGCTCTCGAGCGCGATGGTCGGCCTCGCCCCGAACGTCGAGCTGGTGATCGCCGCCCGGCTGCTCCAGGGCGCCACCGCCGGGCTGCTGACGCCGCAGAACTCGGGGCTGATCCAGCAGCTGTTCACCGGCGAGGAGCGCGGGAAGGCGTTCGGCCTCTTCGGCTTCACCGTCTCCGTCGCCTCGGCGGCCGGCCCGGTGATCGGCGGCCTGATCATCGCCGTCGCCGGCGAGGACGACGGCTGGCGGTGGCTGTTCCTGGTCAACGTGCCGATCGGCGCGGTCGCCCTGCTCGCGGTGGCGCGGATGGTGCCACGTCGGGTCCGCGGCGAGGACGAGGGCGACCCGCGCATCGACGTGCCCGGCGCGGTGCTGCTGGGCCTCACGGTCATCTGCCTGCTCTACCCCGTCGTCCGCCTCGAGAGCGGGGCGCGGCTGCCGCTGGTCCTGCTCCTCGGGGTCCCGCTGTTCGGCTGGGCCTTCGCGGCCTGGGAGCGGCGTACGGCCCGCCGCGGTCACCCGCCGCTGCTCGACCTCGCCCTGCTCCGCACCCTGCCGGGCTACCTCAACGGCCTGGCCGTCGGCGCGCTGTACTTCACCGGCTTCACCGGGCTGCTGCTCGTGCTCTCGGTGTGGCTCCAGGACGGTCTCGACTACTCGCCCCTCGAGACCGGGCTGCTGCTCGTGCCGTTCGCGGCGGGCTCGGCCATCAGCTCACCGGTCGCCGGCCGCTTCGTGACCCGGGTCGGGCGCGGCCTGACCGTCGTCGCCCTGGTCGTCACGATCGTCGGCGTCGTGCTGACCCTGGTGCTGGCGCCGGGCCGCGACCCGCTGTGGCTCTGGCTGGCCCCGACCCTGCTGCTGGCCGGGCTCGGCGGCGGCGCGGTCGTCTCCCCCAACATCACCCTGACCCTGGCCGACGTGCCGCCCCGGATGGGCGGCGCGGCCGGTGGCGCCCTGCAGACCGGCCAGCGCATCGGCGCCTCGATCGGGGCCGCGCTGCTGGTCACGGCCTACCAGCTCACCGCCGCCCGCTCCGACCCGGACACCGCGTTCCGGGTCTCCCTCGCCGTCGGTGCGGTGCTGCTCGGGCTGGCCCTGGCGATGGCCGTGCGCGCCGTACGCCACCCCGGCGGGACCGCCCCGCCGCAGCCCGACGAGCCCGTCGAGCCGGCTCAGTCCAGGGCGTAGAACGCCGGCGGGTAGACCGCCTGGGCCCCGTCGGGCCCACGGACGACGAGCGTGCCGTCGACGAACCGGGCGTCGAAGGCGTCGCCGGGGTAGGGCCACGCCGCCACGGTCGCCCGGTCGCCGTCCTCGCCGTCCTCCCCGCTCTCGCGCCGCACGACCCACAGCTCGTCGACCGCGCCGACGACGAGCCCGTCGGCGCGCTGACGGCGCTGGGCGCACCACCGCCCCCCGTCCGCGGGCGCGCTGCACACCTCGTCGACGACGTCGGGCGTCACCGTCCCGCCGACCTCCTGCGTGAGCGCGGCGACCAGGAACCCGCCGAGCAGGCCGAGCACCACGGCCGCCGCGACTGAGAGCCGCGGCAGGCGCGGCAGCCTCAGCAGCGACCGCCCGCGCCGGTCCCCCACGACGTCAGAGGATCGAGCCGGGGGCGTACGCGGCGGCGGCGGGGTGCTGCTCGACCACGGCCGCGACCCGGCGTACGACCGCCTGGACCTGGGCGACGGCGGCGCCGGTGAAGGTGATCGGCTCGGCCACCAGCGCGGCCAGCTGCGCCTCGGTCAGCCCCAGCCGCTCGTCGGCGGCCAGACGTGCCAGCACGTCGTTCTCGGCCTGACCGGCGCGCATGTCGAGGGCCGTGCCGACCGCGGCCTCCTTGATCGCCTCGTGGGCGCTCTCGCGTCCCACCCCGTTGCGGACCGCGCTCATCAGCACCTTGGTGGTGGCCAGGAACGGCAGGTAGCGGTCGAGCTCGCGCGCTACGACGGCCGGGAACGCCCCGAACTCCTCGAGCACCGTCAGGAAGGTCTCGAAGAGCCCGTCGACGGCGAAGAACGCGTCGGGCAGGGCGACCCGGCGCACGACCGAGCAGGAGACGTCGCCCTCGTTCCACTGGTCGCCGGCCAGCTCCGAGACCATCGAGAGGTAGCCACGGGTGACCACGGCCAGGCCGTTCACCCGCTCGCAGGACCGGGTGTTCATCTTGTGCGGCATCGCCGAGGACCCGACCTGGCCCGCGACGAAGCCCTCGGTGACCAGCTCGTGGCCGGCCATCAACCGGATCGTGGTGGCGAGGTTCGACGGCGCCGCGGTCAGCTGGACCAGCGCGGACAGCACGTCGAAGTCCAGCGACCGGGGGTAGACCTGGCCGACCGAGGTCAGCACCCGCGCGAAGCCGAGGTGGGCCGCGACCCGGTCCTCGAGCTCGGCCAGGCGCGCCTCGTCGCCGTCGAGCAGGTCGAGCATGTCCTGGGAGGTGCCCATCGGGCCCTTGATCCCGCGCAGCGGGTAGCGCGCGAGCAGCTCCTCGACGCGCTCGAGGGAGACGAGCAGCTCGTCGGCCACGGTGGCGAACCGCTTGCCCAGCGTGGTCGCCTGCGCGGCGACGTTGTGCGAGCGGCCGGCCATCACGGTCAGCTCATGCTCGGAGGCCAGCCGGGCGAGGCGGGCCAGCGTGGCCACGGCGCGGTCGCGGAGCAGGGCCAGGGACTGGCGCACCTGGAGCTGCTCGACGTTCTCGGTGAGGTCGCGCGAGGTCATCCCCTTGTGCACGTGCTCGTGCCCGGCCAGCGCGCAGAACTCCTCGATCCGGGCCTTCACGTCGTGGCGGGTGACCCGCTCGCGCGCCGCGATCGAGGCGAGGTCGACCTGGTCGACGACGGCCTCGTACGCCTCGACGACGCCGTCGGGCACCGCGACGCCGAGGTCGCGCTGGGCGCGGAGCACCGCGATCCACAGCCGGCGCTCAAGGACGATCTTGTGCTCCGGCGACCAGATCCGGGCGAGGTCGGCGCTCGCGTAGCGGGTGGCCAGGACGTTGGGGACGCTCACGGGTCCATCCTCTCGCGGGCCAGGTCCTGCTCCTCGTCCCGGGCGGCGACGAGGGCGATGTCGGTGCGGTGCTGGGCGCCCGGGAAGGACACCCGGGCGACCCCGTCGTACGCCGTGGCGCGGGCCGCGGACAGGTCGGCGCCGGTGCCGACGACCGCGAGCACCCGCCCGCCGGCGGTGACGACGTCGCCGTCCGCCACGGCCGTCCCGGCGTGGACGACGTGCACCTCGTCCAGCGCCTCGGCCTCGTCGAGACCGGCGATGACGTCCCCCGACGACGACGTGGCGGGGTAGCCGGCGCTGGCCAGCACCACGGCGACCGCGGACCCGGTGCGCCAGGCCGGGGCGGGGACGTCGGCCAGGGTCCGGGTGGCGGCGCCGAGCAGCAGCGGGGAGAGCGGGGAGTCCAGCAGCGCCATCAGCGGCTGGGTCTCGGGGTCGCCGAACCGGGCGTTGAACTCGACCACGCGCACTCCCCGCGAGGTCATCGCGAGGCCGGCGTAGAGCAGGCCGGAGAACGGCGTCCCCCGCCGGGCCATCTCCTCCACCGTGGGTCGCAGCACCTCGCGCAGGACCTGGTCGACCAGGCCGGGCGGGGCCCAGGGCAGCGGCGTGTAGGCGCCCATCCCGCCGGTGTTGGGGCCGGCGTCGCCGTCGCCGATCCGCTTGAAGTCCTGCGCGGGCTGGAGCGGGTGGATGGTGACGCCGTCGGTGATCGCGAAGAGCGAGACCTCCGGGCCGTCCAGGAACTCCTCGACCACCACCCGCTCGCAGGCCGCGGCGTGCGCGAGCGCCTCGGCGCGGTCGGTGGTCACCACGACGCCCTTGCCGGCGGCGAGACCGTCGTCCTTGACGACGTACGGCGCGCCGAGCTCGTCGAGCGCCGCGGCCGCCTCCGCGGGCGTGGTGCAGACCCGGGCGGCCGCGGTGGGCACGCCCGCGGCGGCCATCACGTCCTTGGCGAAGGCCTTGGAGCCCTCCAGCCGGGCGGCCTCGCGCGTCGGGCCGAACACCGGGACGCCCCGCTCGCGGACCACGTCGCCGACCCCGGCGACCAGCGGCGCCTCGGGACCGACCACGACGAGCCCGGCCCCGAGGGCGACGGCGAGGTCGGCCACGGCCACCCCGTCCATCGGGTCCACGTCGTGCAGCTCGGCCACCGCGCGCATGCCCGGGTTGCCCGGGGCGGCGTGGACGGCGCGCACCCCGGGGTCGCGGGACAGGGCCCGGGCCAGCGCGTGCTCACGACCTCCGGTGCCGACGACCAGCACGGTCAGCAGCCCGTCGGACGCGTCGGGCGCGGACGGGGCCGAGGGGGCGGGGGCGGCAGGGTCCGTACGGTGCTCGCTCACGTGCCGAGAGCCTAGTGCCGCCCCGGCGCCCCGCCCGCCGAGATGGCGCTCGCGGACAGCCGAGATGACGCTTGCGGCGCCTCGAGGTGACGGTTCCGGCGCCCCGCGGCCCGGCCGGCGTCTCAGTCCAGCTGGCCCAGCGCGTGGTCGCCGGCGGCGCCGTGCACCCGCCGTACGGCGGCCGTCGCCCGCCGCGTTCCGGCCGGCACGAGCCCGTACGCCGCCCCGAGCCCGATCGGCGGCATGTTGCCGTACAGCGACTCGACCTGGTCGGCACGCACGACGTACGTCTCGTGCCAGATCCCCACGTCGGCGGACGCCGCGATCCGCCGGTTGAACTCCCGCCACGCCGTCGCATGGGGATGGTCCTGGTCGCGGGCGAACCGGCCGAGCTCCTCGGCCGAGCGCCAGACCTGGGTCACCATCACGTCGCGCCCCGACCACCAGCTGCGGAAGGCCAGCAGCGGGCTGTCCGGCAGCGCGGCGAGCTCGCGCAGCATCGCCGGCATCTGGCGGGCCACGTAGGTCCAGCTGCGAACCCGGCGCAGCCGGTTGACGCGCATGCCGATGACGAACAGGACGACCTCGTCCTCCCCGACGTCGGCGGACAGTGCGCCGCCCCGGACGCCGGAGGGCGCCGCGTCGGCCGCCCCGCGGTACGCCGGGGGGCCGGCCGTGGTGCTCGTGCTCGTCGTCGACATCGCCACCTCATCACATTGGGAAGTGCTGGTTCCTGATTGGAGACTGGCACTATCCATCCATGGTGTCAACGCCCACGACCGCCCCCCTGACCCTCGGCGAGCTGGCTCGGGCCGCCGAGGTCCCCGTCGGCACGGTGAAGTACTACCTGCGGGAGGGGCTGCTGCCCGAGGGCCGCCTGCGCAGCACCACCCGCGCCGACTACGACGAGACGCACCTGGCCCGACTGCGCCTGCTGCGGCTGCTGCGCGAGGTCGGCGACGTGCCGGTCGGGCGGCTGCGCGACCTGGTCGCCGCGCTCGAGGACGAGGGCGCCGACCGTACGCACGGGAGTCTCGGCGTCCTGGCCGCCGGGTCGAGCGCCCTGGCCGGCCCCGTCCCCGCGCCCGGACCCCTGGCCGAGCGGGCGGACGCGCTCGCCGGCGAGCTGGCCGCCGAGGTCGGGTGGGACGACCAGCTGCGCGCCGCACCGGAGTGGGCCGCACTGCGCGCCGTGCTCGAGACGGTGCTGGCCTGGGAGCGGCTCGGGCTGCCGGTCGCCTCGACCGACCTGCGCCCGTACGTCGTCGCCGCCGACCTCGTCGCCCGCCACGACGTCGCCGCCCTCGGCGACCTCGACCCGACGGACCTGCTCACCCAGCTCGTCGTCGGGCAGGTCGTCTACGGCCGGCTGCTGGAGGTGCTGCGCCGCCTCGGCGAGGCGCACCACAGCCTGGTCAGGTACGGCCCGCCGGACCACTGAGCGCCGGAACCGTCATCTCGACGCGCCGCGAGCGTCATCTCGGCTGTCCGCGAGCGTCATCTCGGCTAGAGCAGGTCGTGGCGGACGATCGTGGCGGCCCGCGACGGACCGACGCCGACCACGGAGATCCGGGCGCCGGACATCTTCTCGACCGCGAGCACGTAGTCCTGGGCGTTCTTCGGCAGGTCCTCGAAGGTGCGGGCCTCCGAGATGTCCTCCCACCAGCCGGGGAAGTACTCGTAGACAGGCTTGGCGTGGTGGAAGTCGGTCTGGTTGACCGGCATCTCGTCGTGGCGCACGCCGTCGACCTCGTAGGCCACGCAGACCGGGACCTGCTCGAGACCGGTCAGCACGTCGAGCTTGGTGAGCACGAAGTCGGTGACCCCGTTGACCCTCGCCGCGTAGCGGGCGATGACGGCGTCGAACCAGCCACAGCGCCGCGCGCGGCCGGTGGTCACGCCGAACTCCGCGCCGACCTTGGACAGGTGCGCGCCGAAGTCGTCGAACAGCTCGGTCGGGAACGGGCCCTCGCCGACGCGGGTCGTGTACGCCTTCACGATCCCGATCACCCGGTCCAGGCGGCGCGGCGGGATCCCGGAGCCGGTGCAGGCCCCGCCGGAGGTCGCCGAGCTCGAGGTGACGAACGGGTACGTCCCGTGGTCGACGTCGAGCAGGGTGGCCTGGCCGCCCTCGAGCAGCACGGTCTCGTCGCGGTCCAGGGCCTGGTTGAGCAGCAGCCCGGTGTCGCAGACCATCGGGCGCAGCCGCTCGGCGTGGGCGAGCAGCTCCTCGACGACCGCGTCGACGTCGGGGGCGCGCCGGTTGTAGATCTTGGTGAGGATCTGGCTCTTCAGCTCCAGGGCGCCCTCGACCTTGGCGCGCAGGATCTTCTCGTCGAAGAGGTCCTGCACCCGGATGCCGATCCGGTTCATCTTGTCGGCGTAGGTCGGTCCGATGCCGCGCCCGGTGGTGCCGATCCGGCGCGAGCCGAGGAACCGCTCCGCGACCTTGTCGACGCTGCGGTTGTAGCTGGCGATCACGTGGGCGCTGGCGCTGACCTTCAGCTTGCCGACGTCGACGCCGCGGGCCTCGAGGGCGTCGAGCTCCTCGAACAGCACGTCGACGTCGATCACCACGCCGTTGCCGATGACCGGCGTGCAGTTGGCCGAGAGGATCCCGCTGGGCAGCAGGTGCAGGGCGTACTTCTCGTCACCGATCACCACCGTGTGGCCGGCGTTGTTGCCGCCGTTGAACTTCACGACGTAGTCGACGCGGCTGCCGAGCAGGTCGGTGGCCTTGCCCTTGCCCTCGTCGCCCCACTGGGCTCCGATGATGGCGATCGCGGGCATGGTGCTCCTCCTGCTGACGGTCCTGCCGACGGTGCGCCGGACGTAGGGCTGTGGGCCGCGGGCGGTGCGCCCGCACGTGCGAGAGCCCCGGGCGGACCGGGGCTGCGACTGCTCAACCTACCAAGGTCCTGGCCCGCCCACCCGATCCGCGGGACCCACCCGCCCGGCATGATGTGGACATGTCAGAGCCGCTCCTGGTCATCGCCAACGCCGACGCCGGCACCTCCGACGAGGAGCGGCTCGGCCTGGCGCTCGGGGTGATGAGCGGGCGCGCGTCGGTCGAGGTGGCCCGCACCGCCAACCCGGGCGAGCTCGACGGCGTCCTGCACCGCGCCGGGTCGCGCCGGATCGTGGTCGCCGGCGGCGACGGCAGCCTGCACGCGGTGCTGTCGGCGCTGCACAAGCGCCACGAGCTCGGGCAGAACCAGGTCGCGCTGCTGCCGCTGGGCACCGGCAACGACTTCGCCCGCACCAACGGCATCCCCCTCGACGTCGAGGACGCCGCCGAGGTCGTCCTGGAGGGCACCCCCCGCCCGATGGACCTGATCGTCGACGAGGTCGGCACGATCGTGGTCAACAACGCCCACGCCGGCGCCGGCGCCGCGGCCAGCCGCCGGTCCGTGCGCTGGAAGCACCGGCTGGGCAAGGTCGGCTACAAGAAGGCGAACCTCGGCAAGCTCGGCTACCCGATCGGCGCCGCGATCACCGCCTTCGACCCGCCGGTCATCCGGCTGCGCGTCGAGGTCGACGGCGAGGTCGTCAACGACTTCGACCGTCCGGTGCTGATGGTCGCGGTCGGCAACGGCCGCTCCGTGGGCGGCGGCACCGACCTGATCCCGGAGGCCGACCCCGAGGACGGTCGGCTGGACGTGATGATCTCCCGGTCCGCCGGACCGCTGGCGCGCTTCGGGTACGCCGGCCGCCTCCTCCTCGGCACGCACCACGAGCGCTCCGACGTCGACTACCTCCGCGCCCGGACCGTCAGCGTCGTGGGCGAGGAGTTCTGGGTGAGCGCCGACGGGGAGATCAGCGGCCCGGAGCGCCGACGCACCTGGCGCATCGAGCCGGAGGCGTACGAGATGGTCCTGCCCTGACCTCCTGCCCTGAGCTCCTGCCCCTGACGGTGCCGTCCGGACGGGCCCGGCCGCCTCGGTAGCCTCTGCGCCATGGACCACGACGAGCAGACCGACGACTGGCCCGCACAGGTGGCGGTCCGGCGCGAGAAGCGCCAGCGGCTGCTCGACGAGGGGCGCGAGGCCTACCCGGTCGCCGTCGCGCGCACCCACACCCTCGCGCAGGTGCGCGGCACGTGGGACCACCTCGAGCAGGGCGAGGAGACCCAGGACGTCGTCGGGGTCGCCGGCCGCGTGATGTTCGTGCGCAACACCGGCAAGCTGTGCTTCGCCACGCTCCAGGAGGGCATCGGCACCCGGCTCCAGGTGATGCTGAGCCTGGCCGAGGTCGGCGAGGAGCAGCTGGAGGACTGGAAGCGCACCGTCGACCTCGGCGACCACGTGCTGGTCGAGGGGCGTGTCATCTCCTCGCGCCGCGGCGAGCTGTCGGTGATGGCGACCCGCTGGGAGATGGCCTCGAAGGCGCTGCGGCCGCTGCCGGTGCTGCACAAGGACCTCTCCGAGGAGTCCCGGGTGCGCCAGCGGTACGCCGACCTGATCGTGCGCCAGGAGGCGCGGGACATGGTCCGCACCCGCTCCGAGATCACCCGCGCGATCCGTCGCACGCTGGAGCACGGCGGGTTCCTCGAGATCGAGACGCCGGTGCTCCAGCGGATCCACGGTGGCGCCGCGGCCCGCCCCTTCCGCACCCACTTCAACGCCTACGACCAGGAGATGACGCTCCGGATCGCGCTGGAGCTGAACTTGAAGAAGGCCGTCGTCGGCGGCGTCGACCGGGTCTTCGAGATGGGCCGGATCTTCCGCAACGAGGGTGCCGACTCCACCCACTCCCCCGAGTTCACGATGCTCGAGGTCTACGAGGCCTACGGCGACCAGCACACGATGGCCGACCTGATGCGCACCATGTTCCTCGCGGCCGCCGACGCGGTGGGCTCGCGGCAGGTCGAGACCCCGGCCGGGGTGGTCGACCTCGACGGCGAGTGGCGCTGGCTGCCGGTCTACGAGGGCGTCTCGACCGCGGTCGGCGAGGAGGTCACCCCGGCCACCCCCGTGGAGCGGCTGCGCGAGCTGGCCGGGGCGCACGACGTCGAGCTGGACCCGGCCTGGGACGCCGAGAAGGTCGTCCTGGAGCTGCTCTCCGAGCTCGTCGAGCCGACGCTGCTGCAGCCGACCTTCCTGTGCGACTACCCGCCCTCGGCCCAGCCCCTGGCCCGCCCGCACCGCAGCGAGCCCGGCCTGATCGAGGCGTGGGACCTGATCATCGCCGGGGTCGAGCGCGGCACCGCCTTCAGCGAGCTCGTCGACCCCGTCGTGCAGCGCGAGGTGCTCACCCGGCAGTCCGAGCTGGCCGCCGGCGGCGACCCCGAGGCGATGCAGCTCGACGAGGACTTCCTGCGGGCGCTGGAGTACGGCGCCCCGCCGATGGGCGGCCTGGGCCTGGGCATCGACCGGCTGATCATGCTGTTCACCGGCGTCGGGATCCGCGAGACCATCCTCTTCCCGCACCTGCGCGCCGAGGCCCGCTGACGCCGAGCCCGCTGACGTGCGGCCGGGCCAGCCGTCACGTCAGCGCGCGAGCAGGTCGACCTCCCGCCCGGCGACCGGCTGGACCGGGCGGTTGTTGTCGGCGTACGCCTCCTGGAGCACCGCGACCTGGTCCGCGCCGAGCGTGACCGGGTGGTCGAGGACCATCCAGTGCACGCCCTCGCTGCACGGAGGCGTGGTCAGGCTGCCCTCGTAGGCCCAGTGCTCGGTGGAGCGCGGCAGCAGGGCCGCGACGTCGAGCTCGTCGGCGAGGCCCTCGCCGGTCCCGGCGGCCTCCAGGTCACCGACCGCGTCGACGAACGGCTGCCAGTCCGGGTCGTCGGAGCCGCTGACGGCGGCGAGAGCGGCGACCACGGCGAGGCTGCCGTCCTCGGCCACGTGGACGAAGTGGAACTCCACGGGGGACCGTCGGCCGTCGACGGTGTGCTCCGACGGGGCGTGGAAGTGCAGCTGGTCGAGGCGGTGGTCGACGCCGCCGACCTCGAGCTGGTCGTCGACGTCCTCGTCCTCGTCGTCGTTGACGACCTGGACGCTGTGGCCGTTGTCGACCAGGTGCTCGTCGATGTCGCCGTAGTCGAGCTCGAGGTCCTCGCCGCCTGCTGCCCGACCGGTCCTCAGGTCGATCGGCGACAGCTCGTCGCCGGACCCGCAGGCGGTGAAGTCCGCCGCCAGCCCGCCCCAGCGGGCGGGCCTCACCTCGCCGGAGTAGCCCCAGTGGACGTCCGCACCGGTCAGGGCCGGCGGCTCCGGGGCGGCGGAGGACCCCTCCGCCGCCGGACCTCCGCCCGGGGCCGCGGTCTCGCTGCCGCAGGCAGCGACGGTCAGGGCGAGCAGGACGGAGGACAGCAGCAGATGGCGGTTGCGCACGGCAACCACATTAGTTGATCTTCACAACCTCCCAGCGATGGGGAGGGTCAGGCGTCGCCGAGCAGCGCGTCGTACGCCGCGGGGCTGGAGTCGCGCAGGAACGTCGAGCAGCGCTCCCACTCCGGGGTCTCGCCGATCTCGCGGGCGGCCACGGCCAGCATCGCCAGGCAGCGCAGGAACCCGCGGTTCGGCTCGTGCTCCCACGGCACCGGGCCGTTGCCCTTCCAGCCGTTGCGGCGCAGCATGTCCAGCGAGCGGTGGTAGCCCACGCGCGAGTAGGCGTACACGGTGACGACGTCGGCGCCGCCGTCGCGCGCCTCCTCGGCCAGCGCGGCCCACGCCATCGGCGAGGCCGGGTGGCGGCGCACCACGTCGGCGGGGGTGGAGCCCGCGAGCTCGGCCTCGGCCGGGTCCTGCGGGAGGTGGGTGGGCGGGGGGCCGGCCATCAGGTCCTGGAAGGTGGATGACCGCCCGCCCCACGGGCAGCCCTTCGGGGGGGCTCAGCCGATCGAGCGACCGGACGCGCGCAGGTTCTCGCAGGCCTCGACGACGCGGGCGGTCATCCCGGCCTCGCCGGCCTTGCCCCAGGCGCGGGGGTCGTACTGCTTCTTGTTGCCGACCTCGCCGTCGACCTTGAGCACACCCTCGTAGTTGGCCAGCATGTGGCCGGCCACGGGCCGGGTGAAGGCGTACTGCGTGTCGGTGTCGACGTTCATCTTCACCACGCCGTAGTCGAGCGCCTCCGAGATCTCCTCGGCCGACGAGCCGGAGCCGCCGTGGAAGACCAGGTGGAAGGGCTTGGCGCCCTCCTCGAGGGAGAACTCGCGGACCACGGCCTCCTGGGCGTCCTTGAGCACCGACGGGCGCAGCTTGACGTTGCCGGGCTTGTAGACGCCGTGCACGTTGCCGAAGGTCAGCGCGGTCATGTAGTAGCCCTGCTCGCCGTACCCGAGCGCCTTCGCGGTCGCGATCGCGTCCTCGGGCGTGGAGTAGAGCTTGTCGTTGATCTCCGCCTCGACGCCGTCCTCCTCGCCACCGACGACGCCCACCTCGATCTCGAGGATGATCTTCGCCGCGATGCACTTCTCGAGCAGGTCGGCGGCGATCTCGAGGTTCTCGTCCAGCGGCACGGCCGAGCCGTCCCACATGTGCGACTGGAACAGCGGCGCCTGGCCGCGCTGGACGCGCTCGGCCGACATCTGCAGCAGCGGCCGCACGAACCCGTCCAGCTTGTCCTGCGGGCAGTGGTCGGTGTGCAGCGCGATGTTCACGGGGTACGCCGCGGCGACCTCGGCCGCGAACGCCGCGAAGGCCGCGGAGCCGGTGACCATGCTCTTGACGCCCTGGCCGGAGAAGTACTCCGCGCCACCGGTCGAGACCTGGATGATGCCGTCGGAGCCGGCGTCGGCGAACCCCTTCAGCGCGGCGTTGAGGGTCTGGGACGACGAGACGTTGATCGCGGGGAACGCGTACGCGCCGGCCTTCGCGGCATCGAGCATCTCGGCGTACTTCTCGGGGGTGGCGATGGGCATCGTTGCTCTCCTCGGGCGGGGTCCGGTGCTGCGTCCGGCGCTGTCGGACACGGCGTCGCGTGCCCGGCCAGCCTAGTGCGTGTGGCGCCCGCCACGCCTAGGGTGCGGGGGTGAGCCAGACGCCCGCGGACGCCCCGCACCCGGTCCGCGTCGTCCGCGCCGCCGACCTCGTCGCCGCGGACCCGACCGCCGGGATGCAGCGTTCCCGCGCCCTCGAGGTCCCCGGCCTGTGGGCCGGCACCGTGGTGACCGAGCCGGGCGCGGTCTCCGGCTGGCACCACCACGACACCAACGTCTCGAGCCTGTACGTCGTCCGCGGCGTGCTGCGCCTGGAGTGCGAGGGCGTCCCGGGCCACGTCGACGCCCACCCCGGCGACTTCGTCGAGGTCCCGCCCCGCACCGTGCACCGGGAGTCGAACCCCGGCGACGAGCCCTCGCTCGCGGTGATCGCCCGCGCCGGTGACGGCGTGCCCACCGTCAACGTCGACCACGCGCCCGACCCGCACCGGTGACAACCGATCGGTCGCCCGGTGCGTAGCAACGGCATGGACCTGTCCGAGCAGCTCGACGACGCGATCGGCCGGGGCCCCGTCCCTCCCCCGGTGGCCGGGACCCTCGCGGCGGGACGCCGCGCGCTCCTCCTGCGCCGCCTGGCCACGGCCGGGTCCGCGCTCGCCGTGGCCGTGGTGGTCGTCGTGACCGGGTCGCTGGTCGTGCCCGGCGTGCTCGGCGCCGCCGGCTCCGGCCAGGCCGCGGGCCGCGGCCGAGGGCGCCCGGCCGGTGCCGCGACCCGGTCGGCCGCGGGTGCCCAGCGGGATGATCTCGGCGTCACCCATCGAGGTCGCTCCCGTGCAGCGCGGGGGTGGGGGCCGGTGCGGGGAGGCGACCGGCCAGCTCGTCGACGACCCGGGCACCGCGACCCCCGGTCGGGGACAGACCGGCACCGAAGTCGGCCAGGGCCTCGGCGGTCGAGTAGGACGGGGAGAACCCGAGCTCGTCGCGCATCCGCGTGGTGTCCACGCCCCGACCGTAGGTCAAGAAGGCCAGCTGCTCGGGCGAGAAGTCCGCGGCGCGCGCGGAGCGCAGCACCGACCCGACCCCGCCGACGGCGAAGCCCGGCATCGGGACCATCGGCCGCCGCAGCCGGCGTACGGCCTGCGACAGCGTGAGGAGCCCGTCGCCGGCGACGTTGAAGGTGCCGGGCACCTCGGCGTCGACCGCGTGGTGGAGCACCGCCATCAGGTCCGACTCGTGCAGGAACTGCAGCCGTGCGTCGTGGCCGAGCACGACCGGGACGACCGGCAGCCGGAAGTAGGACGTGATCGGGCTCTGGACGTGCGGGCCGATGACGTTGGCGCAGCGCAGCATGGTGACGCGCACGTCGGGACGACGGCGCGCCATGCCGCGGACGTAGCCCTCGATCTCGGCGACGTCCTTGGCGTAGCCCGAGCGCGGCGGACGGCGCGGCTCCATGTCCTCGGTGAACATCGCGGGGTCGCGGCTGCTGGCGCCGTAGACCGTGGTGGTCGACTTCACCACCAGCCTCCGCACGGACGGCGCCTTCTGGCACGCCGCGAGCAGCTGCATCGTCCCGATGACGTTGAGCTCCTTCATCGGCCCCCGCCCGCCGGTGCTGCCGGGGGTGGCGATGACGCTCATGTGCACGACCGTGTCGACGTCCTCACGGGCGATCACCTTGGCGATCACCGGGTTGCGGATGTCGGCACGCACGAAGGAGACGTCGCCGATGTCGCCGCGGGGCGGCACGACGTCGACACCGATCACCCTCCGCACGCCCGGCTGGGCGGCGATCCGGCGCGCGAAACGACGCCCGAGGTCCCGGGAGACCCCGGTGACCAGGACGGTCCGGGCGTCAGCTGCCACGAGATGCTCCCAGGTGCGGGCGTGCGAGGACGGGGAGCGGGCGCACGGTGGCGCCCGTACGGCCTACTTGCCGAGCTTGCGACGCTGGACGCGCGTCTTCTTCAGGAGCTTGCGGTGCTTCTTCTTGGCCATGCGCTTGCGCCGCTTCTTGATGACAGAACCCACGGGTTACCTCTCAGACACTGGTCCCTCGCGGCGAGCGCCGCCAGGACCGCCCCACCTTAGCCACCACCGCCGCACCCGACCGAATCGGGTTCGCCCCGGGCTCAGCCGGCGTCGTAGAAGCTCTTGCGGAGGTACTCGTCGACGTCCTCCTCGCGGACCCGGAAGGACCGGCCCACCCGGACGGCGGGGAGGTCCCCGCCGTGCAGCAACCGGTAGACCGTCATCTTCGAGACCCGCATGCGGGTCGCGACCTCGGCGACGGTCATGAACTCCGGCTCGGTTCCCGGCCCGGACGAGCTCGAGACCATGTGGCACCTGTCTTCCTCGGCACGCGCCGATGAACTCCCTCCGCTGACTCACACCAGCGCTTGACCGGAGGATAGGGCCTGGAGTGACTGGTGGGGAAGAGAATGCCTCGACTGACTCGTGGGACACGGCGTGTCGCCTTGACTCGCCGTGCTCGGCGCCGGGCGGCCGGTCCCTTGAGTGCTGGTCAGAGCACCGGGTCGAGGCCGTGGAGCGGGAACGTCGCGGTCCTCGTCGCCTGGACCAGGCGGTCCAGCCAGCTGTCGGGGTCGTACCCCTCCTCCCAGGGCCGGTACGTCGGGGTGCGCCCCTCGGTGAGCCGCAGCGGTGCGGTCGCCCCCAGCAGCTCCTTCACGTGCTCGCGCCACGCCGGCGGGGTGGGCGTGGCCGGGTCGAGCGGGGCACCGCCGACCACGGCGAGCAGGTGCGACCAGGAGCGCGGGACGACGCCGACCACGGCGTACCCGCCCCCGCCGAGCGCGACCCACCTCCCGCCGGCGACCTCGTGGGCGAGGTCGTGCAGTGCGAGGTAGCTGGCGCGCTGGCCGTCGACGCTGAGCGTGAGGTCGGCCAGCGGGTCGTCGGCGTGCGAGTCGCAGCCGTGCTGGGTGACCAGGACGTCGGGGGCGAACTCGCGCAGCACCGGCGGCACCACGGCGTGGAAGGCCCGCAGCCAGCCCTCGTCGGAGGTGCCCGGCGGCAGCGCCACGTTGACCGCGCTGCCCTTGGCGTCCGGGCCGCCGGTGTCGCCGGCGAAGCCGGTGCCGGGGAAGAGGAACTGCCCGCTCTCGTGCAGCGAGATCGTCAGCACCCGGGGGTCGTCGTAGAAGATCGCCTCGACGCCGTCGCCGTGGTGGACGTCGACGTCGACGTAGGCGACCTTCTGCGCGCCCTGGTCCAGCAGCCACCGGATCCCGACGGCGACGTCGTTGTAGACGCAGAACCCGCTGGCCCGGTCCGGCATCGCGTGGTGCAGCCCGCCGGTGACGTTGACGCTGTGCAGGGACTCCCCGCTCCACACCTGGCGGCAGGCCTCCACCGTGGCGCCCACGACGTGCGCGGCCGCGACGTCCATCCCGCGGAAGACCGGGTTGTCGTCGGTGCCGAGCCCGAAGGCCTCCTCGCCCGCGCCGGGCTCGCGGCCCATCCGGCCCACGGCCTCGATCAGCGCGTCGCCGTGGACGGTCGCGACCAGGTCGAGGTCGGCCATCGGGGCGTCGACGGCGCGCAGGTGGTCCAGCACCCCGAGCTCGCGGGAGAGCCGCATGGTGAGGTCGACGCGCAGCGGTGACATCGGGTGACCCGCCCCGAAGTCGTAGGCGGTCAGGCCGTCGTCGAAGACGACCGTCGCCGGCCCGGGGCAGGAGGTCTCGGTCACGTCCGCACGCTAACCGACCCCCGCCGAGATGACGCTCGCGGACAGCCGAGATGACGCTCGCGGCGCCCTCGAGATGACGCTTCCGGACACCGCGGGCGGCCCCGTGGCACGATGCCTGCGTGCCGACGACCCGCGCTCGCTCCTGCCAGCAGTGGTGGCCCGCCTGACCAGGCGGCCCACCTCGTCGACGCACCCACCCCACCCACGGCCGCCCACGAGGCGGCCGTACGCGTGACTCCGGACCCTCCCGTGGGCAGCACCCACCACGGAGGACCCGATGACCACCCAGCTCTCCCTGCTCACCCCGAGCGGCCACCTCACCCTCGGCAACCTGCTCGGCGCGCTGCGCCCGCTCGCGGCGCGCCAGGACGCGTACGACACCCGGGTCGGCGTCGCGGACCTGCACGCGATGACGACCGCCCACGACCCGGCCGCGCTGCGTGCCCGGACCCGCGAGCTGGCGGTGCTGCTGCTGGCCTGCGGGCTCGACGGCAGCACGCTGTTCGTCCAGAGCCGGGTGCCGGCCCACCGGCTGATGACCTGCCTGCTGGAGTGCGTGGCCACCACCGGCGAGCTCGGCCGGATGGTGCAGTTCAAGGAGAAGGGCCGCGCGGAGCAGTCGACGCGCGCCTCGCTGTTCACCTACCCCGTGCTGATGGCCGCCGACATCCTGCTGCACGCGCCGCAGCAGGTGCCGGTGGGCGACGACCAGCGCCAGCACGTCGAGCTCACCCGGGACCTCGCGCGGCGCTTCAACCGGGCGTACGGGCCGGTGCTCGTCGTGCCCGAGGCCGTCGTGCCGGCGGCCGGGGCGCGGGTGATGGACCTGCAGCGACCGACGGCCAAGATGAGCAAGTCCGTCGGCGCCGACGACGAGGCCGGCGTGGTCCGGCTCCTCGACCCGCCCGACGTCGTCCGTCGCAAGGTCGCCCGGGCGGTGACCGACTCCGACACCGGCGCCGACGCGGCGCGCACCGAGCGCGGGACGAAGCCGGGCGTCACCAACCTGCTCGAGGTCCTCGTCGCCTGCGGCGGGTCGGCGGACGGGTTGACGACCTACGGCGCACTGAAGAAGGCGGTCACCGACGCCGTGGTCGCGGTCCTGGAGCCGGTGCAGCAGCGGTACGCCGCCCTGCTCGCCGCACCCGACCACGTCGACGAGGTCTACGCCCGCGGGGAGGAACGCTGCCGCGAGGTCACCGCGCCCGTCCTGGCCGCGGTCGAGCAGGCCCTCGGCCTGTGACGAGATGGCGCTCGCGGACAGCCGAGATGACGCTCGCGGCGCCTCGAGGTGACGGTTCCGGACACCGCCGCCCGAGCCGCTACGGGGTGACGGTGCGGACGAAGGCAGCCACGATCCTGCCCAGCTCGGCGCCGTCGTCCTCCTGCAGGAAGTGCCCGGCCCGTTCCAGGGTCGGGTGCTCACGACCCGCCGCGCCCGGCACGTGGCGCTGGAGCACGGGCGCCATCGCCCCGGTGATCGGGTCGGAGTCGCCGAAGGCGGTCAGGAACGGCGCGCGCCACTCCCCCAGGCCCGCCCAGGCCGCCCGGTTGGCCTCGGTCGACGGGTCGTGCGGGCGGGTCGGGACCAGCGAGGGCATCGCCCGCGGCCCGGCCTTGGACTCCTCGGTGGGGAACGGGGCGTCGTACGCCGCGCGGACGCCGGCGTCGAGACCGCGGGCGCACCCCGACGCGACGAGCCGGCCCACGTCGAGCACCTCGGCCTTCTCGACGGCCGCCCGGAACTGCCACCAGACCTCGGGCATGTCGACGTCGCCGGTCGGCAGGCCGGTGTTGGCGGCGACGACGCGGCTGAAGCGGTCAGGGTGCTCGGCGACCAGGCGCAGCCCGATCAACCCGCCCCAGTCCTGGCCGAGCAGGGTGAGCTCGCCTGCACCCGGACCGCCGAGCCCGAGGCGGTCGAGGACCAGCTCGCGGGTCCAGTCGACGTGGCGCTGGTAGGAGTGGTCGCGCGAGGACACCGGCTTGTCGGAGCGGCCGAAGCCGATCAGGTCGGGCACCACGCAGCGCACCCCGGTGGCCGCGACCTCGGCCGCGACGTGGCGGTAGAGGTAGGACCAGGTGGGCTCGCCGTGCAGCATCAGCACGGTCGTCGCGTCCTCGCGCCAGCCGTCGGGGCGGACGTCGACGTAGGCCATCCGAAGCATGCCGCCGTCCGGGTCGGTCACGTCGGCGTACGACGGCTCCCACGTCGTGCCGGCGGGCAGGTCGGCGAGGCCGGCGAACCGGTCGTCGGGCGTGCGGTAGGTCTCCATCGCCGCAGTCTGCCCGACCCCGACCGGCTAGCGTCGCCCCGTGGACCCCACGACCGCGCTCCTGGCCGCGAGCGCCGCGCACGCCGGGTTCTCCGTCGTCGTGACCGTCGTGGTCTACCCCGCACTGGCCGACGTCGCCCGCGAGTCGCCGCGCCAGTGGGCGGCGCGGCACGACGCGCACTCCCGCCGGATCGGCGCCGTCGTCGCGCCGCTCTACCCGCTCGTCGCGGCCGCCTGCGTGTGGACGCTGCTCACCGGGCCGGAGGGCTGGGCGTGGGTGGCGCTGACCGGCAACGCGGTCGCGGCCCTGGTCACCGCGGCCCGTGCCGCGCCGACGCACGGCCGGCTGGGACGTGAGGGCCCGGACCCGGGGCTCGTACGCTCGCTGCTCCTCGCCGACCGGGTCCGCACCCTCGGCGCGGTGGTGGCGCTCGTGGCGTCAGCCCTGGCGGTCTGAGCCGGCCCGGCCCGAGCCGGCGTACGACGCCAGCGTCCGCAGCTGCTTGCGCACCATCGGCACGTCGCCCCAGGCCAGCGCGGAGGCCTTGGCGCGGACGAGCGGTCCGCCGCCGGGCAGCGTCATCCGGCAGACCAGCCTGGTGCGCGTACCGCCCCGCCCGCCGGCGCCCGCGAGCGGTTCCGCGGCATAGGTCGCGGCGAGCGGGCCGAACGGAAGGCTGCCGGCCGCGGTCGTCACGCCGGTCCAGGAGCGACCCTCGTCGACCTCGAGCAGCTCGTAGACCTTGACCATCCGCTGCCCGGGGACCAGCCGGTCGGCGCCGGGGGTGAGGGTGCGCGGGCTGGGGCGGCCGAGGTTGTCGACCAGGTCGTAGGAGTAGGGCGCGACGGCGAGCTGGCAGAGCCAGCGCCAGCAGGCCTCGGGCGGGGCGTCGGCGGTGACCGCGCGCGTCATCCGCAGGAGCGGCCGACCGGGGGCGCGGGCGGCCACGACGTCGTCGGCCGGGTAGTGCCGGGACGCCTCGTCGGCCGTGGCGCCCCAGACCCAGGGCAGGCCGCCCTCGCCGGGGGTCACTTCTTCTGGCGTCGGCTGCCGGCGTGCCAGTCCTCGGCCTGGCCGGCCTCCTGCTCGGTGACGCCGAAGGACGGCAGCTGCGGGCGCTCGCGCAGGCTCCGCTTGAGCTCGGCGAAGCCGGGGAAGGTGGCCAGGCCGACGACGTGGTCCCACAGCCGCAGGGCGTCCTCGTCGCTGGGCAGCCGGCTGATCACCGGGCCGAAGAACGCCGCGCCCTCGGGCGGGGAGACGTGCAGGATCGGGGTGCCGACGTCCTTGCCGGTCAGGGCCAGCGCCTCGTCGGTCTCGGCCTGGATCTGCGCGTCGCGGTCGGTGTCGTCCAGGTGGCGCACGAGGTCCTCGGGCAGCCCGGCCTCGGCGAGGGCGCCGCGGACCAGCGCGTCGAGGTCGGTCGGGTCGTAGTGGTCGGGGCCGACCTCGAAGACCTGGCTCGACAGCGCCGGGTAGAGCCGCGCGACCGCCTCGGGCCCGTGGTCGTCACGCACCTGGGCGCACACGCGGAGCATCCGCAGCCCCGCGGTGTGGCCGGCCTCGTACTCCGGCGGGAAGTGACTGTCGTAGTCGACGTGCGCGTTCAGCAGCCGCAGGGAGATGAACCGCCACTCGACGGTGTCGCCGCGCTGGCGCTGCACCGTGCGCAGCCACTTGCTCGTCATCCACGCGAAGGGGCACACGGGGTCGAACCAGAACCGGACGTCGGGCTGCTGCTCGCTCATGCCGTCATCCTCGCGCCACCCTGGTGACGGCGACCCTCGGGCTGTCCGGAATCGTCACCTCGACACGCCGCGAGCGTCATCTCGGCTGTCCGCGAGCGTCATCTCGGCTGTCCGCGAGCGTCATCTCGGCTACTGGCCGAGGGCGCGGGAGCGGTCGCGCGCGGCCTCCATCGCGCCCAGGAACGCCGCACGCACCCCATGCACCTCGAGCTCGCGCAGCGCGCTCGCGGTGGTGCCGCCGGGCGAGGTCACCTGCTCGCGCAGGACGGTGGGGTGGGTGCCGGTCTCCTGGAGCATCCGGCCGGAGCCGACGACGGTCTGGATCACCAGGTCGGTCGCGGTGGCGCGCGGCAGGCCGAGGTGGACGCCGGCCTCGATCATCGACTCGACGACGAAGAAGATGTACGCCGGGCCCGACCCCGAGATCGAGGTGACCGCGTCCTGCTGGCGCTCGGGGATCCGCAGCACCTTGCCGACCGAGCGCAGCATCTGCTCGACCTCGGCCAGGTCGTCCTCGGAGCACGCCGAGCCGGGCGAGATCGCCGACATGCCCTCGTCGACCAGGGCCGGGGTGTTGGGCATGACCCGCACCACCGCGACCCCGTCGGGCACCCGCGACTCGATGTACGAGGTGGTGATCCCGGCGGCCAGGGACACGACCAGCTGGCCCGCGCGCAGGCTCCCGGCCAGCTCGGCGAGCACGTCGGCCATGTCCTGCGGCTTCACGACCAGCACGACGGTGTCGGCGCGAGCGGCCGCGTCGGCGTTGCCGACCACGGCGACGCCGTACCGGTCCTCGAGCTCGCGGGCGCGCTCGGGCCGCTTCTCCCCCACCAGCAGCCGGTCGACCCGGCGTCCGGCGCGCACCAGCCCCGACAGCAGGGCCTCGCCCATGACACCGGCGCCGATGATGGCGGTCTGCTTCTCCTGCACCACGGAACCGTCCTCCTCAGGACTTCGAGACCAGCGAGCGGGCGAAGAAGGCCAGGTTGGCCGGCTTCTCGGCCAGGCGCCGCATCAGGTAGCCGTACCACTCCTCGCCGTAGGGGACGTAGGTGCGCACCAACTCCCCCTCCGCGGCCAGCCGCTTCTGCTCGTCGGGGCGGATGCCGTAGAGCATCTGGAACTCGTAGGTGCCCTGCGCGCGGCCGTAGCGGCTGGCCAGCGACGCGGCGATGTCGACCATCCGCGGGTCGTGCGTGGCGATCATCGGGTAGCCCTGCCCGGCCAGCAGCACCTTCAGGCAGCGGACGTAGGACTTGTCGATGTCGACCTTGTCGGTGAAGGCGACCTCGGCCGGCTCGGCGTAGGCGCCCTTGCACAGCCGGACCCGTGAGCCCTCGTGGGCCAGCGCCCGGCAGTCGGACTCGGTGCGGTGCAGCATCGCCTGGAGCACGGCGCCGGTCTCGGGGAAGTCCTGGCGCAGCTCGCGCAGCGCCGCCAGCGTCCGGTCGGTGGTGCGGTGGTCCTCCATGTCGAGGGTGACCGTGGTGCCGGCGTTGCGGGCGGCGCGGCAGATGGTGCGCGCGTTCTCGATCGCGACCTTGGCGGCGCTCGCGTCGGGGATGGCCTGGCCGATCGCCGACAGCTTCACCGAGACCTCGGCGTGGCGGGTCAGCCCGCGCAACGACAGCTCGCGCAGCAGGTCGAGGTAGGCCTCGACGGTGGCGTCGGCCTGCGCGCGGTCGGTGACGTCCTCGCCGAGGTAGTCCAGGGTCACCCGCAGCCCGTCGTCGACCAGGCCCGCGGTCGCCTGGACCGCGGCGCCGGTGTCCTCGCCGGGCACGTAGCCGTGCACGATCCCGGCCGACACCGGCATCGTGCTGACCAGGCGCTTCACCCGTCCGCTGCGGGCGAGGAGGAGCAGGGGGCCACGGATCGGCGACATGCGGACACCGTACGCCGGGCGGGTGGTGCTCAGCCCGCCCGGACGGCGTCCAGCTCGGCCTTGGTGAGCACGGCCCGGACCTCGAGCCCCACGTCGGCCAGGGGGTTCTCCCCCGCAGGCGAGCGATCGATCGCGCAGACCACGACCTCGACCACGGCGCCGGCCGCGCGCAGGGCGTTCGTGGCGTCGCGGACGGCGCCGCCGGTGGTGATCACGTCCTCGACCAGGGTGACGCGGCGCCCGGCGACGTCGGGGCCCTCGGCGAGCTTGCAGGTGCCGTACTCCTTGGCCTGCTTGCGCACGAACAGCGCCGGGCGGCCGGTCATCGTGGAGACCATCGTGGCGATCGGGACGCCGCCGAGCTCCAGGCCGCCGAGCAGCTCGGTGCCGTCGGGCAGCAGCGGCACCATCGCCCGGGCGACCCGGCCGAGCAGGAACGGGTCGGACTCGAAGAGGTACTTGTCGAAGTACTCGCTCGCGACCTGCCCGGAGCGCAGCGTGAACTCCCCGGTCAGGCGGCAGCAGGCGTCGACGTCGGCGGCCAGGGCGGGGTCGGTCGGGAGGGCGTCAGCGGTCACGCGGGCCATGATGCCGCACCCGGCGTTCCGGCTACGGTGGCCCGATGCCGCCGTCCGCCCGCCCGACCGTCCGGCCCGCGGCCCGCCTCGCGGGCATCCCGCCCACCGTCTTCGCGGAGATGTCGGCGCTCGCGCTGCGCACCGGCTCGGTCAACCTCGGCCAGGGCTTCCCGGACGTCGACGGCCCCGCCTCGGTCGTGGCCGCGGCGGCGCGGGCGATGGAGGACGGTGCGAACCAGTACGCCCCCGGCTGGGGGGTCCCGGCGCTGCGGGAGGCCGTCGCCCGCCACCAGCGCCGCCACTACGGCATCGAGCTGGACCCGACGACCGAGGTCGCGGTGACGACCGGCGCCACCGAGGCCGTCGCCGCGGCCGTGCTCGGCCTGGTCGACCCCGGCGACGAGGTCGTCGTCCTCGAGCCCTACTACGACTCCTACACCGCGATGATCCAGATGGCCGGCGGGGTGCGCCGCCCGGTGACGCTGCGGGCCCCGGACTTCCGCCTCGACGTCGACGAGCTGCGCGCCGCGATCGGCCCGCGGACGCGGTACGTGCTCCTGAACAGCCCGCACAACCCGACCGGCACGGTGCTGACCCGCGCCGAGCTGGAGGCCGTCGCCGCGGTGGCCGTCGAGCACGACCTGGTCGTGATCACCGACGAGGTCTACGAGCACCTCGTCTTCACCGGCCACGAGCACGTCCCGATCAGCACCCTGCCCGGGATGGCCGAGCGGACCCTGACAATCTCCAGCGTCGGCAAGTCCTGGTCGTTCACCGGCTGGAAGGTCGGCTGGGCGACCGGCCCGGCCGCGCTGGTGGGGGCGATGGTCTCGGCCAAGCAGTGGCTGACCTTCACCTCCGGCGCCCCGCTCCAGCCCGCCGTGGCGTGGGCGCTGGACGAGGAGCCCGACTTCCCGCGGCGGCTCGCCGCCGACCTCGAGGGCCGCCGGGACCTGCTGTGCGCCGGCCTGGCGCGTACCGGGCTCGACGTCCGGGTGCCCGAGGGCACCTACTTCGCCGTCACCGACACCCGGGCGCTCGGCTGGCCCGACGCACGGTCGTTCTGCGCGGCCCTGCCCGAGCGGGCCGGGGTGGTGGCGATCCCGATGGCCTTCTTCTACGACGACCAGGACGCCAGCCGGCACCTCGTGCGCTGGACGTTCTGCAAGCGCACCGAGGTGCTCGAGGACGCGCTGGCACGCCTGGCCGGGGCCGACCTCGCCGGACCCGGCTGAGGGTCGCCCGTCCGGTCAGGCGGTGGGCGCGCCCTTGCGCGACTGCTCGGCGTACCACTCGTTGGCGCCGCCGGTGAAGAGCAGCACGATCACCGCGACCGCACCGATCAGCCAGATCCCGGAGAGCAGCGAGCCGATCGCGAGCAGCGAGAGGACCGCCGCGACCGCGGCGGAGACGACCAGGGTGATCCGCGCCCAGTTGCGGCCCTTCATCGCCAGCGCGGCCAGCACGATCGCGATCACCGACCAGACCAGGAACACCAGCAGGAGGACGATCAGGCCGACGGCGACACCGGAGCCGGAGAACCCCTCCATGCCGGACTCCTGCGAGAAGCTCCGGTTGAACTCGCGGGTGATCTCGTCGCCGGTGACCGCCACGCCGATCACCCCGACGCCGAAGAGCAGCGCCATCAGGCCGGAGAGGATGAAGGTGGTGATCGCCGCCGCGGTCACCGTGCCCGGCCGCTTGAGCGGTCCGGAGGGGGCGTAGCCGCCGTACGGCTGGCCGTACTGCTGCTGGCCGTACTGCTGCTGGCCGTACTGCTGCTGGCCGTAGGGGTTCTGCTGCGCGTACGGGTCCTGCGGCGGCTGACCGTACGGGCCCTGCTGGCCGTAGCCGTCCTGCGGCGGCTGGCCGTACGGGCTCTGCTGGCCGTAGGGGTCCTGCGGCGGCTGGCCGTACGGGTTCGTCTGCGACGGCGGGACCGGCTGCTGCGGCTGCTGCGGCTGCCCGGTCGGGTCCTGGGACGAGCCGTACGGGTTCTGCGGATCACTCATGGCAGAACTGAACCACAGCGCTCAGCGCCAGGCACGGACCTCGGGACGCATCAGCAGCGCCACGACCAGCACGCAGCCGAGCAGCGGGACAGCCAGCACCGGGGAGGCCAGGGTGGCGAGCAGCGCGACGGCGCCGGCAAGGGCGGCGCAGACCAGCAGGGTCACCCGGGCCGGCGCGGACCCGCGCAGTGCGACGGCTGCCGCCACCGAGGCCCCCACGCACCACAGGGCCAGCAGACCGAAGATCACGGTCATCGTCACCTGCAGCCCGCGGACGGTGACCCCCTGCTCCAGCACCGAGGGGTCCTGCTCGCGCACGGCATCGAGGACCGCGTCCGGCGAGGCCCAGACGTAGGCGATGCTGCCGAGCACCAGCATCATCGTCAGCGCGCACAGCGACCACGAGACGAGGCAGGCGACCATCAACGCCGCCGGCCGCGGACCCCGTCGACCGGGCTGGTGCGCCACCG
The DNA here is from genome assembly GCF_902506435.1 of Nocardioides sp. AX2bis. Classification (GTDB taxonomy): domain Bacteria; phylum Actinomycetota; class Actinomycetes; order Propionibacteriales; family Nocardioidaceae; genus Nocardioides. Next base: position 351,653 of record NZ_LR733215.1, on the reverse strand, counting down.
GCTGGCCGGTGCCCGGGTGCGCGGGCTGCCCGAACGGCTGGGCGTACGGCGCAGGCCCGCTGGCTGGGCCGGTGGGGCCGACCGGCGGAGCGCCCTCCTGGGTCGGCGGCTGGGTCGGCTCCTGGGTCGGCGGCGTCGCCGGCGGCAGGAACGCCTGCTGCTGCGGGGTCGGCGTCGTCGCCTTCTCGCGCGGTCGGCGGGCGGGCGGGTCGGGGATCGGCAGCCCGGCGTACCACTCGCGGGCCGGGCTCAGCCACAGCGTGATGACGGAGGCGACGACCACGGCGGAGATGAGCCCCCCGGTGACCGTGCCGGTGACGAAGACCGGCAGCGCGAGCACGCTCAGCACGACCCGCGCGCTCCGGGACTTCAGCAGCACCTGCCAGCCGAGGATGGCGGTCGTGACCGCGAGCGCGGCCGCGGCCATCGCGGTGACACGCAGGACGTCCAGCGCGTCGCCGACCCCGAGCCCGAGGCCGTCGGGCGCGTCGGCGAGGAACTCCTCGACGCTCTCGCGGGTCTCCAGCGTGCCGATCCCGGCCACGACCTGGTACGCGGAGAGCAGGATGAAGGCGGACCCGATCATGATGATGGCCGCGGACCAGGTGACCTGGCGCGGGCGGGCGTCAGCTGCTGGCACGTCCCCATCCTCCCAGGCCGACCCAGCGCGCCGCCCGGACCCCCGACGCCTCGGACGTCATCCCTCGGCGCGCCCGGCCGCGGACCGGGCCGCATGACGTCCCGGGGGCGTAGGGCCGGCGCCCGCTCAGCGGACCAGGCAGGGGCGCTTCGGGTCGAAGGTCCACCCCGGCACGAGGTGCTGCATGGCGGCGGCGTCGTCGCGGGCGCCGAGACCGTGCTCCACGTAGAGCTCGTGCGCGGCGGCGAGCCGGTCCCGGTCGATCTCCACGCCCAGCCCGCCCCCGGTCGGCACGGCGATCTCGCCGTCGGCGATCGGCGGCGGCGCGGTGGTCAGGCCCTGGCCGTCCTGCCAGATCCAGTGCGTGTCGAGCGCGGTGATCTCGCCGGGGGCGGCCGCCCCGACCTGGGTGAACATCGCCAGCGAGACGTCGAAGTGGTTGTTGGAGTGCGAGCCCCAGGTCAGGCCGAACTCGTGGCACAGCTGCGCCACGCGGACGGAGCCCGCCATGGTCCAGAAGTGCGGGTCGGCCAGCGGGATGTCGACGGCGTGCTCGCGCACCGCGTGCGCCATCTGTCGCCAGTCGGTGGCGATCATGTTGGTCGCGGTCCGCAGACCGGTGGCGCGGCGGAACTCCGCCATCACCTCGCGGCCCGAGAAGCCGCCCTCGGCGCCGCAGGGGTCCTCGGCGTACGCCAGCACGTCGCCGAGGTCGCGACACAGCTCGACGGCCTCGGCGAGAGACCACCCGCCGTTGGGGTCGAGCGTGATGCGCGCGTCCGGGAAACGGTCGTGCAGGGCACGGACGACCTCGACCTCCTCGGCCCCGGGCAGCACGCCCCCCTTGAGCTTGAAGTCGCGGAAGCCGTAGCGCGCCGACGTGGCCTCGGCCAGGCGCACGACGGCCTCGGGCGTCATCGCCTCCTCGCGCCGCGCCCGCTCCCACTCGTCGGCGCCGTCGGGCTCGCGCAGGTAGGGCAGGTCGGTGCGGTCGGGGTCGCCGACGAAGAACAAGTAGCCCAGCATCGGCACCGTGTCGCGCTGCTGGCCGTCGCCGAGCAGCTCGGCCACCGGGACGCCGAGGTCCTGGCCGTGCAGGTCGAGCAGGGCCGACTCCAGCGCGGTGACGGCGTGCACCGTCGTGCGCAGGTCGAAGGTCTGCAGGCCGCGCCCGCCCGCGTCGCGGTCGGCGAAGCGGGCCGCGACCTCGCGCAGCAGCGAGCGGAAGCGCGCGACCGGCTGCCCGACGAGCACGTCGGCGGCGTCCTCGATGGTCTGCTTGATCGCCTCGCCGCCGGGCACCTCCCCGAGGCCGGTGCGGCCGTCGGCGTCGGTGACCAGCGCGATGTTGCGGGTGAAGTACGGCCCGTGGGCGCCCGAGAGGTTGAGCAGCATCGAGTCGTGGCCGGCGACGGGCACGACCTCGATGCCGGTGATCGTCACGCTCACGCGGGGTCCCCCAGCTCGAGCACCCCGTCGACGCGCCGGGTGAGTCCCCACGGGTTGTCGTCGGCGACGGCCGCGGGCAGCAGGCCGGCCGGCACGTCCTGGTAGCAGACCGGGCGCTGGAAGCGCTCGACCGCGAGCGAGCCGACCGAGGTGGTCCGGGAGTCCGACGTCGCCGGGAACGGTCCGCCGTGCACCATCGCGTGGCCGACCTCGACGCCGGTGGGCCAGCCGTTGAAGAGGATCCGCCCGGCGCGGTCCTCGAGCACCGGCAGCAGCGCGCGGGCCTGCTCGGTGTCGCTCGCGTCCTCGGCGTCGCAGTGGACGGTGGCGGTCAGCTGGCCCTCGATGCCGCGCAGGATGGTGAGCAGCTCGTCGAGGTCCGACCAGCGCACGACGACGCCGGAGGCGCCGAAGACCTCCTGCTCGGCGGTGTGCGCAGCGCGCTGCCAGTCGGCCACGCTGAGCGCGGGGGCGGGGGCGCCCTCGCCGCCGGCGGCGCCGGTCGCGACCTGCTCGACGCCGTCGGCGCCCGCGAGGTCGGCGACGCCGCGCGCGTACGCCTCCGCGATGCCGGGCGTGAGCATCCGCTGACCGGTGGCGTCGGCGATGCGGCGCCCGGCCTCGGCGACGAACGCGTCACCGGCCTCGCCGGCGGGGACGAGCGCCAGGCCCGGGTTGGTGCAGAACTGTCCGGATCCCAGCGTCAGCGAGCCGACGAAGGCCTGGGCCAGCGCGGCCGGGTCCTGCGCCGTCAGGGCGCCGGGGAGCACGACGACGGGGTTGACCGACGACATCTCGGCGTAGACCGGGATCGGCTCGCGGCGACCGCGGGCGAGGTCGACCAGGGCGAGACCACCGGCGCGGGAGCCGGTGAACCCGACCGCCCTGATCCGGGGGTCGACGACCAGCGCGGCACCGAACTCGTTGCCGGCGCCGAGCACGAAGGAGAAGGTGCCGGCCGGCAGCCCGACCCGGGCCACGGCCCGGGTGACCGCGCGGGCGACGAGCTCGCCGGTGCCGGGGTGGGCGGGGTGTCCCTTGACCACGACGGGGCAGCCCGCAGCCAGGGCGGAGGCGGTGTCACCGCCGGCGGTGGAGAAGGCCAGCGGGAAGTTGCTGGCACCGAAGACCGCGACCGGGCCCAGCGGGACCCAGCGCTGGCGCAGGTCGGCGCGGGGCAGCGGGGCGCGCTCGGGCAGCGCGGGGTCCAGGCGTACGCCTAGGTGGTCGCCGCTCGCGGCGACCCCGGCGAAGAGGCGCAGCTGACCGGTGGTGCGGCCGACCTCGCCGGCGATCCGGCCCTCGGGCAGGCCGCTCTCGGCCACGGCACAGGCGACCAGGTCGTCGCGGTCGGCCTCGATCTCCTCGGCCATCGCGACCAGCAGGGCCGAGCGCTCGGCCGGGCTGGTGGCGCGGTAGGTCGCGGACGCCTCGGCCGCGGCAGCGACCGCGCGGTCGAGCTGGTCGAGGTCGAGCAGCCCGAACTCCGGGCCGATCTCGACACCGGTGGCGGCGGCGCGGGCGCGGAGCGTGCCGGCCGTGCCGCTGAGCTCCTCGCCGGCCACGACCGAGACGCCGCGGACCGAGCCGGGGACGGTGGGGGTGCTGGTGCTGTCTGCAGACGTCACGCGGGGACTCCTCCGATGCGCTTGACCAGGTCGGTCAGGGTGGCGAGCTCGAGCTCGCTCAGGTCGGTCAGGGGGGTGCGGACCGGGCCCGCGGGGCGGCCGATCACCTTCATGCCGGCCTTGACGATCGAGACCGCGTAGCCCTGCTGCCGGTCGCGCAGCTGGGTGTAGGGGATGACGAACTCGTTCAGCATGGCGTAGACGCGGGCCTGGTCCTGCGCGCGGACGGCGTCGTAGAAGGCCAGCGCGAACTCGGGCACGAAGTTGAAGATCGCCGAGGAGTAGGTGGTCACGCCGAGCTGGAGCAGCGGCAGCGCGAAGACCTCGGCGGTGGGCAGGCCGCCGATGTAGGTGAGCCGGTCGCCCATCCGGGCGTAGGTGCGGGTCATCTGCTCGATGTTGCCGATCCCGTCCTTGAAGCCGACCAGGGTGCGGTTGCGCTCGCAGGCCTGCTCGAGGGCGTCGGCGTGCAGCACGGCGTTGGCGCGGCTGTAGAAGACCACGCCGAGCGAGCTGGCCTCGCAGACGGCGGTGATGTGGTCGACGAGACCGGCCTGGCTGGCCTCGGTGAGGTAGGGCGGCATGAGCAGGAGGCCGTCGGCACCGGCCTCCTCGGCCGCGCGGGCCTGGGCGACGGCGTTCACCGTGGAGCCGGTCGCGGGGGCCAGGACCGGGACGGCACCGTCGACGGCGCCCACGGCGGCGCGCACGACGCGGTCGGTCTCGGCGGGGGTCAGCGAGAAGCCCTCGCCGGTGCCGCCGGCGGCGAACAGGCCGGCGACGGGGTGGGTGCTGAGCCAGGACAGGTGCTCCCGGTAGGCCGCCTCGTCGAGCTCCCCGTCCTCGGTGAAGTGGGTGACGGGGAAGGACAGCAGTCCGCTGCCGAGGGTGCCGGCCAGCTCGTCGGGGGTCACGTGCGCCACGGTGGGTTCCTCTCGTGCGGAGTGACGACCGTCGCCCTCCGCCGCCCACGCTAGGCAGCGGCCACGATGCTCGTCCAACACTCGATCGGCATCCACTCATTCGCCTAGAGCATCGTCGACCTCCTGCGCCGATCGCTGCACGAGGTGCAGCACCTGGCGCAGCATCGGCGTCAGCGCACCCCGGGACCAGATCGCGTGGAGCTCCACCGGACGAGCCGGCTCGGAGTCGGGATGGCCACCCCCCAGGTCGGTCAGGGGCTTGAAGACGACGCCCTCGACACCGAGCGCGGCGGCGCTGGCCGGCACGAACGCGACACCCTGGCCCGCGGCGACGAGGATGACCGCCGTGAGGACCTGCTGCACGTGCTGCTCGATGCGCGAGTGCCCGTTGACCAGGAAGCGGACGGTCATCTCGTGGAAGTAGCGCGCGGTCGTGGGGTGGTAGCCGATGACCGGGACCCCGTCGAAGTCCTCCGGCCCCAGCGGCCCGCGCGAGGAGGCCAGCGGGTGGTCCCGGGCGACGACGGCCCGCAGCGGCTCACGCGCCACCACCCTGGACGAGAGGACGCTGGTGTCGAACGGCGGTCGGGCCAGCCCCAGGTCGATCTCGCCGCGGCGGATCCCGTCCACCTGCCCGCCGGTGACCCGCTCGTGCAGGATCACCTCGACCGAGGGCAGCTCCCGTCCGAGCAGGCCGAGCAGCGGCCCGAGCACCCCGATCGCCGAGACCGCGGTGAAGCCCAGGTGCAGGGTGCCGGCCCAGCCGCCCTCGACCCGCCGGGCGTGCGCGACCGCCTCGTCGAGCGTGGTCACCAGGCGGTAGCAGTCCTCCAGGAAGGCGGCGCCCGCGGCGGTCAGCACGACCCGGCGGTTGTCGCGGTCCAGCAGCTGGGCGCCCACCATCCGCTCCAGCTTCTGGATCTGCCGCGAGAGCGGTGGCTGGGTCATCTTCAGCCGCTCGGCGGCCCTGCCGAAGTGCAGCTCCTCCGCCACGGCCACGAAGCAGCGGACCTGGTCCAGCGTGACGTCCATGCTGCGACGGTATCAAGCAATGCCGGATCTCACTTGGACAGGCATCGCCGACGGCTCGTACGGTCAGTGACGCCGGCCACAGCGACCGGTTCAGCGGACCCGGGGTCACGAGCCCGGGCGCAGATGACTCCAGGAGTGATTCCCATGGCCAGCCACCGGACCACCATCAGCCTCGCGGGCGCGGCCACGGCCGCCACGCTCCTCCTCTCCGCCTGCGGTGGCGTCTCCACCAGCACCGGCGGCGACGACGGCGGCTCGTACCCGTCGGGCACGGTCGAGATGTACGTCGGTGCCGACCCGGGCGGTTCCAGCGACCTGATCAGCCGCCAGGTCTCCACCGGCCTGTCCGACGCGCTCGACGCGTCCTTCCCGGTGATCAACGCCTCCGGTGCCAACGGCGCGCTGGCCGCCGCCGAGGTCGCCTCTGCCGAGCCCGACGGCTCGACCATCGCGGTCCAGAACGCCTCCCTGTTCGCCATCACCCCGCTCGCGGTCTCCGAGGACGAGGTCACCAGCATCGAGGACTTCGAGGTCGTCGGTGGCGTCTCGCGCGACGACTACGTCCTGGTCACCAATGCCGACAGCGAGTACCAGACCATCGAGGACCTCGAGGGCGCCGACTCGCTGAAGTACGGCACCACCGGCGTCGGCACCGGCTCGCAGGTCGCCCAGGCGCTGCTCTTCGGCGACCTCGGCGTCGAAGCCACGGACGTGCCCTTCGACGGTGGCGCGCCGGCGCTGACCGCCGTCCTCGGCGGCCAGGTCGACGCCGCCGCGCTGCAGATCGGCGAGGCCGTCGAGAACATCGAGGCCGGCAAGCTCACCCCGCTGACCGTCTTCGGCCCCGAACGCGTCGAGTCGTTGCCCGACGTCGAGACCGCCACCGAGCAGGGCCTCGAGGTCGAGGTCGCCCAGTACCGCTTCCTCACCGTGCCGGCCGGCACGCCCCAGGACGTCATCGACACCCTCGCCGGCGGCCTCGAGGAGACCTTCGCGACCGAGGAGTACCAGGCGTTCAACGAGCAGAACAACCTGGCCCCGCTCGAGGTCTCCGGCGACGAGATCGTCACCATGCTCGAGGAGGACGGCCAACGCTACGCCGACCTGCTCGACGAGTACGGCATCAGCCTGGGCAGCGCGTCCTGACCTGACCTGACGTCCCGCAGCACCACCCCCCGCACGACCCCGAGGAGCCGACGATGAGCACCACCCCACCGACCGGGCCGAACGCCCCCGGTGGCGTCCCCGGCACCTCGGGGTCGCCGGAGCCGGACCTGCTCGCCGACCTCCAGGCCGAGGTCGCGCAGGACCTCGAGGACGAGCGCCCGCCCGCCGGCGGCCCGGCGTACCAGGTCGTCGCGGCCCTCGTCGGGGTCGCGGTGGGCGTCACCGGGGTCGTGATGAGCCTGGGCTACGGCCTCGGCTCGCTCAGCGAGCCGGGCGCCGGGCTGTGGCCCTTCGCGACCAGCGTGCTGATCACCGGCCTGTCGCTGCTGCTGCTCCTCGTCGGCCGCGGTCTCGACGACGCCGAGGCCTTCACCCGCTCCAGCCTGCTGCCCCTCGCGGGCGCCGCGACCTTCCTGGTGATGGCCTTCCTCCTCCCGGTGATCGGGTTCGAGATCCCCTCGTTCCTGCTGTGCCTGGTCTGGCTGCGCTTCCTGGGCGGTGAGACCTGGCGCTCCACCGTGGTCGTCGCGCTGGTGACCACGGTCGCCTTCTACCTGCTCTTCCTCTACGGGCTCAGCATCCCGCTGCCCCACCTCTTCTGACGGCCACCGGAGTCCCGCATGGATGTCAACGCGTTCCTGGACGGCTTCGCCGTCGCCGTCGAGCCGACGAACCTGATGTACTGCCTGATCGGTGTCCTGGTCGGCATGCTGATCGGCGTCCTGCCCGGCCTCGGCCCGGCCGCGACGATCGCGATCCTGCTGCCGATCACCTACAACGTCGAGCCCGTCTCGGCCATCATCATGCTGGCCGGGATCTACTACGGCGCCCAGTACGGCGGCACGATCACCTCAGTGCTCCTCCGGCTGCCCGGTGAGGCGTCGAGCGTGGTCACCGTCTTCGACGGGTTCGCGCTGGCCAAGCAGGGCAAGGCCGGCACCGCGCTCGGCATCGCCGCCATCGGCTCCTTCGTCGGCGCCACCATCGCGATCGTCGGGATGACCCTCCTGGCGCCCGTCGTGGCGAGCTTCGCGCTCGACTTCGGTCCTCCGGAGTACGCCGCGCTGGCCCTGCTCGGCGTCCTGCTCGTCGCCACGGTCGGCAACGGCAACATGATCAAGGCGCTGATCGCGGCCGCCATCGGGCTCCTCCTGGCCACGGTCGGGCGGGACAGCTTCACCGGTGCCAGCCGCTTCACCTTCGACAGCCTGGAGCTCTCCGACGGCATCGACTTCGTCGTCGTGGCGATGGGCCTCTTCGGCGTCGGGGAGATCCTGCACAATCTCGAGCAGCGCCACGGCAAGGTCCAGGCGCCCGCGCCGGTGGCCAACGTCTGGCCCTCCCGCGGCGAACTCAAGCAGTCCTCCGGCGCGATCGGCCGCGGCTCGGTGATCGGGTTCTTCCTCGGGGTCCTGCCCGGTGGTGGCGCCGTGATGGCCTCGCTGGTCGCCTACGCCGCCGAGAAGAAGCGGGCCAAGGATCCCTCACGCTTCGGCCGTGGTGCGATCGAGGGCGTGGCCGCCCCCGAGTCGGCCAACAACGCCGCCGCGACCTCGTCGTTCATCCCGCTGCTGACGATCGGGATCCCGGCCAACGCCTCGATGGCGATCCTGTTCGGCGCGCTGCTGGTCCTGGGCGTGACGCCCGGCCCCGCGCTGGTCGACGAGCGCCCCGACGTCTTCTGGGGCGTCATCAACTCCATGTACATCGGCAACATCATGCTGCTGGTCCTCAGCATCCCGCTGGTCGGCGTCTTCGTCCGCGTGCTGCGGGTGCGTCCGGCGATCCTGGCCCCGATCACCGCCCTGATCACGATCCTGGGCGTCTACACGATCCGGAACTCGGTCTTCGACATCTTCGTGATGATCACCTTCGGGATCATCGGCTACCTGATGAAGAAGGCCGGGTTCGAGCCCGGCCCGCTGGTCCTGGCCTTCGTCCTCGGCATCCTGGTCGAGAGCAGCATCCGCCGCTCGCTGCTGATCTTCGGCGGCGACCCGACCGGCTTCGTGACCCGCCCGATCTCCGGGACGATCCTCGCCTTCCTGGTGCTGGTGATCCTCCTGCCGCTGCTGCGCAAGCTGCTGGCCCGGCGTACCCGGCCCGGCGGACCGTCCGGCCCTGCCTCCCCCACCACTCCCGAGCGTGAAGAGAGCCTGCGATGACGATCCTGATCGGCTACGTCCCGACCCCGCGCGGCGAGGCCGCGCTCACCGCCGGCCTCGAGGAGGCCGCTGCCCGCGGTGACGAGGTGGTCCTGCTCAACAGCCCCCGTCGGGGTCAGCTGGTCGACGGCCACCTCGTCGACGAGACGACCGAGGCCGGGCTCGTCGAGCGGGCCCGCGCCCTCGGCGTGACCCTGCGCGTCGACCGCGCCGACCACGGCGCCGACCTGGTCGCCGCCTTCACCTCGGCGGTCGAGGCCAGCGGCGCCCGGCTCGTGGTGATCGGCGTCAAGCGTCGCTCCCCGATCGGCAAGCTGGTCATGGGCAGCGACGCGCAGCGCCTGCTGCTCGACCTCGACGTGCCGATCCTGGCCGTCAAGCCTCCCCGGTGAGCACGGTGGGCAGCGGCTCGCGGGTCAGCCGCGTCGTCGTCACCCCGGTCGCGTTCGCCGACCCGCCGCTGCTCAACGTCGTCGGCGTGCACCAGGCCTGGGCGCTGCGTGCGGTGGTCGAGGTCCACACCGACGACGGTCTCCTGGGGCTCGGCGAGACGTACGGCGACGAGACGCAGCTCGGTCGGTTGCAGGCCGTGGCCGACCGGCTCGGCGGGCACGACCCGTACGACCTGGCCGGCCTGCGCCGCCTCGTGGCGCTGGTCCTGGCCGCCGGCGACGGCGACGCCGGGATGAGCTTCGGCGGGATGCTCGACGTCGACTCGGCGCTGGAGACGGTCTACTCACCGTTCGAGGTGGCCTGCCTCGACGTCCAGGCGCGGCGCGCCGGCGTCCCGGTCAGCGACCTGCTCGGTGGGCGGGTCCGCGACCGCGTCGACTTCGCCGGTTACCTGTTCTACAAGTGGGCCGCGCACCCCGGCCAGGAGCCGGACGCCTGGGGCGAGGCCCTGGACGCCGACGGGATCGTGGCCCAGGCCCGCCGGATGGTCGACGGGTGGGGCTTCACCTCGCTCAAGCTCAAGGGCGGCGTCTTCGCCCCCGAGGTCGAGTGCGAGGCGATCGAGGCGCTGCGCGCCGCCTTCCCGGACCACCCGCTGCGCCTGGACCCCAACGGTGGCTGGACCCCGGCCACCTCGGTCAAGGTCGCCGAGCGGCTGGCCGGCGTGGTCGAGTACCTCGAGGACCCCACCCCGGGCATCCCCGGCATGGCCGAGGTCGCCCGCCACACCGACCTCCCCCTGGCGACCAACATGTGCGTGATCGCGATGGAGCACCTCCCGCCCGCGATCGCCGCCGACGCCGTCCAGGTCGTGCTGTCGGACCACCACCTCTGGGGCGGGCTGCGCCGCTCGGCGCTGCTGGCCGGCATCTGCGAGACCTTCGGGCTGGGCCTGTCGATGCACTCCAACTCCCACCTCGGCATCAGCCTGGCCGCGATGGTGCACCTGGCCGCGTCGAGCGAGAACCTGACGTACGCCTGCGACACCCACTACCCGTGGAAGACCCAGGACCTGCTGGTCCCCGGGGTGCTGGAGTTCCGCGACGGCGCCGTCGACGTGCCCACCGGCCCGGGCCTGGGCGTCGAGCTCGACCGCGACAGGCTGGCCGAGCTGCACGAGCAGTGGGTGACCTGTGGCGTCCGTCGCCGCGAGGACACCGTCTACATGCGCAGCATCGAGCCTGGCTTCGAGGTCAACACGTCCCGCTGGTGACGGCCCCCGGCGGGTACGCCCGCGCCGTGCGCGCCATCTGCGCCCGCGCCGCCTTCAGCCGTACGCGCGGCTCCCCGACCTTGGCGAGGTTCAGCGGCGGTCGGAGCCGGAGCAGGACGGCGGTCTCGACCTCGCCCAGCAACACACCTCCCGGCCCGATCCACGTCGCGAGCAGCAGGTGCCGCTCCATCCACTCGCTGAGCCGCAGATCACCGCGCGGCTCGAGGCCGAAGCTGGCACTGCCGTCAGGACGAGCGAGGTTCCGGGGTACGGCGACCAGGTCGAGCCGGTCGACGAGCAGCGCGGCGAGGCTACGGCGCACGGTCGACGACCCGGTCCTGCCGGTCGCGAAGTGGGTGCCGACGTCGCGGTCGCGGAGGCTCGCCTCGGCCTTGCCGACGTAGAGCGGTTGATCGTCGAGCTGCGGCTCGAGGCCGAGGTCCGACCACGCTCTCGGGCTACCGTGGAACGCGTAAAGACCACGCTCCCGAGCGACCACATCGGCCGCCTCGGCACGGGCGTGCCGTGGGCCCGCGAGGGCATGCAGGGCGGCGTCAACGGCGTCAGGGTCGACCATGCGCTGATCCTCGCGCACGACCCGTGCCGGAGCACGGCGAGCCGGTCGACTCGCGATCTGGTGCCACCAGGTGACTCCAGATCACGACTCGACGCCCCTTCACGACAGCGGGCCGTACGGCGACCGCGGTCCGCTGCGCTCCATCGAGCTGGTCGGCTCGTCGTCCTCGAGGGTGCAGCGCAGCCGGTACCCGCCGTCGTGGTCCCACGTCCGCGTCCGGTCGACGGTCTCGTGGCTCTCGCGGGACGGGTCACGGACCCACATCGGGCCCTCGCCCTCGGGGGCGACGTGGAGCGGGTGGCCGTACTCCACCCGGATCGTCGGCGTGGTGTCGAGCTGGACCTCCTCGATCGTCCAGGTGCGGATCAGCGGCGGCATCCCGGGCAGCGTCGCGAGGTGGTCCATGTAGGCGAAGTGGTCCACGTGCAGGCCGACCTCGCCGGTCAGCCACGCACCCGCGGCCGGCGGCTGGAGGTCGTCGAGGACCATCCAGGTGTCGTACGCCTGGAGCGGGCCGATGTCGAGCACGAACGCGTCGCTCGCGCGGGGCGACGACGAGGCGCGCAGCAGCCGGCCGGTGACCTCGTACGTCGTGTCCCGCCCGGTCCACCGGCAGCTCGTGCCGGCGGCGTCCGGGGCCGGCCGGAGGCGACGATGTCGCGCGTAGCCGAACTCGACCGCGAACTCGCGCCGCTGACCCGGGGCGACGTCGGTGTCGTTGCCGTCCTGCAGGACCCAGCCGTCGAGTCCGATCCACCACGACGCGCTCATGCGTCGTCGTCCACGATCTCCCACTCGCCGTCGAAGCGCGCCACGACGAAGGCGCCGTCGAAGCTGGTCTTCGCGCCGTCCGCGGCCGACTCCGCCGTGTAGGCCACCCGGGCGACCTCTGTCGCGCCGTCGGGCACCGGCACGCCCGCGGGCGACTCGTCGACCTCGGTCACCGTGAACTCACCGAGCTCGAGGCTCCCGTCGCCGCGCCCGCACACGTCGAGCTTGCTCGACAGCTCGTCCGCCTCGTCCACGCTGTAGGTGCCGAAGTAGGCGGTGCAGTCCGCGTCGCGGACGTCGTTGGCGTAGGACTCGACGACATCCTCCGGCGCGGGCTGGCCGAGGAGCGAGAACGCGAGGCCGCCCGCCAGGACCGCTGGGGCGGCGGCGACCAGGCCGATCCTCCGCCAGCTCCACCGACCCATCCCGTCGTGCACCATGTCCCGAGCCTAGGCCGAGGAGGCACGCCGGGTGGCGCGCACGACGACGTCGTCGAGCACCTTCTCCCCTCCCTCGAAGACGTACACCCGCGAGGTGTCCTCGGCCGTGACGACCTCCCACAGCTCCGGGTCGAACCGGGCCGCGACGGCCGCGGCGGTCACCGTCGCCTCCGGCGGCGGCCCGTCCCCCTCCCCCGACCCGTGCCCGTGCCCGTGGCCCTGCCCGTGGCCGTGCCCGTGGCCGCCCGCGTGGCCCTGCCCGTGACCCACGACCAGCAGCGTCCCTCCAGGTGCGACCCAGCCCGCGAGCCGGTCGTAGAAGTCGAGCTGCGGGATCGTCGGGTGGGCGTAGAACGTGGTGACCAGGTCGAGGGCGACCGCCGGCTCCCACGTCGAGAGGTCGGCCTCGACCCAGCGCACCCGCCCTGCGGCCTCGGGTGCCGTACGCCCCCGCGCCCGCCGCAGCACCTCGGAGGCGATGTCGGCGCCGGTGACGTCCCAGCCCTGCGCGGCCAGCCAGGTGGCCTCGACACCCTCGCCGCAGCCGGCGTCGAGCGCGGCGCCCGGGGTCAGGTCGGCGGTCTCGCGGACGACGTACGGGTTCGGCTCGCGGCGGTGGGACTCCACGCCCGGGCCGGCGTAGTGCTCGTCCCAGTAGTCGCGGTCGAAGGTGTGCTCGCGGTCGCTCATGCCGACACCTTCCCGCCCCGCGCGGCGAGGGTCGCCTGCAGGTCGGTCATCATCAGGTCCCCGTGGATCTGGGCCGCGACCCGGGCGGCGTCCGCCGCGGCGCCGCTCACCTGGGCCATCAGGTCGGTGGCGTTGCCGGCCACCCAGACCCCGGGCACCGGGGTGCGACCGGCCTCGTCGGCGGGGACCATCGTGCCCATCATGTGCTCGACCGGCTCGAGGCCGATCCCGGCCAGGAAGTCGGCGCGGGCGTGCAGCCGCGTCCCGACCGCGACGACGTCGACCTCGACGACGGCGCCGTGAGCGAGGCGGACCCCGCGGATCGCGTCGTCGTCGATCTCGAGCCGCTCGACCGCCCCGTCGAAGACCGGGACGTCCAGCGCATCGAGAGTGGCCCGGTCGTCCTCGGACAGCGCGACGCCGTGGGCGAAGAAGCGCACGTCGTCGCTGAGCTGGCGCAGCATCAGTGCTTGGTGCACCGACATCGGGCTTGCGGCCAGCACGCCGATCCGGCGGTCGCGCGACTCCCAGCCGTGGCAGAACGGGCAGTGGATGACGTCGCGCCCCCACCGCTCGGCCACACCGGGGACGTCGGGCAGCTCGTCGACCAGGCCGGTCGCGACCAGCAGCCGCCGCGCCAGGAGCGGCGCCCCCTCGGCGAGGGTCACCTCGAAGCCCGCGTCGACGTGGGTGACGGACACGACCCGGTCGTCGACCACGCGCCCGCCGTACCCCTCGACCTCGGCGCGACCTCGCGCGACCAGCTCGGCCGGCGGGGTCCCGTCGAGGGCGAGCAGACCGTGCACGCCCGCGGCCGGGGCGTTGCGCGGTGCTCCCGCGTCGACGACGACCACGCTGCGGCGCTGGCGTACCAGGGTCAGGGCCCCGCTGAGCCCGGCCGCCCCGCCGCCGATGACGACGACGTCCAGGACATCGGTGGTGTTCTCGTTGTGGTCGGTCATCCCGGCCACCTCCTCGCTGCTCGGTGTGTGCCCCCAGCCTGCGTCGCGACCCAGCAGATCGGCAAGCGATGTTGCCGAACGGAAAATGAGGCGTAGGCTCAGGTCATGACCGACCCCCTCACGACCAGCGACACCGACCGGGCCCTCGACGCCGTCGGCACCCGTCTCAAGCAGCTGCGCACCCGCCGAGACATCACGCTCGCGGACCTGGCGGCGCAGACCGGGATCTCGGTCAGCACCCTGTCGCGGCTCGAGGCGGGTCTGCGGCGCCCGACGCTCGAGCAGCTGCTGCCGCTGGCGCGGGTGCACGGGGTGACGCTCGACGAGCTGGTCGACGCCCCCGCCACCGGCAACCCCCGGGTCAACCTGCGCCCGATCAGGAACGACATGGGCTGGGTGATGCTGCCGCTGACCAAGCGGGCCGGCGGGATCCAGGCGTACAAGTTCGTGGTCCCGCGAGGCGACGACGACGCGGTGGTCGAGCAGCGCACGCACGACGGCTGGGACTGGGTCTACGTCCTCGACGGCACGCTGCGACTGGTCCTCGGCGAGCACGACCTGCTGCTCAAGCCCGGCGAGGCGGCCGAGTTCGACTGCCGCACCCCGCACTGGTTCGGCGCGACCAGCGCCGGGCCGGTCGAGTTCCTGAGCCTGATCGGGCGGCAGGGCGAGCGGGCGCACGTGCGGGCGTCGACCGCGCGGGCCTGAGCGCGGGTCCGGGCCAGGGTCGACGACCGGCCCGGGACGTCATACGCCGCAGCGCTCAGCCCCCGCTCGGACCGTATGACGTCCCGCGGCGAGCACGCCTCAGAACGGGTACGGCGCGATGTCCGGACGCACGGTCAGCCACTGACCCTCGGTGAACGCCTCGATGTTGGCCGTCGCCCCACCGAACCGCGAACCCGTGCCCGAGGCACCCACGCCGCCGAACGGGGCGTTGGCCTCGTCGGAGACAGTCTGCTCGTTGATGTGCACCTTGCCGGCGTGGACCCGGTCCGCGATCTTCATCGCCCGCCCGACGTCGCCGAGGATGCCGACCGACAGGCCGTACTCGTTG
Source organism: Nocardioides sp. AX2bis (assembly GCF_902506435.1). Classification (GTDB taxonomy): domain Bacteria; phylum Actinomycetota; class Actinomycetes; order Propionibacteriales; family Nocardioidaceae; genus Nocardioides. The sequence continues at coordinate 336,486 of NZ_LR733215.1, read as the reverse complement.
GCGTTGACCAGCCCCACGACCTCGTCGTCGGTGGAGAAGGACATGACCGCGCGACCGGGCCGAAGATCTCGTCGGCGAGGGCGCGGTTGTCGGGCGTGAGGTCGGCGAGCACGGTCGGGTAGTAGTACGGCCCCTCACGCCGACCGCCGGCGGCCAGGCGCGCGCCCTGGGACTGCGACTCGGTGACGATCGCGTCGATGTTGTCGAGCTGCTTGCCGTCGATGATCGGACCGAGCGCGACCTGGTCGGTCGAGGGGTCGCCCACCGGCAGGTGCTCGGCCTTGGCGGCCAGCGCGGCGACGTAGTCGTCGTAGAGCGACTCGTGCACGAAGTGCCGTCCCGTCGTCATGCAGATCTGACCCTGGTGGAGGAACGACCCGAACGCGCCGGCCGAGGCCGCGAGCGCGAGGTCGGCGCCGGGCAGGACCACCAGCGCGTTGTTGCCGCCGAGCTCGAGGTGCGCGCGCTTGAGGTGGCGGGCGGCGGCCTCACCGACCTTGCGGCCGGCGGCGGTGGAGCCGGTGAAGGAGATGACGGCGACCTCGGGGGCCTCGACGACGGCGACGCCGACCTCCGTGCCGCCCGGCAGCAGCTGCAGCAGGCCCGCCGGCAGCCCGGCCTCCTCGAAGACCCGCACCAGCGCGACCCCGCCGCAGACCGCGGTCCGCGGGTCGGGTTTGAGCAGCACGGCGTTGCCGAGCGCGAGCGCCGGCGCGACGGAGCGGATGGAGAGGATCAGCGGGAAGTTGAACGGCGCGATCACGGTGACCACGCCGACCGGGCGGCGGCGCGCGAAGGACCAGTGCGGCGCGTTGGAGGCCAGCACCTCGCCCTGCGGGTGCGTCGGCAGCGAGGCGGCCTCGAAGCACTCGGCGGCCGCGATGTGCGTCTCGAGCCCGGCCTTCGTCGGTACGGACCCCGCCTCGCGCACGATCCATCCCTGGACCTCCTCGGCGTGGGTCTCCCACAACTCACCGGCGCGACGCAGCACGGCCGCGCGCTGCTCCGGCGGCCGTGCCGCCCACTCCTCCTGCGCCGCCGCCGCCCTCGTCGCGGCCCGGGTGACGTCGTCGGGCCCGGCCACCCCGACCTGCCCGAGGACCTTGCCGGTCGCGGGCTCGACCACGTCCTGCACGCCGCCTGAGCCGGTGGTCCAGCCGTCGAGGTGGATCTTGCCGGTCCAGGTGGCGGGGTCGAGCAGGGTCATGACGGTTCCTGTCGGTGGGGTACGCCGTCCCGCGCGTGCAGGCGGCTCTGCTGATGCCTATCAGGCCGGTGGGCGACCTGCCCCCGGCCCGGGAGCTCAGGGTCGTGTGCCTGAGAACGCGGTAGGGACCGTCCTCAAGCACACGACTCCCGCGGGCTACTCCGCCTTGGGAGCCTCGTCGGGGTACGTCTCCCCGACCGGGTGCGTGCCGGCAGGCGAGCCCTGGGCCGGGTCGTACTCGCCCTCGGCGGCGGCGCCGTCGGTGGTCGACGACTCCTCCTGCTCCTCGGCGGCGTCGTCGAGTCGTCCGATGTTCTCGGAGTCCTGGCTGCTCATGCGTGCCCCTCTCGTCGATGTCTCTGGCTCCCGCCCACGCTGCCACCCGCCACGACCGCGCCGCTCACCCCCGAGGACCAGTGGGGCTGGACGCCCGGCGCACGTCAGGGCCACCGTGGACCCATGGCCGAGGTGAAGCAGGTGCAGGTGACCTTCGACTGCGCGAGCCCCCGCGCAGTCGCCGCGTTCTGGAAGGAGGTGCTGGGCTACGTCGACCCGCCGCCCCCGCCCGGCTTCGACTCGTGGGACGCCGTCGACGCCACCCTGCCCCCGGACCGCCAGGGCGGCGTCTGGGCCTGCCAGGACCCGACCGGCGCCGGCCCGCGGCTCTTCTTCCAGCGGGTGCCGGAGGCCAAGGCCGGCAAGAACCGCATCCACCTCGACGTACGCGTCGGGGTCGGCCTCACCGGCGAGGAGCGCGTCGCCGCGCTCGAGGCCGAGGCCGACCGGCTGGAGCCGCTCGGCGCACGCCGGGTGCGGCTGATGCGGGCCACCGGCGTCAACGAGTCGTGCCTGGTGATGCAGGACGTCGAGGGCAACGAGTTCTGCCTGGACTGACGACGAGCGCCCGGCCGTACTGGGCCGCGGGGTCGTGGGGGTCGGGCGGGCGGGCCGCCAGCAGGAGTCGTGTGCCTGAGCACGGTCAAGGGCTCGGTATCAGGCACACGACCTCGACTGGCCGGGCTGGGCCCACGCAGTCGTGGGTCGGTCGACGCGCCCCAGCGCGTCAGTTGACCCATGACCGCCCGACGGACCTTGTACGTCGGGCCGGCCACCTGCAGACGGAAGTCGTGTGCCTGAGCCCGGTGCGGGGCTGGTTCTCGAGCACACGACTCCCTCCCCACCGGTGTCAGCCGGGCGGGGCCTCGCCCAGCCGCCCGATCGGCGTCGACACCGCAGCCCCGCGCGGGCACGCCCACACCGCGCGGCCGCCCTCGACGACCGCCTGCCGCGGGTGGGAGTCCGGGTGCGCCGGGCAGGTCGGCCAGACGGCCGGGCGGTGCATCCCGGGCAGCTGCTCGACCACCCAGTCCTGCACCTGGTCCGCGAGCCTGGCCAGACCCGACGCCGGGTCCAGCGACATGTCCAGCCACACGCCGGCGCTGCTGCCGTACGCCACCAGGGTGCAGGACTCCGACGGCTGCCAGTCCTGCCACGGCGTGGGGTCGACCGGCGGGATCCATCCCTCAGCAGCCTGGAGGTCGTCGAGCACCGGCCGCAGCGCCTCCTCGATCCCCCACGTCACGGCAGCAGCCTCAGGCCCGCGGGTCGGCCAGCACGTCCCGCCACGAGTGCTGCGGGTCGAAGCCGAGCATCTCCCGCGCCTTGTCGATCGAGTAAAACGTCTCGTCGCGGCCCATCTCGCGGCGCAGCTCGACGCCCTCGTAGAACTTCTCGCGGATCTCGTCGGTCGTCGCGGCCACCGACATGTCGGCGTTCGCGACGTTGAAGACCTCGAAGCCCAGCCCGTCGGTGGTCAGGCAGCGCTGCACCATCTGCCCGAGGTCGCGGGTGTCGATGTAGGCGAAGACGTTGCGGCGGCGCAGCGAGGGGTCCTCGAGGTAGTCGGGGAAGTACTCCTCGTACTCGTGCGGCTCGATCACGTTGTTGATCCGCAGACCGTAGATGTCGCTGCTGGTGCGGGCGTGGAACGACCGGGCGGTCACCTCGCTGGCGACCTTCGACATCGCGTACGAGTCCTCCGGCACGACCGGGTGCTCCTCGTCGACCGGCACGTAGAGCGGCTTGCGCTCACCCTGCGCGAAGCAGATGCCGTACGTCGTCTCGGACGAGGCGAAGATGACCTTCGGGATGCCGAGCCGGGTGGCCGCCTCGAGCACGTGGTAGGTCGACAGGATGTTGATCGCGTACGTCGTGGCGTCGGGGGTCAGCAGGATCCGCGGGATGGCCGCGAAGTGGACGACCGCGTCGTAGGAGGGGACCGACGGCAGGTCGAGCTCGTCCATGGAGGCCATCTGGGCCATCGCGGAGTACGTCTGCCCGGCGTCGGTGAGGTCGACCTTCAGGTCGTTGACGTCGGGGTGGCCGAGCGGGGTGAGGTCGGCGTTGGTGACCTGGTGGCCCTGGCTGGCGAGGTAGGGGGCGACGTGCTTGCCGGCCTTGCCGCTGCCGCCGGTGAAGAAGATGCGCATGCGGCGAGTCAACCGTGCGCCCGGCAGGCGGCTCTCACCCGGCCGGCAGGCGGGCCGGGCGTGCGAGAGTGCGAACCCTGACCTGTACACCCCCGATGGAGGAGCGACCTTGATCTACATCACCGTGAAGAAGCAGCTCAAGCCCGGCACCGCGGACGCCTACCTCGCGGCGAGCCAGGCCTACACCGACGCGACCCGCGCCGAGCCCGGCAACATGTTCTACGAGCACTACCGCAGCGTCGACGACCCCGACACAATCCTCACGATCGAGGCGTTCGTCGACAAGGCCGCCGGCGAGGCGCACGTCGCGACCGACCACTTCCAGAACGGGGTCGAGGGCGACGCCAAGCAGTACATCGCCGAGCGCCCAGACATCATGTACATCGACGTCGACCGCGACGGCTGGGACAAGATGGCGGAGTTCTGAGCCGACCTTCCTGAGCCAGCCGACCTGAGCCAGCCGACCTGAGCCGACCGACGGCGCTTACCGCGCGTTCACCGCGACGCCGCTCCCGGCACCTACGGTGCCAGGCGTGAACCTCGTCTCGGGAGACCGCCGTACGTTCCTGCGCACCGTGAGCGCCGTCGCCGGCGCGGCGGCCGTCGCGGGCCTGCCCCTCGACCACGCGATGGCCGGGCCCGGGATGCCGCGCGGCAACCCGTTCACCCTGGGTGTAGCCAGCGGGGACCCGGACCACCGCAGCGTGGTGCTGTGGACGCGGCTGGTGCCGGACCCGCTGGCGCCCGACGGCGGCATGCCGCGCCGCGGAACGGCGGTCGAGTGGCAGGTCGCCGCCGACTCGAGGTTCCGCCGCGTCGTCCGCTCGGGCAGCGTGCGGGCCGTCCCGGCGCTGGCGCACTCGGTGCACGCCGAGGTCCGTGGGCTCGCCCCCGACCGTGAGTGGTGGTACCGGTTCCGCTGGAACGGCCGTCTCTCCCCCGTCGGCCGCACGCGCACGGCCCCCGCGCCCGGCGCCGACGTGGAGCGCCTCGACTTCGCGTTCGCGTCCTGCCAGAACTACGCCGACGGCTACTGGCCGTCGTACCGCCAGATCGCCGAGGACGACCTCGACCTCGTGGTCTTCCTCGGCGACTACGTCTACGAGGGCACGATGGCCGCGCGCGGTCGCGAGCGCGACGTGGCGATCCCCGAGGTCTACCGCGGTGACACGCAGACGCTGCGCGACTGGCGGCTGCGCTACACCCTCTACAAGCAGGACCCCGACCTCCAGCGCGCCCACGCCCGCTTCCCGTGGCTGGTCACCTGGGACGACCACGAGGCCGTCAACGACTACGCCGGCGAGCAGTCGCAGTACGGCGACGGCGACATCAGCGCCAAGCGGGCCGCGGCCTACCAGGCCTGGTACGAGCACCAGCCCGTCCGGATCGCCTCGCGCCCGGTCGACGGCGGCGCGCGGATCTACAAGCGGCTGCGCTGGGGCCGCCTGGCGCAGGTCGACCTCGTCGACGGCCGGCAGTACCGCGACGTGCCGCCGTGCGGCTGGGGCGAGGCCCCCGCCTGCGACGCGGCGTACGCCCCCGGCGTGAGCATGCTCGGCGCCGAGCAGGAGCGCTGGTTGTACGACGGGCTGCGTCGCTCGCGCGCGCAGTGGGACGTGCTGGCCAGCAACGTGATGGTGGCCCGTCTCGACCACGACGGCCCCAGCGGCGACCGGCTGTGGCACGACGCGTGGGACGGCTTCCCCGCCGCCCGACAGCGCCTGATCGGCGCTTGGAAGGACGCGGGGACGCGGAACCCGGTCGTGATCACCGGCGACTGGCACTCGACCTTCGTCAACGACGTCCTGGCGAACCACGACCGTCCCGAGTCGCCGGTCGTGGCGACCGAGTTCGTCGGAACGTCGGTGAGCTCGAACGGCGATCGGACGCCGTACGGGCCCTACTACGGACCGATGATCACGTTCAACCCGCACATCCAGTTCTTCGACGGCGACCGGCGCGGGCACGTGCGCTGCACGGTCGACCGCGAGCAGTTCCGGAGCGACCTGCAGATGGTCCGCACGGTCACCCGGCGCGACCCCGAGCGCTACACGTACGCGTCGTTCGCGGTGCAGGACGGGGTACCAGGGGCGATGAAGGTCTGACTGAGTTCGAACCTGCCCCACGAGGTGCGTTCAATGAGGGGATCTCAGCGAGGCACCCCTCGCAGTCGCAAGTGGGACGACAGCGAGGCGGCCCAAGCCGGCGGATAAGGAGAGCACCAGAACGGGACCGACCTCATCCCCGTAGAGGAGGTACCCGGCCACCAGACCCGCGACCGTAGCTCCTCCCACGCCCCAGCTCTGCGAGGTGGCCCGCCACGTCAGGAGGTGCACCACGAGGGCACCCACCGCGCCGACGACGGCCGCGGGGATGGCGCCGAAGAGGACGACGACGAAGACGATGTCGGGAAAGTCCCGGAGGTTGCCGGCCTCCCAGGCGTCGACCGCAGCCAGCCCGAACGCAAAGATCACGAGGCTGACCGCGATGGCCAAGGCGTACCCGAGGAAGCCCGGCGTCGCCCTGCGACGCCCCTCCGATGCGGGTTCAGGCACGGTCAACTCCATGGGCCGCCCCCTCGGGGCACGGCCCAGGTCGTTGTCCTGCTGCTCGTCGCACATGCTGACATGTTGCCGCGTCCAGGAGGAACACCCAGTGCGCTGCGCACCCTCAAGGGGTTAGTCCGACCGCCCCGGGGTCGAACTATGGTCGGGACTTCCCTGCTTCCTGACTCTGGAGTCCGCATGAACCCGACCCACATCCCGATCCGCGTCGCCACCGGCGCCTACATCCTCAACTCCGGCATCGGCAAGCTCGGCGCCGACGAGGGCACGGCGCAGTTCCTGCACGGCGCGGCCGCCGGCACGTACCCCTCGGTGTTCAAGGACATGAAGCCGAAGACGTTCGCCCAGGTGCTCGCCTACAGCGAGATCGCCGTCGGCGGCGCGCTGCTGCTGCCGAAGGTGAACGCGACGGTCGCCGGCGCCGCACTGACCGGGTTCGGCGCGAGCCTGCTCGGGATGTACCTCAAGACCCCGTCGATGACCCTGGACGACGGCATCCGCCCCAGCCAGGAGGGCATCGGTGTCGCCAAGGACGTGTGGCTCGTCGGCGCCGGGATGACCCTGGTCGCCCAGGGCGTCACCTCGGCCGCGAAGTCGGGCGTGAAGTCGTCGCGCAAGGCCACCAAGCGGGCCGCGAAGAACGCCAGCAAGAAGGCGTCGTCCCTCACCAGCAGCTGATCGTCGTGTCGTCGTTGCCCCGCCGGATCCGGATCGCCGGCAGCCTCACCTCCGCGATCGTCCTGTACGTCGCGGGCGGCGTGATGGTGGTGGCCGGGTTCGCGCGGGGCAGCAGCGGCGCGTCGTACTGGGTGTTCGCGGTGATGCTGATCGGGGTGGCGTCGGCGACGCTGCTGCTGCCGTGGCTCAGCGAACGGCTCGGCGGTCGGTAGTCGCGGAACGCGTCACGGCGTCAGTTCGTCCTCGGTCGGCAGGAACGACGTACGGGGCTGCCGGTACAGGTAGGCCCACACCTCGCCGGTCCACAGCTCCAGCTCGCCCGGACGGTTCGGCGACGGGTAGTGCCCGGGCGGCAGGACGTGCGGCACGGGAGCGCGCTGGACGGACCCCGCGTCGTCGAGGCGCCACAGACCCTGCAGGTCCCAGGGCGCGCCCCGCATCCCCGAGGCCGGGAATCGCACCTCGTGGTCGCGGGCGAACGACGCCACCATGTGGTCGAGGCGGCAGTACCCCGCCTGGAGCTCCTTCCACTGCGCGCCCCGGATCATGAGGAGCACGGCGCCGACGACGCCGACGACTGCCGCGCTCAACAGCCCCAGGGCCCAGCCCGGCGCGTCGAGCGGGCCTGCGGCGACGAGGACCGTCAGGACCCCGGCCGTCGCAGCACCCACGCTCGCGAGCAGCAGGTGGCGGGAGTTGGGCGCGACCGGCTCCGGCGGGGACGGCGGCACCTGCGGGAGCAGACCGAGCTCGGCGGCTCGCTCGAACCCTGGTACGTCGCGCGGGTCGCGCCTGGTCACCGGCCTCGTGCGCTTCGCCACGACGACAGTGTCGCCACCGGGGGCGGCGCACCGCTGGAGAACGCGGAAGTGTGCTGGCAGAGCACGGCGGGCGCACCCGCTCGCCGAGCGGGGACTCCGTCAGGAGCCGGAGGCAACGAGCGCGTCCCCGAGTGCCGTACGCCAGTAGAGGACCTCCCGTCCGGAGCGCCGTCTGGTGACAGCACCGGACCCCAGCAGGATGCGCAGGTGACTGCCGACCGAGCCCAGGACCAAGCCACTGAGGGCGCTGACCTGTGAGGTGCTGCGCGGCACGTCGAGGAGGGCCAGGACCAGGGCGCGGTTCGCGCCGATCAGGGCGCCGAGCCCCTCGGCCTGGGCCGCGTCGACGGAGGCGAGCCGGCCTGCGACCGGGTAGTAGACGGCGTAGCGCTCGTCCCGCCAGCCGACCCAGCTGCCGTCGGCGTGGGTGGGCACGAAGGTCAACCGGGCGTTCGGGGGCAGCGTGCGGGCCGGCAGGTCGTAGCGGTTGATCCGGAGGTGTCCGTCGCCGTCCCACTCCCGGTCCCGACCGAGGTCGCGGAGGACGGCGGCCCAGCCGTGCCAGGCGAGCTGGGCGGTACGCGCGACGACGTCGGCGCGGAGGATCCGCTCGCGCCGGGGCCAGTCGGTCTCGACGGTGTGGGTCCACAGCCACCGGACCACCTCGATGGCGACGTCGCGAACACCCGGTTCTAGCAGGTGCCGCGTGAGCGGAGCGCCGGTGGTCTCGAGCAGGTCGGTGCGGAGGTCGTCGTCGGTCAGCCCGGCGATCAGGGCGACCTCGTGGTCGAAGGTGGGGTCGGGGACGTCTGCGGGATCGGCCAGGTAGTCGGCGATCCAACCGGGCACCCCGGGCCTGGACTGACGGAAGCTGGCACCCAGCAGGTCGCGCGCGGCGGGGTGGGCGGTCAGCCACTGCTCGAACGCCGCCCGGTGGGCGGTGTTGAACACCCGCTGCTCGGGTGAACGCGGGTTGAGCAGGGAACCCAGCGCAGCAACGACCTCGGCCTTCGGGGAGATGCCGAAGCCGCTCACAGCAAGAACGTCGGCCGGCACGTTCCAGGTCCCCACGTTTCGCCTCCCGACGAAACATTAGCGCCGCGTCGGCGACTGGTCGACGCTCGACCCATGCGGACCTACCGGGAGCTGTTCGGCGTCGCGGAGTTCCGCGTTCTCTTCGGCGCGACGTCGTTGATGGTCGGCGCAGCCTCGGTCGGGAGCCTCGCCCTGGGCACGCTCGCCTACGCAGAGACCGGGTCGCCGCTGGTCACCGCGTTCGTGATGTTCGGCGGTCCGCTGGTCCGGCTGGTCTGCTCGTGGTTCCTGCTCTCGCTGGCAGACCTGTGGCGTCCGCGTACGTCGATCGCGCTGGTCGCGGCGATCGAGGCGGCCTCGTTCGCCGCACAGGCGATCCCGGGTCTCCCCCTCGTGGCGCGGTTCGGTCTGCTGCTCGTGCCGTGGGTCCTGCTGTCGGCCTTCGGCGGCAGCACCATGGCGCTGGTGGCCGACATCCTCCCCGAGGGGGCCTTCGTGTTCGGCCGGGCGACCATCAACATCGCGGTCGGCGTCATGCAGATCGCCGGGTACGGCCTCGGCGGGGCGCTCGTCCTGGTGTTCAGCACGTCGGAGATGTTCCTCGGTGCCGCAGCGACCGCCCTGGCTGTCGTCGTGCTGGTGCGCCTCGGCCTGACGGACCACCCGCCCCGGAGCACGGGTCGGGCGGTGCCCCGGAGCAGGGCGGTCAACCGGCTTCTCCTCGGGTCCCCGACGCTCCGCCCGGTCTACCTCGCCCTGTGGGTGCCCAACGGGTTGGTGGTCGGCTGCGAGGCGCTGATCGTGCCGTACGCCGGCGAGCGGGCCGGGTTCCTCTTCGCCGCGACGGCTGTCGGGATGCTCGCGGGCGACGTCGCGATGGGTCGGTTCGTGCCGCCGGCCTGGCGGGACCGGTTGGTCGAACCCGCACGGCTCCTGCTCGCCGTCCCCTGGCTGCTGTTCTTCCTGCAGCCGGGCGTCGTGACGGCCTGCCTCCTCGCCGCCGTCGCGTCGGTCGGCTACTGCGCGAGCCTGCCGCTGCAGGAACGCTTGATCACCCGAACCGGCGCCGACATCCGGGGACACGTCCTGGGTCTCAACGGCCTCGGCCTGATGGCGATGCAGGGGATCGGCGCCCTCGTGGCGGGCCTGGTCGCGACCCTGCTCGGGGCCGACGCCCACGCGGCCGGGACGGCGATGTCACTCATGGCGGTGGCCTCGGTCGCGGTCACCCTCGCGCTGACGCCCGGTCTCCGTCGTAGCCGCGCCGACCAGCCGGCCGCGGTCCTGACCCTGGGGTCCGCACGAGCCTGACCCCCATCCCGATCCGCGTCGTGACCGGCGCCTCCATCCTCACCCCCGGCCGGCGAGCAGCTCGATCGCCTCCGGACCGAGCACCAGCGCGCCGACGGACACGGCGGCCACCGCGGCGGACGCCGCCGCCATCCGGACCAGGGCCCGCAGCCGGCGGCGGGACGTACCGGCCTCGGCCGGCACGTCGATCAGGTCCCTGCGCAGCACGGCGGACGCCTGGCGCGCCTCCGAGGACGACAGCACCGGCGTCGCGAAGCGCACGACCTGCTCGAGCGCACCCACCGAGGCGACCAGCACGCCGTCCACGTGGTCGGCACGCTCGGCACCGCCCCGCACGCAGAGGACCGGCCGGCACCGGTCGCGGTAGCGAGGCGGTGCGAGACCGGTGACGACGGCGGCGTAGTCCGCGAGCGCCGCCGCGTCCAGGCACGACCCGTCGGGCTCTGCGGTCAGGTAGCGGATGAGGTAGATGCCGCTCGGGCCGACGAGCACGTGGTCGATCAGCACGTCCGGGCGGCCGGGCGAGCAGACCCGGCGCATCTGCGACCAGTACGCCGCCGGCAGCTCCGCCAGGGATCCGGCCGGGCGCGGCCGAGCGACCAGTGTCCGAGCCGTCGCTGCGCCCATGCGCAGAGCGTAGGAGCAGATGGGGTGGCGAGTGAGGGTTTCGCCTCACTCGGTGCGACGCGGCGTCGGTCGAGCGTCCGCCGCCCCTGGTCCGCGACCAGGAGAAGGTCCTCGGCTGACCCGACGCTGTGGCGGGCCGCCGTGGAAGGCTGCACACGTGCCGCCCGAGTACACCGTCACCCGCCTCTCGACCACACCGGTCAAGGGGCTGATGCTCGACCACCCCGACTCGATCGAGCTGACGACGCAGGGCGCTGCCGGCGACCGGCTCTTCTTCCTGGTCGACGACGAAGGCGGCCTGCAAAGCTGTACGCGCAACCCCGGCCTGTACGGCCTGAGTGCGACGTACGACGCGGAGACCCGTCACCTCGAGGTGAGTCGTGCGGACGAGATCCTCCACAGCGGTTCCGTCGTGGCCGGCGTCCGCGTCGACACCGACATGTGGGGGCTCCGCAGGCTGGCGGGGGACCTCGTCGCCGACCCGACGTGGAGCAGCTTCTTCTCCGACCTCGTGGGCCGCCGGGTCCAGCTCGTACGCGCCCGCGGCTCGGCGTTCGACGTCGAGCCCGTGACGCTGCTGGGAACCGCTTCGGTCGCGGAGCTGGCCACCAGGGCGGGGCTGACCGAGGTCGACTCGCGGCGGTTCCGGATGCTGATCGAGGTCGACGGAGGCGACCCACACGTCGAGGCTCCTGGGACGGGGAGCTGCTGCAGGTCGGCGGCGCGGTCCTGCGCGTCCGTGGTCAGGTCAAGCGCTGCGTGGCGACGACCCGGGATCCCGATTCGGGCGTGGCTGACCTCCAGACACTGCGGATGATCACGAACTACCGCGGCCGTCAGGAGTCCGTGCTCGGCATGGGCGCCTGCTTCGGGGTGTACGCCGAGGTGGTCGAGCCGGGCGAGGTCGCGGTCGGTGACCTTCTGAGGCCCGCGACCGGTCCGGTTGCAACGCCTGCGTAGTCGTCCGGCGTAGCGATCGGGCGTCTGCGACCAACGACGCCGACGTCCTCCCAGGTCAGCGAGCTTGCGGCCCGGGCCACCCTTCGGTCGCTACGCCGGACCCCCAACCGGCAGACGAGCGACCAGGACGAGTGACCAGGCGTCTAGAAGAGGTGCGGGACGAAGGTCTGCTCGTGGATCGGCGGACGCACGTAGGGCTCCTGGCGCATCTCCGGAATCTCGACGACGTCGGGGGCCATGTCCACGTAGTCGAACTGCGAGAGCAGATGGCTGATGCAGTTGAGCCGCGCCGCCTTCTTGTCGTCGCTGGGCACCACTAACCACGGCGCCTGCTTGATGTCGGTGAACTGGAAGGTGGTGTCCTTGGCCATCGAGTAGCGCACGTAGAGCTCATGCTCGGCAAGGTCCATGTCCGGGAGCTTCCAGCGCTTGAGCGGCTCGGCGTTCCGAGCCTCGAAGCGCTTGCGCTGCTCGTCGAAGGACACCGAGAACCAGTACTTGATGACCTGGATCCCCGATCGGACCAGCATCCGCTCGAACTCCGGGCAGCTGCGGAGGAACTCCTGGTGCTCCTCCTCGGAGCAGTAGTCCATCACCCACTCCACGTTCGAGCGGTTGTACCAGGAGCGGTCGAGCATCACCATCTCGCCCGCGGCCGGGAGGTGCTCCACGTACCGCTGGAAGTACCACTGCGTCCGCTAGCGCTCCGTCGGCTTGGGAAGGGCGACCACCCGCACCGTGCGCGGCGAGGTGCGCTCGGTGATCCGCTTGATCACGCCACCCTTGCCGGCTGAACCACGACCCTCGAAGATCACCAGCACCTTGAGGTCTTGGCGCTGGATCCAGTACTGCAGCAGCACCAGCTGCTCCTGCAGCCGTTCCATCTCCGCGTCGTAGACGGCGGAGCGGAGCTTGCCCTGCTTGTTGTACCGCTCGTCGCTCGGCTCGGCCGTCCGGGCCACGTCGTCGGGGCCAGCGGGCGGCCTGCCTGTCGATTCGCGAGCCACGAGACCTCCTGAGGTCGAGACCGGGTCCCCCGAGACTAGTCGGACTCCTCAGCCGCCCGCCGACAACCGACGGCGGGTGCTCCCGAGGTGGACCCGCATCGCCGCCCGCGCCGTCTCGGCGTCCCCCGCTGCCACTGCAGCCGCGACCTGCTCGTGCTCGCGATGCACCCGCTCTACGTGGGCGGCGTCGGAGAGCGAGTACTCGTCCGAGAGCCTGGTGCGCGGCAGCATGATCATCATCGGGCCGAGCGAGTCGAGCAGGTCGACGTAGAAGCGGTTGCCGGTCGCGGCGGCCACCGCACGGTGGAAGGCGAAGTCGGCCTCGACCGCCCCCTCGTGGCCTGCCTCGGTCAGCTGGGCCAGCGCTGACTGCACGGCCTTGGCCGACTCCGGCGTCACCCGCGCGGCGGCCAGGGCAGCGGCCTCGCTCTCCACGCCGATGCGGAAGTCGACCATCGCCAGGACGTCGTGGTGGGTGCGGATCGCGGACGACTCGAGCGAGAAGGTGGACGGTTCGGGGACGGTCAGCACGAACGACCCGCGACCCTGGAAGGTCTCGACCAGGCCCTCGGCCTGGAGGCGTGAGACCGCCTCGCGGACGACGGTGCGGGAGACGCCGTACTCGGCGACGAGGGCGGCCTCGGAGGGGAGCTTGGAACCGGGGTTCAGCTCGCCGCCGAGGATGGCGTCCTTGAGGCCGGAGACCACGCGGTGGGTCAGGGTGCCGGTGGGTTTCACGGGGGTACCTCATCACGTCGTGGTCACGGGGTCTCGTGACGCTCGCTTCGCTCGCTCCTCGACCACCGTCAACCGATGGTGACCGTCTCCTTCGTCAGCGCGCGCATCTGGTCGCTCAGCGTGAAGCCGAGGCCGGCGCGCTCGGGGACCCACATGCGGCCGTCGTGGATGTCGACGCGCTCGTCGAAGAGGGGGTTGAGCCACTCGAAGTGCTCCACCCACGGCTCGGTTGGGTAGGCGGCGGCGAGGTGGAGGTGGATCTCCATGGCGTAGTGCGGGGCCAGCGCCAGGCCGGCGTGCGCGGCCAGCGTCGCGAAGCGCAGGAAGGGGGTGATGCCGCCGATGCGGGGGGCGTCGGGCTGCACGATCCCGCGGTAGCCCGCATCGATCAGCGCCATGTGTTCCGGCACCGAGGTCAGCATCTCGCCGGTGGCGATCGGGGTGTCGAAGACGTGGCTGAGGTCGGCGTGGCCGACGGCGTCCCAGGCGTCGAGGGGCTCCTCGATCCAGACCAGGTCGTGCTGCTCGAGCTCGCGGCACATCCGGCGGGCGCGGGCGCGGTCCCACTGCTGGTTGGCGTCGACCATGAAGGGGCCGCCGCCGAGGTGCTCGCGCAGCGCCTCGACGCGGCGCAGGTCCTCGCGCCAGTCGGGCTGGCCGACCTTGATCTTGATCCCGCCGATGCCCATCTCGAGCGAGGCGGTCGCCTTCTCCTTGATCTCCTCGACCGACGCCTGCAGGAAACCGCCGGAGGTGTTGTAGACCTGGCACGAGTCCCGGTAAGCCCCGATCAGCTTAGCCAGGGGCAGGCCGGCGCGGCGGGCCTTGAGGTCCCACAGCGCCACGTCGAGCGCGGCCACGGCCTGGGTCGCCACGCCGGAGCGGCCGACGGAGGCGCCGGCCCACATCAGCGACTGGTAGATCCGGTCGATGTCGGAGGGGTCCTGGCCGATCGCGACCTCGGCGACCTCGCGCAGGTGCGTGAACTGCGCCGGGCCGCCGGCGCGCTTGGAGTAGCTGAACCCCATGCCCTCGAAGCCGTCCTCGGTGGTGATCTCCACGAAGAGCAGGACGGTCTCGGTCAGCGGCTTCTGGCGCCCGGTGAGGACCTTGGCGTCGCTGACCGGCGTCTCCAGCGGCAGGACGACGTGGGAGAGCTTGAGGCTGCGGATCTTGTCGGACACGGGCGGTTCCCCTCGGAGTGGAGCAACTTGTATGATGAGTGCAGAAGTTATCCTACGAATGTCAGGAGCGCCAGTGAGTGCGCCGATCCAGCCCCCGCCCCGCCAGCTCCCCCGCTGGGACGACCTGCGCCCGTTCCTCCAGCTGCGCGACGCCCACCGCGACCCCGTCGAGCGCCGCCTCGCCCGCTGCCTGAGCATCGACGACCTCGAGAAGCGGGCCCGGCGGCGCGTGCCGGCCGCGGTCTGGGACTACGTCGCCGGCGGCTCCGAGTCCGAGGTGTCCCTGGCGCGCAACCGGGCGGCGTACGACCGGGTCGAGCTGCGCCCGACGACCTTCGGGCAGGTCCCCGAGCCGAGCACCGCCACCACGATCCTGGGCCGGCCCGCGGCCGCGCCGGTCGTGCTCGCGCCCACCGGCTACACCCGCCTGTCCCACCACACCGGCGAGCGCGCGGTCGCGGCCTCCGCCGCCGGGGCGGGGCTGCCGTACACGCTCTCCACCTACGCCACCGCCTCCGCCGAAGACGTCGCGGACGCCTCGCCCGGCGGGCGGAACTGGTTCCAGCTCTACGTCATGAAGGACCGTGCGGTCACCGCCGAGCACGTCGCCCAGGCCCGCGAGCACGGCTACGAGGCGCTGATGATCACCGTCGACACCACGGTCACCGGGCTCAAGCGCAAGGACGTGCGCAACGGGTTCGCCATCCCGCCGGCGCTCACCGCGCGCACCCTCGCCGGGCTGGCCCGCCACCCCGGCTGGGTCTCGAACATCCTCACCACCGAGCCGCTGCGGTTCGCGACCTTCCCCGAGGGGTCGCCCTACGGCCGGTGGGGGATGTCCAACGAGCTGCGCGAGCAGACCCTGCGCCCGGCCGACGTCGCGAGCATCAAGGAGCAGTGGGGCGGCCCGGTCGTGGTCAAGGGGATCCTCTCGGTCGGCGACGCGGTCGCCTGCGTCGAGGCCGGCGCCGACGCCGTCGTGCTCTCCAACCACGGCGGGCGCCAGCTCGACCGCTCCCCCGCCCCGCTCGAGCTGGTCGCGCCCGTCGTCGAGGCGGTCGCCAAGGTCAGCGGCACCGCCGAGGTCTACGTCGACTCCGGGGTGCGCCACGGCGGCGACGTCGTCGCGGCCCTCGGCCTCGGCGCCCGCGCCGTGCTGATCGGGCGGCCCTACCTCTACGGGCTGATGGTCGGCGGGCAGCGCGGCGTCGACAAGGCGCTCGCGCTGCTGGTCGCCGAGATGCGCCGCACGATGTGCCTGCTCGGCACGCCCGACGTCGCCTCGATCACCGACGCGCACGTCCGGCTGCGCGACTCATGACCTCAGCCGAGCGGGGTGACCAGCCGACCGTCGTCGAGGAACGACGCCACGTTGGCCAGGACCAGGTCGCGCATCGCGGCCCGGGTCTCCACCGTGCCGCTGGCCAGGTGCGGCAGCAGCACCACGTCGTCGCGTTCCAGCAGCGCGGCGGGCACGTGCGGCTCGTCGGCGAACACGTCGAGCCCCGCCCCGCCGAGCCGGCCGGCCTCGAGCGCGGCGACCATCGCGGCCTCGTCGACCACGGCGCCGCGGGCGACGTTGACCAGGAACCCGTCCGGGCCGAGCGCGTCGAGCACGGCCGTGTCGACCGCGCCGCGGGTGCGGTCGGTGAGCGCGCAGGCCAGCACCAGCACGTCCACCTCCCGGGCCAGCTCGACCAGGTCCGCGACCAAGGGCAGGTCGACACCGTCCTGCGGGCCGCTGCCGGTGTAGGACACCGCGCACCCGAACGCCTCCAGCCGCGCCGCGACCGCCTTGCCGATCCGGCCCAGGCCGAGGATGCCGACCCTGGCTCCGCTCACGCGCCGCGCCAGCGGGAAGGCGTACGACCCGCCGCCCGGCCGCGCCCACTCCCCGCGCCGGACGAACCGGTCGGCCGCGCTCAGCCGCCGCATCACGTCGATCACGAGCCCCACCGCGGTGTCGGCGACGCAGTCGGTCAGCACGTCGGGCGTGGTCGAGGCGACCACCCCGCGCGCGGCCAGTGCGGCGAGGTCGGTGCGGTCGTGGCCGACCCCGAAGTGCACGACAGCGCCGAGGTCGGGCAGCCGGTCGAGGGTGTCGGCGCGCACGCCCGTGCGTCCCGTGGTCACTGCCACCCGCACCCCGGCGCCGCTCCCCGCCGCGGAGTCGAGCGACTCCAGCGGGCGGGCGGCGTACCGCTCCTCGAGCGCGGCCACCAGGTCCGGCATCAGCGGGCCGACGGTCACGACTGCGGGAGAGTGGGTCACGGCCGGACCGTAGGCAGCGCCGGCGAGCATCGTCCAGTGCCGTCCGGGCATCACCGCACCACCTCGGGAAAGTGACCGCGTGGACCTGCTGACCGGCTTCACCACCATCCTCGCCGTGATCGGCGCCGGCGCCTTCCTGGCCCACCGCGGGATCATCGACGGGGCCGCGCAGCGCACCCTGGCCGAGGTCTCGTTCTTCGTGGCCACCCCGGCGCTGATGCTGACCACGATCAGCCGCCTCGAGATCGGCGCCGACACCACCGCCAACGTCGTCGCCTCCGCGGCCTCGCTCGCGACCTGCTTCCTCGTCTTCGCCCTGGTCTCCCGGCTGGTCTGGCGCAACGAGGGCGGCGACGTCCTGATCGGAGCGCTGGTCTCGTCCTACGTCAACGCCGGCAACCTCGGCATCGCCGTCGGCGCCTACGTCGTGGGCGACGCCGCCGTCGTCGTGCCGACGCTGCTGGTGCAGGTGCTGGTGGTCCAGCCGTTGAGCCTGGCCTACCTCGACCGCCGCGCCGGCAGCGGCACCAGTGCCGTGTCGGTGGTGAAGCGGCTGGCCGGCAACCCGCTGACCATCGGCTCCGCGATCGGGCTGGTCCTCGCCGTCTCCGGGTGGACGCTGCCCGCGATCGTCGGCCAGCCGGTCGCGCTGCTGGCCGGGCTGGCCATCCCCGCGATGCTCCTGTCGTACGGCGCCGCGCTCCGCCTCAGCCCCCCGCTCGGCCGGGCCGGGCAGCGCCGCGAGGTCGTCACCGCGACCGTGCTCAAGCTCGCCGTGATGCCGGTCGTCGCGTGGGCGGTCGGCTCCGCCTGCGGCCTCGACGGCCGCGCGCTGCTCGGCGTCGTGATCGTCGCCGGGCTGCCCACGGCGCAGAACATCTTCCTGCACTCGACCCGCTACCGCGTCGGCGAGACGCTGGCCCGCGAGGTCGTCCTCGTCACCACGCTCGGCTGCCTGCCGGTGGCGCTGCTGATCGCCCTGCTGCTCGGCTGATGCCGCCCCCTACCCCGACCACGGAGCTCCGATGACCGTCCCCGACCGCCTGCTCGACGCGCTCACCGCCGCGCTCGGACCCGCCGGCGTCCTCACCGCCGCCGCCTCCCCCGACGACGTGGCCGGCCACGTCGTCGACTGGCGCGGGGCGTACCGCGGCACCACCCCGGCCGTCCTCCGCCCGGGCTCGACCGCCGACGTGGCGACCGCCGTACGCCTGTGCCACGAGGCCGGCGTCGCGCTCGTCCCCCAGGGCGGAAACACCGGGCTGTGCGGCGGCTGCATCCCCGACGCCTCCGGGTCCCAGCTGGTGCTGTGGCTCGGCCGGATGCGCGCGGTGCGCGACGTCGACCCGGTCGGCGGCAGCGCGACCGTGGAGGCCGGGGTGACCCTGCGCGGACTGCAGGACGCGGCCGCCGGGGTCGGTCGGCTCTTCCCCCTCTCGCTCGGCTCCGAGGGCAGCGCGACGGTGGGCGGCGTGCTGGCGACGAACGCCGGCGGCACGGGCGTGCTGCGCTACGGGATGATGCGCGACCTGACCCTGGGGCTCGAGGTCGTGCTGCCCGACGGACAGGTGTGGGACGGGCTGCGCGCACTGCGCAAGGACAACACCGGCTACGACCTCAAGCAGCTGTTCATCGGCGCCGAGGGCACGCTCGGCGTGATCACCGCGGCCACCGTCCGCCTGTTCCCGGCGACCCCGGCGCGGGCGACGGCGTGGGTCGCCGTGCGCGACGTCGCCGCCGCCGTCGACCTGCTGGCGGTCGCCCAGGAGCATGCCGCCAGCGACCTGACCACCTTCGAGATCGTGTCGCGGGAGGCGGTCGGGCTGGTGCTCGACCACGCCCCGGGCGCGCGGGACCCGTTCCCCGGGTCGCACCCCTGGTACGTCCTGCTCGAGCTCGCCGCTTCAGTCACTGAAGTGCTCGAGTCCGGCCTCGAGGAGGTGCTGGTCGCCGCCGACGAGCGCGGGCTCGTGGCCGACGCGGTGGTCGCGGGCGGGCCCGCGCAGCGTACGGCGCTGTGGCTCCTGCGCGAGGGCGTCTCCGAGGTGCAGGGCGCCGCCGGGCCCAGCCTGAAGCACGACGTCACCGTCCCGATCGCCGCGCTGCCCGCCCTCGTGGCCGCCACCGACCGGGCGCTGGAGGCGGTGCTGCCGGGCGTACGCCGGATCACCTACGGCCACGTCGGCGACGGCAACCTGCACCACAACCTCTCGAAGCCGGTCGGCGCCCCGGACGCGGTCCTGCTCGAGAAGGCGGACGCGCTCTCGGCCGCGATCTACGACGAGGTGACGCGTCTGGGCGGCAGCATCTCGGCCGAGCACGGGCTCGGGTCGGCCAAGCGGGACCTCGCCGACGCCTACGGCGACCCGGTCGAGCGCGAGCTGATGCGGACGGTGAAGCGGGCACTCGACCCGCGGGGGCTGATGAACCCGGGGAAGGTCGTCTGAGGGGTCTCGACAACCGGCCCCGTCCGGTGTTGGGTGTCTCACACTGCGGAGCCTCCGGTGCACCGCGTTCTCGGGAGGAAATACATGCGTCTCAGACTGCAATCGCGCCGCCGGGCGGCGGTGCTCGGCGCTGGCCTGTCCGGTGCCCTCGCCCTCACCCTGGCCTCGGCCGCGGTCTCCGGCCCCGCCGCCGGCGAGCCGGGCAACGGTGCGGACGACCGCGTGCAGGTGGTCCGGGTCGACGCCCCGACCGTCGACAAGCGCAACGAGGTGCTTGCGCTCGGGCTGGACCCGACCGAGCACGCCGACAAGAAGAGCATCGAGGTGGTCCTCTACAACGAGGCCGACCGCGAGACGCTGCGCGACGCGGGCTTCACCTGGACCGTCGAGGTCCGCGACCTCGAGGCGCTCAGCGAGCGCCAGCGCAAGGCGGACCAGGCGTACGCCGCCCGCGTCGCCGAGTCGCCGCTGCCCAGCGGCCGGACGGCCTACCGCACCTACGACGAGTACCTCTCCGACATGCGGATGCTGGCCCAGCGCTACCCCAGGCTGACCAAGCCGCTGACGCTGGAGAACCGCACCGTGCTCGGCGAGCCGATCAAGGGTCTCGAGATCACCACCGGCGCCGACAACGTCAAGGACGGCAAGCCGACCTTCCTGCTCCTCGGCGCGCACCACGCGCGGGAGTGGCCCAGCTCGGAGAACACCCTCGAGTTCGGCTTCGACATG
This sequence comes from Nocardioides sp. AX2bis, assembly GCF_902506435.1. Lineage (GTDB taxonomy): Bacteria > Actinomycetota > Actinomycetes > Propionibacteriales > Nocardioidaceae > Nocardioides. The sequence goes on along the minus strand of NZ_LR733215.1, from coordinate 316,418 downwards.
CTCCAGTCGTCCGCCGAGGGCGACCCGCGCGCCGAGCGGCTCCTCGAGGGCTCCCGGTTGATCATCGTGCCGGTCGTCAACGTCGACGGGTTCAAGGTCTCGCGCGGCGCCGAGCCGCTAGGTGACTTCTCGACCTTCGACTACGAGATGAAGCGCAAGAACTGCTCCATCTCCGAGGACACCCCCGAGCAGTACCTCGGCGGGACCTGCGAGGACAACCCGGCCGGGCGGCTGCGCGGCACCGACCTGAACCGCAACTACCCCGGCTTCTGGGGCGGCGGCGGCGCGAGCACCAGCTGGTCGGGTGACACCTTCCGCGGCGACGGCCCCGGCAGCGAGCCGGAGAGCGACGCGGTGCGCCAGCTCATCTCCGAGCGCGCGGTCACGATGATGATCAGCAACCACACGTACTCGAACCTGATCCTGCGCCCGCCGGCCATCGCCTCGACCGGCAAGTCCCCCGACGAGCTCGCGCTCAAGGAGCTCGGCGACTCGTGGGCCGAGGAGAACGGCTACGTCAGCCAGGCCTCCTACCAGCTCTACGACACCTCCGGCTCGACCGAGGACTGGAGCTACTGGATCACCGGCGGCTTCGGCTACACCTTCGAGATCGGCCCGGACTCCTTCCACCCGGCCTACGAGGACGGGGTGGTCGGCGAGTACACCGGCGCCACCGAGGCGGCCGGCAGCGGCGGCGGCAACCGGGAGGCCTACCTCCAGGCCATGGAGGCGGCGATGGCGCCGAAGTACCACTCCCGGATCACCGGGCGCGCGCCCGCCGGGCGCACCCTGACGGTCAGCAAGACCACCATCTCGCCGACCTCGCCGGTGCTCCAGGCCGACGGCACGACCCGCAGCCAGATCTACTTCGAGGACCACCTGACGACCGACTACCGCTCCGACGGCGGCCGGTTCCGGATGGACGTCAACCCCTCGACGCGCCCCCTGGTCGCCGGTCGCTACGGCCGCCTGCCCGAGGCGCCGCCCCAGGAGACGCTCACCCTCACCAACCCCGCGGGCGTGCCCGCGGAGGGTGCGTCGGAGGAGACGACCTTCGAGGTGGAGGGCCTGCCCGACGCCGACAACGGCTTCGCCCGGGTGAGCATCGAGTGGCCCGACGACGCCGACTGGGACTTCTACATCACGGGCCCCGACGGCACGACGGTCGGCTCCGGCGCGACGCTGGACAACCCCGAGGTCATCACGATCCCCGACCCGGTCGCCGGGACGTACACCGTGACGGCCGAGAACTACGAGGGCGGCGTGGCCGAGTGGTCCGGCGAGGTGTCCTTCGACGGTCCCGAGCCCCCGCAGACCAGCGGGATCAAGGAGGCCTGGCAGCTCACCTGCACCGACCGTCGCGGCGAGGTCTACGCCAGCCGCCGCGTCGTGGTCGACCGGGGCGAGAGGGTCGACGTCGGCAAGGTCTGCGTGCCGCGCAAGCGCCGCTGACCCGACCGGCTCCGCACTGACAGCAGCGGATCACTGCCACCTGGTGGCAGTGATCCGCTGCTGTCGTGTCGGGGGCATACGCGGGCAGGGTAGGACGGGTGCCGGCGAGCCCCGGACGTCATACGAGGGGTGCACCCGTGTGGACGGTTCGTATGACGTCCTGCGGCCCGCCGGGCGCTGGCGGCGCTAGCGCTTGCGGACCACCAGGCGGTCGGCGTCCGCGGTCACGACCGCCATCCGGCGGGGTACGCCCTGGGTCGCCCCCTCGCTCAGCGTGAGGGTGTCGTCGGTGAGGTCCCAGCTGCCGCTGGCCTCCTCGGGCGCGTCGGTCGCGCCGAGGCCGGACTCGGCGAAGGTGCCGTCCGCCCGCAGCTCGAACGCGACCCGGCCACGCGCCGGGGGCAGGACGGTGCCGACCGGGCGGAACACCATCTCCCCGTCGGCGTCCTCCTCGTGCACGTGCACCCACCGGCCGGTGACGTCGTCGCTCCTCGTGCCGGCGCGAACGACTTCCGCGGCCCGGCCAGGCACGCATTCATCCGGGTCACCTGGCCGGCGGTGAACATGAACATCGCGGCGTCGTCGACGTAGTCCATGTAGTTCATGAACATGCCGCCGTGCGGGCCGTTGCTGCAGGTGATCACCGGGAAGGTCGGCTGCCCGGTGTTGGGGCCCTCGCAGTTCGGGGTGTCCGGCACCCGGTCGCCACCGCTGCAGTCGAGGGTGTCGCCCCAGATGTGGCGCAGGTTCAGCCAGTGCCCGATCTCGTGGGTCAGCGTCCGCCCGCCGTCGAACGGAGCCGCCGCGGTGCCCTCGGTCCCGACCGCGGTGTTCAGCACGACCACGCCGTCGGTCGCCTTGGGGCCGCCGGGGAACTGGGCGTACCCCAGCAGGCCGCCGCCCAGCGTGCACACCCAGATGTTGAGGTAGGCGTCCGCCGGCCAGGCCACCGAGCCGCCCCTGCCCGCCCGCTTGACGTCGTCACCGGGCCCGAACGAGCGACGCTCGGTCGGCACCCGCACGATCCCGTCGGTCTTCTTCCCCGACGGGTCCCGCCTTGCGAGCCGGAACTCGATCTTCGCGTCGGCGACCAGCCCCTGCCACGGCGCGGGCACCTTCGAGGTGTCCGGGTTGGTGGCGCGGAAGTCCCGGTTGAGCACGTCGAGCTGGCTCTGGAGCTGCGCCGCGCTGAGGTCCTCGGCCGGGGTGCGGTGCACGACGTGGAACACCACCGGGATCGTCACCATCCGGCGCGCGACCCGCTCGGCCTCGCCCGACATGACGGCGCGGGCGGTGAAGGCCTCCGCGCGCTGCTGGTTGCCGCGGAAGGACGGCTGCTCCTCGAGCAGCCGCTCGTACTCCTGCATGGCGGCGCACTGACGACGTCTCGGGGCCATCGGCCCTCCCCTCAGCTGGGCGGACCGGCGCACCTGGACGAGCGTTCAGCCCTCCGAGCGAGAATCCTCGGGGGCCCGAGGGCAGTCAAGGCGTTCCGGCGGTCGCGGTCCTGCGGGAGGATGAGGGGCATGGCGGCGGACGGCACCTGGGTCGAGTTCGACACCCTCGTCGAGCCCCTGCCGTGGGGCCGCAACGTCTACACGGTCCTGCGCCTCGACGAGCTGCTGGTCGACGCGGCCACCGCGGCCGGCACCCGGCGGCTCAAGGGCGACATCGAGGGCGTGGCGGTCAACGTCGGTCTGAACCGGGCCGACGTCCTCCCGGAGGCGTTCATGTACGCCGGCAAGGCGCTGCAGCGGCGTCTCGGCGTCACCCCCGGGGACGTCGTCCGGTGCCGGCTGCGGCCGGCCGACCCCGACCACGTCCCGGTGCCCGACGACGTGCGTGCCGCGCTCGAGGCTGCCGGCCGGCTTGGGGCGTTCGAGCAGCGCTCGCCGCCCGACCGGCGCCGGCTTCTGCAGCCGGTCGAGGACGCCGCGCGGCCCGAGACCCGCGTGCGGCGGGTCGCGGCGCTCGTACGCGACCTGGCGCCGGACTGAGCCAGCAGGGCGAGGCCGCCCGGGACGTCATACGCATGGTGCAGACGTGTGCACGGTTCGTATGACGTCCCGCGGCGCGCATGACGTCCGCGCCGGGTGAGCCGGGTCAGACGACCTGGAACGACCGCTTCGACAGCCCGATCTCGAACCCGTCGATGGCGGTGGCCGGCGGCGCGGTGGGGTCGTCGGCCGCACCGAGGGTCACGAAGAGCGGCGTGAAGTGCTCGACGGTCGGGTGGGCGTACGGCATGCCGGGCGCCCTGTCGCGGTACGACGCCAGCTCGTCCACGTCGCCGGTGCGCAGCGCGTCGGCCGCCCACAGGTCGAAGTCCGAGGACCAGCCGGGCACCTGGTCGGGGCGCGACCAGTCGAGGTACGGCAGGCCGTGGGTCATGTAGCCCGACCCGATGACCAGGACGCCCTGGGCCCGCAGGTCGCGCAGCCGGCGGCCGAGCTGCATCAGGCGGCCCGGGTCGTGCGTGGGCATGCTCATCTGGACCACGGGCACGTCGGCCTCGGGGTACATGATCTTCAGGGGCACCCACGCGCCGTGGTCGAGGCCGCGCGAGCGGTGCTGGTGCAGCTCCTCGCCCGCCGGCATCATCCCGGCCACCTGGCGGCTCAGGTCCGTGGCGTCCGGGGTGTCGTACCGCATCTGGAAGTACATCGGCGCGAAGCCACCGAAGTCGTAGACCAGGTCACTCGGGGTCGGCGTCGACAGCGAGGTCGGCGCCCGCTCCCAGTGCGCCGAGACGACGACGATCCCGCGTGGGCGCGGCAGCCGCTGCGCCCACGCGTGGAGCTCGTCCATCCAGCCCGGCATCTCGAACAGCATCGGCGCACCGTGGCTCAGGTAGAGCGCGGGCAGCGGGCCGTCCTCCGGCGTCCACGCCCGGTGGGGGCGGGAGCCGGCGAGCGCGGTCGCGGCGCGCAGGTGCGCGGCGAACGGGTGACCGGGGTCGATCCGCGCGTCGGCCCGGGCGGTCGACGTCAGCGTGGTGTCGATCATGGGTGTCTCCCTCTCGGGCCGGTACGGCGGGTCGGTGGGGTCTGGCCGGGGTGGGTCAGACGTTCTTGATGGCGGAGATGTCGAACTCGAGCTTGATCTTCTCGGACACGAGCACGCCACCGGTCTCGAGCGCGGCGTTCCAGGTCAGGCCCCAGTCCTTGCGGTTGATGGTGGTGCTGCCCTCGAAGCCGGCGCGCTGGTTGCCGAACGGGTCGGTCGCGGTGCCGGTGGACTCGAAGTCGATCGTGACGGACTTCGAGGTGCCCTTGATGACGAGGTCGCCGGTGATCGCCCAGTCGTCGCCCGAGCGCTTCACGTCGGTCGAGGTGAAGGTGATGGAGGGGTGGTTCTCGACGTCGAAGAAGTCGGCGGAGACCAGGTGGCCGTCGCGGTCGGCCGAGCCGGTGCTGATGGTCGAGACCGGGATGCTCAGCGCGACGGTCGAGGCGGAGGCGTTCGCGGCGTCGATGTGGGCGGTGCCGGTGAACTCACCGAAGGCGCCGCGGACGGTGGTGACCATGGCGTGGCGGGCCGAGAAGCCGAGGCGCGAGTGGCTCGGGTCGATCGTGTAGTCGCCGGTCAGGTCGACCGAGACGGGCGCGTCGGCGACGGCGGTCGCGACGCCGGCAGCCTGGGCCGGGTTCGAGGCGGTCGTGTCGGTGTCGGACTTCGAGCGGTTGAAGATGCCCATGGGGAGCTCCTTGGTGTCGGTGATTGGTTCAACGTTGACGTAACCATAACGGTTGAAACTTCAAGATGCAACTAATGCCGTACGCTCGGCGACGTGAGCGACGACACTCCCGGCACCCGGTGGCTCTCCGCCGACGAGCGGCAGAGCTGGCTCGCCCTCTCCCGCACCCTGATCACGCTCCCTGCCGCGCTCGACGCCCAGCTCCAGCGCGACGCCGGCCTGAACCACTTCGAGTACGTCGTGATGGCGATGCTCTCCGAGCAGCCCGACCACGCGCTGCCGATGTCGCAGCTGTCCTCGGTGGTGGCCGGGTCGCTCTCGCGCCTGTCCAACGTGGTCAAGCGGCTCGAGGCGCGTGGCTACGTGCGCCGCGACGGCCACCCCGAGGACCGCCGGGTCAAGGTCGCCCACCTCGAGGAGGCCGGCTGGCAGGCGCTGGTCGCCGCCGCGCCCGGCCACGTCGAGCACGTGCGCCACCTGGTGATCGACGCGATGCGCCCCCGCGAGCTGGCCCAGCTGCGCAACGCGCTGCTCAAGGTGCTCGACCGGGTGGACCCGGAGGGTCGCTCGGTGATCACCGAGCCGACCTGACCGGCCGGATCACGTCCCCTCCTCACCCCTGGCCGGGACGCGCCGCCGGGCGTACGGTGCCGGGACGGCCGCGCCCGCTCGGGGTGGGACCGCCTCACCGTGGAGGCACCGTGCACCTGCCTGGACCCGTCCGCTCCCTCGTCGCCGGCGCCGCCGGCCTCGTCCTCGCGCTGGGCCTGGTCCCCGCGTCGCCCGCATCACCCGCGACCGCCGCGCTACCGGCGGCTGCCGGTCCGTGCCCCCAGCTGCGCTTGGCCGACCACTGGTACGGCGACGTCGGCGAGCGGCTCCAGCAGGCGATCGACCAGGCCGGGTCCTGCGAGGGCTCCGGCAGCGACGCCCCGGTCGCGGTCTTCGACTGGGACAACACGATGATCAAGAACGACATCAGCGACCAGACCACCTTCTGGGTGCTGCGGAAGTCGCTGCTGCGCCAGCCCCCGCGCCGCGACTGGTCGACCACGAGCCGGTGGATCACCCCGGCCGCCGTCCGCGCGCTGCGCGACGCCTGCGGGTCGCTGGCCCGACCGGGCCGGGCCCTGCCCACCGGTGAGCGCCGACCGCAGGCGGTGGCTTGCGCCGACGAGATCCTCTCGATGCGCCTCGAGCAGACCACCACCGACGGGAGGCCGGGCTTCGCCGGCGGCTACGACCACCGCCAGATGAACGCGGGCTACGCCTGGATGGCGCAGCTGATGGCCGGGCGCACCCCGCGCCAGGTCCGGGCGCTGGCCGCCGACGCCCGTGACGCCGCGCTGCGCGCGGACCGGGGTGACACCTGGCGGGTCGGCAGCAGCCGCCAGATCCGCTGGGTCCGCTACTACGCCGAGCAGCGGGACCTGGTCGCCACGCTCGAGGCCGCCGGGATCACGCCGTGGGTGGTCAGCGCGTCGCCGCAGCTGTGGGCCGACGTCTGGGCGCCGGGCATCGGCGTCCCCCGCTCGCGCACGATCGGGATCCGCACGGTGCTCGAGGACGGCCGGGTCACCACCGGGATCGAGGGCTGCGGCGGCTACGCCGACGGCAGCGACCGGATCATGACCTACGTCGAGGGCAAGCGCTGCTGGGTCAACCAGGAGGTCCTCGGCATCCAGGGCCCCGCCGCGCTCGACGTCGCCCCGGCCGCCGTACGCCCGGTGATCGCCGTCGGCGACGCCTCGACCGACGTCTCGATGGTCGCCGACGCGACGCTGGCCCACGTCGTGCTGAACCGCAACAGCGACGAGGTGATGTGCCGCGCCTACGACGACGCCGACGGCCGCTGGCTGGTGACGCCGATGTTCATCAAGCCGCTGCCCCGGATGCCCGGCACCTACCCCTGCTCCACCGAGGGCGCGGAGCGCCGCGACGGGTCGTTCGGGCCGGTGCGACGCCCGGACGGCAGCGTGGTCCCCGACCAGCGGGACCGCGTCCACCCCTGAGGTTGCTCCTGCGTAGCGATGACGCCCGCCGCCACGACCGCCGCGGCATCACCGCAGGTCGCGAGGCGGCCCGTGCCCGATTGCTACGCAGGAGCACCGGACCCGGTCACCCGACGACCAGCCCGCCCCCGCCCTCGGCGAGGTCGACCCGCACGGTCGCGCCGTCGCCGACCTGGCCGCCGATCAGCAGCCGCGCGAGCGGGTCGCCGATCGTGGTCTGGATCAGCCGGCGCAGCGGGCGCGCGCCGTACGCCGGGTCGTAGCCCACCTCCGCCAGCCACGTGCGCGCCGCCGCGCTCACGTCGACGGCGATCCGGCGCACCGCCAGCCGCTTCTCCAGCAGCGCCAGCTGCAGGTCGACGATGTGGGTCAGCTCGTCGCGGCCCAGGGCCTCGAAGAGCACGACCTCGTCGAGCCGGTTGAGGAACTCGGGCTTGAACGAGGCACGCACGGTCGCCATCACCGCGTCGCGCTTCTTCTCCGGCTCCAGCGTCGGGTCGACCAGGTAGGACGAGCCCAGGTTCGAGGTCAGCACGAGCAGCGTGTTGCGGAAGTCGACCGTGCGGCCCTGGCCGTCGGTCAGCCGGCCGTCGTCGAGGACCTGCAGCAGCACGTCGAAGACCTCCGGGTGCGCCTTCTCGACCTCGTCGAGCAGGACCACGGAGTACGGCCGGCGCCGCACCGCCTCGGTCAGCTGGCCGCCCTCGTCGTAGCCGACGTAGCCGGGAGGTGCGCCGACGAGGCGGGACACGGAGTGCTTCTCGCCGTACTCGCTCATGTCGATGCGCACGATCGCGCGCTCGTCGTCGAAGAGGAAGTCGGCCAGCGACTTGGCCAGCTCGGTCTTGCCGGTGCCGGTGGGCCCGAGGAACAGGAAGGACCCGGTCGGGCGGTCGGGGTCGGCGATGCCGGCGCGCGAGCGGCGCACGGCGTCGCTGACCGCGGCCACGGCCTCCCGCTGGCCGACCAGGCGGCGGCCGAGCACCTCCTCCATCTGCAGCAGCTTGGAGGTCTCGCCCTCCAGCAGCCGGCCGGTGGGGATGCCGGTCCAGGCCTCGACGACGTCGGCGATCTGCTCGGGCCCGACCTCCTCGCCGACCAGCGGCTCCACGACGTTCTTCTCCGCGGCCGCGGCCGCCTCGATCTGTCGCTCCAGCTCGGGGATGCGGGCGTAGTTGATCTCGCTGGCGGCAGCCAGGTCGCCGTCGCGGAGCAGCCGGTCGGCCTCGCCGCGCAGCTGGTCGAGCTGGCGGCGCAGCTCGCCCTCGCCCTCCAGCGAGCTCTTCTCCTGCTCCCACCGGGCCTCGAGCGCGCGCAGCTCCTCCTCGGCGTCGGCCAGCTCGCCACGCAGGGTGGCCAGCCGGTCGACCGAGGCGTCGTCGGACTCCTTGGCCAGCGCGAACTCCTCCATCTTCATCCGGTCGACCCGACGACGGAGCTCGTCGATCTCCTCCGGGGAGGACTCGATCTCCATCCGCAGCCGTGAGGCGGACTCGTCGATGAGGTCGATCGCCTTGTCGGGCAGCTGGCGGCCGGTGATGTAGCGGTCTGACAACGTCGCCGCCGCGACCAGGGCGGCGTCGGTGATCCGCACCCCGTGGTGCGCCTCGTACTTCTCCTGGATCCCGCGCAGGATCTGGATCGTGTCCTCGACGCTCGGCTCGCCGACCAGCACCTGCTGGAAGCGGCGCTCGAGAGCGGGGTCCTTCTCGATCCGCTCGCGGTACTCGTCGAGCGTCGTCGCACCGATCATGTGCAGCTCGCCGCGCGCCAGCATCGGCTTGAGCATGTTGCCGGCGTCCATGGCCGAGTCGCCGCCCGCGCCCGCGCCGACGACGGTGTGCAGCTCGTCGATGAAGGTGATCACCTGCCCACCGGCGTCCTTGATCTCCTCGAGCACCGACTTGAGCCGCTCCTCGAACTCCCCGCGGTACTTCGCGCCGGCCACCATCGCGGCCAGGTCGAGGGAGAGCACGCGGCGGCCCTTGAGGGAGTCGGGCACGTCACCGGCCACGACCCGCTGGGCGAGGCCCTCGACCACGGCGGTCTTGCCGACGCCGGGCTCGCCGATCAGGACCGGGTTGTTCTTGGTACGTCGGGACAGCACCTGGATGACCCGGCGGATCTCGGCGTCACGGCCGATCACCGGGTCGAGGTCGCCGGACTCGGCCAGGGCGGTGAGGTCGACGCTGTACTTCTCCAGCGCCTCGTAGGTCGACTCGGCGTCCTGGCTGGTCACCCGGCGGTTCCCGCGCACGGACGTGAGCCCCTCGCGCAGCCCCTGCTCGGACAGGCCGGCGTCGGTCAGCAGCCGCTGCGCGCCGGACTCGGTGCCGGCCAGCGCGATCAGCAGGTGATCGGTGGCGACGTAGTCGTCCTTGAGCGAGGAGGCCAGGTCGAGCGCGCCGGCCAGCACGCGGGTCAGGGCCGCGGAGGCGGACGGCTGCTGGACGGTCGAGCCGGAGGCGCGGGGCAGCGCGGCCGCGGCGCGCTCGGCGGCGGCCAGCAGCACGGCCGGGTCGGCGCCCGTACGCCCGACGAGCGTGCGCGCGGTGCCGTCGTCGGGACGCAGCAGCGCGACGAGCAGGTGGACGGGGTCGGTGGTGCTGTTGCCGGCCGTGGTCGCGGCCAGCTGGGCGGCCTCGACGGCCCCCCTGCTGCGGGTGGTGAACTTCTCCGCACCGAACTGCGCCATGGGAACCTCCTGGACGTACTTGAGTGGATCTCGCTCAAGTTTGCTCAGTCAGAGCATAGCCCCTCTTTCGGTCCTCCCCGCCCGGGTCGTCGGCCGAATTCGTCCCGCTCGGCGCCGGGGCTGCGTATCGTCAGCCGGGCCCACCCCGATCGGAGTCGATGACGTGAACACCGCAGCGCCCGCACGCGCGCCGCGCGTCGTCGTCATCGACGACACCGACGACCTGCGCCAGCTGCTGTCGCTCGCGCTGACCCGCGGGGGCTTCGAGATCGTCGCCGAGGCCGGCGACGGCCGGGCCGGCATCGAGACCGTGCGCGAGCACCGCCCCGACGTGGTCCTGCTCGACCTCGCGATGCCGGTGATGGACGGGATCGAGGCGCTGCCCGCGATCCGCCGGCTCGTGCCGAGCGCGAAGATCATCGTGCTGTCCGGGTTCGGTGCCCAGCAGATGTCCGCGCGGGCCGTCGCGGTCGGCGCCGACGGCTACGTCCAGAAGGGCGCCCCGCTGCCCTCGATCCTCGACTACGTCCGCACGGTCTGCGCCGCCCCGGCGGGCCGCAGCGGGCGTGCCCTCAGCGTGGTCCCGGACGCGACCGCCGTCGACTCCGACCGGGTCGAGCCGGCCACCGACACCGACCCCGCCGAGCGCGCGAGCGGCAGCAGCGAGGCGCTCGCGCTGGCGCCGTTCGGTGTCCTCGAGCTCGCCGACGAGCCCCTCTTCCGCATCCTCACCGTCAACGCCGTCGCCCAGCGCCTGCTGGGCCCCGCCCGGCCGGGCAACCCGCTCGCGGTGTCCGCACCCGAGCTGGCCTCGATGGTCTCCTACCACCGCCTCGACGCCGACGCCTCCTTCGACGTCGAGCTGGTGGGCGGCCGGGCCCGCGCCACGATCCGGCGTACGGGCTGGTCGGTGCTGGTCTACCTCGACTCCTCCCGCGAGGACGTCGGGGTGCTGCGCCGCGCGATCAGCACCGCCGCCCAGCAGGTGCGCGGGCCGGTCGCCGTGCTCGGCGCGATCGCCGAGACGCTCCTCGACGAGGACGGCGCGGCCGCCGGTCCCGCCACCTCCGAGGACCGCGACCGCTGGGTCGCGGCGGTCCTGCGCCAGACCCGGGCGCTGGACGGCATCACCGCCGACCTCCTCACCTCCGCCCAGATCCAGCGCGGCACGATGCGCGTCGACCTGGTCGACGTCGACGCCGCCGCGGTCGCCCGCCGGGTCGCGGCCGAGCACGACCTGTCGGTGGCCGGCTCCGGGTCCGCGGTCACGGTCGTGGTCGAGGACAACCGGGCCGTGCGGGCCGACCCCGTACGCCTGGCGCAGGCTCTGCGGACGCTGCTCTCGAACGCCCACCTCCACGGGGAGCAGCCGGTCGCGGTGCGGGTCCGCCCCGACGCGGCGCTGCCGGACCGCGTGGTCGTGGACGTCATCGACCACGGGCCCGGGGTGGGCGACGACCTGGTCGAGCGGGTCTTCACCGAGTTCACCCGCGGCAAGGAGGGCGCCTCCGGCGGCACCGGCCTCGGGCTCTACATCGTGCGCACGCTGCTGCTGGCGATGGGCGGCGAGGCCACCTGCGGCACCGGCCCGGAGGGCGGCGCCGTCTTCAGCCTGCACCTGCCCGCGGTCGACCCCGCGAAGGCCCCGGCGACGACCGCGCCGACGACCTAGGACCCTCCCGGGTCCCCGGTGTCCGGCGTCGCGTGCTGCGGGAAGGCCGCGTCGCGCGCCTCCTCGACGACCAGGCAGGCCCGGCAGAAGTCCTCGCCGAACGGGGTCAGGTGGATGCTGCGCCGCACCACCTTGGCGAAGCGCACCGAGTGCAGGGCCGCGAGCACGTCCGGCTGGGCCTCGACCACCTGGTACTCCAGCGGGTCGCGGAGCGCCTCCCGGGAGAACCACACCAGCCCGAGGCGGAACAGGTTGTTGAGGTAGGACGGCACCTGCTCGCCGTGGCGGCACCCGGCCCGGCTGCCGATCATGGTCAGCCCCGGGGCCACCAGCTGCGAGGAGACCATGCCGACCGGACCGCCGGTCCGCACGTCGACGCTGGGCTGGGGACCGCCCTCGAGGAGCAGCAGCAGGATCCGGCCCTCGTCGGGCGCCAGCTCGGTGAGGATCCTGGAGTACGCCGGGTGGTCCTCGTCGTCGGCCCACACGTCGCGCGAGCGGCGCAGGAGGTCCTGGCCGAGCTCGCGCAGGCTCTGGCTGTCGAGGTGGTCGTCGCGCAGGACCGAGCCGCGCACGACGTGGCCTCCGTGGTGGCCCTCGTGCGGGACCGGGGCGTCGTACGGGTGCCGCTCCACGCCGGCGGCCTCCTCGCGCGCCTCACGGTTCTCGCGGCTGACCTCCGCGAGCCCGCCGAGCGCGGTGCCGGCCTCGATCAGGGCGCGGCCCACGGGGGTGCCGCCGGAGAACTTGCGGGCGAGGTCGCCGACGACGCCGACGGTCTCGGTGACGTCGTCGATCAGCGCTGCGGCCTCGTCGGCCGACGTGGCGGCGCGGGCCACGCGGCGGGTGCCGCGCAGGCTGGTGCGCACGCCCCAGCCGGTGGTGTGCCAGGCCGCGGAGGCGGCCACGCGGGCCAGGCCGGGCACCGACCCCGCGGCGCGCTCGAGCCGCTCGCGGGACTCTCTCGGGACCAGGCTGCTCACAGTGCCCCTAGCCTCCCACCCCGAAGAAGGCGAGGTGGAGGAACCCGCCCCCCAGGCCCATGATCGCGCCGTGGGCGTAGAGCATCCACTCGTCCTCGCGGATGGCCGAGCGCATCATCTCCACGAAGTCGCGCGGCGGCAGCTCCTTGGTCCTCCGGGCCACCAGCTCCTGGATCCGCTCGGCCTGCTGGGCGTTGAACGCCCGGTCCTGGAACGGCGTCAGCGTGCGCCCGACCGCCTCGCGCGCCACGGAGTCGCGGATGCTGTCGAACCGCTCCGCCCCCAGCGCCACGCGCACCGCCCCCCGAGCGGGACCGGCCGCCCGGTCGATGGCCGGCCGCATCGCGGTGGCCAGCATCTGGCGGGTCCGGTCGCCGCGGGGGCCGTTGAGCAGGAAGTCGCCGATCCGCTCCAGCGTGATGACGTCCTCGGCGATGATCCGGGCGTACACCTCCGCGGCCTGGTCCTGGCGGCGCAGGAAGAGCCCGTGCACCCGGATGCCGAGGATGCGGCGGGGCTCGGGCGGCTCGAAGATCAGCCACATCCCGAGCGCGTTGGTCACCCAGCCGACGACGACGCCGAGGATCGGCAGCAGCCACCACTGCCCCACGATGCTGTCGGCCACGGCGACCGGGACGCCGAGCAGGAAGCCGAAGACGAAGCCGAACCGGACCATCAGGTCGAGCTCGCGCTGCCCGAAGTCGCGGAAGATCCGCACCACCAGCGCGGGGTTCTCGCGGAAGTGGTCGATGACCATGATCTTGGGGTCGAGCAGCTGGTCGATGTGCTCCCCGATCTCGTCGGTGACCCGGGTGACCACGGCCGGGACCTGGTTCTGCACCCGCTCCACCACGGCCTCGCGGACCGGGCCGGGCAGGTCGCGCCACAGCCGTGGGTGCTCACGACGCATCACCTCGTCGACCAGCGCGGGGATCTCCGGGCGGAAGCTGGCGACGATGTGCTCGGCGATCCGCTCGGGCTCGAGCTGCTGGTAGAAGTCCGAGGGCGTGCCGAGCTTCGCGATCGCCTTGTCCACCGCGATGCTGCCCATCTTCGCCGCGCGTGCGGGGATGATGCCCTGCCAGCCGAGACCGCCCTGCAGGACGCCGGGGATCTCCTGGATCTTGCGCGGCAGCACCGAGGCCAGCTCCCGCATCCCGGCGATGCGCACCCCGCGGAAGCGCACCGGGCTGAACAGCATCCACAGCCCGGACCAGTTGATCAGGAACCCGACGACGCCGGTGAACAGCGGGATGGTCAGGAAGTGGACCCAGTGGATGTGGGTCCACCACGTGACGACGGCGTCGGTCACGCCGTCCACGCTCAGCCAGTCCACGAGCCCCATACCCTCCGGCCACGGTCCGCGACGACGCGGACCCGTGCGGTGAGGGTAGTGGCTCGACGGCCCCGGGGGGTGAGGCAGGAGGTCGCAGGTCGCGCACATCTGAGGCATAACGACCCTGATCAGCCGCCGGCCGGACACCTACCCTGAGTCGGTGCACCCCCTCAGCCTCGCGTCCCTCGTGGGGCACACGCTCCACTACGGGCTGCTGGTCGTCGGCTTCGCCGGGGTCGGTGCACTGGTGCTCGGCTCGACCAGGAGCCCGTCCCCGGCCGCGAGGGCGGCGCTGGTCACCGTCGGCGGGTCGTCGGACCCACGGCTCGGGCGACGCGGTGCCGAGGTGCCGGCCACCGTCGCGACCCGGCCTGCGCTGTGGCCGGTCGCGGTCGTCTCGAGCGCCGCCGCGGCGGGGGTCCACGCCGCGATGGGGCCCGCCCACGCCACCGAGAGCCCGCTCCTCGGCCTGCTGTTCGTCGTCGCCGCGACCGCCCAGCTGGCCTGGGCCGGCGTCGCGCTGCTGCGCCCGGTGACCGGCCCGCGCGCGGCGTCCCTCGCAGCCGCCGGTCTCGTCCTCCAGGGCACGGTGCTGGCGGCCTGGGCGCTCAGCCGGACGGTGGGGCTCCCGGGTCTCGAGGGGCCCGAGCCGGTCGGTCCGTGGGACGCCGCCGCCGTGGTGTGGCAGCTCGTCGCGTCGGCCGCCTGCCTCTGGGTGATCGCCGCCGGCGGCGTACGCCCGCTGGCCTCCGGCACGGCATGGCACCGCGGCGCCGTGGCCTGGGCCGGCCTCAGCGTCCTGGCGCTGCCGCTGCTGGTCCTGGTGACCGTTCGCACGGGCGGGGGTGCCTGAGGTGCCCTGGACCGTCGGCGCCGCCGCGAACGTCGTCATCGCCCTCAGCTACGTGCTGATCACCCTGGCCATCGTGCGCCCGTTGCTCCGCACGGGGCAGCTGCGCAGCAACCCGCTCGCTGCCGCGACCGCCGCCATCTTCCTGACCTGCGCGGTGCACCACGGGTCGCACGCCCTGCACATGGCCATGCCCTGGTTCGGGGTCGACGTCGTGCAGGGCACCGCGATGCGCCAGGCCTGGGGCTGGCCCCTCGCGTCGTGGGACGTGCTCGGCGCCCTGGTCGCGCTCTACTACCTCTCCCTCCGACGCAGCTACTCCTCGCTGACCTCCGGGGCGGCCCTCTTCGCCGACCTCGAGCAGCGCGAGCGGCAGGCGCTGGACCTCAACGACCACGTGCTGCAGAGCCTGGTGGTCGCCCGGATGTCGCTCGAGCGCGGTGATCGGGACAAGGCGCTGAGCGCGCTGGACTCGGCGATCGGGTCGGCCGGCACGATCATCACCGACCTGGTCGAGGGCGGGCGCGGCGGGACCGCGCACCTGCTGCGCTCGGGCGCCGCAGTCGTGGCCGCACCACCGGTCGGTGCGACGGCGCCGGGCGCGAGCACGACCCCCACCGAGGTCACCGAGGAGCGACTGTGACCGACCCCCACCGCGCAAGCAGCCCCGCACGTCGCCGCACCGTGCTGGTCGACGACACCCCCGACCTGCGCGAGCTGCTCGCGATGACGCTCGAGGAGACCGACGACTTCCAGGTCGTCGGCGAGGCCGGCGACGGGCGGGCCGGCATCGCGGTCACGCAGGAGACGGAGCCCGACCTCGTCGTGCTCGACCTGGCGATGCCGGTGATGGACGGGCTCGAGGCGCTGCCGCACCTGCGCCGGATACGCCCGAACGCGACGATCGTGGTGCTGTCCGGGTTCGGGGCGACCGCGATGCGCGACCAGGCCCTGGTCTCCGGCGCCGACGGCTACGTGGAGAAGGGCACCCGTCTCCCGGCCATCGTCGACCGGCTGCGACGGATCGCCGACGAGAGCGAGGCGCGACGCGGCGTCGCACCGGGCCGTGACGACGTCCCGGCGGCCGCCTCGCCCACGCCGGCCCCCGCAGCGGCCGCCCCACCGCCGCCGGACCCGGCCACGCTGCTGGTCGAGCACGCGCCGGTGGCGATGCTGGTGGCCGACCACGCCGACGGGACGGTCCGCTTCGCCAACGGCGCGGCGACGCAGATGCTCGGCATCGCCGCCGGTCCCCTGGCGTCGCTGGCCGACCTCCTGCCCGAGCTCTGGGACGCGGTGGGTGGGCGGGACCCGGCCGAGGTGGCCGAGGAGTCGGTGCGGGTGCAGGTCGTGCGGGACGGCGCCCGGTTCTCGCTGCGCGGCACGCGTACCGGCGCCTCCGTCGTCGTCTACGCGGGCCCCGACCCGGCCGACGAGGAGATCGCCCGGCTGCGCTCGGCGATCACCACCACCGCCCACGAGCTGCGCGGCCCGGTGACCGTCCTCGGCGGGATCGCCGAGGTCCTCGCGCCCGGGGAGGACACGCTCGACCCCGCCCGCCGGGCCGCGATGGTCGCCTCGGTCGGCCGGCAGGCCGCTCGCCTGGACTCGCTCACCGCCGACCTGCTCACCGCCGCCGAGGCCCGCCGCGGCGTGCTCGACGTACGCCTCGAGCCGCTCGACCTCGTCGACACGCTCGAGACGATCCTGGAGGCCCACCCCGACGTCGCGCTGCACGTCCTGGCCCGCGAGGGCAGTGCCGCCCCGCTGCGGGTGCGCGCCGACCCGGGCCGGCTCGACCAGATGGTGACGAACCTGCTCGGCAACGCCCGCAAGTACGGCGCGCCGCCCGTCGTGGTCACCGTCGGCGAGCAGGGGTCGTGGGCGCACCTGGCGGTCGAGGACCAGGGCTCCGGCGTGCCGGAGTCGTTCCGCGACCAGCTCTTCGAGGAGTTCTCCCGCGCCCCGGGCGCCTCGGCCCGCGGCACCGGTCTCGGTCTGTTCGTGGTGCGCCGCCTGGCCCTGGCGCACGGCGGGGACGTCCACCACCGCAACGGCGCCGACCGGGGGTCGGTCTTCACCGTCACGCTCCCGCTGCTCGGCGAGGGCTGACCCGCGGACCCGGCCGCGTCAGCGGACCGGACCGGACCGGTCAGCGCCCGCGGCGCCAGACGACGACGGAGGCGTCCATGCCCCGCGGACGCAGGACCGGCAGCTTGTTCGGCAGGCCGGGGGTGTCGGCGCGTGGCCGACCGAGACCGGCCTGGGAGGCCTGGTGCAGCGCGGCGCGGGTGGCCTCGAGCTCGGCGGCGAGCTCGGCGGCCTGACGGCGCAGGGCGGCGTTGTCCCGCTCGAGCAGCAGGATCCGGCGGACGCCCTCGAGCCCGATCCCGGATGAGGTCAGCTCGGCGATCTCACGCAGCTGCTCGATGTCGCGCGAGGAGTAGCGCCGCCCGCCCCCGCCGGTGCGACCTGGGGTGACCAGGCCGAGACGCTCGTAGGTGCGCAGGGTCTGCGGGTGCAGCCCGGTGAGCTGGGCGGCCACGCTGATGACGTAGACCGCCGCGTCCGGCGGCGGGGGCGCGAACGGCTCGCGAGGCATCACCCGGCCTCCTCGAACAGCCGGCTGCGCAGGGGCTTGCCGGCCACCGCGTCGCGGTAGGACTCGACCGCCTCCCGGGCGGCCGGGTCGAGCACGGCAGGAACCTGGACGGCCACGGTGGCGAGCAGGTCGCCCTTCGAGCCGTCGGCCCGCGGGGCGCCGCGGCCGCGTACCCGGAACGTGCGCCCGTTGGGCGTGCCGGCCGGCAGGCGCAGCGTGACCGGGGCGCCGCCGAGGGTCGGGACCTTGATCTCGGCGCCCAGCGCGACCTCGTCGAAGGAGACCGGGACGTCGAGGGTCAGGTGGTCCCCGGAGCGGCCGAAGAGCCGGTGCGGGCTGACCTTCACGGTGACGAAGAGGTCGCCGGCGGGGCCGCCGTTCTCGCCGGCCGTGCCCTTGCCCTTGAGGCGGATCCGCTGACCGTCCTTGACCCCGGCCGGGATGCGGGCCTGGATGGTGCGGTTCGAGCGCCCGCGACCGGAGCCCGAGCAGGTCGGGCACGCCTCGTCGTAGACGAGCTGACGCCCGGCGCAGCGGGGGCAGGTCTCGTTCATCGAGAACGCGCCGCCGGAGGTGCTGACGACGTAGCCGGCGCCGTCGCACTCGGAGCAGATGTGGGGCCGCGTCCCCGGCTTGCCGCCGGTGCCCGAGCAGCTCGGGCAGGGCGCGTCCGAGGCCAGGCGCAGCGAGATGGTCACGCCGTCCAGCGAGTCGACGAAGGAGATGGTCACGGTGGCCTCGGTGTCGGGGCCCTTGCGGGGCCGCGCGGTCTGCTGCCGGCGCTGCGGGCCACCACCGGCGCCGCCGAAGAGGTCGCCGAACATGTCGCCGAAGCCGCCCCCACCCCCGCCCATCCGGTCACGGAGGAGGTCCTCGACGTTGACGCCGCCGGCCTGGCCGCCGCGGGCGCCACCGCCGCCGAAGCCACCGCCGAACGCGCCCGAGCCCTGGAGCCGGCGCATCTCGTCGTACTTCGGGCGCTTGTCGGTGTCCCCGACGACGTCGTAGGCCTCGGCGACCTTCTTGAACCGGTCGAGCTTGGCGGTGTCGCCGGGGTGCGAGTCGGGGTGGTTGTCGCGGGCGAGCTTGCGGTAGGCCTTCTTGATGTCCGCCGTGGAGGCGTCCTTGGCCACGCCGAGCTCGGCGTAGAAGTCCTTGCCGGCCCAGTCGGACCGGAAGCCCTGGTCGTCGGCCATACGCACCTCCCGTCCTGATCGTCGCTGATGCGGGCGCCGGCGCGGTGGCGCCGGGCCGGGTACGCGGGCCGGGCCGACCGGCCCGCGTCCCCCTGTCCTGCTGTGGTGCTGGTGGAGATGGTGCCCGACGTCAGGCGGGCGGGTCGACGACGAGCACCTGCGCGGCGCGGACCACGCGGTCGCCGATCTTGTAGCCCGACTTGGCCACCACCTTGCAGGTGGTCACCGTGGCCTCGGGGTCCTCGCCCAGGTGGGAGAGAGCCTCGTGCAGCGTCGGGTCGAAGGCGTCGCCGGGTGCGCCGTACTTCAGCAGCCCGGAGCCGGCCACCGTCCGCTCGAGCTGCTCGGCGACGGCCTTGAAGCCACCGTCCAGCGGCTCGTGCTCGCGGGCCCGGTCGATGGTGTCGAGCACCTCGACGATCGGCGCCAGCGCCTTGAAGGTCGCGTTCTCCTTGAGCAGGTCGCGGTCACGCTCGACCCGCCGCTTGTAGTTCACGAACTCCGCCTGGAGCCGCTGGAGGTCGGCGAGCCGCTCGGCGGACTCCATCCGGGCCACCGCGAGCTCGTCCTCGGTGACCTGGTCGGCCTCGTCGGCCTCCACGTCGCCGTGGGCCCCGACGGGCTCCTCGGCGCCCTCGCCCTCCACGACCGAGGCCACGTCGCCGGCTCCGTCGCCGGTCCCGTCACCGGCGACGCCCTCAGGGACGTCGGCCGGCGTCGGGTCCTCGGGCAGCGGGGCTGCGTCCCGGGGGTCGGTGGGGTCCTGGGTCACTTGGACCCGTCCCCGGGCGTGCCGTCGGTGCCGTCGGTGGAGGTGGTGCCGTCGGTCTCCTCGTCGACGATCTCGGCGTCGACGACGTCGTCGTCGGCGCCACCCGTCGAGGAGTCGGCCCCGCCGGCGGCGGCGTTGTCGGCCTCCGCGGCGGCGTACATGGCCGCACCCATCTTCTGGCTGGACTCGTTGAGCTTGGTGGTGCCCAGGGTGATCTCCTCGGAGCTCGCCTCGGCGTTCTCCAAGGTGGCCTTGAGGGCGTCGACGTCGGCCTGGACCTCGGTCGTGACGTCCTCGGGCAGCTTGTCGGCGTTCTCGCCGAGGAACTTCTCGGTCGTGTAGACCAGACCGTCGGCCTGGTTGCGGGCCTCGACGGCCGCGCGACGCTGGGCGTCCTCCTCGGCGTACTGCTCGGCCTCGCGGACCATCCGGTCGATGTCGTCCTTGCCCAGCGCGGAGCCGCCGGAGATCGTCATCGACTGCTCCTTGCCGGAGCCCTGGTCCTTGGCGGAGACGTGCACGATGCCGTTGGCGTCGATGTCGAAGGTGACCTCGATCTTCGGCACGCCACGAGGGGCCGGGGGCAGGCCGGTCAGCTCGAAGTTGCCGAGCTGCTGGTTCTGCGCCCACATCTGGCGCTCGCCCTGGGCGACCTTGATCTCGACCGACGGCTGGTTGTCGTCGGCGGTGGTGAAGATCTCCGAGCGCTTGGTCGGGATCGTGGTGTTGCGCTCGATGAGGTTGGTCATCACGCCGCCCTTGGTCTCGATGCCCAGGGAGAGCGGGGTGACGTCGAGGAGCAGCACGTCCTTGACCTGGCCCGTGAGGACGCCGGCCTGGAGCGCGGCGCCGACCGCGACGACCTCGTCGGGGTTGACGCCCTTGTTGGGCTCCTTGCCGCCGAGCAGGCTCTTGACGACCTCGGGGACCGCCGGCATGCGGGTCGAGCCGCCGACGAGGACCACGTGGTCGATCTTGTCGACGGCGACGCCGCCGTCCTTGAGCACGGCCTGGAACGGCGCCTTGGTCCGGTCGAGCAGGTCGGCGGTCAGCTTCTGGAACTCCGAGCGCGTCAGGCGCTCCTCGAAGTGCAGCGGGCCGGACTCGCCGTGGGTGATGTAGGGCAGGTGCACGGTGGTCTCGCTGGAGGAGGACAGCTCGATCTTGGCCTTCTCCGCGGCCTCCTGCAGGCGCTGCTTGGCGATCTTGTCGGCCGCCAGGTCCACGCCGTTGTTGTCCTTGAACTTCTTGACCATCCACTCGACGACGCGGTTGTCCCAGTCGTCGCCACCGAGGTTGTTGTCGCCCGAGGTCGCCTTGACCTCGACGACGCCCTCGCCGATCTCGAGCAGGGACACGTCGAACGTGCCGCCACCGAGGTCGAAGACGAGGATGGTCTGGTCGTCGCCCTTGTCGAGGCCGTAGGCCAGGGCGGCCGCGGTCGGCTCGTTGACGATCCGGCTCACGTTGAGGCCCGCGATCTCGCCGGCCTCCTTGGTGGCCTGGCGCTGGGCGTCGTTGAAGTAGGCCGGCACGGTGATGACCGCGTCGGTGACCGTCTCACCGAGGTAGGCCTCGGCGTCACGCTTGAGCTTCTGCAGCACGAAGGCGCTGATCTGCTGGGAGGTGAAGTCCTTGTCGTCGACCTTCTGCTTCCAGTCGGTGCCCATGTGGCGCTTGACGGAGCGGATGGTGCGGTCGACGTTGGTGACGGCCTGACGCTTGGCCACCTCGCCGACGAGGACCTCGCCGGACTTGGCGAAGGCGACCACGGAGGGGGTCGTACGAGCGCCCTCCGCATTGGCGATGACGGTGGGTTCTCCACCCTCGAGGACCGCGACGACGCTGTTCGTCGTGCCGAGGTCGATGCCGACGGCTCGTGCCATGGTGAGTACCTCCTGAGTACTGCCCGGGGTTCCGGGAAAACGTGGGGTTCCGCCGGGACCGTGCTGCTGGACCGGCGGGCTGCCGCAATCGTGGCAGAAGAGTTGAGTGCGTTCAACTCAAGTTCGTTCAGTGGCGTCAACGGGACTCGGCCCGGGGTTGTTCCCGGCTGCAGGATGTCCCCGTGCCCCCGACCGCCGCGGAGATCGTCCGTCACCACGACAGCACCCGCCCGGACACCGACGCGCTCGTCGCCGGTCAGCGGCAGGAGCCGTACGAGATCCGGCTGCTCGAGCACGACCCGACCTGGGCCGCCGAGGCGCAGCGGGTCGCGGCCCACGTCCGTGCGCTGCTCGGCGAGCGGGCGCTCGAGGTGCACCACGTCGGCTCGACCTCGGTGCCGGGCCTGCCGGCCAAGCCGGTCCTCGACCTCGACCTCGTGGTCGCCGACCCGGCCGACGAGCAGACGTACGTCCCCGACCTCGTGGCCGGCGGGTTCGTCCACCGGCTCCGCGAGCCGTGGTGGCACGAGCACCGCCTGCTGGTGTGGCACGGCTCGACGACCCGCACCACGCTGCACGTCTTCGGGCCGGGCTGCCCGGAGGTCGTGCGGCACCTGATGTTCCGGGACCGGTTGCGGGAGCGCGCGGAGGTGCGGGAGCGGTACGCCGCCGCCAAGAGGGAGGCCGCCGCGGCGACGAACGCCGCCGGCGGGACCGGGATGGACTACAACCGGGTCAAGGAGCCGGTGGTGCGGGCGCTGTACGACGAGATGTTCCGCGAGCACGGCCTGCTGCCGTAGCGGGCCCGCCCACGCGGGTGGCCCGCACGGGTGGCCAGCGCCACACGCGACCGGGTCGTGGTCGGCGACCTCCGCCGGGCACTCTTGGCGCCATGAGCATCCTGTCGAGCCCGCTGCGCCTGTTCCGCACGGTCGCCGTCGCCGAGGCCGTCACCTGGGCGCTGCTGCTGGTCGGGATGTTCCTGAAGTACGTCACCGAGACCACCGACAAGGCGGTGTCGGTGTTCGGGATGGTGCACGGCGTGGTCTTCATCGCCTACGTGCTGACCGCGCTCGTGGTGTGGGTCGACCAGCGGTGGAGCCCCGTGCGCGGGCTGCTCGGGCTGGCCGCGGCCGTACCGCCGTTCTTCACGGTGCTCTTCGATCGGGCGACCGAGAAGCGGGGACTCCTCGACACCCGCTGGCGGCTCGCCGACGCCGGCTCGACGCCGGCCGGTCCCGCCGAGAAGGCCGTCGCGGGCCTGCTGCGCCGCCCGGCCCGGGCGGCGCTCGGAGGGGTGGTCGCGGTCGCCGCGCTCACCGCGGTCGCGCTCGCGGTCGGCCCGCCCGTCGGCTGATCGCCGGAACCGTCACCTCGACGCGCCGCGAGCGTCATCTCGGCTGTCCGGGAGCGTCATCTCGGCGGAGGGCTAGCGGAGGCGGGCCAGGGCCTCCTCGACCAGGGACACGTGCGGCAGCCGCGGCACGTCGCTGACCAGGACCCAGCGGGCGGTGTCGGTGCTGCCGTCGACCTCGTCGCGCAGGCGGCCGCCGGTGACGCGGCCGTCGAAGACGACACGCACCGCCTTCATCGGCCGGTCCGTGTCGCGGTGGCGCCGCTCGGGGGCGATGACGTAGCTGCTGACCCAGAGCACGTCGCCGAGGACCACGTCGTACCCGGTCTCCTCGCGCACCTCCCGCACCGCGGTCTGCTCGACGCTCTCCTGCAGCTCCGCGCCGCCGCCGGGCAGGGTCCACTGGGGCCGGTCGCCCTCGTTCCACAGCGCCAGCAGCACCCGCCGTCCGCCGGGCCGGTCCTCGGTCAGCAGGACGTAGGCGGCCAGCCGGGTGTCGTACTCGGTGTAGTCGGGCAGGCGGTCCGGATGCGGTGCGTCCATCCCCCGATCCTGGCGGGTTCACCCTGACGGTCGGAATACCAGGGGGGTGCGGGTCGCTGAGGGAGGCATGACTGTTCCCAGCATCACGCTCCTCGACCAGACGACCATCCCGCAGCTCGGGTTCGGGGTCTTCCAGGTCCCGGCGGAGGACACCGCCGAGGTCACCTCGACCGCGCTCGAGGTCGGCTACCGCCACATCGACACCGCCCAGATGTACGGCAACGAGGCCGGCGTCGGCGACGCCCTGGCCTCCTCCGGCCTGGCGCGGGACGACTTCTACGTCACCACCAAGCTCAACAACGGCAACCACCGGCCCGACGACGTCCGCCGCTCCTTCGAGGAGTCGCTGACCAAGCTCAAGCTCGACCGGACCGACCTGTTCCTCATCCACTGGCCGCTGCCGACGCAGTACGACGGTGACTAC
The DNA here is from genome assembly GCF_902506435.1 of Nocardioides sp. AX2bis. Lineage (GTDB taxonomy): Bacteria > Actinomycetota > Actinomycetes > Propionibacteriales > Nocardioidaceae > Nocardioides. Next base: position 292,944 of record NZ_LR733215.1, on the reverse strand, counting down.
GTGTCCACGTGGAAGGCGATGGCCGCGCTGGTGACCGAGGGCCTCACCGCCTCGGTCGGCGTGTCCAACTTCAACCCCGACCACCTGCAGCGCCTGGCCGACGAGACCGGGGTGCTGCCCGTGGTCAACCAGGTCGAGGCGCACCCCTACTTCGTCAACGACGCCGTCCGCGAGGCCTCGCTGGGCCACGGCATCGAGGTCGAGGCGTGGTCCCCGATCGCCCAGGGCGCCGTCCTCGACGACGCCACGATCGGCCAGATCGCCGAGAAGTACGGCAAGACCGCCTCGCAGGTCACGCTGCGCTGGCACGTCGAGCGGGGCGACATCGTCTTCCCGAAGTCGACCAAGCGGGAGCGGATGACCGAGAACTTCGGCATCTTCGACTTCGCCCTGACCCCCGACGAGGTCGCGACCATCACCGGTCTCGACAAGGGCACCGACGGTCGTACGGGCCCCGACCCCGCCACCTTCGACTACATCCCCGACTGAGCCGTCGCGGCCCCGGCCGCCCCGTCTCGCACGTCGAGCCCGTCCCCCGCACCGGGGGACGGGCTCGCTGCGTACGGGGACCGGGTCAGCCGACCCGGACGGTGACCGGGTTCGAGGTGGTGCCGTCGCTGCTGTCGACCATCCGGAAGCGGTTCGGGCCGGTCTGTCCGCTCTGCACGAAGGTGGAGAAGGAGCCGGCGGTGACCGCGACGGTGGCGTTGAACTCGACCCAGGTGTCGCCCTCGTAGCGCTCGACCTGCAGCACCCGGCCGTCGCCGTCGGCGTACTGCCCGGTCAGGTCGATCTGGCCGAAGACGCCGACGGCCTCCTGGCCGGCGGACAGCACGATCTCGGGCTCGTCCTCCTCCTCCTCGCGCTCCCGCGGGGCGGCCGAGGGGGACTCACCCCCCGGGATCGGGGCGAGCGTGATCAGCGGGTCCGGGTTGGCCTCGGTCTCCTTCGCGCGGGGCAGGACCATCCGGTCGCCGTCCTCGGCCGAGGTGGCGCTCGGGTCACCGGCGGCCGACCCGTCGCCGCCGAGACCCGCGAAGCGGGCGCCGGCCCAGGCGACGCCGCCCAGCACGAGACCGACCACGAGACCGACGGCGACCAGCGCCACGACCCCGGTCACGACGGGGTGGCGCTCGGACGGACGGGGCTGGTCGTTCACAGGCGCTCCAGGCGGCAGGGAGAGGTCGGGCCCGACCATTGTCGCGGGGCGCGCCCCGCGAACCAACCCGGCGCCCCCGACGAGCGCCTACGCTGCCCGGGTGAGGCTGCCCAGGGTGCCGACCACGGCCCCTTCCGCGCGGGGGCTCGCGTGCGTCGTGGCCCTCGTCCTGGTCCCGACCCTGGTCGGGTGCGGCGGTGAGCCCGGCGGCGACGACGCGCCAGGGCCCTCCCCCGCCGCCACCGCGGCGACCGCGAGCCCGGAGCCCGGGGCGTCCCCCGGTGCGCGGCCGGCGTACGCGGCCGACGAGGCCGACCGCGCCGCGGTCGACGCGATGCTGGCGCAGCGCGCCCAGGCCGTCCGCGTGCGCGACGAGGCCGCGTTCCTGGCCACCGTCGACGACCGCGACCCCCGACTGGTCGCGCAGCAGCGGACCCTGTTCGCCAACCTGGCACGGCTGCGCCTGGCCCGCTACGACTACGAGACCACCGGCGACCAGCTGCTGCCCGACCCGGTGCGGCGGGCGGGTCCGCGGGAGCCGGTCGTCCGGTTCCAGACTGTCGAGCACACGCAGGTCGCCGACGCGCTGACCGGGGCCGTGGGCAACGTGGTCCGGATGACCTACGTCCGGCGGGACGGCCGGTGGCTGGTCGGGCAGGAGAAGGCGGCCGAGCAGGTCGCCGGCGGCGAGGGGCACCTGCGGCCGTGGTTCGGCGGGCCCGTCGACGTCGCCGACCGCGGCACGCTCGTGGTGCTCACCGACGCCGCCGACGCCGGCCTGGCCGACGCCCTCGCCGACATCGTGGAGGAGTCGGTGACCGCCGACGCGGCCCTGCTGCAGGTGGCGCCGGACCGGCAGGTGCTGGTGGACGCCACGGGCAACGGCCCCACGGTCCGGCTCAACACCGTCGACGAGGAGGAGGCCGCCGCGATCTACACCGGCGTCTTCGACGTCGACGCCCAGGGCCGGCGGACCACGCTGAGCGGCGGCACGATCCGGATCAACCCCGACCTCACCGCCGCCGAGCTCACCGGCGACCCCGGCCTGCTCCGCCACGAGGTCGTCCACCTGCTGCTGCGCCGCTACACCGGGGTGCTGCCGATGTGGCTCTCCGAGGGCGTCGCCGAGTACGCGCGCTGGTACCCGTTGACCACCCGCGACCTGCGGGTCACCCCCGAGCTCTGGCAGCGCGTCCAGGCCGCACCGCACCGGCTGCCGGGGGCCGGCGTGTTCCAGCTCGACCCGGCGGTCAACTACCTGGTCTCCCAGGCCGCCGCGCAGCACCTGCTCGCCCGCGGCGGCCCCGTCGCGCTGCGCTCGCTGCTCGAGGGCTACCGCTCGGGCGTGGACGCCGGGGCCGGTGTGGACGACGGCGACCTGACCGACCGGCTGCTGGCCGACGTCTACGACACCACCGAGGCCGAGGTGGTCGACGGGGCGTGGGACGCGCTCGGCGAGCTCGACCGCTGACCGCGCGACCTCACCGACGCCGGAGCCGGACCCGGGCCCCGTCGCGCGGGACGCTGGTGATGTTGCGGACCTTCGGCCGGTCCGGGCCGACCGCCTCCACGTCGTAGGTCGCGAGCACCGCGCGCAGCACCTCGACGCCCTCCATCAGCGAGAAGCCGGCCCCGATGCAGCGCCGCACGCCGCCGCCGAAGGGGATCCAGGTGTTGGGCGCCGGGTTGGTGCCGACGAAGCGGTCGGGCCGGAACGCAGCGGGGTCGTCGAACGCCTCCGAGCGCGCGTGGCTGACCACGATCGAGGGACCGACGGTGACCCCCGCGGCCAGGTCGAGGCCGTTGATCGTGGCCGGCTCGACCAGGGTGCGGTTCACGATCGGGATGATCGGGTGCAGCCGCATCGACTCCTTGACCACCGCCTCCAGCCAGGCGTCGGCCTCGACGTCCCGGTCGTCCTCGGTCCCGGCGCGGGCCGCGGCGGTCGAGCGGGCGAGCAGGTCCTCGTCGCGGCCGAGCTCCCACAGCGCCCACGCCAGCGCGCTGGCGGTCGTCTCGTGGCCGGCGAGCAGCAGGGTGATCAGCTGGTCGCGCAGCTCGGTGTCGCCCAGGACGTCGGCCGTACGCCCCTCGAGCTCGGCCTCCCGGCTGGCGCGCACGAGACGGGACAGCACGTCGGCGCGCTGGTCGAGGTCGGCGGCGTCGCGGCGCTCGCGGACCTCGGCGAACAGCAGCCGGTCGAGCTCGTGCTGGGTCTGGACGGTGCGCCGCCACAGCCCGAACCGCTGCAGCACGGGGTAGCTCCAGCCGAGCAGGACCGCCGGGCTGACGTCGACCGTGGCGTTGACCCGGGGCCGGAGCGCGGCCAGCCGCCGCTCGTCGGTGACGCCGAAGACCACCCGCAGGATGACCTCGAGGGTCACCGCGTTCGTCCGGTCCAGGGTGGCCAGCTCGTCGCCGTCGGACCAGTCGTCGACCTCGGCGCGGGCGATGTCGCGGACCAGGGCGCGGTAGCCGTGCAGGGCCTGGCCGTTGAAGGCCGGCATCAGCAGCTTGCGGGCCCGCTGGTGCTCCGCACCGTCCTGGAGCAGCAGCGAGTGCTGGCCCATGATCGGGCCGAGGATGCCGTTGGCGCGCCCGGCGTGGAAGACCGCCGGGTCGGCGGCGAAGACCTCCCGGACGTCCTCGGGCCGGGTGAAGAGCACCAGCGGCTGCCCGCCCGGGACGAGCCGCACCGTGAACCGGTCGCCGTACCGGCGAGCCAGCCAGGGGTGGAAGCGGTGCCGGAAGCGCAGCAGCGCGACGGTCTGCAGGATCGCCGGCCACCGCGGACCCGGGGGCAGGCCGTCGTCGCCGACCCGGGGTTCCTCACCTCCGGTCGGGCGCATCACCGTGAACCGGTGCCGGGTCTCCCCGGTGGTGTCGGGCAGGCCGGGCGGGAGATCGACGCTCACCATCTCCACATACTAGGAGTACGGCGCCTAGGCTGGGGCGCGTGGAGCTGCACGAGGTCGTCCGTCGGCGGCGGATGGTGCGGCGCTTCACCGACGAGCCGGTCGACCCGGCCGTCGTGGACCGGGCGCTGGACCACGCCACCCGCGCCCCGAGCGCCGGGTTCACGCAGGGCTGGGGGTTCCTCGTCCTCGACACCCCCGCCGACGTCCGGCGCTACTGGGAGGCCTGCGTCGACCCGGCCGGCCTGGCCTCCCCCGGGCGCTGGCTCGCGGGGATGATGACCGCGCCGGTGCTGGTCGTGCCGTGCAGCAGCCGCGCGGCCTACCTCGACCGCTACGCCGAGCCCGACAAGGGCTGGACCGACCGCGACCCCGACCGCTGGGCGATGCCCTACTGGCACCTCGACACCGCGATGGCCTCGCTGCTGGTCCTGCTGACGGCGGTCGACGAGGGCCTCGGCGCCTGCTTCTTCGGCATCCCCCGGGAGCGGTACGACGCCGTCCGCGCAGCCTTCGCGATCCCCGACGACCACGAGCCGGTCGGCGTGGTCGCCCTGGGCCACCCCGACCCGACCGCGAGCGCCGCCACCGCCGCGGGGTCGCCCTCGCGCCGCCGCCGCCGTCCCCCCGACGAGGTCGTCCACCGCGGCTCCTGGCCGAGATGACGCTCGCGGACAGCCGAGATGACGCTCGCGGCGCCTCGAGATGACCGTTCCGGACAGCCGGCCCCGACCTCGTCACCCCAGCCGGTCGTGGGAGTCGGCCTGGCTGAGTGGTCGCTAGCCTGCGTGCGTGCTCGACGTGCTCCTTGCCGCCGCGACCCTCGGCGTGGCCGGGCTGGACCCGGCGGGCGCCGCGATCGCGGTCGCGGCCCTCGCGGCAGGCGCACGCGAACGGCACGTGCTGGTCTTCGCCGCCGTCGTGCTGCTCGGCACCGCCGGGTGGGGCGTGCTGCTGTCCATGACGCTGGGCAGGCAGCTCGACGGGTTCGCCTGGACCCGGCTCGTGCCGCCGGACGGCGCTGCGGCGCTGATCGAGCTGTCGGTCGCGGTGGCGCTGCTGTCGTGGGCGGCGGTGCGGTGGCGCCGGCCCGACGCACGCCCGCCGCGGCCGGGCGGGGGCCGTACGGGTGGGGCCGGCCTGGCGGTCCTGGGCGCCGGGTTCGCGCTCACTGCCGTGCTCGACCCGACCTTCGTCGCGCTGGTGGTGCTGGCCGGTCGCGACGGCTCCGCAGCGACCACCGTGACCGCCCACGTGCTCTGGATCGTGGTCAGCCAGCTGCCGCTCGTCGTCCTCGCCGCGGCCGTGCTGCGGGGACGGCACGAGGGGGCGGTGGCGTGGTTCCAGCGCGTCCTCGCCCGCTGGCGCCCGCTGCTGGCGGCTGCCGGGACGCTGGCGCTGGTGCTCGCCGGCGGGGTGCTGGCGCTGGACGTCGCCTGGTGGGTCGCGTCGGGCCGCTTCCTCGTCCTGCCCGGCCTGGCCGCCGGCGGGTGAGGAGGGCTGTCCGCGAGCGTCACCTCGGCTGTCCGCAAGCGTCACCTCGACTGTCCGCAAGCGTCACCTCGGCGGGGGTTGCCCGGGGCGGCGGCCGTCGTAGGCTGGACGCGAGATGAGCCAGGCTCCCGACGACTTCGACCTCGGTGACCGCCTCGCTCGCGCCGAGGGCGACGAGCAGCGCGGGCGTCACTCCTCGCACAAGGACGCCCGGACCGGGCGGTCCGCCGCCGCGATGCGGATCCAGCAGCAGCAGACCTGGGTCGAGGAGCAGCTGCGGATCGCGATGGAGCGCGGCGACTTCGACGACCTGCCCGGCGCGGGACGGCCGATCCGGGACCTGGGCCAGTCGCACGACCCGGACTGGTGGCTCAAGCGGCTGGTCGAGCGGGAGAACATCACCGTCCTGCCGGCCAGCCTGCAGCTGCGCAAGGACGACGCGGCGCTCGACGAGCGGCTGGACGCGCTGGCGGTGGAGAGGGAGGTCCGGCGCGAGGTCGAGGAGTTCAACGCCCGCGTCATCCGGGCCCGTTACACCCCCGCCGACGGCACCCCGCCGCTGATCACGATGCCGCGCGACGTCGAGGAGACCCTCGCCGGCTGGCGCGGGCGCCGGGCCGCCCGGACCGCCGAGCTGGCCGCCCGCCGCGCCGCCGAGGACGCCGCACGACCCCCGCGGCGCCGGTGGTGGCAGCGGCGCGCCCGCTGAGGGAGCCGCCCGGTTAGATCGGTCACAGCCGCGCACCCCGCCGCGCTGCTAGGTTCCGCGCCATGTCACGCAGCGCCAAGGACTTCTTCCGCCCGCTGGCCGTGGGTGCGCCCATGCCGGTCCGCGAGGTCCCGGCCCGGCCCAGCCGCGCCATCCACTTCTTCGACCCGAGCAACGCCAAGATGGCCGGCAAGGTGCCCGGGATGGTCGGCACCGTTGACGTCCTCCTCGGCAACCTCGAGGACGCCGTCAAGGCCGACAACAAGGTCGCCGCCCGCGAGGGCCTGGTGCGGATCGCGCAGGAGACCGAGGGCCTCGGCGGGCCCGACGGACGCAGCCAGTTGTGGACCCGGGTCAACGCCCTCGACAGCCCCTGGGCGCTCGACGACCTGACCACCCTGGTGCCCGCGATCGGGCACAAGCTCGACGTGGTCATGGTCCCCAAGGTCGAGGGCGCGGAGGACATCCACTACGTCGACCGGCTGCTGGCCCAGCTCGAGGCCAAGGCCGGCCTCGACCACCCGATCCTGGTCCACGCGATCCTCGAGACCGCGCGCGGCGTGGCCGACATCGAGGAGATCTGCGCGGCCAGCCCCCGGATGCAGGGGCTCTCCCTCGGCCCGGCCGACCTCGCCGCCGATCGGCGGATGAAGACCACCCGCGTCGGCGGCGGCCACCCGGGCTACCTCGTCCGCCAGGACCCCGCCGACGGCAGCCCCGAGGCGATCGGCGCCGCCCGGACGACCTACCAGCAGGACCTGTGGCACTACACGATCGCCCGGATGGTCGACGCCTGCGCGATGCACGGCCTCTCCCCCTACTACGGCCCGTTCGGCGACATCGCCGACACCGTGGCCTGCGAGGACCAGTTCCGCAACGCCTTCCTGCTCGGCTGCGTCGGCACCTGGACCCTCCACCCCAAGCAGGTCGACATCGCGCGCCGCGTCTTCAGCCCGAGCGTCGAGGACGTCGCCCACGCCCGCCGGGTGGTGGCCGCGATGGGCGACGGCACCGGTGCGGTGATGCTCGACGGCAAGATGGAGGACGACGCGTCCCTCAAGCAGTGCCTGGTGATGGTCGACCTCGCCGACCAGCTCGGCGCGATCGACCCCGACCTCAAGGCGCAGTACGACGCCATCCCGGCCGCCGGGGCGTCGGCGTGAGCGCCGGCGAGCAGGAGCTGCTCCGCCCCCGCCGCTCGGTCCTCTACATGCCCTCCTCCAACGCCCGGGCGCTGGAGAAGGCCAAGGACCTCGACTGCGACGCCCTGATCCTCGACCTCGAGGACGCCGTGGCCCCCGACGCCAAGGCCGCGGCCCGCGAGGCCGCCTGCGCCGCGGCCGGCTCGGGCGCGTACGGGCACCGGGAGCTGACGATCCGCGTCAACGGCGCCGACACGGCCTGGCACGACGACGACCTCGCCGCGGCCTGCGCGGCCGGCCCCGATGCGATCGTGGTGCCGAAGGTCGACAGCGCGGGCGCCGTGCACGCGCTCGCCGACGCCCTCGAGCGCCACGGCGCCCCCGACCGCACGACCCTGTGGGCGATGGTCGAGACGCCGCGCGCGATGCTGCACGCCGAGGAGATCGCGGCCGCCTCCGAGCGCCTCACCGTCCTGGTGATGGGCACCAACGACCTGGTCAAGGAGCTGTATGCCGAGCACGTCCCCGGCCGTGGCCCCCTGCTGACCGGACTCTCCCTCGCGCTGCTGGCCGCCCGGGCGACCGGGCGGGTGATCCTCGACGGGGTCTACAACGACGTCAAGGACACCGACGGCTTCCTCGCCGAGTGTCGCCAGGGCCGCGAGATGGGCTTCGACGGCAAGACCCTGATCCACCCCGGCCAGGTCGCCGGGGCCAACGAGGCCTTCTCACCCTCCCCGGAGGCCGTCGAGGACGCCCACGGCGTCCTCGAGGCCTGGGAGCAGGGGGCCGGCTCGGGTGTGGTCACCTACCGCGGCCGGATGGTCGAGAACCTCCACGTAGAGTCCGCGCGCCGCACGCTGGCGCTGCACGACGCGGTGTCGACCGGCCGCTGACGCCTCCTCCGGCCGACCGGGCGCGGGGCACCTCCCTCATCCCTGAGGGTGCTTCAGCCCGCTCTTGTCTCGTCACCGGGACTTGGAGGAAGAACCCCTGACGGCACGGGACCTGGGACCTACGGTCTGCTCAGAGGAGACCACTCCTCTGATCAGCCCTTGGCCGTGCCCCCGCACGGCCGACCCGAGGAGGATCCCCCGTGCGACGTCTCACCGTTCTGCTGCTCTCACTAGCCCTGCTGGGCCTGGCCTACGCCGGCGGCGCGTCTCCTGCCTCGGCTGCCAAGGCCAAGGTCAAGCCCACCCCGTTCGCCTTCTACGCCTCCGGCTTCGGCACCAAGCTGATCGGCGGCGACGTCCCGGCGGACTCCGCCAAGACCGCCGGCAAGGTGCTCAGCTGCACCAACCTCGGCAACATCCGCCGCGGCAACAACATCGCCGACGCCACCGTGCCCGGCACCTCGCTCAGCGTCGGCGCCGCCACTACGGCTCTTTCCACGATCGCGAAGCCGGCCAAGGGCCTGTACGCCTCGGTCGCCCGCGAGACCATCGCGGACATCACGCTGATCGACACCCCGCTCGGCTCGGCCTCCATCAAGGGCCTCACCTCCACCGCGCGCACCGAGTCCCGCAAGGGCAAGCTCAACGCCTCGACGAAGATCGACATCGGCCGGATCACCTTCCAGCCCGCCGGCGGGCTGCCCGCCCAGACCTTCCCGGCCCCCAGCCCCCAGCAGCCGGTCACCATCCCCGGTCTGGTGACCCTCGAGCTGGGACGCCCGCTCACGCGCGACAACGGCGACGTCGCCAAGGCCTTCGCCAGCAGCCTCAAGGTCACGCTGATCCCGTCCAACACCAAGGTCACCGTCGGCAACGCCCGCGCCCGCATCGAGCGCGGCGTGCGCACCGGTATCTTCAGCGGCTTCGCCGCCGGCCTCCGCGGCACCGCCGTGGACGACAACGTCAAGATCGGTCGCAACCCCCTGCTCCAGATGCCGTGCGTCGGCACCAAGGGCAAGCTCGAGGAGCGCGCCCTCGCCGGGGTCGACCTCGGCGGCCAGGTCGACGTGGGCGCCCTCGAGGTGGCCCAGCGCAGCAACAACCGGGCCAAGAGCGCCAGCGGCTTCGAGCGCGCGAACGTCGCCGACATCTCCCTGGCCGACGGCGCCCTCCAGATCGACGGCATCTTCTCGAAGGCCCAGGCCAAGCGGGTCGGCGGCAAGGTCACCAAGAAGGCCACCTCGGGCGTCGCCCGGATCATCGCCAACGGCGAGGCGCAGGAGCTCCCGTCGCCCGGTGACACCCTCGAGATCCCGGGCCTGGCCTCGATTACGCCCCAGGTCGTGACGAAGTCGCGCAACGGCATCGAGGTCATCGGCCTGCGGATCCAGCTGGTCGAGGGCGACCTCGCCACCGTGGACCTCGCCGTGTCGCGGATCAAGATCGGCAAGGGCGTCATCCGACGCTGACCCCCCGGACCGGGGCGCGCCCAGCACGACGGCGCGCCCCGGTCCCCCCCGGCCGTCCCGGACCCCGGCGGCTGCTTCCCACCTCTCCAAGACTTCCACGGTGATCACCATGTCGGTCAGCCACGTCCCGTCCGCCACCAGGACCCTGCGCGTGCTCCGCTTCCTCGCAGACCACCAGACGCCGGTCTCGCTGGAGTGCATCGCGCGCTCCTGCGACCTGCCCCGCAGCACGGCCTACCACCTGCTCGGCACCATGGTCGACGAGGGCTTCGTCGTGCACTTCGCCGCCGAGCACCGCTTCGGCCTCGGCCTCGGCGCCCAGGAGGTCGGGCTCGGGTTCGCCGGCCAGGACCTGCTCGTGCGCGTGGCCCGCACCCCGTTGGCGATGCTCGTGGACCGGCTCGGCGTCTCCGCGTACCTCGCGGTCGGCCAGGGTCGCGAGATCGTGGTCCTGCACGAGGAGCGCGGCACCCAGATGCCGCCCCTGCTGACCCGCCCGACCCGGCTCCCCGCCCGGTTGTGCGCCTCGGGCCGCGCGATCCTCGCCGCCACCCCCCTCGAGCGTCTGCGGGCTCTCTACGCCGCACCGGCCGCCTTCGACGACGGCCAGCCCCGTGGACCACGGGACCTGGCCGCGCTCGAGGCGGTGCTGGAGCGCGTACGCCGCCAGGGCTTCGCGGTCCAGGACAACGAGATGCGCCCCGGCCTGGCCGGTGTCGCCGCCCCCGTGAGCGGCCTGCCCCACGGCCTGCCCGCCGCCGTCGCCCTCACGCACCGGCGCGAGCCGACCAACGTGCTCAGCGGGCGCCTGGGCCAGGAGGTCCAGCGGCTGGCCCGCGCCCTGAGCACGGCCGTGGCGACCCAGGAGGCGGCGGTCTGACCACGGCAGGGTCCCCCCGGCGGGTGTGGGTGTCCCCCCTCGCCCGTCTGACAGGTTGAGGGTTTCCCCCTGTCGAGAGGTCCCTCATGAGCACCACCACCATCGTCATCATCGTGGTCGTCGTCGTCCTGCTGATCGCCGCGGCGATCGCCGTCGCCCTGGCCGCGCGCAAGAAGAAGGCCACGGCCCGCCGCGAGAAGGCAGGGCACCTGCGGCAGCAGGCGGCGGCCGGCACCCCGGACGCCCAGCGGAGCCGGGCCGAGGCCCAGCGCGCCGAGGCCGACGCCGAGATCGCCCGCCAGGAGGCCGCCCGTGCCGAGCAGCGCGCGCAGCAGGCCCGGCTGGGCCACCAGACCGAGGAGGCCCGGATCGAGGACCGTGTCCGCGAGGCCGACCGGATCGACCCCGACGTGAACCAGCGCCGCGACGACTACAGCCCGCAGACGCCGGAGGCGGCACCGCAGACCCGGCCCATGGACACGACGAACGACCCGCGGACGCCCGCCGACGGCACGCACCGCGCCGCTCCGAGCACCCCCGAGGCGCCCGGGGTCCCCGGCGCTCCCGGTACCGGGACGTCCTCGCACCCCGACCGCGGGTGAAGTTACCGCCAAGTAGGATATTCCTCACCGGGCCAGGGGACTGACGGCCGCCGCCGTCGGACCTAGGCTCGCAGCGCACGTCCTCCGGACGCGCTCGAGGACGAGGAGCACACCCGCATGCAGATCGTGGCCATCGTGGTCTCCCTGGCGATCGCCGCCGTCGGCACCACCCTGTTCGTGCGGGCGATCGCGGCCATGGTCGCGGTGGTGCGCACCGGCACGCCGACGTCGCGCACCGACAACCCGGTCGGGCGCTCCCTGACCCTGGTCAAGGAGTCGCTGGGGCACACCCGGATGCTGCAGTGGACCTGGGTCGGGGGGGCGCACTGGTTCGTGATGACCGGCTTCGGGCTGCTCTTCCTGACCCTGGTCACCGCGTTCGGGCAGCTCTTCGACCCGCACTTTGTGCTCCCGTTCATCGGGCACTTCTTCCTCTTCGAGTGGGCCACCGAGCTCTTCACCTGGGTGATGCTCGCCGCGATCGTGGGCCTGTTCTCCTACCGCGTCACGCGGCCCAAGGAGCGGGTGCGCGGCGCCCGCGGGCGGATGTACGGCTCGAGCATGTGGCAGGGCTACTTCGTCGAGGCCGTCATCTTCGGGGTCGGCGTCTGCATCGTGATGCTGCGCGGCCTGGAGTACGCGCTGGCGGCCGTCGAGGGCGACGACCTCGCCTCGGCCTTCCACTTCCCGCTGACCTTCTGGATCGGCGAGGCCCTCTCCGGGCTCTCGGAGAGCACCCTGGCGAACCTGATCTTCCTGGTCGCGATGCTGAAGATCGTCATCTCCTTCACCTGGATGATCGTGGTCTCGCTGAACCTGACCATGGGCGTGGCCTGGCACCGCTTCACCGCCTTCTTCAACATCTGGTTCAAGCGCGAGGGTGACGGCTCGCTGGCCCTCGGCCGGGTCAAGCCGCTGACGTCGGCCGGCCAGCCCGTGAGCCTGGACGACCTCGAGGAGCTCGACGAGGACACCGTCCTCGGCGTGGGCAAGGTCGAGGACTTCAGCTGGAAGGGCCTCCTCGACTTCACCTCGTGCACCGAGTGCGGTCGTTGCCAGAGCCAGTGCCCGGCCTGGAACACCGAGAAGCCGTTGTCGCCGAAGCTGCTGATCACCGCGCTGCGCGACCACGCGTACGCCAAGGCGCCGTACCTGCAGGCCGAGGAGGGCGACCGCGCGGCACTGCTCGAGGGCAACGACACCCTGACCCGCGAGGTCGAGCGTCCCCTGGTCGGCGACACCGGCGACGACTGGTTCTACAACCCCGAGAGCGGCGCCGCGGTCATCGACTCCGACGTGCTCTGGAACTGCACCTCCTGCGGTGCGTGCGTCCAGCAGTGCCCGGTCGACATCGAGCACGTCGACCACATCATCGACATGCGCCGCTACGCCGTGCTGGTCGAGTCCAACTTCCCGGCCGAGCTCAACGGGCTGTTCAAGGGCCTGGAGAACAAGGGCAACCCGTGGAACATGAACGCCTCCGCGCGCCTGGACTGGACCAAGGGTCTCGACTTCGAGGTCAAGGTCGTCGGCAAGGACATCGAGTCGCTCGACGAGGTCGAGTGGCTGTTCTGGGTCGGCTGCGCCGGGGCGTACGAGGACCGCGCGAAGAAGACCACGCGCGCCGTCGCCGAGCTGCTCGACATGGCCGGCGTGACCTTCGGCGTGCTCGGCACGGGCGAGACCTGCACCGGTGACCCGGCCCGTCGTGCCGGCAACGAGTTCGTCTTCCAGGGCCTGGCCCAGCAGAACGTGGAGACGATGAAGGAGGCGAAGGTCAAGAAGGTCGTCTCGACCTGCGCCCACTGCTTCAACACCCTCAAGAACGAGTACAGCGAGCTCGGCATCGAGCTCGAGGTCGTGCACCACACGCAGTTGCTGAACAGGCTCGTGAAGGAGGGACGGCTGACCCCGGTGGCCGAGGGCGCGGGCGCCGCGAAGCGCTCGATCACCTACCACGACCCCTGCTACATCGGGCGCCACAACGGCGTCTACTCCCCGCCGCGCGAGCTCCTGCAGATCCTGCCCGGCGCCGAGGTCGTGGAGATGGAGCGCAACTCCGAGCGCTCCTTCTGCTGCGGCGCCGGCGGCGCGCGGATGTGGATGGAGGAGAACATCGGCGAGCGGATCAACATGAACCGCACGAACGAGGCCATCGGCACCGGCGCCGACCAGATCGCCGTCGGCTGCCCCTTCTGCCGCGTGATGCTCTCCGACGGCCTCACCGCCGCCCAGGACAAGGGCGACGCGCGCGAGGAGGTCGAGGTCCTCGACGTGGCCCAGATGCTGCTGGCCTCGGTCAAGGGCGTCCAGGCGACCAAGCTGGCCCCGGGCGGTGCCCCCGCGGCAGCCCCCGCCACTGCCGGTACGGCCACCGCGGCCGCGTCCGGCGGCGGCACCGACACGCTGGTCCGCGACGACGAGGCCACCCACGCCGAGCCGAGCCCCGACGACCAGATGCGCACCGAGGAGTCCATCACCCGGACCGCCGACGCCGGGCCTCTGGCCAAGGCCAGCGGCGGGTCCTCGCTCTTCGACACCCCCGCGGAGACCTCGGTCGAGGCGCCCGCGGCGGACAAGCCGGAGACCGCCTCCTCGGAGAAGTCGGTGCCGGCCGAGGCGAAGGCCGCCGAGCCGACGTCCTCCGGCGGGTCCCTCTTCGACCTCGGTGGGGGCGACGAGCCCGCGGCGGCCGCCCCGGCGCCCGCCGCCGAGAAGCCCACGGAGCCCGCCGCGACGCCTGCTGCAACGCCTGCTGCCAAGCCTGCGGAGCAGGGGCTGGGTGGCGGATCGCTGTTCGACCTGGGTGGGGACGAGCCGGCGGCGAAGGCCGCGCCTGCTCCGGAGCCGGCCCAGCCTGCCGCGAAGCCTGCCGCCCAGCCTGCCGCCGACCTGGGGTCCGGGGGCTCGCTGTTCGACCTGACGGCCGACGAGCCCGCCCCGGCCCCGGCCGCAGCCGCACCGGCGGCGGCACCGGCACCGGAGCCCACGCCGGCGGCGGAGCCCGCACCGGCGGAGGCGCCGGCAGCGAAGGCCCCGGAGCCTGCCGCCCAACCGGCAGCCCAGCCTGCCGCCCGGACGACCGACCCGGCCCGCCGGTCGATGTTCGACATCGCTGCACCGGCCGCCACCGTCGCGGCAGCAGCCTCGGCCCCGGCCCCGGCCGCTGAGCCGGCCGCCCGGCCGACCGATCCGGCCCGCCGCTCGATGTTCGACATCGCCGCACCGGCCGCCGCCGTCGCAGCAGCAGCCCCGGCTGTCGCGCCCGAGCCCGCTGTCGCGGCCGAGCCCGAGGAGGTCGTGCCCGAGCCCGCCACCAGCGAGCCGGAGCCCGCGCCCGCAGCCCCGGCAGCGGAGGCCGCCCCGGCCCCGGTGGCCGTCACGCCGGCACGGTCGATCGAGATCCCCGAGGGCGGGTCGCTGTTCGACCTCGAGGCCCCCGCCGACCCGGCTCCGGCTGCACCCGCTCCGGCGGCGACGCCGGAGCCTGCGCCGACGTCCGTGGCCCCCGACGATGAGCCGGCCGCCCCGGCCGCCTCGGCGCCGAGCGCGGTCGACGGGGACACCGAGACCGCCACGGCCGAGGCCATCGAGGCCGAGACCGCGGAGGCCGGGATCACCGAGGCCGACGCCGAGGCCCGGGCCGCCGAGGTGGAGGAGCAGGTCGCCGACGGGCGGGTCGCCGAGGACGCAGCAGCCGCCCCGGAGCCCACCCAGGCACCCGCCGCGCCCGAGGCGCCCGAGGCACCCGCGCAGCCGGCCTCGTCGGGCGAGCAGCACCAGCCGCGTACCGACGCCGACATCAGCGGGTCGAGCAGCCTCTTCGACCTCTGAGTCCCGCCGGCATGACAGCAGCGGATCACTGCCAGCAGGTGGCAGTGATCCGCTGCTGTCATGCGGCGAGCTCCGACCCGGGTCGCCGACCGACCGGGCAGCCCGGACCGCACGGACGGGCGTACGCCTCCACCCCGTGCTGCCGTAGGAAGGCCGCCACCTTGGTCGCGGTCCGGCACGGCCGGCCCACGACCTGGCCCCAGCCCAGGCGGACGGTCGCCCGCCCCGAGACCGCCACGTCCAGGTCACGCTCCAGGTCCTCGTCCCGGGCCACCGGGTCGTCGTGGTGGAGGCGGCCGTCGAGCTCGACGACGGCGGCACCGAGGGCCACGTCGCGGTACACGACGCCGGTGACCCCCGCCTCCCGTTGCTGTCGTCGGGCACGGGGCAGGCCGTGGGCGCGCTCCACCCCGACGAGGTAGCGGTGCTCGAGCACCGAGCAGGTGCCGGCCGCGGCGTCGCGCAGCACGTCCTCGGTCCAGCGGCGACGCGGGTACCGCGTGCGGTGCGCCAGGGCGGCGACCACCTGCGCGACGGTCGTACGCCGGGAGCCTGCCGCCCGCGCCAGCACCGCGACCCGGTCCAGCTCCGTGCCGGCCGCGGCGGCCGCGTCCAGCACCGCGTCGGGATACCGCTGCCGCGGTGGTCCGAGGTTCCACAGCACGGTCTCGTCGAGGCGGGCGACCTGGTGGACCACCACTCCGGCCAGCGGGGCGGGCCTGGCCCGGCGGCGGGCGACCGCGACGTGGATGGTCGGACGTGCCGGACCACCCTCCCGCGGGGGCGGACCGTCGAACGCCCGGAGCGCCGACGTGCCCTGGAGCGCGGCCGGCCAGGTCGCGAGCACGGCCGCCCAGGCGTCCTGGGTCCAGGAGGGTCGGCCGGTGTGGTCGACGTAGACCCCGGGCAGCAGGGTGGTCCACGTGCGGCCGCGCAGCATCCGCCGCACGTCGGCCGCGTCCAGCCCCGCCTGCAGGGCCTGGCGGCGCGCCAGGACGCCGTCCTGCCGCCGGAGCAGCGCGCGTACGACCTCGGGCGACTCGTCCACGACGGGCAGCCTGCGCCCCGCGGTGGGGCCGGCGCCAGGCCCAGGCGACCAGCCTGTGGACGACCTCGTCACCCCGCCATGACAGCAGCGGATCACTGCCACCTGGTGGCAGTGATCCGCTGCTGTCGTGTGCTGGGGTCGGCCGACCGTCAGCGCCCGGCGGTGTCGTCCTTCTGCACCGGCACCACGACGGGGCGGAGCCGGGCCCAGACCACGAAGCCGACGCCCACGACCAGGAGCACGATCCCGGCGATCAGGTTGCTGTTGTAGTCGTCGGCGTAGGCGACCTCCGGCGTGCTCTCGGTGAAGAGACCGGTGACGGTGAGGATCACGCCGTAGACGGCCATCAGGCCGCCGATGACGTTGCGGATGTCGAACGCACCGGCGGTGTGGGTGCGCTGCTCGAAGGCGGCCTTCTCCGAGTCGGACATCGTCGGGTCGACCGGGGCTGCGGACTGCTCGTCGTTCATGTCGTCCTCCTCAGAAGGCGAAGTTCAGGGCGATGACCATCACCAGGGCGATGCCGGCCAGCGGCATGGTGCGGCGGTACCAGGGGTAGCCGGCCTCCTCGGCGTCGACCAGGTCCTCCTTGGGCGTCTCCGAGTAGACCAGGCCCCGCAGCTCGGCCGGGTCCCTGGGCCTGGTCACCAGGGACACCACGATGCTCAGCACGATGTCGACGACGAAGGCCGTCGCGGCCGCCACGAACGCGGCCCCCTGGCCACCCAGCGGGATCACGCCCAGGCTGGCCGCGCCGAAGGCGTCCTCGGACAGGAACGCGACGAGGACCGCCGACAGGGTGCCGGCGACCAGGCCGACCCAGCCGGCGGTCGGGGTCATCCGCTTCCAGAACATGCCGAGGATGAAGGTGGCGAAGAGCGGGGCGTTGAAGAACCCGAACAGCACCTGGAGGTAGTCCATGATGTTGCTGAAGCCGGAGGCGAACACCGCGGTGCCGATCGCCACCACGGCAGCCACGACGGTGGCCCACCGGCCCACGCGCAGGTAGTAGTCGTCGGAGCGGTCCTTGACGACGTACTGCTCCCACAGGTCGTAGGACAGCACCGTGTTGAAGGCCGAGATGTTCGCGGCCATGCCGGCCATGAAGGCGGCGAGGAGGCCGGCGATCGCCAGGCCCAGCAGGCCGTTGGGCAGCACGTCGCGCATCAGGTAGAGCAGCGCGTCGTTGTACTGCACCGTCCCCTCGGCCCCGCCGGCCACGGTCTCGCCGGCCTTGAGGTCGGCGATCTCGGAGACCAGGACGGCGGCGATCATGCCCGGCACGATCGTGACGAACGGGATGAACATCTTGGGGAAGGCCCCGATGATCGGCGTCTTGCGGGCGGCCGAGATCGAGTTGGAGGCCATCGCGCGCTGGACCTCGACGAAGTTGGTGGTCCAGTAGCCGAAGGAGAGCACGAACCCGAGGCCGAAGACGATCCCGACCACCGACAGGAAGTCGTTGGAGAAGCCCGACAGGGCGTTGCCCGGCCAGGAGTTCAGCTGCTCCGAGGCGGTCGCCGAGGCCGGGTTGCTCGCGGCGGCCTCGGTGATCTTGTCCTTGAGCCCGCCCCAGCCACCGACGCGGTGCAGGCCGATCAGGGTCAGCGGCAGCAGGGCGGCCACGATCACGAAGAACTGCAGCACCTCGTTGTAGATCGCCGCGCTCAGCCCGCCCAGGGTGATGTAGGACAGCACGACGATCGCGGCCACGACCAGCGAGAGGTAGAGGTTCCAGCCGAGCATCGCCTGGATGATGCTGCCGAGCAGGTAGAGGTTCACCCCCGCGATCAGCAGCTGGGCCAGCGCGAACGAGAGCGCGTTGACCAGGTGGGCGCCCGTACCGAAGCGGCGGCGCATGAACTCGGGCACCGACCGCACCTTGGAGCCGTAGTAGAACGGCATCATCACGACGCCGAGGAACAGCATCGCGGGGATCGCGCCGATCCAGAAGTAGTGCGTCGCGGGCAGGCCGAACTCGGCCCCGGACGCCGACATCCCCATGATCTCGACGGCGCCGAGGTTCGCGGAGATGAAGGCCAGGCCGGTGACCCAGGCCGGCAGCGAGCGGCCGGAGAGGAAGAAGTCCACGGAGTCCGAGACCTGGCGGCGCGCGAGCACGCCGATCCCGAGCACGACGGCGAAGTACAGCGCGACGATCAGGTAGTCGACGAAGCTCGCCGAGATGATCGTGGCCTGGGGGATGACGGGCAGCACCGGAGGAGTCCACACCTCGGACGAGAGGTTGCGCAAGACCCCAGTAGGACCTTCTGCCCCATCCGACCCCTGCGCCCCTCACCCCGGTACCGCCGTGGCGGCATCGCGACGTCATCCTCCCTTGTGTTGACGCCATTTTGGTGTCACAGTGGCGTCATGGACCTGACCCCGTACGTCGAGAGCCTGCGCCGCGACCTCCTCGCCGCCGCCGGGGCCGACGAGCAGACCCACGCGGTGGCCGAGCGGCTCGGGTACGCCCTCGAGCCGGCCGCCCGCCTGGCCCTGATGGAGGCGGTCTCCCACGCCGCGGCCGAGATCACCGCCGAGATGGCCGGCGGAGGGGTCGACGTGCGCCTCGACGGCCGCGACCTCGACTTCGTCGTGCACGACGACACCGCGGCGGTGCCGCCGCCTCCCGCGGCTCCCCCGCCGCCGGCCATCTCGGCGGTGATCTCGGCCGCGGCGTGGGAGACCGCCTCCATCAGGGCCAGGCGGGCGGCCGGCTCGAGGGCGTACCCGAGCNGGGGTGGTCGGCGTGGCGGGGTCGGCCGCGAGGTCGATCACCCGGTCGACGTACTCGAGCGCCACCGCGTCGTGGGTCAGCAGCAGCACGGCGTGGTCGCCGGGTCCGCGCAGCACGGCCTCGAGCAGGCGCCGGCTGGTGGCCTCGTCGAGCCCGGTCGTGGGCTCGTCCAGCACGAGCAGCCGGCTCTCGCGCAGCAGCGCCCGGGCCAGGGCCAGGCGCTGGCGCTGGCCGCCGGAGAGGCTGCGTCCACGCTGGCCGACCCGGGAGTCGTAGCCCTGCGGCATCCGGGTCACGAAGTCGTGGGCGTCCGCGGCGCGCGCGGCGGCCTCGACCTCCGCGCGGGTGGCGTCGGGACGCGAGAACGCGATGTTGTCGTGGACGCTGGCGTCCAGCATCAGCTGCTCCTGCTGCACGATCGTGACCGCGCCGCGGACCGACGTCGCGGTGCGGTCGGCCAGGTCGTGGCCGTCGAGGAGCACGTGGCCGGCGTCGGGGTCGAGGGCGCGGGTGAGCAGCCGGGCCACCGTGGACTTGCCGGTGCCGCTCGGGCCGACCAGGGCGACCCGCTCGCCGGGGCGCACGACGAGGTCGAGGCCGTCCAGGACGGGGGAGGCGGCGTCGGGGTAGGTGTAGGAGACGGAGCGGAGCTCGACGCCGCCGCGGGGGGCGCCGGGCACCGGGGCCGGGAGCGGGGTCGCGCCGGGCCGGTCGCCGGCGGCCGGCTCGTCGAGGAGCTCGACGATCCGCTCGACGCCGGCGGTGGCCGAGAACAGCGAGGGGACGAGCTGGCTGAGCTCGCGGACCGGCTTGTAGCAGGTGATCAGCAGCGTGAGGAAGGCCAGCAGCCCGCCGAGGCTCAGCCGGTCGGTGGCCAGCGCCCAGACCCCGAGCCCGATGACGAGCAGCATCCCGGCCAGCTCGGCGAGGTCGACCAGCGGCAGGAACACCGCCCGGACCCGGCTGCCGGCCAGCTCGGCGGAGGCGATGGCCTCGTTCTGGCGCTGGTACGAGGCCACGGCGTCGGCCTCCCGGCCGTACCCCTGCACCAGCGAGGCGTTGGCCAGGCTCTCCTCGGTGACGCTGCTCAGGGACCCGCCGCGGCGGCGGCGCTCGCGGGAGACGTCCTTGGTGAGGCGGGCGAAGCGGGTCGAGACCCACCAGAAGACGGGCACCACGACCAGCGAGGCCAGGGCCAGCTGCCACTGGAGCCAGAACAGCGCCGCGAGGGAGAACACCAGCTGGAGCACCGCGCCGATGCCGACGGTCAGCTGGCCGACCATGAAGCTCTCGACGGCGGAGACGTCCGAGGTGAGCCGGGTCAGCACGTCGCCCATCCGGCGCCGGTCCTGGGTCAGGGACGGCTGGGACAGCACGTGGGCGAAGGAGTCGCGGCGCAGGCCGACGAGGAACTTCTGCGAGATCCAGGTGCCGAGGTAGTCGTCGGCGCCGGAGACGACGCCGGAGAGCAGGTTGAGGCCGAGGAAGACCAGGGCGAGCCACAGCAGCGGGCCGGGGTCGGCGGGGACCAGCACCCGGTCCACGAGCTGCTGGAAGAGCAGCGTCTCGGCCACGGTGATCGCCGGGGCGGCGGCGAGCAGGAGCAGCCCGAGGACCAGCCAGGCCCGCAGGGGGCGCAGCCGGGGCCAGAACCGGCGTACGACGTCGGCGATCGTCATCCCGCGGGCCTGGGCCACCAGCGGGTCGTCGTCGGCGCCGGGACGCAACGAGGCGGCGGCGCGCGCCAGGAGGCCGGTCCGCGGCGTGGGAGGATCCGGGAGCGGCCGGGCGGGTGGCTCCTGAGGTGAGCCACCCGTCCGGTCGTCTGTCGTCACGTGGACGATCCTGGGGCCCGGCGGTGAGCCGCCGGTGAGAGCCGGATGAGGGTCCTCTCATCCGGGCGCCGCCGGTGCGCCTCAGGCCTCGGCGGGGCGCTGGAGGACGAGGTCTCCGTGGGTGCCGTAGCCCAGCAGCGGGCCACCGGCCGGGGTGGAGTCGAAGCCGATCAGCAGGGGGCCCGCCGCGGTGCGGGCGAGCGTGGGCCAGGGCAGGTTGGTCGGGTAGGCCGCGTCGAGCCGGCCCACCTCGTGCAGGTCCAGGTCGAGCACGGGGTAGGTCGCCGGAGCGCCCTCGGCGTCCCGCCTGCCGTCGCGCCCGTGGCTGGCCAGCACCCGCCAGCCGTCGGTGGTGCGCAGCAGGGAGGGGCCCTCGCAGGCCGTCCGCGCGGTGGCGGCGGCGCGCAGGGTCCAGCCGGTGGGGTCGGTGGGGTCGGGGCCGCTGGCCAGGGCGGGGTGGAAGACGAAGAACCGGGTCGCCTGGACGAACGCGAGGAGCCAGGTGCCGTCGTCGTCGCGGACCAGGTGCGGGTCCCAGGTGCCGACCGGGGCGGGCCCGTCGGTGCCGGCCGGGGTGGGCAGCGGGACCGTGTCGAGCACGTGGCTGCCGCGCAGGAGGTCGGTGGTGGCGGGGACGACGGCCAGGGTCATGGCGACGTGCGGGTTGCGGTCGAGGTCGAAGTCGCCCCAGGTGCTGGTGGCGACCAACCAGCGGTCGCCGTCGCGGACGACGTGGGTGGCGTGGTCGCCGAGGACCCCGGCACGGTCGGAGCGGTGGAAGAACAGGTCGCCGCGGTGGGCGAGGACCAGCGTGGTCGGGTCGAGCGACCACACCGAGGTGTGCCCCGTCCCGAAGCCGCCCGGCCCGGCCGAGGTGGCGCTGAGCAGCAGCAGCCCGTCGTCGTCGTAGGCCGTGCCGTCGGCGTGGGTGACCAGGTGCGGGTCACGCAGGCCGAGCTGGCCGAAGGTGCCGGCGCGGTCGGCGCCGGGCTCGGCCCGCAGCCCGGCCAGCCACGCCGCGTCGAACGGGTCCGGGGTGGTCGCGGGCTCGCGGCTGCGCAGCTCGGCGAGGTCGAGCACGGCCCGGGCCCGCCAGGTGCCGGCCTCGCGGGTCCAGGCGGTCGCCAGGGAGCCGGTCAGCGTCACCGCGAGCGCCTCGGCGCGGGGCGAGCGGGCGTGGCGCCGGCTCTCGTGGCGCGAGGTGGCGCCGTCGTGGTCGAGCTCGAGCCAGGTCCGGCCGGAGCTGCGGCGCGCGCGCAGCGCGGTGAGGGTGCCCCCGGCCGGACCGGCCGCGAGCCCGACCACCGCGTCCCCGTCGGGGGAGGCGAGGTCGAGCTCGGCGGCGGCGTACGGCGCGGCCACGACGCTGGTGCCGGGCTGGGCCAGGGCGACCGGGCGCCGTCGTGCGACCGGGACCAGCGGCGGGAGCGCGCCGAGGTCCCAGGCGTCGGGGTGGGTCACGGCGCGGGGTTGTCCACCTTCGCGCCGGTGGCTTCCTCGTGCTGCTTGCGTGCCTTCTCGATCTTCTCCATCAGCTCGGTCTCGTCGCGCATCATCCGCTTGGACTCCGGGCCGAGCGACTTGACCTGCTCGGCCTCCTCGACCAGCGCGCAGTAGACGCGCTCCCGCTCGGCCTCGTCGGTGGTGTAGTCGAGGTCGAGGTAGGCGTTGACGTGGCGGCGGGCGTTGCCGATCGCGACCTTGGCGCGGCCCTTCTTGCTGACCAGCGAGGCGACGACGGTGACCGTCAGCAGCCCGAGGATCACGCCGAGCGAGACGCCGGTGCTGATCTCGGTCACCTCGATCGGCTCACCGCCGTTGATGAACGGCAGGTTGTTCTCGTGCAGCGCGTGAAGGATCAGCTTGACGCCGATGAAGGCGAGGATCGCGGCGAGGCCGTAGGAGAGGTAGATCAGGCGCTCGAGCAGGCCCTCGATGAGGAAGAACAGCTGGCGCAGGCCGAGCAGCGAGAACGCGGTCGCGGTGAACACGATGAAGGTGTTCTGGGTGAGCCCGAAGATCGCGGGGATCGAGTCGAGCGCGAACAGGATGTCGGTGCCGCCGATGGCGACCATGACCAGCAGCATCGGGGTCAGCACGCGCTTGCCGTCGACCTCGGTGAAGAGCTTGTCGCCGTCGAACTCCGGCGAGGTGCGCACGAGCTTGCGCGCCACCTTGACCATGAAGTTCTCGTTGTCGTGCGGGTCGTCGTCGCTGACCTCGCCCTTGAGCATGTTGCCGGCGGTCAGGATGAGGATCAGCCCGAAGAGGTAGAAGACCCAGGCGAACTGGTTGATCAGCGCGGCGCCCAGGAAGATGAAGCCGGTCCGCGCGATCAGCGCGAAGATGATGCCGAAGAGCAGGACCTTCTGCTGGTCCTCGCGGGGCACCTTGAAGCTGGTCATGATGATCAGGAAGACGAAGAGGTTGTCGACCGACAGCGCCTTCTCGGTGATGTAGCCGGCGAAGTACTCCCCGCCCATCGTGCCGCCGCCGAACCACAGCACGACGAGCCCGAAGACCACGGCGATGCCGACGTAGACCGCCGACCAGACCGCGGCCTCCTTGAGCGAGGGCACGTGGGCCTTGCGGGTGTGGAACACGAAGTCGTAGACGAGCATCGCGAGGATGAGCGCGATGGTCGCGGCCCAGACCCAGGTCGGCACGGTCATGGTGGAACTCCTCGTCGGTGGCGGGCCCTGCGGGGGGCGGGCGCGTCGGGGGCAGGTCGACGCCGGGAACACGTCGTGGAGCCAGGGTAGGGCAGTCACGTGAGAGCGTTTCTCACCCAGGAGACCCGCCGAGATGACGCTTGCGGCGCACCGAGGTGACGCTCGCGGCGCGTCGAGATGACGTTTCCGGACACCGGCCGGCCGGCCCCGCTCGTACGGGACGGGGTCAGCGCAGGCGGACCAGGTAGCGCGCCGCCCGGCGGGCGTCGGCCGAGCGGTCCTCCCAGGTGACCCCCACGGCGGTGAGCAGGGCCCCCGCGGCGGCGAGCAGGAGCCACTGCGGGACCACCGCGGCGTACGGCGCCAGCTCGGCTAAGACCAGGACGGCGCCGGCCGCACCGCCGACGACCACGGGGGCGCTCCAGCGGAGCCGGGCACCGGCGAGCAGCAGCACCAGGCAGCCGAGCCCGAGGGCGGCGGCGCGCGGCGAGACCGGGTCCTCGGCCAGCACGACCAGCAGCGAGGGCAGCGTGGCCAGGACGAGCCCGGGCAGCAGCGTCGTCCGGGTGGCCGCGGCAGGGTCGCGGCGGAGCCGGACCACGCCGACCGCGACCAGGACGAGCGCCGTCGGGAGCGTGTACGCCTCCGGGGCGCTGACCCCGAGGTCGGCCAGGCGTACCCAGGTGGCGGCGGCCAGCAGCAGCCCGCCCGGCCACGCCAGCAGCCGGCGGGAGGGGTGCAGCCCGGCGCTCGCGGTGAGCAGCGCGCCGGCGAGGGTGAGGTGCACCGCGAGCGAGACCGACGCGGAGCCGACCGCGGAGGTGGCCGGCGACGCCGCGAGGGCGGCGAGCGCGACGACGGTGGCGGGCACGGCGGCCGCGGTGGCGCCGAGCGCGACGGCCAGGCGCGGGCGGAGCACCGCGAGGACACCGACGACCAGCAGCACCGGGAGCGCGCGGTCGGCGACGGCGAGGTCGACCACGTCGGCGACCGACCAGGCCAGGCCGCCGAGGGCGAGCGGGAGCGACGCGGCCGCGACGGTCCGGGTCCGGGTGCCGGCCTCGTCGGTCAGCGCGAGGACGGCGGCGACGGCGGCGACCGGGACGAGGACGAGCGCCGTCAGGGCCGCGCTGGGCAGCGCCGCGAGCAGGGCGGTGCCGGCCGCGACCGTGGCAGCCAGGAGGAGGGGGGTGCGGTGGCGTCCGCCAGGGCCGGCCAGCACCAGGGCGGCCGCGACCAGCGCCGGGACCGCGGCCACGGCGACGACCAGGGCGAGCGGCACGGGGAGGCAGGCCAGGGCGACCGCCGCGGCGGGGACGGGCAGGGCGACGACGGCGGCAATGGCGACGGCCGGGAGCCTGGTCGGGCGGTGCCGCGCGGGGAGGTGGACCGCGCCGGCGAGGGCGAGCAGGCAGACGGTCGGCACCAGCAGGGCCGGGGTGGTGGCGGTGACGGCCGAGCCGAGCACCGCGTCGAGCGGTGCGGCGCCGGGGGAGCCGACCCGCTCGACCAGCCGGCCCACGTTGCCGACGGCCGAGGAGACCAGGTCGAGCGCGACGAGCCCGGCGGGGAGGGCGAGGACGAGCTGGGGTGCCGCGATCGCCGTGGTCCAGCGACGGGCGGGGGCGGCGGCGACGGCGGCAGCGGCGACGGCGAGGGCGCTCCAGGCCGCCAGGCCGACCAGGCACCCGACCAGCAGCGCGCCGGCGCCCTCGTCGGCCAGCGGCACCACGGCGAGCAGCGTCAGCAGCAGCGCCGAGACCGCCGCGGCGGCCGGCCCGGCGACGCGCGACCGGCGTACGGCGGGGTGGGCCAGCGGGAGGGCGGCGAGCAGCCCGGCCGACAGGAGGCCGGCGCCGGCACCGTCGAGGACCAGGCCGCGCACGGAGGGGTCGGCGGCGGCGTCCGCGAGACCGACGGTGGTCAGGCCGAGCCACCAGGCGGCGGCGACGACCGCCGCCGCGTCGGCGCCGGCGTGCAGGTCGAGGCGGTGGGCGAGGCCGGCGAGGAGGGCCGCGGCGAGGACGGTCGCGGTCGCGGTGCTGGTCAGGTGGCCGGTGCCGGCGACGGTGCCGCCGGCGAGGAGGAGCAGCCCGATCGCGGTGCCGACCTGGGCGGCCACGGGGGCGCTCCCGCGGTGGCGGGTGACGGCCACGAGCGCGGCGGCGGTCAGGCCGGAGGCGGTGCCGACCACGGCGGTCGTGCCGCCGGCGCCGAGGTCGCCCAGCCAGCCCGAGGACCGCATGCCCAGCACGTCGAGGGCGACCAGACCGAGGGCGACGGTGGTGAACGCCTCGGCCGCGACCGGCAGCGGTCGGCGGGCCAGCACCACGGCCGCGGTGGCGGCCGAGCCCGTGAGCGCGACCAGGACCGCGGTCCGGCCCTCGACGCCGAGCCACGACCACGCCACGGCCAGGAACGCGACCGCCGCCACCAGCAGGCAGGCGGCGCCGAGGCCGAGCAGGACCCGGGGGACCGACGAGCCGCGCAGGCCGGTCGGGCCCGCCGACGGTGCCGGCGCCGGGACGCCGGCCGCGGTCGCGGGCACCGGCGCGGTGACCGGTGCCGAGGCCCGCAGGACGGCCAGCAGCTCGTCGGCCCGGGTCAGCGTCGCGAGCAGCGCCGCGGCCGTCGGGCCGCGCAGCGGCAGCGCGCAGGTCGGGCACTGTGCCGGCGCGTGGGGCAGCACGGTGCGGCAGTCGGGGCAGGAGCCGGGGTCGGCGTAACGGGCCATGGGTCCAGTACGTCGCACCGCGCACCCTCGCTCCCAGGGTCGTCCTACTCGACCTCCTGAGCAGGACTACTCAGCCGAGATGACGTTTGCGGACAGCCGAGATGACGCTTGCGGCGCCTCGAGATGACCCTTGCGGACACCTCGCCGGCGCCTCAGCGCCGCGGGAGCCCGAAGTCGGTGTGCACCCCGGGGCTGAACGCGACGTGGTCGGGCGCCCGGTCGAGCAGCTCGCCGAATCCCACCGAGGCCAGCAGCCCGTCGGCGAGGTCGACCACCTCGGCGTCGTGCAGCGGCCACGGCTCGTGCGAGTTCGGGACGACCAGGGTCCGGCCGAGCACGGCCGTGTGCAGCCGCCACCGGGCCGAGACGAAGTCGTCGAGCGCGTCCGCGGCCCGCGGCGCCCCGACCCGTACCGAGACGCGGCTCCGCCCCGACGTGCCCGGCCAGCGCAGCCGCGCGGTGTAGGTGTGCACGTCGCCCTGCGGCCCCGGCCCCGTGCCCGGCGCCCGGTGGTGCTGCATCCGCGCCCAGCGGTACGGCACGTTGAACGCCGCTCGTGCGCCCAGCACCACCAGCAGCCGGTCGGCGTCCAGGCTCACGAACACCACACCCCGACGCCCCCGCTCGTCGACGGAGTAGAGGCGCACGTTCGTCTCCAGGAACGTGCCGGCCCACGGCACGCTGGTGCGGCGGCCGGGGCCGGCGTCGACCATCCGGAACGGCACGAGTCCGACGTACGTTGCGCCCTCGTGGACGTCGGGGCGTACGCCGGGCGGCATCAGGTGCGCCACGCGCTCCGGTGGCACCGCCCAGTGCAGGTACGTCAGGTCGCGCCAGTCCTGGTTCATCAGCGTCGGCCCGGTCAGCGACGGGGCGAGCGGGTCGACGGGCTCGGGGCGCATGCTGCGAGTGTGCCCTCGACGACCCCGCGACCGGGGAGGTGAGCTGCTCCGAGGCGCCGCAACCGTCATCTCGAGGCGCCGGAACCGTCATCTCGGCTGTCCGCGAGCGTCACCTCGGCGGTGGGGCTACCGTCGCCGTCCGAACCACCCATCACCCCTCACCCACCACCCCTCACCCAGGAGCAGCCGTGGCCCCGTCCCGCCCCCGCGTCGTCCGCGCGGTCCCCGGCGCCCTGTCCCGGGGGCGCGAGCGCGTCACCGGGGTCTGGTCGCACCGGTTCCCGACCGTCGCCGTGACCGGGATGACCGGCGTCGGGAAGTCCGAGCTGGTCGACCACCTGGTGGGGCGCCCGCAGCCCGGCGGCACGCCCGAGGCCGGCTCGGCGGTCCTGGAGCGGAGGGTGCGCCGCGGAGGGCGGCTGAAGGGGTTCCGCTTCCGGGTCGTGCCCGGCGAGAACGCCGCCACCCGGCTCGGCGCCCTCGACGAGGTCTTCCACGACGACCCGGTCGACGGCGTCCTGCACTTGGTCGCCCACGGCCACGCGACCGGCCGCCGCCCCGCCGGCACCACCGGGCCCGCACCGGTCACCCGCGAGCAGCAGCTGGCCGCCGAGCTCGAGGACTGGACCGTCACCGCGCACCGGATCGCCGCGATGGCCGTACGCCGGGAGCGTCCCACCTGGCTGGTCGTGGTGGTGACCAAGGCCGACCTCTTCGCCGAGGACCTCGACGACGTCGTCCGCTCCTACTCCCCGGGCAGCGGCACGCCGTTCGGCGACCGCCTCGACGAGCTGCGGGCGCTGGCCGGCGCGGCCAAGCTGTCCATCGACGTGCTGCCGGCCTGCAGCCACCTCGAGGAGCACGCCAAGGGCGTCGACCCCGCGGTCACCCCGAAGCAGCGTGACGCCTACCTCGAGGCGCTGCGGGCGCGGATGGCCCAACTCGCGGGCCACGTCTGACTCAGAAGTCGCTCTTGCGGATCAGGGCGTGGATCCCGGTCGTCCGGTCGACGACCTGCGAGCACTGGAAGTCCGCGGCGGCCGAGAGGTAGGCGTACGCGACCGGGCCGGCGAGGCCCACGTCGTCGGTGAGGAACGCCATCGCCTGGCGCACCGCCGCCTTCATCGCCACGTCCAGGCTGGTCTCGTTGCCGCCGTTCTCGGGGCCGTCGGGGTCGGACAGCCCGATCGGCACCCAGTGCCGCTGCGTCTCGGCGAACGGCCCGTCGAAGGCCGGCGAGGGGGCGCCGCGCTCGCCCTTGGCGACCACGCTGAGCCGGAAGGTCGGCCGCAGCGAGCCCTCCATCGCGGTGAGCGCGACCTCGCCGTCGCCCTGGGCCATGTGCGGGTCCCCGCTGTAGAACATCGCCCCGGCGACCTGCACCGGGAGGTAGAGCGTCGAGCCGACCTGCAGGTCGTTGATGTCGATGTTGCCGCCGGCGTCGGTCGGCGGCACCGAGTCGACCAGGGCCGAGGTGTCGCGCGCGACGCCCATCATCCCCATGAAGGGCGCGAGCGGGAACCCGACCGGCACCTCCCCGGGCAGCCGGGCGCGGTCGCCGTCGACGCGGGTGAAGACGCTGATGTTGCCGCCCTCGTTGAAGTACGGCGTGGCCGCCGGGTCGTCGACGAACTGCTCGGGGTACTCCCCGGGCAGCGCGCCCTTGCCGTGGCGGTTGGAGATCACGCCGTACGGCACCCGCAGCTGCAGGCGCAGCACCTCGATCTTCAGCACGTCACCGGGACGGGCGCCGCGCACCGCGACCGGCCCGGTCACCACGTGCGGCCCGGGACCGTCGTGCGGCGTCGTGGCCGCGACCGCGATCGCGTCGTCGAGCACCTGGCGTCGCGGGACGCCCTGGTCGGCGAAGAACGACCGTGGGTCCTGGCCCTGGTCCTCGAGCAGGCCCTCGTGGCTGATCGTGTCGAGGGTGACCACCGAGCCGCTGCGCACGCTCGCGACCGGGCTGCTGTCGCGGTTGGGCAACCGGCCCCACAGCACCTCGTCGGCCTTGGCGGGGACGTAGCGGCCGGGCGTGCGGCCGGTGCCCGGCTGCAGGATCCGGGGCTTGCGGCGGCCCGGCGCGGCGGCGGCCGCGGCGGCGGGGCCGCCGGCCGCGGTGCCGGCGAGGGCCCCGCCGGCGAGCGCGCCGCCGGCGCTGGCGCGCAGCAGGGCGCGGCGCCCGAGCAGGGACCCGATCGAGCGGGCGAGCTCGTCGTGGTCGGCGGCGTGGAGGTGGTGGACGGACGGCACGGAGGTCTCCTGGGGGTCGGTACGAGCGTCGTGGTGGTGCGGCGGTCCAGACCACCAGCGTCGTGTTGCCGACGTGTTCCGTGCCCGCGTCGGCGCGGTTGCCTCTCGACGGTCCCGCTCGACGGCCCCGCCTGCCGGCCGCGCCGCGCGGCGTAGCGTGCGCGGCATGGAGCGCGAGATCACCCCGGACCTGGTGGAGCGGCTGACCAAGGAGCTCGAGGCGGACCCGCGCCACCGGCTCCTGCAGAACGCCGTCACCCGCAACCACGTCGACCAGGTGGCCCTGGACCACCAGCTGGCCCGGTCGATCGACCGGACGATGAGCCACCAGCTCGACGACTGGACGGCGACCAACCAGAAGCAGTCCGGTCGCTGCTGGATGTTCGCCGGGCTGAACCTGCTGCGCGTCGGCGCGGCGCAGCGGCTGGGGATGAAGGAGCTCGAGCTCAGCCAGAGCTACCCGCTGTTCTGGGACAAGCTCGAGAAGGCCAACCACTGGCTCGAGTCGGTGCTGGCCACGGCGGACCGCGACGTCGACGACCGTACGGTGGCGCACCTGCTGTCGGCCCCGACCGAGGACGGCGGGCAGTGGAACATGTTCCTCGCGCTGGTCGCCAAGCACGGCCTGGTGCCCCAGTCGGCGATGCCGGAGACGGTGTCGTCGTCCTCCACCCGCCAGCTGAACCGCGACCTCGCCACCGTCCTGCGCCAGGCCGCCCGCGACCTGCGCGGCGCGGCCGCCGGCGGGGCCGACGCGGCGGCGCTGGCCGAGGCCAAGGGCGACGTCCTCGAGGTCGTCCACCGGATGCTGTGCCTGCACCTCGGCACGCCGCCGACCAGCTTCACCTGGCAGTGGCGCGACACCGACAAGACCTTCCACCGCGACGGCGAGCTGACCCCGCAGGAGTTCGCGCAGCGCTACGTCACCGTGCCGCTCGACGACTACGTCTGCCTGGTCCACGACCCGCGGGAGAGCAGCCCGTACGGCCGCACCTTCACCGTCGAGCACCTCGGCAACGTCGTCGGCGCCCCGCCGGTGGTCTACCTGAACGTCGAGATGGACGTGCTGAAGCGGCTGGCGCGGGAGGCGATCGTCGGGGGCGCCGACGGTCAGCCGGGGGAGCCGGGGGAGCCGGGGGAGCCGGTGTGGTTCGGGTGCGACGTCGAGCCGATGCGCGAGGCCGAGAACGGCTACTGGGACGCCGCGCTCTTCGACTACGACGCGCTCTACGGCTCCTCGACGACGATGACCAAGGCCGACCGCCTGCACCACCACGCGACCGCGATGACGCACGCGATGCTGCTGACCGGGGTCGACGTGGTCGACGGTCCCGACGGGCCCACCGCCCGCCGCTGGCGGGTGGAGAACTCGTGGGGCACCGACAAGGCCGACAAGGGCTTCTGGACCATGAACGACTCGTGGTTCGGCGAGTACGTCTTCGAGATCGCGGTACGCCGCGACGCGCTGCCGGCCGACCTGCGCGCGGCCCTCGACCAGGAGCCGCTCGTGCTCCCGGCGTGGGACCCGATGGGGGCGCTCGCGCGCCAGGGGTGACCGCCGGGTGACGGTGGACACGTGTGCACCGACCTGTCGGGTCTGGTAGGACCTCTCCATGAGCCAATCCACCGTCCTGGTCACCGGCGCCGCCGCCGGCATCGGCCGCGCCATCGCCCTCACCTTCGCCCGGCAGGGCTGGACGGTCGGTGCCTACGACGTCGACGAGGCCGGCCTGGCCACGCTGGCGACCGAGGTCGAGGGGCTCGGCGGCACCGTGCGTACGGGCCGGCTCGACGTCACCGACGCCGGCGCCTTCGCCGGGGCGGTCGACGCGCTGGTCGGCGAGACCGGTCGGCTCGACGTGCTGGTGAACAACGCCGGGGTCCTGGTCGGCGGCTGGTTCGCCGACCAGGACGTCGAGCGGCACCGCCGCGAGGTCGACATCAACGTCGGCGGCGTGCTGAACGGCTGCCACGCCGGGTACGAGCACCTGCGCACCACCGCGGCTGCCCACGGCCGGGCGACCGTGGTCAACATGGCCTCGGCCTCCGCGATCTACGGCCAGCCCGAGCTCGCCAACTACAGCGCCACCAAGTTCTACGTCCGCGGGCTCACCGAGGCCCTCGACCTGGAGTGGGGCCGGCACGGGGTGCGGGTCGTGGCGATGTGGCCGCTGTTCGTGCAGACCGCGATGACCACGACGCTGAAGACCGGGACGACCTCCTCGCTGGGGATCCGCCTCGGCCCGCAGGAGGTCGCCGACGCCGTGTGGGCCGCGGTCCACCCCAGCCGCCCGCGTGCGGCCATCCACCAGGTCCACTTCCCGGTCGGCCTGCAGACCCGGGCGCTGTCGCTCGGCTCGCGGTTCTCGCCGGGCTGGCTGACCCGGGTCGTCAACCAGCGCCTCGGCGGCGGCCACTGACCTTCGGGACGGAGGACCCAGAACCGTTGCCTGTGTCGGCGGCGCGCCCTACTCTGCGGCAACCGCCCCGCCGATCGGCTCGGGGCCTGGAACCTCTTGGGAGCACCATCGTGTCCTCACGTCTCACCCCCCGTCGCCGGCTCGGTGCCGGCGGCCTGGCCCTCGGTCTGGCCCTGGGCGTCACCGCGGTCGGCACCACCGGCACCGGTACGGCCTCGGCCGCCGAGAAGAAGAGCGACAGGTCGGTGGCCCTCGGGCCGTCCGCCGACCAGCTGTCGCGCCAGCTGCAGCGCGCCACCAAGCCGCAGGGCGTGCGTGAGCACCTGCTGCGCCTGCAGGCCATCTCCGACGCCAACGGCGGCAACCGCTCGACCGGCACCCCCGGCTACCAGGCCAGCAAGGACTACGTCGTGGACCGGCTGCGCGACGCGGGCTACCGCCCGCAGGTGCAGCCGTTCACCGTCGACGTGTTCCGGGAGAACGCCCCGAGCGAGCTCGAGCAGGTCTTGCCCGATCCCACGACCTACGTCGGCGACGAGGACTTCGCGGTCATGGAGTACGCCGGCTCGGGCGACGTCACCGCCGAGGTCGTCGTGGTCGACACCGACCTGAGCCCCAGCGCGACCTCGACCAGCGGCTGCGAGGACGCCGACTTCGCGGGCTTCCCCGCGGGCTCCATCGCCCTGATGCAGCGCGGGACCTGCGGGTTCGTCGACAAGGTCACCAACGCCGGCGAGGCCGGCGCGGCCGCCGCGATCATCTTCAACCGCGGCACCGAGGGCGAGGACGGCGTCCTCAACGGCACCCTCGGCGGGCCGGGCGACTACATCCCGGCCGTCGGCGCCAGCTACGCCACCGGGCTCGACCTGGCCGACGACGGCACCGTGGCCCGGGTCGCGGTCGACGCGGTCTCCGAGAGCGCCCGCACCTGGAACGTCGTCGCCGAGACGCCGTACGGCAACGGCGGCAACGTCGTCATGGCCGGCGCGCACCTCGACAGCGTGGCCGAGGGGGCCGGCATCAACGACAACGGCTCCGGCTCCGCCGGCCTGCTGGAGCTGGCCGAGGCCGCCGCCGAGCGCGGCTACTTCCGCAACACCGTGCGCTTCGCCTGGTGGGGCGCCGAGGAGCAGGGCCTGTTCGGCTCCGACCACTACGTCAGCGACCTGAAGGCCGACAACCCGGGCGCGCTCGCCGACATCCGGATGTACCTCAACTTCGACATGATCGGCTCGCCGAACTTCGCGCGCTTCGTCTACGACGGCGACGGCTCGACCGGCGGTCCCGAGGGCCCGGCCGGCTCCGCGGCCATCGAGAAGACCTTCCGCAAGCACTTCCGCGGCAAGGACCTGGCCTCCGCCCCGACCGAGTTCAACGGTCGTAGCGACTACGGGCCGTTCATCGCCGAGGGCATCCCCGCCGGTGGTCTGTTCAGCGGCGCCGAGGGCGTCAAGACCGACGAGGAGGCGGCCCTGTTCGGCGGCACGGCCGGCGAGGCGTACGACGCCTGCTACCACCAGGCCTGCGACGACATCAGCAACGTCAACATGCGCGCGATCAACCAGTTCACCAACGCCATGGCCGACGCCACGGCGCGCTACGGCACCAGCACGAAGGCGCTGAACGCGGACTACGAGCGCACCTCGCGCCCGTTCACGCCGCGCAGCGACGCCGCCCGCCGCTGACGCGGCAGGCCTGCGCAGCAACCGCAGCACGCACGACAGGACGGCCCCGGGACCACGGTCCCGGGGCCGTTCCCCGTCGTGCGGTGTCAGGGGTTCCGGTGTCAGAGGGTGCGGTGTCAGAGGGTGCGGAGCAGGTCGCGCATCCGGTCGACCTCGGCGGACTGGCCGGATGACACGTCGAGGGCCAGCTCGGAGACCTGGAGGGCGCTGCCGGCCACGGTGACGTCGTCGGCCATCGTCACCGCGCCCTCGTGGTGGGCGATCATCCCGCGCAGGAAGAGGCGGTCGAAGCGCGCGCCCTGCGCCGCGGCGAGGGTGTCCATCTGCTCGGGGCTGAGCATGCCCTCCATGCCGGCCATCGACGACATGTCCATGCCGTCCATCCCACCCATGTCCTCGGGGGCGAGGCCCTGCTCGGTCATCCACGCCGACATCAGCCGGATCTCGGGCAGCTGCGCCGCCCCGATCCGGTCCGCCAGTGCCCGGACCCCGGGGTCCTCGGCGCGGGTGCGCGCCAGCGCCGCCATCTCGAGGGCCTGGCTGTGGTGCGGGACCATCATCTGCACGAAGGTCGCGTCCTCGGCGTTCCACGGCTGGGGTGCCTGCTGCTGCACCGCGTCGCCGGTGGCGTTCGGCTCACCGGGCCCTCCGGGCTGGAGGACGACGCCCTCGGAGGGGCTCGGCGGGGTCGACGCGGACGGTGCGGCGCGCGGCGTACCGGCGTCACCCCCGCTGTCGGAGGCGCAGCCGGAGAGCCCGGCGACGGCCACGACGGCCAGTGCGGCGAGCGAGGAAATGCGGACCCGAGTCTTTACATTCATCTCCCGGGCACGGTACGACATACCCACCCATCAGAGCACCACTCTCTCGGAAAGGTTCGGTGCCTCGTGTCTCGGGACCGCTCACTGCACCCTCAGCACCCCTCGCGATCATCGCTTCGCCGCCCCCTGCTCGCCGGCGCGCTCCTCACGGCCGTCGTCGCCGCGACCGTCCCCGCCGCCCTCACCTCGGCCTCGGCCGAGGAGGACGCCGCCGCCGCGGCCAGCTCGACGGCCGGCTTCTGCCCGCCGGCGCTCGCCCGCCAGCTCAACAGCGCGGCCGACCGCTTCGGCGTCGGCTGCGACGTCGCGGGCGACTCGGCGGCCGCACAGGCCGAGATCCCGTCCGGCGAGATGGACATGAGCGCCAACATGGAGCTCATCGCCAACGTGCCCAAGCAGGGTGCGTTCGCCGCGGAGACCGCCTACAACTCCGACCTCGCCTTCCGGGGCAAGTACGCCTTCGCCGGCAACTACGAGGGCTTCACCGTCTACGACATCAGTACGCCGGCCGACCCGGTCCAGGTCGCGCAGGTCGTCTGCGCGGGCTCGCAGAACGACATCTCGGTCTCGGGCGACCTGCTCGTGCTGAGCGTGGACTCGAGCCGCAGCAACGACACCTGCACCTCGCTGCCCCAGTCCGCGGAGGACCAGAAGAGCTGGGAGGGCATCCGGGTCTTCGACATCAGCGACCCGACTGCTCCCGCGTTCGTCTCGTCGGTCGAGACCGCCTGCGGGTCGCACACCCACACCCTCGCGCCGAGCGACAACGGCAAGCAGGTCTACGTCTACGTGTCGTCCTACGGCCCGCAGAACGTCTTCCCGGACTGCCGCCGTCCGCACGACAAGATCAGCGTCGTCAAGATCACCCGCGCGTTCCCCGAGGGCGCGCAGCTGATCAGCGAGCCGAAGATCTTCCCCGAGGGTGGCAACCCGACCGGCAACTACTCCTCCACGACGAGCGGCTGCCACGACATCACCGCGTACCCGAGCAAGGACATCGCGGCCGGCGCCTGCATGGGTGACGGCGTGCTGATGGACATCTCGGACCGGGCCAACCCGGTGGTGACCGAGACGGTCCGCGACCGCAAGAACTTCGCGTTCTGGCACTCCGCGACCTTCAACAACGCCGGCACCAAGGTCGTCTTCACCGACGAGCTCGGCGGCGGCGGCGCGGCGACCTGCAACCCGGACGTGGGCCCGACCAAGGGCGCCGACGCGATCTACTCGATCGGCAAGCGCGGCCAGCTGAACTTCGGCAGCTACTACAAGATCCCGCGCACCAACTCCGAGAACGAGAACTGCGTGGCCCACAACGGCTCGCTGATCCCGGTCAAGGGCAAGGACGTCATGGTGCAGGCCTGGTACCAGGGCGGCATCTCGGTCTGGGACTTCACCAACGCCGCCAAGCCCAAGGAGATCGGCTGGTTCGACCGTGGCCCCATCTCGGACGCCCGTCTCGTGCTCGGTGGCTCCTGGTCGGCCTACTGGTACCGCGGCCACATCTACAGCAACGACATCCAGCAGGGCCTGGACGTGCTGAAGATCGAGGACCCGCGCCTGACCCCCCTCGCGCGCCAGCCCAAGGGCGGGTTCAACCCGCAGTCGCAGCCCAGCTTCAACGGCTGACCTGACCCAGCCTCCTCACCGCGGCCGCGGCCCCCACGGGGGTCGCGGCCGCGGTGCGTCTGGGCCCGGGTGCAGGCCCGGTGGTCGAGGAGCGGGAACTGGCCCCGGTGGTCGAGGAGAGCGGTGGCCCCGGGGGTCGAGGAGCGAGCGGCAGCGAGCGTCACGAGACCTCGACCTGTGACTTTCACGCACCTGGTGCGTGAAACGGTCAGGTCGACGTGCGGGGGTCTGCGCCCGGGCGGGTTGATCCCGTGGTCGACGACCGAGCGCCGGCGGCCCGGTGGTCGAGGAGCGAGCGCTAGCGAGCGTCACGAGACCAGTCGCGGTGAGTCGATGTGCGATCTGCGTGCACCCGATGAGTGCAGATCACATCGACCACGGCAGCCGGTGACCCGGGCCGGCGGGGGCGGTCGGGTTGCGATCCGGTGTCAGCAGGTGGCACCGGATCGCGAGTCGAGAGCCCGAGGGCGCGGGGGCGCCGGTACCGGCGCTCCCGGTGGTCGACGAGCGGAGGCCAGCCTTCGGCGGTCGAGAAGCGGAGGTCAGCCCTCGGTGGTCGAGGAGCGAGCGAAGCGAGCGTCACGAGACCGGTCGCGGCAGCGGGTGGGCCGCGGTGGCCGGGGGAGGTCCGGGCGTGCCGGTATCGCCGGTGGGCGTGCCCGGTCCGGCGGTATGGCTGCGGCTGAGTGTTAGTGGGTCAGAAGGGTGGGGTGGTGTTGCGGGGTGGTGATTCGTCGGGTTGGTCGGGGTCGTCTGGGTTGTCTGCGGCCGGGGGTGACGGGTCCGGGTACGGGGTCGAGTCCGGTTCTTCGGGCAGGGGTTCGGGTGGTGGCCCGGGCGGGAGCTGGTCGATGGGGTGGGTCCCGGCGTGGGACCTCAGGTACCGCTCGCCTTGGGGACTGGTCCACAGGTACAGCCCGGGGCCGAGGACGTCGTAGTCCCAGCCCATGTGGGTCTTGGCGCGGTGGTGGGTGCGGCAGGCGGGGGCGACGTTCCCGGTCTGGGTGGGCCCTTCGGGGTACGGGATCACGTGCTCCATGTCGGTGAAGACTGCGGGGTTGGTGCACCACGGGAAGACGCAGGTGGTGTCGCGCAGCTGGGTCTGTTCCTTGAGGCGGTCGGAGCACTCGTAGGAGTCGCAGTGGATCGTCTCGGCCAGGTCCAGGACCGGCCGGATCGTGATGCTCGCCGCGGTCCGCGCCCACTCGCGGACCTGCGCGGTGGTGATCGGGCCCTTGGCGGGGTGCCGGTTGTCCAACCGCGACACCAGGGCGTCATTGACGGAGCCGGCGCCCGCCTGGAAGAGCGGGTTGAACACCCCGCCGGGGATGTGAGCGAACAACACCAGGGCCGGCCCCACCGGCCCCGCCGGCGCCGTGGGTGTCTTCCCGGTGTCGGTGTTGTCGGTGGGCAGGGTCTGCTCGCCGAGGGCGAGGGAGCCGAGGGCCATCGAGCGGCGAACGTCGAGGGACTCGGTCGATCCGTCGTCGACGTAGGCCTTCGCCCGGTCCCGGACCGCTGCTTCGAGGGCCAGGGCGTCGGCGAGGTCGAGTCCGGCGTCGAGCTGCACGGTGCCGTCGACATGCTGCGAGAGTCCGATGCGGCAGTACCTGCCGTCGGCGGCAGCCTTCCGCTTCTCCTCCGCCGCGGCGGGGTCCCACCGCAAGAGCGCCTCGTCGGTCAGGCGGCACAGCTGGGCATAAGAGATGGAGTGGGCGAACGGAGCGACGAGGCGGTCGACCTCCGCGGCGCCGTCCTCGCACAGGGCCATGGTCTTTTCCGCGACGAGCCGGGCCCGCCAGACCGGGCAGGCCCCGGAGATGACGCGTTCCCACAACAGTGGGAGCCGGTAGCGGAGCTCGAGGGTGATCGCGATCTGGTCGGCACCGGAGCGGGTGGAGACGCCTAAGACGGCGGAGATCTCGATGACCGCGGACTCGCGGACCAGGGGGCACCCGGCACCGCCGAGGGACAGGCCGTGGTCGCCGTAGCCGGCGATCCACATGGCCTCGTCGTCGCGGAGTGCTTCGTTGATCACGCACCACTCCACGATCGACTGCAGGACCGCGACCTCTGCGGCAGCGCGGACTGCACGTGCGTTCTTCACGACTGCGAGTGCGTCGGCCCTGGTGGCTTCGCGGCGGTTGTCGAGCTCGTGGACCCAGTCGAGGAACGAGGGGTCCGGGGACATGACGGCCTCCACCTGCACGTCGACGTCGAGCATCGGGTCGGGCCCGGTGCTTTGGTCTGGGGTGGTGGTCATGGATCTAGTGTAGTCGAACATGCGTTCGATCGTCAGTGGACCTATGTCCCTTGTGGAGGGGTCTCGTGACGCTCGCTGCGCTCGCTCCTCGACCACCGGTCCTGGTCTCGTGACGCTCGCTGCGCTCGCTCCTCGACCGCCGGTCCTGGTCTCGTGATGCTCGCTGCGCTCGCTCCTCGACCGCCGGTCCTGGTCTCGTGATGCTCGCTGCGCTCGCTCCTCGACCGCCGGTCCTGGTCTCGCGCCCCCCGCCCCGCCGGAGTCCGACGAGGACGGCGGCGTCGCCCGGATCACGCTCCGGCTGCCCGAGCACCTCAAGAACAAGGCCGAGGAGGCCGCGGCCGGGGCCGGGCAGTCCTTGAACACCTGGCTGGTCACCGTCGTCCGGGACGCCACCCGCGACGGAGCCGCCCGGGTCGACGTCGACCTGTCCAGCCGCCCGCTGGCCGGCGGGTTCGACCCGTTCGGCCGCCGTGCCGGCCGCCGTACGACCGGCTGGCTCTGACCACCACCGGCCACCCCACCCGAGACCGAGCCCGAGGAGCCCCCATGACCGCCGCCCGAGACCACGCCTTCGACACCACCGCCCCCGTCAGGCTCCGTGCCCGCCTGGGCCGCGGCAGCCTGACCGTCACGGCCGAGGACACCGTCAGCACGTCGGTCCGCGTGGCCGGCCAGCACGCCGGCGACGTCGTGGTCGACCTCCACGACGGGGTGCTGTCGGTGACCGCGCCCCAGCACCGCGGCTTCGTCGAGCGCGACGTCGAGGTCGACGTCGACGTCGTGCTCCCCACCGGCAGCGACCTGGACGTGCGGCTCGGCACCGCCGACCTGCGGGCCGCGGGCTCGTACGGCGCAGGCTCCCTGCGCAGCGGGAGCGGGGACCTGACGGTCGACACCCTCACGGGGGCGACCCTGGTCGAGACCGGCTCCGGCGACGTCCGCCTCGACCGCGTCCAGGGCGAGCTGCAGGTCAAGAGCGGGAGTGGCGACGTGGTCGTCGAGCACGCCTCGGCGGCCGTCGCGGTGTCCACGGGCTCCGGGGACGTCCGGCTCGGCGAGGTACAGGGCGACCTCGCGGTCAAGACCGGGTCCGGCGACCTGCACGTGGCCCGCCACCACGGCGACGTCATGATGACCAGCGGGAGTGGCGACGTCGTCGTCGACCGGGCCGCGCCCTGCACGATCAGCCTGCGCGGCGCCTCGACCGACGTGCAGGTAGCCATCCCGACGGACCTCCCCGTGTGGACCGACATCACCAGCGTCACCGGCTCGGTCCGCGCCGACACCTCCCCGCGCGGCGAGCCCACCGACGACCGCCCCCACCTGACCCTGCGGGTCAGCACCGTGAGCGGCGACGTGCACCTCGTCGACGCCTGACCCCACGACGCACCGACGCACCCCTGTCCGCCCCACGAAGGAGACCCCCGTGCACGAGTTCCGTCCGCTCGCCGAGGTCGAGGCGCGTCAGCGCTCGGCCGACCGCACCACCGCCACGCGGTACGCCCGCCCCGGCGTCCCCGGGACCACCCGCCGCAGACGCGGTCAGCCCCGCATCGACACGCCCTCGCGCCAGTAGCCCATGAACGCCACCTGTCGACGGTCGACCCCGCGCTCGCGCACCAGGTGCCGGCGCAGGCCGGTCACCACCTTCGACTCCCCCGCGATCCAGGCGTACAGGCCGTCGCGGACGTCCACCCCAGGGTCGGGCGCGATCTGCTCCCCCGAGGAGGAGTAGACCGGCGTCTCCCACACGTTCGGGTCGACCTCCTCGTCGTCGACCTCGGGCAGCTCCCGGGGGTCGACCCCCAGACGGGCGACCGTGGCCGCGTGCAGCAGGTCGCCACGCGGCGCCCCGTCCCGCGGGAGCCAGTGCACCTCCACCCCGGCCGGAGCCTCGAGGGCCTGCACGTCGGCGGAGGTCGGCACCTCGAGCAGCGCGCACCCGGCCGCCTCCGGTCCCAGGTCGCGCAGGATCCCGGCCACCGCCGGCACGGCCGTCTCGTCGGCGACCAGGAGCACCCGGTCGGTCGGCGCCGGCGCGAACTCGCGCCCGCCGAACTCGTGCCCGCGACGCGGGACCAGCACCAGCAGCCGGTCGCCCTCGCTCGCGGCGGTCGCCCACCGGTTGCCCGGCCCGTCCGGCTCCCCGGCCACGGGGTCGTGGAGGACGATGTCGACGACCAGCCGGCGGTGCTCGCCGACCCCGACCACGTCGCGGACGGTGTAGGTGCGCATGCTGCCGCGCTCCTCCTCGGGCAGCGCCTGCCACGCCTCCCACCAGTCGAGGCCGGCCATCGGCAGCTGCGGCAACGAGCCGTCGTCGCACGGGAAGATCACCTTGAACCGCTGGTCGAGCCAGCTGCCGTCGACCCCCATCTCGGCCAGGCACGGTGCGCCGAGCTCGACGCGGACGAAGGACGGCGACAGCCGCTCCACGGCGACCACCTCGACCTCCCCGAGCACGAGCGGGAGTCCGAGGTCGGGGTCGGGGTCGAGGTCGGGGTCGGTCGTCATGCGTCCTCCTGGGGGACGGGGGCGTGGGTGCGCCCGATGGGCACCACCAGCGGGGTGCCGGAGACCGGGTCGGTGATCACGGTGTTGTCGAGGCCGAAGACCTCCCGCACGGTCGCCGAGGTCACCACCTCGGCCGGGGTGCCCTCGGCCAGCACGACGCCGTCGCGCATCGCCACGAGCCGGTGGCCGTAGCGGGCCGCGAGGTTGAGGTCGTGGAGCACCATCACGATGGTGGTGCCGGAGCGGGCGTTGAGCTCGGCGAGCAGGTCCAGCATCTCGACCTGGTGCGCGACGTCGAGGTAGGTCGTCGGCTCGTCGAGCAGGAGCAGGTCGGTGCCCTGCGCCAGGGCCATCGCGATCCAGACCCGCTGGCGCTGCCCCCCGGAGAGCTCGTCGACGACGCGGTCGGCGAGGCCGGCGGTGTCGGTGAGGACCATCGCCTCCTCGACCGCCGCCCGGTCCTCGGCGCCCCAGCGGGCGAAGATGCCCTGGTGGGGGTGTCGGCCGCGGCCGACGAGGTCGGCGACGGTCACGCCGTCGGGGGCGACCGGGTTCTGGGGCAGCAGACCCAGGACCTTGGCGACCTCCTTGGTCGGGCGGCGGTGGATCACCTCGCCGTCGAGCAGCACGCTGCCACCGCGGGCCCGGACCAGCCGGGCCAGGCCCCGCAGCAGGGTCGACTTCCCGCAGGCGTTCGGGCCGACCACGACGGTCACCTGCCCGTCGAGGACCTCGAGGGTGACCTCGCGGACCACGGTGCGGTCGCCGTACCCCAGGCTCACGGCCTCGGTGCGCAGCCTGCTCATCGCACTCTCCCTCCTGCGGCGCCGCGCGCCAGCAGCCACAGCAGGAACGGTCCTCCGACCGCCCCCGTCACCACCCCGACGGGGAGCACCACGCCGGGGACCAGGTACGCCGCCGCGTAGTCGGCGAGCAGCATCAGCACGGCCCCCACCAGGGCGCCGCCCAGCAGGCTGTGCCGCCCGCCGAGCAGGGACCGGGCGATCGGCCCGGCCATGAAGGCCACGAACGACACCGGGCCCGCGGCGGCCACGGCCACCGAGGTCAGCAGCACGCCGACCAGCAGCAGGACGTCGGTGCGGTGCCGGCCCACGCCGAGCCCGGCGGCGGCGTCGTCGCCCAGCTCGAGCACCGGCAGCGCCCGGGACAGCCAGACCAGCAGGGGCAGCAGCACGGCGAGGGCCGCGGCCAGCGCCCCGATCGTCGACCAGGGCACGTTGTTGACGCTGCCGACCAGCCACCGCAGCGCCAGCTGCACGTCGTAGGTGGCCGAGCGGGCGAAGAGGTACTGCACCACCGAGACCATCGCCGCCGCCATCCCGACGCCGACCAGCACCAGGCGGTAGCCGCCGGTGGTGCCGGCCACCCACCGCACCACGACCGAGACCACGACCGCGCCGACCACGGCGAAGACCGAGACGGCGCCGTCGCGCAGGCCGAGGACGAGCAGGGCCAGCACCCCGGCCGCGCTGGCGCCCATGCTGACCCCGATCACGTCGGGGCTGGCCAGCGGGTTGCGGAGCAGGGTCTGGAACAGCGACCCGGCGCTGCCGAGGGCCAGCCCCACCAGCAGGGCCAGCACGGCCCGCGGCAGCTTGGACTCCATCACGATGAAGGTCGCGACCGGGATCTGCTCGCCGAGCACGATCCGGACGAAGTCGGGCGCGGTCACGGTGTAGTCGCCGAGCAGCACCCGGACCGCGAACGCGGCGACCAGGGCGACCAGCAGCCCGCCGATCACCAGCCGCCGGCGGCGGCGTGGACGGCGGGTGGCCACCCGCAGGTCGGGGCGGGAGGACGTCCGCACGGGCACGGCCGCGCGCAGGGTCGGGGTGCTCACAGGCCCATCCGTCCGCGCCGCACGAGCAGCAGGAAGACGGGCACGCCGACGACGGCGGTCATGATGCCGACCTGGACCTCGCCCGGCGGGAGCACCACACGACCGACGGTGTCGGCCAGCAGCACCAGCACCGCGCCGTACCCCGCCGAGAGCGGCAGCAGGAGGCGGTGGTCGGAGCCGGTGACGACCCGGACGAGGTGCGGTACGACGAGGCCGACGAAGGCGATCGGGCCGGCCACGGCGGTGGCGGTGCCGGCGAGGAGCACGATCGCGACGCCGACCAGGACCCGGTCGCGGCCGGTGTGGCGGCCCAGGCCCCGGGCGAGGTCGTCGCCGAGCGCGAGGGAGTTGAGCGTACGGCTCAGCAGCAGCGCCAGCGCGATGCCGGCCAGCAGCACCGGCGCGACCGTGCCGACCGTGTCCCAGTCGCGGCCGCCGAGGGAGCCGACCTGCCAGCGTCGCATCACGTCCAGCGTGGTCTGGTCGACCATCTGCACCGCGACCGTCCAGCTGCTCGCGGCCGCGGCGAAGGCGGCGCCGGCGACGGTCAGCGTGGCCGGGGTGGCGCCGTCCCGGCCGAGGCCGGCGATGGCGTGCACCAGGACCGAGGCGACCGCGGCCCCGAGGAACGCGAGCAGCATGTACGCCTGCAGCCCCCCGACGCCGAGGTAGACGATGCCGAGCACGATCGCCAGCGCGGCGCCGGCGTTGACGCCGAGGATGCCGGGATCGGCCAGCGGGTTGCGGGTCAGGCCCTGCATCGCGGCGCC
This sequence comes from Nocardioides sp. AX2bis, assembly GCF_902506435.1. GTDB lineage: Bacteria > Actinomycetota > Actinomycetes > Propionibacteriales > Nocardioidaceae > Nocardioides. The sequence continues at coordinate 249,697 of NZ_LR733215.1, read as the reverse complement.
GGCGAGCCCGAGGGCCATGCCGACGAGCACCCCGAGCACGGTGCGGACCGCCCGGGACTCGAGCACGACCCGGTCCGGACCGGCCTCGAGCAGCGCCAGCGGGGAGACCGCGCGGGAGCCCACCAGGACCGAGCCGACCGCGACGACCAGCAGCACCGCGAGCAGCACCGCGGCGGCCCGCGCCGGACCGGCCGCGGGGCGCGCCCGCGGCCGGTCCAGGACCTCCGGTGTGCTCAGCGCCATCGTCTCGTCCTCGTGGGTGGCCGGGTCAGGACCCGGAGCCGTCGCCCTCGACGGCCGCGGCGACGTTCGGCACGTAGTCCTCGAGCGCCGAGGGCAGCGACAGCGGCGACGGGGCGGAGAAACCGATGGCCTCGGTCAGGTCGACCGCGGCGTACCAGCGGTTGTCGGCGATGGCGGGGATCTGGCGGGTCAGCGGGTTGCTGGCCAGGTCCTCGACCTCCTGCTCGGAGGTGGCGTAGGTGAGGAACACGTCCGCGTCCAGCTCGGCGGCCCGCTCGGAGGAGACGTTGAAGAGGAACTGGCCCTCCTCGCTGTTCTCCTCGACGAACTCGGTGTTGACCATGCCCAGCTCGGCGAGCAGCCGCGGCCGGTTGTCCTCGGGCGTGTAGACGTAGAAGGAGGAGTTGTCGCCGGCGTTCGGGCCGCCGAAGACGAACGAGGCGCCCTCGAGCTGGGGGTGCTCCTCGGCCGTGGCGGCGAACAGCTCCTCCGTCTCGGCCTCGACCTGGTCGGCCAGCTCGCTGCGGCCCAGGGCCTGCCCGACGAGGTCGAGGGACTGCTGCCAGGTGGTCGTGTAGGGCGCCTCGGGGTAGGCCACGACGGGGATGCCGGCCTCGGTGAGCTGGTCGTACTCCTCCTGGGTCATGCCCGAGGCGGTCGCGGTGACCAGGTCGGGCTCGAGGCGCACGATCTTGTCGACCGGCACGCCGTCGGTCTCGTCGAGGCGGACGGGCTGCTCGGCGCCGTCGATCTCGGCCAGGGCCTCGTCGAAGAAGTCCGAGGAGTCGTTCTCGTTGCCGGCGTAGGTGATCTTGGCGGCGCCGACCGGGACCACGCCGAGCGACAGCGGGAAGTCGGCCTCGGCGTAGCCGACGGAGACGACACGGGTCGGCTCCTCCTCGATCGTGACCTCGCCCAGGGCGTGCTCGATGGTGACCGGGAAGGCGTCGGCGTCGACCTCGCTGGTCGGCTCGACCGCCTCGGTCGCGGCCTCGTCGGAGGGGCCGGTGCTGCAGGCGGTCAGGGTGGTCAGCGCCAGGGTGGCGGCGGCCAGGCCGGTCAGGCGGTGCAGTGGGCGCACGGTCGAGCTCCTCGGTTCGTCGGATACCGAGGTAAGGCTAACCTAACTCTGTCCGGCCGAGCGGTCCGGGTGACCCAGGTCTCAGATCGGGGTGCGGTGGAAGCCCTGGAACGACCGCGAGGGCGTCGGGCCGCGCTGGCCCTGGTAGCGCGAGCCGTAGCGCGCGGAGCCGTACGGGTGCTCGGAGGCCGACGAGAGCCGGAAGAAGCAGAACTGGCCGATCTTCATGCCGGGGTAGAGCTTGATCGGCAGCGTCGCCACGTTGGCCAGCTCCAGGGTGACGTGGCCGGAGAAGCCCGGGTCGACGAAGCCCGCGGTGGCGTGGGTGAGAAGACCGAGACGGCCCAGCGACGACTTGCCCTCGACGCGGGCGGCGACGTCGTCGGGCAGCGTGACGACCTCGTACGTCGACCCGAGCACGAACTCCCCGGGGTGCAGGATGAACGCCTCGTCCCCGTCGGGCTCGACGATCCGGGTCAGGTCGGACTGGTCGGCCGCGGGGTCGATGTGCGGGTACTTGTGGTTCTCGAAGACCCGGAAGTAGCGGTCGAGGCGCACGTCGATCGACGACGGCTGGAGCATCTCGGGGTCCCAGGGCTCCATCGCCACCCGGCCCGCGTCGATCTCGGCCAGGATGTCGCGGTCGCTGAGCAGCACGCCCGCACCCTACTGCCGCCGCAACCGTCATCTCGCGGCGCCGCGAGCGTCATCTCGGCTGTCCGCGAGCGTCATCTCGGCGGGGTGTTGGCAGGATGCGGGCGTGAGCACCGCCGCGTACCGCCGCTTCGTCGCCCTGGGCGACTCCTTCACCGAGGGCGTCGGGGACCCCGACCCCGCCCGCCCGAACGGCCTGCGCGGCTGGGCCGACCGCGTCGCCGAGGTCCTCGCGGCACGGGCCGACGAGGCCGGGCACGACTTCGGGTACGCCAACCTGGCCATCCGCGGCCGCAAGCTGCACGGGATCCTCGACGAGCAGCTCGCACCCGCGCTGGCGCTGGAGCCCGACGTCGTCACCGTCTACGCCGGCGCCAACGACATCCTGCGGCCACGGGTCGACCTCGACGCCATGGTCGCCCGGTACGACGAGGCGATCGGGCGGCTGGCCGCGACCGGCGCCCGGGTGCTCGTGTTCACCGCCTTCGACCCGGGCGGCTCGGCGATCTACCGCGCGGTGCGGGGGCGGTTCGCGCTCTACAACGAGCTGGTCCGCGCGGCCGCGGACCACCACGGCGCCGGGATCGTCGACTTCTGGCGGCTGCGGGAGTACCGCGACTGGGGGTTCTGGGACGAGGACCGGATGCACATGGGCCCGGCCGGCCACCTGCGGATGGCCACCGAGGTGCTGGCCGTCCTCGGGGTAGCCCACGACCTGCCGCCCGCCACGCCCCGCGCGGTGGTCGCGCCCGACGCCCGGCAGCGGCTGCGCGAGAACGCCGCCTGGACCCGCGAGTCCGCCCTGCCGTGGGTGCACCGCCGCCTGACCGGCCGGTCCTCGGGCGACGGGCTGGCACCCCGCTACCCCACGCTGGGGCGCCCGGTCTCCCCCGGCGGGGCCTGAGCCGGCCGCCATCGTCTATCCTCGGTCGCGACCGGTCCGCCGGTCGCCTGCGGACGTAGCTCAGTTGGTAGAGCGCGACCTTCCCAAGGTCGATGTCGCGAGTTCGAGTCTCGTCGTCCGCTCCACGTCCTCCGGGCCACGTCGGCCTGTTTTCCGAAAGATGCTGGGGCCCCTCCCCTCTGATGTGCCACCGTGGAGGCGCGGCGGGATACCCCCCGATCCCGCCGCACAGGCAGGGCGGTGGCGCACACGAGGCATCACCGCCCTGCCGCCCCGGGCCGTACGGGGGGCCAGGCGCCGGGCCTAGGCTCGGCCCGTGTCGTTCACCGGTTTCCCCGTCGCCGCGCTCGACTTCTACGACGACCTCGAGATGGACAACACCCGGTCCTACTGGGAGGCCCACCGCGCGACCTACGAGGAGTCGGTGCGGGCCCCGATGACCGCGCTGATCGACGAGCTCGCGCCCGAGTTCGCCACCCAGGGTCGGCCGGCGAAGGTCTTCCGTCCCTACCGCGACGTGCGCTTCAGCAAGGACAAGACGCCCTACAAGACCCACCAGGGCGGGTTCGTCCCGGCCGGTCCGTCGTGGGGCTGGTACGTCGAGCTCAGCCCCCGGGGGGTACGCGCCGGCGCCGGCCTCTACGAGGCCTCCGGCGAGCGGCTCGCGGCGCTGCGGGCGGCGATGGCCGACGACCGGACCGGGCCGGCGCTGCGCCGCACGCTGACCACCCTGGAGAAGGCCGGCTTCGAGGTCGGCGGGGAGCAGCTCAAGACCTCCCCGCGCGGGTACCCGGCCGACCACCCGCGGATCGGGCTGCTGCGCCACAAGACGATCGTGGTCGGGCGTGACCACGGCTTCGACCCCGTCATCCACACCCCGGAGATCGGCGCGCTGGTGCGACGCGACTGGCAGGCGCTGCGGCCGCTGGTGACCTGGGTGCAACGGGCGCTGGCCTGAGGCCGCCCACCCCGGATCACCGGGTGTTCACCCGCAGGCCGTCCCGACGCCGTACGCCCCTCGCCGCCGCGTGACCCGGCCGGGCGAGGCTGGCGCCATGGCCAAGCGCAAGGCGTACCTGCACATCGGGCTCCCCGGGGTCGGCGACGTCCTCGACACCGCCGTCCAGCGGCACCGCACGAACCTCGCCGAGCTGGACGTGCTCGTGCCGACCAAGGCCCGCGAGGAGTCGTTCCGGGCCGCGATCGAGGTGCGCCGCCGGCACCGGGAGTGGGGCTACCGCCGCAAGGAGGTCGAGGGCGCCTGGTCCGGGATCGCGCGGCGCGCCCTGAAGGGCCGCTCGACGGTGCTGGTCAGCCAGACCGCCCTGGCCGGGGCGGGCGAGGACGAGATCGACCTGCTGACCACGCAGCTGCCGGGCCTGAAGCTGCACGTCGTCGTCACCGTCACCGCGCCCGACGGCTGGGCCGAGCCGGGCGACCCCGACACCGACCTCGCCTCGGTGGTCGGCCGCTGGCAGCGCGCCGTGCGTGACCCCGACCGGCTGCACGTGGTCGTCGTGCCCCCGGGCGACGCCGGGCGCGAGGCGGCGTGGCGGGAGCTGGGCCGGGTGGTCGGGTTCGGCACCCGCTCGCTGTCCCTCGACGGCCTCGAGCCCGGGCCGGCCCCGGCCGCACGCCCGCTGGACGCCGCGGGCACCCAGCGGCTGCGCGAGCGGGCGGAGACCTGGCGCACGGCGGTGGTCACCGGCGGTCACGACGTGCGCGGCGACCTCGCCGACCTGCTGCCGCCCGCTCCCGCACCCACGCCCGACCTCGACGGCGCGCTGCTGCGCACGACCCGCGCCCTGGCCGAGGCCCGTCGCGACGTCGAACGGCTCAGCCGCCGCAACGAGACCCTCGAGGCGCGTCTCGACGAGGCCGACCAGGGTCCGCGGCGCCGCCGGTTCTCGGTCGCCTGATCCCCGGCTCCCACCGGGGTTCCGGACGGGGCGCCGGACGGGGTCAGTGCGGCTGCCAGGCGTCCTGGTCCAGCGTTCGGGCCTCGACGGCCTCGGGCAGCCGGCCCGCGGCGAGGTCGCCGATCGAGACGTCCTCGAAGACCTCGCGCAGCGCGCTGCGCGCCGCGATCCAGACCCGCTGCAGGACCTCGGTGTGGTCGTTGTAGGACACGCCCTCCGGTCGCAGGCCGTAGACGGAGACCAGCGGGCCGTCGACGGCCCGGATCACGTCGGCCACGCTGACCTCGGCGGGCTCGCGCGCCAGGCGCCACCCGCCCGACTGGCCGCGCTGGGAGCGCACGACCCCGGCCCGGCGGAGGTCGGCGAGGATCGCCTGGAGGAACCCGTGGGGGATCTCCTGGCGTCGGCCGAGCTCCTCGGCACTGATCGCCCGCTCGCCGTCGGCCCGGGCCATCTCGACCAGGGCGCGCAGCGCGTAGTCGGACTTGGCTGAGACGCGCACGCGGCCAGTCTCCCAGACGCAGCGACCCCGCGGGGCGGGCGACCTGCCTTGCGGGCCCCGGGAAGCGCCCGTACGATGATGTTACTGGTCAGTAGACCGAGCGGTAACATCGCCGCCGCACCGATCGTCACCCGCCAAGGAGCCCCCCGGACATGAGCCACTACCGCAGCAACCTGCGCGACATCGAGTTCAACCTCTTCGAGGTCCTCGGCCGCGGCGACGTCCTCGGCACCGGCCCGTTCTCCGAGGTCGACACCGACACCGCCCGCGAGATCCTGGCCGAGGTCGACCGGCTCTCCCGCGAGGACCTCGCGGCGTCGTACGTCGACAGCGACCGCACCCCGCCGGTCTTCGACCCCGCCACCCACACCGCACCGGTGCCGGCCTCGTTCGCGAAGAGCTACCACGCCTGGATGGACTCGGAGTACTGGCGCCTGCAGGTCCCCGAGGCCCTCGGCGGCCAGGCCGCCCCCTCGAGCCTGAACTGGGCGATGGGCGAGCTGGTCCTCGGCGCCAACGCACCGGTGTGGATGTACGCCGCCGGCCCGAGCTTCGCCGCGGTGGTGCACCGCAACGGCAACGAGCGCGACCAGCGGATCGCGCAGCACATGATCGACCGCCGCTGGGGCGCGACGATGGTGCTGACCGAGCCCGACGCGGGCTCCGACGTCGGCGCCGGGCGCAGCCGGGCCACGCAGAACGAGGACGGCTCCTGGAACATCGAGGGCGTCAAGCGGTTCATCACCTCGGCCGAGTCCGACCTGCAGGAGAACATCCTGCACCTCGTCCTCGCGCGCCCCGTCGGCGTCGAGGGCGTCGGCGGCCCCGGCACCAAGGGCCTGAGCCTCTTCCTGGTGCCCAAGATCCACTTCGACCACGAGACCGGCGAGCTGACCGGCGAGCGCAACGGCGTCTACGTCACGAACGTCGAGCACAAGATGGGGATCAAGGTCTCCAACACCTGCGAGGTCACCTTCGGCGACCCGTCGGTGGGCGGCGGCGAGCCCGCCAAGGGGTGGCTGCTCGGCGAGGTCCACCAGGGCATCGCGCAGATGTTCCAGGTGATCGAGAACGCCCGGATGATGGTCGGCACCAAGGCCATCGCGACCCTGTCGACCGGCTACCTGAACGCGCTTGACTACGCGAGGACCCGCGTCCAGGGCGCCGACCTGACCCGGGCCGCGGACAAGACCGCACCGCGCGTCACGATCACCCACCACCCCGACGTGCGCCGCTCGCTGATGGTGCAGAAGTCCTTCGCCGAGGCGATGCGCGCGCTGGTGCTCTACACCGCCACCTGGCAGGACGAGGTGATGCTGGCCGAGCACCGGGGCGAGAGCGCCGAGCTGGCCGCCGCCGTGAACGACCTGCTGCTGCCCATCGTCAAGGGGTACGGCTCCGAGCGCTCGTGGGTCCTGCTCGGGACCGAGTCGCTGCAGACCTTCGGCGGCTCCGGGTTCCTGCAGGAGTACCCGATCGAGCAGTACGTCCGCGACGCCAAGATCGACACGCTCTACGAGGGCACGACCGCGATCCAGGGCCAGGACTTCTTCTTCCGCAAGATCGTCAAGGACCAGGGCCGCGCCGTGGGCCACCTGACGCAGGAGATCCAGGCCTTCCTGGCCAGCGAGGCCGGCAACGGGCGTCTCAAGAACGAGCGCGCGCTGCTGGGGACCGCGCTGGAGGACGCCAACGCGATCGTCGGCCACATGATCAACGACCTGATGGCCTCCGCCGACGAGCTGTCGAACATCTACAAGGTGGGCCTCAACACCAGCCGCCTGCTGATGGTGCTCGGCGACGTCGTCTGCGCCTGGCTGCTGCTGCGCCAGGCCGACGTCGCGCTGCAGAAGCTCGACGGCGAGCCGGGCCGGGACAAGGCGTTCTACGAGGGCAAGGTCGCGGCCGCGCAGTTCTTCTGCCAGTACAACCTGCCCAAGGTGACCGCGGAGCGCGCCATCGCCGAGGCGACCGACTCCTCGATCATGGACCTCGACGAGGCCGCCTTCTAGTCGGCGACGGCGCGAGGACGTCGTAGGCTCCCCCGCATGGGACTCGGAGCAGGTGTCGTGCTGATGGTCGTCGGCGCCGTCCTCGCGCTGGACGCGATCGCGATGCCGCAGGCCGTGACGGACGTCGTGCGCACCGACGTCGTCGGGTGGATCTGCCTGGCGATGGGCGCGCTGGCGATCGTGCTCGGCGTGGTCACCAGCCGCCAGGCGCAGCGGCACCCCTCGGACCGGCGCTAGTCCTCGGGTCGGCCGGTCCGGTCCACCGGTCCGGCCCACCGGTCTGGTCGTCGGTCAAGGCGCCCCGCTGCGGTGCCGACGTCTAGCCCATGAGACTCCCCCGTCCGGCCCGCGGCACGCGCGTGGCACGGGTCCTGCGGCTGGCGGCGATCCTGGCGGTCCTGACCGCGGAGCTGGTCTTCGTCGTCCGCGTCTACCACCTCGACGACCCGGTCGAGGACCGGCGGGTCGCGCTCGCCCGGGTCCAGGCACTGCTGCCCGAGGCCCCGCGGGACGGGCTGGACGAGACGGCCGCTGCTCGGCTGGGGGCCGCGGCGGACGGGCTCGTCGCCTCCGGCGCACCGGGGGCGGACGAGGTGGTCGACGCTGTCCCGGCCGCCGTGGCCGGCGCTCCGGGCGCGGCCGCGGCGCTCCGCGAGGCCCTCGACGTGACGGGCCAGGGGGTCGAGGACCAGCGCGCCGCGGCGGACCGTGCGGTGCTGGCGCTCCTGCTCGGCCTGTTCGTGGTGGTGTGCGTCGGCTGGTTCACCTGGTTCCGACGGCTGGCGCGGCGCCACCGCGCGGTCCAGCAGGCCCTGACCGCCATCGAGGTCACTGCCCGCGGGGAACGCCGGCTGGAGGCGCTGGTGCGCAACAGCACCGACGTCGTCGCCGTCCTGGACGCCGACTCCACCGCGACCTACGTCAGCCCGTCGACGCTCCAGGTGCTCGGCCTCGAGCCCGAGGAGGTGCGCGGCAGGCGGTTCGTCGACCTCGTCGACGCGGAGGACCGCCCCCTGCTGGCCCGTGCCCTGGCCCGCCAGGAGGACCACGACCTCCTGACCCTGCGCGCGGTCCATGCCGGCGGGCGGCCCCTCGTGCTCGAGGCCACCGTCAAGGACCTGCACCAGGAGCCCAGCGTCGGCGGCTGGGTGCTGACGGTGCGCGACGTCACCGACCGCCGCAGGCTCGAGGAGAGCCTGACCCACCAGGCCTTCCACGACGCCCTCACCGGCCTGGCGAACCGCCAGCTGTTCACCGACCGGCTCGACCACGCCCTGCAGCGTCGGGAGTCCGTCGGAGGCGAGCTCTCGGTGCTCTTCCTCGACATCGACGACTTCAAGGTGGTCAACGACAGCCTGGGCCACCAGGCCGGCGACGAGCTCCTGGTCGCCGCGGCGCAGCGGATGGGCGCGGCGTTCCGCCCGCAGGACACGGTGGCGCGTCTCGGCGGGGACGAGTTCGCCGTGCTGCTCGACGACACCGACCTCGACGCCGCCGGCGATGCTGCCCGGCTGGTGCTCGAGACCCTCGACGGGACGTTCGTGGTGGGCGGCCGACGGCACCGGCTCCAGGCCAGCGTGGGGCTGGCCGGCACCGCCACCGGAGCGCGGACGAGCCGGGAGCTGATGCGCAACGCGGACGTGGCGATGTACCACGCGAAGTCTCAGGGCAAGGGGTGCCTGGCGCTCTACGACGAGTCGTTGCACGCGCGGGCGATGGAGCTCCTGGCCCTGCGCGGCGAGCTGGCCGAGGCGATCCCCGGCGGCCAGCTCCTGCTGCACTTCCAGCCGACGGTGGCGCTCGAGAGCCAGAGCGTGACGGGGTTCGAGGCGCTCGTGCGGTGGCAGCACCCGGAGCGCGGCCTGCTGATGCCCGACGACTTCATCCCGGTGGCCGAGCAGTCCGGGCTCGTGGTGCCCCTCGGCGCCTGGGTGCTGGCCGAGGCCTGCCGCGCCGGCGCCGCGCTGGACCGCGAGGGCGGCCCGCTGTTCATGGCGGTCAACGTCGCCGCGCAGCAGCTGACCCACCCGGCCTTCCACGACACCGTGGTCGACGCCCTGGCCGCCAGCGGGCTGCCGGCGGAGCGCCTGGTGCTGGAGGTCACCGAGACCGTCATCCTCGACGACGTCGAGCGCGGCGTCGCCACCCTCGCCGCGCTGCGCGGGCTCGGCGTCCGGGTCGCCATCGACGACTTCGGCACCGGGTACAACTCGCTGTCCAACCTCGCGGTGCTCCCCGTGGACGTCCTCAAGGTGGACCGGTCGTTCGTGCAGCGCCTGGGCGGCTCCGAGGACGCCTCCTCGCTGGTCGAGGCCATCCTGGCGATGAGCGACGCGCTGCGCCTGGAGACCGTGGCCGAGGGCGTCGAGCTGGCCCAGCAGGCCACGTGGTTGCGCGAGCACCGCGCGGTGATGGCCCAGGGCTTCCTCTGGTCGCGCCCGGTCGCCCTGGAGGAGGCGCGGTCCATCCTGGTCGCCGGCGTCCCCCGCACCGGGGGCGCCGACCCCGCCGGGTCGGCTGCCGGGCAGGAGACGACGGTCGAGGCGGTCGTCGCCGCCGTCGAGATCAGCCGGCTCGACACCGGCTCGAGCGCCCCGACCTCCCTGCCGGGGTGAGGACGGGCCCGGTCACCGCATCCCGGCGCGGGCGGCCCGGCGTACGGCCTCGCTCAACCGGTCCAGGGCGGGCGCGTCGAGACGCCAGCGCTGCCAGTGCAGGGCGACGTCGACCGGGTCGGGCCCGAGGTCGACCACCTCGTCCGCGGCCCGCATCGGGGCCAGCTGCGGCTCGGGCAGCATGCCCCAGCCGAGGCCGAGCCGGACCGCCTCGGCGAAGTCGGCCGAGGTCGGCACCCGGTGCACCACCGGGGGCTCGGGCAGCCCGCGGGCCCGCAGGACGGCGTGCTGCAGGTCGTCCTGCTCGTTGAGGACCACCATCGGCAGGCCGGCGGGGGCGTCGGGGGCCGGCCCGTCCGGGAGGAGGGAGCGCGCTGCCACGGCGTGGTAGCGCAGCACCCCGAGAGGCTCGCTCGAGCAGCCCTGCACGGCCCCCGGCTCCGAGGTCACCGCACCGAGCGCGTCACCGCGGCGGAGCAGGTCGGCCGAGTACGCCTGGTCCTCCACGTGCAGCCGCAGCGCGACGACCGAGCCGTCCGGCGCAGGACGGGCCAGCTCGGCCAGGACCCCCCTGAACCAGGTGGCCAGCGCGTCGGCGCTGACGGCCACGGTCAGCACCACCGGGCCCGCACCGGTCCCGGCCAGGACCTGCGCGGCCTCCGCACGCAGCAGCGCCGTCTGCCGGGCCAGCCGGACCAGCGCCTCGCCCGCGACGGTCGGGCGGCAGGGCGTCGTACGCCGGACCAGCACCTGCCCGGCGGCCTGCTCGAGCGAGCGGATCCGTTGGCTCACCGCCGACGGCGTGACGTGCAGGTGGCGGGCCGCGGCCTCGAACGTGCCGTGGTCGACGATCGCGGCCAGGGCGGCGAGCTGGGCGGGGGCGGGATCCACCCGACCGATCATAAGCGCGGCTGATGATCGTGAAGATTGTTTCGCTGGCCTGAACGGTCCGGCGCACCTACCGTCGGTCCCGTGCTCGTCTCCCTCCTCGCCCCGGCCACCGCCCCGGCCACCGCGGCGGCCACCGCGGCCCTCACCGGCATGGTCACCGGCCTCGCCCTGATCGTGGCCATCGGCGCCCAGAACGCCTTCGTCCTGCGGCAGGGCCTGGCCCGGGCCCACGTCGGCACGGTCGTCGCCATCTGCCTGGCCTCCGACGCCGTCCTGATCCTGGCCGGGGTGGCCGGCGTGGGCGCGCTGGTGCAGCAGGCCGGGTGGCTGCTCGAGGCCGTGCGGTGGGGCGGCGTGGTGTTCCTGGCCGTCTTCGGCCTGCTCTCGCTGCGCCGGGCGGCCCGCCCGGACGTGCTCCGCGCCGCCGAGTCCGGCGCCGGCACCCGCCGCAAGGCCGTGCTGACCGCGCTCGCGCTGACCTGGCTCAACCCGCACGTCTACCTCGACACCGTGCTGTTCCTGGGCTCGGTGGCCACCACGCAGGGGCCCGGCGAGCGGTGGTGGTTCGGGCTGGGCGCGGTGCTCGGCAGCGCCGTGTGGTTCGTCGGGCTGGGCTACGGCGCGCACCGGGCCCACCGCCTGCTCTCCCGCCCGCGCTCCTGGCAGGTCCTCGACGCCCTGATCGGTGTCGTCATGCTGCTGCTCGCCGTGACCCTCGCCCGGACCGACCTAGGCTGAGCGGCATGAGCTCCGCCGCGGTCGCCCCCTGGACCCTCGCCGACGTGCCCGACCAGGCCGGGCGGACGGCCGTGGTCACCGGACCCAGCCTCGGCGGCCTGGGCCACCACACCGCGCTCGAGCTGGCCCGGCGCGGCGCGCGCGTCGTCCTGGCCGGGCGCAACGCCGACAAGCTCGACGCCACCGCCCGAGCGGTCACCGCCGAGCTGGGTGGCGACCAGCCCGCCCCCGAGCAGCTGGTCGTCGACCTCGCCGACCTGACGTCGGTGCGTGCGGCCGCCCGCAGGGCCGCCGACCTGGGTCCGCTGCACCTGCTGGTCAACAACGCCGGCGTGATGGGCACCCCGGAGCGCCGCACCCCCGACGGGCTCGAGCTGCAGATGGCCACGAACCACTTCGGTCCGTTCCTGCTGACCGGCCTGCTGCTGCCGCAGCTGGTGGCGGCGGAGGACGCCCGCGTGGTCACGGTCTCCTCCCTGATGCACCGCCGCGCCCGATCGGCGCCGCTCGACGACCCCCGCCAGCAGGGCCGCTACCGCAAGTGGCAGGCCTACGCGCAGTCCAAGCTGGCCAACCTGCTGTTCACCTTCGAGCTCGAGCGCCGCCTGCGCGACGCCGGCCTGCCGATCAGCGCCCTGGCCGCCCACCCCGGCTTCGCCGGCTCCCACCTGGCCGCGAACGGGCAGTTCGGCGGTGCCGCCGGGGGCCTGGCCGGGCGGGCCTCCACGGTCTACGACGCCGCCGTCCGCGCGGTCGCCCAGCCGGTCGCCGCCGGCGCGTGGCCGACCCTGATGGCCGCCACCGCCGACCTCCCGGGCGGCACGTACTGCGGCCCCGACGGGCCCGGTCAGATGCGCGGGCGACCGCAGGTCGTCACGGCCAGCAGCGCAGCGCAGGACCCGGAGGCGCAGCGGGCGCTGTGGGATCTCAGCGAGCGGACCGTGGGGCTGACCTGGCCATGACGTCGGCGACGACGTTGCCCTTGGCGTCGGCGTAGGCGTTCATGTCGGGCCAGTCCTGCGCGACCAGCCGACGCTTCGTGCGCTCGTAGAGCACGCGGTCCTCCTCGGAGGACCTCAGACGGTCCCGGAACCGGACCTTGTCCTGCGCCTCGGCGTCCCCGACCTCGTGGACGTGCACGTGGACGTCGAGCTCCGGCGTGCGGACCATCCGGTGGCCCGGCTCCCGCACGCGCAGCAGGTACCCCGCGTCGATCAGCGGCACCAGGTAGTCCTCCTCCGCGGTGATGTCCTCCACCGTCACCAGCACGTCGAGGATCGGCTTCGCCGCCAGCCCGGGCACCGACGTCGAGCCGACGTGCTCGACGGAGACGGCGTGCACGCCGAGCGCGGTGCAGATGCGCGTCTCGTGCTCGGCGTAGCGCTGGGGCCACGCGGGGTCGTACTCGTCGAGGACGAGCTCGCGCTTCTCGATCCCGCCGACGAGCTCGACGGTGGTGACGTCCGGACGGCGGGGGGTTCGGGGTGTGCTCACCCGCCGATGGTCCCCCGGCGCGCTCGAGTCCGCTGCTGGTGGTCGGCGTCGCCAGCGGCAGCACGGGGTAGTCCCTGACGAGATCGTCCTGATCCGGCGTCGCGGAGGACGATCTCGTCAGGGACTATCACCTGCAGGACGTCACCCGGTCAGTCCTCCGCCAGCGTCGGGAACCGGTCGACCACGCGCACCAGCCCGCCCGCGGTGGCGACCGTGGCAGCGGCGTCGGCACCGAGCAGCACGCCGCCGCGGCGGCCGGCGTAGGCCGGGCCGGTGCCGGCACGGGCGGCGAAGCGGAGGTCGCCGGTCCGGGCGTCGAGGCCGGTGAGGTACCACGCGTCGACGCCCCACCAGCTCGGACGGACGGCCCAGGCGTGCACCAGGCCGGTGACCGGGGAGACGGCCGGTCGCACCGAGGGCGACGCCACGTCGGAGGTCCAGGTCGTGCGGCACTCCCCGTCGACGAGGTCGACCCGGACCAGGCCGCCCGCGGGGGCGCGGCCCAGCAGCGTGCTGCGCGGGCCGGTCCAGCCGGCGGCGTTGGCCACGACCACCCCGGCGCCGTCGACCGGCACCGGGTCGGCCTCCACGGCGCTGGCGTCGTCCTCGAAGAGCGCGGTCTGGCAGACCAGCGAGCCGTCCCCGGCCCGCACCAGGCGCAGCTGCACCCGCGGGTCGGCGTTGTCGGTCATGGCGAGCAGGGGCCCCGACTCCTCCGTGCCGTCGAGCAGCACCGCGGCGGTGCCGCCGCCCTGGCTGACCTGGCCGGTGCGGACACCGGTCCCCGCGTCGTAGACCGACCGCCAGCGCACCTCGAGCCGACCGGCCGGGTCGCGCCCGACGGCGGCGAGCACCTGCGTGGTGACCACGTAGGCGGTGCCGTCGACGGCGGTCACCGGGTTGGCCACCGTCCCGGGCAGCCGCAACGACGCGACGCCGTCCGAGGGGTCGACGACGCCGACCCGGCCGGCGGACCCGGCCCACCACAGCCCGGTCGCGTCGGGGGCCACGGCGACCAGGCACTCCCCCTCGGCCAGCTCCCCGCGCAGGTCGGTCGAGGCGGCGAGAGTGAGGTCGGGCTCGCCTGCGGCGTCGGTGGTCGCCAGCACGTCGAGCGCGCCGGCCGCGGTCCCCACGACCACCTGCTCCCCCACGACCGCGAGCGCCCGCCCGCACCGGGCCGGCGCGCCCGGCGGCGCCGGTGGCAGGTCCCGGGAGACCAGCGGCCGCAGGGTGACCGGGTCGAGGACCCGCAGCACGCGGTCCCCGCCGCCGGGCTCGTCGTCCTCGCCGCCCTCGGCGCAGACCGCGACGAGCAGGCCCGTGGGCAGGGCGGTCAGGTCCCCGCAGTCGGCGCCGCCGAACCACGCCCCGCCCACCTCCGGGGAGTCCCCCAGCGGGCCCGGCGGGCCCGGCGCGACCGCGGGCAGCGGGTCGGCCACCGCGGCCCGGCCGAGGAACGACGGCGTCACCCAGGTGCCGGTCGACGGCGGCAGCGGCAGCCGACCGGCGGGCGCGAGGACGAGGACCGCGCCGAGCGTGCCGACGACGACCGCGACGCCCAAGGCGACCTTCCACCAGCCCCAGGAAGCCGGACGCAGCCAGCCGCGCACGCGCGCACCGACGCGGGGCAGCACCAGCAGGAGGACCCCGAGGAGCAGGGCGGCGGGGCCGAGCACCCGGAGGAGCAGCAGCCAGGCCACCAGCGCGGCACCGACCGCGAGGACCCGCCCGATCCCGGCGACCCCGGCCCCGGAGGTCCCGGATGCCCCGGAGGCCCCGGAGGTCCCGGGGAGCCTCACCGCCCGCGCGGGCCGAAGACCGGGGCGACCTTCGCCAGCGCGGCCTCCCGGGCGACCTTCGTGTTGCGCGCCCCCAGCAGGAACGCCTGCTCGACGCGCTCCCGGGCGAAGGTACGCCGCGGGCTGGCCGACCAGGTCGCGTCGAACAGGCGCTTGGTGGCCGCGAGCTGGTCCGGCGAGCGCTGCACGAGACGGGCGGCGAGCTCGTGGGCCGCGGCGACGGGGTCGCTGTCCAGCTCGCTGACCAGCCCGAGGTCGTGGGCCTGCTTGCCGCTGACCACCTCCGCGGTCATCGTCAGCCGCTTGGCGACGTCGATGCCGACCAGCTGGGAGAGGCTGGCGATGCCGCTCATGTCGGGCACGATCCCCCACTTGCCCTCCAGCACCGACCACGACGAGTCGGGCGTCGCGATGCGGAAGTCCGCAGCCAGCGCGATCTGCAGGCCGCCACCGAGGCAGTGGCCGTGCACCGCGGCGACGACCGGGACCGGCAGCCGGCGCCAGGCCCAGCAGGCCTCCTGGAAGGTGTTGGTGCCGCGCCACGGCCGTGGGACGAAGGCGCGGGCGACGCCGACCGGGTGCCGCATCACCGAGCCGAAGTCGAGGCCGGCGCAGAAGGCGTCGCCCTCGCCGGAGAGGACCACGGCGCGCAGGTGCCGGTCGCGGCGCAGCCGCCGGGCGGTGGCGACGAGGTCGTCGAGGATCGGCAGGGTCAGGGCGTTGAGCTTGTCCGGCCGGGCGAGCCGGACGTGGGCGACGCCGTCCTCGACCGCGCAGGAGACGTGGGCAGCGGGGCTCGACATGGAGGCAGCCTAGGGCGACCGGGCACGGTCCGGGAGCGGTCGGCTCGTCCGGGCGGCGACCCCCGCTCGACTAGTCTGGAGCCGCGGGCCAGGCTCGCTTCCCCCTGACCTCCCCTGCTGTCGAGAGGCCGAGAGTGCTCACCGTCGTCCTCGCCCACGCCCTGGCGGCGTGCGTCGCGCCCGCGCTGGTCCACCGCGTGGGCCGCTGGGCGTTCCTGGTGCTCGCCCTGGTGCCGGCGGCGACCTTCGTCTGGGCGCTGACCTGGGCCGGGACCGTCACCGACGGTGGCGCTGCCGTGTCGGTGACGGAGTGGGTGCCGGCCCTCGGGCTCGACCTCGCGCTGCGGATGGGCCTGCTCCAGTGGGTGATGGTGCTCGTCGTCGCCGGCGTCGGCGTGCTGGTGATGGCGTACTGCGCGTGGTACTTCGCGGAGACACCGCCCGCGTCGCTGGCCGGCTTCGGGCTGGCCTTCACCGCGTTCGTCGGCACCATGCTCGGCCTGGTCCTGGCCGACGACCTGCTCCTGCTCTACGTCTTCTGGGAGCTGACCACGGTCTTCTCCTACCTGCTGATCGGCTTCAAGCCCACCGACCGGCCCGGGCGCCTGGCCGCGATGCAGGCGCTGCTGGTGACCACGCTCGGCGGCCTGGCGATGCTGGTCGGGATGCTGGTCCTGGGCCAGCAGGCCGGGACCTTCCGGATCAGCGAGATCCTGGCCGACCCGCCCGCCGGCACCGCGACCACGGTGGCGCTGCTGCTGGTCCTGCTCGGCGCGCTGACCAAGTCCGCGCAGGTGCCCTTCCACTTCTGGCTCCCGGCGGCGATGGCCGCGCCGACCCCGGTCAGCGCCTACCTCCACGCCGCGTCCATGGTCAAGGCCGGCGTCTACCTGGTCGCCCTGCTGGCCCCCGCGTTCGCGGGCACGCCCGGCTGGCACCCCGTGGTGCTCGGGCTCGGCACGGCCACGATGCTGCTGGGCGGGGCCCGCGCGCTGCGCCAGCTCGACCTGAAGCTGCTGCTGGCCTACGGCACGGTCAGCCAGCTGGGCTTCCTGATGGTGCTGGTCGGGATCGGCACGCGGACGGCGGCCCTCGCCGGCCTGGCGATGCTGCTGGCCCACGCGCTCTTCAAGGCCACGCTGTTCCTCGTCGTCGGCATCGTCGACCACCAGACCGGCACCCGCGACCTGCGCGAGCTGTCCGGGGTCGGGCGCCGGATGCCGGCGGTCGCGGTCGCCGCCGCCGTCGCGGGCGCGTCCATGGCCGGCGTCCCGCCGCTGCTCGGCTTCGTCGGCAAGGAGACCGTGTGGGCCGCGCTCCTCGAGGTCACCGACGGCACCCGCGGCGACCTGCCCCCGGCCGCCGGGTGGGCCGTCCTGGTCGGGCTGGTCCTCGGCTCGGCGCTGACGGCGGCCTACACGCTGCGCTTCTGGTGGGGTGCCTTCGCCGCCAAGACCGGTGTCGCCGCCACCGAGGTCACCCCGGTGCCGGCCCCCTTCGCCCTCGCCCCGGTGGTCCTGGCCGGGCTCACCGTCGTGCTCGGCTTCGCCGGCGGCGTGCTGACCGACGTCCTCGACGGGTACGCCGACCAGCTCCCGACCGGCGAGGAGGAGGAGTACCTCGCCCTGTGGCACGGCCTCGAGCTGCCGCTCGCGCTCTCCGCGGTCGCCCTGCTGCTCGGCCTGCTGCTGTTCCGGCTGCAGCACCAGTACTGCCGGATCGCCGCCCGGGTCGGCACCCGCTTCACCGCCGACGCGGCGTACCGCGTGGTCCTGCGCCGGGTGGACCGCTTCTCGGTCGAGGCCACCGGGCTCTTCCAGCGGGGCTCGGTGCCGACGTACCTCGCGGTGATCCTGCTGGTGGTCCTGGCGCTGCCCGGCGCGGCCACGGTCGCGGTGCTCACCGGCGGGACGGAGGGCGGTCCGCTGGGCGTGCGGCTGTGGGACTCCCCCGCCCAGGGCGCCGTCGCGCTGGTCACGGTGCTGGCCGCCGTCGCCGCCGCGCGGTCGCGGCGCCGGCTGCGCGCCGTCGCGCTCGCCGGGGTCACCGGGTACGGCGCGGGCCTGATCTTCCTGCTGCACGGCGCGCCCGACGTGGCGCTGACGCAGGTGCTGGTCGAGACCGTCAGCCTGGTCGTCTTCGTGCTGGTGCTGCGCCGGCTGCCCCCGTTCTTCAGCGACCGCCCGCTGAGCGTGCGGCGATGGTGGCGTGCGGCCCTCGGCGTCGCCGTCGGCACGGCCGTCTCCGGGTTCCTGCTGGTCTCGGCCAACGCCCGTACCGCGCGCCCCATCTCGGAGGCGTTCGCCGACGCGGCGTACGACTTCGGCTACGGCAAGAACGTCGTCAACATCACCCTGGTCGACATCCGGGCCTGGGACACGATGGGCGAGATCGCGGTCCTCGTCGCCGCGGCGACGGGCGTGGCCAGCCTGATCTTCATCGACAGCCGCACCTCCGGCATCCGTCGGGTGCGTGACATCCCCTACCCGCGCGACGTCACGAAGCTCTCGTCGCAGGGCGGGCGCCGCGCCTGGCTGCCGGGGCCCCGCACGCTCAGCCCGGAGCGCCGCTCGATCGTCTTCGAGGTCATCACGCGCCTGGTCTTCCACACCGTCATGGTCTTCGCGATCTACCTGCTGCTGGCCGGGCACAACCTGCCGGGCGGCGGGTTCGCGGCCGGGATGGTGGCCGGCCTGGCCCTGATGGTCCGCTACCTCGCCGGCGGCCGGTACGAGCTCGACGAGGCCGCCCCCGTCGACGCCGGGGTGCTGATCGGGACGGGCCTGTTCGTGGCCGCCCTGGCCAGCCTCGGCCCGCTGGTGGTCAGCGGCGAGGCCCAGCGCACCTACGACGTCTACCTCTACCCGCCACTCCTCGGCGAGATCCACCTGGTGAGCTCGGTCGGCTTCGACATCGGCGTCTTCCTGGTCGTCGTCGGGCTGACCCTGGACGTGCTGCGGACCTTCGGCTCGCGCCTGGACCGTCACATCCTGCGCGAGGAGCAGGCCCGCGACCGCGGGGAGAGCATCGACCGCCAGGCCGAGGCCGGCCGGCGCGAGGGGGCGGCGCCGCGATGAACGTCAGCCTCGTCCTCGTCGCGACCTGCGGCGTCCTGGTCGGCACCGGTGTCTTCCTGATGCTCGAACGGAGCCTCACCCGGGTGCTGGTGGGCCTGGTCCTGCTCAGCAACGGCGTCAACCTCGGCTTCATGGTCTCGGCCGGCGAGCCCGGGGAGCCGCCGATCTACGGCAGCGCCCCCACCGCCGACATGGCCGACCCGCTGCCCCAGGCCCTCGTGCTGACCGCGATCGTGATCACCCTGGGCACCACCGCCTTCCTGCTGGCGATGGCGCACCGCAGCTGGCAGCTCCACGGCCACGACGAGGTCCAGGACGACGTCGAGGACGCCTCCATCCGCCGGCTCGCCGACGCCGACGAGACCTCGCAGGGCTACGACCTCGACGACCGCGACCAGCAGGGCGACCATGCCTCCGCCCGACCCGAGGAGGACCGCGGATGACCGGGCTCGGCGTGACCGCCCTGCTGCCCCTGCCCGTGCTGCTCTCGCTGCTCGGGGCCGGTGCCGCACTGATGCTCTCGGGGCGCCCCACCCTGCAGCGGTGGGTCAGCACCTCCGTGCTGGCCGCGGTGGTGGCGATCGCGGCGACCCTGCTGGTCGTCGTGGACCGCGAGGGACCCCAGGTGCTCACCCTCGGCGGCTGGTCCTCGACGCTGGGCATCTCGCTGGTCGCCGACCGGCTGGCGGCGCTGATGCTGCTGGTCTCCTCCGTCGTCACCCTGGCCGTCCTCGTCTACTCCATCGGCCAGGGGATCACCGACGACGACCGCGAGGCACCCGTCTCGATCTACCACCCCACCTTCCTGGTGCTCGTGGCCGGCGTCTCCAACGCCTTCCTCTCCGGTGACCTGTTCAACCTGTTCGTCAGCTTCGAGATGCTGCTCTTCGCCAGCTACGTGCTGCTGACCCTGGGCGGGACCACGGCGCGGGTCCGCGCCGGCACGATCTACGTCGTGGTCAACCTGGTCAGCTCCATGCTGTTCCTGGTCTCGATCGCCGCGGTCTACTCCGCGGTCGGCACCCTCAACATGGCCCAGGTCGCCCTGCGCGTCGGCGAGCTGCCCGACGGCGTCTCGCTGGTCCTGCAGCTGCTGCTGCTGGTCACCTTCTCGATCAAGGCCGCCGTCTTCCCGCTGTCGCTCTGGCTGCCCGACAGCTACCCGACCGCCCCGGCGCCGGTCACCGCCGTCTTCGCCGGCCTGCTCACCAAGGTCGGCGTCTACGCGATCCTCCGGATGCAGACGCTGATCTTCCCCGACAGCGACCTGACGGTGCTGCTGCTGGTCGCCGCGCTGCTGACGATGGTGATCGGGGCGCTGGGTGCGATCGCGCAGTCCGACATCAAGCGGATGCTGTCCTTCACCCTGGTCAGCCACATCGGCTACATGATCTTCGGGATCGCCCTGGCCACCACCGCGGGACTCTCCGGCGCGATCTTCTACGTCGCCCACCACATCACCATCCAGACCGCGCTGTTCCTGGTGGTGGGACTCATCGAGACCCGGGCGGGCAGCACCTCGCTGCTGCGCCTGGGCGGGCTGGCGCGGCTCTCACCCCTGATCGCGGTGCTCTTCTTCATCCCCGCGATGAACCTCGCCGGCATCCCGCCGATGTCGGGCTTCCTCGGCAAGACCGGGCTGCTGCAGGCCGGCCTGGCCGACGGCTCCGCGCTGGCGCTCGTGCTGGTGGCCGCCGGCGTCGTGACCAGCCTGCTCACGCTGTACGCCGTGGCCAAGACGTGGGCGCTCGCCTTCTGGCGCAGCCCGGAGCAGGCCCACGACATGACGACCTCGATGATCGACCCCGACAGCGGCACCGCGGCCGAGAGGCACGGCGACCACGTGCACATGGGCCCGGTCACCTTCGGGCCCCGCGACCTCGAGGCCGCGCGGGCCCTGCGCGCGGACGACGACCCGGACCGCGACCTGCACCAGCTGCTGCTCGAGGACGCGCTGCCCCGCCGGCTGCCGCTGCTGATGACCGCCCCGGCCGCGGCCCTGGTCGCGGTGAGCCTGGCCCTGAGCGTGGTCGGCGGCCCGTTCTACGGCTACACCGACCGGGCCGCGGCCGACCTCGCGGACCGCCAGCCGTACCTCTCCGCCGTGCTCGGGGAGGAGGCCCGATGAGCCGTCTCCGCCTGCTGCAGTGGCCCGTGGTGCTCTGGCTGGCCCTGGTCTGGTGCGCGCTGTGGGGCAGCGTGAGCCCCAAGATCCTGCTGTCCGGGGCCCTGGTCGGCGTCGCCGTCTGCCTGGTCTTCCCGCTGCCGCGGCTGCGCGCCGACGGCGTCGTCCGACCGTGGCCCCTGCTCGTGCTGCTCGGGCGGTTCCTGGCCGACGTGGTGGTGGCCAGCGTGCGCGTCTCGGTGACCACGCTGCGTCCCGGCCACCCCCGCAGCGCGATCGTCCAGGTCGACCTGGCCACCTCCTCGGACCTGGTGCTGACCGTGGTGGCCGAGCTGATCTCCCTGGTCCCGGGTGCCGTCGTGATCGAGGCCCGGCGCTCGACCCACACCCTCTTCCTGCACGTCCTCGACGCCCCCGACCCGGCCGCCGTCGAGCACTCCCGCGCCACTGCCCTCGCCCAGGAGCAGCGGGTCCTGCGGGCCTTCGCCCGGAAGGAGCCGGCCTCGTGACCATCGCCATCCTCCTCGCCGGGGCGATCCTCGCGATCGCCGCGGTGCTGGTCGTCCTGCGGATGACGCTGGGTCCGACCATGCTGGACCGCGCGATCTCCTTCGACGTCCTGGCCGCGGTCCTGCTGGCCGGGATCGCGCTCGACGTGGCCGCGGACCGCGACGCCGACGCCGTACCGATCCTGCTCGTCCTCACCCTGCTCGGCTTCGTCGGCTCGGTCTCCATCGCCCGGTTCTTCCCCGGCAGCGACGACGTCGACGAGCCGCGCCTCGACGAGGACCCGTCCGCCGACGAGCCGGCCTCGTCGGACCCCGCGGACCCCGCGGACGACGGCACGCTCGGCCGCCCGACCGGTGGGGGGCTGCTGTGAGCTGGGCGGGCGTGGCCGACGGGATCGCCGGGGTGCTGTTCGTCCTCGGCGCGCTGTTCAGCCTGGTCGCGGCCGTCGGCCTGCTGCGCTTCCCCGACGTGCTGACCCGGATGCACTCGGCGGCCAAGCCGCAGGTGCTCGGGCTGATCCTGATCACCGTGGGCGTCGGGCTGCGGCTGCGCGACCCGTCCGTCGTGGCGCTGCTCGGCCTGGTGGTGCTGTTCCAGCTGGTCACGGCTCCGGTCGCCAGCCACATGATCGGGCGCGCCGCGGTCCGCGGCGGGAGGGTGCGCACCGACCTGCTCGAGGTCGACGAGCTCTCCGAGCAGCGCGACGCCGAGGAGCCCCGCGGGGCGCCCTGACCCCTGGCGACCCGGGTGGATTGAGGTTAGGCTTACCTAAGTCGTTGCCGATCGACCGGGGGAGGTCCCATGTCACCGTCGTACGCCGAGCGTGCCCGCGCCGTCGTGGTCACCGCCACCGGGCTCGAGGTCGGGGTGCTCTCGATGACCGTCCCGGTCGAGCGGCACCTCGCCGACGCCGACGGCTCGCTGCTCATCTGCGCTCCGCCCACCGGGTCCGGCGAGCCGGGCTCGCCGCTGGCCCTCGCGGGCCGGTTCCCCGGGCCGGTGCTGACGGCGACCCTCACCGACGTCGCCGGCGTCCCGGAGCCCGACCGGGTCCGTGGTCGGGTCCGGCTCACCGGACCGCTCACGCGCGCCACCGACCCCCTGCCCGCCGGGGTGGCGACCCACCTGGGCGCCGGCCCGGGGCGGCCGGTCCTGCGGCTGGTGCCGCAGCGGGTCGCGATCGACTGGCGGGTCGGGCCGGAGCAGGAGGGCTGGCAGGGCGTGGACGCCGCCGACTACACCGCCGCGGCTCCGGACCCCCTGGCCGGCTGGGAGGCCGGGTGGACCGCGCACCTCGACCGCGACCACCCCGACCTGGCCGCGGCACTGGCCCGCAGCGTACGGCCGGACCTCGACCCTGCGGCCGTCGTCCGCCCGGTCCTGGTGGACCGCGGCGGGATCACGCTGCGCGTCCACCACGTCCCGCCCCGCCGCGTCGAGGACCTGCACCTGCCGCTGGGCCGCGAGGTCCGGTGCGGCTGCGACGCCAGGCTCGCGCTCCAGGAGCTGGTCGAGGCCCGCCTCCCCCCGCCGAGATGACCCTCGCGGACAGCCGAGATGACGCTCGCGGCGCCTCGAGGTGACGCTTGCGGACACGCGGGCGGCCGGGGTGACACCATCGCGACATGACGACCGCTGACTCGGGCCGCCCGTCACGACCGGCCGGCACCATCCTCGCGCTCGGGGGTGGCGGCTTCTCGGTGGGTGGGAGCCCGCTCCTCGACGACCTGCTGCTGGACCTCGCCCGGCCCCGCGCCGAGCAGCGCGGCCACGGCGACCGGCCGCGGGTGGCGTTCGTCGGGACGGCCAGCGGTGACGCGGAGGCGTACACCTCGAGGTTCGAGGCCGCCTTCGGCGACCGCGCCGAGACGACCGTGGTGTCGCTGTTCTGGCGCGACGGCTCGGACCTCGCCGGGACGCTGCTGGACCAGGACGCGGTGTTCGTGGGCGGCGGCAGCACGCTCAACCTGCTCGCGCTGTGGCGCCTGCACGGCCTGGACGCCGCGATGGCCGCGGCCCTGGCCGACGGGGTCGTGCTGGCCGGCGTCAGCGCCGGGATGAACTGCTGGTTCGACTCCTCGGTCACCGACTCGCACGGCCCGCTCAGCGCGCTCGACGACGGGCTGGGGTTCCTGCCGGGCTCGGCGTGCCCGCACTACGACGGCGAGCCGGACCGACGCCCGGCGTACCTCGACATGGTCGGGAGCCGCGCCCTGCCCAGCGGCTTCGCCGCCGAGGACGGGGTGGGGCTGCTGTTCCGCGACGGCGCGCTGGTCGAGGCGGTCAGCGAGCGGCCCGACGGCCGGGCGTTCCGGGTGCACCTGGCCGGCGGCGCGCTGGACGTGGACGACGCGGCCGACCTCGCCGACGTCGCGGAGAGCCCGCTGGACGTGCGGTTCCTCGGCTGAGACGCCCAGGACGTCGTACGGCGCGCACCGCGGCTGCGGTGCGCGCCGTATGACGTTGCGCGGGTGCCCCGGAGGGGGCGGACCGGTCAGGCGGCCTTGGCGGCCTTGATCCGGCGGGCCTGCTGCTCGAGGCGGGCCTGGGCGGCGCGGCGGACCTTGGGGCCGCCGGTGGCCATGCCGTAGAGCAGCTTCATCTGGCTGGGCAGGTTCTTCGGCGTCGTGGTGGTCATGAAGCCGTTGGGCAGCGACAGCCGGACGACCTTGTGCCAGGCGCTGCCGACCTGCTGGGGCAGCGGGGCCTCGTGGTAGCGCAGCTCGTACTTGTCGAAGAGCGCCTTCACCTGGGGGGCGATCTCGGCGTACCGGTTCGACGGCAGGTCGGGGAACAGGTGGTGCTCGATCTGGTGCGACAGGTTCCCGGTCATCAGGTGCATCGCCTTGGAGCCGGAGATGTTGGCCGAGCCGAGCATCTGGCGGACGTACCACTGGCCGCGGGTCTCGTTCTCGGGGATCGCCTTGCGCTCGAAGGTCTCGACGCCCTCGGGGAAGTGGCCGCACATGATCACCGAGTGGGACCAGACGTTGCGCACCACGTTGGCGGTGAAGTTCGCGGCCAGGGCCGGGAGGAACCCGCCGAACGGCAGCGCGAGCGCCGGGTTGACGACGTAGTCCTTGGTGGCCTGCTTGCGGATCTTGGTGATCGTGTTGCGGGCGCGGCGCTTGAACTCGTCGCTGCGCTTCTCCTTCGGGATGGACAGGTTCTTGCCCAGCTCGAGGTCGTAGGCCGCGATGCCGTACTCGAAGAAGCAGGCGTTGATCGCGTTCCACAGCGGCTGCGCGAGGTACATCGGGATCCAGCGCTGGTCCTCGTCGACGCGCATGATGCCGTAGCCGAGGTCGTTGTCCTTGCCCACGATGTTCGTGTACGTGTGGTGGACCTCGTTGTGCGAGTGCTTCCAGCCCTCGGCCGTGGAGGCGTTGTCCCACTCCCAGGTGCTCGAGTGGATCTTCGGGTCGCGCATCCAGTCCCACTGGCCGTGCATGACGTTGTGCCCGATCTCCATGTTCTCGAGGATCTTGGCGATGCTCAGGCCGATCGTCCCCGCGACCCAGGCCGGGGGGAAGGCGCTGGCCAGGAGCACCGCGCGGCTGCCGAGCTCGAGCTTGCGCTGCACGTCGACCATGCGACGGATGTACGCCGCGTCGGCCGCGCCGCGGTCGTCGATGATGCTCTGGCGGATCGCGTCGAGCTCGACGCCGATCTGCTCGACGTCGGCCTCGGTGAGGTGCGCGGTGGGGTTCTCGGGCTTCTTGGTCATGACGGTCATGGGTGCCTCCGTGGTGTGACGGTGGTCGGGTGGGTCAGGTCGGTGGTGGTGCGGGTGGTGCTCAGTGGTCGATCGAGCAGGCGCCGGCGGGGGCGTTGACGCAGGTCTGCACGAGCACGCCGCGCGGGTCGGTCTCGCCGGGGACCGCGGTGGTGATGGCCCCGTTGCGCAGGTCGCGCACCGAGCCCTCGCGCATCGGCAGCACGCAGCCCATGCAGATGCCCATCCGGCAGCCGCTGGGCATCAGCAGGCCGGCCGCCTCGGCGGCGTCCAGGATCGGCGTGGCGCCGTCGATCTCGACGTCGGTGGCCGAGGTGGAGAAGGTGACGGTGCCACCCTCGCCCGGCTCGACCCGCGAGGTGCGGAACTGCTCGACGAAGAGCTCGAGCCCGTGCTCCTCGTGGTGGGCGTCGAGGGCGTCGAGCAGGCCCGAGGGGCCGCAGGCGAACGTGCGGCGCTCGGCCAGGTCGGGCACGAGGTCGCCGATCGAGCCGACGTCGAGCACGCCGTGCTCGTCGTCGTAGCGGGTGACGAGACGGATCGCGCCGGCCGCGTCCAGGGCGACCAGGTCGTCGTGGAAGATCGAGTCGGGCTGGCTGGGGGCGACGTGGACGACCACGATGTCGCGGTCGGCGCCCCGCGAGGGCAGCAGCACGCCCTCGTCGGTGGACGGGAACAGGTTGCGGAGCATCCCGATCACCGGGGTGATGCCGGAGCCGGCGGTGACGAAGAGCAGCTTGCGCGACTCCGGCGGGAGCACGAACTCGCCGGCGGCCTGCTCGAGGTGGACCAGGGTGCCCGGGCGGGCGCCGTGGACGAGGTGGGAGCTGACGTGGCCGTCCGGCACCGCCTTGACGGTGATCGAGACGTGGCCGTCGGCGCGGGGGCCGTGGGTCAGCGAGTAGGCGCGCCAGTGGCGCACCCCGTCGACGTCGATGCCGATCCGGACGTACTGGCCGGGCACGTGCCCGGCCCAGTCGGCGCCGGGCTTGATCTCGATCGTCGCGGCGTCGCGGGTCTCGGGGTGCACGGCCACGATCCGGCCGCGCAACGGGCCACCGGCGCGCAGCGGGCTGAACACGTCGAGCACGTCGTCGAGCTCCAGCGGCGTCACCGCGGCCTCGGCCACACGGCGCACGCGCGAGCCCACGGCGGCCCGGAGGCCGGCCGTGCTGCGGCCGCGTCCCGAGGACGGGCCGATGCGCAGGGAGGAAAAGGAGCTCATGCACCTAGTCTGCTCGACCGGCGGCACAAACTCCTGTGCTCAAGACGTGATTCGAGCGGTACTCTTTGTTCGGTCGAGACGAAAAGAGGGGTACGCATGGCGTCAGGTGGTCCACGAGAGCTGGTGAGCCGGGGCCTGCTGCTGCCCGAGGAGTCCGCCGCGGCGATCCGGGCGCACCTGCCGCGGGTGGCCGACGACGTCGTCGCGGCCATCATCGCCGAGATCCCCGGCTACGAGGACGACCTCGGGGGCCGGATGGGCAGCACGATCCGTACGGCGGTGCAGATGGCGCTCGGCGGGTTCCTCTCGCTGGCCTCGGGTCGGCGCGGCAGCGACCCCCGCACCCCGACCGCACCGGCGGTCGAGGGGGCCTACGCGCTGGGCCGTGGGGAGGCCCGCAGCGGGCGGAGCACCGCGGCGCTGCTCTCGGCGTACCGGATCGGGGCGCGGGTCTCCTGGCGCGAGATGTCCGGCGTGGCCGTGGCCAGCGGGCTCGACGCGGCGCAGACGGCCTCCTTCGCCGAGCTGGTCTTCGCCTACATCGACGAGCTGTCGGCCAGCAGCGTCGCCGGGCACGACGACGAGCTGGCCAGCGCCGGCCGGGCGCGGGAGCGGTTGCGGGAGCGACTGGCGCGCCACCTGCTCGACGGAGCCCCGGCCGAGACGGTCACCGCGGCCGCCGAGGACGCCGGCTGGACGCCGCCGAGCACGCTGACCGCGCTGGTGGTGCCCTCGGCCCAGGTACGCCCGGTGCTCGCCGCCCTGCCCCCCGGCACCCTGTCGGTGACCGACGTCGCCGGCCTCGACGACGCCGCGGTGCTGCTCGTGCCCGACTGCCACGGCTCGGCCCGGTCCACCACCCTGGGCCGCGTGGACGACCGCGGCGTCGTCGCCGGCCCCGCCCGCCCCTGGACCGACGCGCACCGCTCGGTCGACCGCGCCCGCCGGGCGCACGCGCTGGGGCTGGGCGGCGACACCGAGGAGCACCTCGAGCAGCTGGTGCTCACCGCCGACCCCGAGGCGCTCGCCGACCTGCGCGCCCGGGCGCTGGCTCCGCTGGCGGACCTGAAGCCGGCCGCCGCGGAGAAGCTGACCGCGACGCTGCGCTCCTGGCTGCTGCACCAGGGCCGCCGCGAGGACGTGGCCGCCGATCTCTTCGTGCACCCCCAGACCGTCCGCTACCGCATGCAGCAGCTGCGCGAGCTCTACGCCGACGACCTCGAGGACCCCGCCACCGTGCTGCGCCTGGTGATCGCCCTGGGAGCGCTCCCGTAGGTTGTCGCCATGCCGAAGCTCCCCCGTCCGGCAGGACGCTCCTCCCTGCCCGGGCTCGTGGCCGGGCTCGCGTCCGCGACCCTGCTCCTGGGCGCCTGCTCCGGCGGCGGCCAGGAACGCAGCGACGCGGCCGACCCGACACCCTCCCCCTCCTCGTCCTCCTCGTCGGCCCCCACCGAGGAGCCGAGCGACACCGCGGAGCCTGCGCCCTCCAACGGCGAGCAGTACGTCGCGCTCGGCGACTCCTACACCGCCGCCCCCCTGGTGCCCTCGACCGACACCTCGGACGGCTGCCTCCGCTCGGACGGCAACTACCCGCACCTGCTCGCCGCCGAGCTGGGCTACGAGCTCACCGACGTCAGCTGCGTCGGCGCGACCACCACGTCGATGGTCGGGGTGCAGCAGACCCAGTCGGGCGCGCAGCCGGCCCAGTTCGACGCGCTCGGCCGCGACACCGACCTGGTCACGCTCGGCATCGGCGGCAACGACGTCGAGCTGTTCTCCACGCTGTTCCAGGACTGCCTGCCCCTGGCCGCCGACGACCCCGACGGCGCCCCCTGCACCGAGAAGCTGGAGGGCGGTCCGGACGACCTGCTCCCCGCGGTGCGCCGCGTCGACGGGCTGGTCGAGGCGATCGTGACCGGGATCCGCCAGCGCGCGCCGAAGGCCCAGATCGTGGTCGTCGACTACCCCCAGCTGCTGCCCGCCGAGGGCAGCTGCGAGGCCGGGGCGCTCGCCGCCGGCGACTACGCCTACGTGCGGGAGGTCAACGCCGAGCTGTCCCGCGCGGTGGTCGCCGGAGCGGAGGCCGCCGACGCCGACACGATCGACGTGCTCGGGATGAGCAAGGGTCGCGACGTGTGCTCCGAGGACCCCTGGGTCAACGGCATCCAGACCGACCCGGAGCGGGCCCTGGCCTTCCACCCCTTCGCCGTCGAGCAGGAGGCCGTGGCCGCGGCCGTCGCGGACCTGGTCGGCTGACCGACCAGGTCAGGGCACCCGGACCGCGGCCCACGCCGCCCGGACGGTGGCGACCTCGACCGACCCGGCGCCGTACAGGTCGCGGGCGGCCTGGGAGGTGGCGCCGCGCGCGGCGCGGTAGTCGGTGCGCGGGGTCATGTAGATCGTCAGCGCGCGGTACCAGATCGCCGTCGCCTCCTCACGACCGATCCCGCTCACCGCGGCGCCGTTGCAGGTCGGGCTGTCGTAGGCGATCCCGTTGATCTCCTTCGCGCCGCTGCCCTCGGCCAGCAGGTAGAAGAAGTGGTTGGCCGGGCCGGAGGAGTAGTGGACGTCGACCGACGCCGCCCGCGGCGAGTAGCAGGACAGGCTGCGGCCGTCCGCCCGCGGGTCGTCCATCCGGCGGATGTAGCGCGTTGCCGGGTCGTACTTCTTGAACACCTCGCTGCCCAGCACGTAGTCGCCCGGGTCGGTGGCGCTGCCGGCCGAGAACTCCACCATCGTGCCGAGGATGTCGCTGGTGGCCTCGTTGAGGCCGCCGGACTCGCCGCGGTAGACCAGGCCGGCACTGGCGCTGGTCACGCCGTGCGTCATCTCGTGGCCGACGATGTCGTAGGAGGTCAGCGGGCCGAGACCACCGCCGCCGTCGCCGTAGGTCATGCAGAAGCAGTAGTCGTCCCAGAAGGCGTTGGCGAACCGGCCGGCGTGGACCAGCGAGCTCGCCCCGACCCCGTCGTCGCCGATCCCAATCCGACCGAAGCGGTCCTCGTAGAAGTCCCAGGTGGTCGCGGCGCCCTGGTGGGCGTCGACGGCGGTGGTCTGCGGGTCCGCCAGTGTGCCGTCGCCCCAGGTGTTGTCGGCGTCGGTCACGACCGGGTAGACGCCGCGACGGCCCAGGGAGACGTCGTAGGTGCGGCTGGCGCCCCGCGTCGGGTCGACCATGGAGAAGACGCCCTGCGAGCCCCGGGTGGCCTCGACGGGGACCGTGCCCACGTAGCGGCCCTGCCCCGTCCCGGTCTCGGCGAGCACCGAGGGCCACCGGTCGAGGACCCCACCGGAGCCGTCGGACCCGCGGGCCGCGACGAAGACGAGCTCACCTGCCGGCGATCCGTCGGCCCGGGCGCCGCGCACCTCGACCCGCCAGGCCAGGCGGGGCGGGTCGCCGACGGCCAGCACGACGAGGTCGCGGCGCGCGGACTCGTCCTGCAGGTCGAGCTGCGCGCGGGCCGTACGGGTCGCGCTCGCCGCCGCGACGGTCGGCCGCGTCGCCACCCGCACGCGGGTGGTCGGGCCGGTCAGCGAGTCTCCGTCGGCGCCGCCCTGGTGCAGCACGACGTCCCCGCCGACGACCTCCAGCCCGGCGTAGGTCCGCTGGAACCGGACGTGGCTGCGGCCCTGCGGCTCGAGCACGGTGTCGGTGGCCACCAGCGCGTCCCGCGCCCCGAGCCCGGCCAGGTCGCGCGCGGCGCGGCGGGCGTCGTCCCGGGCGGCGACGGCACGGGCGCCACCGTCGGGGGCCGCTGCGGCGGCCCGGGCAGCGCCCGCCGCAGGCGTGGCGGGCGCGGCCTGCCCGGGAGCGGCGAGGGCGGTGGCGGCGCCGGAGACGCACAGCAGCGCGACGGCGACGAGGGATGGACGGTGCACGGTGCCTCCCGGGGTGGGCCACCTGAGCGGCGGCGCCCGCTCAACCTAGGACCACACGGCCGACGGCCGCGAGGGTCTTCCACAGGCAATCCCGAGGGACCAACGACCCTGATCAGAGCGCGCGGTGCGTGACCCGCCCGTCGACGACGGTCAGCGCGACGCTCGTGCCCCGCAGGTGCCCGTTCGAGGCCGCCGAGTCCGGCTCGAACTCGAGCGGGTCGGCGTCGAGCAGCGCGAGGTCGCCGCGGGAGCCGACGGCCACCGTTCCCTGCCCGTCGGTGCTGGCGGCCAGCGCCTCCAGCGTCGTGAGGGCCTGCTCGGGGTGCCACGGCTCGCGCAGGTCGGCCGAGCGGTGGACCGCCGCACCCATCGCCAGCCACGGGTCGAGCGGCGAGACCGGGGCGTCCGAGCCGAGCACGAGCCGGGCGCCGGCGTCGAGCATCCAGCGGAAGGCGAAGCACCGCTCGGCCTGCCCCGGCCAGACCAGCTCGGTCAGGTCGCGGTCGTCGAGCAGGTGCGCCGGCTGGACGCTCGCGCGCAGGCCGAGCCGGGCGATCCGGCCCACGTCGCGGTGCAGCACCAGCTGCGCGTGCTCGATCGAGCCGCGCGCGCGGCTGATCTCGTAGGCGTCCAGCGCCCCGGTCACCGCGGCGTCGCCGATGGCGTGGGTGGAGACCTCCAGGCCGTGGTCACGGGCCCGCGTCAGCAGGGCGACCAGCTCGGCGCCGCTCTGGTTGGGGGCGCCGTGGGCGTGCTGCACCCGCTCCGCGTCGGCGTACGGCTCGCAGCACCACGCCGTCCGCGTGTTCAGCGACCCGTCGCTGATGATCTTCAGCGGCCCCATCGTCAGCAGCGGGTCGCGTCCCAGCGGGTCGCCCGTGCGCAGACCGGCCTCGATCACGGTGTCGAGGCCGTCGGCGTAGGTCGCCATCCGGACCCGGAGCAGGTCGCAGCCGGCCTCCCAACGCTCGCACCACTCCTGCGCGCCGCCGGAGAACTCGAAGTCGACGACCCCGACCACGCCCAGCGCCGCGGCGGCCTCCAGCGAGCGCCGGTACGCCGCCGGGGAGGTGCCGTCGCTGCCGACCAGCTCGTCGAGGCGGGCGTACGCCGGGAACCAGTCGTTCTCGGCGACCACGCCGTCGCGCCACTCGATGTCGAGGGCGCGCATGGCGGCCGAGCTGACCCACGCGTGGTGGGCGTCGCCCGCGATCAGCACCACGACCCGGTCGCCGACCACCTCGTCGAGCTCGACAGTGCTGGCGCGGCGGTACCAGCCGCCCGGGCGGTGACCGAAGCCCACGACCGGGGCGTCGCCGGCGTCCTCACCGAGGACGTCGGCCAGCAGCCGCAGGCAGTCCTCGGGCGAGCGGGCCTCGGAGAGGTCGAGGCGCTCCCGGTTCAGCGTCCACTGCCCCAGGTGCGTGTGCTGGTCCCACAGCCCCGGCATCAGCCAGCGGCCGTCCGCGGCCACCTCCTCGACCCCGTCGGGGCGGCGCAGGCGCGGGCCCACCTCGGTGACGCGTCCGTCCTTGACGAGCACGTCGACCGGCCCGCCGCCCGGAGCTCCCGGCGGGGCAGGGGATCCGGCGGGGGGCGCGGTGGCGGGTGCGGGCTCGAGCGGCACCAGGTGGGCGTCGCGGATCAGCAGGCTGGGCACGAGCGCCAACGTAGGAGACGGACGGTCGTCACCAGGCACCGGGCCAGCGGGCGGACGGGGGGCTACGGTGACGCCCGTGCGGGGTCGTGTCGTCGGGGTGGTGTTCCTGCTGGCCCTCGTGGGTCTCGGCGGGGGCTGGCTCCTCGCCGGCCTGGACGCGGGGCCGGACGCCGCAGCGGGCCCCGCGAGCCCCCTGCCTGCGAGCTCGCCGTCGGTCCCGGTGCGGACCGAGGCGCCGTACGCCGTCGACGGCGGGCCGCCGGCGCTGGCCGTCGACCTCGAGTACCGCAAGGGACGGCTGGGCACGCCGCCCTTCGGCTGGACCTACGAGGCGCCGGCGGGCTGGGTGGCCACCGACATCGGGGCCGGCGAGACCAAGCTGGTGCCGCCCGACGCCGTCGACAACGGCTACGGGATGCGGGTCAAGCTGGTCAGCGAGCGGGTGGCGCCGGCCCAGATGGTCGCCCAGAAGCTCGCCGCCTTCGAGAGCGGCTACCCGGACGTGGCCGTGCGCGGCAGCTCGCCCGACACCCTCGCCGTCAGCTACCGCGCGCTGCCGGAGAACTGGCTGCGCTTCAACACCTTCCGGTGGTTCACCCGCCCGGGGTCCACCGAGGCCGTGGTCGAGGTGTCGGTCTTCGGCCGCGAGCGCGACCTGCCCGGCCTCGACGACCTGCTCGACCAGGTCGCGGCCAGCCTGCAGCCGGTCGGCTGAGCCCGGCCTAGAGCCCGGCCTAGAGCCCGACGGTCTCGACGCTGTCGAGCACCCGCATCGCGGTGGCCTGGTCGGCGCTGCGCACCTGCACCCACAGCAGCTCGCCGGTGGTGACCTGCACGACGCGCTCCACCCGCACCCCGCCGGGGCAGCCGGTGGAGACCACCGTGGTGGCCGCGCCGTCCTCGAGGGTGTCGGAGTACGGCGCCCGCCGGGTCTCGCACTCCGGGTGCTGCGGGAGCGGGTCGGGCAGCTCCGCGCCGGGCAGCAGTGCCACGAACACGCCCTCCCCGGAGTCCTGCCAGCCCTCGCCCGTGCCGGCGGCGAGCGCGGGGTAGTCGCCGCTCGCACCCTCCACGGGCGGCTCCCAGCCGTCGTCCACCACGGAGGCCTGCCAGGCGGACGGGACGGTGACCGACAGCGAGCCCGTGGCGTCGGCGACCCCGACCTCCCCCGGCGCCAGCGCGTCGTGGACCGCCCAGCCGCCGGCCACGCCGCCCACCAGCGCCGCGAGACCGGCGGCGACCACGGCCAACGACCGGGGCCGGGTCCGGGGCCGGGTCCGTGCGGGAGCGTCCCCTGGGTCCCGGCCCGGGCCCGGGTCGGTACGCCCCGCCGACCCGTCCGGTGCGGGCCGCGCGGCCGGCACGGTCAGCGCGGGGTCCACCGGCAGCCGGCCCGCGGCGTCCTCGGGCCGCAGCGCCGGGGCGAGCGCCTCGGCGAGCGCGGCCACGTAGGCCGGGACGTCGGCGTAGCGCTCCTCGCGGTCGGGGCTCAGCGCGCGTCGCACGACGTCGTCCGCGGCGGCCGGCAGGCTGCGCCCCGTCCAGTCGAGCGCGGGCACCGGCGCGGGGTCGGCCGCCGCCCCGAGGCTGACGTGGTCGAAGGGCGGTCGCCCGGAGAGCAGCAGGTGGGTCACCACCGCCAGGGAGTACTGGTCGGCGCGCGCGTCGGGCCGCTCGCCGCCGCGGGCCTGCTCCGGCGCGACGTACGACGGGGAGCCGGCGACCATGGTCAGCCGGGACGAGGCGTCCATCGCCCGACCGAGGCCGAGGTCGCCCACCATCGCCCGCAGCCGGCCGTCGACGGCGCGGAACAGCACGTTCGCGGGCTTGACGTCGCGGTGCACGATGCCGCGGGCGTGCAGGGCGGCCAGGCCCTCGCCGACCTCGCGGACCACCTGCAGGGCGGCGTCCGGGCCGAGCCCGCCCAGGTCGACCCGATCGGCCAGCGTGCCCTGGTCGGCGTAGGACATCACCAGGTACGGCCGGCCGTCCTCGAGCTCGCCGGCGTCGTAGACCGACACGACGTGCGGCGACTCGACCCGGCGCAGGTAGCGGCCCTCCTCGACGAACCTGGTGCGCACCTGCGGGTCGGAGGCCCAGTTGTCGGCCAGCACCTTGACCGCCACCGGGCTGTCGAGCTGCTCGTCGTAGGCCAGCCACACCGTCGCGAACCCGCCGGCGCCGATCCGGCGGCGTACGGCGTAGCGACCGAGGCGGGAGGGCATGGTCACCTGCGCATCATGGGCTGCCCTCGCGGAGGCGGCAACCGGGGGCGGCAACCGAACGGTCCCCGGCGGCGTCCCAGCAGGAGACGCCCCGCCCGCGACGCGGACAGGCATGATGGGGCCCACCGGAGAGGCCTGACCCCGATGACCACGAGGACCCCCCTGATGACCCCCGCGCCCCGCGAGACCGACGGGACGAGCGAGCCCGACCGCGTCGACGCGCTCGCCCGGGCGGCGGCCCGCGGCGACCGGGTCGCCCTCGAGGACCTGCTCGGCGTCGTCCGCCCGCGGATCCTCGCGGTGTGCCGCGGGGTCCTACCGCACGGTCCTGACGCCGAGGACGCCTGCCAGGAGGCGATGCTCTCGGTCGCCACCAAGGTCGGGTCGTGGCACGGGCGCGGGCGGTTCACCACGTGGCTGCACGTCGTGGCCCTCAACAGCGCCCGCAGCACGTACCGCCGCCTCAAGCGCCAGGCCGTGGCCGCCGACCCCGCCGAGGGTGGCCGGCTCGACCGTCCCGACCCGCGCACCACGAGCGTCATCGCCGGCACCCGGCTGGACCTGCTCGAGGCGATGGAGACCATCGGCGAGGGCCACCCGCAGTTCGTCGAGCCGCTAGTCCTGCGCGACGTGTA
The DNA here is from genome assembly GCF_902506435.1 of Nocardioides sp. AX2bis. GTDB lineage: Bacteria > Actinomycetota > Actinomycetes > Propionibacteriales > Nocardioidaceae > Nocardioides. Next base: position 214,967 of record NZ_LR733215.1, on the reverse strand, counting down.
CGGCCTGGCCTACGGCGAGATCGCCGACGCGCTCGGGCTGCCGCTCGGCACCGTCAAGGCCCAGGTGCACCACGGCCGCCAGCTGGCCCGGCCGCTGCTGCGGGACGACGTGTGAGGAGCACGGTCCCGGCCGCTCTCCTGACGGTGCTGGCGCTGGTGGCGTGCTCGTCGGAGCCGGCCGCGCAGCCCGGAACCGCCGCCGAGGACCCGTACGCCGCCGCGGTCAGCGACCCGCAGGAGGACTCGGTCTACCCCGAGGTCGGCGACCCGGGCGTGGACGCCCTGCACTACGACCTCGACCTCGCCTGGGACCCCGAGGGCCGCGAGCTCACCGCGACCGAGGTGCTGACCTTCCGCGCCACGACCACGGCCGACTCGTTCCGGCTCGACCTGGGCGAGCCCCTGGAGGTCCTCGACGCCACGCTGGACGGCGAGCCGGTCGACGTCGCCCGCGAGGGCAAGGACCTGGTCGTCGACGCCCCGGTCGAGGCCGACGCGCGCCACGAGCTGGAGCTGGACTACGCCGGCACGCCCGGGCCCGTCCCGGCCCCGACGGCGCGCGCCGACATCTCCACCACCGGCTGGCACGTCACCCCGAACGGCGGGACCTGGACGATGCAGGAGCCCTACGGCGCCTACAGCTGGTACGCCGTCAACGACCATCCCTCCGACAAGGCGCTCTACGACATCGCCATCGAGGTCCCCTCGCCGTCGATCGGCGTCTCGAACGGCAGGCTCGTCTCCCGCACCGAGGAGGCCGGCACGACCCGGACCGAGTGGCACCTCGACCAGCCCGCCGCGTCCTACCTCGTCACGGTGGCCACCGGCAGGCTGGAGACGACCCAGGACACCTCCAGGTCGGGCACCCTGATCACCTACTGGACCTCGCCGGACCTGCGGGCGAACCGGCTGTGGAACCTCCGCTCCGCCCCCCGGGCTCTGGACTGGCTGGAGGAGCGGCTGGGGCCGTACCCGTTCTCCACCCTCGGGTTCGTCGTGGTCGACGGCGCCAGCGGCATGGAGACCCAGACCATGATCACGCTCGGGGACGACGCCTACAGCACGTCCCCGGCGGTGGTCCTCCACGAGCTCGCCCACCACTGGTACGGCGACCAGGTCGGCCCCGACGACTGGAGCGAGGTGTGGATGAACGAGGGCATGGCGATGTACCTGCAGCTGCTGTGGGAGTCCCAGCACGGCGGCCGTCCCCTGCAGGCCGTGATGGACGAGATCGCCGCCGGCGACACCGCCAGCCGGGCGTACGCCGGCCCGCCCGCCGACTACGACCCCGACAGGTTCGGCGACGGCAACATCTACTACCTCCCCGCGCTGATGTGGCACGAGCTGCGGGCCGACCTCGGCGACGACGCCTTCTGGTCGATGGTGCGGGCCTGGCCGGCCGCGCGGGACGACGTCGCCACCGACCGCGAGGACTACTGGGCCTGGCTGGAGGAGGAGACCGGCACCGAGCTGACCGCCTTCCTCGAGGCGTGGCTCCTCGGTGGCACCACCCCGCCCGTCGACGCGTCCGAGGGGTAGACCCGGCCCGGGCGCCGCCCGTCCACAGGCACCGGGCGGGCCCTTCCGCCGGGTGGGAGCGCCTGGGTAGCGTGCGCGGCATGAGGCGCCCGCCCCACGAGAACGTCGCCACCGTGCTGGTCGACCCTGCCGTGCTGCGCGACCTCGAGCTCGAGCTGATGGCGCTCGACCTGTGGGTGTGGCCGGTCGCGACGGCCCCGATCGCCGACGACGGCCCCCGGATGGCCTTCCAGGTGCGTCGCCGGATGCTGATGGCCCGGCGCGGCGCGTGGGACCTCGCCGCGGACTGGACCCCGGTCTGGATCGCCTTCGGCGACTCCTGGCACGTCGGCGACGAGCCGCTCCCCTGGTCGGCGCACGCCGCGCTCTGGGACGCACTGGCCCACCACGCGGCCCACGTCCGCTACCGGCTCGGGCTGGGCGGGGTGCCGCGGCTGACGGTGCAGCGCGAGGCCGGCTGAAAGGCCGTCGCCATCACGTGCAGGCGACCCGCCAGCCCGCCAGGAGGCCACGCATCCGTAACGTGATGGGCGTCGAGCCGGTCCAGCTCGTGCCGGAGAGCGTCCCGGTCACCGAGACGAAGACGTCGGACGAGAGGACGGCGACGGAGTTCGGGACCGTCACCGAGAGCGACGAGCCCGAGTCGGCGACCGGGGCGCTGACCGGTCCACCTCCGTTGCGCGCGATCGTGGCCGTGTAGGCCACCGTCGCGTACGTCGTCCCCGTCACCGGACGGGGCCAGGAGACGACTGCCTCGGAGCCCACCTCGGTGCACGACAGAACCGGCGCCACCGTCAGGGTCGTGGCTTGGCTCGACACCCGCGCGGTGTCGTTCCACCCCGCCCGGGTGGTCGCGGACGGGGCCGTCGCGGCCAGCACGAGACCCGCTGCGACCAGGACCCCGGCCCCGGGACGCCTCATGACTGCGTCGCGGTGAAGACGAAGGTCGGGACCCAGGTCTTGCCCTGCAGCGCGTTCTGGTTGACGGCCGGAGTGTTCGGCAGCGTCGCCTGCACGCAGACGTCGACGGGTGCGCCGTTGTTCACCCCGGGGGCCACGACGGGCGGGGCGGGCAGGACCTGCGCAGGCGTGCCGGCGGGCAGGATCGCGTTGTAGACCTGGGTGCCACCGGTGCACGCCTCGGTGCGGGGGTAGGACGTGTCGACCGTGGCCGACGCGCCGACGACGACGCGGACGACCATCACGGGTTGCAGGTCCGCACCGGTCGCCGACCCGGTGGCGGCGACCGTGAACGGCGTGGGGCTGGTGTTCCTCAGCGTCAGCACGGCCGCCCGGCTCTCGCCGGGTGCCATGTTGGTCATCGAAAACGGCGTCCACGTCGGCAGGTTGTCGGCGTCGTTGACCTTGAGGTCCAACGTCCCCGACGTGATCGTCGCGCCGGCGACCGTCGCGGTGTCGTTCCAGAACGCGTAGGTCCCGATGCTCGTCACGGACCCGAGCGCAGCCGTGACGCTCAGGACGACGAGCGGGCCGCGACCCAGCCGCCGACCGTGCGGGCGCTCAGCACGGTGGCTAGACACGTGACTCCTCCTCGCGCTCGGACCGGACGCTCCCGCGGGCCTGCTCCCGGCGCCGGTCGCGCCGGAGCTGCCACAGCAGCGCCGCCGCGTACGCGAAGAACGCACCGGCGGCGACGTAGACGAGCAGCTGGTGCTGCCCGGGGGTGACGAGCACGCCGAGGTGACCGACCCACGGCAAGGAGTACCAGACCTCGCCCCGGATCTGCTCGGGTCGGACCTGCTCGGAGTCCGGCTCCTCGTTGGCGTCGCCCTGCAGCGTGTAGGACCGATCGCCCTCACCGTCGTAGCCGATCCCGACGACGCGGTGGGTGACGACCGCGGGCTCGCCGCTCTCCAGCTGGTAGGTCACTGCGTCGCCCACGACGATGTCGTCGCTCGGCCTCACCACGACCATCGACCCGGGCGGGTACGCCGGGGTCATCGACCCCGTCAGCACCGTGTACGGCTCCGCCCCGGCCACCCGCGGCACGATCACAGCCAGCACCACGATCGCGAGCACCACCGCCGCCAGCACCCAGCTCAAGGCGTTGACGACCAGCGCCACCGGTCGACGAGAGGTCGACCGGCGACGCCGACGTGCGGTGGGCTCGGCCATCGGGGTTCGGGCTCAGGAGACCTGGGTGACCGTGAGCGTGAGGTCGCTCAGGACCGCGGTCAGCTCGCCGCCGACCAGACCGGTCGCGCCGGAGCTGAACTCGGCACCGGAGTTGCTCTCGTTGTCGACACCGGGAGCGCCGGCCTCGTTGCCCCCGAACGGCAAGGACACCGTGTAGTTCACCGTGATCGTGTCGTTGTCAGCGATGTTGGTGAGGGTAGGGGTCGCGTTGTCGTAGGCCGCCAGGTCGGCCGCAGTGCCACCGTTGCGCGCATAGGTCGCGCCGTAGGTCAGCTCGCCGGCGAGCGTGCTCGAGTCCAGCGCGGGCTTGACGAACGCCAGCTTGGTCTTCAGGTTCTGACCCGCCACGTCCGCGGTGAAGGTGCAGGTGCGGGTCAGTGAGTCGCCCGGCACCATGCGGAACGTGGCGAGGACGACATCGGTCGCACCTGCCTTCCAGCTGCCACAGACCGGCGCCGAGATGTCGAGCGTGCCGGCGGTGACGGTGCCACCGGGGGCGCTCTCCGCGTCCTCCCAGTAGGCGAGGGAGCCGAGGCCGCCGAGGAGCAGACCGCCGCCGGCGACGGCGGCGATGGCCGCCTTCTTGGACTTGTGCATGGGGGGTTCCTTCGGGGGGTGAGGCACGGAGCGGGATGTCGGGTCCCCCCAGGGTGCGGCCACTCCTCGTCGTGCGTGGCGGAACCCGGTCAGGCTCTCGGCCGCGAGACGATCACGGGTCGCGGACCCCTCGGCGCCGCCTGCGCGCGACTGCCCCGGCACCACGACTACCCTGCGCGCATGACCGCCCGCCCTCTCGTCGGGACCGGCGTCCTGGTCCTGGTCGCGGCGCTCGCCGCGACGCTCCTCGCGGTCGTCCTGCACCTCACCGACGGCACCGACGGAGCGGCCGGGACCCGGGACCGGGCCGCCGGTGGCCCGTCGCGCGCCGCGCCGCTGCCGGGGCGGGTCGTCGACGACCTGGGTGTGCTCTCGTTCAACGCCCGCCGCACCCTCACGCCCGACCAGGCCGGCCGGGACTGGGCCCGCCTCGCCGGCACGCCCGGTGTCGACCTGGTCGGGTGGCAGGAGGCGGCGACCCCGATGTTCCGCGACCTCGCTGCGGAGTACGCGGCCCGCGGCTGGGGCACCTGGCAGGCACCCGGCACCGGGGCGGCCGCGCCGCTGGCGGTCAGCTGGCGACGGGACACCTTCGCCTTCCTCGGCGCCCGGACCCGCAAGATGCACGGCGGGGCGTCCGCCGCCGTCACCGCCGCACCGTTCCCGTCCCGCTGGGTCGTCACGGTGCGGCTGCGCCACCGCGACTCCGGGCGGACCGTGAGCCTGCTCAACACCCACGTCAACCAGACGATCGAGACCGGGCAGCGCTTCGAGCGCAACCTCAACGCCCGGAGAGCGAAGCGCCACTACCGGACGATGGCGCGGATGTGGTCCCGGACCCCCGGCGACGTCGTGCTCGGCACCGGCGACTACAACTTCGACCACGCCGACGACGCCGCGGCCCGGCCCGCAGGAGGGCTGTCCCGGGTGTTCGAGGGGAAGGCGGTCTCGTCCTACGACGCCCTCGGCCTGGACGGCGTCGTACCGACCCGCAACACCCGGTGGATCGACTACGTCTGGCTGGCCGCCGACTCCGTACGCCGACGCACCGAGGACGGCGTCCGCGGCCCGGCCCAGCTCGCCGCGCACCGCACCCTGGACGGGTTCGAGTCCGACCACCGCCCGCTGCTGGTGCGGGTCCGGCTCTACGCCTGACCCGCACCAGCAGCGACTAGAACAGCAGCGCGGAGCCCGGGTCCTCGAGGATGCCGGCCACGTCGGCCAGGAAGCGCGAGCCCATCTGGCCGTCGACGTGGCGGTGGTCGAAGGACAACGCGAGCGTGGTGACCTGGCGCGGCACGATCTCGTCGACGCCGTCCCGGGTGACCACCCACGGCTGCTTGCGGATCGCGCCGAAGCACAGGATCGCGGACTCGCCGGGGTTGATGATCGGGGTGCCCGCGTCGACCCCGAAGACACCGACGTTGGTGATCGTGAACGTGCCGCCGCTCATGGCGGCGGGGGTCGTACGCCCCTCGCGCGCCGTGGCGGTGAGCTCACCGAGGGCCGCGGCGAGGTCGTGCAGCGACATCGCGTCGGCGTCCTTGACGTTCGGCACGACCAGACCGCGCGGGGTGGCCGCGGCGATCCCGAGGTTGACGTAGTGGCGGACCACGACCTCCTGCGCCGCCTCGTCCCACCACGAGTTGATCTCCGGTGTGCGGCGCACCGCGAGGGTGACCGCGCGGGCCAGGACCAGGAGCGGACCGACCTTGACGTCGCGCAGCGACCGGTGCCGCTGCAGCCGCTCGACCAGCTCCATCGCGGCGGTGACGTCGACGGTGACCCACTCGGTCACGTGGGGCGCCGAGAAGGCGGAGCCGACCATCGCCCCGGCCATCATCTTCCGAACGCCCTTCACCGGCTCGCGGGTCTCCCGGGCGCCGGCGTGCGCCGCGCGCGGCGCGTCGGCGGCCGGCGCAGGAGCGGGTACGCCGGCCGGCGCCGCGCCCCGTCCGGAGGCGGCGGACTGGACGTCCTCGCGGGTGACCGTGCCGCCGGGCCCGCTCGCGGTCAGCGAGGTCAGGTCGACCCCGAGGTCCTTGGCCATCTTGCGCACCGGAGGCTTCGCCAGCACCCGGGTCTCCTGCGGCGACGTGGCCCGCGCCGGCACCAGCGCGTCGGCGGCCTCCGGCTCGGGTCCGCGGGCGGAGGTGGCGGGGACGGCCGGCTCGTCGGAGGCGACGACCTCGTCGGACATCGCGCCACCCGGGGCGAAGGCGCCCTGGAGCTGCATCTGGGTGTTGGCGCCGGCCTCGGTCGACGGCGACGCGGCGCCCTTGCGGCGACGGCGCACCGGACCGCGGTCGGCCTTGTTGCGCCCGACCAGGCTCTCGCCCTCACCGCCGCCGCTGGCGGCCGGGTTGGACAGGTCGATCTCCATCTCGGCGGTCGGGGCCGGCGGCGCGTCGGCGACCGACGCCGCCGCCTCGGCCGGGTCGACGATCCGGATGATCGGGGTGCCGACCTCCACCATCTGGCCCTCGTCGGCCAGCAGCGCGACGACGGTGCCGGCGTACGGGGAGGGCAGCTCGACCAGCGACTTCGCGGTCTCGATCTCGACGACGACGTCGTTGATCTCGACCGTGTCGCCGACCTTGACGCGCCAGGTGACGATCTCGGCCTCGGTGAGCCCCTCGCCGGGGTCGGGCAGCTTGTACTCAGCCATGTCGGGTCTCCTGGCCTAGAACTCGAACGAGCGGTCGACGGCGTCCAGCACCCGGTCGAGGTCGGGGAGGTACTCCTCCTCGATCCGTGACGCGGGGTAGGGCGTGTCGAATCCGCCGACGCGCAGCACCGGCGCCTCGAGGGAGTAGAAGCACTGCTCGCTCACCCGCGCGGCGACCTCGGCGCCGATCCCGAGGTTGACGTGCGCCTCGTGGGTGATCACGGCGCGACCCGTACGTCGTACGGAGTCCAGGACCGGGCCCATGTCGAGCGGCGAGAGGGTGCGCAGGTCGATCACCTCGAGCGAGCGGCCCTCGGTCGCGGCGGCCTCCGCGGCGGCCAGGGCGGTCTTCACCGTCGGGCCGTAGGCGAGCACGGTCAGGTCGGTGCCGGCGCGCACGACGCGGGAGGTGAAGAGCGGGTCGGGGCGCGCGGTGTCGTCGAGGTCGGCCTTGTCGGCGTGGTACTGCCGCTTGGGCTCGAGGAAGATCACCGGGTCGTCGCTGGCGATGGCCTGCTGGATCATCCAGTAGCCGTCGACGGGGTTGGAGCAGGCCACGACCTTCAGTCCCGGGGTGTGCGCGAACTGCGCCTCGGGCGACTCGGAGTGGTGCTCGACCGCGCCGATCCCGCCGCCGAAGGGGATCCGGATGACCATCGGCATCGGGGAGCGGCCCTTGGAGCGGTAGCTCATCTTCGCGACCTGGCACACGATCTGGTCGTAGGCGGGGTAGACGAAGCCGTCGAACTGGATCTCGACGACCGGTCGGTAGCCGCGCAGCGCCATGCCCACGGCGGTGCCGACGATGCCGGACTCGGCCAGCGGGGAGTCGATGACGCGGTCCTCGCCGAAGTCCTTCTGCAGGCCGTCGGTGATCCGGAAGACGCCGCCGAGCTTGCCGACGTCCTCGCCCATGAGGAGGACCTTGGGGTCGTCCTCCATCGCCTTGCGCAGACCCATGTTGAGGCCCTTGGCCAGGGTGATCCTGCTCGTGCTCATCGCGCGCCCTCGCTCTCGAAGCCGGCGTGGTAGGCCGCGAAGCCCTCGCGCTGGACGCGCAGCTCCTCGGTCTCCTCGGCGTAGACGTGCTCGAACATCGCGCCCGGCTCGGGGTCGGGCAGCGCCTTGCAGCCCTCGCGGAGGTGGTGGCCGAGCTCGTCGGCCTCCTTCTTCAGGTCGGCGAGGAACGCCTCGTCGACCAGGCCGTTGCGCTTGAGGTAGACCTCGACCCGGGCGATCGGGTCCTTGAGCTTCCAGTGCTCGACGTCGTCGGAGAGCCGGTAGCGGGTCGGGTCGTCGGTCGTCGTGTGGGCGCCCATCCGGTAGGTGTAGGCCTCGACCAGGGTCGGGCCCTGCCCGTCGCGGGCGCGCTGGAGGGCGGCCTGGGTGACGGCGTACGTCGCCAGCACGTCGTTGCCGTCGACCCGGACGCCGGGGAAGCCGAAGCCGAGCGCGCGCTGGTAGAGCGGGATCCGGCTCTGGCGCTCGATCGGCTCCGAGATGGCCCACTGGTTATTCTGGCAGAAGAACACCACGGGGGCGTTGTAGGAGGCGGCGAAGATGAAGGCCTCGTTGACGTCGCCCTGCGAGGAGGCGCCGTCACCGAAGTGGGCGACGACCGCCGCGTCGCGGTCCGGGTCGCCGGTGCCGACGACGCCGTCGCGCTGCATGCCCATCGCGTACCCGGTGGCGTGCAGCGCCTGGGCGCCGATCACGATCGTGTAGAGCCCGAAGTGCTTCTCGGCGGGGTCCCAGGCGCCGTGGTCGACCCCGCGGAAGAGGCCGAGCAGGTCGAGCGGGTCGATCCCGCGGCACCAGGCGACGCCGTGCTCGCGGTAGGTCGGGAAGACGTGGTCCTGCGGGCGCAGGGCGCGCCCGGCGCCGATCTGCGCGGCCTCCTGGCCGAGCAGCTGGGCCCAGATGCCGAGCTCGCCGTGGCGCTGCAGCGCGGTGGCCTCGGTGTCGATCCGCCGGGTCAGCACCATGTCGCGGTAGAGCCCGCGCAGGTGGTCGGCGGAGAAGTCGAGGTCGAACTCGGGGTGGTGCACGCGCTCGCCCTCGGGCGTCAGCAGCTGCACCAGCTCGGGGCCGCCGTCGGTCTGCTGGGGCCCGAAGACCTCCACCAGGTCGGGCCCGAAGGACGGGTCGTGCGGTGGGGTCGGGCTCACGTCGGCTCCTCGCTTCTCACCGGTGGACGGGGTCTCCGCCTGGCCGGTCCGGTCGCGGTGGGGCACGCGCCACGAGGGTGGGTGACGCTGTGACCCCGACCACAGTCAGGTCGGGGTCAACGTACCGAACGCCCCGGCAGTGCCGCCAATCCCACCCCTCTCGGGGAGCGCCCCGCGGCACGGCTCCCTACGGTGGTGCCATGAGCACCCCCAGCGTCTCCTCCTCCACCGTCATCGAGGCCTCGCCCGCGCGGGTCTTCGCGATCCTGGCCGACCCGCGCCAGCACCAGCGCATCGACGGCTCGGGCACCCTGCGCGGCTCGGTGGAGGGCCCGGCCACGCTGACCCTGGGCTCGACCTTCGGGATGGGGATGAAGCAGGGCGCGGCCTACCGGACCAAGAACACGGTGGTGGAGTTCGAGCAGGACCGGCTGATCGCGTGGAAGCACTTCGCGCCGCACCGCTGGCGCTACGAGCTCGAGCCGGTCGCCGGGGGCACGAAGGTCACCGAGACGTGGGACCTGTCGAGGGTGCCGGCGCCGATCCGCCTGGGTCTCAAGATCGCCGGGTTCCCCTACAAGGCACGCCGCGGCATCGACGGCACCCTGGTCAAGCTCGCGCACGCCGCCGAGGCCGACGAGAAGAACGCCACCGCGCAGGACGGCAAGGCCTGAGCCGTCGGGGCGGGCGCCCCTAGAGCGTCTCGGGCCGCTCCTCGGGCTGCTCGCTGGCTTGGAGGTCCCAACCCTGCTGCTCGGCGACGAGGCGCACCTCGCGCACGAGCCGCGTGACGTCGCCGTCGAAGACCTCGAGCCGCTCCGCCAGGACGACGGCGTGGAACTCGTTGTCCTCGAAGCGGGCGATCACCGCCGGCGTGCCGACCTCGCGCACGACCGGGCTCTCCTCGGGCGACAGGTCGTCGCTGGTGTGCAGCGTGACCGGCACCCCGAGCTCCTCGCCGATCGCCTCCCAGGCGGCCTTGTCGACGGTGAGGCCGCACAGCCCGCAGTGGTCGTCGGTCCCCCGCTCACCGCCCGTGCCGGTGGGCGTCTCCTCCGCCTGCCCGCCGGCGGCGTGCTCGACGGCGATGAGCTCGAGGACCTGCGGCCTCACGGGACGTCCTGCTTCGCGCTGATCACCCGCGCCAGGCTACGGGCCCGGGTCGACGTCAGCACGTCTTCCAGCGAGACCGGTCGCTCGTCGGGGCCGGACAGCGGGACGCGCCAGTTCGCGTACTCGTCGCTCGTGCCGGGCTGGTTCTGCGTACGCCGGTCGCCGACCGCGTCGGTGAGCGCGACGTTGCGCAACCGGCTGGGCGTCAGTGTCAGGTAGGCGTGCAGCGCCTCGACGACCTGCTCGACCCCGGCGTCCTCGGCCAGACCGGTCTCGGCCAGACCGGTCTGGCGGCGCACCTCGGCCAGCCAGGACGCGCGCTCGGCCTCGTCGGCCGCGCGCTCCTCGGCAGCGGGCCGGGTCAGCAGGTCGAGACGCTCGCGCAGGTCGACGTGGGAGCCGGTGAGGTAGCCCGCGCTGGGCGGCAGGTCGTGGGTGGTGACGGAGGCCAGGCAGAGCTCGCGCCACTCCTGGGCCGGGAGCGGGTCGCCGTCCTCATCGCGCTCGAACCACAGGATCGAGGTGCCGAGCACGCCGCGCTCGAGCAGGTAGGCGCGCGCGGAGTCCTCGACGACGCCGAGGTCCTCGCCCACGACGACCGCCCCGGCGCGCTGCGCCTCGAGGCAGAGCACGCCGATGATCGCGGCGTGGTCGTAGCGGACGTAGGTCCCGTCGGCCGGCGACCCGCCCTCCGGCACCCACCACAGCCGGAACAGCCCGATCACGTGGTCGATCCGGACCCCGCCGGCGTGGCGCAGCAGCGCCGCGACCATCTCGCGGAACGGCTCGTAGCCGGTGGCCTCCAGCCCGGTCGGCGTCCACGGCGGCTGGCCCCAGTCCTGCCCGCGCTGGTTGAAGGCGTCCGGCGGCGCGCCGACGCGCACGCCCTCGGCGTACGCCTCCCGCAGCCGCCAGGCGTCGGCGCCGCCGGGGTGCACTCCGACGGCGAGGTCGTGCATCGTCCCCAGCGCCATCCCGGCGCCGGTGGCCGCGGCCTGCGCGACCGCGAGCTGCTCGTCGAGCACCCACTGCAGCCACACCTCGAAGGCGACCTCGGCGGCCAGCTCCTCGCGCGCCGCGGCCACGGCGGGTCCGTGGGCGTCGCGCAGGTCCTCGGGCCACTCCCGGAAGTCGGGGCCGTGCTCGGCGGCCAGGGCGCGCCAGGTCGCCAGCTCGGTCAGCGACGCCCCCTCCCGGGCGACGAACGCCTCGAGCGCGAGCCGCCGCCCGGGCGTGAGCCCGGCGTCGTGGACCACGCGCAGCGCCCGCCGCTTGGCGGTCCACGAGGTGTCCCGGTCGATGGCGTCGAGGTCGTCCAGCGCGGTGTGGACGTCGGCCGCGAGCCCGTCGACCACCGCGCGGTCCTCGGCGGCCAGGTCGGCGTACTCCGGGACCCGCTCGACGCGCAGGTAGAGCGGGTTCGGGAAGCGGCGGCTCGTGGGCAGGTACGGCGAGGGCTCGAGCGGCGCGACCGGCTCGGCCGCGTGCAGCGGGTTGACCAGGACGTAGTCGGCACCGAGGCCGGCCGACCAGACCGCGAGGTCGGCCAGGTCGGCCAGGTCGCCCACGCCCCACGACTGCCGCGAGCGGACGCTGTAGAGCTGGGTGGCGAAGCCCCACCCGTTCCGCTCGCCGAGGCTCGGCGGCAGGCCGAGGACCGGCGGGGTGACGACGACGCGGCAGCGGGCGTCGCCGGCGACCAGCTCGTGGTAGCCCAGCGGGAGGTCGTCGGGCAGCCGCACGGACCGGCGTACGACGGCCGCGCCGTCCACCTCGCGCGTACCCCCGGGCTTCGACGTCGCGAGGTCGCGGCTGCTGCCGTCCTCGAGGTCGAGCCGCAGCGCGGGCGGTCGCTCGCCGTCGGTCGTGTGGAGGTCGACCGTCACGGCCTGCCCGGCCACGGTGACGACGGCCGGCGGCAGCACCCGCCGCCACGGCGCGGTCTCCTGCTCGGCCAGCGCGGCCTCCGGGTCCGCGACGTCGACCCCCATCGCGGTCAGGACGCGGACGATCGTGGTCTCGGGCACCTCCACGGGCTGGTCCTGCCAGTCCTCGTAGGCGGTGTCGACGCCGTAGACCGTGGCGAGCCGGGCGAGCGCGGGAGGCAGGGGCACGCCGAAGATCGTAGGTGCGCGGGCCGGGTGACCGGTGACGGCTCTCAGGTCGCGATCTGGTGTCACCAGGTGACACCAGATCGCGACGCGACCCTCAGTGCACCTCGCCGAGGTCCTCGTGCGCGCGGTGGGAGGCCGGCTCGAGCTGGAAGGTGGCGTGCCGGACGGCGAAGTGGTCGCCCACGCAGCGGCACAGCTCGTCGAGGATCGGGCCCACGCCCCGCTCTGCCAGCGCCTCATCGGTCACCGTCACGTGGGCGGAGAGGCTGGGCAAGCCGCTGGTGATGGTCCACGCGTGCAGGTCGTGGACGTCGACCACGCCCGGCACGTGGCGCACGTGGTGCTCCACGGCGTCGAGGTCGAGCCCCTTCGGCGCGATCTCGAGCAGCACGGCGCCGGCGTCGCGCAGCAGCAGGACCGCGCGCGGCAGGATGAGCGCCGCGATCAGCAGGGAGGCGACCGCGTCGGCCTCCTGCCACCCGGTGGCCACGATGACCAGGGCGGCGACGACGGCCAGCACCGACCCGACCAGGTCGCCGAACACCTCCGCGGCGGCCCCGCGCAGGTTGATCGACCCGGTGTCGGAGCGCTGCAGGATCGTCAGCGAGACGCCGTTGGCGACCAGCCCGACCAGCGCGAACCCGAGCATCGGCAGCGCGTCGACGTCCGGGGCGTCGCCGAGGCGGCTCAGTCCCGACCAGGCGATGAAGGCGCAGACGCCCAGCAGCACCACGGCGTTCGCGACCGCGGCCAGCACCTCGGCCCGGTGCAGGCCGAAGGTGGAGCGGCGCCCCCCGCCGAGGCCGGCGACGTACGACGCCCCGAGCGCGAGCACGACCGCCCCGGCGTCGGTGGCCATGTGTCCGGCGTCGGCAAGCAGCGCCAGCGACCCGGTGACCACGGCGCCCACCACCTCGACGACCAGCACCGTGACGGTGACCAGCAGCGCCCACCGCAGCTTGGAGCGGTCGGCGGCGCGCCCGGCGGCGTGCCCGTGGTCGTGGCCCATGCCAGCAGCCTAGGAGCGACCGGCACCTCCGGCGTGGTGACGTTGTCCACAGGTCGCCGGCGCAGCACCCGCACGAACGCGGCCTCCGCGCCACGATGACGTGCATGACCGGGATGGACGAGGAGGGGCTCGCCCATCTGCTCCGCTGGGTGCAGGACGGGGTCGTGTCCCGCCGCCAGCTGTTCGACCTGGGCGCCGAGCCCCATGACCTGCGGCGGTGGCTCAGGCGCGGGCGCTTCACGCCCGTCCACCCCGGGGTCTACGTCGAGCACAACGGCCCGACGACCTGGGACCAGCGCGCCTGGGCGGCGGTCCTCCTCCACGAGCCGTGCGCCCTGACCCGGGAGTCGGCCCTGCCCCGACCACCGGACAGGGCGCCGGTCCAGGTCGCCATCGGTCTCCGTCGGAGCGTCCGCGCCGTGCCCGGGGTGGTGGCCCACCGCACCGCACACTGGGAGGACCGCGTCCGGCCGGGATCGTGCCCTCCCCGCCTGCGCATCGAGGAGGCTGCGGTCGAGGCCGCCCTCCACGAACCGGACCCGGGCCGTGCGTACCGGCTGCTGGCCGAGGCGACGTGGTCCCGGCAGACCGATGCGAGGACGATCGCGGCCACGCTGGGCCGGCGCCGTGGCGGGGCCAACCACGCGCTGCTGGCGGGCATGCTCGACGACCTCGCGCTCGGAGCGTGCTCGGTGCTGGAGCGCGAGTACCTGCACCGCGTCGAGCGGGCGCACGGTCTCCCCTGCGCCGAGCGGCAGGTGGGGGCGACGGCGGTGGGACGCGTGCAGCGCGACGTCGAGTACCGGCCGTTCGCCGTCGTCGTGGAGCTGGACGGGCGGGCGTTCCACGAGTCGCCACAGGCGTTCGACCAGGACCTCGGCCGCGACCTGGCCACGGCGGCACTCCGCCACGGCTCGGACCGCGTCACGCTCCGGGTGGGGTGGGGCCAGGTGCTGCGCGACGCCTGCAGCACGGCGGGTCACGTCGGCGCCGTCCTGCGGTCCAGGGGCTGGGAGGGAACGCTGCGGTGCTGCCCGCAGTGCCCGCGGCCCGTCGGGTCGTGATCTGGTGCCACCTGCTGGCACCAGATCACGACCTGATGCCTAACGGGGCGTGAGCTTCTTCTCCTTGGCCTCCCAGACCAGCTCGCCCGTGTCCCCGGCGAGCGCGTCGAGGATCGCGGTGACGACCTCGTCCGCGGCGACCGGCTCGGGGAGGCGGGGCGGCTCGCCGGCGAGCGCGCGCTGGTCGAGGCCGGTGTCGAGGTGCGGGGGGCGGACGTCGACGACGCGGAAGGCGCGGCGCTGCTCCTTGCGGAGCACGCCGAGCCAGGTCGACAGCGCGGACTTCGCCGCGGAGTAGTCGGCCATCCCGACCGTGGGCAGGTCGGCGAGGATCGCGGACAGGACGACGGCGGTGCCGTGCTCGGACTCCGTCAGCGCGGGCGCGGCGGCGCGGACGAGTGCCATCGGGGCCTGCACGTTGACGGCGAAGAGCTCCTCGGTCACGGCGGCGTCGAGGTCGACGGCCTTGCCGAAGCCGGCCGCCCCGATGGTGACCACGAGCAGGTCGAGGCCGCCGAGCTCGGCGACCGCGGCGTCGACGGCGCGGCGTACGGCGTCCGCGTCGACCGCGTCGAGCACCTGGGGCGTGGTGCCGCACTGCGTGCCGAGGGCCGCGAGGCGCTCCTCGTCCCGGCCGGCCGGCACCACGCGGGCGCCGCGTTCCACGAGCGCGGTGACGAGCTTGCCCCCGATGACGCCGGTCGCCCCGGCGACCAGCACCCGGGCCCCGTCGACCTGCATGCCGCTGCGGTCAGCCACGTCAGCCCAGCTTCTCGCGGTCGTGGCTGGTCAGCCACACCGCGGGGTCGGGTCCGGCCGGGACGATCCCGGTCGGGTTGATGTCGGTGTGCACCACGTAGTAGTGCGCCTTGATCTGCTCGAAGTCGGTCGTCTCGCCGAAGCCGGGCGTCTGGAAGAGGTCCCGGGCGTAGCCCCACAGCGCCGGCATCTCGGTCAGCTTGTTGCGGTTGCACTTGAAGTGGCCGTGGTAGACCGCGTCGAAGCGGGCCAGGGTGGTGAACAGCCGCACGTCGGCCTCGGTGATGGCGCTGCCCATCAGGTAGCGGCGGTCGGTCAGCCGCTCCTCGAGCCAGTCCATCGCGGTCCAGAGGCGGTCGTACGCCTCCTGGTAGGCCTCCTGCGAGCCGGCGAAGCCGCAGCGGTAGACGCCGTTGTTGACCTCGGTGAAGATCCGCCGCATGACCTCCTCCATCTCGTCGCGGACGTCCGCGGGCCACAGGTCCGGGGCGCCGGCGCGGTGGTGCTCGCGCCACTCGAAGAAGAGGTCGTGCGTGATCTGCGGGAAGTCGTTGGTCACGACGGCCTTCGTCGGCACGTCTGCCATCGCGGGCACGGTGATGCCGCGGGGGTAGTCGGGGTCACGGGCGAAGTACGCCTGCTGCAGCCGCTCGTAGCCCAGGACCGGGTCGACCCCGCCGGGGTCGAGGTCGAAGGTCCAGGAGTCGGCGTCGTGGGTGGGGCCGGCGAGGCCCATCGAGATCACGTCCTGGAGGCCCAGCAGCTCGCGCACGATGATCGCGCGGTTGGCCCACGGGCACGCCTTGGCCGCGGCCAGCCGGTAGCGCCCGGGCTCGACGGGCCAGGTCTCGACGTCGAGGTCACCGACGTACGGGTCCGCGGAGGTCCCGGGCCGGGCGGTGATCCGGTCCTGGATGTAGTTCGTGTCCCGCTCGAAGGGCTTGCCCTTCTCGGTGTACGTCGGGTCGTCGCTCATGGCGCGAGCCTAGGAGGCCCCCGACTCACCCGGGGGGTGCGACGAGGGCCACCTGCTGCGGACGGGCCGCGGGGTCAGCGGTCGACGCGGACCACGCCGAACTGCTCGTCGAGCTCGACGCTGACGTCGTCGTCGGTCGCGGCGTCGAGCTGGACCTCGACCTCGTAGGCGTGGTCCTCGTCGGCGTCGGCGCGCTCGGCGTCGGTGACCCGGCCGCCGCCGGTCTCGGCCAGCGCGGCGCGGACGGCCTGCTGGAGGGTCTGGCCGGTCAGGTTGTCGCCGTCGTCGTCGAGGTCGGAGTCGTCGAAGCCGCCGTCGTCGGACCCACCGTCGTCCGAGCCACCGGGGGTCGGGGTGGAGGAGTCGCTCGGGGCCGGGGTGCTGGAGGCGTCGTCGGAGGGGGCTGCGGCCGAGGGGGCGGTCGGCGGGGTGCCGATCACGTTGAAGTCCTCGTCGAGCTGGACGTCGGCGTCCTCGCCGTCGGCGAACTGCACCTCGACCTCGAAGGCGTACTGGTCGTCGCCGTCGCCGGCGTCGACGCCGGTCACGGTGGCGTCGCCACCGACCGCGGCGATCGCGGCCTGGGTGGCCTGGTCGCGGTCCTCGGCGGACACGGCGTCGTCGTCACCGCCGCAGGCGCTCAGGCCGAGGCCGAGCGTGAGGGCGAGGACGGCGGCGGAGGCGGGGCGGGCAAGGGTACGGCGCACGGTGATGCTCCTGGGTTCGTGTCGGTCGAGCGGGTCGTTGCTGATGAGAGAACCCTGCGCCCCGGCGATGAGCCCGTCGTGAGAGACGTGTGAGCGAAGATGAGAGACCCCTCAGAGGGGCGCGTCGGCGTCCCGTCCGAAGCGGGCGGCGACGTCGACGAGGCGGGTGTTGGCCTCGTCCTCGCCGATCGAGACCCGGCAGCCCTCGCCGGCGAACGGGCGGACGACGATGCCGGCCTCCTCCGCCGCGGCGGCGAAGTCGGCGGTCCGGGCGCCGAGGTCGAACCACACGAAGTTGCCCTGGGGCGAGGGCACCTCCCAGCCGACCTCCCGCAGCCCGGCGACGACCCGGTCGCGCTCGACGACCAGCGCGTCGACCCGCTCGAGCAGCGCCTGCTCGGCGTCGAGCGAGGCCACGGCCGCGACCTGGGCGACGGTGGAGACGCCGAACGGCAGCGACACGGCCCGGAGCGCAGCGGCGACCGGGGCGGGCGCGACGGCGTACCCGACCCGGAAGCCGGCCAGGCCGTAGGCCTTGGAGAAGGTGCGGAAGAGCACCACGTTGGGCCGGCCGCGGTAGGTCGCCAGCCCGTCGACGGCGTCGTCCATCCGGACGAACTCGAGGTACGCCTCGTCGACCACCACCAGCACGTGGGAGGGGACGCGGGCCAGGAACGCGTCGAGCTCGGTCTGCGTCACCGAGGGACCGGTCGGGTTGTTGGGCGTGCAGACCATCACCACGCGGGTCCGGTCGGTGACCGCGGCGACCATCGCGTCGAGGTCGTGGCGGCCGTCGGCGGTCACCGGGACGCGCACGGAGACCGCGCCGGCCGACGTGATCGCGATCGGGTACGCCTCGAACGACCGCCAGGCGTGCACGACCTCGTCGCCGGGGTCGCAGTAGGCGGTGAGCAGCTGGTAGATCAGCGCGACCGAGCCGGTGCCGGTGGCGAGGTCCTCGACCGGCACGCCGAGGCGGTCCGAGAGCCCGGCGTAGAGCAGCGCGCTGCCCATGTCGGGGTAGCGGTTCATCGTGTCGACCGCCCGGTGGGCGGCCTCGACGACCCCCGGCAGCGGCGGGTACGGGTTCTCGTTCGACGACAGCTTGTAGGTCGTGGTCCCGGGCCGCGGGGTGGGCGGCCGGCCGGGCACGTAGGCCGGGATGCGCTCGACGTGGGCGCGGGGCTGGGGGGTGCTCACGCCCGCAGGCTAGCCCGGTCCCGGCGCTCGTGGCGGTCCCGCCAGGGACGCACGACCAGCGCCAGCAGCAGCCCGATCCCGACGCCGGCCGCGGCACCGGTGACGTTGTCGATCACGTCGGTGGCGTCGCAGGCCCGGTCGATGCGGGCCAGCTCGAGCTGGACGGCCTCGATCGCCACGGAGTACGCCGCCAGCCCCACCAGCCCGACCCGGACCGTCAGCCACGCCGAGCGCCACCGCGCCGCGGCCAGCACCAGGAAGACGCCGGACGGCACGAACGCGACGGTGTTGAGCAGCCGCTGGCCGCCGGAGAAGATCCAGAAGCCGTCGGGGGCGGGCCCCCCGATGTCGAAGGAGCAGCCCGGCAGGCGGTCCTCGGCCAGCACCACGCCGGGGTCCGCGTCGGCCGGGATGAGCGTGACCAGGGCGATCACGACGACCGTCCAGACGAACGCGGCCGCGGCCCACCCGGCCACGCCGAGGCGCTTCGCCAGCAGCCACCCGAGCAGGCCGAGGACGGCGCCGGCGACGAGCGCGCCGAGCGCCATCACGTCGTAGCCACCCACGGGGAACATCCGACGAAGGCTACGGGGGTCAGGCCGGCAGGACGACCTCGCCGCCGGGCACCGGCGCCAGCTCGCGGCCGACGGTGACGTCGAGCGGGTTGGTCAGGCAGCGGACCGAGCCGCCGCCCTTGTGGAACTCGCCGACCTCCACGAGCACGACCTCGAAGCCCCACTCCTCCAGCTGTGCGCGGACACGCGGTGGGCAAGCCGGCATCACCACGGTCCGGCCGACGACCACGGAGTTGGCGCAGAAGGTGGTGAGCGCCTCCTCCTCGGTCAGCACCAGCGGCTCGGGCACCAGGTCGAGGAGCGCCGCGGCCGAGGCGTCGTCGAGGGCGGCCGGGCAGACCATCGCGCGCCGGTCGTCGAGCGGGCAGAAGGCCAGGTCGAGGTGGTACATGCCGGGGTGGGTGATCCGCAGCCCGCGCACGCGCAGGCCGAGGTCGGTGGCCAGCGCCTTGAGGGCGAGCTCCTCGGTGCGTGGGCCGTACCCGACGACGAGGTCGCCGCCGAAGGCGAAGGCGTCCCCGGCCTCGAGGTGCGCGCCGACGCCGTCGCGGCCGACGTACGACGTGCTCCACCCCGCCGACTCGAACCAGCCGGCGGCCGACCCGGTCTCCATCCGGCGCTGCGGGTAGCGCATGTGCGACAGCACGACCCGGTCGCCGGCGGGCCCGGGCAGGGCCAGGCCGAGGTTCATCGCGTAGACCATGTCCGGGGCGTCGTCGCGCTGCGGGAGGACGTCGACCCGGGCGCCGAGCGACCGCAGGACGCGGACCATCCCGGTCCACTGGGCGTGGGCGAGCGCGGCGTCGGGCTGCACGGCCGGGTCCATGAACGGGTTGATGGCGTAGTCGACGCGGAAGGCCGTCGGCTCCACCGCGGCGTAGTGCCGTCCCCACGTCAGCTCGGCCATGCAGCACCCCTGTCCCGCGACTCCCGCCGCAGATTGTCGGACAATCAGACAAGGCAAGTGTGCCCGGCCGGGCACCGGGCGACAAATCGCCTCGCCGGGTGGGCATGATGGGACGCATGCCCGGGCAGACGACGGCGTTCGCCACGCTGCACCTCGACCACTCCTCGACGGTCGACCGCGCCGCCGAGGAGCTGCGCCGCGCCGTCTTCGAGGGCGAGGTCGAGTCCGGCACCCCGCTGCGCGAGGTCGCCCTGGCGGCCTCGCTCGGCGTCTCCCGGTCCACCGTCCGGGAGGCCCTGGGCGTCCTGGTCGCCGAGGGCCTGGCCACCCGCGAGCCGCACCGCGGCGTCAGCGTGGCCCGCCCGGCGGCCTCGTCGGTGCGCGACGTCTGCCGGGCCCGGC
The DNA here is from genome assembly GCF_902506435.1 of Nocardioides sp. AX2bis. Lineage (GTDB taxonomy): Bacteria > Actinomycetota > Actinomycetes > Propionibacteriales > Nocardioidaceae > Nocardioides. The sequence goes on along the minus strand of NZ_LR733215.1, from coordinate 195,012 downwards.
TGGTGCTCGAGGGTGCCGGCGTCCGCGGGTGGCGCGACGCCGACCCGGTCGACCGCCGGCGCGTGCGCGAGGCCCTCGCCCGCTACACCGACGCGGTCGCGGCCGGCGACTCCTTCCGCGCCCTCAACGAGCACCACCTCGCCTTCCACGTCTCGCTCGTCGCGCTCACCGGCAGCCCCCGGCTGGTGGCGGCCGCCGAGGCGCTGATGACCGAGCTCAAGCTCGCGCTGGCCCAGGTCGACCGCATCCGCCGCAACACCCACGACCAGGCCGAGAGCCACACCGCGCTGGTCGAGCTGCTCGAGGCCGACGACGTCGAGGGCGCGGGCGCCTTCCTGTGCGACCACCTCGAGGACGCCGCGGTGCAGGTGATCGGGGCGCTCGGGCTCGGCTGACCCCGCCCGCCGGAGTCGGGCGGCGGGGCCGCGACGACGGTTCAGGCGGCGTTCAGCCAGGACTGGGAGGATGGGCGGGTGACCCGATTCCTCACCTGGCTGCTGACCACCGCCCTCGCCCTGGCCGCCGCGACCGCCCTGCTGGACGGGCTGCGCTTCACCGGGCCGCGCTCGGGGAGCGCCGAGATCGAGTCCAAGATCCTGCCGCTGCTGGCGGTGGCGCTGATCCTGGGCGCCGTGTCGGCGTTCGTGAAGCCGGTGCTCCAGCTGCTGTCCTTCCCGCTGATCCTGGTGACCCTCGGGCTGTTCCTGCTGGTCATCAATGCGTTCATGCTGCTGCTCACGGGCTGGCTGGCCGAGCAGCTCGGCCTCGGGTTCCGCGTCGACGGCTTCTGGTCGGCGGTCGGTGGGGCCGTCGTGATCACCGTGGTCACCTGGGCTCTCGACGCCCTCCTCGGCACCGAGAAGCGGGCGTGAGCACCGACCCGACGGGGTCGCAGCACCCCGGGCCGGCGCTGCCGGAGCCACGCGTCCCCGGCCGCTACTCCGTGGCGCTGGTCTGCCTGGGCAACATCTGCCGCTCCCCGATGGCCGAGGTCGTCCTGGCCGACGCCGTGGACCGGGCCGGGCTGGGCGACCGCGTCGCCCTCGCCTCGTGCGGCACCGGCGCCTGGCACGCCGGCGACCCGATGGACCGCCGCGCGGCGGCCACGCTGGTCGCCCACGGCCTGGACCCCTCCGCCCACCGGGCCCGCCACCTCGACCCCGCGGACCCGTCGTGGTTCACCCACGACCTGCTGCTGGTGATGGACGCGGCCAACCTGCGCGACACCCTGGCCCTGGGCCCCGACGAGCCCGACCGGGTCCGGCTGTTCCGCTCCCTGGACCCCGTCGGCACCGGGGCGGACGTGCCCGACCCCTACTACGGTGGCGACGACGGCTTCGAGGAGGTGCTGGGCATGGTGCGCCGGGTCAGCGACGTGCTCGTGACCGCCCTCCCCGCACTGCTCGAGGAGCGCCCGGGATGAGGAGGACCACCGCCGTGCGCCGCGTCGAGGAGCTCCTCGGCGTCGCCGTCGTCTCGTCGGCCCCCGTCAGCGGCGGCGACGTCGCGACGGTCGCCAAGCTGCGCGTCTCGGACGGCTCGACCGTGCTCGTCAAGACGATGACCGCCCCTCCGCCCGGCCTGTTCGCCCGCGAGGCCGCGGGCCTGCGCTGGCTGGCGGAGCCGGCCGGCGGGGTCGAGGTCCCCGACGTGCTCGCGGTGGCCGACGACGCGCTGGTCCTGCGCTGGGTCGAGCCGGGCCGACCCACGACCGACGCCGCCGCCGACCTCGGCCGCCGGCTGGCCCGCACCCACGCGGCGGGCGCCCCGGCGTACGGCGGTCCCGACGGCGACGGCTGGATCGCCGGCCTGCCGATGCCCCAGCGCACCGCCGCGACCTGGGCGGAGTTCTACGCCGTACGCCGGGTGCTGCCCTACCTCAAGCTGGCCCGGGACCGCGGCGCGGTCGACGCCCGCGAGGCCGCCTCGGTGGAGGCGCTCGTGGGGCGGCTGACCACGCTGGTGCCCGAGGAGGGTCCGGCGCGGCTGCACGGCGACCTGTGGAACGGCAACGTGCTCTGGGCCGCCCACGGCACCCGGCTGATCGACCCGGCGGCGTACGCCGGTCACCGCGAGGCCGACCTGGCCATGCTCTCGCTGTTCGGGCTGCCGCACCTGCAGCGCCTGCTCGAGGCCTACACCGACCTCACGCCGCTCGCGCCCGGGTGGGAGGACCGCACCGCGCTCCACCAGCTCTACCCGCTGCTGGTGCACGCCTGCCTGTTCGGCGGCGGCTACGGCGCCCGCGCGGCGCGGGCGGCCCGCCGCTACCTCTGAGGCCACGACCCCCGGGGGCCGCCGGGCAGCCGCAGGCGGGCGACGTCGGTCAGACCCGTGCCGTCGCGGACCACCACCGTGACCACGGCCGGCGCCCGGCCGGTCAGCCGCACCCGGGGAGCTGCCCGCGCCCCGTCGTCGTGGTGCCCGTCGCCGTCGAGGTCCCACCGGTAGGTGAGCGGTTCACCGTCGGGGTCGGTCGACCCGGAGGCGTCGAGGCCGACCAGGACCGGCGGCCGTCCACCGCCGGTGAGCTCCGGCACCCGCAGCACCCGTGCCACCACCGACGCCACCGGGGCCTGTCCGGGCGTCGTCTCGGCCCCAACGTGGGCGGCCCCGACCCGGGCGGCCCCGACCTGGGTGAGCGTCACCGGCCCGGCCGGGTCACCGGGCGTCCGGGTCACCGCGACGACCGCGGCGGCCACCACGACCACGACCGCCGACGACAGCAGCATCGGGAGCCGGCCCGGGACTCCCCCCAGGGTCGGTCGGTCCGATCGAGCCATGCACGTCCCCCCGTGTCCGGGGCCCGGAGCAGGACCCGCTGACGAGCGCGATGCTAGACCAACGCCACCCCGGTCCGGCTCCCGTCCAGCAGCACCGGCAGCACGAGGCGGGCCGTACCGTCGACTCTCAGGCACACCTCAGCCCCGGCTGGCAGAGTGGAGCGGTGAGCACCCCCGCCAGCAGCACCCCCGGCGCCGAGCGCCCGCGCGTGCTGGTCGTCGAGGACGACCGCGCCGTGCGGGAGTCGCTGCGCCGCTCGCTGGAGTTCAACGGGTACGCCGTCCGCCTCGCCGCCGACGGCGCGGAGGCGCTGGCCGTGATCGGCGAGACGGACCCCGCCGTGGTCGTGATGGACGTGATGATGCCGCGGCTCGACGGCCTCGAGACGACCCGCGCGCTCCGGGCGGCCGGCAACGACGTGCCGCTGCTGGTGCTCACCGCCCGCGACGCCGTCGGCGACCGGGTCGAGGGCCTCGACGCGGGCGCCGACGACTACCTCACCAAACCGTTCGCCCTCCAGGAGCTGCTGGCCCGGATCCGGGCGCTGCTGCGACGGACCACGCCCACCCCGGGGGAGGACGACGAGGTGCTGGCCTTCAGCGACCTGACGATGAACGTCGCGACCCGCGAGGTGGACCGGGCCGGTCGCAGCATCGACCTGACCCGCACCGAGTTCGCGCTGCTGGAGATGTTCCTGCGCCGGCCCCGCCGGGTGCTCGACCGCTCGTTCATCCTGGAGGAGGTCTGGGGCTTCGACTTCCCGACCAGCGCCAACTCCCTCGAGGTCTACGTCGGCTACGTCCGGCGCAAGACCGAGGCGGCCGGCGAGCACCGCCTGATCCACACGGTGCGCGGCGTCGGCTACGTCCTCAAGGCGGGCTGAGGTGCGCCGGCGCGTCTGGCGCTACCGCCGGTCCCTGGCCAGCCGGGTGATCGGGCTGACCACCATGGCGGTCGGCCTGACGGTCGCGCTCGTGGCGTACGCGGCGTACATGACCGTCCGCTCGCAGCTGCAGAGCACGCTCGACGAGTCGCTGATGACCCGCGCGGAGCAGGCCGCCTCCTCACCGACGCTGTCCCAGCTGACCACCGCACAGGTGCCGGCTGCGGCGCTCGGCGCCGCCGACGTCCGGATCGCGTTCCTCTACTCCGACGACGTGCGGGTGCACACCTACGACTACGGGCCGCCGCTGTCGCTGGGCCAGTCGCCGCCCGAGGTCGAGGTCGCCGAGGGCGCGCGGTCCTCCAGCCTGCGCACCGTCGCAGCGACCACCGGGGAGGACTACCGGATCGCGGCGGTGCCCTCGCCCGAGGCCGGCACGGCCCTGCTGATCGCGCAGTCGTTGGACTCCCAGCAGCAGGTCCTGGCCCGGCTGGGCACCGTGATGCTGGTCTTCGGGCTGCTCGGCGTCGCGGTGGCCGGCGCGGCCGGGTGGGCGGTCGCCAGCAACGGCCTGCGACCCGTGCGGCGGCTGACCCGGTCGGTGGAGCACATCGCGCGCACCGAGGACCTGACCCCGATGGCGGTCGAGGGTGACGACGAGATCGCCCGCCTGGCCGCCGCCTTCAACCAGATGCTGGCCGCCCTCGCCGCCTCCCGGGACCGGCAGCGCCAGCTCGTCGCCGACGCCGGGCACGAGCTGCGCACCCCGCTCACCTCGCTGCGCACCAACCTCGACCTGCTCAGCCAGGCCGAGTCGGGCGACCTCGGCCCGGCGCTGCCCTCGGAGATGCGCCGCGAGCTGATCGAGGACGTGCGCGCGCAGATCGAGGAGCTCACGACCCTGATCGGCGACCTCGTGCAGCTCGCGCGCGACGACGGCGTCCGGCCCGCGGTCGAGCCCGTCGACCTCGCCGGCGTGGTGGAGAACGCCGTGGCCCGGGTACGCCTGCGCGCCCCCTCGATCCGCCTCGACGTCGAGGTCCAGCCGTGGTGGGTGGTCGGTGACGCCGCCACCCTGGAACGCGCCGTGACCAACCTGCTCGACAACGCCACGAAGTGGAGCCCCACCGGCGGCACCGTCACCGCCCGGATGCGCGACGGCGTGCTGACCGTCGACGACGAGGGCCCGGGCGTGGCCGAGCGCGACCGCCCGCACGTCTTCGAGCGCTTCTGGCGGGCCGAGGAGTCGCGGTCCATGCCCGGCTCGGGCCTGGGGCTGTCGATCGTGCAGCAGGCCGTCCACCGGCACTCCGGCGACGTCGAGGTGACCTCCTCCCCCGCCGGGGGCGCGCGCTTTGTGCTCACGCTGCCCGGCAACCGCCAGCCGCTCACCCTCGACCCCGGCGCCGACCTGATGCCGGAGACCGTCGACGGCTGAGGCTCACCCGAGCAGCGCCGCCCGCAGCCGGGCTGCCTTCCAGCGCGACTCCTCCCACTCCTGGGCAGCCGTCGACTGCACGGTGACCCCGCCCCCGGTCCCGAGCTGCCACCGGTCGTCGCCGGCGGTGGTCAGGGTCCGGATCACGACGCCGAGGTCGGCCCGGCCGTCGGCGCCGACCCAGCCGACCGCCCCGGCGTACGGGCCGCGGGGCGAGCCCTCCACGGCGCCGATCACCTCCATCGTGCGGCGCTTCGGCGCCCCGGTCATCGACCCGGCCGGGAACAGCGAGCGCAGCGCCCCGACCGTCGTCACCTCGGGCCGCAGCCGGGCGCGGACGGTCGAGACGAGCTGGTGCACCCCGGGGTACGACTCGACGGCCATCAGCGACGGCACCTCCACCGACCCCGGCTCCCCGACCACCGCCAGGTCGTGGCGCAGCAAGTCGACGATCATCAGGTTCTCGGCGCGGAAGCGGGGCTCGGCGGCCAGGCGCGCCGCCAGCGCCGCGTCGGTCACCGGGTCGGCGTCGCGGGGCAGGGTGCCCTTGATCGGCCGGGTCTCGATCCGACGCGACCCGTCGGCGGCGAGCTCGACGCGGGCGTACCGCTCGGGCGACGAGCCCAGCATCCAGCCGCGTGCGCCCGGGAGGTCGTGGCGGACCAGGGCGGCGTACGGCGCGGGGCTGCCCGTCCGCAGCGCCGCGTAGACCTCGAGCGGTGCGCGGTCGGAGGCCAGGTCCTCCCGGTAGGTCAGGTTCACCTCGTAGGTGTTGCCGGCATGGAGCTGCTCCTGGACCTCGGCGAACGCGGCGGCGTACCAGGCCGGCACGTCGTCGCCCGGCGGCCCCTCGGCGTCCGGGGAGGTCGTGTGCCCCACGACGGCGCCGGGACCGTGCTGGGGCACACGACCCCCGTCGGGGCGGACCGCCACCCAGCGCGAGGGCCGCATCCAGACCGCGTCGGGCAGCCCGCCGGTCCAGCCGGTCAGCGCCGGCAGGTCCGGGCGGGCGGCGTATCCCGCCCACCCGACCCACCGGGCGTCCGCGGGCCCGTCGGCCAGGGCGTCCTCGAGCGCCGCGAACGGGTCGTCGCCGACCGCGTCGGCACGGCCGCCCGCGTGCCGGGTGACGGTGCGCGTGGCGGCGTCGTAGGTCAGCGACGGGTCCGCGTCGTCGAGCAGCCCGAGCCAGGGCCCGTCGGTCCACGGCCCGTCCAGCCAGGCGCTGCGCGGGTGGGCCCCGACCGCGGCGAGCGCCTCGGCCGGGCTCACCGGAGCCCCAGGAAGCCGGAGACCAGCGCGGCGCCGTGCTCGGTGAGCACCGACTCGGGGTGGAACTGGACGCCGACCTGCGGGAGGTCGACGTGCGCAACGCCCATGGTCAGCCCGGTCCGCTCGTCGACCGCGGTGCGGCGCAGGCAGGAGGGCAGCTCCACCGCGGCCAGCGAGTGGTAGCGCACCGCGTCGAACCCGTCGGGCACGCCGGCGAAGACGCCCGCCCCGTCGTGGCGGACCGTGGCCAGCACCCCGTGCCCGGGCGGGACGCGGTCGACCCGGCCGCCGTAGGTCGTGACCAGTCCCTGCATCCCGAGGCAGACCCCGAGGACGGGGGTACGGGTCGCGGCCGCCCCGCGCAGCACCGCCGCCCCGACCGCGAAGTCGGCCGGCACGTCCGGGTGCCCGGGGCCCGGCGAGAGCACGACGTGAGAGTGCGCGAGCACGGTGGCGGCGTCGGTCTCGTCGTGCTGCACCACCGTGGGAAGGACACCGGTGACGGCGGCGACCAGGTGCACCAGGCTGTGCGTGTAGGAGTCGTGGTGGTCGACGACCACCACGTCGGGCACGGTGCGTCCGGGGGGCGCCGGGGCCGGGTCGGGCACGTCAGTCCCCGAGGACGGGCTCCAGCAGGTCGACGACCAGGCCGTGCACGAGGTCGTAGCCGTGCTCGGTGAGGATCGACTCGGCGTGGAACTGGATGCCGCGGTAGTGCGGTCCGCGCAGCGCGTCGACGTCGCCGGTGTCCGGGTCGGCGTCGACCGAGACCCCGTCCGGGAGCACCGTCGAGGAGTCCGGTCGCCCGACGAAGGTGTTGTAGAACCCCACCCGCTCGCGCCGGCCGCCCACGGTCACCGGGGACTGGATGCCCTGGAAGACGATGTCCTTGTAGGCCAGCGGGACGCCGATCTCGTGGCACAGCGCCTGGTGGCCCAGGCAGATCGCCAGGAACGGCTTCTGCTGCGCGAGCAGGGCGGTCACCGCGGCCCGCAGCCGCACCATCTTGGGGTCGCCGTCGTCGCGCGGGTCGCCCGGACCGGGACCGACCACGACCAGGTCGTGGGCGTCGAAGAACCCGTCGTACGCCCCGGGGTCGGCCGGCAGGTCCTCGTGCCGGACCACCTCGCTGACCAGGCCCATCACCGCGAGCAGGTGGCGCAGCATGTTGACGAAGTCGTCCTCGCCGTCCAGGACGACCACCCTCCGCCCGGCCAGGCGCGGGTCGGGCGCGGCGTCGTCCTGGTCGGTCAGCCAGAAGCCGGACAGCCGCCGGTTGCGGGCGTTCAGGGCCAGCAGGACGTCCTCGTCGGCGACCAGCTCGGCCACGTCGACCTGCGGGGTGGGCGCGGGCGGCACGAGGCCGAAGGCCGAGAGGATCCCACCGGCCTTGGCATGGGTCTCGGCCACCTCGTAGTGGGCGTCGGAGTCGCGCACCAGCGTGGCGCCGGCGGTCACGGTGAGGTTGCCCTCGAGGTCCACGTCGGCGGTGCGGATCACGATCGGGCTGTCCATCACGGGTCCCCCGGAGGGGTCGCGGCCCAGGACGGCCAGGGCCGCGCCGTAGTAGCCGCGTCCCGAGGTCTCGTACTTCCTGATCAGCCGGCAGGCGTTCTCGACCGGGGAGCCGGTGACCGTGGCGGCGTACATCGTGTCGCGCAGGATCTCGCGGGGGTCGCGGGCGCTGCGCCCGGCGAGGAGGTACTCGGTGTGGACCAGGCGGCTCATCGGTTTGAGGAAGGGCCCGAGGACCTGCCCGCCCTCGGAGCAGAGGTCGCACATCATCTTCAGCTCCTCGTCGACCACCATGAAGAGCTCGTAGACCTCCTTCTCGTCGCGCAGGAAGTCCAGCAGGCCGGCCTTGAGGTCGGCCTGGCCGGCGGCGTCCGAGTCGCGGGGGATCCGGAAGGTGCCGCTGATCGGGTTCATCCGGACGTCGCCGTCGTGCACGCTGACGTGCCGCTCGGGGGTGGCGCCGATCAGGTAGCGGTCGCCGGTGAAGAAGCAGAAGGTCCAGTACGTCCCGCGCTCGCGCTCCAGCAGCCGCTTGAACACCGCGAGCGCACGGGCCGGGCCCCAGTCCTCGACCTGCGCGCGGTAGTGCCGGCCGACGACGAGGTTGGCGCCCTCCCCCTGGCCGATCTCCTCGTCGATGATCGTGCGGACCAGGCCGGCGTAGGTCTCGTCGTCGGTCTCGAACCCGCCCCGGTCGGCGAAGGTCACCTCGACGTCGTCGATCGCGGCCACGACCTCGGCGACCGAGAACTCCTGCTCGGTCTCGACGTCGACCACCACCAGCGGGGTGCCGTCGTCGTGGGTCTCGAAGCCGCGCTCGGCGACCTGGCGGAACGGCACGGCCAGCAACCGGTCGGCGGTGCGGCCGGGGGCCGGCGGGCCGTCCTCGAGCGGGACGTCGAGCAGCGAGGCGACGACCGAGCGTCGCCCGCCGACCAGGCCGACGGTGTCGCGGTCGCCGGTCCGGGTCGAGCGCCGGATGATCGCCCACGCCTCGTGCCCCTGCAGCGCCTCGATCGCGGCACGGGCGTCGGTCGCGTCAGGCATGGGGCCAGCCTAGGGCTGGGCGACGGCGGGCCGTGACGGCGGCCGGACGGTCCTCGGCCCCGGGCTGCGATGATCGGCACCGAGATGAGCAGCGAGGTCGGGGCGCCGGGACGCGCCGGGCGTACGGAGTGGCTCGGGCTGGCGGTCCTGGCGCTGCCCACGATCATCATCGCCCTCGACGTCACCGTGCTGCACCTGGCGGCGCCGGTCCTGGCCCGCGACCTCGACCCGTCGCCCACGCAGCTGCTGTGGATCGTCGACGTGTACGGGTTCCTCATCGCCGGTCTCCTGCTCACGATGGGCACCCTCGGCGACCGGACCGGTCGGCGTCGACTGCTGCTCGTCGGCGCGGCGGTGTTCGGCGTCGTGTCGGTGGGAGCCGCGTTCGCCCCCACCCCCGAGCTGCTGATCGCGGCGCGCGCGCTGCTCGGCGTGGCCGGGGCGACCCTGATGCCCTCGACGCTGTCGCTGATCCGCACGATGTTCGAGGACCCCCGCGAGCGCACCACCGCGATCGCGGTGTGGATGGGCAGCCTCGGCGTCGGCAGCGCGATCGGCCCCCTGGTCGGCGGGGTGCTGCTCGAGCGGTTCTGGTGGGGCTCGGTCTTCCTGATGGGCGTGCCGGTGATGGTGCTGCTGCTGCTCGTCGGACCGTTCCTGCTCCCCGAGCACACCGCCGTCGACCCCGACCCGGTCGACCCGGCCAGCGTGGTGCTCTCGCTCGGCGCCGTGGTCCCGGTGGTCTGGGCGGTCAAGGAGACCGCCGCCGACGGCCCGTCCCCCGCCGCGGCCGTCGCCCTGGTCGTCGGCGTCGCGGCCGGGGTCGTGTTCGTGCGCCGCCAGCGCGGCCTGCGCACGCCGGTGCTCGACGTCGAGATGGTCTCGGAGGCGGCCTTCGCCCGGGCCGTGGTCACCCACCTGGGGGCGCTGTTCTGCTTCGCCGGCCTGCAGTACCTCCTGCTGCAGCTGCTGCAGAACGGCTACGGGCTCGGGGTGCTCGACGCGGGCCTGGCCACGCTGCCTGCGGTGGCGCTGGGCCTGGTCGGCTCGGTCGTCGCGCCCTGGTCCGTACGCCGGGCGCAGCCGGCCACGGTCGTCGCCGCCGGGCTCGTGGTCGGGCTCGTCGGCTTCGCCGTGATCGCCGCCACCGCCCGCGGCGGCGAGGTCGCGCCGCTGATGGCGGGCTTCGCGCTGGCCGCCTTCTCCGTCAGCGTGGTCACGGCCCTGTGCACCGACCGGATGGTCGGCTCGGCGCCGCCCGAACGGGCCGGCAGCGCCTCGGGCGTCTCCGAGACCGCCGCCGAGCTCGGCATCGCCCTGGGCGTCGCCCTGCTGGGGAGCCTGGCCACGGCCGTACGCCGCGCCGACCCCTCGCCCGCGGGGTACGCCGACGGCGTGGTCGGCGCCGCGGTGGCCTCGATGGTGGTCGTGGCCGCCCTGCTGGTGGTCGCGCTCCTGGGGAAGGGCCCGGGCCGCCTCAGCCGACCGTCGTCAGCAGCTGGGTCGCCCGGGTCAGCACGACGTAGAGCGTGGCCCGGCCGGTGACCGACTCGTCCTCGATCTCCTGGGGGCGCAGGACGACGATGCCGTCGAACTCGAGTCCCTTGGTGTCGAGGCCGGTCAGCACGACGACCCGGTCCTCGCCCGAGGGCGCGACGGAGGAGTCGACGGCCGCCCGGGCGCCGCGGGCGTCGTCGGCGCGCTCGTCCCACGAGGCCAGCCAGGCGTTGACCTCGGAGCGGCGGGCGGCCGGCACGACGATGCCGACGGTGCCGCTCACCTGCTCGGCCAGCGACGCGACCTCGCGCCGCGCCACCGTCTCCAGCTCCTCGTCGGCCGCGACGACCTCGCGCGGGTCGACGCCGGTCGACCGCACCGCCGTGGGCAGGTCGGCGTCCAGGCCGACCCGCTGGGCGTAGGCGGCCGCGTAGGCGTAGATCTCGGCCGAGTTGCGGTAGTTCGTCGACAGGTGGAAGGCGTGCACCGCCTTGCGCTCCAGCGCCGCCCGGCGCGCCTCCTCGGCCTCGGCCGGGACCGGCCACGAGGACTGGGCGGGGTCGCCGACGATCGTCCAGGACGCCGTCCGCCCCCGCCGTCCGACCATCCGCCACTGCATCGGGGTCAGGTCCTGGGCCTCGTCGATGAGGACGTGGGCGTACCCGTCGTCCTCGATGCTGGCCGTGGGCGCCGCCCAGGCACGCCCCGAGGGGGCGTACTCCCGGTCCGCGGCGGTGGTCAGCTCCTGCAGGTCGACGCGGCCCTCGAGGGCCTGGTCGACCGCCCGCATCGGGTCCTCGCGGTCCGGGGCCAGCGCCGGCACGTCGCCGAGGGCGTAGCGCAGCTCGTCGAGCAGGGCCACGTCCTGCACCGACAGGGCGCCCTTGGCGGCGGTGGCGACGGTGGCGACGGGGTGGTCGCCCCACGACTTGGTGAGCAGCCGCTGCTCGTCGTCCTCGAGCAGGCCGCGCCCGACCCGGGCCAGCAGCTCGGGGTCGCGCAGCCAGCCGAGGACGTCGACGGCGTGCAGCGGCGGCCACCAGCCGACGGCGAAGTCGACGAAGTCCGGCAGCGAGAGCAGGTCGTCGTCGAAGGCCTCCCGGCCGCGCTCGCGACCGCGGTCGCTGCGCACCTGGCGCCACAGGGCGTCGAGCAGGGCCGGCGCGACCCGGTCGACCTGGCGGTTGCGGTAGCCCTGGCCCATCAGCTGGCGGCGGACGCGCGTGAGCTGCTGCGGTCCGAGCTCGAGGACGTCGTCGCGCCAGAACGTCCGGAAGGTCTCCCGGGCGCCGGGGACCGGCTCCCGCGCCAGCCGGCGCAGCAGCTCGGCCATCCGTGCGGAGCCCTTGACGTCGGCCACGGCCGGGAGGTCGTGGCGCGAGGCCACGACGCCCTCGACGACCTCGCCGAGCGAGCGCAGCGCCACCGCGGTCTCCCCGAGGCTGGGCAGCACCCGCTCGATGTAGCGCATGAAGACGCCGCTGGGCCCGATCACCAGCACGCCCCCGGTCTCGTAGCGCCGCCGGTCGGAGTAGAGCAGGTACGCCGCGCGGTGCAGCGCGACCACGGTCTTGCCGGTGCCCGGGCCTCCCGAGATGGTCACCACGCCGCGGCTCGGGGCGCGGATCGCCTCGTCCTGCTCGGCCTGGATGGTGGCCACGATCGAGTGCATGGTCCGGTCCCGGGCGCGGGAGAGCTGCGCCATCAGCGCGCCCTCGCCCACGACCGGCAGCTCGACGCCCTCGGCCTCGAGCCGGGCCGCGGCCTCGGTGTCGAGCAGCTCGTCCTCCACCCCGACCACGGTGCGCCCGGCCGAACGCAGCACCCGGCGGCGCACGACGCCGGACGGCGTGGCGGCCGTGGCCTGGTAGAACACCGCCGCCGCCGGGGCACGCCAGTCGACCAGCAGCGACTCGCGGTCCGCGTCGCGCAGGCCGAGCCGGCCGATGTAGCGGGGCTCGGGGTCGGTGGCCGGGTCCAGGTCGAGCCGGCCGAAGACCAGGCCCTCGCGGGCCGCGTCGAGCTGGGCGATCCGCCGGGCGGCCTGGAAGACCATCGCGTCGCGCTCGACGAGCCCGCCCTCGTGGCCCATCCGACCGCGCTCGTGACCTTCCCGGGCCAGCCGCTGGGCGGCCACCCCGGCCTCGTCGAGACGCAGGTACACCGTGTCGACCACGGCCTGCTCGTGAGCGACCTCGCGCTCCACCAGCTCCTCGGACACGGATGCTCCCCCCAAGAACGCGGGCCGGACGACCGCGAGCGGCTCCGTCGGGGCCGCTCTCGCGGTCGCCCATCCTACGACCCTGCGAGCCGGCGGCCACCGCCCGCACCCCCGGGCCCGCAGGCCCATCCGAACGGCCCTCCGCTCCGAACACCACCTATGAGATCCCGCTCCGCCTACGCCGCCTTCGGCGTGCTGGCCACCCTCGTCGGGATGGGCGCCGGTCACCTCGTGGCCGCCTTCACCTCCCCCGCCTCCTCACCCGTCCTCGCCGTGGGCTCCGCGGTCATCGACCGCACCCCGGTCCCCCTGGCCCAGTGGGCCATCCGCACCTTCGGCGCCGCCGACAAGGCGATCCTGATCGGGTCGGTGATCGTCGGCGTGCTGCTGCTCGCCGGCCTGGCCGGCGTGCTCGCCCGTCGCCGGTTCGTCCTCGGAGCGGCCCTGCTGGTCGTCCTCGTCGCGATCGCGGCGGCCGCTGCCCTGACCAACGCCGGCGCCGGCGCCGTCGACGTCGTGCCCGCCGTGGCCACCGCGGTGGTCGGCGTGGCCGCCCTGGCGCTGCTCGACCGCCTGGCGCGCCGCGCCCGACCCGCCACCGCCGCCGACGACGGCGCCGCGCGCAGCGCCTCCCCGTCCCCCGGCGTCGGTCGACGCGGGGTGCTCCTCGGCGCCGGATCGATGGTCGTCCTCGCCGCCGCCCTCGCGGGCGCCGGGCGCCTGGTCGGCCGGCTCCGCTCGGCCCCCGCCGACGTCACGCTGCCCGCCGCCGCCCAGCCGCTCCCGGCCCTGCCGGCCGGCCTGGAGCGGACCTACCCCGACATCACCCCGCTCCAGGTGCCGAACGAGGACTTCTACCGCGTCGACACGCGCCTCGACGTCCCGATCGTCGACGTCGAGGACTGGACCCTGACCATCGACGGCGACGTGGACCAGGAGGTCGTGCTGACCTTCGACGACATCGCCGCGATGGAGCTGATCGAGCGTGACATCACCCTGACCTGCGTGTCCAACAGCGTCGGCGGCGAGTTCGTCGGCGGCGCGCGCTGGCTCGGCGTGCCCCTGATGTCCCTGCTGCAGATGGCCGGGATCGACAACACCAAGGCCGACCAGCTCTTCTCCACCGACGTCGACGGGATGACCATCTCGACCCCGTTCGAGCTGGCCACCGACGGCCGCGACGCGATGCTGGCGATCGGGATGAACGGCGAGCCGCTCCCCCGCGAGCACGGCTTCCCCGCCCGGATGGTGATCCCCGGCCTCTACGGGATGATCAGCGCGACCAAGTGGATCGAGCGGATCACGCTGACCACCTACGCCGCCCAGGAGGCGTACTGGACGCAGCGCGACTGGGCGACCGACGCCCCCATCAAGCCCTCGGCGCGCATCGACACGCCCCAGGGCCTCCCGGAAGAGGTCGCGCCCGGTGAGGTCATCGTCGGCGGCGTCGCCTGGGCCCAGACGCGCGGCGGCGTGGCCAAGATCGAGGTCAAGGTCGACGACGGCGGCTGGGAGGAGGCCGAGCTCGGCCCGGACGTCGACAACGACTACTGGCGCCAGTGGTTCTACCGCTGGGACGCCACGCCCGGCCTGCACTCCGTGGCGGCCCGCGTCACCGACGGTGACGGCGAGCCGCAGATCACCGAGGTCGCGCAGCCCTTCCCCGAGGGCTCCAGCGGCATCCACCTGCTGCAGATCTCCGTCTCCGACTGATCCCGGTCGGACCGGGACGGAAAAACTCTCCACCCACCCCCGATCCGACCAATCCGTCCCACCCCCCGCACCGAACTACACCCGACATCAGCGAGAAACCCCCGCAGGAAAGGCACCCCCATGAAGACCACGAACATCCGCCGTAACGCTGGCCTCGCGGCCTCCGCGATCGCCCTCTCCGTCACCCTCGCCGCCTGCGGCGACGACGCCACCTCGACCGAGAGCAGCGACACCGCTTCCGAGTCGCCCTCCGAGGCCGAGACCCCGGCCGAGGAGGAGACCCCCTCCGAGGAGCCCGCCGAGTCCGAGGCCGCCGCCGGCGCCGGTGCCGACACCTTCGGTGACGCCTGCAGCGCCATCCCGACCTCGGGCCCCGGCTCGTTCGACGGCATGGTCCAGGACCCGGTCGGCACCGCCGCCAGCACCAACCCGCTGCTCGGCACCCTCGTCGAGGCCGCCACCGCCGCGGACCTGGTCGGCACCCTGAACGACGCCGAGGCGCTCACCGTCTTCGCCCCGACCGACGACGCCTTCGCGGCCATCCCGCCGAAGACCCTGAAGTCCGTCCTCGCCGACAAGCAGCTCCTCACGCAGATCCTGACCCACCACGTCATCGGTGAGCAGCTCGGCCCGGACGAGATCGCCGGCACCCAGGACACGCTGAACCAGGACACCCTCGACATCACCGGCAACGCCGACGAGGGCGTCACCGTCGCCAACGGCGACAGCGGCGACGCGACCGTCCTCTGCGGCAACATCCCGACCGCGAACGCCACGGTGTACGTGATCGACCAGGTCCTGATGCCGGCTGCCTGATCGGGTTGTTCGTGCGCGAGCACGACCGACACGGCAGGATGGACCGGTGAACCCCATCGAGCCACTGGGCGGCGGCACCTCCTCAGCGGAGGTGCCGTCGTCCGGCTCCACCACCCCGGCCCCCCCGGGCCCGGTCACCACCGCCGAGCTGGGAGCCCTGCTCAAGCAGGCCGCCCGCGGCGACGACCAGGCCTTCGCGGTGTTCTACGACGCCACCTCCTCGCGGGCCTTCGGGCTCGCGCTGCGGGTCGTCCGCAACCCGGCCCAGGCCGAGGAGGTCGTCCAGGAGGGCTACCTCGAGGTCTGGCGCACCGCGGCCAGGTTCGACCCCGACCAGGGCAGCGCCATCTCCTGGTTGCTCACCCTGGTCCACCGCCGTGCGGTGGACCGGGTCCGCTCCGCGGAGGCAGCCAGCCGCCGGGACGAGAGCTACCACCACCAGAACCACACGGTCCCGCACGACTCCACCGCCGACGAGGCGCACGCCTCGTTCGAGGCGCGCCGGGTCCGCGGGGCGCTCCGCACGCTGACCCCGATCCAGCGCGAGGCCCTCGAGCTGGCGTACTTCGGTGGCTACACCCACACCGAGGTCGCCGGCATGCTGGACCTACCGATCGGGACCGCCAAGACCCGCATCCGCGACGGCCTCATCCGCCTGCGCGACGCCCTCGGGGTGGGCCAGACACCGGAAGAAGGAGCAAGAGCATGACCGACGTGCACGCGCTGTCCGGCGCTTACGCGATCGATGCTCTCGACGACGCCGAGCGCGCCCAGTTCGAGCAGCACCTCGCGCTCTGCGACGACTGTCGCGCCGAGGTCGCGAGCCTCCAGGAGGCCGGCGCCGAGCTGGCCACCACCACCATGACCACCCCCTCCGCCGCGCTGCGTGCCCGGGTCCTGGCCGACGTGGCCCAGGTCCGCCCGTTCCCCCCGGTGGTCCCCCCGGCCGGCGTCGCCGACCTCGCCGCCCACCGCAACCGCCGCCGGCGCCCGCTGCTGCTCGCCGTCGCCGCTGCCGCCGTCGTGGCCGCGGTCGGCGTCGGCGCCGTGGTGGCCCAGCCGTGGGCCGACGAGCCCGCCGTCGTGCAGGCGCTGCCCGACCCGACCGAGGCGGTCCTGGCGGCCTCGGACGCCGAGACCCACGCCACCGACCTGCCCGAGGTCGACGGCTCCGCCACCGCCACGGTGGTCCGATCGCGTGAGCTCGGGCAGGCCGTGATCATGACCCAGAACATGCCGGCGCTGCCGAGCTCGGAGGTCTACCAGCTGTGGCTGCGGATCGACGGCGACATGGAGCCGGCCGGGCTGATGACGGCGGCCGACAGCACGGTGCTCCTCGAGGGTGACGCCACCGACGCCGAGGCGATCGGGGTGACGGTCGAGCCGGCCGGCGGGTCGGCGCGCCCGACGACGCAGCCGGTCGCGTACGTCCCGCTCGAGACCGCCTGATGGAGGTACGCACCACCCCGGTCGCCCCGGGTTCCGTGGCCGTCGTGGGCTCCGGGGTCGCCGGCCTGACCGCGGCGTACGTCGCCTCGCGCACCGCCGAGGTCACGCTCTACGAGGCCGACGACCGCCTCGGCGGACACGCCGACACCCACCAGGTGACCGACCGGCGTCCCGACGGCACCGAGCAGGTGCTCGGCATCGACACCGGCTTCATCGTGCACAACCCCCGCACCTACCCGGTGCTGCTGCGGATGTTCGCCGAGCTGGGCGTGGCCACGCAGCCCTCGGAGATGTCGATGTCGATCCGCGACGACCAGACCGGCCTGGAGTGGGCCGGGGCGCTGGGGCGGCGCGGGCTGTTCCCGACGCGCGAGAACCTCTCCCGGCCCCGCTACCTGGCGATGCTCGCCGAGATCCCGCGCTTCCACCGTCAGGCCAAGGCCGTCGTGGCCCGGGCCCGGACGCCGTCCGAGCCGTCGGTGGTCGAGGACGTCACCCTGCGCGAGTTCCTGCGCCAGGGGCGGTTCAGCGCCTACTTCGTGCGGCACTTCATGGAGCCCCTGGTGGCCGCCGTCTGGTCGTGCGACCCCGAGGTCGCGCTCGACTACCCCGCCCGCTACCTGTTCACGTTCCTCGAGCACCACGGCATGCTCGGGATCTTCGGCAGCCCGCAGTGGCGCACCGTCACCGGCGGCTCGCACGCCTACGTCGAGAAGGTCGCCACCCACCTCCAGCACGTCCGCCTCGGCGCCAAGGTCACCTCGGTGCTCGAGACCGCGGACGGGGTCGAGGTCACCGACGGCAACGGCGACGTCAGCACCTACGACGCCATCGTGGTCGCCACGCACCCGTCCCAGGCGTTGGCGATGCTCGCCGAGCCGACCGCGCTCCAGCGCGAGGTCCTGGCCGCGATGCCGTACTCCGCCAACACCGCGCTGCTGCACACCGACACCTCGCTGCTGCCGACGGCCACCGACGCCCGCGCGTCGTGGAACTTCCGCCGACCGCTCGACGCCGACGCACGACCGGGCGAGGTGATGGTCACCTACGACCTCACCCGCCTGCAGCGGCTGCCCACGGACACGCACTACCTGGTCACGCTCGGCGGCGAGCACGTCGTCGACCCGGCCGCGGTGATCGCCCGGCGGGAGTACGAGCACCCGCTGTACAACCCGGAGTCGGTCGCCGCCCAGGCCCGCCTGCCCGAGGTCTCCGGCGACCGCGTCGCCTTCGCCGGGGCGTACCACGGATGGGGCTTCCACGAGGACGGCGCGCGCTCCGGCCTGGCCGCCGCCGAGCGGGTCGGCCTGACCTGGCCCACGGCCGAGCAGGCGCCCGGCGCCGCCGCGGCCCGGGAGCGCCGGGAGCTGACCGGCGTCTTCGAGACCACGGTGCGCCACACGCGCCGCCGCCCGTGGCAGCGCTCCTTCACCCACCGCACCCGGACCTGGGTGGTCGACCTCGACGACCTCCCCGACCACGGCCTGCTGGGCCGCTTCGAGGCCCGCGACCACCTCGGCGACCCCGAGCGGACCATCCGCGAGAACGTCGAGGCGTTCCTCGACCGCGAGGGCGCCGTGCCCGAGGGCGGGCTGCGCGGCGGCCAGGTCCTGATGACGGCCAACGCCCGTGCCCTCGGCTACGTCTTCAACCCGATCTCGGTCTTCTGGTGCTTCGACGCCGCCGGTGCCCTGGCCGCCACCGTGGTCGAGGTGCACAACACCTACGGCGACCGGCACGCGTACGTCGTGCACCCCGACGAGCAGGGCCGCGCCCGGACCGAGAAGGCGATGTACGTCTCGCCGTTCCACGGCACCGACGGGTGGTACGACCTGGCCGTGCCGGTGCCGGACGAGCGGCTGCACGTCGCGGTCACCCTGAGCACCGACGACGGGGCGCGCTTCAGCGCCTCCCTCGACGGCCGGCGGCTGCCCGACGACCAGCGTCGCGCCGCCCGCAAGGCCGCCCCCGCGGCCCTGCGCGGATCGGTCCTCATCCACGCCCACGGGATCTGGCTGTGGCTGCGCCGCCTGCCGATCCGCCCGCGCCCCGCGCACCACCAGGAAGGTGTCCGATGACCCTCGCCCCCGACCGCCGGTCGTCAGCCCCCCGCGCCGCGAACCTCGCCTCGCCCGACCTCCCCGGGCCCGACCGCGGCCCCGGCCGCTGGCCCGGGCTCGACGTCGTGCCGACCGGCCCCCGGGCCCGCGTCGCCTCCCGGCTCGCGCGCCGGATCTTCACCGCCGCGCTGCGCCGCCTCGACGTCACCGTCGAGCTGGCCGCCACGGCGAGCCGCCCGGCGCAGACCCTCGGCCGCGGCGGCCCGGTCGCCGTCGTGCACCGACCGGAGGAGTTCTTCACCCGGGTCGGCAGCGACGGCCTGATCGGGTTCGGCGAGGCCTACCTGACCGGCGTCTGGGAGGCCGAGGACCTGGGTGGGTTCCTGGCCGTCCTCGCCGCCGAGATGGCCGACCTCGTGCCGCGCCCGCTGCAGAAGCTGCGCGCGCTCTACGTCGCCCGGCCGCCGGCCTTCCACCGCAACACCGAGGACCAGACGCGCGGCAACATCGCGCACCACTACGACCTCTCCAACGACATGTTCGAGCTGTTCCTCGACCCCACGCTGAGCTACTCCAGCGGGCTCTTCGAGGCCGAGCACGTCACGGCCCTCGACGCCGTCGGCCCGCACCACCGCGCCCTGGCCCCCCGCGCCGGCGAGGACGGCGGCCCCGTGGCCGCCGACCTCGAGCCGGCCCAGGACCGCAAGCTCGAGCGGCTGCTCGACGTGACCGGGGTCGGCGAGGGCACCCGGGTGCTCGAGATCGGCTCCGGCTGGGGCGAGCTGGCCATCCGCGCCGCCCGCCGCGGCGCGCAGGTCACCACGATCACCCTGTCGAGCGAGCAGCAGAAGCTGGCCCGCGAGCGGGTCGCCGCCGCCGGGTTCACCGACCGCGTCGACGTCGAGCTGGTCGACTACCGCGCGGTGAGCGGGACCTACGACGTGGTGCTCTCGGTGGAGATGATCGAGGCGGTGGGGTGGCAGTACTGGCGCACCTACCTGGAGACCATCGACCGCTCCCTGGTGCCCGGCGGCCGCGCCGGCATCCAGGCGATCACGATGCCGCACGACCGGATGCTGGCCACCCGCAACACCTACACCTGGGTCAACAAGTACATCTTCCCCGGCGGGTTCCTGCCATCGGTGCAGGTCCTCGACGAGCTGAGCCGCGAGCACACCTCGCTGTGCCTGGGCGACCGGCTCTCGATGGGTCGCCACTACGCCGAGACCCTGCGGCTGTGGGACGAGACCTTCGCCGACCGCCGCGAGGAGGTCCTCGCGCTCGGCTTCGACGAGACCTTCCTGCGGATGTGGCACTTCTACCTGGAGTACTCCCGCGCGGGCTTCGCCGCCGACTACATCGACGTCAACCAGCTCGTCTGGACCAAGGAGCAGCACTCGTGAGCACCGCCGTCTCCCTCGCCGAGCGGCTCGCCGCCGTCGTCGAGCCCTTCCTCGGCGGTCCGCTGCCGGTCCGGCTCCGGGCCTGGGACGGCTCCGAGGCCGGCGACGCGGCCGGACCCCTCGTCGAGCTGCGCTCGCCGGCGGCCGTACGACGCCTGCTGCGCCACCCCGGCGAGCTGGGGGCCGCCCAGGCCTACGTCACCGGCGAGCTCGACGTGCCCGAGCAGGACGGCTGGGACCTCGACCGGGCGCTGACCTACTCCCTCCAGGTCGCCCGCGACCGGAAGCTGACCGGGACGCGGGTGACGCCCGGCGCGGTGCTGACCGCGGTCAAGGAGCTCCGGGCGCTGGGCCTGATCGGGCTGCCGCCCGGCCCCCCGGACTCGCAGGCGCAGGTCAAGGGCCGGCTGCACAGCAAGCTGCGCGACCGGCGTGCGATCAGCCACCACTACGACCTGTCCAACGAGTTCTACTCGTTGATCCTGGACCCGCAGATGGCCTACTCCAGCGGCTACCACGTCAAGCCCGACGTGAGCCTGGAGGAGGCGCAGCGCGCCAAGCTGGACCTGGTCTGCCGCAAGCTCGGCCTCGAGCCGGGGATGCGGATGCTCGACGTCGGCTGCGGCTGGGGCTCGCTCTCGCTGCACGCCGCCGAGCACTTCGGCGCCCAGGTCACCGGCGTGACGATCGCGGCCGAGCAGAAGAAGTTCATCGACGCCCGGATCGCCGAGCGCGGCCTGGGCGACCGGGTCGAGATCCGCCTCCAGGACTACCGCGACGCGGTCCCCTCCCCCCGCGAGGAGTACGACGCGGTGGGCTCGCTGGAGATGGGCGAGCACGTCGGGCAGGACAACTACCCGACGTACGCCTCCGTGCTGTGCCGGGCGGTCCGACCGGGCGGACGGGTGCTGATCCAGCAGATGTCACGCACCGGCAGGTGGCCCGGCGGCGGCCCGTTCATCGAGTCCTTCATCGCCCCCGACATGTACATGCGCCCGGTCGGCGAGACCGTCGCGATGCTGGAGCGCGGCGGGCTCGAGGTGCGCGACGTGCACGCCCTGCGCGAGCACTACGTGCTGACCGTGGCGGGCTGGCTGGAGCGCTTCGAGGCCAACGTGGAGCGGCTGACCGAGCTGGTCGGCGAGGAGGTCGTCCGCGTGTGGCGGCTCTACCTCGTCGGCGGGTCGATGGCCTTCCGCGACGGCCGGATGGGCGTCGACCAGATCCTGATGGTGCGGCCCGGGGCGGCGCACACCCTGCCGGGCGAACGGGCCTGGTGAGGCGGTCCCGCGCCGCTGCCACACGTTCGTGTGGCTGGCGGGCCCGGATCACCACACGAACGTGTGGCAGCGTCCTGCGCGAACGGGCGAGGGGCACCGCGGGACGCCCGGCTACGTTCTGGGCGTGAGCACCTTCCCCCTGATCGTCTTCGTCCTCGCCCTCGGCGCCGCCACCGTGGTCGCGGTGATGGCCCTCACCGCGATCCGCGGCCAGCAGCTCGGCGTGGTCGCGGTCGTCGACGTGGCCTGGGGCTCCGGGTTCGTCGTGGTGGCCCTGGTCTCCGCGGTGGTCGGCCAGCTGCTCGGACCCGACGGTGGGGACGCGACGTTCCAGCGGTGGTTCGTCCTCGTCCTCGTGGCCCTGTGGGGCGGCCGGCTGGCCTGGCACGTGCGCTCCCGCTTCAACGGCGAGCACGCCGGCGAGGAGGACCCGCGCTACGCCGAGATGCTCGGCGGCTCCCTGGCCGAGGTCGGCCTCGCCACGGCGGTCAAGCGGGTCTTCGTGGTCCAGGGCACGGCGATGTGGGTCGTCTCGCTCCCGGTCATGGTCGGCGCCGTCACCGACCTGGCGTACTGGCCGGTCCTGGTCCTCGGTGCGCTGGTGTGGGCCGTCGGCCTGGCCTTCGAGACCATCGGCGACCGGCAGCTCACCGCGTACAAGGCGGAGCCGAAGGAGACCCGGCCCACGGTCATGGACCGCGGCCTGTGGGGCTGGACCCGGCACCCGAACTACTTCGGCGACGCCACCGTCTGGTGGGGCCTGTGGCTCGCCGCCGGCCTCGCGTCGGGCTGGGCCGTCGGCCTGGCCACGGTGGTCGCCCCGGTCGCGATGACGTTCTTCATCCGCAACGTCACCGGCGCCAAGCTGCTGGAGAAGAAGATGAGCCAGCGCGAGGGATGGGACGACTACGCCGCCCGCGTCCCGCTGTTCTTCCCGCTCCCGCCGGGCGTGAAGAAGTCGGCCTCGCGGGGCTGAGCCCCGGGCCGCGACGTGGCGTACGGGGCGCGTGGGGCTGCTACTCCCGACGCGCCCGCGCCTCCTCCTGCATCCTCGGCGTGACCACCGGCATCGACCCGGTCTCCACCTGGTCCTTGGGGGAGTCCGGGTCGGGGACGAACTCGTGGGTGTCGCCGTTGCGCTGGTCGAAGCGGATGGTGACCGTCTCGAAGCCCTTGTGACGCTGCATCTGCGCGTACGCGGCGTAGGCCCGGCGGTCGGCGTCGGTGAGGTCGACGGCGTCGGTGAACGGCGTCAGCAGCGCCCGCGGCCAAAGCCGGCGAGCAAGCACCACGTTGACCTCGATGCCGAGGACGCCCATCAGCGAGGCGATGTAGATGATCCCGACGAGCCCGAGGACCAGCCCGAAGGTGGCGTTGACGCCGGTGGTCTCCGCGACGACCCGCTGGGCGTAGATCGTCCCGACGTACTGCAGGCCCTGCCACAGCACCGCCGTGACGAAGGCACCCGGCGCGGAGCGGCCGAAGCCGTGGCGGCGCGAGGCGGCCAGCCGGAAGAGGACCGTGAGCCCGAGGCCGACGGCGACGGTGGTCACCAGCGAGATGCCGAGCCGCACGATCCCGGCCAGGTCGGCGCCGAGCACGTCGGTGCTCGAGCCGAGCACCGAGACCGTCGTGACGCCCAGCACCGCCACCCCGGAGGTGGTGATCAGCGCCAGGCTCTTCAGCCGCAGCAGGAACGGGTTGGGCCGGCTGTTGCGCGGCACCGACCACGCGATGTTCATCGCGTTCTGGATCGCCTGGCCGAGGCCGAGCGCGCCGTACGTCGCCGCCAGGATGCCGACCGTGACGCCGAGCGCCGAGCCCTGCAGCCGCTCCGGACGGCCGAGCTCGTCGCCGATGATCGGGAAGTTGGCCAGCGCCGACGTCAGCACCTGCTGCTGCAGCTCGGGGTTGCCCTGCAGCAGGAAGCCGAGGATCGTCGAGGCCAGCAGCAGCAGCGGGAAGATCGCGATGAAGGCGTAGTAGGTCAGGATCGCGGCCAGGTAGTTGCCCTGGTCGTCGAAGAACTTGTAGAGGATCCCGATCGGGACGCCGACGACGCGGTGCCGCCGCTGGAAGCGGTCGGCCCTGCTCACGACGTCGGACACGCCCGTACGGTATCCGCCCCGAGCCCCCTGACCTGCCTCGACGCGACCCCGGCGTCAGTACGACTTGGGCAGCCCCAGGCTGTGCATCGCCACGTAGTTCAGGATCATCTCCCGCGAGACCGGCGCGATCCGCCCGGCCCGGGCGGCGACCAGCAGGCCGGCCATGCCGTACTCCTGGCTGATCCCGTTGCCGCCGTGCGTCTGCACCGCGCGGTCGACGGCGTGCACGGCCGCCTCGGCGGCGGCGTACTTGGCGATGTTGGCCGCCTCCCCCGCCCCGGTCTCGTCGCCGGAGTCCAGCAGCGCGGCCGCCTTGGCGTTCATCAGCCGCGCCATCTCGATCTCGATGTGGCTCTCGGCGAGCGGGTGGGCGATCGCCTGGTGGGCGCCGATCGGGGTCTGGAACACGGTGCGCTCCTTCGCGTACGCCGTCGCCTTCCCCAGCGCGTACCGCGCGAGGCCCAGGGAGAACGCCGCGGCCATGATCCGCTCCGGGTTGAGCCCGGCGAAGAGCTGCACGAGCCCCCCGTTCTCGTCGCCGACGACCGCGTCGGCGGGCAGCCGCACGTCGTCGAGGAACACCTGGAACTGCTTCTCGGGGCTGACGATCTCCATCGGGATGACGGTGGCCTCGAAGCCGTCGGCGTCGGTCGGCACGACGAAGAGGACCGGCTTGACCTTCCCGGTGCGGGCGTCGTGGGCGCGCGCGACGACCAGCACGTTCTCGGCCTCGTCGACGCCGGAGATCCAGATCTTGCGCCCGTTCAGCACCCAGGTGTCGCCGTCGCGGCGGGCGTTCGTGGTGATGTTGTGGGTGTTGGTGCCGGCGTCGGGCTCGGTGATCGCGAAGGCCATCGTGCCGGTGCCGTCGCAGATGCCGGGCAGCCAGCGCTGCTTCTGCGCCTCGGTGCCGTAGCGGACGATGATCGTGCCGCAGATGGCCGGGCTGACGACCATCAGCAGCAGCGGGCAGCCCTGCGCGGCCAGCTCCTCGCAGACGGCCGCGACGTCGCCGATGCCGCCGCCGCCCCCGCCGTACTCCTCGGGGACGTTGATGCCGAGGTAGCCGTTCTTGGCGATGTCGAGCCAGAGGTCGGTGGTCTTGCCGCCGTTGCGGGCCTTCTCGGTGAAGTACTCGCGGCCGTACGTGCCCGCCAGCCGGGCGACGGCCTTGCGGAGCTCCTGGCGCTCCTCGGACTCGGTGTATGCGTTGCTCATGCTTCCTCCACCACTGCTAGGACCTCCCCGGCCGCGACCTGCGTGCCGGGCGTGACGTCGACCTGGACGACCGTGCCGTCGTGCGGCGCGGTCACGGTGTGCTGCATCTTCATCGCCTCGAGGACCAGCACGGGCTGACCGGCGGTGACCTGCGCGCCGTGGGTGACGAGGACCGAGACGACGCTGCCCGGCATCGGCGCCAGCAGCGACCCGCTGGCCACCGCGTCGGCGGGGTCGACGAAGCGCGGGACCTCGTGCAGCCGGCGGTGCCAGCCGGCGCCGTCGACGTCGACCGGGCGGCGGCCGACCGGCACGGCGTCGTCGAAGGTGACGTCGGCGTGGGTGTGGACGCCCTCCCAGACGTAGTCGACCCGGGTGCTGGATGCGGAGCCGGGGGCCTCGGTGCGGGCGATCCCGGTGACCTGGAAGTCGGCCTGCGGGAAGACCGGGTACGGGTCGCCGGCCAGCCACGGGGTCTCGTCGGGGTCGGGGAACCCGCGGTCCCAGCGCGCCACGTGGGGCGCGGCGACCACGTTGCGCCACCCGGTGGGGATCCCGGCCTGGACCGTCCGCCGCGCGTCGAGGTCGGCGACCCGGGCCGCGGTGGCGGCCAGCATCGCGGCGTCGGCGCCGCGGACGGACGGTCGCGCGAGCTCCGGGTGGTCGTCGAGGAAGCGGGTGGTCAGCCTCCCGGCGAGGAAGTCGGCCGAGGTCAGCACCGCGACCAGCTGGTCGCGGTTGGTGCGGACGCCGTGGATGCGGGACCGGCGCAGCACCCCGGCGAGCCGGCGGGCGGCCTGGGTGCGGGTCGGGGCGTGCACCACGACCTTGGCCAGCATCGCGTCGTAGAAGGTGGAGACGGTGTCGCCGGCGGCGTACCCCGCGTCGACCCGGACACCGGCCTCGACGGGGATCTCGAAGGCGGTGAGCCGCCCGCTCTGGGGCTGGTAGTCCTCGGCCGGGTCCTCGGCGTAGAGGCGCACCTCGATCGCGTGCCCGACCCCGCCGGTCGAGGAGCGAGCGCCAGCGAGCGTTGGTTCCTGAGGAGCCGAGGGACGAGGCGTCTCGAAGGGCACGAGACCACCCGCACCCTCGGCCACCTCGAGCTGCATCGCCACCAGGTCCACCCCGTGCACCAGCTCGGTGACCGGGTGCTCGACCTGGAGCCGGGTGTTCATCTCGAGGAAGAAGAACCGGTCGGCCGCCTGGTCGTAGAGAAGCTCGACCGTCCCCGCGCCGCGGTAGTCGATCGCCGCCGCCGCCGCGCGGGCGGCGTCGTGCAGGGCGGTCCGGGTGGCGGCCGGCAGGTCAGGGGCGGGTGACTCCTCGACCACCTTCTGGTGGCGGCGCTGGACCGAGCAGTCCCGCTCGCCGAGCACCAGCACGCCGCCGCGGCCGTCGCCGACGACCTGGACCTCGACGTGGCGGCCGAGCTCGACGTACGGCTCGACGAAGACGGTGCCGTCGCCGAAGGCGCTGAGCGCCTCGGCCTCGGCGGCCGCGACCTCCCGCTCGAGGTCGGCGAGGTCGCGGACGACCCGCATCCCTCGCCCGCCGCCGCCGGCGGAGGCCTTGACCAGCAGCGGCAGGTCGGCGGCAGTGGGGTCCGCCGGCGCCTCCAGCGTCGGGACGCCGGCGTCGCGCATCAGCTGCTTCGCCCCGATCTTGGAACCCATCGCCTCGATCGACGCAGGCGTCGGTCCGACCCAGGTCAGGCCGGCGGCCTCGACGGCGCGCGCGAAGTCGGCGTTCTCGGACAGGAAGCCGTAGCCGGGGTGGATCGCGTCCACGCGGTGGTGTCCGGCGACCTCCACCAGCAGCGCGGCGTCGAGGTAGGTCTCCGCCGGCGTCGAGCCGGGCAGGCGTACCGCGAAGTCGGCCTCGGCGACGTACGGCAGCCCGGCGTCGGCGTCGCTGTGGACGGCGACGGTCTCGATGCCGAGCGCGCGGCAGGTGCGGAAGACGCGGGAGGCGATCTCGGCGCGGTTGGCCACGAGAAGTCTGCGGATCATCACGGTCCCCTACATCCTGAAGACGCCGTAGCCGGCGGCGCCGGACCAGGTCTTGTTCTCGATCACGGACAGGCAGATGCCGAGCACGGTGCGGGTGTCGCGGGGGTCGATGACGCCGTCGTCGTAGAGCATCCCGGACAGCGCGTAGGGCAGGGAGGCCTCCTCGACCATCTGCTCGACGTAGGCGCGCATCCCGGCGTCGCCCTCCTCGTCGTAGACCTGCCCCTTGGCCTCGGCCGAGCCGCGGGCCACGATCGACAGGACGCCGGCGAGCTGGGCGGGGCCCATCACGGCCGACTTCGCGCTGGGCCAGGTGAACAGGAACCGGGGGTCGTAGGCCCGCCCGTTCATGCCGTAGTTGCCGGCGCCGTAGGAGGCGCCCAGGATCACCGTCAGGTGGGGCACGGAGGAGTTCGAGATGGCGTTGATCATCATCGCGCCGTGCTTGATGATGCCGCCCTGCTCGTACTCCTTGCCGACCATGTAGCCGGTGGTGTTGTGCAGGAACAGCAGGGGCGTGTCGGTCTGGTTGGCCAGCTGTACGAACTGCGTCGCCTTCTGCGCCTCCTCGCTGAACAGCACGCCCTGGGCGTTGGCCAGGATGCCGACCGGGTGGCCGTGGATGCGGGCCCAGCCGGTGACCAGCGAGGTGCCGTAGAGGGGCTTGAACTCGTCGAAGGCCACCCCGTTCGTCGCGCTCACGCCGTCGCAGACGCGGGCGATGACGTCCCGGGGGTCGAACGGCTCCTTCAGGTCGGCCGGGACGAGGTCGAGCAGCTCCTCGGGGTCGGCGTCGGGACCGGCGTACGACGGTGGTCGAGGAAGGCGCGCAGCGCCTGTCACGAGACCGACCGCCGTCGGGCCCGGCTTCCGCCAGTTCAGCCGGGCCACGATCCGGCGCCCGATCCGGATCGCGTCGTGCTCGTCGGCGGCGAGGTAGTCGGCCAGGCCGGAGGTGCGTGCGTGCATCTCGGCACCGCCGAGCGACTCGTCGTCGGACTCCTCGCCGGTGGCCATCTTCACCAGCGGCGGGCCGCCGAGGAAGACCTTGGCCTGCTCCTTGACCATCACGGTGTAGTCGCTCATCCCGGGGATGTAGGCGCCACCGGCGGTGGAGTTGCCGAAGACGAGCGCGATGGTGGGGAGCTTCTGCGCCGAGCTGCGGGTGAGGTCGCGGAAGGTCTTGCCGCCCGGGATGAAGATCTCCTTCTGCGTGGGCAGGTCGGCGCCGCCCGACTCGACCAGGGCGATGGTCGGCAGCCCGTTCTCCTCCGCGACCTGGTGGGCGCGGAAGGCCTTCTTGACCGTCCACGGGTTGCTGGCGCCGCCCTTGACCGACGGGTCGTTGGCGGTGATGACGCACTCGACGCCCTCGACGACCCCGATCCCGGTGACGATGCTGGCGCCGACGGTGAAGTCGGAGCCCCACCCGGCCAGCGGGGACAGCTCGAGGAACGCCGAGCCCTCGTCGACGAGCAGCTCGATCCGCTCGCGGGGCATCAGCTTGCCGCGGGCGTGGTGGCGCGCGACGTACTTCTCCCCGCCCCCGGCCACCGCCTTGGCCTGCTCGACGGCGAGGTCGGCCAGCTTGGCCTCCATCGCCTCCCGGTTGGCCTGGGCCCCGGTGGTCGAGGAGCGAGCGCCAGCGAGCGTCTCGAGACCCGGCTCGGCGCTCACGAGGCGTACCCCAGCAGCTTCGCGGCCAGGTCGGTCAGCACCTCGGTCGCACCGCCGCCGATCGGCAGGATCCGGGCGTCGCGGTAGTGCCGCTCCACCTCGGCGCCGTGCAGGTAGCCGGCGCCGCCGTGCAGCTGGACCGCCCGGTCGCAGACGAAGGTGGCGGCCTCGCAGGCGGTCTGCTTGGCCAGGCAGGCCTCGGCGACGACGTTCTCGCCGGCGTCGTGGCGGCGGGCGACCTCGCGGGTGTAGCTGCGGGCGACCTCCACCTGGCGGTGCATCTCGACCAGCTGGTGGCGCACGACCTGGTTGGCCACGAGTGGCCTCCCGAAGGTCTCGCGCTCGCGGCAGTACGCCGCGGCCAGCGCCAGGGAGCGGGCGGCGATGCCGTAGGCGTGGACGGCCAGCGCGACCCGCTCGGAGACGAACGCGCCGGCGATCAGGGCGAACCCGTCACCCTCGCGGCCGACCAGGTGGGTCGCGGGCACGCGTACCCCGGCGTAGCCGAGCTCGGCGGTGTCGGAGCAGTGCCAGCCCATCTTGCGCAGGCTGCGGTCGACGGTGAAGCCCGGCGTGCCGGCCTCGACGACCAGCAGGGAGATGCCGGCGTGACCGGGACCGCCGGTACGGACCGCCGTGGTGACGAAGTCGGCGCGGGCGCCGGAGGTGATGAAGGTCTTGCCGCCGTGGACGACGTAGGCCGGGCGACCCTGATCGTCGGTCTCGAGGCGCGCCGTGGTCCGCAGCCGCGCCACGTCGGAGCCGCCGCCGGGCTCGGTGATCGCCAGCGACCCGATCAGCTCCCCGGCCAGCGTGGGTCGTACGAACGCGTCGACGAGGTCGGGGGACCCTGCGGCGACGAGGTGCGGCAGGGCGATGCCGGAGGTCAGCAGCGCCGCGAGCAGACCGCTGGACGCGCCGGCCGAGAGCATCCCCTCCTGCAGGTCGACGGTGTCCAGCAGGGTGCCGCCCTGACCACCCACGCTCTCGGGGAAGCCGAGGCCGAGCAGGCCCTGCTCCGCCGCCGTGCGGTGCAGCGCGCGCGGCACCTCGCCGGCCTCCTCCCAGGCGTCCAGGTGGGGCACGACCTCGCGCCGGACGAAGGCGGCGCCGAGCTCGTGGACCTCGGATCGTGCGGGTGCGGGTGTGCTCACAGCAGTCGCTCCTCGATCTGGACCATCCGGCTGCGCAGCCACTCGCCGAGCGCCTTGGCCTGGGGGTCGGTACGGGTCGAGGCGGCCACGCCCTCGCCGAGCAGCCCGTGGACCACCACGTTGACGGCGCCGAGCAGCGGCAGCAGGTAGACGTCCACGTCGAGGTCGACCGCCTCGGGGACGAGCTCGCGGATCTTCTTGGGGCTGAGCACCTTGAACAGCCAGGCGACGCGGTCGTCGCGCTTCTCGGCGTCGCCGGGGACGTCGTGGGCGACCCAGAAGCCGACGTTCGCGTCGCCGCCCTTGTCGCCGGAGCGGGCGTGGACGAACGTGCCCAGCGGCTGGCGGCGGGTGAGGCGGTCGGCGGGGGCGGGGTACGGCGAGGCCCGGCGTCCGTGGTCGTCCGGCTTTTCTGGCGGCTCGGGCGGCGCCAGGTCGGTCGGGTCGGGCACGACCTCACGGGTGCCGTCGGGCAGGACGACGGTGTGGGTGACGGCGGCGCGGTCGACGTACGCCGGGCGGTAGACGCCGTACGGCGTGGGCCGCGCCGGGGGCGCGGTGAGGGTGAAGCCGGGGTACGACGCCAGCGCCAGCTCGACGACGGGGCCGGTGAACGCCTTGCCCACGGGGTCGGCCTCGGGGTCGAGGGCGGTGCAGCGCAGGACGCAGGCGGCGTCCTCCTGGCGCTCGGCGTCGGCGCGGGGGGTGATGCCGCGGGTCCAGGTGACGCTGGCGGCGGTGAGGCGGTGGTCGAGCTGCTCGTGGACCCACGCCTGCTTGGCGTCGAGGTCGAGCCCGGTCAGGACGAGCTCGAAGGAGTTGCGGAAGCCGCCGAGCTCGTTGACGCAGACCTTCAGGGTCGCCGGCGGCGCCTGGCCACGCGTACCGTAGACACGGACGCGGTCCTCGCCGACCTGCTCGAGCCGGACCGTGTCGAGCTCGGTGGTGACGTCGGGGCCGAGGTAGCGCGTCGACTGGATCTCGTAGACCAGCTGCGCGGTGACGGTGTCGAGGGTGACGGCGCCGCCGGTGCCGTCGTGCTTGGTGACCGCGCAGGACCCGTCAGCCTCGATCTCGGCGAGCGGGAAGCCGAGCGGGAGATGGCGGCGCGGCAGCCGGGTGAACCCCGAGAAGTTGCCGCCGGTGGCCTGGGTGCCGCACTCGAGGACGTGGCCGGCGACGACCGCGCCGGCCAGGGCGTCGTGGTCGGCGGGCGTCCACCCGAAGTGCGAGGCCGCGGCGCCGACGACCAGGGAGGCGTCGGTGACCCGGCCGGTGACCACGACGTCCGCGCCCGCGTCGAGCGCCCGGGCGATGCCGAAGCCGCCGAGGTAGGCGTTGGCCGTCAGGGCGCCGGCGTGCCCGAGCTGGTCGGCCCGGTCGCGCAGGTCGTCACCCTCGACGTGGGCCACGGCGGGGTCGAGGCCGAGCCCGCGGGCGACCTCGCGGACCTGCTCGGCGAGGCCGGCGGGGTTGAGGCCGCCGGCGTTCACCACGATCCGGGTGCCCTGCTCCAGGGCCAGGCCGAGGGTGTCCTCGAGCTGGCGCACGAAGGTGCGTGCGTAGCCGAGGGAGGGGTCGCGCATCGCGTCGCGGCCGAGGATCAGCATGGTCAGCTCGGCCAGGTAGTCGCCGGTGAGGACGTCGAGCGGGCGGGCGGTGCCGTCGGGGCCGGTGGTGCGGCCCTCGAGCATCTCGCGCATCGCCGAGAGCCGGTCGCCGTAGAAGCCGGAGCAGTTGCCGACGCGCAGGACGTCGGTCGGAGCGGGGGGCAGCGGGTCAGCCACGGGTGCTCACCCGCCCGGCGCCCGGGGGGCCGGCGAAGCACTGGGCGATGCCCAGCCACCGGTCGGCCTCGTCCCCGGTGGCGACGAGGTCGGTGTCGTCGCGGTGGACCCGCTGGGTCACCAGGCGGGCGAGGTCCCAGGCCGAGCCGCGCACCTGCTCGGTCGCGTCCTCCGGGCCCCACGTCCACCGCTCGCCGGACGGAGAGGTCAGTTCCACGTGGAACAAATCGGGCGGCGGGGTCAGCCCGTGGGTGGCGTAGGCGAAGTCGCGGGTGCGGACGCCGAGGTGGCAGACATGACGCACCCGGTCGGTGGGCTCGACCGCGACCCCGAGGCCCTCGCGGACGTCGAGGGCGTGCGCCCACGTCTCCATGAAGCGGGCGGTCGCCATCGACGCCGCCGACATCGGGGGACCGAACCACGGCATCTTGTGGCCGGCGGGGAGGTCGCGGAGCGCGGCGACCAGCTGCTCGCGGCCGTGGCCCCACGTGGCGAGCAGGTCGGGGGTCGGCAGCGCGGCGAGCTCCTCGGCGCCACGGTCGACGAACCCGTCGGGGTCCTCCAGCGCGCCGAGCACGAGCGCGTCCCAGGCGTCCTTGTCGGTGGCCGCCAGGGTGGCGGCCCGGTCGGTCCAGGCCAGGTGGGCGACCTGGTGGGCGACGGTCCAGCCGGGGGCCGGGGTGGGCGTGGCCCAGCCGGCGCCGGGCGTACCGCTGCCGAGGTCGGAGACGACCGCCCGCAGCGCGTCGGTCTCGGCGGCGAGGTCGGCCAGCAGGCCGCCCAGCAGGTCGTCGGTGCTCACGGCGCACGCTCCTTCAGCGCGGCGTCCAGGACGCCCGCCCACTCGTCGAGGATCCGCGACCGGCGACGGGCGTCGTCGGTGATCGTGTCGGCCAGCCCGAGCCCGCGCACCAGGTCGAGCGTGGCCTGCACCAGCTCGCGTACGCCCGGCGCGAGCTCGTCGGCGCCGAGCAGCTCGACCGTGAGCCGGTGCGTCTCGCGCCCGACCCGCTGCTCGAGCGGGGCGACGGCGCCGAGCAGGCCGGGGTCGGTCCGCGCCGCCACCCACAGCTCGAGGGCGGCGGTGAAGACCGGGGAGGTGAAGTGGTCGGCCAGCATCCCGAGGACCGCGCGGGTACGCCGCTCCCCCGTGGGCAGGGCCGCCGCAGCGGCGACCAGCTCGCGGCAACGTACCTCCGAGAGGTGCTCGACGGCCGCGACGACCAGCGCGTCCTTGGTCGGGAAGTGATGCAGCTGCGCGCCGCGGCTGACTCCGGCGCGCTGGGAGACCAGGGTCGTGGACGTGCCGGCGAAGCCGCGCTCGACCAGGCACTCAACCGTCGCCTCCAGCAGCCGGGCCCGCATGACGCGGGTCCGCTCCTCCTGGGGGACGCGGGCGGGGGCGGTGCTGCTCACGGGTGGAGTGTGGCGCGAGTGGGAACAAACAGTCAAGACTGTTGGGAAGTTTGTGCCGGGAGGTCTGCGGACCACGGTGGTCGAAGAGCGAGCGCAACCACGGAGGTCGAGGAGCGAGCGAAGCGAGCGTCACGAGACCAGAACCCCGGAGGTCGAGGAGCGAGCGCAGCGCCCCCGGTGGTCGAGGAGCGAGCGAAGCGAGCGTCACGAGACCACCACCGCGACTGTGCGCGCCCTCGACCACCGGGGCACCGCCCTGTCCGAAATCGTCATCTCGAGGCGCCGCAAGCGTCATCTCGGCTGTCCGCGAGCGTCACGAGACCAGAACCCCGGAGGTCGAGGAGCGAGCGCAGCGCCCCCGGTGGTCGAGGAGCGAGCGAAGCGAGCGTCACGAGACCAGAACCCCGGAGGTCGAGGAGCGAGCGCCAGCGAGCGTCACGAGACCACCACCGCGAGTGCGCGCCCTCGACCGACGGGGCACCGCCCTGTCCGAAATCGTCATCTCGAGGCGCCGCAAGCGTCATCTCGGCTGTCCGCGAGCGTCACCTCGGCCGGTTGCGAGCGTCACCTCGGCCGTACGGTCGTGGTGTGGAGGTCGTGGGCGAGATCTGGGGTGGGGTGGTGGGGACCCAGGCCCCGCCGACGCAGGCCGTCCGGTGGCTGTGCGCCCTCGTCGCGCTCGCCGTCGTCGGCCTGCCCTCGACCTGGCGACGCACCCGGGTCGCGGTCACCGTGGCGCACGAGGGCGCGCACGCCGCGGTCGCCGTGCTGTCGGGACGCCGGCTGAACGGCGTCCGGCTGCACCGGGACTCCTCCGGCCTCACGCTGTCGCACGGACGACCACGGGGCCCGGGGATGGTGGCGACCGCCTTCGCGGGCTACCCGGGACCGGCGCTGCTCGGCCTGGGCGCCGCGGTGCTGCTGGCGGACGGGCGGGCGCTCGCGGTCCTGTGGCTGGCAGTGCTCCTGCTCGCGGGCCTGCTGCTGTGGGTGCGCAACGCGTACGGGCTGCTCGCCGTCGGCGTCTCCCTCACCCTGGTCGCCGCCGTGTCGTGGTGGGCCGAGCCGCGGTGGCAGTCCGCTGCGGCGCACGTCGGCACGTGGTTCCTGCTCCTGGGAGCGGTGCGCGCGGCCGTCGAGCTGGGCCGCGACCGCCGCCGCGAGCGGGCGCGCACCTCGGACGCCGACGTGCTGGCCCGGCTCACCCACGTGCCGGCCCCTGTCTGGGTCGCGGTGCTCGTGCTCGTCACGCTCGGCGCCGCAGCCCTCTCAGCCCGGCTCCTCCTGACGGCCTGACCGGCAGCCCGACGGGCAGCCCGACGGGCAGACCCACGGACCTCAGGGCCGCAGGTCCACCCACACCGAGCGGTGGTCGGACGTCGGGAACGGGAAGGTGCCCGTCAGCCGCGACAGCGGGTCGGCCTGACGGGGCCAGAACACCCCGGACCCGGTCACCTTCATGCCCTGGCGCGGCAGGACGTAGTCGGCGCGGAGGTTGCCCGGCGCAGGGTCGTCGTTGAAGTCCGCGGTGTCGTAGCGGGGGTCGGACTCGTGCGCGAGGTTCGCACCGCCCTGCAGCCGACTTGCCTCGCGCGCACCCGCCGAGCGCGGCATCGGGTCGGTGATCCGGCGGTGGTCGAGCAGCTGCTGGATCGCGCCCGGCACGGAGTCGCCGTCGTTCGGGTCGCTGTTCTGGTCGCCGGCGATCACGAAGTCGGTCCCGCCGGCGAGGCCACCCTCGCGGCCCTGGTCGTCGACCATCCAGTCGCCGCGGCGGCCGGGGCGCACGTAGTCGGCCCAGAAGCGGATCTCGTCGGCGTTGCGCAGCCCGTTGCGGTCCTCGGCGCCGTCGAAGGTCGGCGGCGTCGGGTGGGAGACGAGGTAGTGCACGGTCTTGCCGCCGACGCGGACCGGGACGTCCCAGTGCGACTTGCTGGAGAGCCGGGCGACGTCGAGCTCCTCGGGCGTGAACCAGTCCGCGGGCGCCTCGGTGGCCGGGTCGTCGGGCAGCCGTGCGCCGGGGACGTCCTTCCACAGGACGTCCTGGAAGGTCCGGACCTGCCGCTGCGCGATCGGGTAGCGGCTGAGCACGAGCATGCCGTACTGGCCCTCGAACTCACCGAAGCCGAAGGCGTCGTTGCCACCCCCGACGGACCCGTTGTTGTCGAGGTCGAAGCCGCTGGCCACGCCGGTGTTGGACGGGGCGGTGAAGGCGTAGGGGTAGCGGATCGCGCGCGAGCGGTCGCCGGCCGGACCCTGGCGGACCTCGAGGTAGTTCTCCCGGAACAGGTCGGCGGCCTCGCCGGCGTCGTCGTAGTCGAACTCGTTGACCAGCAGCACGTCGGGGCGGACCCGCTGCACGACCTCGGCGACGGCGGCGGCCTGGGTGTCGTCCGGCGTGGACAGGTCGGCGACCAGCTCGCCCTCCGTCGCGCGGTTGAGCGAGGCGTTGAAAGTCGCGAACCGGACCTCCGGCGCCCTCCCCTCGCGCCCGCCGGCCGCCGCAGCAGGAGCGGGGCCGGGCTCACCGGAGGCGGCCGGCACGGCGAGGAGCGGGGCGACGCCGAGCGCCGCGGTCAGCAGGGAGGCGCCGAGCGCCCGAGAGGTACGCGTCATGGCCCCCACCCTGCCCGACCCCGCCGACACCCGGGCGAACAGCAGGTGACGATCACTCCAGCCGGGCCACCAGCGGCAGCCGCGAGCGCGACGCCACCGCCACCACGAGGGCGCTCAGCAGCGGCAGGCCCACCACGACGACCCCGAGCAGCACCCACGGCACGTCGAGGTAGTGCGCCGGCCCCGTCGTGCCGAACCCGTAGTCGATCGGCCGGGTCAGCGGGTAGGTGACGGCGATCCCCGGCACCAGCCCCACCAGGGCCCCGAGCACCGAGCCCACCGCGCCGACCACCAGGGCGTACGCCGCCGCCACCGCGCGACGTGTCCGCGGTGCCGCGCCCACGGCGCCGAGGGTGGCCAGGTCCGGGCGGGCGTCCGAGAGCGCCAGGAAGGTCGCGGTGAGGGTGCCGCCGAGCATCAGCACGGCCCCGAGCCCGCCGAGCACCAGCTGGAGGATCCGCACCTCCTCGGGCGGCTGGTAGCCGCGCTCGACGTAGAGGCTCGCCGGACCGGGCAGCCCGGCGACGGCCTCCTTGGCGTCCTGCGCCTCCTCGGCGGAGAGGCCGCCGCGGACCACCAGCGCCGTGGTGGCCGGCTCCAGCCCGGCCGCCCGCGCCCCCGCCGGCGAGATCACGCCGTGGACGTTCGCCTCGCCCGCCGTCACCGGGACGGCGACGGCCGGCAGCGTGGTGCGCTCGGCGTCGCCGCGCCGGGCCGGGTAGTCCACGACCCGCACCTCGTCGACGTCGGCGGCACCGGTGTCGCTCAGGGCGACCACGCCACCGGCGGCCAGCACCTCGTCGACCTGCGCCTGCTGCTCCGTCGAGAGGTCCTCCACCCCGCGCAGGTAGGACGGCAGGCCGGCCTCGCTGACCAGCAGGTCGCCGGCGAGGACGCCGTTGGTCGACGACAGCAGGATGCCCGCACCGGGCGCCCGCAGCTCGAGGAAGCCGTCGGCCACCACGCCCCGGACCTCCTCCACCCGGCCGGCCGCCTCGGCAGGCAGCGCCGACAGCAGCGTGGCGCGGACCTCTGCTGCGTCGGCGGCCCGGCCCTCGGGGCCGTAGCCGAGCGAGACGGCCGCGTCGCCGACGGGCAGCGCCGCGACGTAGCCCGCCGCCGACTGCGCCTCGTCGCTGCTGGTCGCGATGCCCAGCGCCACCACGCCGGCCACGGTGGCGGCCACGGCCGCCACCGCCGGCACGGTGCGGGTCCGGTGGCGCGCGGCGTCCCGGGCCGCGAAGCGCAGCGCGAGCGGCAGCCCGCGGGAGGCCCGGGCGACCGCGCCGACCACGACCGGGACCAGCAGCAGCATCCCGAGGACGCAGACGATGGCGGCCACCGCGATCGCGTTCTCGCCACCCTGGTCGGCGCGGGCGCCGTACGTCGCGAGGCCGGCGCCCAGCGCCACCAGCACCAGGCCCACCACCGGCGAGCGTCGCGACGGCGTGGCGTCCCCGCGCCGGCCGGCCAGCACCGCCACGACGTCCTGGCGCGAGGCCAGCCAGGCCGGCACGGCGGCCGCGAGCAACGCGCTGACCAGCCCGAACACCATCACGGCCGCCAGGTGCAGCGGCTCGACGTCGTACGGGCCGAGCCGGCTGGTCGAGTAGCCCTGGAGCACGGGGCGCAGCGCCCACGCGGCCGCGAGCCCGACCAGCACGCCGATCACCGACCCTCCGACACCGAGCACGACCCCGGAACCCAGCACGACCCGGCGGGAGTCCCGCGGCGAACCGCCGGCCGCGGAGACGAGCGCCAGGGTCCGCGCCTGGCGACGGGCACCGACGGCGAAGGCCGGTCCGGCCAGCAGCACCACCTCGATCAGCACCATCACCGCGATCAGGACCGCGGCGGTGATCGCGGCGTCGTCGACGAGCCCCATCCCCGTGCGCACCTCGGGCGCGAGCGCGCTGTCGGGCGGCGGGTCGACCAGGACGGCCCTCGAGACCACGGTCGCCGCGAGGTCGTTGAGCTCGCGGACCTGGGCCCAGGAGACCGGGTCGCCGCCGACCAGGAGGGAGGACGCACCCCGGGGCTCCAGCGCGGCGCCGGGCAGGGCGGCCGCGAAGGGTCGGCCGACGATCGCGGCGGACTCGGCCTCGCCGACGATGCGCAGCGCGTCACCCGACGCCAGGACCAGGTCCTCCCCCACGCCCGGGCCACGGGCGTCGACCCGGGCGTTGACCACCACCTCGTCGGTCGAGGTCGGCAGCCGGCCCTCGGTCAGCCGCACCAGGCCGTCGGTCAGCGGGTCCCCCAGGTCGGTCACCAGCACCTGCGCGTCGTCCCGGCCGCGGTCGGTCTCGAACCGCACCGATCCCTCGCGCAGCGGGACGCTCTGCGCGTCCAGGTCCTCCAGGCCGAGGACGGCGGCGACCGCGGCGCGGTCGGGCGCGCCCCCGCCGGACCACTGCGACGCCTCGTCCGGGTCGGCGGTCTGGAACGCCTGCCCGGTCCCGTGCAGGTCGATCCGGGCCTCGGCCGCGCCGAGCCGCCGCTCCAGCGACTCCGCACCGGTCACCGAGCTCGTGGCGTAGAGCGTGTCCGCGGTGGTGACCGCGAGCACGGGCAGCGCCAGCAGGGTCAGGGCCAGGGCCGTACGCCCCCGCGCGCGGCGGGCGTCCCGGCGCGCGATCCGCAGCGGGACCCGCCACCCGGTGACCCAGCCGCCCACCCGGCCCCGGCTCACCGGGCGCTCGGCTCGAGCAGCGCGTCGACCGGGGTGGCGCCGGTGTCGTCGACGACGCGGCCGTCGCGCAGGAAGACCACCCGGTCGGCCCAGGCGGCGTGCCGGGCCTCGTGGGTCACCATCACCGCGGCGGCGCCGGCGTCACAGCGCTCGCGGAGCAGCCGCAGCACCTCCTCGCCGGTCTCGGTGTCCAGCGCCCCGGTGGGCTCGTCCGCCAGCACCAGGCGGCGCTCGCCGACCACGGCGCGGGCGATCGCGACCCGCTGCTGCTGGCCACCCGACATCTGGTCGGGGAACCGGTCGGCGAGGTCGGCGACGCCCACCTCCTCCAGCGCCCGCAGCGCCGCCGCGCGCGCCGAGCGACGGCGCTCGCCGTCGAGCTCGCGGGGCAGGGCGACGTTCTCGGCCGCGGTCAGCGCCGGGATCAGGTTGAAGTCCTGGAAGACGTAGCCGATCGCGGTCCTGCGCAGCCGGGCCCGCTCGGCCTGGCCGGCCGCGCCGAGGTCGACCCCCTCGACCTCGACGCGGCCGGAGCTGGCCTGGTCGAGACCGCCGGCCAGCGTCAGCAGGGTCGACTTGCCCGACCCCGAGGGACCCATCACGGCGACGAGCTCGCCGGCGTGGGCGGTGAAGGAGACGCCGACCAGCGCGCGGACCTCCGTGGCGCCCTCCCCGTGCACGCGGGTCACGTCGGTCAGCTGCAGGACGGCGGTCATCGGGTCTCCTCGGTCGGGGTCGGGGCGGGCGCGGGCGCCGGGCGGGCGCGACGACCACGGGGGCGTACGGCGCGCAGCCGCTCCCGGCTGCCGGCCAGCCAGCGGCGCTCGTCGCGCAGCAGCCGCGCGGCGACCTCGGGCGTCACGGCCGCACCGCGTCGCTGCCGGGCCGGGCGGCGTCGGCGGTCCTCGACGCGGCGGCGTGCCGGCCCTCGATCGCGGCCCGGCGCAGCCGCGCCTCGCAGTGGTCGAGCCAGCGCACCTCGGCCTCCGCGGCGAAGATCAGGGAGTCGACCACGAGCGACCACGCCAGGTCGTCGCCGGCCTGCCGCTTGAGGCGCGTGTAGTCCTGCAGGGCCCGCATCGTCGCCGAACGCTGCTGCTGCACCACCGTGCCGACGTCGACGCCGGGCACGGTGACGGCCAGCGCGAGCTTGATCGCCAGCTCGTCGCGCGGGGGCTGGGTGCGTTCCACCGGCGTGGTGAACCAGGCGGCGACCTCGCCGCTGCCCTGGTCCGTCAGGCGGTAGACCACGTGCCCCTCGCCGTCCTCGCCGGCGCCCTCGACCAGGCCGTCGCGCTCGAGCCGGGTCAGCGTCGTGTAGACCTGCCCGACGTTGAGCGGCCAGGTCGCCCCGGTGCGCTGCTCGAACTCCACCCGCAGCTGGTAGCCGTACATCGGCTGCTCCTGGAGCAGCGCGAGCAACGCCTGCTTGACCGACACGACGACCACGTCCTCTCCGGCACCCGACCTACTCGGTATGCACAGGAGATGTATACCGGGTATGTCCAGACCGGTGTCAAGCAGTTCCTCGCGATCGGCCGGGAGCGACGCCGCGGCCGACTACGGTCCGCGACATGTCCTACGACGCCCCCCAGCCTCCGCCGCAGCAGCCCTACGGCCAGTCGGCCAGCCCGTACGGGCAGCAGCCGGGCCCGTACGGCCAGCAGCCCAACCCGTACGGCGGCGGGCCGTACGACACCCCGGCCGGTCACGGCGCGCCGTACGCCCACTGGGGCAAGCGGGTCGGGTCGTCGCTCGTCGACGGGCTGGTGATGCTCCCGTTCTTCATCCTGGCCGCGGTCTTCTTCGTCATGTCGCGCGAGGAGACGGCGACCCAGACCTTCGTCAACGCCAACGGCGAGGAGGTCGCGTTCGGGACCGACGTGAGCTTCGGCGGACCGTTCCTGGTCCTGGCGATCGTGCTCTACCTCGCCGCGATCGTCTTCGGGATCTGGAACGTGGTCTTCCGCCAGGGTCGCACCGGGCGCTCGCTCGGCAAGAGCGCCCTCGGCACGATCCTGCTCAAGGAGGAGACCGGTCGGCCGCTGGGGGCCGGGATGACCTTCGTGCGCCAGCTCTGCCACGTCCTGGACGGGTTCTTCTACCTCGGCTACCTCTGGCCGCTGTGGGACAAGAAGCGGCAGACCTTCGCCGACAAGATCGTCGGCACCATCGTGCTGGACCAGCCGAAGGGCTGACGCCGCGGCCCGGCAGACTGCGGCGATGACCACGACTCTCATCACCGGCGCGTCCTCCGGGCTCGGCGCCGAGATGGCGCGCCAGCTCGCCGCCCGCGGCCACGACCTCGCGCTGTGCGCGCGTCGCACCGACCGCCTCGAGGAGCTGCGGACCGAGATCACCGCCGCCCACCCCGACCGCCGGGTCGAGGTGGCGGCGCTCGACGTCACCGACCCCGACGCCGTCCGCGCCTGCTTCCGGGACTTCGACGACCGCTTCACGACGACCGGCGGCGTCGAGCGGGTCGTGGTCAACGCCGGGCTCGGCAAGGGCGCCCCGCTCGGCACCGGCGGGGACGCGGCCAACCGCGAGACCGCCACCACCAACGTGCTGGGCGCGCTGGCCCAGGTCGAGTCGGCGGTCGAGCTGTTCCGCGCCGCCGGCCGCGGCCACCTCGTGGTCGTGTCGTCGATCGCCGCGCTGCGCGGGCTGCCGCGGACCGTGACGACCTACGCCGCCTCGAAGGCCTTCGTGGCCCACCTGGTCGAGGGCCTGCGCACCGAGCTCGGCGACGGCCGCGCCGGCCGCGGCGTCCCTGGCATCGACCTGACCGTGCTCTACCCCGGCTACATCGTCTCCGAGATGAACGACGTCGAGGCGAGCTCCAGCCCGCTCATGTCGTCGACCGAGAAGGGCGTCCGGTCGATGGTCGCCGCCATCGAGAAGCGGGTCGCCTCGGCGTGCGTGCCGCCGCTGCCGTGGGCCCCGCTGTCGCTGGTGCTTCGGCACGCCCCGCAGCCGCTGCTGCGCCGGATGGTCTGACCGGGCCCGGGTCCGGGTCCGGGTCGCTCAGCGGTACGACACCCGCGCGCGGTCCAGGTGGGTGTGCTCGTTGAAGGTGAGCATCCGGGTGCCGGTCGAACCGACCAGGACGCGGGTGACCGAGGAGTTCACGCAGACGGTGTTGAACCGCTCCCACAGGCGTACCAGCGTCGGCCGGTCCGTGCCGTCGGGGTCGACGAGCCCGGCCGCGACCGCCCCGACCGGGCCGCCGGAGGTCACCGCCACCACGACCCCGCCGGCCTCCTCGCCGAGCGACACCGCGTCGGCCAGCGCCCCGCGGGACCGCGCGACGAAGTCGGCGAACGTCTCCGGGTAGTCGCCCTCGCCGGCCTCGTCGAGCGCCCACCGGCCGGTGGCCTCGACGAAGACCCGCTGGAACTCACGGCGGTCCAGGGACGCCGTGCCGCCCTGCGGCAGGTCGGGGTGCGCCGCGACCACGCCGAGGTGGTCGAACTCGTCCCACCCGCCGTCCACCCGCACCGCGTCGAGCTCCGGCCCCGGCGCGCCCGCGTCGGCTAGACCGGCGAGCATCCCCTCGACGGTCTCGCGCTGGCGCCGCAGGGTGCCGCGCACGACGGCCGCGGGGCGGACGCCCTGGGCAGCGAGGTGGGCGCCCAGCGCCCGCGCCTGCTCCCACCCGAGGTCCGAGAGGACGTCGTAGTCGTCGGCGCCGAAGGAGGCCTGACCGTGTCGCACCACCAGGACCAGGGTCACCCGCGCAGGCTAGCGGGCCCGGCGCCCTACCCCGCGACCGCTCCCACGACCCGCGCCCGCACCAGCGGGTCGGCCCACGCGCGGTGCTGGCGCACGAGCCGGGCTGCGGACCAGCAGAGCATCGGCACCGCGACCAGCAGCGGGACGTGCCAGCCGGGCAGCCGGGCCAGCAGCGAGAACAGCACCCCGGTGAGGGTCGTGGCGAGCGCGAGGCGGGCGGAGTAGCCGACCATCGCCAGCGGCGGGGCCGGGGTGGCGCGCGCGGAGCGGAGGTCGGCGGGGTAAGGGTGGGCGGCCGACCAGCGCATCGAGGCGCCCACCACCTGCACCAGCACCACGGCCAGCGTCGCCACGACCGCGGCGGCCTCGCCGGGGGTGGGCACCCCGGCACGGGTCGCGGCCAGCGCGACGGTGGCCAGCGAGCCGACCAGCAGCAGCTCGGCCAGCACCAGGGCGCGGGCGGTGAAGACGGTGCCCGGGTCGACGGGCAGGCTCTCGCGCCACAGGGCGCCCCGCTCGTCGAGGCACCACGCGTTGACACCGAAGAGCAGCGCCGCCCCCGAGGCGACCAGCCCGGGCAGGACCGTCACCGACTCCCACGGGAGGTCCCCCAGCACCGCGACCAGGCCCGGGCCGCCGGCCAGGACGAGCACCCCGCGCCGGGTCGGCACGGCGCGCCAGACCGAGGCGCGGTCCAGGCGTACCAGCGCGGCGAGGTCGCTGCGCGGCGCCGGGCGCGCCCGGTGGGTCCCGGTCTCGGCGCGGGCCTCGTCGACCGGCAGCCGCCGCGCGGCCAGGTGGGCGGGCACGGCGCCCAGCGCCACGGCGACCAGGAGGGCGAGCAGCAGGCCCGCGACCGTCAGCGCCCAGCGCACCCCGGGCGTCGACGCCAGCCCGATCACCACGACGGTCGTCGGCGAGGCGTCCAGCAGGGGCAGCAGCCGGTCCGTGACCACCAGCCCGGTGACCGCGAGGACGACCGCCAGCCCCAGGCCGCGCACCAGCGGGACGCCGTACGGCCCGCGGCGCAGCGCCTCCAGGGTCCACCCGACCAGCTGCGCCACCGCGGTCGCCGCCAGCAGCCAGAGGACCACCACGACCTGGGCGGAGACCAGCAGCGGACGGGGACCGAGCGCGTAGGCCGTCGCCCCGAGGAGCAGCCACGCCTGCAGCAGCCAGGCGATCGTCAGCGGCGCCAGCAGCAGCGCGCCGAGGTGGTCGGTCGTGGGCCCGACGGGGTACGCCGCGGCGTGGTCGCGCGCGATCAGCTCCCGCCCACCGCCGCCCGTGGCCGCGGCGAGCACGCCCAGCAGCAGGAAGGAGGTCAGGCCGGTGCCGAGCAGCAGGAGCAGGTCGCTCGCGCGTCCGTCGGGGTCCCCGGCCCCGGGCACCCACGCGGGCACCGTCGCGCTGCCCGCGGTGAGGGCCAGCACCCCGACGAGGCCCCCCCGCAGCGTGCGGCGCGGCAGCGTCCCGACCCGGAACCGGACCAGGTGGCCGACGTCGACCAGCGAGCTGCGGGCCTCCCGGCGGGCCGTGTCAGTCCAGGAGGCTGCGGTACTCACGCGCGCCGTCCTCCCCGAGCATCCGGGCCGCGGGCAGCGTCGCCACCTGCGCACCGGCACGCAACACCGCCACCTCGGTGCAGACCTCGACGGCCAGCTCGCGCAGGTGGGTGGAGACCAGCACGCAGGCACCGCGGGCCCGCGCGTCGGCGACGACGTCGAAGGTGGCCTCGACCCCGATCGGGTCGACGCCGTCGAAGGGCTCGTCGAGCAGCAGCACCGGCGGCTCGTGCACCGCGGCCAGCACCACCGAGAGCCGGCGGCCCATGCCGTGGGAGAAGCCCGACGTCACCCGGTGGGCCACGCCGCCGAGCTCGAAGCGCTCGAGCAGGTCACGGGCGCGGTCCTCCCAGCCGGGGCCGAGCCGGCGCAGCCGGGCGGCCAGCTGCAGGTGCTCCCAGGGCGTCGCGCGCGGCACGAGGCCGCCGACGTCGGGGCAGTAGCCGACCAGGCGCTGCACGGCGAGCCGCTCGCGGCGTACGTCGAGGCCACCCACGCGGACCTCGCCGGAGGTGGCCGGGACGACCCCGGCCAGCACCCGCATCGTGGTGGACTTGCCGGCCCCGTTGCGTCCCAGCAGGGCCGTGGCCCGCCCGGCGGCGGC
The DNA here is from genome assembly GCF_902506435.1 of Nocardioides sp. AX2bis. Classification (GTDB taxonomy): domain Bacteria; phylum Actinomycetota; class Actinomycetes; order Propionibacteriales; family Nocardioidaceae; genus Nocardioides. The sequence goes on along the minus strand of NZ_LR733215.1, from coordinate 151,050 downwards.
GGTCAGGCTGATCCCGCCGACCGCCTCGACGGCGCCGAAGCGCACGTGCAGGTCGCGGACGACGACCGGCGCGTCCGCGGGGACCGGTACGGGGTCCTCCGGGGCGGGCCCGGAGGACCCCGTACCCGCGTGAGGCGGGCGGCGCTCACCGGCCCATCCTCGCCCGCCGCCCGCCTCACGCGGAGCGGTTTGGCCAGGTCTGACGCCCGGTCACTCCTCGCCGAGCGTGGAGACCTCCACCGCGGTGGACAGGCCGGTGTCGCCGTAGCGGACCAGGCCGAGGTAGCGGCCGTCCGTGGCCAGGTCGGTCCAGGACGCCGTGTAGGTCGACTCCTCGCCCTGGGTGACCGGCAGCGGGTCGGGGTCGACGGTGAAGTCTCCCTCGCTCGTCGCGGCACCCAGGTCGTAGGCGTCCAGGCGGTAGTCGATCGGTGAACCCGCGTCGCCGGCGGCGTAGCCGTCGACCTGCAGGACGTAGGCCGCCGCCGTGGGCTCCTCGATGCTCAGCGTCTCGTCGGCCGACCCGGTGGCCGCGGCCACCTCGGGGCCCGTGGCCGCGGTGCACTCCGCGTCGGTGGGGATGGCGTAGAGGTCGAGGTCCGCGGTGTCGTCGGCCGTGTCGAGGTCAACCCGCAGCAGCTCGCTGCCGGCCGTGACCGGGACGCAGTAGCCCTGGGCGGACCCCTGGGGCACCGCGTTCTCGACCGACTGCGCCGGGGTCAGGCCCACCGCGGTCAGGTCGATCTCGCCGGTGCTGCCGCTGGTGATGGTGACGTCGGTGGACCCGGTGGTCCCGGTGCCCGTGACCACGTCCGGCGCCGAGAGGGCGGTCGGTCGCAGCGCGACCGGCATCCGGACCCGGGTGGGACCGGTCAGGGTGACGTATCCCTTGCGCCACGTCTCCAGCGTGGTGCCGGGCTTCGCGGTGAACTCGATCGTCACCTTCCGCTTCACCCCGGCCCGCGCGGCGGTGACCGTGGGCGTGACCGCCCGGACGTCGAAGCCCGGGACCTTGCCGCGGACCTTCCACGTGCCGGCCACCTGGCTGGTGACCCTGCGCGTGAAGGTGGTCGAGCCGACCACGGCGTGGTCGGCCATCGAGGGCAGGTTGACCGTCCGGGCGCTGCGGCTCTCGACGCCGGTGTCGTAGCCCTGCTCGGTGATCAGGCCGTACCACTGCTTGGGCGTCGAGGTGACGAAGAGCCCGGGGGAGAACATGTCGGCCGGCGTGACCTGGCCGGCGCCCTGGGCGAAGGCGTCGCGCGAGGCCTTGTCCGTCGCGGTACGCGTGCTGGTCGCGGTGGTCATCATCGCCGACTGCACCATCTGGGGGGTCCAGGTCGGGTTCTCGGCCATCAGCAGGGCGCCGAGGCCGGCGATGTGCGGGGCGGCCATCGACGTGCCGGAGTAGAGGTCGAAGTCACGGTCGCTGTTGGACGGCGGGGCGACGGCCGCGAGCACGCTCTGCCCGGGCGCGGTGATGTCGGGCTTGAGGATGTCGCTGTCGTTGGCCAGGGCCGGGCCGCGGGAGGAGAAGCCCGAGACGGCCGGGAGCGGCGCGCTGGCCTCCTCGGACTCGTTGCCCGGCAGCAGCGCCGCGGTCGGGGCGTCGGTGGAGTCGAGGTAGGCCGAGACGTCGTCCAGGGCGGTGTCGGGCAGGTGCACCGTGGGCACCGTGTGCAGGTCGGCGTCGAGGCTGCCGGCGCCCGGGTTGACCAGGACCATCGCGACGCCACCGGCCCGCTCGACCTCGGCGGACTTGGCCACGCGGTCGTAGGTCCCGCGCAGGCAGAGCACGACCGAGCCGTCGACCGCGGCGTCGTCCAGGGTGTCCGGCCCGCAGAGGGCGGCGTCGCCCGGGTCGGCGCCCGCGGCGGCGGAGTCGGCGGCGTCGACCAGCGGGGTCTGCTCGGGCAGGCCCTCACGGTCGACCATCGCGCCGAGGTAGGTGCTGCCGTCACCGAGCTCGACGGTGCCCTCGAAGTTGCGGTACGTCGAGGAGGCCACGGTGGTCAGCCACGGGCTGTTGTGGGCCACGGTCGAGGCGGTCGGGCCGCTGTTGCCGGCGGAGGCGGCGACGAAGACGCTCGCGTCCGCGGCGCCGGCGAAGGCGATCTCGACGGGGTCGACGACCGTGTCCAGGGCGCCGGAGATGGAGAAGTTGATGACGTCGACGCCGTCACGCACGGCGTCGTCGATCGCGGAGAGGATGGCGTCGGTGTAGCAGCCGCCGGTGTCGGGGTCGGTGTCCTCCCAGCAGACCTTGTAGGAGGCGATGGAGGCGCCCGGGACCATGCCGGTCACCTCGCCGAAGTCGATCCCGTCGACGGTGACGTCCTTGACGACGTTGCCCGCCGCGGTGCTCGCGGTGTGGCTGCCGTGGCCGCCGCCGTCGCGCGGGGAGAGGAACTCCGCCGGGGAGTACTCGTCCTCCGGGACCGTCGACACGAAGCTGTCGGGGTACGCCCGGGCGCCGATGAGCTTGGTGGAGCAGTCGGCGACGGTGAACTCCTCGCCGGTCTCGCACGCACCGCGGAAGGTGCCGCCGTCGGACTTGCGCATGGTGGTGTTGCCGAGCGGGTCGACGGTGGCCCCCCACTCCCCGGTCGGGGCCGAGCTGAGGGGGTCGCCGGAGAAGGAGGGGTTCTCGGGCCAGATGCCGGTGTCGAGGTCACCGACCACGATGCCCGAGCCGGCGTCGGCCTGGGAGCCGCCGTGCTGCTTCCACACGCCGCCCTTGCCGTACATGCCGAGGAACGAGGCCGTGTTGTCCCGGGCGTCGATCGACCGGGCCTCGACGGGCACGACGGCGTAGACGGCCTTGTCGGCCGACAGCTCGGCGGCCTGCTCGGCGGTGAGCTCGCTGGCGAAGCCGTTGGTGGCCACGGTGTAGCTGCGGACCACCTTGGCCCCGACCGCGGCGGCGGTGCTGCGCTGCTGGCGCGCCAGGAAGGAGCGGTAGTCGCCGAACGCCGACGTCGTGGTGCGCAGCGACTCCCCGGGCACGGCCCTGGTCGGCGCGAGCCCCTGGGTGCCGCCGTCGTAGGCCGCGATGCTCGGCTGGGTGAGCAGCACGATGTAGCGGCCGTCCTCGAAGGTCGCCGTCGACCGCAGGTCGGCGGCGCCCGGTCCGAGCTCGCGCAGCCCGCCGGCCTCGTCGGCGGCCTGGGCGGCCTGGCCGGGCGACAGCGTCGCGACCAGGCCGGCCGCGAGCACCCCCGCGGAGAGGGCGCCGAGCGTGCGCCGGCGTGCGGCGCCTCCGGGGTGGGGCTTGGACACGTGGATCTCCCTGGGGACCGGCCGCGCGCCGGACCCCGAGCGTCCGGTCGTGAACACGACTGCTCGCAGCCTCCGTCCGGGGGTTGACGAAGTCAAGGGTCCCGGCCGTGATCACGCAGGATCTTCTGTGTGCGGCCCCCCGGACGGGACGTCCTGCGCTCCCGCCCGGGGTCCCTGCCCGCTCAGACCGGGAACGAGCCGCCCGAGGCCGCCAGCTCGCGCAGCCACGGCGTGGGGCGGAAGCGCTCGCCGTACGCCTCGGCCAGCTCGTCGGCCCGACGCACGAACGCGGCCAGCCCGATCTCGGCGGTGTCGTCGGCCGGGTCCTGGTAGCCGGTCATGTACTGCGCGGCGCCCCCGGTCGCCGGCGGGAAGCCGATCCCCATGATCGAGCCGATGTTGGCCGCGGCCGCCGAGGTGACCACGCCCTCCTCGAAGCACTTCGCGGTCTCGAGCGCCTCGGCGAACAGCATCCGCTGCTGCACGTCGACCAGCGGGATCTGCTGCTCGGCCACCGGGAACTCCTGCGCCAGCCCCGGCCACAGGCCCGTACGACGGCCGTCGGCGTAGTCGAAGAAGCCGGCGCCCTTGAGCCGCGAGGGACGCCCGAGCTCGATCATCCGGCGCACCACGGCCTGGCCGGGGTGCTCCACGACCTCGCGCCCCTCGGCCTCGTGGGCGTCGCGGGTGGCCTTCTCGATCTTGGCCATCAGCTCCATGTTGAGCTCGTCGGAGAGCTGGAGCGTGCCGACGGGGTAGCCGGCCTGCGTCGCCGCACGCTCGAGGCTGCGCGGGTGCACGCCCTCGGCGAGCATCGCCAGGCCCTCGGTGACCATCGTGCCGATCACGCGGGAGGTGTAGAAGCCGCGGCTGTCGTTGACCACGATCGGGGTCTTCTTGATCAGCTGCACGACGTCGTAGGCCTTGGCCAGGGCGTCGTCGGTGGTCTTCTCGCCGCGGATGATCTCGACCAGCGGCATCTTGTCGACCGGGGAGAAGAAGTGCAGCCCGATGAAGTCGGCCGGGCGGTCGACGCCCTCGGCCAGGCCGGTGATCGGCAGGGTCGAGGTGTTGGAGCACAGCAGCGCGTCGGCGTCGACGTGCGGGGCGACCTCGGCGAAGACCTTCGCCTTGAGCGAGGGGTCCTCGAAGACGGCCTCGATGACCAGGTCGCAGCCGGCCAGGTCGGCGGGGTCCTCGGTGGCGGTGATCCGGCCGAGCAGCTCGGCCTTCTTCTCCTCCGTCGAGCGGCCCTTGGCGATCGCCTTGTCGAGCAGGCCCTCGGAGTAGGCCTTGCCCTTGTCGGCGTTGGCCTGGGCCACGTCCTTGAGCACGACCTCGAGCCCGGCGCGGGCGCAGGAGTAGGCGATCCCGGCGCCCATCATCCCGGCGCCGAGCACCCCGACCTTGGTCGGGCGCCACGGCGCGATGCCCTGCGGACGGAGCGACCCGGAGTTGATGGCCTGGAGGTCGAAGAAGAACGCCTGGATCATGTTCTTGGAGTTCTGACCGGTGATCAGGGAGGTCAGGTAGCGGGACTCGATCCGCGAGGCGGTGTCGAAGTCGACCTGCGCTCCCTCGACCGCGGCCGAGAGGATCGCGCGCTGGGCGGGGTAGACCGCGCCCTTGGTCTGCTGGCGCAGCAGGGCCGGGAAGGCCGGCAGGAACTGCGCGAGCGCCGGGGTGCGCGGGGTGCCGCCGGGCATCTTGTAGCCCTTGACGTCCCAGGGGTTCGCGGCCTGGTCCGGGTGGGCGGCGATCCATGCCCGCGCCGCCGGCAGCAGCTCCTCCCGGGTGGCGACCAGCTCGTCGACCAGGCCCTTCTCCAGCGCCTGGGCCGGCTTGAAGCGGGCGCCCTGGAGGAGGACCTCCATCAGGCCGGTCTGCAGACCGAGCATCCGCACCACGCGCGTCACGCCACCGCCGCCGGGCAGCAGCCCGAGCGTCGCCTCGGGCAGGCCGAGCTGGGTCGCGGGGTGGTCCAGGGCGATCCGGTGGTTGCAGGCCAGGGCGATCTCGAGCCCCCCGCCGAGCGCGGCGCCGTTGATCGCGGCGACGACCGGGCGCGGGAAGGTCTCCAGGCGGCGCAGGGAGGCCTTGACGTCCTCGGCCATGGCGAAGACCTGGGGCGCGTCGTCACGGGTGGTGGTGACCATCTGCTTGAGGTCGCCGCCGGCGAAGAAGGTCTTCTTCGCGCTGGCCACGACCACGCCGGTGATGCTGTCGCCGTCGGCGGCCAGCTCGTCGTGCAGCCGGGCCACGGCCGCGGCCATGGAGTCGCGGTAGAGGTCGTTCATCGTGTTGGCGGACTGGTCGGGGTCGTCGAGGGTTAGGGTGACGATCCCGTCCGCGTCGCGCTCGTAGCGCACGGCGGTGCGGGTCTGCTCGGTGGTGCTGGTGCTCACGGGGAGTCCTTCGGGGTCTGCGGGGCGGGGTGCGGGCGGCGGCGGGCCGCGGTCAGACGCGCTCGACGATGGTCGCGATGCCCATGCCGCCGCCGACGCACAGCGTGGCGAGGCCGCGGCGCAGGTCGCGGCGCTCGAGCTCGTCGACCAGGGTGCCGAGGATCATCGCGCCGGTGGCGCCCAGCGGGTGGCCCATGGCGATCGCGCCGCCGTTGACGTTGGTGATCTCGTGGGAGATGTCGAGGTCCTGCATGAAGCGCATCGCCACCGCGGCGAACGCCTCGTTGATCTCGAACAGGTCGATGTCACCGACCTCGAGGCCGGCCTTGGCCAGCGCCTTGCGGGCGGCCGGCGCCGGGCCGGTGAGCATGATCGTGGGGTCGGCGCCGGAGACGGCCGCCGAGATGATCCGCGCCCGGGGGGTCAGCCCGAGGTCGCTGCCGACCTGCTCGGAGCCGATGGCCACGATGGCGGAGCCGTCGACGATGCCCGAGGAGTTGCCGGCGTGGTGGACGTGGTCGATCTTCTCGACCCAGTGGTACTTCTCCAGGGCGACGTCGTCGAAGCCCGCGTCCTTGCCGATCCCGGCGAAGGACGGCTTGAGGCCGGCCAGGCTCTCGGGGCTGGTGTCGGGGCGGACCATCTCGTCGTGCTCGAGCACGGTGATGCCGTTGCGGTCCTTGACCGGGACCACGGAGCCGGCGAAGTAGCCGTTGGCCCACGCCTTCGCGGCGCGGTGGTGCGACTCGGCGGCGTAGGCGTCGACGTCGTCGCGGGTCCAGCCGCCGAGGGTGGCGATCAGGTCGGCGCCGATCCCCTGCGGCACGAAGCCGGTGGTCAGCGCGGTGGCCGGGTCCATCGCCCAGGCGCCGCCGTCGGAGCCCATCGGCACCCGGCTCATCGACTCGACGCCGCCGGCGAGGATCAGGTCCTCGAAGCCGCTGCGCACGCGCTGCGCGGCCTGGTTCACGGCCTCGAGCCCGGAGGCGCAGAAGCGGTTCAGCTGCACGCCCGCGACGGTGTCGGGGTAGCCGGCGGCCAGCGCCGCGGTCTTCGCGACGTCGCCGCCCTGGTCGCCCAGCGGGGAGACCACGCCGAGCACGACGTCGTCGACGCGGGCCGGGTCGAGGCCCGGGTTGCGGCGCTGCACCTCCTGCAGGAGGCCGACCGCGAGGTCGACCGGCTTGACCTCGTGGAGGCTGCCGACGGCCTTGCCCTTGCCGCGCGGCGTGCGGATGTGGTCGTACACGAATGCTTCTGCCATGACCGTCCCAGGTGTCGAGTGCGCCGCGGGCCGGGTCCCCGACGACCGCGTACGCCGATTGTGACACCATCACTGTCATCGTGGTCAAGCAGATCCTGTGGCATGGGTCACCAGCGGCCCGGCGCCGTGGCCGGCCCGGAGGGAGGTGGGGCGGGTGGACGAGGACCTGCTGACCCTCGAGGAGCTCACCGCCCGGGTCGGGATGAGCGTGCGCAACGTGCGCTTCTACACCTCGCGCGGCCTCGTGCCGCCGCCCGTGCGCCGGGGCCGGTCGGGCTTCTACGGCCGCGACCACCTGGCCAGGCTCGAGCTGGTCCAGGAGCTGCAGAGCCACGGCTTCACGCTGGCCGCGATCGAGCGGTACGTCGGGGGCATCCCGGACGACGCCAGCCCCGAGGACATCGCTCTGCGCCGGGCGATGCTCGCGCCGTGGCAGGCCGACCTGCCGGTGACGATGTCGCGCGGCGACCTCGAGAGCCGCGCGGGGCGTCCGCTCGAGGAGACCGACGTCGACACCCTGGGGGCCCTCGGCATCGTCCGGCCCGTCGGTCCCACCGGTCCGCCGAACCACTACGAGGTCGCGGTCTCGCAGCTCTCGATCGGCCTCGGGCTGCTCGACGTCGGCTTCCCCCTGGAGGCCGCGCGCGCGGCTGCCGAGGTCTACGCCGAGCACGGGCGCGCCGTGGCCCGCGAGCTGTACGACGTGTTCCGCACGCGGGTCTGGCCGGTCTACCAGGAGTCCGGGGCGACCCCCGAGACGATCCAGGACGTCGTGGAGCGGCTCAAGCCGCTGTCGATCAACGGCCTCGTGCACGCCTACGAGCTCGGGATGGACGAGACCAAGCGCGCCGGGATCGCCGAGCGCGCCGAGCGGTCGGCGCGGCGCGAGCCGCCCGTACCCGAGCCCTGACGCTCCGCTGACCCGCCGGGGCGAGGCAGCGGGCCGGGTCCGGCACCTATGTTGGGCCCATGTCTGACTCCGTCTCGGTCCTGGTCACCGGCGCGACCGGCTTCGTCGGTACGCGCCTCGTCCCGGCGCTGGTGGAGCAGGGCCGCACGGTGCGCGCGATGACGCGCCGCCCCGGCGGCTACACCGGCCCCGGCGAGGCGGTCTACGGCGACGTCGCCGACGTGCCCAGCCTCGAGGCCGCGATGGCCGGCGTGGACGTGGCCGTCTACCTGGTCCACTCCCTCGACGACAACGACTTCGAGCGCAAGGACGCCGAGGCCGCCCGCTCCTTCGGCCGCGCCGCGCGGGAGGCGGGCGTGCGCCAGATCGTCTACCTCGGCGGCCTCGGGGACGAGGACGGCGAGCTCTCGGCCCACCTGCGCTCGCGCCGCGAGGTCGAGACCCTGCTGGGCGAGGCCGGCGTCCCGGTCACCGTGCTGCGGGCGGCGATCGTGGTCGGCGCCGGGGGGATCTCGTGGGAGATCACCCGCCAGCTGGTCAAGCACCTGCCCGCGATGGTGGTGCCGAAGTGGGCGAAGACCAAGACGCAGCCGATCTCCATCGAGGACGTCGTGCGCTACCTCGCCGGCGTGGTCGACTGCGAGGCCGCGTTCGGGCAGACCTTCGACATCGGCGGCCCCGAGGTCCTCAGCTACCTCGAGATGCTCCAGCAGGCGGCCGAGGTGATGAACGGCCGTCGGCCGTTCGTGGTCACGGTGCCGGTGCTGACGCCGAAGCTGTCGTCGCACTGGATCGGCTTCGTGACCGACGTCGACGCCACCACCGGCAAGAACCTGATCGACTCCATGGCCACCGAGGTCGTCGTCACCGAGCAGCGGATCCGGGAGATCGTCCCCGGTGAGCCGGTGGCCTACCAGGAGGCCGTGCGTCGCGCCATCGCGGAGTCCAGGCCCGCCTGACCCGACGCCCCCCTGGGCAGGCTCAGGCGGTGCCGAAGATGTACGGCAGCGTCACCAGCATGCTGATCGACCACACGCAGTGGGTGATGATCGGCGCCAGGATGCCGCCGGAGGCCCGGCGCTGGAGCCCGACGACGAGGCCGAGCAGGATCGCGGCGAAGGCCAGCATGATGTTGCCGGTCGCCGCGGTGGCGATGACGTAGGCCAGCGTGGACCACAGGATCGGGTACTTGGTGATCGCGGCGTAGAGCGCGCCGCGGAAGAACAGCTCCTCGGCGATGCCGTTGATCGCGGTGATCGCCACGAGCAGCGGCAGCGACCCGGCGTCGGCGTACGAGATCACCTTGGCGACCTGGTCGGAGAGCCACGGGATCTGGGCGACCACGAGGCCCCCGGCGACGAAGAACACCGCCAGCCCGGCGCCGAGCGCCAGCGGCGCGGTGATCGGGCGCTTGGTGGGCCCGGACAGGTCGGTGCCGATCGGGATCCGCCCGAGGTGGAGCGGGCCGGAGGCGAACGCGCCGACGAACCACACGGCCGCGACGACCAGTGACGTGACGTAGAACGCCGTGCTCCCGGGCTCCAGGCGGAGCAGGAAGCCCAGCACCACGGCACCGGCCAGAACGAACCCCGCCGTGATCAGCTGGCGCCGCCTCAGGTCCCGCTGGGACTGCCGGTGGTCGCGCGGGACGACGTCCCACAGCGCTCGCTGCAACCAGGCCTGCACACACATCACCCCTCGTCCCCGACTGTACGGAGAGGAGGGGTGATGGTCCGTGCGGGGGGCGGACCGTGCCCGCCCCTCGCTCCGGCGGTGCTGCGTCAGTGCTTGTTCTTGTCCCCGCCGACGATGTTCTTCGCGGCGTCCTTGATCTTCTCGACGCCGTCCTTGAGGTTGGCGGAGGCCTGGTCGCCCTTGCCCTCGGCCTCGAGGCGCTCGTTGCCGGTCGCCTTGCCGGTGCCCTCCTTGATCTTGCCGCCGAGGTTCTCGCCCTTGTTCTCAGCCTTGTCGCCGATCGCCATGCTCGTCGCCTCCTTCGGGGGGCGCGGCCGGTGCCGCGCTCGATGTCTTCACTGAACCACGCCACCCCAGCGCCGCACTCCCCCGGATGGAGGGGACTCAGCGCCGGGCGAAGAGCTCGACGAAACGGGCCAGCAGCCGGGTCGGCTCGGTGACGGTCGCGGTGCGGGCCGCCGCCTTGACGGCCTCGGCCGCAGCCGGCTCGAAGTAGCCGTGGTGGCGGTAGACCTCGATCCGGGTGCAGAGGGCGTCCACGTCCAGCTCGGGGTGGAACTGGGTGGCGTAGACGCGGGTGCCGATCCGGAACGCCTGGACCGGGCAGCTCGGTGCGGTGGCGAGCAGCACGGCCCCGCCCGGCAGGGCCGAGACGGCCTCCTTGTGGCCGAGGAAGACGTCGAAGGACCCCGGCAGGTCGGCGGTCAGCGGGTCGGCGAGACCCGCGTCGGTGAGGGTGACGGTGACCGCGCCGATCGGCTCGCCGAAGGTCCGGTCGACGGCACCGCCGCGCAGCCGCCCGAGGGTGCCGATGCCGTAGCAGGCGCCCAGGAAGGGGAAGTCCGCCTCGACCACCTGCTCGGCGAGGTCGGCCAGCCGTGCCTCGGCCCGGTGCTGGGCGGGCGACTTCAGCTCGTCGGGGTCGCTGACGTTGTACGGCCCGCCGCCCAGCACGATGCCCGACCAGTCGTCGAGCTCCAGCGGGGGCAGCTCGTCGCGCTCGAGCCGGACGCGGCGCAGGTCGCGCTCGGCCAGACCGGTGAAGCGCAGCACCGCGTCGTACTCCCCGTCGGCGGCGAGGTCCTCGGCGCGGGTGCCGAGGAAGAGGAAGGGGCGCACGGGTCAGTCGGCCTGCACCGCGACGCCGCGCTCCAGCAGGCCGTCGACGTCCGTGACGCCCCAGGCCGCGAGCGCCTCGCGGGTCTGGGTGCCGGGGCGGGCCGGCGGCGGCGTGGACAGGGTCGCGGCGGTGCGCGAGAAGCGCGGTGCGGGCGCCGGCTGCACCCGGCCGTGGTGCTCGACGTAGGTGCCGCGGGCGGCCAGGTGCGGGTGCTGCTGGGCCTCGCTGATCCGCAGCACGGGGGCGACGCAGGCGTCGGTGCCCTCGAAGACCTCGGTCCACTCCGCGCGGGTGCGGGAGGCGAAACGGGCGGTGATCAGGTCGCGCATCTCGTCGTACCGGTCGAGGTCGGCCTGCCCGGGGCTGACGTCGGCGATGCCGAGCAGGTCGAGGAAGGCGGCGAAGAACTGCGGCTCGAGCGCCCCGACGCTCATGTGCTCGCCGTCGGAGGTCGCGTAGAGGTCGTAGTACGGCGCGCCGCCGTCGAGCAGGTTGACCGCGCGCTCCTCGCGGAAGGTGCCGGCGCCGACGAAGGCCGCCGTCATGGTGTTGACGTGGGCGGTGCCGTCGACGATCGCGGCGTCGACGACCTGGCCCTGCCCGGACAGACGCGCCTCCAGCAGCGCGGCGAGGACGCCGATCACGAGGTAGGTCGACCCGCCGCCGAAGTCGCCGACGAGGTTGGTCGGGAAGTGCGGGCGGGCGGGGTCCTGGCCGAGGCCGAAGAGCGCGCCGGACAGCGCGACGTAGTTGAGGTCGTGCCCGGCGGCGGCGGCCAGGGGGCCGTCCTGGCCCCAGCCGGTCATCCGGCCGTAGACCAGGCGCGGGTTGCGGGCGTGGCAGTCGGCGGGTCCCAGCCCGAGCCGCTCGGTCACCCCGGGACGCATGCCCTCCAGCAGGACGTCGGCACCCTCCACGAGGTCGAGCACGGTCGCCACCGCCTCGGGCTGCTTGAGGTCGAGGGCCACGCTCGGCCGGCCGCGGTTGAGCAGGTCGTCGGGCCCGCCGACCAGGAACGAGCCGCCCGGCCGCTCGACGCGGATCACGTCGGCGCCGAGGTCCGCGAGGATCATCGCGGCGTGGGGACCGGGTCCGATCCCGGCGACCTCCACCACCTTCACCCCGCGCAGCGGTCCGGTGCCGCGCCCCAGCGCGTACGGCTGCTGCTCCTGCTGCTCCTGGTCCGCCATGCCCCGCATCCTGGCACGGTCGCTGACACCGGCGGTGTCACGGTCTTGGGCGCCGCGAAGTCCCCGGTCGGCCGGGGACTTCTGAACATGTCGGCCTTTGCAAAGGCCGACATGTTCGAAACCTGCCCGTCCAGCCCCGGGCCGGGATGACGCTCAGCCCGGCAGGACCCGGCGCAGGAACTGCCTCGTACGCTCCTCGCGCGGCGCGGTGAGGATCTGCTCGGGCGGTCCCTGCTCGAGGATCCGGCCCTCGTGCAGGAAGCAGACCGTGGTGGCGACCTCGCGGGCGAAGGACATCTCGTGGGTGGCCAGCACCATCGTGGTGCCCTGCTCGGCCAGGCGGCGCACGATCGCGAGCACCTCGCCGACCAGCTCGGGGTCGAGCGCGGCGGTGATCTCGTCGAGGAGCAGCAGGCTCGGCTCGGTGCAGAGGGCCCGGACGAGCGCGGCCCGCTGCTGCTGGCCGCCGGAGAGCCGGTCGGGGTGCTGGCCGGCGTGTTCGGCGAGGCCGAACTCCTCCAGCAGGGCCCGGGCCCGGGTCTCGGCCTCGCGGCGGGCCACGCCGTGCACCCGGCGCGGCGCGAGGGTGCAGTTGTCGAGCACGGTCAGGTGCGGGAAGAGGTTGTAGGCCTGGAACACGGTGCCCATCCGCGAGCGGACCTCGCGCTGGTCGACCAGCGGGTCGGAGATCTCGCGGCCCTCGAGCAGGATCCGGCCGTCGTCGATGTCCTCGAGGAGGTTCACGCAGCGCAGCAGCGTCGACTTCCCCGACCCCGACGACCCGATCAGGCAGACCACGTCGCCCGCGCCGACGCTCAGGTCGACGTCGTCGAGCACGAGCCTGGCGCCGTACGTCTTGCGCAGCGCCTGGACCTCCAGCAGCGGGCCGGCCGTCCCCCCGGTCATCGTGCGCCCGCCCGCTCGCGCTCGGCGTAGCGGCGACCGAGGGCGTCGGTGAGGCGGGCCAGCGGGACCGTGAGGACGACGAAGAAGACGGCGACCACGACGTACGGCGTGTAGTTGAAGTTGAAGTTGGCGTAGTCGCGGGCGCTGAAGAGCGCGTCGAACAGCGACACCGAGGCCACCAGCGCGGTGTCCTTCTGCAGCGAGACGAAGTCGTTGAGCAGCGGGGGCACGACCCGGCGGACGGCCTGCGGCACCACCACGAAGCGCATCGCCTGGCCCCGGGACAGGCCGAGCGCGTCGGCGCTGGCCAGCTGCGAGGGGTGCACCGACTCGATGCCGGAGCGGAAGACCTCGGCGACGTAGGCGCTGTAGGAGACGACCAGCGCGACGGTGGCCCAGAAGAAGATCGAGGTGGGGACGCCCTGCAGGCCCAGCGAGGGCATCCCGAAGACGAGGAGGAAGACCAGCACCAGCGTCGGGATGCCACGGAAGACGTCGGTCCAGGCCACGGCGATCGCGCGCAACGGCACCAGCAGCGGCGACCGGGACTGCCGCGCGAGGGCCAGCCCGAGGCCGAGCGCGAGGATCAGCGGCTCGGCGATGAGGAACATCGTGACGTTGAGCCAGAACCCGTCGAGGATCGCCGGGAAGGACTCGCGGGCGTGGAACGGGTCGAGGAAGGTCTCCTGCACCGTGGGCCAGCCCGGGGAGCTGACGACGCCGAGGACGAGGCCACCGACGACCAGCACCGTCGCGGCCGTCGCGACGAGCACCGACCTCCGGCGGCGACGGCGCCGGACCTCGCGTCGCTCGAGCTCGCGCCCGCTCGGCGCCCAGGGGGCCTGCAGGTCCGTCACGGCAGGGTCGGCACCGAGACCGAGTCCGAGAGCCACTGCTGCTCGAGGTCGGCGAGGGTGCCGTCCTCGGTCAGGGTGGCCAGGGCCTGGTCGACGCACGGCACGAGCGAGGAGCCCTGCTCGAAGAGCATCCCGAACTCCTCCTGCTCACCGGTCTCGGGCTGGAACTGCCCGACGATGGTGGAGCCGGGGATCTCGACCGCGGAGATGTAGAAGGCGGTGGGCAGGTCGGCCAGGATCGCGTCGACCTGGTCGTTCTGCAGCGCCTGCTTGGCGGCGTTGGTGTCGTCGAAGACCAGCGGCTCGGTCGCGGGCTGGATGATGTCGCGGATCGCGGTCAGCGAGGTGGTGCCGGTCTGGGCGCCCAGGCGCAGGTCGGTGAGGTCGTCGAGCGACGCCGCCTCGGCGCCGGCGCTGCCCTCCAGCGCGACCACGGCCTGGGAGGCCTGGTAGTAGCCGTCGGAGAAGTCGACGGCCTCCTCGCGGGCCGGGGTGATCGAGATCTGGTTGATGTCGAAGTCGAAGGTCTTCGGGCCCGAGGCGTAGGAGGAGTTGAACCCCACCTTCACCCACTCCACCTCGTCCTCGGCGAAGCCGAGCTCCTCGGCGACCGCGTAGGCCACCGCCGACTCGTAGCCCTCGCCGTTGGTCGGGTCGTTGTCGACGAACCACGGCTCGAAGGCCGGCGAGTCGGTGCCGACCGTCAGCGTCCCGGCCGTCTGCGTCTCGAGCTGGTCGGGCGTGCACTCGTCGGCGGCCGGGGCCGCGGCGTCCCCGCTGGTGTCCTCGGCGGTCTCCTCGACCGGTGCGCAGGCCAGCGCGGCGACGAGCAGCGGGACGGTGACGAGGGAGACCCGGGCGGCTCGGGCGGGGCGGCGCAGCAGCATGGGTGGATCGTAGGCCGCGCGGAGGCGTACGGGAGCCCGCGTCCACGGGGGTGGGCGCCGGGCGTGGCCGGGGTCACGA
>NZ_LR733215.1:62138-136358 GCF_902506435.1 Nocardioides sp. AX2bis | reverse complement strand
GTCAGGCGGCAGGGGTGGGCGGTGCGGGCGGGCTCAGCGGGTCAGCAGGAGCAGGAGCACCGCGGTGAGGACGAGCGAGAGGGCGATCGAGCCCAGGCACCCGAGTCGGTTGCTGAAGAAGAGGAACACCGGGCTACTTGATGACCGCGTCGACGGTCTTCTTCAGCGCGCTCGGCTGGGCCGGGCTGGTGGGCGCCTTCTTCCTCGCCTCGATCATCTGCGCGCCGATGTCCTGGAGCTGGGTGCGGCTGAGGCCCTCGCGGACCTTCGGGAACCACTCCTGCTCCTCCTCCTCGATGTGGTGGGTGACGTTCTCGATCAGCACCGTCGTCTTGGCGTCGAAGCGCTCGGCCTCGGGCTTCATCCCGACGAGCTCCATCACCAGCAGGTCCGCGACGTGGTGCTCCTCGTACGACTCGAGCACGTCGTCCTCGAGCTCGGGCAGCAGCTCGCGCACCTGCGGGTACATCACCTCGTTCTCGAGGTACGTGTGCACCGTCAGCAGCGAGATCATCCGGTCGACCAGGTCGCCCTTGCGCTTGTACGCCTTCGGCCCGGCCTCCTGGAAGTCCTTGAAGGTCTTGAGGATGGTCTGGTGGTCGTCCTTGAGCAGGACGATGGCGTCGGTGGACATGTCTCCACGGTGGGGCCGCGTCGTGCGCGGGCCTACACCCCGCGGGGCAGGACAGGGGTGGCGAGGGTCTCTTGGGCCGTGACGGACACTTCAGCCGTGGAGATGACGAACCGTGTCCCGGACTGGGTGACGCCGGTCGCGTGGGTGTTCATCGCCCTCGCGGTGGCCGCCGCCGCCTGGATCGCCTACGACGTGTACGCCCGCCGGAACCGCCGCGACAGCGTCGCCGCCGAGGTCGTGTGGATCACCAGCGCGCTCTACCTCGGCCCGTTCGCGGTCCCGCTCTACCGCCGGTACGCGCGCCCGTCCGCCCCCTCGGACCAGCCCGCGGCCGTGGCCGGGCTCCCGGGTGGCAGCGCCTCCGCGGTCGCCCACCTGATCGGTGTCCCCCTCGTCATCGCCTCCGGCCTCACCATCGCCGGGATCGACCTGTGGGTGATGATCCTGGTCATCGGGGCGATCGCCATCCTGCTGCTGACGGCGTACGAGCGTCTCGCCACGAACCGCTCCCGCCTCGGCGCCGCGTTCGTCGTGGCGACCGTGACCGTGCTGGCCTTCGACGTCGGCATGGGCGGCTGGATGCTGCTGCTGCACTACAACGAGCTGATGCCGCCGGCGACCGACGCGTCGTTCTGGTTCCTGATGCAGCTCGGGGTCTTGCTGGGCCTGGCCACCGGCTACCCGGTCGTCCGCCGCCTCACCACCTGACCCCCACCGGTGGTCGAGGAGCGAGCGCAACCCCCGCTGGTCGAGGAGCGAGCGAAGCGAGCGTCACGAGACCAAGACCCCGCTGGTCGAGGAGCGAGCGAAGCGAGCGTCACGAGACCAAGACCCCGCTGGTCGAGGAGCGAGCGAAGCGAGCGTCACGAGACCCCCGACAGCGCCCTACGGTGGCCCCATGACGGACGGACCGAGCGAGAAGAACGTCGAGCAGCGCGCGAACCGACTCCCCGAGGAGCACGCGGCCGGCCCGGCGGACGACCCCGAGGCGCAGGCCCAGGCCATCCTCGAGGAGTCGCAGGAACGCACCGACGACGCGTCAGGCACGCAAGCCGACACCCCGCAGACGCCGGGCCCCTGAGACCCTCAGCCCCAAAGGCCCCGGCAGGCCGGGTCAGAACACCTCGTCGGTGAGCCGCGGCAGCACCTTCACGCTGCCGCCGAGCTGGCGCGCCACCTCCGCCGGGCTCAGGCCCGCGGTACGCGCCGCCCGCTGCAGCCGTCGGAGTGCGATGTCCACGGAGACCTCGTCCTTGGCCGCGATCCAGGTGGCAGCATCGAACACGTCGGGGTCGGTGGGAAGCGCAGGCATCAGACCATCGTGGGAGGCCTGTTCGCGGTCGGCTCCACCCGCAGAGAGGAAACCGCGCAGTCCTCCCCCGGCGCGTGGTGAGCCTCGTCTCAACGGTGCGGGGCGAGGTCTCCGTTCGCCCACGCACCGGCCACTCCCGCGGGTAGCGTCATCTCGTGCACGAGACCCGCCGTACCGCTCTGTCCTGGGCGTTCCTCGGCGTCGCGTTCGTCGTCGTCGTCTCCCTGATCGTCGTCATGAACACGACCCTCGGCAGCGGCGCCGACGACCCCGCGGTCGCCCCGGCCACCGCCGCCGACGTCGCTCCCCCGGACTCCGGCGCGCTGGTCGGCGTCAGCGTCGACGGGGCGCAGGAGAGCCTGGCCGACTACGCCGACCGGCTCGGCAAGACGCCCGCGGTGATGGTCACCTTCGCCGAGCTGCCCTTCGCCGAGAACGACCTGACGACCGTCGACGGCGCGGTCATGCAGGCGCGCGAGGCCGGCAGCAGCGTCCTGCTGACCCTCGAGCCGCTGGACGGGCTCGACGCGGTCGACGACGCCGTCATCGACGACCTGGTCACCCGCCTCAGGGCCTGGAACGACTCCGGGGTCCCCGTCTTCGTGCGGTTCGCGCACGAGATGAACGGGTCCTGGTACGCCTGGGGCCAGCAGCCGGAGGAGTACGTCGCGACCTTCCGCCGGGTGGCCGACGCGGTGCACGCCGGCGCTCCGGCCTCGGCGATGATGTGGGCGCCCAGCTACGCGGGCGGCTACCCCTTCGACGGCGGCGAGTGGTCGGCCCGCGGCGCGGACCGGCGGCTGCTCGACACCGACGACGACGGCCGGCTGACCGAGCGCGACGACGGCTACGCGCCGTACTGGCCCGGCGACGACGCCGTCGACTGGGTCGGGATGTCGCTCTACCACTGGGGCCAGGTCTACCCGTGGGGCGAGAACGAGCGGCCCTCGGCCGGCAAGCTGGTCGACCAGCTGCGGGGCGACTACGCCGTGCCCGGCACCCAGGAGCAGGTCGTGCCCGACTTCTACGCCGAGTACGCCGTGCGCCACGGCAAGCCGGTCTCGATCACGGAGACCGCCGCGCTGTACGTCCCCGGCGGACCCGGCCCCTCCGAGCGGGCCGTCAAGGAGGCCTGGTGGTCGCAGGTGTGGGACCCCGAACTGGTCGAGGACCTGCCCGCGATCAAGATGGTCAACTGGTTCGAGTGGGACAAGGACGAGCCGGAGACCGGCGGCCGGATCGACTGGACCGTCACCCGCGACGCCGACCTCGCGGCGGCGTATGCAGACGCGCTGCCGTCGTGGGCGCGTTTCGCCGACTGAATCTCGCCGGGCTCGTTCGCTGACCAGACCAGCCGTACGACCCGTTGCCCGCGTCCCCGCGGGACCCCCACGATGCCGGGACCAACTGGGGCCGGCTCGGCGACGACCCGCGACGACAAGGACCATCCGATGACCCTCCGCTCCCGCACCGCCCGCACCACCGCCGCCGCCACGCTCGGCCTGGCGCTCGTCGTCGGCACGGGCGCCGCCCACGCCGGCCTGATCGGCTACGGCCAGGACGACCCGTCCGGCGACGTGACCATCACCGCGAAGAAGGGCCTGCCCAAGGCCCAGCGCAAGAGCATCGACCTGGCTTTCGTCCAGGTCCAGGCCAGGCCCGACGAGCGCATGGTCGACTTCCTGGTGCAGCTGAAGTACCTCACCGACTCGAAGAAGTTCGACCAGGTCGTGACGTTCTCCCTCAGTCGTCCCGAGGAGTCGCAGCTCGCCGGCGTCACCTTCTCCCCCAGCCCCGGCGACCGCCGCGACGGCTCGGCCGTCCGCCGCACCGCCGACGGCGCCAAGACCTGCTCCGACCTCACCACCCAGACCTTCGGCGACGAGCCGCTCGCCCTGGTGTCGGTGCCCTACAAGTGCGTGCCCGACGAGGCCGTCGAGATCACGGTGGTCACCAGCACCGGCACCTTCCACGGTGACGGCCCGACCTTCTCCCGCGACCGCCAGGTGTCCGACGGCGCCTTCCAGCTCCGCTGACGCAGGACCGGGGTCCTCGCCCCGGTGGTCCGCGCGCCTGCTTGCCACCGCACCTCCGGGCCCGCACGATGCGCAGACCACTGGGGCCGGCTCGACGACGAGCCGCGACGACGAAGGACCACCCATGACCCGCACCACCCGCTCCCGTACGACCGCAGTCGCGCTCGGCCTCGCTCTCGCCGCCGGCCTCACCGCCACGACCACCTCGCCGGCCGCCGCCGGAGCACTCGTGACCTGGTCCCAGTCCGACCCGGCCGGGGACACCACCTTCACCGGGGAGCGGGGCCTGACCCGGGCCGAGCGACGAAGCATCGACGCCACCTCCGTCGTGACCTACGACGTGGCGGACGACCGGATCCAGTTCAACGTCACCCTCCGCGAGGTCACCGAGTCGCGCAGGTTCGACCAGACCGTCCGCGTGACCTTCCTCGACCGCCGCGACGACGCCGTGGGAGGCATCGTCTTCTCCCCGAGTCCTGGCGAGCAGGGCTCCGGTGTCGCGGTGCTCGGCACGGGTGCCGACAAGGAGGTGTGCCGGGGCCTCCGGACCGAGTTCGTCGAGGGCACTGAGAGCGATACGACGCTGACCCCGGTCCCGGACCGGTGCATCCCCACCGCCCGGGTCCGGGTCCGGGTCGTCACCAGCACCGGCAACCTCCGCGGCGACGGCAAGGTGCACTCCCGCGACCGCGTCGTCTCCGACGGGCTCGTCCGGGTCCGCCCCGCCGACGCCCCCGCCGGCTGAGCCGGACCTGGAGGACGAGGCCCACCATGAGCAGACATTCTCGCGCCGCCGCCCTCGGCCTAGCGATCGCCACCACCTTCACAGTGACCGTCACGCCCGCCGTCGGGCTGGGCCTCCCGGGGCCCTACCAGGACGCCGACGAATACGGGGACGTGGTGATCACCGAGAAGAGGGGACTGCCGACCCCGCAGCGGCGCAGCATCGACCTCGGTGACGTCCGTGTCCTCCAGGACGAGCCGAACCGCCAGGTCGAGCTGGTCGTCCAGATGCGCAAGGTCACGGACTCCAAGAAGTTCGACCAGGTCGTCACGATCGCCTTCGGGTCGGACACCGTCGGGGGTGCCGTGGAGCTCTCACCCAGCCCGAGCGATCGACGATCGGGGACAGCCGGGTGGTTCGAGGACGGCGGCGAGCTCAAGCGTTGCCGCGGCCTGGTCACCGAGATCCTCGACACGCGCGTGTCCCGCACCACGGTGCCGTACCGATGCATCCCCGACACTCCCGTCTCGGTGTCCGTCCTGGTGACCACGGAGCCGGACCGCCGCGGCCTGCCGTGGTCGGCCGACCAGCTGAGGTCCGACGGGACCTACCAGCTCCGCCCTGCAGCGCAGTAGGCCCAGCGAGGTTGCCCCGGGGATGCTGCCCGTTCCTGTCGGTGCGGGAACTACCGGGGTTCTGCACCGGCGCCATGGTCTGCTGCTCCTCATCCGGTGGCCACACCTGAGGAGAACCACCCCGATGAAGACGATGATCGCGGCAAGCCTGACCGCGCTGCTGCTCCCCACCGCCCTCGTCGTGGGCGCCGCTGCACCGACAGCGGCGGCAGGCATCAGTGGCGGGTCCACCGGTCCGGGCGAGCCCCCGGTCTATGCCGTCGACGCGGACGGTCTCGAGGCGAAGGCGCCCCACCGGGCCAAGGTCTTCGTCGACGTCCCATCCGCGGACGGTACGGAGCCGCAGGGTGCGCTCGACCTCGTCTTCGTGAAGGACGGCGGGAAGAGCTTCGAGTTCAGCCGCTCCTACCCCAAGCAGGCCGACGGCAAGAAGGGGGTCTACAACGTCAGGCCGTTGCCGAAGGGGCGGCTCACCGTGATCGTCACCTTCACTCCCACCGACACCGCGGACCCGGCCAGCAGCGATGTCACCGAGGTCAGGGTCGAGGGCGCCCGACGAGGCCGCTGACCCTGCGCACCGAGGTCAGCGGCAGGGGTTGTCGATGGTCTTGCTGTAGGCCAGCTCGCCGGCGGGGGTCTCCTCGCCGGTGACGCCGGTCCAGAGCTCGAGGGTGAGGGTCTCGCCGGGCAGGAAGTCGCACCCGCCGAACGTGTAGCCGTTGATCAGGCGGCTGTTCGGGACGTGGTTCCGGTCGTCCCCGGGCGCGGGATCCACGTCGTAGTCGTCGAAGACCCGGTCACCCTGGAACTGCGGCTCGGGATCGCTGGACCGCATGAACTGGTAGTAGGTGAAGTCCGACGGCATGTTCCACAGGACGTTGCCCAGGACCGAGCCGTCGAAGGGATCGACCCGCACCCTGGTGACCTTCGCCCCGACCGGGCCCTCGCAGACCTCGACCCGCTCGCGGCCGATCGTCAGGCGGTACTTCACGTTGGCGAGGGCGTACTTGGCCTCGGTCACCGCCCTCTCGGCGACGACCATCGCCCGACGGTTCTTCTTCGTGGGGCGGGCCTCGTAGCGGGCGGTGCGCCGCTCCAGGACCACGCGGGCGTCGGCGAGCTGGTCCTTGGCGACGGGGAGGTCGGCCTTCGCCTCACTGACGTCGCTCAGGTACGGCCCGCAGTCGCGCTCGGGCAGGTCGGCGGCCTGCGCCGGGGCGCCGGCGACGAGTGCGCCGGCAAGGAGGCCGGCGGCGAGAGGGCCGGCCAGGTGCCGCGTCATGCGGACGGAGGGAGCGTTCATCCTCGGAGTGTGGAGGCTGCGCCACGGCTGCGCAGGACTTTCGTGTTGATCGACGGCAGGCTGCTCGAGCTCGACACCGGCACCACGACGCCCCCGTCTCCCTCGCGGAGGGTGGCGGGGGCGTCCGCGTCGAGCACGTCGTCCGCCTGCTAGGAGGAGGCGTCCTTCCGCTCACAGCTCTTCAGCGTGTCGAGGCCCCTGTCGAAGAGCACCTCATCGCGGCCCCCGCCGCAGTTGGCGACGTCGGTGACTCCGTCGGCGACGTCGAGGACGTCATTGCCACCGCGGCCCACCACCAGGTCACGCCCGTCGTAACCGACCAGGTAGTCAGCGTTGCTGCTGCCGCGGATCTCGTCATGAGCGGACCCGCCGAAGACGCCCTCCACGCTGCGGGTCTCGTCCCGCTGTCCGGCCGGCCCATCGTCCGCGCTCCCGTCATTGGCGCCGGTGGCCAGTAGGTCGACGAGCTCTCGCGTGCGGGAATCGAAGTAGCTGGTGATGTCCTGGGATCCCCTGCCCCCGACCAACAGGTCCGCGTCCAAGCCGCCCTGGAGGAGATCGTCACCGCCCCTCCCCCGGACGGTGTCGTCACCCGCTTCGCCGTACAGCAGGTCCGCGTTGCTGCCACCGTCCAGAAGATCCTCACCCTCGCCCCCGAGCACGCGGTCGAAGTCGCCCTGACCGAACAGGCGGTCGTTGTCCTCGAAGCCGTAGACGACGTCGTTGCCGTCGCCACCGCACAAGACGTCGTCACCGCCCAAGCCGAACAGGTTGTCGCTACCACCGAGGCCGACGATCACGTCGGGGCCCTGGGTCCCCAGGAGCGACTCGTCGTCACCCTCGGTGCCGATGATCGTGGCGGTAAGGCCGTCACACATCGGAACGGCTCCGGCTTGTGCCACGGTCGTAGTGAACCCGACCACCAGGCCGGGCAGGAGCGTGGCCGCCGCCAAGGCGGCGGCAGTGCGAGGAGAGGCTGGGAACACGTGAGTCTCCGTCCAGTGCGCGCTGTCTCGGTGACCGCGTCGCGACACCGTAGAACCCGAGGCATGCCTGCTGTGCGTTAGTGCCAGGCGCGCTGGCGAGGTATGGAACGACCCCGACCAAGCCCATCCGACGGAGGTGGCCCGGGGGTTCCGGTGCCCGCTACTGCGTGGGCAGTGCGTACCGCTCGCCCCAGCACGTCAGGCTGCCGTCGAGACGAAGGATCGCGCACGAGTGTTAGAGCGACGTCGCCACCTGACTGACGGGCGGCAGGTAGTCCGGGACGGTCGACTGTCCGTGCAGGTTCGGACCCCAGCAGCGCACCTCACCCGTCCCGGCCACGACGCCGCACGCGTCCCGACGACGTGACGAGAGCTGGCCGATGGGCGGGAGATCGGTGGGCACCGGGTAGTCGACCCGGTCCCGGCCGTAGTCCTCCCAGCACCGGACTCGACCGGTCTCGCTACGGGCGCAGGTGCTCGAGAACCCGGCCGAGACGTCCGCGACGCCGCCGATGTCCTGGGGGATCTGCGCGTCCTGGGGATATCCCCAGCACTGGAAGGCGCTTCCCTCGAGCTTGGCGCAGGCGTGCTGATGCCCGACCGCGACGCGAACGGCGCACGTCCGGTCGGGTTGGGTCCCTCGGCACGCCCTCCATTGGAAATAGATCTGACCGCGCAGGTCGGTCCACGACCCAGCCTTGGCGGTCAACATCTCGCCGACCGAGGGCGTGCCGCTGATGGTCGGACCCCCGACGAACGGCGGTTCCGTCTCCGTGGCGCCAGCCGGTGCAAGGAGCGCGGTGATCGTGACGAGAGCGAACAGCACAGCCAGGAGCAGCCGCGCTCCTCTCCGCCGTGCATCGTGACGGCGAGGGAAGCCACATGGGCGGGATCCACATCTCTCAAACGCCCGCGAGTTCGAGCAGCCACATCATGAGGCCGCCGACCCGAGCCAGAAGGCGAACGTGCCAGCGTGGGCAGAACTGTGGACAACCTGTGTGCAGCCCGTGGCAGAACATCTCGAAGGCCCTGGGCGGGTGCATCCATACCCGTGACCGCGGTCAGGCGCATTGGCCTCGTCTCGACCAGGGGGCCCCTAATGTCCTCCCTACTTGCCACCCCCCTCCGCCCAATCGGGTCCCGGAGGGTGACGTTCTGGTGGCTCGTGGGGGAAGGATCTCAATGCACAAGACAGTCAGCCGTCTCATCCAGGTAGCCGCGGGCACCACGCTCGCACTGGGCCTCGCCGCACCTGCTTCCGCTGCAAGCGGGACGATCATGGTCCCTGGCGACTTCGACCAGTCACTCTCCGACACCCGGGCGACAGGTCATTACGATGTAGTGGGCACGGGCCTCCGTATCTGGACCGACGGCACGCTGGGCTCGACGAACAAGGTCGCCGAGTACGTCAACACCAGCACTCCCTTGGCCCAGGTGACCAACACCGGCCTCGACCTGACAACCACCAGCGGAACCATCAAGCCCGGCTACCAGCTCGTCGTGGACCTCGACGGTGACGGCGACAACGACGGCATCCTGGTCGGCGAGCCGGACGCCTACGGTGGCAACTGGTGGCTGGGCAACCACCGGACCTTCCCGGTGGACCCCGCGGTCGCGACGAACCCGAACACGCCGCGCGAAGGTGGGGGCGGAAGCCCCCTCAACGGGACGCTCGCGCAGTGGAGCGGCGCCTACCCGGACGCCGTCACGAACGCCTTCGGCTTCTCGCTCGGCAGCGGCGTCCTCGGCGACTACACGATCAACTCGATCACGTTCGGTGACACCGCGTACACCTTCGCCGAGCCCGTCGTGCTCGCCGGCAAGGAGCAGTGCAAGAACGGCGGCTGGGCCACCAGCACCGCCCCGGTCTTCAAGAACCAAGGCGAGTGCGTCAGCTCTTTCGCCTCCGGGAAGTAACTCGCTTCATCCGCCGCTGGACACAGCAACGCCCGGTCCGCCGTGAGGCGGACCGGGCGTCGTGCTGTGCGTAAGAGGCTACGGGTGCGTCAGCGGCCCGAGGAGTAGACGACGCTGGAGCCGCCACCCGAGGTGCGCGACGAGCCGCCGCGTCCGCCGCCGGAGCGGGCACCGCCGCCGGAGCGGCCGCCGCCCTGGCCGCCGGAGCGAGCCTGGCCACCGCCGGAACCGCCGCCCTGGGGGCGACCGCCACCGCCGCCGGAGCGACGACGACCGCCGCCACCGGAGCGACCGCCACCGCCGCCACCGCGGCTCTGCTCGGCCGGGGCCGCGACCGGGACGACCGGGGCGGAGGCGTACTCGCGCTCGCCCGGGGCGATCGTGGTCAGCACGGCGTGGCCGGGGACGACCTTGGTGGTGGTGGCCTTGATGCCGGCCTTGCGGGTCAGCTGGCGCACGTCACCGACCTGGGCGTCGGTCATCACGGTGACCACGGTGCCGGCGGCACCGGCGCGCGCCGTACGGCCCGAGCGGTGCAGGTAGGCCTTGTGCTCGACCGGCGGGTCGGCGTGGACCACGAGGGCCACGTCGTCGACGTGGATGCCGCGGGCCGCGATGTCGGTGGCGACCATGGTCTGCGCGACGCCGGTGGAGAACGCCTCGAGGTTGCGGGTACGCGCGCCCTGCGACAGGTTGCCGTGCAGCTCGACCGAGGCCACGCCCACCTGGTTCAGCTTCTTGGTCAGCTGCTTGGCGCCGTGCTTGGTGCGGGTGAAGATGATCGTCCGGCCCGGCGCGGCGGCCAGGTCGGTGATCACTGCGAGCCGGTCGTTGGCGCCGACGTGCAGCACCTGGTGGTCGATCGAGGCGACCGGCGACTGCGCGGTGTCCACGCTGTGGGTGACCGGGCTGTGCAGGTAGCGCTTGACGATCACGTCGACGCCGCCGTCGAGGGTGGCGGAGAAGAGCATCCGCTGGCCCTTCTCGGGGGTCTTGTCGAGCAGGCGCTTGACCTCGGGCAGGAAGCCCAGGTCGGCCATGTGGTCGGCCTCGTCGAGAATGGTGATCTCCACGGCGCCGAGATCGCAGTGACCCGAGCGGACGTGGTCGGCCAGCCGGCCGGGGCAGGCGACGACGACGTCGACGCCGTTGCGCAGGGCCTGGATCTGGGGGTTGGCGCCGACGCCACCGAAGATGGTGGTCGTCTTCAGGCCGAGGGCCTGCGCCATCGGGGCCATCGCCTCGTGGATCTGGGTGGCCAGCTCGCGGGTGGGGGCCAGGATCAGCGCGCGGGGCCGCTTGGGGGTCCGCTTGCTGGTGGACTTGTCCAGACGCGTGACCAGCGGCAGCAGGAAGGCGTAGGTCTTGCCCGAGCCCGTGCGGCCGCGGCCGAGGACATCGCGCCCGGCCAGGCTGTCGGGCAGCGTGGCGGACTGGATGGGGAAGGGCTCCGTGACGCCGGCGGCCGTGAGGACGTCCAGGACGGGGCGGGGAAGGTCGAAGTCAGAAAAAGAAGTGCTCATGGGGGCAGGCGGCGCAGGGCGCCGCTGACTCGCTCTCGATCGGATGGGTGTCCTGCCCGGCGCGGATCCTGGTCCCAGCAGTGGTGCTGGGTGGCCGCGACGCTCGGGGGACGACGTGTGGTGCGCGGCCCGAGGCAGAACGGATGGGGCCGCCATCGCGCTTCCCAGACTAGGGGCCCGCAGGTCAGCGGCCTAATCACACGCGCGGGAGACTCGTCACACCTGGCTCGTCGCACCCTGGCCCGCCCGTAGGCTGCGCCTGATGTCCACCATCCGTCTGGTCGCCCTCGCCGCAGCGATCCTCCTCACCGCCATCCTGCTCTCGGGCCTCAGCGTGGAGCCCTCGCCCGCCACCCAGGACGTCAAGGTGATCGTGGGCATCGGCAGCCGCGGGCTGCACCTCGGCGACCTGCCGATCGTGGGGACCTGGCTCGTCGGGGTGGCGCTGTGCGGCGTGCTGTGGGTCAGGGACTGAGACCGGGCCGTCACCGCTGCGGAGCGGCTCCTGGTCCGACCCGCTCCTCGATCCGCCAGGCCGCGGGCAGGACGCGCTGCGGCACTCGCTGCGGCAGGGACACGACCCGTTCCATCGGCACCACGATCTCGAACACCGCTCCCGGACCGTCGAGGTCGTCGACCGCGCGGATGGTGCCCCCGTGGCGTCCCACGATCCGGCGGCACACCGCGAGGCCGAGACCCGTTCCGTCCACCAGGCTGGCGTGGGCGCGGTGGCCCTCCGCGAAGATCTGCTCGTGCTGGCCGGCCGGCACGCCGCGACCGTTGTCGGCGATCGAGACGACGACCCCACCGTCGGCCATCCGGCTCGTGCAGCAGATCGAGTGCACGACGCCCGGGCGGGCGAACTTCACCGCGTTGGCCAGCAGGTTGTCGACCAGCTGGTGCAGCATGCCCGGGTCGGCGCGCAGCACGGGCATTCCGGCGACCTCGACCAGGTCGCCGATGCCGCGCTCCCGGACCACCTGGCGGAGCACGTCGTCGAGGTCGACCTCTGCGTCCTGCGGCTCGACGTCGCGGGTGGCCCGGTCGAGCAGGTGCTCGATGAGGTCATCCATCCGCCGGGCCGCCTCCCCGGTGCGGCGCAGGTAGCCACCCAGCTCGGTGGCCGAGATCTCCTGGGTCTCCTCGAACCGCTTCCCGACCAGTCCGGTCCAGCCCAGGATGCTGCTCAGCGGGTTGCGCAGGTCGTGGGCGACCATCTGGGCGAAGGTGACGAGGTCGGCGCGCCGGTCGTGGTCGGCGGTGACGTCCTCGATCAGGATCATCGCGCGGCGTCGCTCGGCTTCGGTGTGATCGGGCAGCGGGAGCGCGGTGGCAGCCAGGACCCGGTCGGGAAGGCCGTCGGCGCGGTAGAGGACCTGTTCCCGCACGACCCGCTCCCCGGCCAGCGCGCGGCGCGAGGGCCGCTCGTCCTCGGCCATCCGGGTGCCGTCCAGGCGGTGTCCCATCAAGCCCTGGAGGCGTTCGGTGTGCCGCCCCTCCCCCGTCGCGAGCAGCCGGTCGAGTGCCGGGTTGCTGGCCAGCACCTCGCCGGTGTCGTCGACGACCATGACCCCCTCGGCCATTGCGTCGATCATCTCCTGCAGCAGGTCGGCCTGGTCCCGGTTCGCCGCGGCCGCGCGGACCAGCTCCGCGTTGAGGGCGTGCACCTGGGCGCGCTCGGCGCTGACCACGAGACCCGAGGCGCCCATCAGCAGGACGAACCCCTGCACGAAGGACGCGGCCTCGACCGGGGTCCCGACGGCAGCGAACGGACCGTGGCCCAGCAGCGTCGCCGCCGTGATGGCTCCACCGAAGACCGCGGTGTGCGCGGTGGTGACGAGCATGTCGAAGCGCAGGGCGAGCCAGCCGGTGGCGATCAGCAGCGGGAAGGACAGCGGAAGTCCCTCGTAGACGAAGGTGGCCGCGAAGATCGCCGACGAGAGCCCGAGGACGCCGACCATCTCGACACGCGACCCGCGGTGCAGCCGGCCCGCCGGCCCACGAGCGGCACCGCCGGTCCGGTACTGGGCGATCACCAGCCCGACGGAGATGGCGACGAACGCCCCGGCGAGGTCCCGCAGGACCCAGAGCAGCCCCACCGACCAGGACAGGCCGGTGTCCCCAACCACCGAGACCAGGAGCAGCGTCGCCACCGTGGCCAGCACCCCGCCGACCAGGGAGAGCGCCAGCCTGCCCAGCACCGCCAGGGAGCCAAGCGACACGCGCTGTCCCCGTGGACGGGCGAGCCCGGGTGCGAACCGGCGGAGCAAGGCCACGGTGACCAGCGGCTGCACCAGCACCAGCACGCCGCCGATGGCAGATTCCGTGGCGCTGACGCCGGTCCACGCGAGGGCGACCGCGGACGCGACCGCGACCGCCAGGGCGTCGACGACGCCCGCGCGCGGGCCGCGGTGCAGCAGCCACAGCACGACGAAACCGGATAGCGGCCAGACCAGGGCGTGGTCGGTGGCGCCGACCAGCGAGACGCGCCCGACGAGGGCCAGGCCCAGAGAGAACAGCGCCAGGACCGCCAGGGCGAGGGCCTCGCGCCAGCGGTCGACCGGGGCCCGGGACCGTTCCACGGCGGCGAGTCTAGGGAGCGGGACCGGCGGACGTACCCGACTTCAACAGATCCGCCGGAACTTCAACGTCAGGCCTGCGAGCGGGGCGCCCGACCCCGGACGAGGTCGTCCCGCGCCTGGCGCAGCGGCCCGTCCGGGACCCCGTCCGGCGCGAGGTCGGCCATGATCAGGTCGGCCAGGGCTACCGCCACCGCGTGGCGAGGCCGCCGGCGGGCAGCCTCCTGGGCCAGCAGCGTCAGGTCGTGCCGCAGACCGGCATAGGCCTGGCCCCCGAGATCGGTGGTCACCATCGCGATCCGGGCGAGGTGCACGAAGGTCTCGATCGCAGCACGGTGCGCCGGCAGATCGGGGAGGCGTGGCAGGTCGGATCTGGTGGTCATGGTTCCTCCACGTCGGGTCCGGACGCACGACCGGGCGGGACCGCTGGGTCCCGCCCGATCTGCGTGGTGCGTTGGTGCTGGAGGTGCGCTGAGGGTCAGCGACCCTGCTGGTACGGGTCGTAGCCCGGGTCGGTCGAC
Source organism: Nocardioides sp. AX2bis (assembly GCF_902506435.1). Taxonomy (GTDB): domain Bacteria; phylum Actinomycetota; class Actinomycetes; order Propionibacteriales; family Nocardioidaceae; genus Nocardioides. Next base: position 122,188 of record NZ_LR733215.1, on the reverse strand, counting down.
TGCACCGGTTGGGTGCGCTGGGTCTCGACGCCCTGGTCGTAGTAGCCCTGCTCGTAGGAGCCGGGCTGCTCGTAGGCGCCCTGCTGGTAGGAGCTGTCACCGAGCTGGTCGACCTGCTGCTCGGCGCGCGCACGGCCGGTCTGCAGGTCGCTCTTCGCCCGCTCCTTGGCCTCGCGGCTGCTGGCGTAGGCGTCCTCGAGGATCCGACCGGCGACGTCCTTGCCACCGAGGCCGAAGGCCAGGGCGGTGCCGAGCGCGAGCGCGCCCATGGTGGCCGCGAAGGCGATGGTGACGATCTCGGGGGCGATCTGCAGCTGGTTCAGGATCATGAACAGCGCGATGACCATGACCAGGGCCGGGATGACCGTGGCGGCGATCTTGCCGGTGGGGGTGTCGCCCAGCAGCTTGGCGGCGCCCGCGGCGGCGGCACCGGAGATCAGCGCGGCGATGACGAAGATCAGGATCGCAACGATCACGTTGGGCAGGTAGGCCAGGACCTGGTTCATGAAGGTGCTGACCGCGGGGATGCCCAGGGCGCCGATCGCGGCGGAGATGAAGAAGACGAAGATCAGCCAGAACACGACACGGGAGATGCCGTTGCTGGCGCTCGCGCCGGGCACGACGCGCTCCACGTAGCTGTGGGCGTCCGACTCCTGCAGGCGGTGGTCGAGGTGGAGCTTGTCGAGCAGCGTCTTGATGACCTTGGCGACCACGGTGGCGATCACGTAGCCGATCAGGAGGAGCAGGAGCGAGCCGAGCAGGTTGGGGATGAACGCGAAGACGCCGTCCGTCGCGTTCTCGAAGCTGTTGCCGATATCCATGCGGGGAATTTCCTTCCATGGCTGCGCGCTGCAGCCGGTCAGGCTCCAGTCACGCAGGTCCCCACCCGCTTTTCTCCACCCCCGGGGGTAGGAAACTTACGACGTAAGTCCCGGAGTGGCGCTCAACCCGCCGCAGAGATCTCCCCGCGGCCGTGCCCGCCGCCGACCGCGCGAAGTGCGGGGTGGGGGCGTCGTACGTCGTCGCGGGCGTCGGCGAGCAGCGCCTGGGTCTCCCCCGACACCACCGCGGCGAGACCGCTCACGACCTCATCGACCAAGGCGAGCGCGACGGCCTGGCGAGGCTGCACGCGGTCCGACTCGACCTCGAGCAGCCGCAGGTCGTCACGCAGGCCCGCATGGCCCAGGCCGCCGATGTCTGCCGTCGCGGCGGCGATCCGGGCGAGGTGCACGAACAGTCGCAGTCCCCGAGGGTCGGTGACGGTACGGCGGGGGCAGGGCGCGGGCACGCCCCCCACCCTCGCACGGCACGGCGGGGATCCCCGAGAGGGGCCGTTGCACCGTCGGCGCGCCGACCCCTGATCGTCATGTGGCGTTGGTGGCACCGAAACAGCCCCGGGAGATGGTGAGGTCATGTCCTCTTCCGGCCACCTGTGGCGCCGCCTGCGCTGCAAGGTGAAGTACGGCTCCACCTGCCCGCACCGCCCCGCCCACCGCTGAGCCGACCGGGCCGAGGACGGTTCGGGATTACGCCCGCCTCAGGGCGAGCCTGCCGCCCGGTCAGCGGCCATGGGGGTCCGGCCGGGTCCAGGCGGCTGGCACGGTGACGGCCCCGGTCCAGAGGTAGAGGGCCAGCAGCGGGGAGACGCCGGCGATCATGGCGTGGGGCTGCCAGGGGCGGTGGTGCAACGGGATCCCCGCCGCCTCGACCGCGAACGGGGTGGCGTCGCCGTGGGACCAGCGTGCCTCGGTCAACGGCAGGTAGACCTCGTCGGCGGGGTGGGCGTGGTGCGGGTAGACCACCCCGGGCGACAGCAGCAGGAGCCCCACTGCCGCCGCCGGGACCGTCGACGCGGTGTCCGGCCCTCCGTCGGTCGGGCCCAGGAACGTGGCGTGGGCGTAGCCGTCGAGGAAGCCATCACCGGGCGGGTCCTGCCGGTAGGACGCGGTCTGCGTCCAGGCGACCGAGGCCACGACCACCGCCAGCGCCTTGTCGGCTCGGTGGTCCAGGACGGCGCGCGCCAGGTCAACGGCCTCGGCCAGGTGCGCCAGAACGGGCAGCCCGCCGGACTCCGTGGGCCCCACCGGGGCCGTCGCGTGCCGTGCGTCCATGCCGTCGAGCGCTGCGAGCTGCTCGCGCAGGCCTGCCTCTCGCAGACGGTCCTGCAGGACGTCGGCCAGGGCGAGGCGCGCTACGACGCCCTCGCCGGGCGCAGCCTGCGAGGCGTATGTCATCCGGTGACGCTATCCCTCGGGCACGCCCCGCGCCCGCGTGCTGCTGCCCGCCTGTGGCAACAGGGCCAGCTCCCGGGCGCCGGCCATCCCGGAGCTCTGTCCTCAGCGACGTACGCGCCAGCGTCCCAGCAACGTCCCGTCCTCATCCAGCAGCGACATCAGCTCGAGGTCGACGTCGACGTCGGGACCCGCCGTCATCCGAGGGTGCTCACCGGCCATCAGACGCGGCACAACTGTGGCCGCGACCTCGTCGATCAAGCCGGCACCGAGCAGCACCCCGAGCGTGCTCGGCCCGCCCTCGCAGGTCACCTCGCGCCAGCCCTGGGCGGCCATCCGGTCGCGGAGGGCGGCGAAGTCGATCTCGTCCTCGCCGAGCACCCACACGTGCTCGGGGCCGAGGATCCCCTCGGCCTCGCCCAGGTGCGCGGCACTGGCGGGGACGACCATCATGACCCGCCCCGGGTCGGCGTCGCGCAGCCCTTCGGGCACCTCGCCCTGACGGCTGATCAGGACCAGGGGGACGTCCGCGGGGCCGTATCCCTCGTCGCGGGCCGTGCCCGCACCGACCAGGACCGCGTCGGCCAGGCCCCGCAGTGCGCCGAAGACGGCGTGGTCGGGCTCGTTGTTCAGCCCACCGCTCAGCCCGTCGGGCCCGGTGGCCGCACCGTCGAGCGAGGAGATCATGCAGGCCCGGACCCACGGTCCGTCACCGGCGTCGGCCGGCCGGGCGTACAGGTCGGGCAGGTCGTCGGGCGTGACCGGTCGGGGTGCGTCGGGGCCGAGGATGAGCCTCACCCGTAGTACTCCAACTGCCGCTGCGACGGGCGGCGCTCGGCCAACGCCATCGCAGCGACCCCGCCGCCAAGGGCACCGAAGAGGTGCGCCTGCCAGGAGATTCCGGGCTGTCCGGGCAGCACACCGAGCAGCACGCCGCCGTAGAGGAAGAAGAGCGTCAGCCCGAGGATGATGTCCCAGGCCGAGCGGGTGAAGAACCCCCGGACGAGGAGGTACACCAGCCACCCGAAGATCAGGCCCGAGGCACCCACGGTGACCGACAGCGTCGGCGAGAACACCCACACGCCGACGCCGCTGACCAGCCAGATCATCGCCGTGGCGGCGAGCCCCCGACCGATGCCGGAGGCCAGGACGAGGTAGCCGAGGACCAGCGCCGGCAGCGTGTTGGCGACCAGGTGGCCCCAGCCGCCGTGCAGGAACGGCGCGAGCAGGATGCCGAGCAGCCCGTCCTCGCTGCGGGGGCGGATGCCCTCGCCGTCGAGCGACTCGTTCAGCGCGATCTGGTCGACGCCCTCGAGCACCCACAGCAGGGCCACGAAACCGCCTGCCCAGACCGCGGCGCGCACCCAGTCGGGCGTGCGTGCTCGTGGTCCGGGCGAGGGGTGCAGGCTCATGCCGTCACGGTAGCCAGCGGCCGGGAGCGCGGACGCCGGACGACCCTGCTCAGCAGCGCCGGCGCTTCGGGACGGACGCCCTGTCGACCGTCTCACCAGCGGCCTTCAGGACCACCGTCGACCCACGCTTCGCGCCGCGGTAGCGCACCACCGTCCGCTCGCCGGCCTCGACGACCACGGAGCGCACGGACCGCTTGTTGACCAGCAGCCGGTACCGGACGTCGCCGCCGTCTGCGGTGTCACCGTCGCTGGAGCGGCGGTTGTCGAGCCGGGCCCTGCCGGTGAAGGTGCCGGCCCGGACGTTGCGGCAGCTCGTGAGGACCGTGACCGCTCCGCGAGGGTCGACCATCGCCGCAACCGGGTCCGGCTCCGGGTCGGGGTCCGGGTCGGGGTCCGGGTCGGGGTCCGGGTCGGGGTCCGGGTCGGGGTCCGGATCCGGGTCGGGGTCGACCGGGCCGGCGCAGGCCGCCAGGCCGACCTCACCCGTCTCCTCGATCGGGGCACCGTTGGCCGTGACGACGAGCTGCAGCGGCTCGTTCGGCAGACCGGTGAAGGTGCCCGAGGCCACCGGCCCGGTGAGGAGCTGCGGAAGCCCGACGGGCAGGCCGCCGCCGAGGGGGGCGACGTAGGCGACCGCGAGGCTGCCCTCGGCGCCCGTCAGCCGGGTGCTGTAGTCCAGGCTGCCGTTGCCGACCCCCGGCAGCGGGGCCGGGAGCGTCGAGCAGACGACGTCGCTGATCGTCGTGGTCGAGGTCGGGCCCGCGACTGGCGGCTCCTCCCCGTCGCACGCCGGCACCACCACCTCGAGCAGGTTCGAGGACGGCTGGCCGAGGACGAACCCCTCGAGGGTGAAGGTCCCGGCGCCGGTGAAGGTGGCCATGCCCTGGCCGAGCACGAGCGGCGTCAGCTGGGAGTCGGTCGAGCCGCCCGCAGCGGTGCGGCGGAGCTCGGCCGCCAGGACGAGGGGTGACGACGCGGCGACCGCGACGGTGGCGGTCGGGACGTCGCCGTTGCAGCCGACGTCGGTCGTGGTGAGGGTGAGCAGGTCGGCGGCGGACGCGGGGGCGCCGGCGCCCACGACGGCCCCGGCGGCGACCACGGTGGTCGCCAGGAGGGCCGCGACGGTGCGGCGTGGGGGGAGGAGGTGCACGGGGGGTCTCGTTCCTGGCCTGGGCGGCCCGAGCGCCGCGTGGATGACCCGAGCAACGTACGACCGGTCGTGCGCCCGCGAGGGCGATCGGGCCCGGGATCCAGGCCCCGAGACACGCCGTCAGGACTCCAGACGCAGCACCCAGTACTGGACGCCGAACGGGTCGTCGTCGTAGTCGACCACCACGCGCTCCGACCCGGACAGCACCTCCTCGCCGAGCCACCGCAGCGACTCGACGTCGGCCCACAGCTCGCGTGCGAGCCGGCCGTCGATCGCGGCCAGGGCTGCGGGGTCGGGCCTGGTGAGCGCCCGGCCGAGGTCGGCGTCGAAGGAAGCCGCGCGAGGGTCGAGGTGCCCGGGCGCCTTCTCGGTACGCCGGGCCGACCCGTTCCCGATCACGAGCGTCGGCGCGGGGCGGTCGTCTATCGGGTGGAGCGTTCCGCCCGCTTGGCCGACCAGGTGTCGGGCCAGCCGCAGGCTCTGGTGCTCGCAGTGGACCGCGACGGTCTCACCGGGCTCGCAGAGCCACGCCACGGCCGCATGGCAGGCCGCACGGAGCTCGGCCAGCGGGTCCTGCTGGCCGGCGTACTCGGGCAGCAGCGCCAGCGCGCCCGGCACCAGCACGACTCGTCTACCTCCGGTGGTCGAGGAACGAGCGCCAGCGAGCGTCACGAGACCCTCGACCACCGAGCTCACTGCAGCCCCCGGATCGCCCGCGCCGGCAGCCGCCGCCCGGCGATGGCCCACGCCATGTCGACGACCTGCCGGGTCTCGACCACCTCGTGCACCCGGTAGATCCTCGCCCCGGCAGTCGCGCAGACCGCGGTCGCCGCGAGCGTGCCGAGCAGGCGCTCCCCGACCGGCTTGTCCAACGTCTCGCCGACGAAGTCCTTGTTGCTCAGCGACACCAGCACCGGCCACCCGGTGTCGACCATCTCGGCCAGGCGCCGGGTGAGCTCGAGGGAGTGGAAGGTGTTCTTGCCGAAGTCGTGCGCCGGGTCGATCACCACCGACTCCCGCGCGACCCCGGCGGCCAGCGCCCGCGCGGCGTACGCCGTGGTGTCGGCGATCGCCGAGGCGACCACGTCGTTGTACTCCACCCGGTAGGGCCGCGTCCGCGGCGTCGCTCCCCCGGTGTGGGTGCAGATGATGGCGACGTCGTGGGCCGCGGCCACGTCGACAAGCTCGGGGTCAGCGCCGCCCCAAGCGTCGTTCAGGACGTCGGCACCGGCCCGGCACACGGCGTCGCCGACCTCGGCGCGCCAGGTGTCGACGGAGATCACCAGCGAGGGGAAGGCGTCCCGTACGCGCGCCACGAAGTCCACCACCCGCGACTTCTCCTCCGCGGCGTCGATCTCGGCGCCCGGGGCGGCTTTGATGCCGCCGATGTCGACGATCTCCGCGCCCTGCTCGACGACCAGCGCCACGCGCTCGAAGGCCCGGTCCTCGGCCCAGGTCGCGCCCCGGTCGTAGAAGGAGTCGGGGGTGCGGTTGACGATGGCCATCATCAGCGTGGTGTCGTCGGTGAAGGCGTGACGGCCGAGTCGGAGCACGGGGCGAACCTAGCCGGGCGCCCGCAGCGTCGGACCCATCGAGGTCAGCGGACGGTCGACCTGTGACTTGCACGCACCTGGTGCGTGAAAGTCACAGGTCGACGCTGCTCGCCGGAGGACGCTCGACCGTTCCTACGTCGCGGTCGTCGCTGGCCGGCACTCCACCCGCGCCGGGGCCGTGCTGCCGGAGCACCGCCGGCTCCCCGGGCTCGCGAGCCCCGAGGCGAGCGAGCGCGGCCGCGACGATCTGGGTCGACATCCCACCGAGGTCCCGCAGTGCCTGGTGGCGGTGCGCGCGGCGACCGAGGTCGACCTGGGCGATCGCTCCTGTCCCCAGCAGCCTGGCGGTGTCGACCAGCGCGGCCAGCTCGACGGCGTACCCCGTCGGCATCCACAGCTGCTCCAGGAGCGAGCGCCGTGCGGCCCACTCCCCCGCAAGTGGCTGCACCAGGCCGCCGAGCTCGGGGAACGAGGTGGCGATCAGCGGCCGGGCGACCAGCTCGGTCACCCGGCCGCCCTCCCAGGGACCGTCGGCGCCGGGGCGCTCGTAGAACCCCTTGACGAGGGCGATCGGGCTTACCGGGTCTCGTGACGCTCGCTGCGCTCGCTCCTCGACCACCCCGGTCAGGAGCGGTCCCAGCAGGCCCGGCACGAAGTGGGTGTCCCAGTCGAGCAGGTCGGCATCCATGAAGACGACGAGGTCCCCGGTGGTGACGAACAGCGACTTCCACATCGCCTCGCCCTTGCCGGGGTACGTACCGAGGTCGGGGCGGATCTCGGCGCTGCGGTGCACCGTCGCGCCGGCGCCCGCCGCGACGTCGTAGGTCGTGTCGGTGGAGTCGGAATCGACGACGACCAGCTCGTCGATGAGAGCGGTTGTCTCCACCAGCGCCTCGCGCACCCGGGTCACGACGTCGCCGACGGTCGCGGCCTCGTTGCGCGCCGGCACCACCAGGCTCACCGTCGTGCCCGCGGCCGCCTTGGCCGCCAGCAGCTCCTCGAGGGTCCAGTCGTCCCAGGCGTGGGTGGCGATGCCGTGGAGCGACCGCACCGGCTCAGGCGAGCCGGTCGAGCAGGGCCTTGGTCCGCGCGATGACGTCGTCGAGCGCGGCGTCCGCGGCCGGGCTCATCGCGCCCATGTCGAGGAACCCGTGCACCAGGCCGTCGTAGCGCGTGCGGTCGACGTCGACGCCGGCCGCGGTGAGCGCGTCGGCGTACGCCTCCCCCTCGTCGCGGAGCGGGTCGTACTCCGCCGTCACGACGACCGCCGGCGCCACCCCGGCGACGGTGCCCGCGATCGGGGACAGCCGCGGGTCGGCCAGGTCGAGGCGCTCGCCCCCGCTGAGGTAGTGCCCGGAGAACCAGACCATCGTGGCCAGGTCGAGGAAGTAGCCCTCGGCGTTCTCCGCACGCGAGGGGTAGTCGCCGGCCATGTCGGTCGAGGGGTAGATCAGCACCTGCGCGGCGAGCTCGCCGGACAGCTCCTGGGCGGCGATCGCCGACAGGTTGCCGCCGGCGCTGTCGCCGCCCACCGCGACCAGGTCGCTGCCACCGAGCTCGGCGCGGTGCGCCAGCGCCCAGCGGACCGCCGTCAGCGAGTCCTCGACCGCGGCCGGGAACGGCGCCTCCGGGGCGAGCCGGTAGTCCACCGACAGCACCGCCATCTGCCCGTCCCGGCAGAACCGGCGGCAGGTCTGGTCGTAGGTGTCGAGGTCCCCGACCACCCAGCCGCCGCCGTGGATCCAGACCAGGGTCGGCCACGGGCCGTCGCCCTCGGGGCGGTAGAGCCGGGCCGGCACCCCGCCGGCGTCGACCTCGGCGACGTCGCCGACCGGGACCCGGTTGTCGTCGGTGACGAGGTCGATGGTCATCGACCGCATCGCCTGGCGGGCGGTGGCCGGGGTGCCCTCGTGCATGGGCGGGTAGCCGGCGGCGGTGATGAGGTCCAGCAGGGACTGGGTTCCGGGATCGAGTGGCATGGGCCACATTGTGCCTGGTCACCGGCCCGTACCCGGTTTTGGGGAATCCAGCCCCCGGAAGCTCCGATCACCCGGTCAGACCACGTCTACTACTCATGTGGCCACGGACAAGCCTGTGGCCCAGGGGGAAGAACACCGATGACCATGTATGCCGCGGGTGACTCGCGGGCGCTCCCGACCTTCGCGCCAGCTTACGAGGGCCGACGACGGATTCGAGGGGCACGCTCCTGGATCCTCCCGACGCTGATCGGCGACGCCGTCGTCGTCGCCCTGGCCGGCGTCGTCGCCCTGCTCGGTCGCCGGGCCGGGTGGCTTTTTGGTGAGTCGGCCGCGTTGGCCGGAGACCTGAGTATCGTCGCCCCGCTGGTGCTCGTCGGCTGGGTGCTGGCGATCGCGCTGGTGGGCGGGTACCGCTCCGACGTGCAGGGCGCCGGCAGCGAGGAGTATGGGCGGGTGGCACGCGCCTCCGTCTACGCCGGGGCCGCCTTCGGCTTCGCCTGCTACGTCACCGACTACGACCTGTCCCGTGGTTTCTTCCTGCTCCTCTTCGGCCTCGGCCTGCCCGGCCTGCTGACGGTCCGTTTCGCCCTGCGCAAGGCCTTGCACCGCGCCCGCCGCGAGGGCCTCTACGCCCAGCGCATCGTCATCTGCGGCGACGCTGCGCACGTCGACGACATCGCCCGCGTCCTGCAGCGCGACACCTGGCTCGGCTACCACGTGGTCGGCGCCGTCCTGCCGGTCGGCACCACGATGAGCGAGACCTCCGCCGGGGTGCCCGTCCTCGGGACCGCCGCCGACCTCACCTCCGTGACGGCAGAGCACGAGGTCGACGTCGCCTTCTTCGCCGGCGGCGCCGCCGGCTCGGCGCACGACATGCGCGCCACCTCGTGGGCGCTCGAGCGGGCCGGCGTGGGCGTCGTCCTCGCGCCCTCGATCAACGACATCTCCAGCGAGCGCGTCCGCGTGCACCCCGTCGGAGGCATGCCTCTGGTGCACGTCGACCCGCCGACCTGGGCTGATGCCTCCCGCTGGGGGAAGCGCGCCTTCGACGTCGCTGGCTCCTCGGTCCTGCTCTTCCTGCTCGCCCCGCTGCTGACCGCGGTGGCGCTGCTGGTCAAGCTTGACGACGGCGGGCCGGTGCTGTTCCGCCAGACCCGCGTTGGCCGGAACGGCCGCGAGTTCGGCTGCTTCAAGGTGCGCAGCATGGTTCCTGACGCCGAGGCGCGCCTGGCCCAGCTGCACGCCGAGGTCGGTTTCGACGGCGGCCTGTTCAAGATGGCTGACGACCCGCGCATCACCCGCCCCGGCAAGTGGATCCGGCGACTGTCGATCGACGAGCTCCCGCAGCTGCTCAACGTCCTGCGCGGCGAGATGAGCCTGATCGGCCCCCGCCCCCCGCTGCCCAGCGAGGTCGAGGGTTACGACGCCGGCGCTGCCCGCCGGATGTGGGTCCGCCCCGGGATGACGGGCCTCTGGCAGGTCTCCGGCCGCTCACAGCTCTCGTGGGACGAGGCCATCCGGCTGGACCTCTACTACGTCGACAACTGGTCGATGGCCCAGGACCTGACGATCCTGGCCAAGACGGCTCGGGCGGTCCTCGGCGGGCGCGGCGCTCACTGAGGATCCGCAGAACTGGGCGGGCCTAGAGGTTGGACCTGCGCCATGCGACGGCGCAACCGGTGACCACGGTCGCCCAGACAAGAACCACCGGGACGTCCCCCAGGTTGACACCGTGGGACCCACCGAGGTCGATGATGTTCTGTCCGGCCCAGACCCGGTGACCAGCCAGGAGGGCCGTCGCGATCGCAGTAGCGGCAAGGGCGACAGCTGCGATCGACACTCGATTCAGTCGGTCACCATCACCGAGTAGGTCACGTTGGTCGTCCCGTCCTGCGCCGCATTCGTGATGATGACGCGATCTGCGTCGGCGTCCGCGAGGGTGAGAACCTGCGGCACCGGGGGCTCGCCCGACAGCTCCGTCCGGGAGACCCACCCGTCTTCCTCCAGCAGGTTCACCGCCTGCATCACCGCGTCGGCGGGTGCTGCGTCCACCGTCACGACCAGCGTGTAGGCGTCACTGTCACCGTTGGGCTCGCTGACCGACACCACATCTCCATCGACGATCGACACGGTCTCCCGGGGGAAGTCCAACGGGAGGCCATCGGCCTCGAGCTCCAGGGGCGCCTCCCCTGCGTTCGCCGGGATGGAGGACTGCGACGGGTCGGGCTGCTCTCCTGGATCGGCGTCGCCGCTGCACGCCGTGGTCATCGAGGCCATGAAGACAAGCAGGACGGCGGGCGCAGCAGCCGGCATTCGAGGAGACGTCAGTCTGAGCATGGGTGCAACCTTCCACAGGTCATGCGGTCGCACGAAGCCTAGGTGCGAGTCCACTCCCGCACGAGGTGTGCGGCAGTCGTTGCTTCTCATCAACCCGATTAAGGCCTAATCCTTCGATATCAGGGTCAGCGACCGGCCGCCCCGATTAGCATCAGGCACTTCACATCCCTTGTCAGCACGCGGCCCCGATCGACCGGGACGTCGTGCGCAAGTCCAGGCGCGCACCGCAGGGACGACCGAGAGGAACGACGTCGTGACGGTGGTCTCGGAACCAACGATGACGCAGCTCGCCGCACGCAGGGACACCCGCCGAACGCTCGCGCTGCTCCCGCTCGCCCTGCTCCTCCTGGATGCGGCACTCATCGGAGCTGCCGGCGTGGTCGCCGTCCTCGGGCGGGAGACGATCGACCTGCTCGGCGCGACGAACGGGGCGGTCCGCGAGTCGGTCGGCATGGTCGGCCCCGCCATGCTCGTGGGCTGGGTAGCGGCGATCGCCGTTCTCGGCGGATACCGCCAGGAGGTGTATGGAGCGGGCACCGATGAGTTCAAGCGGGTGCTGAACGGCGGTCTGGTCGCCTGTGGTCTGACCGCCGTCGGCTGCTACGTCGCCCAGTACCCGCTGTCTCGAGGATTCTTCGTCCTGGCCTACGCCATCGGGATCCCCCTGCTGCTTCTCGGTCGGTTCCTCGTGCGCCGAGTGCTGCACGCTGCTCGGCGTCGTGGCGCACTGACCCGGCGCGTACTCATCGCGGGCACTCGGTCCCACGTCGACGACATCGCCCGCGTCCTCGGTCGCGAACGCTGGCTGGGATACGAGGTCGTCGGGGCCCTGACACCGGAATGGGACGTCGCCGAGGAGACCGGAACGGGCTTGCCCATCCTCGGCAGGACCACTGACGCGCCCGGCACGGCCCTTGCGGTGGGTGCCGACACGATCTTCTTCGCCGGCGGCTCGGCGGGTTCTGCCTCGGTGATGCGGAACATGTTCTGGACCCTGGAGCAGCAGCAGATCGGCGTCGTGGTCGCTCCGAGCGTCACCGACATCTCGAGTGATCGCGTCGACATCCGCCCGGTCGGCGGCCTTCCTCTCATCCACGTCGACCCGCCCACCTGGTCAGACGCCTCGCGATGGGGGAAGCGGCTGTTCGACATCGTCGGGAGTCTCGGACTCATCGTGACCTTCAGCCCGCTGCTGATGTTCGTGGCCCTGCGCATACGACTGCACGACGGCGGGCCGCTGCTGTTCTCCCACCCCCGGATCGGGCGTCACGGTGTCGAGTTCCCCTGCCTGAAGTTCCGGACCATGGTCCCCGATGCAGCCGATCGCATCGAAGCCATGAAGTCGGCGTCCGGCGCCAGCGCCCTGTTGTTCAAGGTCAAGGACGACCCCCGCATCACCCGGCCCGGTCGTTGGCTCCGGCGGTTCTCCATCGACGAGGTCCCCCAGCTCTTCAACGTGCTTCGCGGTGACATGAGCCTGGTCGGCCCCCGCCCCCAGGTCGCGCAGGAAGTCGCTCTCTACGACCATGCGATGAGTCGCCGTCTCCACGTGCGCCCGGGAATGACCGGCCTGTGGCAGGTCTCCGGCCGTAGTGACCTGACCCTGGAGGAGGCGATCCGGCTGGACCTCTACTACGTCGACAACTGGTCCATGCTCCAGGACGTCTCGATCCTGGCGCGTACGGCGAGCGCCGTGCTGGGTTCCCGCGGCGCCTACTGACACTGCCGAGGGCGTGTGGCATCGTGCCCGACACGAGCACCGCATCCGTTGCGGCGCGGCTCCGTTCCACGGGCGCGTGTCATCTCGGCGGCTTGCCACGTCACGGGTCAGATCGGTCGTCCACCACTCGCACCATGGGATGGACGCGCGCTCCCGCCTCCAGCTCCCGCGCGAGGGCGTCGACCGAGGCTCTCAGACCTTCGTCCGCTTCCCGCGTGACGAGGCAGCCCGCGCGGCCGTCTTCCGCTCTTTGCGAGCCTCCCGCCGAGACGGCTCGTGACCAGGCTCCAGCGGCCCGTATCCGTACCCATATCCGTACGAGCGGCCGGCAGTCTTGGACGGGGCCATGTTGATCACGACTCCTACGACCTTGCCACCGACGGCCGACACGCGTTCGAGCGCGTGGTCGAGCTGGTCTCGGGTCGTCTTGCCGTGGCGGGTCACCAGGAGCAACCCGTCGACCTGCGTCGCGAGGATGGCCGAGTCCGTCACCGGCAGCAACGGTGGCGCGTCAAGGAGCACGACGTCGAACCGCTCGCGCAGGTCAGCGATCAGCTCGCCCATCGCCTGGGACTGCAGGAGCTCGGACGGGTTCGGCGGGATCGGACCGCTGGCCAGCACCTGAACGCCGGAGTCGTCGAGGGTCTGAAGCGCGTCGTCCAGCTTGACCTGGCCGATGAGGACGCTGGTCGTCCCTACGCCTCCGTCGACGTCGAGTCGGGTGGCCAACATCGGGCGACGCAGGTCGCAGTCGACGAGTGCGACCTTCTGCCCCGCCATGGCCAGCGTCACGGCAAGGTTGACCGTGGTGGTCGACTTTCCCTCACCCGGCAGCGGACTGGACACCACGAACATCCGCTTGTCGTGGTCGACCTCGACGAACTGCATGTTGGTGCGCAGCACTCGGAATGCCTCCGACCACGGCGTCGGCTCTCGCAGGGCCGCCTGAGGCTCTTTCCTCGCAGCGGCCCCGTCACTGATGATGTGGCCGAGGATCGGCGCGTCAGTGACCTGCTGCACGTCCTCGGCGGACGACACGGAGGTGTCCAGCAGGTCCCGCATGACGGCGATCCCGATGCCGAGCAGCAACCCGATCACGGCACCCAGGCCGAGGTTGCGCAGTGGCTGAGGGCTGACGGGCACCGTGTCGACCTCGGCTGCATCCGCGACCGACACCGTCACGAAGGAAGTCGTCCGCTCAGTCGGCGTGTTGAAACCCTCGATGCGGTCGCTGACCACGGTGCCGTAGGCCGCCGCCAACGCCTGGGCCTCGACCGGATCCGTGTCCGTCACCGTGATGGTCAGGTTGACGGTGTCAGGCGAGACGGCGGTCTCCACCTGCTCCGCAAGATCCTCGGCAGGGAGTGACCCCCCGGTGACGTCGCTGACCGCTTGCGCCGTGCTGGTGTAACCGGCGATCTCGGCGTAGGACGCCATCTGCTGCGAGGCGAACTGTCCTGCCGATGCGGCGGTGGCGACGTCCGGGGTCTGCGTGGCGACGTACAGCTTGACGTTCGAGGCGTAGAGCCGAGTGCTGAGCGCCGTGTAGGCGGTGGCGGCGCCCAGCACGATCAGGAAGGTGAGCAGCACGACGACCCACCGACGCCGGATGGTCAGCCAGTAGTCCTTGAGTTCCACGGATTCCCCATCTGAGCGCATGCCACGGACCGCCCGAGCGTATCCCGGCCTCGGTCCGGAGTCAGTGGTTTAGACCAGAACCCCGTGAACGGGAAGCGTCAGCGACGACGCAACCCAGCGAGCGCCGGCCGCACGTCCGCCAGGTAGACGAACGCCGCGATCGTGAACGCGATGCTGAGGATGAAGAGGATCCCGATGAACTGCAGCAGCACCCCGATGCCCAGGATGATCGTCCACGCCGGCTTGGTCAGCTTGCCGGCGGCCTCGTAGGACTCCGCCGACCAGAGCAACGAGTTGATGAAGGCGAAGAGCTTCACCGCCAGCAGGACGACGAACACCACCAGGTCGACGTAACCCTGAATCGCGAAGATCTCCATGATGTGCCGAGCCTACCCAGGCCTCCGACGACGAGAACCCCGGACCACTGCGGTCCGGGGTTCTCGATGGATCAGCGGCCGGCTGTCAGCGCCGGCCAGGGGCGAGGATCAGTCGCCGACCTTCTTGGCGGCCTCGGTGACGGCCTGGGTGGTGCTCTCGGCCGTCTTAGTGGCCGCGGTGGCCGCGCCCTTGGCGCTGCTGCGCGCCGGGGCCGACGTCTTCTTGGCGGTGCTGGTGGTCTTCTTCGCCGCCGACTTCGTGGTCTTGGCGGTGGAGTCGGCGCTCTTCTTGACTGTGGTGGTCGCGGCCTTGGCGTTGGACTCGACCGACGCGGCGGCGGAGTCGGCGTTGGCCTTGGCGGTCCTCGCGGCCGCGGTGCCCTGGCGCTTGGCCGTGGCCGTGGTCTTGTCAGCCGCCTTGGTGGCCTGGGTCTTCACGGTCTTGGCCTTGGCCTTGGCCGTGCCGGCGTTCTTGGCCGCCTGCTGGGTCGACTCCTGCTTGCGGATGCGGACGACGAGGTCCTCGCCGCGCTCGGCCAGGCCGACGTAGGTGTCGGTGACGGTCGTGGCCGTCTCGTCGAGGGTCGTGGTGACCTTGCCGCGCAGCGCCTTGGGGGCCAGCTCGATGTTCTTGACCGACTTCTGGACGTCGTTCACCCGCTGCTGCACGTTGCTGACGCGCTTCTGCACGTCGGCCACGGTGGTGCGGACGTACTCGACGGCGAGGTCGGTGGCGCCCACGCCGGCGTAGAGCGGGCGGGTCACCTCGGCGGGGATCTCGATCTTCTTGATGTCGAACTTGGCGGTGGCCATGTCCATCTCCTTCATCGGTTGGCCCCAGCGCCAGGCTGGGAGTCGTGGGGTTCGAGCTCGGCCTGGGCGTTGAGCGCCAGGAACGAGGAGTACACGTCGAGCAGCGACTGCTTCTGCCGCTCGGTGAGCAGGGGATCGTTGAGCACGGCGTTCTCGACGGTGACCCCGGTGGAGTCGTCGAGCCCGACGATGCCGGCCCGGGCGTACAACTGGTCCGCCGAGACGCGGAGCGCCTTGGAGAGCTGCTGGAGCACCTGGGCCGAGGGCCGCCGGAGGCCGCGCTCAATCTGGCTGAGGTAGGGGTTGGACACCCCGGTCATCTCGGCGAGCTGGCGGAGCGAGAGCCTCGAGTCGAGACGCTGCTCCTTGAGGTACTCACCGAGACCGGCCACGGTGTGCCCGACCTTTCCTTTTGCCATGCGTCCATAGTGCTTGCTCTTGCTAGCAGATTGCAAACTCTGCAAGCGTGACGTCGTACACACTGCCGAGGCGGAATAGCGAGCCACCCCTTCAGGTGCGACCATCGCGCCGTGAGGAAAGCACTGATCACCGGCGTCACCGGCCAGGACGGCTCCTACCTGGCGCAGCTCCTGCTCGCCAAGGGCTACGAGGTCCACGGCCTCATCCGCCGGGCCTCGAGCTTCAACACCGGCCGGATCGACCACCTCTACCAGGACGCCCGCGACCCCGACGCACGCCTGTTCCTGCACCACGGCGACATGACCGACGGGGTCCGCCTGCTCACCCTGCTCGGGTCGATCGCTCCCGACGAGGTCTACAACCTGGCCGGTCAGTCCCACGTCCGTGAGAGCTTCGACCAGCCGCGGTTCACCGCCGAGATCGTCGCGATGGGCACGCTGCACCTGTTGGAAGCCATCCGGCACAGCAAGGTCGACTGCCGCTTCTACCAGGCGGGCTCCTCCGACATGTTCGGCGACAGCACCCCGCCCCACACTGAGCGGAGTCTGTTCGCCCCCCGCTCCCCCGAGGCCACCGCCAAGGCCTATGCGCACTGGACGACCCGCAACTACCGCGAGGGCTACGGGCTTTATGCGGTCAACGGCATCGCCTTCAACCACGAGTCACCCCGGCGCGGCGAGACCTTCGTGACCCGCAAGATCACCCAGGCCGTCGCCCGGATCCAGGCCGGGCGCCAGGACCACCTCTACCTCGGTGACCTGACCCCGGTCCGGGACTGGGGCTACGCCCCGGAGTACGTCGAGGGCATGTGGCGGATGCTCCAGCAGGACCAGCCCGACGACTACGTCCTGGCGACCGGGACCGGCCGCAGCGTCGAGGAGTTCGTCGAGGCGGCCTTCGAGCACGCCGGCCTGGAGTGGCGCCGCCACGTCCGCTTCGACGAGCGCTACCTGCGCCCCACCGAGGTCGAGGAGCTGCTCGGTGACCCGTCCAAGGCTGCCGAGAAGCTCGGCTGGCGCACCTCCGTCGGGATGGAGCAGCTGGCGCAGATCATGGTCGACGCCGACGTCGACGCGCTCGAGCACGAGGGACGGCACTGGGTCGACGACGTTCGCCTCCCCGGTTGGAGCACCTCGGCGACGGACTGATCAGCCCAGCCCCGGTGGTCGAGGAGCGAGCGCAGCGAGCGTCACGAGACCCGAGCTCGCGCCTCAGACCCCGGTGGTCGAGGAGCGAGCGCAGCGAGCGTCACGAGACCTAAGCTCACGCCTCAGAACGTCGCGCGGATCTCCCCAACCGGCTTGCCGGCCCCAAGAAGCGTGACGACCCCGGTGCCCCGCACGGCGTCCGCGTCGACCCCGGCGTCGTCGAGAACCCCAGAGCGCTCCAGCGCCGCAGCCATCAGCACCGGGCGTACGCGCCCGGCGCCGTCGTCGGTCTTGAGCGCGAACGCACGCCCGTCGGGCAGGGCCACGGCGTAGCAGGACTCGGCCCCGGCCTTGCCGATCGCGCCCGGGATCGCACGCAGCAGGGTCAGCTCGTCCCGACGCGTGCCGGAGACCATCTGCGGGTGGTGCCGGATCGCCTCGGCGATGCGGCGCTCGGGGCCGTCCTCGGCCACGGCCAGGCGGCGGAAGGCCCGGGCCAGGCCGGTGAGCGAGGTGGAGAGCAGGGGGGCGCCGCACCCGTCGATCGCCACAGCCTCCACGGCCTCCCCGGTCGCCTCGGCGAAGGTGTCGGCGATCGCCTTCTGGAGCGGGTGCTGGGGGTCGCGGTAGGTCGCGAGGTCCCACCCGTTGACCGCGCACGTGACCAGCATCCCGGCGTGCTTGCCCGAGCAGTTCATCGCCAACGACGTCTTCTGCCCGCCCGCGCGCAGGGCACGCTCGCGCTCCTCGTCGTCGATCGGCCAGTCCAGCGGGGTCTGGAGCGCGTCGACGTCGAGCCCGGCGGTGGCCAGGATCCGTCGCACGCCGTCCTGGTGCATCGGCTCGCCGCTGTGCGAGGCACAGGTCAGCGCGAGCAGCTCCTCGGGGAGTTCCAGCCCGGCCCGGACCATGCCGAGCGCCTGGAGCGGCTTGTTGCAGGAGCGCGGCAGGATCGGCGCGGTGGCGTCGCCCACCGACCACGCCTCCTCACCGGCGGTGTCGAGCGCGACGAGCGACCCGTAGTGGTGCCCCTCGACGAACCCGGAGCGGATGATCTCGGCGACGACCTGTGCTGGCATGGCCCGCAACTTACGCAGGTGACGAAGTGCCCGCGTGCGGACCCCAAGTCCATCGACGTTATGCAGTTAGGATGCGCCGGATGTCCGAGCCCACCGCCGGCCTTGCCCCGGCCCCCCAGCACTGCCCCACGCCCCCCAGCCCCCTCGACCCCTGGACTGAACCCCTGTGAACCTTGGAGACCCCGTGCTCATCGCCGTTGGCGGCCTCGTCGTCCTGCTCGTGCTGCTCGTCCTGCTGGTCACCAGCCGCTACAAGGTCGCCGGGCCGAACCAGGCGTACATCGTCACCGGCCGCAAGGGCAAGGCCGTGCTGAACCCGGAGACCGGGGCGCTGACCACCGACCTGTCGGGGCAGAAGGTGATCCTCGGCGGTGGCACGTTCGTCATCCCGTTCGTGCAGAAGCTGGCCACGCTGGACCTCTCCAGCCGCCGGATCTCGGTGCAGATCCGCGGCGCGGTCTCCGGGCAGGGCATCAAGCTCAACGTCGAGGGCGTCGCGATCGTCAAGGTCGGCGGCAACGCCGACCAGATCCGTCTCGCCGCGCAGCGCTTCCTGTCGCAGCAGGCCGAGGTCGAGGCCTTCACCCAGGAGGTCCTCGCCGGTGCGCTGCGCTCGATCGTCGGCGGCCTGACCGTCGAGCAGATCATCCGGGACCGCGCGGCCTTCGCCCAGCGGGTGGCCGACGAGTCCGAGAACTCGCTGACCGGCCAGGGCCTGATCCTGGACACCTTCCAGATCCAGGACGTCACCGACGACGGCTCCTACCTCGCCGACCTCGGTCGCCCCGAGGCCGCCCGGATCGGGCAGACCGCCTCGATCGCCGAGGCCAACGCCCGCCAGGCCGCCGAGCAGGCCCGGATCGTCGCCGAGGAGCAGATCGCGGTCTCGCAGCGCGCGCTGGCGCTGAAGCAGGCCGAGATCAAGGCCGAGACCGACGCGGCCTCCGCCCAGGCCGCCGCCGCCGGGCCGCTGGCCCAGGCCGACCGCGACCAGGCGATCCTCACCGAGCAGGAGAAGGTCGCCGTGCGCCAGGCGGCGCTGACCGAGCGCAAGCTCGAGACCGAGGTCCGCAAGCCCGCCGACGCCGACCGCTACCGCGTCGAGCAGGACGCCGAGGCCAAGCGCTCGGCCGAGATCGCCGCCGCCGACGCCCGCAAGGCCTCCACCATCGCCGCGGCCGAGGCCAAGGCCCAGGAGGCGCGACTGTCCGGTGAGGCCGAGAAGTCCCGCCGTGCCGCGCTCGCCGAGGCCGAAGCGATCGAGGGCGCCAAGCGCGGTGAGGCCGAGAAGGCCCGGCGTACGGCGGAGGCCGACGCCACCCGCGCCGAGGGCGAGGCCCAGGCCGCCTCCACGCTGGCCATCGGCCAGGCCGAGGCGGAGGCGATGGACAAGCGGGCCGAGGCGTTCGCCAACTACAACGACGCCGCCGTGCTGCAGATGCTGATCGAGGTCCTGCCGCAGATCGCCCGCGAGGTCGCGGCCCCCATCTCGGCCATCGACCAGCTCACGATCGTCTCCACCGACGGCGCCGGCGCCCTGCCCAAGCAGGTCACCAGCAACGTGGTCGAGACGCTGAACATGCTCAAGACCTCGACCGGCCTCGACCTCGAGGCGCTGATCGCCAAGTCGGTCGGCCAGGCCGCCGAGGGCGTCGGGCTCCAGGTCGCGCCGGCCGCGACCCCGTCCTCGGCTCCGCGCAGCGACGCCTGAGGCGCGCGGGGGATAGTCCCCGACGAGATCGTCCTCGTCCGGCCGGACCGGCGACGATCTCGTCAGGGACTATCCGCCCCGGCGCTGGGTGGCGTACCGCGCCGGGGTCACCCCGGTGACCGCGTGGAAGTCGCGGGTCAGGTGGGCCTGGTCGGCGTACCCGAGGTCGGCGGCGACCTGTGCCAGGGGCACGGGCGGGTCGGCGACGAGCCGCTCGGCGGCCTCCTGCAGCCGACGGCGCTGCACCAGCCACTTCGGGT
Source organism: Nocardioides sp. AX2bis (assembly GCF_902506435.1). Classification (GTDB taxonomy): domain Bacteria; phylum Actinomycetota; class Actinomycetes; order Propionibacteriales; family Nocardioidaceae; genus Nocardioides. The sequence goes on along the minus strand of NZ_LR733215.1, from coordinate 102,360 downwards.
TCAGCCCGACCCGGCGGGCGGTCAGCCGCTGCAGCGCGCGCTCGCCGATCCCGAACGCCTCGCACACCTGCCCCACCCGCAGCACGGTCGGGTCCGACTCGACGTGCTCGACCACGGCGTTGACCAGCCGGCCCTCCTCGTCGACCGGCGGCAGGACCCGCAGCGCGTCGTCCATCACGGCCAGCGCCCGCTCCTGCCGACCGGCGTCCGCGGGGTCGTCGACCAGCGCGGCGCGCACCGCAGCGACCAGCGAGCCCCCCGGCAGGCCCGGCACGTCCTCGAGCGGGACGACCCGGTCGGTCACCGTCGAGACGGCGTCGCCGAGCACCATCGCCCCGGCCGCCGGCTGGAGCATCACCCCGCACGCCCACCCGGACCCGCTCAGCTCCTGCTCCGACAGCCCGGTCGCGGGACCGTAGAAGCGGGCGTAGTCGGCCGCGACGACCACCAGGCAGACCGGGTAGCGCAGCACCCGCTGCACCGTCACCTCGCCGGCCGGCAGCGACCACACCGGCAGCCAGTAGCGCCGCGCGACCCCGGCCAGGTCCGCGGGCGGCGCGAACCGGTGCACCGGCGGGCTCCAGCCGCGGGCGTCGCGCAGGTGGGCCCGCTCGACGTCGTCCGCCCGCATCCGCTCCACCGTCGGATTCTTGCAAGACCCGCCGACGCCCGGTGGACCACGCTGGGCCGCATGAACCCCGCCCTCGAGCAGCACCTCGCCGACACCGACCGCTTCACCGAGACCGTGACCGCGGTCGACCGGGCCGATGCCTGGTCGTCCCCGAGCCCCTGCGTGGGCTGGGACGCCGCCGCGGTCGTCGACCACGTCGTGGACACCCAGCGCGACTTCCTGGCCCAGCGCGGCATCGACACGGGCCCCCGACCGACGGGCGGCCCGGCCGCGGTCTGGGACGAGCACCAGGCGCTCGTACGCCGGGTGGCCGCCGACGACGACCTCGTCGGCGCCACCTACGACGGCTACTTCGGACCGACCACCCTGGCCGAGACGCTGCGCGACTTCTACGGCTTCGACCTGCTGGTGCACCGCTGGGACCTGGGCCGCGCGGCCGGGCTGGACGTCACCTGGGACGACCGCGAGGCCGACGCGGTCGAGCAGGCGTTGGACGGGTTCGGCGACTCGCTGTACATGGACGGCATCTGCCGCCCGGCGCTCGCGCCGCCGGCGGGCGCCTCGCGGCAGACCCGGCTGCTGGCCAGGACGGGCCGTCAGGCCTGACCGGCGCCCCCGTCGGACCGCGCGCTGCCCGCGGCGTCGATCCCCAGCCGTACGCCGTGGCCGACGACGCCGACCAGCACCAGCGCGGCACCGGCGAGGCCGACGGCCCAGGAGGCCACGGCCAGCAGCGCCGCTGCAGGCACCGTGTCACCGCTCCCGTCACTGCTCGCGCCGACGGCGAGCGCGACGGAGCGCAGCACGAGCGCGACCACCAGCAGGACGACGCCGGTGGCGATGCGGTTCGCGATCTCCCGGCGCGCGGCGACACGGACCGCGGCGCGGTCCGGCGACGCCCTCGGCGCGACCGGGAAGTCGGGGTCAGCCACCTGGTCCGTGCCGCACCGGGGGCACGAGAACATCCCGTCGCGGACGTCGTGCCCGTTCACGCAGGTCCACATCGCAGCCTCCTGGGTGCGCTCGCCGGGTCGGTCCTACTTCGGAGGCATCCGGATCCCGCCGTCCACGCGGACGACCTCGCCGTTCATGTAGGGGTTGGTCAGGCACTCCATCACCATCGAGGCCAGCTCGTCGGGCACCCCGAGCCGCTTGGGGAACAGCACCGACTCGCCGAGCTTGGCCTTGAACGCCTCCGCGTCCTCGCCCTGGCCGTAGATCGGGGTGTCGATCAGGCCCGGGGCGACGGTGTTGAGGCGGATCCCGACCGCCGCCAGGTCGCGGGCGACCGGGAGGGTCATCCCGACGACGCCGCCCTTGGAGGAGGAGTACGCCGCCTGCCCGATCTGGCCGTCGAAGGCGGCCACGCTGGCCACGTTGACGATCGCGCCGCGGCAGCCGTCGGCGTCGGCGTCGTTGTGGCTCATCGCGGTCGCGGCCTGGCGGACCACGTCGAAGGTGCCGATCAGGTTGATCGCGACGACCTTGGTGAACGCCTCCAGCGAGTGCGCCGACTCCGGGGTGCCGTCGCGACCGACGGTGCGCTGGGCCCAGCCGATCCCGGCCGAGTTCACCACCGCGCGCAGCGGGGCGATGTCGGAGGCCGCGCGCACGGCGGCGGCGATCTGCTCGGTGTCGGTGACGTCGACCTGGGCGAAGACGCCCCCGATCTCGGCGGCCAGCGCCTCGCCCTTGTCGGCCTGCAGGTCGGCCACCACGACGGTGGCGCCGCGGGCGGCGAGCTGGCGGGCGGCGGCGGCACCGATGCCGGAGGCCGCGCCGGTGACGAGGGCGACAGATCCCTGGAGGTCCATGGCGCGCAGCCTAGGACGCCCGGGGTCGGGGCTCAGAGCGTGGTCGTGCCCCGGGCGAGCACGACGGCCGGCCCGGTCATCCGCACCCGTCCGTCGACCACCGCGATCGACAGGCTCCCGCCGGGGACGTCCACCTGGTACGCCGTGCCCTCCGGCGCACCGTCGGCCGCAGCCGCCGCGGCCATCACCGCGCAGGCGCCGGTGCCGCAGGACCGGGTCTCCCCCGAGCCGCGCTCGTGCACCCGCAGCGCCACGTGGTGCGGACCGCGTCGTACGACCAGCTCGACGTTGACGCCGGCTGGGTAGACGGCGGCGTCGTAGGTGGGCGGGGCCAGCGGCTGGCCGGGGCCCGACAGCCCGTCGAGGTCCTCGCCGTCGGCGAGGAAGGCCACCGCGTGGGGGTTGCCGACGTCGACGTGGGTGGCGGCCCAGGTCCGCCCGTCGAGCGAGACCTCGGTGGTGCCGAGCAGGCGGGTCGGGCCCATGTCGACGGTCAGCCGGCCGTCGTCCTCGACGGTCACGGTCTTCACGCCGTCGCGGGTGCCGACCGCGATCGGTGCGGCGGGGTCGGCCAGGCCCTCTTGGACCAGGTGCAGGGCGAAGACGCGCACGCCGTTGCCGCACATCTCGCTGACCGAGCCGTCGGCGTTGCGGTAGTCCATGAACCACGCCCCGTCCTCGGGCCGCGTGGAGCGGACCACGCGCAGCACGCCGTCGCCGCCGATCCCGGCCCGCCGGTGGCACAACGCGCGTACGCGGGTCTCCCACGCGGCCTCGTCGAGGCCGCCGTGGACGGTGCCGTCGTGGTCGGGCAGCAGCACGAAGTCGTTCTCGGTGCCGTGCCCCTTCAGGAACGGGTAGGGCGCGCTCACGAGTAGAGCCCCTCGGCGTAGGACGGCCCGTAGTAGGCGTCGAGCTCCTCGAGGCTCCGCTCGTCGGGCTCGAGGGCGTGGGCGAGCACGGCCCGGCGGGGTACGCGGGCCTCCGGCTCCCAGGTGGCGGGCTCCCACAGGCCGGAGCGCAGGAACGCCTTCGAGCAGTGGAAGAAGACGTCCTCCACCGCGACCTCGACCGCCAGCAGCGGACGGTGGCCGCGGACCTCCAGGTCGTCGAACCAGGGGGCGTCGCTGACCAGCCGGGCGCGGCCGTTGACGCGCAGGGTGTCGCCGCGGCCGGGGATGACGAAGAGCAGCCCGACGTACGGGTTCTCCAGCACGTTGCGGTAGCCGTCGACGCGGCGGTTGCCGGGCCGCTCGGCGATCGCCACGGTGCGGTCGTCCACGACGTGCGCGAGCCAGCCGGCGGGGTCGCCCTTGGGCGAGGCGTCGCAACGGCCGTCGGCGTCGGCGGTGGCCAGGACGCAGAACGGGGAGGCGGCCAGCCAGTCGCGGTCGACGTCGGTCAGCGCGTCACGGCCCTTGTCGCGGGCCCGCGCGGACGGCTCGCCGACCAGCGCGACGAGGTCCTCGAGGGTGTCGACGGTACGGGTGGTCACGGGCCCACGGTAGCCGCGGCGACGGCGTCCAGCGCCACCGCGAGACGGTCGGGGTCGTCGTGCTCGACCCAGGTGATCCGGGGGTCCTTGCGCCACCAGCCCATCTGGCGGCGGGCGAAGCGGCGGGTCGCGAAGACCGTGCGCTCGACCGCCTCCTCCCGGGTCAGCTCGCCGGCGAGGTGGGCGGCGGCCTCGCGGTAGCCGATGGCGCGGGAGGCGGTCAGCCCCTCCCTCAGCCCCTGGTCGAGCAGCCGCCGCACCTCGTCGAGCAGCCCTGCGTCATACATCTGCTCGACCCGGCGGGCGATCCGGTCGTCGAGGACCGGGCGGTCGATCGCGAGGCCGACCTGGACCGTGGCCGGGTCGACGTACGTCATCTCCGGCAGCGTGGCGGTGTAGGAGCGACCGGTGAGCTCGCCGACCTCGAGCGCGCGGACGACGCGGCGCCCGTTGGCGGGCTCGATGGTGACCGCGGCGGCGGGGTCGAGGACGGCCAGCTCGGCGTGCAGCGCGGGGGCGCCGACCTCGTCGAGGCGCCGCTCCCAGCGGGCGCGGACGGCAGGCTCGGTCCCGGGGAACTCGAACCGGTCGAGGACCGCGCGGGTGTAGAGCGCCGAGCCGCCCACCAGCACCGGCACCGCCCCCCGGGCGCGGACCTCGGCGATGGTGTCGCGGGCGAGCACCTGGAACGCGGCCACGTTCGCGGGCTCGGTGACGTCGAGCAGGTCGAGCAGGTGGTGGGGCAGGCCGCGCCGCTCGGCGGGGGGCAGCGTGGCCGTCCCGACGTCCATCCCGCGGTAGAGCTGCATCGCGTCGGTGTTGACCACCTCGCCCCCCAGCTGCTCGGCCAGGTCGAGGGAGAGACCGGTCTTGCCGGCCGCCGTCGGGCCCACCACGGCGACGATCGGGGGGAGGGCCATGTCGCTAGTCTGGCAAGTGTCGGTCCCGATCACGGGGCCGCGGCCACCAGGAGGACCGATGAGCTTTCTCAACGACGCGAAGAAGAAGCTGACCAGGGCCGTCGACCAGCACGGCGACAAGATCTCCCAGGGGATCGACAAGGCCGCCGCAGCCGCCGACAAGCGCACCGGTGGCAAGCACGGCGACAAGATCGGCAAGGCGAGCGTCAAGGCCAAGGAGGCCCTGGAGAAGCTCGACGGCAAGAACGACGACTTCCGCGGCCCCGGCTCGACCGGTCCCACGGGTCCGACCGGTCCCACCGGCCCGACCGGTCCCCGCCCGTGAGCGGCAACCGCTCGACCAGCGACCCGACCATCGAGCCGGAGGACGGCACCAGCACCACGCCAGCCACCGAGGCCGACGACGCGCCGCCCGACCCGGCCGCGATGGGCACCCCGCCCGGCGAGCACTCCAGCGAGCTGCCCGGCGACAACGACGGCGACGCCGCGGACGCTCCCAGCCAGGAGGCCAACGCCGAGGAGTCCGAGCAGGGCCAGCCCTCCCAGTGAGCGCGACCCACGGCCGCTTCGTGGTCGTGCCGGCCGCCTACGTCTTCCTGCTGCGTGAGGCCGCAGGGGGCACGGAGGTGCTCCTGCAGCTCCGCCGCGGCACCGGGTTCATGGACGGTCATTGGGCCGCCGCGGCGGCCGGCCACGTCGAGCGCGGGGAGACCGCGGTGGACGCGGCGCGGCGCGAGGCCCGCGAGGAGATCGGTGTCGAGGTCGGCGAGCTGACGTTCGTCACCACCATGCAGCGCACCCGCGGCGGCGAGCCGATCGACGAGCGGGTGGACTTCTTCTTCCTGGCCCGCGACTGGCAGGGCGAGCCGTCGCTGCAGGAGCCGGACAAGTCGGCCGGCCTGAGGTGGTGCCCGCTCGACGGTCTCGACGAGCTGCCCGACCCCGTGGTGCCTCACGAGCGGCAGGTCCTCGCTAGCCTTCGCGGGGGCGCTGTCGCGCCCTACACGACCTTCGGGTTCAGCCCCGATCTTCTCGAGGAGACGTCATGAACAGCCAGGCACCCGGTCCGAAGCCCGAGCCCGAGGCCGAGCCCGGCGAGGTCGACCCCGGCGGCGCCGACGCGGTGCACCACGCCGACGGCGCGGAGCGCAGCGACGCCGTCCCCGCCGACCTCGACCCCTCGCTCAACCCCGCGGTCGACGACGCCCTGCCCGACGAGATGCGTCAGGGCGAGGACACCGACACCAAGGCCACCCGCGAGGACGAGGACGCCGACGACGTCGACCCCGAGGACGAGTCCCCCGTCTGAGGCGGCACCGTTGCTCCTGCGTAGCAACCGTCGACCATCCCGGAGCACGGGGCGCGTCGCCCCAGGTCAGCCCGTGGCGGCCAGCCCATTGCTACGCAGGAGCACCGAGCGGGTCAGCACCTCGGCCACCCAACCCGGGTCGCCCATGACCTGCTCGTAGGCGAACCGGAGCACGAGCCAACCGGCCGCGACCATCTCGTCGTAGCGGCGGCAGTCGTGAGCAAGCGCGGTCCGATTGCCGTGCCACGTGAACGAGTCGGCCTCGAGCACGATCTTGAGATGGTGGTCCACGAGGTCGGGTCGCCCCAGGAAGACCGCACCGGACCACAGCTCGGACTGTGGCCTGACACTGAGTCCTTCCACACCCAGGGCGATAGCCCGCAGGACCGATTCGAACGGGTTCGCCGCCTTGATGCTCGCCTGCTCAGCCACGCGGCGCGCCTGCATCGAACCGGGACCTTTCGTCGCCGAGGCCAGCTGCACCATCCGACGGTGCGTGACGCCTGCCCGGAGCGCCGAGTCGGCGATGGCGAGCGCTTCGTTGAACGGAAGGGCCCGTAAGCAGTCTGTGATCGTGCGATCGACGGACGTGGTCCGGATACCGCCGACGTCGACGACTTCCCCCTCCAGCCAGCCACGGTGGAGAGTCACCGTCCGGCGCACGGCCGCGTCGACGCGGCGGTTCTGCGGGACGACCACATCCGGTCGAGGAGGCACGACGGCCACGCCCCATCCGTGCTGCGCGGCCGCGCTGCGGTGGGAGAGGACAGCACCAGCCGCGTGTGCCAACCGGGGCGCCTGCGCTACGCCGGGCAGGACGTACCTGCCTCGGGAGAGCCGGACCACGAGCCCGGCCTCCCGGGCGGCCAAGAGCTGGTGGTCGTCGCACCGGCCCCGCAGCTGGGCGCGGGTGGCCACGCCCCCGAGCTCGGCCAGCACCTCCACCACGTCCACGCCGCCAGCATCGCCCGACCGGCGCCCCGCCCGCCGGCGTCATCCACAGGTGCGGCCCCACGCGGGCCCAGGCGCCCGTAGGGTCGGCGCATGAGCGAGAAGACCGGTCAGCCGGGCGAGGACGAGCTCGTCGCCTCCAACCCCAACGCCACCGGCCCCGACGGGGCCGCGGGCGACATGGGCGTCAGCAGCGAGCGCGAGGGGGCCACCGGCCCGGGACAGCACGGCACCGACGGCCAGCTCGACACCTCGCCGGGTCCCGCCGCCGACGAGGACGGCGAGCTGCCCGACGCGCCGATCCCGCCGGTCGCGGGCTACAACTCGCGCGACCCCCGCTCGAAGGAGACGCCCTACGAGCCCGGGCCGTCCTACGAGCGCGACAGCTGACGGCCGACCGAGGCCTCAGCTGCAGGCCGGCGCCGGCGGCAGCGGCGCCGGGACGCCCACGGCGGGCATCCCCAGTCCCACCCCGGCCGCGGGAGCGGGCCTGCCCTGGCGGGCGTCCCACGCGTCGCCCGAGCGCGTCCGACGCAGCCCCAGCACCGGCCCGTCGGCCACGAGGTGGTGCGGCGCGGCGTAGGTGATCTCCACCGTCACCACGTCACCGGGCCGCGGCCGCTCGCCCTCGGGCAGCGCGAAGTGGACCAGCCGGTTGTCCGGTCCGCGGCCCGAGAGCCGGGCGGTGGCGGCGTCCTTGCGCCCCTCCCCCTCGCTGACCAGCAGCTCGACCCGGCGTCCGACCAGCCGCTGGTTCTCCTCCCAGGCGATCTGGTTGACCTCGGCGGCGAGGCGCTCGTACCGGTCCTTGACGACCTCCGGCGGCACCTGGTCGGCCATGGTCGCGGCGGGCGTGCCCGGGCGCTGGGAGTACTGGAAGGTGAAGGCGCCGGCGAAGCGCGCCTCCCGCACCACCTCGAGCGTCTGCACGAAGTCCTCCTCGGTCTCGCCGGGGAAGCCCACGATGATGTCGGTGGTGATCGCCGCGTCGGGCATGGCCGCGCGCACCCGCTCGATGATCCCGAGGAACTTCGAGCGGCGGTACGACCGGCGCATCGCCTTGAGCACGCGGTCCGAGCCGGACTGCAGCGGCATGTGCAGCTGCGGCATCACCGTCGGCGTCTCGGCCATCGCCTCGATCACGTCGTCGGTGAACTCCGCCGGGTGGGGCGAGGTGAAGCGCACCCGCTCCAGCCCCTCGACCTGACCGCACGCGCGCAGCAGCTTCGAGAACGCCTGGCGGTCACCGAACTCCACGCCGTAGGCGTTCACGTTCTGCCCCAGCAGCGTCACCTCGGTCACGCCCTCGGCGACCAGCGCCTCGACCTCGGCCAGGATCTCGCCGGGCCGGCGGTCCTTCTCCTTGCCACGCAGCGCCGGGACGATGCAGAACGTGCACGTGTTGTTGCAGCCCACCGACACCGAGACCCAGGCGGCGTACGCCGAGTCGCGCTTGGTCGGCAGCGTCGAGGGGAACACGTCGAGCGACTCGAGGATCTCGACCTGTGCCTCCTCGGCGACCCGGGCGCGCTCGAGCAGCACCGGCAGCGCGCCGATGTTGTGGGTGCCGAAGACGACGTCGACGTAGGGCGCGCGGGCGGTGATCGTGTCGCGGTCCTTCTGCGCCAGGCACCCGCCGACGGCGATCTGCATCCCCGGCCGGGCGGCCTTGACCGGCGCGAGGTGGGAGAGGTTGCCGTACAGCTTGTTGTCGGCGTTCTCGCGCACCGCGCAGGTGTTGAAGACGACCACGTCGGCCTGCTCGCCGCGCGAGGCGGCGGCGTACCCGGCCTGCTCGAGCAGCCCGGTGAGGCGCTCGGAGTCGTGGACGTTCATCTGGCACCCGTAGGTCTTGACCTCGTAGGTGCGGGGGGACGGAGGTTGAGGAGCGAGCGCAGCGAGCGTCTCGAAACCGGGAGCAGCAGTCATGGCGCTCCCAGGGTACGGCGGGTCAGCCGCGCGGGCTGCCACGCCCGTCGTCCCAGTCGTCCCCGTCCGGCGGCAGCACCGCCCGGCGTACGCCCCGCCGCGCCATCACGACCCCGACCGCGACCGGGACCAGCAACCAGGTGCCCGGCTGCGACCAGGCGTCCCGGTCGACCAGGCGCGCCACGACGAGCAGGGCCACGACCAGGCCCAGCGCGACCAGCAGGTCCCGGGCGACCCCCGGCGCGGGCACCTCAGAACCCGCCGAAGGCGGTGCCGAGCAGGATCACGGTGACCAGCGCGGCCACCGGGATCACCACGGCCACGACGAAGATGTCCTTGTAGGACTGGCGGTGCGTGAGCCCGCAGATGGCCAGCACCGTGATCACCGCGCCGTTGTGCGGCAGGGCGTCGAAGCCGCCGGCGGCCAGCACGGTGACGCGGTGCATCAGCTCCAGGCTGATCCCCTGGTCCTCGGCCAGCCCGCGGAACTGCTCACCCAGGGCCTGCAGCGCGATGCTCATCCCGCCCGAGGCGGAGCCGGTGATGCCGGCCAGCACGTTGACCGAGACCGCCAGCGAGATGACCGGGTTGTTGGAGATCCCGAGCACCGCGTCCCGGACGATCCGGAAGGCCGGCAGGGCGGCGATGACGGCGCCGTACCCGACCTCGGAGGCGGTGTTGAAGATCGGCAGGAACGAGGCGAAGCTGCCTTCGTTGATGATCTTCCTCAGGTCGGCCAGGCGGGTCCAGTTCAGCGCGACGACGAGCAGGCAGGCCACCACGAGGGCGACCACGATCGCCCAGATGCCGCCGACGGTCTCGAGGTCGGTGGCCCCGTACGCGTCCTCGGCCAGGTAGGAGGTGTCCATCGCCGGGAAGACCAGCCGCACCAGCAGCAGGTTGACCGCGATCACCACGACGATCGGCAGGAAGGCCAGCAGGGCCGAGGGCCGCGGGCGGGTGTCGGTGGCGGCCGTCCCGGCCTCCACCTTCGTCGCGGTACCGGCGGCGGCGGCCGCCTTCTCGGCCTTGGCGGTGTCCCCCGCGTCGAGGTAGCCCTCCCCCGCGGCCTGGAGCTTCTTCGAGCGGTGCCCCAGCCACCACGTGCCGCCGCCGAACATGATGACGGCGGCGATGATGCCCAGCCCGGGGGCGGCGAAGGCGTCGGTGCCGAAGAACGGCGCCGGGATCGCGTTCTGGATCTGCGGGGTGCCGGGCAGCGCGGTCATCGTGAAGGTGAACGAGCCGAGCGCGATCGAGGCCGGGATCAGCCGCTTGGGCACGCCGGCCTCGCGGAACATCGCCGCCGCGATCGGGAAGACGGCGAAGGCGACCACGAACAGCGACACCCCGCCGTACGTCAGGACCGCGCAGGCCAGGACGACGGCGAGGATCGCGCGGCTGCCGCCGAGCTTGTCGACGATGAAGTACGCGATCGCGCGCGCGGAGCCCGAGTCGTCCATCAGCTTGCCGAAGATGGCGCCGAGCAGGAACAGCGGGAAGTAGGTGATGACGTAGCCGCCGAGCGCCGGCATGAACACCTGGGTGTAGGTGGCCAGCAGGGGCACGCCGCCGGCGAAGACGGTCGCGAGCAGCGCCATCAGCGGCGCCAGGATGATCACGTTGACGCCGCGGTAGGCGAACAGGATCAGCAGCGCGAGGGACAGGACGATCCCGATCAGACCGATCACGGGGAGCTCCTCGGGGCTCGGGGCGGACGATCGAAGAACCCTAGGGCACCTTCGCCCGTCGGGGTGGTCCGGTCACAGCCGGGTCACGACTAGGCCACCCGGGTCCTCCGACATGGCCGGAGGTCCCTCGGGATGGCTAGGGTGCGCCGCATGACCGTGCAGCAGGACCGCGAGATCAACGCCGCGACCGGACAGCCCCTCGTCGTGCTGGAGAAGGTCAACAAGCACTTCGGTGCGCTGCACGTGCTCCAGGACATCGACCTGTCGATCAAGCGCGGCGAGGTCGTCGTCGTGATCGGCCCGTCGGGCTCGGGAAAGTCGACGCTGTGCCGCGCGATCAACCGGCTCGAGACCATCGACGACGGCTCGATCACGCTCGACGGCCAGCCGCTGCCGGCCGAGGGCAAGGCCCTGGCGAACCTGCGCGCCGAGGTCGGCATGGTCTTCCAGAGCTTCAACCTCTTCGCCCACAAGACGATCCTCGAGAACGTCACGCTCGGCCCGATCAAGGTCCGGGGCGTGAAGAAGGCCGACGCCGACAAGCGGGCGATGGAGCTGCTGGAGCGGGTCGGCATCGCCCACCAGGCGCAGAAGTACCCCGCCCAGCTCTCCGGCGGCCAGCAGCAGCGCGTGGCCATCGCCCGCGCGCTGGCGATGGACCCCAAGGTGATGCTCTTCGACGAGCCGACCTCGGCGCTGGACCCGGAGATGATCAAGGAGGTCCTCGACGTCATGGTCGAGCTCGCCGAGCAGGGCATGACGATGGTCGTGGTCACCCACGAGATGGGCTTCGCTCGCACCGCGGCCCACCGCGTCGTCTTCATGGCCGACGGCGCGATCGCCGAGGAGAACACCCCCCACGAGTTCTTCACCAACCCGCGCACCGCCCGCGCCCAGGACTTCCTGGGCAAGATCCTCAAGCACTGAACCCCTAGGAGAACGCACATGCGCATCCACCGTCTCAAGCTCGCGGCCGTGGCCGTGGGTCTCTCGACCGCCCTGGCCGCCTGCGGTGACGCCGGCTCCAGCGGCTCCAGCGACACCCCCGACGTGGAGGTCCAGGAGGACGCCGCCTCGCAGTTCGAGGAGGGCAGCCGGATGGCCGAGCTCGCCGAGTCCGGCGAGATCACGATCGGCGTGAAGTACGACCAGCCCGGGATCGGGTTCAAGGGCGCCACCGACGACGCCCCGGTCGGCTTCGACCCCGAGATGGGCAAGGTGCTCGCCGCCAGCCTCGGCATCGCCCCGGAGGACATCACCTGGAAGGAGACGATCTCGGACAACCGGGAGCCGTTCCTCCAGGAGGGCGAGGTCGACCTCGTCATCGCCTCGTACTCCATCACCGACGAGCGCCGCGCGATCGTCGGCCAGGCCGGTCCGTACTACGTCACCGGCCAGCAGCTGCTCGTGCCGACCGACTCCGAGATCGAGACGATCGGCGACGTCGAGGGAACCGAGGTGTGCTCGGTGACCGGCTCGACCTCGCTGGACAACATCGAGCAGGAGGGCGCCACCCCCCGCGGGTTCGACACCTACTCCGAGTGCGTCGACCAGGTCCTCAACGGCAGCATCGACGCGATGACCACCGACGGTGCGATCCTGCTCGGCTACGCCGCCGAGGCGCCCGACGACCTCAAGGTCGTCGTCGAGCCCTTCTCCGAGGAGCGGTACGGCGTGGGCTACTCGTCCGACTCCCCGGAGATGTGCCAGTGGATCACCGACACGATCACGGCGGCGGAGGAGGACGGCACCTGGGCCGCGGCCTTCGAGGCCACCCTGGGCCAGTCCGGCGTCGAGACCCCCGAGCCCCCGGCCATGGACGAGTGCGCGGCGGCCTGACCGCCGGGCGCAGCCGCGCCCTCCTGATCCGCTGAACCCGGGCGGGGCGGACCGAGCAGGTCCGCCCCGCCCCGCACGTCGAGAGGAACCGCGGTGGACGACGTCACCAGCAACTTCGACCTGGTGCTGAGCGCCTTCTGGCTCACCATCCAGCTCGCCCTGATCTCCGGGCTGGCCTCGCTGGTCCTGGGCACGCTCCTGGCCGCCATGAGGGTCGGGCCGGTGGCCGTGCTGCGCCGGGCCGCCGGCGTCTACGTCAACGTCGTGCGCAACACCCCGCTGCTGATCGTGTTCCTCTTCGTCTTCATCGCGATCCCCAACGTCGGCTACCTGACCGACACGCCGTTCCTGCTCAAGGGCGTCATCGCGCTGACCTTCTACACCTCGGCGTTCGTCTGCGAGGCCCTGCGCGCAGGCATCAACTCCGTGCCGCTCGGCCAGGCCGAGGCCGCCCGCGCGATCGGCCTGACCTTCGGCCAGAACATGACCAACGTCGTGCTGCCGCAGGCGTTCCGCGCCGTGGTCCCGCCGCTGGCCAGCGTCCTGATCGCGCTCACGAAGAACACCTCGGTCGCGGCTGCGTTCGGCCTGCTCGAGGCCACCGCGCGGATGCGGGGCTTCACCAACAACAACGCCGACGACCGGCTCCTGATCTTCGCCACCTTCGCCCTCGGCTACATCATCGTCGTCGAGCTGATCAGCCTCGGCGCCTTCGGCCTCGAGCGACGCTGGAAGGCGGCCCGATGAGCAACGTCCTCTTCGACACCCCCGGGCCGCGCACCGTCGCCCGGCACCGCCTCTACACCGTCGCCACCGTGCTGGCGCTGCTCGTGCTGGCCGGAGCCGTGCTGTGGGTGCTGTGGACCAACGGCGAGCTCGACTACGACCCGTGGGAGTTCGTCGTCACCCCGGCGTTCCTGCAGGTGCTCGGGCAGGGCACCTGGACCACGCTGACGCAGGCCGTCGCCGCCATCGCGCTGGCCCTGGTGTTCGGCGTGGTCTTCGGTGTCGGCAAGCTCTCGGACCACGCCTGGCTGCGCTGGCCCTGCTGGGCGGTGGTCGAGTTCTTCCGCGCCGTCCCGCTGCTGCTGCTGATCGTCTTCATCTTCTTCGCCTACGGCGTCGGTGACGGGATCGGACCGTACTGGTCCCTGGTCATCGGGCTGATGCTCTACAACGGCGCCGTGGTCGCGGAGATCCTCCGCGCCGGCGTGCTGGCCGTGCCGAAGGGCCAGGGCGAGGCCGCGTACGCGATCGGCATGCGCAAGACCCAGGTGATGAGCATCGTGCTGCTGCCGCAGGCGGTGAAGATCATGCTGCCTGCGCTGATCAGCCAGCTGGTGGTCGCTCTCAAGGACACCAGCCTGGGCTTCTACATCGCCGCCCCCGGCCTGACCTACGTCGGCCGGTCGATCTGGACCGAGCTGGGCAACCAGTTCCAGGTCGCCGTGGTCGTCGCCACCATCTACATCGTGCTGAACCTGCTGCTGAGCGGCCTGGCCACGATCGTGCAGCGTCGTCTGGTCGGCGAGACCAGCCCGATCGACCTCACCGACGTCGGCAACATGCAGGGCGGCCAGAGCACCGGCGGCGGCATCTGAGGTCCCCGGACCTCAGCGCCGCGGCGTCACCCAGAGCCGGATGACGCCCTCGACCACGACGGTCCCGTCGTCGCGCACCCCGCGTACCCGCACGGGCACGTCGGGGTCGTCGCCGGTCCACTGCCCCCGGTCGGTCTCGGCGATGCAGGTGATGTCGCTGGTCGCCTTGGCGGTGTAGGCCACCTCCATCCCCCTCGGGATCCAGCGCTTGTCGGCCGGGATCGACACCTCGGCCAGCGCGCCCATCGCCGCCTCGAGGCCGTTGCACAGCGCGATCGCGTGCACCGTGCCGAGGTGGTTCTGCACCGAGCGGCGCTTGGGCACGACCAGCTCGGCGTGGTCGGGACGCAGCTCGGTGAAGCGGGGTCGGACCGTGCGGAAGTACGGCGCCTTCTGCGCGAAGCCGAAGGAGAACGCGCGGCGACCGAGGCTCGCGCCCACGACCGGGAGGCTGGTGGCGCGCTGCCACAGGGCGAGGGCCTGACTCATGCTGCCGGACATTACCGGTCGGTAACCCCGCCGCGGGATCAGGCCAGCGACAGGACCAGCCTCTCGATCTCGGCGAGGCGCTCGTCGTCCAGCTCCTCACCCTCGGCCAGGCTGCGGCGCAGGTCGAGGGCGACCAGCGCGAAGCCGGCGCGGTCGAGCGCGCCACCGACCGCCTTGAGCTGCTGGACCACGGACTCGAGGTCCCGGCCCTCCTCGACCATCCGCAGGACACCGCCGAGCTGGCCCTGCGCGCGCTTGATCCGGTTCAGGACCGGGCGCAGCTCGAGCGGCACCGGGGCCGGGATCGGGTCGCCTGGGCCGGATTCCTGGGGCCGGTGGGGCTGACGGCACGCCGTCGTCGGTCGCGGTAACACCCACGGACCGGCCGGACACTACTGAGACATGAGCATCCACGACCACCGCGACGAGTTCACCCGCTCCTGGGGGCGCGACGGGCCGCGCGTCGCCGCGTACGTCCGCCGCCACGTGCCGCCCGCCGACGTCCAGGACGTGGTGGCGGAGACGTTCCTGCAGGCCTGGCGACGGTGGGCCGACGTCCCGGAACCGCCGATCGCCTGGTTGATCGGCGCCGCCCGCAAGGTCGTCGGCAACCACCGTCGCGCGGCGGGACGTCGTACGGCGCTCCACGACCGCCTGCTCCTGCTGTCGGCCGCGGCCGCGGCCGCCGAGGACGCGGGCGTCGTCGCCGCCGAGCGGCAGGAGGCGCTCCACGCCCTCGCCGCTCTGCCCGACGAGCAGCGCGAGGCCCTGCTCCTGCTGGCGTGGGACGGACTGACGACCGCCGAGGCGGCCGCCGTCGTCGGCATCCGCAGCGGCACCCTCCGGGTCCGCGCCCACCGGGCCCGCCAGGCGCTGGAGCACGGCGCCGCCGCCCACCCCTCTGCACGTCCCACCGCCACCAGCGTGGCCATGAACAACGGGAGCACCCGATGAACCACCACGACACCGTGAGCCGTCTCGCCCCCACCCCGCAGGAGCTCGACCCGCAGTGGTCGACGACCGCGCTGGCCAGGATCCTGGCCGAGCAGCCGACCGCCCCTCCCCGCCGCCGTCGGCGGGTGGTGGCCCTGTCGGCCTCGGGGCTGCTGGCCCTCACCGCCGGCGCCGGGACCGCCTTCGCCCTCAGCGGCCCGGGCGAGGTCGTCAAGGAGGCGATCCTCGGCTTCGCCGAGTCCCCCGACACCACGGGCTACGGCCTGGGCCGGCTCGAGGACCCGCTGCTGGTCGCCGAGTTCGACGACCGGACCGGTCACTTCGCGCTGTGGATCGCCGGGTCCTCGACCGGCAAGACTTGCTACGCCGTCAGCCACGGTGAGGGCGCGTGGGACGGCACCGGCGTCCCGACGGAGGACCAGCTCGAGTACGGCTGCGACCCGTTGGTGGTCGGACCCGACGGGAGGTCGACCCTCCTGGTCACGCGGCCCGACCAGCTCGGCGGGTTCTTCGACGACCAGCGGAACCCGATCGTCTACGGGGTCTCGCCGTACGCCGACGCCGTCGCGGTCCGGGTGACCGGGGACGGGGTCGACCGGACGCTCCCGGTGCGGCCGGACTCGCTCGGCTACGGCGCCGCCCTGCCCGAGGCCGCCTCCACCAGGGCAGTCAGGCTGACCTTCCTCGACGCCGCCGGCGTGGAGCTGGGCTCCAAGCGGTCGGTCGCACCCGTGGGCTGAGGTGAAGACCCACGCCATCCGCCCCTCTTGCAACTCGTTGCATAGGTGCGGCACCATGACGGCATGGCCCTCGAGCACGTGCTGCTGGTCGCGCTGCGCGAGCAGCCCGGCTCCGGGCTCGAGCTGACCCGCCGGTTCGAGCGCTCGCTGGGCTACTTCTGGCACGCCACCCACCAGCAGATCTACCGCGTGCTGGCGCGGATGGAGGCCGACGGCTGGGTCTCGGTCGAGACCGTGCCCCAGGTCGGGCGGCCCGACAAGCGCACCTTCACCGTCACCCCGGACGGCGAGGACGCCCTCGCCGTCTGGCTGGCGGAGCCGACGCCGATGGAGACCTTCCGCAGCGAGCTGGCCGTCAAGCTGCGCGGGGCGTCGTACGGCGACCGCGCAGCGGTGCTCGACCTCGTGCGCGACCAGCTGGGCGAGCACACCGCCCGGCTGGCGCACTACGAGCAGCTGGCCGACCGCGACTACCCGGACCCCGCCGCGCTGGCCGGCCCCGACCTCGACCGGCACCTGGTGCTGCGCGGCGGGATCGGCCTGGAGCGGTTCTGGGTCACCTGGCTCACCGAGTACCTGGAGGCACACGCATGACCGACCCCACCGCCGGCACCGAACCCACGGGCACCGACCCCACCGACACCCCGTACCCCCACCTGCTCGAGCCGATCACGCTCGGCGGCGACGGCACGGGCGCCGGCGGCCTCACGCTCCGCAACCGCGTGGTGATGGGCTCGATGCACACCGGGCTCGAGGACACCGTCCGCGACCTCCCGCGGCTGGCGGCGTACGTCGCCGAACGGGCCCGCGGCGGCGTCGGCCTGATCGTCACCGGCGGCTACGCCCCTGACAAGCGCGGCTGGCTCAAGCCGCTGGCCTCCGAGATGACCACGCGGCTCCAGGCGATGCGCCACCGCGAGGTCACCGGAGCCGTCCACGACGAGGGCGGGGCGATCGCGCTGCAGGTGCTGCACGCCGGGCGGTACGGCTACCACCCGTTCAGCGTCTCGGCCTCGCGCCGGAAGTCGCCGATCACGCCGTTCCGCCCGAGCGCGCTGTCGTCGCGCGGCGTCGACCGGACCGCCACCCACTTCGCCCGCACCGCGGCGCTGGCCGTGAAGGCCGGCTACGACGCGGTCGAGGTGATGGGCTCGGAGGGCTACCTGATCAACCAGTTCCTCGCCTCGCGCACCAACGACCGGACCGACGCCTGGGGCGGGAGCGCCGAGAAGCGGATGCGCTTCCCGCTCGAGGTCGTGCGCCGCACCCGCGAGCTGGTCGGCGGCGACCTGCCGGTCGTGTACCGGATCTCCCTGCTCGACCTGGTCGAGGGCGGGCAGACCTGGGAGGAGGTCCTGGAGCTGGCCCAGCGCCTGGTCGGCGCCGGCGTCACCGTGCTCAACACCGGCATCGGCTGGCACGAGGCGCGGGTGCCCACGATCATCACGCAGGTCCCGCCGGGGGCCTGGCGCGACGCCACCGCCCGGCTCCGGGCCGACCTGCACGCGTCGGGCCACGTCGTCCCGGTCTGCGCGTCGAACCGGATCAACACCCCCGAGATGGCCGAGGAGGTGCTGGCCACCGGCCAGGCCGACCTGGTCTCGATGGCCCGGCCGCTGCTGGCCGACCCGACGTTCGTGGCCAAGGCCGCGGCCGGGCGCGCGGACGAGATCAACACCTGCATCGCCTGCAACCAGGCCTGCCTCGACCACGCCTTCGCCAACCGCACGGCCTCCTGCCTGGTCAACCCGCGGGCGTGCCGCGAGACCACGCTGGTGCTGGCCCCCACCCGCTCCCGGGCCCGGGTCGCGGTCGTCGGCGCCGGGCCCGCCGGGCTGGCCACCGCCGTCTCGGCCGCCGAGCGCGGCCTGGCCGTGACGCTCTTCGAGCAGCGCCCCGAGATCGGCGGGCAGTTCCGCTACGCGATGGCCGTGCCCGGCAAGGAGGACTTCGCCCACACGCTGCGCTACTACGCGCGCCGGCTCGACGTCCTCGGCGTCGACGTGCGCCTGTCCACCAGCGCGTCCGTCGCCGACCTGCGCGGCTTCGACGAGGTCGTCGTCGCCACCGGCGTCGAGCCGCGCGTCCCCGACCTCGAGGGCGTCGACCACCCCAGCGTCGTCACCTACGCCCAGGTCCTCTCCGGCGAGATCGTCCCCGGCGCGCGGGTCGCGGTGGTCGGGGCCGGCGGGATCGGCGTCGACACCAGCCACTTCCTGGCCCACGACCCGACCGAGACGCTCCAGGACTGGAAGGACCACTGGGGCGTCGGTGACCCCGCGGAGCACCCCGGCGGGCTGACCGGGCGCACCCCCCGCACCCCCGCCCGCCAGGTGACGCTGCTCCAGCGCAAGACCTCGACCATCGGCCGCGACCTCGGGAAGACGTCGGGCTGGGCGCACCGCGCGGTGCTGAAGCAGTCCGGGGTCGAGCAGGTCCGCGGGGTGACCTACACCCACGTCGACGACGCCGGGCTGCACGTCGTGGTCGACGGCGCCGAACGGGTCCTCGAGGTCGACCACGTCGTGCTCTGCGCCGGTCAGGAGTCCGTCCGGGGCCTGTACGACGCGCTGGCCGCGCTGCCCGAGGCCGGCCGGCCGCGCCTGCACCTGGTCGGCGGGGCCGACCTGGCCGCCGAGCTGGACGCCGAGCGCGCGATCGAGCAGGGCACCCGCGTGGCCGCCGGCCTCGGCGACCGCCTGCCGGACCGTCCCTCGGTCGACGCACCTGTCGGCGCCCCCGCGTAGCGTCGGCGCCGTGAGCGACCTGGTCCGCGACCTGCCCGACGACACGATCCGCGACGCCCTGCCCCTGAAGTGGGGCTCGGTCGCGCCGGGGGTGCTGCCGGCGTTCGTCGCCGAGATGGACTACGAGGTCGCGGTGCCGGTGGCCGAGGCGGTCGCCGCCGCCGTGCGCCGGGGCACGGCCGGCTACGCCCCGCTCGGCGACCTCGGGGTCGGGGAGGCGTACGCCGGGTGGGCGCACCGGCACTGGGACCACGCCGTCGAGCCGGACGCCTGTGTGGTCACCGGTGACGTGATCGCCGGGATCCGGCTGGTGCTCGAGACGCTGTGCCCGCCGGGGCCGGTCGTGGTGCCGCTGCCCTGCTACCCCCCGTTCCGCGACATCGTCGCCGCCACCGGGCGGGAGGCGGTCTTCGTCACCACCGACCCCGACGCGCCCGACCAGGAGTCCGCCGGGCTCGACCTGGCGGCCGTCGAGGGGGCGTTCGCCGCCGGCGCCCGCACCCTGCTGCTCTGCAACCCGCACAACCCGTTGGGCCGGGTCCCCCGCCGGGCCGAGCTCGAGGCCCTGCGGGACCTGGCCGACCGCTACGGCGCGCGCGTCGTCGCCGACGAGATCCACGGCCCGCTCGTGCTGCCGGACCTTCCGCACGGGCTGGGGTTCACGCCGTACGGGAGCCTCGACCCCCGGGCGGTGACCGTGACCAGCGCGTCCAAGACCTTCAACACCGCCGGGCTGCACTGCGCGGTCGTCGTCGCGCCCGACCCGGCCGACCGGGCGGTGCTGCGCGGGGTGCCGCTGGTGCAGAACCACGCCTACTCCCCGCTCGGGATGATCGCGGCCCGGGTGTCCTGGAGCGAGGGTGACGCGTGGCGGGGGGCCCTGGTGGAGCGGCTCGGGCTGCAGCGGGACCTGCTCGACGACCTCGTCGCGACACACCTGCCGCGGGCGCGGATGCGCCGGATGGAGGCGACCTACCTGCCGTGGCTCGACCTGCGCGCCTACGGCCACGACGACCCGGCGGCCGTCGCCGTCGAGCACGGGGTGGCGCCGGCGGCCGGCCAGGCCTACCAGCCCGGGCTCGTCGGCCACGTCCGCCTGAACGTCGCCACCAGCGTGACCCGGCTCACCACGATGGTCGAACGGCTGGCCGCCGCCGTGGCCTGATCCGGCACCACGTCCTGTCGGGAACCGTTCACCCGTCGCCCCCCGCGAGGGGTATCGGGACGTCACCCGGACCACGCACGCTGGACGCATGAGGATCTCCGTCATCGGCTGTGGCTACCTGGGCGCCACCCACGCCGCCTGCCTGGCCGAGCTGGGCCACGACGTGCTCGGCGTCGAGACCGACCCGCGCCAGCGCGCGCTGCTCGCCAGCGGCGAGCTGCCGTTCCACGAGCCGGGCCTCGACACCCTGCTGGCCACCCACGTGGCCTCCGGCCGCCTGCGCTTCACCGACTCCCTCGCCGACGCCGCCGCCCACGCCGACCTGCACTTCCTCTGCGTCGGCACGCCGCAGCGGCGGGACGGACGAGGCGCCGACCTGGCCCAGGTCGACGGGGCCGTCGAGGCGCTGGCGGTCCACCTGGACCGGCCGTCGTACGTCGTCGGGAAGTCCACGGTCCCGGTCGGCACCGCCGCCCGCCTGGCCCGCCGGGTCGCCGAGCTGGCCCCCGCCGGCGCGGACGCCGAGCTGGTCTGGAACCCCGAGTTCCTGCGCGAGGGCCACGCCGTCGAGGACACGCTGCGCCCGGACCGGGTGGTGATCGGCGTCGACACGCACCGTCCCGAGGGCGAGGGCCTGGCTGGCAAGGTGCTGCGCGAGCTCTACTCCCCGCTCGAGGACGCGGGGGTCCCGGTGCTGGTCACCGACCTGCCCACCGCCGAGCTGGTCAAGGTCTCGGCCAACGCGTTCCTGGCCACCAAGGTCTCCTTCGTCAACGCCGTCGCCGAGGTGTGCGACGCCGCCGGGGCCGACGTGGTCGCCCTGACCGAGGCGCTGGGCCACGACGTGCGGATCGGCAACCGCTTCCTGTCCCCCGGCATCGGGTTCGGCGGCGGCTGCCTGCCCAAGGACGTCCGCGCCTTCGGCCACCGCGCCGGCGAGCTCGGCGTCGACAGCATGGCCGACCTGCTCGGGGTCGTCGACGACGTCAACCTGCGCCAGCGCAGCCGTACGGTCGCCGCCGCCACCGCCATGCTCGGCGGCTCGGTCACGCGGGCCCGGATCGGCGTCTGGGGCGCGGCGTTCAAGCCCGGCAGCGACGACGTGCGCGACTCCCCCGCGCTCGCCGTGGCCTCCGCGCTGCACGCGCGCGGCGCCTCGGTGGCCGTCTACGACCCCGCAGCCCGCGAGACCGGCCGCCGGATGGCGCCCGACCTCGACCACGTCGGCTCGGCCCTCGAGGCCGCCCGCGGCGCCGACCTGCTGCTGCACCTGACCGAGTGGCCCGAGTTCGCGGCCGCCGACCCGGTCGCGGTCGGCGCCGCCGTACGCCGCCCCCTGCTCCTCGACGGCCGCACCACGCTCGACCCGGCGCCGTGGCGCGCCGCCGGCTGGACCGTGCGGGGGCTCGGGCGCCGCTGACGCGGCCCTCCGGGGGCCGTACTTGACGGGCAAGTTCTGAACATGTCGGCCTTTGCAAAGCCCGACATGTTCGGAAGTCCCCGGCCGACCGGGGACTTCCGACCGTCCTATCCCGCGTGCCGGGGCTGCGCCGCGATCAGCGCGGCGTACCGGTCGAAGGACACCGTGGGCGTCCGCTCCCCGGTCGCGTGGTCGACGTGGACGAAGCCGTACCGGTGGGCGTGGCCGGCGGTCCACTCGAAGCCGTCCAACAGGCCGCGGGCGTGGTAGCCGCGGACGTCGACCCCGCGGCGCACGGCCTCGGCCACGGCCTGGAGGTGGGCGCGGTGGTAGTCGTCGCGGGCCTCGTCGTGCACGACCCCGTCGGCGTCCGGCTCGACGTCGACCGCACAGCCGACCTCGGTGACCATGATCGGGGGCAGCGCCGCGCGGAACCGGGCGCGGAGGATGACGAGCCACTCCCGCAGCGCGTCCGGCACGACCGCCCGGCCGTCGTCGGTGGTCGGGTGGCCCATCGGCTCGAGCACCTGCCAGGGGGCGGGGGCGTCCTCGGCGGCGGCGGCCACGCGCAGCGGCCCGTCGTAGTTCACGCCGTAGAAGTCCAGCGGCTGACGGATCATGGCCAGGTCGCCCGGGGAGACCAGGTCCTCCATCAGCGGGGCCAGGTCGGCGGGGTAGCGCCCGAGCAGCATCGGCTCGAGGTAGAGCCCGTTCCAGACGGAGTCGAACAGCTTGGTCGCACCCACGTCGGCGGCGTCCTCGCTGGCCGGCCACATCGGGGAGTGGTTGTTGGCGCAGCCGACCTCGCGGGCCCCGGCCGCCCGGAGCGCGACGGTGGCGTGGCCGTGACCGAGCAGCAGGTGGTGCGCGGCCCAGAGCCCGTCGAAGTAGAGCGACCGCCCGGGGGCGTAGGCGCCGTTGCCGTAGCCCAGGACGCCCATCACGGCGGGCTCGTAGACCGGGATCCAGGCGGCGACCCGGTCCGCGAGACGTGCGGCGACCACGGAGGCGTGCTCGGCGAAGCGGTGCACCGTCTCCGGGTTCAGCCAGCCGCCGTCGTCCTCGAGGCCCTGCGGCAGGTCGTGGTGGTGCAGGACGGCGACCGGCGAGACGCCGGCCTCGAGCACCCGGTCGACCAGGCGGTCGTAGAAGTCCAGCCCGCGGGGCTCGAGCGGCCCGCGTCCGTCCGGCTGGACCCGGGTCCAGGAGACCGAGAAGCGGTAGTCGTCGACGCCGAGCCGGCCGAGGAGCGCCGCGTCCTCCTCGAACCGGTGGAAGTGGTCGGCGGCGACGTCCCCGGTGGTGCCGTCCGCGACGACGCCCGGCACCCGCGCGAAGGTGTCCCACACGCTCGGCCCCCGCCCGTCGGCGCCGGTCGCGCCCTCGACCTGGTAGGCCGAGCTGGTCACGCCGAAGCGGAACCCCGGGGGCAGCACGGGGAGCCCCGCGCCCGGCGGGGTGACCTGGCCGGACCCTGCAGCGGACACGGGCACAATGATGCCCGTGACGGTGGAGATCCGACGGGGAATGGCGCGTTTCACGAGCAGGGACGCGGGGCGGCTGACCCGGCACGCGCTCTCGTTCGGGCCGCACTACGACCCCGACCGGCTGCGGCTGGGGCCGATGGTCTGCCACGACGACCACGTCCTGGGGGCCGGGCGCGGCTTCGAGACCCACCACCACGAGGACCTCGAGATCCTCACGTGGGTCGTCGAGGGCGCGGTGGACCACTCCGACTCCCTCGGCACCGACCGCCGCCTGGCCGCCGGGTCGCTCGCCCTGCTGTCGGCCGGGTCCGGCGTCGAGCACGCCGAGACGGCCGCGCCCGGCGTCCCGTCGCGGTTCGTCCAGACCTGGCTCGTGCCCGACGAGCCCGGCCGGCCCCCGTCGTACGCCGCGACCACCCCGGCCCCGGTGCACCTCGACGGACGGGCGGCGCTGCTCGCCGCCGGTCCCGGGGTTGTCGTCGGCGAGGACGCCCCGCTGCGACTCGGCACCACCGGAGCCGCGCTCCAGGTCGTCCGTCTCCAGGCCGGCCAGGAGCTCGCGCTGGGTCCGGACACCTCACCGCCGGGCAGCCTGCGCCACGTCTTCGTGACCACCGGGGCGCTGCTGCGCTTCAGCCTGGCCGAGCCGCTGTCCGCGGGCGACACCCTCGTCGTCGACGGCCCGGAGGCGCAGGCGGCCGCCACCGTCGTCGCGGCGGTGTCGACCGAGCTGATGGTCTGGACGTTCGCCTGAGCGTCCCCCGGACGCCGCCGTGGCGTGGCACCCTCGCGGGACCGCGACCCCCACCCGAGGAGACCACCCCATGCGCAGCAGCCTGTTCGAGCAGGGCCACCAGGAGGTCCAGGCCACCGAGCGCTTCTCCCAGCAGAACTCGCAGATGCTGCGGGTCGCGCTGGGCGAGGACGTCCTGGCCGTGAAGGGCTCGATGGTCGCCTTCCAGGGCGAGATCTCCTTCACCCACGAGGGCGCCGGCAGCGCGATGAAGCTGCTGAAGAAGATGGTCACCGCCGAGGACAACCCGCTGATGCGGGTCAGCGGCCGCGGCGAGGTCTTCTTCGCCCACGAGGCCGGCTACCTCTTCCAGGTCGAGCTGACCGGTGACGCGCTGAGCGTGAACGGCCGCAACCTGCTGGCCTTCGACGCCGGCCTGCAGTGGGACATCAACCGCACGAAGGGCGCCGGGATCATGGCCGGTGGGCTCTTCAACACGACGCTGAGCGGGAACGGCACCGTCGCGCTCTGCACGGTCGGGCAGCCGGTCCTCCTCGACTGCCGCCAGCAGCCGACCTTCGTCGACGTCCAGGCCTGCGTGGCGTGGTCGAGCAACCTCGTGCCGCAGGTCGTCAACAGCATGAAGATGAGCTCGCTGGTCCGCGGCGGCTCCGGCGAGGCATTCCAGTACGCCTTCCACGGCGACGGGTTCGTCGTCGTGCAGCCGTACGAGTGGAAGCCGCCGTCGACGAACACCTCCAGCTGACCCAGGCGCTGCCAGGTCGTGGCCCGGGCTCCGATGAGTCCGGGCCTCGACCGCGGTCGGTCAGGACAGGCACACTGACGACCAGCACGGAGGCACCCTCGATGAGCCTGACCCAGGAGACACCGATGACCGAGACCGGGACCGGCAGGAGCACCACCGGCACCGAGCTCGACGACTTCGACGCGCTCACCGCGCGGTACGGCCGCGAGCTGCTCGCCCACTGCTACCGGATGAGCGGGTCGGCGCACGAGGCCGAGGACCTGGTGCAGGAGACGCTGCTGCGGGCCTGGCGGTCCTCGGCGGGGTTCCAGGGACGCAGCTCGGTGCGGACCTGGCTGTACCGGATCGCCACCAACGTCTGCCTGACCAACCTCGAGGGCCGGCCGCGCCGGCCGTTGCCGACCGGTCTCGGGGCGCCCGACTCGCAGGCCGCCGACGAGCTGGCGCCCGACGCGGAGATCCCCTGGCTCGAGCCGATCCCCGACGCCGCCGTGACCGTGGCCGAGCGGGACACGATCCGTCTCGCCTTCGTCGCCGCACTGCAGCACCTCCCGGCACGCCAGCGTGCCGTGCTGATCCTGCGCGACGTGCTGCGCTGGAGCGCCGCCGAGGTCGCCGAGGCGCTGGACACGACCAGCACCGCGGTCAACTCCGCGCTGCAGCGCGCGCACGCCACGATGGCCGAGCGGGGCCTCACCGAGGACACGGTGGCCGACGACCTCAGCCCCGAGCAGGAGGTGCTGCTGGCGCGCTACGTCGAGGCGTTCTGGCGCAAGGACATCGACCGGATCGTCTCGCTGCTCACCGCCGAGGCCGTGTGGGAGATGCCGCCGTTCACCGGCTGGTACCGCGGCTCGACGACGATCGGCGAGCTGATCGACACCCAGTGCCCGGGCGGCTCGCTGGACATGCCGATGCTGCGCACGACCGCGAACGGCCAGCCCGCTCTGGGCCTCTACATGCGCGGCCCCGACGGTGGCTTCACGCCGTTCCAGCTGCAGGTGCTGACGCTCGACGGTGACCGGGTGGCCCACGTCGGCGCGTTCTTCGACCCCGGCCTCTTCGCCCGGTTCGGCCTGCCCGACCACCTCCCGGCCGACCACGCCCCGGTCTGATGACCCCGACGCCTGCGGGCGTCGAGCTCCTCGCGGCAGCGGTGACCTACACCCGGTCGGCGCTGGCCGCGGTGACCCTCGACGACCTCGCGCGCCCGACGCCGTGCGCCGACTGGTGCCTGGCCGACCTGCTGGCGCACCTCGACGACGCCCTCGACGCCTTCACCGAGGCCGCGGGCGGCCGGGTCTGGCTGTCCCCCGCCAGCCCGGCGCTCCTGGTCCGCCCGGTCGCCACCGCCGACGACCTCCGCGCCAAGACCCGGGACCTGGTGGAGGCCTGGGACCGGCCCGTCCCCGTGGTCGAGGTCGGTGGGGCCGCGCTGCCCGCGACGACGGTGGTCCTGGCGGCCGCGCTCGAGGTCGCGGTCCACGGCAACGACGTGGCGCGCTCCGTACGGCGCCCGCCCGCCCCGGGTCTGCGCCGGCTGCCGGACCCCCTGGCCCGGGGCCTGGTCGGTGCCGCCCACGCACTGGCCCCGGCCGACGACCGCGCGGGGAGGTTCGGCCCCCGCCTGGACGTCCCGCCCGGGGCCGGTGACTCGGAGCGGCTGCTGGCCCACCTCGGCCGCGAGACAGGGGCACCCCCGGACTGAACCGGGTCGACGGGATTCGTCGTCCTGCCTCGCGAGCACCGTCGGTGCTCCTAGGGTCCGGGAGTGCTCGTCTCCGATCCCGCCGTCCCCGTGATCGCCGTCGGCTGCGCGCCGACGCGGGCGCTGCCGTCGCCGGACGTACGGCTCCGGCTCGCGCAGGACGCGCTGCGGGCCGGCCGCGTCCGGGACGCGCGTGCCGCGTTCGAGGTCCTGGTCGGCACGACGGACCGGGCCGTCGCGGCACCGGCCCGGGAGGGCCTGGTCGACGCGCTGCTGGCCCAGGGGGAGCTGGCGGCCGCTGCCGAGGTCCTGGTCGGCGTCAGCCTGCGCCCCGCGACCGGGGAGGCCTGGGACGGGCAGCCCGTCGTCGCGTGCGCCCACGACCTGCACGCGGCCGGCGAGCTGGCCGCGGCGCAGGGCGACCCCGCCGCCGCGGTCGACCTGCTCCACGCCGCCGGGGCCCAGGCGCACGTCGAGGGCGCGACCACGGGTCCGTGCTGGCGCGTCGCCGCCGCGTTCGCACTGGCGCGGGTGGGCCGTCGCGACGAGGCCGTCGCGCTGGCCGAGGAGCACCTCGCGGCCGCCCGCGTGTCCGGCTCGGCCCACGACGCCGCCCAGGCCCTGCGGGTCCTCGCGGTCCTCGACACCACCGGCTGCCGGGAGGCCCGGCTGCTCCAGGCGCGCCGCGCCCTCGACGGGGTGGTCGCGCTCCGGCTCGCCGCCCAGGTCGACACCGACCTGGCGGGCCTGCTGCTGCTCGGCTCCGGCGGGCCGGCCGACCCGGCGGCGCAGCAGGAGGCCGTACGCCTGCTGTCCTCGGTCGAGCACTACGCCCTGACCGAGGGCCTCTGGCCGCTGCTCGGCCGGGCGCGCCGGCTCCTGGACGCCTCCGGGACCACGGCGTCGTGGCCGCACCTCGAGCGGCTGACCGCCTCGGAGCGGCGCGTCGTCGAGCCCGCCGCCCAGGGAGCCACCAACCGCGAGATCGCCGCCGCCGCGGGGATCTCGGTCAAGGCGGTCGAGTGGCACCTCTCCCGGGTCTACCGCAAGCTCGGCGTCACCTCCCGCCGCGCGCTGGTCGACGCGCTGGGCCACCCCCCGCTCTAGCGCGGGGCGACCCAGCGCATGCTGCGGCCGTGCCCGTGGGTCCAGGCCACCGCCTGCCCGTCGAGGCCGAGGACGAAGGTCGCGAGGTCGTCGGGCACCGACGGGCCGGTCGCGGTCACCGCGGGGTGGACCCGCTTGCCCTCGTTCGACAGCCAGTGCGCGCGCCCGGCCGCCACCAGGCCGCGCAGCCGCTGCTCGAGCACCTGACGGGCCGCGACCGGCAGGTAGGCGGTGACGGCGCTGTGCATCACCACCACCCGGCCGTGCCGCCCGGCCTCCTCGACCAGTCCGTCGAGGCGGTCGAGCCCCGCCGGTGCGGCCAGGTCGGCGGTGACCACCGCCGGCGGGTCCGTCCGGGCGACCTCGACCGCGGTACGCAGCCGGGCGCGCCGGTCGTCGTGCTCGGGCCAGACCAGCGTCTCGAGCCACGCGACCTGGTCGTCGTCGATGACGTCGACCGGCGCGAGGTCCAGCCCACCACGCCACGCCACCGGCAGAGGTCCGTCCGGCCACACCTCCGGACCCGGCACCGGACCGGTGACCTCGCAGGTCAACCGGCCCGCAGCACCGTGGTCGGTCGACATCTCACCGGTGGGCAGGTGCCAGGTGTAGTCCCAGCGGTCCGGGTGGAGGCACAGCCCGGCGCTGGCGCCGATCTCCAGCAGGGCCAACGGCTCGTCGTGGCGGGCCGCCAGGAGGCTGAGGACCGGGGTCAGGGTCGCCAGGCGGCCGACCTCGTTGGTCTGGGTCCGTCGGGCCGCGACGGTCGCGCGGACCGGGCCCGCGGACGTACCTCGGCGTCGTCGTCGAGCAGGGCGGCGCGCAGGGCGGCGTACGGGCCGGGTGCCGCGACCCCGTTCCAGCGGGCGGCCGCGAGCACCAGGTTGGGCTGGCGCTCGCGGTCCGAGGCCAGCGTGCCGAGCCAGGCCAGCACCGCGGGGTCGTCGGCGACCCGCACGGCCCAGTCGTGGAAGCACCCGTCACGCGCCTCGTAGGTGCCGAAGTCGCGCCAGACCGCGGCGACGTCACCGAAGACCTCCACGACCGTCCCTCGTCAGCCCGGGGCGACGATCACTCGGCGGCCGGTACGGGCAGCGCGACGTAGGTGGTCTCGAGGTACTCCTCGATCCCCTCGAAGCCGCCCTCGCGGCCGAAGCCGGAGGCCTTCATGCCGCCGAAGGGAGCCGCGGCGTTGGAGACCAGCCCGGTGTTGAGGCCGACCATCCCGAAGGCGAGCCCCTCCGCGACACGGATGCTGCGGGCCAGGTCGCGCGTGTAGACGTAGGACGACAGGCCGTACTCGGTGTCGTTGGCGCGCGCCACCGCCTCGGACTCGGTCTCGAAGGTGGTGATCGGCGCGACCGGGCCGAAGATCTCCTCGCGGTTGATCCGCGACGAGGCCGCGACGTCGACCAGCACGGTCGGCTCGACGAAGTGGCCGGCACCCTCGCGGGCCGCGCCCCCGGTCAGCAGGCGCGCGCCGTCGGCGACCGCCTCGTCGACGAGACCGGTGACGGACTCGACGGCCTTCGCGTCGATCAGCGGCCCGACGTCCACGCCGTCGTCCTGCCCGCGACCGACGGTCAGTGCGCCCATCCGCTCGGCCAGGCGGGCCCCGAACTGCTCCGCGACCGCGGAGTGGACCAGGAACCGGTTGGCCGAGGTGCAGGCCTCGCCCATGTTGCGCATCTTGGCCACCATCGCCCCGTCGACGGCGGCGTCGAGGTCGGCGTCCTCGAAGACCAGGAAGGGGGCGTTGCCGCCGAGCTCCATGCTGACCCGCTGCAGCCCGGGGGCGGACTGCTCGACGAGCTTCCGGCCGACCGCGGTGGAACCGGTGAAGCTGACCTTGCGCAGGCGGTCGTCGGCCTGCAGCGTCGTGGAGAGGTCGGCGTCGCGGGTGGTGGGCACGACGTTGAGCACGCCGTCGGGCAGCCCGGCCTCTGCCAGGATCCCGGCGAGGACCAGCATCGTCAGCGGCGTCTGCGAGGCCGGCTTGAGCACCATCGTGCAGCCGGCCGCGACGGCCGGGGCGATCTTGCGGGTGCCCATGGCCAGCGGGAAGTTCCAGGGCGTGATGAACAGGCAGGGCCCGACCGGCTTCTTCATCGTCAGGATCCGGCTGCCGCCGGCGGGGGCCTGCATCCACAGCCCGTGGATGCGCACCGCCTCCTCGGCGAACCAGCGGAAGAACTCGGCGCCGTAGGCCACCTCGCCGCGCGCCTCGGCGAGCGGCTTGCCCATCTCGAGGCTCATCAGCGCCGCGACCTCGTCGGCGCGCTCGACCAGCAGCTCGAAGGCGCGCCGCAGCACCTCGCCCCGCTCGCGCGGGGGCGTGGCCGCCCAGCCGGGCTGGGCGGCGACCGCGGCGTCCAGGGCGGCGGTGGCGTCCTCGGCGGTGCCGTCGGCCACCTCGCAGACCACCGACCCGTCGGCCGGGTCGGTCACCTCGAACCGGGCCCCGTCGGACGAGGGCCGCCACTGCCCGCCGACGAGGAGCGCGCGGTGGTCGGTGGGGAGCAGCTGCAGGGCGTCGAGGTGGCTCATGGACGCCACTGTGGCACGCGGTCCTGCCGGCCGGACCGGCCCGGCGGGTGAGCCAGGACGGCCTTGCGCGCGCACGCCGGACGCGTATAGTTGCCGCCGTCGGCTTCGGAGGGAGCATCTGGAGACGACCGGGAGCCCCTCGCTGACCCCATGCGGCGAGGGGCTTCCTCTCATTTCGGCCCGAACGTCCCGGCCGGCGTCGTGTCTCAGCCGGCGGTGCGCAGGAACGCTTCGAGCAACGGTCCGGCCGTGCCCGACCCGCTGCTCCCCTCGGCCACCAGGACCGCCACGGCCAGGTCGCCCTGCGCCGCCACCATCCAGGCGCGGGTACGCAGCTCGCCGCCGTCCTCGAACTCCGCCGTGCCCGTCTTGGCGATCACCGGCGGTCCCGACAGGTCGGCCAGCGACGAGCCGCTCCCCTCGGTGACCACCGCGCGGAGCATGCCGCGCAGCTGCTCGGCCTCGGTCGAGGTCAGCGGCTGCTCGTCGCCGGCGTCGGTGTCGACCTCCACGTCCGGCAGCAGCCGCGGCGTCACGCGGGCGCCCTGCTGGACCGAGCCGACCACGGCGGCCATCGCCATCGGCGAGGCCAGCACCTCGCCCTGCCCGATCATCGTCGCCGCGCGCCCGGTCTCGGACCCGGGCGTGCCGACCTGGCCGAAGTAGGACGGGAAGCCGAGGTCGCGGTCGACCCCGAGCCCGAGGGCGGCGGCCGCGGTGGCCACGCCGTCGGCGCCGGCCCGGTCGCGCTCGGCGATCATCGCGGTGTTGCACGACTGCGCGACCGCGGTACGCAGCGGCACCCGGCCCAGGGACCCGGCCGGGTAGTCGTCGTAGTTCTCGAAGACCCGGCCGTCGACGGTCACGGTCGGCGTGCACGGCACGGTCGAGGTGGGGGTCAGGCCGCCGCGGAGCAGCGCCAGGGAGCTGACGATCTTGAACGTGGAGCCGGGGGCGTACTGCCCGTAGGTGGCGACGTTCAGCCCCTCGGCGCCGGGCCCGCTCGCGGCGGCCAGCACGGCGCCGTCGCTCGGGCGCAGCGCGACCAGCGCGCTGGCCGGACCGACGTCGGCCAGCACCTCCTCGGCCAGCAGCTGCAGGTCCTCGTCGAGCGTGGTCCGCAGCGGATCGCCGTCCTGGTCGGCCACCCGCACCAGGCGACGCTCCCGCCCGTCGGGGGCGACCGCGCTCAGCACGGCGCCGTCGGTGCCACGGAGCACGTCGTCGTAGCGCGCCTGGAGCCCGGACAGGCCGGCGACGTCGCCGGGGGCGTACGCCTCGGGGTCCTCCTCGACCATCTCGGCCGTGACCTCGCCGACCGTGCCGAGGATCGGTGCGGCGAACTCGCGGGTGGGGGCCAGCGGCAGCCGGTCGGAGATCAACCGGGCTCCGTCGATCTCGGCGACCCCCGGACCGACGGGCGGCGGCACGTCCTCGGTGCGCAGCACGAGCGCCTCGACGAAGGCGGCGTCGCCGGCCTCCTCGACCCGCTCGGCGTACGGCCCCGGCGCCACGTCGACCAGCGCCGCCAGGGCACGCGCCGAGGCCGCCGCCCGCGCGGCCGGGACCTGCGTCCGGTCGATGCCCACCCGGGTCACCAGCCGGTCGGTCACCAGCGCCTCGCCGTCACCACCCAGGACCTCGCCGCGGCGGGCGGCGACCGGGGTCAGCGCGAGCGTGGTCGCCTCGCGCAGGCTGGGCTCGACCACGGTCCGGCTCCACTGCAGCTCCCAGGTCCCGGAGCCCGCGTCGTCCGTCTCGGGGAGCCGCATCGGGACGGTCGTGGTGTAGGTCCACGGCTTGCCGGCGACGTCCCAGGACCAGTCCAACGTGGCCGCGGCGGTCTCGACGCCCTCGACCGGCTCGTCCTCGGTCTCGGCGACGCCCGAGACCGCGACGGTCGGGACCAGGTCCCCGAGGCCTTCGGTGGTGTCGGACCAGTCCGCCTCGACGTCGGTGACGCTCGAGTCGACGAAGGCCAGGCCGTCCATCTCCCCGTCCTGGAGCCCGCCGTCGAGCGCGGCCGCCAGGGCCAGGGCCGGCTCCTGCGGGCCGGGGGTGTCGTCCCCCCCGCCGGAGCAGCCGGTCAGGGCCAGGGCGACCAGCACCGCGAGCGAGGGGCGGACGAGGGCGGCACCGGGCATGCCGCCAGTGTGGACCATCCGGGCCCCGCCGTGGCCCCGACCGGGGGCTGGTCGGCACGCCCGCGCACCCTCGGCGGGCAGGTCCCCAGGGGTGACCTGCCGCCGTTCGCGGCGCCGCTACCGTCGAAGCATGAGCACCGAGAAGATCTACTACACGACCCCCGGCATGTCCGAGGACGACGCGCGCACGCTCGTCGGCCTGCTCCAGGACCGTCTCCACGCCATGAACGACCTGCACCTCACGCTGAAGCACGTGCACTGGAACGTCGTGGGCCCCCACTTCATCGCCGTCCACGAGATGATCGACCCGCACGTCGAGGAGGTCCGCGGGTACGCCGACGACCTCGCCGAGCGCATCGCGACCCTCGGCGGCTCGCCCAAGGGCACCCCCGGCTCGATCGTCTCCGAGCGCCAGTGGGACGAGTACTCCCTGCGCCGCGACGTCACCCAGGCCCACCTCGGCGCGCTCGACGTCGTCTACCACGGCGTGCTGACCAGCCACCGCGAGGCGATCGAGACCGCGGGCGACCTCGACCCGGTCACCGAGGACATGCTGATCGGCCAGGTCGACAAGCTCGAGCTGTTCCACTGGTTCGTGCGCGCGCACCTCGAGAACGCCGGCGGTCACCTCTCCACCGAGGGCGCCACCAGCGAGACCGAGGCCGCGTCGCAGGCCGGCAACGCCTGACTCGCACCCCCTCGTACGACGAGACCCGCCACGCGATGCGTGGCGGGTCTCGTCATGTCCGGGCCGTCCCGGTCACCGGGAGGGCCGGGCGGGTCAGTCGCGGTTGCCGCGGTACGGCGGCTTGCCGCCGCGGGCCGGCGCGCCACCGCCACGGTTCATCGCCGGACCCTTGTCGCGCTGCAGCTCGATCAGCTTGCCGCTGATCCGCGTGGCGGCGAGGGCGTCGAGCGTGGACTGCGGCAGGTCGGCCGGCAGCTCGAGCAGGGAGAACTCGGGGCGGATCGAGATCGCGCCGAAGTCGCTGCGCTGCAGGCCGCCCTCGTTGGCGATCGCACCCACGATCTGGCGCGGCTCGACCTTGTGCCGCTTGCCGACCGAGATCCGGTACTGCGCCAGCGCGGCACCGCCCTCGCGGCGCGGGCCGCGGTCGTTGCTGCGGGCCGGGCGGTCGCCACGGTCCGGACGGTCGGTGCGCGGCTCGCGCTCGGTGCGCGCCGGGCGTACGGCGTCGGGGTCGAGCAGCAGCGGCGTGCCCCCCTGCGCGGCGATGGCCAGCGCGGCGGCCACGTCGGCCTCGGGCACGTCGTGGTTGCGGACGTAGTGGGCGACCACGTCGCGGAAGAACGGCAGGTCCGAGGAGCTCAGCGCCTCGGTGATCTGCTCGTCGAAGCGGTTCAGGCGCGTGGTGTTGACGTCCTCGACCGACGGCAGGCTCATCTGCGTGAGCGGCTGGCGGGTGGCCTTCTCGATGTGCTTGAGCAGGTAGCGCTCGCGCGGGGTGACGAAGGAGATCGCGACGCCGCTGCGCCCGGCCCGGCCGGTGCGGCCGATCCGGTGGACGTACGACTCGGTGTCGGTGGGGATGTCGTAGTTGACGACGTGGCTGATCCGCTCGACGTCGAGGCCGCGGGCGGCGACGTCGGTGGCCACCAGGATGTCGAGCTTGCCCGACTTCAGCTGGTTGACCGTGCGCTCGCGCTGCACCTGGGCGACGTCGCCGTTGATGGCCATCGCGGAGAAGCCGCGGGCCCGCAGCTTCTCGGCCAGCGACTCGGTCTCGTTCTTGGTGCGGACGAAGACGATCATCCCCTCGAAGTTCTCGACCTCGAGGATGCGCGTGAGGGCGTCGACCTTCTGCGGGTAGCTGCAGATCAGGTAGCGCTGGGTGGTGTTCGCCGAGGTGGTCGTCTTGTTCTTGACCGTGATCTCGACGGGGTCGGTGAGGTACTTGCTCGACAGCGTGCGGATCTGGCGCGGCATCGTCGCGGAGAACAGCGCGACCTGCTTGGTGTCGGGGGTGTCGGCCAGGATCGTCTCGACGTCCTCGGCGAAGCCCATGTTGAGCATCTCGTCGGCCTCGTCGAGGACCAGGAACCGCAGCTCGGAGAGGTCGAGCGTGCCCTTCTGGAGGTGGTCCATGATCCGGCCGGGGGTGCCGACGACCACGTGGACGCCGCGGCGCAGCGCCGAGAGCTGCACGCCGTACGCCTGACCGCCGTAGACCGGCAGCACGCGGACGCCCTTGAGGCGTGAGGCGTACTTCTCGAACGCCTCGCAGACCTGGATCGCGAGCTCGCGGGTCGGGGCCAGGACCAGCGCCTGGGGGGTCTTCTGCTTGACGTCGAGGCGGTCCAGGATCGGCAGCGCGAAGGCGGCCGTCTTGCCCGTGCCGGTCTGCGCGAGCCCGACGAGGTCGCGCCCCTCGAGCAGCGGCGGGATGGTGCGCGCCTGGATGGTCGACGGGATCTCGTAGCCGACATCGGCGACCGCGGCGAGGGTTGCCTCGCCGAGACCGAGGTCGGCGAAGGTCGTGGTCTGGGTCTCCGCGACGTCTGCGCTCTGCTCACTCACCCGTCGACGATAGTCGCTCGGAGGCCCCGGCGTCTTTTCGGGGAGCTGTGCGACCTGCGTCACGCGAGTGGTGCGGGACCTTCGGATCCCGGCCACAGCAGCGGATCGGTACGCGTATCCGGCACCGATCCGCTGCAGTCACGCAGCGACCGTGCCGCCCACCGCGCAGCCGTCGCCGCACGGGCGGGCCTCGACGGCGATCCCGTGGTGTCGAAGGAACGCCGCCACCTTCACCGCCGTGGTGCAGGGACGCTCGAGGACCTGGCCCCAGCCCAGGCGCACCGTCGTCCGACCGGAGGCGGCGACGTCGAGGTCGCGCTCCAGGTCCCGGTCGCGCGCGTCGTGTCCGTCGTGGAACAGCCGTCCGTCGAGCTCGACGACGGCCGTGGCGTAGGTCGCGTCGCGGTAGACGATCCCGCTGACGGACCGTTCTCGCTGCTGACGGACCGCGCGGGGCAGGCCGTGCGGGCGTTCGACCCTGGTCAGGTAGCCGTGCTCGAGGACGGAGCAGGTGCCTTCGGCGAGGTCGCGCAGCACCCGCTCGGTCCACCGGCGGTGTGGCGCCCGGGGTCGGCGAGCCAGCGCGGTCGTCAGCTGCTGGGCCGTGGTCCCCCGCGTCCCGCAGCCACGGGCCAGCACGGCGACCCGGTCCAGCTCGCACCCTGCCGACAGGGCCGCGTCGAGCACCGCGTCGGCGTACCGCTGGCGCGGTGGCCCCAGGTTCCACAGCACCGACTCCTCGAACCGCGCCACCTGGTGCACCTGGACCCCGGGCAGGGGTGCCGGCCGGGACCGGGTCCGGTCGATCGCGACGCGCACGACGGTCGCTTCCGACGGACGCCGCCCGGGAAGGGGACCGTCGTACGCGCGCAGCGCCGACTCGCCGTGCAGCGCCGCGGGCCAGGTCGCGAGCACCGCGGCCCAGGCGCGCTGATGCCAGGTCGGCGTGCCGGTGTGGTCGACGTAGACCCCGGGCAGGAGGCAGACCCAGTCATGACGGTGGAGCATGCGACGTACGTCGCGCTTCTCGAGCCCCGACCCGAGGGCCTGCCAGCGGGCGACCACACCGTCCTGGCGCACCAGCAGCGCGCGAACGGGGTAGGGAGGCGGGTCCACCCCACGAGCCTCCTGCGAAGACACCGCCGTGACCAGCGCCTTCGGCCGGCCTGTGGATGACGCGCACGAGGCGACAGTGCAGTGGATCGGTACGCGTATCCGGTACCGATCCGCTGCACTGCTGAAGCGCCACTCAGACCGGGAGGCACTCCGGCTGGAACCGCTCGCGGGCCGGGCCGTCGGCGCGCAGCGCGTCCAGCACGATCTGCTGGGTGACCGGGTCGTTGGGCGCCTGGTCGTGCTCGATGAGGACCGTCGGGCAGACGTCCTGCAGCAGGGTGTTGGTCACCCGGCGGCGCGGACCGTCGAGGAACTGGGACTGGTACGGCGTGACGACCTCGTCGAGCTTCGTGGAGATCACGGTGTAGTCCGGGCCCGGGACGGTGTCGCCGCCGCGGTTGAGCCGGGTCAGGAAGCGTGAGCCGGCGGCCTGCTGCTCGCAGGCGGGGCAGGGAGAGTCCCCCTCGACCTCGGTCGCCATCTCGGTCCCGTGGTTCGACGGGGCGATGCCGACGAGGTCGTCGACCTTGGCGGCACCGTCGAGGAACCTCAGGTAGAAGCGCGGCATCATCCCGCCCTGGCTGTGACCGACGAGGTCCACCCGGCGGGCGTCCGTGGCCTGCCGGACGGTGCGCACGAAGCGCTTCAGCTCGCGGGCGGACTTCCCGATCGGGCCGGTCGCGCGGTTGCCGTAGTTGAAGGCGAAGACGCAGTAGCCGCGGTCGGCCAGGTACGGCGACATCGTCACCCAGTTCTTCTCCATCGTCTCGAACGTGCCGTTGACCAGCACGACCGGTTGCGGGTGCCGGCGGTCCGGCCGGCAGCCGAAGTCGTTGGCCCCCGGCGGCGAGACGTCCGCCGCGGGGACGGGACCGGCGTACGGCGCCGCGCCGGCGGCGGTGGCGGGCACTGCCGCGCCGAGGCCAGCGGCCACGACCGTGCAGAGGAGGGCGGCGAGGTGGCGGCGCAGCGTGGTCACGGTCACATCATGGTGCCGGGCGTGAGCCCGCGCACCCCCTGTCCGTCTACGACGGACCTCCCGCCGCGACCACGTCCAGGTCGCGCACGGCGTACCGGAGGTGCTCCCACTCCTCGTTGAGGATCACGTGCAGGCAGGAGCGGACGGTCCCCGCGTGCTCGGGCGCCCACGGGTTGCGGCGCGGCTCGTCCAGCACGGCCGGTGTGACGTCGCGCAAGAAGTCTCGGACCATCGCGACCCGGCCCGCGCGCAGGTCGAGCACCTCGTCCCAGGGCGGGTCGGACGCGCTGAAGACCGCCGGGTCGTGCCCGTCCGTCGCGTACTCCGCGTGCGGGACGCCCCGCGGGTCGTACGGCTCGTCGAGCTGCAGCACGGCGCGGCCCAGCCAGGTGTCGGTCGCCATGACGAGGTGCCGCAGGGTCTGGGCGAAGGACCACTCGCCGGCGACGGGGACGTCGACCGCACCGGGCCCCATCGCCTCGGCGCGCACGAGCGTCGCCTGCCAGGCGCGCTCCAGGGCGGCCCACGCCGTACGCAGCCCCTCGGGGTCGGCGGCGCGCCGCAGCTCCCGACCCGGGAACCGCTCGTTGAGCGCGACCTCGACCAGCGGCGCCACGTCGACCCCGTTGACGAGCAGGGAGCCCCCCTCCTCGCCCAGCCACGGGGCGTCGAGGTCGGCGCCCTGCAGGTCGACGGCGCGCATCCGCGCACCGGACAGGTCGACCCGGACGAAGCGAGCGCCGCTCAGGTCGCGGTCGACGAAGGACGGTGTCTCGGGCGGCATGCGGTCTCCTCGTCCGGCCGGTGGGCGGCTGCCGACCTCCTGGATATCGCACGCGCGGGCCGGGCGCCAGGCCTCAGAGCCTCCCCAGCGCCAGGCGCAGCCACGCCTCCGCTCCCGCGTGCTCCTGCGGCAGCGTCAGGAAGCCGGGCCTTCCCGGCGGCGGGAGGAAGCCGACGAGGTCCATCACCTCGAGGTACGGCTGCCGCTCGCGGCCGGTGCGCCCCGCGTACTCCTGCGCGAACGTCTCGGCCACCTCGGCGTCGTGCGCGACCGCGAGGTTGCTCGCGGCGTGGGCGACGTCGAGCCAGGCCGGCCCGGTCGAGGTCTCCACCCAGTCGACGACGCCACTGACCCGACCGCCCGACCACAGCAGGTTGCGGGGCTGGAAGTCACGGTGCAGGAAGGTCGGTTCGTACGCCGGAGGCGGCGTCCGCAGCAGGTCGAACGCGGCCTCCCACAGACCGTCGTCGGTCGACCACGGCGGCACGACGTACTTCGCCTCGAAGGCCCAGGACTGGTACGTCCGCACCTCGATCGTCGGCACGACCTCGTGGATCCCCACCAGCACGGCGACCATGCTCCGCAGGTCCGCGGCCGACGGCCGGTCGGTGTGCACGGACCCGGGCAGCCGCGTCATCAGGTGGGCGGGGTGCCCGCAGGACGAGCCGTCGGCGTCGAGGGCGACCGAGCGCGGCGCGGCCACCGGGGTGTCGGCCAGCATCCGCTGCACCTCGCTCTCCCGCGTGGTGAGTGCCGCACCGTGGGTGCGCCACGGCTCGCGCGTCATCAGCCGCAGCACCAGGCCCTCGCCCGCGGCGGTCTCGAGCGCGAGCATGGTGGACGTCCAACCGCCGAGGAGCTCCCCGACGACCCGGGCCGGCCCGACCGTGCGCTCGACCCAGGCCAGGGCGTCCTCGGTGGTCATGGGAGGACCGTAGGTGACGTCGTGACCTATCCGTGAGTCACACTCACGATGAGGTAGCCTCATGGAATGGCCCGCACCCCCGCCCTCGACCTCGTCCTGCTGATCACCGTGCTGCTCGGCGAGGACATGCGGCGCGGCCTTGCCGCGATGGGGTTGACCGAGACCCGCAGCCACGTGCTCTGGCTGGTCGGCACCACCGGTCCGGCGACGCAGCAGCAGCTCGCCGTCGAGACCGGGCTCGCGCCGCGCTCCGTCACCAGCGTCGTCGACGCCCTGGTCGGATCAGGTCTGGTCGAACGACGACCGCACCCGACCGACCGGCGAGCGGTGCACGTGACCCCCACCCCGGCCGGCGCCGACCTGGTCGCCGCCCTGGTCGCCGGTCACGAGCGCCTGGCCGACCAGCTCTTCGGCGACCTCGACGACGGGGCGTACGCCGCGACGCACGCCGCACTCGCCGACGTCGCGGCGCGGTTGCAGGTGCTCGTGGCGGAGGAGGGGTCGTGAGCGGTGCGCGGCGGCTCCTCCTCCGGGCCCGGACGCTGGCCCGGCTGGCCCTGGTCACCGAGTGGCGCATGTACTGCGGGGCCGTCCGCCTCCTCACGCGCCGCGCGCAGGTGCCCGACGGCGCCGGGTCGGTGGCGTACTCCGGGACCGTGGCGCTGGCGATGTGGGCCTTCACCGCGGTCTCGGCGGTGGAGCTGGTCGCACTGCACCTGATCATCCCGTGGGAGGGCGTGCGCCTGGCCGCCGACGCGCTCGGCATCTGGGGCGTGCTGTGGTGCCTGGGGATGACGGGCTGCCACTACGTCTATCCGCACCTGGTGACCGACGCCGGCCTCGTCGTGCGCAACGCCGAACGGAGCGCCGCGGCCGTGGTGCCGTGGGACCTGGTCGTGGGCGTGGGGGTGCGGGAGCGCTCGCACGAGTCGGGACGGCGGGTGCAGCTCGGCGACGACCCGGCGCGAGCCGAGCTGATCGTGCCGGTCGGCAAGGTCACGACCCTCCACGTCGACCTGCGGACGCCGCTCGACGTCGTCGTCGGTGGCGCCCGCCAGGGGGTCACCCGCGTGGTGCTGGCCGCCGACGAGCCCCGCGTCCTCGCCGCGCTGGTGCGCGAGCGGGCCGGGCTCTCGTCCCCGCGTCCTGGTCGCCGGCCCTAGCCCGGTCGGGTCCCCTCACCCGGCCGGGCCGGCCGATCGCCCCCGTCCGGTGGACGCCCGTGCTACCTTAGGTGAACAGAAGGTGAACAGGAGGTGTCCCATGTACCAAACCACCGAGAACGCGGCGTTGACGATGCGCTGGACGCTGGAGACCGATGCGTCCGGACGTACCCGCCCCGTCGCGCACTGGGTCCCGGCCGGCCACGTCGAGATGGCCTCGCACGCCACGATCGTCCAGGCTGCCTGACCCGCACCGCACCCCGGCGTCCCCCGGACGCCGCCTCACGACCCGTCGCGAAGCTCCTCGCGGCGGGTCGTGTCGCGTCCGGGACACGACGGTGTCCGCAACCGTCACCTCGAGGCGCCGCGAGCGTCATCTCGGCTGTCCGCGAGCGTCATCTCGGCTGTCCGCGAGCGTCATCTCGGCGGGCGAGGACCCGGCGGGCGCGGTCCACGACCGGCTTGTCGACCATGACGCCGTCGAGCAGCACCACGCCCCGTCCCGCCGAGATGACGCTCGCGGACAGCC
>NZ_LR733215.1:50231-62042 GCF_902506435.1 Nocardioides sp. AX2bis | reverse complement strand
GTGGTGGGGGTGGTCACGAGGGGTCCTCCCGGAGCTCGATGCCGGGCCACCGGCCACTGCGGGCCAGCTCCCGGGTCAGGGTCGTGACGCCGCTGCGCACCGCGGCGACGGCGTCGTGGGGGGCGGAGGTGGTCGCCGCGGTCCGCAGCACGGCGGTACGACGCAGCGCCGGGTCGGTGCGCCTCACGGCCAGCCCGTCCGCGGCGCTGTCGGCGGCCGTGGACGCCGGCACGACCGCGCAGGCGCCGCCGCTGCGCGCGATGCGGAGCATGGTGGAGAGCGATTCGACGTCGGCCACGACCCGCAGGGTGCGCTCCTCGCGGCGCATCGCCCGCTCGAGCTGCTGCCGCAGGCTGCTGCGGGTGCCCGGGGCGACCACCGGGATCGCGGCGAGCTCGGCGAGGGTGACCCGGTCGGGGTCCCGGGTCGGCTCGGGCGGGTCGCCGACCAGGAGCAGCTCCTCGTCGTAGAGCAGCGCCTCGCCGGCCCGTCCGGTCCCGGCGGCGACGGCCCGGGCGGCCGGGTCGAGGGGGTCGACGTAGCGGATCGCGAGGTCGGTCCGACCGTGGTCGAACAGCTCGTCGACGTAGCCGCTCATCGACTCGAAGAGCTCCAGCCGCACCCCCGGCACGTGCTCGCGGGCCCAGCCGAAGAGCGGCGCGGCCAGGTGCACCGCCGCGCCCGACGGCAGGCCGACGGCCACCAGGCCCCGGACGGGGTGCTCGGCGGCCGCCGACGCCGCCAGCTCGTCGAACTGGCGCACCAGCCGGTGGGCGTCGCGGTAGAAGTCGGTGCCGGCGCGCGTGGGGCGTACGCCCCGGGGCCCGCGGTCCAGCAGCTGCACGCCGAGCTCGCGCTCGAGCTGGTTCATCCGCTGGCTGAGCGCCGGCTGCGAGATCCGCAGCACCTCGGCGGCGCGCGAGAGGCTGCCGGCGTCGACGACGGCGACGAGGTAGCGGAGCTGGAGGACGTCCACGGTCCGGCTCAGACGACCCGGTCGGTCTCGAGCTCGTCGATGTCGGCGCCGCTCAGGCCGAGGTCGCCCAGGATCGTGCGGGTGTGCTCGCCGAGCGCCGGCACGGGGTCCATCCGGGGTGCGGCGTCGACCCCGCCGGGCGGGGCCAGCGCGGGCACGGGCCCGGCCGGGGTCCCCACGGCGTGCCAGCGACCACGGGCCGCCAGCTGGGGGTGGTCCCACACGTCCTGCATGGTGCTGACCCGGGCGTGCGCGACCGGCACGGCGGCCAGCGCGGCGGCGGCCTCGGCGCTGGTCAGGGCGGCGAACCGGGCCCCGACCACCGCGGCGAGGGACTCGCGGTTCTCGCTGCGGGCGGAGTTGGTGACGTACTCCGGTCGCAGCGCCAGGTCGGCGTCGCCGAGGAACCGCTCGCAGAACCGCTGCCACTCGCGCTCGTTCTGGATCGCCATCATCACCACGCCCCCGTCGGCGGCGGTGAAGGGGCCGTAGGGGTAGATCGTGGCGTGCGCGGCGCCCGCGCGGGGCGGCGGCGGCGCGCCGTCGAAGGCGTAGTAGAGCGGGAAACCCATCCACTCCACGGTCGCCTCGAGCATCGAGACGTCGAGGTGGGCGCCGGTGCCGGTCCGGCCGCGCTCGAGCAGCGCGGCGAGGATCGCGCTGTAGGCGTACATCCCGGCGGCGATGTCGGAGACCGAGATGCCGACCTTGGCCATGTCGTCACCGTCGCCGGTGACCGAGAGCAGCCCGGCCTCGGCCTGCACCATCAGGTCGTAGGCCTTCATCGACTCGTACGGCCCGCCGATCCCGTAGCCCGAGATGTCGCAGACGACCAGTCGCGGGTTGACCCGCTGGAGCTCCGCGGCGCCGAGGCCGGCACGGGCGGCGGCACCCGGGGCGAGGTTCTGGATGAAGACGTCAGCGGTGGCCAGGAGCCGGCGCAGGACGTCGAGGCCGCGGGGGTCCTTGATGTCGAGGGTCAACGACTCCTTGCTGCGGTTGGTCCACACGAAGTGCGAGCTCTCGCCGCGCACGCGGGTGTCGTAGCCGCGGGCGAAGTCGCCGACGCCGGGCCGCTCCACCTTGATCACCCGGGCCCCGAGGTCGGCCAGCTGGCGGCTCGCGTACGGCGCGGCGATCGCCTGCTCGAGCGAGACGACCGTCATGCCCTCCAGCGGTCGCACGCCTCACACCACCAGGCTCAGGGCGGCGATGAGCGGCAGCGCGATCACCGAGGCGAGCGCGGTGACGAGGGTCAGCGCCTTCAGCGCTCCCCGGGTCGAGACACCCATCAGCGTCTGGAACATCCAGAAGAAGTTGCTGTTGACCTGCAGCGCGAACAGCGCGCCGGCGCCGATGGCCAGGCCGATGATCACCGCGGGGGCGTCGAGCTGGCCCATGATCGGGCCGATGATGCCGGCCGCGGTGATGGCGGCGACCGAGATCGAGCCGATCGCCAGGTGCAGCACGGCGGCGATCAGCCAGGCCAGCAGGATGCTGACGATGACCGGGGCGCCGGCCTCGGCCGAGAACAGCCCGCCGAGCACGCCCTCGAGGTCGGTCGCGGCGATGACGGCGCCGAGGGACCCGCCGACGCCGGTGATCAGCAGGATCTGCCCGGTGGTGTCGAAGCCCTTGCTCATGGCCTCGTTGGTGAGGTCACCGCCGATGCTGGTCTTGGCCAGGACGTAGGCGCCGACGAGGCCGACGAACAGCGCCAGCACGGGGTTGCCGAGGAAGGCGATGAAGGAGTTCGAGAAGCCGACGGTCTCCGCGATCGCGCCGAAGGCGATCATCACCAGCGGCACCAGGACCGGCAGCAGGGAGACCAGCAGCGGCGGGACGCTGCGGCCGTGGTCGCCGGTCAGGTCCCCGGCGTGCTCCTCGGCCAGCTGCTCGGACTCCAGCAGCGCCTCGGAGGCGTGCTCGTCGAGCTCGGGGTTCCAGAAGCCGCGCTTGAGCAGCAGCGCCCAGACCAGCACGGTGAGCAACGCGGTCAGCGGGCCGACGAGCAGGCCGAAGCCGAGCATGGTGCCGAGCGGGATGCCCAGCAGGCCGGCGATCGAGATGGTGCCGAGGCCGGGCACCACGAAGACGTACCCGACCAGGATCCCGGCGGTGACCGCGCCACCCATCAGCCCAAGGCCGTTGCGGCCGAGGCCCGGCGCCGCCGAGCGGGCCAGCGGGGAGGCCAGGACGAGCTGCACGTCGACGTAGATCGAGGGGAACAGCGTGGTCATCACCGCGGCCATCGCGTACGGCAGCCGCCGCGCCCCCAGGACCCGCAGCAGCACCAGGACCAGGCGTTGCAGGGCCTGCATCGCGAACAGCAGCGACCCCATCAGCACGCCGAAGCCGATCAGCAGGCCGACCTCGGCCATGATCCCGCCGAAGCCCTCGACGATCGTGGTGATGGTGGCCTCGAAGCCGAGCCCGGAGGCCAGCCCGAGGTAGAGCGAGCCGGTGACCAGCGCGATCACCGGATCGACCTTGAGGACGATGATGAGCAGGACGACGCCGAGGATGGCGACGGAGGCGTGCAGGACGATCATGGGAGTGCTCCTCGACGACGGTGGCGGGACCGCGTGAAGGGAATCACGTCCCGACCCCGAAGGCTAGGCGCTGCCTCGCGACCTGTCGATAAGCAGGGGTTATGCCGCGGTCGGGGCTGTCGCTCAGAGCTCGATCGTGGAGACCAGCTCGGTGCGCGACGGCGCGGCCGGGCTGGAGGAGAACCCGAAGGACGTCGGCGGGCTGACGTCGGCCAGGGAGCCGAGCGGGGCGTCCTCCCACCAGCCCGCGAGGGCGTGCACGCGGTGGTGGTCGGTGGCGCCGTACCACTCGCGACGGGCCTCGGGCCCTGCCCCGGCACGACCGCGCGTGCGCACGCCCCGCTGCAGCAGGCGCGCGGCAGGATCGGTGACGAGGGTCCAGGCAGGGGCCACCGCGACCGGCCGGGGGACGGCCCGCAGCGCCCAGCCGGTCGGGGTGCGCCGCCCGACCCCGACCGAGAGGCGCAGGGAGGTCGAGGAGAAGGTGAGCCAGGTCGGGACGGCCACGCACTCGACCGGCTCGACGCGCACCTCGTCGAAGGAGTACGTCGCGGCGACCAGGTCCGCGACGTCCTGGCGCGGCGCGACCAGCACCCGGTGCCCCTCGGCGGTCTCGACCATCGCGTCGGCGAACGCGCCGAGGGGCGAGCGCCGCCAGTGGCCGACCACGACGCGGGTGCCCGAGGTGCTGCCGGCACCGGTGATGGTGCCGGTGAAGGCCAGACGCTGGGTGCGTCGCTGCGCGGGTCCCTGGACGGCTCGCTGCGGGGTGGCGGTCACGGGTGGTCTCCTCGGGCTCGGGGCGCGGACGCGCCGCGGCCCATCGTGGCCCACCCGTGCCCGCGGACGGGCCCGAGGGTCAGCGGCGCGAGACGCGCAGCATCTCCTCGCGCGGGACGACCTTGACCCGCTCGCGACCGGCGGCCTCGCCCAGGCCGAGCTCGTGGGCGTCCAGGCGGGCCCAGCCCTCCCAGTCGGTGGCGTCGACGCCGCGCTCGGCGAGGCGGGCCAGCAGGTCGTCGGTGGCGGTCGGGGCAGGCAGCTTGTCGAGGTCCGCGAGCAGGTTGGTGACCGTCTCGTTGGCGTCCGA
The DNA here is from genome assembly GCF_902506435.1 of Nocardioides sp. AX2bis. GTDB lineage: Bacteria > Actinomycetota > Actinomycetes > Propionibacteriales > Nocardioidaceae > Nocardioides. The sequence continues at coordinate 57,424 of NZ_LR733215.1, read as the reverse complement.
CTTGGTGTGCCCGATCAGACCGACGGGGCCGCGCTTGACCCACCCGGTCGTGTAGACGCCGGTGACGGCGAACCCGTCCTCGTCCACGACGCGGCCGGCGTCGTTGGGCAGCACGCCCCGGGACTCGTCGAAGGGCAGGCCGGGCAGCGCCGAGGAGCGGTAGCCGACCGCCCGGTAGACCGCCTGCACGGGGTGGTCGACGAACTCCCCGGTGCCGCGGGCGTTGCCGGTGCCGTCCATCTCGGTCTTCTCGGTGCGGATGCCGACCACGCGGCCGTCCTCGCCGAGGACCTCGACGGGGTTCTGGCACATGTGGATGTGGATCCGGTGGGGCGCACCGGTCGGCTCGGCCTCGAGGTACTTCAGCAGCGTGTCGACGACCAGGCGGGTGCCCTTGTTGCTGCTGATCCGGGACTGGCCGTCATCGTCGATCTGGAAGCCCTCCTCCTCGACGAGCACGTCGATGCTCGGGGAGTGGGCGAGCTCGCGCAGCTCCATCGGCGAGAACTTGATCTCCGCCGGGCCGCGGCGGGCGAAGACGTGCACGTCCGTGGCGCGGTTCGCCTTCAGCCCCTGGTAGACGTTGTCGGCGACCTCGGTGGTCAGCTGCTCGTCGGCCGGCTTGGCCAGCATCCGTGCCACGTCGAGGGCGACGTTGCCGGCGCCGACGACCGCGACCTGCTCGGCGTCGAGGGGCCACTCGGTCGGGACGTCGGGGTGCCCGGCGTACCAGCTGACGAAGTCGGCCGCGCCGTGGCTGCCCTCGAGGTCGACCCCGGGGATGTCGAGGGTGCGGTCCGACATGGCACCGGTGGAGAAGACGACCGCGTCGTAGAGCTCGCGCAGGTCGTCCAGCGTCACGTCGGTGCCGTAGTCGACGTTGCCGAGGAAGCGGATGCCGTCGCGGTCGAGCACCCGGCGCAGCGCCTTGATGATCTCCTTGATCCGCGGGTGGTCCGGCGCGACGCCGTACCGGACCAGGCCGTACGGCGCGGGGAGCCGCTCGATGACGTCGACCTCGGCCCCGGGGTGCTCCTTGGTCAGGATGTCGGCGGCGTAGATCCCGGCGGGCCCGGCGCCGATCACGGCGACGCGGATGTTCCTCACGACTGGCTCACTCCTGGTGCGCTGGGGGGTGCGGTGCGCGCGAGCACTCCGAGGGCTCGCGACAGGTAGAACTCTGGTCCTGCTCGCGGTGTTCCGGTAGCCGGACGTGACCTGTGGCACCACAGGGTGGGACTGTGGCCAGGGTACGGCTCAGCCTGTGGCCCGCGTCCCGATCAGCGGATCGGGGCGCCGGAGATGGTGCGGGCGATGACCAGGCGCTGGATCTCGGAGGTGCCCTCGAAGATCGTGTAGATCTTGGCGTCCCGGGCCATCCGCTCCACCGGGTAGTCGCGCGTGTAGCCGTTGCCGCCGAGCACCTGCATCGCCTTCTCGGTCACCGCGACGGCGGTCTCGCCGGCGACGAGCTTGGACATCGAGCCCTCGGCCGCCTCGAACCTCGCGCCGGTCGCCGCCATCCAGGCCGCACGCCACACCAGCAGCCGCGCGGCGTCGATGCTGGTGCGCATGTCGGCCAGGGCGAAGGCGATCGCCTGGTTCTCGATGATCGGCTTGCCGAACTGCTCGCGGGTCCTGGCGTAGTCGAGGGCGACCTCGTACGCCGCGCGGGCGATGCCGACGGCCTGCGCGCCGACGGCGGGACGGGTGCGCTCGAAGGTCGCCATGCTGGCGTTGCCGCCTCCCGACGACGCAGACGAGGCGGGGGTCGCGCCCTCACGCGCCTCCCGCGCGCGGGCCAGGCGGGCGTCGAGCTTCTCCTTGCCGCCGAGCAGGCAGCGGCCCGGGACCCGGACGGCGTCGAGGACGACCTCGGCGGTGTGGGAGGCGCGGATGCCGTGCTTGGCGAACTTCTGGCCCTGGGACAGGCCCCTCGTCCCGGGCGGGACCACGAAGCTGGCCTGGCCGCGCGAGCGCAGCTCCGGCTCGACGACGGCGGTCACGACGTGGACGTCGGCCATCCCGCCGTTGGTGGCCCAGGTCTTGGTGCCGGTGAGGACCCACTCGTCGGTGGCCTCGTCGTAGGTGGCGCGGGTGCGCATCGCGCCGACGTCGCTGCCGGCGTCGGGCTCGGAGGAGCAGAAGGCGGCGGTGCGCAGGTCGCCCGGGGAGCCGAACATCTGGGGCACCCACTCCGCGACCTGCTCGTCGGTGCCGTTGGAGCTGACCCCGGCGGCGGCCAGGGCGGTCCCGACGATGGACAGCCCGATCCCGGCATCGCCCCAGAAGAGCTCCTCCATCGTGAGCGGGATGCCGAGGCCGGTCTCGTCGAAGGCCTGGGTGGCGAAGAAGTCCAGGGAGTACAGCCCGACCTTCGCCGCCTCCTCGAGCACCGGCCAGGGGAACTCCTCGCGCTCGTCCCACTCGGCGGCCGCCGGGCGGACGACGTCGGCGGCGAAGGTGTGCACCCACGCGCGCAGCTCGAGGTGGTCGGGGCCGAGTCCGAAGCTGGTCACGACGGTGAGGCTACGGGTGTGCACCGTCGCGGCGGGCCACCCGCGACGGCGCGCCCCTAGGCTCGACGGGTGCCCAGCCCCTCGCTCACCGTCGCCGTGGCGCAGCCCGCAACGGTGGCCCACGACCTCCCGGCGAACGTGCGCGCGCACGTGGCCGCCGTACGGACCGCCGCGGAGGCCGGGGCACGGCTGCTGGTGCTGCCCGAGATGTCGCTGACCGGCTACGAGCTCGACGCCGACCCGGTCGACCCCGCCGACCCGGTGCTCGACCCGCTCGTGGCGGCGTGCCGTGCGGCGGGTGTCGTCGCACTGGCGGGCGCTCCGGTGCGCGAGGGCGGGCTCGAGCACCTCGCCGTGCTGCGGGCGGACGGGACCGGGACGCGCGTGGCCTACCGCAAGACCTTCCTCGGCGAGGACGAGGCGGAGCGGTTCAGCCCCGGCGACGGCGCCCGCGTCGTCGACGTCGACGGCTGGGCGGTCGGCCTCGCGATCTGCAAGGACACCGGCGAGCCCCGGCACACGGCCCGGCTCGCGGAGGCGGGTGTCGACCTGTACGCCGCCGGGGTGGTCGACGCGCCCGACGAGGAGGACGTGCGCCGCGCGCGCACCCTGGCGGTGGCGGCGGCGCTGCGCGTCCCGGTCGCCGTGGCGAGCGCTGCCGGCCCGGCGTCGACCTACCCGCTCACGCGGGGCGGCTCGACGGTGCACGCCGCCGACGGGCGGCTGCTGGCGCGGGCCGGCCGTCGACCGGACGAGGTCGTGGGCGCGACGTTGGTCCGCCCGGCCCGCCCGTAGCCGGGCGGTTGCCCGGTCAGTGCCAGAGCGGCGGGCCGGCGACCTGACGGTCCCGGCGGCGGTGGCGCTTCACCGCGACGAAGGCCACGACCAGCAGGAGGAGCAGCAGGAGGCGGACCTGGGAGAGCACCACGACGGCGGCGACGATCGCGAGCACGAGCAGCCACGGGTTCGGCCCGGAGCGCGCCGGTCGCCCCGACCGCCCACCCCGGGCCACGCCGGCCGGGGGCGGGGTCGGCCGGAAGCCGGCGACCGGGAGGTCGTGGAAGAGCAGGTCGAGGTCGGCGCGGGTGCGCGCGGACCAGGCCGCGTCGAGGCGGTCGGCGTGCTCGCCGTGGGAGAGCCGGCCGTGGGCGTAGTGCTCCCCCAGCGCGGCGGCGGCCTGCTCGCGCTCCTGGTCACCGACCCTCAGCCGGGACGGGTGCTGCGGCCGGTCGGCCGGCGAGCTCATCGCGGGCCCTCGGCCTGCTCGCCGGCGATCTGGTCGGCGGTCCGGCCGTCGGCCGGGCCGTCCGGGTCGGCGGTGGGGTGCTCGCCGTCGGCGAGGATCCCGTACAGCTTGCGGCGGGTCTCGACGAGGACCGCGGCGGCGGCGGTCTTCTGCGCCTCCGAGCCGCTGGTGACGATCTGCCAGACGGCGCTCATCATCTGCCCGATCTCGGGCTTGAGGTCGCGCCACGACGCGCCGCTGCCGTCGGCCGCCGCCTCGTGCTCGCCGCCGGCGCCGGGCTGCGTACGCCGGAAGGGCGTCCAGACCGCCGCCAGCTCGGCAGCGTGCTCGGCGACGTAGGCCTCACCGGCCGCGGTCAGCCTCAGGCTCTTGCGGCCGAGGGTCTCGTCGGTGACCAGCAGGCCCTCGTCCTCGAGCTGGCTGATCGTCGGGTAGACCGAGCCGGGGCTGGGGCGCCACGCCTCCTCGCTGCGCTCGGCGATCTGCTGGATGACCTGGTAGCCGTTGACCGGCTCGCCGCGGTCGGCAGCGGCGCGGACGACGTCGAGGATGGCCGAGCGGACGTCGCCGCGACGCGCGCGCGGCTTCGCCTCGGGTCCCTGGCCCATCCCGAAGAGGCCGGCCAGCCACGGCGGCGGTCCGCCGGCCGGGCCGCCGCCGGGCCCGTGCGGCCCGCCCGCCGTACGGCGCTGCTGCGCGCCCCACACGGCGTCGATGTGCTTGGCCCACTGGCCCGGGAATCCCTGGTTCATGACTGCTCCTCCGTGTCGGCGTCACGCTATGCGTGCTGTCGCGACATTCGGTGAACCAGTCGCGATATATCGTGAGCGTACGCCGACTGTCGGGCGGGGACAAGGGAAAGTCCCCGGCCGGGCGGTGCAGGTGGGGCGGAGCGCCTAGCGCGCCAGCCACTCCGCGTACGCGTCGAAGGTGTAGGGGCGGCCGAGGAAGTCGGCGACGAGGTCGGCGGCGTCCTTGGCGCCGCCCGGGGCGAGCACGCGGTCGCGGTAGCGCGCCGCGACGACCGGGTCGAACATCGAGCCCGCGTCGAAGGCGGAGAACAGGTCTTTGGCGATCACCAGCGACCACATGTAGGTGTAGTAGGCCGAGGAGTAGCCCCCCAGGTGGCCGAAGCTGGCGAAGAAGTGGGTGCCCTCGACGTAGGGGAACGGCGAGTACCTCTCCTGCAGCTCGCGCATCCGGGCGGTCAGGTCCTCGGGGCGGTCCTGGTGGAACCAGTAGGACACGGCGGCGTAGAACATCTGGGTCCGGGCGTGGTAGCCCTTGCCGAAGTCGTCTCCGGCGCGCATCCTCTCCACCAGGTCGGCCGGGATCGGCTCGCCCGAGGCATCGGTGGCGAAGGTGCGCAGGATGTCGGCGTCCCAGGCCCACTCCTCGAGCATCTGGCTGGGCGCCTCGACGAAGTCCCACTCGGTCGCCACGCCGGCGAAGCGCGTCCAGCGACCGCGCCCGCCGAGCACGTGGTGCACGAGGTGGCCGAACTCGTGGAACAGCGTGACCACGTGGTCGTGCTCCATCAGCCCGCGCGAGAAGTTGCAGACCAGCACGCCCTCGGGCAGCTGCCGTCCGGCGACGCCGTCGGCGAGGGTGAACTGCGCGGCGTGCTTGTACTTGCCCTGGCGCGGGTGCAGGTCGAGGTAGATCCGGCCGAACGGCTCGGTCACGTCGTCCCCGCCGTCGGGGGTGGTCGCGTCGTAGACGTCGTAGCAGGTGACGTCCTCGGCCCACACGGGTGCTGCGGGCACGTGCTCGTAGCGGAGCCCGAAGAGCCGCCCGGTCACGTCGAGCAGGCCCTGGCGCACCTTGGCGAAGTCGAAGTAGGTGCGCACCTGCTGGGCGTCGACCTGCAGCTGCTCGCGGCGCACGACCTCCTCGTAGTACGACGCGTCGGGCTGCGCGACGACCTCGGCGCCGGGGTTGTCCTCGCGGTAGCGGGCCAGCAGCACCGCGAGGTCGCGCCGCATCGGCTCCTCGGCGGCCTCGGCGATCCGGTCGATGAAGGTCGGGATGGCCGGGCCCTCGCCGATCATCTTGACCGCGGCGTCGTACGAGGCCCACCCGTCGAAGCCGACCAGCGTGGCCAGCTCGTGACGCAGCGTGAAGAGCTCCTGCAGCAGCGGCTCGTTGGCGGGCCAGCCGCGGGTCAGGAACGCCTGGGTCATCTCGGCGCGGACGCCCGCGTCGTGGGCGAACATCCGCACCGGCACCGCGTCGGGGTAGTCGGTGGTGACGGTGACCAGGCCGTCGTCGTCGGCCGGGTGCTCCTCGAGCCAGTCCTCGGGCAGCCCGGCGAGCCGCTCCGGGGCGACGCGGACGGTCCGGACGTCGTCGCGGATCACCTTGCCGAACCTCTGGTCGAGCTCGGTCAGCCGCTCGTTGATGACGGTGATCCGCGCCCGGGTGGCCTCGTCCTGGTCGACGCCGGCACGGCGGAAGTCGTCCAGCGTCTTGGCGAGCAGGCGCGCGGCCTCGGCGTCGAGGCCGGAGCCGTCGAGACCGGCGAAGACGTCGTACAGCTCGCGGTCCAGGCCGAGACGGGTCAGCATCCGCATGACGTCCTGCTCGGCCTGCTCGGCGGCCTCGCGCACGTCCTCGAGCGGGTGCACGTTGCTGAGCAGGGAACCCGTCGCCGCGACGTTGGACAGCGCGAGGTGCACCTCGTCCCACTGCCTCAGCGCCTCGAGCGCGTCGGTGGGCGGGGTGGCGCGCAGCGCGTCGACCAGGCCGGTGGCGCGCTCGAGACCGGCCGTGGCCTCGGCCTGCACCCACTCCTGGGCGACCTCGACGGCGGGCAGGGACAGCGGGGCGGGGGAGCTCACCGGTTCACCCTGCCACGGCCCGCCCGCCCCTCCGGGTCGGGGAGCAGTCAGGGGTTGCGACGCACGATCGCGACGTTCAGGGCGGTCGCGAACGCGTTCCATCCGACGTACGGCGCCAGCGCCAGCGCGGCCCGGTCGTCGCCTGCGGCGTGCGCCCGACGGGCCAGGTCCAGGGTCGAGGCCTGGAGGAGCAGGATCTCGGCGAGCGCCAGCCTCGGCTTCTCGGCGGTGAAGAACAGCCAGCACCACCCGGCGTTGAGGCTCATGTTGATCCACAGCGCGCGCTCGACGTCGTGGCGGTCGTCGACCGGGACCCGCTCGAGCATCGACGCGGTGGCGCCCGCGGCGGAGGCGTAGAGCGCGGTCCACACCGGGGCGAACACCGCGGCCGGGGGCTGCCAGGCGGGCTTGCGCAGGGCGCGGTACCAGGCGGAGGCAGGCTTGGTGCCGAGACCGCCCACGGCGGCGCCGGCCAGCACGGGCGGGATCGTCCGGGCCAGGCGCCGGGGCAGGGAGAGGTGGTCGATCGAGGTCTTGGCGGGGGCGTTCACGCAGACGTCCTGTCGGTCGCGGGGAGGGGGCCGGAGG
>NZ_LR733215.1:0-50131 GCF_902506435.1 Nocardioides sp. AX2bis | reverse complement strand
GCCCTCACCAGAACCGGCTGCCGGGGATCCCCTTGAAGGGGCCGACGACCCGGGCGGTGATCCACCCGCCGTAGAAGTCACCGGGCTGGGGCTCGACGACCTCGCCGTCGACGACGCAGCGGTCGACGGCGCCGGGCATCACCGCGACGGTGCCGAGCAGCTCGCGGAAGCCGGGCGTCGGGTCGGGGTACGTCCACGCCGCGCGCGGGGCGACGACGTCGAGGTCCTCGCCTCCGAGGAGGTCGAAGTAGGCCGCGACCCCCTTCCACTCGCAGAAGCTGGAGCCGGCGGTGGGACGCACGGCACCGTCGACGAAGTCGTCGAGCGGCACGTAGTAGGTCGGCGGGTGGCTGGTCTCCAGCACGCGCAGCGACCGGGTCGTGGTGGCGATGGTGCGCCCGCCGACGACGACCTCGACGGTCTCGGCGCTGTGGTCCAGCGCCGGCGGTCGGGGGTAGTCCCAGACCGACTCCTGGCCGGGTCCGGGGGTCTCGGGCACAGGTCGGCTCATGGCGCGGACGCTACCCCGCACCGCCCACCCGCACGGCTCGTCACCAGGCGGCGCCGGCCGCGACGAGCCCGGCCTCGGCGACCAGCCGTCGTACGCCCTGCTCGTGCGCGGGGTGGGCGAGCAGCAGCAGCCCGCGGCCGGGAGGCGCGGCCAGGGCCGCCACGAGGTCGGCGAGGGGGACCCCGCGGCAGCCCGGGGGCCAGCCGTCCGCGCCGGCCTCGACGTAGCTGTCGGCGACACCGACCTCCTCGCCGTCGAAGGAGACCAGGACGACGAAGTGCCCGACGTCCCACCCGGCGAGCGGGTGCTCGGGCGGCCAGGTCGGGCCGGTGCGCAGGTTGGCCACCACGGCGACCGGGTGGTCGGCCTCGCGCAGCGCGACCAGCAGCCGGCCCCACGCGGCGGGGACGGCAGGACCGGGGAGGACCGCGGGGACGGGGACGACCGCCACCGGCGCGACGCCGGGCAGGCCGGCAGCCAGCGGCGCCGCGTCCGTCCCGCTCCGGTCGGGGTCGTCGACCCGGGGCAGGTCCTCCCAGGCGTCCGTACGCAGCGGCGCCCCGGCCGGTCGCCAGGCGGGCTCGTCGTGCGGCCAGACGTGGGTCCCGGCCGCGAGGGCGAGCGCGCCCAGGTCCGGGACGTCGGACCGGTCGAGCAGCGCGTGGAGCGCCGAGCGGGTCGCGAACGGTCCGCAGAGCTGGTCCGGCTGCGGGAGCACGGCGGGGTGCGCGGCCAGGACGCGGTCGGCACCGGGCAGCAGGGCGGCCGGGGCGGGGCGGGCGCGCCGCCGGTCGTCGCCGGTCAGTACTGCCACCGCAGCGAGGCCACCACGTCCTCGACGCCGCGGTCGGCGGCCCAGGCGGCGTCGGCGGCGCGGCAGGCCGCGAAGGCGCCGAGCAGGTCGGCGCCGAGCACCTCGCGCACCAGGTCGCTGCCGAGCAGGTCGCCCTGCTGCTCCTCGAACGACGTGGCGAGCGGTCGGATGCCCGCGGCGTCGCGGCGGGCGGCGTCCCAGGTGCCGACGTCCTCCTGGACCGGCGCCGGGGGCTCGAGCCCGTCGCGGACGCCGGCCAGACCGGCCCCGATCGTCACCGCGAGCGCGAGGTAGGGGTTGGCCGAGGCGTCGCAGGCCTTGAGCTCGACGTTGGTGACCTCGGTGCCCAGCAGCCGGCTCGCGGGCACGAGGCGCAGCGCGGCCTCCCGGTTCTCGACGCCCCAGAAGCCGTACGCACCCGCCCAGTAACCGGGCCGGCGCCGGAGCAGGGAGCCGGTGCTCGGTGCGGTGACCGCCGTGACGCCGGGCAGCTCGCGCAGCAGCCCGGCGAGGTAGCCGCGCCCGACCGCGGACAGCCCGTGCTCGTCGCCGCCGGAGGCCGGGTCGCCGGTCAGGGCGTTGCGCCCGGTGGCCGCGTCGACCAGGGAGGTGTGCAGGTGCCAGCCGTTGCCGGCCCCGGTGGTGCTGGCCAGCGGCGCGAAGCTGGCACGCAGGCCGTGCGCGCGGGCAGCGGCGTGCACGGTCTGGCGGGTCAGCACCTGCGCGTCGGCCATCGCCAGCGCGTCGGCGACGTCGAGGGACAGCTCGAGCTGCGCCTCGCCGTACTCCGCGTGCAGCTGGCCGACCCGCACGCCGTTGTCGCGCAGGTCGCGCAGCAGCGTCTCGACGAAGTCGTGCACGTCGATAACCGCGTTGGCGGAGTACGCCGGCCCGCGCCGCGCCGGGTGCCAGCCGCCGTCGTCGGTGTCGTGGGTCAGCACCATCTCGACCTCGAACCCGGCCCGGACCTCGAACCCGGCCGCGGCGGCCGCGGCCACCTGACGCTCCAGCACGGCCCGCTGGTCGTACGGCCACGGGTCGCCGTCGGCGGAGAGCTGCCGGCCGGGCACCCACGCCAGGCCGGGCTGGCCGGCCAGCGCCACGATGCTGTCGGGGTCCTCGACGACCGGCACGAGCCGGACGTCCCCCGACGGCGTCGCCAGGCCGTCGTGGGCGAAGGTGATGCCGTCGTGGGAGTCGAAGACGCCGAAGGCCGCGGTGATCCCGACGCCCTTCACGAGTGCGGAGGGCAGCTGCTCCAGCGGGACGACCCGCGAGCGGACGATGCCGTTGTTGTCGACCCAGCCGATGCTGACGCCGAGGACGCCGAGCCCGTCCAGCCGGGCGACGAGGGAGGCGGCATCGGGGGGCTGCGGGGCGGCGACGGGAGGCGTCATGCGGCGAAACTACCCACAGCCGGCGCGGGGAGCCACGACCTCGGGCCGACATGCGGTGCGTCCTGCGTAGCGATCGCCGACGCGGCGCCGCCGGACCGGGGGTGGGACACCGCTGACCTGCGAGGACGCCACGCGCCCCCGAGCACCGGTCCCGATCACTACGCAGGACGACACCGACCCGGGGCCGAGCCGCCCCGCTCGTCGGCCGCGGGGCAGCGGGCGTAGGTTCCCTCGTCGTGCAGCTCCGTGGACTGGTGGCCGACACCCGCCCCCTGCGCAACGACCACTTCCGGCGGCTGTGGCTGGCCAACATCATCACCGTCGTCGGTGCCCAGCTCACGGTCGTGGCGGTGCCGGCGCAGATCTACGCCCAGACCGGCTCGTCGGCCTACGTCGGGCTGACCGGGGTCTTCGGGCTCGTGCCGCTGGTGGTCTTCGGACTCTGGGGCGGGGCGCTGGCCGACGTGTTCGACCGCCGCACGCTGCTGGTGATCACCACGACCGGGCTGATCGTGACCAGCGGCCTGTTCTACCTCCAGGCCGCGCTCGGGTCGACGGACGTGTGGCTCCTGCTGTCGTTGTTCGCGGTCCAGCAGGCGTTCTTCGCGGTCAACCAGCCGACGCGGAGCGCGGTGCTGCCACGGCTGCTCGAGCCCGGCCTGCTGCCGGCCGCGAACTCGCTGAACATGACGGTCATGCAGGCCGGCGCGATCGCCGGGCCCCTGGTGGCCGGCACGCTGATCCCGGTCGTCGGGTTCTCCTGGCTCTACCTGGTCGACACGATCACCCTGCTCGCGACGCTGTCCGCGGTCGTCCGCCTGCCGCCGCTGCCGATCGCGCGCGAGGAGGGGGCGGGGCGGGCGCGGACCCCCGGGCTGCGCTCGGTCGTCGAGGGCGTGGTCTACCTGCGCTCGCAGCCGGTGCTGATGATGTCGTTCGTCGTCGACGTCATCGCGATGGTCTTCGGGATGCCGCGGGCGCTGTTCCCCCAGATCGCCGACGAGTCCTTCGGTGGACCGGCCGGCGGGGGGCTCGCCTTCGCGCTGCTCTTCGCCGCGATCCCGATCGGGGCGGTCGTCGGCGGGGTGTTCTCGGGGTGGGTCTCGCGCGTCGAGGCCCAGGGCCGGGCGGTGGTGGTCTGCATCCTGGTGTGGGGCGCGGCGATGACCGGCTTCGGCGTCGCCGTCGGCGTCGCCGGGCTCGGCGGCGGGTGGCAGCGGCCGATGCTGGTGGCCGCGGTGCTGATGCTGGTGGTCGGCGGGGCGGCCGACATGGCCTCCTCGGCCTTCCGCAGCTCGATGCTGCAGAGCGCCGCCTCCGACGCCGTGCGCGGGCGCCTCCAGGGGATCTTCATCGTGGTCGTGGCCGGCGGACCGCGGATCGCCGACGTCGGCCACGGCGTCGCGGCGGCGGCGGTCGGCACCGCGGTGGCCTCGGCCGGCGGAGGCCTGCTGGTGGTCGTGGGGACCGTGCTCGCCTCGCTCGCGGTCCCGTCGTTCGTGCGCTACCGGATCACCCGGGCGCCGGTGGTCGACCGGCCGTCGTGACGGCACGACGTCGCGCCACCTCCCCGGGTGGGGCCCCCACCCTGTCGACTCCCTAGCGTCGGAGCATGACGAACTTCGGCTACACCCTGATGACCGAGCAGAGCGGCCCGCGGGAGCTCGTGCGCTACGCCGTGGGCGCCGAGGAGGCCGGGTTCGACTTCGAGGTCAGCAGCGACCACTTCTCGCCGTGGCTCAAGGAGCAGGGGCACGCCCCGCACGCCTGGACCGTGCTCGGCGCGGTCGCGCAGGCCACCGAGCGGGTCGGGCTGATGACCTACGTGACCTGCCCGACGATCCGCTACCACCCCGCGATCGTGGCCCAGAAGTCCGCGACCCTGCAGCTGCTCGCCGAGGGCCGCTTCACCCTGGGCCTCGGCAGCGGGGAGAACCTCAACGAGCACGTCGTCGGCGAGGGCTGGCCCGCGGTCAAGCAGCGGCTCGAGATGCTCGAGGAGGCGATCGAGATCATCCGGGCGCTGCACACCGGGGAGGTCGTCGACTTCAAGGGTGAGTACTTCGACGTCGCCTCCGCCCACCTGTGGGACGTCCCCGAGCAGGGCGTCCCGATCGGTGTCGCGGCCGCCGGCCCGCGCGGCATCGCGACCTTCGGACCCGTCGCCGACCACCTGATCTCCACCGACCCGTTCCCGAGCCTGATCGAGACCTGGAACGCCACCGAGGGCTGCGCCCGCATCGGAGACGGCGCCCGCGCCATCGGCCAGATCCCGATCTGCTGGGGCCCCGACGAGGCCGAGGCGACCCGGGTCGCCCACGAGCAGTTCCGGTGGTTCGCCGGCGGCTGGAAGGTCAACGCCGACCTGCCGACGCCCGCGGGCTTCGCCGGGGCCACCCAGTTCGTCCGCGAGGAGGACGTGGCGGCCAACATCCCCTGCGGTCCCGACCTCGACAAGATCGTCGAGTCGGTCTCGGCCTTCTGGGAGGCCGGGTTCACCGACATTGCGCTGGTCCAGGTCGGCGACGCCCGCCAGGAGCAGTTCCTGGCCGAGGTCGCCGGACCGCTGCTCGACAAGCTCCGCGCCGCCGCCCCCTGACCCGCCGGGGAGCCGCAGCGCGCGCCCTCAGGCCGGGTCGGTCATCCGCTCCAGGCGCTGGCGCAGCAGGTCGCGCCGTCGGGCGTTGCCGGTCAGGTCGACGTAGCGCTCCTGGTACGCCGCGAGCAGCGCGTCGTCCAGCCGCCGCACCGCGCCCGGCGGGAAGCGGTAGCCCAGGCGCTCGTTGAGGCCCTCGAGGCGACCGTCGCGGAGCACCTCGCCGAGCTCGTCGAAGCGGGTGACCCCGAGCTCGAGGAGCAGCCCCGAGATCCACGCGTAGTGGTCGGTGCGCGACCAGCCGGCGTCGTCGTACTGCCCGGCGAGGAACGCCGCGAGCTCGCGCGGGTCCAGCCGCGGGTCGTCCGGCTCCACCGCCACCGTCCCCGCGACGGGTGCCCCGTCAGCACCGCCCGCCAGCAGGTCGGGCGCGACGGGCACGGGGGTCCGCAACCGGTCGCGGATCGTGGAGAACTCCTGGTCGGCGAGCTCCAGCAGCCCCGCGGCCAGGGTGAAGCGCCGGTCCAGGTCGCTGGCGTGCTCGGGCGGCACGCTGCCCTTGTAGCGGGCCTCGTGCTCGAACTCCGCCCAGGCGTGCTGCAGCACCGTCCGCACCTGCACCTGGGCGACCAGGCCGCGCAGCAGCGCCCACTGCGGGTGGCTCTCCCGGGCCGCGTCGAGACCGATCAGCAGGTGCCGGCTGGCGTAGCCGAACCGGCCCTCCCGGGCGGTGGCCAGCCCCATGTCGCGGTCGTCCTTGACCACGACCTGGTCGTCGAGGAGGTCCGCGACGGCGGCGACGTCGCCCCGGACGTAGGTGACGACCCGGACCCCGAGCTGGTCGGTGATGTCGTGCAGCGGCTCGGGGTACGCCGCGGCCCCGTCCACCCGCCGCTCGGCCTTCTCGGCGAACGAGGCCACGCTCTTGGTCCGGCCGGTGACCGAGAGGTAGTTGATCCCGGCCTCGTCGAGCACCGAGGTGACCAGCTCGACGAACGCCTGACCGGCCTCGACCAGGGCGGGTCGGCGCTGGGCGTACTCCTGGACCGCCGCACGGACGGGGTCCTCCAGGCGCCAGGTCCGCGCGCCGGTCGACCCGGCCCCGGCAGCCGCCCCGTCGGGGGCCGGGAGCCGGTCGGGCGGCAGCGCGGGGGTGACGATGGTGCCGGTCTCGAGGTCGCCGTAGGTCGTCGTCCTCGTCGGGTGGTGCTCGGCGAACCAGGCGACGTAGGCGCACACGACGGCGTCGACCTGGTCCTCGACCACCCGCAGCTGGCTCTTGCGGGTGGCGGTCTCGACCTGGCCGCGAAGGGTCGCCCAGGTCTCGTCGACCTCGACGACGGTCTCGACGTGGCCGACCAGCAGGAGCAGCTCGCGCCGCAGCAGGTCCAGGTCACGGCCCGGCTTGGCCTTGTACTTCAGGGTCTTCTCGAGCCCGAACAGCGCCACGCTCGCGGCGTGCGGGTAGACCTCGATCGCGCGGCGCGCGCGGCGGCTGCGGGGGTTGACGTCCAGCCCGAGCCGCTTGGACACCCGGGCGGCGCGCGTGCCGGCCGCGAACTCGGGCTTGCCGGTGTTGGCCGGGTGCGCGCCGGCCTCGAAACGCCGGAAGTCACGGCCCAGCGCCTGCTCGGCCGGCCGCGAGCCGGTCGGGTTCACCACGACGATCGGGGCGTCGATCCCGACCAGGCAGGGACCCTCGACGTACGGCGCGAGGGCCTCGGCCACCTCGTCGTCGGTGCGCACCGTGCTGACGTGCAGCAGGCGCGCGTCGGCGTCGAGGACGGCGAGCCCCGTGGGGTTCCGCTCGCCCCAGGCCAGGTCGACGCCCACGAAGTGCACGGCCACACCCTGCCCTACCCCGCCGACAGGGCGGCCGACACGTCCTAGGAGGCGGCGTACTCCCGGGCGATCGCGGCGCCCAGACGCGCGTTGTGGCGCACGAGCGCGATGTTCGTGGTCAGGCTGGCGCCGTCGGTGAGCTCGACGATCCGGCCGAGGAGGTACGGCGTGACGTCCTTGCCGCGCAGCCCCCGGTCGTCGGCGTCGGCGAGGGCGCGCGTGATCACGCCGTCCATCTCGTGGGCCGGGATCTCGTCGGCGACCGGCACGGGGTTGGCGACCACGACCCCGCCGGACAGGCCGAGGTCCCACTTCGCGCGCATCACCGCGGCGACCTCGGCGGCGCCGTCGACGCGCATCGGGGCGCCGTGCCCGCTGCTGCGGGAGTAGAACGACGGGAACTCGTCGCTGCCCTCGACCAGGACCGGCACCCCGAGCGTCTCCAGCGCCTCGAGGGTCAGCCCGATGTCGAGGATGCTCTTGACCCCGGCCGAGACGACGGCGACGTCGGTGACGGCGAGCTCGGTGAGGTCGGCCGAGAGGTCGAAGGTCTGCTGCGCCCCGCGGTGGGCGCCGCCCAGGCCGCCGGTGACGAAGGTGCGCACGCCGGCCAGCGCCGCCAGCCGCATGGTCGCCGCCACCGTGGTCGCGCCGTGCAGCCCGCGGGCCACGACGTACGGCAGGTCCCGCCGGCTCACCTTGGTCACGTGCGGGTCGCTGGCCAGCAGCTCGAGGTCCTCGGGCGTCAGCCCGACCCGCGGACGCCCACCGAGCACGGCCACGGTGGCCGGGGTGGCACCGGCGTCGCGGACGATGCCCTCCACCTCGACGGCCATCTCCACGTTGCGCGGGTACGGCATCCCGTGGCTGATGATCGTGCTCTCCAGCGCGACCACGGGCCGGCCGGCCGCCAGCGCGGCGGCCACCTCGTCGGAGAGCGTCAGCATCGGGTGCGGGGCGGTCACGGGGGTGGTCACAGCAGGCTCCTCACGAGCGCGTCGGACAGGTCGGGGCGCACGGTGTGCGGGCCGGCGACGGTCAGCGCCGCGGCAGCCTGCCCGTACGCCGCCGCCTCCTCGGGCGCGGCGCCCGCGAGCAGGGCGTGGCAGTAGGCCGCGAGCAGGGCGTCGCCGGCGCCGGTGGCGTCGACGACCTCGACGTCGACCGACGCGTGGTGGGTCACCCCGTCCGGCGTGCTGAGCAGGGACCCCTCGGGGCCCATCCGGACCCACACCTGCGCCACGCCCCGGGCGTGCAGGGAGGCCACCTGCTCCTCCAGGCCGGACGGGCCGGGGTCGTCGGGGTCGTCGGGGTCGTCGGAGCGGGCGGTCAGGGCGGCCAGCTCGGCGACGTTGGGGGTGACGGTGCGCACCGGCCACCGGTCGAGCACCGGCGCGAGCACGCGCGCCTTCGGCACGCTGACCGGCTCCAGCACCACCGCGGTGCCGTGCTGCGCGGCGAGCCCCAGCGCCGCCTCGACGGCGGCCGCGGTCAGGTTGCCGTCGACGACGACCAGGGCGGCGCCGGCCACCGCGGCGGCGGCCGCGGCCACGTCCGCGGGCCCGAGCAGCTCGGTGGCGCGCATGTCCGAGACCGCGACCACCAGCTCGCCGTCGCTGTCGACCACCGCGGTGTAGCTGCCGGTGGCGGCGCCCACCCGGCGCACCAGGTCGACGTCGACCCCGGCCGCCCGGGTCTGCTCGAGCAGACGGGCACCACCGTCGTCCTGGCCCACGGCGGCGACCAGCCGCACGGGGGTGCCGAGGCGGGCGAGGTTCTCGGCCACGTTGCGGCCCACGCCGCCGGGCGTGCGCGTCACCCGGCCGGGGTTGCTCGTGCCGGCCACGGCCCGGGTCGTGCTGCGGGCCAGCACGTCGAGGTTGGCTCCCCCGAAAACCACTACCCCGCGACGGTCCACCCGGGTCACCCTAGGGCCGCCGATGAGTACGGGTGTCGGCGGCGGTCCCTACGCTTGCCGTACCTCTCACGAGGCGCCGACGAACCACCGAGGAGAGCCATGACCGACATGATCCGGGCCGAGGGCCTGGTCAAGAGCTACGGCAAGGTCAAGGCCCTGCGCGGCCTCGACCTGGTGGTCCCCGAGGGGACCGTGCTGGCGCTGCTGGGCCCCAACGGCGCCGGCAAGACGACCGCGGTCAAGCTGCTGGCGACGCTGCAGAAGCCGGACTCCGGCCGCGCCGAGGTGGCCGGGATCGACGTGGTGGGGGACCCCGACGGGGTGCGGGCGCGGATCGGGCTGTCCGGGCAGTACGCCGCGGTCGACGAGCAGCTCACCGGGTTCGAGAACCTCGAGATGGTCGGGCGCCTCTACGGTCTCGGCCGGGCGGCCTCACGGCGCCGGGCGACCGAGCTCCTGGAGCGCTTCGCCCTGGCCGACGCCGGCAACCGGCCCTCGAAGACGTACTCCGGCGGCATGCGCCGACGCCTCGACCTGGCCGGCGCGCTGGTCGCCGCCCCACCGGTGCTGATCCTCGACGAGCCCACGACCGGCCTGGACGTCCGCAGCCGCCAGCAGATGTGGGACGTGATCCGCGAGCTCGTGGGCTCCGGCGCCACCCTGCTGCTGACCACGCAGTACCTCGAGGAGGCCGACCGGCTGGCCGACGACATCGTGGTGATCGACCACGGCACGGCCATCGCCCGCGGCACCGCCGACGAGCTCAAGGCGCAGACCGGCGGGGAGCGGGTCGAGGTGGTCCTGGCCGACACGTCGCGGCGGGCCGAGGCGCACCGCCTCCTCGGCGAGGTGGCGATCGGCGAGGTGCGCGACAGCGACAACGGCCGTGGCCTCGTCGCCCCGGTCGACGGCGGCACCCGGTCGCTCACGCGGGTCCTGCAGGCCTTCGAGGCCGCCGGGCTGGACCTGCTCGACGTCGGGCTGCGCCGACCGACCCTCGACGACGTCTTCCTGACCCTGACCGGACGCTCCAGCGCCGACGACGAGGCCACGACGGACGACAAGCAGACCGGCACCACCGAGCACGAGAAGGCCTCCCGATGAGCACCGTGACCAGCACCGGCAGCAGCACCCCGACCCCACCGCGCCGGGGCGGCCCGGCCCGCGCCGCCTCCGACGGGTGGGTGGTCGCCAAGCGCAACCTGATCAAGATCAAGCGGGTGCCCGAGGTGCTCGTCTTCGTGCTGATCTCGCCGATCATGTTCGTGTTGCTCTTCGCCTACGTCTTCGGCGGGGCGATCGACCCGGGCGGCGACGTGCCGTACCGCGAGTTCCTGATCGGCGGGATCTTCGCCCAGACCGTCGTCTTCGGCGCCACCTTCACCGGTGCCGGCATCGCCGAGGACATGCAGAAGGGGATCATCGACCGGTTCCGTTCGCTGCCGATGTCGCCCTCGGCGGTCCTGGTGGGCCGCACCGCCTCCGACGTGGTCTACAACGTGCTGTCGCTGATCATCATGGCGCTGACCGGGCTGCTGGTCGGCTGGCGGGCCCGCGAGGGCGTGGTCGACATGCTGGCCGGCTTCCTGCTGCTGCTCGTCTTCGCCTACGCGATCAGCTGGGTGATGGCCTGGGTCGGCCTGCTGGTGCCCAGCGTCGAGGTGATCAACAACGCCTCGTTCATCGTGATCTTCCCGCTGACCTTCGTCTCCAACGCCTTCGTCCCCCTGGAGTCGTTCTCCAGCGGGCTCCGGGTGTTCGTGGAGTGGAACCCCGTCTCGGCGCTGACCCAGGCCTCCCGCGAGCTGTTCGGCAACATCGATCCGACCGTGCCCGCACCCGACGTGTGGTCGCTGCAGCACCCGGCGCTCTACACGCTGCTGTGGGTGGTGCTGATCCTGGCGGTCTTCGTGCCGCTCTCGGTGCGGCAGTACGCCCGGGCCAGCTCGAAGTGACCACCTCGAGCGGGCCCGCCGGGCCCTCCTAGGCTGGGTCCATGGTCTCCCCCGCCGACACCGCCACCGAGGTCGCGCCCCTCGACGTCGTCCAGCGCTTCTGGATCGCCCTGCAGACCGGTGACACGGCCGGCGCGGTGGCCCTGCTCGACGAGGACGTCGTGTGGCGCAACACCGGCCTGCCGACCCTGCGCGGGCGCCGGGTCGGGGCCGTGCTGGAGGGCCTGGACGCCCGCGGGGTGGCGGTCGAGGTCGTGATGCGCCACATCGCGACCGCGGGCGACGTGGTGCTGACCGACCGGGTCGACACGATCCGGACCGGGCCGCTGGCCACCAGCTTCCCGGTGCAGGGCACCTTCCGGGTGCGCCGCGGCCGGATCGTGCTCTGGGAGGACCACTTCACCTGGGGCTCGGTCGGACTGGCGACCGCGGGCGCGGTCGGCGGCGCGCTGGCCGGCCTGGTCGGTGGCGTCAGCGGCGCAGCGCGCCGGCTGCGGCCCGGACGCTGAGCCGACTGCGGGCGGCGGCCGGTGCCTGCGGGACCGGGTCGGCCGGCCACAGCCGGACCGGGAGCGCGTCCACGCCGTAGACCGCCGAGAGGTCCCGCCACGGCAGGGTCGTCGCGTCCTGGGCGATCGCGAGGTCGGGGAACCGGTGGGCCAGCCCGCGCAGCGCTGCGCGCAGCTCCATCCGGGCCAGCTCCGCGCCCAGGCAGCGGTGCATGCCCCAGCCGAAGGCGAGGTGCCGCCCCGGCTCGCGGGCGGGATCGAACCGGTCGTCGCCTCCGGTGAGGCGCCGGTCCCGGTCGGCGGCCAGCAGGGACACCCCGACGCAGTCGCCCTCGCGGATGGTGCGGCCACCCAGCTCGAGGTCGTGGCGGGCGAAGCGCAGGAAGGCGATCTGCACCACGGTGAGGTGGCGCAGCATCTCCTCGACGACCGCGTCGACGTCGTCGTCGCTGCCGCGCAGCCGTTGCAGGGCCTCGGGCGACCCGGCGAGCAGGTAGGCCCCCAGCGCGATCATCGACGCGCTGGTCTCGTAGCCGCCGAGGAAGACCCCGTCGGCCATGCCGCCGAGGGTGACGTCGTCGAGCCGGTCGCCGTGGTCGCGCAGCAGGGCACCGATCAGGCCGTCGCCGGGCGCGGCGCGCTGCCGGGCGACGGCGTCGATGAGGAACTCGCGGGTCTCGGCGGCCGCGCCGAACACCCCGGCCCCGCCCTGGGTCAGGTCGAAGCGGGCCGCGCCGAGGGCGCGGAACGCGTCCCGGTCCTCGACGGGCAGGCCGAGCAGCTCGCAGATGACCTCGAAGGGCACCGGGAACGCGTACTCGGCGACGAGGTCGACCTCGGGGCCGGCCGCGGCCACGGCCTCGAGACGTGCCTCGACGATCTCGTCGATGCGCGGCGCCAGCCGGGCAAGACGCCGGCGGGTGAACTCCGGGGTCAGGCAGCGGCGCAGCTCGGTGTGCAGCGGCGCGTCGGTCATCCCGAGCCCGCCGATCTGCTCGGAGTCGCCGCGCCCGTCCTGGGAGACGAACTGGCCGAGGTCGTTGCTCCACGAGGCGGCGTCCCCGAGCACGGTGCGGGCCTCGTCGTAGCCGCTGACCAGCCAGATGCCCTTGCCGAAGAGGGTGGTCAGCCGGCGTACCGGCTCCTCCTCGCGGATCCGACCCAGGGCCGGGAGGGGGTCCACCCCGACGCGGCGCACCGGCAGCGTGATCGAGGCCGGCAGGAAGCGCAGGGTCCGGAGGTCGATGCCGTTCCGCCCGGCCCGCCGCAGCAGCAGCGGTCCGACGGTGCGCGACAGGGTGCTGGGGATCCGCACGCGCCTAGTGCATCACGGCTCCGGCCCCGGGGAGGTCAGACCCCCCGGGACCGGTGCCGATCGTGCGTCAGTGCCGGGAGTCCGGTCCGGGGTCCTCGCCGGGGTCCAGGGACCGTCCGCCGGTGAGCCGCAGCTCGCGGGCCCGTCGCCGGTCGCCGTCGCGCTTGCGCTCGGCCTTGACGATGTTCCGGGTGTCGCGGGCGGGCAGCTGGAGCTCGTCCTCGGCCGGCATGCCGGCCTGGAGCTGGCGGGCCCGCTCGAGCTCGGAGTCGATCTCGGCGCCGAGGAGCAGCGCGAGGTTCGTGATCCAGAGCCAGAGCAGGAAGACGATCACGCCGGCCAGCGAGCCGTACGTCTTGCCGTAGCTGGAGAACCCGGCGACGTAGAACCCGAAGGCGGCCGAGGCGAGCACCCACACGAGGATCGCGACGCCGGCCCCGACGGAGATCCACTTGAAGCGGGGCTGCTTGATGTTGGGCGTGGCGTAGTACAGCAGCGCCACGATCGCCCCGACGACCAGCAGGATCACCGGCCACTTGGCGATGTTCCAGATCAGCACGACCGACTCGCCGAGCCCGAGGGCGTTGCCGACGGCGGAGGCTGCCGGCCCGGTGAGGACCAGCGCGAGCAGCACGAGCGCCGCGAGGGCGACCGTCACCACGGTGACCAGGAGCATCACCGGGCGCAGCTTCCAGACCGGACGACCCTCCTCGACCTCGAGGATCCGGTTCATCGCGCGGCCGAAGGCGTTGACGTAGCCCGACGCCGACCACAGGGCGGTGGCCAGGCCGACCACGAGCGCGACCCCGGCGCCGGGCGCGGTGGCCAGGCCCTCCAGGATCGGCTGGATCGTCGGCACGACGGACCCGGCCCCGACGTCGCGCAGGACCTGCAGGATCGCGTCGACGGTGTCCGGGCCGCGACCCACCAGCCCCACCAGGGACAGCAGCGCGATCAGGCCGGGGAACAGCGCCAGCACGGCGTAGTAGGTCAGCGCCGCCGCGAGGTCGGTGCACTGGTCCTCGCCGAACTCACGGAGGGAGGCGCGCAGGACGTACTTCTTCGACGGCTTCGTCAGGTCCGTGGGGTCGTCGGGCTTGGCCGGGCTCTCCGGGTCGGGTGCCGTGGTGGTGCCGGTGCGGTCCGCCATCGTCAGCGGCGCCGGCGCCACACGACGAGGACCACGAGCAGGGCCACGACCGTGCCGGCGGCGACCGCGATCTCGGTGCCGCGCTCCTCACGGAGCTCGGTGACCTTCTCGGTGGTGCGGGTCTTGACGTCGAGCTTCGCGCCGAGGGCGTCGACGGTCTCGGCCAGGCGCTCGCGGGTCTGCTCGAGGTCGGCCTCGATCCGGGCGACCTCGGGACTCGTCGGCTTCGCGGCGGACTGGTCGTCGCCGGTGGGGTTCTGGTCAGCCACGGTGGGTGCCTTCCTTGAGGGTGGCGACGTCACGCTGGACGCCGCGCTGGGTGGCGGGCACGGCCGGGGTGGCCTGGGTGACCTGCTTCTTGCCGAGCAGGGCAGCCACGCCGGCGACGGCGAGCAGCACGACGCCGACGATCAGCGCCGCGAGCCACACGTCGAGGACGACGGCGAGCCCGGCGATCGCGGCGGTCACGAGCGCACCGACGCCGTACAGCGCGATCAGCCCGGCGCCGCCGAAGAGGCCGGCACCGATGCCGACGTGCTTGACGGTGTCGCCGAGCTCGGCCTTGGCCAGCGCCACCTCGCCGCGGACGAGCTCGCGGGTCTGCTCGGTCAGGTCGTGGACCAGCCGGCCGGTGGTGGGCTCACCGCCGGCGGGGGAGCCGGTGCTGCCGAGCGAGGTGCTGCCCGGGCCGGTGGTGCCGCTCATCGGGTCGGTCCGTCCGGCTGGCCCGGGTCGGCCGGGAAGGCCGGGGGCGCGACGTCACCGGGGGTGACGCCGGAGTCGGGGACCGCGTCGGTCGACGGGATGACCGGACCGGCCGAGGTCGTCTCGTCGTCGCTGGACGACAGCGTGTCCTGGACCCCGGCCTTCGCGGAGCCCGCCGCCTGCTTGGCGCTGCCCGCCGCCTGCTGGGCGAGGTCGCCGGCCTGGCTGGCGGCCGTCGAGGCCGCGTCCTTGGCGACGTCGGCGGCCTGGTCCTTGCGGGTCTGGACGCGCGGGTCGCGCCACACCTTGCCGGCCGTGGCGGCGATCTGGTCGTAGCGGTCACGGCCGGCGCGGGCGCCGAGCACGTACCCGGCGGCTCCGGCCGCCAGCATCGTCAACTTGCCCATGGGGCTGTTCCTCTCATCGGGGGGCGGGACCAGGGCGCGCCCCGGGCGGCGGAGTGCGCCTGCGTCGGGTCGCGGTCCGCGCCGAATCCCTACGGTCGCAGCGGTCTGGACCGGCCCACCACCTGCCTGGGGGTGGATCGGGCCCGACGAGCAGACTTGGATGAGACGGGTGACCGACCCCGTGCTCCCGACCCCCGACGTGCCGTCCTCCCCCGAGCCCGACCCGGTGCTGCGCTGGCGCGCGGCGGCCGACCGGGTCTGTGACCTGGTCCTGGCCGTCGCCTCCGAGACCCCCGCCGTCCTGGAACGGCACGTGCCGGCCTGCCCTGACTGGACCGCGCGGGACCTGCTGTCGCACATGGTGGGGCTGGCCACCGACGTCCTCGACGGTGACGAGCCCGACGACCACAACCCAGGCTGGACCGACCGTCAGGTGGCCCGGCGCAAGGACCGCGACGTCACCGAGCTCGTCGAGGAGTGGCGCGCGCACGCCGACGGCCTGGTGGCGTGGATGCGTGAGAACGGCTCCCGCCCGCTCAACGACGTGGTGATCCACGAGCAGGACCTGCGCGGCGCCCTCGACCGGCCGGGGGCGCGGGACACCCCGGAGCTGACGATCGTGCGGGAGAGGATGGCCGACCGGTTCGCCGGCACGGTGGTCGACCTGCCACCGATCGCCCTGGTGGGACCCGGCTGGACCTGGGTCAACGCGGGCACGGTCGAGGAGGCACCGACCCGGCTGGAGGCCGACGACTTCGACCTGGCGCGGGCGCTGTCGTCGCGGCGGACCGAGGCGCAGCTGCGGTCGTGGACCGTGCGCGGTGACGTGGGGGCCTACCTCCCCGCCCTCGCCGGGCTCGGCGACCTGCCGGTCACCCCGCTGCCGGAGTAGCCCCGCCGGCGCAACCGACCCTCAGCGCCTCAGCGCGAGCACCTTGTCGTCGTCGGCCGCCGGGTCGCCGCGGCCGTCGGTGTTGGAGGTCGTGAGCAGCAGGCCGCCGTCGGTGCTGGGCAGGACGGTGCGCAGCCGGCCGTACTCGCCCGCCACGTGGGAGACGGGCTGCCCGACCGGCTCGCCGTCGGCGGGCGGGAGCGGGACCTCCCACAGGATCGCCCCGCGCAGGGAGGCCAGCCACAGCGACCCGTCCCAGACCGTCAGCCCGGACGGGGAGGCGTCCCCGGTGCGCCAGACCGCGGCGGGGTCGAGGTAGTCCTCGCCCGCGACGTCCTCGCCGCCGCTGCCCTCGACCTCGGGCCAGCCGTAGTTGCCACCGGCGTCGACGAGGTTGATCTCGTCCCAGGCCGCGTCGCCGAACTCGGCCTCCCAGAGCCGGCCCTCGTCGTCGAGCGCGAGGCCCTGCACGTTGCGGTGGCCCGAGCTGTAGACCTCGGTCCCGCCGGGGTTGCCGGGCGCCGGCTCGCCGTCGAGGGTGACCCGCAGGACCTTGCCGGACAGCGAGTCCGGGTCCTGGGCGTTCGCGGGGTCACCGTTGTCGCCGGTGCCGACGTAGAGCAGGTCGTCGGGCCCGACCAGCAGCCGGCCGCCCTGGTGGTAGCCCGCACCGGTCGGGATCCCGGTCAGCACCGGCTCCGGGTCGCCGAGCCGCTCGCCGTCCCAGGTCATCGACACGACCCGGGCGTCCTCCTCGCCGGTGTAGTAGGCCAGCAGCCGGTCCTGGTCGGTCGGCATCGCCAGACCGAGCAGGCCGGACTCGCTGCCGGTCACCACGCCGGGCACCGTCGCCACCGTCGTCTGCTCGCCGGTCGCGCGGTCCACGCGCAGGATCTCGGCGGTGTCCCGCTCGGCGACGAGCAGGTCGCCGTCGCCGAGCTCGACGACGCCCCACGGGCTCGTGATCCCGGTCGCCACCTCCGCCACGGCCAGCTCGTCGGTCGCCGCGTCCTCGGGCGAGCCGGTCGCGACGGCGCCGGACGGCGCGTTCGCGCGGCCCGCGGTGTCGGGGTCGCCGCCCGAGGTGATGCTGTCGTCGCCACAGGCCGCGAGCAGCCCCAGACCGAGGGCGGCGGCGGCGAGGCCGCTCGTACGACGGGTGGTGCGGCTCCGCGGCAGGCTCATGGACCCAGCGTGCCGACACCCGCCAAGGCGGGGGGTGCGGCCGGTCAGCCCGCGGCGTCCAGGTGCGTGCGCAGCGCGGCCAGCACGTCCTCGGGCCGCTGCTCGGCGAGGAAGTGCCCGGACGGTACGCCGTGGCCGACCGCGGCCGGGAACCACGACCGCCACACCTCGACCGGGTCGGCCCGGGCGCCCACGACCCCCTTGTCGCCCCACAGCACCAGCGCCGGCAGGTCGACGGTGCGTCCGCGGTCGGCGCGGTCGTGCTCGAGGTCGGCGCGCGCACCGGCCCGGTAGTCCTCGCACCAGGCGTGGACCACCGACGGGACGCGGGCTGCGGCGGCGTACTCGGCCAGCGCGGCGGGCGTCATCCCGTCGGTGCCGCCCAGCGCCCCCAGGGCGTGGTCGAGCCAGGCCTGCGGGTCGGCGTCGATCAGCCTCTCGGGCAGGCCGCCGCCCTGGATCAGGAAGGTCCAGTGGAAGTAGCGCCGGGCCAGCCAGGCGTCCATCTGCTCCCAGACGTCCAGGGTGGGGAGGATGTCGAGCAGCGCGACCGACCGGGCCAGGCCCGGGTGGTCGAGGAGCAGGCGGTGGGCGGTGCGGGCCCCCCGGTCGTGCCCGACGACGTGGACCCCGGCCGGGTCGAGACCCAGCGCCTCGAGGACCCGGGGCTGGTCGCCGGCCATCGCGCGGAAGGTCATGTCGCCGTCGTGGCAGGCCGAGGCGCCGTACCCGCGCAGGTCCGGCGCGACCACCGTGAACCCGTCGGCGACGAGGGCGGGCGCGACGTGGTGCCACATCGCGCCGGTCTGGGGGTAGCCGTGCAGGAGGAGCACGACGCCCCGGGTCCCCGGCGTCATGTGGGACGACCGGCCGCGGACCGTGGCGCCGTCCACCTCGACCGTGAACGGGTCCAGCCCCGGGAGGAGGGCGTCGGCACCGGGCAGCTCGTGATCGGTCACGACGGCGAACCTAGGTCAGCCCGCGTGGTGCCGCCACGCCCACCCAGTCCGGCGCCGGCGCGCCCCGCCGGGCCCGCCACGCCCCTCAGCCCCAGGCGGCGCCGACCCGCTCGACCACGTCGGCCGCCTGGCGCAGCCCGGTACGCGCGGCGTCGGCGCGATGGGCGAAGTCGAGGACGTTGCGGCCGATGTCGGTCAGCGCCTGCGCGTCCGGCACCACCACCGCCGAGCGGGTGCAGCCGGTGCGCGCGAGCTGGGCCGGGATCGAGGTCGCCCGCGAGAACGCGCGCGGCAGCGGGGCGACGACCACGACGTCGTCGTACCCGGCGGCGAGGTCGACGTTCGCGGTCGAGCGGAAGCCGCCGTCGAGGTAGTGCCGGTCGCCCACCACCACGGTCGGCCACACCAGCGGGACGGCACAGCTGGCGGAGACGGCACGCACCAGGGGCACGCCGTTGACGCCGGCCGAGCGGTCGAAGACGGTGAACCGGCCGGTCTCGGCCTCGACCGCGGTGACCTTCAGCGCCCGCTCGGGCCACTCCTCCCAGGGCACGATGCCGCGGAGGACCTCGACCCGCTCCTCGCCGTCGCCGGGGTGCCGCATCGCCAGGCGCCCGAGCCGGGCGCGCTTGCGCTCGGCGTCGCCGGGCAGCAGGAACGGCGGGGCCAGCCGCGCGATCGTCGACAGCCCCATCCGGGCCGTCGGGCCCGGCTCCGGCGGCTCGAGCTGGGAGGCGTACAGGGCCGCCAGGTCGGTCCCGGCCGCCGGGGCGCACCGCACCAGCGACCCGACGACGGACCCGGCGGAGGTCCCGACGACGAGGTCGGCGTCGGTGAGGTCGACCCCGGCACGGGCCAGGCCGTGCAGGAGGCCGAGCTCCCAGGCGATCCCGGTGATGCCGCCGCCGCCGAGGACGAGTGCGCGTCTGGTCACCGCAGGAGGCTAGCCACCGCCCCCACCACCCCCCACGCCCCCACCGACCAGGGCCAGGGCGGCGGTCGCCGCGACCAGCACCACCGGCACCAGCACCAGCCCGGAGACGGCGAACGACCGGGCGGTGACCTCGAGCCCCCGTGCCCGGCAGCGCTCGCGCCACAGCAGCGTCGCCAGCGACCCCCACACCAGCACCAGCGGCCCGGCGTTCACGCCGACGAGGACGGCGAGCAGCCGGGGCACGGCGTCGCCGGCGGCCGGCTCCAGGGCGAGGTACGCGGGCAGGTTGTTGACCAGGTTGGCCGCGCCGGCCGACGTCGCCGCCAACCGCAGCAGGTCGGTGAACCCGCCGCCCTCGCCGGCCACGGCGGCCGTCACCCGCCCCAGGCCGCGCTCGTCGGCCGCCGCGACCACCAGGAACAGGCCTGTCACGGTGAGCACCAGGCGCCAGGGCAGCGCCCGCGACCAGGTGCTGCGCGAGGGCAGCGCGCGACGCCGTACGCCCGCGACCGCCGCCAGGGCGCAGGCGGCCAGCACGGCCGCGGCCGGCACGTCGGCGCCCGCGAGCACGGCCGTGGCGAACCCGAGCACCGCCGCCAGGGCGGCCCCCAGCAGGACGGGGTCCTCGACCGGCCGGGGTGCGGGGACGACGTAGCACCCGCGCAGCTCGTGCCGGTGCCGCACCGCGAGCACCACGACGGTCGCGACCACGGCGGCGACCGCCGGCGCGAGGGCGCGGGCCGCGTACTCGGCCGGGTGCAGGCCCAGGGTGCGCAGCGCCAGCAGGTTCGTCAGGTTCGAGACCGGCAGCAGCAGGCTGGCGGTGTTGGCCAACCACACGGTGGCCATCGCGAACGGCAGCGGCGGGAGCCCCAGGCGGGCGCAGAGGGTGAGCACGACCGGGGTCAGCAGCACCGCGGTCGTGTCCAGGCTGAGCAGCACGGTGGTCGTGGTGGCCAGGGCGACGACCACCCCGAACAGCAGCCACGTACGGCCGCCGGCCAGCCGGGCCGCGAGGTCGGCGGCGAGGTCGAACAGGCCGGCGCTCTCGCACAGCTCGGCGAGCAGGGTCAGCGCCACCAGGAAGACCAGCACGGGACCGACCCGGGCCAGCACCGCCTCCGCCGACGTCGGGGCGAGCAGGCCGGTGGCGACCACGGCGACGCCGGCCACGGCGCTCAGCAGCCACAGCGGTGCCGCCGTCCGACCTCGCACGCGCCCTCCCTCCCCCCGGCCCGGGGTCCCGCAGGACCGCCGCGGAGCCTACGACGCCCTGCCAGGATCGGCCCGTGACGACGCCACGGTGGGACGGTGCCCGCAACCTGCGCGACCTCGGGGGCCTGCCCCTGGCCGGCGGGGGCCGGACCCGCGGTGGTCAGGTGTTCCGGTCGGCGGCACCGACGACGATGACCGACCGCGGGTGGCGCGAGGCCGCCTCCGCAGGGCTGGCGCGGGTCGTCGACCTGCGCAACGCCGAGGAACGGGAGGGCGGCCGGCACCCCGGCGGGGCGGTGGGGGTCGAGGTCGTCCACGCCCCGCTGGAGGACCCGCACGACGCGGCGTACCTCGAGGAGGTCGGTCCCTGGCTCGACCACCCGCACGGCTGGGAAGCCACGGTGCGGCGCTTCCCGGACCTGGTCGCCGCCGCGGTCGTCGCGGTCGTCGAGGCGCCGGGTCCGGTGCTGCTGCACTGCCAGGGCGGGCGGGACCGGGCCGGGATGCTCTCGGCCCTGCTGCTGGCTGCCGTGGGCGTCGAGACGGACGCGGTCGTGGGCGACTACGCCGGTGGGTTCCGCGGGGCGGCCACGCACCCCGGGCACGGACTGGCGTGGGACGGCGCCACCGGTTCCTGGGTGACCCGGACCGACCCGGTCCCGACGGCCGCCGAGCTCGAGCACCGGGTCGCCGACCGGCTGCCGGCCGCGCGGGCCTACCTGCTCGGCACCGACGTCCCCGCCGTGCTGCTGGCCGCCGGGGTGCCGGCGTCGGCGCTCGTCAGCCTGCGCACCCGGCTCGCGGACCGCGGCCGCTGACCCGCACCCGCTGGTCCGGACGGGTGGGAGCGGGTGACGGAAACGCAGACGGGTGTCCCCGGCCCCGCCTACCCTTCGTAGCACCCACGCCCCGAGGACCACCCCCATGCCTGCCACCCCGACGCCGCCACCCACCCAGGCCGCCGCGCTCCGCGACCTGCACCGCGTGCTGCTGCTGGTCAACAGCGGCGGTCGCCTGGACGACGTGCTGCGCGCCGCCGCCGAGGGCGTGCGCGACGTGCTCGGCTTCGGCGGGGTCGCGGTCAACCTGCTCAGCGCCTGCGGCTTCTTCGAGACCGTGGTCGCGGTCGGGCCGGGCGCCGAGGCGGTCAGCGGGAGCCGCCACCGCGTCGAGGACGTCGAGGCCGAGCTCGAGACCGCCGACCGGTGGGGCCTGCTGCGGTTCGTGCCGGCCGGGCGCTATGTCCTGCCCGACGACGCCGTGGTGTGGCGCACCGACGAGCCCGCGATCGACGAGCCGGACGCCTGGCAGCCCGACGACGCCCTCTACGCCCCGCTGTGCGGCGCCGACGGCCACCTGCTCGGAGTGCTCGGTCTGGACCTGCCCGCCGACGGTCGTCGGCCGGGCCCGGAGGCCCGGGCCATCCTGGAGATCTACGCGGTGCAGATCGGCCTGGCCGTGGGTCAGGCGCGGGAGCGTGAGCGGCTGGAGGAGCGGGTCCGGCTCTCCGCGGCGGTGCGCCGGCTGGTCTCGACCGCCTCGGACTCCCTGGAGCTCGCCGAGGTGCTCCCGGCCTGCGTCCCGCCGCTGCTGGAGGGCTTCCGCGCGGAGAAGGCGTGGATCCGCCTCTTCGCCGACGACGGCGGCGCGTGGGAGGCGGTGAACTACCCCGCCGACCTGGGGCGGACCATGCACCACTCCGCCGCCGAGGACCAGGGCTGGCCCGCGCTCGACGAGGCGCGCGCGTTCGCCTCCGCGTGGCGGGTCGCCGGGGCCTGCTGGGCGGACCGGCGCACCGTGGTGATCGACGAGCACCGCACCGAGGGGGACGACGTCGTCCCGGCGACGAGCCGTCGGCGCATCGTCGACTGGCTGCGGGCCCTGGGCCACGCGCAGTTCGTGATGGTCCCGCTGGGGTCGGCGCGCCAGTGCCTGGGGTACGTCGTGCTGACGCGCACCGGGGAGGCCGGTGCGTGGACCGAGGCCGAGGAGGACGCCGCCCTCGACGTCGCGCGCGAGCTCGGCCGGGTGATCGGCACCGCCCGGGTCCGGCTGCGGGAGCACGAGGTGCTGCAGCGCCTCGAGCGGCTCGACGCCCACCGCACCGAGGTGATCACGACCGTCGTGCACGAGCTGAAGAACCCGCTGGCGGCCATCCTCGGCAACCTCGAGATGGTCCGAGACGACCCGGCCGTCACCGCCCGCGCGCACCAGGCGATCCAGGCCAGCGGCGAACGGATGCTGCGGCTGGTGCAGGACATGCTGACGCTCGCCCGGCTGCGCGACCCGGCGACGGTCGAGCACGTGCCGGTGGACCTGACCGGGGTCGTCCTCACCGTCGCCGACCAGCTGGTCGCCCAGGCCGAGCGCGCCGGGGTCGACCTGGACCTCTCGGGTGCGCTGCCCGGGGTGCGCGTGCTCGGCGACGGCGAGGAGCTCGAGCAGCTCGTGCTCAACCTGGCCTCCAACGCGATCAAGTTCAGCGACGCCGGCGACTCCGTGCGCCTGCAGCTGGTGAGGGAGTCGGGGCCTCAGGGACGGGCGGTGCTGCGGGTGGTCGACGAGGGCATCGGCATCTCCCCCGAGGACCAGGAGGGGCTGTTCACCGAGTTCGACCGGGGCACCGACCCCGAGGCGCGGCGCCGCCCGGGCAGCGGCCTGGGCCTGGCCATCGCCGGCCGCGTGGCCGAGCGCCACGGCGGCCGGATCGAGGTCGGCTCCCACCCGGGTCGGGGCAGCACCTTCACCGTGCGGCTGCCGCCCGCCGGCTGACCCGCCCACCCGGCGCACGCACGGGCGTCGTACGCGCCAGGCTCGCGCCCGCCACCGCGAGCACGGCGGTCGCCGCCAGCGCGAGGGTCGGGGCCAGCACGGTCCAGGGGGCCCGCTCGAGGTAGCCGGCTCCCTCGGCCAGGAGCAGGCCCCACTGGGGGGAGGGAGGACGGGGGCCGAGGCCCAGGAACCCGAGCGCGGCCAGCGCGAGGGCGACGCCGGGCAGCCGCAGCGCCGCGTGCCGCGCCACCGGCCCGGCCACCGCGGGCCACAGGTGCACCAGCAGCAACCGCGCCCGACTGACCCCGAGGGTCGGCAGGACCGCCACGTGCGGACGGGCGCGCGCCTCCTCGAGCAGCGCCGCCGTGTGCGCGGCCAGCGGGGCCCACGACACGAGCGCCACCGCCGCCGCGGCGCCGGCTGCGGACGGCCCCTGGACCGCGGCCACCAGCAGGCCGACCACCACCGGGGGCGCGGCGTTGGCGACCTCGACGGGACCGACTGCGAGGCGCGGCAGCAGCCCCACCACGAGACCGACCAGGAGGCACAGCGCGACCACGGCCGCTGCGCTCCCCACGGTGGCGAGCGCTCCGTGACCGACACGGGCCAGCAGGTCCCTCCCGCTGGCGTCGGCCCCCAGCGGGAGGCCGGGGCCGGGCCGGGCCAGCCGGGGATGGGCGGAGGCGTACGGGTCACGGAGCATCCCGGCCACCACCACGACCCCGAGCACGGCCAGGCACACCACCGGCACCGCGACGTCCCGGCGCCGGCGCAGCGCCACGGGCACCGGCACCGCGAGCGCGCCCAGCCGTATCCCCCGCCCGAGCATCAGGCGTCGGGCCAGAGCCGCCACCAGGCCGGCGCCGACCGCGAGCAGCAGCAGCGCGAGCACGCCGCCCTGGAGCACCGGCAGGTCCTGGGCGGACGCGGCACCGAGTGTCAGCCGCCCCAGGCCGGGCACCGCGAACACCTCCTCCACCGCCACCGCACCGCCGGTCAGGCCCACCACGACCAGGGCGAGCTGTCCGACGACCGACGGCACCGCCCGCCGCAGGACCCCGGCGACCAGCTCCCGGTCGCGGCACCCCGCACGACGCCAGGTCGCCACCCACCGCTCGGCCGTGGTCGCGGAGACGGCCTCGGCGAGCAGCCGGCCGACCAGGCCGCCGGCCGGCACGCCGAGGGCGAGC
This sequence comes from Nocardioides sp. AX2bis, assembly GCF_902506435.1. Lineage (GTDB taxonomy): Bacteria > Actinomycetota > Actinomycetes > Propionibacteriales > Nocardioidaceae > Nocardioides. The sequence goes on along the minus strand of NZ_LR733215.1, from coordinate 25,865 downwards.
GCCGGCAGCACGACGTGGGCCCAGGAGTCCCACCCGTACGGCGGCAGCCAGCCGAGCCAGACCCCGAGCACCATCAGCAGCACCAGCGCGGTGACCAGCTCCGGCAGTGCGGTCAGCGTCGTCGCGACCACCCCGGGACCCGCCGCCGGACGGCCCGCGAGCCCGCGCCGCAGCGCCAGGCCCACCACCGGCGCGGCCACGGTCGCGGCCACGACCACGGCGGCACCGGTCAGCGTCAGCGAGACCGCCGACGCAGCCGCCAGGCCCGGCGCGACCGGGTCACCGCTGGTCCAGGACCGGCCCAGGTCGCCGCGGAGCAGGCCCCCCAGCCAGGTCGCGAGCAGCGACCACGGGCCCTCGGCGAGGCCCAGCTCGGCCCGGACCGCCGCGAGCGCCTCGGGGGTGGCCTCCCGGTCGGCGTACCGCGCCCGGAGCACCGTGTAGGCGGCGTCGCGCCCCGAGAGCCACGGCAGCAGCCCGACCACGACCAGGACTCCCCCGACGGCGACAGCGCGCGAGAGGGCCACCACCCCGGGGCCGCGCGTCATCCGTCGTCGCCCAGCGTGGTCCCGGGAAGGACCAGCGCCCGCTCGCGCGGGTCCCGGGCGACTCCGACGACACCGGGCTGCTCGCCCTGGAGGACCCGCTCGTGCAGCAGCGGCAGGGCGGCGTCGGTCCCGAGGACCGCGGCCTCGGCGAGCATCGTGGCGTCGCGACGGGCGTCGCCGGCCGGGGTGCGCGCGGCACGGTCGAGGAGCCGGTCGACGTCGGCGTCGCAGAGCTGGCTGATGTTGAACGAGCCGTCGCAGCCGAAGTCGCTGACCAGGTAGGCGACCGGGTCGCCGGAGTCCAGCGCGGTCGCGCGGGACAGGACGAAGGCGTCGAAGGCGCCGTCGAGCGCGTCGGCCTCGATGTACTGGTACTCCCGCACCTCCTGCTCGACCTGGAACCCGGCGGCCTCGAGCTGCTGCTCCAGCAGCACGGCGACCTCGGGCAGCTCGGCGCGGTCGGTGAAGGTGCCCAGCGTGATCGGGACGCCGTCGACCGGCGCGGGGTCCGCGCGGTCGGCGAGGACCTCCCCGTACGCCTCCGCGTCGCGCCGCCCGGCCGCCCACGGCACGGCCGGGCCCAGCAGCCCGGTGGCCTCGTCGGCACGGCCCTCGTAGACGTCGGCCACCAGGCGGTCGCGGTCGAGCGCCGCCCGGGCGGCTGCGCGCACGGCGGGGTCGGCGAACGGGCCGTCCCCGGTGTTCAGGTAGAGCGTGTTCGTGCGCGGCATCGGCACCTCGTGGACCAGGGCGGGGTCGAGGCCGGCGACCTGCCCGACGGGCACGGCCTCGACGACATCGGCCTCGCCGGTGCGCAGGGCGGCCGCACGGGCGGTGCCGTCGGGCACGTAGTCCACGTCGATCCCGGCCAGGGCGGCCGGGCCGCCCCAGTAGCCCTCGAACCGGTCGAGCGTCGCGCCGCGGGTGCCGTCGACGTCGACCAGCTCGAAGGCCCCGGTGCCGTGGCCCTCCGGGTCGGCGCCGCCGTCCTCGTAGGCCGCCGGGGACAGCACGGACAGCTGGGGGCTGGACAGGCGCTGCGGCAGCAGGGGGTCGACGTCTCCGGTGACGACCTCGAGGGTCAGCGGCCCGGTGGCGCTCACGTCGAGCTCGACCCCGTCCAGGATCCGCGGCACCGGGCTGGCCTGCGTCGCGCGGGTCAGCGAGCCCGCAGCGACGTCGGCGCTCAGCGCCGTGCCGTCGTGGAACACCACGTCGGGGCGCAGCTCCAGCACCCACCGTCGTGGCTCCACCTGCTCCCACGAGGTCGCCAGGGCGGGCTCGGCGTCGCCCGCGTCGTCGAGGACGACCAGCGTCTCGGCCGTGCTCCAGCGGGCGAGCTTGAAGGCGTCGTCGCTGAAGGGGGAGAGGCCCGAGCGCGGTGGCTGCAGCATCGCCACGCCCAGCCGGTCGCCCTCGCCCTCCTGCTCCCCGCCCACGGACCCGCCCGGCGCACCGGCACAGGCCGAGACCAGGAGAGCGAGGCCGATCAGGGCGGCGGGGGTCCGGGCGAATGAGGGTCGGCGGCGGCGAGCTCGGCGGCGCGGACGTCGGCGGCGACGTGCTGGGGGGCGGCGTCGTCGGGGTCGGCGTCGGGGTCGGCGTCGGCGTCGGGGTCGGCTGCTGCGTCGGCGTCCGGGTCGGGGACGGCGGCGGGGGCGGCGCCTGCGACGTGGTCGGCGGCGGCGCCGGCGGCGCGGTCGTGGTCGGCACCGGCTCGGGCGCCGGGGTGACGACGTCGTCGGTGCCGTCGGGCGCGTCACCGTCCACGTTTGCCGGCGGCGGGAACTCCTCGACGGCCGTGCCCTCGAGCGCCCGCTGCATGACCGCGAGCCAGGTCTCGGCGGGGTACCCGGAGCCGAAGTAGGTCGGCAGCCACCCGTCGAGGGCGTCGTCGCCGTCGCCCCGGACGTACATCACCGCGGTCGCCAGCTGCGGCGTGTAGCCCACGAACCACGCCGAGGACACCTCGTCGTCGTCGTTGGTGGCCGTGCCGGTCTTGCCGGCGGCCGGGCGGCCCAGCGGCAGCACGGTCTGGCCGCTGCCGTCGGCGACGACCTCCTGCATGGCGTAGGAGACGTCGTCGGCGATCGGCTGGTCGACCGCCTCCTCCGTGGAGGTGCGGTGGGCGTAGAGCTCCTGGCCGTCGGCGTCGGTGACGCTCTCGACGACGTGGACGTCCGCCTCCTGCCCGCGGTTGGCGAAGGTGGCGTAGGCGTTGGCCATGTTGACCGGGCTGACCCGGGCCCGGCCCAGCGTCAGCAGCGTGTCCTCGTCGGTCAGGTCGACCGAGGTGCTCGGGATCCCGGGGAACTGGTTGGAGGCCTGGCTGGGCGGGATGCCGACGCGGTTGGCGGTGTCGAGGATCGTGGCCGGGCCGTCGGGGATCCGCACGCTCATGTCGACGAAGGCGGTGTTCACCGAGTCCTCGAGCGCCGCGACCGCGTCGATCGCCGAGCCGTAGTCCTCGCCGAGCCCGTCGGGCCCGGTGCCCTCGTTGCGGACCGCGAGGCCGTCGGGGAACTCGTAGGGCGAGTTGCCCTCGAAGGTGTCGGTGAGCGAGAAGCCGCTCTCGAGCGCGGTGGCCAGCGTCACCGGCTTCATCGTCGAGCCGATCATGCCGCCGGTCGCGGCCCAGTTGATCTCGGAGTCCAGGAAGTCCTGGCCGCCGTAGAAGCCGCGCAGCGCCCCGGTCCCGGGCTCGACCGAGGCCACGCCGATGTGCAGCTGCTCGTCGCCGAAGCCCTCCGGCCGGGCCTCCAGCGCGCCCTCCTCCGCCGCCTGCATCGCCTGCGGGGTGAAGGTCGTGGTGACCCGCAGCCCCTGGCCGTCGATCTCGGACTCGCTGAACCCGAGGGACTGCAGCTCGTTGCGGACCAGGCGCAGCATGTGGCCGGACTGGCCGCCGTACGCGTCGTCGGCCTCGATGGCCGGGAGCTCGGGCAGCCGGCGGGCGGCCTCGTCGGCCTCCTGCTGGCTGATGTCGCCGACCTCGGCCATGTTGGCCAGGGTGTACTGGTAGCGGCCCAGCAGCTCGCGGCGGTTGTCCTTGCCGTTGGCCGGGTCGAAGCGGGTGGGGTTGTTGATGACGCTGGCCAGCACCGCCGACTCGCGCAGGTCGAGCTCGGCCGCGGGCTTGGCGAAGAACGCCTCGGAGGCCGCCTCGATCCCGTAGGCGCCACGCCCGAAGTAGATGGTGTTGAGGTAGCCCTCCAGCACCTGCTTCTTGGACTGGCTGCGCTGGACCTTCAACGACAGGATCGCTTCCTTGACCTTGCGCTCCAGGCTCTGCTCCTGGGTCAGGTAGAGGATCTTGACGTACTGCTGGGTGATCGTCGAGGCGCCCTGGGTGTCACCGCCCTGGGCGTTGTTGAACGCCGCACGCACGATGCCGCGCGGGTCGATGCCCTGGTTGGTCCAGAACGTCTGGTCCTCCGCGGCGACCACGGCGTTGCGCACCGCCTCGGGCATCTGCTCGTAGGGGATGGAGTCGCGGTCCTGGGTGGCGAACTCCCCGATCTCGTCCTCCCCGTCGGCGTAGTAGACGTAGGAGGTCTCGGTGAGGAAGTCGGCGTTCGGGTCCGGGATGTCGATCGCGCGGTAGACGGCCACGAAGGCCAGCACCCCCACCAGCGCCCCCACCAGGCCGAGGGCCAGGAACCAGCGGCCCACCCGCCACAGGCGGCTGCGGAAGGACCGAGGGGGCGACGCCGCGGTGCTCGTACGGCTCGTGCGGCCCTCGGACCGCGTGGAGGCGGGGCCCTGGGCCCGGCGCTTGCCAGCCAACTTCTCGTCTCCGTCACCTAGGGGGATCGTGCTCCGCGGCCCCACCGGGGGCGGAGGGCCGCTCCACTGTAGAGGCAGGGTCGCGCTCCCTGGGCGCTCCCGACGTGAGCCGGAGCACACCTGTTCACCCTCTGGTGTGACCTATCGGTGGTTTCGAGTGCGCGGATATATCGCTACGATGCATCGCGTGGCACGTCGTGGAGAGACCATCGAGCTGGCAGTCCTCGGACTGCTGCACGAGGGACCCATGCACGGCTACCAGCTGCGCAAGCGCCTGAACCTGATGCTCGGGTGGGGGCGGGTGCTGTCGTACGGCTCCCTCTACCCGGCGTTGAAGAAGATGCTGCGCAACCAGCTCATCGAGGAGACCGCGATCAGCGCGGCCGGAGCGACCTCGCGCCGGCCGAAGATCGTCTACGAGGTGACGCCCGCCGGCACCGCCGAGTTCGAGCGTCTGATGTCGGAGGTGGGTCCGACCGCGTGGGAGGACGACAACTTCGACATCCGGTTCGCCTTCTTCTCCTCGACCGACATGGAGATCCGGCTGCGCGTCCTCGAAGGACGTCGCACCCGCCTCCAGGAGCGTCTCGACCGGGTCCAGGGCGAGCTCGCCATGACCCAGGCCGAGGTCGACCGCTACGCCGCCGAGCTCCAGAGGCACGGCGTGGAGTCGGTCCAGCGCGAGGTGCGCTGGTTGTCCGACCTGATCGACGCCGAGCGTGGCGTCGTCCGCACCCCAGACCCGGCCCCGACAGATCCGGGGCAGTGAAGTGAAGAAACGAGAGGAAGTCCCCATGGGATCGGTTCGAGTAGCCATCGTGGGCGTGGGCAACTGCGCCACGTCCCTGATCCAGGGCGTCGAGTACTACAAGGACGCCGACCGCGAGGCCGTAGTCCCCGGTCTCATGCACGTCGTCTTCGGTGAGTACCACGTCTCCGACGTCGAGTTCGTCGCCGCGTTCGACGTCGACGACATGAAGGTCGGCAAGGACCTGTCGGAGGCGATCAACGCCTCGCAGAACAACACCATCAAGATCACCGACGTCCCGACCCTCGGCATCGAGGTGCAGCGCGGCCCGACCCTGGACGGTCTCGGCAAGTACTACCGCCAGACCATCTCCGAGTCCGGCGCCGAGCCGGTCGACGTGGTCTCCGTGCTCCGCGAGACCCAGGCCGACGTCCTGGTCTCCTACCTGCCGGTGGGCTCGGAGGAGGCGGACAAGTTCTACGCGCAGTGCGCCATCGACGCGGGCGTCGCCTTCGTCAACGCGCTGCCGGTCTTCATCGCCTCCGACCCCGTGTGGGCCAAGAAGTTCGAGGACGCGGGTGTCCCGATCGTCGGCGACGACATCAAGAGCCAGGTCGGCGCCACCATCACGCACCGCGTGATGGCCAAGCTGTTCGAGGACCGCGGCGTCGCGCTCGACCGGACGTTCCAGCTGAACGTCGGCGGCAACATGGACTTCAAGAACATGCTCGAGCGCGAGCGCCTGGAGTCCAAGAAGGTCTCCAAGACCCAGGCCGTCACCTCGAACCTCGAGGGCGAGCTCAAGGACAAGATCGACGACCGCAACGTCCACATCGGCCCCTCGGACTACGTCCCGTGGCTCGACGACCGCAAGTGGGCCTACGTCCGCCTCGAGGGTCGCGCGTTCGGCGACGTCCCCCTCAACCTCGAGTACAAGCTCGAGGTCTGGGACTCCCCGAACTCCGCCGGCATCATCATCGACGCGGTCCGCGCGGCGAAGATCGCCAAGGACCGCGGTCAGGGCGGCCCCGTGCTGTCGGCCTCGTCCTACCTGATGAAGTCCCCGCCGGTGCAGCTCAACGACGAGGAGGGCCGCCGACGCGTCGAGGCCTTCATCAAGGGCACCGACTAGTCACGAGGGACGAGTGCCTGGTCGGTCCTAGCCCGCGGGTCGAGCAGCCCCGCGGGCTAGGAACGAGCCCGCGACGGGCGTGACGAGACCAGGGCACCGACTGAGCACCACCCCACGACGACCCGTCGTACGACGAGGGCCCCGACGCGATCGCGTCGGGGCCCTCGCTGCGTCCCAGGGTGTCCGCAACCGTCACCTCGAGGCGCCGCGAGCGTCATCTCGGCTGTCCGCGAGCGTCATCTCGGCGGGGCGGGGGGGCGCAGCCGGAACGGCAGCGGGGGCTGGCCGAGCGGGTTGGCCTTGGCCACCTCGTCCATCGCCGCCAGCACGTTGCGCAGGTTGATGAGCACCCCGCCGTACTCCGGCCACAGGCGCGCGGGCAGCCCGGCCTCGGTGAGCTCGTCGACGAGGCCGTCGAGGCGCTCGCGGATCTCCACCAGCGGCTGGTGGTCGGCGTCCTCGACCGCCTTGCCGCTCTCGTGCAGCAGCGTCACGAACCGGGCGCGGAAGTCGTCGTCCCAGTCCGAGCCGCCCTCGACGCTCAGCGACAGGGTCCGGGCCAGGCTGCGGCACTCCGCGATCGCCTGCTCCATCCGCTTGAGCAGGCCGTGCCACTCGGCGGGGTCGCGCCAGCCCCGCGCCGAGCGACGCGGGTTGAGCCGGGCGCTCTCGCGGGCCTGGCGCACCAGCGCCCACGCGGCGTCGAGGTCGTCGTCGAGGTCGCGGGTCCGCTCGACCCAGGCCGTCGTGTCGGTCGTCGTGACCCCGCGCCGCACGCCGTCGGCCATGTCGACCAGCAGGCCGCCGATCGCGTCGTCGATCGCGTCCATCGCCGCGATCGCGGTCCGCCGGCGCAGCGGCGGCCAGACCAGCAGGTTCACCCCGATCCCGACCGCGATCCCGATCCCGGTGTCGAGCAGCCGGGCGAGCAGGACGCTGTCGTCGTCGGAGAACCCGGTGGTCAGCACCACCAGGGCGGTCGCCGCCACGGTGGTCTCCTGGCCCTCCAGCAGCGCCACCGAGCCGATCGCCAGGCCCACGGCCATCGCGATCGCCACGCTCGCCACGTCCAGCCCGAGCGCCTGGCCCGCGGCGGAGGCGACCAGCACGCCCAGCACGGTGGCGGCGACCTGCCGACCGCCCTGGGACAGCGTCCGGTAGACGGTGGAGTTCACCACCAGCAGGGCGGCCCACGGGGCCAGGAAGGCCTGCTCGAGCCGGAAGACGCTGGTGGCCAGCACCCACGCCAGGGTCGCGGCCAGGACGGTCTTGGCCAGCTGGGTGACGTCGGTCCAGAAGACGGCGTCGTGCATCCGCGCGCGCCACCACTGCGTCGACCAGACGTGCGGCGTGCGCCGGCCGACCTCCGAGGTGGTGACGTCCTTGCCGTGCGTGCTCATCCCCGTGCCTGGTCGTCGGGGCCCTGCTGGTCGGCCCACCAGGACCGCAGCGCCGCCCGGGCCTCCTCGGGCGTCTTCGGGCCCTCCTCGAGACGCAGGTCGAGCAGGTGCCGGTAGGCCAGGCCCACCTCGCGACCGGGCCCGATGCCGAGCACCTCCATGATCTCGTTGCCGTCGAGGTCGGGTCGCAGCGACGCCAGCTCCTCCTCCTCCGACAGCCGCGCGATCCGTTCCTCGAGGTCGTCGTAGGTGCGCCGCAGCCGGGCCGCCTTGCGCTGGTTGCGGGTCGTGCAGTCGGCCCGGGTCAGCACGTGCAGCCGCTCGAGCTGGTCCCCGGCGTCGCGGACGTAGCGGCGCACCGCCGAGTCGGTCCACTCCCCGGAGCCGTAGCCGTGGAAGCGCAGGTGCAGCTCGACCAGCTGCGTCACCGCGTCGGTCTCGTCGTTGGAGAACCGCAGCGCCTTCATCCGCTTGCGGGTGAGCTTGGCGCCGACGACGTCGTGGTGGTGGAAGGTCACCGTCCCGTCGTCGAGGAACTTGCGCGTGCGCGGCTTGCCGACGTCGTGCATCAGCGCCGCCAGCCGCGAGACCAGGTCCGGCCCGCCACCGGGCAGCCGCTCCTCCAGCTCGATCGACTGCTCCAGCACCGTCAGCGTGTGCTCGTAGACGTCCTTGTGGCGGTGGTGCTCGTCGCGCTCGCGCGCCAGGGCCGGCAGCTCGGGCAGCACCCGGTCGGCCAGGCCCGTCTCGACCAGCAGCTTCAGGCCGCGGCGGGGCCAGCGTCCGCAGATCGTCTTGACCAGCTCGTCGCGGACCCGCTCGGCCGAGACGATGTCGATCCGGTCGGCCATCTCGGTCATCGCCGCGACCACCTCGGGCGCCACCTCGAACCCGAGCTGCGAGGCGAACCGGGCCGCACGCATCATCCGCAGCGGGTCGTCGGAGAAGGACTGCTCCGGGGTGACGGGGGTGCGCAGGACCCGGTCCGCCAGGTCGGCGATCCCGCCGTACGGGTCCTCGAACGCCCGCCCGGGCCACCGCACCGCCATCGCGTTGACGGTGAAGTCCCGTCGGCCCAGGTCGCCGGCGAGGGTGTCGCCGTAGGCGACCTCGGGCTTGCGGGAGTCGGCGTCGTAGACGTCGGTGCGGTAGGTCGTGACCTCGACCTGCCAGGGGCCCTTGCGGCAGCCGATCGTGCCGAAGGCACGCCCGACGTCCCACGTCACGTCGCCCCACGTCTTGAGGATCCGCTCGGTCTCGTCCGGGAGCGCCGACGTGGTCAGGTCCAGGTCGGTGTGGGCCCGGCCGAGCATGGCGTCGCGCACCGGCCCGCCGACGAGGGCGAGCTCGTGGCCGGCGTCCTCGAACGCCTCGCCGAGGCCGTCCAGCACGGGCCGGAGCCGGTCCAGCTCCGCGTCGGCGGTGCGCTGCACCTCGACCATCTGCAGGGGGGCGGGAACGGGGTCGGGCACGGCCGAGCAGTCTACGGGCTGCGGCGAGCGGCACGTACCCCTCGCCCGGGTCCCCGGTCGCGGCGCCGGTGGACCTCGCGGGCGATGTCCTAGGCTCGCCGGGTGGGCCGCCAGGGACGACGCATCGACGCGCGCGCCCGCTCGGCGACCCGTCGTGCGGCGGCCGCGGGCCTGCTCGGAGGCCTGGTCGCGTGCGTGGCCGGTGGTGTCGTCCCGGGCGTCGCCGCCCCCGCCGTGGCCGCCGCCGCGGCCACCCCGACCACGCCCCTGGCCGTCGAGCTGGACGACATCGTGCCCGGCGAGCTGCCCCGCAGCGGGCGGGTCCAGGTCACCGGCTCGGTCACCAACGCCGACGAGGTGGCGTGGCGCCAGGTGAAGCTCTACACCTTCATCGGCGCCGACCCGATCGACGACGTCGCCGAGCTCGACGAGGCGGCGCTGGCGCCCGAGGACCTGCTGGTCGGCGACCGCGTGCTCGACGAGACGGCCACGGACCTGGTCGAGGTCCTCGAGCCGGGTGAGAGCGCGTCCTTCTCGCTGTCCGTGCCCAGCCGGCTGCTGCTCGAGGAGGCCGCCAACGGGGCCGCGGAGCCGGAGCCGGGCGTCTACTGGTTCGGCGTCCACGCCCTCGGCGAGAGCCCCGAGGGACGCGACGAGTTCACCGACGGCAGGGCCCGCACCTTCCTGCCGCTGATGCCCGAGGAGGTCGCCAGCCCGCTCCCGCTGTCGCTGGTGGTCCCGTTGCGCACCCCGGTCTCCTACACCGCCGACGGCTCCGTGGCCGACACCGGCAGCTGGGCGCAACGGCTCGGGCTCGGCGGGTCCCTGCGCGACCGTCTCGACTTCGGTGCCGCCGCCGGCAGCGACCCGGTCAGCTGGCTCCTCGACCCGGCCGTGGTCGAGGCCGTCACGCAGCTCGCCGTGGCCAACCCCCCGCGCGACCTGTCCCCCACCGACGTGGCACCGGACGACGGGGGCGAGGACGGCCAGGGCGACGACGCGGAGGCCCCTTCGGACGACGCGAGCCAGGAGCCGCCGACGGACCCCGACGGCACCGACGGCACCGAGGGCGACCTCGGCTACTCCGCGACGACGGTCCCGGCGCCGGACCCCGCGGACGACGCGAGCGCGATCCCCTCGGAGGACCCCGACGCCTCGGAGGAGCCCGGGGCCGTCCCCCCGGACACCGGTGACACCAGCACGACGGAGGCCGCCGAGCGTGCCCTGGCCTGGCTCGACCGCTTCCGCGACGGCACCGGTGGCGACGAGGTGCTCGCCCTGCCCTACGGCGACGTCGACGTCGCCGCCGCCCTCGAGCGCGAGCCGCGCACCTACCTCGAGGCGCGCCGCAGGACCAGCGCGGCCCTGAGGTCGGTGCTGGGTGGCAACGACCCGGTGCCGGTCGTGGCTCCCCCCGACGGCTTCCTGACCGCCGCCGAGATCGCGGAGCTCGACGACCGCGACCCCGCCTCGCTGCTGCTGGGCAGCGACGAGATGGTCCAGGGCGTCGCGCCCAGCCTCGCCACGGTCGAGGGCCGGCCCGTGGTGCTGGCCTCCGCCGGCGCGAGCTCCGGCGGTCCCGGTCCCACCGAGGCGCTGACCAGCCTGGCGCTGCGCCAGCGGATCCTGGCCGAGGCCGCGCTGCGCCTCGTCGACGCCGACGAGGCCACCGCGGAGCTCGCGGCCACCGCCGAGGCGGCCACCGACGACACGGCCGTCTCGCCCGACCCCTCGGCGGGCCCGGGTCGGGCCGACACCGAGCTCACCGGCGCCCCGGAACCCGGACCGGCGGTGGAGCCCGAGCCCCTGGTCGTGGTCATGCCCGACGACTGGGTCGCCCAGAGCGGCCGCAGCTTCTTCGACGGCCTCACCGACGCGGGTCTCGAGCTGACCCCGCTGTCCGGGGCCGCCGAGCAGGACGGTGTCTCGGTGCGGGCCGACGAGCTGGTCGAGCCCCCCGAGAGCACGCCGACCCCCCTCGACGGTGGAGTGTTCTCCGCCGCGAGCGCCCTGCGGCGGAGCGGGGAGACCCTGCAGAACCTGCTGACCAGGAACTCCCGGGTGGCCTCGGTCGTCGCCGGGGAGGCCCTGACCACCCTGGGGTACGACTGGCGCGTCGACCCCGAGACCGCCCGCGACCACGCCCGCGCCTCCACCGGGTGGATCCGCGAGCGGCTGGAAGCGGTGACCGTCGACGCCCCGCCGGGGATCACCCTGTCCGGCGGCACCGGCGACTTCTCGGCCACGGTGGTCAACGGCCTCGACCAGCCGGTCACCGTCGGGGTGGAGGCCGTCGTGGACGGCGGGATCACCGTCCGCACCCCCGAGCCCGTCGAGATCGGCCCGGACGCGCGGACGACCGTCCTGATCGAGACCTCCGACACCAGCCCCGGCGTGCACAACGTCGAGCTGCGCGTGGTCGACGTCGACGGCCGCGCGCTGCCCTCCAGCGACACCGTCCCGATCCGGTCGGCCCAGGTCAGCAATGTGATCTGGGTGATCATCGCCACCGGGGTCGGCCTGTTGGTCGTGGCCGTCCTGCTGCGGGCCGTACGCCGGGTCCGCGGGCGTGGCCGCTCGCCCGAGGTCGCTGCGGACGGCCCACCGTGACCGGGGCCGAGACCGGGACCGGGGCCGACGCCGCCCAGGACGCCACCCCCACCGCGGAGCAGGCGGAGTCCGCCTCCCGGGTCGCCGCCGCGGAGGCCGCCGCGGCGGACCAGAAGAGCCTGCTCGGCAGCAGCGCGGTGATGGCCGCCGGCACCGTGGTGTCGCGGATGTCGGGGTTCGTGCGCACGGCGCTGCTGGCCGCGGCGCTGGGCGCCGGGCTCCACGCCGACCTCTTCACGATCGCCAACACCGTGCCGAACATGCTCTACATCCTGCTGGCCGGCGGGGTGTTCAACGCCGTCCTGGTCCCGCAGCTGGTGCGCTCGATGAAGGGCGACCCCGACGGCGGGGAGGCCTACACCAACCGGATCATCACCCTGGCCGGGATCTTCCTGCTCCTGGTCACGATCGGTCTGGTCGTGGCGGCCCCGCTGGTGATGGACGTCCTGCTCGGCTCCGAGTTCGGGGAGCCCGAGCTCGCCGCCCAGCGGAGCTCGGCGATCGACTTCGCCCGCTACTGCCTCCCGCAGGTGTTCTTCTACGGGATGTTCGTGCTGGTCGGTCAGATCCTCAACGCCCGGGGCCGGTTCGGGCCGATGATGTGGGCGCCGATCGCCAACAACGTCCTCGCGGTCGCCGTGCTCGCCGCCTACCTGCTCCTCAACGGTCCCGCCACGACCGCCGAGCAGTCCGGGCCGTTCTCGCCGGGCCAGGAGCTGCTGCTGGGCGTGGGGTCCACGCTGGGCATCGTGGCGCAGCTGGTGATCCTGGTGCCGTACCTGCGCTCGGCCGGCTTCCGCTACCGCCCCCGCTTCGACTTCCGGGGCACCGGCCTGGGCCACACCCTGCGGCTGGGCACCTGGACGGTCGCGTTCGTGATCGTGAACCAGCTGGCGTACACCGTCGTGGTCCGGCTGGCCTCCGGCGGCACCGCGCAGAGCCCCGAGGGCACCGGCATCACCGTCTACTCCAGCGCGATGCTGATCATGATGGTGCCGCACTCGGTGGTCACGGTCTCGCTGGCCACCGCGATCCTCCCGCGGCTCTCCGCCCACGCCGCGGAGGGACGGCTGCCGGACCTCGCGACCGGGCTGGCCTCGACCCTGCGGACCGCCCTGGTGGTCATCCTGCCGTTCGGCCTGCTGCTGCCGGTGCTGGCCCGCGACATCTCCCACGTGGTGTGGGGCCACGGCGCGACGGCCGACACCTGGCCGCGCTACGCCCCGACGCTCGCGCTGCTCGGGATCGGGCTGGTCTTCTTCACCCTGCACTACCTGATGCTCCGCGGGTTCTACGCCGTCGAGCGCACCCGGACGGTGTTCTGGATCCAGTGCGCGGTCTCGGGCACCAACATCGCCGTCGCCGTCGCGCTGGTGACCCGGACCGACCCCGCGCAGACCTCGCCGGCGCTGGTGGTGGCCTACATCGCGGCGTACGCCGTCGGCTCCCTGGTCTCCTACACCGTCCTGCGCCACCTGCTCGGGGGCCTCGGGACGCGACGGCTGCTGGCCTTCGGGGCCCGTCTCGGGCTCGCCGCCGTGCTGGCGACCGGGCTCGCGCTCGCGGTCGTCGTGGGTCTCGACGCCCTGAGCCCGGACCGTCCCTGGACCCTCTCGGCCGTGCACGTGCTCGTCGGGGGAGGCGTCGACGTGGTGGCGTTCCTGCTGCTGGCCCGGCTGCTGCGGATCGAGGAGGTCACGGCGATCACCGGGCTGGTGACCTCCCGGCTGCCGTCGCGCCTGGTCCCGGGACGCCACCGGTGAGCGGGCCTACGATGGGCCTCCCCAGGACCTCGCGCACGACGAGGGCACCAGCGGCACCGCAGGGAGGACCACGACGACCGTGACCGGCGCCTTCCGTCCCGGCGACGTCCTCGCACGCCGCTACCGCCTCGTCGACCTGCTGGTCGAGAGCGGCAGCGGCCGCTTCTGGCGCGCGCACGACGTCGTGCTCGACCGGCACGTGGCGCTGCACACCATCGCCGCGGACGACGCCCGCTCGCAGGCGCTGCTCGACGCCGCGCGGGCCTCGACCGCCGTCGCCGACCGGCGCCTGCTGCGGGTGCTCGACGCCGCCGTCGACGGCGACGTCTGCTACGTCGTCAACGAGTGGGGCTCGGGGGTCTCCCTGGACATCCTGGTCGGCGGTGGGCAGGTGCTCGCCCCCCGCCACGCCGCATGGGTCGTGGCGCAGGTGGCCGACAGCGTGGCCCGCGCCCACGCCGCCGGGATCGGCCACGGCCGGCTGGCACCGGAGAACGTCCTCGTCGACCAGCACGGGCAGGTCCGCGTGATCGGGATGTGCGTCGACGCCGCGCTCCACGGCGTCGCCTACGACCGCACCTCCACCGACGTCACCGACCTGGCCGGCCTGCTCTACTGCGCCCTCACCGCGAGCTGGGCCGGTGCGTCCCGCTCCGACGTCCGTGCGGCCCCGGTCGACCACGGGCACGTGCTGCGGCCGCGCCGCGTCCGGGCCGGCGTGCCGCGGCCCCTCGACCAGCTCTGCGACCTGGTCCTCCACCCCCACGCCGACACCCGCGGCCGCCTCGACGTCACGGCAGCCGGGATCGCCGAGCGGCTGACGGAGTTCGTCGGGGACGAGGCCGGCCTCCCCGACTCGCTGGTCGCGACGCTGCCTCCGGTGCGCGAGCGGTTCCCGACGTCGCTGCCCCCGGTGCCCGAGATCCCGGCCCGTCCGGACCCCCCCGCGCCGGTGCCCGCGGACGAAACCCCCACCGCCTCCACGACCGCGGTCGCGGACCTGCCCACGGAGGCCGCGCTGCCGGCCTACGACGACGACGGGGACACCGGCACCGGTACGGGCACCGGCGCCGGGGGCGCGAGCAGCGGAGGGCCGTCCCCCTCCCGAGCCCGACCGAAGGAACCCCGTGCCCGACCGTGACCCGACGCCCCGCGAGGAGGCGGCCCTGCGCCGCCTGCTGCGAGACGCGCGCCACGACGGACCCGTGCCGCCCGAGGTCGCCGCACGGACCGAGCAGACCCTGGCGTCGCTGGGCGCCGCCCACGAGCCCGCACCCACCGGGACCACCCCGACCGAGGCCGCTCGGACCGGGACCGCCACGACCGGGACCGCGGCGCGTGGCGGCGCCGACCACCACCGGCGCCGCCGGGCCGCGACCGCGCTGCTCGTCGCGGCGGTCAGCGTCGTGGTCGTCGGCATCGGCCTCGGCCAGGTCCTCCGCCCGGCGTCCGACCAGGCGTCGGGCAGCGCGCAGTCCGACAGCGCCGGCAGCGCCGCCCGGGACACCCCTCCCGACCGGGCGGGAGCCGACCAGGAGAACGCGCCCGAGCGCTCCGCCGCGGCCGACACGCTGTCCGAGCTGGCGCGCCGCGACGGGGCCGCCCGCGCCTTCGGTGGCGGGCTGGCGGTGGAACGGCTCGCGCTCGTCGCCGACCCCCCAGCCGTCCGGGAGACCCGGTTCGCCCGCGACGTGCGGCGGGTGCGCGCGCTGCAGCAGGCCGAGCGCCGCGAGCGGTCCTCGTCCGCGCTCGGGGACGGATCCGAGCTGGCACCGCGGGACCCGGCGCCCGGCTTCACCTGCGCCCGGACCGACCTGGGCGCCGGTCGGCCGGTGGCCGTGCGCTACCAGGAGGCACCCGCCGTGCTCCTGCTGCGACCCCCCACGCGGGCCACCCAGGTCGCCGACCTCGTCGAGTGCGGCACCGGCGAGGTCGTCAGGTCCGTCACCCTGCCTCGCTGAGCCCTGCTCCCGGCCGGACCGGCGCGGGAACACCCGGGCCCTACGATCGGTTGGGACCAGCGACGGCCCGCTCCCCGCGGCGCCGCGCCTGCCGTACCAGTCGAGGAGAGAGACGCCTGTCATGAGCGACCCCCGCAACGTGATCATCATCGGCTCGGGACCGGCCGGCTACACCGCCGCCGTGTACGCCGCGCGCGCCAACCTGAACCCGCTGGTCCTCGAGGGCTCGGTGACCGCCGGCGGCGCCTTGATGAACACCACCGAGGTGGAGAACTTCCCGGGCTTCCGCGACGGCATCATGGGCCCGGCCCTGATGGATGAGATGCGCGCCCAGGCGGAGCGGTTCGGCGCCGAGCTGCTGCCCGACGACGCGACCGAGGTCGACCTCACCGGCGCGCTGAAGACCGTCACGACCGCCACCGAGACCTACCAGGCCCGGTCGGTGATCCTGGCCACGGGCTCGGGCTACCGCAAGCTGGGCCTGCCCCGCGAGGACGAGCTGTCCGGCCGCGGCGTCTCGTGGTGCGCCACCTGCGACGGCTTCTTCTTCCGCGAGCAGCACATCGCCGTCGTCGGCGGTGGCGACTCCGCCATCGAGGAGGCGACCTTCCTGACCCGCTTCGGCTCCAAGGTCTCGCTGATCGTGCGGCGCGACGAGCTGCGCGCCTCGAAGATCATGCAGGAGCGCGCGTTCGCCGACCCGAAGCTCGAGATCATCTGGAACGCCGCCGTCGAGGAGATCCACGGCGAGGACCGGCTGGAGTCGCTGACGCTGAAGGACACCGTCACCGGCGAGACCCGCCCCCTGGACGCCACGGGCCTGTTCATCGCGATCGGGCACGACCCCCGCTCGGAGCTCCTGCACGGCCAGATCGACCTCGACGAGAACGGCTACGTCCTGGTCACCCACCCGGGCACGGCGACCAACGCGGCCGGCGTCTTCGCCTGCGGCGACCTGGTCGACCACCACTACCGCCAGGCGATCACCGCGGCCGGCACCGGCTGTGCCGCGGCGCTCGACGCGGAGCGCTACATCGCCGAGATCGACCACGTGGCCGTCACCAGCGGCACCTCCCCGGAGACCGTCGCCGAGATCGTCCAGACCGCGGGCGCCGGCAGCGCCGGCTGAGGCCGAGGCCCCCTGCCCGGAACAAAGGCCGGGCGAGGGGCGTTCTCCTCCTGACCGCAGCGGTGAGAGCCGCCGGTCACCCCGACCCCTGCAGCATGGAAGGAACGTCATCGTGAGCAACATGGCCGCCGTCACCGACGCCGAGTTCGAGTCCCAGGTCCTGAAGTCCGAGAAGCCCGTCCTCGTCGACTTCTGGGCCGAGTGGTGCGGCCCGTGCCGCCAGGTCTCGCCGATCCTGGACGAGCTGTCCGGGGAGCACGGCGACAAGATCACCTTCCTGAAGATGAACGTCGACGAGAACCCGGTCACCCCGAGCTCGTACCGGGTCACCGGCATCCCGACGATCAACGTCTACCAGGGCGGCGAGGTCGTCAAGAGCATCGTCGGCGCCCGCCCGAAGGCAGCGATCCTCAAGGAGCTCGACGACTTCCTGGCCTGAGCCTGTCGTCGCACCACCTCACGCAGACGCGTCCCGCCGCACGGCGGGGCGCGTCTCGTGCGTCCGGGTGGGGCTCGCCACCGGTACGGGTGGGCGCACCGCCCCCCGCAGCCGCTCGACCGCCGCCTCCAGCTCGTCGCGCCAGCGCAGCAGGGACCGCAGGTCCATCCGCATCCGCGGGTGGCGCGGGTGCTCGCGCTGGGTGGCGAACCCGACCCGGGCCAGGAACTCCGCCGGCGGCGCGCAGGACGACCACCCGAGCGGCGAGACCGGCGGACCGGCGGTGCCGAAGGCCTCGACCGCCCGGTAGCCGCCACGGTCGACCAGGTCGCGGGCCAGGTGCTGGACGAGCTGCCGCCCCAGCCCCACGCCGGTGTGCGACGGCGCCACCCACAGGTTGGTGAGCAGCACGGCGTCGGGCGAGGCCGGTGAGGTGGGGAAGCGGCCGGCGCCCGGCACGAGGGCCGGCGGGGCGTACACGACGTACCCCACCGGGCGCTCGTCGTCGAGCACCACCCGACCGCAGGAGCCCCACTCGCGCAGCACCGACGAGACCCACGCCAGCTTCTCCACGCAGCGCTGCTCGGCGTCGTGGTCGAGCCGGCCGGCGTCGGCCGGGGAGCACTCCCACGCCACGCACGTCGAGCAGGGCCCGGGCATCGCCGCGAGGCGGTCGGGCGTGAGCGGCACGATCCGGCGGGTCACAGCACCGATCGTAGGCCGCGCCCCCGCCCACCTGCGAGGATGACGCGGTGCGCCAGATCCGCCAGAGCCGCAAGCTCCACAACGTCCGCTACGACGTGCGAGGACCCATCCTCGTCGAGGCCCAGCGGCTGGAGGCGGAGGGCCACCGGATCCTGAAGCTCAACATCGGCAACCCGGCCCCGTTCGGCTTCGAGGCGCCCGAGGCGATCCTCGCCGACATGCACCACCACCTGCACGAGGCGCAGGGCTACAGCGACTCCCGGGGGATCTACCCCGCCCGCACCGCGGTCGCGCAGTACTACCAGCAGCAGGGGCTGCGGGACGCCGTCGTGGACGACGTCTTCATCGGCAACGGCGTCTCCGAGCTGATCTCGATGGTGCTCCAGGCCTTCGTCGACGACGGCAACGAGATCCTGGTGCCGGCACCGGACTACCCGCTGTGGACCGGCGCGGTGACGCTCTCGGGGGGTGTGCCGGTGCACTACGAGTGCGACGAGGCCGACGGCTGGAACCCCGACCTCGCCGACGTCGAGGCCAAGATCACCGAGCACACCCAGGCCCTGGTCATCATCAACCCCAACAACCCCACGGGTGCGGTGTACAGCAGGGAGGTCGTGGAGGGCCTGGTCGACATCGCCCGGCGCCACGAGCTGGTCGTGTTCTCCGACGAGATCTACGAGAAGATCCTGTTCGAGGACGCCGTGCACCACCACGCGGCGCTCGCCGCCGGCGACGACGTGCTGTGCCTGACCTTCAGCGGCCTGTCCAAGGCCTACCGGGTCTGCGGCTACCGGGCCGGCTGGGTGCTGATCTCGGGCCCCCAGGAGGTCGCGACCGACTTCATCGAGGGTCTCACCCTGATCGCCAACATGCGGATGTGCGCCAACGTGCCCGCCCAGCACGCCATCCAGACCGCGCTCGGCGGCTACCAGTCGATCGAGGAGCTGATCGTGCCCGGGGGGCGCTTCTACGAGCAGTCGATGCTGGCCGACCGGATGCTCAACGAGATCCCCGGGGTCAGCTCCGTACGCCCCCGCGGTGCGCTGTACTGCTTCCCGCGGCTGGACCCCGAGGTGTACCCGATCGAGGACGACGAGGCGTTCGTGATCGAGCTGCTGCGCGCCAAGAAGATCCTGGTCACCCACGGCACCGGGTTCAACTGGGTCCGTCCCGACCACTTCCGCCTGGTCACGCTGCCCGACGTGGGCGTGCTGGAGGAGGCGATCGGCCGGATCGCCGACTTCCTGGCCGGCCGACGCTAGTGCCGCCGCTCGTCGCCCCGTCCGACACCCCGCCCCGCCCACACCACAGGAGCAACCACCGTGCGTGACCTGACCTACCCGCCGATCATCGTCACGGCCAAGACGGCGTTCCGGCTGCTCGGGCAGCGGTTCGCCATGACCGGCACCGAGCACGTCCCGCGCTCCGGCGGGGTCCTGCTGGCCTACAACCACATCGGGTACGTCGACTTCGTCTACGGCGGCCTCGCGGCCAACCCCTCGGGCCGCAAGGTGCGCTTCATGGCCAAGCGGGAGCTGTTCGACCACCGGTGGACCGGCCCGCTCATGCGCTCGCTGCACCACATCGAGGTCGACCGGGGCGACGGCGTGCAGTCCTTCCAGACCGCGGTGGACCACCTCCGGGCCGGCGAGGCCGTCGGCATCTTCCCCGAGGCCACGATCTCCCGCTCCTTCGAGCTCAAGGACTTCAAGACCGGCACCGTCCGGATCGCGGCCGAGGCCGGCGTCCCGCTGCTGCCCGTCATCCTGTGGGGCACCCAGCGGATGATGACCAAGGACCACGACAAGGACTTCTCCCGCGGCAAGACGATCGCGATCAGCGTCGGCGAGCCCCTGCACCCCACGGGCGCCGACCCGGCCGCGGAGACCCGCGCGTTGAAGGAGCGGATGTCGCAGATGCTCGACAGCACGATCCGGGCCTACCCCGAGCCCGAGCAGCCCCCGGGCAGCTGGTGGCTGCCCGCGTCGTACGGCGGCAGCGCCCCCACCCCGGACGAGGCCCTCCGCCTCGACGCCGAGGAGAAGCGACGCCGCGCAGAGAAGCGCCGCGCGGCCCGCAAGAAGTAGCCAGATCGATGTGTCGCCAGATCGACAGGTCGATCTGGCAACATGTCGTTTTGTCGACAATGCTGGCGTACGCGGCCGCCCTCGGGGCGGTGCGGACTGCTGCCGGCTGCTGTCGTAGCGGCGCAGTTGCGCCGATATGACTGGAAAGTGAGCGCTACTGCAGTCGAAACAGCGCCATTGCGCCGTTGCGACATGTCGTGTCACCCCGTGCGCAGCAGACGAAGAACATGGCACGTCGGCACGGTCACTTCTGTCGCAACAGCGCAATTGCGCCGACACGACCGGGAAGAGCCGTTCTCATGTGTCGAAACTACGCAATTGCGCAGTTCCGACCGTGCGGCCCACCTGCGGGTTCCACGTGAAACGTCCGTCCCGGGCCGGACACCGGGCCGGACGCGGTCAGACGGGGCGGTCGGTGCGGTTCCGGGGGTCCATGACCTCGAGGATCCGCTGCAGGTCCTCCAGCGACGCGAAGTCGACGGTGATCTTGCCCTTGGAACGGCCCAGGTCCACCTTGACGGTTGTCTCGAAGCGGTCCGACAACCGGTCGGCGATCTCGGACAGCCCCGGGGCCGAGGGACGACGACGCCCGGGGGACCGGCGCTGTGTGCCCTGGTCACCGACGGCGACGATCTCCTCGAGCGCCCGCACGCTGATGCCCTCCGCCACGATCCGTGACGCGAGGCGGTCCTGGAGGTCCGCGTCGTCGACCGAGAGCAGCGCCCGGGCGTGGCCCGCCGACAGCACCCCGGCCGCCACCCGCCGCTGCACCGCAGGGCTGAGCCTCAGCAGCCGCAGCGTGTTGCTGATCTGGGGTCGCGAGCGTCCGATCCGCTGGGCCAGCTCCTCGTGGGTGATGCCGAAGTCCTCCAGCAGCTGCGCGTAGGCCGACGCCTCCTCGAGCGGGTTGAGCTGCGAGCGGTGCAGGTTCTCCAGCAGCGCGTCACGGAGCATGTCCGTGTCCTCGGTCTCCCGGACGATCGCCGGGATCCGCTCCAGACCCGCAGCCTGGCTGGCGCGCCAGCGGCGCTCACCCATGACCAGCTCGTAGGACTCCGGGCCGGTGCGACGCACCACGATGGGCTGCAGCAGGCCGATCTCCCGCACGCTGTGCACGAGCTCGGCCATCGCCTCCTCGTCGAAGGAGGACCGCGGCTGGACCCGGTTGGGCCGGATCTGCTCGGGCGGGAGCTCCACGAAGTACGCACCCTCGACCGGCGCCAGGTCCTCCAGGCCGGGACGCACGTCAGCCGGCACCGAGACGTCAGGCGCCTCCGCGGCTGCCTGGACGACGCCTCCGACTGCACCGTCGGCGCCCCCCGGGGTGTCTGGGGTGCCGGCCTCCCGATCCGACTCCGGCTCGACCACCGGCGCCTGGGTGGGGATCAGGGAGCCCAGACCGCGCCCCAGACCGCGACGCGGGCCCGGCCGCGCGCCCGTCATGCCGTCACCGCACGCTCGGTGATCTCGCGAGCCGCCTCGAGGTAGCTGAGCGCGCCTGGCGAGCCGGGGTCGTAGGTCATCACGGTCTGGGCGTACGACGGGGCCTCGCTGACGCGCACCGAGCGCGGGATGTTGGTCCGGAGCACCTGCTCGCCGAAGTGCTCACGCACCTCGGAGGCGACACCGGCCGCCAACCGGGTCCTGGCGTCGAACATGGTCAGCAGGATGGTGCTGACCGACAGCGACGGGTTCAGGTGTGCCTTGACCATCTCGACCGTCTCGATCAGCTGGCCCAGACCTTCCAGGGCGTAGTACTCCGCCTGGATCGGGATCATCATCTCCTCGCCCGCCACCAACGCGTTCAGCGTCAGCAGGCCCAGCGACGGGGGACAGTCCACGATCACGTAGTCGTAGCGCGCGTCCCCGACCTGCTCCGCCGTCCCCACCAGCGGGTGCGCCGCGATCGCCTTCTTCAGGCGGCTCTCCCGTGCGACCACGCTTACCAGCTCGATCTCGGCTCCCGCCAGGTCGATCGTCGCCGGGACCACGTCGAGCCCGTCCACCTCCGGGCACGGGCTGGCCACGTCGGCCAACGCTGCGCCGTCCACCAACGCGTCGTAGGTGCCCGGGGTCCCTCGGCGGTGGTCGATGTTCAACGCCGTCGAGGCGTTGCCCTGCGGGTCCAGGTCGATGACCAGGACCCGCTGCCCCAGCTGGGCCAGCCCGGCAGCGATGTTGACCGTGGAAGTCGTCTTGCCGACGCCGCCCTTCTGGTTCGCCACCACGAACACCCGAGTCGACGCGGGCCGCTCGGCCGGCGGGCGGGACTCCGCGGTCCGACGCGCCAGCAGCGAGTGCTGGGCGGCCCGGGCGAGCGGGGTCAGCTGGTCCTCGAACCCGGCGTCGCGCTCAGCGAGCTCGGCGGCTGTGCGCACGCCGCTGCCGGTGGGATTCAACGTTCCACGTGAAACATGGCGATCGTCCGGCACGGGGCCTCCTGTGGAGAAAGAACGAAAACTGTGGACAACCACGCTCAGCGGGTGCTCCTGAACGGTGGATAACTCATCGAGCCCGGTGCACGGGGACGACCACGACGGTTCAGCGTTCTCACGCCGTCATCGCCGGACCTACGCCTCAACGACCGGGGCGGGGCCTGCCGCTGCCTCGCCCACGCCGCCCAGGCCCGGGTGTCGTACCCGGCCCCGAGCTGCCTGCCCGACCGACCGATGACGATACCCGTGCGGGATCGGCCCAGCGAACACGCACAGCGCGCACGGTGGATGGATCCTCGTTCGGCGTGGTCGTCCCGTCGAGGAGCAGCACCCCGTCCGGACCCACCTGCACCAGCTCCGGCGGCGCCCATCCGTTCCGCCCCAGCAGGGGGCGGACGGTGCGGATCTCCTCGGCCGCCCTCGAGCCCTTCAGGGCCAGGACGTGTCCGTGGGCCGACGTGAGCGGCATGCACCACTCCAGCAACCGCCCGAGGGGGGCGACCGCGCGCGAGGTGACCACGTCGAAGGTGCTCGATCCCCGTACCTCCTCGGCCCGGGCCCTCAGTACGGTGACGTTCTCCAGACCCAGGTCCTCGACGACCTCGCTCAGGAAGGTCGTCCGTCGCAGCAGCGGCTCGACGAGGGTCACGGTGAGGTCGGGCCGGCCGATGGCCAGGACAAGACCGGGCAGTCCGGCGCCGGTCCCGACGTCGCAGACCCGGGCGCCGTCGGCGAGCGCCGGGGCGAGAGCCATCGAGTTCACCAGGTGCCGGTCCCACAACCGGGGGACCTCACGCGGGCCGATCAGCCCGCGCACCACGCCCTCCGTCGCCAGCAGCGCCGCGTAGCGCTCCACGACCGGCAGGGCCGCGGACGAGAACACCCCCCGCGCCGTGTCCGGGACGGGGGGTGTTCCACGTGAAACGTCGTTCATCCGGCGGGAAGCACCACGACGTAGCGACGGGGCTCGGTGCCCTCAGACTCCGACGACAGCCCAGCGGCCGCCACGGCGTCGTGGACCACCTTGCGCTGGAACGGACTCATCGGGTCCAGTGAGGCAGCCGAACCCGACTCCCGCACCTCCGCGATGGTCCGTGCGGCGAGCTCCTCCAGGCGGCGCTTCTGCTCGGCCCGGTGCCCACTGATGTCGAGCATGAGGCGTGAGCGCTCACCGGTCTCCCGGTAGACCGCGAGGCGGGTCAGCTCCTGCAGCGCGTCGAGCACCTCGCCGTCCTTGCCCACCAGCTGACCGAGGTCGGCGCCGACGATCGAGACCGCCGCACGGTCTCCGTCGACGTCCATGTCGAGGTCCCCGTCGAGGTCGGCGATGTCCAGCAGCTCCTCGAGGTAGTCGGCGGCGATGTCGCCCTCCTGCTCGAGCTGGCTCACCCGGTCCTCGGTGCCCTCGTCGGCGGTCGACGCGTCGCTCGCGCCGCCCTCCACGGACGGGTCGGGCCGGTCGTCCCCGGAGGCGACCTCCTCGACCTGCGCCTCGGTCCCGGCCTGGTCCCGCTCGTCGATCTGCTCGCTCACTTCTTCCCCTTCTTGTTCGCTGGCTTGGGTCCGCCCCCGGGTCGCTGCCCGGACGGGCGCTGGCCCGCGGGCCGCTTCTGGGACCCGGACGTCCCCCCCGTGCTGGGTCGGGGCGACCCCTGCTGGCGCTGCTGACGAGTCTGCCGCTTCGGCTGCTGCCGCGTGGCCGCACGCGACTCGGCGACCGGGAGCACCTCGGGCTCGGACTCGACGACCTCGCCCTTGCGGATCGCCTTCGCCCTGTCGCGGTCGAGCTTCGCGTCCATCGCCGGCGTGCCCGGGGCGGGGTTGTTGCGGATGACGTAGAACTGCTGGCCCATGGTCCACAGGTTGGAGGTGGTCCAGTAGAGGAGCACGCCGATCGGGAAGGCCACACCACCGAGGCCGAAGGCCACCGGCAGGACGTAGAGGAGCAGCTTCTGCTGCTGGGCGTACTGGCCCTTCAGCGCGTCGGCAGGCATGTTCTTGCTCATCAGCTGGCGCTGGGTGATGAAGGTGGTGGCGGTCATCGCCAGCACCAGCACCAGCGCCACGAGCATCACGCTGAGGTCGGGAGTGGGGCCCCAGGTGCGGGACTGCCAGAAGGTGTCCGAGATCGGCACGAAGCCGAAGATGTCGGAGGTGCCGAACGCCTCCGCGCGCGCCGCGGTCATGAAGCCGTGCGGGGTCCCGTCGGCGGCCTGGTCGAGCAGGCGGAACAGGGCGAAGAAGATCGGCATCTGCAGCAGCAGCGGCAGGCAGGACGCGAACGGGTTGGTGCCCGCGTCCTTGTACAGCTTCATGGTCTCCTCGGCCATGCGCTGCCGGTCGTGCCCGTACTTCTTGCGCAGCTCCACCACCTTGGGCTGGATCAGCTGCATGTTCCGGCTGGACTTGATCTGCCGCACGAAGAGCGGGATCAGGCAGATCCGGATGACCACCGTGAGCCCGATGATCGACAGGGCCCAGGCGAGACCGCCCGCGGGGTCCAGGAACAGGCTGAAGAACTCGTGGAACCCGATCATGATCGCCGAGATCACGTAGTACAGCGGCGTCAGGATGAAGTTCCCGAAGTCGGAGAGTGCTTCCACGGCTCGTCAGGCTCCTTGGGTGTCGGGACGGGTCCCGGCGGTCTGGTGGTCGTGCACGTCGTACGGGTCGTTCTCGGCGGCTGCCTCGTGACCGGGGACGTGGTCGACCCCGCCCTCGGCCCACGGGTGGCACCGACCGAGCCGGCGGACCGTCAGCCAGGTGCCGCGGGCCGCACCGTGGCGCTCCACTGCCTCCAGAGCGTAGGCCGAGCACGAAGGGTAGTAGCGACAGACCTGGCCGTAGAGAGGGCTGACCACCGCGCGGTAGCCGCGCAGCAGCAGCACGAGCAGCTGCTTCACGCGCTCACCTGCTCGGTCGGCACCAGGCTGCGCAGGCAGCGGTCGAGGTCGGTGCCCAGCTCGGAGCTGCTCGCGGTGGCCGCCGGCGGCAACGCGCGGAGCACCATCTCGGTGCCCACGGGCAGCGAGGCCAGGCGCGCGGCGCTCAGGTGGCGCAGCCGGCGCTTGACCCGGGTACGGACCACCGAGCCGCCGACCGCCTTGGAGACCACGAGCCCCACCGTGGACGAGGCGGGCGTCGGACCGGCGCCCTCGGGCAGCAGCACGCTGACCACGATCGTCCGGGAAGCACGACGCCGCCCACGCCGGAGGACGCGGCGAAAGCTCGTGGCGTCGGTCAGGCGGTGGGCGGCGGGCAGCACAAGTCGGTCGGTCTCGGGTCCGCCGGGCGGCTCAGACCGCGAGCTCCTTGCGGCCCTTGCGGCGTCGCGCGTTCAGGATCGCGCGGCCGGCGCGGGTGCGCATGCGCAGGCGGAAGCCGTGCGTCTTGTGGCGGCGACGGTTGTTCGGCTGGTACGTACGCTTGCTCACGGTCGTCTCTTTCGGTTGCTGCGGTCGGAGCCCAACACCCCCGGCCTCGAACAGGCACGGGAGCGGGCATTCGGCCGGTGCCGTACGCCCCGCAAGAAGCTGCGGGCAGGCACCCGCCGACCTCGGATGACCAACAAACGGTACGCGCTGCGGCGCAAGGGGGTCAAACCCACGACCGGCCCCGCCGACGCCCCGGTCCCACCGCCCCTCGCGCAC
>NZ_LR733235.1 GCF_902506435.1 Nocardioides sp. AX2bis | reverse complement strand
GCCCCGCCGCTTCGAGGGGCGACCCCTGCTCGCCGCGGGCGCGCGCCACCTCGTCGGCCGCTTCTCCTACGGCCTGAGCCCGGCCCTGGCCGCCGAGGTCCGCCGCGCCGGCGGTGCGCCGGCGTGGTTCGAGCAGCAGCTGGAGCCCGAGCGGGTGCCCGACCCGGCCGGGGCCGACGTCGACACCTGGTGGCCGAGCCTGCGCCGCGGCCCGCAGGAGCTCTGGACGCGCAACGTCGAGGAGGTCGAGGGCGGCTGGGAGGTCATGCAGAGCCTCCAGCGCCACGCCCTCGCGCGCCGCACGGTCTCGCGGCGCCAGGTGCACGAGGTGATGACGGAGTTCTGGCAGCACCTGCTGAACGTGCCGGTCCACAGCGACGGCAGCTTCACCCACCGGGCCTCCTACGACCGGGCGATCCGCGAGCACGCCCTCGGCTCGTTCGCCGACCTGCTGCACGCCACGACCACCCACCCGGCGATGGGGATCTACCTCTCCAACGCCGTCTCCACCAAGCGGCACCCCAACGAGAACCTCGGCCGGGAGCTGCTGGAGCTGCACACGGTCGGGCGGGGTGCCTACACCGAGGACGACGTCAAGGCCTCCGCCCGCATCCTCACCGGGTGGCGGGTGGACCTGTGGCGCTCGTGGGAGGCCTACTACTCCCTCGAGGACCACTGGACCGGACCGGTGCAGGTGATCGGCTTCACCGACGCCAACGCCCCCCGCACCGAGGCCGAGGGACGCGCGCTGACCCGGCGCTACACCGACTACCTGGCCCGGCACCCGCGCACCGCCGAGCGCGTCGCGCGCCGGCTCGCGGTGAAGTTCGTCGGCGACGCCCCCTCGGCGGCGCTGGTGGCGACCCTGGCCCGCACCTACCTGCAGGCCGACACCGCCGTCCGTCCCGTGCTGCGCGCGCTGGTCGCCAGCGACGAGTTCCGCGCCGCCCGCGGCACGAAGGTCAAGGACCCGGTCGAGGACGTGGTGGCGACCTACCGCGCGCTCGGCGTGAAGATCGCCCGTCCCACGCAGGGCGACTCCGCGGTCAACGCGATGCTCTGGCAGGCCGGCAACCTGGGGGTCGAGCCGTACGCCTGGCCCACCCCGGACGGCCAGCCCGTCGACAACCGCTCGTGGGCGTCGCCCTCGCGGATGCTGGCCTCGCTGGACCTGCACTACTCGATGAGCGGGGCGTGGTGGCCCAGCAAGGACATCACCTACCGCACCGACCTGCAGTGGCTGCCGCAGCGCTCGCTGCGCTTCGACCTGCTCGTCGACCACATCTCGCAGCAGCTGCTCGGGCGCCGCTCGACCTCCGCGCTGCTGCGCGCCTGCTGCGAGGCGGTCGACGTGACGCCCGCGACGGTGATGAACGCCGAGCACGGCGTCGTGAGGTGGAACATGCACCGGGTGCTGGCCACCGTCCTCGACTCCCCCGCCCACCTGACCCGATGACCGGACCGGTGACCACGATGACCTCGACGACGACCTCCTGCTGCCCGGAGTACGCCGCGATGTCGCGGCGCGGCCTGCTCAAGGGCGCCGCCGCGCTCGCCGGCACCACCACCGTGCTCGGCTCGGCCGTCGTGACGGCCTCCCCCGCCACCGCCGCGAGCGCCGGGTCGGTGCTCGTCGTGCTGTCGCTGCGCGGCGCCGCCGACGGGCTCTCCCTGGTGGTGCCGCACGGCGACCCCGTCTACTACCAGGCCCGGCCCCGGCTGGCCGTGCCCGCCGAGCGGCTGGTGAACAAGGACGGCATGTTCGGCATGCACCCCCAGCTCGCGCCGCTGGAGCCGCTGTGGCGCTCGGGGCGCCTCGCCGCGGTGCACGCCACCGGCCTGCCGGTCCCGAACCGCTCGCACTTCGCGGCGATGGAGGAGGTCGAGGACGCCGACGCCGGGTCCGCGGAGCGGCAGGGCTGGCTGAACCGGCTCGTCGGGACCACGGCCGGGGACAGCCCGCTCCAGGGGTTCACCATGGGCGGCGGCGTGCTCCCGACCTCGATGTACGGCGACGCGCCGGTGATGGCGGCGGCCACCCTGTCCCACACCCGGCTGCCCGGCGACGACCAGTGGGACGCCACCGGCGGCCGGGTCCGCTCGCTGCACACGCTGTGGGACACCGACTCCTCCGTGCTGGCCGGGTCGATGCGCTCGACCTTCCGGGCCGTCGAGGGCCTGGCGCCGGCGAGCACGACGGCCAACAACCGCGCCCGCTACCCCGACGGCGACCTCGGTGCCGCGCTGTCGCAGGTCGCGCGGGTCATCCGTGGTGACGTCGGCGTCGAGGTGGTCACCGTCGACCAGGGCGACTGGGACATGCACACCGACGTCGGCAACCTGGAGTGGGGACGGATGCGCAGCAACGCCGGCCGGCTGGCCGGCAGTATCGCCGCCTTCTTCGACGACCTCGGCGACCAGGCGCCCAAGGTGACCCTGGTCGCGCTGAGCGAGTTCGGCCGCCGGGTGCAGGAGAACGCAAACTGGGGCCTGGACCACGGCTACGGCAACGTGATGCTGCTCGCCGGCGCCGGGGTGAAGGGCGGGCGGTACTACGGCAGCTGGCCCGGCCTGACCAACGACCTGGACTCCGACCTCCTGGTCACCACCGACTACCGCAGCGTGCTGTCCGAGGTCGTCACGACCCGGTTCAGCGCGTCCACCGCCGCCGTCTTCCCGGGCTTCACGCCCGAGGGGGTGGGGGTGATGACCTCGCTCTGAGCACCGGACGAGCGAGGTCCTCCATGCCCCTCGAGAGCGGGGGCGTCGGGGAGCGGTCGGCGCAGGGCCAGGCCACCACGGTGTCGGTGGGACACCGGCCGGGCCCGTCGGCCGCCCCCCGACGTACGTCAGTCCTGCTGCCGGTCCGCCCCGCCGAGCCCGAGCAGGTAGGTGGCCGACAGGTCGAGGTCGCCGTACCCGGCCTGCTCGGCGGCCCGCATCCGCTCGTGGACGCCGGGCACCAGGGCGAGGTCGACGCCGGCCGCCCGTGCGGCGTCCAGGATCAGTCCGGCGTCCTTCACGCCCCCGGCGAGCGCGAAGCTGGCGTCGTGGGCGCCGTCGAGCATGGCGGTCCCCTTGAGCTGGACGTACGGCGCGTCGAGCGCGCCACCGGCGACCGCCTCGAGGAACGCCCGGGGGTCGACCCCGAGCTCACGGGCCAGGGTCAGGGAGTCCGCGACGCCCTGGACGACGCTGAGCACCCAGGCGTTCGCGGCCAGCTTCAACCGGGACCCGGCGCCGACCGGCCCGACCCAGGTCGTCCTGGAGCCGACGGCGTCGAGGACCGGCGCCACCCGCTCCCGCAGCTCCTCGGGGCCCGAGGCCAGCACGACCAGGGCGCCCTTCTCGGCCGGCTCCTTGGTCCCGAGGACGGGGGCGTCGAGGTAGGCGACCCCGAGGTCGTCGGCCAGCGCGGCCAACCGGTCGCTCCCGTCGACCCCGACGGTCGACTGCTGCACCCACACCGCGTCCGGGGACAGCGACCCGCGGGCCTCCTCCATGGTCGTGGCGACCGACTCGGCGTCGTAGAGCATCGTGACGACCACGTCGGCGCCGGCGACGGCCTCGGCGACGGAGGCGCAGACGGTGGCGACGTCGGCCAGCGGCTCGGCCCGGGACGTCGTCCGGTTCCACACGCGGGTCTCGAGACCGGCGCCGGCGACGTTGCGGGCCATCGGGGCGCCCATGGTGCCGGTGCCGAGGAAGGCGACGACGGGCGTGCGGGCAGGGGTGGTGGGGAGCGCTTGTTCGGTCACGCCGACGACGCTACGACCCGGCAGCGTCCCCGGATCCCACCCGTGGGGCCGTCCCGGTCCCGGCTGCGTCCTCAACGGGACTCAAGCGGGGGTGCCCCGGCGCCGATGATCTCGTCACGACCCAGCCCTCCCTCCGACCGACGCGGGCCTCACGGCCCGGAAGCAGGTGACCGATGACCGCGCTCGACGCCTCCCCCCGCCCCGGGCCGACCCGCGGCACCGGCCCCGGCGCCTCGTCCTCCACCGCGCCCGGCGGCCCCGGCGCCGCCGGCGGACCGGTGCAGCGCGTCGCCGACGCCAGCGTCTGGCTGATCTTCCGCCTCAGCGGCGTCCGCTCCTAGCCCGCCTGCGCCAGCGCGGCCTCGAGCCCGGCGCGCCCCGTCACTGCGAGTCGTGTGCCTGAGGACGACCTAGACGCCGTCCTCAGGCACACGACCCTGCACCCTGGCGCGCAGCTCGGTCGCCAGCACCTCCGGCGCCTGGTCCGGCACCCAGTGCCCGACCCCGGGAAGGGCGACGAACCGGTAGTCGCCGACGACGTGGTCGCCGCAGGCGTGCGCGCCGGCCGCCCCGGCGTACGCGTCGTCCTCCCCCCACACGAACGTGGTCGGCACGGTGCTGGGCGGGGTGTCGGCGATGCTGCGCCGCATCGCGCGGTACCAGTTCAGACCGCCCTCGAGCGCACCGTCGCGCAGCTGCGCCAGGTCGAGCTCCTGCTCCTCGGCCGGCACCGTGGTGCCCCACAGCGACCGCAGCGCGGCCGCGTCGTCGGCGAGCAGCGCGTCCTCGGGGCCGGGGGCGGGCGCCCGGAAGTCCTGCAGGTAGGCCGAGCGGGCCTGCTGGTCGGCGTCGGCCCGGAGCGCCGCGCCGTACGCCGCCGGGTGCGGGATCGAGACCGCGAGCAGCGACCGGACCCGCTCGGGGTGCCGCCCGGCGACCGACCAGGCCACCTGGGAGCCCCAGTCGTGGCCGACCAGGTGGGCGGAGGAGTGCCCGGTGGCCTCGACGACGGCCAGGGCGTCGGCCACCAGCTCCTCCAGCGCGTAGTCCTCGACCCCGGCGGGCCGGGCGCCGGGCGAGTAGCCGCGCTGGTCGGGGGCCAGCAGTCGTACCGGCGGGTCCTCGGCTCCGGGGCCGGAGGTGAGGAGGCGGGCCAGGGCCGTCCAGGACCGGGAGGTCTGCGGGAACCCGTGCAGCAGCACGACGGGCTCGCCGTCCTCGGGGCCGGCGGTACGGACGTCGAGCACGAGGCCGTCCCGCTCGACGCGGGTGCTCTGCCAGGGATCGGAGGTGGTGTGGGTCACGTGGTCGAGGCTAGGAGTGCCGGGTGAACGTGGGGTGGGCACTGGTCTGGACCGGGGGTGCGGGTCTCACCTCCGAGACCCGATGTCCAGGGTGTCGTCGCACTCTCGGGCCCACCCGCGGCGGCACGCAGTCCCCCTGGAGGTCCCATGCCGTCCACCCGTACCGTCCCCATCGTCGACGCCTCCGCGCCCGACCGCACCGCCCGTCGTCGGCGGGTCGGCCTCGAGCACCTCGCCCTCGCGCTCGTCCTGCTCGCGCTCTACGGCATCGCGGTCCTGCTCGCCTGAGCCGAGATGACGCTCGCGGACAGCCGAGATGACGCTTGCGGCGCCTCGAGATGACGTTTCCGGCGCGCCGGCCAGCGCACAGCCGGCCAGCGCACACCCGGCCAGCGCACACCCGGCCGGCCCGCAGCGGCCGGCGGGGTCAGCCGGCGGCGGCCAGGTCGGCGGCGGCCTGCTCGGCCCGCGCCCCGACGTCGTCGGGCACCGGCACCGCGGCGGCCGTACGGGCCTGCCACCGCTGCAGGGCGATGACCCGGGCGGCGGCCTGCTCGGCCCGGTCGCGCGGGACCGTGCCGGAGCCGATCGCAGCGGTCAGCGTGGCGTGCGTGGCCTCGGTGTCGGCCGGCATCAGCAGCAGGTCGGCGCCGGCGTTGAGCGCCTGGACGGCGGGGGTGTCGCGACCGACGACCGCGCCCATGCCGAGGGAGTCGGTGATCACGACGCCCTCGAAGCCGACCTCGTCGCGCAGCAGCTCGTAGACCGGGGCCGCGAGCGTGGCCGGCTCGCCCGGCGCCAGCGCGTCCAGCGCGATGTGGCTCATCATCACCGCGGGTGCGCCGGCGTCGACCGCGGCCTCGAACGGCCTCAGGTCCCGGGCGCGCAGCTCCGCGAGCGTGGAGTCGAGCTCCGGCAGGGTCAGGTGGCTGTCGCTGGTGACGGCCCCGTGGCCGGGGAAGTGCTTGGTGGTGGTGACCAGGCCGGCGTCGGCGTACCCCGCGAGCGCGGCGACGACGGCCTCGGTGGCCAGGTCGACGTCGGGGGACGGTGAGCGCGACCCGATCGTGGGGTCGGCGGCGCCGATGGTCACGTCGGCGACCGGTCCGAAGACCCAGGTGAAGCCCAGGTCGCGCAGCTCGAGCCCGGCGGCGTCGGCGGCGGCGGTCACCACGCGGCGGCCCTGCTGCGGGTCGGCGGCCAGGGCCTCACCGGCCTCGGCGAAGGCCGGGAAGGTCGTCGCGATGCCGCGCAGCTGCTCGACGGTCCCGCCCTCCTGGTCGACGCCGACCACGGCCGGCACGTCGCGGCCGTCCGCGGCGACGGCGCGGCTGATCGCGGCGGTCATCGCCCGGGCCTGCGCCTCGTCGGTGAGGTTGTCGGAGGTGACGCTCAGCCCGGCGAGGTGCAGGTCGCGCACCATCGCCGCCGCCTCGGCGGGGTCGGCCCCCCGGTAGCGGCCCACCACGACCTGGCCCGCGAGCTCGGCGTCGGTCATCGCCGCCGCCATCTCCTGCGCGTCGGCGAGCTCGCCCTCGGTGGGTCCCCAGCCGGTGGGGGCGTCGGGGTCGACCGTGGGCTCGGTGGACTCGGTCGGTTCGGCGGGGGCGCTCGACGACGGCGTGGCGCTGGGCGCGGCGCCGTCCGCCCCGCTGCCGTCCTGCGGTGCGCCGCAGGCGGTGGCCAGCAGCAGCGTCGCGGCGGTGAGGGCGCCGGCCGCGCGGGTCGTACGGGCTGGGGTGCTCACGCCCCGAGACAACCAGGCGGGCGGTCAGCCGGCGAAATCGCGGTGCGCCGGCCCGGCCTCGGCGTCGTCGGTGAAGGCGGTGCCTCCACCGAAGGCGTCGGCGACCGCGCCTGCGTCCAGCACCCGGGTCGGCAGCCCCGCGCGCCGGGCGCGCTCGCGCAGCCGCTCGGTCGGGACCTCCCCGCGGGACGCGACGAGCACCAGGTTGCCGGGGCGGCGCCCCTTCAACGTGGCCGGCTCGGCCGTCAGCAGCACCTGCGGCAGGTGCGAGCGGACGCCGGCGACGACCCGTCGGGTGTGCTGCCACGGGGCGCGGTCGCTGAGGTTGAGCAGCAGCCACCCGTCGGGCTCGAGCACCCGCGCGACGTCGCCCCAGAAGTCCTCCCCCACCAGCGACGCCGGCAGCCGGCCGTCGGCGAAGGCGTCCACGACGACCACCTCCGCGTACGCCGGACGCAGCGCCGCGACGCCGGTCCGGCCGTCGGCCGGGCGGACCTTGATCCCGCTGCGGGCCGGCAGCGGGAGGACCCGGCGCACCTCCTCGGTCATCGCCGTGTCGGGCTCGAGGACGACCTGGGCCGAGCGGGGCCGGGTCGCGGCGACGTACCGCGGCAGCGTCAGCCCGCCCCCACCGACG
>NZ_LR733236.1 GCF_902506435.1 Nocardioides sp. AX2bis | reverse complement strand
TTGCAGCCACCCTGAACGCCAGACCACGGCCTACCCTCAACATGCGCACACCAGCCCAAGAGCTGGACCAGCTCCTGACAACCCCGTCAGCAGCCTGACCCCGTTGCTACGACCGATGGACCCCGCCCGCCGCACCAGATGAAGTAACAGAGCGTTACAGCGGGCCGGCCTGTCGCGCGGCGGCCGGCGCGGCCAGCAGCGCGGCGAGCCCGGTGGTCAGCGGGACCGCGAGCACCAGCCCGATCGCGCTCGTCAGGGTGCGCACGATCTCCTCGGTGAGCACGCCCGAGGAGACCAGCTCGAGGAACGGGCGGTCGAGCAGCGAGACCAGCATCAGCACGATCAGCGCCGCCCCGGTGTAGGCGAAGAGCAGCGTGTAGATGCTCGAGGCGATGTGGTCCCGCCCGATCCGCATCGCGCTGGCGAAGACCTGCCGCCGCGGCATCCCGGGCTGGGCGGCCCGCAGCTCCCAGACCACGGAGGCCTGGGTGATGGTCACGTCGTTGAGCACGCCGAGGCCGGTCAGCACGATCCCGCAGACCAGCAGCCCGCGGAAGTCGAGCCCGGAGACCTGGCCGGCCAGCAGCCCGCCGGTCTCGTCCGAGATCCCCGACAGCCGCGTCCCGCCCATCGCGAGCAGCCCGAGCACGCCGGTGAGCGCGACCCCGACCAGGGTGCCGAGCAGGGCGACGCTGCTGCGCATCGAGAACCCGTGGGTCGTGTAGAGCACCACCACCATGATCGCGGTGGCGCTGGTCATCGCCACCGCGAGCCCGTTCTCGCCGATCAGCAGGGCGGGCAGGGTGAACTGCCAGACCACCACCGCGCCCAGCCCCAGCCCGACCAGGCCCATCAGCCCCCGCAGCCGCGCGACGGCGATCACCGCGACCACGAAGATCCCCAGCAGCCAGGCCAGCGCCCCGCCCCGCTGGACCTGGGAGAACTGGTACGACGCGCCGCCCTCGGTCGGCACCCGCACGACCAGCACCGAGTCGCCCCCGGTGAGCCCCGAGCGGGAGACCTCCGGCGCGACCGGGAACACCGCCCGCTCGCCCTCCCCCGCGCCCTCGGTGACGGTGGCCGCGACCTGGCCGCAGGTGAGCGCGGCAGCCCCGCCGCCCCCGCCACGGCTCCCGGCGGCGCCGTCCTCGACCGCGGCCCGCTCGCCGTCGGTGCAGGGCGCGGCGACCTCGGTGACGTCGGCGGTGACGAACTCGGTGTCCTCGGTGGCGAAGGCCGGCGGGCCACCCTCGCCGAAGTCGGGCTCGCGGTCCGGCCACAGCCAGACCGCCCCCACGACCGCGGCCACCACGAACGCGGCCAGGGAGACCAGCACGGCGGTACGCGCGAGCGCGCCGACCTGGACCGCGCCGTCGGCGGCGCCCTCCTGCCCGTGGCCGTGCCCGTGGCCGTGGGTCTCCTCGGCGCGGCGGTGCCGGCTCACGCGACGGGGCGGGCGTAGGCGGTGGTGATCGTGTGGTCCTTGGCCGGGCCGCGCACCTGCCAGGTCACCGTCCAGCGCCCCCGGTCCTGGATGTCGACCACGCCGCGGTAGAGGTCGTCGGCGCACGGGTGGTCGACCGCGAGGCCCGGCGACCAGGGGTGGAAGGGGCGGCCGTCGTCGAAGGTGACCTGCCACGAGCCGGCGGCGTCGGGGACGACGAGCAGCGTGCGGTGCACCGCGGCCGGCGCGCTCCCCGGCCGCTCCAGCAGACCCTCCTCGTGCCAGCGGACCCGGCCGCCGTCGACCTGCTCGAGCACGGCCGTCCCGGTGACGCGGAGGCGCGCGGCGGCGTACCGGTCCTCGATCTCGCGTTCCAGGCTCCAGCGGCCGAGCAGGTCCAGCGGCGTCGTCAGCGTCGGCGTCGTCGGCATGCGCAGGAGCCTAGGTGCCCCTGGCACGATCGGGTCATGGGTCCGCGCCGCCTGACCGTCCTCGCCCCGCTCCTCGGCCTCGCACTGGTCGCCTCCGCGTGCTCCGGGGGGACCGAGGAGACCACGGGCGCGCCGAGCAGCGCCGCGGGCTCCTCCGCCCCGCCGTCGGGGTCGCCCTCCCCCTCGACGTCCGCGTCGGACGAGCCGTCCACGGCCCCCTCCCGCGAGCCCGTCCAGCGCGAGGAGCCCGACCCCGTCTCGCTGGCGGCCTACTACTCCGAGAACCGCGACTACGCCGGCGGCGGCCTGCGGCTGGGCGCGGTGCGCGAGGAGACCGAGGCCTACACCTCGTACGACGCGACCTACCGCAGCGGAGACCTGACGATCTCCGGCGTGCTCAACGTGCCGACCGGGCGCGGTCCGTTCCCGGCGGTCGTCCTGGCGCACGGCTACATCGACCCGGACTTCTACGTCCGCGGCCAGGGCATGACCCGGGAGCGCGGGGTGCTGGCCTCGCGGGGGTTCGTGGCCTTCCACGTCGACTACCGCGCGCACGCGGAGTCCGACGGCACCGAGGAGCAGGCCGAGCGCGACGTCCGGCTCGGCTACGTCGCCGACGTCGTCAACGCCGCCGCAGCGCTGCGGCGCAGCGACGACGTACCGGTGGACGACGACCGGGTCGCGCTCTTCGGCCGCTCGATGGGCGGCGGGGTCATGCTCCGGGCGCTCGCCGCCGCCCCGGGCGCCTTCGACGCGGGCGTCGGCTGGGCCTCGGTGAGCTCGCGCGAGGACGACAACTTCAACCAGTTCACCGCGCCGGACCGCGACGAGGTCGCCTCCTACGTCGAGCGGGAGTACGGCCTGCCGGGCTCGCCGCGCGGGCGCGAGTTCTGGCCGGCCGTCAGCGCCCGCCCGTCCTTCGACCGGGTCACCGAGCCGGTCCTGCTGGTGCACGGCACCGCCGACGACACCTGCCCGCTCCAGTGGGCGCGGGACTCGCAGAGCGCCCTGCGCGCCGCCGGGGTGGACTCCACCCTCGAGCTGTACGAGGACGGCCACGCCTTCGGCCCGGCGTTCTTCGCGGCGATGGACGACACGATCGCGTTCCTGCGCGAGTCGATGTAGGGCTCGGCCCCGGCGCTCAGAGCCCCGCCGCTCAGAGGCCCGGCCGGATCACCGTGATCCCGCCGGCACCGGCGCCCGGGGTGTCGAGGGCGACCAGCCGGCGGACGGCCTCCTCCAGGCCGACCTCGTCGCGCAGCAGCCGCTGCGGGGCGTACGTCTGGTCGGCCACGCGCGCGAGCAGCGCCGGGTAGGACTCCGCCGACAGCCCGTGGCTGCCCAGCAGCTGGAGCTCGCGGGCCACGACCAGCCCGAGGTCGACCGGTGGCGAGGCGTCGGCCCCGCCGAGCAGACCCACCTGGACGTGCCGACCGCGCGGGCGCAGGCAGGCCAGGGAGGCGGCGACGACGTCGCGGGACCCGCGGCAGTCCAGCGACAGGTCCGCCCCGTCGGCGGTGAGCGCGGCGAGGGTCGCGGTGACCTCGTCCGGCGCGACCGCGGTCGCGCCGAGGTCGGCGGCCAGCGACCGTGAGGCCGGGGCGGGGTCGACCGCGACGACCTGCGCACCCTCGGCGACCGCCACCATCACCGCAGCGAGCCCCACCCCGCCGCAGCCGTGGACGACCACGGTCTCGCCCGACCGCACGCGACCGACCTCGAGTACCGCCCGGTACGCCGTGGCGAAGCGGCACCCGAGGCCGCAGGCGACCGCGGCGTCGACCCCGTGCGGCAGCGGGACCACGTTGACCTCGGCACGCGGGAGCGCGACCCGCTCGGCCCAGGAGCCCCACTGGGTGAAGCCCGGCTGGAGCTGACGGGCGCAGACCTGCTGGTCGCCGCGGGCGCAGGCCGGGCAGTCGCCGCAGGCCAGCACGAAGGGGGTGGTCACCCGGTCGCCCTCGACGAAGCCCGCCGCGTCCGGCCCGACCTCCACCACGGTGCCGGCCAGCTCGTGGCCGAGCACGTGCGGCAGGCGTACGCCGTCGTCGTGGCCCTGCCAGGCGTGCCAGTCGCTGCGGCATAGCCCGGTGGCCTCCACCGCGACCACGACCCCGTCGTCGGGGCAGGCCGGCTCCTCGACGTCCGCCACCCGCGGGGGCTGCCCGAACGCCTCGACCAGGACCGCTCTCATGCGTCCATCCTGGCCGACGGGCCCGGGTCGCGGACCTAGCGGGTGCCTGCCTCGACCCCGCCCAGCCGCAGCCAGGTGTCGACGACGGTGTCGGGGTTCAGCGACATCGTCTCGATGCCCTGCTCGACCAGCCACTCGGCCATGTCGGGGTGGTCCGAGGGGCCCTGGCCGCAGATCCCGACGTACTTGCCCTGCTTGAGGCAGGCCGCGATCGCCAGCGACAGCATGTGCTGCACGGCCGGGTCGCGCTCGTCGAAGGAGGCCGCCACCAGGCTGGAGTCACGGTCCAGGCCGAGGGTCAGCTGGGTCATGTCGTTGGAGCCGATCGAGAAGCCGTCGAAGTGCTCGAGGAACTGCTCGGCGATCACCGCGTTCGAGGGGACCTCGCACATCATCACGACCTGGAGGTCGTTCTCGCCACGGACGAGGCCGTGCGTGCCGAGGAGGTCGATGACGCCCTTGGCCTCGGCGACGGTGCGCACGAAGGGGATCATGATCTTGACGTTGGCCAGACCCATCTCCTCGCGGACGTACTTCAGCGCCTCCGCCTCCATCGCGAAGCACTCCGCGAAGTCCTCCGAGAGGTAGCGCGACGCGCCGCGGTACCCGATCATCGGGTTCTCCTCGTGCGGCTCGTAGGTCTCGCCGCCGACGAGGTTGGCGTACTCGTTGGACTTGAAGTCGCTCATCCGCACGATCACCGGCTCCGGCGCGAAGGCCGCCGCGATCATCGAGACGCCCTCCGCGACGCGCTTGACGAAGAACTCGCGCGGCGAGTCGTAGGCCGCGATGATCTCTTCGACCTCCTCGCGCAGGGCGGGGTCGAGCGAGTCCGGGTCGGCCTCGAGGTCCAGGAGCGCCTTGGGGTGCACGCCGATCTGGCGGTTGATGATGAACTCCAGCCGGGCCAGGCCCACGCCGCGGTGCGGCAGCCGCGAGAAGGCGAACGCCTGCTCGGGCGTGCCGACGTTCATCATGATCTTGACCGGGATCTCGGGCATCTCGCTGAGCTCGGTGGTCTCCACGTCGAAGTCGAGTAGCCCGTCGTAGACCAGGCCGGTGTCGCCCTCGGCGCAGGACACGGTGACCTCGCGGCCGTCGGCCAGGTCCTTGGTCCCGCTGGTGGTGCCGACCACGGCGGGGATGCCGAGCTCGCGGGCGATGATCGCGGCGTGGCAGGTGCGCCCGCCGCGGTTGGTCACGATCGCCGAGGCACGTTTCATGATCGGCTCCCAGTCGGGGTCGGTCATGTCGGCCACGAGCACCTCGCCGGCCTCGAACTCGTGCATCTGGTCGACGGACTTCAGCACGCGTACGGACCCGGCGCCGATCTTCTGGCCGATCGCACGGCCCTCGACGACCACGTCGGCGCCCTTGGTCACCGAGGAGTCGATGCTGAAGCGCTCGGTGGCGCCGGTACGCCGGGACTGCACCGTCTCGGGGCGGGCCTGCAGCACGTAGAGCTTGCCGTCGAGGCCGTCCTTGCCCCACTCGATGTCCATCGGGCGCCCGTAGTGCTCCTCGATGGTGACGGCGTGCCGGGCCAGCCCCTCGACCTCGGCGTCGGTGAGGCTGAAGCGGCGCGACTCGGCCGGCTCCACGTCGACGAACTCGGTGGTGCGACCCACCTCGGTGTCCTCGGTGTAGACCATCTTGGTGGCCTTGGCGCCGATGCCGCGCTTGAGCACGGCCGGCTTGCCGAGCTTGAGCGCTGGCTTGTAGACGTAGAACTCGTCGGGGTTGACGGCGCCCTGGACGACGCCCTCGCCGAGGCCGAAGGCGGAGGTGACGAAGACGGCGTCGGTGAAGCCGGACTCGGTGTCCATGGTGAACATGACGCCCGACGAGCCGATGTCGGAGCGGACCATCCGCTGCACGCCGGCCGACAGGCCCACGTCGCCGTGGGCGAAGCCGTGGTGGACGCGGTAGGCGATCGCGCGGTCGTTGTAGAGGGAGGCGTAGACCTCCCGCACCGACAGCAGCACCGCGTCGATGCCGCGGACGTTCAGGAAGGTCTCCTGCTGGCCCGCGAACGAGGCGTCGGGGAGGTCCTCGGCGGTGGCCGAGGAGCGGACCGCGAACGACGGCTCCTCGCCGTCCTCGCCGCGGGAGCTCTCGACGAGCTGCTCGTAGGCGGTGCGGATGTCGCGCTCGAGGTCCTCGGGGAACTCCTGCGCCACGACCGCGGCCCGGATCTCCTTGCCGACCTCGGCCAGGCGGCGGGTGTCCTCGGTGTCGAGGTCGTCGACCAGCGCGGAGATCCGCTCGGCGAGACCGGTGTCGCCGATGAAGTGGTGGTAGGCCTGCGCGGTGGTCGCGAACCCGTCGGGCACCGCGACGCCGAGGTCGGCCAGGTTGCTGACCATCTCGCCGAGGGAGGCGTTCTTGCCGCCGACCTCCTCCAGGTCGCCCATCCCGATCTCGGAGAACCAGCGCACGTGGCTGGCGTCGGGCTGTGCGGCCTGCTGGTCGGCCTGGGTGTCGCTCATGCTCGTCCTCCACGGTTCCGGGTGGTGCTGGGCTTGGCGGTGCTGCCGCCGGGGCGGCGGGAGAGGGTCTGGATGATCAGCGCCGAGATCTCCTCGACCGACTTCGCCGAGGTGTCGATCGACGGCACGCGGTGCGCCCGGTAGAGCTCGGTGGCGCGGCGCAGCTCCCAACGGCACTGCTCCGGCGAGGCGTAGGTCGAGTTCGGACGGCGCTCGTTGCGCACCCGGCTGAGGCGGTCGGCGTTGGTGATCAGCCCGAAGCAGCGGTCCCGGAACGGCTCGACCGGGCGCGGCAGGCCGGAGGCCTCGAGGTCCTCGTCGACCAACGGGTAGTTGGCCACGAACAGCCCGTGCTGCAGCGCGAGGTACATGCTGGTCGGCGTCTTGCCGCAGCGCGACGGCGCCAGCAGGATCACGTCGGCCTTCTCCATCGCGCGCAGGCTCTGCCCGTCGTCGTGCTCGATGGTGAACTCCACCGCCGACATCCGGGCGTTGTAGCGCTTGACGTCGCCGACGCCGTGCAGCCTCATCGCCTCGCGCTTGCCCCGGCGGTCCAGGATCGCCTCGACGCGGTTCATGTGGAGGTCGAAGAAGTCGATGATCGGCGCGGTCGTCTTCCGCAGCTCCAGGCGTACGGCGTCCTCGGCCGCGGTGGTGAACACCAGCGGCGTCGTCGGGCCGGCCGCGACCTCGTCGATCATCGCCACCACCCTCGCCGCGTCCTCGACTGTGGAGATGAACGGGATGGTGGTCCGCTCGAACGGCACGTCGGGGAACTGCAGGAGCAGGGCGTTGCCCATGGTCTCGGCGCTGATCCCCGTGCTGTCGGAGAGGAAGAACACCGGTACGACCGCGTCCGTTTCGTCCGCCACGCTGCACCTCCCGGGAGTGAGGGGACGAACCTAGCGCCCGCGGGCCCCGCGCAGGAGGCCACCCGGCTGGTGGATGGGTGCGTGACAGGCTCGCAGCATGGAACCGGTCGTGGTGGTGGGAGCCGGCATCGCCGGGGTCGCGTGCGCAGCCGAGCTGGTCCGGGCGCAGGTGCCGGTCCGGGTCGTGGACCGCGGCCGCCGGATGGGCGGCCGTCTGGCCAGCCGCCGCCTGGCCGACCGGCCGGTGGACCTCGGGGCCTCCTACCTGACCGCCACGCAGGACGGCGACTTCGCCAAGGTCGTCGACCGGTGGCGTACGCGGGGCCTGGCCTTCCCGTGGACCGACACCTTCCTGGCGCTGGACGCCGGCGCCGACGGCGGCCCGTCGGCCGAGGTCAAGACCGGACCCGTGCGCTGGGGCGCCACCGGCGGCCTGCGCTCGCTCGTCGAGGCCCTCGCGGGCACCGCCGGCGTGACGGTGGAGGAGGGCGCGGTGTCGTCGGTGACGGCGACGACCGACGGGCTCGACGTCGACGGCGCCGCGGCCCCGGCCGTCGTGCTGGCGATGCCGGACGAGCAGGCCGCCCGGCTGCTCGGCGACGGGCTGACCCAGCACCGCGAGCAGCTCACCCGGCCCTCCGAGCCGATCCTGGCCCTGGCTGCCTGGTGGGCCTCCCGCACCTGGGACGGCGTGGTCGCCCCGGGCGTCTTCCACGGCGCCTTCGTCAACGGCGACGACGACCTCTCGTGGATCGCCGACGACGGCCGACGCCGTGGCGACGACGCCGCCGTCCTCGTCGCGCACTCCACCCCGGCGCTGGCCGCGGCGCACCTGGAGGACCCGGAATCCGCGGGACCCGCGATGCTCGCCGCGCTGCAGCGGCTGCTGCGCATCGAGGACGAGCCGGCCGGCACCTACGTGCAGCGCTGGTCGCTGGCGCGCCCGACCGGCGAGCGCGACGACCCGTACCTGCTGACGGAGTCGGGCCTCGGCGTCTGCGGCGACGGCTGGGGCGGCCCGCCCAAGGTCGAGACCGCCTGGACCTCCGGGCGCGACCTCGGTCGGGCGCTGGCGGCGCGGCTCGCCTGACCCCGGGGCCGCCGGGGCGCGGGCGACGAGCGGCGGGTCAGCGGGCGAGTGCGGCGGCGACGTCGAGCGCGGCGCGCTGACCGCTGACCAGGGCGCCCTGGATCGAGGCGGTGTCGCGGTGGTCGCCGCAGACGACCAGGTGGTCACGGACCCGGACCGGGCGTCGCAACGACAGCGGCGCCGGCTGGGCCGGCAGCGCGTGCGGCACCTCGTGCCGGCGCAGCAGTCGCCAGCCGCGCGGGTCGGCGCCGAGCAGCTCGCCGGCGTGACGACGCACGTCGTCCTCGGTCGGCACCGGCCGGTCCGGCCCGAGCAGGGCCGAGGCCTGCACGAGGTGCTGCCCGGCCGGGGCGTACGACGGCGCGGGGTTGCTGACCACGGCGGTGTTGACCAGCGGGCCGGACGGGCGGGACCGACCGTCGACGAAGAGCAGGTGGGAGTCGGTCGGCGCCTCGTCGGCGGCGAACCACGAGGTCACGACCCCCTTGGTACG
Organism: Nocardioides sp. AX2bis; assembly: GCF_902506435.1. GTDB lineage: Bacteria > Actinomycetota > Actinomycetes > Propionibacteriales > Nocardioidaceae > Nocardioides. The sequence continues at coordinate 14,087 of NZ_LR733236.1, read as the reverse complement.
CGGTCGCACGCCGGCCCCGGAGCCGCCCGGGTCCCCGGTCAGCGCGCCGGTCAGCGCGCCGGCGTCCTGGCCGGCGACGGCCACCACGACCTGCCGCGCGCGCAGCGTCGTCCCGCCGGTGTGCACGACCGCGCCCCCGGCGACGGTCTCGACGGCGTCCACCCCGGTGCCGAGACGGACCCGGTCGCCCAGCGGCCCGGCCAGCTGCTCGGGCAGCGCCTGCATCCCGCGCTCGGGCAGCGCCGGGGTGCCGGCCAGGAAGGTGGCGGTGAGCAGCAGGGCGTACGCCTGGGAGGTCGAGCCGTCGTCCTCCAGCACCACCCCGGCGAAGAACGCGTCGAGCGTGGCGCGCAGCAGCCCGTCGACGCCGGCGCGGTCGAGGGCCTCGCGACGGCTGACGTCGGGGCGCCGGGAGGCGGTGGTCAGGCTCGCGGCCAGGCGGCGGCCGGGTCGGGCACGCAGCAGCGGCGCGGCCCAGCGGGCGGCCGCGAGCACCTCGCGTGGTCGCGGCACCACCGCCCGCACCGAGGGCAGCAGCAGCGAGGGGGCGGCCAGCGGGTTGCCGAGGCGGACCAGGCCCTCCTCGCCCCGCGCGGCCACGCCGGCGGCGAACGGCTGCAGGCCGAGGGCGTCCACGTCGACCCAGCGGCGCACCGCGCGGTACGCCGGGTTGAGCAGCTGGAAGCCGCGGTCGAGCGCGAACCCGTCGACGCGGTCGGTGCGGATCCGGCCGCCGACGGCGTCGTCGCGCTCGAGCACGACGACGTCGTGACCCCGGTCGACCAGGGCCCGGGCGCAGCGCAGGCCCGCGAGGCCCGCACCGACCACGACGACGTCGGTGTCGCTCACGCGGCCTGACCGTCCCAGGGACCGGGGTCGCGGCGGGGTCCGGTGCGCGTCAGCGAGGAGGCGACGGCCAGGACCCAGGTCAGCGTCCGGTGCTCGGCGGGGCGGAAGGTCGACGCGCTGCGCCGGACCTCGGCGTAGGTCTCGCGGACGACCTGGCGCGCCCAGGCCTCGTCGCCACGGCCCTTGAGCCGCGCGAGACGCCAGACCTGCTCGACGGTGGCGTCGTACAGGTCCTCGAAGGCCTCCGGGAGGCCCGCGGCCGTGCACTCCAGGCACCCGGGACGGCGGACGGCGGACGGTCGGGGGGAGGTCAGGGGCCGCGGCCCGCTCCGCGGCCCGGTCCGCTGCTCGACGTAGTCGTCGCACATGGGGCCAGTGTGGCGGGCGCGTGGTGACGTCCGGCCCACCCGCGCGGGAGTGACCAGACCAGTGGACGACGCTTGCTAGGTTGGCCGCGCCAGTCACGCCTCCCGGTCCGCCGGGAGGCCAGGGAACCCGGTGCGAGGCCGGGACTGACGCGCAGCGGTATGGGTGACGGACGGGGCTCCTGTCGAGAGGCAGGCCACTGGACCAGCGACATCGGTCCGGGAAGGTGCTCCGCGCCGGGTGATCCCGAGTCCGAAGACCTGCTGGCCCCGGCGACGTCCGTCGTCAGGTCCACGCAGGCTCCGCGCACGAGCCTCCGACCACCGAGGTGACCGTGTCCCACCCACCCCTCGTCCGCTCGCGCCCCGGCACCGACGGCCAGGACGCCGCCACGGACCGCTGCCCCGGCGTCGCCCGGCCCTGGCCCGCCGAGGACGGCCTGCTGGTCCGGGTCCGGCTCCCCGGAGGCCGGGTCACCGCCGGCGCCCTCGCCTCGCTCTCCGGGGTCGCCCGCGAGCACGGCGACGGTGACCTGCACCTGACCGGGCGCGCGAACCTCCAGCTGCGCGCCCTGCCGAGCGCCGACGCCGCAGACGGCGGGCCCGGTGCCGTACGGCCCGACGTCGTCGCGGACCTCGCGGCCACCGGCCTGCTGCCGTCGACCACCCACGAGCTGGTCCGCAACCTGATGGCCTCGCCGCGGACCGGGCTGGACACCGGCCGGGTCGGCGGCGGCCGCGCCGACCTGCGCCCGGTCGTGCACGCCCTCGACGCGGCGCTGCTGGCCGAGCCCGCCGCCGCCGGGCTGTCCGGTCGGTTCCTGCTCGCCCTCGACGACGGCCGCGGCGACCTGGTGGACCGCCCGTGCGACCTGGGCGCGGTGGCCCTGGACGACCGGACCGCCCAGCTGCGGGTCGGGGCGGGCTGGGGCGAGGTGGTCGCGCTCGACGACGTCCCCGCCGCCCTCCTCGACCTGGTCCGCCGCTTCCTGGCCGCCCGTCCCGACCCGGCCGCGGCCTGGCACGTGGCCGAGCTCGACGGGCCGCTGGCGCCCACCCGCGCGCCCGACGACCGCGTCCCGGCCCCCGCGGCGCGCCCGGCTTACGGCCCGCTGGTCGGCGGCGAGCACGTCGAGGCCCCCGGCGGCGTGCTCGGGCCGGACCTGGTCGACGCCCTCGTCGCCCGCGACCCGGGCGGCACGCTGGTGGTGACGCCCTGGCGCGGGGTGGTCGTGCCGGACCCCGCCCCGCACGAGGAGGGAGGTGCGCGATGACCCCGCTGAGCCGACCGCCGCAGCGCTACGCCTACGTCGACCACGGCCCGGAGATCTACGTCGACTCCTTCGCCACCATCCGTCGCGAGAGCGACCTGTCGCGGGTGCCGACGGAGGCCGAGCGGCTCGCGGTCCGGATGATCCACGGCACCGGCCAGGTCGACCTGGTCGACGACCTGGTCGTCCACCCGCGCCTGGTCCCGGCGGCCCGCGCGGCGCTGGCCGACGGCGCGCCGATCCTCTGCGACGCCCGGATGGTGGCCACCGGCATCACCGCCTCGCGGCTGCCCGCGGGCAACGCCGTCCACTGCTATCTGCCGGACCGCCGCGTCCCGGGCCTGGCCGCGGCGTGGGGCACGACCCGGTCGGCGGCAGCGGTGTCGCTGTGGGCCGACCACCTCGACGGCGCGGTGGTCGCGATCGGCAACGCCCCGACCGCGCTGTTCCACCTGCTCGAGATGCTGCTCGACGGCGCCCCCCGCCCGGCCGCCGTGATCGGCTGCCCGGTCGGGTTCATCGGGGCCGCGGAGTCCAAGGACGCCCTGGCCGCGTTCGCGGACGACCACGGCATCGACGTGCCGTTCGTGACCGTCCGCGGGCGTCGCGGCGGGTCCGCGATGACGGCCTCCGCCCTCAACGCGCTGGCCCAGGAGGAGGAGTGACGCGGGTGTCGCAGGACCGTCCGGCGGGCCGGTTCGCCGGCGTCGGCCTCGGGCCCGGCGACCCCGAGCTGGTGACCCTCAAGGCTGCCCGGCTGATCGCCGCCGCCGACGTCGTGGCCTACCACGCCGGGGTCGGCAAGGAGTCCAACGCGCGCCGCACCGCCGCCGACCTGATCCCGGCCGGGGCGGTCGAGGAGGAGCTGCGCTACCCCGTCACCACCGGCGGCACCGACCACCCCGGCGGCTACGCCGGCGCGATGGCCGACTTCTACACCGAGGCCGCCGAGCGGCTCGCCGCGCACCTGGCGGCCGGGCGCGACGTCGTCCTGCTGGCGGAGGGCGACCCGCTCTTCTACGGCTCGTTCATGCACATGCACGACCGCCTCGCGCACCGGTTCGAGACCCAGATCGTGCCGGGCGTGCCCGCCTTCGCGGCCGCCGCGGCGACGGCCGCGACCCCGCTCGTGCGCCAGACCGACGTGCTCACGGTGCTGCCCGGCACCCTGCCCGAGCCCGAGCTGGCGCGCCGCCTGGCCGACAGCGACGGCGCGGTGGTGATGAAGCTGGGGCGCACCTTCCCGGCCGTCCGGCGGGCGCTGGCCGCCGCGGGCCGCCTCGAGGACGCGGTCTACGTCGAGCGGGCCTCGATGCCCGGGGAGCGCCGGCTGCCGGTGGCCGAGGTCGACCCGGACTCGGTGCCGTACTTCTCGCTGGTCGTCGTGCCCGGCGACTCCCGCCACGGGAAGGGTCGCCGCGACGCGCCCGCACCCGCGCCGACGGGGACCACGCCCGGCGAGGTCCTCGTCGTCGGTCTCGGCCCCGGTCCGGACCGTTGGCTGACCGGCGAGGTCGCCGAGGCGCTGGCGGAGGTCGACCACGTCGTCGGGTACGGCCCGTACGTCGCCCGGGTCCCGGCCCGCGCGGGCCTCACCCGCCACGCCAGCGGCAACACCGTCGAGGTCGACCGGGCCCGCCTGGCCCTCGACCTGGCCCGCGGCGGCGAGCGCGTGGCCGTCGTCTCCGGCGGCGACGCCGGCGTCTTCGGAATGGCCGCGGCGGTCTACGAGGCGCTCGACGACCCGGCCGCGGACGGCCGGTGGGACGACGTGGAGGTGCGGGTGCTGCCGGGGGTGAGCGCGGTGCAGGCCGTGGCCGCCCGCGCGGGCGCACCCGTCGGCGGGGACTTCGCCGTGCTGAGCCTCTCGGACCGGCTCAAGCCGTGGGAGGTCGTCGAGGAGCGGCTGCGGCTGGTGGCCCGGGCCGACCTGGTCTGCGCGGTCTACAACCCCGCGTCGCGCTCGCGCACCTGGCAGGTCGCCCGGGCGCGGGAGGTGCTGCTCGAGGAGCTCCCGGCCGCGACGGTGGTCGTGGTCGGACGCGACGTCGGGCGCGCCGAGGAGTCGCTGACCGTGACCACGCTGGGCGACCTGGACCCCGCCACGATCGACATGAAGTGCCTGCTGCTGGTCGGCGCCCGCGGCACGCGGGTCAGCGCGCGCGGGGCGGTGTGGACCTCACGCGCGGTCCCGGTCCGCTGAGTAGAGCCACGACTCCCCCATCCCGTCCGGGCCGCCGGCCCGGGGGTCGAGGGCGCGCCCGACCAGGATGACCGCGGCCTGGCGCAGACCGGCCCCCTCGACGGCGTCGGCGATGTCGCCGACCGTGCCGCGCAGCACGAGCTCGCCGGGCTGGCTGGCCCGGAAGACCACCACGACCGGGCAGTCGGCGCCGTGCTCGGGCTCGATCGTGGCCATCACCTCGCGGGTGCGGGTGACGGCCAGGTGCAGCACGAGGGTGGCGCCGGTGGCGGCGAACCGCGCCAGCGACTCGCGCTCCGGCATCGCCGTGGAGCGGGCCTGGGCGCGGGTCAGCACCACCGACTGGGCCACGAGCGGGACGGTCAGCTCGCGCCCGACCAGGGCGGCGGCCGCGGCGTACGACGGCACGCCCGGCACCACCTCCCACCCGACGCCGGCCTCGTCCAGGCGCCGACCCTGCTCGGCGACCGCGGAGTAGAGCGACGGGTCGCCGGAGACGAGGCGCACGACGTCCTCCCCCGCACCGTCGGCGGCGACCAGGTGGTCGACGATCGTGTCCAGGTCGAGGCCCTGGGTGTCGACCAGGCGGGCCGTGTCGCGGCAGTGCGAGAGGACGGCCTCGTCCAGGTAGGTGCCGGGGTAGAGCACCACGTCGGCCTCGCCGAGCAGCGCGGCGGCGCGCAGGGTGAGCAGGTCGGCGGCGCCGGGGCCGGCACCCACGAAGCGGACGGTCACGAGGTCTCCCGGTCGGTGCTGGCGGTGGTGGGGACGGTCCAGGACCACTGGGTGACCGCCCGGGCGGGCGACCAGCCGCGGAAGGAGCCGATCGGGGCGGCGTGCTCGACGGAGGTCCGGGTCAGCTCGCCGCCGTGCTCGGCGTGCATCCGGGCCAGCAGCGCCTCGGTCTCGAGGGTCACGCCGTGCACGACCAGGCGGCTGCCGGGCCCGCGGCCCAGCAGCGCCTGCCGGCACCGGTCGAGCAGGCCGGGCGCGGTCGCTCCGCCGCCGACGAACACCGCGTCCGGGTGGGCCACCGCACCGGGCAGCGTCGCCACGACGTCCTCGGCGCGGCCGGTGCGCACGTCGAGGCCGGGGACCCCGAGCCGCGCGGCGTTGCGGGCGATCCGGGCGGCCCGGGCGGGATCGGCCTCGACGGCCACGGCCCGGCAGGTGGGGTGCGCGCGGAGCCACTCGACGCCGATCGAGCCGGCGCCGGCACCGAGGTCCCACAGCAGCTGTCCGGGCTGCGGGGCCAGCCGGGCCAGCGCGGCGGCGCGCAGGTCGCGCTTGGTCAGCTGCCCGTCGTGCTCGTACGCCTCGTCGGGCAGCCCGGCGGTCCACGACCCGACCACGGGTCCGCGGAGGTCGAGCGCGACGACGTTGAGCGGGGGCACCCGGGCGTCGGCGGCTGCGTCCCAGGCGGCGGCGGTGGTGTCGAGGCGCGTCTCGGTCGGCGCGCCCAGGTCGCCGAGCACCGTCAGCAGCGACGCGCCGTACCCCTGCTCGACGAGCAGCCGGGCCAGCGTGCCCGGCGTGGTGGCGTCGGAGGACAGCGCGACCACGCGGCGGCCCGGGGCGAGCTCGCGGAGGACGAGCGCGGGGTCGCGGCCCACCACGCTGACCACCGCGGCGCTCTCGGCCGACCAGCCGAGGCGGGCGCGGGCCAGGGCGACGGACGACAGCCCGGGGTGGACCTCGACGGCGTCGGGCCCGAGGAGGTCGACCAGCGTCGTGCCGATCCCCGAGAGCAGCGGGTCACCGGTCGCCAGGGCGGCCACCCGGCGTCCGGCGTGCTCGGCCAGCAGCGACGGCAGCCCCGCGCGCAGCGGCACCGGCCACGGCACCCGGTGCTGACCCGGCCGCGGCGCCAGCAGCGCCAGGTGGCGGGGCCCGCCCAGCACGACCTCCGCGTCGTCGACGAGCGCCCGCAGTCCCGGCGGGACGCCCGCCCACCCGTCGGCGCCGATCCCCACCACCGTGATCCTCGCCCTCATGGGCGCCGACCCTAGGGCGTGACCCCTCGGTCGGCGTCGTCGCGAGCGTGGTGTCGCGCCGATCTGGCAAGGCGGAGGCGCGAAGGCGGGACGTAGTCCCGTCGAGTCGCCGACAACGCCGTCCAGATCGGATGCGGCGGCACGCGCAGCAGGCGCCCGACCGAGGAGTCACGTCCCTAGGTGCCCCGGGCCTGCGCTAGCGTGGCGGCTCAGCCACGAGGTGCCCCGACGCCCCGGTCACGACCGGACGCCGAGGGGAGAATCTGGGAAGCCGGTGAGAGTCCGGCACAGGCCCGCTGCGGTGACCTGGACACGCGATCCGGCGTGCTCGAGGAAGTCCGAAGACCGGCCTCGCGGCGTCCATCCGATGGCGGACGAGCGGGAGCCTCCCATGCCAGCGCACTACCCCTTCTCTGCCGTCGTGCCTGCGGGCGCGACCGGCAACCCCGACGCTGCCTCCGACGGTGCCCCCGACGGCCGGCCGGGCGACCTCGACCCGATGGCCCTGGCCCTGGTGCTGACCACGATCAGCCCCGCGATCGGCGGGGTGCTGGTCCGCGGCGAGAAGGGCACCGCGAAGTCGACGATCGTGCGCGCCCTCGCCGCGGTGCTGCCGCCGGTCGAGGTCGTGGCCGGGGACCGGTTCTCCTCCGACCCGACCGAGCGCGGCCGGGAGACGTCGTCGCCCGACGGGCCGTTCGCCGCCGACGCGGCGGTGGAGAGCCGCCCCGTACGCCTGGTCGAGCTGCCCGTCGGCGCCACCGAGGACCGCGTGCTCGGCTCGCTGCACCTCGAGCGGGCGCTGAGCCAGGGCACCGCGGAGTACGAGCCCGGCCTGCTGGCGCGCGCGCACCGCGGGATCCTCTACGTCGACGAGGTCAACCTGCTCCACGACCACCTCGTCGACCTGCTGCTCGACGCGGCGGCGATGGGCCGGGCCACGGTCGAACGGGACGGGGTGTCGGTCTCGCACGCGGCCCGCTTCGTGCTGGTCGGGACGATGAACCCGGAGGAGGGCGAGCTGCGCCCGCAGCTGCTCGACCGGTTCGGCCTGACCGCCGAGGTCGCCGCCCCCCGCGACCCGGCCCGTCGGGTCGAGGTCGTCCGCCGCCGGATGGCCTACGACGCCGACCCCGACGCCTTCGCCGCGACCTGGGCACCCGACGAGGAGGCGCTGCGGGCCAGGGTCGCGGCCGCCCAGGCCCTGGTCGGCGAGGTCGTCGTCGGTGACGGGGCGCTGCTGCGGATCGCCGAGCTCTGCGCCGCGCTCGACGTCGACGGCATGCGCGCCGACATCGTCACCGCCCGTACCGCCGCCGCCCACGCCGCCTGGCACGGCCGCCGCTTCGTCACGACCGAGGACATCCGCGCCGCGGCCCGGCTCTCCCTGCCGCACCGACGCCGGCGCAACCCGTTCGACGCCCCCGGCCTCGACGAGGACCTGCTCGACGACCTGCTGCCCGAGGACCCCGACGAGCCCGACCCCGAGCCGCCCGGTGGCGGGGACGGCGGCGGCGACGACGGGGACGGGGCCGGCGGGGACGGCGGCGGCGACGGGACGTCAGACGCTCCGGACGGCTCCCCGGACGGGACGCATGACGCTGCGCCGGACCCGGGGACCGCGGACGGCGGGACGTCAGACGCTCCGGTCACCGCCCCGGACGGGACGCATGACGCAACGCCGGACGCAGCACCCGACCCCGCACCGGACCCGGCGGCCGCACCCCCGCCCGGCGGCAAGTCCACCGTGGGGGCCGGGTCGGCCTACCGTGCCCGGCTGCTGGCCGTCCGCGGCACCGGCGAGGGCGAGGCCGGTCGACGCAGCCGCGCGGTGACGTCCACCGGGCGTCGTACGGGCGCCCGGCCCGGCCGCCAGGGCGCGGTGCACCTCGGGGAGACCGTCCGCGCCGCCGCGCCGCACCAGGTCGCCCGCGGGCGCGTCCCGGGTGCCGGAGGCCGGGTGCTGCTGCGCCCCGACGACCTGCGGGTCGCGGTGCGGGAGGGCCAGGAGTCCAACCTGGTGCTCTTCTGCGTCGACGCGTCCGGCTCGATGGCCGCGCGGCGACGGATGGAGGAGGTCAAGGCGGCGATCCTCTCGCTGCTCCTGGACGCCTACCGGCGCCGCGACAAGGTCGGCCTGGTGACCTTCCGCGGCACCGGCGCCGAGCTGACGCTCCCGCCGACCCGGTCCGTCGACGTCGCCGCCGCCCGGCTCGAGGTGCTGCCCGCGGGCGGGCGCACGCCGCTGGCCGAGGGCCTGCTCGAGGCGGCGCGCTGCCTCGAGGTGGAGCGGGTCCGCGACCCCCGCCGGCGCCCGCTGCTGGTGGTCGTCACCGACGGCCGCGCCACCGCCGGGGCCGACGCGGTCGACCGCTCCCGGGGCGCCGCCGACCTGCTGGCGGCCGCCGGCGTCGGCAGCGTGGTCGTCGACTGCGAGTCCGGACCGATGCGGATGGGCCTGGCTCGCAGCCTGGCCGACCACCTCGGCGCCGAGCACGTGCCGGTCGGCGAGGTGAGCGCGGACGCGCTGGCCGCCGTCGCGCGCCCGGCCCGACCCGCCGGCCCGGCCCGACCCGCCGCCTGATGGACCTCTACGAGGCCGTCGCGCGCCGACGGGACGTCCGGGCGGAGTTCAGCGGCGAGCCGCTGGACGACGCCGTGCTCAAGCGGGTGCTCGCCGCGGCGCACCGCGCGCCCAGCGTCGGGATGAGCCAGCCGTGGGACTTCGTGCTCGTGCGGGACCCGGCCACCCTGGCGGCGTTCGCCGGCCACGTGGCGGGCGAGCGGGAGGCGTACGCCGCCGAGCTGCCGCCCGACCGCGCCGCCACCTTCGCCGCGATCAAGGTCGAGGGCGTCCGCGAGGCCGGCCTCGGGGTGGTGGTGACCCATGACCAGGCCCGCGGCGGGCCGCAGGTGCTCGGCCGGCGCACCATCGCCGACACCGGGCTGTACTCCACCTGCCTGGCGATCCAGAACCTCTGGCTGGCCGCGACCGCGGAGGGCGTCGGGGTCGGCTGGGTGTCGTTCTTCCACGAGGAGTGGCTGGCCGAGCGGCTCGCGCTGCCCGCGGGCGTACGCCCGGTCGCCTGGCTCTGCGTCGGCCACGTCACCGGGCTCCAGGAGGTGCCGGACCTCGAGCGGCACCGCTGGCGCTCCCGGCGGCCGCTGGCCGACGCCGTGCACCACGAGACGTACCGCGCCGTCCCGACCGAGGCCACCCCGACCGACCCCGCCGAGAGCAGGAGCTGACATGCCGCAGGGCACCCCGAGCACGGTCCCCGACGACGGCCTGACCACCGCCCAGCGCCGGCACCTGCCGCTGCTGATGGTCCACACCGGCGACGGCAAGGGGAAGTCGACCGCCGCCTTCGGCCTGGCCATGCGCGCGTGGAACCAGGGCTGGGACGTCGGGGTCTTCCAGTTCGTGAAGTCGGCGAAGTGGCGCATCGGCGAGCAGACCGTGCTCGAGCGGCTCGGCGAGCTGCACGAGCAGACCGGCGAGGGCGGCCCGGTCGAGTGGCACAAGATGGGCTCGGGCTGGTCCTGGTCGCGCAAGGCCGGCGACGCCGAGGACCACGCCCGCGACGCCGCCGAGGGCTGGGCCGAGGTCAAGCGGCGGATCGCCGAGGAGCGCCACGACCTCTACGTGCTCGACGAGTTCACCTACCCGATGGAGTGGGGCTGGGTCGACGTCGACGACGTCGTCGCCACGCTGCGGGAGCGCCCCGGCCGGCAGTACGTCGTGGTCACCGGCCGCCGCGCCCACCCGGCCCTGGTGGAGGCCGCCGACCTCGTCACCGAGATGGGCAAGGTCAAGCACCAGATGGACCGCGGCCAGAAGGGCCAGCGGGGGATCGAGTGGTGACCACCCGCCTCCCGCGGATCGTCGTCGCGGCCCCGGCCACCGGCCAGGGCAAGACCACCGTCTCGACCGGGCTGATGGCCGCGCTGACCCGGGCCGGGCACGTCGTGTCGGGCCACAAGGTCGGCCCGGACTACATCGACCCCGGCTACCACGCGCTGGCCTGCGGGCGCCCGGGGCGTAACCTCGACCCGCACCTGGTGGGCGAGCACCGGGTCGCCCCGCTGCTGCTGCACGGCGCCCGGACGCCGGTCCCGGCCGACGTCGCGGTCGTCGAGGGCGTGATGGGACTCTTCGACGGCCGGGTCGGCGGGAAGGGGTTCTCCTCGACCGCCCACGTCGCCGCGCTCACGCGTACGCCGGTGGTGCTCGTCGTCGACATCTCCCGCTCGTCGCGCTCGATCGGCGCGGTGGTGCACGGGATGGCGACCTACGACGACTCCGTCGAGGTGGTCGGGGTGCTGCTCAACAAGGCCGGGTCGCCGCGGCACGCCGCCGAGGTGACGTCCTCGATCTCGCTGCCGGTGCTGGGCACCATCCCGCGGGACCCGGCGGTCGCGGCACCCTCGCGCCACCTCGGACTGGTGCCGGCCGAGGAGCGCGAGCTCTCGGCGGCGGCGCTGGACGCGCTGGCCGACCACGTCGCCGCCTCCGTCGACCTGGACGCGGTGCTGGCGGTGGCGAGGTCCGCGCCCGACCTCGACGTGGCGCCGTGGTCCCCGCACGACCACGTCGCTCCCCCGGCGGACGTACGGCACGGCGCGCGGCCGGTCGTCGCCGTCGCCGGCGGACGGGCGTTCACCTTCCGCTACGCCGAGACCGAGGAGCTGCTGCGCGCGGCCGGCTGCGACGTGGTCGCCTTCGACCCGCTCGCTGACGCGGCGCTGCCGACGGGCACCGCCGCGGTCTACCTCGGCGGCGGGTTCCCCGAGGTGCACGCCGCCGACCTGACCGGCAACGCAACCATGCGCGCCTCGCTGCGGGCCGCGGTGGCGGCGGGCGTGCCGACGGTCGCCGAGTGCGCCGGGCTGCTCTACCTCTGCGACACCCTCGACGGCGAGCCGATGGTGGGCGCAGTCGCCGCGGGCGCGGCGATGACCGAGCGGCTGACGCTGCGCTACCCGGCCGCCACCGCCCCCGCCGACTCCCTGCTCGGACGGGCCGGCGAGGAGGTGACCGGGCACGAGTTCCACCGCACCCACGTCGACCCGGTGGCCGGGGACGTGGCGGCCTGGACCGTCGACGGCACCGACGTCGGGACGGCCACGCCGACCCTGCACGCGAGCTACCTGCACACCCACTGGGCCGGGCACCCGCAGCTGGCGCAGCGCTTCGCCGACGCCGCGCACGCGTACGCGGCCCCGGTGGTCGAGGAGCGAGCACCAGCCCCGACGGTCGAGGAGCCAGCGCCAGCCCCGACGGTCGAGGAGCGAGCGCCAGCCCCGGAGGTCGAGGAACCAGCGCCAGCCCCGACGGTCGAGGAGCGAGCGCCAGCGAGCGTCACGAGACCCCCCGACCCGGTGGTCGAGGAGCGAGCGCCAGCCCCGGAGGTCGAGGAGCGAGCGCCAGCCCCGGCGGTCGAGGAGCGAGCGCCAGCGAGCGTCACGAGACCCCCCGACCCGGTGGTCGAGGAGCGAGCGCCAGCGAGCGTCACGAGACCCCCCGACCCGGTGGTCGAGGAGCGAGCGCCAGCGAGCGTCACGAGACCCCCCGACCCGTTGCGCCACCACGGCGACGCCGAGACCGGCGACGGCCTGGTCGACCTCGCGGTCAACGTCCACCCCGGTCCCCCGCCCGGCTGGCTGACCCAGGCGCTGGTCGCGAGCCTGGACGAGGTCGGCTCCTACCCCGACCCGACGGCCGCCGAGCGCGCCGTGGCCGACCACCACGGGCGCGCCCCGGGCGAGGTGCTGGCGACGGCCGGCGCCGCCGAAGCGTTCGGGCTCCTCGCCCGGCTGCGCCCCTGGCGGCGGCCGGTCGTGGTGCACCCCCAGTTCACCGAGCCGCACGCGGCGCTGGAGCAGTCCGGGCACGAGGTCACGTCCGTGCTCTGCCGGGCCGAGGACGACTTCGTCCTGGACCCGGCCGCGGTGCCCGAGGACGCCGACCTGGTGGTCGTCGGCAACCCCACCAACCCGACCGGGGTGCTGCACCCCGCCGCGGCCCTGCGCGGGCTCGTGCGGCCGGGACGGCTGGTCGTCGTCGACGAGGCCTTCATGGACGCCGTCCCGGGTGAGCCCGAGTCGCTCGCGGGGGGACCGCTCGAGGGCCTCGTGGTGCTGCGCAGCCTGACCAAGCACTGGTCGGTGCCCGGCGTGCGGGCCGGCTACCTGCTCGCCGCGCCCGACGTGGCCGCCGACCTGCGGCGCGGTCAGACGCCGTGGTCGGTCTCCACCACGGCCGCGGCAGCGCTCCAGGCCTGCTGCGCCCCGGCGGCCCGGGCCGAGGCGGGACGACGTGCGCTCGAGCTCACCGCCTGGCGCGAGCACCTCGCGGCCGGTCTCACCGACCTCGGCGTCGAGGTCGTCGGCTCCTCGACGTCGTTCGTCCTGGCCCGCCTGGGCGAGGGCGTGCGCGAGGCGCTGCGGGAGGCGGGGGTGGCCGTACGCCGCGGCGACACCTTCCCCGGCCTCGACGCCTCCTGGTGCCGGGTCGCGGCCCGGGAGCCCGCGACGACCGAGGTGCTGCTGGCCGCGCTGGCCGGGGTACGGGGTCGTGGGTCGTCCGGCGCGCTCCAGCGCGTCCGCTGACCCACGACCGCCGGGCCCGGTCACGCGGAGGCTCTCGACTCGCGTGCTGGTGTCACCTGCTGACACCGGATCACGACCTGACCGGCCCCGGTGGCGCGGTGGCGCGGCCCACGGGCTGTTGCGCCCGGTCTCGTGACGCTCGCTTCGCTCGCTCCTCGACCACCGGGGCCGGCGCTCGCTGCTCGACCACCGGAAGCGCCCGTACCGGCGCCCTCGGACCCTCGATGTGTGATCTGGATCCACCACGTGAGTGCAGATCACACATCGACTCACCGCAACTGGTCTCGTGACGCTCGCTTCGCTCGCTCCTCGACCACCGGGCGGCCACGTCGGCGGACGCCGTACCCAAGCCCGCCGCGATGCCCTAGGCTGCGATCGCGGGCACGAGGAAGCCGGTGTGAATCCGGCGCAGTCGCGCTACTGTGACCGCCCTCCAGGACGAGAGTCCGAGGGGGCGGGAGCCAGACCCGAAGGTCCGCTTCCACCCCATCGAACAGGGACGCAGTCATCCCTGAGGAGGCACCATGTCGCACTCGACCCCTGCCCTCGGCACCACGCCGCTGGCCCAGGTCCAGGTCCCCGCCATCCCGCTCCGCGCCCTCGCCCCGTGGGCGTTGTTCCTCGTCCTGCTGGCCACCGTGGTGATCGTGCTGGCCGGCGTCGACCTGACGATGTTCGGCGTGCCGGGCGGGATGACGCTCCACGAGGTCGTCCACGACGGACGCCACCTGCTCGGCTACCCCTGCCACTGAGGGGCGGGCCGATGAGCGCCCCGGCGCACACCCCTGCCCCC
>NZ_LR733234.1 GCF_902506435.1 Nocardioides sp. AX2bis | reverse complement strand
GCCGGCGCCGGCGGGGGGCTGGGTGTGCGGGGCCTGGGGGCGGGTCGGGTTCGGGCATGGTGTGTTGGCCTTCGTGTTCGGGATGGGTTGTGGGCGGGCGTCACCGTCAGTGGCCGGGCGCGGGTGGCAAGTGCGGGCCGGGGGTCGTGGTCCGGGTGCGGGCTTGGCGGCGCGCCTCCGGTTGTTCAGTCCTCTGAACGCGGTCGGGTGGTCTCGTGCCTCCTCGTCAGCGTCGTGCCGGGTATCAGCCCGACCGGCAGCTCCCTGAGGCCCTCGAGGCGGCGCTCGATGCTGAGGCGGCGAGGTTGGCTGCGATCGCTGATCCGGTCGAGGCGGTTCGGGAGGTCAGCGAGATGTTCAGCGCTCTCGACGATGCGCTGCTCGCGGTGGCCGAGCCGCGGCTGCGTGCGGTCGTCGAGTTGTACGGGTTGCTGGGTTCCTACGGGCGGGTTGCGGAGGCCACGGGGTTGTCGAAGACCCGGGTGTCGCAGTTGTTCCAGGAGGCCCGGCGCCGCGGTCTATGACCTGGGCCGGGCGGAACGCTGGAGGCCGGGGCTGCTGGTCTCCCACGTCCTGCCGGTGTGTGACGTCTGCCGGTGTGTGACGGCTGTCGGTGCCGCAGCACAGACTCGGTGCGTGGCGACGACCGACCCAGAACGGCCTCGGGCTTCGGCGGATGGGGCGCTCGAGCCGCATCTGCCCTGTGACCGGTTGCCGGATGGGACGTGGGTCTACGCGCCGGTGGGGGCGATGCTTGTCGTGGCATCGGGACAGCGGGTGGTGTGCCATGCGTGTGGTGATGCGTTGTCGGCCGTCACTGGGGTGCACACGGCGCGGCACGGGATGGACCTGGGCACCTACCGGGCCCGGTTCGGGCTGAACCGGAAGCAGTCGCTGATCGCACCGGTACTGGGTGAGGCCCGACGGGTGGAGGGTTTGCGCCGGTGGGAGTCGAACGAGCTGGTGCGCACCGGTCTCGAGCAGGGGCGAGAGATGGCGCGTACCGGTGTGCTGCATGACCTGGGCCGGGCCGCCCAGCCGCCGGGTACACGTCGAGCCCAGGGCCGGCTAGCTGCCTCTAGGGAGGGGGCCTCGGTGGCGTTGCGGGCCGACCGGGACGCCCGTGCCGCGGCCGCACGCGAACGATGGACCCAGCAGGCGCAAGATCTGGGGTTCGACACCTTGCAGGCCTACTTGGCAGCGAGGGTCCGGGACGGGTCGAGTGCGCACCGGGTCCGCACCGAGCTTGGGTGCGGGGGGTCGGTCGCGGTGCGTCTGCTGGCCCAGATGGACGACGCCCCCGGACGCCGGTGACCCTGAGTACGGGTCGGGGTGCACACGGACTCGGGCGGAGCGCCGCGCCACGCGCAGCCACTGCTCGTGCCGCCCACGCAGGCGCGACAGGCGGCTAGCGGCGCGAGCGGGCCATCGCTAGGCCGATGAGGACGCCACCGGCAGCGGCGCCGAGGTGGGTCAGCAGCGAGAACCCATCCAGGGCGTACACCCCGCGGCCCCTAGCTCTCGACGGCGTCGATGGCGCCGGTCGGGCAGTCCGGGTCTCCGCAGCCGCCGAAGGTGAGGTCGGCGTCGCGGTGATCGAGGTTGGGGAACTCGACGACGCTGTCGGCGGGGAAGCGGGGCACCTACGCATCATGCTCCTGTCACGGCCCCCGCTGCTGAGCTTTTCCACAGGCGTCAATGCGGCAACGCGGGCGCTTCGGCCCCTGTGGTCCGCGTAGCGGGCAGGCAACACCGACCGCGGTTGGTCGGTGCGGACTGGGCGGGCGCGCCAGAGGGGTCAGGGGCGGCGCACCTCCCAGTCACCTCCGAGGCGACGGGCCGCCCACCGGGTGGCCTCGCGGTGCCTGGCGTTGGCGGCGCCACGGGTGTCGTGCCGGGTTCGTAGCGGGAGCACGAACACCGTTCGGCGCTGCGCGTACCAGGTGCCGGACAGGGCACGCCGGACCTTGCCGGGTTTGCCTGCGGGCACGTGGATGACTCCGACGTACCGCTTGCCGTGCCCGTCCGGGATCTTGGTGATCTCAGCCCAGCGGCGCCCGTTGTACCCGCCGTCCTCGAGCGTGGTGGCGAGCCAGCCCCCGTGGCCGCGGCCGTTCAGCTCATTCGCCACAGCAGTGGTCCGGTCGTCGCAGTACGGCTCACACCCAGGTGCTGCCGCCGCCGGTCCCGTCACTGACAGCAGTGCCGCCACCATCAGCAGGGGAAGCGCGAGAAGGGCGGGGCGGCGGGGTTGGGTCACGCGGGCACGGTACGGCGCGTCTGGGTTTCTGTCCCGTCTCGGGCTGAGGCGACTGCCCGGGTAAGCGGGGCGGATGTCCGGGGCACACGGGTCTCACAGGCGGTCCCCTCGGGGCAGACCGTCACGTCAGCATGTCGAGGCCGCCACGTAGGTTCAGCCCTGACACGTTGCACGCCGCCGATGCGCTGGGAACGTTCCGGTGGACACCCCCGACCAGGAGCACCATGCCCGCTTCGACCAACAAACCGGCCCGCCGCCAGAAGCCCGCGCCGTGACGAGCGAGCTCGGCACGCGGCTCCGGCAGGCCGCGGCGCCCGAGAGCGCCTGTGACGGGCAACTGACCATCTACCGGTGGACCCTTAGCGTCGAGGCCGGCGACATCCCTGCCCTCGCCCGCGACGTCGGTCGTGCCTACGTCACCGAGATGGCCAGACTGCGCTACCCGAGCGCCGAGGTTCGCGATGTTGTGCCCACTTCGGACACCGTCCGCAAGGGTGACCTTGGTGAGATGGTCGCGATGGGCATCTACAGCATCCGAATGGGCCGCACGGTGCCCTACACGAAGTTGCAGCTCGCCAAGACGGTTGCCAACGCCACCGCACAGGGGCCCGACACCGTCTGCCTGACCATCACCCCTGGGGAGGCTCCGGAGCCGGTCTCTGTCGAAGCCAAGTGCCGCCCCATCGGCCGACCGTCAGACATCCTCGCGCCCATCGAGGCGAGCTCCAAGGTGGTCACCCCCGAGTACCTCGCGCAGGCATGGGCCGCCGGGGTGCAGCTCATGCTCAGCCACCCCGACCACGAGCGTCACTTCGCGTTCTCAGCAGCCACACACCTGGGGCGCCTCATCGACCCCAGGGCACCCCTGCCCCCGCACCTGCGCCATGGAGTCGCCGTAGTCGGCGCCGACCGGACGTCGACCAAGCAGATCGAGGACAGGTGGCAGGACGCCCCCCACGTCACCGAGCTGCACATCGTCACCGTCCCGGACCTCGTCGACGCCATGAACAGCATCTTCGACGCCGCGGCCGGCCTCACCTACGGAGACCTCACCGGCGGTGCGGCAGCCCTGATCGCGCCCGGCGCGAAGCCGGGCATCTCCGGCCTGGTCAGCCGCGACATGCCCAGCCAGCTCGCTAACCCGTCGAAGCCCGACCCGCTCCGCGACATCATCGAAAGCAGCCTCTGGTACCTGGCCGACGAGGACGGGCTCGCCAAAGCTCGCGCCAGCACGCTCACCACGCACGACGACCTCGACGTCCGGGGCCTCGCCCAACTACTCACGGGCGCCCACGCCCGCGCCGGCCGCACCCTGCACGGGCGCACCCTAGGTGACTTCGCGGGCACGGTCCGCGACGTTGTCGACCTCCAAGACCGGCCTGACCGGCTGCGTGAGGTCCTTGAAGCGTCCTCCCCCGAACCGGGCCTCTTACACGCCGCACAGCACGTCGCGGCCGCAGTCATCCATCGCCTTGACCGTCATCCACAGGCCATGACCGAGGCGAAGGGGGCTACCGGCGTCGCCGTGCGGCACGTCGTCACACGGATGCGCCAGTTCGGCCGGCACGCGTTCTGGCCCTCACAAGCAGAGGCCGTCCGAGGCGGTCTGCTGGACCCCGCCCAGCGTTCCCTCGCCATCAAGATGCCCACCAGCGCCGGCAAGACGACCCTCATGCAGCTGGTCGCCGCACACAGCATCGACCTGCACCCCGACGGCGTCGTGGCCGTCCTGGCGCCGACCCGAGCACTCGTCAGCCAGCTGTACCGCGACCTCCGCGACGGACTCCCGGCCGACGTTGCCGTGCGGTCCTCGCAGGGCGGCCTCGACTACGACACCGACCTCCCCTCCACAGGGGGCGTCCTGGACGGCCCCGGGGTGGCCGTAGTGACCCCCGAACGCTTCGACCTCGACTGGCGCCGGGCCATGACCGATGACGGCGGCATCGACCTCGACGACATCAAGCTCCTGATCGTCGACGAGGCGCAACACGTAGACAACGGGCCGCGCGGCGCCACCCTCGAGCTCATCATCGCCAAGGCACTGCGGCGCGGCATCCGTGTCGTCCTCCTCGCCAGCCAGTTCTCCAACGTCGCGGCCATCGCGAACTGGGTGAACGGGGACGCGTTGGAGTCCGACTGGCGGCCGGCCTGGCTCGAACGGCACGTCTTCATCCGCGGTCTGCCGCACGAATCGCCCACGAGAGCTCGCATCGGGTATCTGTGGCCAGAGGGCGGCGACCCCGAGCGGGTCTTCGCACTGAAACCGAGTGAGAAGACCAAGGGCGACGGCTGGATCCGGGATCGCAAGCACGAGGCGACGGGCCTAATGTCTCAGTGGACCTCCGAGGGCCTCGTCGTCGTTTTCACCGCGAACAAGTCGCACGCGAAGGGCCTGTTCGACACCATCTACGAGGCCACCGGCCAGCTCGGACCGCCCCGGCGAGCCCTGGCCGAGATCGCGGACGGCCTGAACTTGCTTCACCCAGAAGAGGCCGCCGCGCTCCGCAACGGGTTCGGCCTACACACCGCTGACGTGCCGAAGGCGGTGCGTCAGGCGATCGAGTCGGCCGCCCGGGTCGAGGGCGGTCTCTTGCGGTGCATCGTGTGCACCCCCACTCTGCTGGAAGGCGTGGACTTCCCCACGCGCACGGTCATCGCCGCGCACCCGCCGCGCACCGGGGCCCCGAGCTACAGGCCCGACATCGCCAGGCTGCGCAACCTTGAGGGCCGTGCCGGACGCGCTGGCAAGTTCATCAGCGGGCGGCTGGTTGTCATGACCTCCGACCACGATCAGGCTCGGAAGTGGCGCCGAGCGATGCGCCAGGCCCTGCCCCCGACCGAGACGGCGCTCACTACGGCGCTCAAGGTGATGCAGGCGCGCGCACCGGAGCACATGGCCCAGGAGACCAAGAACATCATTGACGCCGTCACCATCGAGGTGCTGGCCGAGTCCGCCGCCGCAGATGGAGATCTCCGCAGGGCGCTCGAGGAGGCGCTGCAGCGGACCTTCTGGTCGGCGACGTCGGCTCCTCAGGCGCAGACCAACGCGCTGGCCACCGGCGCGGGGTACGCGGCGCGGGTCGCCCAGCGGGTGCCCGACGATGTACTGCGTGCTGCCGTCTACCGCTCGGGCCTGAAGCTGGAGGGTTGCCTGGCGCTACGGGATGCCATTGCCGACGATCTCGACGCCGTAGTGAAGGTGCTTCGCTCGGACCCGCCGGACCCCGACGCACGCGAGCGCCTCCTGCACTGGCTCATCAGGACCTGCGTGGCAACCCTCGAGGAGCTCGAAGAGCTTCGCGAGGTCGACCCCAGCGCGCTCGAAGCCGCCCTGGCCGCTTGGGTCGAAGGCAAGATCGAGGCCGACATCGAACGAGACCACGCCGAGGCCTGGTCGGCGGTGAAGCCAACACACCTTGAGACGCTCCTTGTATGGGCCCTCACGGGAGCGTTTGAGCTCATCGCAGCACTCGCCGACGATCTGCAGCTGCGCGAGGCCGCCCACCACCGGCTCGGGCCCAGCCGACTCCGCTACGGCGTCTTCGATGCTGAGCTGTGCTCCCTAGTCCGCGATGGCGCAGACCGCGTCCAAGTTGCCCGCGTTGCAGCCGAGTACCTCAAGGAGCCGAAATCGCCCTCCTCTAGTTTCTGGCCGCTCGGCGTCATTGTGGAGCTGCGCCTCGCCCAGGAGGAGGCAGCCACGGCGGCCGCGACCTCACCGGACCCAAGCACCGAGGACGACCCTGCCGGACTCGACGGGGACCAGAGTGCCGCCACCAGCTGACAACGTCGCGCGGTGACACGGACGCACCTGGCTGAACCTGGGGCGGTCCTCAAGCGAGCTCGGCGGCGCGCCAGCCCGTGTCCGCGACAACCTGCCGGGCGACTCCGAGGGCCAGCAGTAGGACAACCGCACCTCCGCCATCAACTTCGAGGTCCGAGACGTCGCGCCGTTGGGGTCGCACGTCGTGGGTGGCCACCCTAACGACCCGCTTGAGGTGGCCAGGGTCGAGACCGTCCGTGGCAGTGGCCGGCCAGCGCCTCCGCGATCGCGCACCTGCGTCGGCCACGCCTGTTCGCGCGGTGCTGTGTCAGTCGACAGCGGGTCGCGGTACCCACTGCTGGAGGTCTGGGTGTCCTACGAAGGCGTCCCAGCACTCGCTCGCGCCGCCGTAGGGCAGGTCCGCCGGGGTGACAGGAGCTGGGGCGATTGGCTGAAATTTGCGGAGCACGGTGGTCTCGATGGCGAATGCTGTGGCCCGGTCCGCGACCTCGACGACCTGCACCAAGTGGCCGCCGACGGCGGTGTGCTGAGCGAGCCGGCGGTCGTCGACGCAGTGGGTGATGCCGACCTTGAACACGCCGTTGGGGCCTAGCCGCGGGAAGAAGAACAGGTAGACGCGGTGAGGTGCCTCGGGGTCGAGACGGCGGCCGTCACGGCGAAGGCACGGCGGAGTGCCTGAACCGAGAGCGAGACAGGAGACGATGCGCTGGGTGCCGCAGCGTGAACAGGTGGCGTCCAGCCCGACGGTGGGGTCCCCGGGCCACGCCGAGGTCAGCGTCAGACCGAGTGTGGCAAACCGTTCGCTGACCATCTCGGCGGTGGGCTTGAAACGCTGCGAGTTGCAGAACGAGCAGGGCATCCACGAGAGCCGCACACCCTCGGAGAAGCCGAAGAGCGAGTTGGTCTGCGCGCCGCCGCAGGTGGTGCACTCGACATTCACAGGCTGGTCGCCGAGGGCGTTGTCCAGCAACGGTGAGAGCGGTCGAAGACCGGCCACCGTCATCAGCTGCTCCTGCCGCTCCAACGACCAAGAGCCACGGCCCTGCACCCAGCCGCTCGCGGTCAGGCTCGCGAGCTTGCAAGCCTGGCACACCCAGCCCTTGTGCAGCATCGGTAGCGAGACGTCGGTGATGGCACCACAGGGCTCGTGGCGGACGCGGAAGCGTGCCCGGGCGTCGCCGCCTGGGCGGAGCATCGTGGCGGTCTGGGCTGCTGCGAACTTGTTGAGGCAGGTGTCGCAGAATCCGATGCGCCGGCGCGGTCGCGGCCACCGTGACGGGCTGCGACAGCCCTCGCTCGCGCACTCGTCCACGACCGAACCGTAGGTGACCCCCGGCCACCCGGGTCGGACCCGGGCAACCTGCTGTTACGGCGGCGCCAACAGGCCACGACCAGCGAGCTGACGCCTCCGTATCCTTCGGCCGAAAGATACGGGAGGATACGGTTCGTTCAGGCCTGTCGGGCCGACTACAGAAGGATCTGAACTGCGCTTTCAGGAGAGGTGGCGCGTGTCGACCAGCGCTAGCGAAGCGTCAGTCAGACGTCGTCGCGCGCAAAGGAGGTGCGTGCGAGCCGGTCCTGAACGCGCCGCTGGCGAGCCTCGCTAGGCTTGCCGGCCTTCATGCGCCGGGGGCGCTTCGTGACGACAGCCGTTGGCAGCGCCTCACGCTTTTCACGAGCAGCGGTAGCAGTAGCCATGCCTATCTCCCTCCTCTGAGACCCAGACAGTACCGGACAGGCGGGCAACTGCAGTAGTCCTCAGCAGATCAGCAACCTTGGGGTACTTCACCTCCAACGACCGCCGGCGGGGCCACATTCCAGCCCGCTCATTGGCGGTCCTGTCAAAGACCCAGGAGGGAGCAGACAATGCGCCGGATCTCGTCCGCCTCTCCCGGTGTGACGTGCGAGGCGCCGCCGGTGGTGCGGTAGGTGATGTCTTGCAGGCGGACGGTCTGTACGTGTGAACAGACGACCTTGCCGTTCTGGCTGCGCAGCTTCACCTCGAACTCGCGCACTGTAGTGCTGTTGGAACTGACCCGGCACGCGACCACGAACGCGTGGCCGACCAGTTGCCCGTAGGCCTCTGAGGACACGACCACCACCGGCTTCTCAGCTTCGCCCGGGATGCGGAGATCAGCGAAGCGGATCTCCGAGGGGCGGGGGTAGCCCTTCGGGCGCTCGGGTGCCCCCGCGGGTGCCGCTGCCGGGGTCAGGATCTCCTCGAGTGCGCTCTCGGCCTCCTCCAGGGCGTCGGGCGGCACCACCCACACGGGCCTGTCCAGGTACTCCTTAGCCACCAAGAACAGCTCGTCTAGGAAGATGGTCCGCTCCTCGACCCCACCGTTCATGCTGACCTCTACGACGAGCGCGTACGGCGACTCTGCGTCGTCGGCCTGGTCACCGGGTTCGACCTGGAGACACACGATGTCCCGCATGCGACCGTGGTTGAGAGCGTCTACCGACAGCACGAGGACCTCCCGTCCGTCGTGGTCGACCCACACCTCTCCTCGGCTCGGCGGTTGCGTGGTCATCTTCTCGCTTCCTGCGGACGTGCGGCCACCGAACGGTGGGTGGCAGCGCACCCTACCTAGGGGCGCCGTCAGCAGCCCCTCGCCGTCCTACGCGACACGACTCCTCGAGCTCGCGACGAGACCGCGATCGAGGCCAACAACTACCGCATCGCCCACATCCGCGCCGGTTACGTGTACGTCATCTCCAACGTCGGCGCGTTCGGTCCCGGCATCGTCAAGATCGGCACGACCCGACGCCTGGAACCCCACGACCGCATCCGCGAGCTCGGCGACGCCTCCGTCCCGTTCCGCTACGACACCCACACCCAGTTACGCAGGAGTCCCTGCCCAGGAACCTGGACCGGGACTTCTGTGATTGGAAGCCACGACTTCTGTGGCTACCTCCCGTCGCGGACGCGCGCTTACGGAGAGATCGCGTTGGCTCTCGCGCCACCGATAGAGGGCGGCGCTCGGCGGATGGCTTGAACCGGAGAGCTGCGCAGGGGTTGCTCGAGGAGCGGGTCGCCGGTCATCACCCGGGCTCTCATCGGCTCACCCACCACACACCGGACCAAGTCGACCAGGGTCAGCCAGTGCCCGTCGAGGTCGAAGGTCCACAGCAGCGACCAGGGCCCGCTGGTGACCTTGACCGGGGTTCGCTGCAAGCGTCGCCCGGTCAGGTCGAGAAGGTAAGCGCCGGTGATGGTGGAGACCGCAAAGCATCCTTCGCTGCCGACAGGGTCGAGCTCGAGCAGGGGCTGCCTCCCTGAACCGTGCGCATCCATGACCTCAGCGTGCCGATGAGCGCCGACACCCACCGTCGGCTGCACCGCTCAGGCTGACCCGTCGGCGGCGCGCGGCGCCCTTTGCGCGGCCCGGGCGGCCCGCAGTCGTCGCAACCGTCCCACCGTCAACGCATCGGCCCGCAACGCGGCCGGCCGGTCGATCAGGGTGTTCAGCACCTGGTAGTACCGGGTCAGCGACATGTCGAACACCTCGCGCACCGCAGTCTCCTTCGCGCCCTGGAACTTCCACCACTGCCGCTCGAAAGCCAAGATGGCCAGCTCCGTTGCGCTCAGATCGGCAGCAGAGGGACTCGGTGACGAAGAGGGGTCCTCAGGGGCGTCGCACATCGACCGTCTCCCGCCGTCGGTGTCTACCACGGTTCGTTCAGTGCACTGTACGCGGCGGTGCGCGGT
This sequence comes from Nocardioides sp. AX2bis, assembly GCF_902506435.1. Classification (GTDB taxonomy): domain Bacteria; phylum Actinomycetota; class Actinomycetes; order Propionibacteriales; family Nocardioidaceae; genus Nocardioides. Next base: position 809 of record NZ_LR733234.1, on the reverse strand, counting down.
CGCTCCGCAGATCGCTCGCGCTCGCAGTTCTAGGCGCACGGCGGATGCACGCGGTCCTGTCGTCACCGCGCGACTGGCGTGTCGGGTAGCGCAGGGACCTTCCCTGTGTCACTTTTAGGTGGCGGAAGAAGTGCGCCCACGCCCAGCCCCGGTCGAACCCGAACCGGGGCTGACCTGCGTCTGGGGCGTTCCGGGTGGTGGTCGTGGTTGCGGCCCCGTTGCGCTGTCACGCAGATACCGTCGCAACCGTGAGGGTCTGGGAGTTCGCCGAGGAGCTCGACCGAAGTTCCGCCGAAGTCCTTGAGGCGATCGGGGTCTACGACGCGTTCGTGACGTCCCATCTCGCCACCGTTCCCCGGCACGCCCTCGACGCCATCCGCGCCGCACCACCACCTCCCCGTCCCCCTCGCCCGGCGCCGCGCAGAACGAACAGGCCAACCGGGCCGCCGCCCACCACTCCGCCGGGACCATCAGGCCGGCGATCTGGGTGGCGCACCGAACGGCTCTCCGCGTCCGGCGCCCCGACCAAGCGGCCACCAGCCACCCCGGATCAGGTGCCCCCGACCCGGCGGCGGCGACCCGGGCCGCCCCCGACGACCTTCGAGCCGCCCTACGACGACAACCACGCCTCGTACGGGACCGACCCCACCGACGACCTCGAACGCCAGCCCCGCTGGTCCACCGGCGACGTTGCCCGCTACTACCGGCTCAGCCCGGCCACTGTCCGCCAGTGGGTCCGCCGCGGGCACCTGCGGCCCGCCGGCAAGGTTGGCGGGTCCCACGTCTTCGACCGCGACGAGATCTTCGTC
>NZ_LR733239.1 GCF_902506435.1 Nocardioides sp. AX2bis | reverse complement strand
CCCCCGACCCGCCGCGCCGCCCCCCGACGCCCCCGTTCCTGACCGGACCGGTGCTCGGCGGTCGAGGGGCTCGCTCCTCGACCACCGTGCCGAGACGCCACCTCAGGCGCGGTGAGCGACGAGCAGCAGGTACTCCCAGCCCATCGTCGCCGGGTCGCCCGTGAGCGCCTCGTCGGCCAGCCCGGCCAGCGCCTCGTCGAGCGCGCGCACCCGGTCGACGTCGTCGCCGAGGCCGCGGTAGGCCGCGACGGTGGGGCCGTACCGCTCGCGGAAGAAGTCACGGAACTCCCCGCCCGTCGCGAACCGGTCGACGGCCAGCTGCTCGGTGGTGGCCTCGACGTGCTCCACCCGGTCGCCCAGCAGAGCGCGCACGTGGGCCTCGTCGCCCCACAACGGGGGCGGTGACGCGCCCGGGGGAGGTGCGGGGACGTACGGACGGAGCGTGGCGAACAGCCGACCGATGAAGCCGGTCGGGGTCCAGGACAGCAGCGCCACCCGGCCGCCGGGGCGGCACACCCGGACCAGCTCGTCGGCGGCCACCTGGTGGTGGGGCGCGAACATCACGCCGACGCAGGAGAGCACCACGTCGAAGGAGGCGTCGGGGTGGGGCAGCGCCTCGGCGTCGGCCTCCTCCCAGGTCAGGTCGAGCCCGGCGGCCGCGGCCGCGCGGCGCCCCGTGGACAGGAGGTCGGGGGTCAGGTCGCCGGCCACCACGGTCGCACCGGTCGCGGCGGCCGGCAGCGAGGCGTTGCCCGAGCCCGCCGCGACGTCGAGGACGCGGTCGTCGGGGCCCACGCCGGCCGCACGGACGAGGCGTGGCCCGAGCGCGGCGATGACCTGGTCGGCCACGGCCGGGTAGTCGCCCAGCGCCCACATCGCCCGGTGCCGCGCCTTGAGCGCGGCGTCGACGGGGTCGGTCGGTCGGGTGTGGTGCGGTGCGGTCGTCTGGCTCATCAGGCCCTCCCCGGGGTCCGTGGCCGCCGGGCGGCGGCACGTCCCCGACGCTAGGGACGCGGCCGGGGCTGCGGTACCGGAGGACTACGGGGTTCGGGGGCCTGCGCCGACCTGGCTGCGGTCGAGAGCGGCGAGGCTGCGCAGGGCGTCGGTGCGCGACCGGCAGCCGAGCGCGCGCACCGCGTGGGCGGCGTGCATCTCGACGGTCCGCACGCTCAGCACCAGGTGGGCGGCCACCTCGCGGTTGCTGAGGCCCTCGGCCACGAGCCGCAGCACCTCCTCCTCGCGGGGCGTCAGGCCCGTGCGCGCCGAGCGTCCGGCCGCAGCGGCCGGCATCTCGCCGAGGCCGGCCAGGTCGCGGTGCAGCCGGTGGAGCAGCAGCCGCGCGCGCAGCCGGCGCGCGACGTCCTCGGCGGCGCGGAGCTGGGCCACCGCCAGGTCGCGGTCCGCCTCACCACCCGGGTCGGCCCCGCCCGCGGCCAGCAGGGCGGCGGTCCGCTGCCGCAGCAGGACCTCCACGACCGGCAGGCCGGGGCTGTCCGGCGCGGTGAGCACCGCGAGCGCGTGGCGCAGGTGGGGGAGCGCGGCCCCAGGACCCTCGGCGAGGAGGGCGGCCTCGCCGAGCGCCGCGGCGTACGCCGCCACCGCCTCGGGCAGCCCGGTCGAGGCGGCCTGGCCCAGCACCACGACCACGTCGGCGACGTCGCCGGGTCGGTCGTGGCGCGCGAAGGCGGACGCCGCGCTCATCAGGACCGGCAGGCAGTAGTGGCGCTCCTGGGTCCGGGCCACGAGGTCCACGACGCCGCGGTAGCCGCGCAGCGCGGCCGCGTCGGCGTCGGCCTCCTCGTCGAGCAGGGCCAGGCCCCAGGCCGTGAGCACGTCGACGGCCACCAGGTCGTGACGCACCGCCACGACCCGGGCGCGGAGCAGCGACTCGCGGGCCGGTCCGGCCTGGCCGCGCAGGGCGAGCGCCAGCCCACCGACACCGGTCGCCACCGCACGGGCGGTCCGCGGGGCGTCCGGGTCGTCGGTGACCTCCCCGCAGAGCGCGAGGGTCCGGTCGAGCAGCCCCCGGGTGAGCATCACCGCCGCGGCGCAGGCCCGGCAGACCTGCCCGGTGTCGTCCTGGTCGTGCCGGTGGCAGTGCTGCAGCGCGCCCTCGTAGGCCCGGCCCGCGGCCCGGTAGTCGCCGGTGTGCTCGAGGGCGTCGGCCAGCCGCTGGTACGCCTCCCCGGCGGCCGACCACAACCCGTCCGACAGGGCCCGGTCGAGCGCGGCCCGGACGCCGGCGACCCCGGCAGCACCCTGACCCGACCGGGCCAACAGGTTGCCGCGCAGGGCGGCGACCCGCACCAGCAGGTCGACGCGCGCCGAGTCCCGCGCTCCGGCCTCGGCGAGGTCGAGGGTGTCCAGCGCCTCGCTGACGGCGCCGCCGGCCCGGAGCTGCACGGCGACGGTGAGCCGCTCCTGCGCCGCGTCGGCCGGCCGCCCGGCCGCGTCGTGCGCCGCGGCGGCCCGTTCCCGGGCGAGCAGCGCCTCGCCGGGACGGGCGAGCAGGTCCTGCTGGACCGCGAGCCGGGAGAGCAGGTCCCCGGCCTCCCCGGGGCGGCCCGCGGCGCCGGCGCGGTCGGCCAGGGCGGCCAGTGCCGCAGCAGCGGCGACGTGGTCGCCCGCGCCCTCCCACCGCAGCGCGTCCCCGTGGTCGGCCCGGCCCGGGTCCCCGTCGTCGAGCGGTTCCACCCGGTGCTCGCCGTGGAGGCGCAGCTCGAGGAGCAGGCCGCGACCACGCAGCCCGGCCCGGGCACGCGACAGCGGGTGGTCGGGCGGGGGGTCGGCCGGGCCGCAGCTGCCCAGGACGGTGACGGCGGCCGCTCCCGAACGATCGGCCAGCTCGACCAGCAGGTCGAAGGTGGGCCTGCTCTGGTGCTGCAGGTCCTCCAGCAGCAGCACCGCCGGTGCCCCGTCCGGCACGGGCCGGTTCGCCGCCGACCTCAGCAGGTCGGCTAGGCGCGCGCCGCCCGCGCCGGCGGGGAGGCGTACCAGGAGCACCGGCGGGGTGTCCGCGGTCCCGCACGCACGCGCGTCCAGCCAGGCCAGGACGTGCGCGATGCCGGGCTCCCGACCAGGGAGCCCCGTCGACCCCGCGGTCGCCTCCGCCACCGTCCGAGCATCCTCGTCCGGGGGCGTGAGGGGAAGGACCTCCCGCACCCCCGATCCGGGCCCGAGCCTCGAGACGTGGTGGGTCTCGAGACGCTCGCTGGCGCTCGCTCCTCGACCAGAGTGGCGGGACGTCACCTCAGGCGCGTCCCCGCTCCCGGCCGTCGTCCACAGGGCTTGGCGCCTCGTTGACACCGCACGCAGGCCCACGGGCCCCGGAGACCTGCGTGCGGTGTCAACGACGCCGCGGTGCCTGTGGACGGCCGCCCCGCCCGCCCGCCAGCGACCCGCTGGCGGCCCGGACCGGGGGGCGGTCCCGGCGCGGACACGGCGCGGCCGGGGGTCGGTCCGCTGCTAGGCTCGGCCCCGCTCGACATCCTTTAACGATCCGTCCTGTGAGGCGGAGAAGGAGGTACGGCGTGCCCCTGCATGCCCCCGTGGCGGACTCCCCGTCCACCCCGCAGACAGACCCGCAGCCC
>NZ_LR733240.1 GCF_902506435.1 Nocardioides sp. AX2bis | reverse complement strand
CTCCTGTGTCACCCCTGGACCCCACCTCCAGAACTGCAGGAGCCCCCCATGTTCGCCTCGCTCACCCGCGCCGCCAGCCCCCGCACCACGCCGGCCGCAGCCACCCCCGACGTGTTGTGCGACGACGCCGGCTGCGCGGGGTTCACGGCCTCGCGCCGCCGCGTGCTCGGCGGTCTCGCCCTCGGTGGGCTGACCACCGTCACCGGCTCCGCGGTGGTGACGATGAGCGGCGCCCCCGCGCTGGCCGCGGAGGGGTACGACGACTCCGTGCTCGTCGTGCTGTCCCTGCGCGGCGCCAGCGACGGCCTCTCCCTGGTTGTGCCCCACGGCGACCCCGCCTACTACGCTGCCCGCCCCCGCATCGCGGTCCCCAGCGACCGGCTGGTCGCCAAGGACGCCTTCTTCGGCCTGCACCCGTCCTTCACGCCGCTGCTGCCGATGTGGGAGGCCGGCGAGCTCGCCGCCGTGCACGCCACGGGCCTGCCGGTGGCCAACCGCTCGCACTTCGCGGCCATGGAGGAGCTCGAGGACGCAGCGCCCGGCTCGCCCGAGCGCTCCGGCTGGTTGAACCGGTTGCTCGGCGAGAGCGGCGAGGAGCGGGCCGTGGAGGGTGTCGCGATCGGCTCCGGCACGCCGCCGACCTCGCTCTACGGCGACCAGCCGATCCTCTCCTACGCCAACCTCGCGTCGGGGGCCCTGGCCGGCGAGAATCCCAACGACGCGCGGCGCGCCCGGCGTACGGTCCTCGAACGCATGTGGGCCGCCGACACGAGCCGGATGGGCCGCGCGGTCAGCGACGCGATGGGTGCCTCGGACGACCTGCGGATCGGGATGGCTCAGGCCGACAACGCCGCCAGGTACCCCGCGTCGGACCTCGGCCGCGCGCTGTCCACCGTCGCGCAGACCGTGCGCGGCGACTTCGGTACGCGCCTGGTCACCGTCGACTCCGGCTCCTGGGACATGCACAACAACATCGGGACCCTCTCCTCCGGGCGCCTGCTCCCCATGGCCGACGACCTGGCGAGGTCGATGGCCGCGTTCTTCGCCGATCTCGGCGCGATGCGCGAGCGGGTCACCGTGGTGACGATCAGCGAGTTCGGCCGGCGCGTCGCCGAGAACTCCTCGATGGGTCTCGACCACGGCTGGGGCAACGCGATGCTCGTCGCGGGCGCCGGGGTGTCCGGCGGTCGCTACTACGGGCGCTGGCCGGGGCTGCAGAACACCCTGGACGCGGACCTGACCGTCACCACCGACTACCGCAGCGTGCTGTCGGAGATCGTCGCCACACGCTTCCCGGGCGCCTCGGTGCCCGCGGTCTTCCCGGGGTTCACCCGCGAGTCCGTCGGCGTCATGCGTGGCCTGTAACCGGCTGTCTTGCTCTTCCGCCCCCCGGCGCCCCCCACC
>NZ_LR733237.1 GCF_902506435.1 Nocardioides sp. AX2bis | reverse complement strand
CACCCGGACCCACCCGGTCCTACGCTCACCGCGGCCGGCGACCCATCGGCGCCGCCCCTTCCAGGCAAGGATCACCCGTGAGCGACCAGAACCCCACCCGGCCCCAGCAGGACATCATCCCGACGCACCCGACCTACGGGGCACCCCAGGGCTACCCCCAGGGATACCAGCAGGGCGCACCGCAGGGCTGGTCCCCGGCGCAGTCGCCGGTCCCCACCCAGGGCGGCTACCCCGTCGGCTACGGCCAGCCGCACCACGTCCCCGTGGGCAAGATCCGCAGCACGGGCCTGTGCATCCTGCTGACCGTGGTCACGTTCGGCATCTACCCGCTGGTCTGGTTCTACTCGGTGCACAGCGAGATGAAGCGCCACTCGGGCCAGGGCATCGACGGCGGCATCGCGCTGGTCCTGGCCTTCTTCGTCGCCATCGTCATGCCCTACATCACCTCGTCCGAGGTCGGCGGGCTCTACGAGCGTCGTGGCCAGCGCGCGCCCGTCTCCGGCGCGACCGGGCTCTGGTACTTCCCCGGCATGTTCATCCTGGTCGGTCCCCTGGTGTGGTTCATCAAGACCAACGGCGCGCTCAACTCCTACTGGCGCACCCAGGGCGCGGTCTGAGACCTGCCCGACCCCTGAGGACGTCGACCTGACCGTTTCACGCACCTGGTGCGTGCAACGGTCAGGTCGACCGGCGTCAGCGGCGCTTGCGCTTCTCGCGCACCCGCTGCTGCAGGATGATCGGCGTCCCGACGAACCCGAACTCCTCGCGCAGGCGCCGCTCGATGTAGCGCTCGTAGCCCTGGTCGAGCTTGCCGCTGGTGAACAGCACGAACATCGGCGGGGCCGAGCCGGCCTGGGTGCCGAACATGATCTTGGGCTGCTTGCCGCTGCGCACGGGGTGCGGGTTCTCGGCCACCAGGCGGCCGAGGAAGGCGTTGAGCTGCCCGGTGGTGATCCGGGTCTCCCAGCCCTCGATGGCCTTGTCGATGGCCGGGACGAGCTTGTCGACGTGCCAGCCGGTACGCGCGGTGATGTTGACCCGCGGCGCCCACTGCACCTGCACCAGGTCGCGCTCGATCTCCCGCTTCAGGAAGTGCTGGCGCTCCTCGTCGACGAGGTCCCACTTGTTGAAGGCGATGACCAGGGCCCGGCCGGACTCCCGCACGGTCTGCAGGATCCGGACGTCCTGCTCCGAGAGCGGCTGCTCGGCGTCGACGACCAGCACGGCCACCTCGGCGCGGTCGATGGCCTGGCTGGTGCGCAGCGAGGCGTAGTACTCGTGGCCCGAGGACTCCTTGACCCGCTTGCGGATGCCGGCGGTGTCGATGAAGCGCCACAGCCGTCCGCCCAGCTCGACCAGCTCGTCGACGGGGTCGACCGTGGTGCCGGCGACGCTGTCGACGACCACCCGGTCCTCCTGGGCCAGACGGTTCAGCAGCGAGGACTTGCCGACGTTGGGCTTGCCGACGATCGCGATCCGGCGGGGGCCGCCGGGCTCGGCGTCGCGCTCGGGCGGGGTCTCGGGCAGCGCCTCCAGGATGGCGTCGAGCAGGTCGCCCGACCCGCGACCGTGCAGCGCGGAGACGACGTGGGGCTCCCCCAGGCCGAGGTTCCACAGGCCGGCGGCCTCGGCCTCGGCGCGCAGGTCGTCGACCTTGTTGGCGGCCAGGACGATCGGCTTGCCGGAGCGCCGCAGGACCTTGACCACCTCCTCGTCGTGGTCGGTGATGCCGATGGTGGCGTCCACGACGAACATCACCGCGTCGGCGAGGCTCACCGCGACCTCGGCCTGGGCCGCGATCCGCTGCGCGAGGCCGCGGGCGTCGGGGTCCCAGCCGCCGGTGTCGACCAGGGTGAAGGCGCGCCCGGCCCAGTCGGCGTCGTAGGAGACGCGGTCGCGGGTGACGCCGGGGACGTCCTCGACGACCGCCTCGCGGCGGCCGAGGATCCGGTTGACCAGGGTCGACTTGCCCACGTTGGGGCGTCCGACGACGGCCAGGATCGGCAGCGGACCCAGGGGGCCCTCGCCGTCGAACCCGTCGGTGTCGAACTGGTCGTGGCCGGGCTGACCGTCCCCGTGGTCCTGGGGGTCGTGCTCGCTCATCGGGAATGCTCCGTGACTCCGCCGCCCGGCTCGGGTTCGAGCTCCCCGGCGGGCAGGGGCCCGGGGAGGGTTCGGCCCAGGTGGGCCAGTGCGTCGGTCTGGTGGTCCAGCATGCGTCGCCGCAGCGTGGTGGAGCAGGCGGCGACCAGCTCGCGGGTGCGTGGCCAGTCCACGCGACCCAGGTCGAGCGGCTCGCCGAAGGAGAGGTCGAGGCGGGCCCCGCGGGCCGGGACGCTGTCGGTGTGGCCGCCGGGCTCGCGGGTGCCGACGACGGTGAAGGGCACGACGGGCGCGCCGGTGACCAGCGCGAGGTACGCCGCGCCGCGGTGGAAGCGGTCCAGCCACCCGTCGCCGCGCACGCCCTCGGGGAAGATCCCGACGACGCCGCCGTCGCGCAGGACGCGCAGGCCCGTACGCACCGCGGCCGGGTCGACCACGAACCGGTCGACCGGGACCTGCCCGGCCGCGGTCAGGACGTGGCCCAGCACGCCGGTGAACGCCTCCACCTTGGTCAGCACGTGCACCGGCCGTGGCGCGAAGGCCGCCAGCAGCGGGCCGTCCATCAGCCCGACGTGGTTGCCGGCGAGGACGACCGGGCCGTCGGCCGCGACGTGCTCGATCCCGTGCACGCGCACGTCCCAGCGGGACCGCATCAGCCACCGCGAGGGCGGCCGGCCGTGGCGCATCGGACGGCGCAGGGGGTGGGCGACGGTGTCGGTGCGGGGCGGGAGCAGGTGGTGCGTCTCGTGGAGGCTGCTCGCCGACCTCATGGCGAGGTCCTGGGCGGGAGGTCGTCCACGAGGCCCAGGACGAGGTCGACGACCTCCTCGAGGGTGTGCGGCGTGGTGTCGACCTCGATCGCGCCGTCCGCGCGGCGCAGCGGGGCGGTGGCGCGCCCGGAGTCGATCCGGTCGCGCTCGCGGAGCACCTGCTCGGTGGCGGCGGTGTCGCTGCCACCCTCCTCGGCGCTGCGGCGGGTGGCGCGGGCCGACGGGTCGGCGGTCACGTAGAGCTTGAGGTCGGCCTGCGGCCACACGACCGAGCCGATGTCACGGCCCTCGACGACGATCCCGCCCTCGCCGATCACCCGGCGCTGCAGCGCCAGCAGCCGGGCGCGGACCTCGGGGACGGTGCTGACCGGGGAGACCGCACCGGTCACCTCGGGGGTGCGCACGGCGGCCGCCACGTCCTCGCCGTCGACGGCGATCGTCGGCTCCAGCGGGTCGGTGCCGGAGACGACCACGGGCTCGGCGGCCCGGGCGGCGACGGCGTCGGCGTCGTGCACGTCGACGCCGTGGCGCAGCATCCACCAGGTGATCGCGCGGAACTGCGCGCCGGTGTCGAGGTAGCGCAGCCCGAGGCGGTGCGCGACCTGTCGCGAGGTGCTCGACTTGCCCGAACCGGAGGTGCCGTCGACGGCCACCACCAGGTGGGGGGACGGTACGGCGGTCCCTGCCTGGTCGGCGG
>NZ_LR733238.1 GCF_902506435.1 Nocardioides sp. AX2bis | reverse complement strand
CCTCTGCCCCCACCTCTGCCCCACCCGGGAAGGACCCCATGGACACCACCGTCCGTCTCACCGTCGACGGCACCGAGCACGACGTCGTCGTCGACACCCGCACGACGCTTCTCGACGCGCTCCGCGAGCGTGTCGGCGCCACCGCCCCCAAGAAGGGCTGCGACCACGGGCAGTGCGGGTCCTGCACCGTGCTGCTCGACGGCCGCCGTCACCTGACCTGCCTGGCGCTCGCCGTGGCCCACGACGGCGCCGAGGTGGTCACCGCCGACGGCCTCGCCGACGGTGACGACCTCCACCCCGTGCAGCAGGCCTTCCTCGACCACGAGGGCCTCCAGTGCGGCTACTGCACCCCGGGCCAGGTGTGCTCGGTGGTCGGGATGCTGCAGGAGGCCCGGGACGGCGAGGCCAGCCACGTCACCGCGGACCTCGAGTCCGAGCCCGCCCTCAGCGACGACGAGATCCGCGAGCGGATGAGCGGCAACCTGTGCCGCTGCGGCGCCTACGCCGGCATCCTCGCCGCGACCCGCCAGGCCGCGGGGCAGGGGGCGACGGCATGAAGGAGCTGACCTACGTCCGCGCGACCGACGCCGCGGAGGCGGTCGCCGCGGTGAGCGGCGACGAGCACGCCACCTTCCTCGGCGGCGGCACCAACCTCGTCGACCACCTCAAGCTCGGCATCACCACCCCGACCACCCTGGTCGACGTGAGCCGGCTGGCCACCGACGAGATCGACCCGGTCGACGGCCCCTCCGGACCCGTGCTGCGCATCGGCGCCGGGGTCCGCAACTCCGACCTCGCCGCACACCCCCTGCTGCGCAGCCGCTGGCCCGCGGTCGTCCGCGCCCTGCTCGCCGGCGCCTCGGGCCAGATCCGGCACCAGGCCACGACCGGCGGCAACCTGCTGCAGCGCACCCGCTGCGTCTACTTCCAGGACGTCACCACGCCCTGCAACAAGCGGGAGCCCGGCAGCGGCTGCTCGGCCCTCGAGGGCTACGGGCGCTACAACTCCCTGCTCGGCGCCAGCGACGACTGCGTCGCGGTGCACCCCAGCGACCTCGCGGTCGCCCTCGTGGCGGTCGACGCCGTCGTGGTCGTCCTCGGACCCGACGGGGAACGGCGCGTGCCGGTCGCCGACCTGCACCGCCTCCCCGGCTCCCACCCCGAGCAGGACACCGTGCTCGCGCACGGCGAGCTGGTGACGGCCGTCGAGCTGCCGATGACCGAGCTCACCCGGCGTTCCACCTACGTCAAGACCCGCGACCGCGCCTCGTACGCCTTCGCGCTCGTCTCGGTCGCCGTGGCCGTCGACCTCGCGGAGGACGGCACGCTGACCGACCTCCGGATCGCCTGGGGCGGGGCCGCCCACAAGCCGTGGCGCGCCGAGGCCGCCGAGGCCGTGCTCCGCGGGCAGGTGCCGACCGAGGACCTGGTCCGTCAGGCGGTCGACGCGGAGCTGCGCGACGCGCGACCCGGTCCCGACAACGCCTACAAGGTGGCGATGCTGCGCGGCGCGACCGCGCTGGCCCTGCGCGACGTCACCGCCCCTCTCGCCGAAGGAGCCTCCGCATGACCACGCTGCGAGCCGAGCCGCTCACCGCCCGTTCCATGGGCACCCACCACGACCGCGTCGACGGCCCCGAGAAGGTCACCGGCCGCGCGCCGTACGCCGCCGAGCACGCCGACCCCGCCAGTCCGCCGGTCGCGGCGTGGATGGTCACCTCCACCGTCGCCCGCGGCCGGGTGCTGCGGGTCGACGCCTCGGCCGCGGTCGAGCACCCGGGCGTGCTGCGGGTCCTCGACCACGAGAGCGCGCCGCGCCTGGCCGACACCGAGGACGAGGAGCTCGCGGTGCTCCAGGACGACCGGGTCCGCTTCCGCGGGCAGGTCGTCGCCCTCGTCCTGGCCGACACCGCCGAGGCCGCCCGCGAGGGTGCCCGCCTGGTCCGGGTGCACTACGCGGAGGAGCCGCACGAGGCGGCGTACGACGCGAGCACCGCGACCTACTCCCCCGAGGGCGTCAACGCCGGCCACGAGACCGACTGGGCCGACGGCGACCTCGAGGCCGCGCGCGGCACCACCGGGGCGGTCGTCGTCGAGGGTGACTACTCCACCCCGCACGAGTTCAACTCCCCGATGGAGCCGCACGCCGCGGTGGTCAGCTGGGACGGCACCACGCTCACGATGTGGGACTCCACGCAGGCGGTGCACGCGGTCGCCCGGACGCTGGCCCCGATGCTGGGGCTCGACCCCGCGCAGGTGCGGGTCGCGGCGCCGTACGTCGGTGGCGGCTTCGGCTCGAAGGGGCTGCCGCACGCACCCGAGATGGTCGCGGCGCTCGCCGCGCTCGCCGTCGGCACCGACGACCCGGGGCGCCGGGTCCGCCTGGTCACCACCCGGCAGCAGATGTTCGCGCTGGCCGGCTACCGCACGGCCACGCGCTCGGCCGTACGCCTGGTGGCCGAGCCCGACGGGACCCTGCTATCGGTCGAGCACGACGCCACCTCGCAGACCTCGCGCTTCAAGGAGTTCGCGGAGCAGACGGCCACGGCGGCCCGGATGATGTACGCCGCGCCGGCCCGGCGCACGACCCACCGGGTCGCCGGGCTCGACGTGAACGTGCCCTCCTGGATGCGCGCGCCGGGCGAGATGCCCGGCATGTTCGCCCTCGAGGTCGCGATGGACGAGCTCGCCGTGGCCACCGGGGTCGACCCGGTGACGCTGCGCGAGCGCAACGAGCCGGCGACCGACCCCGAGACCGGCAAGCCGTGGAACGAGCGCCGCCTGGTCGAGTGCCTGGTCCGCGGGGCGGAGCGCTTCGGGTGGGCCGACCGACCGACGGCCCCGCGCGCCACCCGTGACGGCGACTGGTGGGTCGGCACGGGCGTCGCCGCGGCGACCTACCCCACCCTCTACATGCCCGGCAACGAGGCCCGGATCGAGACCCTCGACGACGGCCGGTACGCGGTCTCGATCGGCGCGGTCGACATCGGGACCGGCGCCCGTACGGTCCTCAAGCAGATCTCGGCCGACGCCCTCGGTGTCGACCCGGCCGCGGTGGAGGTGCACGTCGGCGACACCGACCTGCCCTTCGCGACCGTGGCCGGCGGGTCCGCGGGCACGGCGTCGTGGGGCACCGCGATCGCCGCGGCCGTCCAGCAGCACCGCGCCGACCACGGGGCGCACCCGGAGGTCGGCACGCACACCACGGCGGGCGCCGAGCCGTACCCCGACATGGAGGGGCACAGCCTGCACTCCTTCGGGGCCACCTTCGCCGAGGTGAGGGTGCACGCCTGGACTGGTGAGCTGCGCGTGTCGAGGATGGTCGGCGTCTACTCCGTGGGTCGGGTGATCAACCCGACCACGTCGCGCTCGCAGCTGCTGGGCGGGATGGTGATGGGCATCTCCGGCGCCCTGCACGAGGACGGCCACCGCGACCCGCGCTTCGGCCACGTCGTGACGCAGGACCTGGCGACGTACCACGTGGCGGCGCACGCCGACATCGGCGACCTGCAGGTCGAGTGGCTGGACGAGGTCGACGAGCTGGCGACCCCGATGGGCGGGCGCGGGATCGGCGAGATCGGCATCGTCGGCACGGCCGCCTCGGTGGCCAACGCCGCCTGGCACGCCACCGGCGTGCGCGTGCGCGACCTGCCGCTGACCGCGGACGCGTTCCTGGACCTGCCCCCGCTGAGCTGAGGGCCGGGACTTGTCGGGCGACTTTCGAACATGTCGGCCTTTGCAAAGGCCGACATGTTCGGAAGTCCCCGGCCGACCGGGGACTTCGCGGTCCCCGGGCGCCGTCGTGCGTCAGACGCCGACGACGGTGAGCCACCCGGCCAGGGCGACCAGCGTGACCGCCAGGACCGGCAGGGTCAGCACGATCCCCACCCGGAAGTACTGGCCCCAGCCGATGTGGATGCCGCGCCGCTCGAGCACGTGCAGCCACAGCAGCGTGGCCAGGCTCCCGATCGGGGTGATCTTCGGACCGAGGTCCGAGCCGATCACGGTCGCGTAGACCATCGCCTCGTGGGTCAGCCCGGTCGCCCCGGTGGCGCCGACGGCGAGCGCGGCGATGAGCACGGTCGGCATGTTGTTCATCAGCGAGGCCAGCACCGCCACGACCACACCGACCCCGAGCGCGGTGACCAGCACCCCGTGGTCGCCGAAGGCGCTGAACACCCCGGCCAGCTCGTCGGTGACGCCCTGGTTGCGCAGGCCGTAGACCACCAGGTACATCCCGATGCTGAACAGCACGATCTGCCAGGGCGCCTCGCGGAGGATGCGGACGACGTCGATCCGCTCGTCGGCCGCGCCCGGCGCCCGGCGCCGGGCGGCGACCGCCATCAGGACCAGGGCGCCGGCGCCGGCGACCACCGAGAGCGGCAGGTCCAGCGGGTCCGCCACGAAGTAGCCGACCAGCAGCAGGGCGAGCACCGCCCACCCGGCGCGGAAGGTCGTCCGGTCGCGCACCGCGGTGGCCGGCACGGCCAGCAGCGAGGTGTCGTACGTGGCCGGGATGGCCTTGCGGAAGAACAGCAGCAGCACGCCGAGGCTGGCCGCGACCGACACCAGGCCGACCGGGACCATCACCACGGCGTACCGGGCGAAGCCGATGTCGAAGTAGTCCGCGACCACGATGTTGACCAGGTTCGACACCACCAGCGGCAGGCTCCCGGCGTCGGCGATGAACCCGCAGGCGATGACGAAGGCCAGCGAGGCGCGCGCGGGGAAGTCCAGCGCGACCAGCATCGAGGCCACGATCGGGGTGAGGATCAGCGCGGCGCCGTCGTTGGCGAAGACCGCGGCGATGGCCGCCCCGAGCAGCACGATCAGGACGAACAGCAGCCGGCCGTTGCCACGCCCCCAGCGGGCGACGTGCAGGGCGGCCCACTCGAAGAAGCCGGCGGCGTCGAGGATCAGGGAGACCACGACGATGGCCACGAAGGCCAGCGTGGCGTTCCACACGATGCCCCACACGGTGGGGACGTCGGAGAACGAGACCACGGTGGTGGCCAGGGCGACGGCGGCGCCGCCGAGGGCGCTCCACCCGATGCCGAGGCCGCGTGGCTGCCAGATGACCAGGGTCAGGGTGGCGGCGAAGATCAGGACGGCGACGACGAGCACGGTGGTTCCTGCCGGCAGACGGACGGGGGTCGGTCCGCACGCTATATCGACAGGTGTCGATATGACGGGCCGGGGTGGCCGCTAGCGGGCTCCGAGCAGGTGGGCGACCAGCCGCGCGGTCTCCTCGGCGCGGTCGTCGCGCACCGAGAACCACGCCCAGGCGCCCCGCCGCTCGCGGGCGAGCAGCCCGGCGTCGGTGAGCACCTTGAGGTGGTGGGAGATGGTGGGCTGGCTCAGGCCGAGGGGCTCGGTCAGGTCGCAGACGCACGCGGCGTGGTCCGGGGAGGTGCGGATCATCTCCAGCAGCTGGATCCTGGTGGGGTCGCCGAGCGCCTTGATCAGCTGGGCCAGCCGCTCGGCCTCGTCCCGCGCCATGACCTCGCCGGCGGCGCTCGACGAGGGGGCGCAGCTGTCGGCGGCGGTGTCCACGACGACATCCTGCCTCAGCCGACCCCGCAGCAGGCCCCCGCCGGCGCCCCGTCGAAGGCCGGGGCCGCTCCGCAGACGCCGGTCTCGGGCAGCACCAGCTCCACCCGGGCGGCGGACTCGTGGTCCCCGGCGATCTCGGCGACCACCGAGCGGACCTGCTCGGACCCGGTCAGCGCGAGGAACGACGGGGCGCGCCCGTAGGACTTCATCCCGACCAGGTAGAGCCCTTCCTCGGGCTGGCGGAGCAGGTCCGCGCCGTGCGGGCTGACGGTGCCGCAGGAGTGGTGGGCCGGGTGGATCTCGGGGGCCAGGCCTGCCGGCGCGGAGAGCTCGCCGTCGAGGTCGAGGTGCACCTCGCGCAGCCAGGAGTGGTCGGGACGGAACCCGGTCACGGCGACGACCTCGTCGACCTGCTCGACCCGACGCCCGTCGTGACCGACCAGCACCAGCGAGCCGTCGTCGGCGGCCTCGAGCCGCGCGGTCCGGAACCCGGTCACGGTCGTGACGGCCGCGGCCTCGGCCGCCCGTCGGGCGTTGCCGCCGAGCGCGCCGCGCGCCGCGAGCTCGTCGAGCTCGGCCGCACCCAGTGCCTTGGCGGTGTCGCCGCGACGCACCACCCAGGTGACGCGGGTCCCCGGGACCTCGTCGGCGAGGGCGGTCAGGGCCACGAGGGCGTTCTGGGCCGACGCGCCGGCCCCGGCCACCACGGTGTGCCGGCCGGCGTGACGGGCGCGCCGGGCGGGGTCGGCGAGGTCGGGGACGCCGCGCAGCACCCGCTCGTGGTGGTCCTGCTCCCCCGGCGCCGGGTAGCCGTCGGCGCCGAGCGGCCCCGGACCGCCCCAGGTGCCGCTGGCGTCGACGACCGCGGCAGCCTCGAGGACCTCGTGACCCGACGGGCCCTGCACGTGCACGGCGAACGGCACGTCCGACCGCCCGGTCGCGACCATCCTGTCCCGCCCGGACCGGGCCAGGCCGACCACGCGGCGCCCGGGGCGCACGTCCGCACCGGCCCGCTCCAGGACGACTGCCAACGGACGGAGGTAGGCCGAGACCCAGTCGTGACCGAATGGGAGGCCCGCGGGGTCGGGGGCGTCCCAGCCCGCGGCGTCGAGGAGCCGGGCCGCGGCCGGGTCGACCAGCTCCGACCACGGCGAGAAGAGCCGGACGTGGCCCCACTCGGACACGGCGGCACCGACCGCGTCCCCGGCCTCGAGGACGACGACCGGCAGCCCGCGCTCGACCGCGTGGGCCGCGGCGGCCAGCCCGATCGGGCCCGCGCCGACGACGACGAGCGGAGCGGCGGGGGTGGGGACCATGGGCTCTCCTGGGGACCGACGGCGTGCCGATCGATCGATCGACATCGATACAACGACGCTAGCCGGGCGTCACCGACCCGTCAATCGATCCAGGTCGATGTAGACTCCCGGTCGTGACCAGCACGCAGGCCCCGCCCCCTGCCGCCGCGCTGGCGGGCGACACCGCCACGACGTACGCCGCCTGGTTCGCCACGCTGGCCGACCCGACGCGGGTGCGCCTGCTGAACGCGGTGGCCACCGCGGCGTCCGGGTCCGCCCGGGTCGGTGACCTCGCCCGCGAGCTCGGGATCAGCCAGTCGACCTGCTCCCACCACGTGCGCCACCTGGCCGACGCCGGGTTCGTCGCCGTGGACAAGGTGGGCACGAGCAGCGTGGTCAGCGTGAACGCGGCCTGCTGCACCGGCCTGCCGCACGCGGCCGACGCCGTCATGGGCACGCTCTCGACCCCACCCTGCTGCCCCGCCGACCTGCCGGCCGACGTCACCACCCGCGCGATGACCGACGCCGACCTCGCCCGGGTGAGGGCGATCTACGCCGAGGGCGTCGCCACCCGCCAGGCCACCTTTGAGACCGAGGTCCCTGCGGCGACCGTGCTGCGCGACCGGTGGCTGCCCGACCACCGCTGGGTGGCCGAGGCCGGAGGCCAGGTGGTCGGCTTCACGGCCGTCTCCCCCACCTCGACCCGGGCCTGCTACGCCGGGGTCGGCGAGGGCGCGGTCTACGTCGCCGCCACGGCCCGCGGCCGGGGCGTCGGCAAGGCCCTGCTTCACCGCCAGATCACCGAGGCCGACGCGCGGGGGCTGTGGACCCTCCAGGCCTCGGTCTTCCCCGAGAACCGGGCCAGCCTGGCCCTGCACCGCGCGGCCGGCTACCGGACGCTCGCGGTCCGCTCCCGGATCGCCCGGCTCGACGGCGAGTGGCGCGACACGGTGCTGCTCGAGCGCCGGCGCGACGACGCGTGAACGCACCGACCCCGGGGCGGGAGCAGACGCCGGAGGGACGCACGGTCGACGTCTGCATCGTCGGTGGTGGGCAGTCCGGGCTCGCGGCGGCCTACCACCTGGGCCGCGTCTCGGCCCGCCGCGAGCGCGAGGGCCTTCCTGCGCTGCGCACCGTCGTGCTCGACGCGCCCCACCGCCCCGGCGGGGCGTGGCCGGACGGCTGGCCCAGCCTGGAGCTCTTCTCCCCCGCCGCCTTCAGCTCGCTGCCGGGCTGGCCGATGCCGGCGTGGAGCGGTGACGGCAACCCGTCGGCGGCCCACGTGGCCGCCTACCTCGCGGCCTACGAGGAGCGGTACGCCCTCCCGGTGCACCGACCGGTCCGGGTCACCGACGTCGCCGACGCGGACCACGGCGGGCTGCTCCGGGTCAGCACCGACCGCGGCGACTGGTGGGCACGAGCGCTCATCAGCGCGACCGGCACCTGGGACCGGCCGTTCTGGCCGGCCGTCCCGGGGGCCGAGGTCTTCGGCGGCCGCCAGCTCCACACCCACGACTACCGCGGTCCCGAGCAGCTGGCCGGTCAACGGGTGCTCGTGGTCGGCGGCGGCAACTCGGCGGCCCAGCTCGCGGCCGACCTGCAGCCCCACGTGGCCGCGCTGCACTGGGTGGCGCTCCGGCCGCCGCGCTACCTGCCCGACGACGTCGACGGCCGGGTGCTCTTCGAGACCGCCACCCAGGCCGTGCGGGACCGGGCGGCCGGACGACCGGTGCGCGACGTGGCCTCCCTCGGCGACGTGGTCGCCACGCCCGCCGTACGCCGGGCCCGCGACGAGCGCGGCCTCGTCGCCGGGCCGATGGTCGATCGGCTGACACCGACCGGCGCACGGTGGGCCGACGGGCACCAGGTCGACCTCGACGCGGTGGTGTGGGCGACCGGCTTCCGGCCGGCGCTGGGCCACCTGCGCGGGCTCGGCCTGGCCACCGAGCGCGGCCGCCCGCGCACCGTCGCGCCGGACGGCTCGCCGCACCCGGTCCGCTCCGCCTCCGACCCCCGGGTCTGGCTGGTCGGGTACGGCGACTGGACCGGCGCCGCGTCGGCCACGCTGGTCGGCGTCGGCCGACCGGCCCGTGACGCCGCGTTCGCGATCGGTGACGCGCTCAGGCCGACCGCGGCGCGTACATGATCACGGCCACGCCGACCAGGCACAGCAGCGCGCCGCCCACGTCGTAGCGGTCCGGGCGGAAGCCGTCGACGACCGTGCCCCATGCCAGCGAGCCCGCGACGAAGACCCCGCCGTACGCCGCCAGGATCCGGCCGAAGCTGGCCTCCGGCTGCAGCGTGGCGACGAACCCGTAGAGCCCGAGCGCGACGACGCCGGCACCGATCCAGAGCCAGCCGCGGTGCTCCCGCACGCCCTGCCAGACCAGCCAGGCACCACCGATCTCGGCCAGCGCGGCACAGGCGAAGAGCAGCAGGGAGCGGGTGACGGTCACGTCCCGGAGAGTACCGAGGGCGGGAGCTCGTGGTCGGGGACCAGCTCGACGAGCAGGTCACGGACGCGCGCGTCCAGGTCGCCGATGATGGTGCGGACGGTCGCGTCGTCCTGCCCGCCCGGGTCGGCCACCGGCCAGTCGCGGTAGCGCACCCCGGGGACGTACGGGCACTCCTCGCCGCAGCCCAGGGTGATCGCGAGGTCACTGGCGGCGACGGTGTCTCGGGTGAGCAGCGTCGGCTCCTCGGCCGAGACGTCCAGGCCGAGCGAGGTCAGGGCGCGGGCCACCTCGGGGTGCACGTGCTCCCCGGGCTGGGTGCCGGCCGAGAGCGCGCGGACGCGGCCGCCGGCGTAGTGCTCGGCGAGGACCCGGCTGATGACCGAGCGGCCGCCGTTGCGGACGCAGGCGAAGACGACCTGGGGCACGGCGGCGTCGTGGGGGGCGGGGGTGGTGGTCATCGCAGGGG